>CAUQTA010000004.1:0-430834 GCA_963520985.1 uncultured Sphingobacteriales bacterium
GCTCAATATGCTGATCATCAGCGGTCTGTGTGCCACAGACCACGGTAGTAAAGATTGCACCAACTCATTCCTTACATTGAAACACCTGAATTCATGAAACTATTTACACTCGCACTGGCAGCCTTTGTGACCATAGGCACGGCTGTTCATTCGCAAAACATCGCCAAGGAAGCCCCAAAGGGATTTGATATTCTAAGGACCAACATTGCCCACGGCAAACTAGATAGTATCCAGTACAACTCCAAAACCGTCGGTACGACCCGCAAAGCCCTAGTATATACACCGCCGAACTACAACAAAAAAACGAAATACCCGGTTTTGTATTTGTTGCACGGCATCGGTGGTGATGAGAAAGAATGGCTTAATGGCGGTTCGCCGCAGGTAATTCTGGACAATCTCTACGCTGAAGGCAAACTCAAACCCATGATCGTGGTCATGCCCAACGGCCGCGCCATGAAAGACGACCGGCCCATTGGCAACATCTTCGACAAGGACAAGGTGGAGGCATTTGCCACATTTGAAAAAGACTTGCTCAACGACCTGATTCCGTTTATCGAGAAAAAATACGCCACGCTAACCAACCGCGAGTCACGGGCCATTGCCGGGCTTTCGATGGGAGGCGGACAATCGCTGAATTTCGGCTTGGGTAATCTGGACAAGTTTGCCTGGGTAGGCGGATTTTCTTCGGCACCCAACACCAAAAAGCCCGAAGAACTGGTGCCCAATCCGGAAGAGGCCAAAAAGAAACTCAAGCTTTTGTGGATCTCCTGCGGCGACAACGACAACCTGATTGGCTTTAGCAGACGCACCCACGACTACCTGTTCGAAAAAGGCGTACCACACGTGTACTACATCGAACCGGGCGTACACGATTTCAAAGTCTGGAAAAACGGCTTGTATATGTTTTCGCAGTTCCTGTTCAAACCCGTCGACGGTTTGTCACTTTCCAAGTATACTATTTTAGGTTCGCCCGCGGCGACCAATATTCGCAATGCCAGGTACCCGCAGATTCTGCCTGACAACCGGGTGGTGTTTCGGGTAAAAGCTCCGGATGCCCAGAAAGTTCAGATTGACTTAGGCAAAAAATACGACATGGTGAAAGACACCGCCGGTTTCTGGACAGTCACCACCGATTCGATCAGCCGCGGGTTTCATTACTACTCCCTGCTTATCGATGGCGTTGCTCTTGTCGACCCCGCCAGCGAAACCTTTTACGGCATGGGACGCATGGCCAGCGGCATTGAAATTCCGGACCGGGATGGCGGTTTTTACGCCATGAAGGAAGTGCCACACGGCGACATCCGAATCAAGCGGTATTACTCAACCGTGACCAATAGTTGGCGCGAAATGAATGTATATACACCGCCCGGCTACGACAAATCCACGGACACCTATCCGGTGCTGTACCTGATGCACGGTGGCGGCGAAGACCAGCGTGGCTGGGCTACGCAGGGCAAAACCAACTTGATTCTGGATAACCTGATTGCCGAAGGCAAAGCCAAACCGATGGTGATTGCGATGCTCGATGGCAACGTAAACAACGGCGGCGGCTTGGCCGGTTTCAACGAAAATGTATTGAAAGCGTTTGAGAATGAATTGATGCAAGCTGCCATTCCGTTTGTGGAAAGCAATTTTCGGGTTCGTACCGATGCGCCGAACCGGGCTCTGGCCGGGCTTTCGATGGGAGGATTGCAAACCTTGTACGCAGGCATCAAACATACCGACCGGTTTGCCTACTTGGGTGTGTTCAGCTCGGGTTGGTTTGCCAACAATCCTACCATTTCGCAACCGCAGTACGATTTTATGAAAACCAACACGGCTATGATCAATCAGAACCTGAAGCAGTTCTGGATTTCGATGGGAGGGAAGGAGGACATCGCCTACGAAAATTGCCGGATCATGCGGGCCAAATTCGATGAAATGGGCATTAAACATACCTACAGCGAATACGCCGGGGGGCATACCTGGCCGGTGTGGCGCCATGATTTGTTTGCGTTTTCGCAGGTATTGTTTAAATAAATTTTCTGGCGAATCTTTTTATTATGAGCCTGTTTAAGATTTTGGCTGGAGTTACCTGTTGGTAGAAACCTTGGCACAAACTCAGGGTTTTTCCAGTTATAGATGTCGCTGTTGTTGTGCCAAGATCGCTACGGAAAGACAAAAAATAGTATCTTTTCCAGAGCCAAAACCTGACTACTTTATACTCTTAAACAGTCACTCGGAAAGTAGAAGCCTATTTGTGCAGATTTATAGAATTTGTCAGATTTGATTCCAACAAAGATAGATTTGACTACTTGTATTTTTTGAAGGATACGCACCTTTGTATTCATCAAAAAATAAAAAAATGAACAGACTATTGGTTACCGGTGCAACCGGACAAATGGGCAGGATAGTGATCGAAACACTCCTAAAGAAAATTTCGGCCAGTCAGATTGCCGTGATTACCCGGAAGGAGGAAAAAAGAGCAGAATTAGAAGCTCAGGGGTTTGCCGCCTATCTGGCTGATTACGATAATCCGTCTGCCCTTGAAAAAGCCATGCACGGAGTAGATACCGTGTTGCTCATTTCGGCGGGCGATGAAGGGGATCGGATGCACCAGCACAAAAACGTGGTGGATGCCGCCAAAAAGGCAAACGTACAGGGAATCGCTTATACGAGCAGAGCGTTGAGAGACAGAGCTACTCTTGCCAATCGGTTGATGCTGGATCATTTTGCAACCGAAGAGTATATTCAGGCAAGCGGGCTCAACTATGTTTTCTTTCGCAATATCCTGTACATGGATGTGATTCCCTTGTTTGTGGGAAAACAGGTGGTCGAGACCGGTATTTTTCAACCGGCGGGTGATGGCAAAGTTGCATTTGCGTTGCGTCGCGAAATGGCGGAAGCCATGGCACATGTTTTAATGAACGAACCGTGCCGGAATCAAACGTATCATTTCACGGGAAGCAAGGCGTATTCATTTTATGACATTGCTCAGGCACTCACCGAACTATCGGGCAAACCGGTGAGGTATACGGCAGTTGAAACGCCGGGTTTTGTGGCAATGATGCAGCAGAGAGGGGTGGCGGAACCTATGCTAAAAAAGATTGTTGATTTTGTGACGGACATCCGGCACGACCAAGAGGCGGACGTATACCCCGACCTGGAGATCGTACTGGGCCGCCAGCCGACCGCATTGAAAGAAGGGTTGAAAGAATTGTTTGGGTTTTAATGGATTTTATGACTTCACCGGCACACCATCAGATAAATACCATTGCGGAATACCATCGGTTCATGGAACTTCCCAAGCCGGAACACCCGTTGGTAAGCGTAATCCGATTTGAGGACACTCGCCGCCACATCAAGCACTACCCGGTCCGGATTGTTCACAACTTTTACACCGTTGCGCTGAAAAAGAACTTCAACGGAAAACTGAAATATGGACAGCAGGACCTTGATTTTGATGAAGGTGTGATGCATTTTATGTCTCCCAAACAAGTGCTGGCTATCGATGCGGCTCAGGAAGAATTTACGCATTCGGGATGGATGTTGCTCATCCATCCCGATTTTTTATGGAATACGCCACTGGCCAAAAAGATAAAAAAATACGAATATTTTAATTATCAGGTAGACGAAGCTCTCCACCTTTCCGACAAAGAAGAGGGCTTGGTATCCGATACGATGCAACACATTGCCCATGAATACCATAACAACATAGATTCGTATACGCAGGACGTACTTTTGGCCCATATCGAGTTGCTGCTTACCTATTGCGAACGGTTTTATCAACGTCAGTTCATTACCCGCAAAATATCCAACCATCGAATTTTGAGCGAGTTAGAGCAGTTGCTGACTGTTTATTTCAAAGAAGATAACCTGGCCGATAAGGGCATTCCCAGCATTCAGTTCATTTCCGAGCAATTGCACATCTCGCCCAATTACCTGAGTCGTTTGTTGAAAACAGTGTCGGGACAAAGCACCAAGCAGTTTGTTCACGACAAATTGATTGACTTAGCCAAGGAAAAACTTTCGGTTACCGATCTGACCATCAACGAAATTGCGTATGCGTTGGGTTTTGAGCATCCGCAATCGTTCAGTAAACTCTTCAAAGCAAAAACGAACCTTTCTCCGTTGGAATTCCGGCGGTCTTTTCAATAGGGGATCGTGCTAGTTTTCAGAACGGGTAGGTTTTGGCATTTCAAAAGATACTATTTTTAACTACTGACTTGCTTGAAGTATTTTCTCTTTTCACCTCAATAAGAGGAAAATATCTTCTATAAGAGTCAATCCCTTATTTCTTGTTCGCAAATATTGTCTGTTTGTCCGATGTGCTTGTTCTGAGCAGTTGTTTTTTTGTTTCTGTATAATTCCTGTTGCTTTTCAGTTTCCGACTTTAATAAATTGAATCAGATAGAATCCCTCCATTTACTACAATTTACTTAGATTTACTGCCATTTTATCCGGAGATAGCGGTTACTTTTATTGAGCTAACAATTTTTGGAATGTCTATTATTCGTTTTTTGCTAAGAAACGAATAACTTGTGTGTAATTCTTATTAAATATGTGTGTAGTAAAAATACTTATTGAGACAGTGTGCGTTTTAGCGCTGCATTGAAATCGGACTACCTGTAAATTTCAATAGGAATCTGTCTCTTTTGAAACTATTGCTTTCTGAAAAGCTATCCTAACATGCGTATATTTTGTCTGCTGGTGTTTCTTTTAGTGGGTGGTGCAGGTTGTTTGGTGGCCCAGCACAACGCAATAGAAAGCACTATTGATGAATTACCACAAACAACAGCGACTACTTACCGGCTGACTTATCAGAAGCTTGAGACGAATTTGCGTTTGGCGGCAGATGAGCTTTCGTCCGATGAACTTAATTCTTTGTTAGGCAAAATTCAGAACATCCGCAAACCTACCTCTTTCAGAGGGCCCGCAGCTGCAACTTATCGGATCGAGTCGGTTGTTTATGAACTGACAAATCAACTACCCAAAGCCCTGGATGCCGCCATACAGGCTTGTCGGCTGGCCCGCGGCTATCAGTTACCCGTTGAGTTGGCCGATGATTTTGCACAAGTAGGCAGTGTGTACAACGCGCTGGACCTGGCTGATTCGAGTCTCAGGTATTATCTGAGTGCATTAAACACCTATACCAATCACAGGCAGCAATTGGCGCAGGCCCGAATGCTATATCGCATTGGCAATCTTTTTTATCACACCCGCCAGGAAGAACTCTCGCTTTCCTATTTGCAGAAAGCACTGAAAATCGGTGGCGATTCGCTGGATGCACGGTCGCATATCAGTCTCTTGAATACCATCGGGCTCATCTATCGCAACCAGAAACAGTATGCAGCGGCTATAGACTACCATAAAAAATCATTGATGCTGGCCAAGGCAGTACAAGACAGTGCCTGGATCGGGATAAATTATGGCAATATAGGCTACATCCATAGGTTGCAGAATAACTACAAGGCTGCCTTAGACTATTATCAGTCAAGCCTGGCGCTGAGTCGCAGGTTCAGGATATGGGGCGATGTGATAACTACGATGAGCCGGGTGAGCCAGATTTATACGGAAGAGCAGAAATATGTGCAGGCAAAACAGATGCTGGGCTCTGCCCGGAAACTAGCCATGCAGAAAAAGGAATACGACGATTTGCTGGAAGTGTACAGATCGTATGTGGAGTGCTATCAGCATAGCGGCCAGTTTGACAGCGCATTTTATTACCAGAAGTTGTACTATCAGGTAAAAGACTCCTTGAGTCGGCAGTCGTTCAATGCTGAAGTGGAACACATCCGGGTTTCGTTTGAATTTGATAAAAAGCAGGGAGAAATAGAACTTCTGAAAAAAAACAATGCGCTTCTCAGTGCGTCTGAACAAAAGAAAGAGTATTGGCTGTTTGCTTCCTGGTTTCTGTTGACCTGCACAACCTTGTTTGCCGGATTGCTATACCGAAGCAATCAGCTGAAAAACAAAGCCAACCAGCTATTGACCAGCCAGCAACGCGAACTGTCTGAAAAAAACGAGGAGATAAACCGGCAAAACAAGGAAATCAGGAACCTGAACAATAACCTGGAGGAAAGTGTAGACGAACGGACTGCCGAGTTGCGGGTTGCCTATGGCAATCTGGTCAAGCAGAATCACAATCTCGAACAGTTTGCCTACATCAT
The DNA here is from genome assembly GCA_963520985.1 of uncultured Sphingobacteriales bacterium. Taxonomy (GTDB): domain Bacteria; phylum Bacteroidota; class Bacteroidia; order Cytophagales; family 172606-1; genus Xanthocytophaga. The sequence goes on from CAUQTA010000004.1 coordinate 6,150, forward strand.
TTCGCACAACCTGCGGGCTCCGATTGCTCAGATAATGGGTTTGGTGGGGTTGTTTATTGAAAGCCAGGATACGGGCACGTCTAATCCGCAGATGCTCGACTACCTGAGCCGCTCTGCCCGCAACCTAGACATGATTGTCAATGACCTGAATGATCTTCTGCTGATGCGCAACCAAGCCGATGCCGTACGGGAAGCAGTAAATATGGCAGAAATCGCTCAGACGGTTCTGGAAAGCTTAAAAGGGCCTATTTCCAATACAAATGCACAGATACTGACCGATTTCTCGTCGGCCGAGGTGGTTACTGCAATTCGAAGCTACCTGACCAGCATTTTGTATAATTTGCTTTCCAATGCCATCAAATACCGTAGTCCGGAGCGGCCGTTGGTGGTGCGCATACAAACCATGCAGGCCGGTGAATACATTTGTTTGTCGGTAGAAGACAATGGGCTGGGAATGGATTTAAAAAATCACGATCCCAAAAAGCTTTTTAAACTCTACCATCGCATGCATTTTCATACAGAAGGCAAGGGAATGGGTCTTTTTATTGTAAAAGAACAGGTTGAGGTGATGAATGGGAAGATTGAGGTAGAAAGCCAACCCGACACAGGAACCTGCTTCCGGATTTATTTGCCCGTCTATTCTTAATAGAAGTTATTTTCCTATTAATCAGTAAGTTATACAAAATTTTGTAAATGGAATCTGTGTATGCAGGTTCTGTCATCTATATTTCTGCAAACCCAACGGGGGTTTTGCCTTTTCAAAACATACTATTTTCTGTCAACTCATTTGTGAAAAGAACAGCCTTAGCTGATGGGCTGTTTTGTGGTGTCTGATGGCAAAAAAGAACCGTTGGTCGAACTCTGTTTACTTCGCGTCAAATCGACAGTCACCAAATCACTTTATAGCGGAATATACTCCTAAAAAATCAGCTGTTACTTTCCGTTATTTTATGAGAAAAATTTACTACTCTGCCCTCTTATTTAGTCTTTCGTTTCCTGTGTGGGCTCAGGAAAAACCCTCGAACGAGTACATGAACATGAGTTTGGAAGAATTGATGGATGTACAAATCGAGTCTGCTTCCAAAAAATCCGAAAGTTTGTTTGATGCGCCGCTTTCGGCATCCGTTCTTACCAAAGAAGAAATCAGAAAAGCGGGATCAACCAGTATTATGGAGGCATTGCGTCTGATTCCGGGCCTGATCGTCAGAGAACAGAGCAACGGCAATTACGACATTCACGTGAGGGGACTGGACAATACGCCTCCGGGTTCTTATTTCATGGGATCTGCCAACTCCACTACGCTGGTCATGATCGATGGCCGCCCGGTGTATAACTACCTGCAGGGAGGAACGTTCTGGGAAACTTTGCCCATCGACCTCAATGATGTAGAAAAGATTGAAGTAGTGCGTGGACCTGTGGCTGCTATGTATGGTCCCAATGCCGTATCCGGGGTGATTAACATCATTACACAAAAAGCTGCAGCCAATGGCAAAGGCTTACAGGCCGCAGCCAGTGCCCAGTATGGCAGTCTGAAAACCCTGCTTGCCAATTCGTCGGTCGGTTATCAGTTTAACAACAAAGTAAGTGCTTCGGTCAGTGGTAATTACCAGTCGAGGGGCCGCGATGTGGCTTACTATGACATGGTTACGGAAAAAACCGTTGATTCGCCGAGCCAGCTGTCGAAAGCTTCGGTGACGCCTGCATTTGCCCGTCCGGACCGGGCAATGGAAAAATACGGGATCAATGCCTTTGTCAACTACAAAGAAAATGAGAGAGTGCGGTTTGATGTGGCAACGGGTATGCAGGGTTCTGAAGCCCAGAAAACCAGTGCCGAAAATACCATAACGCCATTGTCGGTGATGCAGTCAAATTCAAAATACATCGATGTAAAAGGGAGCACCTATGGTCTGACCAGCCAGATTTCGTACCTGGATGGGCAGCAGGATCCCATCATCGGGCAGCGTGGCAGCAAATATGCTTTCAATGCCCTGGATGCCGCTTTTGAATACGAAATCCGATTGAAACACCTTTCGATAAAGCCCGGATACAGCTACCGCAAAGCCTTGTATGACGATACCCGGTTCTGGAGTGCCGAAAACTCTGAAGGGGTGCTTAGTGGCAAGTATCACATCACTACGCATGCGGTTTCGGTCCGTTCTGAATACAATCTGTTTCAGGATAAAGTGCGGCTGGTGGGTGGTCTGCGCATGGATAAGTTTAATTATCCGGACAAGTGGTATTTGTCGTATCAACTGGCCGGAACCTTTAAGCCAGCGGGCAATCATTTGATTCGGGCAGCTTATTCCCGTGCTTACCGTTCTCCATTCATATACGACAACTACATCAACCTGACGCTGCAGGAATCACCGGCTCCCGGCGTGGTGACCACTTCCCTGATCACAGGGAGCAAGTCACTGGCTCTGCTTCAGTCAGATATGATTGAGCTGGGCTATCGGAACAAACTAGCCGATAACCTGCAAATTGATCTGGAAACTTTCTATACCCAGACCAGCAATTACACAAGCCTGGTGGTAGGCAAAAGCGACATGCAGTACGGACAGCCCATTGTCATAACCACTACCGTAAGCGTACAGAATATACCGTTGACAGTAAACCAGTGGGGCAGCACATTGTCAGTGAATTATGTGCAGGGCAAGTTGCAACTGAAACCTTTTGTGAGCTGGCAGAAAACGTTGTTACGCGACTATTCTTATTATTCCAATACAGCGGATGCTTCCCGGACCGCCGACGGTTCTGATCCGGTTGCAAATAACATCAACTCCGGTATTGGAACGCAAAAAACACACCTCGCTACTCCAAACGTATACGGTGGTGCTCTGGTAAACTATCAATTCAGTAACAAGTTTAACCTGAACCTGAATCCGTACTTCTTTACCAGCCATACCCTTTCGCACCAAAGCACTAGTTCGGAAGTAAAAGCAACCCCTGTAGATACCGACCGCATTAATGGCAAAGTAGTTGTGAATGCCAAGCTTTCCTATTCGCCAACCAAAGCGGTTACACTGTTTGTGACAGGCCGTAACATGCTTAATCAACGCTCTGCCGAATATTTTCATACCGATGCCATTGGAAGTATGTATCTGGCGGGTGTAACCCTGAAAACAGGAAATTAATACTTTATTCCTTTTTAGAAATAGACTACATCAACAAAAACTGCTGGCCTCATGGGTCAGCAGTTTTTTTGTGCTCCTCTTTGTATTGTCTCGGGAAAAACCGTTGGGATAAGTTAAATCCCGGAAAACGGTGTTTCTAATGCAAAAAGCCATAAGTTTGCATGAATAGTCAGCTATCTGCCGGAAACGGATCGCTATTGGGTAAAGGCGTTGTGAAATACTAGGATTTTCAAGTATAAAACCGGCTTGTTTGCCGAGCCGTTGCCATTCCACCAGGTTCGCTGGATTTGAACCCGAGTATTGGATCAAATCGGTGATCCCAAATAGTATCTCACAAAACGGCAAAACCTGACCAATGAAAACTGTCAGTGCTGTAACCAGTCACTCTCTTATTCAACATTCTTGAAAAATGGACACCAATCAGTCAATACATTCCAGCGATGAAGGTTCGGCTATGCCGGCAGAAATTGTCAGCCTTTTAGTTGCACTCACTGAACGGACCAACCAGATCATCTTTGTATTTGACACTGTGAATGAGCAGTTTCTGTATCTGAACACGCCCTTTGAACTGGTCTGGCACCTGACGCGGGAAAGTGCTTTTGCGAATCCCCAAACGTTGCTTCACACGATTCATGAGGATGACAAGGCGTATCTGATTCACTCCTATAACGGCTTGCTGAAGGGCCGACCGATGGAGGCTCTTGAGTTTCGGTTTATCCGGACCGACGCCACAGAACGCACTGCCTGCGTTTCGGCCTATGTGGTTACGGGCAAAGAGGAAAAGACAGTTGTCGCGGGCTTTGTGGAAGACATTACGGAAAGCAAAACCTACAACGAAACCCTGAAAAAGTTTGCCGCCAAAAAGAACTCGGTTCTGGAGATTCTTTCCCATGACTTGGCCGGTTTTTTCGGTACCATTCAGAGTTTGAGTGGCCTGTTGGCCAAACGGGTTCAGAAGCAGGAAGATGTACGCCTGAGTCAGTTAATCAGAGACAGTAGCATGCACGGTATGCAACTGATTCGTGAGTTTGTGAAGCAGGAGTTTCTGGAGTCGGCCAGCATCAATATCATTAAAATCAGAGTGGATGTTGTTGCGAAGGTTCGTGAAGTTATTGAACAATACCAGCTATCGCAGCAACTGATTGCCAAAACGTTTCAGTTGATTTCATCCAGCGAAAAGTTATACATCGCGATTGATGAAGTGAAACTGATGCAGGTCGTTAATAACCTGCTCTCCAATGCCATTAAATTCACCAAAGACGACGGGGTCATCATTACCCGCATTGAGAACAAGAAAAAGCATGTGGTCATCAGCATTGAAGACAACGGAATCGGAATACCCGAGCATTTGCACGAAGGTTTGTTTGAGAAATTTACAAAGGCCCGCCGACCCGGCATCAAAGGCGAGCCTTCCGTCGGATTGGGCATGTCGATCATTAAAACCATTGTAGAATGGCACAATGGCCGGATTTGGTTTGAAAGCCAGGAAAATAAGGGCTCTGTTTTTTACATTGAGTTGCCCAAAGAATAGAATTTGCAAGTTGTCTTCTTCATCAACAGATCATTCGTATCTTCGCGCATCTGATTACTCAACCAAGCTATCCATTGACCAGAGAGCAAGCCATAAAAGAAGTGTTTACCGCCACGCTCATTTCCGTATTCCTGTTTGTACTCGTTGTCGTTGCTGGTTATTTCATAACCCTGGAAAACCGGACAAATTTCAGTATCGGGTTTCCGTGGAAATTCTATACCCAATTCCTGGTTAATTGTGATGTGCAGCACGGGAGCCGTCCGGTGTTTTTGGTGATGGATGCGTTATTGCTCTGGTTGGTTACGGTGATCACCTGGCTTTTTCTGCGTCGCAACAAATACCTCTGAAATCGGGCTGGCCGATGTGGTGAGTTCGGCCAGCCCGGTGCCGGTTTTGCCTTTGCCAGAGATACTATTTTTCAGGCGCAAAGCTACGGCAGGTTCTACCGTTTCGGCACAAACAGCACGGCATCGGCAATCACGATTCCATCCGCGTTTTTGTTGGACAGTTCCACGTAGCCGGTTTTGCCTTTGGCAAACTCATATTCGCCCAGCGACACCCACTCTCCGGCGGTTTGCCCTTCCACCCGAATGTCTGATTCGCGGATGAGTACATCCTTGGTCTGCTTGCCGGTAGAAATAGTGAGGGCGGTTTGGGAGGCTCCATTTTTCATCTTGGGAAAATACATGTAGATTTGATACTTGCCTGCCGAAATAATTTCCGGAACAAACCGAATGGATTTTTTTTCAGTGCCTTTGCTGTCGTCCGATAGCCAAGACGGGCCATAGCTTCCTCCCGGATTGTGTTCGCTTTTCCAGTCACCTGTTACCACTGTATGCGTTTTGTCCTGGTCGTCTACCAGAATGTCGGCCGGGCTATTGTCCATCAACGGATTGGTAGCCAGTCGGTTTTGCAGTTTGGGAACGTCTATTTTCTGTACGGATGTTTTTCCGTCTATAGCCAGGCTGGCTGCTACCGCCGCCGATTGTGCCAGTACCATAAAAACCGGTTCCATGCGAATGGAGCCATAGGCAATGTGGCTGGCCGACAAGCACACCGGAACCAGCAGGTTGCTGCATTCGGTCTCTTTCGGAATCAGCGAACGGTACGAAATCGGATAGGGAGGGAAGCCGCCTACTTGCACATCGCCTTCGTTTTTCACCATCTTCATGCCGTCTTTTTCAATAACGATCCGCTGGCAGTTGTGCGAATCCATGGTATAAGCGGCCATTCCTACCCCATCGGTAACAGTTTCTTTGCCCTGGCAGTTGGCTTGCGTCATTACATAGGCTCCGATCATGCGGCGGGCTTCGCGAACGTACATCTGCGGCGACCAATTGCCGTTATCGGTGTATTCGTCTTTGGGGTAACCCCACTTCTTCATTTCGGTGCGCAGGTGCTGGGGAACGCGCGGGTCATTACCCACAAAATACAGAAAGCCTTTGGTGTACAATTCGTGTTCTTTCTGAATCTGAGCCCGCCGCGTGTAATCGGCTTCCGGATAGTCGTAATTCATGCCGATCATGTCAGTGGAAAAGGGCCCGTTGTTGTTGATGTCGGTTTTGTGGTTCGGCATCATGTCGGGCTTCATAATCAGGTCAAACGGACGTTTGGGTTCTTTTTCCAATACGCGTAAGAGCAACTGGTAGCGTTCCGGGTCATAGCCTTCCGGTTGCTTAATCGGAATCTGGTTGGCCGGGTCACTGGTCAGGCAAATGCGGAAGTTGTACGTTTGCACTTTCTTATCGCCGGTGCCGTTAGGGGCTACGGTTTCCGGACTAATGCCCCACAGCAGGCCGCTTTCGGGTTTGCCCGGAATTTTATAAGGGTCAATCCCGTCTGCAAACTGGTGCTTGTTCAGCAGTTGTACACCGTTGTAGGTCTCATTGAATTGCTTGTTGTCTTCCCGGCCGACAAAGTAACTCACACCAGCCTTGGCCATCAGGTCGCCTTCGTAAGTGCAGTCAATGAACATCCTGGCCCGGATGGTGCGATTGGTGGCAGGGGTGGGTTTGTCCGAATTTTCGACCACTATTTCCTGAATGGCATTCCCTTGCTTTTTGGCAGAAACCAGCTGATGACTGTACACTACCTGCACGTTTCCTTTGGCAATGTATTCGTTGAAAAGGTTTTCGGCTACGTGCGGTTCAAAAATCCATTGTTCAAACTTGCCGTAATGCTTGCCAATGCGACGGTAAAAATCGCGCGAAAGACCGGTGATCGCGTATTTGTTGCCGATGTCGGTGTAGCCCAGCCCGCCGGTGGTGAGCCCGCCCAGGTGCTTGCCGGGCTCTATCAGGATCACCGATTTACCCGCTTTCTTAGCCGTATACGCAGCCATTACACCAGCCGAAGAGCCTCCATACACACAGATGTCTACCGTAGTTACGGCTTGCTGTGCAAAGCTATTGCCGGAAAAAAGCCATGTGAAGAGGAAAATAAAGAAGGTTGCTCTCATGTTTATACTAGAATAAAAGTGATGGGTTGTTGAGTCGCTTTACAGGTCGGTAGCTTTGCCTGTCCAGGAAAAGCCCGATTGTTTCTACTTTCTCAAAGATAGAAGGCATATCCGGAAATGAAAGTTTTGCTTGAGAGATATGTCTAATAATGTGTACAGGAATTGAACTTGCCTGCTATTTTCTGCATGCCAGGGTTTTGGCTTTTCCAGAGATACTATTTTTTGCGCGTCTGAAACGACTATCAGCCGCTAGTTTTCTTCTGTTGACAAGACTTTGCATTTGTTTCAGTTGTGATCGGACCAAGCTGATTTTGCTCACAAAATTCGTCTGTCCTGCTTTAATTGGATAAATCAGCAAAACGGCGAGGCACATCCACTAACTCTTGTGTGAAATTGTGGAAGCCGGAACTAAACCGATCTGAAAACGAACTGCTGAATCAAGGGACATTCAAGGTGGCACTAATTTTTTGCCCAGACTGCCAATATGTATTTAACGCGTACAACGTGCTTGCCTGACCTTTTGAGTGCCGGGGTTTTCACTTTGAAAAAGATACTATTTTTTGTGTTCCTGTAGGATATCCGTGCAAACTCGCGTTTTTGCGCGGATACAAAAGACATTGCAAAAGCTAACTATTTGCTTAAGTGCTATTAACAACAGAAGCAAGCATCTTATTGAGTTTAATGGATGTTGGGGGTGTGGCAAAAAACAACTAAGGTTGCCAGTAGAGCATGAGATAGACAAAAGGTACGGGATACGTTTTTAATACTCCAACATTGATACTATAAAAAATGAACAATCTGATGAAAAATACGTCTGCCTCTGAGATGAATTTTCGACAAGGCGGACTGTACCGTTTACTTGCGGGCAACTTGATTTGCAGAATGCAAACGTGGCTGCGGCAATCTTGGTTGAGGGGTTTATTTTTATTATTTTTCCTTTTTGCTTGTTCTTACATAGGTTCCGCACAGGTTTTACGGAATGAAACGGATAGCACGGGTCTGTTGAAATCTGTGCCCCAATGGGAAGACGACTCACTGGGAAGGCGAACTCCGCGTGGTACCGTGGCCGGCTTTCTGAAGTCCATGAGTGAGCAGAACTATAGCCGGGCTGCCCGTTATTTGAAGATAGACAACTCATTTCTCGATCAGAAGAATACCCGCACAAAGCGTAATTCCAAGCGGCAGCTGCTTAAGCCCAAAGCCGTTGCACCGGATGCATTCATTGATGGCGAAGAACTGGCGCAAAGGTTGCAACGCCTGCTCGATCAGAATGGCAGCCTGTTGCCTTACTCCTGGATCAGTGATGCCTATGATGGCGGACTCAATGACAACCTGACTCCTAATCTGGATCGGGTAGGTAAGGCTAGTTTTGATGGCAAAACCATTGATATTTTGCTCGAAAAAGACCTGGAACCGGACGGTGCGCCTGTCTGGTTGTTTTCTGCGCAAACCATGGCCCAAGTCCTTCTGATTCAGCAACCTGAGCAGGCTTCCTCACTAATTGACCGCTTTCTGCCCAATTATTTGAAAGAACATACCTTGGGTACTGTCCCGATTGGGTATTGGCTGGTACTGCTGATTTTGGTAGCAACGGCATATCTGCTGGCTTGGATTCTGACTGGCTTTCTTGTGTATATTTTGCCTTTTGTCTGGGGCCAGGCCAACCAAGAACCCACTTCAGGCGTAATCAAAGCATTTAGGCTGCCGGTTCGCATCTTTATTGCGGTCTGGCTTTATAGTGCCCTGAACCAGATGGCTGATATCTCCATCATTATCCGGCAACGGATCAGCGAGATCACTACCGTTGTCGGGTTGATTGCTGTTTTGCTGCTGCTCTGGCGGGTTACGGTTGTGCTTACCCAGTTCAGTGAAAAACGAATTGCGCGACGGGGCAATATGGCGGCGGTTTCGGCTGTCTTGTTTCTGAGTCGTGTGGCAAAAGCCGCCATCGTTGTATTTGGTCTGATTGCGGTACTCTACACACTCGGCTTCGATGTAACCACCGGACTGGCAGCTCTCGGAATCGGAGGCATTGCTTTGGCCTTAGGTGCGCAGAAAACGGTAGAGAACTTCGTAGGCAGTGTGGCACTGATCGTTGACCAGCCTATTCGTGTGGGCGATTTCTGTAAAGTAGGCGAAACCACAGGGATTGTAGAACAAATCGGAATGCGGTCAACGCGTATCCGAACCCTGGATCGTACGATTGTCACCATCCCGAATGGTGAGTTTTCCTCGCTCCGGATTGAGAATTACGCCCACCGTGACCGATTCTGGTTTCATCCGGTACTAGCCATGCATTTTCAGACTACTCCTGACCAGATTCGGTTTATGCTTGCGCAGCTGAATTCTTTTCTGAAGTCGCATTCTTCTGTCGATCCGGAGTCGGCGCGCATTCGTTTTGTAGGCATTGGAACCGAATCCCTGAACCTGGAAATTTTTGCCTATGTAACCGCTCCGGATTACAATGCCTTCCTGATCATTCAGGAAAATCTGCTTCTGCATATCGTAGACACCGTGCGGGCAAGCGGAAGCAGCCTGGCCTTTCCCACACAAACGCTTTATCTACATGGGGATTCGCTATCCAGAGAACTCAGCAAAGAAACCCGACACAGGATGGGACAGCCGGAAGAAAATACGAGTAAAACCCGCCACAGCAACCGCTCAGAGGACAAGGATATAGATGTAGTATCCAATAAATCGGATGGGAATAGAGTCAAATAGCGGATTGTTGTTTATAAGGTCCTTTCATTTGGCTAAAAAAATCAGTTAGTTGTTCTGCCAGTTAAACAGTACCCGAGTTCCGGTTGCGAAACAGGCAAGCCGGTTTTGCCTTTGCAAAACATACTATTTGATACTTTGCAAATCGTCGGAATTTCTTAGAATCCTTTGACAGCCATATTCGAGCAACTCATACGTCATTTGTTTTCTGGCTCATGTGTGTTCATTCGCCCATTGCCGTAACATTTTGATGGCATCGAACCACACTCCGGCCTCGCCACGAAACTCGGCAAAACCCTTCGGCTGACTGGTGCTCACATCAAACCATTCAAAAAAGCCGTTGTCTTTCAAGGCTCTCTTAATCATTGGGCCCATTTCGGTGTAGCTCCAATTGGTAATTGGAGTAGCATCTACAGGATGCTTATCTGCCGTGCCTTACTAGATTACACATCTAAATCCATTCAACCAACTAACTCAACGGTCCAAAATAGTATCTCTACAAAAGTAAAAACCTCCTCATTTTCAGCGAAGTAAAAAGCCTAGTTTGCTACACTCAATGTGGCGTCGCGTACATGTCTTCAATTTCTTCCAGGGTTTTTCCTTTGGTTTCGGGCACCAGCTTGTAAACCACCCAGAACGAAAGCAGACAGCAACCGGCAAAGAGCCAGAATGTGAAGGCACTACCCAGCTTTTCCAACAAAATAGGCGTCAACTGCCCTACTAGGGTATCGGCAATCCACATGGTCATGATGCTGAGAGCCAGGGCCCGGCCCCGGATTTTGTTGGGAAAAATTTCGGCGGCAATTACAAATTTTAACGGACCAATGGAAAAAGCAAAACAGGCCAGAAAAGCAATCACACACAGGAGTAGCAAAATGCTATTGGTCGTTTCTGTGTAAAAACAGAGCCCGGTGAAGAACAAACTGATGGTTGCCCCCATGGCACCGGTCAGGTACAGTGGCCGACGGCCCATCTGGTCCACTTTCCAGATGGCGATCAACGTAAACAGCAAGTTGGCTGCTCCTAAAATAATCTGACTCATCAGCGCATTGTCTATACTGATGCCCGCATCATTCAGAATACGCGGACCGTAATAGATCACCGCATTAATGCCGCTGAACTGGGAAAACAAAGGCAGCAACAAGCCTATCCACAGCGCTTTGCGCATTCCGGGAGCAAACAGTTCCCTGTATGAACCGGTTTCGCGACTGAGGGTGCGGCGAATATTCTGAAAATCCTGCTGAGCGGAGGCTTCCCCATTGATTCGAGTCAGAATAGTCATTCCTTCCTGCTCGCGACCTTTCTTTATGAGCCAACGGGGACTATCGGGCACGAAAATCAAACCCACCAGAAACAACAACGAAGGCAACACGCCAATGGCAAACATGCTTCGCCACACCTGTTGCAACAAAATGAAATCCAGCAGATTACCCAACAATTCGCCCTGATGCTTTTGTGAATAGGCCAGCACCGCCGCATTGGTCAGGTATGCGACCAAAATTCCCAATGTAACGGCCAATTGGTAAAACGTAACCAGTCGGCCGCGAATGGAGGCCGGAGCTATTTCGGAAATGTACAAAGGAGCCAGGTTGGAAGCCACACCAACCCCCATGCCGCCAATAATGCGGGCTACAATAAGCAATGTGAACGAAGGCGCAAGAGCAGTGCCCAACGCGGACAATAGAAATAAAATGGCGGCAATGACGAGCAGTTGCTTTCTTCCCCAGCGGTCACTCAACTCGCCCGAAAACAGCACGCCGATCACACAACCTACGATGGCCGAAGATACAAACCAACCTTCTTCTGCGGCAGTTAACGAAAATTGCTTTTGGACAAAAGGCAACACCCCTGAAATCACCGCCATGTCAAACCCAAACAGCAGCCCGCCCAAGGTGGCAACCAGAGTGATCAAGACCAGATACGTTGAGCTTTTCGTTGACATAATGAGAACAGGTCAGGTGATAAATAAACGAGGGTTTGTGTTTGAAGTGACGGCCTCCCGTGGAGGGGAGTTGTTTTAGCTATTCAAAATAGTATGTTTTAAAAATAAAAAACCTCATCCCTAAATCCCTTCTTCCCGCCATGGCGGGAGACTTGACAATCACGAATCAGAAAGTCCCTCCCTAATGGGGAGGGATTTAGTGTGGGTTTCCCTTTAACGCCCCTCTCCACGGGAGAGGGGCTGGGGGTGAGGCCTCTAATAACTATCCTTCGGTTGGTTGCCCATTTCCAGAATCAATGTGCCGCCATTGGTCACCGACTTAAACGGAATGAAAGGCTGAGTCAGCTTCTTGCCGTTCAATGTCAATGATTGTACATAAATATTGGTTTTGCTGTTGTTGCGGGCTTCGATTACAAACTGTTTTCCTTTGTAGTATTTCGGGCTAAGCTGAATGGTAATCTTGTTGAAAAGCGGACTTCCGATCCCGAAGCTGGGTTCGGTTTCCGTAAGCCCTTTCACATCAAACAAGCCCATGCCGGCCATCACGTACCAGGCACCCAACTGTCCCTGATCTTCATCCTGGCCATAGCCGTACCCATGAACACCTTCCGTGCCATAGAACTCATTGCAAATAGCCCGTGCCCATTTTTGAGTAAGTGAAGGCTTGCCCGAGTAATTGAACAGCCAGGAAATGTGCAGGTTCGGCTGGTTGCCATGGTTGTACAGGCCTTCCAATCCGGCGAATGCGTCAATGTTTTTGCCGCCCCCGAAAACCGCTTTTTGCGAAACGGTGAAAATACTGTCGAGCCGGGCATTGAAACGGTCTTTGCCGATTTTAGCGACCAGGCTTTCCGGCTCATGCGGCACATAGAACGTGTACTGCCAGGCGTTGCCTTCCTGAAATCCACGCCATACTTCGGTCGGTTTGAAATTGTCAATGAACTTGCCATCAGCGTACTTGGGCCGCATAAACTGTATCTGCGGGTCATAGATCTGTTCCCAGGCTTTGGACAGCCGCGTCAGTTGCTGGTAGTCTTTGTCTTTTCCCAACAACTTTGCCCATTGCGCCACGGAGAATGAACTGAAGGCGTACTCCAACGTGTGTGAGCCGGAAAACTTCCAGATTTCATCCGAAGCGTCCATATTGTCGATGTGATTGACAAAACCGTATTTGACAAACCGATCCACGTCCAGCTTTCCCGCTCCCCGCGGACGGTTGTTTCCATCGATTTCATTTTTCAAGGATGCCTCGTAAGCCAGATTGACATCAAAATCGCGGATGCCGCACATGTAGGCGCTGGCCATAGCCAAACTCACAAAGTTGGTGCCCACACCCGACACATACTTGCTGTTGGCAATGCCATCTCCCAGCCAACCGGCATCTTTGTACACCAGCAACTGACTTTTCACAAATTCAGAGTAGTACTCCGGATAAGCCAATGCCCAAAGTTGGGTCAGGTTCCAGAAACCGCCCCAGATGGCATCGGTATTGTAATGATGGTGCAACGGACGTTTGTTTTTGTCCAGCGGAATTTGCCCCACCGTGCCGTCGTTTTTCGGGTAAGCTCCGTTTACATCGCTGGCTAGTCCGCGGCCTAACAACGCATGGTACAAGCCGGTATAAAATTTTACTTTGTCTGTCTTGTCGGCCGATTCTACCTGAATGCGACCCAGATAGCTGTTCCATGTAGATAAAGCCTTGGTTTTGGCCTGCTCGAATGTCAGTTTAGGGGCTTCTGCCTGCAGGTTTAAGCGAGCATTTTCAATGGAGGTATAAGAAAGTCCGGCTTTGATGGTGATGGCTTCGTTGGCTTTGGTAGTGAAAGTCAGGTACATGCCTGCGCCTTCACCCGACAGTTCCTTTTTACCGGGTTGCTGTTCATTGCCTTTGAAAACCCCGAATGTCGTTGGCTTTTTGTCGACTACTGCCGAAAAATACATGCTCACTTCGGCTCCGGCTTGGTATTTTTGTACGTATTCCGGAAGGGTGGTGACATAACCTTCAATGCGGCCTTCGGGTGTCATGTAGACTTTGGCATCTTTCACATGGCCGCTTTCTCCCTGTTGGTTGCCAATGTCAAACAAGATATGCGACTGACTACCAGCCGGAAAGGTATACCGGTGAAACGCCACCCGTTCGGTAGCCGTTAGTTCCGCTTTTACGTTGTATTCTTTCAGGAGAACCGAATAATAGCCCGAGGTTGCTTTTTCGTCCTTCCGGTTAAAAGGAGAACGATACCCTTCGTCCGTATTTTCCAGCTTTCCGGGAATGGTTTGCAACTTGCCGGTTAACGGAGCAAATACAATTCCCCCAATCTGAAACTCATGGAAGTTGGCAAATCCTTCGATGGATTCGTGTCTGTAATCGTAACCTACCGCTTCCCAACCCGATTTGTTCCCGTAATGCCCGTCGGTGGAAGGAGCCGGCTTGGCCATTCCGAACGGAACGGCTCCCGGAGTGAAATGAAACCAGCGGCAATGCGCCGTTCCAATCAGCGGATCAACGTACTGCGTCCAATCGGTTTTGGCTGTTTGGGCCGTTGCAGGAATTGAAAAGGCAACCGTTAACAAAGCCAACATGAGCTGCAAGGAAAAAGACTTCCAAGTGGCAAATCTGAAGCGGGCTGGTGCAGAAAAGGTGAAGTTGGGATGGTGCATGAGTATGAAATTGACGCGTAATTTTTTATGAGTAAGTTGCATTATTTGGCTTTGGTTGGCATTGACATCGAAGGCGGTGCATCCTGCGGTTTGCTTCCCCAATTCGGATTGGGTTCGGGCCCCATTTCCAGCACCAGTTTGCCGCCATCTACCAGATCGCTGTGGTAAAACCAGGGTTTGGTTAAGGGTTTTCCGTCCAAGGTGGCCGACTGAATGTAGCGGTTTTTGTCAGAGGTATTTTTGGCTTCTATTTCGAAGGTCTTGCCGGAATAATATTGATTGTCCAGGGTGATGGTCGTTTTCTCAAACAACGGGCTACCTATTTCGTAAAACGGTTTGACGGAAGCCCCGCCATCCGTCTCAAATAAGCCCATGGCACTCATCACAAACCAGGCACCCATTTGCCCCTCGTCCTCGTCGCCCAGCCAGCCGTGATACGGATCGGCGCCGTAGTAGGTGTTCATGATTTCGCGTGCCCACTTTTGCGTCAGCCAGGGTTTTCCTGAGTAATTGAACAAGTACGCCGCTTGCATATTCGGCTGATTGCCGTGATTGATCGGTACCCGGTCGTACAGGTCGGCTTCAGCGTTGAAACTGAACCGCGCCGATTTTTCAAACCCTTCTTCGAGCCGCTTGTTAAATTCATCTTTGCCCATCCGGTTGAGGATTCCCTGTACATCGTGCGGATTGAAAAAGCTGTACTGCCAGGCATTGCCTTCCAGGTAACCGGTCCCGTTGAACGAGGTGCAGCAATACGGATTCCAGTCTTTTACCCAAGAGCCGTCTTTGTGTTTCATGCGGATGTATTTGGTCTGTGGGTCAAATACATTCTTGTAATTATCGGCCCGCTTGATAAACTGATTGTACTCATTCTTTTTGCCCAGGGCTTTTGCCATCTGAGCCACACACCAATCGTCATAGGCGTATTCGAGTGTATTGGAAACCTGGCCTTCCTCATGCGGCACGTAGCCTAGTTTCAGATACGATTCAAAAAACTTGTTGCCGGCATAGCCGCCACATTCGTGCCGCACACCAGGCGTCGTTTGCTGATGAAGCATTGCTTTGAAAGCTGTCTGGGCATCATAATTCCGGATGCCTTTCTGATAGGCACTCACGATCAGTGAAATTTCGTGCGACGCTTCCATAATCCCCGAGTATTCAATTCCGGCAGGCCCTTTGGCCAGCCAGCCGCCGTGTTTGTACATTTCCAGTTGCGACTTCACCCACATGTTGGCAATATCCGGATTGACCAGCGTCCACAACTGGTTCAGGTTCCAGAAGGTGTTCCAGAATGCATCCGAACCTAGGATGGGAGACTTCGGATCGGACAGGGTACGCACTTGTTCGCACACATCCACGTACTTGCCGTTTACATCACTCCAGATGGTGCGGGCCACATAGGAACGGTACAGATTGGTATAGAACTTTCGGAGATTTTCTTCACTGCCGCCCTCTACTTTTATCTTGCTCAGCAAAGTATTCCAGGTGGTTCTGGCATTGTTCCGCACGGCGTCAAAATCCCAGTTAAACGGGTTCATTTCCGTTTCCAGATTCAGACGGGCTTGCTCCACACTGACCAGCGAGATACCGGTTTGCATCAAAATCACTTCGCCTTTCTGGGGGTGAAAATCGGCAAAGGCTCCCATATCGCCGCTGCCAGATACTTCCTTTACTTTGTGTAGAATGCTGTCTTTTTTCCATCCGCCAAAATCAGCAATCGGTTTGTTGAAACGTACCACAAAATGCACGGTGTACTCGTTCCAGTCATCCATTTGCTGCTTGGAATACCCTTCGATTTCCTTTTCGTTTACCTGCATAATGCGGGCATCCAGTATCTTTGGTTTGTTCTCCGCCGGAAAGTCCAGATCGATGAGAATATGCGCATCCTCTTCCTGCGGATAGGTGAAGCGGAAAAAACCAGACCGAGTGGTACTTGTCAATTCCGTACGAATATTGCCGTTCATCAGCGTCACCGCATAGTAGCCCGGACTGGCCTGCTCAGTCTTTTTATCAATCCGGGAACGGTAGCCGGTAGTCCAGCCGGTGGTAGGGCCGTCGGCCGGACCTTGTTTGGTAATCAAGGCACCCACCGTAGGCATAATCGACAGGCCCGACATGGTCCAGGAGTGAATGTGGCTAAAGCCACCAATGTTTCCCAGGCTGTATTCATACCCAGCTTTCCACACATTTCCCTGATTATCCGGACTAAGCTGCACCATTCCGAAGGGCATGGTCACGCCCGGATTCAGCATCCAACGCGATTCCGATGAACCGATCAGCGGATCCGCGTAATCGACGGGTTGTTTCTGTTGAGCCAGCAACAAAACAGGAAACAAGCAGGTCAAAAAAGGAATCAGGTGTTTTTTATACGTATTCATGCTGTGAGATTGTCTGATGATTACTCTTAGAATGTGCTCCCAGAAAGTTACAGAGAAAACAGTATCTCTGGAAAGGGCAAAACCCCTCTGCATGGATCGGCGTTATCTGCGTGCCCCTATTTCTCGCCGATTACGCTGATCCGTGCCAATAAAAATAGTATCATTAAAAAACGCAAAACCTCGCTGTTCGATAATCCTGGACATTTACTTTGCAAGTTAACAATGGTCTTCTTTAACGAATGATTTGATTACTTTGGCTCGTGTATCGCCTTCATTGACAAGGGAATAGCTTCCTGCCTTTGCCGGAATAACAAACGTTTCCGCATAGTGAATCCGCTCCGTCAATTCACCCGTTTTTACGAGAATGCTAGTACCCTCCACCAGGCTTAGAATATGGCATTGGTTATCAGTAGTTATTTCCAGCATTGAGTCAAATTCGAGGCGTTGAATGGCGTAAAAATGTTCCGGATGAGTAGACAGATTCACCAACTGCCAGTCGCTGCCTTGGTTCACTACTTCCTGTTTGGAAATCAGTTCTTCCCGCACTTTTTCGCCCTTCCTGTCAAAATTCAGGTTTTGAAAAGCCCGTTCAATGTTCAGCGGACGGGGCTGGCCTTTCAGGTCCAACCGAAGCCAGTCGTACATTTTAAACGTGTAGATATACGGTGTGGCACTGATTTCCAGAACCATCGTATTCTTGCCCGAGCAATGAACGGTGCCATTGGGAATCAGAAACAGATCGTGTTTCTGCGCCGGAAACACCTGCACGTATTTTTCAACCTCAACAGGTTTATTTTCCTGGAAACTTTCCTGTAGTGCGGCTTTGAACTCGGACGAAATAGTATCTTTTTGAAAGCCCAAATATACCTTTGCCTCTTCTTTGGCGTCGAGAATGTAATACGTTTCGTCTTGCGTAAACGTCTCGCCAAAATGTTCCCGGATAAACTTTGTAGTTGGGTGGCATTGCAAAGAAAGGTTGCCACCATCAAACGTATCCAAAAAATCGAAACGGATCGGAAATTCGTATTGAAAGCGGTTGGCTGCTTTTCCCAGAATCGCTTCGTTTTCGGCAAACATCAGAAAGTCAAACGATACTTCCAGCAAACGTCGGTCACTTTCCAGGATAATCCCGTTTTCGGGCACAATCAGCTCAAACGACCAGGCGTAGTTGACTACTTCCTGGCTCAATCCTTCGATTCGGTCCTTGATCCAATGACCGCCCCAAACGCCGGGTTCAAACCAGGGCCGCACCCGAAACATATGTTGCGACATAGACTGCAAGGCTTTTCGGAAAGCAGGCCCTTGCATCCAGGTAATTTCATCCACCCGCTGTTCATCCACGATAATATCAATATCAGCTAGGATTTGCTGCTTGTGTTTGTTGAGCACTACCCAATCTACAAAGTAAAAGCGTTTGTACTGAGGCCCGGCTTTGATGGGCTGTAGTGCCCCGATGTTGCAGACATTGCCCGCCCGTGAACGAAACTGGATTTCGTTTTTGGGCACGTCCAGATACACCAGCGGCGCACTCCAACCTGCCAATGCGGCTCCACAGCCGTACAAAATGGTAACACCTTCTATGTTGGGCTGAAGTTTTTGCAAGCGGGTTTCGTCAAAAAAATCGGCTAACTCCCCCGAATAAAGCTTCCCGAAAATCGGGTCGTTGCCACCAAGGTAAGGCTCGATCAACTGATCAATTTCGGATTCTGATTTCCAGGCGGCATCTACGCACAGCCAGTTTACCTGAATTCCTTTCCTTATGCACGCTTCATTCAGGTTACCAACAAACTGTTCCCACAGTACGCCACCATATCCATCCATCACCACCTGATTGTGCGTACCCACCCAATCGGCCAGATTTTCAAAACCAGATTGTATCAAACCGGATTCGAGTTTGAATGTGGGATAAATATCGTAGCCTGCAGGGGCAACGGCTGGCTTTTCGACGGGCAGCAGCGACTGGAGGGTTTCCCGGTAGGCAGGCGTGGTTTGTGTTTTTTCTTGTTCGATCATAGGTTGTATGGCTCCTAGTATGGCGAATTGACTGGTTTGTTCGGTGATATGGATTTGATTGCTGCGAATTGCTGAATTTACTACTTGCAGCAACGCTTGTTCAAAATAGGAGTACGCCCTGCACAGATTCCCTCCCAACAGAATATGATCGGGCCGGAATGAACCGATAACCGGAAGGAGCAATTCGCCCAGATTGGTGCCAAATTCGCGGAATACCTGCCGGGTAATTTCGTCTTCCGGATATTGCTCCACCAGTTGCTTTACATTTTGCAGGCTTATTCCTTTCAGGGAATTGAACCGGTTGATCAGCCAGCGGGTAGAAACGTAGTCTTCGGCAATTCCATCTTTAAAAGGCAGATCGTACAGGAAACCGTCTTTAGGCACATCCGGCCCCTGGGTTTTTACCTGATTATCCGCATAAAACCCGGCCCCCAAACCCGTACCCAGGGTAAGGGCCAACACTTTTTCGTTTTGCCAGCCATGGGCCTGCACCGCACCTAACAGAAAGGCATGGGCATCGTTTACGAACGAGATTGATCGGATGTCAATCGCAAATTGATTGCGCAAGTGATTGATCAATGTGGCTTTGAGATCGATGCCAAACAGGTGATCGTATTTGCTCAGGCTTTCAATTGCTGCCACGCCTTTTACATACTGAAAAGGACCCGGCATGGCAAATCCTATTCCTGCAATTGCTCCTTCCTCTTTGTCCGCAACCCTGGCTTGCACATACGCATCGGCAATGGCCTGGGTCCAATATTCCAGCAGGGTCTGGGCATCCGCACGGGTATCGAGCAAGACGGTTTGTATGGGTAACTGTAACACAGGTTGTTGATTTTCTACCCGCACCCTGCCAATCGACAGATGCGAGCCTCCTATGTCTATTCCTAAGTAAACTTTGTTCATATGTTTAAACATATAGACAAAGATAAAGGTTATTTTATCACTAATCCCAGTTTAAGTAAAAAAATTTTAGGAATTAATTTCTTTTGATGTCTATCGAGTAGGTAAACTTATCGCCTCTGTAAAAGCCGAGGTTGTATTCGATGCTACGGTTGCCTGCATCGTAAACGAGTCGCTTGCGGTACAATACGGGGGAGCCTTCGGCTATATTCAACTGGCTGGCAACTGTTTTATCGGCGGCAACGGCTTTCAATTCTTCGCTGGAGCGGCTTGGAAAAATGGAAAGGTCTTCTTCCAGCAGTTGGTACAAAGGCTGTTCAAAATTTTCCTGTCCGGTGAGACCTACGCGCGGATGAAACCAGGAAATGAAATACACGAAAGGGATCTTATCGTCGCCACGAAGCCGCTCAAGTTTGACCAGTGGAGTGCCTTTTTCAATCTGAAACACATCGGCCAAGGTGGCGTCTGCGGCATCAGTACTTACCTGAACCTTGTAATTTTTGAGGGCCACGCCCCGGCGGGTCATTTCCTGGGTAAAGCTGTGCCATTCGTCCAGATGGGTAGTGATGGTTTTGGGAGCGACCTGGGTACCCACGCCTTTTTTGCGGACCAGCAAGCCTTCGACTACGAGTTTGTAAATTCCCTGACGAACGGTGTTGCGGGATACGCCAAAGCGTTTGGCCAGTTCTTCTTCCTTCGGCAATAGTTTTCCGCCATCGTATTGCCCACTTTCCACCAGTTCCCGGATCAGGTCTTCAATTTGTTTGTGTAGCGGAATGGGAGACGAATGGTTGATTTGCATTGGGTTGTACGCTTAAATGGAAACGAATCGCATTGACGGTCTAAAGATGGTAAAATTTATGGTCGTATGCTATCTTTCGCATTTCCCAACCCAATGACTGATTGAAACAACATGCGTTTAGCGCAGCCCAACTGATGGGTTCAGGGTTTAAAACAAGCCGTGTGTATCGGGGTCAGAGATGTATATATAAATCAGATTAATTCATCGAATCCGTTGAATCAGCGGTCCAAAATAGTATCTCCACGAAACCGAAAACCCCGGGCCTCCGCACCTGCATAAGCGAATCCACTGGTTGCATTTTCGGGCAACTCCTTTCTTTTGGCTACAACAAAGGTAGATTTGGCTACTTCCATGTTGGAACTGTTGCGGATTTTTGCATCAAACAAAAACGGAACATTATGAACATCGTACTTACGGGCTCGTTAGGGCACATCAGCAAGCCGCTTGCACAGGAACTGGTGCAAAAAGGACATTCGGTTACCGTTATCAGCAGCAAAGCCGAAAGACAGACAGAAATTGAAACCATGGGTTTCAAAGCCGCCATTGGCACCATGGAAAATCCTGATTTTCTGGCGGCTACTTTCAAAGGAGCCGACATTGTGTACCTGATGGAAGCCTTGCCTTCGGGAAGCTTTTTCGATCCGACCTTTGATGTTATGGAGGCCACCATGCAGATTGGGCGTAACTATCGGCAAGCCATTGAGCATTCGGGTGTGACACAGGTGGTGCATCTGAGCAGCATTGGAGCCCACATGGAGAAAGGCAACGGCATGCTCGCGTTTCATTACCAGGTAGAAAGCATTCTCAATCAGCTACCCGCCGAGGTATCCATCAAAGTGATGCGGCCAGTTGGGTTTTACTACAATCTGTTTGCCTTTATACCCATCATCAAAGCACAGGGAGCCATTGTGCAAAATTACGGGGGCGATGAAAAGGAACCCTGGGTATCGCCTTTGGACATCGCGGCCGTGATTGCCGAAGAGATCGAAAAACCTTTTGCTGGCCGCACCATCCGCTACATCGCCAGCGACGAGGCGTCACCCAACGAAGTCGCGGCCATCCTGGGCAATGCCATCGGCAAGCCTGGTTTGCAATGGAAATCCATTCCGGATGAACAGTTTCGCGAAGGCCTGGTAGCCGCAGGCATGAACCCGCAAACGGCAAAAGGATATACCGAAATGAACGCTGCCCGGCGCGGCAGTGTCTTGTACGAAGACTACTACCGCCACCGGCCGGTGTTGGGGAAAGTGAAGCTGACCGATTTTGCCAAGGATTTTGCCGCGGCCTTTCACGCGTAATGGGGAGAGGAATTTCGGATATTGGATTTTGTCTGAACCTGGACTTATCGGATGGGAAGGAAGTATTGTATAACACGCTTTAGCATGTTCCTTTTTCCAAGCAAAAGAAAATCACGCAGGTCTGATACGGTGTGTCTGACCGGAACAAAAGGATAGCCCCACCCCGAAGGAGAGTTGGCCTCACCTACCAATCTCTCTCCCAAGGTGAAGAGAGAAAAGCTCCCCCTTCGGGGGTTGGGGGCCAGTTTTACCTTTTCAAAACATACTATTTTTCTGTTGGATTGTCCGTCGCACTGCCTTTGAAATAAAAACGTAACTTGCACTATGGCAACTCTTCCTCCGCTGCGCATTAAAACCATCAGTGAATACCATCAGGTGATGGGCTTACCTAAACCTGCACATCCGCTGGTGAGTGTGGTTAACATGGAAACTATTGAACGCCGTGCGGACAATGAAACCATCAGCCTCATTTTTGATTTCTATTCGATTTCGCTGAAACGGAATTTCACTGCCAAAATAAAATACGGCCAGCAACTTTATGACTTTGACGAAGGCATCATGTTCTTTATTTCGCCCGGCCAGGTGTTTGGGATCGAGCATGCCAAAGACAAACCCATCAGGCGGTCGGGCTGGATGCTGCTGATTCATCCGGACTTTCTGTGGAATAGCCCTTTGGCAAAAAACATCCGCCACTATGAATACTTTGATTATTCGGTGCACGAGGCTCTGTTTCTGTCTGACAAAGAAGAAACGATGATGATACAACTGCTGCAGGCCATTCACCAGGAATACCATTCGAACATTGATAAGTTCAGCCAGCAAATCATCATTTCGCAAATCGAAACGTTGCTCAATTATTCGGAGCGGTTTTACCACCGGCAGTTTCTGACCCGTAAGAAAGCCAACCATCAGATTCTGAACCGGCTAGAAGAAATACTCAACCGGTATTTCAGTGAAAACGACCTGGCCCAAAAGGGACTGCCAACGGTACAGTTTGTCTCGGAGCAGCTCAACGTTTCGCCCAATTACCTGAGCGGATTGCTGCGCGTGCTTACCGGACAAACCACCCAGCAGCACATCCACGAAAAACTGATTGAGAAAGCCAAAGAAAAGCTGTCTACCACCAACCTGACCGTCAGTGAAATTGCCTACGAACTGGGCTTTGAACATTCTCAATCGTTCAGCAAACTTTTCAAGTCCAAAACGAGTCTTTCGCCGCTCGAATTCCGGCAATCGTTTCACTCCAACTGATTTGTTTCCTATAGGTTAGACGCGTTTCATCCGTACCGGTCCGGGATTTTCCAGTGGTGAGGTTTTTGCTTTTCCAGGGATACTATTTTGGATCGCTGATTCAACGGATTCGATGAATTAATCTGATTCAAAACTGGCATATGACGTTGTGCATCTGGCCGGATACCAAAGGCCTGCACTAAAGCCAGATTACTTTCGGGACTTTGGCTCCGTCCAATTGCCATTCCATAAAGCAGCAGAACAAAGGTGAATCATGCCATACTAAGCAACTTTAGCTATATTGAGGCGAAAACCTTCGCCGCTCCCCTCAATGACAGATATAGCCAGACAATTTCTGCTTAAGCTTGGTAAATTCAAGACGGAAGACATTGACCTGATCATCGAAAACACCGAAGTGGAAACGTTCAAAAAGAGCGATTCGCTGATACGGCAAGGCTCCTTAAGCAAAAAGTGCTATCTGGTTGTCAAAGGTTGTCTCAGGCAGTTTCAGGTGATTGACGGAGTCGAAAAAACATCTGTTTTTTTTCTGGAAGGCCAACCTGTCATTGCCTACGCCAGTTACCTGAACGCCCAACCTGCTGAATACACCGTTCAATGCCTTGAAAACACAGTCGTGCTCAGTGGCACTCGGGAAAAAGAAATCGCCATGCATGCCAAAAATCCTTTTCTCGAATACCTCACGCACACCATCATGGCCGAAGACTTTAAGAAAGCGGAGAATTACATTGCGCTGCTGAACCATTTCAGTCCCGAAGAACGGTACCTGATGGTACTCAAAAACAATCCGGCCATCCTGAACCGCGTTCCCCTTGTCCACATTGCCAGTTATCTGGGCGTTACGCCTGAGTCGCTGAGCCGAATCCGCAAACGGATTCTTTTAAATAAAGTTTAAGAAGCAAGTCCGGGTTGCCTTTTTTTGAACCGGTAATATGCTGCAATGGCAAGCAAACCAATGGCCAGTTCGGCTACCGTGACTCCGATAAAAGCCTGACTAGGCATGCCATCCGTCAGCATGCCATACACCCTGGACAAGCCGTAGGCAAGGTAAATCAGTACAGTCAGGAAAAGGGAATGCGAAGTGAGCCAAGGGACAAACGCCCCCGAAAAGATGAGAATGCCCGCCAGCAGCAACGTGCCGCCGATTCCCCGCAGCTCACTGAGCAAACTGACGTTGTCGTCTAACACAAGGCCCGCCGACGCTTCGAACGAAACGGGATAGAACAACAAGCCAAAACCGACATAACAACCGATGATTCCGGCAACTACCAAAAATGCTTTCAGAGAAAGAGACTGTTTCATAGCAAACTGTTTTTTGTGAATGCACAAAACTACATCGGCTTAGTCTCAAACTTCTTGACTTAAGGTAAGAAAGCATTCGGAAACCCCACTTTGCTGACTTTTCCGACAGGCTGTCTGAGAAAACTCCTGCCGATGGGAACCGCTGCCACTTACTGACTGGCAATGAGCGGCAGCGTTACCACAAAATCCTTTTCCGATTCCTGCACGGTAGGCGCATCATAGCCCAGCATCTGATACTTTGTCAGAATGTTGCTTAGGCCAATGCCGTGACTGAGTATTGGGACCGATTTCCGTTGCAGGTTGTTGCGCACCACCAGTTGGTTATTGGCGGTGGTGTGAATGCAAATGTGCAGGGGTTGTTCTTGCAGCACCATGTTGTGTTTGACGGCATTCTCGACCAGCAATTGCAGCGTCAGGGGTGGCAGCTGGTATTTTTGCAACCGCTTGTCTACTGCAATCTCCAGATTCAAGCCTTGCCCATGCCGGGTTTTGAGCAGGTGAAAATACGATTCCAGGAATGTGAGTTCAGTATCCAGCTCAATAAGCGTCTGTTCGTTGGCCCGCAATACATACCGGTACACGGTGCTGAGTTCTTCGGCAAATAGTTCGGCTTTTCGCGGGTCTTCTTCAATCAGGGCCGTCAGGGAATTCAAGCTGTTGAACAGGAAATGCGGATTGACCTGCTGTTTCAGGCTTTCCAGCTGAATCTGAATGTTGGCTATTTTCAATTCTTTGGCTTCGTTGGTGGCCAGTTTCCACCGCTCCATAGTGTATACGTACTCATGCAAAATGTTTAGCAGGATGTTCATGAACCAGGTTACGGCCAGGCACACATACAGATTGCTTTCGTTAAAGACAAAGCCCGGAAAACGGACGTTCTGATAACCGTAAAAAAAGCCGCAAATGGTAAGGCCACTCATGGTCATGTGAATCGCGATGGCAATGGACATACGCACCCAGCTTTGTTCGGTTTTGGGAAAGCGTTTCCGCAGGTACATGGCAGGCAAGGCGTGCAAAAAGTAAATGGGCGTCCAGATGAGCATGATGCTGAGTGTAGCATAGCCAAATACCTCCCAACGCGTAAAGTAACTGCCCCCAAAAAGCATGTAATTGAAGAAAAGATAATAAAGTGGTAAAATAGCCACTGCTATCACATCGTCGCGTTGGGTATAAAGCTTTGCTTTCAACATAAAAGTATCTGAATCCGGATCGGCAGGTCACTCAGCCGGTACCTGCCTGCAAGCTACTGATTATAGCTGTACAATCTCGTCAAAATACATTTTCTGGCCTGATGAAGAAAAGGAAAGCCGATGAACCGATAAAATCGGGCAATGAAGCGGCATTTTGTGCAGTCCGGGAATTTAGCACTGTCTGCCCATTTCTTGGCTTGCCACAACAGGTCGGGGTTTTTCCTTTTTCAAGGATACTATTTTGCCGGGCCGTGTTCCGGAAATGAAGAGACATGAAAAAAGGCCCGGGCAAAAACCCGAACCTTTGTATTTTCAAACCTGGCACTTGCAACAAGGCTGGTTCCAGGGCTTAGTTTTCTACTTCAATCAGATTCAGGCTTTCGGCAATTTCCTGGAAAACGCCATAGCCTTTGCCTACCGTGTCCGACTTGTCAATGGTGATGAAGACATCGTGGGTTTGCTGGTCAAACTCATGATAGATGTGCTTGATGACAAGCACCAGTTTGGCATCGTTCTGAATGGCCAGCACAATCCGGTCGTGTATGTCCTGGATTTGCAAGGGATGTTTATCCGATACCACTTCAAATCCTTCGGTACCCAGCATAATCACTTCGCCAATGCGGGGCAGATAATTGAAATTACTGGTGAGTTTTAGGCGGAAGGGCAATCCGAGTACTAACTGAATGGCAGTGTTCATAGGGTGTTAACTAAGTTGGTTTAAGTAAAAAATACAGCCAGACGACTGTAGACTGGCAGAACCAGAATGGTTTCCGAAAAACGGCCAGCTAAGCATTTAACGGTTTCTGGCCTGCATTCTGGCAGTTCGCCTGCCAGGAATGACAATGCAATAAGTGTACCTCTTGCCGGAGTAGCATAACATTTGAGATCGATTTATCACTGCATTGCAAGGAAGTACGACCTGGCAATGCTCCACATACCGGCACGGGAAAGGAAGTTTATTGGGATAGACGCTGTTCGTAACATTTGATGGAATGGCATCGTTGTCAGTGTTGGGAAACTATTTATTGAATCGCAATTTCTTTCCACAAAGTCCCCCTTTTTGCATAAAAATGCTATGTTTGTACTCCTTGAGTTTATGTGTCTGCTTTACATTTAATATTAGCTGGCAGCGTGTTTGACAATTATACCGTTGATGAAAATTATGTCGTTGATCCGGATAAAAATTCTCCTGCAAATGGTACTGGCGTTTCTGTCTGTTGACGGCTTTGCGCAGGTTTTTCGCTACAACAAGGCATCCGCTCGGGAGCAATATGCCGTCAGTCAGCTCAAAGAAGCCCTGAAAGGCGACAAATCCGCACATTTGTTTACCATACAGCTACAAAGCGATTCCCTTGATGAACCGGAGAGTTTTCGCATCATTCGAGAAGGAAATACCGTTACCCTGAAAGGTGGTAGTGAAAGAGCACTGATTTACGCCGCTGGCTCACTGGCCGAGGATGCAGGTAATGGCATTGCCTTGAGCAAATGCCGCCCTAAAACGGAGAAGGCATTCCTGCCTTTTCGGGCCATTAAGTACGATTTGCCGTGGGACACGTATCGCCATAGTTATGCACTGTCGCTGCACGATCAGACTTGCCGGGATACCTTGTACTGGCAAGCCTTTCTGGATATGATGGTAAAGAACCGTTTCAATACCCTTACCTTATGGAACCTGCATCCGTACACGTTTCTCATCAAGCCCAAGAACTTTCCCGAGGCGAGCCCGTGGAATGACGCCGAAATGCAGCAATGGCAAACCTTGTTTCATACCTTGTTGCGTATGGCCCACGAACGGGCCATTGACACTTACATGGTTCCGTTCAATATTTTTGTTACGCCCGAATTTGCCAAAGCCCATCAGGTCGCAATGGACAATCTCACACATGAGTATTTTGTTAAGGGCGATACGTCTCAGATCATCAAACGGTATAC
Organism: uncultured Sphingobacteriales bacterium; assembly: GCA_963520985.1. Lineage (GTDB taxonomy): Bacteria > Bacteroidota > Bacteroidia > Cytophagales > 172606-1 > Xanthocytophaga. The sequence goes on from CAUQTA010000004.1 coordinate 33,657, forward strand.
GCGTGAATGCGTGACCCAGATGCTCAATGAATACCCGGAACTGACAGGCATGGGGCTGACGCTAGGAGAGGGTATGGCCGGAATGACGCCACAGGAACGGGAGGCCTGGATGCGTGCCACCATAGTGGAAGGCATGCGGCAGGCCAATCGCAAAACAAAGCTCATTCACCGCATTCCGTTTTCAAGCACCACCGGTTCGCTAGGAGTGACAAGCGTTGAAACCGAAAAGCTTACCCGCCGTTCCATGGAAGAAGAAGCGGACATGGGGTTTCTGGAAGAACCCATCTGGGCCGATCTCAAATTCAACTGGTCGCATGCGCATTCGACGCCTAAACTCATCAAAGTACACGGAGGCAAATTGTATGATACGTATTTTCAACCTTTGCCAGACCGGTACAAAATCGTATGGACGGCGCGTAACGAAGATTTCTTCTGCCTGCGTTGGGGCGTACCGGAGTTTGTACGCGAACTGATTCGGAAAAACAGTCACGCCTGGAGCGGTGGTTTCATCATCGGCTCCGAAACCTACATTCCGGCCAAAGATTACTTTACCAAAGACTCTGTGCAGTTGCCCCATTCATATGCTTTTGAGCGGCAGTGGCTGTTCTACAAACTGTGGGGCAGGCTGTTGTACAATTCATCGGAGAAAGATGAGTTGTTTGCCAATGAGTTTACGCGTCGCTATGGCACACAAGGAGCCTCATTGCTCACCGCTTCCTCTTTGGCCGGAACATCCGCGTTGCGCATTGCCTCCGATTTCGATTGTGGCTGGGATTTTACGTTGTACACCGAAGGGATGATGGCTCTGAACCCAGTCACCAAAAGCGTGGAATACATCTCAGTAGATCGCCTGATCAAACAGCCGCCCTTAGATACCAGCTATCTTTCCATTGAAGCATTTGTACAGGCAAAAACCGCAGGAACTCCCATTGCCAGCGAACGGACAACCCCTTTGCAGCTTGCTACACAGTTAGAAACCGATTGCGAAAAAGCACTGAGTCTGTTGGGTAAACTTCGCTCCAGCTCCAACCACCTGGCATTTGGGTATGAAGTGGCAGATATACGCGTATGGGCCTATCTGGGCTTGCATTTTGCTGAGAAGATCAGAGCGGGAGTCGCATTGCAAAGATACCGCACACAGTCAAAAGAGCAGGACAAACAAGAAGCCATTGCCCATTTGCAAAAATCGCTGGATCACTGGGATGCCATCATCCGGATTACACAACCCTTGTACAAATCCATGCCGCTGGTGCACTTGAGCCAGCAGGGAGGAGGAAAAGAAAGTGCAGAAAACTTTTACAAAACGTTTCATTGGGCCGACTTGCGGGAAGCAGTAGAAAAAGACTTGCAGAATGCCAAAGCCATGCCCAGTAAGAAGCAATGAGTAGCTGGCGACAAAATAGTATCTTCCCAAAAGCCAAAACCTGCCCACACTGCGATCCATGCAATTCATGCCTAGTAGAATGGCAGCATTACTAACGCTCCTGTGAGCGTATTGAGAAAATTGACCGCATCGTTTGATAAATAATGTTTTCGTTCGAGAGTGGCGCCTAAAACCGAATCAGATAGATTGCCTAGGGTGGCTCCAATAACAATCCAGAGCAGGTTCAGATTCCAGCCAAAACCTAGTGCATACAGCAAGGCAATCACGCAGGCCCCCAACATTCCGCATAGCGTACCTTCCAGGCTGATAACTCCGTCCAAGCCCTTTTGGTCGGGCTGGAAGGTGAGTACGTTGTAAAACCTGCGTCCATAGACATTTCCAAGTTCGCTGGAAAGCGTATCTGATGTGGCTGATGCCAGACTGGCTGCTAGCATCAGCTGAAACAGATCGGCTTGTTTCTCAAAAGTCCAGGCCAGCAAGCCTACCAGGGCGGCTACACCGCCATTGGCTAGCACTTGCGATGCCTTTCGCTTGCCTTTGTTTTGTTCTGCCAAGCCTTGATTTACCTTGTAGGCCAGCTTGTGAGAAGTTGCCAGTGTGCCCAGTACAAAAAAAGTAGCCAGCATAGAAAGACCATAGAAACCACTACCCAGGAACACCAAAAAGCCAATAATTCCTCCCACCAAAGCCGCTGATAATGTAAGCTTATTTGTTCTGACACTCAGATACATGCCTGCACAGAGAACAGCGGTTACAATCAGATAAGGAATAGGCATAGGGGCAATAATAATTCCAGGCTAAACGAAAGACGTAGATGCGGTTCTTACAATGATCTTTGATGCTATGCGAAAATAGTAGGGTTGAAAAAGCAAAACCTCCGGCAAAGACATCGAACTGTTTGGCTTTTATCCCTTACTTGTCCCGTTTACCAGCGGAATCACTTCTCTGCCAATCAATTCGATGGAAGAGAGCAACTGAGAATGAGTAAGCCCGGCGTTATCCATCTGGAACGTAAAGCGGTCCACACCTCCCAAGGCTTCGCTGTGGCGCACCAGTTTTTCCGCAACCTGCTGAGGACTGCCAACCACAAGCACACCCTTAGGGGCTATCAGCGCATCAAACTGGTGTTTGGTTACCGGAGGCCAGCCGCGTTCCCGGCCCAGCTTGGTCCATAGTTCGGCGTACCCCGGATAATAATCGGCCACAGCCTGTTCCGAAGTCGCGGCCACGTAACCCGGCGAATGCAACCCAACGGTCAGCTTTTCGGGGGTAAACCCGGCTTTGCGGCCTGCCTCCCGATACAAGTCGACAAGCGGCCGGAACCGGTGCGTTTCGCCCCCAATCACTGCCACCATTAACGGTAAACCCAGTGCCCCGGCCCGAATAAACGAAGCTGGCGTGCCGCCCACACCCAGCCAGATAGGCAACTTGGGCTGAATGGCCCTGGGATAAACCGGCAGATTCGGGATGGCCGGACGAAATTTGCCCGACCAGCTCACAAACTCATTGTCGCGGATTTTGAGCAGCAAATCCAGTTTTTCTTTGAATAACGCATCATAATCGTTCAGGTCAAAACCGAACAGCGGATACGCCTCTATCGACGAGCCACGCCCAACTACCAACTCGGCCCGGCCTTTGGAAACCAGATCCAGTGTGGCAAACTCCTGATACACCCGAACCGGATCGGCGGCACTCAATACGGTAACGGCGCTGGTCAGGCGAATTCGTTTGGTGCGAGCCGCCGCCGCGGCCAGGATTACGGCGGTTGCCGAATCGAGAAATTCTTTCTTGTGGTGTTCGCCAATGCCAAATACGTCCAGTCCGGCTTGGTCGGCAAAGGCAATCCGATCGAGCAGTTGCTCCATGGCATCCAGACTATTGAGTGAGTTGCTTCCGTACATGGCTGAAGCAAAGCTGTCAATTCCTATTTCCATTTTGTGGGGTTTGTCAACGTGTGTAAATAAAAATAAAGCCCCGTTTTTTCGGAAAAAGTTCAATACGTCCCTTTTTTAGACAAGAAGGCAGACAAAATAGTATCTTTTTCAAAGGCGAAACCCACCTGCGATTATTGGCGACACCTGCATGCCGATATTTCCCGCAGATATCGCTAATAATCGCAGATAAAAAATAGTAGCTCTGCAAAAGACAAAACCTGCCTATAAATTACCTGAGTATCAGACTGGTTTTTGGGCCAGCGTTTTGATGTCTTTTACATCGATAATGGAATGGGAATAGTCATGACGCACCAGGTAAAGCATGGCTTGGGCTACCTGGGCAAGGGGGCAGGCCCCGCTGGGGTAAACTACCTTCAGCACCGGGTACAACCAGGCAAAATAAGTGTACGCCTTCAGCAAATGTTTTTGACCCGGCGTGGCTTTCATGAATCCGGGACGAAACGGATAGGTTTTCTTAAAGCCCATCGCCATCAGTGTGTTTTCGGTCTTGCCTTTGACGCGTGCCCACATGCTGCGGCCTTTTTCGGTGCTGTCGGTGCCGACGCCGCTCACGTACGTAAACACCGAATCAGGGCTTTGTGCCAGCACTACCTTGGCAAACTGAATGGTGGTATCGAAGGTAATGCGCGTATACTCGGCTTCGGATTTGCCGATGCTGCTGATGCCCGCACAGAAAAAACAGGCGTCGTAGCCCCGGAAATGCGTGTCGTCAGGTCTCAGGTCCAGAAATTCGGGCACAATGTATTCGGTCAGTTTTGGATGAGTATGGCCGCAGGGTTTTCGGCTTACACTCAGTACGTGGGTTACTTGCGGATTGCTGAGGCATTCGAGTAATACGCCTTCGCCTACCATACCGGTAGCACCTGTCAGAATGATTTTCATGGGTTTGTTCTGTTTTAGGTAAATATAGTGTTGTTTGGGAATAAAACAGCAAAGTCCTTCTGACCGATAGGAATGGTAAAGTAAAAGGAGCGGGAGGTTTTTGATTTTTTCAGGATACTATTTTCCTGTATGTACCCAAAATCATTTCTTTTGATAATGCATTTCAACTACACCGTTGTCAAACGTCCGGGTTCGTTTCAATTCCAAGGTGTAAATTTGCTGCATGTCGGAAAATACTCTTTCGCCTTTGCCAGCTATGACCGGATGGACAACGATACGGAGTTCGTCAAACAGGGAATTTTTCAGGAATAGTTTCCAGATGCCAATGCCACTTTCAACCGAAATATCCTTGCCGGGTTGTTCTTTGAGCGTGCGAATCTGCGCGGAAAGCGAGGCAATGTCTTTGAAGTCCAACAGTTCTGAGTTTTTCCAGGTCAACTCCACTGATGAGCGGGAAAGTACGAATTTCTGTATCTGATTGATTTTTCGGGCAAATTCCCGTTCGGTTGCCGAGTCTGAATTTTGCTCCGCTTGTTGCCAGTAGTCCGATAGAAAGGGGTAGGTTTGGCTGCCAAACAGGATAGTCCCCAACTGTTCGTAATAGTCGGTCGCCGCTTTCAGAATGTCATCATTCATCAGCATCCACTGATCAGGGTCAGAGACTACATTGTCTAAAGACATGTGAAAATACAGGATTACTTTTCTCATAGGATTGTGTGTTTTAAGTGGTTGTGCAAAGTTCTGCAAGAATTAGCAAACATACAGCGTCAGGAAGCGACAAAAGCAGGTGGAAATGCGACAGGTTTCACACGTTTCAACTGCCGTGATTTCCTATTTATTCCGTACCGTAATGATGACCCGCTGATACGTTCAATCCAAAACGGGTCTATTTCCTGGCCGGAACGTGTAACCTTGACATCGCCTTCCCAGTGAAACTTGCTGCTGGCATACACCAGTCCTTCGATGTTCAGGTCGCTGCTGTAGAGCAGCCGAATAAGCGAGTTGTTGTCGTCCAGTTCGGGATCGGCCGTGATAACAATGCGTGGCCGTGCCTGTGACAAAGACGGTTGGGCGTTGGCACTTTGGACAAAAAGGAACACTGAAATTAGCCAGCTTGCATAATAGCTGGCATTGCTAAACACACGTTGCGAATGGAAAGGCATCGTTTAGTTAAGGTTTATCATTCAGGATATAAGGTCTTTGAAACGAGTAACATCAGATAGGCTGTAAATGCACCACTTGTAGCCGGATGCGAAAAAATAGTAGGATTGAAAGAAGTAAAACCTCCTTACGGATTGCAGACGGTTTCAGCTTATCAAGTGGGCAGGTTTTTGTCTTAAAGAAGATACTATTTTTTCTCTGCTTCTCGCTCTCATCCCTTTGGTATCTTTACGCATTTGCAGCGTTTTTTTATACCTGGAAAAGCAGCCGTTTTGCGTCAAGATTTGTATGGAAAGCCATTTCGATTCCTAAACATTCTTATTTATAACATACCATCAAAAAGAATGTTTGATCCACCTTTCTTCGCTTTTACTTCCGTTCTGCATCGGCATTTTCGTTTTCGTCCCTATTTGCAGGCCGCTGTTCCGCAATGAGTACCTAGGGTAAAGATATTGAGTGAAAGCTGTGCAGACAAGTTGAAATTGCATCAACCCAATGTATTTACAGCTCTATTGAGGGTATGCTATTTGCACATAATACCGTATTTATCCTGCAATTTGTACAGCTATGAAAAGAGCATTTACCTTAGTCGGGCTCCTGTTAGGTAGCAATATGTCAGGCATGGCTTGTCCTTTGTGTAACAGGCAGATAAGGGAGGCCATCTATGATAGCCAGTTTTATCCCAACTTGTTACTCATGCTTTCTGCCTTCATTGTGCTTGCGGTCATTGTAGGTATTATGGTTGATACTAGTTCTAAAAGACACCGAACCTGGGTTACGGCTCGTCCGCAGCAGGTTCAGGTGCTGTCGCCGGTTCCGTTAACGACGGCCGCTACAGTGCTGGGCATTGGCTTTGGCGGCTTTGCCGATGGCATTGTGTTGCACCAGATACTGCAGGTACACGAAATGTTGTCCAATAAAATTCCCGCTACCAATTACATCGGCAAAAGCGTCAACATGTTCTGGGACGGCATCTTTCATGCCTTCTGTTTGATTGTGGCACTGATTGGCGTTGTTCTGCTCTGGAAAGTAATGCAGCGACAGGATGCAGACCGGTCCGGCAAGCTACTGGTTGCCGGTTTGTTGTTTGGTTGGGGAATATTTAATCTGGTAGAAGGAATCATTGACCATCAGCTATTGAAGCTGCATAATGTGATTGAGAATTCCACAAATCACGCCGTAGGAAATTATCTTTTCCTGGGCGTGTCGGTAGGGATAGTAATTGCAGGATGGATTCTGATGGAAAAGGAAAGCAAAAAGCGATATGCCCACTGAAGCACACTTCAAAAGTCCACTTTCATAGATTGATTCTGAAGCTTTGGGTACTGACAAATAAATCAACCGTTGGTGTGTAATTGGTGAAACACAACAAAGCTCGGATCACTAGATCTCTGAAGATAACCTTTAAAGTGCACGCAATTTGGGTTACTCATTGCCTTGATACTCATGCTTAGTTACCCGCTTGCACCGCTGAACAATCCTGTCAAAATAGTAGGATTTCAAAAGCAAAAACCGGCATTTTCCAGAAAGCCGAGGACAAAGTTCAGTCATATATAAACACCTGCTTACATTCAAGTGTGTAACCTTATATGAGTTTGTCAGGGGTAATCGGCAACCGCCGAACCCGCTTCCCAGTGGCATTGAACACGGCATTGGCAATAGCCGGAGCCATTCCAACCAACGCGATTTCCCCCAGGCCTTTTGACCCCATCGGGTTAGTATAAGGGTCTTTTTTATTGACAAACAACACATCTACATTGGGAATGTCGGCATTGACGGGCACGTGGTAATCGGCCAGGTTGTTATTAATGGCCCGGCCAAAGCGGTGATCAATCACCAGATCCTCCATCAGGGCCATGCCAATGCCGCCTACGGCTCCGCCCATCATCTGGCTGGCTGCCGTTTTAGGGCTCACAATTGTTCCTGCATCGGCGCAGGATACCACATGATCGATTTTGATCCGGCCGGTGACGGGGTGCACCCGAAGTTTTACGAAATGCACCGAGAAAGAATACATCGAGTAGGGTTTCTGCTCTCCTTTGGATTCTTTGGTCAGTTCGATGGCAGGCAAATTGTTTTGTTTCAGAAGGGCACTGAAGCTTGTTTTTATCTGGGTATCTTTTTGCAGGGATACACCATTATCTGAAAAGTTCAGGTCCTCCACTTTCACTTTCTGTCCATTGGCGGTCACAAATGGCGATCCTTCATTACTCACCAGCGTGGCGATCTGCTCTTTCAATGCGGCACAGACATCGTGTACCGCCGAGCCCACAGTGGAGGTAACATTGGAGCCTCCTTGTGTTGGTCCCGGAGGCAATTTGGTGCTTCCCATGTGTATTCTGATGTTTGAGGGTGCCATGCCCATCGCCTCAGCGGCTACGGCAGTCATCATGGTAGCGGTGCCCGGCCCCATGTCGTTGACCGAGCATTGCAACACCAACTTCCCGTCCGCTTGCAAGACTGCTTTGACCGTGGCTACCCAACGCATGGCGCCAAACGAGCCGGTGCCCATGCCGTAGCCGATCAGCCAGTCGCCGTCGGTTAGTGCCTTTGGTTCCAGTTTCCGGTTTTGCCAGCCAATCCGTTCGGCCCCCATCTGGTAGCATTCTTTCACGTACTTGCTTGACCAAGGCAAGTTGCGTTCGGGATCGGTATCGGCGTGATTGCGCAACCGAAACTCAATCGGATCGAGCTTCAGTTCGTAGGCCAGTTCGTCCATGGCCGATTCCAGCGCAAAAGATCCGGTGGCCTCTCCCGGTCCCCGCATCCAGATGGGCGTGCACACATTGAGTGGTACAATTCGGTAGCGAGTGGTTACATTGGGACAGGCATACAAAAACCGGGAGATGTTGACGGTCGCTTCTGTAAACTCTTCATAGGAAGACGTGTTGGCCGTAGCTTCGTGGGTCAATCCGACCAACTTTCCGTCTGTGGTGGCTCCCAGACCTATCTTCTGAATCGTTTCGGGCCGGTACCCCACGTTGGTAAACATCTGCTCGCGGTGCAAAACCAGCTTGAGGGGTCGCTGTATCTTTTGAGCACCCATGATGGCTGCAATCTCGTAAGGCCAGGTGCGAAGACCCATCCCGAAAGCGCCGCCGATGTACTCGGCATTGACGGTAATGTTTTCGGGAGGCAGTCCGAAAGCGTCACTGATGGATTTACGGGTGGATTCTACGCCTTGCGTTTTGGTGTACACCATTACGCTGTCTTTCCCTTCCCAGTGCGCGATGATGCTGGCCAGTTCCATGGGATTGTGCACTTCCACGGGATGGTAATACTCCTGCTCTATTTTGACGGTTGCATTTTTATACGCATCAGCCTGGCCTCGGGTATAATCTTCGGCCCGCGGTCCGCTTGGCATTTTCGCCTTGTCCCGGTTGGTTTCCAGATCTGTCTGGTGGGTGCTTTTTTCGTACCGGGCTTTTACCAGCTTTGCGGCGTGCAATACCCGTTCGTAGGTATCGGCAATCACCAGGGCAATGGGCTGGTCGTAGTAAAATATCTCGTTGTTGTAAAAGATGCGCAGGGGTTGTCCGGCAGTGGGAGGTTTGGAAGGATCTTTCCCCGTTTGGTAACCGGGCAGTTTAGTGGCGTTCAGGTGAGTGATCACCGCCAGCACACCCGGGGCTTTCTCTGCGTTTTTCGTGTCAATGCTTTGGATTCGGCCTTTGGCAATGGTACTGCCCACCAGAAATCCGTATGCGATGTTTTGCGTTTTATACTCAGCCGTATACGTCGCTGTACCCGTTACTTTCGCTCTTCCATCGACCCTGTCAATCGGGTCCGGGGCATTTTTATCCAGAAAAACGTCTTTTTCCATAACGATCTGTTGGTTAGGCTTTGCCGATGGCTGTTTTCAATGCTTCTACCAGGGTGTTGGGTGCCAGCTTTACTTTGAAGTTGTTATGTCCATACCCTTTGGCTCCCTGCATGGCTAGCTGCGCCGCTTGCTGGTATATTGACTCGGAAGCTTTTTTCCCCTTCAAAAAGTTTTCAGCTTCCGTCAGTCGCCAGGGCTTGTGGGCTACGCCACCCATTGCCAGGCGAATGTCTTTCATCGTATCTCCCTGCATGTCAACAGCCGCCGCAACCGAAACCAAGGCAAACGCATACGAGCTGCGGTCACGCAGTTTCAGGTAATGAATGTGCTTGCTGTAGGCATTATCCGGGATTTCAACGGCCAGGATCAATTCACCTTTTTCCAACGTGTTGTCTCGTTGGGGCAGGTCGCCCGGCAAGCGGTGAAAGTTCTGAAAAGGAATGCGGCGTTCTCCCTTGGGACCGGTTACCAGTACCGTTGCCTCCAATGCCACCAAGGCAACGCACATGTCGGAGGGATGTACGGCAATGCAACTTTCGGAGGCACCGAAAATGGCATGCATCCGGTTAAAACCTTTCAGTGCGCCACAACCCGTCCCGGGCTGGCGTTTGTTGCAGGGCATATCCGTATTGTAAAAATAGGGACACCGGGTGCGTTGCATCATATTGCCGCCCACGGTAGCCATGTTGCGGATTTGCTGGGAAGCCCCCGCATTCAGCGCCTGCGAAAGCAAGGGCTGATGAGCCAGTACCAGTTCATTTTCGGCCACTGCGCTGTTGAGAGCCAAGGCTCCGATGCGTAGCACACTGCCTTCTTTTTTGATTTCCTTTAGTGGCAGGCGACTTATGTCAATGAGACTATCGGGCGTTGCCACCCCTTTTTTCATCAGATCCACCAGGTTGGTTCCTCCCGCTATCCACTGTGCACTGCTTTTCTTGCTTAACGCTTCTACGGCTGCCTGAGGAGTGGTTACACGCAGGTATTCGAAATTGATCATATCTTTTGCCCTCCTTTCTTCACTTCAGCAATGGCTTTGACAATGCCCACATACGCCCCGCAGCGGCAGATGTTACCACTCATGTACTCACGAATCTGATCGTCCGAGTCGGCATGTCCCTCCCGTATGCAGGCAACGGCCGACATGATTTGTCCGGGTGTGCAATAGCCGCACTGAAATCCGTCGTGCCTGATAAACGCTTCCTGCATCGGGTGCAGCTTGTCACCCTCGGCGAGGCCTTCGATGGTCGTTACGGTTTTTCCTTCCTGCATCACCGCCAGCGACAAACATGAAAGCACCCGTTGGCCGTCCACGTGCACCGTGCATGCCCCGCACTGCCCGTGATCACAGCCTTTCTTGGTGCCGGTCAGGCCCAGTTGTTCCCGTAGCAGATCCAATAGCGTTGCCCGCGGCTCGACAGACAGGTTATAGGGTTTGCTGTTGATCTGCATCGTTAGCGGAACGGGTTCAAAATAGGCAGCGGCTTTTTCATCCAACTGCAAATCCGCGGCTTTCACCAACGCCGAAGGGGTTACCACAAGGGCCGTCAGCAGGGAGGATTGCTTTAGAAAGTTTCTCCTCCCTTCGTCAGGTTGCCTTTCTTCTGACGAGGTATCGGTTGATTCAGTACTATCCATACAAGACAAGCAGAGGTTGAAGTTTGACAGAATTTAGCTGATTAATTGCATTGTAGACCGGGATAGTCGGTACGGTCCTATGGCGGAACTTTCAGTTTCCATACAGCATAAAAAACATCGTTCCCGTAATGGCATTCCTAAGGAGAAAAATCATCCTATAGCGTTTTGATAACCTTGGCCGGAATACCCGCCACGATGCTGTTGGCCGGAACATTTTTGGAAACTACCGCTCCGGCAGCTACCACGGCGTTTTCTCCGATGGTGACACCCGGCAGTATGGTGACTCCGGCCCCGATCCAGGCGTTGCGTTTGATCAAAATCGGTTTGAGCAGCACCGTTTTCCGGTCGTTGGGATCCAAGGGGTGATTCTCGGTGATCAGGTTGACTTTCGGGCCAATCAGCACGTCGTCTTCGATGGTAATGGAGCACAAATCGAGAAACGAACAGGCGTGATTGATAAACACGTTTTTGCCCAGCTGGATGAACCGGCCAAAATTGGTGTAAAAAGGCGGAAAGATGGTTGTCGATGCATCTATCTCCGTGCCGATAATCTCGCTGAGCCTCTTCCGAACTTGATCAATGTCTGCTGCCGAAGCGTTCATTTCGGTTACCAGCTTGATGGTGCGGGAAACCGTCTCGGCAAAAACAGCGTACTCCGGATCATCTTTCCGCAGTGGCTCTCCGGCTTTCATCCGCTGGAAAATAGCTTGAGGATCAGGTAAATGGCTCATTGAAAGATCTGAATCATAAATTGGGATTGTCTGTCATTTTGATTGCCGGGTTTTGGCTTTCCAAAAGATACTATTTTGCCGGTTTCGTTTTTTGTCATCTCGTAGAGATCTTGGCGCACTTACAGTGAAGTATCTCGTTGGAAAAGCCGTGAGTTTGCGTGAGGATTTCTGCGAAAAGACAGGCTATGCCAAATCCCGGACCATCTCCTTGTAAAGGTAATTTACGGATAGCCATGGAGGTAACGAAAATCAAACCGAAGGGTAAGAATTTCAAACCAATTGCTGCTACGCATGGCGATACTGCTCGTCGGTTACTTTTTCCATCCAGTCAACCGTTTTGCCGTTTAGTTGATCTTGCATGGCAATATGCGTCATGGCTATGGTCGCAGATGCACCGTGCCAATGTTTTTCATTGGGTTCAAACCAAACAATATCACCCGGACGGATCTCTTCTATCGGGCCGCCTTCCCGTTGCACCAAACCTATTCCTGCAGTTACGATCAGTGTCTGACCCAGCGGATGCGTATGCCAGGCCGTCCGGGCACCCGGTTCAAAGGTAACCGTTGCTGCCGCTGTCCGTCTGTGCTCATTGGGTTGGCACAAATAATCGATGCGGACTGCGCCGGTAAACCAGTCTTCGGGGCCTTTGACCGAAGGCTGGGAACCTATTCTGGTAATTTCCATGCTTGTGGTTCTGTTTAAGTAATCTACTTTGAATTTGCCAGCAGTTATTCTACCGTCAGTTGTTCATGGATGTATATTGTTCATCTGTGACGGGCTCCATCCAGGTTACAATTCCCTTCTGGGTATTGGGCAATATGTACATTTGCGTAAGGCTACCCTTTTCGGTAGCTCCGTGCCAATGCTTTGCGTTTGGTGGGCATTTGACTACATCGCCCTTTTTCATCAACTGCCTGGGTCCTCCTTCCAGCTGGTGATACCCTTCGCCATCAATCACAATCAGGATCTGTCCGGCCGGATGCACGTGCCAGTTTGACCGGGCTCCCTTTTCGAAGTAGACATTGCCAACCAGTGTATGGTAGGTGGAGTCATTGGGCAGAAGGGGTGTATTGTAGGCATTACCGGTAAAATTCGATGCCGGACCTTTTTCACCTCTGGGAAATAGCGGTTGCCGGTCTGAGCCCGTTGATGTTGACTCTGAAGAAGGAGCCTTGTCGCCGTTGCAGCCAAGAAGGATGAAGAACAGTAAAAGAACGACTGTACCGAAAAGGGCAATAGTGGTTTTCCTTTGCATGGCTTTTGATGTTAATTGATCTATTTTATCCGGTAGTAAGGCAGGAAAATAGGATGTTCCGAAAGTTAAAAACCCGCTTTTGGGTGATTCGTATAGACAGTTTGCACATTTGTCCCTTTTCGGTGAATTGAAATTTGTGCGCAACCGATTCAATTGGTTGTCAGGAAAAAGCAACTGTGTTAATCGCAGTCTCCTTTGTTTGATGAATCTGCTGAAACAGTAAAGATTGATCTTGTTGTTTACCAATCAAAGAAGGTTTGTCCGGCACCTTCTTTGATTGGTACCTTGTTTCTGAACAATGTTATTTTTTTAAGGATGCCATGTCGATGACAAAACGATATTTGACATCGCCCTTCAGCAAACGTTCGTAGGCTTCGTTGATCTGCTGAATGTTAATCATTTCAATGTCAGAGACAATGTTGTGTTTGCCACAGAAGTCAAGCATTTCCTGCGTTTCTGCAATGCCACCAATCATCGATCCGGAAAAGCTTCTGCGATATGGAATCAGGCTGAATGCCGCTACCGGCAGCGGGTGTTCCGGAGCCCCTACCAAGGCCAGGGAACCGTCTACCCGCAGCAGGTTCAGGTACGCGTTGATGTCGTGCTCAGCCGAAACGCAATCCAGCAAAAAATGAAGTTTGCCCGCATAACGTCCCATCTGCTCGGCGTCTTTGGAAAGCACCACCTGATCGGCACCCAGGCGTTTGGCATCTTCTACTTTGGAGGTTGAAGTCGTAAACACAATCACCTCGGCACCCATGGCTTTTGCCAATTTGACGCCCATGTGTCCCAAGCCGCCAATGCCCACAATACCCACTTTCTTGCCCGGCCCCACGTTCCAGTGCTTCAATGGCGAATAGGTAGTGATGCCTGCACACAGCAAGGGGGCCGTAGCGGCTAAATCAAGATTTTCGGGTACCCGTAAAACAAAGGCTTCATCCACCACAATGCTTTCCGAATAGCCGCCATAGGTTTGTGTGCCCAGGTATTTATCCGGTGAATTGTAGGTTTGAACATTCCCTTTTTCGCAATATTGTTCCAGGTCTTCTTGACAATACTGGCATTCTCGGCAGCTATCTACCAGACAACCTACTGCTGCCACATCGCCTACTTTGAATTTGCTGACATGATCTCCGACGCGTACTATTTTACCAACGATTTCATGACCGGGAACGCAAGGATAGATAGTGCCATGCCATTCATTTCGGGCCGTATGCAGGTCGGAATGACACACGCCACAATACAGGATTTCAATTTCCACATCGTGCGGGGTCGGCTTTCTACGCTGAATGTTCAGGGGTTGCAGCAAGGATTGAGCCGCTTCGGTACCGAATGCCTTTACTTCTTTGGTGTTGAGGGTAATGTTGCCCTCTGTGGTTGGTTTTACTGTTTCCATGGGATGCGTTTGATGTTTAGTTAAAATAGGAGATCAATGATTTTAAGCTATTTGAAGAAAAAAAACGTTTCCGGAGAAGATTCAAATAGTATCTTCTGGAAAGACAAAACCCCCTGCTTTTCAGCTTTAGCTTACGTGACATACGTGGCAGCGTGCGGGTTAAAAGGCATTTTCCTTTTGGTTTAGTTGCTTCCGGAAGGAAATATGGACACAATAAAATGATGCCAGTAAATGAAATTGGGCTACCTGTAAAAGTCTCATGTGTGTCTGTCATCCAATCAGTGGCGAAACGAAGTTGGCGTTGTACCTGTCATGCGTTTGAAATAATTGTTAAAATACGTGGGGTATTCAAACCCCAGCGCGTAGGCTATCTCGGTGATGCTCCAGTCGGTATGCTGCAGCAACGCTTTGGCTTCACTGATAATCCGTTCGATAATGTGTGTGGTGGTCGGTTTTCCCGTCACTTCCTTCACTGCGCGGTTCAGATAGTTTACATGCACTGACAAGCTTGTGGCATAGTCGTGCGCAGTTTTTAGCTGCAGAGGGCGGTCTACACTCTCAACGGGAAACTGTCGTTCCAGCAATTCCAGAAAAACCGACGTAACCCGCGAAGCGGCATTTTTGTGCTGGTCATAATTTTCGGAAGGCTGTAGTTTCAACGCCTCATGAATGATCAAATGAATGTAGTTGCGCATCAGGTCGTCTTTGAAGGTGTAATCGGTCTGTTGCTCTTCAATCATCTTTTTGAATAGCGTGTTCAAAAACTCCCGTTGTGCTTCGGTGATATTCAAAATCGGCGTGCCACCAATCTTGAACAGAGGAGACTGTTGCAAACTCTCGGACCGGTCCGAGAGTTTCAGGAAATCTTCCGAAAAAAGGCAGGTATAGCCGACATAAACCGACGAAAGGGTTTCCCAGGAATAGGGAATGTGCGGATTGCCGAAAAACAACACCGTGCCTTCGGTTTCAAAGCTCCTATCTGCATAATGAATCTTGCTCTTGCCCGTAGTCAGACAGATTTTGTAAAAGTCCTTCCGGCTGTAGGTGCGGGTGGCATTGCCGTCTGCCTCTATCTGAAAGACGTTGAATCCCTTCAGTTTCAGCTCTGTATTGAATTCCGATAAAGAACGTGTTTGGGTAGATGACATAGAGAAAACAAATCAAAACCGAATTTCTTGTTTGATCAGGTGCTGAAAAAGGCAGAGAAAATAGTATCTTTTAAAAAGACAAAACTGCCCGATTCATTTCTATCCGATTGACAGAAAGATAGTCCCTAGCTATGCCTTTCTGTTGCATAAACACAACCTGTTGATCTAATCCTCCCGCTCGTAGGTGACGGTTGCATTTCCCGAACCCAGGGCTTCGGCCAGTCCTGTTGCGTCATCAATCTGCCCGAGTTTTGTATAACTGTAGGAAGTCGAAAATGTTTTATAGAACAGCACCAGCGTTTGGGACCCATAAAGCATCAGATCGCCGTTCTGAATGGTTGCCGGTTGGGAGGCGCTGGCGGGCAGGCTGTGTGCCAGGTCTGCATACTTTTCGTTTGCGTTTAGCTCCGTCATGGCAATGGTCATCGGCAACAAGGCTTTGAATGCAGTTGCTGTGGCATTGTCGGCAAGGGTTGCCTTAAAAACACGGGTTCCGATTGTGATTTTCATTTTGCTTGTTGGCTTAGGCGCTTGGTAAGCAGTGGTAGCGCCTGTGCCCGGAGCATCCGGTACAAACGTAGTGGTATTACACGAGGCTAAACTGGTACATGCTGTAGTGACCAGAAAACTCAATAAAAGAAGATTTCTCATAGAAGATGGTTTCATTGCTGGTATTCTGGCTTAAGAAAAAGTGTAAAGTCGAACTGTTGTGCTTTATTGTGTTCTTGCTCAGGAAAGAATGTTTGTTGTGGCATAGATGGCTGATAAATAGCGAATTGTAATGCAAAAGTACCTCTTTGATCAAAATGAACGTTAATGATTATCAAACCAAAAACTAAGAATTTCAAACCTTGGGTGTATCCTCTTTTGCTTTGGTGAATAAGTAGTATGCTGGAAGGGAGCACTTACAGAGTGGATTGAGGGGGCGTATTCTGGAAATAGGCTTATGCGCAGTGTTAAGCTTAGCCGCATGTGCAGTTAGGCTGGTTGTCGTGTTCCTGTCTCAGTGAAAGTCGGATCAGTGCTTACGGGAATAACTCAGAAGCGTCACGCCTGACCGAAACGCCTTCACCTCGTCGAGTGTTAACACAACCCGGTCCTGCAGATTTGCAAACAAGGGCTTGCCTTGCCCCAGAATAACAGGATGAACACTCAGCCTGTAGCTGTCAATCAGATCGAGTGCAATAAAAGTAGTGATGAGGCTGGCTCCTCCATACAGCCAGATGTCTTTGCCCGGCTGGTTTTTGATTTGCTGCACACGGGTCGCCAGGTCTGTGCTGATCCAGGTGGCGGTGTGGTCGGGGTGGGGCGTATGGGAAAAGACAAATTTTTGCTTGCTGTGAACAGCCTTCCACAGGCTTTTTTCCACCGGAGTTGCGTTGTCATCAGGCTGGAAGTTTCCCCAGAGATCATAGCTTTTTCGTCCGTAAAACAAGGTGTCAATGCCGCTAAGGAAGCTGTCAAAGCCCATCTCTTCATCCATGATGCACCAGTCTGTTTCCCCGTTGGGCCCTTCAATCAATCCATCAAGTGTTACGGCTAAGTCTAAAATTACTTTACGCATCCGGTTTCTGGTTTTGCTGTAGAGGTTTAACGAAGAAGACTTGCTGTTGTGCAACTAGTAGGTTTTTGAATGTGAAAACCTACTATTTTCTAGCATTCATTAAATGATAAGTTATCAATAAAATATTGAAAATCAGGAGTTTTTTATACTAAAAGCTTATTGCTAATGACTACCAGCTAACTACCTATTTGTTCTTCGGCTTCCAGGAGTTGCATAAGAAACGCTTTGGACTTCCGGCTTTCGGTTTTGTAAGCCAGCAGCAGCAGCAAATATCCGAACACAAACATGCCAAAGGGAATCAGAGAAACCGGCGAAACGCCATGAGCCAGTAGCTGTTCCCATTGCCTGAACGCCTCAATCGCCATTGCCAGGCAGATGATTCCGACAATGCCCAGCCAGAAACCCATAAAAATGAGAGCGAATAGAACAGGTCGCATCCAGATCGCTACTTCCGTTTGTCCCATGTTGGTAGAAATACGCCCTCTGATGAGTGGTAGAAACGAGTTGCGGTACGTGATGATTCGGCTGATTTCAAACTGGTTGCCAGTTACGTTGCCCTGGTAGGGCTTGGTTTTCTGGGTGACAAAAAGGCCCCGAAACGTTTTTCTGGGTTCGGTAATGCTTTCCATGCGGTGTTGCACTTCCGTTGCAGACAGCCGGGTCAGCAGTTTAAAGTTATCGAAGGGCAGCAAGAGCTTAAAGTTCATTTGTTGGGGTCGCCGCTTTTTGGCATACGATTAAAAAGAAGGGGAAATTCTCCGTGATCTCCGTAATTTCAACTAGACCGGCGTTGCCAAACTCGGCCTGAATGGATTCTCTATCGTAAAAAAACAGTTGCACGCCGTCTATGATCTCATACCGGTCTTGGCTGATGTATTTTCCTGTGCCGTAGGTAGGTGCCTCTTTCGAAATGGCGGTAAAAACCATGTAGCCATTGTCGGTCAATTGATTGTAACAGTCACGGATCAGTTTCTGCCGTTGCTGGCTGTCGAGCAAATGAATCAACGCATAGCAAAATATCCCTTCATAGTGGTTTGCGTCAAATGGCATGTCCGTCACCGAGCCATGGTAAATGGTCACGACAGATCCGTAGTGTTTGCGGGCCATGTCAATTGCCGTTTGGGAGATTTCGATTCCGGTGACGGCAATGCCATTGTCTCTGAAAATCCGTGCATTCCGGCCATATCCGATGCCGGGAATGAGAATGTTTTTTACCGCTTTCCGGACAAAGAAATCCTTGGCCCATACCGCCGACCGGGCCGGTTCAAAGCCCCACATTTCCTGTTTTTCAATGAAGCTTTTTTCCCAGAATTCAGGTTTTTCGGTTTCCGTGCTCATTCTCTCTTTGGATTTTGCGTTGGCATGTTTCGTGCCAGCAAGGTACTAAAATTTCGCTAGTGGCATCGTCACAGATTTGTTTATCCGTTGGTTCTGAATCGTGGCGGGGTTTTGACTTTTCTAAACCTACTATTTTCTGATAATCCGGTTCGTTTGTTTGCCCGAAAAGACAAATTCCCTTAGTCTGTACTACGCAGAACAAGGGAAAAACTCTGATGAAAAGAGAAGCGAGTCGGCCTGGAAAATACCTATGCTTTCCGGGGCGACTCGCTGTATAGTTACTTCTGCTTTTGTCCAGGCTTTGGGTTGTTATCTTCTGGACCGGGAGAACGAATTGCCGCCCATCTTGGCGTATTTAAAGTCGTCGCCGCCATTAAACGCAACGCCATCCATATCGGTATCCCGATCAAACTTGGCGTATTTCATATTGGCAAAGCCTTTGAACTTAGTATTGCGCAGGCTGCTTTTCTCTTCAAAGGACGCATATTTGAAATCGGCTTCCCGCTCAAATGTAGCCCCTTCAAAGCTGACGCCTTCGGTAAATTTTACGTATTTGAAATCGGCACCGTTTGCAAACTGAGCATTCCGGAAATTGGCATATTGGGCAAACTGCGTGTATTTGAATAACGCCAGCTGTTTGAATGTGCTTCCGGAAAAGGAAAAGCCTTTTTCAAAGTGGGTGTATTTAAAGGCACTGGCTTGCTCGAACGTGCAGTTTTCAAACGTTGCGTTTTCCATAAAATTGGCTTGGTACAGCTCGTTCTGCTCGTTATCGGAATAATACCCGATCACGTCGTCTGTGAAAGTGCAATTCTTGAAATTGACAGTTACGTTCACTTCACTGATGTAATGCTTCTGCACCTCTTTCAATAGTTTTTTCATTCCATTGGTTTGCAACTCCTTGTTTTTCAGTTGAGTGAAATCCAATTTGCCGGTAATGGTAGCATTTGCATAACTAACCGGTTTGCCTTCGTTGATTTTGTTGATGATTTCCTGAGCTGCAATCTGGGTTTGGGCAAAGGCAAGGGCAGGCAGCATAACGGCCAGCAAAAGAAGTAGTTTTTTCATAGTGACAAAGATTGTGAAGTGTGAACCGTGTTAAAAATGCATTTCCTGTGTTTGTATTTCATTAGATGCAGATTTAAGGCACAAGGTTGCATGCATCCACTGTTTTTTCAGCGGTTACTCATTCAGACCAAAATACACTACCGCCAATATCCTTTCAGCCTCAGACAAAATAGTATGGTTGAAGAAGTCAAAACCTACGTTAATTGAAAGACCGTCTGAATTCCAACGGCGAAAGATTGGTTTTGGATTTGAAAAACTTGTTAAACGATTGCGGATGTTCAAAACCCAAGGTATAAGCCACTTCACTCACCGACAAACGAGTGGTTGACAGCTTTTCTTTCGCCTTTTCAATCAGTTTGTTATGGATGTGTTGCTGGGCATTTTGTCCGGTGAGGTTGCGTAACATATCACTTAGGTAACTGGCCGAAACGTTGAGGTGATCCGACAGGTAGTGCACCGTCGGGATGCCTTCATTCAATGATTTTTCGTTGTTGAAATAATCGTCCAGCAGTTCTTCCATTTGCTGCAACAAGTCGTTGCTAACGGCTTTTCGGGTAATGAACTGACGTTTGTAAAACCGTTGTGCGTAGCTGAGCATCAGCTCAATCTGGGCTATCATCACATCCTGGCTCAGGTCGTCAATCCGGCTGTTGAGTTCCTCTTCCATGATTTTGAAAAGCGAGATCACCGTTTCCTTTTCTTTGTCCGACAGGTGCAGGGTTTCATTGGTCGAATAGGAAAAGAACCCGTACTGCTTGATTTTCTTGGCTAGCGGATAGCCCAGCAGAAAATCAGGGTGGATGAGCAGGGTGTACAGCGAACAGGCACCCGGATCCTGGTCGGCATGGTGACCGATGATCTGGCCCGGTGCGGCAAACAGCAATCCGCCTTCGTCAAAATCATAGTAATGCTGCCCGTACTTTAATCTTCCACCGAGCCTGGGCTTGTATGAGATCTTATAAAAGTTCAACACATGCGAATGAGGCAAGCGGCTGGCAATGATCTGATTGGTCGCGCCGTTGATCAGACTGATCAACGGATGCAGGGGCTGGGACAAACCGAACTCCCGGTGGATGTCGGACAGCGAATTTAATTGAAGGGGACTATATTCGTCTTTTTTCATCTTTGAAAATGAATAACACACCAACCGATGATCTCTGCCAATATCGGTTGGTGTGATTGATTTAGCGTCAGGTAATTTATTCTAATCCGTTTCCTTGCCTGTTACAAAACGTTCGTTAAAAGAGTGTGAAACAGAATGATAAGGATGCGATGTGAAAAATAGTATCTTTTGAAAAGCAAAAACCTCCGGTCTTGTCAATATGAGTCCAGATATATTTTACTTGGACTACCCTTGCGCCGAATTGGAAACTTCTTCCCAGGCTTCCCAGGTTGCCATCCGCTCCGCATAATCTTTGCGCACCCAGGGCAGGTTGTGGCTGCCGAGAAAGAACCGCAACGGCGGATTTTCCGAATCTACCACCTTGAAAATCGCATCGGGTGTTGCATTCGGATCGCCTCTTTCCAGGGTTTGCAAGGTTTTGAAAAAGTCGGCCTTGAAATCGGCGTAAACGTCCATTTCTTCCGCAAATTTCAGCGATTCCTGGCTGCCAAATTCGGTGGCATACGCACCCGGTTCGATGATGGTCACCTTGATGGCAAACGACTTAACCTCGGCGGCCAGGCTTTCGTGAATGGCTTCAAATGCCCATTTGGACGAACAGTAATACCCAATGACGGGCAACGTCACATGCCCAAGGTTGCTCGATGTGCCCAGTATGTGGCCACCACCTTGCTTCCGCAACAACGGCAATGCCGCTTGAATAACAGCAAGGGCACCAAAGACGTTCGTTTCGTACATGGCTTTGACTTCATCAGCGCTGGCCTCTTCAATAGTGCCCACCAGCGAATAACCCGCGTTGTTCAGTACAATGTCGAGCCGGCCAAAGTGGGCATGGGCCTGTGTTACGGCGGTTTTTACCTGATCGGGCTTGGTGACGTCGAGTTCCAAGGTCAATACATTTTCGCCGTATTTTTCCTTAAAATCGGCAATGCTGGATAACTTGCGAGCCGTAGCCGCTACCTTGTCGCCACGCTTGAGGGCCGCCTCGGTCCACACGCGTCCAAAGCCGCGGGAAGCCCCGGTGATGAACCAAACTTTGGGTGTTGCAACGGTTGCTGAATTTTCATTTTGTTGTACCATGATTGTATCGTTTAATTTTAGTACAACAAAGGTCACCATAGGTCCATTGTGAGTTGTAGCCTAACTGAGGGTTTTTGTAGCCAAAACGGGGCGGGCAAATACACTTGTTCCTTTCGGGAGATCAAAGGTCAGTAGTAAATTCAAATGCCCGCTGAGCCATCCCTAATGCTACCTTTGACTTCTACACGAACAAAGCGCCTTTTTAACGAGTTATAGGTCTGAGGCATGGCTCAACGCCATTTTTTAAAAGCTTCACCTATCAACCTGCTATGAAACCAATACAACTGCTTTTTGTTCTCAGCCTATCTGCGATACTGATTATAAGCATTTCATCGTTTACACACAAGTCTTTCGAGCAAGTCGCCCACCGAAGACAAGATCCCGGTTATCAGTTGTTTGTCGGTCACTGTAGCGCCTGTCATCTGCTTCCCGATCCGGCCTCTTTGCCTAAGCATATCTGGGAGTTTGGAGTGCTACCCGTTATGGCGAGTCGAATGGGAATTGCCTATCCATTGTATGATCCTCTAAAGGGTCTTACAGACAAGGAAAAGAAAATAGTTGCCCGAAATCATGTCTTCCCCAGTCAGCCGTTGTTAAGTGAGGCAGATTGGAAGTTACTATCTGACTACATTATCCGCAATGCTCCCGAGCAAATCGATATTGATCTTGGTCGGCTAACCCGCAATGCCCCCTTAAAGCAGTTTGTTCGATCCGATGTTGTCCTTAGCGATACAGTGAGTGTTTCATCTATGATAACCGGTCTGAAGTACAATGCCTCCACACAAACCTTATGGATAGCAGATGCTTATCAGAATGTATTCAATTGGCAGTGGCACAAGGGGATAATCGGTCAATGGAAAAGTCAGAGCCCGGTGGTAGATTTTACCTTTTACCAGGACCAGACCTATCTCACTCAGATTGGGGAAATATTTCCTACCGAACTCAGCAAAGGCTCCTACCAAATGCTCACAAACGATGACAATCCTGAGGTACTCAGCTCACTTCATCGGCCAGTCAGTGTGCAAATGGATGATTTGAATAATGACGGGAATGGTGAAATCGTAGTCTGTAATTTCGGCAATAAAATCGGGTCACTATCTGTGTATGCGCAAGCCAATAGCACCCAACCTTATAAAGAAGAAACACTACTTGATGTCCCTGGGGCGGCCAAATGTTACCTGGAAGACATGGATGGAGATGGACGAAAAGACATTGTAAGCTTATTTTCGCAGGGCGATGAGTCGGTCTATATCCATTATCAGAAAGACCACCTGCGTTTTAAAGCCCGACAGGTATTGCGTTTTCCGCCACATTATGGTACGACTGACATGGTTCTGATTGACTTTAATCATGACGGATTGCTCGATATTGTGACTGCGCATGGCGACAATGCCGATTACTCGGCAGTATTAAAAGCCTTTCACGGCATTCGCATTCACCTCAATCAGGGCGGTGGAAACTTCAAAGAGGCCTACCACTATCCTGTCTACGGCGCTACTCGGGTGGTCGCCGATGATTTTGACCAAGATGGAGACATAGATATTGCTTTGACTGCCTTCTTTCCCGATTATGTCCATCTAGTGGATGAGTCATTTGTTTACCTGGAAAACACAGGAAACGATTCGGCTATTGCCTTTACCTCTTATACGCATACAAGTAATCTGGCTGTCAAATCGCTCACGCTTGAAAAAGGAGATATTGACCAGGATGGAGATACGGATATCGTACTGGGATTATTTGCCCGTACTCCGGGACCGGTGCCTCCCCAACTCGATAGTCGCTGGAAATCTTCCAAGACTGGACTGATACTTTTTCTGAACCAGTTTAGCCAGGTGCATAAGTAAAGGAAAAAGAACAGTCAGATAGGGGAAGGAAGTCCAATAGAATTTCATGTTTGTTCTGTAGTGAAGCACAAAGGTGAGGAGTTTGTAAGGGGCAGTTGTGTTCAAACCGGGTTTGTTTGTGTACAAAACAAGGTTGGCAGGGCGGTTTGCCGGGTGTCGCCGGTTACAACGATTTTATGTCGTCGGCTACCGGTGTCAAATCGTTACCAAATAGATGCCCGCCTGTTTTTGTTTCGCGAAAAGTTGCCTGTGGCATTTGTTGCCTGTACAGATCCAGGTGCGAAAAAGGCACTTCCTCATCGTCGCGGCAGTGGTAAAAGAAAACCGGAACGCCAACCGGTAACTTATCCGCAAAGTTTTCCTGAAGTTTCAGACCGGCTTTCCAGTCTTCGTCACCGCTCCAGAAGGGCGTAGCCACGAGAAAGACTCCTGTAAGGGGCTTAGCCACAGTACTTTCGGAAAGATATTTCAATATCATTGATGCTCCCAGCGAATGTCCGGCCAGAATGATCCCGTCCGGAGCTGCCGAAAGCCGCTCGCCAATTTGCCGGGGCCATCCAAAATCGGTTGCCGACTCATCGGAAGCCAATTCCGTATAGTCTACCCTGTAATCTTTTCCTAAGGCTGTGCGCAGGGAGGCCACCATCGCTGCATCTGCCTGGTAGCCGTTTTCGCCACCGCCCTGAATAAATAGGATGTGCTTGTTCATAGGTAAAATTGTTTTTCACAGTGTACAACAAAGTACGGCGATTGGCACGAATCCGATCAGGGGGTGTTGCGACATTTTGAAGGGGGATATGCGACTTGTTACACTAACTTTTTAACTGCGGTTTTCTGACTTGATTTTACTTTCTTTGACGTTTTTGCTTGTTTGTTGTATTCCAGGCAACTGGTTAGAAAATAGTCGAAGTCTTCCTTCCTTCTCAATCCTTCCGGATGGATGTAGCAGTAGCCCTTGTATTCTTTGCCTTTCATCAGCATGGTTTGGTACCCACTTTTTTCGGCAATCTCTTCCTGAAGTTTCGGGTCAAAGCGCAGCATCAGGTTGTCGCCGCTTACACAAACACACGTTTTTCCGTTTACCATAAAGTTCAGGACATTGAACATTTCCTTTTCTTCAATTTCCAGGTCGGGTATTTCGGCAAGGTATTCCCTTACCCTGTCGGCAAGTCTGATGTTGTACGTCATAGTTAGTAGAGTTGTTTTTTTTGATTTTTAGCGTGTTATCTCTGCGATTGTCTAAGCGTTTACTTGTCTTCTTATAAAGAAGATCGAAAATAGTATCTTTTCAAAAGTCAAAACCCCGGTGTGTGGATTGGCGTTATCGGCGAGCAATTTTGGCAGAAAAAAATAGTATCTCTACAAAAGGCAAAACCGACCCGCGTGATAAGCCTGAACAATCGGATATAAACAAGCGGCTGTGGCATGATCCGAAAAAACAGGCAACAGCAAAGGCATGGTCTGTTGCCTGTTTTTCATTCCGTTAGCTCTGGGAATGCAGTCCGATGGTATTTCCTTCCGTATCCATGACGATGGAAATAAATCCGAAATCCCCGATGGCCATTTTAGGGGTAAGCACCTGACCACCTGCTTGTTCTACCCGGCTTTCTTCGGCCACACAGTTGGCAGTGGCAAAATAGACCATCGTATTGTTGCCATTGGCGATCCGGTCTGCTTTTTCAACCAACGCACCCGAAATGTTCATTCCGGCACTGTCTAAAGGGAAGGCCGACTGTTTGCCCCACTCTGCCGGAAAATCGACCATTTGAATGTGAAATACCGTTTCGTAGAATTTTTTTGCACGTTCCAGGTCCGACACATAGATGTCGAACCAGTTGACTGGATTTGTAGGCTGCATATTGATACAAGTTTAGGTTAGGCAGCAAAAGTATGCCAGGCAGCAAACCAAAAATTGTAAAAATGCGACACCGCTACGGCTTGTCATCAAAGATCAGAGACATTTTCAGGTGATCTCCGTAAAACTCCTTGGGTGTGAGCCCTGTAAATTCTTTAAAATCCTTGATGAAATGCGCCTGGTCGTAATAGTCACATTCATACGCCAGGTCGGTCAGGTTTTTGATTTTTCGCTTCAACAACACTTTGAGCGTGGCTTGCAGTCGGATGGTTTTGGAAAGTTGCTTGGGGCTGAGGCCGATGACCGACGAAAATCTGCGTTCCAACTGTCTGCGGGTGATGCGGGTTTGCCTGGAAAGTTCGGTAACGGAAAGTTGTCCGTTAGTTATCAGGATAGTTTCGACCGTCGATTGAATGATCTGGTCAATGCGTTTTTTATCCGCCAACCGGCGCAGTAAAAATGTTTCGATCCGTGCTATCCGTTCGTTGTTTGAGTTGGTGTTCAAAATCTGCTGTTCCAGTTCCAGGCCGTCCGTTCCGAACAATTGTTCCAAAGGAACGGCGGTATTTTCCATTTCCTTTATCGGAATCGTGGTAAAAGGCAAAAAGCCATTGGGGTGAAAGCAAACGAAAAAAGTACCGGTTTTCCCTGTCGGCTCCACCTCATAAGGACGTGTCAGTTGACCGATCAGAAAGCACTGGGGCAGAAGGATGCTGTCTCCATTACCAGGATAGTGCTTGTATAAGTCGCCATAGTGAAAGATCAGTTTCATGCAGCCATCGGGGACAATGGTGTTTCTGGCGGGTGTCTGTTCGTGCGGGCTTTCCAATGTCCAGTAACACTTGACAAGTGCTGTCAAATCGGGGTGCGGTTCGAAGATCTGGGGCTTCATTGGATTTTGAGTATTTGTATATAATGCCAGTCGCGTGTTAGCCGAAGTTTGTTTCGCGAAAGTCCAGTTTCTCTCTGAAAGAGAGTTACTTAGGGTAAGGTTTTTTGCGGCTCCGATTGCCAATCGGAGCCGCATCCACTGGATGCTTGAACGCTGTTTCAGTGTATAGATTCATAGGAAAGGGTAATGGCACCATTGTCAAAGGTTTTAGTGCTTACCAGTTTCAGATTGACTGGGTCGGTTATGTTTTTGAACAAAGGTAACCCTTCTCCTGCCAGAACCGGGTGAACACACAGCTGGTACTCGTCAATCAGATTCAGGTTCGTTAAGGCGACAATCAGGCTGGGGCTTCCCACAAAGATATCTTTGCCTTCCTGTTGCCTGAGGGCTAGTATTTCCTCCTGAAGGCCTCCCCGGGCCAGGGTGGTGTTTTTCCATTCCACAGTTGTCAGCGTACGGGAAAAGACCCTTTTGGGAATGGTGTCTATCAACATGGCAAATTCATCTTCGGCCCGGTTACCCGAAGGGTTTTCTACCAGCAGGGGCCAGTAGCTTTCCATCAGCTGGTAGGTTACTCTGCCATAAACAAGCGTTCCGGCATTGCGTAGCAGTTCATTGTAGTGCTGATGGATCTGATCATCGGCCAGAACTGCCGTATGGTCACAAAACCCGTCCAGGGTCATGTTGATTGCTGCGATTACTTTTCTCATCGGCTTATTTCTGAATCAAAGGTTCTGGTTTGGTAGTTTGTTGTTTTTCTACGTGCTCTTTAAAGCTCTCCAGGATGGCCCGCACAAAGTCTGTTTGCAGAGCAGATGAAAGGGATGCATCCGGCTCAAAGGTTTCGGTTATCAGCGTGGCATTTTCATGGGGTGTGAATACGATCTTTGACTTTCTGCCTTCGTAGGTCGTGTATGTGATCTGCTCGTGCCGTAGGACCGTGTCATACACGCCCGCGTGGTCAAAACTCTCGCTGCCATCTTTGGTACCCATCCGGAACAGAAATCTGCCCTCTTCCCTCAGATCCATTTCCACCCGAGGGCAGTGCCAGTCGGCCGAAGGTATATTCCATTGCCTCACATCGTGCGGGGTGATCCAGGCTTGCCACACCTTGTCCACGGGAGCATTTACGGTTAGTTCAACGGCGAGGAATGGAATCTCTTGCATGGGCTCTAAAATGTAAGTTGGGTTACTGGAAGGGTAAACCGGATGAAACGGTCAGATGGATGTACCAATTGCAAAGGTAAAGCATCTGTATTTTCAGGCCGCCCCTGATTGCGACAATGTAAGGGGGGCATTGCGACAGATGGATGGAAAGGCGCGGGATAACGGTGCTTACAGAAGTATAAAATACCTCACATGCGGTAGCAACAGGTATAACCCAAATCTGTTTTCTTGCAGTAAGTGCATCCGATCCTGTTTTTGAAAATGGAACCACACAGTTGAACTTGCAGCTTTACCGCGGCTCTGAAACCGCCTTGGCGCTAATAATCCTGACTTTTCATGTGGCACCGCTCCATTGTCCGCAAGCTTGTTCGCATCAGCCGATTGCTCAATACATTACTACCAATCTGGAGTTGGGAGCAGGACAGATTTTATTCCTGATAATTCCCGGATTCGGTGCATTGACTTTGCCGCAAATTACCCCGCAAAATGTCGCATTCACACGCGGGCTCAATCGCTTAAATACCCCATTTTTGCAAGGCTAAACCAAAGATGAAACAATGAGAAAGATAATTGCCTTTATGCACCTGTCGCTGGATGGCTTTGTGGCTGGTCCCAATGGAGAAATGGACTGGGTCACGGTAAACGAGGAAATTTTCGATCAGGTGGGCAAGCGGGTAAACCAAGGCGATATGGCCTTGTATGGACGGGTAACCTATCAGCTGATGGAAAGCTACTGGCCCACGGCTGCCGACAACCCGGATGCGACCAAACACGACATTGAACATGCGGCCTGGTATAAAGCTGTGCGCAAGGTGGTGCTCTCAAAAACAATGCAAGAGGCCGGGCTTACTAACATAAAAGTCATCAGCGATAACCTGGCAACCCGGCTCAATGAATTGAAACAACAGCCCGGGAGTGACATCCTGCTGTTTGGCAGCCCTACCGCCGCCCATGCACTTATCCAGCAGAATCTGATTGACGGCTACTGGCTCTTTCTCAATCCGGTGATTCTGGGGCAGGGCATTCCGTTGTTTACAGGCATCAAAGACAAGACAAGCCTGAAGCTGTTGTCTACGCATACGTTTGCCTGTGGCGTAACGGAACTGAATTACATCGTACCCACACCCTGACCAACCGCCGCTTTCCTTTTGTGCGAGGGGCACTAGGCCTTGCCTGTACAAACTTGGAAAGCGTGTTGTTATCGGGCAAAGTGGGGCAGAATGTATCTGATCAGAATGTCAAAAGGCAGTTTTGATTTCCAGGATTGGTAGCTGTTGCCGATAAAGGTGACTACCAGATCCAGTTCTTTGATCACCAGGATGTACTGGCCTCCGTTCCCGGAAGCAAAAACCACGTTGTACGTAAATTGGGGAGTCTTTATCTGTTCAGTGTACCAGGTATATCCATAATACGTGGGTTGCGGGATAGCTGTTTTGTTTTTGGAGATCTGCACATTGGAGAAATTCTCGATCTTTGTCAGGGGCTTGGTCATAGCTTCAATCCATTTCTGGGAAACAATCCTCGTGTTGTGATAGATTCCGTCCTGTAATACCAGTTGACCGATCTTGTTCATGTCTCGCGGGGAAATATAAAAAGACCCGGCGGTCATTTCGTGACCAACCGGGTCTTTGGTCCATCGGTAACGGGTAATGTCCAACGGTTTGAAAAGGTATTTGTCCGCAAACTCGGTAACGCTCATGTGCGTGGCATGCGCCAGGATGCCTCCCAGAAGCATGGTATTGATCGACGTATAATCCCACTGAGTACCAGGCTTGTTTTTCAGGGGTAAGTCCAGGCAAAACCGTATCCAGTCTTGCGTCATACTCATCTCGTCTTCGCAATCCTTGGCGCCATCCCATTCCTCGCAATCAAAACCCGATTTCATCGCCAGCAAATGCGCAATGGTCATGCTGTCTTTTAATCCGGTCCAGTTTTTATAGGGTCGGTACTCCGGAAAAAAAGCATACACTTTTTCATGGACGCTTTTGATAAAGCCCTTGTCAATGGCAATACCGATCAATAGCCCCGTAATGGACTTGAATGCAGAACGGGTGTCATGCAGGCTGTCTTTGCTCAGTCCATGAAAGTAAGCTTCAAAAAACTTGCCTTCCTGACTGATGGTAATCCCTTCGAGATTGGGATAGATGCCCTTGTTTGCTGCCATTGGAATGCTGTCCAGCAGTGTGACAGGAGATTGTTGAGCCTTTGCTGAGGAGGAAACTAGTAGCAATAGAGAAAGAAGAATGATGGGTTTCATAGTTATCAAAGGGCTTTTGTCGAATCAAGGTTGTCGATCTGCCTTGGTGATGTGGCGGATGGTATGACTAAAAATATTAGAATGCTTCCAATGGTTTGATTTGGCATACATTCTTCACAGAAGCATTCCAGTTACCGATGTCAGACGAATATTCGTAAAAATAGCAAGTATTACAAACTGCCGGAATCAGGCCAGTATTTCCAGTGTGTATTGGCTGGCAAGGTAGGTTTGTATTGTGTCGGGTCGTTGGTCACAATTGCTTTCGCGATCAGTTGCCAGGTTTCATACGTGCTGGGCCGGTTGTGCTCCCATTCTTGTTTATTCCATTCATCCGCTTGTAGTTCATTCTGTCTGAGTGCTTGGGCAAAGCTCTCAAAACTCATCCCGCCCAGGCCGGTCAGTTTCTTGTTGAACTCATAGGTTTGACGCAGGTGCTCGTCGGTCATGGTTTGTGTGGATTGCAATGAGAAATCTTTGTGAAACCACTCGTCAAGCGCCAATATCTTTTTCAGGTCGGTGGGGATGAATTGGTAAAGCTCATCGTCTGTGGCACGGAACCAATCCCGATGGGTGATTAATGCAAGCCTGCCAGCTTCTTCTATCGTAATGGTATTCGGTTCGTATTCCTTCAATTCAATACCGGTATCTGTATACGCTTGTTTGTCATGGCTCAAGGGTACGTGTTGCCCACGCACCAGCCAGAATCTTGCATCGGGTTTCAAGCATTCCTCATCAGTTGTGGCTTCAAAGTTGTCCCAGTCAATCGGATAAACACCATACTGATTTACCGGTTGGTTATTATACTTTTCCAGGTTGATCAGGCAATTGCCATAGTAGTGAATATCCAGCGTAATGGCTTCGGCTCTTGGATTGTACCCGAGCCTTTCAACGGCAATCGCCCAATGTTCTTGGTCGCCTCGAAAAATATTCAGTCGCGTATCGAGCAAATGCGAATAACCATGTCCGAGTGCCACAAACGAACCGTAGTGATAACTGGAGTTGTCAAGGGTATCGAGTATTTGCTGTTCGGTCATCATTAGGTTCAGTGTTTTTGCAAAAGCAGGTGCTTGGTAACTACAACAACCTTTAAACTTACTTTCAGCAAGATGCGTACGTCTTTTACGATTGGCCTAACTTTGGCGGTGATGCAAACCAATTCATAGGCAGAACAACCACATGTGGCAATGCAACTAGTACGAACCCATCTGCAGTCTTCGTTCGTACCGGCCCCCGGCCGGTTACATCGCCTTGGACATTGCACGACACCAGTCTAGAAAGGGCCAGGAACTGTTTCTTTGGCGGGAGTGAGCATTTGCTGCGCTGAAGCGTAAGTTCGGTAAAACCAATCTCCAATTTGGCGAAAGTGCTTTTTAGGGCGAGCAAAAAAGTGACATACGACACAAAGAGAAAGAATTTGGCTTTTGCAAAAAGAATCGGCAATCAGCCCCGATCAGTTTGTTGGAAAAAACGCATTGAAATCAAATCCTTGCAAATACGTGATTTTCCACTTGCCGTTATCCCTGATGGCTTTCACCTCATAAGCAAAATCGCCACCCCAAGTCCAGGCAAAGCTTGCGGTGGTCGCGTCAGCGGTAATTTTGTTCAGGGTCAGTGTTTGCCAATACGTGTCAGGGTTGTCCTGGCAGTTGCACCAGGGATTCGCATCATTGCCAAAAGGAGGGAGGTCACCCACCAGCCATTCAAGTTTCTTAGTTTTTAGCCCCTTGTCAATGGTCAGCCCGATTCGATTGTAGTTGTCCAGAAATTGGCTTGAGAAAAACCCTGTCTTTTGAAGTTCGGCCACCCGGGCCTTATGCTGTGTCAAATCAATACCCACATACGAGCTGTCCTGGTTGTCTGCCAGGGGCTCAAAGTCATTTTGAGAACTTTTGGTTTCGTGCCATTCATACAGTTGCCTTACCAGGCGTTGCAATTCTTCGGCATTGTCAGAAACCCTTGCCAGCGTTGGGGCAGGGTCAGTAGCCGATGCCGTTTGCTTTTCGGTCTGCTGGCAGCCCGCAAGCAGAAGTCCGGATAGGAGTGTAATCAGTATAAAGTGTTTCATTTCTACAAATTCGTGATTTGGGCATTGGCCGCTGTACTAACGGCTTATCCGTTTGCAAAGGTAATGGTTTCGGTTGATAACAGAGACACGATCGACTAGGCTTTGCATTTACTTTGTGGAATTCGCTTTCATTCCTATAGAGTGCCTTGCCTGCCTGGTGTAGCGGCTAAAGCCAGTGTGCGTGAAACTGCCCGGCCCTCTGTCAAATGCTGCTTTGTCGTTCTTTTGTCGGCAACAATCGTTTTTTCGGGGTATTCAGCGGAGTCCGGATTGCAATTCTGTTTCAACTCGCGTTTGTATGAAGCCGTGTCAAAGAAAGGAAAATCAAATTCGTTACTTGTTTTTTGGACAGTGCTGGCTGTCGGTCCCTTTCGATTACGATTTTGTCGATGAGCAGTATGCAGCCAAGTTTTCCAACAAAGAACGGATCGGGAAAATGTCGGGCATTTTTGCGGGCCTGGCTATCTTTATTTCCTGCCTGGGTTTGTTTGGGATGGCCTCGTTTATGGCCGAACAGCGCACCAAAGAAATCGGAATAAGAAAAATACTCGGTGCGTCTGTGTTCAACCTGTGGCGTTTGTTGTCCAGAGACTTCGTATTGTTAGTAATCATCTCCTTTGCACTGGCTATGCCAACGGCCTAGGATTGCCTCCATAGCTGGTTGCAGAAGTATACCTATCACACCGGTATCAGTCTTTGGATTTTTGTGGTTACTGGGCTGGGTGCTGCTGATTACCCTGCTGACGTTGAGCTACCAGTTTTTTGTTTTATTGCACCCAGGTTTACAAGTTGGTTTTTTTAGCTGCCTTTACGACACACAAATGACGAATCCGTATTTGCTTTAGTGGAGATAGCTAGGAGATGGCTAGGCAAGTCTGCTCTAAATGATACTGAATAGAAGCAACTTAAAACTCAGTACCTTTGTTACAATGGAATGATGAACCAATTCAGACTTGCAGACTGGCAAAAAACGACCCGTTGGGATAAAGGCGAAACCTTTAGTGAAGTAGCCAAAGCTCAACATGCGGTTGAGAAAATGTACAATCAATCCTTTGACAAAGAGTT
This sequence comes from uncultured Sphingobacteriales bacterium, assembly GCA_963520985.1. Classification (GTDB taxonomy): domain Bacteria; phylum Bacteroidota; class Bacteroidia; order Cytophagales; family 172606-1; genus Xanthocytophaga. The sequence goes on from CAUQTA010000004.1 coordinate 66,345, forward strand.
TGTCTTTTGCTTTTCACACCATTATAAGAGTGAAATGGGCAAATCTCGTTTATTTGAGGACTTGCAAATTTTCAATGATACGATTCACCTGGGACAGGAAAATTTACTTTTCAATGATACAGAAAATGACTTTTTTCTGATGAAAGGGGGAAGAAAAGAATTCTTTAAGACCCTGGATCAATTCTTAACTGCTACTTTTCTTCTGACAGGCAAAAAGCTTATCTGGAAAGGAAAAGCATTGGAGTATCTGCACTTACATTCAGAAAATCTTGTCTAGCTGACTGATTGCTAGAGTATTACGAAAAAACGTCCGAAGTGTTTGGACGTTTTTTATCTTACATGCCGCTTTTTGCCTTGTCAAACCTACTATTTTTGAGCACGCGCTTTCCTGCAATTCATTAAACAACCTCAAATTTACGTACAGCAGTATTCAAAAAACGTACTGAACCCTCTTGGAATAACCTGTTGCTCCGCTGGTAAAAAACATTCTCGTTCCTGATCCTTGTCCTATTGTGCAAATTGGCCGATGTGCCAAAGAATACCGGACGGGTCATGTATAAAGCATTCTTTGCCCCATTCAAAGGTTTGTACGGGCGACAGCTTTGCAGTTGGATATTTTTCCGGCAGATTAAGCCCCGCTAGTTCTTTGTAGTATCGGTCTACATCATCGACTTCCAAAAAGATCATCGTATTGTCAATCCAGTCTTTTACAAACGCTTTCTGCAGGTAAAAGGATACATTGCCGGTTTGGAAGACCGACAGTTTGGAGTCTAATCGGGTTTCCTTAAAGCCAAGGTCGTTATAAAAACGACGGGATTCTTCAAAATCTCTGGCCCCTAGAAATGGCCTTATTGAAACGGTGTTGTGCTGCATACAAAAAGTAGAGTTAATCGGATCAACCTGGTTTGGTTAGGCAATATACGATTATCAAACGGGTAGCAATGACTTTATTGCAATCTATACAGGAAAACAGGCGAATTGGCTTTAAAGGAAATACACCGACATGGCAGAACCCATAAAGAATAGCAGAACACGAAAGGAACTGCTATTCTTTATGGGTTAGACAACCCAAGGTTGGAAAATAAAACTGCTCAGTCAGGGTTTGGAATGAAATTAATCGTTGAATCTTCCTCAAAAACAACATACAACCGTTTCCAGGGAATCTGATCCAGGATTTGCCACTTGTGCCCTGTGCCACTTGTATCCAGTGCAATCAATACATCGCCCGGATTGAGGACAAACGTGTCGCCACTATGGACTGTAAACTCCAACATGCCGCTGAGCGTAATTACGTATTGGGTGGTAGGAGCTGTATGCCAGTCGTAGCTGGAATGGCCTGCGGTTTCTTTGAACTGCAGCGCCACAGCTGTCGTAAGCACATTGGGTGAAAGGGCACCTTGTGTAAAATGAGAGTGCCCGTCAGGACCGGTGAATAATTTAATCGCTTTTAACATATCTTGTTTTTAATGGATGCTTTAGGTTGATGCAGCACACGTAATACCCTTCGAGTGCGCAAAGCATTCACAACTGCCGCATGAATAGTTATCTCTTCCTGTCCTGATATCTTTCGGTTTATGAGCCTGTTTAAGATTTTGGCTGGAGTTACCTGTTGGTAGAAACCTTGGCACAAACTCAGGGTTTTCCAGTTATAGATGTCGCTGTTGTTGTGCCAAGATCGCTACGGGAAGACAAAAAATAGTATCTTTTCCAGAGGCAAAACCTGACTCCATACTAATCTTAAACAGTCCCTATGTTAGTGTCTTAATTCTGCAAATAGTTCTGATACGCCTGCCTTGCAATAATACAGATTCCATACGAATTGAAAAGCATATTGATCCAGACAGATGGCAAATTGGTTGTTCAGAAACCAGATCTTGCTACGGGTAGAAGAATATCGTTTTGCTCTTTCTTCTTCCATATCCAATCAAAAAACAGGTAAAAGCAGGCAAGATATACAGACTGTTTATCGCTAAACCTTAAATTATTTCCTATATCCAAACGGATCGTGCTGTTCGATGTTGACCTCATCAAGGCCCACTTGCCTGTAAGAAAGCATTGCTTTGGGCATTCAACGTAATTTGGTCGGAAATTTTGAGGAGATATCAAAGGATTACATTCAGCAGTCGTTCAACGGCTTCACGCAACTGGTTGGCCGTAAACGGTTTTTTCAGTATCACCCAGTAGTAAAGATTACGCCGTCCCAATCGCTGCATCAATACGATCAACGGGTAAGTCCATTGGCTGGCCCAGATGTGGATGCGCTGGAAAGCAGACATGGCTGACAACGCATTGGTGTCAATCAAGGTCAGCGCAAACCGTCGGTTTCGGGGAGAGGCATTCCATCCCTGGTAGGTAGTAGGGTGATGGTCCCGAATCCCCACTGGTAAACTGGATACTTAGTTCGTCGGCCAACTGCTGATCCTGCTCCAGCATGAAAACACCCAGCAGCACTGTACGTTTGGAGCACTCTACCCGATAGGGTATCTGGTACCTGCCAAAAGCCGGGTGAGCTCCCGGTAGTACACCCTGGACGTGAAGACAAAAAACTGATCCCTTTCGTCTTCCTGTTCTGACAGGTAAAAAAGCGGATAGCTCACTTCCGGAAACGGGCAATTACCTCCTTGTTGATAGTGATTGCTATACTCATACAAAAGAATTTAAGTGCGCGTCAGTATCCAAACGCCAGGCTAAGCGGAAAAAAGGGAGGCGAAACACCTGCGTTTTCCTCCCCGATCGTTACCTGGTGACAGACTGCGGGCTTTGGACCGGCAGCGGCACGAGGCGCTGTTGCCGGTAGGCATCCTTGCCCAGCTTGCGGAGCATGCGGTAGTGCGATTGCAAGGCAGAAAAGAAACTGGTATTCTCGATATAAGGCAGGTCAAACTCCCGGGCAGTTTGCCGGATAATGGCCGACAACGCCGGGTAGTGGATATGGCAGACTTTCGGAAACAAGTGGTGCTCGATCTGCCGGTTCAGCCCCCCACACAGGAAAGCCGTCAGGCGGCTTGTGGAAGCAAAATTGGCCGTTGTCTGCAACTGATGCACCGCCCAACTCTCTTCCATGTTGCCTTTAGGGTCGGGCACTGGAAAGTCGGTACCCTCCACCACATGTGCCAGTTGGAAAACCAGCCCCAGAATCAGTCCCTGTGCCAAGTGCATGGCCATAAAGCCCACCAAGACCTGCCACCAGGCTACCTCAAGGAGAAGCATAGGGAGCCCCAGAAAGAGAACATAATACAGGGCTTTGTAAAAAAACAGGTTGAAATATTCCCGCCGCGGATGTACGTTGGTGCGCTGTCCGATCCGGGCTTGGAAAAACTTGACGTAGTCTTTGCGGAACACCCACGAAAGGGAGGCCAGCGAGTAAAGAACAAAACCGTACAGATGCTGAAAACGTTGCAGTTTGTTTACTTTTTCATCGGTATCAATCCGGATCAGTCCCTGAGCTATTTCAATGTCTTCGTCATGGCCGGCAATGTTGGTGTAGGTATGGTGAACGATGTTGTGTGTAATGTTCCATAGGTAAGGATTGGCCCCCAGCAGGTAAAAAGTCATGGCCAGCCCGCGATTGATCCGTGGGTTGGATGAGAAAGAGCCGTGAACTGCATCGTGCGATACGTTAAAGCCAATGAAAGCAGCAAACATTCCCAGTGCTACGGCTAGTGCAAGCATGGCCCAAACGCCAAACAGACCGGATAGGAGCAGGCCGTAAAACAGGGCAAATCCACCCAGAAAGAAGCTGGCTTTAAACCACATGGCTGCATTGGCGTGGCGGGAAAGGTTTGACGTGATAAAATACGTGTCGATCCGCTGCCTGACGGTAGCGAAAAACAATAAACCCTGCGAACTGCTGAATTTGATTTTTTTTTCCATAGTTGTTTTTATTGAGAATCAGTTAAAAAGAATTACGTTCAGGCGATTACCGGATTTTAAGCTAATGAAAACCTAGCAGCACTTACCGAAAAATTGCAATGCTTATACGTTTCTGACTGGGAGACAACTCAAAAAACAACCAAAAGGAGGGAGTCAAAAGAACGGACAACGAAAGAAAACCAACTACGGTGGGTAAATACGAGTAGGCAACAGGTATAAGGAATCACTACTTCGGTTAACCATTGAGATGGGTAGTACTAGACCGGATCAAGGGTGGAAGCCGAAATGCTGTGTTCGATTCAGGCAAGACGTACTGTTAGTAACCGAGGCATGAGTAGAGTGGTTCCATTTCGGGGGCTTTATTCTCAATTCCAAAGAGCAATCCGGATAGATGTTCAACGTTAGTCATAGGGGAAGCGTTGGGCAAACTTTTTGGACAAGCAAAAAGGAGCAGCTGGTACAAATAGAAGAACGTTTAGATTGGCACACCATAGTTTACGTTAATTTAAACATATCCGTCCGACCCAGATCCCTGTTGCTGATCATCCTACCTAAGTATGCGCTTCTGTTTGGTTAGTATTAGTCTACGACCGTGGTTTATGGCACACAGACCACGGTGATAAAGGCAGCTAGTATTCAGACTCCATCTGATGATCGATTGTAGCCTGCACCTGACCCGAGAGGTGCTGAACGGCAAATGGAAACCGCTTCTGCTGAAGGCTATTTCGTGGGATGTCAAGCGTCCGAGTAAGATGCTGCGCCTGTTTCCCGATGCGACCCGCCGAGTGCTGAACGTGCAACTGAAGGAACTGGAGAAGCACGGCATCGTGGAAAAAAGATTTATTCGCAACTACCGCCCAAGGTGGAGTATTCCCTGACGGAAGTTGGCTGGTCGCTGATGTCCGTGATTGATGTGATGGACCAGTGGGGAAACGCCAACCGCAACTTCATGGAAACGGTGATCACCCAGGATACCAAAATCACGCAAACGACAAAGTCGACCTGCTAGATTCACCGGCAAATCGTGCTTGAGCGGAAAACCGGATAAGGTGTATCCGTCCTGAACCATCTTTCCTTACAATAACGTGTTATAAGTACTTACTCATAGCTAGTTTGACCTAAATTCACCGTGGTCTGTGTGCCATAAACCACGGTGTATGCACAGTCAAGCCATCCGGCACCAGTACGTAATGCAAATTCGTTTGCTCATCATTTCTTATTAACTCATCCGGTTCTTCGTAAGAGATGGCGAGCCTGCCATGGGCTACCAAGGGTTGGGTTAAACGTTCCTGGGTGCGGCTTCCAATCATCCGTTCAGGGTCACATCGTAGAGAATAGACAGCAGCCTGTAGTAACCGGGTATGTCCAATCTGGTATTGGTGTGTCAATTTGGCTACCGCATGGAATCGTTCCTTGACTTTTTGTACGCTTCCATGCACCATTCTTCCCGGATCAAAGGAACAAGTTTCACACGCTGACTATCAATGCGCACCAGCGGAGGATACGCTTTACAGCCCTTCTCAAGTTGATCTATGCTGTTCAAATCCATGCTTTTCAAAGCGGCATTGAGCGTCCCAAAAGTGCTGTCGATTGGCCAATGCTAAAAATAGTAGCAGACTGCCTCAGCCACTCGGCTCTGATTGGCAACCCGTGCAAACCAGATACAAAATCGCATTCATTACTTTTCGTAATCACAGTTTTCACTTGCGCTTATAATTAAAAAAGTCCCATATTGTATTCCACTATACGAATCATGTGCGCTTCGGTGGGGCAGTTCACGGAGCTGAGTAATCATTTCTTTGAAGTTTTGCCAACTTCTTGTAGTTGCCAACCATTAGTGGCAAGTGTAAACAGAGCAATAACAACCTATAAAAAAATGCAAGACATATTGTTTGACTTCATATCAAAATACATTTCTCTGACAGAAGATGAGAAGAACGTATTACTTTCGTTAAACCTATTTCGCTCGGTTAAGAAAGGGACTGTTTTACTCAAAGAAGGACAAAAATCAAAAGATAGCTACTTTGTTCTGAAAGGCTGTATTCGGACATACTATGTCATAGATGAAGACGAAAGAACCACTGCTTTCTACACAGAAATGGAAGTTTTGACACCCCCTTGTGTAATCAGCAAAACTCCGTCCGAATATTATATAAGTTGTGTGGAAGACACGATACTGACCGTTTCAAATTCTGACATGGAAGTGGAGGTAAACAGTAAATTTCCAAAGTTTGAACTGATGTGTAGAATATTGTCAGAAGAATTGTTAGCCAAGGAGCGAATAGACTTTGACGAGTTTAAGACATCCTCACCAGAACAACGGTACCTGAACTTGCTACGGAAAAGACCGGATCTTATTCAGCGTGTTCCACAGCACCAACTGGCAAGTTATCTGGGGATCAAACCAGAATCATTAAGCAGACTGAGAGCCAGACTACTTGAAAAGAGTAAGAGCTAAAGTCTGTTTCTTAACTTAAGTCAACGAGTTATTCTATCTGGCCAATCTACTTTTGCAGTATCGTTTCACATCAACTAAGAAACATATGCAAAGGAAAATTTTATGGATTGGACTTGTCTTCCTGATCACAGGTATGCTCCAACTCCGAGCACAAGATGCTAAAACACAGAGCACTTACAAACGGTGGTTCGTTGGCAGCACTGTATTTCTATTGGGTAATTTGGCTACTACAAACCCACCCGACTTCGTTCAACTCAATATAGGCTATCGTATTACAGGAAAAGATGTACTTACATTAGAACCAAAAACCTGGAAATATGCCTGGCCGAATGGTATTCACCCATTTTTAAATGAATCATACGGAAAGCCGGAAGAAAAATTTCCGGGATATGTTCGTGAGTATGGGGTAGCAGTATCTTACCAACGATTTTTTTGGAAAGGTTTATATGCCGAACTTAACGTAATGCCAACTTTGCAAAAATTCGTGAATGAAAACGGCAAGAAGATTGATAATGGATTTCAGATTTTCAATACTTACCGCGTTGGTTATCACATCAAACTTTTCAAGGACAGATTTTTTATTCAGCCATCCATAGCAATCACCCACAGAGCTTATCACACAAGACTGCCTGATGGATTTAAACAGTTAGACGATAAATGGTCGAAATTTGTTTTCGGAGAACCGGGGCTGCATTTTGGATATAATTTTTGGTAATTTGGCCATGGTTTACCAATACTGAATTTAACAAAAAATAAAGCCATATAGAACGCCCGCCACCAACAGGCGTTTGGCAAAAAAGCGGGTTCAGTGCTGGTAGACAGTTCAGTGCTTCGAAATCTGCTGCTTCGCCAAGCTCCAAAACCGGGTAGAAGAGATGGTGTTACCCCCGCATCGGGTCATTTAATGGTTCAGAACCCTGTCCACCAACCCCCTACATTCATGGAGTAAAAGAAAACCATAGTCCACCATTTAACGGCAGACATGGCATTGCAATTATTACGAGCACATCCTCCGCAATGCCCCTTCGCATCAGCCTAATACAACACTACCAATCCGTTGCGGTGGCAACAGGATAGCCTGTAAGGACTCCTACTTTCTCTCCTGCGCCTGTCAGCAGTAGTTTTGTGCTGCAAAGTAATGCTAGTACGGGGACGGCGGCTTATGGGTCGGTGATACATGATGAGTTTTTGACCAGGCGCAGAATCTCCTGGGAGTCGAAGGTCCATCTGGCGTTTTTGCTACTGCCCACGCATAAACCACTGGGTAAGAATGCCTGCACCCATGAGTCGGAAGAGCTGAAACCGCAATATGCCCAGTTGGTTTTCGACCTTGGCCCATGATAATGCATTGGGCATAGGAGGCTTCCAATCTGCGCAGATCGGAGTTAAGCAAGGCTAGCTCTTGCTGCAATTAGGAAAGAAGCTGAGGAAATTCGGATGCATTCATAGTTGGTAGTAATGCAAGGCTGAAGCAAAGGGAAAAGTAATGCCCAAATAGAAGTGTGTCTATTGGTTAAATTGCATTATTTCGATATGTTGGGTGGATGGTTAAGCAGATGGTCGGGTGTTAGGTTTTCCTGCTGCAACACCAGGGCAAAACCTTTTTATAGAGATGCTTGACTAGGGCTTCTTTGGTCAAGTGCCGGTTTTTGTGAAGTACAAGGTAGGCTTGCAGTTTTTCGAGTATACGCGCGTTATCTGCGAATTAAAAGAAAAAAGGCGTTTTTTGGTGGAATTATTTTCGGTTATTACATACAATAACGACTTTTGGAATGGTGAAAGTGAATGAGAGAATACACATTTTTTTATGAGCTGCTGAGAATGAGAACCTGCGAAAAGGTGATGAAACAAAAATAAGTGAAGCCGATAATGGGCGCAAATAAAACAACCAAAAGTTATGTGGTGATAAAAATATTTATGATTTTTCATGGATAAGATGGAACGGCTTTTTTGGGAAAAATCATAAATATTTTTAATCTATTTCTGAACATTTGTTTTTTTAGCTATTTATATATTCAATGGCAGAAGAGTAAAATAAACGCGAATCGTTTTGTCTGATATCTCCTGATTGAATGTTGTCACATTATACTTGTACGGAAATGCCCGCAAAAACATACCAGGGACTTTTTGAAGTAATAGACAGTTTTGCAATTCGACGCAAAAACCAGTTTTACCTGATCGGATTGCTCAAGGAGGGAACTGTTCAGGAAAATTGGTTTGTCAACATACCATTGAATGGATCGTTATCGTTAACCGTCCGGATTTCGGAGATTGAGCAAGTCGTCATGTCTACCGATACGACTATCTACATGCTTATCAGTATAAACACAAACGATGAAGGAATGATGGACATGCTGATTTCTTTAGGAATAGGGCCAGAGCTTCTGGAAATTACAATTGAAGGAGTAGATTACAATTGAAGGAGTAGATTGAATAAATGTAACTAGTCTGTTTTTATGCTTGTGCACCTCTGTAGGGATATCTTTGTATGCATAGCAATCAGATTATAACTAGCAATCGGAGCCTCTTACAGGTGGCCTTTCGGATATAATGACACGGAGCCGGATTTTGTGCTTTACTTTTGAATAGTAAAGATCGTTGCCTATATTAAGCAACAATTTTTCCTGTTTCACAAAACCGATATGCTCATGTCCACTCCGACCAATCGCCGGGATTTTCTTAGCAAGGCTTCTTTGGCTACTACCAGCCTGCTGCTTTCGCCTTCCCTGTCAGCCACAGGCTTTTTTAAAGGATCTCCCAATGCGAAGGTGGTGATTGGGGTTATGGGCACCAATGGCAGGGGAATGTTCTTAGCCAAGGCCTTTGCCAAGCTGCCCAATGTGGAGATGGGGTACATTTGTGAAGTGGATCAGACCGTGTTGGCTAAAACCCTGAGCGAGGTCGAGAAAATCACCGGCAAGCGGCCACAGGGGGTAACGGATATTCGCAAACTGCTTGAAAAGAAAGACTTTGATGCCTTGTGTATTGCAGCACCCGATCACTGGCACGCACCGGCCACCATTATGGGTTGCCAGGCAGGGAAGCACGTTTACGTGGAAAAACCCTGCAGTCACAATCCGCACGAAGGGGAGATGGCTGTGGATGCCGCCCGGAAATACAACCGGTTGGTGCAGATGGGCAGCCAGCGGCGTTCTTTTTCCAATGTCAACCAGTTGATCGCTCAGCTGCGGGCAGGGGTGATTGGACGGGTGTATTTCGCCAGAGGCTGGTACACCAACTGGCGGCCCAGCATCGGCAAAGGCAAACAGACCACGCCACCCGCTACACTTGATTTTGATCTCTGGCAGGGTCCCGCGCCACGTCAGCCTTACCGCGACAATCTGCTTCATTACAACTGGCACTGGTTCTGGCACTATGGTACAGGGGAGGCCCTTAACAACGGAACCCATGAAATCGACGTGATGCGCTGGGGACTGGGGGTGGAGTATCCGACCAAAGTGATTTCTTCGGGTGGCCGCTATGCGTTTGAGGATGACTGGCAAACCCCGGATACACAAACCATTACCGCTAACTTTGCCAACAACACGGCCCTAAGCTGGGAAGGGCGAAGCTGCAACGGGTTCTATTCGGAAGGCAGTGGAAGAGGGGTGGTCTTTTATGGCGAAAAAGGTACGCTGGTCTATCCGGGTGGAAACGGTTACACAATCTATGACCCGAAGAACCAGTTGGTCAAAGAGGTGAAAGACGATACACCCTACGACCCGACCAATCCGGTAAGCCCACTGGAAAAACTGGATGCTGACCATCTGACTAATTTTGTGAATGCCATTCGGGATGAGGCTAAACTGACAGCTGAAATTCTGACAGGCCACCAGTCTACCCTGATCGCACAACTGGGAAATATTGCTTACCGGGTGGGACGCACACTGAACTGTGATCCTAAAAACGGCCATATTCTCAATGACAAGGAGGCTATGCAGCTTTGGGGACGGGAATACGACAAAAACTGGCAGGTGCGGGTATAGGTTGGCAAAGTGAATTATCGGACTCAATGGCCTCGTATCAGGCCATTGAGTCATTTTAACTGGGTGGCCTACAATGCCACGCTGTAACAATTTGATTCTGCCATGCTTCCGCAACGAATGATCAATACGGTTTTGCGACAATGACACTAAACTTTTGATACAGCTGACTGGACCTATCAAATGGCACTTTATGAGATTGTATGGAATTGATGGGTAGCAGTGTCTTTTGGCGAAAGTCTTCGCGCAAACTCACGGCTTTTGTATTTGGATAGGGTTTTCCAACTGGAAAAACTGCTGTAAAGACGCGATGATCTCTGCAAGAAGACAGAGGAAATAGGATCTCTGAAGAAAGCAAACCCCATTCCTCTGTGTAATCTGCAAGAAAATCGGGCACGCCGATTTACGCAGATAAAAAATAGTATCTCTACAAAAGGCAAAACCTGCCTGCTTGCTAATCCTAAATCATCACTATTTACAAGCTGCCAACTTGTTTGTTAATAGTGCCGATTTTTTTGCCAGACTGATGTTGCCCCAACCGAAGCCGGAATCTTACAACACGTTTTTATCGGCTTTGTCCGGACTCTCCCCAAGTGGTTATTTTTTACAAATTAGTGAAAAAACAAACCTACCCCTGACATACCATTGTCACAACCCGGTTTCATATTGCGGCTCAACTGTTATGTTTCACCTTTATTTTCTTGCTTATGAACCTAATCACAGGAGGAACCGGCCAGGTCGGTTCGGCTTTAGCCAATGCTCTTTTGGAGAAGGGCCAGCCGGTAACCATCATTTCCCGAAGCTCGAAAGCCGCTGGCAAGTGGCAAGCCCTTGGGGCACAGTGGGCCGTTGCCGATGTATATGATACACCGGCTTTGCATGAAATTTTCAAAACTGCCCAGTCGGTGTTTCTGCTCAATCCGCCTGCAGACCCGATGACAAATACATCGGTACAGGAGCGAAAAACGGCGTCGTCGTTAGTCGAAGCGTTGCGCGGAACGGACGTTAAAAAAGTGGTGGTGGCATCCACACTGGGCGCACAGCCTGGTGAGAACATGGGTGATCTGAGTGTGCTCTATGAACTGGAGCAAGCCGTTGCAACACTGCCTTGTCATTACAGCATTATCCGCTCGGCCTATTACCTGAGTAATTGGGCGGCTTCACTGGCAACTGCCAGAGAGAGCGGAGTTGTTTTCTCGTTTTTTCCGGCAGAGATGAAATTACCCATGGTAGCCCCGCAAGACATCGGTGAACTGGCGGCCTCGCTGATGATGGAAAACAATGCACCACGGTTAACTGCCATTCAAACACCTCAGATGTATTCAGCTACGGATGTTGCCTCAGTGTTTGCCCAAGTACTCCAAAAGCCGGTGACTGTCAACGCAATACCCCGGGAGGCTTTAGTGGAAACGTTCCAGTTGCTGGGTTTTTCTCTGCCGGCAGCCGTGTCTTATGCGCGCATGACCGAACGAACCATTGATCATCCGGACATCCCTTCAGACTATGTGATGGGCAAAACCAGCTTGGAGGAGTATATCCGTGCTTTGGTAACAAAAGAAGACGTGTAAAAGAGTCTACTAAAAAATGAATCTAGGGTAATGGATAAGCGATAGTCTGTTAATTACGGCAGAAAGGTTTTCCTCTCTAAGAGACTGTGACTGTTTAGGATTAGTATGGAGTTAGGTTTTGCCTCTGGAAAAGATACTATTTTTGTCTTCCCGTAGCGATCTTCGCGCATTTACAGTGGTATTCCCCATTGGAAAAAATGCATCCGATAGTGAAAACTCTGAGTTTGCGCGAAGATTTTTGCCAAAAGACACTGCTACCCATCAATTCAAAACCATCTCACTGCCTGAAAATGGAATTTGAATGGGTTGATTTTAGAAAAATAGTATTTTTTCAATCCTGAAACCTGCCTGAATAGCTAAAAATACAGGCAGGTCTTTTTCAATTCTGGCACCAAAACTAGAATTAACCCATGTTTAAACGATCTCTGAGAGGCTCTGAAAATAAAAGCAACTATTTTCGTGAGGCGATCCTGCTGGAATGGGACACGTTTTTAGCCGAAAGGCAGGTTTTGAGCTTTTAAAACATACTATTTTTATTCTTAAAAACGACTGGATAAAATTTCAGACCGCCTCCAGGAGGCAAAACCTTTTCGGATGCGAAGTGTGCAGAATCATAATCGGCCGGGACGACCGTTTTGAAAAATACTGGTTTTCAGGGATTGATTCGGCTTGCTTGCGGCTGTAGTTTTGTTAGGTGGATGATTGCCTTGTTCAATCATTTTTTTGACAAACCCTAACAGCTAAATTGTATGAGAAAATACCTGATTTGTCTTTACCTGTTCTTTGTGATGGGATATAGCAATGCCCAGCAAGCTGCTTTGCAAGCAGGAAACAAGGTTTTTGTAGCGAATAATTCTAAAAATGAAAATGCAATCAATACAGCTCAGCAGTTGCAGGAAGAGCTTAAAGAGTGGGGATACTGGCAACTGGTAGGCAAGAAGGAAGATGCCGACTTTCAAATCAGTCTCGATATTACAGCCTCTAAGGGTATCACGTTAACCTCCTGGGGCGGGACTTCTTATACGCTGGTTGCGAAACTGCTCGATTCGAAGGGAGACGTAATGTGGGAATCGAATGCCTATAAATCAAGCCCGAATGGCACCAACGGATTCAATTCAGGTAAGGCGGTAGTAAACAAACTGATACGCGACCTGAAAGGCAAGTTTGAGAAAAAGTAGCTGTGCGTTGATTTAAACAAGAGCAGGCATTTACCGCTTATCAATAGAATGGAGCAATGGCCGGTTTTTGCTTTTTAAAGCATACCATTTTAGCAGGCTTTTAAGCATCCGTTGGATCCTCTCCGATTGGCAATCGGAGCTACTAAGAAGAACCACATTCTAAATTCCTACGCATTTGTTCTTCTCCATGACGGAGGTTTTATTTGGATACAAACCTTATAACTCACAACTTGAATCGCTTAGTTAAGCAAGACCACTGTACACTTTACTTGCCACTAAACAAAAAAGCCTGTAAACTCTATTTTACAGGCTTTTTTGTTTTTAGTAGTAGAGGTCCCGAGCGGATTCGAACCGCTGTACGAGCTTTTGCAGAGCTCTGCCTAGCCACTCGGCCACAGGACCATTTTTTGGTGATGCAAAATTAGGAATAATTGTAGATTTTCCAAATCTATTCGCCAACTCTCGTCTTCTTTTTATGTAAAATAGTATTCTAATAAATGAAAAAACCTGCCAGATGCAGAATCTGACAGGTTTTTGAGAATATAAATTTAAGAAGAAAGAAAGATTATTTCTTGCCTGAATTCAACTGTTCTTTCAACGCAGCCAGTGCTTCGTTGTCTCCCAATGTCTCAGGTTTGTCTTCGTCTTTGGTTTCTGCTTTTACTGCTTTTTTCTTCGCTGGTTTTTCAGCTTCGTCGGCAGGTTCTGCATATACTTTGCTGTGCGATACCACGATGCGTTTCTCATCTTTGTGGAATTCAGTTACTTTGAAATCCAGTGATTCGCCTACTTCAGCCATAGAACCGTCTTCTTTCGCCAGGTTTTTCAACATGGCGGTTCCTTCAATGCCATAAGGCAATTCGATGGTAGCACCTTTGTCGTTTTTCGAAATCACAGTACCCCGATGAGTAGAACCTACATAGAATACAGTTTCAAAGGTATCCCATGGGTTTTCTTCCAGTTGTTTGTGACCCAAAGCCAAACGACGGCTATCGGCATCAATTTCCAGAACCACAACATCAATCTCTTCGCTCACTTTGGTGAATTCAGATGGATGTTTGATTTTCTTAGTCCAGCTCAGGTCAGACACGTGTACCAGACCGTCAATGCCTTCTTCCAGTTCTACGAACAAGCCGAAGTTAGTCAAGTTGCGTACAATGCCTTTGTGCTGAGTTCCCGGAGCGTATTTGTTCAATAACGCAGGGTTAGTCCAAGGATCTTCAGTCAGTTGTTTGATACCCAGTGACATTTTGCGTTCGTCACGGTCAAGTGTCAATACAACGGCATCGATTTCGTCACCGATTTTCACAAACTCCTGAGGGTTACGCAGGTGTTGTGACCATGACATTTCAGATACGTGAATCAGACCTTCTACACCCGGCATCAGTTCCAGGAATGCACCGTAGTCCGCTACGTTCACGATTTTGCCGCGAACTTTAGAGCCTACCTGTACTTCTACTGGCAATGAATCCCATGGGTGAGCAGTCAGTTGCTTCATGCCCAGAGAAATGCGTTTTTTGTCTTCGTCGAAGTCCAGTACTACAATCGTTACTTTGTCGTCCAGTTTCAGAACTTCTTCCGGATGAGTTACGCGGCCCCAGGAAATATCCGTGATGTGCAACAGACCATCTACACCACCCAAGTCGATGAACACACCGAAGTTGGTAATGTTTTTCACCACACCTTCCAGTACCTGACCTTTTTCGAGGTTGGTGAGGATTACCTGGCGTTGGTTTTCAAGGTCTTTCTCAATCAACACTTTGTGAGAAACGACTACGTTGTCATTGGCGTAGTTGATTTTCACTACTTTCACTTCCATTTTCTTACCTACGTAGATATCGAAATCGCGGATAGGTTTCACGTCGATTTGAGAACCCGGCAAGAAAGCTTCGATACTGAAAATATCTACGATCAGACCACCTTTGGTACGGCGTTTTACAAAAGCTTCGATCACCAGATCCTGATCCAGGGCCTTCTGAATGTTGTCCCATGCAGTAAGGATTTTAGCCTTCTTGCGGGAAAGAATCAGCTGACCGTTCGGATCTTCCTGGTTTTCAACAAATACGTCGATAACGTCGCCTACTTTCAGGTTTGGATTATCGCGAAACTCGGACAAAGGAACCAAACCGTCTGATTTGAAACCAATGTTTACAATTACATCTCTTTCCGAAATGCCTACCACTGTGCCTTTCACCACTTCTTTTTCGGCTACTTCCGTAAGGGTGCCTTCAATGAGGGCTTCCATTTCGGCTCTTTCGGCAGCCGAGTAGCCACTACCAAGACCTTTGGTGGTTACCTTGTCCCAGTCAAAATTGTCAGGAGATTTACTCATAATAGTTTGTGGATGACCCTGTTATACATCAGTCTGTGGGTCGGGCAGGCTGAACTTTGGTGAAAAATAAAAGCCCGGATCCTTCGGGCGAAGTGAAACGGGCTGCAAAGATACAAATATCTTTCTTTTATCTCAAAGGATTATTTTTATGAGAAGATACTACATTATCTAACTGTTTATTGAACTGTTCAAGCCAAAGATAAAATCCATCTTGATTCCAATGTGAATCTGACTTACTGTAGAGTTCCAAGTGTGATTTTTTAAATGGTTTATATATGTCAATGACTCTCATTTTTAAGTTTGGATTATTTTGTATTGCAGGAATAAGGTTATTATATGTTCCCCTTCCCGAATCAACTATAGTAACAGGATTAGGAATGATAGACAAATATACTTCATCAAATCCTACAGATTTGGCTTTTATAGTGATGGCATTTAGCGTATTTATATATTGTTCTATTTCTAAAGAGGATAGTTTGTAAAAAGAACTGGTACGGGATGTATTATCTGTTGTCTCAGTCAGTAATAAATAGTCTTTGTCATTAGATATCTCAACTTTTGCATTTAATCTATCAAATAGATTATAAATAGCAGTTGCTTTTAGTTCTTTAAATAAATTGCAAAAAGCATAATCAAAAAGACAATTTTCCAGATTAGCTTCAATTTGTTTGTTAAAAATCTGATCAAGAAATTTGCTAGGTCTTATTATATTTTTTCTACTCATAGCTTTCTTTAAGACGACTGATGTATCAGAAAATCGCTGTAGAAAATATCTCTCTACGGTTTCGAACAGCAAGATATTGATATTTCTTGTATCCGATTTTAAATCAAAAAATACACTTTCCATACCCCATTGAGTATCATGATATGAGTTAAGATGACTAAAGAGAGAGTCATTTGTTATAAAGTCCTTACCTAGGTAACTGTCTTTGACCAGAAATAAGTTAACAATTTTAGTGGAAGGATTTTTATTAAAAGGTACAGTTCTTGGTCTAATAGGTTCTTGTAGTTTGAATTTTGGCAGGTATGCCAATCCATAAAGATCACCATATATATATTTTTGAGATTGGAGCAAACCATCATTTTTATATTGGTAATATAAGACCTCCATCTTTTCTGTAGAAGAAGCTATAATTAAAATGCACAAGAAAAGCAACGAAAAAAGAAATAATATTACTTTGATTATCATTAGAACTGAAAATAGATAAATTGTTTGTTGCTGAATACTCCAAACACATAACAACATAGTATAATTAATAAGAAAGAAATAAAGAATATATAGTTGTTTTTGAGATTAAAAAGTGGATATTTTCCTTCTTTGATAAGTATGATTGTAATTGCTACTAGTGTAAATATAATTTCTATTGAATTAATGTTTGTTATTGGATCGTCATAAATAGAAAGTCGTAAAATCTTCAAAATGATTTGTGCGGCAAAATCAATGCTGGGAGATCTAAAGAAAATCCAGGCAAATGTGACTACCCCAAATATGCCTGTTATTTTTAGAATTTTTATAATGAAATGATTGTCTACTACCTGATATCTTTTTCTGAAAAATGATTCAATGATTAACAAAGTTCCATGTATGCATCCCCAGGCGATAAAAGTCCAGCTAGCACCATGCCATAATCCACTGATAAAGAAAGTAATAAAAAGATTAAATGCAGCTCTATGTGGAGATACTCTGTTTCCTCCCAGTGGGATATATAAATAATCTCGAAACCAAGTTGAGAGTGAAATATGCCACCGTCTCCAGAACTCAGAGAGGGAAGTAGATAGATAAGGAGAATCAAAATTTTTCATTAAGTGAAATCCCATTGTTCTTGAAGCTCCAATTGCAATATCAGAATAGCCCGAGAAGTCACAATAAATCTGGAATGAATACAAACAAGAAACCAATAAAAAACTCAAACCTGTTTGCTGATCCGGATTTTCGTAAGCATAGTCAACTACTAATGCAATTCGATCTGCAATAACGACCTTCTTTAATAATCCCCAACACATTTGTAATAGGCCACTTTTGAATTCTTCAATATTGAAAAATTTCTTTTCATGAAATTGATATAATACATTCTGAGGTCTCTCGATAGGTCCTGCAACAAGTTGGGGGTAGAACATGACATACAAGGCATAAATTCCAAAATGTTTTTCTGCTTTTTGATTGCCACGATAAACTTCTATTGTGTAACTCATGGCTTGGAATGTATGGAAAGATAACCCTATTGGAAGAACTATTTGGAGATAATCAAAAGGAGAAGAAGAATGGAATACATATAATAGTGTATCCAGATTAAAGTTTAAAAAATTGTAATACTTAAAAAATACCAATACGCCAATATTAGCAACCAGGCTCAAAATTAGAAAATACTTTCTTGATTTTCCTGAGAATTTTTCAAGGTAAATGCCTGCAAGATAATCGACGACAATGGTGACTCCAAGGATTAGAATATATCTTGGCACAAATGTCATATAAAAATAACAACTTGCTGCCAAAAGCAAGAACCACCGTAATTTATGAGGAAGAAGAAAATACCATATAGTTACAATAATAAAAAACACTAAGAATTGTAAAGAATTAAATACCATTTTGATATAAAAAATATGAAGTATCTGCTATAATTTTAACTCGCTAAAATATAGCAGGTAAAATGAAATTGCAGGTCTTTGTAGAAAAACCTGAAAAAAATATCGTATACTAATAATAAAAATTAAGAATCAGATAGTTATATGGGGAGAAAATATTAAGTAGTTGTAATGTAGGCTTCCCAATAAAGTGAGCCAGTGAAAAATAAAGAAAAAGCATTATCTTCACTTTAAATCACTGGATACATGAAAAAGACGCGTTTCACCGAATCTCAAATTATTTCTATTCTCAAGCAGCAGGAACAAGGGCATACCGTTGCTCAAATAGCCAGAGAATATGGCATAACGCTCTTTGAAACCTTTCAAACGTTATGCAAAACAGGTTCCAGGTTATCGAATCCAGATGGAGTTCCTTACCTTTAGAAATACTCAAGGCCAGAAAGTAAGGATATATCAGTATATAGCTATTGGCATCGCAAAGTCGATACTTCAACCCGAGCCCGTGCTTTAAAAATCTATGACAAACATACCCAGACTTCTGACATCGACTTTGTCGATTATGTAAGGGAGAGATTTTCTTTTCGGATTTAAAGGATCCTATCAGATCCGTATTCAGACGGACAATGGCCATGAGTTCCAGGCAAAATTCCACTGGCATTGTGTGGATATGGGTATACCAGCTTTGCGAAGTTAACATGTATTTGTCAAACCTGCCAGTCCACACAAAAGCGGAGGATCTGAAAAAAATAAGCTTTCTTTGTTTTGCCAACCCTGGTTAAGGGACACACATGTGCCAACAAGTCAAAACCTACGGACGCGTACATAGTTACAAACTTCACAAATCATTCTTACAAATTGTAGTTTAAAATCCGCTAACTTAGCAACGCTTACCATACGAAGGTAAATGCCTTAATTAATTCATTTAGTTTGCTAACCACTTATTTAACTACTTTTTTACATTAACTGCCTTAGCCCTATGGCCTTGTATGATGAAATTTTTGAGAATAACCGCAAATGGCTTTCGGAGAAAAAAGCCAGTCAGACGGATTTTTTTGAACACCTTTCCAAAGGACAATCCCCCGAAATCCTCTACATCGGTTGCAGCGACAGCCGTGTGACCGCTGAAGAACTGACCGGAACGCAGCCCGGCCAGATGTTTGTGCACCGCAACATTGCCAACCTGGTTCCTAACAATGACAATAGTTCACAATCGGTGGTTACCTATGCGGTAGAATACCTGAAGGTCAAGCACATTGTCGTGTGTGGGCATTACTACTGCGGTGGCGTGAAGGCAGCGATGGAAAGCAAGGATCTGGGTGTGCTCAATGCCTGGCTGCGCAACATCCGGGATGTGTACCGGTTGCATAAAGAAGAACTTAACGCCATTGAAGACGCTGACCAACGTTACAACCGATTAGTTGAAATCAATGTAGAAGAGCAATGCATCAATGTGCTGAAAATGGCTGTAGTCCAAAAATCGTATCTGAAAAACCAGTACCCGCAGATTCACGGCTGGGTGTTTGATGTCTCCACCGGCCGGCTCATTGATCTGAACTTTAATTTGCCCAAGATGCTTGCTTCCATCCAGGAAATCTATGATCTGACTCAGGAAATCCAGTAATTGCCATGACGGGTTTCGGTAGGCTGCACGACAGCGATATGAGTTTTTTAAATGCTATTTTTATTGGACATTCTAGCCTAAAAAGACTAGTAGGTTTCATGCCTTCTATATCAGACAGTACAGATAATGCCATTCTGAATGCTTGTTTTTTGTTGTTCTGGTCTTAAACGGCGAAAACCTCTCTTTCAGGAGAGGTTTTCGCTTTTCAAAAGATACTATTTTGGAAGAACCCAGTCAGACAAAATAATCAAGGACCGAGAGAAATGCCAGCAGTTCTCCCAGCCGTAAACGCAAATGTTTCAGGGCCTTGGTAAGATGATACTCAACGGTTTTAACCGAAACCTGCATTTGTTCCGCTATTTCGGGTGCCGAAGAGCCCTGAAACCGGCTCAGTTGAAAGACCTGTTGTGTGGTTTCGGGCAGCTTTTTGATTTCCTCATGGAGCAGATTGTGCAAATCCGTGTAAGCTACCTGCTGTTCGGTAAAATTGCTGGGGTCACTTTTCTGGCTAACCACAAACCCTTCGTACTTGGCCCGCACCGACTGCCGGTCCAGGTAATCATAAATCTTGTTGCGGACGGCCTGAAACAAATAACCTTTTAAGGAAGTGTCGATTTGCAGCTTGTGTTTGTTTACCCACAAGCTCACAAAAACCTCTTGGACAATCTCCTGGGCTACTTCCTTGGTACGGACATGGTTATACACGACCGAAAAAAGTTTGGGCCAGTATGCATTGTATATCTTTTCAAATCCTTTCTCATCCGCGCTTTGCAAGGCCTCTAGCCACTGCTTTTCTTCACTGAAAGGGTGCTCCATAAATGTTTGTTGATAGGGGAACGAACGGTGGTGTACCGTTTCAAATATAAAAATTTTTTTTGTCGTACCGAAAAAAGTGAAAAAATAACGAAATAGGTTTAGGGTAAAGTATAAGTTAACCTACATACATTTCAAATCAAGTGCATTAATGAAACCTACAAGACTTACAGACCTAATTCGTAAGGTTCGATCTGGAACCGCAACTCCCGAAGAAAAAGAACGCTTAGAACAGTATTGGAACCATGCCACCGAAGATGAAAGCTTTTTGCAGTCACTTTCGTCGGCAGAGAAAGACCGGTTAGGAAACCACATGTATCAGGCCATTCGTCAGGAAATTGAAAATCAGGAAGTCAACTCATTTTCTAAACGCATCATTGCTCTCGGAAATTCCAAAATGTACTGGGCAGCCGCCAGTATTATTTTGTTGCTGGTAGTTGGAAGTGTGTTTTGGTGGGTGAACCGGAACGCCATGCATACCGAACAAACGCTGTTTGGCGTACGCAAACAGGTAGTACTACCCGACCAGTCTGTTGTCATGCTAAACGGAAATTCTTCCATCCGCTATGCAGCAAGCTGGCAGCCCGACCAGCCGAGGGAAGTATGGGTAGAAGGGGAGGCCTATTTTGCGGTGACTCACACCAAAAATCACCAGAAATTCATTGTTCACACACCCGACCAATTGCAGATAGAGGTGCTGGGAACCAAGTTCAATGTCAACAACCGCCGGGGCGTAACGCGTGTCGTGCTTCAGGAAGGAAAGGTGAAAGTTTCAGGCAAAGCCGAAACCTACATCATGACGCCCGGTGAGATGGTGAGTTATTCGGAAAAAAAGCTGGCTTTGCAGCCGCAGAAAGTGAATCCGAAACTGGCTACTTCCTGGAAAGACCATTTGTTGCTGTTTCAGGATGAATCGCTTGAGTCCATTGCCAACAAGCTGCAGGATAGTTATGGCATCCGGATCGAGTTTGCCAATGATTCGCTGAAAGGTGAGGTTTTCTCGGGTTCCGTACCGGCCGATTCCATCGAAATCCTGTTTGATAAATTTGAAAAACTATACCAAATACAAGTAGATAAGCAAAACAACCGCTATGTGATTCAATAAAAGCTGCCTGCAACTACATGGATTAGTACCAGTAATACATGCAGGCAGGCAGCAGAAATCAATTCATTCATCAATTCCACATCCAAATTATTACTTTCATGAGGAAAAACCTACTCCGGCTCCAAACATTTCTGTATGGGTCGCTACTCTGTGGAACTATTTTTCCAGCTCAAGGGCAAGGCCAAACACTTGCATTTGCGCCAGTAAAAGGACTGCAGTCTATTAAAACAAGCCAGTCGCAGGATCTGGTAGAAGTATTAAAAGAGCTATCAAAAGATTATGGGGTCATTTTTGATTACAATCCCAAGGTTCTGAAAGGCAAGTCTGTTTTTGTGGAACAAAAAGATTGGCAAACCAAAAACTTAGATCAAATTCTGAGTGAGCTTTTAAGCCCACACAAACTCACCTTTGAGAAGAACAACAATCACTCGTATATAATTTATTCGAAGAAAGACAAAGTTAAGGCAGAAGCGTTCAATACAGAAACCCAACAATTGCCTTTAACGCCTACCGAGCTTGCCCTGATGAATAGCACGTCTATGGCAAGCACCGGCAACACGGTAAGCACTATGAAAGCTGATTTTCAGGTGACTGGCGTGATTTCGGATGATAAGGGTGAGCCACTTCCAGGAGTAACGGTGTCCTTAAAAGGAACCACACTGGGTACTACTTCCAATGCAGACGGAAAATATTCACTTTCTTTGCCCGATGGCAACGGAACACTGGTGTTCTCTTTTATCGGCTATCTGTCTGAAGAAGCAGCGGTAAATAACCGAGCCTCCATCAATGTTACGCTTCTACCCGACATTCAGTCGCTGAGCGAAGTAGTGGTGACGGCAATGGGTATCAAGAAGGAAGAAAAAGCCCTGGGTTATGCAGTGAGCACCATCAGTGCCGATCAACTTACAAAATCAGGTAATACCAATTTTGCGTCTGCCCTGTATGGAAAAGCTGCTGGTGTGAAAATCACTACGGCTCCCGGTGGTTCAGGTAGTGCCGTTAACATTCAGGTTCGTGGTGTCAATTCTTTGTATAACAACAAACAGCCTATCTATGTGGTAGACGGGGTAATTATCCGTAACGATGAACAAAATGGGGTAACAGGTGCCAACAATAACAGTTACTGGGACGATCAGCGGATTCGGGGTAACGGTATTCTGGATATCAACCCTGCCGATATCGAAAGCATGACTGTACTGAAGGGAGCCAGTGCTTCTTCTTTATATGGTTCTGATGCAGCTAGTGGAGTAATTGTGATTACCACTAAGAGAGGTACCAAAGGCAAAGGTTTGGGTGTGGATGTGAATTATACATTGACATCGGAACAAGCGGCTTTCCTGCCTAAATTCCAGAATGTTTATGGCCCAGGCTATGACCGTGCCACTAACCTGGCCAATGGTGCTACCGCAGAAGGTTGGCTTAAAGATGGTGATCCTAATGTAAATGGAGGCTTACGACCATGGTTCAGAGCCTACGGACAATTTGGTCCTAAGATGGAAGGCCAGCAAGTAACCTGGTGGGATGGCTCAACACGTTCTTACTCAGCTCGACCTGACAACTACAAAAATGTATTCGACAAAGGATATAGCTCCAACTTCAACGTAGGACTTTCTAACAGTACCGAAAAAGCAAGCTATAGGTTGTCTTATACGCGTTTGGATTATAAAGGCACCAGTCCTGGCAGTGAGCAGCAGAAAAACACTTTCAACCTGAACAGTAGTTTAAAGCTAAGTAATAAGGTCTCGGCAGACATTGTAATTAACTACATCAATACGCTTACTCACAACCGGGCGTATCAGTTAGGCCAGGTGCTGGGATCGTTTGAAGGATTCTTCAGTCGTGCAGAAGACATAAGTCTGATGCGTGATAAATTCCAGACGGCTCAAGGCTATAAATATTCTCGTTATAACAGTAATCGTCCCGATGCGCTTAAGTATAACATCCGAGCTAACAATTTAATGGATTTCTTCTGGAATCAGTTGCGAAACAGTTACGATGAAACCGAGAATCGCTTATTGTCTAGTGCTACATTGAACTGGGATATTGTGGATCATTTGAAATTCAGAGGTCGCGTAGGAAATGATTACACCGGATTAGGCATTGAAGATAAACGTTATAACGAAAATGCCTTGGCTTATAACACTTCTTCCAGCAGCACGGGTGGATATGAAACTACAAAAGGGATCTACTCCATCTTATACGGTGACGCCTTACTAACCTATTCAAACAAAGTAGGCGAAGATTTTGACTTTTCAGTTACAGGCGGTTTGCAGTCACGTTCTGAGCATTACAAAGATCAGAAATCAGGCACTAGTGGTGGCTTGGTTACTGAAAACTGGTTTACTTTAAATAACTCTTACGGTATACTTTCGACTACAGCTGTTCGTAAAGAAAAACTGAAGTATGCCTACATGGGTATTGCAAATCTTAGTTACAAAAACTTCCTGTTTGCGGAATTAACGGCTCGTCAGGAATACACCTCTACTTTACCAGTTGGCAACAATCGTTATTTCTACTGGTCGGCTAATGGTAGCTTTGTATTTACTGATGCGTTCCAACTGCCAACAGCTTTGAGTTATGGCAAATTGCGGGCTTCCTATGGAGTTGTTGGTAATGATGCGCCTATTTACACATCTAACATTACGTATCTGCAAAATTCTT
Source organism: uncultured Sphingobacteriales bacterium (assembly GCA_963520985.1). Classification (GTDB taxonomy): domain Bacteria; phylum Bacteroidota; class Bacteroidia; order Cytophagales; family 172606-1; genus Xanthocytophaga. Next base: position 90,520 of record CAUQTA010000004.1, read on the forward strand.
TGCAAACTGTTAATGGATCTGTTCCTAAGCAAGTCACGAGTGAAGGATTTGGGAATGAGTTGCTGCAACCAGAGAAGAAATATGAAACAGAAATTGGTTTAGAGGCACGATTCCTAAACAATAAGTTTGGTATTGATGTAACCTATTATACTAACGTAATTAAGAAGCAAATTTTAGGCTTAGCCGCGGCTCCTTCCAACGGAGCAACTTCACAGGTTGTCAATGTGGGCGACGTAGGTAGCAAAGGTGTGGAAGTTGCCTTAAATGTAACCCCAATCTCTGGTCCACTACGTTGGGATGTGCGTTTGAATTATGCCTTTAACCGAACAAAGTTAATTTCGCTTAATGGATCCATCGAACAATTGCTTTTCTACGATGCCGAACAAAGTGCAGTACAATTAAAAGCAGCTGTAGGTGAAACACTGGGTAACATCTATGTTTATCCACGTGCGACCAACAGCAACGGACAATTCCTAATTGACGACAATGGCTATTATGTAATTGACAAAACTCGCTACGTAAAGGCTGGCAACATTATGCCTAAAGCTATCGGTGGTTTGGCAAACACGTTCTCCTTCAAAGATTTTAGTCTGGATTTTATGATCGATTACCGTTTTGGTGGTCAGATGATCTCCACTCCGACCAAATACATGATGGGAGCCGGTATGTATGAAAATACACTACAATACAGAGATGCCGCACACGGTGGAGTTACCTATACAGTAGATGGTGCTACCTACAATGACGGTGTATTACTGGAAGGCGTAAACCAGAATAGCGGTGAGCCTAACTCAAAGATCATCAGTGCTGCTGATTATTACCTGACTACCTATGGTTGGGGAAACAATGCCTGGAACGAAAAAGGATCTGTTTTCAATAACAGCTATGTTAAAATGCGCGAAATCACATTGAGCTACCGCATTCCTTCTGCCTTGTCCAACAAAATCCGTATGAACAATCTGCGTGTGTCACTGGTAGGTCGTAACCTGTTCTACGTGTGGAGAACGCTGGAAAACGTAGATCCGGAAGCACCACTGGGCAACAAATGGTGGTCTCAGGGAGTAGATGTGGGTTCCACTGCGGCTACTCGTAGCTTTGGTTTCTCTATAAATGCTTCTTTCTAATCTGACTTATTCAAAATAAAGATATGATGAAACGATTTTTGATTACATCAAGTCTCTTGTGTTCATTGGTGCTGCCATTCAGCAGCTGCGAGGACAAACTGCAGGAGAAGTATTATAATCCGGAACAATCGACAACTGCTACTTTGTCGGGTTTGTTTACGGGCATTCTGGACAATGACCGGGTGCGTCCTTCGTATTGGAACGTACGTACGTTTTTGTTGCAACAACCCGCTGTGTATAGCCAGACTGCCTACTTTGCCAATGCCAACTCCATGTATCAGCAAAACGACGGATACACTGGACAGTACTGGAGTAACTTTTATGTACCCAATGGGAATGGGAGTGGCGTATTGGGTCTGTATCGTTCCATGGAAGTGGCGTATGCCAAACTGAGTGATGCCGAAAAGGCAAAGCAGGAACTGTTTATGCAGGCCGCCCGGATTGTGCTTTATGATCAGGGTTCAAAAATGGTAGACCTTTGGGGCGATATTCCGTTTAGCGAAGCGGGAAGCTTGCAATCGACCAACACCATTTCCAATCCTAAATTTGACGATCAGCAGGAGTTATACAACACCTTCCTGACCGGATTGAAAGAGGCAGCCGCCTATTTTGCGGCTGCCAGCAGCGATGCCAGTTTCTCCAAAGCCGATATCATGCTGAAAGGTGATATCAGCAAATGGGAAAAATACGCCAACTCGATCCGGTTGCGGTTGCTAATGCGTATTTCCACTGCAAACGAAGCTACTGCGAAAGCAGCCGTGATGGAAATGCTGAACAATAGTGCTGACTATCCGTTGGGTGACGGTGGAAACCTGGCAAACTATAATCCGGCAAACGCAGATATTCTTTTGCCAAAGCTGACTACCTATACCGGCAACTTGAACTCTGCCTTAACCGAATTGCCGAGTCATTTTGCGCCTGATTACATGCTCAATACACTGATGTTGCCAGCCAATGATCCGCGCATTCCGGTGATGTTTGATAAGTTTGGCCGTACTACCAATAACGTTTTTGTTCCTAACAAAACGTACAAAGCCATGCCGATCACCTTTACCTCAGCTCAGCAAGACAATCTGAATCAGGATTATTCCATTGTGGACTCGACTACTTTTCTGCAAAATCCTGACCTGCCAGGTATTGTCATTACGGCTTCAGAAGTGAATTTCCTGAAAGCAGAAGCGCAGCAACGTTGGGGTGCCGCCAGTGAAGCGAAAACCGCTTATGAAACAGCCCTGAAACAATCGGTTACGTTCTATTATTACCTGAACAACCTGAACACAACCGGCCTGAAAAAAGAAACCAAACCTGCCGACAGTGTTATTGAAAGCTTTGTAACCGAATCGGCAAGTGCCTATACAGGTAGCGACGCTGAAAAGCTAGCCGCAATCTGGAACCAGAAATGGTTGCACTTTGGCTTTTTGCAGTCTGTTCAGGCATGGTCTGAGTACCGCAGAACGGGCTATCCGCAGTTGACCTTCCCGAACGCAACCATGTCGGGCAACGAAGTGCCTCCGACACGCCTTCTGTATCCGGCTGTGGAAAAGTCAAACAATGCCGCCAAATATTCGGCTGTGCAGGCCAAAGATACCCGAACTACTAAATTGTTCTGGGACGCCAACTAATGGGTTGGAAGAGAATACTAATTTAGGGGAATCGAAGAACCCTTACTGCTACAGTAAGGGTTCTTTTACTCTATGGCTAGCCCAATGCCGGTTTTGCCTTTCTGAAAGATACTATTTTCTTAACGCCTTGATTTAATTCGATTTTATGAAGTACCGATTTTTATACTGTGTCTGCTTGTTGCTTCTCGTTTCGGCAGTGAGTTATAGCCAGCAGGTATATTGGTTTACCGAAGGGCTTGCTGCCGGTCCTTGCCATCATTACGGACGAGAGGCGCTTTACACAGACGAGTTTGCCTACCAGCTTTATACACAAACCCTGAAAACGCCACAAGCCGGGCAAGTACTAACCACCGACAAAGATGGGAAAAACGTTGCCTGGCAATCACTGAAAGCAGATAATGAACACAAGTTCAAATCGGAACTGCCGGCAGAAGGGTACCTGTACCTGACCTACACTTCCGACAAACTGCAAACGGCACTGCTGAACGTAACCGGCCACAGCATGGTGTTTGTAAACGGCGAACCGCGTGCCGGAGATGCGTATGCTTCGGGCTGGATGAACCTGCCGGTAGCTTTAAAGAAAGGAGTCAACGAAATTTACATTCGCACAGGGACATTTTCCCGCTGGCAAGGCATTTCGGCGCGTCTGGTTTTTCCGGAAAAAACCATTGCCCTTCAAACGGAAGATGCCACGTTGCCGCACATTGTTCCCGGGCAGGATAACTCGAAACTATGGGCCGCGGTAGTAATTGCCAACACGACCAACCGGGTGCTGACTCATCTGCAAATCCGCAGCGAATTGCAAGGGCAGGTGATTACCACAAGTCTGCCGGGCATTCAAGCCCTCGCCAGCCGGAAGGTAGGTTTTCAGATCAATGCAACCAGCGCTACCCAAAAAGGCGATCATCCGGTGAAAATAGTATTGCTGGAAAACGGCAAACCCCTTGATACGCAAGAAATTACCTTGACTGCTCCGGCGGCTGGCGAACAATACATCCAAACCTTCGTGAGCAACATAGACGGCAGCGTTCAGTATTACGCAGTTGCGCCTCAGAGCCAACCGGATGGCAAAGCTCCGGCCTTGTTTTTCTCGGTTCACGGAGCAGGTGTAGAAGCCATTGGGCAGGCCCGGGCTTACCAACCCAAAAGCTGGGGCGTACTGGTTGCTCCCACCAATCGCCGGCCACGCGGATTTAACTGGGAAGACTGGGGCCGTCTGGATGCCCTGGAAGTGTTAGACTTGGCCAAAGAGAAATTCAAACCCGATCCGGAACACATTTACTTGACCGGTCATTCCATGGGAGGGCACGGAACCTGGTACCTGGGAGCTACTTTTCCCGGCAACTGGGCTGCCATTGCGCCGTGTGCGGGCTATCCGGTATTGTCGGCCTATGGGTCGCACGACGGCAAGATTCCGGAAACAGGTACTACTCCAATGGAAAAACTGCTTTTGCGCGTGAGCAATCCCAGCAATGTCATTTCGCTGGCCTCCAATTACAAAGCATTGGGTATTTACATATTGCACGGTGATGCCGACCCAGTGGTTTCGGTCGAGTATGCCCGCAAGATGCGGAAAGTCTTGGGTGGATTCCATGCTGATTTTAGCTATTACGAATACCCCGGCGGCTCGCATTGGTATGGCAACGAAAGTGTGGACTGGAAACCCATTTTCGACTTCTTTCAGTGGCACAAGATTCCCGTGGATAGCGCGGCCCATGTCATCGATTTTACAACGGCCAACCCTGCCATTTCGGCTACCATGCATTGGGTGACGGTGGAGCAACAGGAGAAAGCCCTGGACTACAGCCGAGTTCAGTTGCAACGCAACAAAACGTCTCGCCGAATCAGCGGCAGTACCCAAAACATAACCCGCATGACCCTGAACCTGAGCAGCTTTGCGGTAAATGATACGGTAACCATTCAACTGGATAGTACCTCTATCCTGCGGCATAGGGTAAAACAACCCGACGAGAAAATCCATCTGGTCAAGAATACAAACTGGACCGTGACTGAACCGCTGGTTGCCACACAGAAAGGTCCGCTACGGAACGGCACCTTCAAGGAGCCGTTCAACAACCGGATGGTATTTGTCTATGCCACCGGCGGTACGCCTCAGGAAAATGCCTGGGCTTACAATAAAGCCCGTTTTGATGCTGAATCGTGGTATTACCGGGGCAACGGTGCGGTAGATGTGCTTGCCGACAAAGAGTTTGATGCAAAGAAATACAAAGATCGGGGGATAGTGCTGTATGGCAATTCAACCACGCACAAAGCCTGGAAAACCCTGTTGGCAGGTTGCCCCATTCAGGTGAGCAAAGGGCGCATCAAAGCGGGTACCGAAGTGTATGAAGGCAATAATCTGGCGGCGTATTTTATGTGGCCCCGCGCCGATAGCAAAATAGCCTCAGTAGCCGTAATTACCGGAACTGGGCTGGAGGGCATGCGTGCCACCGAAGCCAATCAGTATTTCAGTGGAGGCAGCGGCTTCCCTGATTTTATGATTTTCTCTACTCAAATGCTTAAAGACGGTGTTAAGGGTGTGAAAATGGCTGGCTTCTATGGCAACGACTGGCAATTGAAAACGGGAGAAATTATTAAATAATAAGTATTCCTGCTTTTTGCCAACCGCTGGTTCTTTTGGGTATTCCAAAGAGCCAGCGGTTGTTGTTTGCAAACAAAAATAGTAGGCTTGAAGACGCCAAAACCGGCATGCTTTTAATTCCGATCAGGCACATGTATCTGACTTACGTATTTGAATACCGTAATTTCAATCTTGGCATTCCCATTCGACAAAACGCCAGTTCGGTGAAGCCAATCAGGGTTGAGAATAGTATCTTTTGAAAAGCAAAAACCGACCTACCAAATAATTAGGTGTTTTCGGAACCGGAAACAAAAACGTGCAGTTAGGTTTTCTGGAAACACACCTTCAAACCCGAACCACTTTATGAATCATCCCCTCGACAATCCCATCTGGAATGCCTTGACTACCAATCAAAAAGACATGGCAACTGGCAACGAACAAGTGTGGTATTATGACCGGGAAATTGCTTTCTTCGCCGGACTTCGCGACAACAGTGAAGAAAACCTGCAAAGCCTGTATGACTTGGTACCGGCTGGAATGACGTTTATCCTGTTTGTTCCGGGAGAAATTTCCGTTCCGGCGGGTTGGAAAACACTGGTCAATCGGGAGTTGTTGCAGATGGTATACGAGAAAAACACACCCACTGCCTTGGCGGAAGATGCTGGACTTGTACCTCTGCAAACGCAACACGTTCCGGCAATGCTTGAATTGACGGATCTTACCAAACCCGGACCGTTCTTTAACCGGACCATTGAGTTTGGCGGGTACCACGGTATTTTTGACGGCGACAGGCTGGTGGCTATGACCGGGCGACGCATGCAGCCCAATGAATACGTGGAAGTAAGTGCGGTGTGTACCCATCCCGATTACACGGGCCGGGGCTACGCGGCCCGGTTGGTCAATCAGCAACTGGCGAGCCTTATTGCCGAATCGCGTATTCCGTTCTTACATCTGTTTGCCGACAACTACAATGCCTACAACCTGTATAAAAAACTGGGGTTTGAAACCCGAAAAGAAATGCGGGTATATGCAATAGAAAAAGAAGAGTAGACTACAAACGAGAGGGTTTTGCCTTTTGTGGAGATACTATTTTTGACCGGGACAGCTTACTCTGACCGTAACGTATAGCCCATGCCTATCACCGTGTGAATGAGCTTGTTGTCAAAATCTTTGTCAATCTTTTTGCGTAGGAAATTGATGTAGGTATCAATGGTGTTGCTCGACTGGTCTAGATTGGAATCCCATATCCGGTCGGCAATGTCGACCCGCGACACCACCCGGTTGCGGTTGCGCATCAGGTATTCGAGCAAGGCATATTCCTTGCTGGTGAGCTGTATGTTTTTGCCCGCCCGCTGTGTAGTATGGCTGTTCAGGTCCATTTCCAGATCGGCCACCTGCAAGATGTTTTTTTTGATATGGGCCTGATTTACATTGCTGCGGCGGTACAAGGCATTCAAACGCATGAGCAATTCTTCAAACTGAAAGGGCTTGGCCAGAAAATCGTCGATGCCAGCCGCATAGCCGGTGGCCTTGTCTGACAGGGACCCCATGGCCGTTAGCATCAGAATGGGCGTTTGCTGTTTCTCGTTGCGGATGGCCTGCGTAAGTGCGTAGCCATTCATTTTGGGCATGTTGACATCAAGCACAATGATGTCGTATTCATTGGCAAAAGCCATGTGCAACCCTGCTTCGCCGTCTTTGGCGACATCAACCCGATGCGCATTTTCTTCCAGTCCTTTTTGGATAAAAGTGGCTAGGCGAGATTCGTCTTCAACAATCAGAATTTTCATATGCCATAACTGATTAAATGTCCGGAAAGCAACTGCTGCCTTCGATGCCTCCAAATCTAGGATGCAAAAGTGTCGCGGATTGCTCAAATTAATTTTAAAGCCAGATTAAAATGCAATTAATTCATACCTTCCGTGCCGCCGATGCTGGGCAGTGTGACAGTAAACACCGAGCCCTGACCCACCACCGAATGCACCTGTATGCGTCCCTGGTGGATTTCCAGAATGCGTTTTACCAGAGGCAATCCTAATCCGTATCCCGACTTTTCGCTGGTGCCCGGCGTGCGGTAAAAAGCATCAAAAATGTGTTCCAGTTCGGTCTCTGATATACCCATTCCCTCATCGGAAAAGTCTACATGAATCTGGTTTTCCGAAAAACGGATGCGCACCTGCACTTTCTGGTTCGGGCTGTATTTGCAGGCGTTTTCCATCAGGTTCTTGAATGCCAGCGTGAGCAACCGGGCATTGCCCTGCACCGAAATGGCTTCGTCCGAGTCGGGAACGGTTTCAAAGTCAAGCGAGAGGTGGTATTCAGGCCGGTTCTGGCGCAGTAGATCGGCCGCCGACCAGAGCTGTTCGTCCAGCCGGAGAGAAACCATCGCCACAGACTGTGCCTGGGCGTTGAGCCGCGCCAGTTCCAGCAGATTGTTGACCAGCGCAATCATCTGATTGACATCGTCCTGAAACGCCTCCAGGGTCTGTATGTATTCCTGGGTAGTGCGTTGTTTTAAGAGCGTCACCTGCGCATTGCTTAATAGGATGGCGAGGGGAGTTCTAAGTTCGTGGCTGGCATACGACACAAAATGCAATTGTTGCAGGTAGGCGTGTTCCAGCCGGTCGAGCAGTTCGTTAAAGGCCCGGGCCATCTGTCCGATTTCATTGGAAAGCGAGGCTTCGGACAACCGCTGGTGAAAACTGGTTGATGAAAACGCGTGCATGTGGCTGGCAATCTGATGCAAAGGAGATAAGTCGCGCCGAATGAAATAGCCGCTTGCCAGCCCTTGCAGCAGGATCAGGACAACCGATCCGGCTATCAGTGTATTGCGCAGGTTGCGTTGTTTGGCAAAGCCCGATACATCGTATCCTGCCGCTTCCAGAATCAGTAATTGTTTGGCCGGGTTGTTCCGGCTCAAAAACAAAGTTCGTTCATAGCCATCCTTCCGGAATTCCACTTCGTTTCGGAATACTTCGGCTTTGCGTTTGGTTGTCAGGTGGGCTATTGCTCCTTGGGTTTTAAAGAGAATGCTTCCCGTCGAATCATAAATGATGAGTTGCCTTTGGTTGTAGGGTTCTTCCTGCAGGGCTTCGACCAATTGCAGCTGCTGCCTGTTGATGCCTTTGGTGAAGATGAGTTGCTCCAGATTGAGAGCCGCCTGGCGAAGCCGCAGGTAAAAATCATCTTCGCGGTAATGGGAGTAAAACCAATAGATGTTAATGGAAAACAGGGTGAGTCCTGTGATCAGCAGAAATGACATACTGATGGAATGTTTCTGGACAATGCGCATAATGCTCAGAAGGGTTAGAAATTCGGGAACACGGGCTGCTTGAATATCCGCATGCAACTGCCAACAGGCCGGTTTTTGCTTTTTCAACGATACTATTTCGGAACAGACGCCAACAATATGCCGCGGCATTGCAGGTCTCTTCCATGTCTTTTAACTGCTGCCTTTCTTCCAAAGCTTTGCCGGTTCTAAAATTAACTGCTTTTTAATCTGGTTTCAATTGGGCTTTGAAAATCTGCCTGCAAATTGGCATCATCAAAACATTCACACACCGGCTGCTTGCCGATTGCGGCGGTTGGGTAAGAGAATGCGAGTGTATTTTTTTTATTAAAATAACCTAATTCAATCCAACATGAAAACCTTCCCCATGGCCGTGCTACTGGCAGGGCTCACTATCGCAGGAGTTCAGGCTCAAAACCTCACCGAAAAAGAAACCGTTACCATTGCCCATGTTCGAAAAGGTGAAGAGCCTCAGCAGGTATTGGAAACGCTTAAAAATGATTTTTCCGAAGCCATTGTGAAAGATATGACCCTGTTGCCCAGTGCGTTGCACGGCAAGGAATGGGCCATTACCGAACAGGAAATCTTATCGCCCCATGCGGATGTGAACTTTTACCAGGTGCAGGCATCGGGCAAAAATGTCAATCTTTCGGCAATCTACAACAAACAGGGACAGCTTATCAGCTACCGCGAACATTTAAAACATGCCGAACTGCCGCCATTTGTCAAAAAGACATTGGACAACCAATTTCCGGGCTATCAGATTGCCAAAAGCCAGGAACGCATCCGCGTCGAAGCAGGCAAGGAAAAGATTGCCTACAAAGTTGCGTTGGTGTCGGGCAAAAAGCATCGAATTGTCTTTCTCGATGGGCAGGGAAAAGTGACACGCACAGCCAAACCACTGCATATCTGAAATCTCCGCAACCGTTTTTTGTCATTTGCTGACCAACCTTACCCAAGATGAAAACGTCAAACTGTCGGATGTTCTTGCTGGCCGTGCTGCTGGCAACTTCCGCATGCAATCAAAGCAAGCCCAAAGAAGAGACTACGGCTTCGAAAGAAGTAATTGATACAACCGGCGCCATTCCGATGGATGAACTCGAAACTGAAACCATTGCCGTAGACGAACGACCCTCTGACGTTCATTTACTAACAGCGCTGAACGATTTCTCGCAGAAGAAAAACGCCGAGGCGGCCCAGCAACTGCAGGAAGGAATTGATGCCCTGAAGGAAGAAACCGCCAATTATAAAGCTGCAAGCAAACAACCGGTAGAGCAAACACTTGCACTTCTGGATACGCTCAGAATCCAGGTAAAAGAGGGAAAGCTGACCCGGATAGAGCCGTTGCAGAAAGCAGTGGCTAAAGCCCAGAATCTGGTTGCGCATAATGTGTTTTATGCGGTAGAAGAAACGCTGGTTACCGAAAAGCAAAGTGCCACCGCTTTGAGCCTTACCACTGCCATCAACCAACTGAAACAGGCTGTTGAAAAAGACAAATCGGCGCTGAAAAAAGAGGGGGAAACGTTACTGAAAGAAGGACAAAATCTGGAAGCGCAACTGAAAAAAGGGGAAAAAGTGGAACAAACCCAGTTGAAAGCTTACACATCCCGGTGCCATCAGTGGCTAGAAAAACACGACTGAGAAGCTAGAATTGTATTTACAGAAACAGTACTAGCACGAGAAGCTCAATAAATTGCCTGCGCGAACATTGCCACATTCCAAGCCGAACGACGAATAGATGAGGGGACTTTCGTGCAGGCTGTTTTTTCGGGTGGTGGTTTCCCCGGAATGACACGGAGGAAATCAACTGCCGAAAACGCGAGCAAGGATTTAGGGAGGCACCTAGCATTGGCCCTATCGGAAAATGAAATTTTTTGTGTTCTCTGCTAAATCTCCAACCTTCCTCTGACAAGGGGAAGGTTTTTGCTTTTGAAAAGATACTATTTCTAAGTGGAATACTATAAGAGGTGGCCCGGTATGGCGATACAAACCATGAGGCCAAGAGATAATAAAGTTCTGATAGATAGTGCGTTGCCTTTTGTTTGATGCGTTTTGTATCTGCCTTACTTCCGTTCATACACCTTAACCCATCGATTAGTCGATACGTAGGTTTGCCGGAATTTCTGTTTTAATTCTATGGCTATCTGCCCGTTGCCGAGCAGCGGATCGTCTTCATTGACTCCAAGCAAAACAACATGAGAAACCGGCATATGCGACATCTGTTGCATCTCGGCAATGGAAGGTTTGATGATGGGCGGCAATGAATCGACAATGGTTTCGAGTTTAAAATCCCATCGTTTGCCATGGATGGGAAAATAATCGTACTGGGCCTGGTAGTTGTGCAAACACACCGTTTCTTTGCCTAAGCACAAATAGTTGGAAATGTGAATGAAAGGGTGAGGTAGACGAACCGTTTTTTCAAAACGGGATGAATACCGGATGCCCGTGTAAGGCAACACAACCGAATGATTGGGAATGAAATGCCGGGCTGAGAGAATCTCCGAAACCCGTAGATGCATCTGGTAATAATAGTATCCCTGATAAAGGCAAAACCCCAGTGCCAACGCATTGCCTATCAGCCAGATGGGCTTGTGAGAGGTGGCTGTAGTGAGGTGAGCCAGTGCCAGAATCAGGAACGCACACAGCAAAAAGGCCAGCCGGGGACGTATGATAAATCCGCCGGCAATGTGTTCGGGCATGCCCAGATACAACACCAGCGTGATGCCCATAATGAGGCCCAGTGCCAGCCAGTGAGCGTGTGGTCTTTTTTTACGGGCCTGCCCAAGCACACCGATACTCACCCCCAGCATGCCCAACACCAGCAGACGAAACAGGAAAACGGCAAACCAGCTTTCGTCGGTATCCAAGACCTGGTATAGGCTGACAAGTTCTTTCAAAAATTTAAGCTGCTCGTGCGGAAAATAAATTTTCTCAGTTCCCTGGCTATTGAGCAGGAAATAAAGGAAAAGAAGACTGGAGGGCAAGTAGATAATGACGTACCGGATAAGGGCTTTGCCAACTGTCGGCATAGCCGGAAATCGGATGGCCTGTCCCGGCTGCCAGTCGACCAGATAGTTGATCAGGAAAGAGCCCGTGATCAGGATCGAAAACAAAAAGGTAAGCGGGTGCAGCAACTCAATGACCAATGTCAGTGCCATAAACACCAGCATGTCTTTTCGGGAAAACGGATAGCGGGCACTTACCCACCGACCAAATAAACCGAATAACACGACAAAGCTGAGAAGCTGGCCGTAAAAGCCGTAAATGAACACTTTGTTGTACAAGATTGGAAAGATAAACAGCGAATAGACCGAAGCCGAAGGGTTTAGTTTCCGTAGAGCATAGCGAAATGCCAAAGGCAAGCCTATCAGATACAGGCCTTGAATGATCTTCTCGGCTACAAAATCAGGAACCAAGTACATCAGCCACGCCAGTAATCCATTGCTGACCCAGTTGGTGGAAACATGTTGATTTACCTGATAATACTGACTCAGAAAGGCATCCTTTCCCTGCCAGAAATACTTGAGCAGGGTGGCATTGTACAAATGTGCCGGACCGTCGTGGGTCAGGGTGTATTTGCCGATAAATATGGGAATCAGGTAAAGAAAGATGAAAAAATAAAAAACAGAAATTTCAACAAATTTGGTGTTTTTTAAAAAAAAGTTAAAAGAGATCTGACGTGTTGTTACAGACATTATCTATAAAAAATACGGAGAGGTGAATGGGAGTCTTGCAAAGTTCCCAACCCGGTAAGACTGAATGTGTGTGATTCACGAGGCTTTTTGTTCCAATTTAGGGAAATCTCTTTATTTTATGCCAGAAAAAGAAAGATTATATTTTACGAATTCGGGTAATGTGTTACTGGCCAGGGTTTTGGGTTTTTGAAATATACTATTTCCACGCATTAGTGAATTGAAATTTGTTGCCCTTCTTCCAGGCAGGCTACCGCCAGTTCAGCTTTGTGTGCCAGCATGGACTCGCCCAGATGGGTCAATGCTGTTTTTTTGGCTCTTAAGTGCGGCAACCGGGGCTCCAGCTGATGGTAACTGATGTGGCCCTTACTTGCTTTGTCGTACTCATTGCATTCGCAAACAAACAAATCGGCCTGGTCGGCAATGGGCAGCAGGGCGTCAGTCCACTCGGTATCACCCGAAAACCCGATTGTTTTTCCGCCCCATTCCAGGCGAATGGCATGGGGAAGCGATTCGGGCGAATGAATCACCGGAACGGCTTTTACCTCAAAATGAGGCGTATCGACAGGACTTGTACTGAAGTCGAGGTAGTTTACAGTAAAATATTGGCTAATCTGTTGAGCAACACCCGGATACAAACATTCCAGCAACTGAGTAATGCGTGCCTCGCCGCCGGGCGGACTGATGATGGTGAGTGGCCGGGTTCGTTTGTTGACCAGCGAATCGAGCAATAGAAACGGAACACCTCCAAAATGGTCGCCGTGAAAATGGGACAAAATAATGTAATCAATGCCAACAGATGCAATGACCTGCCGCCGCATGGCAATCAGCGATGTGGCACCGCAGTCGAGCAGGACTTGTACTTCCTGGTGTTGCAGGTGAAAGCAGGTATTTAACTGGCCGCCGCTAGCAAAGGCATCGCCACAGCCCAGAACTGTGAATTTCATGTAAGGCGGGTTTTGAATCTGAAAAAGATACTATTTGGAATTACAGGTAAGAGACATCAGACTTGAAATCCGTTTTTTCGCATTTCTTAAGTCTGATGTCTCTTACCTGTTTACGGCTTATTCCACAATAGCCGTAAATTCGATCTCCACCAGGTATTCGGGAGCTACCAGTTTGCATATCTCATAAATACCCGTAGTAGGCTTGATATCCTGGAAATACGCACCATGAGCCCGGGCTATGTCATCAAAAAAAGCGATGTCGGTTGTGAAAATGCGGGTACGCACTACGTCTTTCATACCGGCACCGGCTTGTTCGAGCACTTTCTCAATGCGTTCCAGAATGTTGAGTGTCTGGGCATAGGCATCTGTCGCTGTTACTTTTTCGCCGTCAACGATGGCTACCGTGCCCGATACTTCAATGATGTTGCCAATGCGTACGGCCCGGCAATAGCCCATTTTGTCTTCCCAGGGCGAACCGGTTAAAATGTTTTGTCGTGACATGTGTGTAAGGATTAATGGAGAATCCTGCTTGGCGGATTCAGGGTTTAGAGTGAAAAATAGCCTGTTTCTCGTTGAATTTGAATGATTGGATTGGTTTAGAACAACTTGAGTTGTTTGTGGCCTCCACCGTGGCTGGCCTCGTGTTCAATGAGCCATTCTTTGCGCCAGAGACCGCCTGCATATCCCACCAGATTGGTGTCGCTGCCCACCACCCGATGGCACGGAATGATGAGACACAGCGGATTGCGGCTGTTGGCATTGCCGATGGCCCGGATGGCCGCCGGTGTTTTGAGTTTGTGGGCCAGGGCTTTGTACGTCGTTAACTTGCCATACGGAATATGGGCCAGCTCTTCCCACACCTGCATCTGAAACTGAGTTCCTTTTACAATCATAGGCAAATCAAAATGCTGGCGGTTTCCTTTGAAGTATTCGTCCAGCTGAGCCTGACATTTGGTTATGTGGACGGGTAGATTTTCGGAAACGGCTTTGGTTTGCTTGTCCACAAACAACACCGACGAAATGCCTTCGTGGGTAGCGGCGATTTCAATCCAGCCGATGGGAGAGGAGTAGTAACTGACAAACGAGGTATCCATGCGTACAAGCCGATTTCTTAGGCTCGAAAGTTACCGCAAATCTAAGTCTTTGTCAAAATCATTTTATTTCTCCATTTTGCAGCTAATGTTCAACAAACCCTCTACAGCCACCCGTATGAAGAAAACCACCTACCGCAGCCTGTTAAAAAATAGTATCTTTTCAAAACGAAAAAGCCCCTTGAAATGCAGAGTTCGGATTTCGAAATTCGGGATTCTGGCCGTTGCGCTGCTTTTTGTGTTTGCCGCATCGGCGCAAACCGTGTCTTCGCCCGAGACGTTTCTGGGCTACAAACTCGGCGATCAGTTTACTTTTCATGATCGCATTGTCCGGTATTTTGAAACCGTTGCCGCTCAGGTGCCCGACCAGTGCAAACTGATTCCGTACGGACAAACCTACGAAGGACGACCGTTGATGGCAATGGCCGTAGCCTCTCCCGAAAACCTGAAACGGCTGGAAGAAATTCGAACCAACAACCTCAAAATCACCGGAATGCTTTCGGGGGCACCGGCCGCCTCGCAGCCGGCCATTGTGTGGCTGAGCTACAATGTGCACGGCAACGAAGCCGTTTCGTCGGAGGCGGTGATGCAGGTGTTGTACGACCTGGTCAATCCGGCCAATGCCGAAGCCAAGGAATGGCTGAAAAACACCGTGATCCTGCTCGATCCCTGCCTCAATCCGGATGGCCGCGAACGGTACATTCAATGGTATAAACAAGTAGCCAATTATCCGTACCAGCCGTCGCCTTATTCCCGCGAACACCAGGAACCTTGGCCGGGCGGGCGGTTTAATCATTATTTGTTTGACCTGAACCGCGACTGGGCCTGGCAAACCCAGCAGGAAACCCAGCAACGCATTGCCCTTTACAACCAGTGGATGCCGCATTTGCACGCCGACTTTCACGAAATGGGACCCGAAACACCGTATTACTTTGCACCGTCAGCCAAGCCTTATTACGAGGGGCTTACCCAATGGCAGCGGCAGTTTCAGCAATGGATTGGCGAGGCCAATCGTAAGTATTTCGACAAGAACTATTGGCTTTACTTTACCCGCGAAAAATACGATTTGTTTTATCCCAGCTTTGGGGATACCTGGCCCTCGTTTAACGGTGCCATCGGCATGACTTACGAACAAGGAGGTGGCGGCCGTGCCGGCCTGGGTTATCTCACTTCGGAAGGCGATACGCTGACGCTGACCAAACGCATTGCACACCATGTGGCAGCCAGCCATGCCAGCATCGGGGCCGTTGCCAGCCGCGTAGACCAGGTGGTAAAGGAATTTAAAACGTATTTTGACCAGGCGCGCAATAACCCCACCGGCCCATACAAAGCGTATGTACTGAAAGCACAAGGCAACGAATCGAAAATCAGAAGCATTGCCGAATTGCTCGACAAAAATGGCATTCGGTACGGATACGCCAGCAAAGGGGCCACCCTGAAAGGGCTTTCGTATGGCTCAGGCAAAAGCGAATCGGCCAAAGTGGAAGAGAACGACCTGATCGTCAGTGCATATCAGCCCAAATCGGTGATGCTACGGGCTTTGTTTGATCCCAAGCCCATGCTCGAAGACTCCCTGACCTACGACCTTACTTCCTGGGCCATTCCGTATGCATTCGGTGTAAATGCCTATGCCCTGACCGATGCCTTTCCGACAAATAGTATCTCTGAAAAACCCAAAACCCCGGCCGCAGCGGCGGCTACGTCGGTTTCCAAACCCTACGCCTACCTTGCCGAGTGGAAAGACCTGCGCGATGTGAAATTCCTGGCCGCGCTGTTGCAGAAAAAAATCAAGCTGCGCAACAGTGAAAATTCGTTTACCATAAACGGAAAGACCTTTGCACCGGGTACGTTGCTGATTACGCGCACCGGCAACGAATACATGGGCGATGCTTTTGACAAAACGGTCACCGAGCAGGCTCAGGCAATGGGGGTTACCCTCACGCCGGTTGGAACGGGCTTTGTGGAAAAAGGATTTGATTTCGGTTCGGATTACCAGCATTTTATCCGTGCTCCGCGCATTGCCGTAGTTGCCGGATCGGGCATCGCCACCGATGGCGTCAGTTCCACCTGGCATTTCTTCGAACGGCAGATCAACTACCCCGTTACCCTACTGGACCCGAGTCGGTTAGCCAGTGTACCGCTTTCTAAGTTCGATGTACTCATATTCCCTTCGGGCTCCTACGGCAATGTATTGAATGACCGCATGGTGGCCAAACTGAAAGAATGGATTCAGGATGGCGGAAAGGTAATCGCATTGGAAAATGCCGCCGAAGACCTGGGCGAAAAGCAAGGTTTTGAATGGAAAGTGAAACCGGACGGCAAACCAACTCCCAAAAAAGTAGGCTCGCCGTCTGACACACTGAAAACCTACGGGCAACGCGACCGGGACTACATCACCCAGGACATTCAGGGCAGCATTTACCAGGTAACATTGGACGTCACGCATCCACTGGCCTTTGGCTATGACAAAACGTACTATGCCTTGCTGCGCAACGGCACTCCATATGAACTGATGAAAGACGGCTGGAATGTGGGTTATCTCCCTGCCAACGGCCATCTGTCGGGGCACGTGGGCTACAAGACCAAAGCCAAACTGCAAAACTCGGCGGTGCTGGGTGTGCAGGAAATGGGCCGCGGACAAATCGTGTACATGGCCGAAAATCCCGTTTTCCGGGCTTTCTGGCATAGCGGCAAGCTTATGTTTGGCAATGCCATTTTTCTGGTAGGCCAGGCCAATTAAAAATAATAGGAGTTAAAAGCGGAAAACCCCGGTAGTTGCCATCGGGGTTTTCCGCTTTTTTTACTTAGTAGGTAGAATTATTCGCTAGACCTGTCGTACGGCTTGCAATTCGGATGGCTGGGTTAATGGCAAGCAAGTCACTGATAAATGTTTGTTTGTCTTTGGGTGAAACAAGCACAAAGCCTTTTGAATGAGTGATTTCCAGACGATTCAGCGAAGCTGCGGGTGCACTTGTCGGATTATAGGTTTGGCGCAGTTGGGTGATATCGCCTATCTCAATGGTTTCATGAATCAAGACTCCGCATTTTACTATCAAGGTGGTGCCTGTGATCCTGTATGAAATCGTCAGTAGTACGTAGCCACTGAATGCCATTGCCAGACTAATAATAAGCATCCCCAGCCAATCTGCGGCACTGATTACCCTATAAGCCGCCATTCCCAAAATGCCAAGCAAAGGCACAAGTAACTCCAATCCGATTTTAGATTTATAGACTTTCATTTTGCGTAGGTTGTTTTGCCGATAATAAGTAAGAGTTAATCTGTTAACTCAAAAAAGAATAAGTACCAATGAGAGAGAATAACTCTGAGGTATCTGATTGAAGGAAGTTTACATGACAGAGTTTGTTTCAGGTTGAGAAAAGCGCAGTAATGTATTGAAAAAAATAACCATTTGGAGGTTTCGGTGTTAGTAAGGATACTATTTTTATTTGAGGATCTTACTAGATACACTTCTATCAGACACCGCCAAAATTTGTTTTCGATTTGACGAGTTAATCCTTACCTTTGCTCACTCTGGCGAAAAACAACACAAAGAGTCGTTATTATTCCATTAAGCTTTGACAACTAGTGAAATATTATAAGTATTTTCTGCTCAGCCTGGCAGTGATTATTCTGGATCAGGTGGTGAAGATGGTCGTGCACTTCAATATGTTTCCCGGGCAAGAAATAGCAGTGTTTGGCGATTGGTTTAAGATTCATTACACCCGCAACCCCGGAATGGCCTTTGGCATCGTGCTCGACTACCAATACGGCAAACTGATACTGACGGTTTTTCGGTTGTTTGCCATGGTGGGCATTGGCTACTACCTGTATTACCTGGCCCAAAAGGGCGTGCATCAGGGCTTGCTTTGGTGTACATCGCTGATCCTGGGGGGTGCCGTGGGTAACGTGATCGATAGTACGTTTTACGGCAAGTTCTTGGGACTGGTTGCCGAAATCCCTACGCCCAATGGCCCGGTAGCCCCGCCTACCACGTGGTTTCACGGCGAAGTGGTGGACATGTTTTATTTTGACATCTGGAAAGGCTATCTGCCCGAGTGGATTCCAAAGATGGGCGGCGAATATTATTCGTTGTGGCCTATTTTTAACATTGCCGATGCGTCTATTTTCGTGGGCGTGGCCATTATCCTGATTATGCAGCGGCGGTATTTCGCTCATCACGACCCCAAGCCGGAAACGACAGACACCAACCCTGCCGTAGATACCCCGGCTACTCCTTTTCCAACCGACGAATCACCGGTAACATACGATACGCCCAGAACACAACTGGATAACGAATGAATCAAAGCCCTGGCCGCAGCCAGGGTTTTGTGTTTTTGAGGGATACTATTTTTGAATCACTGGGAAGTTTCTTTGGGAAGTTTTTTTCGGTAGACGATTGGTAATGAGGACAACTAGCGTTGTAATTCCGATGCAGAGAAGTGTCCAACGCAGATATGCATGAGTGCGGCGATATCGAATCAATGGCATCAATCCAATGTCAGCATAAATCTTTTCAAAAGGAAGTGGCAATCGGCTACAGCCTCCACAGGTATTTACAAATCCTTTTTTTTGGGCTAATACGGTTATGACTCTCAATTCTTCTTCGGAGATGGAATAATCTTGTTCTATCAACTGCTTGTAAGCCTCCAGTGCATAGAGCTGTTTTTCGGCATTTGCCGATTTCAACCATTTTCGCAGTTCGCTTATTTCTTTTTGTTGAATCATTTTATTCAAGGCTGCTCTGTATGGTGGCATTATGCCAGCCAGCCCGCAATAATCTCCGTAAACGATTGATGCCGAGAATAGATCCTCAGCGGCAGGAGGCGTCTGATAGGTTTGCTGAAAACTGTTTAAGAACGCCTTATAAGACGATGTGTCTGTTTTTTCATCGATTATTTTTTCGTTTTCTTCGCTGTTTTCTCCAACATAGACAAGTTGACATAACTTGTAATAAATGATTTTCTTATCTGTTGAGAGAAGATAAATCTTAAAGTGACGATAATAGGTTCCTTTTGTATCTGTAAGATGAATCAATTCTTCTTTGTAATCAGATACAACTGTTCGAGGTAGTACTTCCCAGGTATATTCAGAAATAGTTTTAAGTTGTTTGCGAAAAGTGAGATAATCACCTTCTTGTAACAAGGATTTTAGCGTAGTATCTACTTGACCTTTAACGGTATAACCCATGCAAAAAAGGAATAGAAAGAATGTGGTTTTCATCATTAATGAGTTCAAGTGCCCGCATTTGGGGATTTTGTTCTGATTGATAGCGTTTATAGGTCAATGGTGAACAGGAACTTCAAATTAACTGCGAAAGTTTCTTCACCAAAGGTTCCATTTCCTCTACCGCAAGCGAGGCGAATCCAATACGTGTGGCATTCAAACCTGGAGAGTCGTAGCTTTGTCCATTGCCTAGCAGAAGTCCGCTTTGCTGAGCCTTTTGTGACAAGGCAGGCAGGTCTATTTCCGAAGCAAACGTTCCCCACACCGCCATTCCTCCATCCGGAACCTTAAATGAAAGGGCTTCGGTCAGATGCGTTTGCAGCAGTTCGCAAAAATAATCGCGCCGTTGGTGATAGAGTTTCTGCGCTTTTTTTAAGTGCCGTTTCAATTCCCCTTCGGCAATGAGTTCGGCAATGGCCTGTTCCAGAATGGTGTCGCCCTGCCGGTCCATGATGCGGCGCAGATAGCCCGCCTCTTCAATCAGATTCCGTGGTGCTACCAGGTATCCCACCCGAAATGCTGGCGCAATGGCCTTGGTTAGTGAGCCCACATATACCACCATGCCTTGCGTATCGGCACTAGCCAGCGGCAAAATGGGACTGCTGGCATAATGGAAATCGTAATCGTAATCGTCTTCAATAATGGCAAAGCCGTACTGATGAGCCAGTTGCAATAACCGGATGCGGCGTTCGGCACTGAGCGTAACCGTAGTAGGGTAGTGGTGATGCGGCGTTACGTACAACAGCCGGATGGGTTGCCGACGGCAAAGTTGTTCAATGTGGTCTACCGATATTCCCTGCCCATCCATGGGAACTTTTAACAGTGTTGTGTTCAAATGTCGGAAGATCAGGTTGGCCGCCAGGTAATTGGTTTCGCCAACCACTACCCGGTCGCCCGGCTGACAGATGAGTTTGGCAGCCAGGTGTATGCCCATGACACTGCCTCGCGTAATGCAAATAGTATCTTCCGAAACAGCCAAACCCCGGCTCTGCTGCAGGTATTCGGCCAGTTGCTGCCTCAGATACAGATTGCCCAGCGTATCGGAATAAGACAGCAGATTGCGCTGGAAACTGCGCTGCATAATGGTGCGATATTTACGGGCCAGCGTATCCACCGGAGCCAGACGGATATCCGGAAAACCATCATCGAAACCCACTAATTTTCCTGCTTTCACTACTGCCCGATGCAAGTGGCTATGGTCGACCAATGCAAAACCCGTGTGTTTGGGAAATGCACTGGTTTCGGTAGTGGTAATTTTCTGCGGTGGGATTTCGGGTAATTTATCGCTGACAAACGTGCCGCGGGAGGGCTGTTGGGTAATCCAGCCTTGCGATAGCAGATCATCGTAAGCACGAATCACGGTTTTGCGGTGGACTTCCAACTGCTGGGCCAAATGCCGAGTACCGGGCAATTTGGTACCTGAAGCAATAACCCCTTGCCGAATGTTTCGAATCAGCCCATTGGTGATTTGCAGATACACCGGAACCGGAGATTGGCGGTCAAACGAAAGAAGTGAAGCGTAAGGCAACATAAAACCGGACTACTTAGAATATGAAAACTGGATGACAAAGGTAGTCCTGTGACATGATATCTTGCCTATCAGAGACCAGAAAAATCTTGGTTCGACGAAAAACAATGGATGTTAAATCAAAATTAATCGAAGCAGAGACAAAGGCGCTGGTCTTGTTTCAGGAAATAGAAAGGCGAGGAATTATTGTGCCTCATAAAACTGAGAAACAAATCAATACCGAGGTATTTGACTTAGCCAAAGAGCTATTTGGCATTGAAAAGTATTGGCACAAACGAATCGTACGGGCAGGCGCTAATACATTGCGCCCCTATGACGACAATCCGCCTGATTTGGTTTTACAATCGAATGATATCGTGTTTCTGGATTTCGGGCCAATTTTTGATGATTATGAAGCAGATTTTGGCCGAACCTATGTACTAGGGAATGATTCATACAAGTTAAAACTCAAGAATGATATAGAGGTAGCCTGGTATGAAATAAAAAAATGGTTTGATGAAAAAACAACCTTGACAGGCTCTGAATTTTTTGGGCACATAATGAAGGTGACTCAAAAATACCAATGGACGTATGGGAGCGAGATTGCCGGGCATTTGATTGGCCAGTTTCCCCATGAACGACTAGAACCTCAGAATTATGGATTGTATGTACACAAAGAAAATCACAATGACATGTTTCTGCCCGATAAGAATGGAGATCAGAGGCATTGGATATTGGAAATTCATTTTATTGACGCAGAAAAACAAATAGGAGGATTTTTTGAACAACTATTAATCTAACAAAAATAACTACGTGATGCCTACCGTGAATCTTTTCTCTTATGGAACGCTCCAGCTGGAAAATGTACAAATAACCAACTATGGCCGACGATTGACAGGCCAAACAGACGAGTTGGCAGGCTACCGGCTTTCAATGGTTGAAATAACTGATCAATCCGTAGTAGGAGCAAGTGGATTGAGTTACCATCCGATGATTAGTTTTACGGGGTGTGACACAGATAGGGTCAAAGGGACCATTTTTGAAATTTCAGCAGAGGAATTGCAGCAGACTGACTTATATGAAGT
Source organism: uncultured Sphingobacteriales bacterium (assembly GCA_963520985.1). Classification (GTDB taxonomy): domain Bacteria; phylum Bacteroidota; class Bacteroidia; order Cytophagales; family 172606-1; genus Xanthocytophaga. Next base: position 112,682 of record CAUQTA010000004.1, read on the forward strand.
GAGTGAGTATAGGCGAATTCAAGTGACATTGCATTCAGGAAAAATGGCTTGGGTATATGTTGATTCGAATACTGAAAAGTAACAGGCAATCCTCATCTAGGATTGGCCGAACCGGTTCCCATTGACTGATTCTGAGAAGCCGAAAACGATGTCTGTAGTTATTGTAGCCTGGCGATACGAATGCTTGTAACTAAAGTCAGCAAGCCGATTTTTCATTTTCAAATCCTACTATTTCTATGAAACCACTGCAAACCGAATACCCGCCCTACGCCGAACTGTATGTGTCGCAACTGGGTGAGAGTGAAAATCCGATTGATTTTCTGGAAACGAAAGCTGCGTGGCAACTGCTGCATGCGCTTTCCGACGAACAAAGCCAGCACCGCTATGCCGAAGACAAATGGAGCATCAAGGAACTGCTGGGCCACATGATTGATACCGAACGGATCTTTGCCTATCGCGCGTTGTGCTTGGCCCGAGGAGAAAAACAGCCCTTGCCCGGTTTTGACGAAAAAGCCTATGCGCAAAACGCACATTTTGAAAAACGCACCTTTGCCGGTCTACTGGCTGAATACCTGGCCGTGCGGGAAGCCACGCTCTGTCTGTTGAAAAGCTTTGAGGCAAATGCGTTATCTGAAGTCGGCACCACCAGCGGCTACCCAACCTCGGTGAACGCGTTGGTCTATATCATTGCCGGGCACGAACGGCACCACGTCACTATTTTGAAAGAAAGATATTTACACTAACTAACCCGTTCTGCAATTATGGAAAACTCAACTGCCTTTCAACCTACCGAAAAAACAACCCCTTCCCGCCTGGCCAAACGCGGCGTGTACGACCGGGAAACCATTTATTCCATTCTGGACGAAGCCCTGGTATGCCACGTAAGCTATGTGGCTAACGGACAGCCGTTTATCATTCCCATCAGTTATGGTCGTATCGGGGACAAACTGTACCTGCACGGATCGGTGGGCAGTCATTTCTTTCGCGAACTTGCCAAAGGAATTGATGTATGCATTGCCGTCACCTTGCTGGATGGGTTGGTGCTTGCCCGCTCCACGTTTCACCACTCGGTCAATTATCGGTCAGTCGTGATTTTTGGCAAAACCGAACTGGTCACCGACGAAACTGAACGTTGGAATGCCCTGGAAAGCTTTACCGAACACATCATTCCGGGGCGCTGGGCAGAAGCACGCGAACCCAATGCCAGCGAAATGAAAAAGACCATGGTGGTGGCCGTTTCGCTGGAAGAAGCTTCGGCCAAGGTGCGTACCGGCGGCGTGAGCGACGACCCGGAAGACATGGACTTGCCTGTGTGGGCGGGTGTGTTGCCGCTGAAACTTACACCGCAGCTTCCTATGCCCGATGCCGCACTCAATGCTAAAATCGCCCTGCCCGATTACATCAAAAATTACACACGATAGGGTTTTCATCCGGAAATTTATACTATTTTCAACGCAGATCGCTTTTCAACAAACTTTCTGCGTTTTTTATGAAATATTTTTTCCTGTTTTTTCTCTATTCATTTCCCTTTCTCTCACAGGCTCAATGGATTACGCAAACCAGCGGAACCGATGCCAGTTTTCGCACCGTGTGCGCCATTGACAAGAACACTTGCTGGGTAAGCGGCTCAGCGGGTACCGTTTTGAAAACAATTGATGGCGGGACAACCTGGCAAAAACTGCCTGTTCCTGAGGCTGATAAACTCGATTTTCGGGACATTCATGCGTTTGATGCCAACTCGGCCCTTGTCATGAGTGCAGGCGAGGCGTCGGAAGGGAAAGCTCGTTTTTATAAAACTACGGATGGCGGCCGCACTTGGAAATTAGTCTATTCTACTGAGCAAAAAGGGGTGTTTTTTGATTCCATGGATTTTTGGGATAACAAAAACGGCATTGCCTTTAGCGACCCGGTTGACGGCAAGTTTTACATCATCGTCACGCTCGATGGCGGCAATAGCTGGACACCTGTAAATCTGCAGAACATTCCATCGGTGCGGGAAGGCGAAGCTGCCTTTGCTGCCAGCGGAACCGCGTTGGTGGTGCAAGGCAAAGCAAACGCCTGGATTGGCACGGGCGGCGAAAACGGGGGACGTGTTTTTTATTCAAACGACCAGGGGCAAACCTGGCAAGTAGCTGAAACGAGCATCAAAGCAGGCAAAACCTCAGGGATATTTGGCATACGTTTCTGGAATGCCAAAAACGGCATGGCGATTGGCGGGAACTACGAAGACGTCACCGATTTGTCACTGAATGTAAATACTACCTCCGACGGAGGCAAAACCTGGCTGGCGGCCACCCGCACCAATCCGGTCGGTTTGAAAGAAGGCGTAGCCGTGTACGACAACAAAATCTTAGTGGCGGTAGGACCTTCGGGAACCTGCTATTCAACGGATTTTGGCAAAACCTGGGTGAAAATCGACAATTCGGCTCTGCATGCGGTGAGTTTCCGGGGAAAAACCGGTTGGGCCGTAGGAGGCAAGGGACAGATTGTCAAGTTTGAGGACGCCATTTTGATAAAAAACAAGTAAAGATTTTAGGTCTTGTAGTTCCGATTGGCAATCGGAGCAGCATCCACAGGATGCTTGAAGCCTTTCCCTGCCAACGAAAAAACGGCTTACTACTTATTTACAGACTCACCCTGCAATTTGTTTATACATGAACCGGATTGATTTTATTAGTAAAATCAATCCGGTTCCTACTTTTCCCTGGCAACGCATGAGCTGGGTTTTGTCCTTCGAAAAGATACTATTTTTCACCTTCCTTTTGTCCTTTCCCCAACACAACTTACTTCCTTCTAGTGGTTTGGTCCTTTTTATTCATACTATTTTCCCGCAATGGAAATGCGATGGCATTTATTTGCCTTCCTAGTCGGGTCGTTAGAGCAGGTTTTGTCTACATTATTTTTATTTGGATTTTTTCTAAATAAAAATTGCATATGAAAGACTGCTCGTCTACATTTGCGCACATTTAGACTAATTCCAAATAACAAACCATCACATGAAGAAATATACAATCGCTCTGAGCATACTCGCTCTCTCTGTTTTAGCATTGTCTTGCAAGAAAGATGATGAACCTTCGATGACGACGCTTGAAAAAGAGGCACTTCAAAATTATGCGGCTATTGTGTATGCGTCTTACGAAGATTCGTACAATACGGCAGTGGCCTTAAAGGGAAAGATAGATGCGTTTGTTGCCAACCCAACGGCTGCCGGACTGGAAGAGTGCAAAACCGCCTGGAAAGCCGCCCGCGTTCCTTACGGACAAACCGAAGCCTACCGTTTCTACGGCGGACCCATTGACGATGAAAACGGCCCTGAGGGTTTGATCAATTCCTGGCCGCTGGACGAAAACTACATTGATTACATAGAGGGTGCACCGGATGCTGGTTTGGTGAATAAAACCGATCTGGAACTGACTAAAGAAGTCATTGAAAGCCTGAATCAGACAGGTGGTGCTAGTGAATCTCAAAGCGAAGTGAATGTGGCCACTGGTTACCATGCCATTGAGTTTTTGCTTTGGGGACAGGATATGAGCACAACCGGACCCGGAAATCGCCCTTACACCGATTATGTGACCGGCGGAACTGCCAAAAACCAGTCCCGTCGGGGAACGTATCTGAAACTGGTGGCCGAGTTGCTGGTAGACGACCTGGCGTATGTGAAAGACCAGTGGAAAGCTGACGCCATCTACCGGACTAACTTCCTGAACCAGATGGATGTAACGACGGCCTTGAAAAATGTATTTACCGGATTGGGTGAGTTGAGCAAAGGCGAACTGGCTGGCGAACGGATGCGGGTAGCTGCTGATTCAAAAGATCAGGAAAATGAACATTCCTGCTTTAGTGACAATACCCATATTGACATTCAGATGAATTTCAAAGGAATTCAGAATGTGTATTTCGGCAAATATACCCGGGCTGACGGAACGGTTGTGGAAGGGCGGAGTTTTGCGGAGCTGGTTGCAAAAGCCAACAAAACCAAAGCCGATGCCATTACGGCTGCCTTCACTGACTCTGAAACCAAAATCGGTCAGATTCCCACTCCGTTTGATCAGGCCATTCTCAATAGCACCGACAAAATTGAAGCTGCCGCGGATGCAATCAGTACGTTGAGTGACAAACTTGTGGATGGTGCCTTTGATTTGGGCGTACGCCTCTGATTTACAAATAGTATCCTTGCTGCATGCAAAACCTGCCGTTTATAAAATTCATTTCTTTGCCCACTCTATTGCTAGTGGGCTCTTTGCTGTTGCAGACGGGCTGCCATCCTAACGAAACAGATATTCAGCGTGCTGCCGCCGAAACGGATGAAGAGCTGGCTGGCGGCCAGTACCTGACTTCGTATGACTTTTCGGACAATGCCTTTGGGAAAGAGGCCAAAAACCTCACATTTGACGAAGAACGCAAATTCGTAGTGGGCAATTCGCTGTTTCAGAGCAACTGGGTAACGGCCCCGTCTTCGGTCACTTCCTTGGACGGCTTGGGCCCGCTCATGAACCAGTCGTCGTGCGGCGGGTGTCATTTCAAGGACGGTCGCGCCAAACCTCCCGCTTCCGAGACGGCTCCCTTAAACGGGTTGCTTTTTCGGTTGAGTATTCCCGGAGCAGGTCTGCACGGCGAGCCGCTGGACGATCCCAATTACGGTGGTCAACTGCAAGACAAATCAGTGTTGAATGCCACACCCGAGGCATTGGTTAAGGTTACCTATCAGAAAATCAGCGGCCAATATGCCGATGGAACTGCCTACACCTTGCATAAACCGACGTATCAGATTTACAATGCCAGCTACGGCGATTTTCATGTCGGGTTAATGGTTTCGCCGCGCATTGCACAGCAAATTCCCGGACTAGGCTTGCTGGAAGCCGTTTCTGAACAAACCATCCTGGCCTTTGCCGATGAAAATGATAAAAACAAAGATGACATTTCCGGTCGACCTAACTACGTTTGGGATGAAGTGAATCAGAAAACGGCGTTAGGGCGTTTTGGCTGGAAAGCCAACGTGGCTACTGTCAGACAGCAGACGGCCGGTGCGTTTCGGGGCGATATGGGCATTACCAGCTCGGTTTTCGGAACACCGGAGTTTACCACTGCTCAGGAAAAGCAGTACGGAAACCTGCCTACAGGTGGCTCGCCTGAAATCACAGACGACCAACTGGATAAAGTGGTATTCTACATTCATACACTAGCTGTTCCTGCCCGGCGCGAGTGGCAACAGGAGGATGTACTGAGAGGAAAATTATTGTTTTCACAATTGAATTGCACCGGATGCCACATTCCCAAAATGCAGACCGGAAATACACATCCGGTGAATGTGGTGAACAATCAGACCATCCGCCCGTACACCGACCTGCTGCTGCACGACATGGGCGAAGGACTGGCTGACAACCGACCTGATTTTCATGCAACTGGCTCCGAATGGCGTACGCCTCCGCTGTGGGGAATCGGCATGGTGCAAACCGTAAACAAACACACCCGTTTTCTGCACGACGGGCGGGCCGCTAATCTGGAAGAGGCGATTCTATGGCATAGCGGTGAAGCCGTAAAATCAGCCGAGGGATTCAAAAAGCTGGACAATGCCGACCGGCAAGCCTTACTCAAATTTTTAGAAAGCTTATAATTCACTTTTTTATTTTTTAGTTACTTAACCTCTGTTAATCCATGAAAAATAGTATCTTTTTTCTAACCAAAACCGGCTTCTGTTTGCTTGTGTCAGCGGCATTGCTTACCGCCTGTGACAACAGCGATGACGTAACCAAACAACCCTTGGTGATCCCGACCACCTACGACGGAGCTACTTTTGATGCCAATACCACCAACCAGAAAGCCGTAACCGCGCAGTTGAAAAGCATTACCGACGAAGCTAAAAAAGGCCGGGTAAATGGGACGACTGTTTCCGGAACTACCTTAACCAATCTGTTTACAACCGGAAATCCCAGTCTGAAAAGCGTTTCTACCACTTACTATGCCGGAAAGCTGGAAGGCGATGCAGGCTGGTTGGCTGAACTGGCAAAAGCCAGCGGCGGCAGTTACACTCCCGGAACACCAACCGGCGAAGGCGGCACTTTTGGCGGCTATCTGTTTGACGAAAACGGACTGGAAATGGAGCAACTGATCGAGAAAGGTCAGTTTGGAGCCGTCTTGTACAAACATGCCACCGAGTTGCTGTCGGGCACCCGCACACCCGCCACCGTTGATCAGGTAATGGCCATCATGGGCACTAATCCTACCTTTCCAAGCAGCAACGATGCCACCAAACACGACAAACCGGATGCATTTGCGGCCGTTTATGCAGCCCGCCGGGACAAAAACGATGGAAACGGATATTACAGTCAGTTGAAAAACAACTTCATCAAATTACAAGCCACCATCAAAGCCGGCGATGATTACAAACAAGAGCAGGACGAAGCCATTGCTGCCATCAAATTGACCTGGGAAAAAGTGAATGCCGCCACCGTGATTAACTATTGCCACGCGGTAACCACAACCATGAGCAAGACCAGCCCAACCGATGCCGAAAAAGCCAGTGCCTTGCACGCCTACGGTGAATGTGTGGGATTCATTCACGGCTGGCGCACCATCGCTCAGGACCAGAAGAAGATTACCGACGCACAGATTGATGAAATCTTGACGCTGCTCAATGCCCCTGCTACGGGTACGCCTACGTCTTATAAATTCATCACCGATCCGGTAACGGAGCTTCCGAAATTAACGCAGGTAATAGACAAGTTAAAAACCATCTACGGTTTTACAGATTCTGAAATAGAAGACTTTAGAAAAAACTGGGTCACTGAACAAGCCCGTTAACAAACCAACAGACGTCCCTCTGCATACGGAGGGACTTTTGCCTTTTTTATCCTACTATTTTACATTTCCTATGAAAATGAAAACAATAGTTAGTGCAACTCTAATCGTACTTTTAGGCACTCTATGCTTTACAGCCTGCGATCCGTCAAGTGAGCCCACCAATGACTCGTTTGACCGGAAAGCCATGCTGCAAAATTATGCCAACAACCTGATCAAGCCTTCTTTTGTTGAGCTGCAAAGCAAAGTGAATGCGCTGCAAACCGCAACGGGCACATTTGGCACTACCGTGAATGAGCAAAACCTAGCGGCCTTGCAAACCGCATGGAAAGACGCCTACACCGCGTTTCAATACGCCAACGCCTTTAATCTGGGTCCGGCGGGTGAGGCAGGTACCCGTAAAAAGCTGGTAGAAGAAGCTGGCACTTTTCCAGTGAGTACCACCAAAATTGAAAACAAGATAGCCGCCAATACAACCAATTTGAACGATTTTGATCGGGATGCCCGGGGTTTTCTGGCTGTGGAGTACCTGATCTTCAATCGGCAAAACGACAATGCCGCCATCGTTACGCAGTTTGCCAATGCTGCCCGCCGCAATTACCTGGCCGCCCTGACTGCCAAACTAAAGGAGCAGGTTGATGCGGTGGTTACGGCCTGGAACGACGCCTATACCACCGATTTTTTGAACAACAACGGCACCTCCGCAGGGAGCAGCACCTCGCAACTCTACAACGAATTTGTGGCTAGCTTTGAAGCCATCAAAAACCTTAAACTAGGCTTGCCCCTGGGCAAAAGGGCACCGCAAACCGAAGCGGCTCCACAACTAGTAGAAGCCTATTACAGCGGGCAGTCGCTGCCGATGCTGACTGCTCACCTGACGGCCATTGAAAACATCTGGTACGGCAAAAGCACACTGAACGGACAGGATGGCATCGGGTTTAAGGAATATCTGCAAAGCGTAGAAGGCGGCTCGGCGCTGATTGCCAGCACCGAAACCCAACTGGCGGCCATTCACACGGCTCTACAGGCCATTCCTACGGCCACCCCTTTATCAGTACAGATTGTGAACAGTCCGGTTCCGGTGGAGAATTTTTACAACGAGCTTCAGAAAAACGTCCGTTATTTTAAAAGCGATATGTCTTCGCTTCTGGGCATTGCCATCACATTCAGCAGCGGCGATGGCGATTAAACGATTGTATCACTATTTTTCAACTTGAATTACTTCACTCAATCACTTAACTGCATTCCTTATGAAAAAAACGTTTGTATTTTGGTCGCTTGCCTTTGGCGTCTGGTTTGTATTGAACGGCTGTGGGGGAGACGAAAAGAAAACCGTGCAAGCCGATGAAGCTCAGGCCATTGATTCGTCGGTCACTGTAGCGGCCAGCGAATATCCGATAGACACGGCGGCTAGCCTCGTGAACTGGGAAGGCACCGAAGGGCTGGCCCGGATTACGACCACGCACACGGGTTCGTTCCGGATTCAGAGCGGTAGCTTATCGGTAAAAGATTCACAACTGGTAGCAGGCAAAGTGGTGATTGACATCAACAGCCTGAAAAATGCCGACCTGACGAATCCCAAGAAAAACGCTGATCTGGTGAATCACCTGAAAAGCGGCGATTTTTTTGATGCAGGCAAATTCCCAACCGCTACTTTTGAACTGGTATCGGCTAATAAACTGCCAAGTGACAGCGTCACCGTTACCGGCAACCTGACGCTCAAAGGCGTAACCAAAAGCGTTACCTTTCCGGCCAAAGTTTTCATGGAGCCAACCGGCATATCGGCGCATGCCAAGTTTTACATCAACCGAAAAGACTGGGGCATGAACTGGCATTCCGAAGAATCGCTGGGCGATGAATTGATTCGCCCGGAAGTCGGAATTGAATTTAAAATTGCCGCGAAATAAAGAACAGTTGCCCCCTCTGTGTGAGGGGTTTTTCATTTTCGCAGGATACTATTTTACAGCGGCACAATGAAAATGCAGGTATGTTGACAAAACCCTTTCCAACCCAAGAAACCAAGGTTGATTTCCGTTGGCTGCAAGCGTTGATCCGGCCCGTGTCGGCGGCTCCGTTTGTTACCTTTCGGATTGTGTTTGGCGCATTAATGGCCTTCAGTGCTTTGCGCTTTATGGCTTTGGGATGGATTGAAGACCACTATGTGCAGCCGTTGTTCCATTTCAAGTACTACGGCTTTGAATGGGTGCCCGTGCTTCCGGCAGTTTGGCTGTATGTGATTCATGGTATAATGGTAATCAGTGCCTTGTGTGTAATGGTGGGTTTTGGGTATCGGCTGGCTACTATTTGTCTATTTTTGTGCTTTACCTATACGGAACTCCTCGACCTGACCTATTACCTCAATCACTACTATTTTGTCAGCCTGGTTTGTCTGCTGTTGGTGCTCATGCCGCAACCTTCCCGGCTTTCTGCATCGGGCGAGGCGGTGATTCCGGCCTGGGTGATTAGCGTCATCAAACTGCAATTGGCCATTGTGTACACCTACGCCGGACTGGCGAAAATTAATCACGACTGGCTGATCGGAGGGCTGCCCTTGAAAATATGGCTGCCCGCCAACGATGCTTGGCCTTTGATCGGCGGGGTATTTCGCTGGAAACCACTGCCTTATTTGTTTGCCTGGCTGGGAATGCTCTACGACTGTACCATTGTATTCTGGTTGTCTTGGCGCAAAACTCGGTGGCTTGCCTATGCTTCGGTGGTGTTTTTCCATGTCATTACCGGATTGATGTTTCAGATCGGCGTGTTTCCGCTGGTGATGATCGGTGCAACGCTGATCTTTTTCTCTGAAGAATGGCATAAGAAAGCTGCCAATTTTTTTGCAATGTTGGTCGGTAAAGCAGGGAAGAGTAACAGAAAAATAGTATCTGCCAGCGAGGCGAAACCCCTCTCTCTAGCTTGGCAAAAAAGCACTCTGGCATTTTTGGCCATATTTTTTCTGTTTCAGCTTTTGTTTCCGTGGCGGTATTTGCTTTATCCGGGCAATTTGTTCTGGACCGAAGAAGGCTACCGGTATTCGTGGCGGGTGATGCTGATGGAAAAAGCCGGAACCGCTACGTTTTACGTGAGCGATGCCCGTTCAAAGCGGGAATGGGAAGTGGTCAATACCGAATTTCTCAACGCGCACCAGGAAAAGCAAATGGCCATGCAACCCGACATGATTTTGCAGTACGCCCATTTTCTGGCAAGCGAATACGCCAAACGTGGCGTGCACAAACCCAAAGTCAGAGCCGAAGTGTATGTGACGCTTAATGCCCGCCCCAGCCGATTATTAATTAGGCCTGACGTAGATTTGGCGCAGATAGAGGACGGTTGGGAACCGAAAACCTGGATATTGCCAGACCAGTAGAATTCCCATTTAGGTAAGCAACGTTTTTTATCTTTTTCTCTTGTATTACTTTTGTCGCTTCGATTATATAAACCACTTCTATGTTTTCTCGTTGGATCTGTGTGTTCTTAGGCTTATTGTTTGGTTCGGTTGCCTATGCGCAAAAAGGCAACGTAACGGGTATTGTTCAAACTGTTGATAATAAGCCTGTTCCTGAAGCCATTGTAACCCTGAAAGGTACCGCATTTCATACCAAAACTGACCCCAAAGGCAACTATAACCTCACCCATATTCCTTACGGAACTTATACATTGATTGCCTTCGCTTATGGCAAAGAACTGATTGAAAAATCCATTACCCTTGAAGCTGAAAATCTGCAAATCGACTTCCTGCTCCAGCCACTGAGCAAAGACCTGGACGAAGTAGTCGTGCAAGCCGAACGGGAAAAAACCTTCGGGATTACACGGATGAAAGCGGTGGAAAATTTTGCCATTTACGAAGGCAAAAAGACCGAAGTCGTGGTGCTCAAAGATGTGACGGCTAATCTGGCGACCAACAACCCCCGGCAGGTTTTTGCCAAAGTGCCCAGCCTCAATATATGGGAAAACGACCGGGCCGGGTTGCAACTGAGCATCGGAGCCCGGGGCCTGAATCCCAACCGAACAGCCAATTTCAATACCCGGCAGAACGGCTATGACATTGCCGCTGAGTCGATTGGTTATCCGGAGAGTTACTACACCCCACCCATGGAAGCCTTGGAGCGGATAGAAGTAGTCCGTGGGGCAGCTTCGTTGCAGTACGGTCCGCAATTTGGGGGAATGGTCAATTTTGTGATGCGCAAACCTTCCGAAAAGCGTCTTTCCCTGGTGTCGCGGCAAACGGCAGGTTCGTGGCGGTTTTTCAATTCCTTCAATAGCCTGTCAGGCACGTTGGGCAAAGTAGGGTATTACGGCTTCTATCAATACAAAACCGGAAATGGCTGGCGTCCGAACGCCGACTTTGACCAACATACGGCTTATCTGTCGCTACCCATTCAGGTGTCACCTAAATTGAAATTAACGCCCGAATACACCTATATGAATTACCTGGCCCATCAGCCGGGGGGATTGAGAGATATCGACTTTGAGCAGAATCCCCGTCAGTCAATTCGTCTGCGCAATTGGTTCAAAGTAAACTGGAATTTGCTAGCCCTCAATGCCGAATACAATTTGTCGGCCCGCACCCAGCTGAATTGGCGAAATTACCTGAACCTGTCGGGTCGGGAGTCTGTGGGCAACTTGGAAAGGATTAATGTCTATGAAAATCCTGCTAAAAACCGTACCCTTATCCGGGACAAATTCCAGAACCTGGGTTCCGAATTGCGACTTTTGCATCACTACTCGATGGGTCAGCAGGAAAATCACCTGCTGACAGGTATTCGCTATTACCGAAGCTATAATCTCAAGCAACAGGGTGATGCCAATGCTGCCTCTACGCCCGATTTTTACTACCTGAACCCGGAAAACCTGGAAAATTCGGATTACGACTTTTACAATACTAATGTGGCGGCTTTTGCCGAAAATATTTTTAACCTCACTTCCCAACTAAGCGTTACACCGGGCATTCGGTGGGAGTACATCCGCACCAATTACCAGGGCTATTACAAGCAACAGGCATTTGACGGAGCCGGTAATCTGATAGCGGAGAAACGTGTGGATGAGGAGAAGGAATTGCCCCGCAGCTTTGTATTGGCCGGCTTGGGATTGAGTTACAAAAAAAGCTCGCATACCGAATTCTATGCCAATATTTCGCAAAACTACCGTGCCGTTACTTTCTCAGATGTACGAATTAATAACCCCAGCCTAAAAATTGACCCTAACCTGAAGGACGAACGGGGTTTCAATATGGATCTTGGTGTGCGGGGCGATCACGAAAACTGGTTTAATTACGATGTGAGTCTGTTCTGGATGCGATACAACAACCGCATTGATCTGGTGCCTCGTTATGACAGCGTGATTTTTAACGAACGTCGCTACCGTACCAACATCGGTATGTCGCGCCATGTAGGCATAGAGGCTTTTGCCGAAATCAATCTCTGGCAACTGGTTGATAAAGACAATACTACCAAACAACTTTCGCTATTCGGAGCTTTTACCTTATCCGATGCCCGCTATGTCTCGATCAACGAATCCGTTCGGCGCGAAATCAGTGCTGAGGTAAAAGAAGGGAATGTAGTGCCGTTTGCCCCTCATTTTATCGGCCGCGGGGGCATTACCACACAACTGAAACAGTGGAAAGCCTCGCTGCAAACTTCGTACACCAGCCTGCAATATTCCGATGCCCGAAACACTCCCAGTCGCCGCGAATCGACGGCTACCCTGGGGCCTATTTACAGCTATTATGTCATGGATTTCTCGGTTTCGTACCGTCTGCGGTTTCTGACTTTCGAAGGCAGCATCAACAACCTGACCAACCACATGTATTTTACCCGCCGTGCCGACAGCTATCCGGGACCGGGCATCATTCCTGCCGATGGCCGGGCCTTTTATCTGGCCGTACAGATGAGACTGTAGATGGATGGGATGCTTGTCAGTCTTTTTTGATAGAAATTTCTACGAAAGGATAGCAAATAGTATCCCTTAAAAAGGGAAAACCCCTCTGCATAGATCTACGAGAAATTTTGGCACGCAGTTCCTCACAGATATAATAGGGTTGAACAACGCAAAACCGGCCTGCTTAATAATCCTAAACAGTTACTATATTAAACTAAGATACACAACAACGAACAGTCTGGCAAAATTTGACAGTAGCCTCCATTTTGTCGCGGTGGTGGGTATGGTGAATGTCATCGTACTTAGCCTTTGGCTCTTTTGTAAGTACTCTGATTCCGGATTTGTTGCTTGTTGTTACGCTTATGTTCAACTACAAACAGTTTAAATCATTGTTTCAGAGGCGGAATACCGCTTTGTAGATATTTGCTATTAGATTGATGTTTTACTTTAAATATCTTAATGAATGATTTCTCTGCTGTCAAATTGATCTCCCCAGCCTTCACTTTTATTAAATTCAAATTTTTCAAATTGATCGATGTCAGGAAGATTCACTTCATGTTTATTCATAATATCAATTATTTGTGTCAAGTACTTAAAGCTTTGTCCTTTTTTCTCAACTTTACCATAAAGGTCTGCTGTACCGACATCAAAGATTAAGTCTATTACTTCTTTAATATCTTGATGAGCATTAGAATATAGATTTTTCAATTGATAAAAAATCTCGCCGCTTACATATGTATAGTTTGACTCAATATAATTTTCAAATTCCAGAATAGAGCTGGGAGTGTATTCCACTACTCTTGCTTGCCAATCATCTAAATATTCAATGGTTGTATAGTTCCAAAACTCCTCAAGTACCAAATGCCAATCTAACTTTTCCATTTTAAGCTTTTCGACCAGCTTATTTAGACTGTAGATTGTAAACGCAACTCTCCCCCGAATCGAGATGTTCACTAATTTATTTAAAATATAAATGGATCGTTCTTTGTATTTTCTTTTCCTGATTATTCGAAATCTCCATCTACTATAAAAAGAAAAAATAATAGGTTTTGGATTTCCAAAACCTATTATTTTTTTCAGTACTATCAAAATTCGATTAGTCGCCATCCAGCAGATTGCCTAAGCCACCCAAAATGGAACCGCCTTCTTTGCTGCTGTTTTTGCCATATGGCGCCAGTGCTTCAACCAGTTTGGAAATAGGCATGGATTGCAACCACACCCGGCCCGTGCCGCGCAGCGTAGCCAGGAAAATGCCTTCCCCGCCAAACATCATGGATTTCAGGCCGCCGGCTTGCTGCACGTCAAACTGAATGCCCGGTTCAAAGGCCACCACGCAGCCGGTATCTACCCGCAGGGTTTCATTATTCAGGTATTTTTCAATCACCACACCGCCCGCATGAATGAAGGCCAGTCCGTCGCCTTGCAGTTTTTCCAGGATAAAGCCTTCACCGCCAAACAGCCCGGCTCCCAGTTTTTTGTTGAACTGGATGGAGATTTTAGTTCCCAGCGCCGCACACAAAAAACTGTCTTTCTGCGCAATGAGCGTATTGCCCGGAATCTGGCCCAGATTGATGGGAAGCACCGTTCCTGGATACGGCGCGGCAAACGCAACTTTGGTGCGCGCATGGCCCCGGTTGGTGAAGTGCGTCATAAACAACGACTCACCCGTGAGCAGGCGTGAACCTACCTGCTTGAGCATGCCCATCAGGCCGCTGTTGGCCTGCGAACCGTCGCCCATTTTGGTTTCAAACTGAATGCCGTCGTGCATGTAGATCATGGCACCCGCTTCGGCGATTACCGTTTCGTTGGGGTCCAGTTCTATTTCGACAATCTGGATGTCTTCGCCAATGATTTTGTAGTCAATTTCGTGGGATTGCATAGGGTGGTATCAGGAATTGAATTATTTGTCTTTTTTGCTTTTCACATCCTTGCGATTGCGCAGTTTTTTGTCATCCACTTTCTGATTCAGAAACTCATTGATCTTGTCAATGTCGTAGTTGGCCGTAATCTCCCCGAATGTATTGACGGTCAGTTCGAGTCCGTCCAGTTCCGGGTGAACTTTGGGTTTGTTTTCGGTATTTTCTTTTTTCTTAGCCATAATTGTATTGTTTGCAAGTTCGTAACACTCAGAAAAATAGTATCTTTTGGAAAGTAAAAACCCCGTGCCTGTGTATAAACCTCATCCCCCAGCTCCCTCTCTTTTGAGAAGGGGAGAGGCATTGGTTCAATATAAATGTAGCCTTCTAATGAATTCAAGTTGCGCGTTATGTGATGTTGGTTCTAATACTTTTACATTCCTGTATTTGTCACATCTTTTCTTTCGTTGCTTGTCCAAAGAAAGAAACAAAGAAAAGACACTTTGCTTAATGCTTCCGCCCGCAAACCCAACCCGCCCCTCGCTAAGCAATGAACCCTAGGCTCTTTTTTCTATCTGGTGCTGCGCACTGCACCTTATTCATTATATCACACAACTCGAATTAAGTAGCGAGTATTTTGAGGCGTTTTCACCCTGCCACAGCCAGTTGACCAATGGCTTTTTCGATGCGGCGCATGGTTTCCTCTTTGCCCAGAATATCCATGATCTGCATCAGATCCGGGCCGTGACCAGCCCCCGTCAATGCCAGACGCAATGCCGGCATCACTTTGCCGATTTTTACTCCGGCACGTTCGAGCACAGCTTGCAGCGTTGCCTTTGCGGTTTCGGCAGTAAAGTCGGCTACAACTGGGAGTTCATCCTTGTATGCGGTAAGCAACGTTACGGCTTCGGAAGTCCATTTGGTTTGCACCACGGCTTCTTCATAAACTGACGGCTCGTGAAAAAGAAAATCCGATTGTTGATGGAGCTCTTGCGGAAATGTAACCCGTTCTTTGAGTAAATGCACGATTTTCTGCGCTTTCTCCGATGTGCAATCGGTGCCATCTTTCTGCAAGTCAGTCAGTAAGCCTGCGGCCAGTTCGGCGTCGGGTTTCAGGCGCAGGTAGTGTTGATTGAACCACTTGGCTTTGCGGATGTCGAACTTGGAACCCGCTTTGTGCACCCGGTCAAAGGAAAACGACTGAATGAGTTCGTCCATCGAGAAGATTTCTTTATCCGTTCCGTCGTTCCATCCGAGCAATGCAAGAAAGTTGATCAATGCTTCGGGCAAATAACCCGCTTCCCTGAAACCAACGGTTGTGATGTCTTCTCCATCGGAATTGGTGCCTTTCCAGTTCAATGGAAATATGGGGAATCCCATGCTGTCCGCATCCCGTTTGCTGAGTTTTCCCTTGCCTTCCTCAATCACATTGCCTTTTTCGTCCAACAAATCGGGTTTGAGAATGATGGGCAAATGGGCAAATTGAGGTGCATTCCAACCAAAGAACTTATACAATAATACATGCAGCGGGGCTGAGGGCAACCATTCTTCACCCCGGATTACGTGGGTTATTTCCATTAGGTGGTCGTCTACAATATTGGCCAGGTGATAGGTAGGCAAACCGTCTGATTTTACCAATACCTTGTCGTCAAGGGTGTTGGCATGCACCACCACCCAGTCGCGAATCATGTCTTTGAATCGGATTTCCTCTTTTAAAGGTACTTTTACCCGAACCACGTAGGGCGTACCCGCGTCCATTAAAGACTTTGTTTCGGCTTCGTTCAGCGTCAGTGAGTTGCGCATCTGGGTGCGTGTCAGGGCATTGTACGAGGTGTTGGCCGCACCGGCACTTTGCAGCCGGTGACGCATGGCTTCCAGTTCTTCGTCGGTATCAAAGGCATAGTAAGCCTTGCCTTCGTCGAGCAGTTGCTGGGCGTATTTCTGGTAAATCTCCTTCCGTTCCGACTGCCGGTACGGGGCATGCGGGCCACCGGCACCCTGGCCTTCGTCAATGTGAATGCCCACCCATTTCAGGGCTTCAATGATGTATTCTTCGGCTCCCGGCACAAACCGTTTCTGGTCGGTATCCTCGATGCGTAGCAGCATTTTGCCATTGTGTTGTCTGGCAAACAAGTAGTTGTACAAAGCGGTGCGAACTCCGCCAATGTGTAATCCACCCGTCGGACTGGGTGCGAAACGAACTCTGACTTCCATGTAATTGGTATGTGAATGTTGGAATGCAAATTCAATGCCTTCCGATTGAAAAATAGTATCTGCAAAAAGGCAAAAACCTCCTGGTGCATTCTGGCGACAAAACTACAAAATTAGCGAGCAGGAACGAAGCGAAAAAAGCGGAAGTGTAAAAAACGGAAACCGCCTCCTAATTGGCTGATTTTTACACGAATGCAAAATTTGCGCTAAAATTGGTAAATCGGATGGCAACGCAAATGAAGATAAGAATCGGCTAAAAAGCGAAATTTCTTCTGATTTTTTAAAAATGGAGTGAGTTGTATAATTCTAATACATATATCATGTGAAAAACTCACTCTTTGATACACAGGTTTGATAACGGTAAGCCAGGTTCGTTTCCCACTGAAGAAATCGTTGAGGTTTGGATTGTCAATAAGAAGAACGCACTTTTTTACGGTAGTTTTTGATTTTTTATCTAAATTGACCGCGATTTCTACAGTTTTCGCACTTTGAATGTTACTATCTATAGTACACATTCAAAGTGCGAATTAATTAAATTTTAACTACGAGCAACCCATGTATAAACGTTTACTGCTACTGCTTGTTTTACAAGTGGGAATTTGCAGTTTTCGTAGTGTGGCCTGTACATTTACTGCCAACACCAACGGAAACTGGACAAGTATTGCCTGGGGCAAGTCGGGTACTGGCTGCGGCAGCAACACCACTCCTGGTGCCAATGATGATGTGATCATAAACGGGCAAGTCAGAGTGACATTGAATGTAAATGCTTCCATCAAAAGTTTGGTATTAAATTCGGGTTTCAACCCAGCGAACAGCACCGATCTGACCGTTACCGGAAATATTACATTGACTATCAATGGAAACATAACATTGAATAATCATTCCAACCTGATTATCAACAATAGTGCGGGCGTGAGAGGAACCGGGTCTATTTGTGCTACTAACAACGGAAACGTGGATGTGGAAAGTAATACAGGAGGAGGATCCTTTTATGTCGCCAATTGCTTGTCTACGGCATCGGGGTGTTCCAATAATGCCAATTTTATAAATACGGGCGGCTTAACCTATTGCATTGCCTGTGGAAGCACTAATCAGGGCCAGAGCACAGGCGGCTGTGTGGCATTACCCGTGCAACTGGTCTCATTCATGGGCATTTATGAAACGGCTCTGCATCGGGTAAAGCTGATGTGGCAAACCAGTTGGGAAAAAGATAATGACTTCTTTTCCGTGGAACGGTCGGTGGATGGGGTAAATTTTGCAGAGACAACACGCGTGAGCGGGCACGGCACAGTAACAGGAATCTCAACCTACCAGGCATACGATGAAGACTTGACAGGTATAGTGGCGTATTATCGCCTCAAGCAAGTCGATTTGGACGGGCATTACGAATACAGTTCCGTGATTGCCATTGCCTTGCCTGACAATGCGGCTGCTTTTGAAGTATATCCCAATCCGCTGAATGGCAGTGAATTAGCCATCCAATTTTCGTCGGAGACGGCCTACGCCAATGCCAAAATCAGCATATGCAACGTATTGGGCCGGGAGTTGAATTTTAAGAAGAATGCAGTCGAAGGCTCGGTGGTTTCACTGATCATCACAGAAAAGCAACCTGCCGGTATTTACCTGTTAACGGTGGAGTTGCCAACCAAAAAGTTGGTCAGACGCATCACTGTTCTTTAATCAGAATGCATTCGGGTAGCTGCCTGTACGCATGGAATTACCTTTTGGGGCTGGCAATGGTTGAGCCCGGCACCCCAACTGGCATTAAACTCCAGCACAAACCAGCCTCGACTATCGGCATAGGCTACATCAATGGCAAACGTGGCGGGCAATTCAGAGACATTTGTCAGAAAATCGTTTACAAAATCCTGAGCTTCCGGCAACGAGCCGTTTCCTTCATACAGGGCTATGTCCTGTAACTGGTTATGCAATACGAATCCGCGTGCTTCTGCCTCAATGGTTATTATTTCCGAAACCAACACCTGTGTATCGGGAGCGAGTCCATTTGTCTGATCCTGTAATTCTTGCTGATTTTGGTAAACCTGCGCTTTAAACTGTTTGGGTACCAGCGGTTTGATAAACACAGGAAACCACTCAGCCGAAATTTGATTGAGCGAATGAAGACTAAGATTTCGTTTTGTCCACTTCCTGTCCAATTGCAGGAGCAAGTCATCGTTTGGCGAAACCAGTTGCAGATCCAGAATCTGGGCTACAATCAGGGCAAAGGTGTCGTTGCCATAAATGGAAATTGTATGATTTGGTGGCAGGATGGGTTTTTCCCAGAAACGGTCAAGCTTCATCACCGTGCCGCCCAGTTGTTGCCAAGCTTCGGCTACCGAGCCTCGCTCCGTATCGGCTTTTTGTGGGATCAGCAATAATGCATTTGCCAGGTTTTTCATTTTGTAGGGATACTATTTCTATGTAGCACAAAAAGGCGAGATGTAAACGGTATGGGAAAAAAGCTATTTGTGCAAAAGTTGGTAAAAAAAAGCACCTTTGGTCTATTTCGTATAGAATTCCGGCTAAAAGTAGCCCGCATTCAATCCGATTAGTGATTTTTGTTCATTGATTTTCCTTTTTTGACGCTTTACACGCCACACCTTATGAAAAAACTGATTCTCTTTGTGGGGATTTATCTCATTGCCTTCCAGGCACAAAGCCAGACCATTGACGTAAAAAAGCAGTTTGACTTAGCCGCCCAGCAATATGCCCTTATGTTGAAGTCGCACCCCGATTTGACGAAATTTCCGCAATCCTCCAATGCCGACGGATCGCCGCGCGACATGAAGTCGGAATGGTGGTGCAGCGGCTTTTTTGGCGGTTCGCTGTGGTATCTGTACGAATACACCAAAGACCCCAAATGGAAAGATGCCGCCCATACCTGGACCATGGCCGTGGAAAAGGAGAAAGACAACACCACTACGCATGACCTGGGTTTCATGTTATACTGTCCGTTTGGCAATGGCTATCGGCTCACCAAAAACGAAGCCTATAAGGATATTATGCTCACTGGAGCAAAGTCGTTGTCCACCCGTTTTCATCCCGAGTATGGTGTGATTAAGTCGTGGGAAAAGTTTGCTACCTATGACTATCCCGTCATTGTCGACAATATGATGAACCTGGAATTCTTGTTCTGGGCCGCACGTACGTCCGGTAACCAGGACTTTTACAAAATCAGCGTTGCACACGCCGATAGCACGATCAAGTTTCACTACCGTCCCGACCACAGCAGCTACCATGTGGTTTGTTACGGACCTCACGGACAGATACAAGCCCGCAAAACCGCGCAAGGTTACGCCGATGAGTCGGCCTGGGCACGCGGACAAGCCTGGGGATTGTATGGATATACCGTAATGTACCGTGAAACTAAAGACGCCAAGTACCTCAAACAAGCCGAAGACATTGCCGATTTTATTCTCAATCATCCGAATTTGCCCAAAGACAAAATTCCGTACTGGGACTACAATGCGCCTAACATTCCGAATGAGGAACGCGACGCATCAGCAGCGGCCATTACCGCTTCGGCATTGCTGGAACTGGCAGATTATTCCAAGAAAAGCGATACGTATGTTAAAAATGCTACCGAGATTCTGAAAAATTTGTCGACACCCGCTTATCTGGCACCCATTGGCAAAAACAACAATTTCATTCTGATGCACAGCGTGGGCCACAAACCCGCCAAATCGGAAGTGGATGTGCCGCTGGTGTACGCCGATTATTATTACCTGGAAGGATTGCTGCGATATGATAAACGCATGAAAAGCAAGCCTGCCAAAGGCAAAGCATCGCCGGGAAAATAGTAGGTTTTCAAACATGAAAACCTCGGTATGAAATTCACTCTTCAAAAAGCCCGTTTCGAAGCGGGCTTTTTCGTTTTCCGGAGATACTATTTTCAGAAGCAAATCAGGATAAATACTCCGGGCTTTTGGTTTTAGTGTCGTTTATCGTATTTTTAAAAACCTCTACCGACGATGTGCGATGCTTTGCCAAGACTATTTGCCTAGCCACGTATTACAGCCTTTTGTCAAATGCTATCATTTGCGCCACTTTGCCTTTGGCCGCACCGAAAACCTGCCCTTCAAGCCCTACGCACCCCGTCCAGAGCAAACCTTGGCGTTTTATCCGCGCGCCCTGGAACGGCTCGAATACACGGCCAGTAACAAAATCATTACCCGTTTCCCTTCCGTGCTGATCGGCCAATACACGGAGCGTTGCAACCGTCACATTGGCGGTCCTGATTTCATAGCGTTGCTTGTCAACTTTCAGCCCGGTGTGCTGCACCGGATTACGGGCATAGATTTCGCGGAGCTAACCAATACCGACGTGGATGCCGAAGCCGTTTTTTCCAAGCAACTTCCGGACGTAAACCGTCGACTGAACAGCGCCGAAAGCTACGACGACATGATTGGCATTGTGGAGGCATTTTTAGTGGGTTTGCTCAAACCACTGACTCTGATCCCGCATCCTATTGATCGTGTATGCGACTGGCTGCTGGCTCGTCCGCAAGATGCTGCGGTGTTGCAACTGGCAGCGGATGCTTGCCTGAGTCGTCGGCAATTTGAGCGAAAGTTTAAGCAGCGTATGGGCATTAGTCCCAGGTTGTACTTGCGCATTGCCCGCATGCACCAGGCGTTCCGGCATCGGTATCACGCGCCGCAAACCGACTGGCTCAGCATTGCGCTGGCGAGTGGTTATTACGATTACCAGCATCTGGCAAAGGATTTTCTGGAGTTTGCCGGTGTGTTGCCTTCGGCTTATCTTCTGGAAGATACACAGGCCCCGGAACAGATTGTCGGTCTGCGCGATTCCTCCTTGTAATTGTCTGGTTGCCTTTTTGATGACTGGAATCGGCTTTGTTGAAAAGATGTCGCAGTTTTACCACCAGTCCCTAACTGAAATGTGCCAACTTGGGTGAGTAATGAGTAAAGCCACTTCTTCTCACTCAGTTATGAAAGCAATCTCGCTTTTGATTTCTTTGCGTTTGTGCATTTTTTTCCTGCCATTGGTACTAGGCTTGGTGGCTAAAGGCCAGCCTTGCCAAACTGGAAAATTGGACCCACGGGTAGCGGCAATGTTGCAAACCGTATTGACCGATTTACCTTCTTCGGGGCTGAATTCCGTTGAGCAAATCCGGGCGGTCAAGATGCCGACGCCAGCTTTTCCCAAATCAGATGTGGTGCATCAGAAAATAAGTGCCGATAGCATTCCCATCCAAATCTACAATCCTACCCATGCCAAAGGGCTGCCAATCATCATCAGTTTCCATCCCGGCGGATTTGTTACGCCTATCCTGCCTTTCATGGAATACGATTTCTGGCGGCAGGCCAAGGCATATCAGGCCATTGTATTTGGCGTCGATTACCGGGTGGCTCCCGAGCATCCGTATCCGGCGGCCGTCAATGATGCGTACAATGCCTTCAAATGGATTGCCGAACACGGCCACGACTACGGCGGCGACACCAGCAAAATCATCGTATTAGGGCTCAGCGCGGGTGGAAATCTGGCGACAGTAGTGTGTCAGAAAGCCAAGAAAGAAGGACTAGCTCACAAAATAAAACTACAGGTATTAAACTGCCCTTCAACGGATAATGCCCGCAATCATACCCAGTATGCTTCGCATCAAACCTATGCTTCGGGATATTTCCAGACGCGGCAGTTTTCGCTATTCTCCATTCAAATGTATGCGCCTCAAGTCGAGCTATCCAATCCGGAAGTGGCGCCGGTGCAAAGTCCGGATGTGTCGGGTTTGCCACCCGCCGTAGTCATTACCGCTGAATTTGACCCCTTGCGCGATGAAGGCCATGCCTACGCACAAAAGCTTGAGAATGCCGGAGTGAAAGTGTGGTGTCGTTGCTTTCCTGGTCAGATTCATTGCCTGGTAGGGTTACCGTGGGATGCCGAACCGCTGCAGCAGGTAGATCAACTGGTCAGAAATGCCATGAAACAGGTGTTCTCGCGCAAAAGCCGTAGATAAAGCCGGCTAAGGTGTAGCTTGACAAAGTGCCTGGGTTTTACGTTTTCAAAAGATGCTATTTTACACGGGTTCGGAATCGACGACAGAATCATCAAGCCATTGGCTTGATCGCACACAAATCAGACTAGTAAGAAAAAATTCAAGGTACGATTTTTCTTGCTGGTTTCTTTGTCTACGTGCTTATGTTGAAATTCCTTATTCTCCCCAATGTTAGTTTTCTGAAATCAGGTTTGCTATTCCGCCCCCTGATTCCGGGTTTTGACAGCTCTTATCGGTCATTCTTCCTTTTTTTATTGAACGTCTTTCACATAATCTGTTTTTTGCACCGTGCAAAGTAAAACTGAAATAATACACGAAAAAGTAGGAATATTTGGGGTTATGGTGCTATTTTGACTTACTTCTATCTGACACAACCAGGAACGGCAATCCCTTACTGAAAGGGATTGTTCATACGGATTGAGGAAGTGCAGACCATACAAAAAACAAAAACGCTGTACGTTACGTATCCGCGGGTAAGAAAATAGTAGGTTTTCAAACAGCAAAACCTCCCTTGCTCGAAAGACAAAACGCAGCGCTGTAAAATTCTCAATTGGTAGTTACGAAAGAGGTTGCCTGTCGGTGACCTGCAAACACAGAATTAACTCATGTTGCATTCTTTACCGGCTCTGCGGCAAACCATGCTTGTCGGAGCAATTGCGTTGGTGTGGCTGATGGGGTGTCGTCCCACACAGCAAGCCCAACAAGCACCTTCTGTTCAAACGGCTTCCATTGATACCACCGCCCGCACAAACCTGCCCGCAGGCGTGAACCCCGACGACCCCGACTGGAAGGGGGCCGATCTGGAACCCAAACCGGCAGTGCATCCGCTGTCGCCCACCGACGAAAATTCCCGGTTCTTACTTCCGCCGGGCTACCGCATTCAGCCTATTCTGACCGAACCTCAGATTGAGCAACCCGCCGCCATTGCCTTTGATGCCAACGGCCGCATGTATGTGCTGGAACTGCGTACGTACATGCTCACCGCTGATTCGGATGACGAACTGCGACCCTGGAGCCGCATTTCACGGTGGGAGGACCGCGACAACGACGGCATATACGAAACGGGAACCGTCTTTGTGGATAGCCTGGTGTTTCCGCGTTTTGTACTGCCCTATGGTAAAGACTGCATCCTTTCCATGGAATCCGATGCGGATAACGTCTATAAATACACTGATACCGACGGCGACGGCAAAGCCGATAAAAAGGAGTTTTTTACCAACAAATACGGTCGGTCGGGCAATGTGGAGCACCAGCAGGCCTTCCTGCATTGGGGCATGGACAACTGGCTTTACAGCACCGTGAATGCCTTCCGGATTCGGGAAACACCCAATGGAATGGTGCGCGAAAAAACCGGCTTCAACCGGGCTCAGTGGGGACTCACGCATGACGATGAAGGCAAATTGTGGTTTCAGGGTGGGGCCAGCGGGTTGCCTTCGTATTTTCAGTTTCCGATTCACTACGGCAATTTTGAAGTAAAAGGCGAATTCGCTCCTGGTTTTGATGTGCCCTGGGGCGAAGCCATTCGTCTGGCTGACGTTCAGGGCGGAATGGACGAAGTGCGTCAGCCCGACGGTTCCTTGAAGCGGGTAACCGGTTCGGCGGGAAACGATGTGTTTCGGGGCGACCGGCTGCCAGCCCAACTGAGGGGACAGTATTTCTACGGCGAACCCGTTGCCCGCATTGTGCGTCAGGTGAATCCGGTGGTGACCGATGGCCTGACTACCTTACACAACGTGTATCAGGATCAGCAATCCGAGTTCCTGCGTTCTTCCGACCCACTTTTCCGGCCAGTGGATATGACTACCGCCCCCGATGGGACACTGTACATTACCGACATGTATCACGGCATCATTCAGGAAGGACAATGGACACAGAAAGGTTCGTATTTACGGGCCAAGATCGAACAATACAAACTGGACAAAGTGGTAGGTTTGGGACGCATCTGGCGCATTACCTATGAAGGCATGCCACGCGATACCACCCATCCGCGCATGTATACCGACAAATCGGCCAGGCTGGTCAAATACCTGGAGCATCCCAATGGCTGGTGGCGCGATGCCGCCCAGCAGGAACTGGTGCAGCGCAACGACCGTTCAGTGGTGGCCTCCTTGACGACAATGGCACTGAGCCACAAGAATCCACTGGCGCGAATCCATGCTTTGTGGACGCTGGAAGGCATGGGAGCCTTGAAAACCAGTCTGGTACGGAAACTGTTGAACGATACGGAACCAAAACTGCGCATCCAGGCATTGCGTGCCAGTGAACAACTTTACAAAGCAGGCGACAAATCACTGGAAGCCGATTACCACAAAGCCCTTTCTGATGCCCATACCGATGTGCGGGTGCAAGCCATGCTGACGGCAAAATTTGTGCAGCTGCCCAACCTCGAAAAAGGAATTCAGACGGCCATGGCTAGCAGTTCTGCCGCCGGGGTGAAACTCATCGGCGAACAGATCCTGGCTCCACCCAAATCCAGAAACACGGGACCATTCGGCGGTGCTGAACTGACCGATGCCCAGAAAGCCCAGCTGGAACACGGGGCGCAGATTTACAACGAGCTTTGCTCGCAATGCCACGGCAATACGGGAATGGGCACCCCGGCTGGAAATGGTCGATTACTTGCTCCTCCGCTGGCTAGCTCGGGTCGCATCCAGGCGCATCCCGAATACGCCATTCGGGTGGTGTTGCACGGACTGGAAGGCGCCATCGAAGGCAAGACCTATGCCGGAGGGATGATGGCCAGCATGCAGGAACAACCCGACCAATGGATTGCCGATGTGCTTTCGTACATCCGCAACGGCTTGTCCAATGAGGCATCGCTGGTTTCGCCGCAGCAAGTGGCCCTGGTGCGCCAAAAGACTGCAACTCAGAAAGGCTCGTACCAGTATGGTTCCTTGGTGAAACAAGTGCCCTACGAAGTACCGGCCCAATCGTTGGTAGCCACTGCCAGCCACACCGTAGCGACACGCATCGGGGGCAATGCATCAGCTGCCAGCGCGTTTTCGTACGAAGGATGGTCTACCGGGGGCAAACAGGAAAAAGGCATGTGGTACCAGGTTGAGTTTCCGAAGGAAGTAAGTCTTTCCGAATTGCATTTCACCGCCTTGCAAAACATCCGCAAAGGATGGCGGCCTACACCAGGTGTATCTAGCCCGCCCCCGATCATTCAGGCCTATCCGCGAACCTTTACGGTTTCGGTCTCCACCGATGGCACGCACTGGCAGCAAATCGCAACCGATGCCAAAGGCGTTGCCGGTGACAATATCCTTTTGCTGAACGGCAGCAAGGCCCGTTACCTGAAATTGATCCTGAACGAAAGCGTACCTGCCGATCCCGACGAAGTTCCTTGGTCAATGCGGCAAATGAAAGTGTTTGTACAATGACCAGGCTTGCAAAAAGATCATCTTTAGGGGCGCATTTATCCCTAAGATCAGCGGTCCGAAATAGTATCTCCCAAAAAGCAAAAACCTGCCTTTGTATTCTCAACAACGTAACGATCTTTTTAACACCACAACCTTAACACAAATCAAGTATGAAATACCAATCAACTCGACGTCAATTTTTGGGAACAGCGGCCGCACTGGTTTCGGGTGTTGTGATGGGTACCCCCAAAATTTTGGGAGCCCCTGCCATCATTCGGCATCTGGACAAGCCCAATTCGATGATTCAAGGGGTGCAGATCGGCACGATCACCTATTCCTTCCGTGACATGCCCGACCAAAGTGCCGAAGCTACCCTGAAATATATTCTCGATTGCGGCATCAGCGCCGTAGAACTGATGGGCGGGCCAGCCGAGTCGTTTGCCGGAGCTCCCAAGAATCCGGTGAATATGCAGGCTGTGTTTCCGCTGATGCGCAAACGCTTTCAGAAACAGCCGCTTACTGAAGAAGAGCAAAAGCAACTGGCCGAAGTAGACGAGCAAAACAAAGCCTATCGCCAGGAACT
The DNA here is from genome assembly GCA_963520985.1 of uncultured Sphingobacteriales bacterium. GTDB lineage: Bacteria > Bacteroidota > Bacteroidia > Cytophagales > 172606-1 > Xanthocytophaga. Next base: position 139,379 of record CAUQTA010000004.1, read on the forward strand.
GGCCAAATGGCGTGTCTCTGCTTCAATGGATAAGTTTGAAAAGCTCCGCAAAATGTTCAATCAGGCGGGTGTGCGTGTTTATGCTTTCAAACCCGACGCGTTTGGCATGCAGAATTCAGACGCGGAAATCGAATACGGCATGCGGGCAGCCAAACTGCTCGGCGCTTCCCACGTAACCCTCGAACACCCCAGCAACGATGCCCATACTCTGAAACTGGGTACGTTGGCCAAAAAGCACGGCATCAAAGCGGGCTATCACGGACACGAACAGCAAACGCCTACGTTTTGGGATACGGCTCTGGCACAGTCGCCCGGCAATGCCATCAACCTGGATTTCGGTCATTTTGTGGCCGCTGGCAACACCGATCCGCTCGGATTTGTCAAGCAAAAGCACGCCAGTATTGTGAGCATGCACATAAAAGACCGTCAGACCTCCGAACACGGAAAAGGCAATCTGCCCTGGGGGCAGGGCGATACACCCATCACGCAGGTGCTCAAGCTGATGCGTGATCAGAAATACACGTTTCCGGCCACGGTCGAACTCGAATACCAGATTCCGGAAGGTTCCAATGCCGTTGCCGAAGTAAAAAAGTGTGTCGATTTTTGTCGGAACGCTCTGGCTTAAGGCTACTCCTAGGTGAACAAGAATGGTTGCAAAATCTGCCTGTGCTTCCATGCTACAGGTAGGTTTTGCAACTACCCTAAGCACATACCAGATAAAGATCTGGGCTTCTGGGTTTCCTGATAGTGTGTTTTTCTGGCTATCAATGGGAGGTTTCAGGATTCCTAAAAGGAAATAGTATCTTTTCACACGTGAAAACCGGCATTGTTTCATAGAAGTATCTGACCATTTTGTTTTGTTCGTATGCGCTATTTATCTGTGTTGTTTGCTTTGTTGATTTTACTGAGCTTCGGCTGTACTTCCCGACAACCGGCCGCCAGCGAGCCCGCTTCCGTATTTGAATACAATGACCAAGCTGAAACGTACTGGAGTAGCCCCGAAAACCGCAACGGCGTAAAAGGCAGTGGCGGTAAGGAAAACGGCAAAGCCAAAGGCCATCCGTTTGATTCCATTCCGGCCGGAGCCTCGTACACGTTGCTGGATATCCAGGGACAGGGGGTGATTAACCGAATCTGGATGACCCTGGATAACCGGACTCCGGAAATGCTGCGTTCGCTGAAAATAGAGATGTTTTGGGACGGCGAATCGAAACCGGCCGTGGCGGCACCACTGGGTGATTTTTTCGGGGTAGGACTGGGCAAAACAACGGTGTTTGAAAACGCCTTGTTTGCCAACACGGAAGGTCGTTCCTTTGTGAGTTTGCTGCAAATGCCATTTCGCAAAGCGGCAAGAATTGTCATCACCAACGAATCGGACAAAACACTCGGCAGCCTGTACTATGACGTCAATTACAACTTGCTTTCGGTGTGGAATGAGAAATACCTGTATCTGCACGCTTATTGGCACCGCGACACGGCAACCAAACTAACCGAAGACTTTGAACTCTTGCCGTCGGTAACCGGAAAGGGGCGTTTCCTGGGCGTGAATGTAGGCGTGAACGCCAATCCGCAGTACGGAAAATCGTGGTTTGGTGAAGGCGAAGTGAAAATGTACCTGGATGGAGACACCGACTATCCGAGCCTGAATGGCACCGGAACCGAAGATTACATTGGCACCGGTTGGGGACAAGGCCGGTTTATCAATGCCTATCTGGGCTGTACTGTTGCCAACGACACAACGCTGCAATATGCCTTTTATCGCTATCACATTCCCGATCCGGTTTACTTTAAAACCGATTGCAAAGTCACATTGCAGCAAATTGGCGGCGATGCTACCGAAAATGTAGCCAAGTATCAGCAAAAAGGCGCCCCGCTGATTCCGGTCACTACGCATACGGGCAAGCTGGTGTGGCAATACAAAAAAGGGGAAATAACCCAACTCGACCCCGCTAAGCTGAAGGGCTGGACCAACTTTTACCGGCAGGATGATGTATCGGCAGTAGCCTATTTTTACCTGGACAAACCGGCCAGTAATTTGCCGGCCTTGCAGCCCGTTGCGATGCGTACTGCAAACCTGCGAACCAAATGAGCCATGGGTTTTTCCTTTCGGGAAGATACTATTTTGAACTGCAGATTCACGTTATTTTAGAGTGTTTAGGATTCGGCTTGGTATGCCTTTTCGTAAATCGCTGCGGGAGAGAAAATAGTAGGTTTTAAAAAGGCAGAACCTGCTTGCGAATTCTGAACAATCACTTTACAAACCTTTGCCTAACCCAAACGTATTCGCGGCAGTTGGTATTACCCGTAGGGCGTCGCCCAGCCGGATTACGCCTCCCTGCAGAATGCGGGCGGTAATGCCGCCGTGTCCGCGCATGGCGTTGTAACCGCCCGGCCCCAGTATTTCCTCCATGCGTGAGCAAGGGTGGCACGGACCGGTCATTTCCAGCAACACATCTCCTATGTAAAATGAATGGTCTTTCAGTGCCATCAGATTCACTCCTTTGACTACCAGATTGCGGCGCACTTGTGCCGGATCAACGGCATCCCGATGAAGAAATGAGGCAACCACTGCCAGGTGTTCCCATTGGATCAGCGTGACCTGCCGTGTACTGGTGGACTTGCCTTTGTAATGGTCGCCTGCCAAACCTTGTCCGGCAATGGCTTCCACTTCAGGCAGTGCCAGGAGTGGCGCTTTGCGTTCGGGACGCACCCCGATCCACTGCAGGCTGCCAGCCTGTGGAAACTGATTCATTAATTGTCCCAATGGCGACTGTTGAGAAAAATGCATGGTGTTGCTTGAATGAGAAAAAGATGGATCAAAACGAAAACGTATAAAAGGGATGAAAATCAGGCGTATGCGGATGCTTGTAGCGATCTACACACAACTAAAACGCTGAGACACTCCCTAAATAGTATCTCTCAGCAACGCAAAACCCCGCCGTTTGATTCCCTGACCGGAAACAGACCAAGTTTTTGTGTGAACAGGAAGACAATCAAGCTGGTATAGCCGCAGGAAGGCATGTTATTTTTAGGAGGTTACTTCTGTCAATTATTTGTTTATCCCTAAATTCATTTTGAGCATGACAACCAATGGAAAAAAATATGCCCTTATTACCGGTGCTACCAGTGGCATAGGCTATGAACTAGCTAAAATATTTGTCAGAGAACAGTACAATCTGGTGATTGTGAGCCGGGACCAGCAGGCTTTGGAGGCGAAGGCCCAGGAATTCAGAAAGCAAGGTGTGGAAGTAGTTTCACTAGCCAAAGATCTGTTTGATCGGGAACAGGCTTTTTCGGTTTACGATGAAGTACGTAACCAAGGAATTCAGATTGATGTGCTCGTGAACGATGCGGGCCAAGGCCTGTACGGAAAATTTCAGGACACGGACATTCAGCGCGAACTGGATATCATTGAACTTAATATCAGTTCGCTGGTAATTTTGACCAAATGCTTCCTGAAAGACATGGTGCAGCGCAACGAAGGACGGATACTAAACCTGGCTTCCATTGCCAGCAAACTTCCCGGTCCGTGGCAATCGGTGTATCACGGTACCAAAGCGTTTGTGTTGTCGTTCTCAGAGGCAATCCGCGAAGAACTCCGCGAAACCAATATTACTGTGACGGCACTGATGCCGGGTGCCACCGATACCGATTTCTTCAACAAGGCAGACATGGAATCGAGTAAAATCGTGCAGGACGAAAGTTCACTGGCCGACCCGGCCAAAGTGGCTCAGGATGGGTACGACGCACTGATGTCGGGTGACGACAAGGTGGTTTCCGGATTTAAGAATAAAATGCAGGTAGGCATGAGCAATGTCATGCCTGATTCCACTGTGGCACACATGATGAACGAACAGCAGAAACCTGCTTCCCAGTCGTGAGGTGACTACTGAAAAATTGTAGCCGAAAGGTGCAGGCAATTGACTTTCTCAAAAGGCTGTTTCTTTTTGGCTTTTCTACCGTCAGGAATGGAGTCAACCCATTCCTGGCGGTATTTTTCTGATGCCTGATCGATAAAATGAAGCCGGTTTTGCAATGGAAAAAGATACTATTTGGTTACCGGATTGACTAATAGTCGTCTCCCAATCCCTCTTTGCTTTTTTTCTTAGCCTGATGCAGGCGGTAGTTGAACGTCAGGTTGATTTGACGGAGCCTGCCCTGCGAATTGTTTTCGGTGTAAAAATTATCGCCCCGGGTAATGCCCCGAAAACGACGCGAGTTGAACACATCCAGGACATTGAGCGTAAGGGTTCCGTTGTTTTTCAGTATGTCTTTGCTAATGGCCAGGTCCAGCGTGGCAATGGCTTTGCGGGTGCCCTGGGGTGTTTGCTGAGGGGCTTCGTAGTTGCCCCGAAGTTGAAAATCCGTATTTTTCCAGAATGTAATCCGCGACATCATCCGGGCAAACCAACTGTAGGTATCGCTCTGGTACGTATCATCCAGGTTACTGCCGTCGGTAATGGCACGGAAAAAGTTAAAGCTGCCGTCGAGCTTCCACCAGTTGGTCAGCGCGTAAGAGCCGGTAAATTCGGCACCGAATGAATTTTCAACAGCCAGGTTGACGGGCAATGTGGTAGAGAATCCCAGCGAATCTACTTTCCTGATGCGCAGGATCTTACCGGTAGTATGGCGATAATAAACCGAAGAAGTCAGTGAGCCGTTTTCAAAATACTTGATGTGTCCCACTTCAAACGCATGCGTAAACTCAGGGTTGAGGTTGGGGTTGCCGCTGAAAAAATTGCGGCGGTCACTGTACGTCATAAACGGGCTCAGGTCGTTGTACTGGGGCCGCCGTACCCGCCGACTGTAACTGACCTGAATGGCGTGCTGTTTGGGCAAACTGTAGGTGGCATGCACACTCGGAAAGAAGTTGAAATACTGGCGCGGATTGACTTCATTGGTTTGCTTTAATGTCGTTGTCACGTCGGTCCATTCGGCCCGTAGCCCAGCCTGGTAGGAGAATTTGCCCGATTTATTGCCGACAATGCCATACATGGCGTGGATGTTTTCCTGATACACAAAATTGTTGGTCAGGCTGTCGAGTTGCCGCCAGGTATTGGCTTCTGTTTGTTCCGTTACCGAATAGTTGTTAGTCATGTTACGGAAACTGCTGCGCAGACCGGCTTCCAGCTTGCCTTCTTTGGCAAACGGATACACGTAATCGGCCTGAAAAAGCCATTGCTTTTCGGTTTCGTCATTCACCGAACGTTGCAACAGAGTGCCAATGGGCGTGTTGTCGGGCCGAAACGTCTTTTCAGTAAAATACTGGTCCGAATTTTCCCAATTGTCCAGGTACCGTACATCGGCATTGAACTCGTGTCCTTTGCGGGCAAACGTCTTTTTGTAGCTTACCACGTATTCCGAATTGGGTTCGGTTTCGGTTTCGTCCTGAGTACGGTTGGTGATGCCCTGCAGATTGGCCGTGGTAAACAGATAGTCCCGGTAGTTGATATCCGAAAACCGTTTGCCTTTGCTGATGCGCCACGTATACGACCCGGTGAGCACGTCGTTGGGTGTGAGGTAGACGTCAATTCCGGCCCGGGCGTTGTTGTTCATCCCCTTCAGATGACTGGTCGAGTTTTGCTGGTAAATAAACGTCGTGTCGTTCTGGTAGCGTTCCTGGTAAAGCGAGTTTCGTCCGGGTGTGTTGCGGTATGAAGCCGTGTAGTTGACAAAAAAGTTGAGGTTTTTGCGCCGGTAGTTTACATTGGCCCCAAGGCCATAATTATCAGGATATCCGGCAATCAGATCAAAGGAGCCGTTGAAGCCCTGCCGCTGCTCTTTTTTCAGCACAATGTTGATAATGCCGCTCATGCCTTCGGCTTCGTAACGTGCCGATGGATTGGTGATGACTTCAATGCGTTCAATGCTGCTTCCCTGCAATTGCTGCAACCCGCTGCCACCTTTCAGACTCACCAGGCCCGAAGGTTTGCCGTCAATCAGAATCCGTACGTTGTTGCTGCCCCGCAGGCTCACGTTGCCTTCCACGTCTACTGCCACTGAAGGCACGTTGCTCAGGATATCCACGGCTGTGCCGCCGCGGTTAGCCAGGTCTTGGCCTACGTTGAAAATCTTCTTGTCCAGGGCCAGTTCCATGCGGCTTTTTTCGCCTCTGACTACCACTTCCTGCAAGGTCGTGGTGCTGGCTTTTAGCACCACCGTTCCTACGTCAATATCTTTGTCGGTAAGTGACACGTTGGGTAGTACCTGTTCCCGATAAGCCAAGTTGCTGATTTTCAGATGGTATTTGCCGGGTTTGAACCTCACTTCAAATTTGCCGGTTTCGTCCGAAACGGCTCCGGTAACTACCACCGAATCGGCAGTGCGGTACAAGGCAATGGTGGCAAATGAAACCGGGTTTTTCTGCTCATCCATCAGCTTGCCCCGAATCTGGAATTCGGGACCGGTTTGAGCAAATACGGATAGTGAAAGCAAACAAAATAGCAGAAGGCTACTTACGGACTTCATGACAATCAGCGGCAGGTGTATAGTGAAGAAGAAAAGGCAAGGTAGGGATAAATGGATGCCCAGGCAAGCGTTCTGGATTTTTAATCGGAACTATAATTTATAGGATTAATTTGATTTATAGGATTTTTTGTAGAGTTGCTTTTACTTGTTCTTGCGGGACAAATGTTAGTACATCTCTTGTTGTTGTCCGCTTTCCCATCCCTGTGTGAGCCTTCTGATTCCGGTCAGACGCACAGCATTAGACTGGCGGTGTGTTATCAATCCATTAAATCTGCGATCAAAATAGTATCTTTTAGAATTGAAAAACCCCCATCTTCTACAAGATACAAAAAAAGCCCCTCCACGGGAGGGGGTTGGGGGAGGCGTTTAAAACAAAAATCCGACTTTAAGGATGGGCAGATCATCTTCTTTTGAAAATCCGTAAAGCAACGAAATCACAACCTGCTGGTAAGGAACCAGGAAAATGCCGCCGCCGTAGCCCGTATGCCATTGGGAAGAGTTCTCATTTTTTACCCAAACCCGGCCAATGTCATGAAAGCCGACAATGCCGCCGAATGCAGGAAACAGGTAGGTGTGAAAATTGAACAGGCGCAGGCGAATTTCGGTGTTGTTGTACAAGCTGTTTTGCCCGGAAAAACGCGTACGCCGGTAGCCGCGCAAATTGGTGAGCCCGCCCAGGCTGTTGGCCTGAAAAAACTCATAATCCGTGAAGTTGACTCCGCCGCCAAAACGAGTGGCAAACGTAAACCGGGCCGGTAGTTTAGGACTCCAGTAAAAAGCCAGATCCGAGTGGAGCTGGGCATACGGCTGGGTGATGGCACCGTTAAACGGTAGCATCCATTTGACATTTGTATTCCATTGCACGCCGTTAGCCGGGTAGATTTTGCTGTCACGGGTGTCTATTTTCCATCCGGCCAGTAGCCCTGCGTAACTTTTTCGGGCAAAAAAGCTGCCGGGCAGTTGATTCTGTTCGGCATATTCGTAGATGAAACGTTTTCGGGACGACTCTTCCACTTCCACGCTTTCGACCATCGGGCCCGCAAAAAGGGTGATGTTCGGGTTGATTTTCCGGTGCAGCAGCGCATTGAAACTGAGGTTTTCAAAACGCACCCGGTAGTAGCTGATCCGCTGTTCCTTGTTGTATACGGTTTCGTTGCCCAAGCCAAAAAAGTTATTGACAAAGTTGGGGGCTTTGATATCGGCATTGATGTACAAATCCGTTTTGGGTAGCACATCGGTAAAGATACCCTGGTAGTCAAAATTATACGCTTCGGTTGCGGCTGCGTGGTTGGCTGTGATCTTGTGTTGTGCCGCAAAGGGATCTTTGCGGAAGCCCTGTTTGCGAATCAGAACGCCGCCACCCAGAAACACACCGTCGTCCGGGTTGTACTGAGCTGACAGCAGCGGCATGACCAGGTTGTATTTGAAGGCTTTGCGGTTGTACTCGTTTACGTTGGCCTCGTTGGAGGTGCGGTTGTGCACGGGAGAGGGCGAAGCAATGGAGATGTTGTCTTTCTTGTCGTAAACAAACAAATGCTTGCCGGCCAGAGCCGACTGATTCTGAAGGGTGTCTTTGCCACCTCCGCCGATGATGCGTATTTTAATGGAGGTCGGCGTGTTTCCTTCTACCAGAAACAAATCTTTGCCACCCAATCCGTACAGACTGATTTCGTTGGTTTCCGCCGAATCAAAAATGCGTTGATACAAAACCTTGGTCGAATCGCCGTCTTTGTTGGTTTTGTAAATCTTGATTTCTGTATGGGTCTTGTCGGCGTGGCGAATCAGAAACAGTTCGTTTTTGTCACTGCCCACCACATCGACCTTTTGGGTTAAAAAAAGATAGTATTTTTGCGCTTCCTGTGGCAGTTCTTGCCGACGAGCTTTTAACTTGTCGATGATTTCCTGTCCCCGCAATCTGAAAATTGGTTCGGGCAACTGGCGCACCGATTGTTCAATGACCTTATCCGTCAGGCGATGCTGCAAGTCTTCGGCCATTTGCACCCACTGTTTCTGAGATAAGCCGGTGAGAAACGAACGGTCAAAGTAGCGGGCGTTGAAATTAAGCGTGCGTACATCGTGAATGCGAAAGTCAAATCCCTGGATTTTGGGCATGGCCCATTTGCGGCTGGCCAGCTTGGGTATCCAGCCTTCATTTATAAAGAAGGCCTGGTCCCGGTCGCGCGGGACGGGACTGAATACCATTCCTTTGCCGGTTTTTACGCCTTCCCAGCGCCACTGATCGTCGTGGCGGTCCCAGTCCGAAATGAATATATCTAGCAAGCGGGCCCGCAACACCGCATGCTGGTTTACCTGATTGTCATTGTCATCCTCCAGCTTTTCCACCACTTTCAGGGTGCTGTAGCTTTTCGATTCTTCGGTAGATGAAGAACCCGGATTCCGTTCTTCAAAAAGGGCTAGCGTATTGGCAAAGACATGCTGGTAGGGTCCTAGGCGCGGATCGTCCGGAATGAAGACCAGCCGCGGATGCGCATGCGGCACACCGGCGGCTTCGGCCAAACCCGGAACAGCCAGGGCTCCGTAAGGATGCGCCGCTGAAATCTGGTCCTGCACCAGATCGGCCACTACGGTTTTGCGAATGGCTTTCGGAATGGCGCTTTCCGGATTTTTGTCGATGGAGCGCAACACAAATTGAGTTCCGGTCGAGTCTTCCAGCCGGAGCGATTGTGTCTGTTGTCCGCCGCCTTTCTGCAGAATTTTCAGGCCTGATTTGGCAATGTCAAACACAGGCACTTCGATGGGCTGCTGCCACTCTTTCCGGTAATTGGCGCCAAGCCAGCGTTTTCCCCAACCTGAGGTCTGATATTGCTGGCTGGCAGCCACCACTTGCGTTTCGGGAAGGATAGCCCGCTGAAACGTAGAGTCTGGTGCCACCGGATGAGTGGCCTTCGGAACCAGCAGTTGCGAGTAAACGGGCTTATCGGGATGAATGGTTTCCCAGAATTGCAGCGTGACCGATCCGTCCGTGTGGAAGTCGAGCCGGGCAAAGCCTTTTTGGCTGTCGGCAAAGCGGGTGTGCTTCCGCTTGCGTACCACCGATTGCTTGGACCCGGCGCCGCTGGTGATAAAATGCAGACTGTCTCGCTGGATGTACTGCAGGCTGTGGTCGTGCCCGTTGACGTAAATGGTATGCGCGTACGGCTTTAGTACGCCCAAAATCGATTTGCGCATGAGCCGGTTTGTCGGATGCTTCGTATCCTGAATATTGCCGAACACGCTGCGGTACAGCGGCATGATAGAACCGAGTACAGGCAGAGGAATGTACAGGTTTTTTTTCGTATGCGTAAACGGAAAAAGGTGATCTTTCCAGGTCGCGGCCCCGTTGTGCTCTCCGTACGTATACATGGGATGATGCGCCGCAACAATCACCTGACGATCCTGGTTGCGATCCATGATGTCCTGCAGACGTGTTACGACCTGCTCTTCAGTTTTGCATTCGCAGTCCGAATCTTCGCCGGGTCGGTCGTTTTTCGGGTGCAGCCACCATTGCGTATCCAGAATGACGAGTGTGGATTGCTTGGTCAGCGGGATTTCGATGGGATCGGGGCAGCCGTTGTCGGGCAAAAATACATTGCCGCGTTGCAGATGCGACTCCACAAACAGTTCCTGGTTGCTTAGGTATTTCCATCCACCGGTTTGTCCCCGTTTCCAATCGTGGTTGCCGGGTAGGACGTAGGCCTGTCCTTTGTAGTTTTCGAGTATCTTAAGCTGGGCCGCCATGCGGGCTTCGGCATTGGGCCGGGTGGGATTCTCTTTGTCAGGCATGCCATTCTGGTACACATTGTCGCCCAGAATGACCAGTGTACTGGCCGGAGTGGCCTCCAGTTGCGCTTTCAGTAATTCCAGGGTGGCATCGGGGCCATTGAGGTTGGGGGCTCCGGCATCGCCCAGTAAAAACAAGGTATAAGTCGGAGACTGTGCTGCCAGCAAATAAGAACTGAATAGGAAACAGATTGTAAAGAGTCGCTTCATACGTATCTATAAAAAACACCCCATGCCAGATGCGATGGACTGCGGTCAACTAGTATCTTTTGGAAAGTAAAAACCCGGCTACTTCAGGTAATCGAATCGGAGCACGTAACCGGCTTGCCCGTCGCCTTCGCTGGATATAAATAATTCGCCGCTGGGCGAAAAACACATGCCTTCCGGTTGCCGGAAGACCTTAGCCGACAGCGGAATCACCTCAAACACAGTTCCATCCGGGTTGAGCACTGCCAGAAACCGGTCATTGGCCGAAAGTATGTAAATGCGGTGCTCGATGGGATGAATGGCGATGGCCGACGGCTTGAACGAAAACGACTTTTTCTTTTGCCGCAAGCGGGGGCGAATGATGGGGGCAATGTCTTTTTTCTGAAAATGAATTACCGGCGTAGTGTCCAATTGCTGAGTGGCCAGATTGTAGGCATACGCTGCATAGCCTTCCACTTCGTTGGTGCGGATGCCTGCCTCGGCTTTGCAGATGAGCCAAAGCTGGTGGGTTGCCGTATCCAGGCAAAGTCCTTCCACATCGTTGTCCTCGGTAAGCGGAGTGGCTAGTTCTTCGTCCACCACTTTTCGTTCGTCACTCAGCTTGAACCGATGCAGCACGCCATTGCTTTTAACCACGTAGATGGTATCGCCCACTATTGCCAGGTCTTCGTAATCGCCATCTTTTCCAAATCGAATGGGTTTGTGACTTCTTTCTTCGTTGAGGTCATACAAAAAAACTTTGCCCTCTTCGTCTTGCACGCAGAGTAACTGATTAGGCTTATAATAGGCAATTCCCGATATTTCTTCGAGCATATCAGGCATGAAAAACTTCTGGCTCGGATGCTGAAGGTCGTAGGCAAGCTTGCCGCTGGGCTGCCGCACGATGTCTTTGGAAGAGGATTGCCGACAGCTTGCGGATACCAAAAACAGCCCGAAAAATAGAAAAAGAAAATAGTGCTTCATGAGGTACTCTACTTGTTAACGAATGCAAGTTGTGTGTTATGTCAGGTTATTGCCAAACTCATAGTTTCTATCGCCTGTTCTTTTTGCATGTTGCATGCCAAAAAAGAACGCCTCTCCCTGGGTCTGTGTGTCAAAGACCTCAGCGAGTTGTTGCTTGGCAATTGGATTAAAAGCCAATAGCGATCAGCTAAAAGCATGAATCAATTAAGCTGACGGGCAGTAGGTGGATTTATTGTAATCAAGATGGCCTAACACGTTTGGCTCGACTTTTTTTAGAAAGACCCAACGGCAGGCTGTGAAAATAGTATCTTTGAAAAAGGCAAAGCCCTCCCGCTTGGTTTCTTCGGCGGTCCGATGGGTTTAAAATGACTCGACCGGGAAAAACATCAACGCTACCGTAAACGAAATTACCGAAATAATGAAGCCAAACATAAAAATGGCATACGAAATGCGAATCAGGCGGTATTTGCGGCCCAACACCCTACCCAGAAAATAAATATCCTGAATCATGCTGGTGTACAAAAGCGTAGGTTCTTTGAGCAGTTGGTTCATGCCCCATTCGTAGTCTTTCAATTCCATCTGGTGGAAGTTGCCAAAGAAAAGCAGGTTGGTGCGTTGCTTCACTACGTCTTCCTGTGTAAACCGGCCCGAGTTGACGTTGGGAATCGTAGCCAGAATGGCAAAAACAATGGCCAGCAGGCACGAAGTAACCAGAATGGCCGTGGGAACGATCAGATTGGGAAACTCCTCAAACTTGCGGAACAACACCGATATGAGCAACGAAACGATGATGGCATTGACCGAAATCATGATGTTGGCTTTCTGGTCGGCAATGCCGCTGAGCTGTAAGTGATTGGACGACGTAGTGCGAAACATAGTCTCTACACCCCGCCCAAGCTTGTCTTTGTTCTCAGTGGGTTTCGGGTCCTTCTCCTTTTCGGCTTTCTCTGGTTTTTCGGTTTTTTCATCGGGCTTGTCCCGGTTTTCATCCGAATCCTCCAGTTTGTGTTTCAGCTTTTTCTTTATCTTTTTTATGTTTTTGTCTTTGCGGGGTTGCAAATGCGTTTTGGCGTAATCGGTGAAATAATGGTGGTTGAGCATAAAACTCAGATTGCCGATTTCCCAGGTAAAGGCGTCAATGTTTTTGTCAAAGCGGCAGTTCAGTTCATCTTTCAGGCATTGGGTATGGTCAAAAAAGTCTTTGGTGCCCAGCTTGTACAAGTCGGCGTCACAGAGAATCTGTTCCAGCAGACTTTTGGGAGCCTGAGGCATGCGGGTTGCCTGAATGCATCCGATCACCCGCTGGACAAACGATTCGGCTACCTGATTTTCCTGCAAAAACGTGCTGACCAACGCAATGCTGTGCTCTTCGTGGTTCTGGGCGTCTTTCAGAAAGCCCGTATCGTGAAACCAGGCGGCTACCTGGACAATTTCCATCTCTTCATCTGACAATCCACTGGCCTGGCCTATTTCCAACGCCGCTTTGGCAACTTCTTGTGTATGAGCCAGGTTGTGATAGGTATACGTTGAATTGTCCAGATTTTTCAGTAGCTCTTCAGCAGTTTTTCGGGCTTTCTCCGTCAACGGGGTTTCGGTAAACATAAAAAAGGTTGAATTTTATCGTCGGGAATGGTCAGGCTTCTACAGTCGCTTTTTTGTTTTCTGTCTTTAAGACACCTGAAAATGGTTTTATACCATAGAGTCTTACCGATTGGTTTTTGCCTCGCAGGTTGTAGTCGCCTAAATCAACGGGGTGAAACAACTCCGTAGGAGGAAGACCCAGTGTCACTTTTTCGGAGAGCAGCAAATCCTGTTTCAGTTCTCTGCAAAGATCCAGCATGCGTGAGGCGGTATTCAGTACGTCGCCGTGATAGGCAATTTCGGATTTGATTTTGCCCACTTCGGCCGCAATGACCGCCCCGGCGTGCAGGCTCCCTTTGAACTCAGGCACAATGCCATACGTATCGCGGTAATAAGCGGCAAATTTGGTGATTTTGGCCTGTGCATCCAGAAACGCCTTTACGCAATGGTTGTGCTTAAACCCTTCCTGAATTTTCCAGGAAATCACTACTTCATCGCCGACGTACTGATACACCTCGCCACCTTGACGGTCTATCGGGTCGCTGATGTCGTAGTAAAAATCCTGTAAAAACTCGCTGAATTTCAGCTCGCCCATCGATTCGGCAATGGCCGTGGAGTTTTTAATGTCCAGAAACAGAAACACCCGTTCCTGCCGCTGGGCCTGGTGGTATTTGCCGGTAATCAGATTCCACAACGAATTTTTGCCCAGCTTCCGGTTCAGGGTGAGGTACACACTCATACACATTTCCAATACCAGCGTCACAGCCAGAAACTCGAAAAACTGCCGGGTGTAAAATTCGTGGAAATTATCGACAAAAATGGAATACGGGAAAAGCCAGGAGATTTTGACCGTATACGAAACCAGGAAAATAAGGTGAAAGATAACCGTTAGCATCACCGTAAGGCGAACGGTTTTGAACAGGACGAACGTCAGAAAGTGCCGTCGGCGAAAAATCATCCGAAACTCTGAGGCGTGTGTTTCAAAGTTGGCCAGGATGTAGCCCGCGGGCACACTGACAAACAATGAACTGATAATCGGTTGCCACGACCATCCTTTGAAAAAGATGGCGTAGATCAGAAAGACCAGAATGGTTTCCCAAATGACAAATTGTTTGTTTTTGGGAACTTTAAACCAATCCTTCCAGCTGTATTCCGAAAGTTCCTGAATGGAAGGGGTAGAAGTGTCCACTCCAAATCGTTTCAATTGTTTTGTAGGGTTCATCTCATGTATGGTCTGCTAGATTTAACACAACGAAGACATGGGTTGGGGCAGGGGGGCCGAAGTGCATCCATGTTGGGTTGTATCTCTATAATGAAAATAAGATTTGATTAGTTCGGATGCAATGTCTTATCTACTACAGGACGGTTACCTGCAATTTAAAACAAGGAATGGGTATTTTTGTGTAATTGTTTGATAATTAAAAGTTTAGATGAGTGGCGCTGTTTGCGTGAATCTTCCCGATGATGCCAAAATCCACTGCCGGAATCGACAGTTAACCAATAAAACCCGAGTTGTTAAAGTAGGTATTTATTTGTTGCCGATGCAAGGCATTATCTGTAAAATTATCCCTTCTGAAGAAACAAAGGAATGGAAAACCGTTAATTGGCCTTGCACGCCATGCTCCAGGTTGAATGCTATGCCGTATTTGTATGCAACGCTTTTGTATTGTTTCGATTTTTTGGCTATAACAGTCTTTTCGAAGAAATCTTGGCACAAACGGACGGCTTTCCCTATCGGAAACATCATTGTGTCTGTGTCAAAGTCCTTGTGGGAGAACAACTCAAATAGTATGTTTTAAAAAGGCAAAACCTCCCTTTGCAAACTCCAAAAAGCCAATAGCTATCCGCTGAAAGCCAAATTTAGAGGCGATACCGCAAGTGAATGCCCGAAAAACTGCCCGGCGAAAACTCGGCATCCCAGGACAGTTGCGATGCATGCGAAGATGGCTGATTGTGGCGTTTGTGCAACTCCGGCACCACAATGCCACAGGCGGCCCCAATCAGAAAACCCGTGATGACATCCGTGCGAAAATGCTTGCCCGCCTGCATCCGGTTGACGCCCACCAGAATGGGCGGTACCGATGCCAGAGTGTAGATACCAATCCGCTTCCATCCTTTGATGTGGTAATAGTCGGTCAGCACTTTGGCACCAAAAAAGGTTGCCGTGGAGCTAAACGAGACATGGCCGCTAAAGAACGAATTGCTCTTGGCCTGCCCGATTTTTTCTTCCAACGGAAGCCCAGAATTGTAGGTGAGCGGCCGGGCACGGCGAATGGGATAGGTGACACCAAAATAAACTACGTTATTAATGGCGTGTGTAGTAGTGTAAAGGATCAGCAGATCCAGGGCATTGTGACGAACCTGCTTGCTCAGTGCCAGTAATGCCGGGCTGGCAATGGCAATGTTAAGGAACAGGTCTGACCGTTGCTGGGCTTGCTCAAACCGGGCCGGATTGTAAAAGGCAACGGGCCGGTCGAATCGATTGATTTGACTAGGGTCCAGTTTCAACACGTCGGCTTCGGTAAGCGAGGCATGTTTGTCCAGTTCGCGAAAGCCAAAATAAGATGCTCCCAGAAAGGCAACTGAGGCGGGCAGTTCGTAGGCCCGTCTCACGTGATAGATTCTTGAAGTATCGGCTTGTGCTTTTAGGGAAGTGGAATAAAGGAGAACGCCTAAATGAGTGAGTAGAATAAAATAAGATTTCATAAGACAGTGCATTGCTCTATCGCAGTACGATGAGGATAAAATTGTATGGCATTTGCAACCTTTAGTCTGCGCCTGAGGTGGCAATGCAAGAAATAGTATGTTTTGAAAAGCCAAAACCCGCCCATCACCGAATCGGCTTTCCGCCGGGCAAGGTACGCATTTTTGGCCGATTGCGGCTACAGGATTTTGTAACAGATTCTTACAGGAAAAGACTCCCTGAGGAATTGCACGGTTTCAATAAGTTGCCGACGGGAAATTGAGAGCAACGAAACGCAATACATGCCGACTCTTGGGAGCCACATGAACTTCAGCCCATTGGTTTGGTTCTACAGCAGACCATTGTTCAAACGAAACTTCAAATTCCTGTTTTTGGAGTGTAACGTAATAATGGCTGTTGTAACCCGGTGAGTTTTCGCGTTTGCTTTCGAGGGGCCCTGTGAGTATCTGTTTCTGTCCGGCACGCAAATCGCGAACTATTTTCAATCGCATCTTTCCTACCACGACGAGTAGCACCGCAAAGAGAAGCACTCCTACCCACAGATCCATCGCATCCATGTTATGCTTGTCCAATAGCGTCATAAGCACGTCCACAGTGGCCAGGCCTACAACCAGAATTACAAAAAAGTTACTCTTGCGGGCCTGTTGTTTCAGCACGCTTCGTTCTTCGGAAGTGAGGGGTTGGAGCGAAGAAGATTCCGCCCCTTTTTCGATAGCCGACATACGAGTGTGTCAGTTAAAAGATGCTTAAAGATTTAAAAGATGCTTAAAGATATGGAATCAAATTTCTTTCTGGACAAATCTTTACACACTATTTTCATCTGCGAGGATCTGCGTAATTTGTGTGCTGAAATTGCTCATAGATTATGCCAATCCACGCAGATGAATGGGTTTTGCCTTTTGTAGAGATACTATTTTCCGCCGCTTGCCGTAAGCTATTTGCCTAATTGCAGGAGTCTATCCAAATGTAGGAATTACTGTTTATGCCTGGTGATCCGTAGAGTGCATTTTATTCATAATACCAATCTCTATCAACCTGAGGGAGCAAGCCGCCATCAATACGGAGTCATTCTGCCTTGTAAAATATCTTCCTTTTTCTTTTGGAAGTGTACCAAAATCCGGTCCGGCCGACAAACCCTAATTTGCGATTCGATTTTCTATTTGTTGGCATATTGTGGGTAATTCGCTACTTTAGCTAAATCAGACGAAGAATTTGTATTTGGGCTTTTTTGTTGGTCCTTCATTTCCGACAAATAGGAAAATAGTACCTTTTGAAAAGCAAAAACCACTTGGTTTTCTTGCATTCGCAATACGTTACACCTAATCACTTTCGAAAAGAAATGGCATCATTCAAATTATCCATCAACGGACAAAACTACCAGGCGGAAGTAGACCCGGATACTCCCTTGCTGTGGGTACTGCGCGACCACCTCGGCCTGACAGGCACCAAATATGGGTGTGGCATTGCCCAATGCGGTGCCTGCACCGTGCACCTGGACGGCGAAGCGACACGAGCTTGTGTGTTGCCGGTGTCTTCCATCGGAACAGCCAAAGTAACCACCATCGAGGGACTTTCGGCCAATGGCGACCATCCGGTGCAGAAAGCCTGGGACGAAGTGGATGTGCCGCAATGCGGCTATTGCCAAGCCGGACAGATTATGACGGCGTCGGCTTTTCTGAAGCACACCCCAAAACCGACCGAAGAGGAAATTGTGCAAGCCATGTCGGGGAATTTGTGTCGTTGCGGTACCTATCACCGCATTCGCGAAGCTGTAAAAGTTGCCTCCACCAAAATTAAATAGCCATGTCATCCAATACAAACAGACGTGATTTTCTGAAACTGGCCATGGCTACCGGTGGTGGCTTGTTTCTGGGATTTAACTGGAATACATCCAGCGCGGCAACACAAGCCGTACTAACTGATACTGCCTTGGCCGATGCCATCGGGTTTAACAGCTATCTGTCCATTGCCAGCAATGGGTTGGTGACTATATTTTCGCCGAACCCCGAAGTGGGCCAAGGAATTAAAACGGCCTTTCCGATGATTGTGGCTGAAGAACTGGATGTGGACTGGCAGCAGGTAAACGTAGTGCAGGCCCCCTTGGATACGCAAAAATTTGAACGGCAAGTAGCTGGAGGCAGTGGTTCCATCCGGCATTCGTGGAGTCGGTTGCGCACAGCAGGTGCCACGGCACGGCAAATGCTGCTGGAAGCAGCGGCCACTCGTTGGAAAGTGCCCGTATCCGAATGTTCTACTGAAAAAGGAACAGTGATTCATGCAGCTTCTAGCAAAAAGCTGACCTATGGCGAACTGGCTGCGGATGCCGCCAAAGTAACCGTACCCGACGTGAAGCTGAAAAACATCAAGGATTTTAAGCTGATCGGGAAGAATGCCAAAAACGTGGACAATCCCAAAATCATTACGGGAAAGCCGTTGTTTGGCATCGACTTTTACCGGGATGGAATGTTGTTTGCCATGATCAAACGTCCCGAAGCGTTTGGACTGAAACTCAAATCGTTTGATAGTGCGGCCGTTAAAGCAATGTCGGGTATTGTCGATGTGGTTTCGTTTCAGAACAGCGTGGCCGTAGTGGGCAAATCGACCTGGCAAGTGAAAAAAGCCATGGATGCCCTGAAGGTGACTTATGAAAAAGAAGCCACACTGGAAAGCACTGCCGATCATAACCGCATTTTTCAGGATTTGTTGACCAATGGCGAAGCAACCGTCCGGCGCAAAGACGGCGATGTAGAAATGGCCTTTAAAAATGCCGCCAAAGTAATCAAAAGCGAATACCAGTGTCCGTTTATCTCGCATAGTCCGCTGGAACCGATGAATTTCTTTGCGCATGTGCGTGAAGATGGCGTGGAGCTGATCGGTTCAACTCAAACACCTGAAGCGGCCCGCAATGAAACTGCCAAATTACTGAATTTGCCTCCCGAAAAAGTGACTGTGGAACTTACCCGAATGGGAGGTGGGTTTGGTCGGCGACTCAAAACCGACTATGTCATGGAGGCAGTGGAAGTGTCGCGATTGGTAAAAGCCCCGGTAAAAGTAATCTGGACGCGTGAAGACGACATGACAGGCGGCAGTTATCGTCCAGCGGTGCGGTACCGGTTTGAGGCGGCGCTGGATGTCAAAGGCAATCTGATTGGCTACAAATTGCGGGGAGCGGGCATCAATGCCGGCAACTCGACCCGGGAAGATAATTTTCCATCGGGTGCCGTAGACAACTTGCTGATTGATACCGTAGAACACAAATCTGCCATTACGACTGGCCCTTGGCGGGCTCCAATCACCAATTTTCTGGCCTTTGCCGAACAGTCTTTTTTAGATGAAGTGGCTCTGGCCGCTAAAAAAGATCCGGTTCAGTTTCGATTGGAATTGCTCGATAAAGCCAAAAAAACGCCTGTAGGAACGATCAAATACGACATTGACCGGATGCGTTCCGTAATCACGCTGGCGGCTGAAAAGTCGGGATGGGGTAAGAAGAAAGGCGTGTCGCAAGGGTTCAGTGTGTATTTTTCGCATGCGTCGTATGTGGCGCAAGTAGGCGAAGTGGTTCTGCAAAAAGGGAAACCCATTCTGAAGAAAATCTACGCCGCTTCCGACTGTGGCGTGATAATTAATCAAAGCGGAGCCCGGCAACAGATAATGGGTGGCATTGTGGACGGACTGGGCCATGCGATGTATGCCAACCTGACGTTTAAAGATGGCGTAACGGAACAAAAGAATTTCAACAGCTACCGGTTGATTCGGATGAATGAGATTCCGGAAATAGAGGTGTATTTTGTTGAAAATGAAATTGACCCGACCGGTTTGGGCGAACCAGCCTTGCCACCGACAGGAGCCGCCGTTGCCAATGCGCTTTTCAAAGCTACCGGAAAGCGACTGCGAAACCAACCCTTTGCCGAGCAGGAAGAGATGAAAGGCATTTCGTAAGGGTATGCTAGAAATAGTATCTATTAAAGATTGGTTACATTTATAAGAAAACCCAATACGTGCTTTCTATCTTATCGCTTCAAAATTAAACAATTACTTTTTGAGGTTGGTCAGAATAGGAGATAACAAAGAGTATTTAGTGAATTTATAGAGATTTAAACATCCCAGCCCTGATCTAATTTATCATTAGATCAGGGCTGGGATGTTTAAATAGGAGTTTTCACTTGTGAAAACTTTTCCAATAATCGTTATTAGTTGTATCAAAGATTTCTATCCGGTTGAGAAGGAAATACGATGATGGTAGACGCATACATTTTCCCGGATTAGCTCCAATGTAGCTCTTACAACATTATCGTAATATCGAAGATCCAAGTAGATATGGACCTTTTATTCAAAATTTCGATGTTCAAAGAAGAAGAATTCCAGCTGATGTCCCAAGAGATAATTCCAGGGACAGGGCAAAAGATCAATAGTGTTTGGTTGATATTTCTGTATAGTTTTATCAGTTTATGCTGTCTTAACAGTTGTACTTCAAAGGATAACTCAAATGGATCACAGTTAAACTGTAGCAGCGAGCTTGCTCCCTTAGATTACATACCTTCCAATAAAGGGACGGATACCTCGTACAGACATATTCTTGCTTTCGCTTCTATTTCGGATGAGTGTATCAACCAAATCAATTATTCAATGCTGATTAAAAACTATGTGGACACGGTAAAATCTCAGAGCAAACTTGGCGTTATTGACCTATATAGTTCAGATCAACATTACACGAAAGATGTTGATTACATAGATCGTGAAGGTTTGATACAGGATGGACTATTAACATTAAGTTTCCAGTCCAATGACAGTACTATCTCAATTGACAAAATATTATTTATAGGAAAGAAAATTGCAAACAGTAAGGCGGATAGTTTAAAGAGGCTAATAGGTTATAAATGGAAAAGAAGAGTAAAATATATTGCACCTCCGTTATAATTTGTCCGGTCTTAAATTTGAGTAGACGTTATTCTTTTTTATTATCTCTCTTCTGGAAAATAATATTTTAAATAGTAGTAGAAAAAGAAAGAACATACTAACAAAATTCCTTCCATATATATTTTGGTGAGCCATCCATTCTTATTTATTTGATAAATAGGAATACTTTGTTCTAAATTATTTACTATCTGCTTGATTCTTGTTTGTGAAGAAGGAGGTTGTTTAGATAGTTCCTTTTTGTATGCATGCAAATTATTCATAGCAATTACCAGATTATAATCACTCATTTTGAATGAGAAAAATGAATAAAGGAAGTTGACAACTATAATTGCTAGCAATACAAAGTATATCATTCTATTCATAGTTAAGTTGGTGATTGAGAACAATGCATTTATTAGTTATCCTGCTATGGTTGTAATCAAATAAAATGTTAGTTAATCTGTTAAAAAGCATACAGGTTTATTTCATTCCGAACTAAAAGAATTATACAATTTACATACTTTGTCAAAGGGTTTTTGCTTTGGAAAAGATACTATTTTGAACTCTCTAATCCGGGAAAAACTTCGCCAGTATTGGGAAAATAGTCTACTAAATTTGCTGAAGATCCGGGAGAACAAGGCATTAGGCAATGAACCAAGCAAGGGCATAGAAGTTTTCTACTATCTATTGTTAGTTTGAAGAAAGGCAATATGCTTAAAAGGAGTGGCTGGTTTAAGGTAACAATTACTAAGCTGTCTTAAGTCAGACCTGAGATCATATCCTTAAAACTTGATCTGGGTAATCCCAGCGAAAGGACCGATAAACTAACACACAATGGGAGGTTGCCTGTAAGGTAACCTCCTTTGCTTTTATCCGATAGTTATAAGCAGTTGGTTTTAACAGTTTGATGAACAGTCCCGAGAGTACTGTTCGTCCATTCACCTCAAAAGCTACTACCTGCAAGCTAACCACCCGAAATAGTATCTTTCCTAACGCCAAAACCCTGGCCTGTTGGTAGTACGTTGCCAATCTTCTATCTTTGTGAAGCAACCCCGACAACGTACGATGAAACAATGGTTTACCCTTGAGCGAAGCGATGTGTTTGTGATGCTGGTGAGTTATCCGGCTGTAT
Source organism: uncultured Sphingobacteriales bacterium (assembly GCA_963520985.1). Classification (GTDB taxonomy): domain Bacteria; phylum Bacteroidota; class Bacteroidia; order Cytophagales; family 172606-1; genus Xanthocytophaga. The sequence continues at coordinate 161,110 of CAUQTA010000004.1, forward strand.
TTTTGGCTAACTATCTGTGTCTGGGCGAGATCTATTTTCAGCGCCTGTCCGTGTTTATTCCGGTCACGCTGTCAATATCGGTGTTGTATTTCCTGTTTGCCTGGCTGATGGACGCCTGGATGAAATACATGCGTTACCGGTTTTCGTCGCTGCAAATGGCCACTCATCGCATCGTCTATTGCCTGACGGTATACATTGCCATGATGGTGGTGCTGGTAGGGTTGGTGTTCTGGCTGTACGAATTGTTCCAGGTGCCGGGGTATCAGTTCAACATGACTACTTTTCGCTGGATACTGTTGATGGGCTTGGTTTCCAATATAGTGTCGGTCGGCATCACCGAATCCACGTATTCGTACGGCAAGTGGAAAGAAAGCGTGGCCCGCGAATACGAATTGAAGCAACTGCACATGCAGCAGCAACTGGATGTATTGAAGCAACAGGTCAATCCGCATTTTCTGTTCAATAGCCTCAATTCGCTGATTGCCCTTATCGGCGAAAATCCCCGGCAAGCCGAAGCCTTTGCCGAAGAACTCAGTTCGGTTTACCGGTACGTGTTGCGGGCCAACGAGCAGAACCTGACCGATTTAAGCACTGAGCTGGAGTTTATTCATTCCTACTACCATCTTCTGAAGACGCGGCACGGCAATGGACTGCAACTTAATATTGCCATAGACGAACGGTTCAATGTCTATCAGTTGCCTCCGCTAACGTTGCAGTTGCTAGTCGAGAATGCCGTCAAACACAACGTAACCTTGCCCGATCTGCCGTTGTTCATCGAGATTACGTCTGATTCGCAGGCACGATTATCCGTATGCAATACCGTTCGCAAAAAGCCAAACCGGGTGTTGTCCAATGGGGTAGGGCTGAGCAATATTCTGGCCAAATATCAGGTTTTAGGTCAGCCAGCCCCCACTGTGCAGGAAACCAATGGACATTTTGTGGTTACGTTGCCCTTGATTCCAAACCCCTGATTTTTAGCCGGATTGATCGCTTTGAAAGCCGCTTCATCAGCGGCTTTTTCCGTTTGGAAGAAAACAGCACTGGTTCGGTGAGGAAGTTGTCGCACTTTTGAAACATCAAAAACACGACAACTATGAAAAAACAATTCTTCTTTCTTCTAACTGTAGCGTCAGTGCAATTTTTTGCCGCCTGCAAACATGATCCTGAAATCATTGATCCAAATCCCAATCCGGAAGATACCACCCAAACCTCTACTGGTGCGGTGACTGCTGTAGGATCGCCTGTAGGTACAGCCGTAACGGCAAGCATTGGGGCGGCTGGAGGCACCATTGAGTCGGAAGACAAACGCATCCGCGTGGAAATTCCGGCGGGTGCATTGTCTGCCACCCAAACCATTTCGGTGCAGGCACTGGATAAAAGCAATTGCCCTGCCGGAACCGGACAGGCATTCCGACTGATGCCCCACGGAATCACGTTTGCCAAACCGGCAACTATTACCTATCACTACGATGAAGAGGATATGGCAGGTACGCATCCGGCTTTGTTGCAAGTGGCCTTCCAAAATGACAAACGCATATGGCAGAATGTTGTGGCTACTGAAATCGATACTACTGCGCGCAACATTGCGGTCAAAACCACGCATTTCAGCGACTGGTCGTTGTTTAAAAGGCTGGAGCTGTCACCCGCATATGCAGTTATTGATCCAGGCAAAAGCGTACATCTGTATCTTAAGGAAACTTATCCGGTAAAGAATGGGGAATTACCGGCTCCCGTTCCTAACACCCGAGGCCAGTTAACAAAATACGTAAAGTCCTGGACTTGGCCGAACAATGTTGGTGTACTAACACATACGTATGAAAAAGGCGATTACTACGCACCAGAGACTATCCCTTCCATCAATCCTGTTCCCATTACTATACTCATGGACTTTCCGCCCATCAAAGATGAAGCCGGACATACGTTTACGGACCTGCGTCTGATATCCAATATATACGTGGCTCCTGAAGGCATTTCGTATCAGATTGACGGCGGGGCCTGGCAAACCTTCCCCGGCGGAGCAAATCTTCAGCCCAGCCAGAGTGTGCTATTGGGAAATAGTGGAAACGATTATGTATCACTCACTTGGCCCGGGAAGAACGCAGGTGTGTATAATTGGGTACTAGGAACCCGTGTGGCTTTTAACCTGCAGATCGGTCCCAAAATCTACCAACACATTTACATCGAAAACAAAAAGCCGAAAGTGAGCGGTGGAAAGCTGATTGTCCAGCAAGCGGATCAGTATAAAGTTCTGGGAACTTTTACCGTGACACCTTCAGGTTGGATCAATCCCAACACGCCCCTGAACTCCAACGGGATATCCAATATCAAAGGCATATTCCGGCTCAAAGCAGTCAATTAAAATAGTATCTCCAAAAAAGCAAAAACCTCCTGCTTTTAAATGGACCAACAGGGCTATGTCCAATAGGTATGTATAACTATTTCAATGCCAGTGATTTGTCTCTTCTCTTTCTTCTGGATACTTACAACTCATATTAACTTACACTACACACGATGAAAACACGTAAACTTTTGTTCGCGACGATGCCTTTTGAAGGGCATTTCAATCCACTGACAGGCATTGCCAAATACCTGCAAAGCCAGGGGCACGATGTTCGCTGGTATGCCGGAGGAAGCTATACGCAGAAACTGGCCAAACTGGAAATTCCGCATTACCCGTTTCAGAAAGCGGTAGAAGTGAACCAGAACAACATGGACGAGGTATTGCCCGACCGGGTCAATCACAAAGGCGCCATTGCCAAAATCAAATTTGACATCAAACACGTATTTGTGTTGCCCATCCCCGATATGGTTGCCGACATCGAGCAGATTTACCAGGACTTCAAATTTGATGCGATAGTCTGCGACAATGGGTTTGCGGCAGGCTATGTAATTGGTAAAAAACTCAACGTGCCCTTGGTTTCGGTGGGCGTGATGCCTCTGAGCGAAACGTCCAAGAACCTGGCACCAACGGGCCTGGGATTAACGCCTCCCAGCAATTTCTTGCAGCGGCAGTGGTACGGCATACTGCGGTATCTGATTGTCAAAGTGGTTTTGAAAGAAAGCATGGGATTGTTTAACGACATTCTGCGCCAGCATGGGTTGCAACCCGTCAACAGTTCGGTGTTTGACCTGGCTCCCCGCGAGTCGGATGTGTATCTGCAGAGCGGCGTACCCGGATTCGAATACCAACGGGACGACATCAGCCCCCGGTTGCGTTTTGTGGGCCCGTTGCTGCCCAGTAAATCGGGCATGACGTCAGGCTTCAAACACCTGAACAAACTCTCGAACTACAAGAAAGTAATTCTGATAACACAAGGCACCGTAGAACGCGACCCTGAAAAATTGCTTGTACCTACCCTGGAAGCCTTCAAAGATACCAACTATCTGGTGGTGGTAACCACGGGCGGTTCGCAAACCCAGCAACTGCGCGACCGTTTCCCGCACGACAACATCGTGATTGAAGATTTCATTGACTTCCGCACCGTCATGCCGCTGGCCGATGTATACGTGACCAATGGCGGCTATGGCGGCGTGATGCTGAGCCTGGAAAACAAACTGCCGTTGGTGGTGGCCGGTGTGCACGAAGGGAAAAATGAAATCAACGCACGGGTCGGTTATTTCAAACTGGGCATTAACCTGCGAACCGAAAAGCCAACACCTGCCCAGATTCGGCAAGCAGTAGAGCGGGTCTTAGCCGACGACACCTATAAACGCAACGTGAATCGGCTGAGCCAGGAATTTGAACGCTTCAATCCCAATCAGTTGTGTAAGCAATACATCCTGAATGTGCTTGATGCCGAATCCGAAGAATCGGTGCGTTCCTTTCCATCGCGTTCCTTTGCCTGATGCCTTTCCTGAAGAAAATAGTATCTTTTTCAAAGGCAAAACCTCCCTTTTCAACAAGTTATTTGCGTCAGAAATCGCTTCTTGAAATCTGACTCCATTCCAAACAGACAACGTATGAAAACGAAAATGAATGTCATCTGCTGGGCATTGGCTGCATTGCTATGCACGGCCGGTTGCAAAAAAGAAGCAAACGGCCCCAGTGAACTGCCCCAGGCCGGCTATGTGAGCGGAAAAATCGTGGATACCCAAGGCCAGCCCATGAAAGGCGTGAAAGTAGTGGTAGACAATACCATCTTCTACAATTCAAACATTGTCACGGCAACCGATGCCAATGGCGAATACCGGGTGGAAGTTCCCAACGGTTCGTGGCGGGTAACGGCCGAAACCGAACGTACCTACAACGGCCAGAAGTATCCGATTGAGCTGGACCCGGATGTGTACGAAGATTTTGCCGGCAGCGAAGGCGCCATACGCAACTTTCACTGGAAACTCACCGGCGAAAAGCCCTGGGGCACCAACAATTATTACGGCGCTTTTATTGACCTGCGGCATGACCCCAACGGCGGCATGTACGATGTTGAAAACGTGCAGTTTACGCTAAAACCGGTAGGGCCACGCATTGACGGTTCCGCCGGCGAAACACTGGTGTTGCAGTGCGGCGCCCCTAATACCGGCGGGTATTCGCTGCTCCGTGACCTGCCCATTGGGCGCTACCAGATGACGGCGGTATACAAACCCACCGGCCAAACCCTGAAACTGCGCAATGTCAATAGCAACAGCTATGATCATTTTCCGTCACTTACCATTGATTTCTACGGAAAAGAATCACCCCGCACGTGTTACAACTGCATTGCCATCGAATATTCCGAATTGTAATCCATCCACTTTTATCAATTATAATTTACCTGCACTATGAAAACAATGCTTTTATCGCTACTGATTCTGGTAGCCTCTTGTACCGGTTGCAAAAAGAATGAAGAAGTCATTCCCGGTGGCCATATTCCCGGTGAGGCCGTCGGAAAATGGATGTACGGCTCGTTTGCCATGAGTGAGTTTTGGTCGTATGACGGCCAGTACCAAGGCAATCCGTTTGAACTAGCCGTTGTCTTTGACTTCAAAAATGACGGAACCTACGAAAAATACTTTATGGCATCGGCACGTGATTACAGCTGCACCACACAAGCCTTCACCTACGAAAAGGGCAGTGTGAACTTTGATGAAGCCGCAGGCACGTTCACTACCACACCCGTCAAAGGCAATTACCGGGGCTTTTACTCCTGCGTTCCGAGCAAGAATATCAACCGGGATATGAAAGATTCGGAATTGAAACCCCAGAAATACTACTACGAAATGAAAACAGGCAGCAATGGGCAGCGCAACATCGTAGTACGTTTCAATGCAACAGACACAAACACCAGTACATTCTTGCCGACCAACTGGTAAGTGGGTTTCAATAGCTGAAAATGCAAAGCCTCTTCGACTTATCTCTGTTGAAGAGGCTTTGTTGTAACAAGCGGGTTTTGGGTTTTGGAAACATACTATTTTGCCAATACCTGTGCGGGTTGTAGTAAAGGCAACGTGATGCGGAATAGCTCCCCTGTGTCTTCCACTACTGGCAAAGCCGAACCCATCATCTGGTATTTGGCGAGTATGTTTTTCAGTCCCACGCCGTTGGACAACACACGCGTGTTCTTACGTTGCAGATTGTTGCTGATCATCAGTTGTTGTCCCTGGCTCGCCAGCGTAATGCAGAGGGGCTGGTCGGGCAGTACCACGTTGTGCTTGACGGCATTCTCGACCAGCAACTGCAACGTTAGCGGCGGCAGCAAATGCATTCGCAACGAGTCGTCTACATGGATCTGAAGCTCCAGCCCCTGGGTGTGGCGGGTTCTGAGCAGGTGATAATACGACTCAATAAAGTGTAGTTCCTGAGCCAGTGTTACCAGCGAGTCTTCGTTGCTGCGCAGCACATACCGGTACACGGTGCTGAGCTCTTCGGCAAACGCACCTGCTTTTTGTGGGTCCTCTTCGATGAGTGAAATCAGCGAATTGAGGCTATTGAACAGAAAATGCGGATTGACCTGTTGCCGCAACGCGTTCAGTTCGGCCTGCAACTGGGCTTTGCTCAGGGTTTCTACCTCTTCGCGCGACTTTTGCCAATGACCAAAGCTATCCATGCTTTCGTAAATGGCTACGATAATGAAGACAATCAGCATCGTATACAAAAGGGCAAAACCGAGCCGAACCAGATCGGGTGTAAAATGGGGCAGTCGGAACAAATAAAACAACCCGAACAAAAGCGACACATGCAGCATCGAATTAAGTGCCGTGAAAAGAAACCGGCGAACCGCCCGTATGAAATACGTTCGGGGATCGGTATACCGGGCATTGATTCGTAAGGCAATGTGATTGTTGATGAACCAGATCTGGAAAGAGATAAGCAACGTGGTTAGCGTTGCAATGGCAAATGTAGATCCGTGTTGCCAGTACGTGATGCCAATCAGAATCCAGTCGAGCAACCCAATGTATATCGGAAGAATGATAAGCTGCAACACCCAGTCATAGCGCGAGTAGGTGTGCAATTTCATCGGAAGGTAACGGAGTAGTCTGGACTCGGAAGCCATAGTTTGGGAGCTGAGCAGCTCGGTGTTGATTTTTCGTAAATGCGTGATTTTCGAAGATACCAAAAATAATTCAAGTTGTGTGTTATTTAGGCTTTTTGCCAACTCCATTCCGTATCCTCTCTGTGACGTTCCCTTTCGGTGCCTGTTCAAGCACACTTTCTTTGAATGTCTCACTTTCGGGTCTGTGGGCTACAGACCGGGGTGTTTGATCAGGACCGCGCCGCCAGAGAAAGAGGCATTTTTAGGTTAGTTTATGATTGGCAAGCGGGCAAGTTCTGGCTTTTGGAAGAAACTGTTTTCGCTGGCCTACTTGCGGAATTTTCGCGCATTTATGGCGATGTGTTTGAATAGAAGAGCTGCGGGCTTGGGCGAAGATTTCTGCAAAAACATTCTGTTCATACTCCTAAACATCCGCCATTCAAACCATCATTTCATCGGCAGGAAAAACATTCACTTTGCTACTTCCGTCACTGAAGCAACTCAAGAAATAGTATCTTTCCCAAAGCCAAAACCTCCCTCTGTCAGTCTTCACCGATTCGTTACAGGCATTGCTTTGCCGTGTGCCGGTAGCCTGTGGCATTCTTTGAGGCACTTCATCCGTGCATTTTGTCAATTCATTCAGGTTGGCATTGATAGGAGTTGGTTTGCAATGCAATTTTGAATCATACAATTAACAACTGCAACTATGAAAACGAAAAAAATCTACCTGGCGGCTGTACTGGCCGGACTATCCTTACTCGTAGCCATGCGGCCGGCCGATGTGCTTACCGACACAGGCGTGACGATGACAAACGTCAAAGAAGGAGTGATGACGAATCTGGAAAAAGAAGGGAAATTTACGTTCTACACCAACTTTGCCATCCGGAAGGCCGCCATGCAGATTCCGGCCGGCTCCCGTGCCAATACGGTACGCATGCTGGGCAAAGTGGTACGCAGTTATGTGGAGTCGGCAGCCTTTGCGGATAATTACCGTAAAAACGCGGAAGCCATGAACCCTGCCGACGAAGCCTACAGCGACGAATCTATCCAACAAAGAGAATCGGAAATCAACCAGGCCGACGGCATGGTAAACGCTCAGATGCAGGCCATGCAGCAGGGGTTTAGTCAGTTGGAGCCAGGGATGCTCTACAATGCCATCAACATGCAGGTGACTCAGTGGGAAGCCGATGCGTCGCAGGCGGGTGACAAGGAGCGGGAGCAAATGATGTACTTAAAAAAGCTATTGAAAACACATGCCGCCAACAAGCCCGAGTTTAAGAAACAATACCTGCTGTATCTGCAACGGCAAATGCAGGAAGGCTCGGCTGGAGATGTGGAAAAGCAAAAACAAAAACTGGCCGAAGCGAAAGCGAAAAATGCCGAATACCAAAAACAGAAGGCCTTGCAGGTAGCCAAAGGCGATTACCGCCCGGTGTTACGCAAGCAACTGACCGCCTTCATTGCCTTATGCAATTCGGTCGACTTCAATGCCAAGCTGGAGTCGCGCGGGTATCGGCAGGAGTTTGTCAATCCGGCTTACCGCAACAAGTCTTCCGAGTGGAAATTGCTTTTCCGCATGGGCCAGGAGCCGGTGATGGCAGCCAAAGCTTTTGCGCAGGAATGGCTGGCGGATGTAAACAAGCTGGCGCAAAAATAGTATCCTGTACGGATCAAAAACCCGGCATCCTGCAGAAGGAGCCAATAGGATATTAGTCAGCGTTAAATACAAGTAACCATCTGTCATACCAAGCTACCTGCACGAAGACAAATCCTTTCATTTGTCTTCGTGTATTGTATGAAATGCCTGCTGAAATTGATAGATTTACATTTTCTAATGCTTAAACGTATCCGACTGCTTGAAGCGCCCCAGTGATATATGGCTCCGCATCGTTATCATACCGGCGATCATTCTGATCACCAATCTGGTGTTTTTCTATGAGCCTAACTTTTCGGGACTGGCCTATCTGATCTGGTCACTCATTGGGATTATCAATGCCTGGCTCATCTGGGAAATTTCGATGCAATGGGCCTTGTATGTGCGTCATTGGTTTACCGACATCCGCCGCACCCGGCTGCGAGTAATCATCACCTTTCTGGGCTATTTTGCCATCACTGCTCTGATGCAGGCCTTGCTGGTGCTAATGGCCGACCTGACGCATACCAACTCGGTGCCCATAACGCAGAGCCTGTACATCAAACAGATACTGGTGGGGATTTTCATTGTTTTCGTGATCGGGTCGGTATTTGAAGTGGTCTATTACATCCAGAAATACCGGGAAGCGATTCAGGAATCGGAGGCGATGAAAAAAGCCGGATTGCAGAGCCAGTACAACAACCTGAAAAACCAGGTGAATCCGCACTTTTTGTTCAACTCACTCAATTCGCTGTCGGCCCTGATCAGCGAAAATCCCAAACAGGCGGTTTTGTTTCTGGACGAACTTTCGAGTGTGTACCGGTATTTGTTGCAGGCCGGGCAGCGGTCCCTGGTGACGGTTGCCGATGAAATGAATTTTCTGCGGGCCTACCGCTACCTGATTGATACGCGTTTTGGAAACTCGCTGCAATGGAACATCAGGGTAGAGGAGAAGATACTTGAATGCAGCATCCCTCCGCTAACATTCCAAACACTGATCGAGAATGCCCTGAGGCACAATAGTCTGCTTTCAGAGAAAACGTTTACCATCCAGATTGAAACACCCGAGCCGGGGGTGCTGGTGGTGCGCAATGACATTAACCGCAAACGAGCCATCCAGATTACGCCACAGGGAGGACTGGCCTGGCTGGCCCTGCGATACGACTCACTGGGTTTGCCTGCGCCTGTGATTGAAGACGATGGAAAACAATTCGTAGTCAGATTGTCCCTGTTGTGCAAAGAACAACTACCCGAAATTCAATCGGAAACTACGCTTAATACGACAAACCTGTGAAAATAATCCGCTACTCCAATCAGGACGAAATCATGCAGCTGGTCCTTGTGCCCGTATACGTGGGAGTACAAAACTGGATTTTGCTGGGCAACACCTATTGGCATAGCTGGCTCGTATTTGGCCTTGCTACTGTGATAACGACCGTCATTGCATACGGATTCTGGTTGTTTAACAACGGGCTAGGCTTGTACCTAAACCGCAGGTTTCCCTTTGAGAACAACATCTTCAAGCGATTGGGACTCCTGGTGTTGATTTGTGGGCTGAATGGCTTCAATGCCAACCTGATTCTGATGGGAGTGTATAATCTGATGCAGGACGACTACTGGTTTCCGGTTGCGCTGAGTGTGAGCCGGTTGCCGTGGGCTTTTTTGAGCAATACGCTGGTGGTGATTGTCGTGATTGCTTCGTACGAAGGCATCCGGTCGTTTGAGCAGTGGGAGCGAGCCTTGCGTGAAACCGAACAATTGAAAAAGGCCAATCTGCAAAGCCAGTTTGAAGGCTTGAAAAGCCAGCTGAATCCACACTTTTTGTTCAATTCCCTCAACTCCCTATCATCGCTGATAGAGGAAGATCCGCAGAAAGCCGAAGAATTTGTGGACGAGATGGCCAGCGTGTACCGGTATCTGCTACGAAGCAACGAAATCCAGATGGCTACGCTGGCCAATGAACTCGATTTTGCCCATTCGTACTTTCACTTGTTACGCACCCGGTATGGTGCCAATATCCAGTTGGAACAGTTGGTGGATTCACATTACCACAAGTACCTGTTACCCCCGCTCACCTTGCAACTCCTGCTGGAAAATGTGGTGAAGCACAACGTTATCCTACCCGAAAATCCCCTGCGCATCCGCATCGAAACCAAACCCGAGGGCTGGCTGGTGGTGCAAAACAACATCCAGCGTCGGACCTCCCGCGTACTGAGCAATCAGGTGGGCCTGGCCAATATTGCCACTCAATACCGATTGTTGGGCGGAGGCGAAGTGAAGGTAGAGGACAATGACCGGTTTTTTACGGTAACGCTGCCTTTGCTACAGCATAATTAAAGATAACTCTCTGCCAGACAGGCAAAAGGCCAGCTATGTCGTTTCATGGCTGGCTTTTTCCGTTCCATCCGTTTTGTTGCGCAGAGTTTGCCTCTGGCCTTGTACTTTCGGCATGTATTTAACACATTTCCAATTACTACACGACTACTATGAAAAAAACAATTGCACCTGCCCCGGTCCTGTCTGTCCAGGCCACTGTATTGCCTGTTTTATTATTTATCAAGTGGATAATTCTGCTTGCGATTGGCATTCTGGTACTGGCAAGCTGTAAAAAGGGCGCGGATCCCCAACCCAGCCTGCCCGACACCGGAAACCCAACGGTTTTGGAAACAAATATTACCGAAAAAACCGTTCTGGCCGATTTGATTGCCAATCCCGATCTGCCGGATTACGTGGTTAGTAAATCCATCGATGTAAACAATGAACTTACCCTGAGCCCGGGAGTGGTGATTGCATTTGAACGCGATGTCCGTCTGAATGTCAATGACAATGGCGGCGTGTTAATTGCCAAAGGTACGCCTGAGAAAAGAATCAAACTGATAGGTGCACAGTCGTCCAAAGGCTACTGGAGCGGCATTATGCTGTACTCAGGTAGCAGTGCAAACATTCTGGAGTATGCCGATGTGATGCATGCCGCCAGCAAGCCGCTGTATAGTGCTACCAAAACGGCCCTGTTTCTGTCGGGAGGAAGCCAGGCGCAGATTGCGATAAAAAATTCCCTCTTCTCGCAAAATGACGGGTATGGAGTGTATGTCTATCCGGGAGGAATTCTGCGTGAGTTTTCTCAGAATACGTTTTCAAACCATACCGAGTCGGGAATCATACTGGATGCCGATAATGTCACCAAATTAGACGCTGCGTCGGTGTTCACCGCCAACAATGGCCGCAATGTGGTAGAGTTGTTGCCTTCTTCCACCATCAAAGGCACTGCAGAAGTGGTGTGGAGTGCCTTTGCCGACAATACGCCTTACCGCATCAATGGGGAATTTGCCGCAAATACCGGCTGGAAACTGAATCCGGGAGTAAAAATCGAAATGAACCAGGATGCCGTAATCCGGATCAATTCGGGGGGATATGTGATTGCCCAGGGCACTGCCACCAGCAAAGTAGTGTTTACCAGTACCAACGAAACGGCTACCTACTGGAGAGGAATCATTTGTTATTCGGCTTCGAGTAAGAACCTGATCGAAAACGCCGAAATCAGACATGCGGGTAGCATTCCTATTGTTTCCAATAAAAAAGCCAATGTAGCCGTGTATGGCTCAGCCGCCAACCTGACCATCAAGTCGTCGCGCATCAGCGGCAGTGGCGGCTATGGCGTATTTGTTAGCTACGGTTCCAAAGCCAACACAGACATTGCCACCACCAACACCTTTGAGTCTAACTCGCAGACCAATGTGTTTGTGGAGTGGTTTTTAACCTTTTAACCCACCAAAACATCACATATCACATACGATGTGTGATGTTTGTTTCATTTTTGTATTTTTTGACGATTTTCGGTGCAAAGTGCATTCCTGAGGTTTCGGTTAGAATACCTTCTTGCAGGGATGACAAGAAATAGTAGGTTTTAAGAAGGCAAAACCTGCCCGCTCGGGAATTATGGACAACTACAAAGCCATACGCAGCTTATAAAATTTAAAAAACAATTCTGACTTACTCTGTTAAACAGATTTATAGCGGGTAAGTGTTTTTATGGTAAGTACTAACGTAAACACACCAAACGACCGTTGGTTATGCATTACCAGCATAGCTGTGATCTGGATTGTCAGCATGGCCGCCAATCATTTGCTGGTGCCTCCGTTTACGGTACTCAAGGGAATGCAGCTGATTATCTCGTTGGTATCCATTTCCGTTACCTGGCTGGCCATGCGTTCCCTGTTTTTGTTCTTTCGAAAGAGATATCCAGCCAAACAAGATAGTTTAAAACGGGTAGTTATCACGTTTTTGATTGGCAGCCTGGTATCGGCTGTTATGGTCTGGCTCACGGGCATGATCCGTAATCTGATTCTGTTTGGCTCCTTGGCCAATCTGACTCAGGCCCACAGCAGCATTACCGTCAATGGCATACGGCTGGAGCTCAACATTTACGGATTGGATCTGGTAAGGGCGGCCACTACGTTTCTTCTGTTTCAAGGCATCTACGAAACCTTGTTTTTTGCCAATCGGTCGCAGCAATACCAGCAGCAACTGAAGCAGGCCCGGCAGGAAAGCGAAAAACTCCGTATGTTATCCCTGCAAAGCCAGCTGGATACGTTGAAACAGCAGGTTAATCCGCATTTTTTATTCAACAGCTTAAATGCCTTGGGATCTTTGATTGAAGAAGATCCGATGCAGGCCCGCGTTTTTCTGGAAGAGCTAAGCACTGTATACCGCTATCTGTTACGTGCCAACGAGCAGAATCTGACCAGTTTAAGCACCGAACTGGATTTTATTCATTCGTATTACCACTTGCTCAAGACACGGTACGGTGCGGGACTTTCGCTGGATGTGCGGGTGGGCGAAGCGTTCCAAACCCACCTGCTGCCGCCGCTTACCCTGCAGTTGCTTGTTGAGAATGCCGTCAAGCACAACGTGGTGTCGGCTGACCAGCCGCTTTGCATTCGGATATCCGTGAATGAAAACGGACACCTCACTGTGTGCAATACGCTTCAGCGAAAAATGGTGCGGGTACAAAGCACGGGCATCGGGCTAACCAATATTCTGACCAAGTACCAGATGCTTGGTAAGCCTGCTCCCATTGTACAAGAGACAGACAATCAGTTTGTTGTGAGCATTCCTCTGCTTGCCGCCGAAGCCTAGGCTTCACTTTCTTTCTGGCAAAATAGTATCCTTTCAAAACGAAAAACCTGCTTGCCGCTTGAAGTCCTCTTTTAGGCACTCAATTAATCAAAAATGTCATTTGGGCAACCTTCCCATAGGAATCGGCCAAGGGCCGGGCTTATTTTACATCCAGCAATTGCAACTTTCTTAGCTACAACTCAAAACACTAGCAGCAAGCCACAAAAATACTAGGTTTCTACAAGCAAAAACCTGCCTGCTGCTAGGCAATCATTAGTGTTTCACATTTTCAAACAACATGAAAACTACAAAAAAAGTATTCAAACGTGTTGGGCAGGGGCTGCTGGTTATTCTCCTGCTCGTGGGTGCATTCTGTGTCTATGTCGCCGTTACGCCGGTGCGTTCCTACAGCCCGCCCGTTGTACCCGACCTCAAAGTAGAGCTAACCGAAGCCCGCATCAACCGGGGCGAAGTAATTGCGCACCTGCAATGCATCAGCTGCCATGCCGACAACAACAACCGTGTCACAGGCAAGCACCTGGCCGAAATTCCGGGCATGTTTGGTAAAATCTATTCGCGCAACATTACTCAGGACCCGGAAAGCGGCATTGGCAAATGGACAGACGGCCAGCTGATGTATTTTCTGCGGACGGGAATTAGACCCGACGGCACCCGAACCATCATGGGCGGCTACAACCTGATGGCCGATGAAGACGTCAAATCGGTGATTGCCTGGCTGCGTTCAGACCGCTACTCGGTGCAACCCCGCAAGGAAGAAGCACCGCCTGCCGAGTACAGCTTCGTATCCAAAATGCTATTCTGGACGCTGCTGAAGCCGAACAAATACCCCGAGCAACCCATTCTGCTGCCCGACAGCACCAATGAAATCGCCTTGGGCAAATACGTAGCCACGGCGGTAGGCGATTGCTTTGGGTGCCATTCGGCCAATTACCTGGACCTGGACAGCGACCACCCCGAACGAACCACCGGGTATTTTGGTGGCGGCAGCGAGTTTAAAGACCGCGACGGAAACCCCATCCATTCGGCTAACCTCACCTTTGATGACGAAACGGGAATCGGCAAAAAATACACCAAGGAGCAGTTTATCAAAGCGGTAAAGATGGGTGTGCGTCCTGATGGTTCCATTCTCAGCTACCCCATGGAGCCGCGCCTTTCGCTGAGCGACAAGGAAGCGGGGGCGGTATATGAATACCTGAAAACGCTGCCTGCCATCAAAAACAACATTGCGCAGAAAAACCAGGAAGCCCGACTGGCCAGCAACTAAGACCAGTCAATGGCGCGTATTCTACCCAAGTTGCTTGATTATGAAGCAACTGTGGTTTTTGCTGCTAAACGAAGCTATAACTAAAAACCTCATCCCTAAGTCCCTTCTCCTCTAGAGAAGGGACTTTTGTTTCACAAAGTCAAAGACCCATCTCCGACAAGAGGGATGTTCTTTGTAGTTCCGATTGGCAATCGGAGAGCATCCATTGGATGCTTAGAAGCATTCACAATAAGTACTCTGGTACTAGTAGTTCATACTTAACAAATCTTGCCAATCAACTAAATCCCATAAATCGCAGCTCAGACAAATAGTATCTTCCAAAAAGCAAAAACCCCACTAGCAGAAGGTACATCTGCAAGTGGGGTATACACGATTGGCAACGAATCGGAAACCGCTTTATTTGCCCATCCAACGCTTGAAGTCAGTAGCCCGTTCGCGGCTTACCAGCACTTCGTCGGTAGGAGTCGGTTTGAGGCTCAGTTTCAATTTGTTGTTGAAATACGGATGAATCTGCTGTACCGCGTTGATGTCGACAATGAACTGGCGATTGGCGCGGAAAAACTGGCTGGGATCCAGCATGGCTTCCAGTTCGTCAAGCGTGTAGTCGACCGGAAACATTTGGTTGGTACGGGTACGGAACAAACTGACGCCATCTTCGGAATAGAAATAGGCGATGTCGCTTACCTCCACGGGCACCCACTGTTGCAGGTGACGTACCAGGAACCGGCGGCGGTAATCGACCGGCTGAATCTGCTGGCGGAGCTGCTGCACCAGCGCATCAATGTTGATGCTGCCCATGTCGGCGCTTTTGGGTCGTTCGCCGGCAGCCGAACCTTTGGTTGATTTGTATTTCTGGAGGCTGGCTTCCAGTTCGGTGCGTTTGATGGGCTTAAGCAGGTAATCAATGCTGTTGACTTTGAAAGCTTTCAGGGCATATTCATCGTAAGAAGTGGTGAAAATGACAGGTGCACTCACGGTGGTTTGTTCAAATACCTCAAAGCTCTGGCCGTCAGCTAGTTCGATATCCATCAGAATCAGGTCGGCCGCTTCGGGATGGTCGGTTTGGTGGGTATTTAGCCATTCTACCGATGCCCGCACACTCGCCGCCGTTCCCACCACACGTATCGAGTCGTCCACATCCAGCAACAGCCGGGTTAATTTGCGCACTGCGA
This sequence comes from uncultured Sphingobacteriales bacterium, assembly GCA_963520985.1. Lineage (GTDB taxonomy): Bacteria > Bacteroidota > Bacteroidia > Cytophagales > 172606-1 > Xanthocytophaga. The sequence continues at coordinate 176,764 of CAUQTA010000004.1, forward strand.
GTTCTTCGTCTTCAATGATGAATACATTCATGGCCATGAGATTTACTTTTGTACAAAGATCTTTTTTGACTACAACAATTGACAGGGCAGTGTGGCTGAAACGGAAAAAAGTGTAGATGAAACGTCACTTGCACCGAATCAACGGGTAAAAAAAGAGTTTGAACTACCCGAAGTAAACTTAAAGATTTTCGCCAACAAAATGGTTGGAAATTTTGCCGCTGAGATGTCATTTTGAAAAATAGTAGGATTTGAAAAGCCAAAAGCTGCGGTTCTTTTTGGCTCAGTTTCATGTACTTAGTTGCGGCGTATGGCAAAAATAGGTTACATTTGGTCATTGCTTTAACCAATGATTTCTTGTATGATAGAATCCCGTTCGTATGTTTCGGCGCATAAATTTGACCCGATTGCCAATCCTGCCGCACAGGTAATTCTCGGCCACACGCGGTTTACCGTCCTCACTTCCCAGATGATCCGGATGGAATGGTCGTCCGAAGGCGCTTTCGAAGACCATGCTTCGTTTATATTCATCAATCGCAACATGCCGGTGCCTGCGTATTCGGTAACCGATGAAAACGAATGGGTAATCATCCGGACCGAAAAACTGACGCTGCGTTACAAGCGGGATTCAGGAGCATTTACCGAAACGAACCTACAGATTGAATTTGAGTTAAACGGGAAGACCGTCACTTGGCATCCGGGAAAGGAAGACACCGGAAACCTGCGCGGAACCAACCGCACCCTGGACCGGGCCGAAGGCTATGTGGAAATAGAACCCGGTATTTTGTCGCGTGATGGCTGGACGGTGATTGACGATTCGGAACGGCCCTTGCTGGCCGAAGACGGTGATTGGGCGTGGGTCAAAGCCCGTCCGCAGCAACAACGCCAGGATTGGTATTTCCTGGGTTACGGGCACGAATACCGCAAGGCATTATACGAGTATACGCAGGTGGCGGGCAAAATTCCGATGCCGCCCCGGTTTGTGTTTGGATTTTGGTGGTCACGTTACTGGCCGTATACCGAAGAAGAAATGCGCCATCTGGTCGAAGAATTCCGGATTCACAATGTGCCGGTGGATGTGCTGGTGGTGGATATGGACTGGCACACGACGTTTTTGAAAGACTGGTGGAAGAAAGAAAAGGACCAGGCCGGAGAACGCAAAGGCTGGACGGGCTTTACCTGGAACAAAAACTTGTTTCCAAGTCCCAAAGCGTTTTTGAAATGGACGCGTAAGAAAGACATAAAGGTAACGCTGAACCTGCACCCGGCATCGGGGATTCAGCCGCACGAAGAAATGTATCCGCAAGTGGCCGAAGCCGTTGGCATTGACCCAGCCACCAATCAATACGTTCCGTTTGACATTGTCAATAAAAAGTTTGCCGATGCCTACCTGGACTTGGTACTGCGTCCGTTAGAAAACGACGGCGTGGATTTCTGGTGGCTCGACTGGCAGCAGTGGAGCACGACCACTATTCCCGGAATGAGTCCGACGATGTGGCTCAATTATATTCACTACACTGACATGGAGCGGCAGGGCAAGGTTCGTCCGCTGATTTTTCACCGTTGGGGTGGCTTAGGAAATCACCGGTATCCGATTGGTTTCTCGGGAGATGCCGTTTGCGTGTGGAAATCGCTGGACTTTCAACCCTACTTTACGGCTACCGCTGCGAACGTTGGTTGCGCCTATTGGAGCCACGACATTGGCGGACACATGCCGGGACCAATTTCGCCCGAGTTGTTTCTGCGTTGGCTGCAATTTGGCGCCTTTAGCCCGGTATTGCGTACCCACACCTCCAAAAACGCCAATGCTGAACGACGCATCTGGGCCTATCCGCACGACTATTTCCTGATGATGCGCGAAGTCATTTTGCTGCGTTATGCCTTGGTGCCATACATCTACACCGAAGCCCGAAAAACCTACGAAACAGGCGTCGCATTTATGCGGCCCATGTATTACGACTATCCGGAAGCTCAAGAAGCGTACGAATTTAAGCAGCAATACATGTTCGGCGACGATATGATTGTGGCCCCTGTAACGGAATCCGTTTCCGATTATAACCGACTTGCCAAGCAAACCATCTGGCTACCCGAAGGAACGTGGGTAGAATGGCACAGCGGAACTTATTTTGTGGGACCACGCGTAATAGAGCAGTCCTATGACCTGGATGAAATTCCGTTGTTTGTGCGTGCGGGAGCCATCCTGCCTATGATGGATACGCACGTGGCTGCTCCGGTTGCCGAAAAACCGCTGGACCATCTGATTCTGACGGTATTGCCGGCCCGGTCGGGTGCCACTCGTTTGTACGAAGACGAAAACAATACCAACAGTTACCTGGAAGAGCAGTTTACCTGGACATCCATCTCGCAGTATATGCCTGATGATGACACACTTACCATCCGCATCGCGCCGATAGAAGGTAACTATGCAGGTATGGTGCAGCAGCGGAGTTACCAGATACGGGTTCGGGGTGTGTTGCCTCCAAGTGCGGTTTATTGCAACGGAACGGAAGTCGGGTATGCGCTGCGTGACGACGAGGAAATCAATGATTTTCAGTGGCAATACGAAGGCAACCAGATCATGACGGTCATCAACCTGGGCAAAATTTCGGTGCACGAATCCATTGAAATCACCCTGAAGCTGCAACCCATTGACAATCTGGATTTGCTCAATGGCGTTCAAGGCAAAATTTCCCGCCTGAAGAAAGTGATGCACCTGCTCAACCGGTACGCAACCAAAACCAAAGACTGGTCGCCCGATTTTCTGGTGGAAGCAGCACAAGCGGGTAACCGAATGACTCTGCAACCCGAAACGGTGCTCGAAGAACTCCGGAAGCTGGAAGACATTGTGCCTCGCGTGATTAAAGAGATTTATCCGGTAGAAGGCGATAGCGGGGCTGAGAAACTGGCGGTGCTTCAACTCAAAACCTTGCTCAAAGACGGTTCCGGCTTATTTGGGGCTCGAAAGTAGTTGGCCGGGTTTTTGGGTTTTTAAAACATACTATTTTGATCCGGAAAGGACGATTCTACTGTCGTCTTTTTTTATTTCCGGAAGTGGAGGTTTTTTGCTTCCCTGCCTATACTATTTTACAGTGAGTTGCGTTTAGAAATAGTATCTCTGATACAGCAAAAACCACCTGCTTCTTTTTACAATCTTTCCCTTTTCTTTTGTAGCCAATTCATCGTATGCTGCGTGTTGTTGCTTTTCGCTTTTTTCTCTTTTTCTTTCTTTGCTTTGGCCTGAATTCCCATGGGCAGAATGCAGACATTAATTTGCTGAAATACATCAATCTGAACCGGAATACCTGCCTCGATCCTTCGGTGCGGTTTGTGACCAATTCGGTAAAGCCAGTCAGTGTTGCCGTTCCGCTAAGCATCCTGGGTGCCGGACTGATTCAGGATAACAAGGAATTGAAAAGCAAAGGTCTGGAAATGTGCGTGGCTACGGGAGCATCCTTTGCCGTCAGTTACATTCTCAAATACAGCGTCAACCATCCCCGGCCCTATGTGACCTATCCCGTCTTGGACAATGTAACTACGGCCGCAGATCCCTCATTTCCGTCGGGACATACGTCGATGGCCTTTGCCACTGCCACTACACTGAGTCTTAATTTTCCAAAATGGTACGTGATTGTGCCTGCGTATCTGTGGGCCGGAAGTGCCGGTTATTCGCGCCTGCATTTGGGGATGCATTACCCGTCTGATGTGCTGGTAGGCGCCGTGATAGGCAGCGGAAGTGCTTTTCTGACGCACAAAGCCAATCAGTGGCTGCAACGCCGAAAAGTGCGCAGATCCCATTACTGAGTGTACTGTTTGGCTTGAAAATGAATTGACAAATTTTGCTGAAAACTCCAATTTTACACAGTAGTTACTCTTCATTCAACTTTCTTATCATAATGGGTCTTTCCCTGACTCCCTACATTGTCGATACCAAGCATTTAAACGAAGTGATAGGTCTCCAGAAAAAAGATTATTCTTTGTTTTATGCTCCTACATGGAGAGAGGTAAATAAAAGTATGAAATTTCTGGAAATCAACGGTATTACAGGAAAGATGATTTATGAAGATATCATTACCCAAAACTACCGTTTTACAGCGTACGAGACTGTTTGCGTTTACACTCTTGGTTTAGAGGCGATGATCAAAACCAGTATTGATTATAATACTTACAATAACAGTATCAGGTACCAGAAGCTGTTGAATGCTGGAAAAGCTCCCGAAGAAATAGACTACATTTTGAATAAGCTTCCTCGTAATGTCGCCTACGATTTTGTGCGTAACAGATGCAACAATGAATGGGTGCCTTGCAACAGTAAGGTAATGAAGCACTTGCCTTACCGATGTCCCATCAATATTCCGCTGTGCGAAGATTATTACATCTCTACCATCTATAACCATGAGTTTGATGATTTTCTGAATAACCTTGACTTAAGCGATTGCACCGACGATGCCGGTAACAAGGAATTTAGAAGCTGGTTTGAATTAGCCAGAGAATACCAATGGGATGTGGTGCTTTTTGTCTGGTAGTGAATAAAAGCCATTGGAAGGCTTTTATTCATGAATAGGGCGGTTTTTACTTCTGCACAGATACTATTTTGTCAAATAAAATGCCCTCTTTCAACGCATACGTTGACGTGCGAACCTGAGAGATGTTGTATTTTTTCAGTACGAAGTCGATCAGGCAGCACGCCACCACAATCATATCCACCCGGAGCGGAATCATACCCGGAATGGCCAGCCGCTCGGCGTGGTTTTTGGTAATCAGGGTCTGAAACAAATCCTGAAAATCAGCTACTGACAGGTAGTAAGAGGTATGAGCCGCTAAATCAAACCGTGAAGAGCTTATCAACGCATTCATTTCCACCAGCGTATCAAACGTTCCCGACGATCCGACCAACGTTTTGGGATGATACTGATGAATGGCGTTGGTCAGCGGCAACAGCTTTTCATTCAGGAAATCGTACAGCCGTTGTATGCTTTGCGGCGAAATCGGATCTGCTTGCATAAACTTATCCATCAGCCGTTGGCCGCCGATTTCAAAACTCTGCTTCCAGTAGATTTTTTCGGCATTACAAATGATGAACTCTACGCTGCCCCCGCCAATATCAATAATCAGCGAAGGCTCTTCTCCCAGATTCAAGGCGCTACGTACGCCTTTGTAGATCAGTTCCGCTTCCCGGTCACCCGAAATGATTTCGACGCGAATTCCTGTGGTTTCTTCGATTTGCTTGACAAAATCGGCGCCGTTGCTGGCATTGCGAATGGCTGATGTTCCGGTTGCCAGAATAGTATCGGCGGCAATGCCAAAACCGGCTTCTATTTTAGCTTTGTAGGCTTGAATAATCTGCAAACCCCGCTCAAATGCTTCGGGAGCGATGACGCCTTTACTGATACCTCCCTGCCCAATGCGAGCCGGTTGTTTTTCTTCGTGCAACGGAATGATTTGCAGGGTATTGGTAATGTCGGCCACCAGCAAATGGAAAGTGTTGGTGCCCAGGTCAATCACGGCTACGCGTTTCATAGTTTTGTTAGGTTGTTTCCAATGAAAAGTTGTATTTTGGGCAGGCAAATAGGGAATAAAAAATAGTATCTCCAAAAAGAGCAAAACCTCATTGGTGGCGCGGGGCTCGGCCTCGCAACATTTGTTTCATTTTTCGTAAATCTCATTTCAGAATGACGCGTCAAGACAAACTACAAACCTTAGATACCAAAAATCAGGAAGCCTTGCTGGGTGGTGGCCAGAAACGCATTGATGCCCAGCACAAAAAAGGAAAACTCACCGCCCGCGAACGGGTAACACTACTACTCGACGAAGGCTCGTTTGAAGAAATAGGCAAGTTTGTTACCCACCGCAGCACCGATTTCGGACTGGACAAAGAGCAGTATTTGGGCGACGGCGTAGTGACCGGTTACGGTACCATCGACGGACGGTTGGTCTATGTATTTGCCCAGGATTTTACCGTTTTTGGTGGCGCATTATCTGAAACGCATGCCGAAAAAATCTGCAAAATCATGGACTTAGCCATGCAAAATGGAGCTCCGGTGATTGGGTTGAATGATTCGGGCGGGGCTCGGATTCAGGAAGGAGTGTTGTCGCTGGCCGGTTACGCCGATATCTTTTACCGTAACACCTTGGCTTCAGGCGTCATTCCGCAGATTTCAGCGGTAATGGGTCCGTGTGCCGGTGGGGCGGTGTATTCACCTGCCATCACCGATTTTATCCTGATGGTCGAGAATACCTCGTACATGTTTGTGACGGGCCCCAACGTGGTGAAAACCGTTACCCACGAAGAAGTAACTTCCGAAGAACTGGGCGGTGCTAGTACCCACAGCACCAAAAGTGGGGTAACGCATTTTTCGTGTGCCAACGAATTGGAGTGCATTCAGTATATCAAAAAACTGCTTAGCTATGTTCCGCAAAACTGCGAAGACGAAGCCGTTCGGTTGCCTTACGAAAGCACAGGCGATGAAGCCCGAACCGGTTTAAACGATCTGATACCCGAAAACCCCAACCAACCGTATGACATGCGGGAGGTAATTGAAGGGATCATTGACGAAGGGAGCTTTTTTGAAGTGCATAAAAACTTTGCCGAAAACATTGTCGTTGGGTTTGCCCGGCTGGGTGGCCGTAGCATTGGCATTGTCGGCAATCAACCGGCTGTTTTGGCGGGTGTGCTCGACATTCACGCCAGTACCAAGGCCGCGCGTTTTGTCCGTTTCTGCGATAGTTTCAACATTCCGTTGCTGGTGCTGGAAGATGTTCCTGGATTTTTGCCCGGCACCGACCAGGAATGGAACGGCATCATTACCAACGGCGCCAAATTGCTGTACGCTTTTTGCGAAGCTACGGTGCCACGCGTAACAGTGATTACCCGCAAAGCCTATGGCGGGGCTTACGATGTGATGAATTCCAAGCATATCGGAGCTGACATGAACTACGCCTGGCCTACGGCTGAGATTGCCGTCATGGGAGCCAAAGGGGCGGCCGAAATCATCTTTAAACGCGAAATCGCCGAGTCGGCCAATCCGGAAGCTACCTTGCAGGAAAAAGTAACCGAATACACCGATAAGTTTGCCAATCCGTATCTGGCGGCGCAACGGGGATACATCGATGAAGTGATTCGCCCCGAACAGACGCGTTTCAAACTGATGCGGGCTTTTGCTATGCTCGAAAACAAAGTCGCCAAATTGCCCAAAAAGAAACACGGCAATATCCCTTTGTAAAATAAAAGACTGAAACGGGTAGATTCGGCTAAAGCCGAATCTACCGGAAAAGCGCAACTAGGCAGGTTTTTCGTTTTTGAAACATACTATTTTTTGATCCAAACGTCTGTTTTTTCTCAATCGCTATGATTCTATCCTCTGTCATTACCTCTGTTACCGTCTTTACCGATCGGGCAGCCGTTACCCGAATGGCTTCTGCAGAATTGGAAGCCGGCGAGCACACGCTTATTTTTGATGACTTGCCAACCAGCATTGAACCCAACAGTCTGCAAGTAGCTGGAATTGGAAATGCGGTGCTGGGAAATGTGAAATTTCAGATTGCGTATGAAGACGTTCCGGCGGAGGATACGAAGGCGCTGCTGGACGAGAAACAAGACCTGGAAGACCAACGACAGGACATCGACGATGCGATAGACCGTTTGGAAAAGGAAAAAAAGCTACTCGATAGCATCGGAACAAAAATCACGACGCCAACCGAGGAAAGCGATAAAACCGAATTGGATGCAGATAAATGGCTCAAGGTTCTGGACTTTTATAGCCAGAAACTCGAAAAGCTCAACAAAGAAATTCGCCAGACCGAACGCAGCCGGCGTACCTTGAATGACCAGATTAACAAGCTGAACTGGCAGTTGCAACACAGCGGAAAAAGCACCCAAAAAACGAAAAGACAGGTAGCGGTAAATGTTACCTTGGTGCAGGCTGGAAATTTGACTTTAAGCCTGACCTACATCGTGTACAATGCCGCTTGGAAACCGGTATACGATTTGCGAGTTGTGTCTGAAACGAAGCAGATGGCTATCGCTTACAGTGCGCTGGTTAATCAGACAACGGGCGAAAACTGGGAAAATACCGCGTTGAAGCTGTCAACAGCTCGTCCGCAAGTGGCTGGCTACCAGCCTGAGCTTTCGCCCTGGCGGCTGAATGTCTATGTTCCCATACCTCCCGTAATGGCCTCACCAAGTGGCAGTTTGAAAAAAGCCGAGATGAGTCGATCCCGCAATCTGTTTGCCGAAGAAAGCGAAAGCATGTCGCAAATGTTTGATGCAGACGCAGATAGCTTTGCGGGTGGTGGCGGATTGCCTGCGATGCAACCTACCGAAGCCGTTTCTGAAACCGGAGCAACGGCCGTTTTGTTTTCCATTGCCGGAAAACATACGGTAAAGTCCGACAACTCGGAACACAAAGTCACCATTCTGAACCAGGATTTTTCGGCCCATTTCCGCTATTCTACCGTTCCCAAGCTTTCTCCGTTTGCCTATCTGAAGGCCAAAGTGACCAACACCACCGAGTTTCCGTTGTTGGCCGGCGAAGCACACGTGTTCCTGGATAACCACTTCATTGCCAACACACACATGGGCACCGTGGCGCCTACCGAAGAATTCTGGACGTATCTTGGCATCGACGAAGGGTTTAAGGTGGAACATAAATTCTTGAAAAAATACGAAAAGAAAGAGACCCAGATTTTTGCCAAAAACCGAAAAGTGCTGGTGTATGAATACCAGATCAAGATAAAAAGCCACAAGAAAACCCAGGAAGAAATTGTGGTGTGGGACCAACTGCCGATCTCAAGCAACGAGCAAATCAAGGTGCAGATTTTGGAACCTGTCTACAAAGAAGATTCCAGCGGCCTGAAGAAAAACGAACTCGATTACCTGGAATGGTTTTTCAAACCCAAAGCCGGTGAAGAAATCCTGATTCCGTTCAAGTTTACCGTTGAGTTCCCGCAAGACGTACAAGTGACAGGGCTGGTGTAAAATAAGCGATTAGCTATTGGCTGTTAGCTTTTAGCATTCAGGATGCAGAATAAGCCTACTAAAAAGTGGATAAGCTTCCTTCTTTGTTTAGTAAAAAACCTGATCCCTAAATCCCTTCTCCTTCTGAGAAGGGACTTTCTAGTTCGCGAAACCAAACTCCCCTCTCAGAAGGAGAGGAGGTTGGGGGTGAGGTTTTTCTTACCTCTCTTTGGCAAGAAATGTGCAAAGAAAGTATCTTCTGGATATTCAAAAAATGACACTGACAATTTAAAATAGTATCTTTTAAAACCCCAAAACCTGCCTACATGCAACTTGCAGATCATAATATGGAAACTCGTTATTAAGTTATTCAGGTAGATATATTCCCATATAAAGGAAAAACACAAAGTGACTTTAATCTAAATGGAAAACAGAACGCGCTTTCCCCATAAAAATTCCATAATTTGGCGCACCAATCATACCTACCACTTTTGGTTATGAAAAAGATACTAATTTTGGCAACTGCCCTGGCGGCTAGTTTGCTTGCTTGTTCACCCAAAAAAGAAGTTCCCATGCTGGATGCCAATGACGAAAACCTGCTGAAAGAAGACGTAAAAGATAACAAACTGATTATTTATCAAGTATTCACACGCCTGCTTACCAACCCAAAAAGTGCCAATAAAAAATACGGAACACTGGAAGAAAACGGCGTAGGAAAGTTCAATGAGATCAACGAAACGCTGCTGAGACACATCAAGGAAATGGGCTTTAGCCACATCTGGTATACGGGTGTAATTGAGCATGCCCTCATGACGGATTACACCAAATACGGCATTCCCCTGGACGATGCTGATGTGGTGAAAGGCCGGGCCGGTTCGCCGTATGCCATCAAAGATTATTATGACGTGAATCCGGATCTGGCCGAAGATGTGCCCAACCGGATGAAAGAATTTGATGCGTTAGTGGCCCGTACGCACAAGCTGGGCATGAAAGTGCTCATCGATTTTGTGCCCAATCACGTAGCTCGCACCTACCATTCGGATGCCAAGCCTGCCGGTGTCAAAGACCTGGGCGAAGACGACGACAAATCCAGGATTTTTGCGCCAAACAATAATTTTTATTACCTGCCGGGAACTTCGTTTCGGGTGCCGCACGAATACCATCCGCTGGGCGATTTGCCGCACCCCACCAAAGACGGACACTTCAATGAAACACCCGCGAAAGCCACTGGCAACGACCAGTTTACGCCTGGCCCTAGTGTAAATGACTGGTTTGAAACTATCAAGCTCAACTATGGGGTAGACATTGTCAATGGCCGTCAGTTGCATTTCAATCCCGTGCCCAATACTTGGGAAAAGATGCGGGACATTCTGGTGTACTGGGCTCAAAAAGGCGTAGACGGATTTCGGTGCGACATGGCCGAGATGGTACCGGTTGAGTTTTGGGGCTGGGTAATTCCGCAGATTCAGGAGGTAAATAAAGACATTGTGTTTATTGCCGAGATTTACAATCCGTACGAATACCGCAACTACATCGAAAAGGGAAAGTTTGATTACCTGTACGACAAAGTGGGCCTATACGATACCCTGCGGGCGGTGATTCAGCACGGTTCATCGGCCAATACCATTGGGATAAATTGGAAAAACCTGCAAGGAATCAATAACCACATGCTGCGGTTCATGGAAAACCACGACGAGCAGCGCATTGCCTCTCGCTTCTTTGCCGGCAAACCCGAAAAAGGCATTCCGGCTATGTTTGTGAGTGCAACCCTCAATTCAGGTCCGGTCATGGTGTATTTTGGTCAGGAGGTAGGCGAGCCCGGATTAGGCGACGAAGGATTCGGTGGTGACGATGGCCGCACTACCATTTTCGATTATTGGGGCGTGCCGCAGTACCAGAACTGGATCAGTACCGATCGCTACGATGGGGTGGAACTGGAAACCAATCTGCGTCTTTTGCGCAAAAGTTATTCACAGTTGCTCAATTTCTGCCAGAAGAATGAAGCCATTCGCAAAGGCGGTTTATACGATTTGCAAGCGGCAAACAATGGAGGTAAAACGGCGGGTTACGAAGAACACAAGATTTACAGTTACCTGCGTTTTACGGAAAACCAGAAACTGCTCATTGTCGTTAGTTTTGAGGAAACGCTGAAACGTGAAATCAACGTGCGGATACCAGCCAATGCCTTTGCAGCCATGGAGTTATCGACCGAAGGAAATTACGAGTTAAAATGTGTGTTGGGCGACCATGCCCCGGTTCCGTTCAATGCGGCTAATGTAACCAATCCACAAATTGAATCGGCTGGTATTCCGTTGGTAATGAAACCGCTAAGCGGGTATGTATTTGAGATTGTAGCGAAATAAAAACTTGAAGTGAAAATTTACCTGATTCCTATCGGAAAGATGGGGTATTGGAGGTTTTTACATTTCAAAATATACTATTTTTCAAAAACTCCTATGGGTGTAATGCCTCTAGGAGTTTTTTGTTTTTAGGCCGGTAAAAGAGAGATATCTTGGGTTTTAATCAAATCCAATTGCATTTAACCTTTCCGCACAACATTCATGGAACTAGTGATAAAAGTACAGAATAGCCCTACTCACAGCGTATCCGAAGCGTTTACGGTTGATACAGCAAAAACTACCCTGACCATTGCCGAACTGATCACTGAGAAGGTGAAACAGGAGGTAGAGCGATACAATACTCACATGGAAGCTAGTGTACTTTCACTGGTTGTATCCTCCGAAAATGAAATTACATTGAATCAAAAAAAGAGGGACAAAACAATTCAACTGCGCGATGCTGAAAAAGAATGTTACGTGGCGCTGGAAGCTTTCTCGAAGAACCGTTTCTTTATTTTTGTCAACGATGTTCAATACCAAAACCTGGAAGACACTGTTTCGGTTGAAGGCCAGCCGGAAATCCTCTTTCTGAAAATTACCCCTCTGGTAGGAGGGTAGTATTTCAGAGTAGGAATACACAAAATAGTATCTCTGCAAAACGGAAAACCTCCTGTTTGTATAATCTCAGCCAATCTCAACAATCTGTTTCAATCAAACACGTATGCATTCACTTTTATCTTTAGAAGAACCTCTTTCTGAATCATGGAAATCCATTGTTGATTTTTTGGCTCACACCGATGACAAGAAATCTCCGACAAAAGCGTGGTTTAAGGAACTGTCGGGATTGATTGAAGCACACGTTGGCAAAGATGCCTACGAGTCTTTTCTGATAGATACGCTGACTCGCAACAAGAAACCCATTGACAAGCTGATCTATACGCCTTACGGTGTTGAAAGCCGGTATCCTCTGGTCAAAGGACTCATTCACAGTTGTGAGTTATTCAAAGACAACAAGCAGATTATTGACTTGATCGAAGACATTGGCATTGCCGCATTCAAAGATACCAATGCCGGAATACCGCTTGGCAACGATTGTCTGTCGGTGCTGTCAAACCTGGATGTAACGCAAAGTGTGGCCTCCTTAGGCAAATACCGCAGCCGGATCAAGAAACCGAAAGTGCAATCTAAGATTGTGACCCTGCTCAATGCCCTTGGCAAGAAACACGGCAAATCGGCCGACGAACTGGAAGAACTGGCAACGAGTAATTTTGGCTTGAATACGGCTCATGAGTTGGTGGAAACGTTTGGCAACTGGATAGCCACGGCTTATTTCAGAGGCGAAAAGAAAAATGCCGTGGAATGGACAAGTGGTACCAAAGTGCAGAAAAGTGCGCCCAAAGAAATATCCACACAATACAAGGTCGAACTGAAAGAATTTACCGAGAATATTAAAGAGATCAAAGAACAGCTCAAAAGCCATACACTGCGAATTGAATTGTTGTATCTGAAAAACCGGGAACGGGGGTTTGGTTATTGGAAACAATACTATTTGGACCATCCGTTGGTGGGGATTATTGCCAAGAATCTGATCTGGAAATGCGCCTGGGATCAACAGGTAATAACCGTAATGCACACCGAAAATGGATTTGTCAATAGCCAGCAACTGGTGATAGATACGATTCCCGAAAAGGCGGTAGTGACGCTCTGGCATCCGATTGATTCGGCATTGGAAGAAGTCAAAAACTGGCGCGATTACCTGACGCAACAGCAACTGTCACAGGATTTTAAGCAGGCGTTTCGAGAAGTTTATCTTTTGACCGATGCCGAATTGCATACACAGTCGTATTCCAACCGCTATGCGGCGCACATCGTTAAAATAGCCACTTACTTGGACCATTCGCGCCGAAAAGGCTGGACCGGCTCGGTGATGATCATGGATAACTTTGCTCTGAAAGTGCCTTATTACAGCCTAAAAGCGGAGTATTGGATTCATGAAGTAAAGACTGAACACGACGATATGTTTGGTTCGGGCTTGGGGGCCACCGATCAGGTGCGGTTTTACAAAGACAAGGTGCAACTGGATTTGGTGCAAGTGCCCAAGATTGTTTTTTCGGAAGTGATGCGGGATATTGATTTGTTTATCAGCGTGGCCAGCATTACCAACAATCCGTACTGGAACGATGCCGGAAACACAGACAAGCACCATTACTGGCATAAATACTCGTTTGGCGAATTGCGTATGTCGGGCAAGGTTCGTTCGGAGGTATTGCAAAACATTGTGCCTAAGCTACTTCCCAAAGATACGTACTCATTTGACGATACTTTTCTGTGTGTCAATGGCTCGTTGCGAAAATACAAGATTCACATGGGCAGTGGCAACATTCTGATGACTCCCAATGACCAGTACTTGTGCATTGTGCGGGATTCGTCGGCTACGGCTCGCGATCTCTTTGGTGACAAAGTGTTTTTGCCATTTGAGGGCGACGAAACCTTGTCGCTGATCATCAGCAAAGCATTGTTGCTGGTAAAAGATGCCGAAATTGTGGACCCTACCATTGTCAGGCAAATCAATGCTGCCTAAGCTGGTTCGATTCTACAAAAATAGTATCTTTTAAAAACGCAAAACCCTCGCCACTCGCAAGGGTTTCTTTATATTACAAGATAGGTTTGGTTGGCTCATTCCACCACTCGTCATTCTCCCAATAATTATCCCAACCGAGTTTGCGGTACTTGGGGTTAATGGTTAAGCCTCTGTCTCCAATGTCAAAATCTGTTAGAATCTGATTTCCTAGAGCTCGTAACCAGCCAGGTAAAAGAAAGGGTTTGCTTTTTCCGGTTTTGTAACTGGTCCATTCGCCATCAAATAAAAATCCTGCTCCTCTTGTTTGATCTTTCTGAAAGAACCACAAACGACTTGTCTTATCCGTATGAACCGCAAAATCCATCGCCATCGTTCCTTTGAAAACGCCCGACTCGGCAAAAGTGGAATCTTCCCGAAACTCAAAGCTGCCACAAGAAGCATAAAGTTGTTGAACTTGATAGAACTTAAGCGTTTTTCTAGATATACTAAAATCTTGGATAGGATGCAAGGTGGTTAATAAGATCTTGCCTTTAAAAGGAGTAACATTTTCCTTAAAATGAATTTTGCCAGCTACATGATATATATTAGGGCGTTTGCTGTCTTTGGTTACCGAGGCAAAATACACCTCAATCCGATAACGATTTGAGCCATGAAAACCATCATAAATAGCTGGATCAACTTTGGGTAGTTTCTTTTTTATAGTTGCTTTCGGATGGACTATTTCTGTGGTATCTGCTTCTATTACACCTATACTATCTGTATCATTAACTCTTATTACAGGTTCAATTAGCTCTTCTTCCTCCACTACCTCCATTTCATCAGGCATAGGGAAATAAAAATTAAATGTTTCAGCTTTGATATTCCACAACTTGGATAAATTGTATTTACTTAATATTTCCTCTGTTTCCTTATCTAAAACCAATGTGTCTTTAACATGCAGAGTGGCTCTGTGGATTTGAATGGTATCTGGCGTTTCTTGTTGTGGTTGCAGTGGCGTTGCGGCAATCGGTTCGGTGGTTTGCTGGCGACTATATGCAATAAATCCTCCGACCAAAACCAGTGCAGCCAGAAAGAAATAGGGGAGGTTTTTCATAATGAAAAGATACTATTTGAGATCATAGAAAGATACCGGTTTTAGGCATTCTTTCAAACAAAAAAGCCTACTCTCTGGCAGGCTTTTTTGTTTGTTTTCCCCCATGGGAGATATTGTTTACATGGCCGTTTTGGCGGGTGCGTTCCACCACTCGTCGTTTTCCCAGAAATTGTCCCAGCCTAGTTTGCGGTATTTCGGGTTTACCTGAACATCCCGTTCGCCAATGCTGAATTCGTCCAGAATGTCATTGCCAATCATGAAAATATCCCGGGCCCAAATGATGGGCTTGCTTTTACCCGATTTGTAACTGGTCCATTCGCCGTCAAACAGGAAGCCTGCGCCTTTGGCATCGTCTGTATTTGAGAAATACCAGAGCCGGTTGGTTTTGTCGGTATTAATGGCAAAGTCCATGGCTAGCGTTCCTTTGAAAACGCCTGAACCTGAATACGTTGAATCTTCTCGAAATTCAAATGTTCCTTTGGTGGCATACATATTCGCCACATTCATTTCTTTCAATTCTTCGTCTTTGATGTTTGGGTCGCGCAGGGTTTGCACTTCATTCAGGACGATTTCGCCAGAGAAAGGGGTGATGTTCTTTTTGAACCGACTTTTTCCTTTGACTAGATATACATTGGGTCGTTTGCTGTCTTTGGTTACCGAAGCGAAATACATCTCGATCCGGTAGCGATCTGTCCCATAGAAGCCATTCATCAGCGCTGTTTCGCTGTATTCCGGATCACCGAGCCACAAATTAGCCAGGTCGTTACTCGTAAAAACTTCGTCGTCTTTTTGGGGTGTCATCTCAACCGGCACCGCGGCGGCATTGGAATTGTTGCGCAAGGTGTCAATGGCTTCTTTGTGGGTACGCAACTGCGCCGATGCCGTTTTCTCGGTTTTTTGCTGACGGCTACAAGCTGCGAAGCCACCGGCTACCAGCACCGCGACCAGAAAGAAATAAGGGAGGTTTTTCATAATGAAAAGATACTATTTTGAGTGATTGTTTGATTTAGTTAAACAGTGTTCAGGAGTTACTACTAATTTCATCTACCACAGGCTGGTTGTTAATGCCCAACTATTTTAGATTTCAGAAAGGCACTCACCAACCGCTTAGCTACGCCTTTGCGAATCAGAATTTCGGCGATGAGCAAATTGCCCGTCCACGAAAGCCAGGTTACCGTCAGATACGTTTCGATGGGTTTGGTGCCTAAGAAGTAATACATCAGGTAGCTTTCAGTACGCAAACTCACCGCGGCCAAGGTCACGGCAAAACTGCGAATCATCCACTCCACATGGGCCGTATACCGACCCTTCATGATTTCCTGCCAGGCTTCAAATGTAGCGAGCCACCAGACGATGCATTGCAACGAAAAGCCTACCTTGGCCGGAAGCCCGCCATTGGCATAAAACGCGAGTACCAGACCCGATGGAGCGGCTAGAAACAAAATGGAGAACACATAGATCTTACCCACCCAGCGATGTACCGCCGGACGGTAGTGATAAAGGGCCGGAACAAACTGCGGAATGCCGCCTGCCATTACCCACAAGCTGCTGGTGATGTGTACATAAAACCCGATCAGAAAATACGGATTGTCGAGTACCTGGTCGGTTTTGGTGGAGAGAAAATGAATGCCGCGTTCAAACGAGAGATAGGGAAGTACTTTGGTGAGCATAAGCACCGAGAAGGCAAAAACTCCCGCCAGCAGCAAAGCCCCCAACAGGCTGCCTGGTGAAAAAATCTTATTGCGGCTCTGTAAAGTCTTCAACGGGAATGTGCGTTAGTTGTGACAGCTTTTCAGCATCGATGCGTACTTTCTCTTTAGTGCCTTTTGAAGCGATTTGGTAATCATGCGACTGAGTATCATACAAGCGAATTTCGTAACTTATTTTGACAAACTCATACTCTTGTGTGGCCCGGTTAGAGGTAAGTCGCTGTTTTTGTTTGGTTTGTACGGCTGTAATGCGGTGATAAGTAGGCATTTGCTGCCATTTTCCGGCTGCCCATCCCAGAATGTTTAGATACACCTTTAAACGTTGATTTTCAAAATCCAGTATGATGCCTTCGTAAGCGGTGAGAGTAATGAAGGCCAAAGCTATGAAAGGAACCGAAAGCCACAAACTGTTGATAGTGCCAATGCTATAGAGAAGGAAAGGGACCAGCAAAAAAGAAAAGCACACAGCGAGGCGGTAGATGATTGAGATGCGTAGAGACGTACGTGCTTTGTAAAGTTTGTTCATCGGCAGGTTTTTTACATTGATGAAAAGCTGCCTGCAAAGTAACCTGTAGTTGAGAGGTCATATAGACTTAAAATATTTACTAGCTCGTCTGAAAAATAGTATGTTTGAAAATACAAAAACACCTTTTTTTATTATGAATAATCAGATTGCTGAGTTTATGGGATCTATAGAGCTGAGCGGGCCGCTTCTATGCATTGTACCTAAAGATGCAGCAATTCAATGGAAAGCTTTTGAAACAGACGAAGAATTGAATGATTATTGGGGGTTATGTAGTGCTTTTGAATTAACAGAATTTGATAAAACAGAAAAGTTAACGCAATTGAGCAAAGATTTTTATCAGTATGTCACTTTGGAGGGAAATTTTGCCTATATCTATCAAACTTATACCAAACAAGTAGACTTGTTTCAAACTTCAGAAGGAATAGTACTCACAAATACGGGTTTTCAACCTGAAGAGCATGAAAATATCTGTGTTCAATTAGAGGAGACTTTACTTTTGATTCGGTCTCAATCTCAAAAGATCTATTGTTTCGATCCTGTATTAGATGGATTTATGCTCTCTCGTGATAAAACGGGGTTTACCATATCTGCTAAACATTCCTTTATAGGTAACGATACATTTGCATTTAACTTGCCTAACTCAATTCTGGAATTTGCTGTTGTTCAGGTTTCAAATTCTACTCAATCCGCTGCTGGTTTACTTTTACATTTTTGAACTTTACACTGCTGACCATACTGCGGTCAAAGACATTGTTTTGGCCTGGATATCAACGTTTTCAAACAAAAAGTGCGACAGTCGTTTTTGTAATGGTGACGTCAAAAAAGATATCACAGGTTAGTGTGATTTTTTTTATACCGATGTTTTCGGAATAGTTTACTAATCAGAGGATTACTCATTTTGAACAGCGGGGTTTTTTACTTTTTTCAGGATACTATTTTTCGAAACGTTTCTGTATGTAGTTTTGCAGGCAATGATCCTGACACCACTAAACTGCTTATCACATGTATCTGGCCGACCAACGTTTTGAAAATACCAATTTTGCCGAAAAGCCATTGCCTGGAAAAGAACTGGACGGATGTGTGTTTGTCAACTGCAATTTTGAACGCTGCAATCTGTCGGGAGTGGTATTTGCCGAATGCGAGTTTGTGGGGTGCAACCTGAGTCTAGCTAACCTGAAAAAGACGGCTCTGAAAGAAGTGAGTTTCAAAGATTGTAAACTGCTCGGTTTGCGTTTTGAAGAATGTCAGGAGTTTTTGTTTGCCGTCCGGTTCGACAAATGCGTGCTCAATCATTCGTCGTTTTACAACTGGAAACTGAAAAAAACGCTTTTCAGGGATTCGAGCCTGCAGGAAGTCGATTTTAGCGGAGCCGACCTCACCGAGTCGGTATTGGATAATTGCGATTTGAAACGGGCGACTTTTGCCTCGACGAATCTGGAAAAAGCTGATTTCCGAACTGCCTACAACTACCTGCTCGACCCGGAGCAAAACCGAATCAAAAAGGCCAAGTTTGCCGTACCCGGTGTGCTGGGGCTGCTCAGCAAGTATGACATTCGGATTGAGTAAACGGGGCCTAATTTCTCTGTTTGCAGCTAGTGCCTTTGTAGTTTCCTCACTTCAGATTAACCTACTTTTTAGCGGCCAATACTTCACACGCCACTTTGAGAATCATAAAATCATTTCAAATTAACCGATTGATTTTTGCTGTTTGGCAGCATACTATTTTTGAAAGCTGCATTAGGTTGATTATGAATACATTGCTTGCAATTCGCATTCCAGTTTGTCTAGATTCTCTTCGTTTTTCTCCGGGACATATTTGATCAGTTTCTGGCGTTCTTCAGCCGTATCAAAAACCATCTTGAATGTAATCCGGGTTTGTTCATTCTCCAGCGGTTCCAGCAAAATCACCATCTGGAAAATGGGATTCGATATGCGGTTCCATACCACCAGTCGCGGCTCTTCAATAGCGGCAAATATGCATTCGTTGTTGTAATTTCCCTTTTCGGGTCCATGCATGACATAGATCCAGCGTCCGTCGGGTCGGAAATCAAACTCGCTAAACGTGTTGGTAAATCCTTTGGGCCCCCACCAGTTGGCCAGATGCATAGGATCTGAAAAGGCTTGAAAAACTTTTTCGGGCGACACATTCAATTCCCGAATGTGTACAATCTGACGGTCAGGAGTAGCGGAAAGGATTTCAGCGGCTGTTTTCATTGGGCGCAAAAAAGGTTTCTATTCATACGATTTATGAAAGCAAATTGGAATTTTATGTGTTGAACTACGCGGTGCACATGCGACAATCATCAGGATAAATCCGACATTTTTTGTCTGAAAACTTTTAAATGCAAAATCCATTGATTCGATGTGTAAACCGAAACAATGGATTACGTAAGTACACACCAAAAGGGCAGGTTTTGGCTCTGAAAAGATACTATTTTTGGAAGTTGAAAAACCACTATATACCTATTTTAAGATAGGCACTGGCGTATCGCTGGCCCAGGGTTCGCTGGCTTTCCGAATCGAAATGGATGTGGTCGCCTTTGTCTGTCAAATCGGCTGTCGGGATAACAGATGTCGCACTATCAGTTTTCGAATAGGCGCGGATTTGGGCATTGATTTGAGCCCAGAGGGCTTTGTCGTCGGAATAACTTCCCAGCTCTCCGAGCAGAACAGGCAAGGTCGATTGCTGCACAATTTCTCTGAATAAAGGGACCAATCGGGTCAGCTTGCCCTGGTATTGCGTGACATCCGTTTTGTTGGCATCCGATTCGCCCTGATGCCACAAAATGGCTTTGATTTGTCCGTATTCCTGTGCCAGCGCCACTTTTTCTTTGAAATTGGTCAGCAATTTTACGTCCCGATGCACCGAGCCATTGGCTGATGGAACTGCCCCCTACAGCCGTGGGAATGAGCAGAATGGAAACGCTGTCTGGAATGTGGGAAAGCAAGGCTTTGCCAAATGATAAGCCGCAATCCAGGCCCGTCAGCGAAGGTTCGTAAAAATGCAGCGGCTCTTTGGCTACAATCAGTTTGCCTACTTTATTGATAGTCAGAATGCGGCTATGGGAAATAGTATCCTGCGGCTCTACCAAACCCCGCCCAGCCATGTTGGACTGGCCAGCCATCAGAAACACCCACACCTGGGATTTGGCAGGCAGTTTGTCCACCAATTCTTCGGTTGTTGGAAAAAACTGGGTGCGTTCATCGGTTTCAGTGTTTTGACAAGATACACTCATAGTTAAGAGAAGAAGGAAACTAAGGTATTTCATAATGGGCTGATAAGCAGGTTTTAGCGTGCAGAAATATACTATTTTATTTAAGCATTTCTGACAATGGTTTTCCAAATCGGACCAATACGTGCCACAGATATTTCAATTCCTGCAGCAGATCCTTTTCAGTGCCCAACTGTACCCATGCCCGAGGGTTCTGTACCAAACTTTGAGCGGCTTTTCCAAGAATATAAGCCGTAATTATGTCATCTTCTGCCACTTTTTGGGCAACTAAAGGCATGCGAGGTCCTCTGAAATCGTCTGGCACTTCGGTGCTCTCCAGCCAGAAACCCTGATGCCAGTTCAGTGTAAACCCGTACCGAAGGGCTAAGTTCTCCAGTGCATCGCCGATGGGAGTTTGCCGAAACGACGGATCGGCCACCAAGGCATGCACATCGGTCTGCAACTGAACGGTTCCATGAACCTGCGCTTCCATGTACACATCCAGGTTGTGCGTGGAAGTTGGTGTTCCGGGCGACGAATATACCTGACAGAGGTTTTTGAGAAAAGAACCGACTTTGGCGTCGGTTTTTCCCAATGCCATTCCTCTGAAAAAGATGTCTTTCAATAGACCTGCCATCACAGGTTCAAAACAGTCAATAGTGCCTTTTTCGTTGGGCAGCGTATGGGAATCCAGGTAGGTAAAGGTGGTGCGCGAAAGCACAGCAGGTTTCAGGAAAAAATAGCATGAACCAAACCGGGGCGAAGGTCCATCAGCGGACAGGGCAAAATCCAAGGCCCCATACTTGGGTCGTTCGGCAGGTGAGAATGTGGCGGTGTGGTACGAATTGCCGAACAACGATTTTTCCCATCGGTCACGATGCCCACCCGGAATAGCCGAGAGGCTTCCCGCTGAAATCCCGGTTTCGAACTGATTTTTATAAAGCCCACTTTTTAACAAACTTTGTGTCACCGTATTTCCCTCTGAATCAATCCGATCGGGATGGAAATGCAGGGCAATGTGGGCTTTTTCTCTGATGTGTTTCAAGGCTGCTGTGTAGGTAGCCGCCGAAGTATTGGACAAATACAGAATATCTTGTATATCTTGAGTGGCTTCCTGAATTTGGGCTTGGGCACTGGCCGAAAAATGAGCCAGTGCCGCAAGTTGAGCGGATGTCAAACACATAGCGGATTTGGTTAAGTACTCAAATGTACGGAAATCCAGCATTTGCTGAAGGCAATGGATTTGGTGATTTTTTACTTTATTGAACACTCCTAAACAAACTTACTTATGCCTTGGCACCTGATGGCAATGGCCGTTTTGTACATAGTGGCCGGAATCATGCATTTCGTCAAACCGCGTGTGTATGAATCCATTATGCCTCCTTACATTCCGTCACATCGGCTCATGGTATGGCTGAGCGGCGTAGCAGAGGTGTTGCTGGGAGTGGGATTGTTCTTTTCTGTAACGAGGGTTTGGGCAGCTTGGGGAATTGCATTCTTGTTGATAGCCATTTTTCCAGCCAATCTGTACATGGCAACCAGTCCTAAATTCCATCGGTTTCCCAAATGGGTGGTATGGGGTCGACTGCCTTTGCAAGCCGTATTGATTGCCTGGGCGTTGCATTACACCTACTGACCTAATATTTATTATGAAAGCCCTAAAATTGTCTCATTTGACAAGTATAATTATCCTGACTCTGTTGCATGCTTTGGCAATTGCGCAAGTTAAGCCACAAAAACAACCCTCTGGGAAAGAATCATTTTCCTGCCTGAAATTTCTTTTTGATACATCACTAGGTGATATTGTATATACGCAAGGAAAGAGAAACCTTGTTGCGAATGAACTATGGAATGAATATGAGCCTAACGAACCTTTCAAATCCATTCCGGATAGCATTGATGTTTTTACTATTATTTATAATGAATCACTTAATTTGGCAGATAATTCTCAAGAGTTTTTAAAAGAATTTATAAAAACGGAACCGGATGTATATTGCACGGTTACAATTCAAATCAAATTAAGCATCGATTTGGATTGTACCCATCCTAAAAATCCCAGACTTTCTCGGGAATATGTTGTCATTGACAAAAAGCGCATTCGGGCTACCGATTTCATTAGAGAGAAACCCAATCAATGGTTTTCTGCAAGTGTAGGAGCTATATTTCCAATCCGGCAGAAGATTAAAGAGAATGGTGGATATTTGCCCAATTCATCTGATAAAGAACCAGAACTTGTGTGGTTTGTGAATCAACTGATTGTCAGAACATATTTGTCGCCGTTACCCGTCTCGGTAAACAAGGAGAATGCAAAATGCTACGTAGAGTACATTCATCCTGTCTGTGCAAAGGTTATGGTGCCCCCCTTTACAAGAGACTAGGACTTCTTGCAAAGAACGGCAGGTTTTGACATTGAAAAAGATACTATTTCTCTTTCTGAAATTCAGTCCCATCTATCACCACTTTTTCTACTGCACCCTCTTCGTTCAGTATAAAATTAGCGGTTCCTTTTCCATACCATTTCTTATCGTAGGGACCGCGGAAGGTATTGTAATGCCAGTGTTCCAGCGCGATTTTGTTTAACTCATTTATCGTGACTACCAGCCGATTATTGGTTACTGTCACCAATACTTTTCCAAAAAGCGGGTCGGAATAACTTCCCACATAGGCAGCCAAGGGCAAAGAAGGTTGGGTATTGGTTTTTCTGTTGCTTTCGGCTGCTTTTTGAGCTGCCTCGCCTTCCTCACTTAATTTTGTATAGAGAGCTTGTAATTCGGTGCTCCAGTCGCGGTTACTGCCCAAGGCAAACAGGTCAAAGGCTTTGAACATGAGTGCATGACGCAGCTCTACATGATCTAGATTGCCAAACACGTAAATGCCCAACCGGGCTTCGGGCAATTGCCCATGAATGGCAACCGTGCCCGGCAAACTGCCTGTATGAAAATTGATTTTCTGTCCTTTGTAATCCTGTTGAAACCAACCCAGCCCATAGGTAATCCAGTTGGGATGTGTCAGATGCATGGTCGGGTAAAACTGCGATTCGGGTACAAGTACCTGTGGTTTAAAGAGCTCGGCCCAGGTTTGCGGACTCACCAGCCGCCCTCCGGCGTATTTGCTGCTGTCCAGCATGCAAAGGGTCCATTTGGCTATATCATCTGCACACGACCACACACTGCCTGCCGGACCAATGGCATCGGCGGATAAATCTTCAATTACCATTACGGTATTGTCCACTTTGGCGTGGGGTTTTGA
This sequence comes from uncultured Sphingobacteriales bacterium, assembly GCA_963520985.1. Taxonomy (GTDB): domain Bacteria; phylum Bacteroidota; class Bacteroidia; order Cytophagales; family 172606-1; genus Xanthocytophaga. The sequence continues at coordinate 200,423 of CAUQTA010000004.1, forward strand.
TCGGTTGGCATCCGTTACTTCGCGCAAATACGGTTTGGTGCGGTTCATTCCCAGCGGCTGAAAAATGCGTTGTTTCATGAAGTCGCCCCACGAATTGCCACTTACTTTTTCAATCACAGCGCCCGCTACCAGGTAAAAAATGTTTTGATAAATAAAGCTGGATCGAAACGAATAGGAAGGCTTGATAATCGCCATTTTCTGGAGAATTTGCGGAGAAGACAGTTCCACGTCTCCCCACAAAAAGTCGGTGTTGCCTACACCTGAATTGTGCGTAAACAAATCGCGAATGGTCAGTTGCTGCGTAACGTAAGGTTCATACAAACGGAAATCGGGTAAGTACTTGATAACCGGGTCGTTCCAGCTTACTTTGCCTTCGTCTACCAGCATTCCCATGCCTGTAGCGGTCATGGCTTTGGTGGTGGAGGCGCAGGCAAACAGCGTGTAGGCATCCACAGGTGCCTCTTTTCCTGATTCACGCGTGCCGTAGCCTTTCTTTAAAATCACTTTCCCGTCTTTCACAACGGCAACCGCCACGCCTGGAGCCTGCCAGTCTTTTACGGCTTTCTGAACATAGGCGTCAAATTCATTGATTTGTTTGGTTGATTGAGCAAATGCAAACGTGGCAATCCAAAAAAGTAAAAACGGTATGCGTTTCTTCATAAACAGGTGTATGGTTGGGAGGTATGCGTAGAACAAGAAAAATGTGTTGGCTGAGGATAAGGAGTTTTGGCTTTTGAAAAGATACTATTTCAACGCGATACCCATACTTTGAATATCATGCCGACGCGTTGCTGAAATTCGGCCCAGCTCATTTCTTGGCGGGAAGTATTGGTAGGCCAGGGGTCCCGCAGAATGACTTTGTCGGGTATGGTATTGTTGTATTGGTCGGTTGAATAGTAGATGCCGGTAAGCACATATGCGTGTCCGGTGCCACCTTGTGGATTGGTGAGCCCCACAATCAGCGGCCATTTGTAAGCCAGGTTTTGAGTGATTTCGTTGACATTATTGACACCCTGCTGACAAAAGATATTGGAAACACCGCCCTGAGAATTGGGTGCCCAGCCACTGAGAGCGGTCATGATTTGCTGAGGCCCCGCCGGCTTGTCGATCAGTTGGCCGTAAATGCGCTGCACAATCTGTTCCTGTGTAATGTACAAACCGTGATAGTTGAGCATCATTTGCACGCAGGCGGCCCAGCACCAGTTGGCCTGTCGCTGCCGTCCGTTGGAATTGGTGGCCGCAAAAAACTCGAATTCATTGGATGGAACTCCCGCCCCGTAATAGTTAGGCCCCAATTGCTGAATACTCTGGCTATGAGCCGGGAAAGAGGATATCACAACACAGAGGATAATCCACGCAAGCAGGTGCTTTTTCATAAAAAACGAGTGGAGTAGGAAGTGAGTTTATGGAAGTGGGTATTTTATACTAAAGATAACCAAAAGAATTGAAATAATAGGATTGCAGAAGCGGAAAGTTGCTGCTATCCAACACGATGTATTCGTGAGTTATCAGCCAATGGTTGTCCAGATTTACAGAGTCTGTTCTTAATCAAAGTAGATTCAATTATCTTCCGATCTTCGTACTCCGTAGATCATTTCATCCAGGTATTCACCGTTTTTGTACAGCGTTTTCTCAAAGCGAGCTTCAAACAGAAAACCGGCTTTTTCCAGTACACGCTGTGACGCTTTGTTGTGTCCAAACGGGCGAGCAAATACACGCGTAATGTCGTAAGTATCGAACGCATACCCAACCGTTTGCTTCACAGCCGCAGTAACAATGCCCTGACCCCTGAAAGGCTCGCCCAGCCAATAGCCAAGTTCTGCATTTTTCCGACGGATATCGTCTTGCAGATGAATTCCGAGGCCACCCACAGCTTTTCCGTCTACATCAATGGCAAAAATAGAAATGGGTTGGGATTGTGTGGCAAAGGTGATAAATTGTTTCCCATCCTCTTCGGTATACTGGAATGGAAATCGATCATCAGGTTTTGGGCTATGTTCTAATTATTGGCATGGGTGACCAAACTTTCCAAATCGGTCAACGACCAAGGTCTGAGTGTAAATGAAGTAGGCAAAGGAGTAGGTTTTGATTTGTGGAAAGATACTATTTTCTCGCTTATCATGGCAATCATCCGATGGTGGTTTTGGCAGTTGTAGAGATACTATTTTTTCGGCACCTTGCCGTATCAACTGTATTTGTACTCTCTAAATAAATTTTAAAAAAGCACACGTAGGCTTCATTACTATTGATGATTTAGAAGTATTAGGGTATTAAATCTTGTTTTTGGCTAATTGCTTAAATCAGATCGCAAATACAAACTGTATGCTTAAAGATAGTCAGATTGATATGGAAAGAGATGCCGAAAAGGAAAACCTGATGCGTCTATTGCTTTCAGGACAGGAAGAAAATATTACAATGGGAATCCAGATCGCAGAATCCATGCAGATCGATCTTTCCGAATTGAAACAGGATTTGAATAGCTTGTGTGATTGGCTTGGCAAATATTCTTCTTGGTCTTTTTCAAGGAAATTATTGAAGTCCTCGCAGATTGAGGAAATAAATGAAGAACTCTATAGATTCGCTTACATTCCTTCTCAGATTAAATACCTTAGAAATCTGAAAAAACTTGATTTCAGAAATAGTCGGCTGACTTCTGTGCCACCTGAAATTAGCACTTTGACGAAGCTGAAAGAGCTGGCTTTATGGGGGAATAAATTGGTATCGCTTCCTGCACAAATCGGAACTATGAGTAGTCTGGAGGATTTGAATTTGGAAAGTAATCAATTGGAAGCTGTTTCGATGCCAATATGTCAACTTAGCCAGTTAAAAACATTGAATTTGAATCGAAATCAACTCAACTCATTACCACCAGAAATTGGTAATCTAATCCATCTTAACAGACTGCAATTAGCCCGAAATCAACTGAATGCTTTGCCGGTTCAAATGGGTAACCTGAGGTGCTTAAAGTCTCTGGATTTGGAAAATAATCAATTTAATGAATTTCCCAGAGAAATAATGAGTTTGACAGAATTGCAATCTCTCTATTTTACGAATAATCAACTTAACGATCTACCAGCTGAGATTTCTCACCTAACTCAGTTGGAAGAGTTGATGTTAAACTATAACCGCTTAACTTGGCTTCCCACTGAAATTGGTACTTTAACTAAACTTAAAGTGCTGACTTTGGTGGATAATCAATTGGCTTCCCTACCTGTAGAAATTGGAAGCCTTGCCCAGCTGCAACGCCTAGATTTGACTAAAAATCAGCTGAGTAACTTGCCCAAAGGAATTGCTCGCTTAGCCAATCTAGGATATCTGGATATGACCGAGAATAGACTCACCGAACTACCTGAAGAGATTGGAAACCTGATTCAATTAAAGTATTTGTTCTTGTCTGGTAACCAACTGGGCTGCTTGCCAGCGCAAATTGGCAATCTGAACCAGTTACAGTCTCTGAATCTGGGAAGTAACCAACTGAGTTCTTTACCAACAGAAATGGGTGCGCTGACTCAATTAAGAGTTCTGGTGTTAAAAAATAATCCTATCTCCCTCTCTGAAAAGAAAAGAATCAAAACCTTATTACCCAAGTGTGATATATATTTTTAAGTCGTTTATATACTAATAAAGCTGCTAGTTGAAGGTAAAATCTAATTGTCTATCCTGATCTTTTATGAAAAAGCGCACCCTTGAAATTGCGATTCTGTACGGATTTGTACTGCTCAAGTTTGTGCTCCAGTATACGTTTGTCAACGATCTGTACGACTTGCACCGCGACGAATACCTGCATCTCGACCAAGGCGACCACCTGGCGGCTGGGTATGTGTCGGTACCGCCGTTTACTTCGTGGGTGTCGTGGCTCATTTGGCACTTGGGTGGCTCGGCGTTTTGGGTTCGGTTTTTTCCGGCCTTGTTTGGTGCACTCACGCTGGTGGTAGTTTGGCGGCTGGTAGATGCGCTGAACGGAAAGATATACGCCAAAGTACTGGCTATGACAGCTTTGGTGTTTTCTGCATTGATGCGCCTAAATATGCTCTACCAGCCCAACTCGTTTGACATTCTCTGCTGGACGCTGGTGTTTTACCTCACCATTCGCTGGACACAAGACCACGCTTCTCGCTGGCTTTGGGCATTGGGCATACTCATCGGCATTGGCATTCTGAACAAATACAACCTGATTTTTCTGCTGATCGGATTGCTGCCTGCATTGGCCTTGTCGTCTCATCGACGCATTTTTTCGGACAAATATTTTTATTTTGCCATTCTGCTGGTGTTGGTAATCATCCTGCCCAATGTCATCTGGCAGGTACAGAACGGCTTGCCGGTGATTCACCACATGAGTTCGTTGCAGGAAACGCAACTCCAAAACATGAGTCGGGTCGATTTCTGGAAAGACCAATTCATTTTCTTTCTGGGAGCCATCTATCTCATTATCGGGGCTTTTGTGGGGATGATTGTGTATGCACCGCTAAAACCCTACCGTTTTGTGGGTGTTTGTTATGGATTGGTGATGTTGCTTTACACGTATCTGCAAGCGAAGAACTATTACGCCATTGGGTTGTATCCGGCTTTGCTTGGTATCGGCAGCGTGTATTGGGAGGCGTTATTTGCTACCGGTTGGAAGCGTTATCTGCGTCCGGTTTGGCTGGTAGCTACTGCCGGTTTGTTTTTGCCTTTTGTCAACGTGGTATTTCCGATTCAAGCCCCTCAACAGATCGCTGCCGATGCGGCCCGGTTCAAGTCACTGAATCTGCTCAAATGGGAAGACGGAAAAGACCACACTTTGCCTCAGGATTTCGCGGATATGCTGGGCTGGAAAGAACTTGCCGACAAATCGGCAGCCGCTTTTGCGCAGGTTCCCGAAAAAGACCGACCTTATACGCTGGTGCTTTGCGACAATTACGGCGAAACCGGGGCTCTGAACTATTATGCACGCGGAAGAATCAATCCGGCGGTATCGTTCAATGCCGATTACATCAACTGGATTCCGTTTGACAAGCCCATCACCACCGTTTTGCTCATCAAAGAACCAGGAGAAGAGCCGCTCCAGGAATCGGAAAAGCATTTGTTTGCCTCGGTGAAGCAAATGGGTAGCGTGGAAAATGCCTTTGCCCGTGAATACGGAGCCCGTATTTATCTGCTCCAGGGTGCCAAGCCCGAACTCAAAACATTGCTGCAAGATCGTTACAAGCAACTGACACAATAGTGAAAAAGGGGAGGTTTTGGGATTTCAAAAGATACTATTTTGTAAGATGAGAATAGCCATATTTTTATTTTTGGGTATGGTGTTGGGCTGTCAACCTGAAACGAGAAATGAACATGTTCAGTCGCAATCTGCACCTGTATTAACCTATGCACAGCAAGAAGAAAGACTGCTAGATCAGGTGTTTATGGAAGTTGTTGGCAATTCAGTGTATGGTTACTACATGGAATGGCAAGAACCGCCTATACTTCCTACGACAAAATCTACTACACCTACTGAGATCAAGAAGCAGATCTTAGCTAGGCAAAAATACATTGAGGAGTGGTATGAAAACCTGGCAACCCATGGTCGCCCGGATACACTTTCCATCGCCCTTCCCATTGCCGATACCTTGTTTGCCTATTCAGAAAATTTATTATCAGAGGCCCATATTTCAAAGGCGTTGCAGGGATTGGACTCTTCATTTCATGCACTTGTATTGAAATTGCAATCTCCTAAACTCAAGAGTGAGCCTTGGAATATTCAGACCTTGGTGCACAAAGGAAAATACATAATCAGTAAGCTTTCCACAATGGATAGTGGCTATCCATCGTTTCATATCGCTTTTTCGCGCATTGCCTTTGATGCTACCTTTACCAAAGCATGCTTTTACAGAGATTTTATTTGCAATCGTAAAGGTGGCGATGGGACAATTTTCCTCCTAGAGCTGCAAAACGGGAGATGGCAACTTATAAAAGCGATACCAGTTGTGGAATATTGAACTGGCAGATTTTCCCTTTTTTAATCCTACTATTTTGCCGTATTGCTACAAAGGCGAAGTATACCGCGAAGCCTCCTTCCGTGTGATCAACTGCTTATCTGCCTGCACCATGTATTCAATCGAAATTCCTTCAGCGCCTAGCCATTCGGTTACGATTTCCAGCGTACCCCGGTGGTCAAACGCAGCCAGTATGCGGTAGCTATCCCAGTCAAACTCGCCTCCGTCATCCACGCGCCAGGTGCTGGTTTCATCGTATTTGGCAGGAAAATCCTTGTACGAAATGGCTTCGGGTGTGATAACCACCAGCGACACCAATACCGAATCCTGTTGCCGCTCAAACTCCACCAGTCCAAAAACTTGCGAAGCGGAAAGATGACCCAAACTGTGAAACGATTTGATGGCTCGTTGCTTGTCGGCCTTTAGGCGAGCTTCGTCGGCTGCCGACAATTTGGATTTTGTGGCTTGCACGGCTAGCAAGGTTCGGGCTTTTAGAAAGCCGTCTGTGAATAAAAGAGTTGTTGCTTCTGGGTTGACAGCGCCGGAAACTTCGTATAAGTTGCCGCCGGAATTGGCAAAATTTTGTGCCGTTTGTCGGCCATTGTCATTCTCGGTAGCTGGTTTAACACTTTTAAAGCTAATGGGAATAGGAGTTGTATCTTTGCTCAACGTTTTTGTAAACGATTTTGGCGTCAATAACGAGTCAACTTCCAGTCCCAATAGTTGACGACCTGCTTCATCGCTAAAGGCAAATGCAATGCCCGTATTCTCAGTAGAATCGGAACCTGAACTATTCGTTGGAAGAGTATCGGTTTGCACTACCACCGAATCGGCCGCCTGCTGATGCGATGAGTCATTGGAACAAGCCAGACAACATAAAATCACTAATGCAAGTAAAATGGATTTCATAAAGGTGAATGGGCTGATTGGATAAAAGGTTAATTATTCTGCTCAGCAACAAAAAACGGTTAGTCAAAGGGCAAGTGTACAGCTTTTATCGGGCATTACCAATGGTTGTACAGTAATGCCAGAATCCGCTTTTTTGTTTTGTCTTACAAATAGTATCTTTCCAAAATCAAAAACCCCGGGTATTGAATTACCGGGCATATATACTTCTTAGTTGTTTATGGCACTTAGTTCTTTTCGAAAATCCTATTCCCTTCATACCTACACAGGCGATTCTTTTCTACTCATAGCACGCGAAGCGGCCCATCACCTGGGCTGGACGGTGAGCCAACTTGACCAAACCGGACTGCTGGCCTATGCCCCCGCCGGTGAAAATACGGTGGGCGATGAAATCCGGATTACGCTTGACGACGACAAGGCCATGCTCACCAGCGAATCCATGACGGGCACTGCCAATGAGCAACGGCATCAGCAGAACATCGAAAAACTGGTAACGGTGCTCGACGAACTTCAAACCCGGGTCTCAGCGGAGGAAATCAATCAGCAACTGGCTCAGCAGCCTTCCGCCCAATGGGTGGACGAATCCGCAAACAAAAAATCGGGTTTCTTTTCGCTGTTTATTCCTTCGGGCGATTATTTCATTACGCCTATTCTCATCAATCTGAACATTCTGATTTTTCTGGTGATGGTGATTTCGGGAGTTGGAATTTTTGACCCCGATACCCAAGACCTGATTCGATGGGGAGCCAATTACAAACCCTACACCGTGGATAATCAATGGTGGCGCTTAATTACCTGTGTGTTTTTGCATATTGGAATAGATCACTTAGCAGTAAATATGTTTTTCTTGTTTTTTATAGGAACATTTTTAGAATCCTTGCTGGGGCGCTTTCGTTTTTTGATTGCCTATCTGTGTACAGGTCTTTTAGCAAGTATAGCTAGCTTGTGGTGGAATAATACTACTGCAAGTGCAGGTGCATCTGGAGCTATTTTTGGCTTAATGGGTGTTTTCTTAGCTTTGTTGACAACCAACTACATTGCAAAGGAAGTGCGTAAGTTGCTGTTAATCAGTTTTTCCGCATTTGTAGTATATAATCTGTTAGGTGGGTTACGCAATGGTGGTGTCGATAATGCGGCTCACATTGGCGGTTTGGTTTCAGGGATGCTGATGGGATATGCCTTTTATCCCAAACTTCAGTATCCCGAAAAATCCATTCTGGGCATGGCCTCCATCGCCGGAATCCTGTTGGCTACGGCAGGTATTTCCTTGATAGCCATGCAATTTGTCTCTGATCCCATCGGTGAATACGACCGGCGCATGGCCGCTTTTTATACCCGTCAAACTGCCGCATTGAAGATTTACAATTTGCCCGAAAATACTCCCACGGAGAAAATCCTGGTTTCGATAAAGGATACCGGACTGGTAAACTGGAAAGAAAACCTGAAACTGGTGAAAGAACTCGATCAACTGAGTTTGCCAGAAGTGATTCGCGGCCAGAACAAAAAACTGATCGAATACTGCGAACTCCGTATCAAAAGCTACGAACTGATGTACAAAGCGTTTAAAGAGAACACGCAGACTTACGAGCCGCAAATCGAAGTGTATGACCGCCGAATTGAAGGCATTATCAACGACCTGAACAAGAAAGACGCTAAGTAATCAATATAGTGATTCATCACTTGCTGATCGCTTTGGGCTTTGGTCATTTTGAGCAAAGTGAGGCAATCACCAAGTTTGAACATAAGTCTTTGTAATCGGTTTTTCCGAGCCTGCAACCAGCAGCTTGCTTCGTCGTGCCTCCTCGCAATGACGGGACAAGTGGTAGGTTTTGGACTTTTCAATCCTACTATTTTTCAGCTAGCTACGAAAAATACAAACACAAAGAAGCTCACTGTATCTTCGAAAAACAAAAGGCCCATGAACTAGAAAAATATTTCAATTAGTATTTGTACTAAATGGTACAATATGTATTTTTGCCTCACCAATGCACTTACTATGGCAGGACGACCCAAGATATTCGATACACAACACGTAATTGACAGAGCAATTAACGTATTCTGGACCAAAGGATATGAAGCCGCTTCCACCGAAGAATTGTTGGCGGCCATGGGCATTGGAAAAGGCAGCTTTTACCTGGCATTTGAGGGCGGCAAGCAGGAGTTGTTTGAAAAAGCCTTGGAACAATTCAGTGCCGAATCGCTGAAACGAATGAGAAAAGAATTGCAGGAAAGCCCGCAACCGATTGAATACTTGAAGGAGTTTTTCCGAAGCATTGCGTTTACTCCCGCCGAAATTCACCAGAAAGGCTGCTTTTTAGGCAACAGCATTGCCGAGCTTGCCATTGTGCACGCATCGTTGCAGCAGCGACCCATTGCGTTGTTGCACAAACTGGAACAGGTATTTGAAGAAACCATTCGCACCGCACAAGCCAACGGCCAGTTGCAAACGAAGCAAGAAGCTGGTTTGTTGGCTAAGTATCTGATCAATACTTGGAATGGACTGAACATCAGTCGTCGGATGTATACCGACGCCACCATTCTAAGTCAACTCATCGAAATGCATCTGAACGCATTGAATTAATTTTTTCTCTTGTTTTGTACTAACTAGTACATTTTTTCTTATTCCTTAAACACTGAACGTTATGAAAATTGCAATTATTGGAGCATCCGGTTTTGTAGGAAAACACCTGGTAAGCGAAGCCTTGCAACGCGGCCATGAAGTAATGGCTATTGTGCGTGATCCGGCGAAGATCTCCGAATCACATGCCAATTTGAGTATAAAGGCTGTGGATATACGGGATACAGAAGCCCTAGCCGATGCGTTGAAAGGGCAACAGGCCGTTTTGAGTGCCTATAATGCTGGCTGGCAAAATCCGAACTTATATGCTGATTTCCTCAAAGGCTCCAAATCCATTCAGGAAGCAACCAAGCAGGCAGGCGTATCTCGTTTGCTGGTGATAGGAGGGGCCGGAAGCCTTTACATTGCACCCGGTTTGCAACTGGTGGATTCGCCACAGTTTCCCGCCGAATACAAAGCAGGTGCAACGTCAGCCCGCGATTACTTGAATGAACTCAAACAAGAACAACAGCTGGACTGGACATTTCTGAGCCCTGCCATTGAAATGCATCCCGGCACATCGGGTGTGCGGACGGGACATTACCGAACCCATACCGATTCGCCCGTATTTGACAAACACGGAAAAAGTAAGATTTCGGTAGAAGATCTGGCGGTTGCTTTACTCGACGAATTGGAAAAAGGCCAGTTTATCAAACAGCGATTTACCGCAGCGTACTAAGTGGCAAACTTTCCGTTTTTGGCTTTTTAATCGCACTATAAAGCAGGGCCTCTTGCTTTGTGTATTCAAAGCAAGAGGCTACAGAAAAGCGTATAACGTGTTGAAAATAAGTACTTTATAATCTGTGACTTATAGGCTTGTAACTTTCAACCTTTGCAAATAGTTTCTTTAAAAAAGGAAAAACCCTCGTAATTTATTTTGTACCATTTGGTAAAAATTATGAACAACACAATCATCCATTACAAAACCATTCGCATCCAAAACTTGGATGTGTTTTACCGCGAAGGTGGCGATACGCAACAGCCTACCATTTTGTTCTTGCATGGGTTTCCATCGTCATCGCACATGTATAGCGATTTGCTTTTGCAGTTGGCAACGCGATACCACGTGGTGGCGCCTGATTATCCCGGATTCGGACTGAGTAGCCGACCGGCACCCGAGGAATTTTCCTATACGTTTGACAATCTGGCCGCGGTGATGGAACAGTTTGTCGATGCTTTGGGACTTACCCGTTTCAGTCTGTACATGCAGGATTACGGCAGTCCGGTTGGTTTTCGGATTGCGTCCAAACGCCCCCAACTCATCGATTCGCTCCTGATTCAGAATGCCAATGCGTATGAAGCAGGCTTAGGCGAGGATGCGCAGGTGTTGAAGCAACTTGAAAAGATCAGTGAAAATCCGGAGTTGGAAAACGTGATTGACTACCTGGTATCGGAGGAGGGAATTCGGGAACAATACACGTTTGGCGCCGCCAATCCGGAAACCATTAACCCGAATGTGTATCTGCTGGACCAGTTTTTCATGGAGCGGCCCGGAGTAAAAACCATTCAAGGATTGCTTCTTAAAGATTACCACACCAACTTTCCGCTTTACGAAACCTGGCATGCGTATTTGCGAACCCATCAGCCACCCGCCCTGATTCTCTGGGGCAAAAACGACAAAATCTTCATTGCAGCAGGTGCGCAGGCTTACGTGCACGATTTGCCTGATGCCGAGTTGCATCTCTTGGATGGCGGCCATTTTGTACTGGAAGAGTACCCGATTGCCATTGCAAATTACATCGATTCGTTCTTGAAGCGTATCTTTGCAATTGCATAAGAACCAATCCGAAAAATAGTATGGTTGAAAAGCACAAAACCTGGCAGAAGCAACTAGAGTGCACTGTCAGGTTTTTGCTTTTTTGCAGATACTATATCGGATTCGGCAAATTGGTTTATCTGCTGAAATCATCCTGTACACGTACGATATCCGACTCGTCTGACGGATTGTCCCCGTCGGTATGCTGCCAGATTTCGGCTACCACTCCCCATTGATCCAAGCCGATCAGGCGGTGGCGTTCGCCTTGCTTCAGCGTGACCAATTCGCCGTTTTGGTACGTTTTCGGTTCGGTTTGGTCATCGGTATCGCTCTGAGCCACGGCAATTGGGCCGTCAACTACGCGCCATACTTCGGCACGGCGGAAATGATATTGCCACGACAAGCGTTTTTGTGGCCCAACCACTAGTATTTTAGGACTTAACCGTGCTCCTTTCAGTAAGCTGTCTGGTGAAAGCATCGGAAAATACGTCTCAATAAACTTCTGTGTCTGCGTTTCGTCAATCACAAAAAAGCCACCCCAGGGACGTGAAAAATCAGAAGATGCTACCCGGAAACCCTGGCTATCAAGCTGCTGTGCTATTTTGGAAAAAATCTCGTTTGTCATTTTGGAAAATAGGAAAAGTATGATGTTGCATGAGTGAGGCTACAAAAGTATAAAAACAGTGGGGTTTTTACTTTTTTGCGGATAGTATTTTTGAGAGGAGGGTATACTTTTTTAACGTAGGTACACCTAGGCTTCTGCCCTTAGAAGTTCAATGAACGCATTTTACTACATCCTAATTTCCTGATTGATTATGGTACTTACCGAAAAAACAGCCCAGACTACTTACTCCATTCATCCGTTGCTTGCAGACCGCTGGAGCCCCCGCGTATTTGAAGACAAACCCATCTCCGAAACGGAACTGTTTCAGCTTTTTGAAGCGGCTCACTGGGCTGCCAGCTCCAACAATGCCCAGCCCTGGCGTTTCTTGTATGCCTATCGGGGCTCCGAAACGTTTGAAAAGATATTTCAGTGCCTGAGTGAATTTAATCAGAAGTGGGCCCGACATGCCTCAGTGTTGGTGTTGACGGCTATCCAGGAAAACTTTGATACGGGCAAAGAAAACTACCATGCCCTGCACGATTTGGGTCTGGCAATGGGCAATTTCAGTGTGCAGGCGCAAAGTATGGGAATCGCCTTGCATCAGATGGCGGGTGTCAATTGGCAAAAAGCCCATCAGGTTTTCCAGGTCCCCGAAGGCTATCACATCGCTACTGCTGTTGCGGTTGGGTACTACGGAGGCAACACCGACCAACTGCCATCCGACTTGCAAGCGAAAGAAGGAAGTGGCCGCAGCCGTAAGCCCCTCACTGAGATTGTTTTCTCCGAAACCTGGGGCCAACGTGCGAATTTACCTGAATCCGAATAAAAGAAGAAACCTCCCGGCTGCCGGGAGGTTTCTTCTTTTTCAGGGATACTATTTTTTCTAGAAATCCAGCGGGTCCAGGTGCTTGAAATGGCCATTCATACGGATGCGTTCTTTGGTGCGTTCCATATTCATCATTACCGGAATGGTGTGTTCCAAATGTTCGAGTATGAACTTCTGGCGGTCTTTTTCAGAGGTGAGTGTCAGCAGCTTATATTCCTGTTCGATGGAAAAGCCAATCTTATGCGCCAACTGGTACGAAAGGTAATCATAATTGGTGATTCGGAGTTTAAATTCCTGTTGCAGTAGTTTATAAAGCTCTTTGACCTTCGTAATCAATGCGCCTACATTTTCAGAATGCGGATCGCCCCAGATGGTGAGTTCTTCCACGCTGGCTCCTGCATATAGCTTTCCTTCCAGCGGATTGGTAAACGATTTGATTTTAAACACACTAACGCCTTCGGTCTCAATATCCATTTGTCCGTCTTCGTAGCGTTGATGCAGGTTGGTAATACGCACTTCGGTGCCAAACTGGTGCACCTGATTGCTGAAATGTGCCGGAATGCCAAACGTTTGGTTGGTTTCAAGACATTCGTTTATCAACTGACGATAACGGGCTTCAAATATGTGCAGATTGAGCCGTTCGCGTGGATACACAACCAGATTGAGCGGAAACATGGGTAAAAGCTTTGTTGCCATCTTTAAGCTGGGTTTGTCCTAAGGTTTTGCTTTTTCAACCCGGATGCCAATGCTCATAATTTCGGGCAGCGGGTCTTTTCGCATGTATTGTTTGATTTTGATTGTATAATTCCCTTTGGCAGGAAATGTATAGTTAGTCAGCAAACCCACCTGGTGATCAAAGATATCGCCAACCCCGTCGCCCAGCGGTTTACCGGTTTTGGAATCCATCAGCATCAGTTCCTGCAATTGTGAGGAGAGTTGCTTGCCTTTGTCGTCTGTTAAATAATAGGTGACAAACAGGTTGTAGTAGGGATACGAAATGGAATTACGGACATTGTAATAAACGTTGTACGCCTGAGCCGGATCGTCGATAGCAAATGTATACGCCTGCACACTGTCAATATACCATTGATTTTCAGGGATGTCGTGGTATTGTTCATACACCCGGTCCGGATCGCAACCCCACCAGACGAAGCCCAGCGCCAGAATAAAAAACAAATTTGCTGCTTTCAGTTTTAGCATTAGAAATGAATTTTAGGAAACAGTTGGATCAATTGTTTTTGCTACCTGCAAGCCATCTAATCCAGTCGGGTAAAACATGTCTATGTACAATGATATAAACAATGGATACTACAACACAAAATACATCAACCTGTAATCTGCCTATACCAAAGAAAAATAAAGTGGGAGTAAAACCCAGAGCCGAAAATAGTCCAACAAACAAAAGGAGACCCGTTGCCTGATATCCCACGGTTCGGTTAAAAAAATGAATGATCACGACAATACCCAAAAACGCAAGACCTAGGATATGTTCTCGCATCAACATGGTATTGGTAAAAATTACCGTAAGCAAAAGATAAAGCGAAGCCGCAAAAACAAAGGAAAAAGTCGTATGTATTCTTTATTCATGCTTGCTACTTGCAGCTCGGTTAAAAGGGTTGGAAAATAGTAGGGTTGAAAAATCAAAAACCCTACTATTCGCCAGAACTATCTCCGCTTCTTCTTGAATTTCTTTTTGTCTTTTTCCTTGTCACTCAGGCGCTTATCTAGTTTGGCCAGATCGCTGTTGATGGGTACTGCTTCCACGGGAATCAACTCGTTTTCAAACAAGGTTTCCGGAACCACTCCTTTTTTATTCAGAATCAAGATTTCATTGACCCGATCTACCCCAATAGGGTGCCAGGTAGTTTCTTCATGATAGCCAAACCAGAGAATCTTCTTGAAGATATCAGTCTTTTGCAAAAAAGCCGAGCCTTTCTTGGTTTTCAGTGGCTCATCCAGGGTTGGAATGCCTTGCAGCGCTTCCATATAGGTTTCCAGTTCGTAATTCAGGCAGCATTTCAACCGGCCGCATTGTCCCGAAAGCTTGGTTGGGTTCAGCGAAAGATTCTGGTAACGGGCCGCCACCGTAGAAACCGCCTTGAACTCGTTGAGCCAGGTAGAACAGCACAATTCCCGGCCACACGAACCCAAGCCGCCCAAACGACCGGCTTCCTGGCGCAGGCTGATCTGACGCATCTCCACCCGAACTTTGAATTCGGAAGCGAGTAACTTGATCAGTTCGCGAAAATCGACCCGGTCATCAGCAGAATAGAAAAACGTAGCCTTGGTGTTATCGGCCTGGTATTCCACATCCGAAAGCTTCATCTGCAGATTCAACTCACGTATGATTTCGCGGGTCCGAAACATCGTTGGTAGCTCACGGGCTTTGGTTTGTTCTGATTTTTCGATGTCTTTTTCCGTGGCCAGCCGATAAATCTGTTTGATTTCTTCGTTGTCCTGCACGCCTTTCTTTTTCATTTGCAGGCGTACCAGGTCGCCCTGCAACGAAACCAAGCCAAGGTGATGCCCGCCGGGAACTTCAACAATCACCGAATCGCCGGTATAGAGTTCGAGGTGATTTGAATTGCGGAAAAACTCTTTCCGGCCTCCCTTGAACCGAATTTCTACGATATTAAAACGCTGCTCCAGCGGAATATCCATATTGCCGAGCCAGTCGAATACATTCATTTTGTTGCAACCGCCTGTTTCACAGCCAGTTGCTTCTGCTCCCTTGGAAGCAGTGCTACATCCGGTACATGCCATATTTATATAACTATTCGGCTTTCGCCTACGTGAAAAGAGTCCCCCAGTCCCCGATGGGGGAGTTATTATCAGTTCCCCATCGGGGCTGGGGGCTACTAAGTTACTTACTTATCTTCAATAAATCCAATCCAATGTCTCTGCGGTAATATTTGCCGTCCCATTGAATGCGTTCAGCAGCCATATTGGACTTGGCGATGGCCTGCCGGATGTCGGCACCATAAGCCGTAAGTGCCATGACGCGGCCACCATCAGTAACAACGCGATTCTCTTGGTTTAATTTTGTGCCTGCATGAAAGACTAACACATTTTCAGCTCGGCCAAGTTCAGAAATGACTTTGCCTTTTTGGTAATCGCCGGGATACCCACCCGAAACCAGCATAACCGTAGTTGCGACCCGGGGTACAAACTGGATGCGTTTTTCGCTAAGAGTGCCTTTGGCGGTAGCCAACAGCAAATCGACGAAATCTGACTGAATGCGCGGAATGACCACTTCGGTTTCAGGATCGCCCATGCGGGCATTGTATTCAATCACATACGGCTCACCCTTGACGTTGATGAGGCCGAAGAAAATAAATCCCACATACGAAATGCCTTCCTGCTGCAAACCGGAAACCGTGGGGCCAATGATGCGTTCATCAATCTTACGCATAAACTCACTGTCTACAAACGGAACCGGTGACACGGCTCCCATGCCGCCAGTATTGAGGCCGGTATCGCCTTCGCCAATGCGTTTGTAATCTTTGGCTTCGGGCAGAATTTTGTACGAATTGCCATCGGTGAGAACAAATACCGACAATTCAATTCCGTCGAGAAACTGCTCGATGACCACCCGACTGCTGGCATCGCCAAACTTCTGATTGGCAAGCATATCCGTCAGGGTTTCGTGGGCTTCTCGGTGAGTTTGGGCTATGATCACGCCTTTGCCAGCAGCCAGCCCGTCGGCTTTCAACACAATGGGAAGTTCCTGCACATCAATGTATTCGAGTCCTTCTTCCAGTTGGTCGGCCGTAAAGGTTTGGTAACGCGCCGTTGGGATGCTGTGGCGCTGCATGAATTGTTTGGAAAAATCTTTGCTGCCTTCGAGTTGGGCGCCTTCTTTACCTGGGCCCACAATCAATACATGTTTCAGATCTTCGCGTGCTTCAAAGGCATCGCGAATGCCACGCACCAGCGGTTCTTCGGGGCCCACTACTACCAATTCGATGTTTTCCTGGAGCACAAAGTTCATGATGGCCGGAAAATCGTTGACACCGATGGCTACGTTGGTGGCTACCTCGCGGGTTCCGGCATTGCCGGGAGCTACAAACAACTGTGAGCACAGCGGACTTTGCTTGATTTTCCAAGCGAATGCATGTTCCCTTCCACCCGAACCGAGTATGAGTATTTTCATAAATGAATGTGCAAGTGTGTAAATGCCTGCTGCGAGCAGTGTCGCAATCGGACATGTCTATCAATATCTGCGCAAAAATACAAGTTGAAGCGTATAAAAAAAGCATTCGGGCAATAAGTAGGATCGCAGCGGAATGATAGCCGGGGTTTTTACTTTCTTTAGGATACTATTTTGCCAGGAGCAGATCAAAATAAAAAAGACAAAACCTCTTCTGCTGCAGAAGAGGTTTTGTCTTTTTGGAAGATACTATTTCAGGCTTAGTTGGCTACCTCAGACAAAAACTTGATGCGCATCAGGCGGAGTTCTTCTTCGCTGAAATCGCTGCCCATTTCGGCAACGGCTACTTTCATGCTATCGGTTTCGGCTGAGAGGAAATAGTCCCAGATTTCGGCCTGACGTTCATCGTCCAGAATCTGGTCGATGTAGTAGTCCAGGTTCAGGCGGGTGCCCGAATAACAAATGTGTTCGATTTCCTCGATCAGATCGGTCATCGTCAGCGTCTTCGATTCGGCAATCTCGTCCAGGTTGATTTTGCGGTCAATTTGCTGAATGATGAATATCTTGGTCTTGGACTTGTTTGCCGTAGATTTGATTAAGACGTCCGAATCGGTTTCAATGTCGTTTTCCTGTACGTATTTGGTAATCAGATCAAGGAAAGGCTTGCCAAACTTAACTACTTTGCCACCACCTACGCCGTTGATTTGCGACAGTTCTTCTTTGGTGGTAGGGTAGGTGGTTGCCATTTCCTCCAGCGAAGGATCCTGGAAGATAACGTAAGGTGGCAATCCTTTTTCTTTGGCAATTTTCTTACGCAACGCTTTCAGCATTTCAAACAACGTTTCGTCGGCCGCACGCGGTGCTGACGGGTTGTTCATTTCGCTGTCATCGTCGTCACTTTCTTCGTCTACGTTCGAATAGTCGTGATCTTTGGTGAGTGTTATCGGATACGGATTGTCGACAAATTCCTGGCCTTTTGTCGTTGGCCGCAGAATTCCGATGTTGTCAATGTCTTTTTCGAGGAAATTGTAGATGGTGATCTGGCGGTAAACGGATGTCCAGTATTGCACATCTTTTTCGGCACCTGCCCCAAAAACATTCAGCTTGTCGTGGCCATAGCTAAGAACGTAATCATTTTTTACGCCGCGCAACACATCCACCAAATGAGGGACTCCAAACCGCATATCGGTTTTGGCAACAGCCTGCACGGCCAGTACCACATCGTCCTGAGCCTCAAATTTTTCGCGTGGTTTCAGGCAGTTGTCACAGAAGCCACAGTCATGGTCAAGCTGTTCGCCAAAATAATGCAGCAATTGCCGGCGTCGGCACACCGATGACTCCGCATAAGAGGCCATTTCGTGCAACAGATGCTTGGCATTGTCGCGTTCGGTTACCGGCTTGTCTTTATTGAATTTTTCAAGTTTCAGAATGTCGTTGTAACTGTAAAACATGATGCAGTTGCCTTCCAGCCCATCGCGACCCGAACGACCCGTTTCCTGGTAGTAGCCTTCCAGCGATTTGGGCGCATCGTAGTGGATCACAAACCGCACATCGGGCTTGTCAATGCCCATACCAAAGGCGATAGTTGCCACAATCACATCTACGTCTTCGTTCAAAAACGCATCCTGGTTGGCCATCCGAATTGATGCATCCAAACCTGCATGATAAGGCAAGGCCCGAATGTCGTTCACACTCAGCAACTCGGCGATCTCCTCCACTTTCTTGCGGCTCAGGCAGTAAATGATACCCGATTTGCCTTTGTGGTTCTTGATGTACTTGATGAGTTGTTTCTTGGCGTCAGCCTTTGGACGAACTTCGTAATACAGGTTCTGGCGGTTGAAGGAGGATTTGTACAGTTCCGCATCATCCATGTCCAGGTTCCGCTGGATGTCAATCTGTACTTTGGGAGTGGCCGTGGCCGTCAGGGCTATGATGGGCAGGTTTTTGCCTAGGCTTTCAATGATGCCCCGGATCTTGCGGTATTCAGGTCTGAAATCGTGACCCCATTCCGAAATACAGTGGGCTTCGTCAACGGCTACAAACGAAATATTGGCTTTTCTGAGGAGTTCAATGTTTTCATCTTTGGTCAGTGATTCGGGGGCTACGTATAACATCCGGATATTGCCGTTGAGTACATCTTTCTTCACTTTGGCAATTTCAGCCTTACTCAATGTGGAATTGAGAAACTGCGCATTGATGCCTACTGCATTGAGTTGGTCCACTTGGTTTTTCATCAGGGCAATCAGTGGCGAAATCACAATGGCCGTTCCCGACATGACAATGGCAGGCAATTGGTAACAAAGCGATTTGCCCGCCCCCGTAGGCATAATCACAAACGTATTGCGTCCCGCTAAGATGCTTTGAATGATTTCTTCCTGGGTTCCGCGAAACTGGCTGTAGCCAAAAACGTCTTTGAGGGTTTCTTTTAATTGAGATAACTCTTCCGTCAACATCGTAATCTGTCTGTAATATAGTGACCTTAGTATATATTTTGTTGGGCTAGTTGCTCCACTCTGAAAAAGAGTGGATATTAGAATCAAAAATGCGTAAAAATACGCTGCTTTACAAATTTTGTTTTGGTGTTGTGTGGGTAATCTACAAAATTATTTCAATTAATTCAACGCTTCTAATTGCTTACAAATGAAAGTATTAGAAAATTGAAAAGGGTTTGTTCAGACGGTTACTATTCTTACATTTGCCGAATATACAATACCTTGCCCGAATTGTAAGTTAAATGGAGAATGTTGCGTTTTGAAAAATAAAAAATGACTCTAAGAGAGCTTAGGCAAATAGGAGTATTCTAACAAGTTGATTTTTGGAGAATATTATTTGGTAAAAGAATGATTGATTTTTGTATATTTTTTTATTTTTAATTTGTATTTTTTTTATATTTATTTTTCTCGTTAATCATTTTGTTGCATAATTAATTATTATTTTCATTCGTCAGGCCCGATGTAAGTTTTTTTGAAAAATTAATTAAAATTAACATAACATTTACGTAATACAACACAACCAGTAATGAACAATAACTATGTGATTATTATGGCAGGTGGGGTAGGAACCCGCTTCTGGCCGTTTAGCCGTACGAACAATCCCAAGCAGTTTCATGATGTATTAGGCACCGGACGCACCCTGCTGCAACAAACTGCTGACCGCTTTGACACCATTTGTCCTCCCGAAAATATCTATGTAGTGACCAGCGCCGAATATAAGGAACTGGTCAAACAACAATTGCCCCAGCTTTCGTATGACCAGATATTGCTCGAGCCGGTCCGTCGCAATACGGCGCCTTGTATAGCCTATGCCAGTTACAAAATAGCTCAGCAAAACCCCAATGCCAACCTGGTAATTGCACCTGCTGACCACATCATATTGAAAGAGGAAGAATTTAGAAAAGACATTCGCACCGCACTGGTCGCCACAGCCGAATCCAACAAAATTGTGACGCTGGGCATCCGCCCGAGCCGCCCGGATACGGGGTACGGGTACATTCAGTTTATTCCCAAAGATGGCGAAGAGGTACTGAAAGTGAACACCTTTACCGAAAAGCCTAACCTGGAATTTGCGCAGAAATTTATCGAGAGTGGGGATTATGTATGGAATGCCGGGATTTTTGTGTGGAATGTGCAAACCATCATGCAAAATTTTACCAAGCACTTGCCCGACATTGCCGAAGCGTTTGAAGAAGGTCGTCCGCATTACTTTACCAATGGCGAAGCCGCCTACATCGACAAGGCGTACTCGTGGTGCAAAGGGGTTTCGATTGACAATGGCATTATGGAAAAAGCAGACAAAGCCGGAGATGTTTATGTGGTGCTGAGCGATTTTGGCTGGTCGGATCTGGGAACGTGGAAGTCGCTGTACGAAGTGTCGGAAAAAGACGAAAACGACAATGCCATAGATGGCCATGTAATGTTGTACGACACCAAGAATTGCATCATCAAAACACCCAAAGACCGCTTGATCGCTATTAACGGGTTGGAAGGATTCATTGTGGCCGAATACGACAACGTGTTGCTGATTTGTCGCAAAGACGACGAGCAAAAAGTGAAGAATTTTGTGGAAGACGCCAAAAGCAAGGGCGGAGAATTTGTATAAGCCGGTTTTGCCCAACTAAAAGATACTATTTTCTACGCTTGATGTTTACCCTCATTTTTACTTTTGTATTAATGGGGGTAAACTTTTTTATACCCACACATGAAGAGATTAGTACTTGTTGTAAGTTGTTTTGTTGCGATTCATTGCTCTTTTGCCCAATCTGCCACAACAGATTTTAAAGCAGATTCCGATAGTGTCTTCATTGCGGTGGAGCAAATGCCTGAGTTTCCGGGCGGGATACCCGGATTGTGGCAGTTTTTAAGCCAGAATCTAAAATATCCACCCGAAGCCCGAAAAGACAATGTACAGGGAAAAGTGTTTGTCAGTTTTGTGGTAGGATCGGATGGAACTGTCAGAGATGTTTTTGTCGCCAAAGGAATCGGAGCCGGTTGCGATGAGGAAGCAGTCAGAGTGGTGAAACTCATGCCACAATGGAAACCCGGTATACAGTTTGGGAAGGCCGTGCCTGTTCGTTATTCCCTGCCTTTCGCTTTTACATTAACCGTTCAGGATTCGAAATCAAAAAAATAACTTCCGATGACTAACTATCTGTTCGCATTCTTTTTTCTCATCAGCACAGCAGCCCTTTGCCAGTCGGCAGCATCTACGTCTATTCCTAACCCTGCACAGTCTGCTACGGATAGTGTCAGAATTGTGGTTGAACAAATGCCTGAATTTCCCGGAGGCATTCCAGGTTTGAGTCAGTTTTTAGGTCAGACTTTGCGTTATCCGAAACAGGCTCGTAAAGCACGTATTACCGGAAAAGTCTTTGCTAACTTTGTGGTAGGAGAAGACGGGATCATTCGTAATATTGAGATTTCTCAAGGGATAGGCTATGGGTGTGATGAAGAAGTAATGCGTGTAATAGGGCTTATGCCAAAGTGGAAGCCTGGCATCCAGGACGGCAAGGCTGTTGCGGTAAGGTATAGACTACCCATCTATTTTGGTTTAAAATAGTATCTGGAAAAAGAATAAAACCCCTCTGATTGACAAAAACGTTGGTCAGAGGGGTTTTTGTTTTATGGAATTTGGAAGTGGCGTGCATCTAATACAGAAAACGATACATACATGCGTGCATTATTGCTCTTTTTAGTCATTTCTATTCTTGATTTAGCTGTTTGTATTGCTCAAACAGAAACATCGACCGATGAGACATTTTTCGGCTGTCCTTTTGAGCAGATGCCCGAGTTTCCGGGCGGAATAGCCGCACTTCAAAAGTTTTTATCTGCTAACATTCACTTTCCTGATTCTGCTAGACAAGCTCATGTCTATGGCAAAGTTTACATTGCTTTCACAATTGGGATAGATGGCTCCGTCATAGATGCAATAGTAGCCAGGGGCATCGGCTATGGTTGTGATGAAGAAGCACTGCGCGTGGTTCGGATGATGCCTTGCTGGAAACCATGCAAACAAGGGGCAAAGCCCATTGCTCTGAAACAAGCCATTCCCATAGTATTTGATGGAAGAACTAAATAACCTTTATATGAATAAACTTTTACTATTTGTTGCATGTATGTTACTGTCTACCTGGGTTACTGCTCAACAAAACAAGCCTGTACCAAAAGCTGAAAAGCTCAAGTTTACCACAACGGAGGAAACGCCTCCAAAACGGGATTCGTTACTCGTTTCTGAGCCTTTTGAGAAAGATAGGATTTTAATGGATGAGCAACCCGAAGAAAATTATATTTTAAATATAGTAGAGCAAATGCCAGTTTTTCCAGGCGGTTATGATGCCCTGCAAAAATACATTTCAACCAATCTGCATTATCCTGAGAATGCCTTGGCGAAAGCGATCAAAGGAGTTGTCTACTTGTCATTTGTAGTGAGTGTAGATGGTAGTATCAAAGATGTGTCCATTGCAAAAGGCATTGATCTGGATTGTGACAAAGAGGCTCTCCGTTTGATAGTTGCCATGCCAGCCTGGAAACCCGGACGGCAGAATGGAAGACCCGTATCCATTCGATATTCGTTTCCTGTAACTTTTTATCCACGTGAAAAGAAATAGTATCTTTTTAAATGCCAAAACTACCATGAAGAAATTTCTCTATGTTGGTGTTGTATTGATGTGTTTGGAGTGTGATAAAAACACTAAAGAAAGTCAAATTTCTGTTGAACGAAAAACTGATTCAACTACTATTCCAGGTAGTATGACAATAGATAGTTATATGATACAGCCTGACGTAACAGACACTATTGGAGGAAAGGAAGTAGGGCCAGTCGTATGTGAAATAGAACCTTACATAGATCCTGAAATACCACCTCAATTCCCTGGTGGTGTGCCTGCTCTGTTCAAATTTATCAAAGAGAATGTACACTGGCCGAGGATGTCTCCTGCTATTAACAAAATTATGTTTGTCGGTTTTACGGTTCAGATCGATGGAAGTATTACGGATATACAAGTGCTAAGGGGAATTGATAAACTTCATGATGAAGAGGCTATATGGGTAATTAAGCTAATGCCTAAATGGAAACCTGGACGTATGTATGACAAACTCATACCAATGTCTTGTACAATACCATTCAGAGTAGAGGATGATGCTAAAAAATAGTATCCCAACAAAACAGAAAACCCCATGAAATATATCTACACGTTGTGCTCAATTCTATTTCTGCTAAGCTGCAAAGACCAATTGCCTGAATTACAGAAAGAAGATGCCGCTTTGCAAGAAAATATGGACTCTACTTCTATGGTGGAGGATGGGGAAATCGTATGTGCTATAGAGCAAATGCCTGAATTTCCGGGCGGAAATGAAGTGCTGCAAAAATTTCTGCAAACGCATCTTCGCTATCCCAAGATCAATGCTTGTGTGAATGGCGTAGTATATGTATCCTTTATAATCAGAGCAGACGGAAACGTTACAGATATCCACTTAGCCAAAGGACTACATGAAGTGTATGATGCGGAAGCCATGCGGGTGGTTGCTTTGATGCCGCGCTGGAAACCAGGCCAGCAATCCGGGAAGCCGGTAGATGTGCGTTACACCCTACCTATTCGGTTTGGTTTGTCAAACTAGCAATCTGTGGTGAGCCAAAGGAAGAGTGCGTTTGTGGGATCATAAACCGCTAACTTTCAAAGGCTTGTCTTTCGTCTGATGTCTTTCTTCTTTTGTCTCAAGAAATAGTATCTTTTTTACAATAAAAACCTGCCATTGTTTGTAATAAGTATACTTATAATTTGTTGATTTACAGAGAGTTTTGTGTAAAAATTCGTGCCTTCTTGTCTGTGTTTTAACTTCGGGAAGCATTTGCAACGAACCGGGAAGAGTTCCAAGGAATTCCATCCCTGAAATTCTACAAAAGGCAAGTGGCATGGTAGTTTTAGATAGTGTGTTGACAATTTGTCTTAACACCAACCTAAACCCTTTATCACCATGTCATCTTTTAAAGATTTCTTTACTAATTCCGATAATGTAGAATCATTGCGCGGACTTTTTCTGGAAGAGCTCAAAGACATTTATTACGCTGAAAACAAACTGGTAGATACACTGCCTACAATGGCTGAGGCTGCCACCACTACGGATCTGAAAAATGCAATCATGTCGCATTTGAACGAAACACGTGGACAAGTAGCTCGTCTGGAACAAGTATTCCGCCTAGTTGGGATAGAACCTGAAGAGGTAACCTGCGAAGCCATGCAAGGGTTGCTGGAAGAAGGCGAGGAGATCATAGATGAAACAGAAGATGGTTCACTAACCCGCGATGCAGGAATTATCATCTCTGCACAAAAAGTAGAACATTACGAAATAGCCGCGTATGGTTCGCTGCGGGCATTGGCTCGCATGCTGGGCTATACCGAAGCTGCCGAACTGTTGGCACAAACCCTTCATGAAGAAAAGAATGCCGATCACTTGCTGACCGACATTGCCGAAGGTTTTGTAAATCAACGGGCAATGGCTGAATAATTATGGATGTAGGCCTTTGCCAAACGCCTGAATTCCCAAGAATTCAGGCGTTTTTTATTGTCAAGACCCTGTAAGTGCATGCTTGCGGGGTCTTGTCATTTGAAAAGATACTATTTGCCTGATGGTAAAAAGGTTTAGCTTTAAGGCCTAGATGAGGCGTCATGCTTGCTTTCTGAAGCCGCATCCTTGTTTCGATTCTACTATCATTATTCTGCTTTTTATGCTTTATACACCTGTTTCCAATCGCTATCAATCCATGCCCTACAACCGTTGTGGCAACAGCGGCCTGTTATTGTCCGTCGTCTCACTGGGACTGTGGCAAAACTTTGGCGATGTCGACGATTTTGCCAACGCTACAGCCATGGTCACTCATGCGTTTGACATAGGCATCACGCATTTTGACTTGGCAAACAATTACGGCCCCTCGCCGGGGTCGGCAGAAACCAATTTTGGTAAAATCCTGAAAAATGAGTTGGCGGGCTATCGGGATGAACTGATTATCTCATCAAAGGCGGGTTATCACATGTGGGAAGGGCCGTATGGCGAGTGGGGTTCGCGCAAATACCTCATTGCCAGCCTAAACCAGAGTTTGAAACGCATGGGCCTCGACTATGTGGATATTTTTTATTCGCACCGCTTTGACCCAAATACGCCACTTGAAGAAACCATGATGGCACTGGATCACATAGTGCGTCAGGGAAAAGCCTTATACGCGGGCATTTCCAACTACGGTCCGGAGCAAACCGAAAAAGCCATTGCGATTCTGAAAGACCTAGGTACGCCTTTGCTGATTCATCAGCCCAAATATTCTCTGTTCGAACGGACGCCCGAGCAAGGGTTACTGGATGTCTTGGGAACGCATCAGGTAGGTTGCATCCCGTTTTCGCCGTTGGCTCAGGGCTTGCTGACCAATAAGTATTTGCAGGGCATTCCCGAACATTCGCGGGCCACCCGGTCTGTTTCGCTGAAACCGGAGTTCATCACCGACGAAAAGATCGCCAAGGTTCGGCAACTGAATCAATTAGCTCAGCAACGGGGACAAACGCTGGCGCAAATGGCGCTAGCGTGGGTGCTGCGCGACAATCGAATCACTTCTGTTCTCATAGGTGCTAGTTCTACCCGCCAAATCGACGATTGTGTGGCTTGTCTGCAAAACCTGCATTTTTCGTTTGATGAGCTCAACCAGATCGAAGCCATTCTGCAATAACTTTTATATACTACAAATCAAAAGCCCACTCAGTGAGTGGGCTTTTGGCTTATTATAAGATACTATTTCAGCTAATGACTTTTCAAATAAACCCGAAATCTCTGCTTTGTCAATGTGTTTTGTCTTTATTGTTTGTCCGATTGGTATGGGTTTGTTTTCATGCAAGATTTTCAAGTGTAACGCCCTGTTTTTCGGGTAGTTACAGGGCGAAGCTATCAGAAGAAGAATTCTGCATTAAACCTTTTCCTGCGGAATGCATCTTACCCACATCATTCACTAAAACATACAACTATGAAAAAGATTCTGGTACTGTTTACTGTTTTTATGCTCATCGGCCTTGTGCAGGCCTTTGCGCAACGGCATCCACACCACCGGGCACACCGCCGAGCCGACCGGGTGACTGTAGTTAAACGTACGCATGTACATCCGCGTTATCCGCGTACACGCGTAGTTGTTGTGAGGTCGCGACGTGTACGTACCGTGGCGGTTATGCCGGCGGGCCATGTTACCTATGTAGTGCGTGGACGCAATTACTACTACGCCAACGGATTTTATCATGCTCATGTCAACAATGTATATACTGTAGTGGCGCCTCCCGTTGGTGTACGAATCCGGATATTGCCGGTAGGTTATCGACGAATTGTAATCGCAGGAGCACCGCATTTCTATTACCAGGGTGCCTATTACCGCCAGGTAGGAGAGGAGTATGAAACCGTAGAGCCGACCATAGGTACATTGGTTCCGGAACTACCCGAAGACAACGTAGACGAAGTAACCATTGACGGAGAAACCTATTATGAATTTGATGACCGGCTTTACAAGGCAAAAGTAACAACCGAAGGAACCCAATACGAAATGGTTGGAAAATTGGACGATTAAGCAAAGTCATTGAGTATCAATGCGAAACCTGAATAATAATGTTCGGGTTTTGTGTTTTCTGGCTATACTATTTTTTGGAAAGGGTGCGTTTAGTAGCTGTAATCTGTAACTTAACTAAGCCTATGAACCTATCTGGCAAATTACTGCTGTTACTTTTTGTGTGTATGCTGTGCCTGAATGTATGTGCGCAAAGTCGATGGCAGGTTGGTATTGAATTACAGCCTTTTGGTATTACAGCACCGAATGATAAAACGGATAGTCGGGAGATTGATGACTGGTATGATAATAGTCTGGGTTTTAGTTACAAGGGTGGCATAACGATGTATCGCGAACTAAATCGATTTTCATGGTTAGGAGCAGGACTTGCCTTTAGTCAGCAGCGTTACTATGGATTGGTGAAGTTTCCTGCTATCGGAAATCGTTTGGCTGATACGGCAAAAATGACAGTACGCACTTCCGATTTACAGATTCCGTTGCGTTGGTTGATTCGGATTGCCTCTCATCGTGTAGGATTGGTTTGCGAGCCGGGAATTGTGTTGGGGTTTCGTATGGAGTTGGAAAAATCGTTTAGTGAGTCGGAATATACTTATCCTAGAGAAACCGCAACAAACTCACAACTTGCCTGGCCTTTGTATTGGGGGGTGAATTTAAATTTGGGACTGTCTTATCAATTCAATAAGGGGATTATCCTGATGTTAACTCCTTCTATTGAACTTTATGATGTTGCCCGATCCAAGTTCAATGCGGCATTGAACACGCCTTCTACTAGAAACTATTATTTACGACTTAGTTTCATCCGCACATTAGACTGAAATAAACGGTTGCAACCGCTTATTCTTTATCCTCTTTGCGTATTACCGTATATTTATTGGCGATGCGGCCGACGTATTCGATGTGCAGACCAACCACCTCGCCGATCACAATCACGGCGGGATTGCCCAGTTCGGCGGCTTTTGCTTTGCCAACAATGTCGTTTACCGTACCTACCACGTGTTTTTCTCTGGGTGTTTGGCCGTCCTGCACGATCATCATCGGGGTTTCGCCGCGGCCATGCTCCTGAAAAATACCGACAATCTCTTTAAGCTTGCTCATTGCCATCAAAATCACCACGGTAGCCGTTGATTGAGCGGCCAATGCAATGTCTTTCGAAATTTCACCGCTCCGGGTGGTGCCTGTAGTGACCCAGAAACTTTCGCTGATGCCCCGTGAGGTAACGGGGACCATTTGCGAGGCGGGTACGGAGATGGAGCTGGAAATTCCCGGAACTACCTCTACTTCAATGCCATAAGCACGAGCCATGTCTATTTCTTCGGTAGCTCGTCCAAATACAAACGGATCACCGCCTTTCAGACGCACCACGTGGCCCTTTTCCAGTGCGTATTTTACAATGAGATCGTTTATTTCTTCCTGTGACAGGGATGTGCAGCCAAATTTTTTGCCCGCAAACTGCTTGATGGCACCGGGCTTTGCATAAGAGAGCAGGCTTTCGTCAATCAACGCATCATATAAGATTACGTCCGCATCGGCAATGGCCCTGATGCCACGTAGGGTTATCAAGTCGGCGGCTCCCGGACCGGCTCCCACTAAAGTCAGTTTTGGATGAAACATGGGTCTTTGTGTCTAAAGGCTTTATATAACCCGGTTTTGAGAAAGTTAACACATTTTTCGTGAAACCGGAATAAAATTCAAAGGTAAAGTTGAGTATTAGTACTCTGTTTTTTGATTTGTGCTATTATTCAAAGATAGTAAATGTTTCTGTATGTAATAGCGTTTTATTCTAAAATAATTTTGTATGACAGTATTTTATTCTATGAAATATGACAAAACCTTTTTGTAATTGTGCCTTTTGAATAAAATTCAAAATTTTAGTTAAAAATACTTAGTTGTTGCTTGACAAATAAGCAATTCATTTTTAAGTTTGATGGTGTAATTAGTAAGGTGATTTTTGGTAAATACGTATGATTTCTATAAAAGTGCCTTCTGTTTTAAA
This sequence comes from uncultured Sphingobacteriales bacterium, assembly GCA_963520985.1. Taxonomy (GTDB): domain Bacteria; phylum Bacteroidota; class Bacteroidia; order Cytophagales; family 172606-1; genus Xanthocytophaga. The sequence goes on from CAUQTA010000004.1 coordinate 229,315, forward strand.
CGCATATTTTGAAATTTAAGGTAAATTTTAGAAAAACGCCTTCATTTTTAAGGTTATTATTCTTGTTGTTAGATTGTGGTTTTATCTTTTTCGGACTGCATCTAACCATTCTTTTCGCACCTGTATTGCCGAAAACTCAGCCGCAACCGGGTTTTATCACCCAACCACATACTATTTTATAAAGTTCAGTACGATCAGTGTTACTCACTCTGTTACCGTTCAAACCATATGAATACACCACAGAAAATTGTCGTTATCGGAAATGGAATGGTGGGCTACAAATTCTGCGAAAAACTAGTAGCTAAGATGCAGCCCGGCCAGTTCGAGATTGTTGTTTTTGGGGAAGAGCCCCGGCATGCCTATGACCGGGTGCATTTGAGTGAGTATTTCGCTGGCAAAACAGCAGATGACTTAAGCATGTCGACACTGGAGTGGTATGCGGAGAACAACATTACGCTGTATCTCTCCGATCCAGTTCAGCAAATAGACCGCTTTCATAAAACGGTACATTCGTTTCATGGCATCACTCAAGCCTACGATTATCTGGTGTTGGCTACGGGGTCGGCGCCGTTTGTACCGCCCATTCCAGGGGTAGAAAAAGACGGTGTGTTTGTGTACCGCACCATTGAAGACCTGGAAATGATGAAAAGCCACGCACCCAAAGCTCGTAAAGGCGCCGTGATCGGGGGCGGGTTGTTGGGATTGGAGGCAGCCAAAGCCATGCTGGATCTGGGGATTTCCGAAACCCATGTAATCGAATTTGCTCCCCGGCTAATGCCCCGGCAAATCGACGACCAGGGCTCTGCGATGCTGCAAAGCAAACTGCAGGAATTAGGCTTGCAGATTCATACCAATAAGAATACCAGCGAAATACTAGGGGATGAGTGCATAAAAGCCATGCGTTTTGTAGATGACTCGTATCTGGATGTAGATATGCTGGTGATTTCGGCAGGGATAAAGCCCCGTGATGAATTGGCAAAACTGAGTGGATTGGAAGTGGGTACCCGTGGCGGAATTATGGTTAACTCCAGGTTGCAAACTACTGACGAGACAATTTTTGCCATCGGAGAGTGTGCTTTGTACGAGGGAATGATCTACGGACTGGTTGCGCCGGGATACGAAATGGCCGATGTTGTGGCAGCCAATCTGTGTGGTGGCGACAAATCCTTCAAGAGTTTTGACATGAGCACCAAGCTGAAGCTGATTGGTGTGGATGTGGCTAGTTTTGGCAATCCGTTTGTTTCTGCTCCCGAATGCCGCACCATTGTTTTTGAAGATACGGTTAAGAACATTTACAAACGAATTAATATCTCCAACGATGGCAAAACCCTGCTGGGTGGCATTCTGATTGGCGAAGCTGAAGCGTATAACATGCTTTTGCAAACCACCACCAACAAACTTGTGCTGCCTCCCAATCCGGAAGACCTGATTCTGGGTGCCCGCGGAGGTGAAAAACAAGAAGGTGCTGGTGTAATAGGGCTGCCCGATGAGGCCTTGATCTGTTCGTGTGAAGCCGTTAGCAAAGCAGGCATCTGCGATGCGGTGGTAGCGGGCAACGAAACGCTGGACAGCATTAAAAAATGCACGAAGGCAGGCACAGGATGCGGAGGTTGTGTACCAATGGTCAAAGACCTGATTGCCGGAACTTTAAAGGCGCAGGGCAAATACGTACGCAACGTCTTATGCGAGCATTTTAACTATTCGCGTCAGGAACTGCTGGATCTGGTACGCCTGGAGAAACTGGAAAGCTACGACGAAGTATTGGACAAGCATGGCAAAGGCGACGGCTGCGAAGTGTGCAAGCCGGTAGTAGCTTCTATCATTGCCAGCTTGTATGCCGAAACCGCCAACAAGCAACCCGTCGTGCAGGATTCCAACGACCGTTTTCTGGCAAACATCCAGAAGGGCGGCACTTACTCGGTGGTTCCGCGTATTCCGGGTGGCGAAATCACACCGGAAAAACTGATTGTCATCGGGCAGGTTGCCAAGAAATACGGCTTGTACACCAAAATCACGGGCGGTCAGCGAATCGACATGTTTGGTGCTCACCTGGCCGATTTGCCCGCTATTTGGGAAGAACTGATACTGGCTGGTTTTGAAAGCGGACACGCCTATGCCAAGGCCTTGCGTACGGTAAAAAGCTGCGTGGGAAGCACCTGGTGCCGGTTTGGTTTGCACGATTCGGTTTCGTTTGCCATCGAAGTAGAAGAGCGGTACCGCGGATTGCGAGCTCCGCACAAACTCAAATCGGCTGTTTCGGGGTGTATCCGTGAGTGTGCCGAAGCCCAAAGCAAAGATTTTGGCATTATTGCTACCGAAAAAGGCTGGAACCTCTACGTATGCGGAAACGGCGGCAGCAAGCCCCGTCATGCCGATTTGCTGGCTCAGGACGTGGACAAAGAAACCTGTATCCGGTACATAGACCGCTTCCTGATGTTTTACATCAAAACCGCCGATCCATTGACACGGACCGCTACCTGGCTCAACAAAATGGAAGGTGGAATTGAATACCTGCGCAATGTGGTGATCAATGACAGTCTGGGCATGGCCGCGCAATGGGAAGCGGAGATGGAGCTCCTGATTGCCAACTACAAGTGCGAATGGAAAGAGGCCATTGACAATCCGGAAACCCGTAAGCGGTTTGCACACTTTGTCAACGCCCCGACCGAAAAAGACCCAACCGTGAAATTTGAACCCATGCGCGAGCAGATCAAGGCCATTGAATGGAAGTAAGGCGGTTTTTCATTTCTAAAACATACTATTTCATCACTTAGTCAAAAACGTAAAACCATGCAAACCATCGAAATTGACGTTCAGAAGTGGTTCCTGGCCTGCTCGGTATCGGATGTGCCCGAGAACGGAGGAGCTTGTGTAAAGTATAACAACGACCAGATCGCGATCTTTCATTTTACACGCCGCAACGAGTGGTATGCAACCGACAACCTGTGTCCGCATCGGCAGCAAATGGCCTTATCGCGGGGAATGATCGGGACACAGGGCGAAGAACCCAAAGTGGCCTGTCCGTTTCATAAAAAGACATTTTCTCTCAGATCGGGCGAGTGTCTTTCGGATGATGAATGCGCCATCAAAACCTATCCCATCAAAGTAGAAGACGGCTTTGTGTACATCGGCGTCTGACTTTTTTGCCCAGATTCAGACACAAAAGGCGACTGTTCGGTCGCCTTTTGTGCGTCGGTCCCAGATTCCTGTCACTGGAATCTTGAATCAGAACCGATCTGTCGGAAATTGTTTTGGAATAGTTTTTCCTAAAATTTGAATTTAAAGAAGAATTTATATACTTTTACGAGCACACCACTCTCTACCCCTTGCGTTCCGTTGTTTCGATATCATTATTGGTATTACTGCTCTACCATACATGCAGGGTGTGGATTGTCATGTTTTACTTTGAGCAGTATTATCCCACGGCTTCACCCGTAATGCAGAACGACGAGTGGATCGTCGTGAAAGTCCCTATTTCGCTTCCTTACACGGCTTCCTGGCAAAATACTGACGGTCAACAGGGCTTGATCCGGATGGGTGATCAGTTTTACAACATCACTGAGCAAAAGTATGCCAATGATACGCTGTATACCGTGATGAAAACCAACATCGGGGCCCGTGACCGGTTTTTTGCTCTGGCCGATGAGATCAAACAAATTGTAGACAGGGATATAACGGAGAGTCAACAGCAAAAAAGTCCGTTTACCCAGGTTGTAAAACTGTTAAACCAGTGGGCAAAAGTCTATTTGCCATTTTCTTCTGAGAACTTGTTCCTCAATCCCTCTTTTTTGATTGCCAATTCTTCAAAGTCTTCTTATATCTCTCCCTTTTGCTCCCAGTTGAGCTATCCGGTTCTTACGCCGCCTCCTGAGTTTGCCTGATTATCTAAGGCTCCTTCTGCTGTAACAAAAACAGTTGTACCGGTGATTGTTGATAACCTTTCGGCAAACGAACCGCGTAGACACGCGACACTATGAAAAGAAGTGCGCAGTGGTTACGCCTATTAGGTTTGCTTGCTGACTGCCTATTGTCATGGATCAATCAGAACGCGTGTGTTTGGAGCTCAACGAACGGCAGGTTTTGCCGGTTTGAAACCTACTATTTCGTGTTGGAGGCTGCTTGGCTTTTCCAACCTCAGGTAAACGATTACTTATTCTTGACCCCTCTTTCTAAAATGAAATATACTTTACTACGCAAGTATTTCTTGCTTGTTTGTGCCACTATGTCTGTATCGGTTGGATTTGCGCAAACACCTACCGACGGATTGATGATGGCTCCCCGCAATATCTGTACAGCCTTAACGTATTCGCGCAATAGCTGGGACCACTATTGGGAAGGCACCAACTTTCGCAGCAATTCCAATCTGGGAACAGTAAGTACCCAAACCTTTATGCTTATGGGAGCTTATGGCATTTCAGAAAAACTAAATGTTATCGTGGGATTGCCTTATATCAAAACAAACGCTAGTGCCAGTTATTTATCGGGCGAGAGTGGCTTTCAGGACTTTTCTGCCTGGTTGAAATACCGTTTTATCAAACAGGAAATTGGATTTGGTATCCTGCGTACGTTTGTGACAGGTGGTTTTTCTGTGCCTACCAATAATTACAATCCTGATTACCTGCCACTTAGCCTTGGGCTGCACAGCAAAACGATCTCCGGACGCCTGGTGGTAGATTACCACACCAAGCCTGGAATTTACCTGACTGCCCAAGTGGGTTATACCCGCCGCAGCAACATTTTCATCGACAGAGATTCATATCTGGCAGGTGATGAAGGCAATGAAAATATCAAATTATACTATACCAACGAAGTGCGTGTGCCCGATATGATGGATGCCAATGTTCATCTTGGTTTCCGCAATGGCCGTTTCCAGACAGAGGTATATCTGGAACGGATGGCGGGTTTGTCTGGCGATGACATCCGCTACAACGATATGCCTTTTCCGACCAATGCCATGAAGGCCACCACAGTAGGGTTCTATGGTCGCTATAACATTCAGCAATTAGGCATTATCGGTGGAGTGAACCAAGTGCTCAATGGCCGTAATGTAGGCAAAAGCTCAGGATTCATGGTGGGGGTGTTGTATGCTTTCCGGGTATTTGGGCATGGCGAAAAATGCGGCAAACCCGAAGGAATGGAACACACCAGCCAAAGCACAACCACTGAGCAGTAAAACTATTTTTGAACTCTCTACCTGATATTCGTTATGAAAAATATATATACTTCGTTTCTAATCTGTTTGCTGGCAATTGGTTACGCACACTCTCAGGGCTGTGTGGCCGTCCGCCAGATGGGTGGCCTGAATGCCATGTGCTCATCCACTTCGTACAATCTGCACAAAGGCGACTGGCAAATCGGTGCCAATTATCGGTATTTTCACTCATGGCGCCATTTTGTGGGTGACGAGGAGCAGCCTCACCGCCAGACTACCGGCGGCGGCCACGACGCCAATGGCAAAGAACGTGGCAATGCTGTTAACATTTATTCCCATGCACTAGACTTAAATCTATCCTATGGGATTTCCAACCGCTGGCAGGTCAATCTTACTGTGCCGTTTGTACACAACGAACGTTCGCAGGTATTGCGCCAAACGGCCCCTGTCAAGGATACAACCCGTTACAGTGTGTATGCCAAGGGGCTTGGAGATGTACGCATGAGTGTAAACTACTGGTTGATCGATCCGGAAAAAACGCATACCGGAAACCTGATGGTTGGGCTGGGAGTAAAATTACCGACCGGTTCGTATAAGGCGATGGATGATGCTCCGCAGGCCGACGGAACCGTTAAAAGCGTGGTAATGGATCAGGCCATTCAGCCAGGAGATGGCGGATTGGGCTTTTCAGTAGAGGTGCAAGGTTTCCGGGTCATTCACCGGAACTTATACGCTTTTGCCAATGCCTATTACCTGTTCAATCCCCGCGAATCCAACGGCACGTTTAAGTCGGCCGCGAAACCAGGTTTGGAAGGATACGAAATCTACGCTTCTCCCGACCAGTATTTTGCCAGAGCCGGTTTCATGACTGCCATCGGAAAAGAAAAAAATCTGATCCTTTCCTTGGCAGGCCGCATTGAAGGCATTCCCGCTTATGATGTATTTGGCGGTCAGGTTGCCTATCGCCGTCCGGGTTATGTGGAAGCCATTGAGCCAGGTATCACCTACCGCCGCGGACAACACACGGTTAGTTTGTTTGTTCCCTATAATTTCTATAAAAACCGTACGAAGAGTGCCGCTGATATTGCCACCGAGAAACTACAAAATGCCAGCATAACGGATGAATCTAAAAAAGTAACTGTGCATGGAGATGCAGCTTTTGCCGATTACTCCATCAGTTTAGGCTATGCTTTCCGCTTCTAATGTCAGCGAAAGCTTTTGGAAAATAGTATCTTTTAAAATGTAAAAAGTCATGCAGATGAAAAAATACCCACAAAGTCTATTTAGTAAAGTGTTGGCAATGGTGCTGATTGCAGGCGTACTCAACGGGTGCGACCGATCACTGGAAACCCAAACCGTTAGTCCTTATGCAGCTACAACTACCGATGCCAATGGAGGAAACTGGAAAACATTTTTGTTGACCAGCGGAAATGAACTGGAAGTAGCTGAACCGACTGAAACGAGTTCAGATGCCTACAAGACAGAATTGCAAAGTGTAAAAAATAACTTATCAAAGGTGACACCGGCGCAAAAGGAAATCATTCAGCATTGGGGAACAGGGGCTGTATACCGCTGGAATGAAATTGCCCGCGAGCTGGCGGCGCAATACAACGTACCTCCCAATTATAATGCAGATGGTACGTATCCTAACCCGGACCCTACTAAACCCACCGACCGTCCCCGCTTTCCTTTTGCCAATCCGCCATATGCTTCACGGGCGTTGGCTTTGTTGAGTGTGGCTCAGTATGATGCCTTGGTGACAGCCTGGAATTACAAATATAAATATAATCGGATGGCGCCTTCCGAAAATGACGCTTCCATTCAAGCCCTGCTTCCTGTTTCCGATCTGCCTTCGTATCCATCCGAAGATGCCGTGGTAGCCGCCGCTTCTCGTGAAGTACTGAAGGCGTTGTTCCCGGGCGAAGTAGAACTACTCACTGCCAAGGCGGAAGAACACAAAAATAGCCGCATGTGGGCAGGCGCAAATGTGCAAAGCGACATCGATGCCGGTGAGGCACTGGGTAAGCTGGTGGCCCAGCGGGTAATGGCCTATGCCAAGACCGATGGAATGAGTGCTGCTAACAAACAAGCCGATTTTCCGAAAATGCAGGAAAGTGCCAAGGCGCGTGGGTTTAACGACCAATGGATTAGCAAAGACATTCCGTCCCGCCCACCTATGCTTCCTTTTTATGGAAATGTAAAAACCTGGAATTTTGATGAGGCTACCAAAGTGTCGATTCGTCCGGAAGCACCTCCGGCAGTCAATTCAGAGAAGTTTAAACAAGAAATTGAAGAATTACGTCAAATTGCCAAAAAACGTACCCGTGAGCAGGTTCGTATCTCTAATTACTGGGCTGATGGCGTAGGCACATACACGCCTCCAGGACACTGGAACCGCAAAGCCGCTGACCTGATCCAGGCAAATAAATTAAACGAATTGCGTGCTGCACGGGTAATGGCTCTTACCAATACGGCTATTATGGACGCCGGTGTTTGTTGCTGGGATACCAAGTATTATTACCTAAGCCGCCGGCCCTCTCATGTTGATGCCGCCGTTACTACTTCCACTGGTATCCCTAACTTTCCAAGCTATACCTCTGGCCACGCGACGTTCTCAGGTGCGGCTGCTACCGTTCTGTCTTATCTGTTTCCTGATAAGGAAGCGGAATTAAAGGCTATGGCCGATGAAGCAACTGTCTCTCGTTTGTATGGCGGTATACACTTCCGCGTTGATTGTGAAGTAGGATTGCGTTGCGGAAAGCAGATCGGAGAATTTGCGGTTACCCGTGGCAAAAATGACGGATCTGGTTTGTAAAACCAGGTTTTGCCTTTATAATCTATACTATTTTTCAGCCCATCAGAGAATGTATTCTCTGATGGGCTGTTTTGTTTGAGCCTGTAGAATATGTCTGGATTGAAGCCTTGGTGAGTTGGCCAGTGATAGAAGCTGGGTATTGACTTAAATCTGGTTTTAAGGCATTGCTTCCTATAGTGATCTTGAAGCTGGCTTGGGGGTTAGTTTTAGAGGCTTATTTTGAAATTTATGTATGTTATTGAAAAAAGGTATTTTGTTTTAAAGCTTGTTTAATGAATATATGTATCAATAGTTAAAATATGGGTTTGTATCTGATAGGTATTTTCTGAAATCTTGAAATAATAACATTGTATTTTGGTTAATAACAATTTTATACTGTTTTGAGTCTTTATACTTATTTTTTGTATTAATTTTTAGGAAAAAACTTGATTAAAATTTTGCATATTATATTTAATACCGTATTTTTGATTATATCAATTAGGTAGTAGTACTTAAATGTAATTTTTCCTTGCTGTTGAATGAGCCGCCGCCGCAATCGGCTTTTTTCGACAAATTGGGCAAGAAGAGTGTCAGTTAGTTCTTTCCGTGAATACTTTATAGTGTACTTTCTTATTTTTTGAATGCATTTGCCCTGTTGTGGCAAATGGGTGGCAGCCTTTTGTTCGAAAAATAAAAAACCTCATAGAAATGGCAGTTTCCATGAGGCTATTACAAAGGTTTCAATTATTGCTAACTTAAAACCACACAAATTTATGTCGAAAAAGTTACATTTTCAAGGGATCGTTGTCCTTTTTGTACTTTTTAACCCACTCATTTCCGTTTTCGGGCAATTTACGCTAAGTGGACAATTGCGTACTCGCTCTGAGTTACGCAACGGAGTAGGTACGTTGAATCCGAAAGACGCTAAGTCGGCTTTTTTTACTTCCCAACGTGCCCGATTGGCATTTGGTTACAAATGGGATCGTGTATTGTTCAATTTTACGGTTCAGGATGTGCGGGTGTGGGGGCAGGATGCTTCTTCGATCAGCAATGCCGACGGAGGCCGGTTTATGGTACATGAAGCTTGGGCCGATGTAACGCTGGCCAATAGTGCGGATACAACCATCAAGTTTAAGTTTATCGATAATCTCTCCTTCAAAATTGGCCGCCAAGCGTTGATTTATGATGATGTTCGTTTGCTGGGCGATCTGGACTGGCTGCAACAGGCGCGCCGCCACGATGCTGTCTTACTGAAGGGAATGCATAAGGGCTGGCAAATTGACCTGGGAGCTGGTTTTAATCAAAACTCCGATGCGTTTGGCATTACAGGAACCAATTACGTAGCTGCTAACGTGCCTGCCTATACAACCGATACGAAGGGTAACTTTATAACCGTTCCTGCTGGGTTTATTCCTACCAACGGCAAAGGAGGGGCTTTGCGACTGGCTAACAACCCCAGTACTAACGGCATGAATCAGATGTACAAATCCATGCAGTTTTTGTACCTGAGCCGCAAGTTTGGCCAGACCAAACTATCGGGTTTGCTGTTCAAGGATGATTTCAGCAAATACCGTTCGGATTCGGTACGCAATATAACTGGTTCTGATACCGGCTATGTGTATGGCCGCCGTTACGATGTGGCAGGTGTAAATAGTCGGGTTACCTACGGTTTGATGATTAACAAAACCATTGGCAACGCTTCTTCAGGCTTTAAAACCAACCTGACCGCAGCGGCTTACTGGCAAAGCGGTAAAAACCGCGACGGCAAAAGCCTGAAAGCCAGCCATTATACAGTAGCATTGACCTTCCAGAAAGGCAAATTCAGTTTTGGTCCGGGATGGGATTACCTGTCGGGCAACGAAGCCATAGGAAGTGCCGCCACAGGTGCCACTGATAATCGTTTTGATCCGCTTTATGGCACACCGCACAAATTCTGGGGCTATATGGACTACTTCTATGTGGGCACTGGATCACCTGTTGGCGGGTTGAACAACCTCTACTTCAAAACCAAGTTTACTGCCAAGGATTTCTTTATTACCCTGGATTACCATCACTTTGCGCTGGCTAAAACGCAGTATCTGAAGGGTGCTGATGGGAAAACAAACACAGCTTTTGATAAGTCGCTGGGTAGCGAGGTTGATTTTATCGCCAACTATAACCTCAACAAATTTACCACGCTGGAATTTGGCTATTGCTTCCTGAAAGCAACCGATGCCCTCGAATACAGCAAACTAGGCAAAGTGGGTACTGCCGACAAATCTCCCACCTGGGCCTATTTGATGATTAACATCCGTCCTGATTTCTTCTTTGCCAAACCCGTAGCCATTAAACAGTAATGTATTTCACCATCCAGACTCGTAAGATTAGACAATTGGCAAAATCGCTATGCCCTGACAGACCGTAGTGTCTTGTCAATCGGATAATCCTACGAGTCCGGATGAAAGCAAATACTATCCTTTCACAGGCAAAAACCGGCCTGCCTACTATTCCATTGCCTTTATCAAACCTAAAACGATATGATCATGAGAAAATTCAGATTGCTTACTCAGACCCTGATGCTGGCACTTGTTGCCCTGGTACTTTCTTCGGCGTCCAGTCCCAATGCGCCCAAAAAAGTGATCAAGCTGGGGTTTATCCCGCTTACGGACTGCGCACCCTTGGTCGCAGCCAAAGAACTGGGCTTGTTTCAGAAATATGGCGTAGAAGTGCAGCTAAGTAAAGAAGCTTCGTGGGCCAACGTACGCGACAAAATTCTGAATGGCGAATTGCAAGGGGCTCACTGTTTGTATAGCATGCCCTTTTCGGTGTATACCGGTGTGGGTGGCAAACCTGGTTCTGAAATGCGCATCGCCATGGTATTGAACAACAATGGTCAGGGAATCACGCTTTCCAAAGAATTTTGCGGATTGGTTGGGTTCAAAGACTACAAAAAAGTAGCCTCGGCAGTAAAGGCGGTACAGGCTAAAAAAGAAGTGACTTTCGCCATGACTTTTCCGGGTGGCACGCACGATATCTGGTTGCGTAACTGGCTGGCTGCCACAGGTGTAAACCAGAAATCGGTGGGCATTATCACTATTCCTCCGCCACAAATGGTGTCCAATATGAAAGTGGATAATATGGAAGGCTTTTGTGTGGGCGAACCCTGGAATGGCGTAGCGGCTTCACAAAACATTGGATTTACCCACGTGGCTTCGCAGGACATCTGGAAAAACCATCCGGAAAAAGCCTTGGTGGTCAACAAAGAATTTGCCGATGGCAGCCGCGAAGACCTGAAAAATGTGATGAAAGCCGTAATGGAAGCTTGCAAATGGCTCGACAATCCGGCTAATCGCAAGAAAGCCGCTGGCTGGCTTACCAAACCTAACTACGTAAACGCCCCATTGGCTGTAATCGAAGCCCGTCTGATGGGTTCGTATGATCTGGGTTGTGAACTGGGAGCTCAGAAGTACAAAGACGATAACATGCTGTTTCACAACAATGGCTTTGTGAATGCACCCCGCAAATCGCACGGCATTTGGTTCATGGCGCAGTATGTGCGGTTTGGCTATTTGAAAGCCGATCCTGACTACAAAGCCATTGCGGACAAGCTGGTCATGGATGATTTGTATAACGAAGTAGCCAAAAGCATGAATGTGCCGCTTCCCGGCGATGACATGAAGCCGTTCAAGATTACGATTGACCCCACGCCGTTCGACCCTAATAATCCGGCTCCTTACATTGCCACTGCCAAAAAATAAACTTTTTCTCCTGTGGGGCGGCTAAGTGGCTGCCTTACAGGTAGGTTTTTGCTTGTCAAAAGATACTATTTTCTGGCTTTGCTTTCATCCATTTCTTCTCTGTGAACCATGAAAAAGACACTTATTTCCCTATTGTACTTTATTGGCAGTGTGTTGTTGCTGCTGGGCGTGTGGACGCTGATTGCCTGGCTTAACCGCAAGCCGGAAGCAGCGGATCTGGTGGAAAAATACCCGCTGCCTACACCCCTGATGACGTTTGATGTGTTGCAAGAGATTTTTACGCAACCCTTCCAAAACGACCCGGATGTCAAAGGAATTGGTACCAAACTCCTCGGTTCGCTGCTGCGTGTGCTCATCGGATTCGGATTAGGCGGATTGGTGGCCGTTCCGATGGGATTGCTGCTCGGCTCCAGCAAAGTACTGATGAATTTAATCAATCCGATTGTGCAATTTCTGCGTCCGGTATCGCCGTTGGCGTGGTATCCGTTGGGATTGGCGGTGTTTTCGGCCGCAGGTGGAGGCGAAGGATTGATGAATCCGTCGTCCAAAGCAGCCATCTTCATGATTTTTATCTGTTCGCTGTGGCCTACGTTGATTAACACCGCTTTCGGAGTCGCCTCCATTCCGCAGGATCATAAGAATGTGGGCAAAGCCTTTGGGTTTTCTACCTGGAAATACATTACCCGCATCCAGCTTCCCTACACGATGCCGCACATTGTGACCGGCCTGAAACTAAGCATCGGTGTGGCCTGGATGGTGATTGTAGCGGGCGAAATGCTGTCGGGAGGTGATGGACTCGGGTTTTTTGTGTGGGAAGAAGGATTCAATGCCGGTAAAACAACCCACATCATCGTTGCGATTTTCATCATCGGCTTGGTCGGTTTTGTGCTTGATAAACTCTTTTCTGTACTGCAAAAGGCCTTTACGTATAGTTAATGTACGGTTTTCAAAATAGTATCTTCCCAATCCTCAAAACCCCCTAACCGACATGAAAAACGATAAAGATATATTGATTGACTCTGCGGCCGATTTTCACAAAGTAGTAGCAGCTCCCCAAACCAGCATTCAGGTAAAAGATGTGACGGTTTCCTTCAAAACGCCCAAGGGCCTTTACACAGCAGTCAAAGACATTAATCTGGATATCCGGAAAGGCGAAATCATAGCGTTGATTGGGCATTCTGGCTGTGGAAAATCGACCTTGATGAGCACCATTAGCGGCATGGTTAAGCCCAGCAAAGGCGAAGTGATTGCCAATGGCAGGAAAGTGACTGGCCCAGGCCCGGACCGTGGCATTGTGTTTCAGAACTATTCGCTGTTGCCCTGGCTATCCGTTTATCAGAATATCTATGAAGCCGTTGACTCGGTAATGAAAGACAAGTCGCCGGCTGAAAAACGCGAACACGTGGAACAGAACCTGAAAATGGTGCATCTGTATGCACACAAAGACAAACTTCCGGGGCAACTTTCCGGAGGAATGAAGCAGCGCGTCGCCATTGCTCGGGCTTTTGCCATTAACCCGAGTATTTTGTTGCTCGACGAGCCTTTTGGTGCCTTGGATGCACTGACTAAAAGCAACATGCACGTCGAATTGCTGAAATTGTGGAATCTGGACAACCGGAATAAAACCATCGTAATGGTGACGCACGACATTGAAGAGGCCATCTTCTTAGCTGATCGGGTGGTGGTGATGAATAACGGACCTGCTGCCACTATTAAAGAAATTGTAAATGTGCCACTGGACCGGCCGCGGAACAAGAAAGAGATCGTTCACGATGCCCGCTACATGGAAACCCATGACCGACTGCTGAATTTACTGCTTGACAAATTCTCCATTGAAGACATTGATGAGTAACAAATCGGGCGAATTTTAGTCCTGATTTGCCAAAAAACTGTCTTTTTTCTCACAAAAACCTTCTTTTTAGACGCTTGGCCTAATGCAAATGATGTCAAAAGCGTATAGGGAGGTTTTTGCCTTTTATAAGATACTATTTTGCAAATCGGAAGAATGGTAATGAATTGTTTTGATAAATATGAAAAAAGTAATTTTTAGTTGTGAGTTTTAAATAAAATTCAAAATAATAGCAAAAAATACTTAGTAATTCTTTGAGTAATTGAATGGTGTGTTTAAATTTGGTATAGGTTTAAAATTAAAGGTAAAAATGAGAAAAATATGTAAATATTAACTTTTTGCCATTATTTATAAATGCCTTTTTGTGAAAAATACATGATTTATTGAAAAATGATATTAAAAATTGAGCCGTTAACAGAATAGTTGAAATTACTTATTTTTAATCTGCAAAACGTATGAAAAATTCCAACAACCTTCCATTAGAAAAGCTTAACGTCCTCAGTTTTTCAGGTGTGCAAATGCGTACCTTTCACATTGCCTGGTTTACTTTCTTTGTTTGTTTCTTCGGTTGGTTTGGATTGGCTCCCCTCATGCCTACGATTCGGGAAGATTTGGGCTTAACCAAGCCACAAATTGGCAATATCATTATTGCTGCCGTATCGGCAACGATTCTGGCTCGTTTGATTATCGGTCGACTTTGCGATACCTGGGGCCCACGGTTGACGCACACTACTTTATTAGTCATCGGTTCCATTCCCGTATTTCTGGTAGGATTAGCGAATAGCTATACCACTTTTCTCTTATTCCGATTTGCGATTGGGGTTATTGGAGCTTCGTTTGTGATTACGCAGTTTCATACCTCCATGATGTTTGCACCCAAAATCAAAGGTACGGCCAATGCTGTGGCGGGTGGCTGGGGCAACCTGGGCGGTGGCATTACGAACATGGTAATGCCGTTGATTTTTGCCGCCATTGTGGGTTGGGGCTATTCCAAATCAGAAGCGTGGCGCTTGGCGATGGTTTTTCCGGGCGTGCTAATGCTCATAACTGCTTTCCTGAATTACAAATTTACAAAAGACACACCTGCGGGAAATTACGCTGACATTGATCGCAGTGCTTCTAAAAAAGATTTTTCCTGGAGTGTACTGGCCGATTTGCGGGTATGGGCTTTGGCATTGGCGTATGCAGTGTGTTTCGGAATGGAAATCACCTTTGATAACATTGCCGCCCTGCATTTTGTGGATTCCTTTAAATTGGATCAAACCAGTGCCGGTTTTTGGGCGGGTGTTTTTGGGGCCATGAACATTTTTGCCCGTGCCGTAGGAGGAATCGTGGCAGATAAGATAGGAGATAAATACGGAATGCGTGGCAAGGGCTGGTTGCTGGGTGCTGTTTTGGCGCTGGAAGGGTTGGGTTTGGTCTTTTTCTCTCAGGCGGGTACGCTAACCATTGCCATTATATCCATGCTCACCTTTGCGATGTTTCTGAAAATGGCTAATGGGGCTACGTATGCCATTGTGCCCTTTATCAACCAGAAAAATCTGGGAACCGTGGCCGGAATTGTGGGAGCAGGCGGAAATGTGGGTGGCATGTTGTTTGGTTTCTTGTTCAAATCTGAATCGATCACCTACGCCCAGGCATTCATGTACATTGGCGCCATTGTGATGGTAGTAGCTGTAATCGTCTTCTTTACTCAATTCCAGAAGGTAACTCCGATCGAGGAAACCGAATCGGCCAGTGCACAGGCGGTTGCCTGATTCATTGCAGATTGTTGGGTTTTTATGCCACCTGAAATAGTATCTTTTTTTAGTTGAAAACCTGCCTGATTCTACTGTAGGATTGGTTTGGAGTTTGGCAGTTGCAAAAGATACTATTTCCTCCTCTTTCATTCAAACGATACAAAGCCATGCAATCTTATAAATCAACGTGTTGCTATTGCGGCACAGGGTGCGGTGTGATTGTTCATAAAGATCGTCAGGGAAAGCTGACGCTGGAAGGAGATCCCGATCATCCGGTGAATCGGGGAATGCTGTGTTCAAAAGGAATGAATCTGCATTACACGGTGATGGATCAAACCGACCGGTTGCTATATCCAGAAATGCGGCTGAGCAAACACTTACCCCGTCAGCGTGTTTCCTGGGACGATGCCATGGAACGCACGGCAGCGGTTTTTCGCACGTTGATTGAAAAATTCGGTCCTGATTCGGTGGCGTTTTATGCGTCGGGTCAGTGCCTTACCGAAGAATATTATGTGATTAACAAACTCATCAAGGGATTCATCGGGAGCAATAACATTGATACCAACAGTCGCCTATGCATGAGTTCGGCGGTGGTCGGATACAAAATGTCACTGGGTGAAGACAGCGTACCTGTGAGTTATGACGACATTGAGCTTTCGGATTGTATTTTTGTAACGGGAGCCAATCCGGCCTGGTGCCATCCCATTATCTGGCGGCGGGTGGAAGCGCACAAAGCCGCTAATCCGCATGTCAAAATCATCGTTGCCGACCCCCGACGCACCCAAACCTGCGCCATTGCCGATGTGCATTTGCAAATCAATCCTGGTACGGATGTGATTCTCAATCACGCCTTAGGCCGATTGTTGATAGAGCAAGGCGATGTGGATACCGAATTTATCAAAAACCATACGGAAGGTTTCGAGGCTTACCGCGAAATGGTTATGCAACGTAGCCTCAAAGAATCAGCCGATTTGTGCGGCGTTTCGGTGGAAGACTTGCGTATTGCGGCTTCGCACATTGGCAACGCCAAAGGCTTCCTGACGATGTGGACCATGGGATTGAACCAAAGCGTGATTGGCGTTAATAAAAACCTGAGTCTGATCAACTTAAACCTCATTACAGGTCACATTGGCAAACCGGGTTCCGGACCGTTCTCACTGACAGGGCAGCCCAATGCGATGGGCGGGAGAGAAGTGGGCGGATTGTCCAATTTGTTGCCAGCCCACCGCGATTTATTGAATCCTGCGCATCGGGAAGAAGTGCAGAAATTTTGGGGTGGAACGCAGATTTCGCCTAAACCTGGACTTACGGCCACCGAAATGTTTACTGCCCTGAACGAAGGCAAATTGAAAGCCGTCTGGATTATCTGTACCAATCCGCTGATAAGCTTGCCCGATGTACGCGTAGCCGAAGAAGCGTTGAAAAAAGCCAAATTTGTGGTCGTACAGGACATTACCAATCGGGTGGAAACGCTGAAGTATGCCGATGTGGTTTTTCCGGCAGCCGCCTGGACGGAGAAAGAAGGTACTATGACCAACGCCGAAAGACGGATTTCTTATCTGCACAAAATGAATGAAGCACCCGGTGAAGCTTTGCCCGATGCCGAAATCATTTGTCGGTTTGCTCGGAAAATGGGCTACAAAGGATTTGATTATAAAAATACGGAGGCGATTTACCTGGAACATGCTGCTCTGACCAAACATACCACCATAGACGTCAGTGGTGTGAACTACAATTTACTGAAGCAGCAAACGGTACAATGGCCTTTTCCTGCCTCCAAAACAGATTCGGAAAATAGTATCTCTCCAGAAGGCAAAACCCCTGGCTTTGGGTTGTTTCGGGACAAAAAGTTCTTTACCCCTTCACAAAGAGCCATTATCCATACCGTTGCCGATGCGAACCAGTCCGAGTTGCCAGACGAAGATTTTCCGTTGATACTGACCACCGGACGAATTCGTGACCAATGGCACACCCGCAGCAAAACCGGAAAAGTAAACAAGCTGAATCAGCATTTGGGAGAAGCCTTCCTGGAAATCAATCCCTTGGATGCCAAAACCCGAAACATTACAGAAGATACCCTGGTAGAAGTGGTTACGCGTAGAGGACATGTACGCGTAAAAGCAAAGATAACGGAAGACATTAAACAGGGAGTGGTATTTTTGCCCATGCATTGGGGCAAAGTACTCAATAACGATCTGAATCGGGCCAATAATCTGACTAACAATCTGGTTGATCCCAAATCCAAAGAACCGGATTTTAAATATTGTGCGGTGCAGGTGCAGAAATTTCAGAACCCCAAGCAGCGAATTATAGTCGTAGGAGCGGGAGCAGGCGCTTTTGGATTCGTAAAATCGTACCGAGCTCTGAATAATGAAGACGAAATAACCATTTTCAGCAAAGAAAACTTTCCGTTTTACAACCGGGTCATGTTGCCTGATTACATTAGTGGGCATCAGCAATGGGAGCAGTTGGTAAAAATGAAAGATGAAGAGGAGGATGAGCTCAACATCAATTTACACCGAGGGGTAAGCATAGAACAGATTGATCGGGAAGCTAAAAAGGTGTTGGATAGCAAAGGTCAATGGCACGAATACGATTTATTGCTGCTGGCAACGGGTAGCCGTGCCTCTACCTTGCGGGACGTGCCTCCGTTAAAGGGCATTTTTACGATGCGAAGCCGCTACGATGCGGATAACTTTAAAAATCATATCAAGCCGGGAACGCACGTGGTGATTGTTGGCGGAGGCTTGCTGGGCATTGAATTGGCCGCATCGTTGCGTGAAATGGATTTTCCGGTAACCGTGATTCAGCGTATTTCCCGGTTGATGGACCGCCAACTCGATTCATTGGGAAGTCAACTGCTGCACGAAGCACTGACCAACAAAGGCATTGAAGTTTACTACAATGACGAAATTCAGACTTATCTCGGGCGTGACACCATTGAAGGTTTGCGCCTGAAAAGTGGTCGTACCATTCCTTGTCAGGCATTGGTTGCCGCCATCGGGACTACCCCAAACATTGAAATTGCCAAAGCCTGCGACTTGGCTTGCAAACGAGGTGTAGTAGTCAACGAATACCTTCAAACCTCAGATCCGAACGTATATGCCATTGGCGAAATTGCTGAATTTCAGGGCTTTTTGTACGGAATTACGGCGGCTGCCGAGCAACAAGCCGAGGTAGTGGCTCGTTACCTCAACGGTGACATTGCTTCTTATTACCAGGGTTCGTTGCTGATGAACATTCTGAAAATGCACGGCACTGACTTGTGCTCGTTGGGTATGGCCGAAGCTCCAGCCGATAATCCTGCGTACGAAGAAGTCGTATTCATTGACAAAGCCAAGCGCTATTATAAAAAATGCATCATCCATAACGACCGGCTGGTAGGGGCCATTTTGATTGGTGACAAGAGTGAGTTTCTGGAATTCAGAGACTTGATTCAGAAAAAAATGGAACTCTCTGAAAAACGCCTGGAATTGCTTCGTTCGGGCAAAAAAGCCGAGCCGATGCTTGGCAAACTGGTTTGCTCGTGCGGAGGAGTAGGGGAGGGCAACATTACCAATAAAATCAAAGAAGGCTGTACGGAACTGAAGCAATTGTGTCAGGCATCCGGAGCGGGTATGGGCTGCGGCTCCTGCCGCCCCGAAGTGCAAGCCCTTCTGGAGAAAGCATTGGAAGTAGTAAACGTTGGCGTTTGAAAATAGTATCTTTGGGGAGATAAAAACCCTCCATATGGCTAATTTATACCTATTTAAAGACCCCTATTTGGTATCAGTGATGAAGGAATCCATTTATTGCGAAATGGCTATAACTATCAATCAATCCCATTCCCTGAGATTCAATGCATAGAATTTAAAAATGGACGATCTATTAAGAATTGGTGGATTCTATTTCTATTTGGATTAGTAATGTTAGGATTTGGGATATACTATACCATTGCTCTAATACAGTTTTTTTGGGATGGTGAGGGAGGACGAATTTATATAGAACAAATAATACTCCCTTTCTTTCCTATTTTGTTGGGTAGCTTCTCATTATACAAAGCGTTAATTTTAGAGAAGGTTATGGAAGTAAAATTGGTCTCTGGTAAAAAGCATGTATTTGGTATAAGTGCCATTGAAAAAAACAATAGGTTTCCTGAAATGCTTCATTTCCTATCAACTAAAACGAGAGTAGTCGATTGATCAGCTTTCATATACAGTAATAAACATGCAACATTCCTATACGTTAAAAATCAACTTTACGGGAGGCATCATTCCTGTAGGGCAGTTGCTACCCATTCTGGAAACGGCGTATCAGGCCAAAGTCCGGAATGTGAAGTTTGGCTTGCGCCAGCAGTTGCTGATTGATGTATTTCATGAGGAGTACGATACTTTTGCAAAATTGTTTAAAGACAAAGGCATTGCGTATGAGTTTGACATAAACCAGTCGCCCAACATTGTCAGCTCCTACCCGGCCGAAGAGATTTTTATTGTCGACAGCTGGCTCAGCGAAGGGATTTACAAAGATATTTTTGAGTTGTTTGATTATCAGCCGCAACTGAAAATCAACATATCGGATAATAACCAGAGCTTTACACCCTTTTTTACCGGAAACATCAATTGGATTGCTTCGTCGCATGCTCATTTCTGGTACCTGTATGTGCGATTTCCCAAAACCAATTCCATCCATATCTGGAAAGATCTGATCTATACTAATGATATTCCCCTTGTATCCAAGGCCATCGAAGCCGTAATGGATGAAAAGAAGGCTATGTTTTATGCCAACGATCAGGCGGATGGAGAGGCGTTGGAAAGATTGGTAAAGAACAAGCTCTCATACATAAGCAAGCCCATTGCAACGCCGCTGGAATTGCTTCCGTTCCGGTTGCCGTATTATGAAGGGTTTAATCGCTACGGCGATAAAACCTGGCTGGGAATTTACCGGCGCGACGAACAGTTTTCAATTGATTTTCTAATCGACATTTGCAGGGCCTGCAATAAGACCAAGATCGGGCAGATTTGTGTTACTCCTTGGAAGTCGTTGATTGTCAAAGGGATAGATTCTCGAGACCGCAGCCTATGGGACAAAATACTTACCTGCCACCAGATCAATGTGCGCCATGCCGCAAACGAACTTAACTGGCAGGTGGAGGATGATTGCGAAGACGGATTGGCATTGAAGCAGATGCTGGTCAAGCATTTAAATAAAAACGACTTACGAACTTTCGGGATCAGCTTTGCCATCCAGACACGTCCAAAGTCTGAATTGTTCGGCTCGGTAATCATCCGGAAAAAGCCTCTTGTTCATTTTGGTGATTACTCAATAGGGCACGTTTATGATATTTTATACACGGAAGATTTTAATCCCAATAGCCGGAAACTCTATGCTTTTGAGAAAAATCTGCTAAAATCTTACCTGGGAGAGCAGATTCGACGCATCTGCAAAACCTATTTGCGCAAACGCATTGGGCAGGAAACCGAAGAACTTTTTGCACAGCCCATCGTAGAAAATAGTATCTTAACTGAAGCCAAAACCCCTGTATATGTGCATCAGTGTAAGCATTGCTATTCCGTATATGATCCGCTGATTGGCGAACCAGATGCGGACATTCTGCCGGGTACCTCCTTTGATGCACTACCGGATCTGTATGTGTGTCCACTTTGTGAATCACCTAAAAGTGATTTTATAAAGGCCGAGAAAGATGTTTTAATTGCCAGTTAACAAGTTTATATTCCTCTTATGCTACATGGTCTGGTACTTTGTGGAGGCAAAAGTTCCCGTATGGGAACTGACAAGGGACTCTTACAGAAAGGAGGCCAAACGTGGGCCCGGATCACTGCTGAAAAGATAGGTGATTTAGCCATCCCCGTTTTTGTTTCCATAAATTCGACCCAGCAAAATGCATATTCCGCACTTTTTTCACCAGAAGCGATCATTCTGGATACATTGCCTTTGCATGGACCTCTGGCTGGTTTGCTTGCCGCCCATTCCCAACATCCGCAATCAGATTGGCTTGTCTGTGCCTGTGATATGCCTGATTTAACACAAGAAGTGTTGCAGCAATTGCAACAAGTCTATGAGCAACTACCTGAATATGACTGTTGGGTGTTTCAGAACAAAGGGGAGTGGGAGCCCCTGTGTGGCATCTATTCTGCACGGGTATTGCAGAAAATAATGCGTATTCATCAGGTCGATAGCTTGGTCAGGCATAGCATGAAGTTTGTATTGGAAATCTGCCAAACATATGCCCTCACCTCTGGTGAAACAACTGAATCCGCCTTTAAAAACTATAACTTACCAGGAGATGTAATGGGCTGATCAGGAAATTAGCTATACAAATAGTATCTTGAAAAAACGAAAAACCCCATAAATGGTATGGGGTCAAACGATCAAACTTCTGAAATATAATCAAACAGTGTATACTTAATTTGTCATCAGGCACTTTTAACCTCTATTTTCTTAAATTGTACATCTTCTATATAAATCCGTCGAATAACATCGCCGTCTGTGTTGAAATAAATCTGCTCCCCAACGATTTTGCCATTCCGATATTCAACAATTGATTCAACGTATTTGCCTATTTTTTCTTTGCCAAGCGCGAAGCCGTAATTGTATTTAATACCTGTAAAATTTTCCTCTTGAAAACGGCCAAAATATTTATGGAGTGGAGTCCATCCGGCAAAATCCATTTCAGTCAGGTTTTCACCCTCATGTTCATCCAAGTGATAGTCAGTGATCTCATTTCCCAGTATCACCCGTACAGTAGTTGAACTAATCCGCTGATTGTATGTTCCCTTGGCTGTTTTCACCTTCGTTTTAGCGGTGCTTGGTTGTGATTTGTTTACAAATGCATTGCCAGTAGCAAACATATTCTTAAAGGTGTCTGTAAAAGGATTCATAGCTTGATGTTTAGTTATTCTACATTCCTCTAGGGTAGGTTTGTGTAACCTGCTAACAACTTCGCTTTTAAGTAAATTTCTTACATATGTATTTAACTTCCCGAAACTTTCCCAAACTCGTTGATGCCAGAAAATGGATGCGAAAAGTACTTTAACTAATGAGGAATTGCATTTTTTGAATAAAAATACACTAGCTACCTATGAACCATAAAATATACCCACAAATTGGATAAGTTCAAAATGTATTTTTTGTAATTATCCGGTAATCAGTCTTATTTGATAAAGAAAGGATAAAAAATACCACTTAACCCAGCCAATTCTCCGTCAAAAACCAGGATAAATCTATTTAAAATGATTCTAAATTAAGTCGTTTTGAATCATAAAGCAATTGTAAGTAATTGATTGTCAATTATATTTGATGCTAATGTAATAAGTGGGTAATTTTCAGTGAAATTTGTAATAAAAATATATTTGCGAAAAAAGAAACCGATACTACCTTTGTACGCCTATTAGAAGACCCCATAGTGAAACATCTTATACCAAGTAAACTTAATATGCACATAGTCAAGTATTTACGCCCTATTTGGCGTGGTTTTTCCGTTGTGCTGCTGCTAGCTGCATGGATGAGTAGTCCGGTTTGGGCACAAGATGCAGCCCCTGCCGCTGGAGATGCCGCTGCCGGTGAAACATTGTTTAAAAACAACTGTGCTTCCTGTCATGCAGCAAGTGATGAGGTTGTAGTAGGTCCCGGTTTGAAAGGAGTGCAGCAACGGGTGCCGAGCAAGGATTGGTTGTATAAGTGGATTAAGAACTCTCAAGCAGTTGTTGCTAGTGGGGACAAATATGCTAATCAGATTTTTAATAAGTTTAATAAAATTCCGATGCAGAATTTTCAAGATCTGCAAAACTCGGAAATAGACAATATCTTGGCCTATGTAGAGTCTGCTTCTAAAGCCGCTGCAACTCCTGCACAGGCGCAAACAGATGGTCAGGGAGGTGTAACTGCTACAGAAACAGGTGGGGGTCTTTCAACCGAATACTTTACCATTATTTTAGTGGCATTGATGGTAGTACTGGCCCTGGTATTGCTAGTACTAATCATGATTGTGTCATTATTGACTAAGTTTTTGTCTAATCGCAAAGATTTGTCTGACGAAGATCGTGAGCTGCTGGAAAAACGTACCAATCTGGGTCAGTTGTTGCAAAGCGGAGCGGTAAAAGGGGCAGTGCTTATCATTGCAGTCTTACTATTAGGGAAAATAGGTCTAGATAGCGTAATGCGTATAGGAATTTCGAAAGGATACGCACCCAAACAACCCATTTCATATTCACACAAGCTGCACGCTGGCGAATACCAGATCAATTGTGCTTATTGCCATACCTCTGTATACAAAGGCAAAAATGCCAGCATTCCTTCGGCAAATATTTGTATGAACTGCCACGGCGTTATTAAAAATACCTCTCCTGAAATCAAGAAATTGTACGCTGCCATTGAAAAAAATCAACCCATCGAATGGGTTCGCGTGCACAACCTGCCAGACCATGCTTATTTTAATCATTCTCAGCATACCAATGTAGGTGGCTTGGAGTGCCAGAATTGTCACGGTGAGATTCAGAAAATGGAAGTGGTTGAGCAAGTTTCTCCATTAACCATGGGATGGTGCATTGACTGTCACCGCAAGACGGAAGTCAATACCAAAGGCAATGCGTATTATGACAAACTGGTTGCGATTCATGCTAGCAAAGAACCTATGAAAGTAGCAACAATCGGTGGTATTGAGTGTTCTAAGTGCCACTATTAATATAAGAGACAGGTTTTCTGTCTTTCAATCCTATTATTTAATCTAAGCTAATACATCCGTTTCATATACATTATGGAAGGCAACAACAAAATATATTGGAAAGGTCTCGAAGAACTTACTAACGATATTCATTTTGTCAAAAATGCGGAGCGGGAATTTCCGGAAGGAACTCCACTTCCTGGAAGCAATAACGCTTCCAATGATGACATTATGTCTTCTTCGCGCCGGGATTTCTTAAAGGTAATGGGTTTTGGTATGGCAGCTGTGACCTTGGCAGCCTGTGAAACACCAGTTAAAACCGCCATTCCGTATCTGAACAAGCCCGAAGAAATAGAAGCTTCTATTGCTAATTACTATGCGTCCACCTATGTGGATACCGATGGAGATTATAATAGCGTATTGGTAAAAACCCGTGAAGGTCGTCCTATCAAGATAGAGCCCAACCCAATGTCAAGCGTGACGCCTGCCGGAACCAGTGCCCGTGCACAGGCATCGTTGTTGAGCTTGTATGATCTGGAGAGAGTGAAAGGGCCCTATCAAGGTGGCAAGGCAGCTGATTGGAAAACAGTAGATGCAGCCATTTCCCAACAACTGCAACAGGTTGCTTCTTCTGGCAAAGCCATTCGTATTGTTTCTTCTACTATTATAAGTCCCTCTACAAAAGCCGCAATCCAGGAGTTTATTGCTAAATACCCTACTGCACAGCATGTGGTTTATGATGCGAACTCTTCTGCCGGAATATTGAAGGCAAATCAGACTTCATTCGGAAAAGCCGTTCTTCCTTTCTACAATTTCGACAAAGCAGAAGTGGTTGTGGGAGTTGGCAACGCTGATTTCTTAGGCACTGCTCCCGGAAGTACTTCTTTTGGAGCTCTTTTTGCCAAAACACGTAAACTTGGCAAGGACAAAAAACAGATGTCTCTCCACTATCAGTTTGAGAGTACACTGTCCATCACCGGTGCCAATGCGGATTATCGTACTCCTATTAAGGCTTCTCAGGAAGGTGCGGTAGTAGCAGCACTGTATAACAAGGTTGCTTCTAAACTGGGTGGTACAGCCATCAGTGCACCTGCTGTTGAGGTAAAATGGTTGAATGAAGCAGCGGATAAGCTGGTAGAAGCCAAAGGTGCAGGTGTGGTAGTCGCAGGCTCAAATGATGCCAATGTGCAAACCCTTGTCAATGCCATCAATAACTTGCTGGGTTCTTACAGCACAATAATCGATATCAATGCTCCTCTGACTTTAAAAGCTGGCGATGATGCTGCCATGGCAGCCTTTGTGAAAGAAGTAGCTCAAGGACAAGTGGGTGCAGTGATTTTCTACAATGCCAATCCTGTATACGATTATCCTACCGGAAAACAACTGGCAGATGATTTGAAGAAGGTTACACTGAAGATCTCCTTCTCTGACCGCATCGAGGAAACTTCTTCTGTCTGTGATTTCATTTGTCCGGATCATAATTTTCTGGAAGCGTGGAGTGATGCAGAACCGCGCAAAGGTTATTTTAGCTTAGGTCAACCTACTATCAATCCAATATTCCAGACCCGCGCTGCCCAGGAAAACCTATTGTCTTGGTCTGGCAAGAATACCACATTTGATAAATACATTCAGGACTACTGGCGTACAAACATGTATCCTCAGCAGTCTAAATACAACTCCTTTAAAGAATTTTGGATTCATGCCTTGCACGATGGTGTATTTGAGCCCAAAGCTTCTTCTACGGCTCCATCTTCAGCGAGTTTTGCGGGTGATGTGAACGCGGCAGCGGCGGCTTTAGGTAAAGCTGCGGGAAGTGGCATTGAGCTGGTACTTTACACTAAGGTAGGTATTGGTAACGGTGCTATGGGCAATAATCCCTGGCTACAGGAATTGCCGGATCCAATTAGCCGCGCCTGCTGGGATAACTATCTGACAGTAAGTCAGAAAATGGCTTCTGAACTTGGATTGACACAGAGCGAAGAGGATGGAAATGACCTAGTGACACTGGAAATCCCAGGTAAGCCTGCTGTGACATTGCCAGCCCTGATTCAACCGGGACAGGCGGATGGTACTGTAGGGCTGGCACTTGGCTATGGCCGCGAAAAAGCGGGCAAAGCGGCCAATAAGGTAGGTGTCAATGCATATCCTTTCGCTAGTGTAAACGGTACTGTTTCCTATGTAGTAAATGGTGTAAAAGTATCAAAAGCTGGCGACAAATATAAGATTGCTCAGGTACAAACGCACAACACCATCATGGCTCGTCCGGTGGTGCAAGAAGCAAATCTGGCCGCTTATCAGAAGAACGCCGCTGCTGGTCGGATCATTGCAAAAATAACCACAGTAGAAGGTAAGAAAAAAGCTTCTGACCTTTCAATGTGGAAAGGTCATAGATACCAGAACCATTCGTGGGGCATGGTAATTGACCTGAATTCTTGTACAGGTTGCGGCTCTTGTGTGGTGGCATGTACTGTTGAAAATAACGTTCCGGTAGTGGGCCGCCAGGAGGTAATCAATCGCCGCGAAATGCACTGGTTGCGCATTGATCGCTATTACAGCAGCGACGCTCCAAAGGATGATTTAAAAGGGTTGGAAGTTGCCTCGGCTAACCCGGAAGTTGTGTTTCAGCCTATGTTGTGTCAGCATTGCAACAATGCGCCTTGCGAAACAGTTTGTCCGGTATTAGCAACTACGCACAGTTCAGAAGGATTAAATCAGATGACCTATAACCGTTGCTTTGGTACACGTTATTGTGCCAACAACTGTCCGTATAAAGTACGTCGTTTCAACTGGTTTAATTATACCAACGATGACCGTTTCACGGATGTGAACTACATGTCACAAACAGAACTAGGCAGAATGGTACTAAACCCGGATGTAACCGTTCGTTCCCGTGGGGTAATGGAAAAATGTTCTATGTGCGTGCAGCGCATCCAGGAAGGCAAGCTGAATGCTAAAAAAGAACGTCGCCGTCCAAAGGATGGTGAGATTGCTATGGCATGTGAAAGTGCTTGTGCCAGTGGCGCCATTGTATTTGGTGATATGAATGACCCTGAAACTCGTATCAGCAAGTTGATTACGGAAGAAACAGAAGGCCGGATGTTCCAGGTATTGGATGAAATAAATACTCGTCCACAACTTTCTTATCTGACAAAAATCAGAAACAAAGCATAATAGGAAATGGTTTACTTACAAAATAGCTAGTATTTGTAGGAAACAATAGCCAATTTTGCAAACGTTTATTCGCCGAATTAGAAAAATAAAAGCATCAAAATTTCTAAAAATACACTATGAGTCATGTCACTTCATCCGTGAGACCGCCACTGGTAACAGGTGGTAAGACCTATGGCGATGTTACCTACGATATTGCCCGTCAGGTGGAAGGTAAGCCTACCATGCTATGGAACATTGCATTTTTGGTGTCCCTTATTGTTTTGGGTATTGGAGGAATCGGATTATACCGCGTTTTTTGGTTCGGTATAGGCGAGTGGGGTCTGAACAAAACGGTAGGCTGGGCCTGGGACATTACCAATTTCGTGTGGTGGGTAGGTATCGGTCACGCAGGTACGCTTATTTCTGCTGTATTGCTTCTGTTCCGCCAGAAATGGAGAGCCTCTATCAACCGTGCTGCCGAAGCGATGACGATTTTTGCCGTTCTTTGTGCTGGTAGCTACATTCTGATGCACATGGGCCGGACTTGGGTTGCTTATTGGGCGCTACCTTTACCAAATACATTTGGTCCGTTATGGGTAAACTTTAACTCTCCACTGGTATGGGACGTATTCGCCATCAGTACTTATCTGACCGTTTCGCTGGTTTTCTGGTATATCGGTTTGATTCCTGATTTCGGTACAATTCGGGATCGCGCTACCAATAAAGTCTCTAAAATTGCTTATGGCATCCTGAGTTTTGGATGGGACGGTGCCACCAAGACTTGGCAACATTATGAAACCGTTAGTTTGGTACTGGCAGGTCTTTCCACTCCTCTGGTACTTTCGGTACACACCATCGTAAGTTTTGACTTTGCTACTTCTGTTATTCCAGGCTGGCACACAACTATTTTTCCCCCTTACTTCGTTGCAGGTGCTATCTTCTCCGGCTTTGCCATGGTATTGACGCTGATGCTGATTACACGCGAGGTTTTTGGTTTAAAAGACTACATCACCATCGGGCACATCGAATCCATGAACAAAATCATCATGTTGACCGGTTCAGTGGTAGGTGTGGCTTACATTACAGAGTTCTTCATTGCCTGGTATTCAGGTGTGCAATACGAACGTTATGCTTTCATTAACCGTATGATGGGACCTTACTGGTGGGCATACTGGTCAATGATGAGTTGCAACGTTATTTCTCCGCAGTTGTTCTGGATCAAGAAAATCCGTACCAGCATTGTTGCCACGTTTATCTTGTCCATTGTGGTTAACATCGGGATGTGGTTTGAACGCTTTGTAATCATTGTTACCTCGCTTCATCGGGATTACCTGCCATCAAGCTGGGCTATGTTCAAACCAACCATCGTAGACGTGCTGGATTATCTGTATACATTCGGTTTCTTCTTTGTGTGTTTCTTCTTGTTTGCCAAGTTCTTCCCTGTTATCAACATGTTCGAAATTAAGGCTATCCTGAAATCTTCTTCTGAGCATGTTGAAGAACATCACAAAGCAACCACCGTGACGCCAAACTATCAGACTTCACGTCCGGCTTTGGAGAAAGACCAGGATGTAGAATAGCAGGGCTGCGGCTTTACAGAGAATTTAACTTTTACTGATACAACATTATTCGATTTCCGATAACCAATGGAACATCATACGCATAGCGAAAGTACATTTTTAGTAGGTGTTTTTGATGATGAAGACGTGCTGATGTCGGGTGTACGCAAAATCCGCAACAGTGGCGTTAAGATTCATGAAGTATACACCCCATTCCCGATTCATGGTCTGGACGAAGAATTAGGGTATTCCCGTAGTTTTATGTCCAGAGCTGCCTTCTTGTTTGGTGTAATCGGGTTTACCTGCATCGTAACTCTGATGGTATGGACCATGGGCTTTGACTGGCCAATGATTGTGGGTGGTAAAAACTATGTTTCCATTCCGGTTTTGGTGCCCGTTGGATTTGAAGGAACGGTGCTGATTGCTTCTTTGGGCATGGTTGCTACTTTTTTAACGGTAACCAACTTGTATCCTGGCAAAAAGCCGTTTCTGTTTGACAGTCGTTGTACAGATGATAAATTTATCATGGCAATCGATTTGTCTAAAAACAAACTTACCTCAGAAGAAATTGTCTCAATTGTAAAAAATTACGGTGCGGTTGAGGTTTCTTCCAAATTGGTACAGGTAGGAGATCTGGATTAATTGCCTTAAGGGTTTTGACTATTTACAAGATACTATTTGATTTATTCCGATTCGGCTTCAAGTATATGAATCATTTTAAAAACACAGCTTTTCTTAGTGTCATTGCTGGTGCATTGATTACATTGTCGTCTTGCCAGCATGACCCTAACGACCCTGGTACCGAATATGCGCCTAATATGTATCATGCCATTTCGTATGAGCCATTTCGTCAGGAAGCAGACTTCAAAAATCCATATAACAAGTTTGGCAACAACTTATGGCTCCCTGTAAAAGGTACCGTTGCTCGCCGCAACTATCAGACACGATTTGGTGCAGACAGCAATGCTGTGGAAGACCTGATGATTTATAACATTCCCAAAGACAGCATCGGAATTGCGGAACGCACATTGAAAAACCCGATTCCTCAAACCGAGCAGTCACTTGCCGAAGGCAAAGAGTTGTATGTGCGTTATTGCCAGCACTGCCATGGCGAAGCCGGTAAGGGGGATGGCAAAGTAGGACAGACCTACAAAGGGGTGCCTAACTACTCGGGTTCCGGATACAAAGACATGAATGACGGGCACATCTACCATGTAATTACGCATGGAAAAGGTCGTATGTGGCCACATGCCTCACAAGTGAACCCTGTAGAACGCTGGAAGATTGTACAGTATGTACACGAACTGCAGAAACAGTAAGTGCTAAGTTTTTCAATTTTAAAAGATACTATTTTTATTGTTACTTCTTTGATTTTCTGAGGGCTGTAACAAGTTCCTAATAAACAATATACTATTTATTCCAATGGCTGGACATCATTCGGTTTCGTATAACTTAGACGAACAGTATATTTTTGATTCTAAAATTCGCCGTACCGCTCTTATTGCTATCGCTGTAGGAGTTGTCCTTGTGCTTTTAGGAGCCTTTCTTCCAGAATTTGGGGGACATGAAGCTGCGGGTCATGGCGAACATGCCGCTCACGGAGCCGAGCATGGGTCACCTTGGTTAAAGCGTTTGTTTGCCAATCTCTGGATCAATAACGTATATTTTGCAGGCATCGCCTTGTGTGGTGTTTTCTTCGTTGCGGTACAATACGTGTCATGGGCAGGCTGGTCAATCGTAGTTTTACGCATTCCGATGGCCTTTGGCTTTTGGTTGCCTATTGCAGGTGTGTTAATGCTGGTTTATTTCTTTGTGGCTGGGATGGATGCATTGCATATTTTTCATGGGCATGGATTGTTTCACTGGACATTGGAAGGAATTACCGAAGAAGGGAACGCTAACTTTGATGAAGTCATTGCTTCAAAAACGTGGTATCTGGGATTGCCTTTCTACATTGGCCGGATGGTCGTTTACTTTGTTGTGTGGTATTTCCTTTTCACCATCATTCGCAAAAGAGCCTTGCAAGAAGACGTTGAAGGTGGGGTATCATTGTATGATAAAAACATTTATACGTCTGCCATATTCATCGTATTTTTTGCCGTTACTTCCGTAATGGCAGCCTGGGACTGGTCAATGTCTGCTGATCCACACTGGTTCAGTACCATGTTTGGCTGGTATACATTTGCCAGCTGGTGGGTAGCCTGCTTTGCTACCATTACCCTGGTTACCATTTACCTGAAAGAACAAGGATATCTGTCATTTGTAAATGCAAATCACCTGCACGATTTGGGTAAATTCATGTTTGCTTTCAGTATCTTCTGGACGTATGTGTGGTTTGCTCAGTTTATGCTTATCTACTATGCTAACATTCCAGAAGAAATCTATCACTGGAATGTGATGTTGGATGAATGGGATCAGAAATACCGTTCTATGTTCTTCCTGAATTTGTTTATGAACTTCGTGTTTCCATTCTTCGCCTTCATGACGCGTGAATCAAAACGCAAAATGCGAATTCTGAAATTGGTTTCCTGGGCTATTCTGGCAGGTCACTGGCTGGACTTCTACCTGAATATGACTCCGTTTATGCTTGGAGAAGAGGGCGGAATCGGTTTTATGGAGTTCGGGGTAATTGCAATTTATGTGGGGGCGTTTGTTCTGGTAGTTGGCAATGCGTTGTCTAAAGTACCACTGGTTGGCAAGAATCACCCTATGTTGGAG
The DNA here is from genome assembly GCA_963520985.1 of uncultured Sphingobacteriales bacterium. Lineage (GTDB taxonomy): Bacteria > Bacteroidota > Bacteroidia > Cytophagales > 172606-1 > Xanthocytophaga. The sequence goes on from CAUQTA010000004.1 coordinate 260,672, forward strand.
GAAAGTTTACATCACGTACAATAGTTTACATTCTTGTGAATTATTGTATTAGGTAAATTGTTAAAATACTATCTATTAATACAAGAAAACCCCGGTTATAATTCTATCAATTATACCAAATCTTATAAACCATGATAACTGCAATTGTTGTTATAGGACTCATTTTGATTGTTGCCATCCTGGCAACTGTACTGCGTGTGCAAAACCTGATCTCTCTGACAAAGAGCGATGATCAGCGTGTAGGCACCAGCAATAAAGTGAATGCTCTTATCTTTCCTATCTTTTTGATCATTGGATTTATTTTAGCCATTTGGGTTTCATTCTATTCCGATCCGTATCTTCTGCCTGAAGCTTCTTCGGTACATGGCAAGCGTACTGATAATCTTTTCTGGATTACAATGGGCGTAATTGGTGCTGTCTTCTTCGCAACGCATATTTTGTTATTCTGGTTTCCATTCAAATACCAATACAAACAAAATCATCGGGCGACGTTTTATCCGCATAACAACAATCTGGAAGTGGTCTGGACAGTGATTCCAGGTATCGTTTTGACAACTTTGGTTATTTCAGGCTGGTGGGTATGGCGTGACATCATGAAAGATGCTCCAGAAGATGCAGTAGTTGTGGAGCTTGTTGGAAAACAATTTAACTGGATTGTTCGTTATCCTGGTGATAAGCAGGCAGTTCTGGGACAAAAGAACTCTGAGTTAGGTCGTTATGATTATCGTCTGATTGACGCTACAAACGAGATCGGAATCGATTTTACAGATGTTAATTCATTTGATGATTTTATTCCTAGCGAGATTCATATTCCCAAAGGAAAGACTGTTTTATTGAAAATTCACGCACGGGATGTATTGCACAGTGTATTTATGCCTCACTTCCGTTTAAAAATGGATGCAGTTCCGGGTATGCAGACACGCTTTGTATTTACCGCAGACAAAACTACAGCTGAAATGCGTGATGAATTGAGTAATCCTAATTTTAACTATGAGTTGGCTTGTACGGAGGTATGTGGTCGTGGTCACTTCTCTATGCGTACATTGGTTATCGTAGAAACACCTGAAGAATACGCTAAATGGGTTGCCTCTAAAAAGCCTTTCCTGGCTCAAAATCGGGCGTACCTGGAGCAGGTTCCGGCCAACCTGAAAGAAAAGGCACTTCAAATCATGGGGCCTGATGAAAATGCAGCTCCAACGGATGCACCGGCCGATTCAGCAGCAACGGCAGCTTTGCCAACTACAGGTACACCTATCGCTAATAAATAAGAGTACAAAATAGTTTTAACAATATTATTTTCAGGAAAGAAAACCTGCTAACATATACACCGGATTTGTTTCTCTATCAGAAATAACGATTAAACTTTATGGCAACTGCAGCACATCTTGACAGTCACGCTCATGCTCATGAGCACGATCACGAACATGAACACCATGAGCTGGGTTTTGTTCGGTCATATATTTTCAGTGAAGATCACAAAATTATTGCCAAGCAATATTTGATCACCGGCTTGCTCTGGGCATTTATCGGCGGGTTTTTATCCATCCTGTTCCGTTTGCAACTGGGTTTTCCGGAAGCCAAATTCTTTTGGTTGAAACCATTGCTAGGTGGCTGGATTGACGACAGTGGAAAGTTGGATGCCAACTTCTATCTGGCATTGGTGACCATGCATGGTACCATCATGGTCTTCTTTGTATTGACTGCCGGTTTGAGTGGTACATTCAGTAACTTCTTGATACCGTTGCAAGTAGGTGCCCGTGACATGGCTTCCGGTTTTATGAACATGTTGTCATACTGGTTCTTCTTCTTGTCAAGCGTGTTGATGTTCTGGTCTTTGTTTCTAAGCACAGGTCCTGCCGGTGGTGGTTGGACGGTCTATCCGCCATTAAGTGCTTTGAAGGAAGCCAATCCAGGTTCGCAAATGGGTATGACCTTGTGGCTGCTGAGTATGGCGTTCTTTATCGTATCCAGTTTGCTGGGTAGTATCAACTACATTACTACGGTTATCAACCTGCGTACCAAAGGGATGTCTTTCTCTCGTTTGCCGCTTACTATCTGGGCATTCTTTATTACGGCTATCATTGGTGTGTTGTCATTCCCGGTTTTGTTCGCCGCCGCTTTGTTATTGATTTTTGACCGTGAATTCGGAACCAGTTTCTTCTTATCCGATATTTACGTTGCCGGTCAGGCATTGGATCACAGAGGGGGTAGTCCTATTCTGTTTCAGCACTTGTTCTGGTTCCTGGGCCACCCTGAGGTATACATTGTATTGTTGCCTGCTTTAGGTATCACCTCCGAAATCATTGCCACTAACTCGCGTAAACCCATTTTTGGTTACCGAGCCATGATTGTTTCCATGCTGGCTATCATGGTGCTGTCATTCATTGTGTGGGCACACCACATGTTTGTGACGGGTATGAATCCATTCTTGGGTTCGATATTCATGTTCCTGACGTTGATCATTGCGGTTCCTTCCGCAGTAAAAGCGTTCAACTATATTACAACCCTGTGGCGTGGTAACATTGTGTTTACGCCTGCCATGTTGTTTTCTATTGGTCTAGTATCGTTATTCATCTCTGGTGGTTTGACGGGGGTTGCTCTGGGTAACTCCGCGATTGATATCCAGTTGCACGATACGTATTTTGTGGTGGCTCACTTCCACTTGGTAATGGGTTCTGCCTCTTTCTTCGGCATGGTGGCTGGTATCTATCACTGGTTCCCTAAGATGTTTGGTCGGATGATTGATGAAAAACTAGGTTATATTCACTTCTGGATGACATTTGTGGGTGTGTACATGGTATTCTTCCCGATGCACTACATTGGTATTGCAGGTTTTCCTCGCCGTTATTATTCATTCACCAATTTTGACTTTTCTAAGTCATTTACGGATATGAATATGTTCATCAGTATTGCGGCAATGGTTACTTTCTCAGCTCAGTTGTTGTTTGCATTCAATTTCTTCTACAGCATATTCAGAGGCAAAAAAGCACCACAGAACCCTTGGCACTCCAATACATTGGAATGGACGGCTCCGATCAATCCGGGACATGGAAACTGGATTGGCGAGATTCCGACGGTGTACCGCTGGCCGTATGATTACAGCAAGCCTAACGCTGCAGATGACTACATTCCGCAACATATTCCGTATTCGGCAACGCCTGAGTCAAACCTGCCACACGAAGTGGATGATGAAGAGTTGTATACAGATGCCCCAGAAGTAAAATCAGCACATTAATACCATGAGTACCTCATCGAACAACAGTTATAACGCTTTTCAAAAATGGGGTGTTATAACTGTTGTTTTTGTTTATCTTCTGATTGCAATCGGAAGCATTGTCCGTACGACCGGAGCAGGAATGGGTTGTCCTGACTGGCCCAAATGCTTTGGCAATTGGGTGCCACCGACAGATGCCTCTCAACTACCTGCCGACTACAGAGACATGTATGCGCAAAAGCGTAAAGTAAAAAACGAGCGGCTGGCCAACTACCTGACTAAGTTAGGATTTGCGGAATTGGCTAGTAAAATCTCTGCCGACCCTAGCATGTATGTAGAAGCGGAATTTAATCCACTTAAGACCTGGATAGAGTATGTCAACCGGCTGTTTGGCGTTTTGGTAGGGTTATTCATTGTCATTACTGCGTTTCTCTCTTTTTCCTATTGGAAACGCGACAAAACCATTACACTACTAAGCATTGTTAGTTTGTTTTTGGTTGGGTTTCAGGGGTGGATAGGTTCTATTGTGGTATCTACCAATTTACTACCGGGGATGATTACTCTTCACATGGTGTTAGCCATTGTGATTGCGTTGTTGTTGATTTATGTGGTAATCAGAGCCTTTCAGCGCAAACCGGAAACCATAGTGCTTTCACACAAACAGGGCATAAACCGTTTGTTGATCGTCGTATTAGTCTTATCGTTTATTCAGATTGTATTGGGAACACAAGTACGCGAAGGCATTGATGCGGTGGTGAGTACAATGCAGCATTTGTTACGAAGTGAATGGATTGAGCAATTAGGCTGGCAGTTTTATGTTCATCGCTCCTTTTCGCTGATTGTATTGGTGAGCAACCTCTATTTGCTGTATCTGTTGCAAAAATATGCTTCGGCTAGTGCATACATCAAGCGATGGGGACTGGTACTGGTTGCCATCATTTGCATTGAGATTGCTTCAGGAGTGATTATGGCTTATTTTGCTATACCCGCTTTTTTACAACCCGTTCATTTGCTCTTAGCAATTGCCTCCATCGGAATTCAGTTTATTCTTTTTCTGGCCGTAAATCCACCTCGGGGTTTGGCTTCTCAAAAAGATACTATTTTAAAAACACAAGCAATTTAATTAAAGTAGATTACCGGGAATTAACAGATGATTGTAGCTGATTCGAGTATTCAGATTAGTTTTTTAGGAAAGCTTAAGGCTTATTATGAATTAACCAAGTTCCGACTTTCGTTAACGGTAGTGTTTTCGGCTAGCTTCGGTTATTTGCTGGCAAGTAAAAAGCCGATTGACTGGATAGATTTTGCATTGTTTGCTTTGGCTGGCTATTTGATTACAGCCGCCGCCAATACCGTTAATCAAATCAAAGAGAAGGAATTAGACAAACTGATGCGTCGTACGGCGCGGCGCCCATTGCCAACCGGACGCTTAACCATCAGTGAAGCTTGGGGCATGGTTGTGGTGACATTGGCTGTGGCTATCTATATCTTCATTGTCGTTTTTAACTACAAAACGGCCCTGATTGCGTTTCTTTCATTTGTTTTGTACGGATTTGTATATACACCCCTGAAACGGGTAGGACCCATTGCAGTGCTGGTGGGGGCTTTTCCGGGAGCATTTCCTCCGATGATTGGCTGGCTGGCCGCTACCAATCACTTTGGTTGGGAACCGGGAATCTTGTTTGCCATTCAGTTTTTCTGGCAATTTCCTCATTTCTGGGCCATTGCCTGGGTTGCCGATGACGATTATCGCCGGGCGGGATTTAAATTGCTACCCGCACAGGGCCAGAAAGGGCTGGATGCCGCGGTTCAAATTATGATTTATACGTTGTTTTTGCTGCCGTTGAGCTGGGTACCGTTAGAACTGGGAATGACAGGCGTTAACTCGGCCATCGTTGCCATGTGTTGTGGAGTCTTGTTTTTAGCCCAAACGTTTCATCTGATACGTAAACAAACGGATAAAGCGGCTCTGCAAATGATGTTTGGCTCTTTCTTATACTTACCTGTTGTGCAAATTGCATTTTTATTAGACAAAGTTTAAAACAGAAATAAGAATTAATGTTGTAAAATAGTATCGTTGGAAAAGCGAAAACCGCTGCGTTTGTGTTTATTCTTTCATTACATTATTCGCTGATTTAGTATTATGGCACAAAAATTTGATATAACCGGAGTACAGGCATTGCCTGAGGAGCCTCGCGAAATATTGTCGATGCATCCTAAAAAGTTTGCATTGTGGTTGTTTATCGCAAGTATAATTATGATTTTTGCGGCCATGAGCAGTGCGTACATTGTACGCAAGGGCGATGGCAACTGGCTCGATTTTGATTTGCCGCAGATGTTCTGGATTTCCTCCGGAATTATTTTGCTGAGTAGCGTTACGATGCAGTGGGCTCATTTTTCGGCCAAGAAAGACAATCTGAGTGCGCTGAAAATTGCCATGGCAGTTACTTTTGTGCTGGGTTTGGCCTTTATTTGGGCTCAGTATCAGGGCTGGCAGGATCTGCAACTGCGTAACATCTGGCTGGGTGGAAAGGGAAGTAATCCTGCCGGATCTTTTGTGTATGTGATGACCGGCCTACACATTGTACACTTGGTGACTGGAATTGTATTTTTACTACTGGTGCTCATTGCTGCTTTCCGCGACGAAATACATGCCAAAGCAATGACCCGCATGGATATGTGTACTACTTACTGGCATTTTCTGGATTTCCTTTGGATCTACCTTTTTGTGTTTTTGCTGATAAATCATTGATTTGCAAAGAGTGTGATCTCAAAAATGTAGAGAAACATACATTTTGATGGAAAAGTGAGCCCGGAAGGGTTTTGGTTTGAAAAAACCTATTATTTTTGAATCGATTTTCTAAACTAGCATTTTTTACCAACTCAATTTATACACTCTAGAATATGGCAACAGTTGCAACACCAGAAGTTTCTCCGAAAAGATTGTGGGGCGGAGGCATGGAGCCAATGAAAGCGAGCTATGGCAAGCTGATGATGTGGTTCTTTCTGCTTTCCGATGCCTTCTCATTTTCGGCTTTATTGATTACCTATGGACTGAATCGTTTTGGCGCAAATGCGTATGATCCCGCTCAACATGGTGCCCAATTTAAATTATCAACTGAATACTGGCCTGTTCCTGAGTTTGTATTTGATGCCATTCCGTTTTTTCATGGATTGCATGCCCCGCTGGTATTCGTGGGTATCATGACTTTCATCCTGATTATGAGTTCCGTAACGATGGTATTGGCCGTAGAGGCCGGGCACCGGATGGATCAGCAGGATGTGGAGAAATGGATGTTGTGGACGATCCTGGGTGGCATTACCTTCCTGGGTTGCCAGGCTTGGGAATGGTCACACTTTATTCACGGCACCGAGCACGGAACCATGATGCAATCGTTTGTAAATGGCAAATGGGTATCGCGCGAGATCTTCGGAGCCAATCTGACGGAGAACCAATACGGACCACCGTTATTTGCTGATCTGTTCTTCTTCATTACAGGTTTTCACGGAACACACGTGTTCAGTGGGGTTGTGCTTAACGTACTGATTTTCTATAACACAACCATGGGTGTGTATGACCGTCGAGGACATTACGAAATGGTAGAGAAAGTAGGGTTGTACTGGCACTTTGTGGATTTGGTGTGGGTGTTTGTGTTTACATTCTTCTATCTGGTATAAGGTTTTTACGTTTTTAAACATACTATTTTCTTTTTCGATTTTATGGCAACTGAAACTTTAGATACTCCACACCGCGAAATTCCAAAACCCCAGACCAAAGCCATATGGCGCACCTTCTGGATTTTGCTGGGCATTACTGTGTTGGAATTTATCATTGCATTTACGATTCCGGCAAACTGGTTTAAGGTTGCCGTTTTCGTAGGCCTTACCATTGTAAAAGCGTTTTACATTGTATCAGAATTTATGCACCTGAAAGGCGAAGTGAAAATGCTGATCTGGTCCATTCTGATTCCGACCATTTTTGTCATGTGGCTTATCCTGGCTCTATTGATTGAGGGAAGTTCTATCTTTGAAGCGCGTTTCTGGCAGTAATCCAAACGATACGCTATTTTACAGGTAGATCATACCATTCGGGGATTTCGGAAACTCTATTTACTAAAACAGAGTTCTCTAACTGACAGACATGGAAATACAGTATCTTTGTGTTTGCAAGCTGTCACTCATCCGATAAGTCTATATAAAAGCCTAATGAAAAATATCAAACAAGCCGGTATGTTGCTACTATTGTTGGCAGTACCGGCTTTGCTCTTTTTGTTTCTACGAAATACAGGCAAAAATCATTTTGCCATTCAGCGGTATTACCCTGCCATAGACTCGGCGACAGGCCAGGTGCAACTGACCAAACGGATGGTGGCTGGAAACGAGGTAATGGATACCTTATTCCATACCGTTCCGGATTTTCGACTCACCAATCAGAATGGCAAAGTTATTCAGGGAAGTTCGCTGAGCGGAAAAGTATTCGTAGCTGATTTCTTTTTTACGCGTTGTCCGGGCATTTGTAAGAAAATGTCGTCGCAGCTCACGCGGGTTCAGGAACGTTTTCTGAACAATCCGGATGTTCAGATTGTTTCATTCTCAGTAGATCCGGCAAATGACACCGTGCCTGCCTTACGGGAATACGCCGACCGCTACGATGTGCAGTCGGAAAAATGGCAGCTACTCACCGGCGACAAAGCGCAGATTTACAAACTAGCCAAATTCGGGTATTTTGTTACCGCCAAAGAACAGGATTCGACAGCCAGCAACCTGGAAGACCAGTTTGTCCATACCGATAAATTTGTGTTGATTGATACCGAAGGGCAGATTCGCGGCTACTACGATGGCACCAACCGCAAAGACGTAGACCGCCTGATGGCCGAAATCGATATTCTGTTGCGCGAGCAGCAACCTCAATAGCCGGTTTTGATCATTGCCGCGATAGTGTTTTTGCGCAGTTACAAGTACCATTCATATACATTTCCATTACAACAATGACTGTTATTACACATCAACAACAAAAGTCATATCAGAAACTGATCACCGTATTATCTATTGCCATTCCAGTTGCAGTGGCAGTTTTGCTCAATCCGCGGGTGCCCAAAGTGGATCTGGGTGAATGGACAAAGAGCCTACCGTACATCAACGCCATTATCAATTCGGCGACAGCCGTGCTATTGGTCGCCGGATTGGTTTTTATCCGGCAGCAAAACATCCGGATGCACCGCAATGTCATGCTACTTGCCTTTGTATTGGGTTCGGTATTTTTGGTCAGCTATGTGCTGTATCACCTCTCCAATGAATCAACTCCTTTTGGCGGGGAAGGTTGGAGACGGCCTGTGTACTATTTTCTGCTAATCAGTCACATCGTTTTGTCCATTGTGGTGGTGCGGTTTGTACTATTAGCCGTCTATTATGCGTTATCTAATCAGATAGACCGCCACAAAAAGATTGTAAAGTGGGCTTATCCGATTTGGCTCTATGTTTCTGTTACAGGTGTAATCGTTTATTTGCTTATTAGTCCTTATTATCAATAGTTTAAAAGACAACTCGTATCTTTACAGACCCAAAGAGGTGCCTGATTTGTCTTTAAATAACAGAAATGAGTATGAAAAAGAATGCAGTTGTTTTCGGATTGGTGATTGCCTTGCTGCTTGTTTTTGCCGCAAGTGCCGATGTGCAGGCGCAATGTGCCATGTGTCGGGCTTCCGTCGAATCAAACCTGAGCAGTGGCCAGTCGACCATTGGCTCCGGCCTGAACAAAGGAATCTTGTTCTTATTGTCAATGCCTTACCTGGCAATCGGTATCATTGCTTATTTGTGGTACCGCGCCAGTACACGTGAACGCAACAAACGTCTGTATGTAGCGCATGTGCTGAAAGAGAAACTGAACTTAGGATAAACCCAGTGTTGTCAATGCATTTAGGTGTCAGGTCATGTTTGCCTGACATTTTTTCTTTACACCTACAGCGGTTTTGACTTTTTTAAAGATACTATTTTATGAACGAGCAGGAGGGAAATCGTTTGTTTCCCATTTTCTTGAAACTGGAGCAAATGCGCCTTCTGATTGTAGGTGGCGGCAATGTGGGGCACGAAAAGCTGTCGGCAGTGCTGCGCAATAGCCCGGCTACGCAGGTAACGATTGTTGCCACCTGGTTTTCAGAAGAAACCACCGCACTGGCTGCACGCTACTCGAACGTCCGGTTGGTGGAAAAAGCTTATGAGCCTTCTGACCTGGATAACGCTGATCTGGTAATAGCCGCTACCGGAATCAGAGACGTAAGCGAACAGATCCGAACTGAAGCGCAAAAGCGCCGCATCCTGGCCAACGTAGCCGATACGCCCGATTTGTGTGATTTTTACCTGGGTTCCATTGTCAAGAAAGGCGATTTGAAAATAGCCATCTCTACCAACGGCAAATCACCCACCTTAGCCAAGCGAATCCGTGAATACCTGGAAGAAGCACTGCCTGACAGCACCCAGCAATTGCTGGATAACCTGCAAAACATCCGGAACCAGATCAAAGGCGATTTTCAGGCCAAACTCGAAGCGTTGAACGAGCTGACCGAGAAGGTTTTCAAAAAGTAGTAACCGGAACCCTGATTCGTGGGATTAAATGGATGATCAGAATTGAAATCATGCTTTAATTTGTTCCGTTGCCCATCCAAACGAGTTGATTCTCAGGACTGGGAGCTGCCTGTTTTTGCCTTTTCAAGGATACTATTTCTTGTCCTGAAAACGCTTGTTCAATTAAAGCATAGACAGCACCTCTCTCTATTCATTCCAAAACCGGCGAACGGGTGAGCTTTCTTTAAGGAGCGGTTTCAGTTTCTCATAAGGAATCGTGACAGACACCATGCCCATGGCGTACGGGGCCACTTCGTAAGGTACGTAATTAAAGGTGATCGACTTGTGAGTCAGGTAAAAATTGTGAGTGAGAGGCAACGTGTTCTCAAAAAAACCGGCTTCAATCAGTTTCTGAGCGGGAGACAACCCATAGGTTTGCTTGGCATACTCAATAAGCAGCGCTTTGAGAGCGGTATGCGTCTCGGGTTTGAACAAACTTTTCAGAGTGATGCACTTCTTGCTTAACAAGTCATACACTTTGTAGGTTACACCATACAAGCCGTGAGCCCCTCCGGTGTATTCATAGGAACTAAATCCGACAGAGACCAGGTGCTGGTTATTAAAGGCTACCAGTATGCTTTCGCTTTGGTCGCGGTTATACTGAAACATGGCGTCCGCCTTTTCTTCAAAGTTTCCGTTGGCTTTTTCCGTTTCGGTTTCTTCCCGTGCCCGCACAATGTACTTTTTTGCCTGTAGGGCGAGATCTGCCTGAATGGCTTTTTCTGTGAAAACGCGGGTTTTGAGATGGCAATGCCGTGCCAGCGAATCGCGTAAAAATTGCAGTGCGGTGGCAGGCTTGTATTGAATTGGCAGCAGAAATTCCTGATAGACTGATACCGTTGGCGATACTTTTTTGTCGGGAAAGGTATTTCTGGTAAACGTATAGGCAATGGGACGGAAAGCTACGCTTCCATTGGCATACGTTTCTTTTAATTCAAACGAAGCTGTTTTGGATTGATAGTGCCATTGACCCGTAAAGTTTCCTTCTTCGTCCAACTGCCCGGTAAATTTTTCAGTAGCTTCGGAGCCTTGCGGCGAAAACGCTTCCAGTTCGATCTTATCTTTTTCGTAACGCCCCGTCAGGCTAAGCAATACGCCCTTGTTTTCATAATAGTAAGAGCCTTCAAACCGCGCAGACGAATCTTCCGAATATGGCACTTGCATGTATTTCAAATCCATCTGTATCTTATAGGCCTGGTTGATGGTTCCTTCAAAGTGCTTGTAAAAGTAAGTAAGCTGACTTTGAGAATAGCCAAAACCGGTACACAAAAGAAAGATGGAAACGCCTACGCTGGTGAAACGACTGATTGTCATGAAAAAGCGACTTCTGGTTGAAAGGCGAAAATTACGTTTTTTTTGCTTTAGGCATTGGGTTTCAGAGCATAAAAATGCCTCGCTCTTGTTTGAGAAGTTAAAAATAATCGTACTTAGCTTGAGGGTAAGTAAAATTGCGCCTATTTTAGACGCAGAATGCTGAGAAAAGTACTTATCCAAGATAATGTTTTGTTATATCAGGCAAGCTGTTATTTTTAATCTCTTTTCGCGGAAATAGGTGTATTTTTGTCGAAAAGTGGTGTTAAATTTATGTAGTATTTATCTTGATCAGCTATTTGTTTAGAGTATCAGTTCGTTTTTCATGCGGTTAGTCTAATCATTGGTGAGACACTCTTTACTTGACAAAAGAATTTATCGTAAGTTTACTCGTCTGTACATCATTGCACTGACGGCCGTCGCATTTTTGTCGATTATAGGGCAGCTATTGGTGCAGCAAATGCTCAATGACCAATCCAGCGATTCCTGGATTATCAATTATGCTGGCAGGCAGCGTTTTCAGAGCCAGGCCATTGCCAAATCTGCTTTAATACTGGTCAGCCAGTCTACCGCTGAAAACAGAGACATCTACCACAAAGACCTGGTGAGATGGCTGCAATCCTGGACCCGCTACCATTACGCCTTAAAAAGCGGAAACCTGGCCGATTTGCATACGTTAGTAAAGAACAGTGCCATCATACAAGCCATGTTTGCCGATATTGAGCCGCATTTTATGGCCATGCAGCGCAGTGCCCGGCAAATCCTGAGCGAGGCCGAGCATCCTACCCGGCTTTCAGAGGCAAGAAATACGGCGGCAATGCAGCTATTGCTGGAGCACGAACGTCCGTTCCTGCAAATGATGGACAAAATTGTGGCACAGTATGAAGCTGAAGCCCATGAAAAAGTAACCCGTCTGCGTCGCATTGAATGGGTGCTGCTCGTTGCCACTATTCTGGTGCTGTTGTTAGAAGCATTGCTGGTATTCAGGCCAGCCGTATCCAAGTTGCGGCAGACAATCCTGGCTTTGATAGAAGCCGAGCATCAGGCCCGGGAAATGAACGAAGAACTAAAGTCACTGAACCAGTCGCTGGAAGAAACCCGGGAAGAACTGCTGGCGGCCACTCAGGAAAAATACGCGCGGGAAATCGAAGACCAGCGCATCCGGATTTCGTACATGATTCAGGGGCAGGAAGAGGAACGCAAACGGCTGGCCCGCGACCTTCACGATGATCTGGGGCAGATGCTCACTGCGCTGAAACTGGGCATCGAAAACCTGACCGACAGTGCCGAATGGTCGCCTAAGGGAAAAAAAAAGCTGGCCGAGATTAAACACCTGGTCGGGCAAACCATCCAGGAGGTGCGCAACGTATCTTTTAACCTCATGCCGTCTGTTCTCAATGACTTTGGCGTAACATCGGCTTTGCGTCTGCTGACCGGGCAAGTAAGCAGCAGCACCGATGCCAAAGTCTTGTTTCAGACCAATCTCTCCGAAGAACGTTTTGCCAAAGAAATAGAAGTGAGTTTGTACCGCATGGGCCAGGAAAGCCTGAATAATGCCATTAAATATGCCGATGCAGATACCATTAAAGTGGAGTTGACATTCAGGCGAAAACATTTACATTTGAAAGTAGTCGATGATGGAGTTGGGTTCAACTATGCCGACTCAAAAAAGAAACAGCAGCAAGACCATGTGTATCACGGACTTATGCACATTCAGGAGCGGGCCCGGCTCATCAATGGGGAAGTGGCGGTTCAGTCAGATATTGGAAAAGGCACAACGGTTCATATTACCATACCGGCACAGCCTTTGAAATAACAAGCTCCGCAACCAATGGATAGCAAATACGATCTTACTATTACGACAAAACCTACCAAATCAACAAACAAAGTTCCAATGAAAAAAATATCAGTAGTGCTAGCGGATGACCACACCATTGTCAGGAATGGAATCCGTTCTATATTAGAAGAGTTTGAAGAGATTGAGATCGTTGGCGAAGCCGGAAATGGGGGAGAAGCCCTTGAAAAAGTGAAAGAACTTGCTCCGGATATTCTGATGGTAGACATTGCCATGCCCATTCTGAACGGCATTCAGGTGGCCCAGGAGGTGAGTTTGCTGGGGTTGTCGACCAAGTGCCTGATTTTATCCATGCATAACAACGAAGACTATATTTTGAAGTCGATAGAAGCCGGAGCCAGCGGCTATTTACTGAAAGATACCACCAAAGAAGAAATGCTACAGGCTTTGCTGACCGTGAGCCAGGGTGAAAAGTACTTTAGCCAGCCGGTTTCCAACATTATCGTAAGTGCCTACCTGCATAAGATAAAGCAACCCGATAACCCCAAAGACAAGCGAACCAAACCATCCAAGAAAGAGCGTATTGTGCTCAAATACATCGTGGAGGGCCTGAACAGCCGCGAAATTGCCGAAAAGCTGAACCTGAGCGTGCGAACCGTGGATAATCACCGGGCCAGTATGATGCGCCGGATGGGGGTAAAAAATGCAGTAGAACTGGTGCGGGTAGCCATTGAGCAAAAATTGGTGTAAACGGGTTTGCAAAATAGTATCTTTTTCCAATCAAAAACCTCCTTGCCGCTTACTATGCTGCCACATAGGTTACTCCAACTACCGCAAAAAGCATTGCTCTGCTTTTGTTTGCTGGGGGCACTCAGCCTGACTACGCGGGCTCAGGAAAAGACGCAACCTTCCATGCAATTTACGGTAATGGGCGAAGTGAGGGATTCTCTGACTGTAACTGTTGCCGACCTGAAAAAAATGTCGGCACAGAAGTTGGATAATCTGGTGATAACCAATCACAAAGGGGAAGTGAAGCGAGAACTGCAAGGATTGAAAGGTGTCCCTCTGAAGACTATTCTCGAAAAGCTAACGCTGACAAGCCCTTCGCCCAAGGAACTCAGCGAATACTATTTTGTGTGCAAAGCCAAAGATGGCTATACCAACGTATATTCGTGGAATGAGCTTTTCAATACCGACATCGGAAACCATGTGTTTGTCGTGACAGAATACAAGGGACAAACCCTCGGAGCCATGCCTGAACAGATTATGCTGGTTGCAACCAAGGACTTTCGGACAGGTCGACGCAACCTGAAAAACCTGGTCAAAATAGAGGTGGGTCTGGCTAGGTAACGGGCGGTTTTGCCTTTTTCAAAGATACTATTTTCCTGAACAAAAGGGCGACTGCGAGGTCGCCCTTTCTGGTGAGTTAGTGTATCAATAGGGGTTTCCGGTAATGTAGCTTTCAAGAGAGGTGATCCGCGCTTTTTGCTCGCGGATGATGGCATCCAGTATGTCATTAATGGAGATGACACCCACTACGGTGTTTTCCTGCATCACGGGCAAATGTCTGAAATGCCCTTCAGACATGAGTTTCATACAAGATTCAATTTTATGCTGAGGCGTAACCGTAATTACTTTCTTGGTCATTACCTCATAAATGTAGGTTTGCTGTGAGGTGCGACCCTGCAGAATTCCCTTACGGGCATAATCCCGTTCCGAAAAAATTCCAACCATGTGGTCATCATCGATTACCAAAACTGCGCCGATGTTTTTTTCATTCATCAGGATCAGAGCATCATAAACAGTAGAGGATGAATGCACCGACCACACTGCATTGAATGCCTTGGAGTCTAAAAGCTGTTGTACAATCATAGGCTAAAGGAGTTAATGGGTAGGGAAAGGTATAGGAAGAAATATTGGGCGCACTAGGGAAAGTATAAATATAAGAAAAAAAAGTGAAAAAATAGGATTCTTCCAAAAAAAAATACCACTCCGAAATGCCAGAGTGGTACAACGTGTAGCGTGTAGTGTTAGGTGTTATTCGGCAATGCGGCGAATGCCCAGGAAGCGGGCTTTGTAATAGACATTGGTCAGGTTGTCTATGCGCACTCCTTTGCTGTTGGTGGCGTGAACCCAGGCGAGCTTTTCGCCTTTTTTAGAAACAACGATGCCTACGTGACCCACCGTAGAGCTGTATTGGTCGTAGCCGGTAAAGAAAATCAAATCACCCGGCGCGGCCTCATCCATCATCACCGTGCTGCCGATTTCGCCTTGCTGCGATGAAAAATAGGGCAAATACACGCCAAATTGCTTGTAGATGTAAAACGTAAAACCCGAGCAATCAAAGCCTGCCGGATCTTTGCCTTCTGCGGCATACGGAACACCAATGTAGCTCTTAGCCAGCCTGGTAAGTTCGTCGGAGTTATAGCGATAAGGGACTAATTCTTCGGACGAATAATCGTATACCTGATTGTAATGGTATTTTTCGTTTGGCTGGGCCAGTGCCACTACTGAAGCACAAAACAGGAGCAGCATCCCTAGTATTGTTTTCATAAAAACGGTTGGTATAGGCAGCAATACTAAACATTGTATCGGCAAAGTTCAATAGAACAAAAGTTATAGACAGTACGCATAAAAGCCTGTAAGAACTATCCCCGAAAATAGTAGCAAAAGAAACGCCAAAACCACCCGATTGAACAAAATGAGTCGAAGTAATGATTTGTCTATCAGTTGGTTGTGAAGTGTGTTTTTGGAGAGGTTTGCTTCTGTAGCCTTTCGGGAACTTTCTATACAGAAAAAACATTATATTAGAGTACTGCCTGTACAGCAGGCGTTACAAACAAAGAAACAAGTTATTCTTACATCTATTAATTTTTACTCATCATGGGAAAAGCCATTGAAATTAACGACTCTAATTTTGATCAAATCATAGCAGGTGACCAACCTGTATTAGTTGACTTTTGGGCTGACTGGTGCGGGCCTTGTAAAATGATTGCTCCTGCAGTAGAAGAGTTGGCGGGCGATTTTGAAGGAAAAGCGGTCATTGGCAAATTAGACGTACAAACCAATTCGCAGATTCCTAGCCGTTTTGGCATTCGCAACATCCCTACGTTGCTGATTTTTAAGAACGGACAAGTTGTTGACAAACAAGTAGGGGTAGCTCCTAAGGCGGTTCTGGCCCAAAAGCTGAATGCTGCCATGGAAGAAAGCGTAAAATAACACACGGAAATGTATATATGAAAAACCCCGGCTGCAAACGCAGCCGGGGTTTTTCTTTTCAGTAGCTGCCAGAAGGGCTCTTCAGGGCCAGTGATGGGCTGGGCGAGGCGGGCACATCAGTCAGTGTTTGCATAAAGGCAACCAGTGCTTTTTTTTCTGAGTCGTTCAGGTGCAGTTGGTCAAAAGGCAATGTCTGGTTCGCTAGATTCATGCCCAGCCCAACACCCCCACCTTTGTTGTAAAAGTCAACCACTTCATCCAGGGTTTGGTAAATGCCATTGTGCATATACGGTGCCGTAAGCGAGCTGTTACGCACGGTGGTTGTTTTAAATGCGTATTTCCACGGCTCCAGCGGATTGATGGCATACCGACCCATGTCCGGATCGATCTGTTTGCTGTTGCTGGCAAGGGGCACGCCAATCACCTCCGATTCGGTTTTAATAAAGTGAGGCGGCACGGTGCCGTTAAAGAGCGGCATAAAATGACAGGCTCCGCACTTGGCTTTGCCCATGAACAAGTTAAAACCCTTGATTTCCTGGGCGTTCATCTGCGTTCTGTCGCCTCGTACGTACTGATCAAACCGGGACCGAAACGCCACCAGGCTTCTTTCGTAACTACCCAGGGCATTTTTGATGTGAGTGGGCTGGATGCTGTCTTTCATCTGCGGAAAGGCTTGCTTGAACATCGCCAGGTATCGGGCGTTTTTCTGTAATTTCTGGCAGGCCTCCTGCATGGTGCTATGCATTTCGTCGCGGCTTTCGATCACATCCTGCGTCTGGCTTTCCAGGGTTGCCGTGCGGAAATCATAAAACTGGCCGCGCTGCAGGGCGGCATTGATCAGGGTAGGGGTGTTGCGTTTGACAAACCCGGTGCGGTGGATGTTTTCGCTTTTGGGCAACCCGTCGGTAAAGGCTTTGTCGGGTTGGTGACACGAGGCACAGGACCGTTGGTTGTTGTCTGACAGGATAGGGTCAAAAAAGAGGCGTTGTCCCAATCCAACTTTTTCGGGTGTCGTGTGCTCCGTCGGAAAATTAGTATAAAAATCAGGATCAAAAGCCTGCTCATCAAACAAGGTTTTAACATCGGGGCGCAGCGGACGGATGTCTGACACAAACGGAATCTGCTGCTCGGTTTGCCAGTTCCACAGCTGGGTTGTGAGCGGATTGACGAGTGTGGTAATGAAATGCATCCGGTCAAAAGAATCGAAGTTGCGGTGCTGATTCAGGTAAGCAATGGCTTGGGTAAGTAACGACTGAAGCTGACGGTAGGAGGGGTTTTGGCTTGTGGGAGGATAGTATTTTAGCTGTTGCTGGACGGTGGCCAACGAAATGGCGGATTCTTCCATGGTATTTTTGGAGACTGGTGCGTCAAATCCGCTGATGCCCAGGGTTATAATCCGGAACGCCTGCAAACGAATGGCATCGCACACATGCGAGTCGGTGAGGATGGTTTCGTCCCAGAGCATGGCCAGGCGTTTGACTTCGCGGCGCAGTTTCATTACCTCCCGTATCAACTGACGACGTTGCGTAGTATCAAATTCCGGAAACAGATGTTCTTCAATTACCTGAAAGCCACCCGGTTCAAATATTTTGTTTTCTTCTACTTCCATTTCTTCCAGTGGCGGGCCATTAACCAGACGGGTAGTGGCGGGCATAAAATATTCAGCAAAATGTTCTATTTTCTTGTATTGTCTCCGTCCATCCAGAAAAGCTTCTTGCAGCGAGTACCGCGACTGGCTTTGCTGAGCCAATGGCAGCAACCGTTGCTCAATTAACCAGTTGAGGGAGTCGATGTCCTGCTTTACCAGCTGGTGAATCGACTGGGTCGGTGTATTTTCCGGATGTGAACAGCTTTGTATGCACATCACCAACAGTATGCCCAGAAGTACGTACAGGTTCTGCTTCATGAGGGTAAGTTTTCTGAATTAGGTGGATTGGTTAGGAGCGAATAGCAAAACCCTTGCCTGTTACAAGCAAGGGTTTTGACTGAAGGAAAGATACTATTTTGGGACGCCACTCAGGATCACCACCTGGCCGCCTTCTGTATAACTATTGTTGATGTTACCACTCTGCGTAGACGAACTGCCATCGGCGTTGTCATATTTCAGGTCTCTCCAGGTATGGGGGTGAAGGTTAAGGATAAACGTATTGGGAATGCCGATCAGATCCGAAATGTCATACATGGCACCGTATTCCCACGAACTCAGCAATTGCGAGTTGAGCGGATTGTATTTGGCATTGAAGACGGCATCTTCGCGGCGGTGATTCATTTCGATCATCGGGCGGAGGGTGCGGGCACCCATGTTGTACTGCCACACCCGGCCGTCGTGTTTGGTTTCTTTGTAAAACGAGTCACCGTCTTCCTGAATGTATACAAAGTTGTTGGTAACGCACAGGTTATCCGGGTTGACAATGCTATTGCCAGGGTCCGTAGAGCCATCCGCAATGACTTCCAGTTTGCCTTTCAGCGGGTCTTTGTTGTCCAGGTTCAGTTTGTACACTCTGCCCCACATGGTTTTGCCTTCTACGGGAGTCACTTTGTCGGCCTGGCTCACACCGGTAGCCGTAAAGTAGATTTCGCGGCTGGCCATGCCACCGCCTTTGCGGTAGTCGAGGTCTTCGACACGGGCAAACTGAATGGCTTTTTTCACTACTGACTGCGTGGCAATGGCCGCTCCGGTGGCGCTTTTCACGCTGTCGGGCGTGCTGTATACCGGTACAAATTCCACATCATACGACTGGCCTGGCGCCATGTTCGTTTCAACCGGATCAAGGTTGGTGCGGCGCAGAAAATACAACTGGCCGTTATCCAGATCACCTACACCTTTGGAAACATACAACAGTACTTGTCCGTTGCTGTCATCTTCGCCAATCACGATTACCGTTTTGCCAGGGAAGGCATCTTTGGGCAGTGGAACGGCATTTTCCATGCTGGCTTTGCCCAACGCACTTTTCACACGGTTGGCATTGCTGGGTTCGGCCATACCCAAGGGATTAATGGCGTGCACCATTGACTCGGCACCGCTTTCGCCAGCAGTCAGAAACAACGGACCAAAGCCGTGTTCTTTAGGCGTTGCCAAACTGGCTGAGCACAGTCGCCATACGCCTCCGTCGCCATTTACAATGTATTCGCCTTCAACAGGTTTGAAGCTTTCGTCCAGGTACACACGCGATACAGAACGTAGTATCTCATGGTTGTTGATCATGATGAAGCCTTTGCCTTCTGGGTTTTTAAGCATGCCCGCTCCGTCTGGCTGGCCGCCAAATACAAAATCGGGGCTATTGGCAAGTTGATCGTCCGAACTGATAAGCGTATTGATCTTAACGCTTGAAAAACCGGGCAGGCTTTTTACTAAAGACGGATTGACAGAATAGTCTTTTATTTTGATTCGTTTGGAAGGAGATTTGGAATCACCCTTAACGAATTCATCGATGAGATCGCAGCTAGTCAATGATAATGCACCAAGCAAGGCTAGCCCCAACAATCTGGAGTTGTGTTTCATGGTCATGTTGTCAAATGGTTATGGAAGATGGACAATTGTATGACCACGAAAGTAGGTGCCAAATATGAATTGATTTTTAAGTCAATTTTACAATTTGGCGAAGAGAGCTATTTATAGCGATTCTGTTTTGATTGATTATATTGTTGAATTACAGTGTATTAGTTGTTTTGTATGTTTCTTGTGAATACAGTTCTGTTACGATTCCTTCACGAAAAAGTAACAGAACTGTAGCATGAAAATCAGTGAGCAACAAGGAATAGGAAACTAAAAGGGGATTAACATCAGCATTTTCCGGCCAAAAATAATAATGCCCACCAGGGCTGCGCCTATCGCAATAAAAAGTACGGCTCCGGCGGCAATGTCTTTGATTGCCCCTGCTTTGGGGTTGAATTCCGGCGACACGAAATCGACAATTTTTTCGATGGCACTGTTAAACGCTTCCGCTGCCCATACCAGGGCAATCTGCGTGATGATGATGGCCCACTCAATGTAGGAAAGCTCCAGGGCTATGCCTGCCACAATGGCTGAAGCTGCAGCTAATAAATGAATGCGTGTATTGTTTTCGTAGCGAATGACTAACCGGATGCCCCGAAA
This sequence comes from uncultured Sphingobacteriales bacterium, assembly GCA_963520985.1. Lineage (GTDB taxonomy): Bacteria > Bacteroidota > Bacteroidia > Cytophagales > 172606-1 > Xanthocytophaga. The sequence continues at coordinate 280,928 of CAUQTA010000004.1, forward strand.
GGCAAACACAAAACTACGAAAGGTTTTTTTGAGGCTGCGAAACGCACTAAGAAGCAGATTCATGTTTGGCAAGCTGTATGAAACTCAGAAAAACGAAGTAAAACAGAATCATAACCAGCGCAAAAGCAACCGATAGTTTAATGGCCTGCGGATTAAATACCTGCCGGACGATATCCATTACTAAATGATGCGGACGTACAAACAAATCCCAACTGTTCCAGCGACTGAAACGCCCCAGATACACCCCAAAGCCCGTCAGGCCCAGCGAACCGATCATAAACGTCCAGCCCCATGTAGGTGAAAACAGCTCGTTGATAATGCGGTGGGCCAGCAGCAACGAATACATGCCGGTGTACATGCCCACCATGGCAAACGAAAAGACCATGAGCGAATCGTACCAGAGCGGCACACCCAACCGGTAACGCAGGTGCATCAGGTCGGTAATGAGGTAAGGTGCATTTGGCAAAAACAGAAGCCAGAACAAAAGGCCCGTTCCTACAAACAGGCTTTTGTTTACAAAAGTGGGCTGGTAATTCTGCAAGGCCAGCATAATGAGTAAGGGAACCCAGGCAAGAAAGAGATTCCAGGCCAGAAAACTGTATTGCAGATTGCCCGCAGCCACCAGGCGGCGTACCAGCATAAGGCAGCAAATGCCCGATATCAGCAATAAGAAATGAATGGGCTGTTTGATAAAAGAAATGTTCATAGTCGTAACCTGGCTTGATTCGGATTGAGATTTACTTATTAGTGGAAAGGATTTGAAAATGTAAATATACGAAAGTACTTTGTTATGCAAAGTAAAGCTGTAAATTAATTCTGAATCGAATCCGTTGGTGAAGACAGGGGGAGGTTTCGCCTTTGGCAGAGACACTATTTTTCAGGCGCAAAGTAGCCGAATTGCTTTCAAAGGTTTGATAGATGCCTATCTTTGCAGCAATCTCATTGCATCTGTTATGAAAATTCTGGTCATTCGTTTTTCGGCTATCGGAGACATTGTGCTGGCCTCGCCAGCCATTCGGTGCCTGCGTAAAAAATACCCCCAAGCCAAGATTCATTTCCTTACCAAGCAATCATTCAAAGCCGTCACCGAAGCCAATCCGTACATTGACCGCTTTCACTACTATGACCGCAATCTGGAAGAGTTGCGTTCACACCTGAAAAAGGAAGGCTTTGATTACGTTATAGATTTACAGAACAATGGACGTTCGCTTCGCCTCAAACGAGCCTTGTCGGCCAAGGCGTACACCATTGATAAGCTGAATATTCAGAAGTTTTTGCTCACCACGTTTCGGATCAACTTCATGCCTGGTCGGCACATTACCCAGCGCAGCCTGGATGTCGTACGTAAAGTAGGTGCCGAAGACGACGGACTGGGACTCGATTATTTTGTTCCGGCCAAAGACGAAGTGGCTTCAGAAACTTTGCCCGAAATGCACCGGAATGGTTATGTGGCAGTTGTAATCGGAGCTTCGTATCAGACCAAAAAGCTTCCCGTGTACAAACTCAAAGAGTTGTGCAGCAAACTGAACTACCCGCTGGTATTGCTGGGCGGAAAAGAAGAAGCAACCGAAGGAGAGGAAATCGCTTCCGTGGACTCGCAACGGGTATTCAATGCCTGCGGAAAATTCAACCTGAATCAGTCGGCCGACCTGGTACGAAAGTCGTGGCTGGTGATCTCACACGACACCGGCCTGCAATACGTGGCCAGTGCGTTTGGCAAGCCCACCCTCGCCATCTGGGGCAGCACTTCGCCCAAGCTGGACGTCGAGCCTTATTACGGCAGTGCCTTTGTCAATACCGGTTCCCAACCGATTTATGAAAACATACTGGTGCCCGGCCTTAAGTGCCAGCCGTGCAGCAAATATGGCAACCGGAAGTGTCCGCTGGGCCATTTCAAGTGCATGAAAGAGCAGGACATTGATCTGATTGTGAGTAAGGTACACAGTCGCTTGGCCGCAACGGAGATGAGATAGGTTTGTTGCCAGTGCGTCAAAAGCTTGTTTGGCGTGCCTGGTTCCGGACTTGGCTACCACGTGCTATGTTGGTAGTCAGAGACTACCAACATACTCCAGCGAAGTCTCTGACTTCGCTGAACCAAACTTTGGTGACCAAAATCAAGAGGAAATAGGCTTTTCAGCTAGTCAGACACCGAGTACCGCCCATTCACAAAGTGCAATTTGAATCTGGGAAATAAATTACCTTCTACTGCTGTTTCTTTAAGTTCGCCTGTGAGGGTAATTAATTTTCCTTCCAGGTCGGCAGCCGATTCCTTGATTCCGTTTTTTATTTTTACGTATTCAAAGGTGAAAATCTGAGTTCCTTTGGCATTGTTCACGCCTGTAAAAAAAGTGTTTTTATCGTCTTCCTGTAAATGAGTGCAGTTCACGTGGCAATTGCTATTAAACGGATGGGCCGGCATAATCATTTCTTTGGATTTTAGGAATTTTACATTTGCCAGGGCTTGTTCTTTGGAAATCTTTCTTTCACTCAGCAATCCTGCTGTGGAATAAATATACATATACCGTAACACCTTTTTTTCAGTGTCCAAGGAATCAACAGGCTCTGCATATGCCATAAGTTTTTTAGTCAGTTGCTCTGACTTTGTCCAATTCTCCTGAGTTAGCAACTCCAGCAATTGATTATACTGTGCCTCAAACGGATCGGTTTCTTTGATTTGGGAATAGCAGAGATGACTAATCAGAAAAGCCAGAAAAAATAGTGATTTCATGCGAAGAATTGTTTTGGACAAGGATGGGTTTTGCTTGTTTGAAAGATACTATTTTACAGGAAGCGCTTTTACTTAATCAGCATCAGTGAAGCCATGGTTTCGATGCCTGTAAGCAAATTTCCCAAGCGAATGTTTTCATTCTCAGCATGTTGGTTGTTGTCGTGATTGGCGATGGGAACGGTAATGGTTTTGGCATTCAGGTGTTTCTCAAACAAAAACAAAGGCAGGCTTCCTCCGGTGGTGGGCTGCAGCACCACGTCGTCTGCGGTGGTCGATTTTACCGCTGCAATCACTTTCTGGGCAATGGGCAAGTCCATGGAAGTGCGTTGTGCATTGTAGCCGTCCTTGCCCGGAATCACCTTGGCGATTTTGGCATGCTGGCTCCGTTCTGCCTCGGAGGGCTCATGGTCAATGACGTAATAGCCCTGCGATTGGATGTGATCCAGTACTTTTTGCTGTTGCCGCCGCCAATCGTTGCCCAGCACCAGCCGCAAATCCAGCACGGCTGTGGCGTATGTAGGAATCTGATTGGATGCCATTTTGCCCACATTTCCACTTTGCATTCCATTGATATTCAGGGAGGGCAGGTTAATGGCTTCACCTAACGAAGTGCCCGGCATTTCTTCTGCCGACAGGCCCAGTTCTCTTTTCATCTGTGCATCAACAGACGGTACTTCACTTAGTGCTTTTTTCTCCGATGCACTGAGCGGCGTAACATCGTCGTAAAAGCCTTTGATCGCTACTTTGCCATTTTCGTCTTTCATTGAGGCGAGTAGCTCGGCTAGCATCATTGCCGGGTTGGGTGCCCAGTTGCCGTAATGCCCACTGTGCAACGGACGTTTGGAGGCATATACTGTAATGTCAATATTCGTGTCACCACGTACACCAAACACAATCTGCTTTTTACCCGACTGATGCACTGGTCCATCACAAATAATCCAGAGGTCCGATTGCAGCAAGGATTTGTGTTTTTCCAGTATTTCGTGTAAATGTGGTGAACCCGCTTCTTCTTCGCCTTCAAAGAAAAATTTCAGGTTGCAACCGGGCTTCAGGCCACTTTTTTTGATGGCATCGTAGGCATTCAGAATTGCCGCCACTCCCGCTTTGTCGTCCGAGGCGCTGCGGGCATACACACGCCAGTTCTCTTCATAAGCCCCATTGGCCGGAAAATCGATCTTTGTTCCTCCTTTATCCAGTGCATCGGTAAACAACGCAGGCTGAAACGGACTCAGTTCTTTGGCCCATTGCGCCGAATTGACCGGTTGCCCGTCATAATGAGCGTAAAAGATCAACGTCTGTTTGGCTCCCGGAACCCGCACTTCACCGTATACCGCTGGCGGCACCCCTGTCGTGGTCGCATTGAGCAGCTGAACATTCTGAATGCCTCGCCTGGTCATCATCTCCTGAATAAAGGTGGCAGTTTGTTGCAGTCCTGACGGATCAGCGGCTAGGTTAGGAATGGAGAGAAATTGTACAAATTCCTGAAGGAGGGCTGGCGTATTCTGGCTGCGCTGTTTCTGGATTTTGAGGAGTTGAGCAGATTGTGCCAGCAGACATTGGCTATACAGCAAAACCAGCAAATAAAATGCGTAGTACCTGGGCATGAGATGTAACGAAATAGAATAAATGTGGCTCCATGCCAATATAGACAAAATGGAAGGGCAGTAAAACGAAACTGTCGTTTTTTCTCGTGGTTAGCTATTGTTTTGCCACCAACTCCTACTTTCTGGTTATTTTAAACTCAACCCTTCTGTTTTTCTGACGGCCCTCCACTGTTTCATTCGTATCTATCGGGAAAAGTTTGCCATACCCTTTCATGAGTAACCGATCTGGTTTGATGGCTTGCTCTGTGAGGTACTTTCCAATGGCATTGGCTCTGTTTTGGGATAAAGTGAGATTATACCTATCAGTACCTATACTATCGGTATGGCCAGCTATCTCTATTTCTACAGACGGGTTTTGTTGAAGATAACTGACCAACTGGTTGAGTTCAGTAGAAGATGCCGGAAGGATTTTTGCACTGGCTGTTTCAAACAGTACATTTCTTAACACGATTACAGTACCTATTTCCGTTTTTTCCAACTTCTTTGGCAAACTGGTTGCTATGCAGGGATAAAACTTTATCCTGTCCAATCCAAAGTCATTGCCATGCATTCCGGGGTTCTGACTCACGATGGTAATAGTCGCTTTTGTCTGGTCAGCGGAATACCAGTTTACAAAGAATTGTTCCCATCGTTCTCTTTGATCCGATGTATGGAAGGGTTTGTCAAGCAGCTGACCATTAATGGAAAATTGCAATACTGCTGGTATCGTATATAGATTTACGGCCCAGGCCGAAAAGAAATACGTTGTATTGGGTTGTACATCGATCTGCTGCTGCCACACGCGTTTGTTCATTCCCGCGGAGCCGTCCACAGCCAGAAAACGCCCGTTGCCTTTTCCAAGAAAATGGCTCCAAAATTCTTTCGCATCCTCAACTATTCGGTATCTTCCGGCATCCGCCTGATTGTGGTAAATGTAGTCGGTTTGGAATGAGAGCGTATCGGCTTCGAAATCGCCATTCCGAATCAGATTCTGCTCATCTGCAATCAGCCCTTCCGGACATTGGCTGTGCAAAACCAGTACCTGAAAGAACAAGCCAAGAATCAACCGAAATGTTTTCATGAACGGATAACGGTATAGAACAAATTGCAACAAGCAGGATATGGATTTTCTTGTATGAATGCCAATATAGGTAAAAAACAGGTGGCAAAATACAGGTGGTCATTGAGGAGAAATGTTTAAGGCAAATCACAGCGAACTGGAAGTGCAATTATTTATTAGGAATGAAATAGTAGGTTTTGCGAGTTCAAAACCTACTATTTCAGAAAGAAAAAGAAATTAGCTTATACGCGTCATTGTTGACAGGTAGCCTCCTCCTGGATAGGTCCAGCCACCCACGCATTGGTTACCATCCGGGCTAAATATACCCTTGAAATAAGCGGGTGAGCCTTTTTGGCCGCCCCATATAAACAAGGTATCCTGATCCAGTTCATAAACGTAATCAAACGTGTTCCCGTTAGCGTCAAAGGCCCTTGAATGGATGTCTAGACTTGGACTTTCGCCAAAAAGCCGCAAATGCCCGATGATTTCCGTTACGTTGACTGCTCTTCCAAACAGGCTCATAGTTACTTTCTGTATCAGAAAGTAACCTCCGTCCAGCCATTGATACGTAACCGTACCCGATGTATCGCCGCTCAACTCCCAGGTTCCTACCAGTTTTTCTAAATCCTGGAGCTTTTGACTCCTTTCCACTGTTTCCGTCATAGTTGCAACTGATTAAAGTGAATAACACATACCTAAAGTTACAAGGATTCTACGACTCGGAGCGGGGGTGAAAGCGGCAAAAAAAAGGTGTTTCGCGACACTTCTCTTCCAAAAGGAACTGCCTGATTGGAAATCGGAAAGAGTGAAAACTACCGGGGTTTTAGTTCTGGGCCCGATACTATTCTGTTGATAATGTTACTTTCATCATAGTTCCTTGTAAGGTGGCAGGTATGAGCAGTTTTCGGTTTGTGGCATCATAATGAAAATCAGCGGGACCGCCCAGTCCACTCGCAACAGGGATTGACTTACCCGAATGAATATTGATTTTGTATAGTTTACCCACCGGTTTAGACAAATGTACCCAGTCGCTTACCACTATGAAATCCGCATCCAACTGGGCGATTCCGTCGAAAAAACCTGTGCTATTGCCAAGTCGAGTATATTGGAGTTCATGATTTTTCCATTCGACGTACCCTACCTCGCCTTCGCCGCTAGCCGCATCAAAACGGCCCAGTCCTACGGTGTATAGCCGCTGGTTTTTCGAATCGTACCAAAGCCCGTTTGCCCCTTTGATGGCCGGTATGTCCAGTGGCGAAATTCGAGGGTGAGTGCCTAGCGTCACCTGGAATATCTTATTCAAATCCGTAGCGGAGACAAATAAGACCGAATCGTTTTTCACGGCAATGTCGTTGACAAGTTGGGCTCCAACCGGTGAAAAATCAATAACCGAAACGGTTTTTCCGGTTGTCAAGTCAATACCTACAATACGGTCTATGTCAGCGACGTAGAGAGTTTCATTTACAATGGCGGTTCCTTTGGGAGCATTGAGTAATGCTTTTGAAAACCTTTTTTCAATGATTTCGCCACCTAAGGAAAGTTTCCAGATGCTGCCATCGCCATCTTTCTCCATAGGATGCAGTTGTTTGCCAATATTCGTTACATACAGAAAACTCCCGTCAGAAATGATGCTTTCGGGATGGCTCATGCCCTTGATCAATACCGGCGACTGGGCGAAAAGGGGCAAGGCAGTCATCGCGACTGCCACTGTCAGAATTTGTTTTGCGATTGATCTCATTGCTTTTTTCAAACAAAAGTATGAGAATCAGCCTGTCGCAAAGTAGCCTGAAAAGCTCAAATCATTGCTTTTTTGTTGGCGGAAGGCGTCGCTCCAAACTCCCTTTTGTAAAGCCTGATAAAGTGGGAGAGGCTTTCATACCCACACTGGTAGGCAATCTCCGTTACGTTGTGTGAGGTATTGGCCAATAAAAGCTGAGCCTGCTGCAAACGTTGCCGGTGAATCCATTGCTTGGGCGAGGTGCCAAACCGTTCTTCGAAATCGCGTTTGAAAGCCGCCAGGCTTCTACCCGAAAGTTTGGCCAAGTCAACGATGGGGATAGGTTGGAAAAGGTGTTCCCGTACCACAAACTCAATGTCCAGCGGCTGTCTTACAATTGATTGAATGAATTGCATCAGTTTGGGGCCATCTGACGAACCGGTTAATAATAGAAACAGCTCTTGCAGTTTGACTTCTAGAATGAATTGGAGATTGCTTAGTTTCTGACCGAAATAGTGTTTGTATTGGCGTTTGAAACTGTGCAGCAAATCGGAAGCTGTAAATAGCGAATAGGTGCTTTGGGGAATAGGGGCGATGGGTTGAGAATGGTTAAAGAGAAGCTTTTTCAGAAACGAATCCGGAACGAAAAGGAGCAGTGCTTCAAAGATTTCGCCTTCCGGAATGTATTCAGACATGGTATAAATGCCTCTTTTCAGGAAAAGTATCTGGTTGCCATCGATGTGGAGGATTTCGTTATCCAGGTGAATTCGCTTCTGACCATTGATGACAAACAAAATGGTATGCTCAGTGAGAAAAACGGTTTTGTTGCCTTCTGATTCTTCCAGTGAAAACAGCGCATAGGGAATCTGGCCGAAATGAATGGAATTTTTCGGATTGTTTTTTAAGGCTTGTTCGGGAAACCGATGAAACATGTTTTCTGGAATCATATTCGTTTCTGTTTTGCAAAATGCCAGTTTTTACTTTTTCACAGATACTATTTCCGCTAGGTATAAATGCAAAAGGTTGCTCCTGATGGGCAACCTTTTGTAACAAAAAATCAAAAAGAGCTATTAGGCCATTTGGTGCATTTCTTCACGCATTGCTTTGATTTCCGGACTGAGAATGTATTCGTCAAACGTCATTGACTTGTCAATGATACCCGAAGGGGTGAGTTCGATGATGCGGTTGGCAACCGTTTGCAAAAACTCGTGGTCATGCGAAGCCAGTATAATGCCGCCTTTGAAATCTTTCAGACCGTTGTTGAATGCCGTAATTGATTCCAGGTCGAGGTGGTTGGTAGGCTCATCCAACAACAGGAAATTGGGGTTTTGGAGCATCATGCGCGAAATCATGCAACGCACCTTTTCTCCACCCGACAGCACGGTACATTTTTTCAGCGTTTCCTCGCCGGTAAAGAGCATCCGTCCCAGGAATCCTCGGATAAAGGTTTCGTCTTTTTCTACCGAATACTGTCGCAGCCAGTCTACCAGGTTAAGGTCTACGTTAAAATAGTCGGAATTGTCGTTGGGTAAATACGATTTGTTGATCGTTACGCCCCACTTGAATTCACCGGCATCGGGTTTGATCTCGTCCATCAGAATCTTGAAGAACGCACTGACGGTAATGCCGTCTTTGGCCAGCAGAGCCACTTTGTCGCCTTTGTTGAGACGGAAACTGACATTGGAAAACAAAGGTGTGCCTTCCTGCGAATACGCCAGGTTCTCCACACTCAGTAGCTGGTCGCCCACTTCGCGTTCCTGCTTGAACAAAATGGCCGGATATTTACGGGTGGAAGGCTGAATGTCTTCCACGTTCAATTTTTCGAGCAGTTTTTTACGGCTAGTCGCCTGACGCGATTTGGCCACGTTGGCCGAAAACCGACGGATGAATTCCTGTAACTCCTGTCGTTTTTCTTCAACTTTCTTGTTTTGGTCAGACCGTTGGCGTGCGGCCAGCTGGCTCGATTCGTACCAGAACGTATAGTTGCCGGTAAACAGCTGAATCTTGCCAAAGTCAATATCGACCACATGCGTGCAAACCGTATCCAGAAAGTGACGGTCGTGCGATACCACCAATACTGTATTTTTGAAATCGGCCAGGAAATCTTCGAGCCACATGATGGTTTCCACATCCAGGTCGTTGGTCGGTTCGTCGAGCAGCAGAATGTCAGGGTTGCCAAACAAGGCCTGCGCCAGCAACACACGCACTTTCTCATTGCCCGACAATTCGCTCATTAGCTTTTCGTGCAGGTTCTCATTGATGCCCAGGTTGCTGAGCAGCGTAGCCGCATCGCTTTCCGCTTCCCATCCGTTCATCTCGGCAAATTTGCCTTCCAGTTCGGCCGCTTTTTCACCGTCGGCATCCGAAAAATCGGGTTTCATGTAAATGGCGTCTTTTTCCTGCATGATGTCATACAGCTTGCGGTTGCCCATGATCACTGTTTGCAACACAGGGTATTCGTCAAATTCAAAGTGGTTCTGTTTCAATACCGACATCCGTTCGCCGGGTGTAATGCTCACCGAGCCGGTAGTCGGGTCCACTTCGCCCGAAATGATTTTCAGGAAGGTAGATTTGCCGGCTCCGTTGGCACCAATGACGCCATAGCAGTTGCCGGGGGTAAATTTCAGGTTTACGTCTTCGTATAATATTCGTTTGCCAAACCGAAGAGAAAGATTTCCAACTGTTAACATATAAAAGGAAAAAGGATATCTATATGGTGAATAAACCGCAAAGATACCAAAAAAACGGCAGGTTTTGAAGGTTTGGAAGATACTATTTTCGGGGGTGAGAATGGCCGGAAAATACGATCTGTGAAGAACCGGAAAGCGACAAAGGAATTTGCATTTGACATGGATGCAAAAGGAAGCCTGCTTGTTCTGAATCAGTACTTCGTTTAAGTCCCTGTCCAGAAATTCATCGGCAGCTTGCCGCGAAACCGAAACACGTCAAAACGGGGAACGAGAACCGTCCTGATCTCACGGGTAGTCGAATTGATCTTATAGACGAATCCTGCTCCCAGATCCAGGTATAGGAAATTGGTCAGGCACCGGCGAAGTCCCGCTTTCAGTCCGACGGGGTAAGCCAGGCCCGCATCCGGACTGTTTTTCAGCTCACCGGTTGCAAGCGGTAGTTCTGCAAAAAAAGAAACGTAGTTTGCCGAGTTGTATCTCGTATTGCGTTCCTTGCGTACCCGTCGGGCCAGGCTGAAATATTGCCTTAGCTCCGTGAAAGCATACGGGTCACGGTGGTTATTGTGGCAGAACCGGTTTAGGGAATGTCTTTGCTTGCGATGAAACGCGTCTGGAAATTGGGCGGGTTCGCACTGATTTTCGATCCGAAGATGCCCAATCCGTAGATTACCGTTGTATAGGTGGCGATTCGTCGTTCCTGCTGCACTGCTGCACCCAGGAACTGGACGGACAGGGAGGAAATCACCCGCTCAACAGAGGTCGAATCCTGGCGTGGGGTGTAAAGGTGCTGCTGTGCTTTCAGGGAAAGAACGGAAACTAACCACAGCGATGACAGCGACAAAATGAGTGTTCTCTTCACTCGAAGAATGGATTGATGAAAATTTAACTTATCAAAAATAAAAGAACACGTTTCCATGTATGAAAATATTCTATGTTTTAGGTGCTTTTTAAATATTTGGGTTGCGAATGTAGTGGTTTTTATTTTGATTGTGTTGTTTGTAAGTGTATATAGAATCTGATTTTCTTTTGAAAATAATGTGTTAAATGTATTGAGCTTTGCAACGGCTTAATTAGTAGATATATACCGGAAGGTTGTATCATTCAAGTTGCAAACTATCGGCTTCTTGCTGTCCGGAATGCGGCCCCAGTCTGTAACAGGTGCGTCAGCTTTTTTTCTTTGGCGAGGGTTTTTGAAGTTTGGAAGATACTATTTTCGGATTGAGAACAAGTGGGCCATACAATCTGTAAAGAAGCGGAAGAGGAATTTGGCTTACTTGTGTACATGTCAAAGATCAGGAGTGAGTGCCGCCCTTACTCTATTTGGGTTAAGGGCGACTTTAAATGTAAGTCTGAAAGATTGTCTAAAAAGTGCCATTTGTAATATTTGAGAAGTGAAAAATAGTATCTTTTCAAAACCCAAAAACCCTTCCAGCCTGGTGAAAACACACTCTTGTGTCTTCGAATCCGAATCCGATAAATACAATTAACTCTTTTTTAGACAGCCTCTAACGTATGGATACTAACATGAAAAATTTAAGAAGTGCAGCAGTAATGGTGATCTCCTTCTTTTTAACTGTGCTTTTTGTTGCCAGCTGCAAAAAAGAAGAACAGATTCCCGTAGTTGGCACTACCATGGTCCGGTACGTTACCCATTCATCGGCCATAGTGGTTGGGACAGTATCAGACGAAGGCAGATGGGGAATTGTGGAAAAAGGAGTTTGCTGGTCTGTTACCAACACAGCCCCTACGATCAATGACAATAGGAAAAACAGTGATTCCCAGACAGGTACAGGAGATTTTCAAATTCCGTTGGCTTTCCTTACGCCGAATACGACTTATTACATTCGCACGTTTGCACGTTCGGATGCAGGCATTAGTTATGGGCAACCGCAGCAATTCACAACCAAAGAGGTTGTTTATCTGAAAGATACGCGTGATGGACAGCACTATCCGACAGTAGTGATCGGCACACAAACCTGGATGGCAGCCAATCTCAATTTCGCTACGCAAATAGGATCGGTTGTCCAGCCCGGCAGTTCGCAGATTCCCGGAGTTGGCCGTTTGTACAATTGGGTTACCGCCTGCCAGGCTTGCCCTTCCGGGTGGCGTTTGCCAACGGATCAGGATTGGAAACAACTCGAAATTACGCTTGGTTTACAAGAGGCGGCTGCGGATTTGACCGGTGGCAGAGGCATTATCGTAGGGCAGCGGGTCAAAATGCCGGACTACGATTTATGGAGCGGCTATCCGGGGATAGACAAAGTACTCATGAATCAGGTCACCAATGATTCAGGGTTGTCTATCGTTCCGGGAGGATATTATGAGCTGCAAACCAATCAGTTTTCCGAATTTCGTACAACCGGGTTTTACTGGACATTCACCGAAGAATCCAATCAGAAAGGACGGGCAAGATCCTTTACCGACAACTCGAATACATCCTTTCGGACAACCGCCCCACAAGAGTACTATTATTCAGTAAGGTGTATCCAATGACAGAAATCGTTTCTGGTAATTCGGTTTATCAGAAAACTATTTGATCCAAGTTGCGTGTTATACTCTTTAAGGCGGAGTGCGCAGCACGAGCCTGTAGGTTGGCCTCTTTGCTTAGCGAGGGGCGGCTAAAATTCGCTTCGCTAAAACGCAAGTTTGGCCAAACCAAACGCAAGTTCGGCGTAGCTAATCTTCGATTTCAAAGAAAATGCCCTTTTTTGCTTGCACAGAAAGAAACAGCAATACAGAAATAGTTGGTTTTGAGTAAACTCCATTCTTCACATGACTAAACCATCTTTAACGAAAGTGGAATATGTTGAAACACAAACGCATCTTGTTGCTGACCCAACTATTGGTATTGAGCGTGGGTTTACTGGCTTGCCATAAGGATACTTATGTGCCGAGCCCTCCAGGTTCGTATTCCGATTATTATTGGGGACAGGTAAGTGGGACGCGAAATGGCATCGCCTTTTTCGTGCCCCGGGTGAGTGGGTTGTACCACTACTCTCCCAGCGAACAATGGTGCTATGCCAATACATGCAATGTCCAGATCACCGAATTTGATAATAGTGGTACGCAGCGAACCCAAGTATTCTTTTCCAAGATCCCAAAAAATCCGGGTACATACCACGACCTCACAGGTGCTGCCCAGATTTGTGAAAAAGATTCGATTCCCAGTGTACGTTTTTATCTATGGGAAGGAGATGCCTTGCTCAATACATACCTACCCATTGCCGCCGAGAGTAATTCGCTGACCATTGTGTCTTTTGATGAAAAAACGACGGAAATAAGGGGCAGCTTTGAGTTCACTGCCGTTGCAGGGATTACTGGGCCAAGCGACCCGGATACAGTGCATTGCGTGGGGCAGTTTCATACCAAACTCAGGAAGGCCGATCAGCCTTTTCAATAAAATGTAAGAACTGAGCAAAGACGAGATAGTCAATGACTATCCTGGTTAATTTCCCTGTGTGCCCTTTGTCAGGCATACAGGGAATGCTTACCTAACCCTTAATGCCAAGCTGGGTAAAGGATTAGGGTGAATGAAAACTTACCCTGCAAAGGTCATCTTTCCCGGTAGCGGATCAAGTCTGATAACTAATTATCATACCCAATCATAACAGGGCTGTAGGAGCCATGCCGTACTTTTTCTTGAACGAATAAGAGAAATGCGACAGGCTTTCGAATCCCAGGTCCAGGTAAATGGCCGAGGGTTTCTGACGTTTGGTTTCGATCAGGTGCTTGGCTTCTGCCAGCCGTTTGTCCTGTAGCCAGTGGCGGGGCGGGACACCGAATGTTCTTAGGAAATCGCGTTTAAAACCCGCCAGGCTGCGGCCGGTAAGTTGCGCAAATTTTTCAATGGGAACGTTGAACTGGAAATTATGGAGCATGAACCTTTCCAGGTCGATCTTGTAAGGGGCCGAAAAGTCGAAGAGCAGGTTGCCCAGTTGGGGTAGGGCAAGCAGGAGCAGTTTAACGCCCTCTTTCACCTTCAGAATGCCCATTTCGTCGGTCATTGCTGCCCCCGAGTTGCGGGCATAGGGGATAATCGATTGAAAATAGCCATGCAGATAGTCATCTATGGGAATCAGGACATTGGGCAGACCGGTATATTTCCGGTCTGCCGCCAGTTTTTCTTCCAAGGCAATCTTGCGCAGCAGGTCTTCCTGCAGCGATATCACGATGGTTTCATAGTGCCCGTCGGGCAAGGGGGTTTTGGTGAGTGTACCCAGCTGATTTTTGCCAATCAGCAGCAATTCACCTCCGGCCGTTGCCATTTTTTGCACGGAGGTTTCCAAGACAAGCTGCCCTGCAACCTGCAGTATTAACGTATGATGATTCCAGATACATACTTTCTCTTTCCGTTCGGTGGAGAGGTACGAATAGAAAATGACTCCCGGAAGAATTTCGGCTGGACTTTCCATTTAGCGTTGTAAGTAAGTGCCGCCACGTATGGCACCGGTGGCAAAAGTAGTGTTTAACAGGGTCATTTCATCAGGCGTGAATGCAATATCCAGTGCAGCCAGGTTTTCGGGCAGGCGCGACCGGCGGCTCATGCTTACCAGAGGCATAAGGTAGTCGCCCTGCTGTTTTACCCAGGCAATGGCAAGCTGTGTAGGTGTATACCCTTTGCGGCTGGCCAACTGTTGTAAGACTTCCACTTTCCGAAGGTTATGAATCAGGTTTTCGCCTTGAAAACGGGAAAAATGATTCCGGTAATCGTTTTCCGGAAGTGGTGCTTTCAGTTCACCGGTCAGTAACCCTTCAGCCGTGTTGGCAAAGGCTACAACAGCAATGCCCAGTTCCCGGGCAGTGGGCAGCAGGTCACGTTCGATCTGGCGGTCGGCGAGCGAATAGCCAATTTCCAGGGCACTAATGGGATATGTGTTGTTGGCCTTGCGCAGCTGGTCGGCTGTGATTTCCGATACGCCGATGTGACGCACTTTTCCCTCCCTGATCAGGTCGGCCACCGTACCGATGATCTCTTCCACCGGCACGCTGTCGTCCATCCGGCTGGGTTGGTAGAGGTCAATGGTTTCGATACCCAGGCGGGTGAGCGAATAGTTGATGAAATTTTTGATGGCAATGGGACGCAGGTCCATTCCCAGCCACTGCCCGTTGTGAAAGACGGCTCCGAATTTGACGCTGATAAACGCATCGTTGCGCCTGCCCCGGATGGCTTTGCCTACCAGCATTTCATTGTGACCGGCGCCGTAAAAGTCTCCGGTGTTTAAAAAAGTAATGCCCTTATCCAACGCTTCCCGTATGGTGGCAATGCTCTCGGTTTCGTCGGGGGTAGGGCCACCCCAGATAGACGACATGCGCATACAGCCCAGGCCAAGCCCGGACACGAACGGGCCGTTTTGGCCCAGTTGAATTTTTGTGTTGTTTTTCATGCTGCAAAGATCCGCATTGCCCGCACAGACAAGTTTCGTGTACGGCTCAAATCTTTTGCCTCTACGGCTCACTTTAGTCAGGGTTGCTTCTTTGCTTTATCGCATTTTACCGGAAACACTGCAAAGCCAGCCATCAGAACGGTAAATGGGTATAGCCTGCACACTCTCGCTAATCTAACATGAATAACGGGTTTTCTTCAATCCTGGCATTGCTCTATTTGCACGCTTCCGCCCACAAAATCCAACCCGCCCCTCGCCAAAGAAAGAAGTCGCCCACTTTTTATAGACTCTTACTTCGCAATTCCCCCTATCCTGCGTAAGCATCTGCTTGTGCCTACAGTGTAGGCTCTTCGATGGTTAGCCTTACGGCTGGTAGTCAGAGACTACCTAACACTCAGACGTAATCAGAAGACTATACCTAACGAGGACTACACCTGACAGGGGATCGGATCTCCGTTCAGAGCGGGAAGATCTTCTTACGCGTTGATTTCAAGCTTATAGCCTTTGCCGCGTATGACAGCAATTTTTATAGTTGGGTCCCATTCCAGTTTTTTCCGGAGTTTGGAGATGAACATGTCCAGGCTGCGGCCTACAATAACCCCTTCATCTTCCCATATCTCTTTCTGTAGTCGGCTTCGCTCGATGGCCTCGTTAGGCGACAACGCAAAAATGCGCAGTACACGGGTTTCCGTTCGGGCCAGGTCTATGGTCTTTCCATCGATCATGAGTTTACGGGTATCCACATCAAACAACGTTGCCCCCAGTGTGAACATACCCGTAGGCTGGCTGTCAGGCAAGGCCTTCCGCGGCTTGACCGATCTTAAAAAACAAATCTAGCCAATGCCAGAACGGTCAGGCTGCCCAGCAGATAGCCGTTGGTTGTGGTAACTAGTCCTGTCGGTTTGAATTTGATGTCAATGATGTAACATGCTACGGGTTGCTTTCTTCCGATGCAGGCGACAATGTCATCTTTTGCATTGTTTGAGATGGCATATCCGTAGGCGACACGGGCAGTGGCACAGTTGAGTACATTCACCACATACACACTTGCCAGCGGGTCGTTGGCCAGCAAACGCCGGGTGGTATTCACTAGCGATTCGGGCTGAAACGTAAACGCATGCTCAAAACTGATCTGGTTTTCGTCTCCGGCGATTTTTTTTACTGGTAGCACCCGCGATGTACTGTCGCCCGACTGCAGGAGCAGTTCATGTCCGATCCGGCGAAGCAGGATTTCCCTTCGGGCCGAGTCAAAGTCGTCATTGCCGGTCATACGGAAAGCCACGCAGAGTACCGAGACAAGCAACAGAATCAACAATCCGCCGATGTGGGTACGTGGTATGGACAGGAAATATCTTTTCACAAACATAGTGTCAATAGAGTATTTACAAAAGTTACATTTTTATTTACAATCCAGATCCCTCAAGCTAAAAAATAGCAAAGTAGATTTGCAGCATCCATTTTGACAGGATACAAACCTCTTCCTGATTTTGCCGAAACCCGCAGGGCAAATCAGGATCGCTTTAGCACCAGTAAAAAACAAAAAATAAATATTATGACAAATAAAAGAAACGTTTTGTTCTGCCTGATTATTCTGTTAACAGGAGTCATTTATTTTGCCGTACAGGCTCAGCAAAAAAAGGACACGCATCGCACTAACTTTTCGGGCGAATGGAAATCCAAAGAGTCGATAAGCATGGGCGGAAACATTGTTTGCTGCTATGACTCGGGTGATCGTATGCTTGCCACAAACATGAAAATAACAGAGCAGGCAGATTTTCTAACCATAGCCGTAGCAAGCTCGTTTCCGGGTACAGCGCCGGTTACAAGCCAAGAGAAACTAACCTTCGACGGGAAAGAAAGCCAAATTGATCATGGCCCACAAAGAGGAAAGAAGTTTACCGTACAGTTATCGGCTGACAGACAAACGATGACGGTTCACTCTACTGTACACCTGACGGCTGCCACTCCTTACAAGGTAAATGTTCAGAAACAAATGGTTGTTTACACAACAGAGGTTTGGAAGTTGAGCAAGGATGGCAAGTCCATCACTATTCAGGCCAGTGCAAAATCAGACTTATACGGCGAAGTGCGTTCCTGGAAGACCGTATTCGATAAGGCCAATTAGTATTCAATCACGTATTTGTACAAGCCCGACTCAAAAATGCCTTAAACAGATCTGATTTAACGTGAACTATGGGGTCTATCAAACTTAATTATTCATTCTCAACAACAAAGGCTTAGTGCGAAGCACCAGCCAGTTTAAAAAAGCGGGTAGGCATCTTTCTTTGGCCAGGGGCGGGCTAGCCAGCAGCCGGGAAGCATTCAAAGAAAGTGCCTTTTTCTTTTGTTACTTTTCTTTTGGGCATGCAAAAGAAAAGTAAGATCACAGGAAGAAGGATCTTTGAGTCAATAAACCCCGTTACTCACGTTGATTTAGTAGAAGATTGATACATTTTAATTAAAACTACGAAAAACATGAAAAAAATTATCTATGTTCTCATCGTACCGCTGGTGGTGGCAAGCGGACTGATAGTTGCCAATCGCCAGATCAAAAAGGAAACTTCTAAAAAGCCAAAGCCACTCTCCGCTGCGGAAACAAAAGCCGTAAGGGAAAAATGGGAGGCTACCCCGGATGGTATCTATTTCAAAAACTGGGAAGCGTCTGCCGCAGGTAAAAAAGTGTATGCCGCCGAGGCCAACATCAGAAAGCACATACGTGCTTCTACGAACATGGAGGCAGTGGTAACTTCTCTTTCGCTGCCACCAGGCTCCCGGTTAGGTTTCGGGATGATGGTCAGGATTAAGGGTGAGGAGTCTATTCTTAGTTTTGGACTGGAAGACAACCATGAATTTTAACCACTGCAGGGCTTGAACGTAAACGACAAAATCATCATTAGAAGCCGTAGCGTATCACATGCACCCAAGTATGCCTATCCGATCGTAGTGGGCGACTATGTGGAACGAGATGGTAAAGTACTGTACAAACGTGCCCCCGCAAAGGCGGCTGCTGAGTAGATAAACCATGAAACACATACCTGTATTCACTTTGCTTTTGCTGTGTGGTTTTTGCACTTCCTGCAACGGACAAGTCAAAAACGATTTGCCAAAAGAAAAGGCAGTTGGATCAAAAATACTATTGGACGACCAATCCAAACTTCAAAAAACACAAAGCAAGAATCCAGGTGATAACGTTCATTGCAGCCTGCAAGACAATGCGGGTAATCTTTGGTTCGGCACGACAGCCGATGGCATCTATCGATATGATGGCAAACTATTCACTCATTACACGGTGACCCATGGCCTGAACAGCAATACGGTCTGGTGCATGCGGGAAGACAAAAGCGGGAAGATCTGGATCGGCACCAGCGATGGCGTCTGTATGTATGATGGGAAGAAATTCACCAAAATTCAAATCGCCTCACTAACGGATTTGTTACCGGGTAAGTACGATGTATGGAGCATGATGCAGGACAAGAGCGGAAAACTGTGGTTTGCCACCGGGCGGGGGGTATATGTCTACGATGGCAAATCCTTTGCTTCTTTTGCCGTCAGTGAGGGAGCCCCTGATTGTCCGTTTAAAACAGAATATATTTTACAGGACAACGTGGGTGCTTTCTGGTTTGGCGGGCGGTGCAACGCGGGTGTAATGCGCTACGATGGCAAATCTCTGACCCATCTGAAACCCAACGGGGACAATTGGGTGTGGCCTGTTTTGCAGGACAGAAACGGAAACATCTGGTTCAGCAACTGGTTCGGAGCCTACCGCTATGACGGAAAATCGTTCACCGGTTTCTCAATAAAGGATGGCTTAGCCGACAAGGTTATTACCCGAATCATGGAAGACAAAAATGGAAATCTTTGGTTTTGCGGCGGTGGCGGAATTGCCCGTTATGATGGAAAAACATTCACACCCATTACCACAAAAGATGGGCTTGACAACAGGGGTATCTGGACAATGTTGGAAGACAAAACCGGAAATCTTTGGATAGGTACGACAGAAACCGGTTTGTACCGTTACGATGGAAAAACCTTTGCTAAGTTTTCAGAGTAAACCCCTCTCTGACGCAAGCATCCGCCGGGCCTGCAGTAGGTTGTTTTCCAAACACTGTTGTGGCATACAAACCATATGGAAAAGGTAGATGAGGGGCACGTAGCGATTCAATATCAAAAAATCGCGTATGAATCAGTCTGGCATGAAAAGTATGCTTGATTAATAAAAAAACTACCCAATGAGCTTTTGCTACCTGAAGGGGAAAGATACCCCGTGTATCCGGTATTGCCAGGCTGGCAAACGGATAGGCAGGGCTATCCGACATACTCCAATCCCCATTCGTATAATTGATTAATAATCGGTTCCAGCTTTCTGCCTTTCTCTGTTAACGTGTATTCTACCGTGGTTGGAACGGTGGCAAAAACTTCCCTGGTCACAATCTGGTTTTGCTCCATATTCTTCAATTCCTTGACTAACATGCGGGTATTGATATTAGGAATCATACGTTCCAATTCACTGAATCGTTTTTTTCCGGGAAACAGGGCATAAATAATCGACATAGCCCATTTTCCGCCAATGATATCGAGAATTTCCTGAAGCGTGCATTTATCCGCGCTTTTGGCTGCACTCTTTTTGCTTTTTTTTTCGTTCATAAGTGCCTGATTCTGTTGATTGCTTTACTTTATGTTATTACTTCACATTGGTGTACCTACTTTCAAAAGTAAAGTAATGGATTTAGATTTGCAACTCATCTTAGAACGGATTACCATGGACAATTCATTAAAAGGTCAGGTTGCACTGGTCACCGGTGGAACGAAAGGCATCGGAAAAGCGATTACAGACAAATTCAGTGCGTTGGGGATGCAGCTTATTGTGACAGCACGTAGCGAGCCCAAAGTGAAAACAGATCATGATTTTATTCAGGCAGATCTTTCTCTGCCTGAATAAAATCATTGCCAGTCACATACTCGAAAAATACGGCAAGATAGACATCATTGTCAACAATGCAGGTGCAAACCTCAGCCCGGGTGGAGGCTATCACGCACTGTCAGACGAACACTGGAACAGTGAGTTTCAATTGAACCTGATGGCAGCCGTGCGTATCAATAAAGCATTGCTGCCAACGATGATAAGACAAAACAGCGGTGTGATTGTCAATATCTCCACAGGTGCAGCCAAACAACCGATCTGGGATATGACCATGTCTTATTCGGCCATAAAAGCGGCACTGAATGCCTACAGCAAAGCACTGGCAAGCGAAGTAGGCCCAAAAGGAATACGTGTGAACGTAGTGGCTCCCGGAGTGGTCAAGACTCCTTTGATGCAGGATTTCATTGAAAACATAGCGAGATCGTCAAACCTGACAGTAGATCAGGCTTTTCAATCTATGATGGATAAAGTAGGCAATGTACCTTTGAGCCGGATGGCTGAACCGGAGGAGATTGCTAACCTGGTGGCTTTTCTTGTTTCTTCAGAAGCGCAGTACATTACAGGTGCCATTTATTCGGTAGACGGAGGTGCGTTGGCCGTGATATGAATAAGCTGTGCTATGAGCAACACGAAGAAGACCTGCCTGAAAACGATAGCTCACCGAAGGTCAACTTGCTTCCAGATAAGAGAGCAATCTGCTACTTGGTTAATCTGCCTTTTCAGCCGGGTGCCTTTATACGTTTTAACTGAGCATTTTGACTGAGATAGTCTACCAAGGAGAGTTAGCAAGGAGCATATTAAACGCTTAGAAATTATTGGGATGCTTGCACTTCTGCCAATAGGTGAGAATGTAGTAAATATCTTGTTTGAGCTGCTCATAACTATCATTCTTCTGGAAGAACCCCTGGATAAAAAACTCCCGGTATGCCAGATCTACAATTGACTTGGTGGCGGCCGTAGAAAAAAATATGAAAGGAATGCTTTTCTGGCGCATTCTCGGATTCTGATCTATTTTCCGCTTGAACTCAAGCCCATTCATAATCGGCACATTGATATCGCTGATAATGATAAAGGGTGGCGGGCCATCTTCATTCAGATAGTCAAGTGCCTTGGTTGACTGGGAAAAGTAAATCGCCTTGTCAGCTATGTTTAACTCAGTAAAGATTTGCTCCAAGAAGAAGCGGTCATCGGGATCATCTTCAACAATGATAATAGAGCCAGTAATCGCAAGCGGGTTGTATTCCATGGTGAGGCGTTGTTGATTGCCATTGAGTGACAAATGACATGAATACAGACACACAGGTTACCATCAGATGGTGATAAGGCAGTAGGTAGGTATTAGCAAGGCAAGGATGTAAAGGAACGATAAATTATCGCTAATACCAATTATTAGCGGATGTTATTGAAAGTTCTCGTACGGAGATTTCATACCCTTAGCCTCTTGGGAAGGTGCTATAGGGTAGGATTTGTATTGGCTAAGGCATGTTAAAATAATTCAAGTTGCGTGTTATACTCTCTAAGGCGAGTTGCAAGGCAATAGCCATTATAAAATAGGGTTGGCCTCTTTGCTTAGCGAGGGGCGGGCAGCATTCGCTTTGCTAAAACGCAAGTTCAGCGTAGCTAATCTTCGATTTGGTGCAAGTGTCTTTTTTAGGTTACTCTTGACACAGAGCTGGCCCGAAAACTCTCGTTTTCGTCCTGGACAAGCAAAAAGGAACAGGTGATACAAAGAGAGAAATGTCAGTATTGGCAAACCCCATAGTTAATGTGAATAACGGGTTTGTTAAGTATGCAAAGTAAATGTAGAAGATGGAAGCATGTGGCGGATGGTTAGCCAATCAGAAACCCGATTAAAAACAAAGTGGCAATGCCCAGCAATCCGCCTATCCAGGACCAGGTTTGGGAAAGGGCGTTGTTCGTTCGGTAAATACGGGCCGCCTGCACAAACAAAAGTCCCGGAATGCCGAATATCACCCAGACCGCACCTAGGTTAAACCACCCGGTTGGGTTCATATTACCCAATCCCTTTGAGGAATGGGTAATCCACCCGGTTAACAGAACCAACTTAACGGCCAGCTCGGCCACGGGATAGATCAGTTGCGCAGCAGCCGCTCCCCAGAGTCCGCCCAGCACAGCCCACGGCGCGAAACGCTTGCCCCAGGGCAAGATGCTTGCCAGGGCAATAATCATCGTGAACACCCGTAGCAGACAAGCCCCTAGGATAATCCAATCCGTTTGAGTAACTGCCCGGCCGTTCCACAGGTGATCGAAGATCCACATACCCATGACAATGACGACAAAAAGTCCGGTGAAAACCAGGATGCCATACACCGGCCATCGCACCGGAGCGTTTGTATTTGGGTGAGTATATACTGGCTGAGTTGTCATGGCGAATCGAATAAGGGGTTTTCAGTGTTTGGTTATCCTTTATGGACATCTGTGTGTAAAGTAACCTTAGGCCATTGAATACCAACTAAATAAATAAGAAGTGAGAAACCAAAAAACTGCTAACTCATTCAAGTTGTGCGTTATAAAAAGACAAGGCAAATTGCAAAGCAATAACCTGTAAAAACAGGATTGGCCTCTTTCTTTGGAGAGAGGAGTATTCGCTTCGCCGAACGTGCGTTTGATTGCACCCGACTTACATTGCAGCGAAGCGAATCTTCGGTTTGGCA
This sequence comes from uncultured Sphingobacteriales bacterium, assembly GCA_963520985.1. Taxonomy (GTDB): domain Bacteria; phylum Bacteroidota; class Bacteroidia; order Cytophagales; family 172606-1; genus Xanthocytophaga. Next base: position 303,686 of record CAUQTA010000004.1, read on the forward strand.
AAAGTGCATTTTGCGAGCACACAGGCTTGCCCTGCAACCGCTCGTTTTTGGCTTGGGCAAGCAAAAAAACAGGAGAGGCCTGGAAGAGATTTTGTGAATTTACAACCCTTTAACTTACGTTAAGCTACTTTGTGATTTCTGTTATGACGAAATTTTCAGAACAACAGGGTTCAGAACCTTGTTTCGTTTCTTTTACCTGACCACTTACAATTACCTGCAAGTCATGCTGCATAAACTCTTTAGGCAAATTGCATGGAATCAGTTTGGTGTCAATAGCACCTTGTTCAACCAGATAAACAGGATTTACGGTTGCCGTCACTTTAATAACCGCTGGCTTGTTGGTTATTTCCCTGACGGTTGCCGCACCGGGAAAACAGCCGTCTGTTTTGTCTTCCTTTTTGCAAGAGACAAATAACATTGCCGAAGCTGCAAGGATCGAAATAGAAAGAATGTGCCGCATAAGTTCTTTTTGTCATTGACACTGCAAACGTTGGAAAGGTTGCATCCTTCTAGCCACCTGCCTATAATTTGATATACTGGAAGAGGGTCAGCAGGTATCTGCTCAATCCATGCAATGAGTTCCTGGAAGTAGTATTGTTGTTTTATGGCTGTCGATTACTATTCTTTTGATTATTGTTGAATAACAATTCGTTTATTTTCCACTACTATCCTTACTGGTATTCTTTACGAAATAAATCCCATTGGCCGGATGTATTGCGGACAGGTTTATCAGGCACTGTAAAGCTTCCATGTAAGGCACCCAATGCAATAACACAAACGACAAAAGCCTATAGTGCCTATAGGCAATCCATTGGTCAGGCTCACTCCAGGTCACCCCTCTTGCTCGCTAACGGGTATGCCTGTTTCCGGCCGCGTTTGTTTCGCACATAGGTTACATTTTTTTCAGCCGGTTTGACTAAGTAGTGTTTATCACACAAATACTTGTTCTAAACACCACACTTAACACGTTATTTTCATGTTCAAAAAAAGCAGTTTGATTTGCCTTTTGGCAATTATGGGTTTGATCAGTGTTAGTTCCTGTAAAAAAGACGACCCCGAGCCGGCCGTTCCAACCCTCGAAGGCTTTTGGGTAGGAAAGTATGGTAGCGGCGCGAATACCTATCCGGACAACGGCTATGCGGCCTTGTTCCGCTCCAATGGTACGGTGCGCGTCTTTGACGGGGCCGATACGACGACAGCATCCAAAGCCGAAGGGACCTATACCCTTACCGGTTCAGAACTGAAGGCAAGCTATACCTACATGCCCAGTGGGTCCAAGTTCTCTTTTGCGGCAATAGTGGATTCTAAATTCACTTTTCTGGAAGGAACCTGGGGTTCGGCAGACAATACAACCAATGGAGGACGCTGGTTTATGAATAAGAAATGATTGTATATAAACAATTCTCCTATTTAACGCCAACTCTGAGTCCTGTCAATTGTAACTCACTCATTAGTAACAATCAAAGCGAAGTATGAAGCATTAGCGAGTAAAAAAGCGTGCGGGACATTGACTTCGGCAAAACGTAAGTTTGGTGAAACATACGATAGTTCAGTGAAGCGAATGCTCAACTTAAGCAAAGTGCTCTTTCTATCACACAGGCTGGCGGTCACAAGACCTATTTAAAACAAAAGCCTGGGATTAGAACTTATTCGGTCGGCAGTTAGTTTTACCTATATACATAAACATAAAATTCAATAAGAATGCAATCAGGAACAGTAAAATTTTTCAATGAAACCAAAGGATTTGGCTTTATCAATGCAACAGATTCAAACCAAGATATTTTTGTCCATGTTTCGGGCTTGATCGATGAGATCCGGGAGAATGACAAAGTGACCTTCGAAGTGGAACAAGGCCGGAAGGGCTTAAACGCAGTTAATGTCGAATTAGCTTAAAAGAATTGATTTATATGAATACAATAAAAAAGCCCCTTAAAGGGGCTTTTTTATTGGAGCATACTTTGTGACTGTTTAGGATTATTAATGAGGTGGGTTTTGCCTTTTAAGAAGATACTATTTTTTGTCATCTTAAAGGGATCTTCGCGCATTTGCAGCCATGTTTCCCGTTGGAAAAAATGCATCCGATAAGCAAAGCCGTAAGTTTGCGCGAAGATTTCTGCGAAAAGACATTTCTTGCCAAAAATCTTAGACAGTCTCTTTGTATCCGTGCGGTCAGCCCAGAAATTACCTGCCGCACTTTCTTGTAAAGAGGATGGCCTGTCCCGTATGACAATGCAATTTTTTCCTTCGATTTACTCGTCAATCGACTCACTCAATTCACTTATCTGTTCTGCCCAGGCTTTTCAACATTCGCACATGCGATGTCACCGCCTCCCCAAACGAGGATTTGGCGTTATAAGGCAGGTCAAACTCATGAGCCGTTTTCTTTACAATTTCTGATAGGGCCTTGTAATGGATATGGCTGATGGTGGGAAACAGGTGGTGCTCGATCTGATAGTCAAGCCCGCCGATGAACCAGGACAGGACCGGATTACCCGAAAAGTTGGCTGTAGTCTGCAACTGGTGGATTGCCCAGGCATTGGCTATGTTACCATCAGCGTCGAGGACCGGTTGGCTTACACCTTCCACCAAATGGGCCAACTGAAAGATTACACTCAGGATCAGGCCTGCGGTCAGGTGCAGCACAAAAAATCCGATCAGCCACTGACCAAAACCAAGGCTGGTCCAATAGAGCGGAACTGCGCAAATGAAGACAAAATAACTAATCTTGCCTATTACCAGCCGGATCATGTTTTTTTTGGAATAAAAGGCAGGTTGGCCCTTGAGCCACCTTTTGAATGAAGCTGCCATGATCCGAAAGTCTTTTGCCAGAAACGAAAGGGTCATCAACCCATAAAGCAGAAAGGCGTAAACATGTTGGTAACGGTGAATCTTTTTCCGCTTGTCCTGTCGGGAGAGCCGCAGCAGGAACTTGCCCGTGATATCCTCATCGGCATGCAGGATGTTGGTATAGGTATGATGCTGGGTGTTGTGCTGAGATTTCCAGTTGTAGACATTGCCTCCAAGCAGATAAATGCTGGCCCCGAACAGATGATTGACCCATGCCACGGAGGAAAACGAACCGTGATTGGCATCGTGCATGACCACCATGCCTACGGCCGCCATGCCAATGCCCATGCCAATTACCAGCAGAAGCATCTGCCAGCTTGTAAAGCGGTTCGAAACTAACAGCAGATAGGGAACCAGATACAGAGCCAGTACGCAAAAAGCCTTTACCAACAAGGTGTTGCCGCCGGTCTTGGGCAACTTGTTTTCAGTGAAATAGTTCTCAACCCTGATTCGTAAGGCTGAAAAGAAGAGCGAATTGTTTCTAGTCAGGAAGCGAATAGAAGTGGTTTTCATAAAATAAGTTCAGGCAGTTGATGACGATACATAGGAGATAAATTAACAGAACAGAAAGAAGTCGGTTGTGTGAATAAGCATAGATCGGTGGAAAAGAAACCAGATTGCCAGCGTTGACTTTCGTAAAATGGCCTGGTGATGATAAACAGTGAACATTGGCACACAAACAAAGCGCAGAGAATGATACAATCCAGTAGGATCAGAACAGGTGGGGTCATAAAGGGTACTGGAACAAATCCAACCCGTAAAAAAGTAATTGCTGGCTCAAAACAACTTCGTTGTCTGTCTGCCTTGGCAACTACCTTGCTGACTAAGATCACGTCTGTATTTGTTCTCGTATTTTCCATGCTCAGTATACGGCTAAAGTATCGTTGAATGGAGTAAATAGGGGTGCACATCCTCTCATATCCAAAATGGATGACCCTGCACCCCCAGGATCAGATTTTCAATTGTATGAAACGTATGTGTTTTTGTTCAGGCGTTGTTGGTCGGCAAATATATGTGACAGATTTAAAATGGCAAACGAAAAAATGTGTTCAGCCTATCTGTAATTGGGATAATCACATAAACCGTCATTACATCCGTGCTTTTTACCGGTCAGGGTAATGTGAAGAACAGCAGTTGCCAACCCTTGGCATCATTTCAATCCAGGGAGCGGTTGTTTGTTCGTGAAAGCGGGAGTTAATCTGACACATACAGACAATTTACCAAGCGGAGCTGAAACAATCGACATCCGTATTCATTACCTGCGAACTAGGATTACAGGACTGGAACGGACTGATTTTTTCCATAGGCTGGGAGGTATACCTTTGAATAGTGCTGTACCTGAACGGGGCCAGGACCAACGGCTTCATGTTAAGTAAGTTGCACCAAGTTTGAAATGTCAATATAGATTGACTGTTGACCGGCAAAGGTTACGTATAGTTCGAAAAGGCATAGCATACGTAGTATGAATGGAGGCCCAAGGAACCAATCTGTCAGACCTTTTTGCTTTTTATCAGATACTATTTTCTCCAGCGAAACGATTGCGCATCCATGGCGCGCTGCGTTGCTAGAACGCCGTCGAGGTGGTCGTATTCGTGCTGGAGCAACTCTGACAAACTTCCTTCCAGATGCAGGGTTTGTGGCTGCCAGCTGAGATCCAGAAATTCGATGGTGCAGCTTTGGTGGCGTTGCAGCTTTACCAGCAAATTCGGGAAGCACATGCAGTCATCCCATACTTCCATCCTTTCTTCGCTCATGTACGTGAATTGTGGATTAATGAAAACCACGGGTTGGTCAATGTATAGATAAATCAGCCGTTTCATCACGCCGATTTGCGGAGCGGCAATGGCCCGAAAGGCTCCGTAATGGGAAAACTGTGCTTTAAACTCAAACAAGATCTCGTGCAGGTCTTGAATGACGGGCTGCAACTCTGCTAACTCCTCTTTGTTTACAGGCTCCGATACTTCGTGCAACCACGGATCGCCAAGGAGTAAAACTTTGTCAGATTTCATGAATGAGTTATTTAAAGCTACTCTGATTTACAATTAAGGCGCCCAGCCTGTCCGACTATAGGTACTGGTTGCATTCGGACTTACTCTCACCAGGAATTGATGTCTGCAAAGTGTGATGAATTTGTCTGAGATGACGTTCTGATCCGAATAAAGCCGCAACTGCATTTCGCTGGTGGTAGATTTAATAAACTTGTAATTGCCTTTTTCAGTAACGGTGTTGTTTACGCGCAATTCGTAGGTTCGATCACTTCGAAATGCATAGATTTCGCGTCTTTTTTCTGTTTCAGGGGTTTGGATACTGGGTTCAGCCTGCCCGCGAAACTGTGCAGATGTTTTGACCCAATTCCATTTTCCCTGAATCATGGCGTATGCTTTATCTGTATCCCCATTTTGGAGACATTGTGGCTCTGTATTTTTATGAGAACAACTCATCAAAAACAAGATAACTAAAGCGAAGAGGCTGGCGTTTTTCATAGGCGTTTTTTTATTGACAATGACCCTTGTTTTTTGAAAAAGGTTGCAACACCCTCTACGGCTATTTCTTGAAGAAAAGATATTCTTGCTACTAGAAGCTTTATTATCAGTCGGTTACGCATAAAACCAGATGCACCTTTCCTTGGGCATTGCGGTGATGAAGTGCGCGAAATAGCTTTAATTCGTCTTCATTTTCAAATTTTGCTTCTTCTAACTCAAACAGAATATCCTCTGAAAAATTTTCCGGAATTATGAAATAAGCAGTACAGTCAGGATTTTCCTCTGAAATAAAGAAATCTTCGAAGTGTACTTTAGAATATGCATGGCGTAACTTGAAAAAGGGGGTAGTTCTTTTATCCAGAAATTTCATAAATTTTTCGGAAAAATAGACTCCTGGCAATGGGTCCAAAAACCAGTAAGACGAATAAAGTGTAGATGAATGACGAAATAATAGCTGATTACCCAAAAAGTATAGATCCCAATCACTGATAAGTGCTTTTACTAAAATGCTGTTTGCAAAGCCTTTTAGTAAATCCAAGTATGCCTCATAATTTGCCCTTATAGAATAAAACTGGCCAAACTCATTTTCAAGAATTTTTTCGTCTACCAATGTTTCAATTTTGATATGTTGTAGTTGAGTTAAGGTTGTATTTACATAATCGGAAAGTTGAAGCCATTCCTCGGATTTTAGTTTTTTTTGACTTATTACCCATCTGCGAAGCAGCTTTTTAATAGATAGGAATTCCTTGTGTCTGGGTTTATCCAGACACATGTATTTGGCACGGCTATCCAGAAAGTGAATATACATATTGCAGGTTTTGGGATTTCAAAAGATACTATTTTTTCAACCCCAGTCAGGCGATCACAAAGAAGGGCGACTTGCCAGCCGCCCCTACAAAATTCTGTAAATCAAAACAATCCGGTAGTAAATCCAGATTAAGACTTACGCCGTTTCCAGCAGTTCGCGTGCATTTTTGAGTGCACTTTCTGATGGGTTTTCGCCACCGATCATTTTGGCAATTTCGTTGATGCGTTCGGCTTCGGTGAGTTTCTTGATTTTACTTACTGTTTTTTCGGATGAATTGTCTTTGTATACGAAGTAATGCACATTGCCTTTGGCTGCAATCTGGTGCAAGTGGCTGATAGCCAATACCTGGTGTTTGGCTTGGGCCATACGTTTGATCATACGGCCTACCTTAATGGCAACTTCGCCCGAAATACCGGTGTCAATTTCGTCGAAAATGATGGTAGGGAGCGAGGTTTTGTCGGCAAGTAGGTATTTGACGCAGAGCATCAAACGCGAAAACTCTCCGCCCGATGCCACACTTTTCAGTTCTTGCGGTTTCATGCCCTTGTTGGCCGAAAAACGCAGGCTCACCATGTCAATGCCGCTTGGAATCGGCTTAGCTATCTCATGCAGAATGGAGATCGTCGCGTTGGGCATTCCCACATCTTTGAGTAGTTCCATCAGTTCGCGTTCAATGCTCGGAATTACTTTGATGCGGCTTTTTGATAACTTATCGGCAACTTTCATCAGCGCTTCATAGCTCTTATCCATTTTCTTCTGGGCATCCGCAATGGCTTCGTCAAAGTTGAGGACTTTGCCTACCTTTTGCTCCAGTACCTCCTGAATGGTTAGCAATTCCTGAATGCTTTCGACGTTGTGCTTCTTTTGCAGACGGTAAATCATTGACAATCGTTCCTGAATCTGATTAATGCGTTCCGGATCGAACTCAATGTTGCCTTCTTCCGTTTCCAATTCGGCAGCTACGTCTTTCAACTCAATCAGCGAACTTTCCACCCGTTCGCGTAGGGTGCCGTATTTGGTCGATAGATTGCTTAGCTGACTCAACACCCCTACCACTTGCCGCAGGTTGGTCGTTATGGCATATTCCGAATTGGAAAGCACATCCAAGGCTGTATTGAGCTTGATCTTGATCTCTTCGGCATTTTCCAACATTTTCAGTTGGTCTTCCAGTTGGTCTTGCTCTTCGTTGGCAGTTAGGTCGGCTTCAGTCAGTTCGTCGAGCAGAAACTTGTTGTAATCCAGTTCTTTACGCAGGCTATCGGCATTGGCTACCAGATCGTCGTAGGTGTGCTGGAGTTTTTTATAGTTTTTGTACGACTGGCGGTAATCTTCCTGAAGTGCCTGGTTCTGTGAGTAGGTATCAATGATATAAAGCTGATATTCAATGGATCCGAGTTGCAGGGTATCGTGCTGTGAATGGACATCGACCAGCAGATTGCCGATTTTACGCAACGTTTCCAGCGTAACGGGGGTGTCATTGACGAAGGCACGCGACTTGCCACTGGGGCTGATTTCCCGCCGAATGATGTTGGTGCGGTCATAGTCAAGTTCTTCTTCCTCAAACACATGCGCCAGACTGTCGTGGTCAGGTACGTCAAATGTGCCTTCAATGACACATTTTTCACCTTCGTCGTAGAGCACGCGGGTGTCGGCCCGGTTGCCCAGTAACAGCCCAATGGCTCCCAGCATAATCGATTTACCGGCACCCGTTTCCCCTGTAATGATACTCAGCTCCGGGTCGGGCTGCATTTCCAGTTCCCGAATCAGTGCGTAGTTTTTTATGAATAAGTTGATTAACATTTGCCTGTGTTGAAAGTAAAGATGTTGTCCGAATGGAAATAGTATCGCTATACATCTAAAAAGTCCTGCCTAACGAACTTACTAAATTACTCATTTTCGTCTAATGCTGCAATGAGATTTCAAAATGCTTTCGGTTGGTTCTTCAAATTTGGGATAACTCTTTTGACAATAACTAAAGACTATTATAGTTCGTAGAATTCCAGCGGCAAATCGTCCGGATCGGCAAAGAAAGTAAATCGTTTTCCAGTGAGTTCATCCACACGAATGGACTCCGTGGCAATGCCGCTTTTGGTCAGCTGAGCGATACTAGTTTCCAAGTCAGTTACGGCAAAAGCCAGGTGACGTAAACCTCGCGCTTCAGGTCGGGACGTGCGTGCTGGTGGATTCGGAAACGAAAAAAGCTCGATCTGGTAATGGTCACCAATGGCTAAGTCCAACTTCCACGAATCCCGTTCGGCCCGATACGTTTCCTGTACAATGGTAAGCCCAAGGATCTGGGTATAAAAATGCTTGGACTTTGGATAGTCTGAACAAATAATGGCAACGTGATGAAGGGAGTGAAGCATATGAGAAAATAGATTTTACCATTCAGCAACTGCATCCAGGACAACTTCGGCAATCTGGTGCAGCGGAAAAGTGTGTTTTTTCAGCCGCATATCCTTCATCTTAAGCGCATCTGTGGTCACTTCCACAATTACCCCGTGAAAAGTAGCTTGGTTGTGCAACGTTACATTGGCTTCTTTTCCTACCAGAAGAGCCGATTGGGTTGTGATTTGACTGGAAAGAATGCGCGTTTGCCGCTTGCCCATAATGTCCGATGTTGTATGAATAGATGATGGAATGAGTGAATGCAGGGGTTTTGGTTTTTACAGGGATACTATTTTTTGGCACCGGTGATGGGCTATTTGGTCAGTTTTTTATAGCGATCCGCTTTGGTAGGGTCTATTTCTACCAGCAGGTTATACGCTTTTATTTTGTCCTGAGGGTTTCCGTCGGAGAAAATGTTGATCAACTCATTGGCTTTGGTATCAAAGAACGTATTGGTCAGAATCGAATTAGGCCGCACCTGATTGATTTGCTTCACGTTGTTCAGGAAGGTGAGGATACTGGCTCGGGCCTGGTCGCCGTTGGTGGCGTAGCTGTCCATCGCCTGGCGGTAGTAGGTATAAAAGCCCTCCCGAAATTGCTGCATTTGAGGACTGTTCAGGTTTTCGGCCAGCCAGTAACGGCTTCGGATGTCACTGCTGGGTTTCCAGGCATCGTCACCACTTTCCTGACTGGCAATGTTTGCTATTGACGCAGCTTTCTGAAAATAAGGGGTGCCACCCAGACGCGTAAACGAATCATAATCCAGGCCTACAATGATGTAAGCGTAAAAGGCCAGTGTCGACGTAAGGTTAGAAGTAAAGGCAGCCTCATTAAAGTTCATTTGCTCGCCCGGATTGTAATTAAACCGAAAGGTGCGGTCAATAAAGTTAAGAACCACCGACTCGTAATTGGTGCCATAGACCGGGCGTGATGCCTGAATAACCGCCTGCCCTTCGTATTGCCCCACCGCCGGAATGGCCGTAAGTGTAATCACAATGTTGCAGTTGATGCGTTCGGCTTCCTTGAAATTGTCGTTGGTCCAGCGGGTGTTGTTCATAAACTGCGTCATGGCGCGCTGCATTTCCGCATAGATCTGATTGTCGGTGCTCACACCCGCATTGGTCTGGATCTGGTTGCTGTTGGCATTGACCTTTACACTGCACCGCAGTTCCTGTGCGTATACAAACTGTGAGAACAGCAATCCGAGAATTCTCACTCCAAGAAGTATTGATTTTTTACTCATGTGCATGAAGAAAATACGATGTTTTATAAGGCAAAACTCCAAGTTACAACTTTAGGTTTTGTTCCAGATTGATTATGAGCTGAACAATATCTTCGGCTACTTCTTTTTTTGATTTGAGGTCGAAGTGCTTCAACTGACCGTCTTTCTGAATAACGCTGATTTTGTTGGTATCGTGTCCAAAGCCCGCACCTTTGTCGTTAAGGCTATTGAGCACAATCATATCCAGGTTTTTTTTTTGCAGTTTTTGCTGCGCGTTTACCACTTCGTTCTCTGTTTCCAATGCAAAACCTACCATGACCTGATGTGGTTGTTTCTGTTGTCCCAAAGTAGCTGCAATGTCTACATTCCTGACCAGAGAGAGGCTAAACGTATCCTCTTTTTTCTTGATTTTTTGCTCCGCAATTTCCGCCGGGCGGTAGTCGGCTACGGCGGCGGCCAACACGGTAATCGCACTTTCTGGAAAATACCGCGATGCCGCTTCGTACATTTGCCGGGCACTCAGCACGTGGGTTATGTGCACGCCCGGATGAGTGGTTTGCTGCTGGGTTGGGCCTGTAACCAGTTGTACTTCTGCACCTTGGTCGGCCATGGCTTCGGCTATGGCAAATCCCATTTTGCCGGTTGAGTGATTGCCGATAAACCGGACCGGGTCCAGGGGCTCGTAGGTAGGGCCTGCTGTGATCAATACTTTTTTGCCACGCAACAGCTTTTCCGTTTCCGAAGGGGAGGTTTTGGAGTTTTGAAAGATACTAGTTGGAGACTCAAAATGTTCCAGAAAAGCAACAATGTGTTCCGGTTCGGCCATACGTCCTTCGCCTACCAGGCCGCTGGCAAGTTCGCCGTGTTCTGTCGGGATGATGTGATTGCCAAACGATTGTAGTTTCTGCAGGTTGACCTGTGTTGTCGGATGCCGGTACATGTCCAGGTCCATGGCCGGTGCAAAAAATACCGGACATTTGGCGGATAGATACGTGGCTGTGAGCAGGTTGTCACACAGGCCAGTAGCACATTTAGCCAGGGTATTGGCACTGGCCGGAGCTATTACCAGAGCATCGGCCCAAAGGCCGAGCTCAACGTGATTGTTCCACTCACCAGTTTCATTTTTCACAAAATGACTCAGAACCGGGTTTTTAGAGAGTGTGCTCAGTGTCAATGGTGTAATGAACTGTGCAGCGGCTTCGGTCAGAATAATGCGTACTTCGGCCTGAGCTTTTACCAGCAGGCGGGTTAGTACGGCCGCTTTGTAGGCGGCTATGCTTCCGGTTACGCCCAATACAATTTTTTTTCCTGCCAACATGAAATGAAGGAAGTTTAGGATGCCAAACTAAAACAAAAGGTTGGAAAATTGAAAAGCTGAATCTCAACCCTTTCAATTCTCCAACCTTTTCAAGATATACTTACGAAAGAATTAGTCTTCCAGACCATCTTTTCCTTCGTCGCGGTAACGATGGAAAAGTTTGCCTCCCAAAAATTCATCAATGGCTACCGATGCGGGTTTGGGTAACCGCTCATAGTAACGTGAAATTTCGATTTGTTCTCGGTTTTCGAATACTTCTTCCAGGTTGTCAACTGTCGAAGCAAATTCGGCCAGTTTATTATTCAATTCTTCTTTGTTGCGCATAGCCAGTTCGCGGGCACGGCGGGCAATTACTGCTACCGATTCGTAGACATTGCCGGTAGGTTCGGCCAGTTTGTCGTTGTCACGAGTTACAATCGATGCAGACGAGTTTGGTTTAATCATAATCGTATGTTTTATAAGTAATTGCTGAAAAATAGTATCTTTTGTTGTGTCAAAACCCCAAACGGATCCTTATTGTTCCTGAGCCTTCTGGGTTTGCAAACCTTTGTTTACTTCGCCAATGGCATTCAGGCTTTTTTCGTAATAAGTTTCGGCCCGGCGCAAAAATTTGCTTTGCGGGTATGTATCCAGAAACGTTTCATAAAAGGTTACCGCTTCCTGATAGCGTTCCTTCTGCTTAGTTTCAATGCTTTGCTGTGCCAGCAGATAGGCGCTTTCTACTTTGTGAAAGGCAATTTCTTCGTTATAATCCGAATCGGGAAACCCATTCTGAAAGTTGTTAAACGCAACCAGAGCAGCTTTGTGATTGCCCGTTCTGGCATACAGGATGGCAGCTTCAAACGCTTTCTTTTCCATCTTTACCCGAAGTTCGGTTATCAGCTTGCTGCTTTCTTCGGCGTACTTGCTGGCAGGGTAGGTGTTGATGAAATTTTGAAGCGCGGCAACGGCTTCGATGGTGTTGCTCTGATCCAGATTGAAATGCGGAGAATCGGCGTATAACGAAACGGCGTGCATATACATCGCTTCTTCGGCATATTGGCTACGGGCGTAGGTTTCGTAAAACTTCTGAAACTGGTACCTGCTCAGAATGTAATCGCCCAGGTAGTATTTGCAGTAGGCGTGATAAAAAGTGCCTTTTTCTGCCTCAGGCGCACCTTGAATCAGAGGAAGGACTTCTTCAAACAAAATATCGGCTCGGGAATATTTTTTCTGCTCGTAGTAGTCAAATGCGGCTTTTACTTTCTTTTGCAGATCGGTGCTTTTGCGCAATTTCTCAAACTCACTGCATCCGGTAGTCAACAATGTAAGCAGCAGTATGCCTAAGATAATCCAGTTTTTTTGCATAAGGGTGCAAAGATAAATGTTTGGGGGCTAATTTACAATGGTTTCGCAATTTTTGTGTCCATCCAGGCACAGCACAGCTCGTTCCTTTCCATACCTCTCTAACGACTTTTGGGTATAAAAAGTGTCTTTGATCAGATCAAGAGCCGTACGAATGATAAGCTGGATGAGTAGAGTTGAAGCGTAATAGGGCAGGTTTTAGCTGTTTGAGAGATACTATCTGGATCAGTCCGTTCTTTTCAGGACGAATGCCTGATGATTAACTTTCGGGTAAACAGACTTTTTCCGTCAACCGAGAGGGTGTAAAAGTAGATGCCCGGAGCAAATTCGGCAGTGTTAAACTGTACTTTGTGTGCATCCCGGGTTAGTTTGTATTCGCCAAGGCTGCTGCCCAATACATTGCTGATAATGATTTTTGCTTCCCGCAATTCGCCGGTTATTTCATACTCCAATGCGGCAGATGTGCTGGCCGGATTGGGAAATATGCCTGAAACTGTAATTTTCTCGTTGGTGAAAACCGGATTGCCACCTTGCATAAAAGCCATCCGCGCGTATCTGACTGAAGGTGAGTCGATTTTGATTTCTACTGGCGCAAAGGCCATGCTTGCCAGGGTGCAAGCGAAAAAATAACAGAATAAAAAAATATGTAAAAATTGCTTCATAGCTAGTAGTCTGAATATGTTCGTGTTAGAAATGTCTTTCTTTTGTTTGTAGCATTTATTTTTCTACGTAAATATACTAAATTAAATTTTCTTCGTTATGCATATTTTTCATAAACTGTGAAAAATGTGCGGTCAGCGGTGATATTCCTGCGACGAACTGTCATTTAGTTGCTTTTAAGCTGGTTACCGGTACTTTGACACTCGTTTTGGTTTTTTCGGCAGGCTTCTTCGGCTGATTGGATTTCTTGTCTTTTCTGAACGTTGGTATGGGTATCACTTCTCTGATGAGCACTTCTTTGCGGGTTGGTTTTTCCTTTTCACGCCATTTAAAGCCGCGTAGTCGGGTATCCGGTTCCACGATTTCGTGTGGCGGGATAAAAACCGCATCGGGCTTGTTCAGAAAGGCAACCCGATTCACTTTTCCGTCAATCAAATTGATGATCATGTTGCTGCATTCTACCTTGTTTACCCCACGCACATTGTTGTTTTCATCGTTGAGCACCCAGGTCACGTTTTCGCCGTTGCCATTCACAGTTACTCGGTATAGCTGGCTGGTAGTGTCAAAGTAGGCAACCATTTGCCGGCCTTTCACCTGATTGTAATTTCTAAGGGTATCCAGCGAAATTACAAATGAATTGGTTTTCAGAAACATCCGGTCAATGGTGTTATTGACCAGCTGGATTCGTACGGTATCGGCGGTGAGCTGGCTTTCGACATTCCAGAGTACCGGGTCGCGGTAAAACTGAATGGTAGAGTCGGTTTGATTGTAAACGAGAGAGTCGCATTTGCCCTGCAAATCTTTCTTGAAGATGCGAACGTGGTTGTAGGCAAATATTTTCTTTACGTTAGTCTCCTTGTTTTCAACTGATACCAGCGTATCGCCTGTCACATACAGCGTGTCCTGCTTCATGATTTTCTTCAACAGGGCTTTGCCGTGTACTTTAGACAACCCAACCTGCCCAAAGTACCGTCCGGTATCGCCTTCGACGATCACGCTGTCTTTTTGGGCAAACAACAATACGTTTCCAGTGGCCACTCCCAGTTCTTGCTTTTTGTCGTGAGTCAGCCGGTCACCAGTCAGAATGTAGCTGTCGTATTCAATCGAGCTGCGTCCCCGAAACTCCGACTGCCCGGTTGCGGTATTGTATTCGCCATCTTTGGAAACCAGCGTTCCGCTATTGCCTTCAATGCGGGTCAATGTGGTGAAGTAAGCCACTTTTGAGAGACTGTTGTAAATAACCCGGTCTGAAGTAAGTCGATACGTCGGGCTGGTCATGACCACATCCTTCTCAAACGTAAAAACCTTGGTTTGGGTATTGTAATAGCCTTGCTTGCTGACAATGGTGTTTTCGCCTTCTACAATGGTTCCGTTGTTGGGGTAATAGGCTGTGCTTGTGTTCATTTCATAGTCGAGTTGCTGGGTGGTCAACGTTTTGGTGCCATCGTTGAGCACTACGTTTTCGCGCATTTTGGCTAGCCGGATTTGTCCGTCGTAAGTGCCGTTATTTCCGGTTATCACAATCGAATCGTTCTGCACAATACGCACATGGCCAAACAGTTCGGCAAAGTTGCGGTAGCTATACACGTACGCTGAGTCACAGGTGATGTGGGTGGTTCCCTGGCGCAACCGCACATTGCCTAGTAGCCGCCGGGTTTCTTGTCCGTTCTTGACCGATCCTAAAAATTCATCCGCAAATTCAATGTTGATTTTCTCTTTCCGCTGGGCCCAAAGCGGAACCGCCGAGAAAAAGAAGACCGCGTAAATACAATATAAAAGCAGCTTTTGCATGTAATGGCTTGATTGATACCCCTGTTTGGCTCCCTTTACAACTAAATTTTGGGGCAGGAGGTTTTGATGTTTTAAAAGATACTATTTTTGAATCCCGTTTTTCGGGAGGTGCAATTTGGATTCCCCTCAAAAATCTAACCAAAAATTTTGTTCCAGTTTCTGCCTCAATTTCTGTAGGCAAATTTCACACTTGTTCGCATGCTAAAAAAATTTTTAACATACATTAACGAAAAAACACTGTTTCAGTCCGACGACAAGATTCTGCTAGCCGTAAGCGGAGGAATGGATTCGGTGGTAATGATTCATTTGTTTGCCAAAGCCAAGTTCAATTTTGCGGTGGCTCATTGCAATTTTGGCTTGCGTGGCGAAGAATCGGATGCAGACGAGCAGTTTGTCAAGAAGCTTGCAAAGAAATACAAAGTGCCTTTTTTCTCCGAACAGTTTGAAACCGAGGCTTTTGCACAGCAGGAAAAGATTTCGATCCAAATGGCGGCTCGCGTGTTGCGCTACCAGTGGTTCGAGTCACTCTGCCAGAATCAAGGCTTTGTGTCTATTGCAACGGCGCATCACTTGAACGATACGCTGGAAACGGTTTTGTTTAACCTGACCAAAGGGACCGGCATTGCCGGCTTGCACGGAATTCAACCGAAAAGCGGAAACCTGGTGCGACCCATGCTATTTGCCAGCCGGGATGAAATCTACGAATACGTAGTCGAAAACCAACTGGCCTGGCGCGAAGATTCGTCCAATCAGTCGTCGCATTACCATCGCAATCTGATTCGGAATGAAGTGGTTCCGCTGCTTAAAACCATCAATCCCAATCTGGAAAATACCATAGAAAATACGGTAGAGCGGGTTTTGGCCGTTGAAAAGATACTGATTGCAGAAATGGAACGACTGCAAAAAGCCGTTTTTCGGGAAGAGGCTGGGGCTGCTTACATTGACTTTGAATTGCTGCAAACCGAAGTGGAACCTGTCATCAAACTGCATGAACTGCTAAAGCCTTATCATTTTACGTATACACAGATACGCGAAATATGGGCTTCGCTATCGGCGGAGTCGGGCAAGCAATTTGATTCGCCTTCGCACCGGCTGGTAAAAGACCGTACTGAGTTTGTGATTACCGCCAAGGGACTGCAAGACTACATTCCGGCTGCGATTGACGAAGAACAAACTTCGTTTCAAAATGAAATACTATCCCTGAAAATCCAAAAAGTGCCCGCTGCTAGCTACAAAATTTCATCATCGCCTAAAGTGGCTGCGCTGGATGTATCCACCCTGAAATTTCCGCTCAAACTCCGGATCTGGAAACAAGGCGATAAGTTTTGTCCGCTGGGAATGAAGCAGAAGAAAAAACTCAGCGACTTTCTGATTGACGAAAAAGTGCCCTTGAATTTGAAAGAACGTACCTATGTATTGCTCTCCGGCGACGACATTGTGTGGGTAGCAGGCATGCGCATTGATGATCGGTTTAAGATTACCAAAGAAACAACCGAGGTGTATCAGGTGAGTATGAGCTAATAGACTCACCTGATACCTTTATCTTCCAATGGCTACTTTGCGCAGAATAGTGTCAACAATTTGGGAAGGAGTAATGCCATCTACTTCGGCTTCGTAGTTGAGAATGAGGCGGTGGCTGAGCACATCAGGAGCAACTTCCTTGATGTCTTCGGGCAATACGTAGTCTCGTTCGTTGATGTAAGCCATGGCTTTGGCCGCCCGGTTCAGATTGATGCTGGCACGTGGCGAAGCTCCAAACTGTACGTAATGCCCTTCATCTTTCAGTCCGTAGTCCTGCGGCTGGCGAGTGGCAAACACCAGTTCAATGATGTATTTTTCCAGCGATTCGGAAATGGTGACTTTGTTGATTTCGTTGCGAATGTTGGAAATGTCCTCTTTTGCCAGAATGGGGTTGACCTGCCCCGAAAAATTGATGTTTGCCATGCGGCGCATCACTTCCAGCTCCTGGTTTTTGTCCAGATAGGTCACAAACACCTTCATCATAAACCGGTCGACTTGGGCTTCGGGTAGGGGATAGGTGCCTTCCTGTTCAACCGGGTTTTGGGTTGCCAGTACTAGAAACGGACGGTCAAGCGGAAAGGTGGTATCTCCGATGGTAACCTGTCGTTCCTGCATGGCTTCGAGCAGGGCCGATTGTACCTTGGCCGGTGCCCGGTTAATTTCATCGGCCAGAATCAGATTGGAGAAAATGGGTCCTTTTTTTACTTCAAAATCGCCCGTTTTCTGATTGTAGATCATCGTTCCTACCAAATCGGCAGGCAGCAGATCGGGGGTAAACTGAATGCGCTGGAAATTCAAGTAGAGAACCTTGGATAAGGTGTTGATAATGAGTGTCTTGGCAAGGCCAGGAACGCCTTCCAGCAGAATGTGACCACCCGTAAACAAGCCAATCAGCAACCGATTGAGCAGGTATTCACGCCCCACCACTACTTTGCTCATTTCGGCCAGTACTTGCTTGATTTTCAGTTGATGAAGTTTAATGCGGTCCGTTTCCGTAATTTCCATTGGCAATAGGTTGAAGGTTGCAGATGTAAAAATGCGGGCTTAAAAATAGTATCTTTGCAAAAGTAAAAACCGGCATCTTTTAACTTACGAAGTTACTAAGGAATGAATTACCACTTCTTAAAAATAAAAAATACAGCCAGAATAATCAGTGCAAATCCTACCATGTGATTCCAGGCGGGTTTTTCGGTTTTGAATACAAACACCATCATCAGCGTGAAAACGGTGAGTGAAATGGCTTCCTGGATGGTTTTGAGTTCAAACATGGAAAAAGGGCCGCCGTTTTCGCGAAAACCAATTTTGTTGGCCGGCACCTGAAAAATATATTCAAACAGGGCCAGGCCCCAACTGATCAGAATAACCGAGATCAACCCTAGCTTTTGAAGACGGCTGAAATTTTTAAAGTACAAATGCCCGTACCAAGCCAGCGTCATAAAAACATTGGAGCAAATTAAGAGCAAAATAGCGTAGAGTCCTCTCATAGAACTGTGATTTCGGATTTGAAACGGCAAAAATACAATTTTTTGGGAATATCAATTTTCAATACACTTTTCAACGAAAAATAATATTTTTGCCGTACTTCAAATGATTCATTCATCGACAGACGCCATTTTCAAAATAGTATCTTCTCCCATGCTAAAACCTACCTACTTTCTTTCGCTGCTTTGTGGTTTTCTTTTCGTTTTCACCGGACAACTGCATGCGCAAAAAACACAACTCACCATTGACGATATCTTTGCCCGAGGCACGTTTGCCGCCAAAAGCGTGCAAGGTGTCAACTGGATGAAAAACGGCGGATTTTATACGTCGCTCACACAGGAAAACGGACAGGCCGCAGTAATTAAGTACGACGTGACTACAGGTCAACCCGTAGAAACGTTGTTTCAGGCTGCTAGCCTGGGAAATGGAGCCACTGCCGTAAACAGCTACGAGATGAGCCCTAACGAAGACAAACTGCTGATTGCCACCGAGACCGAGTACATCTACCGCCGCTCTAACAAGTCGGTGTATTATGTGTATGATCTGAAAACCAAACAAGCCGTCAAATTATCTCAGGGTGGCAAGCAATCCAATGCCGCTTTTTCGCCGGATGGCAGCCGGGTCGCTTTTACCCGCGACAATAATTTGTTTGTGGTTGATTTGAAGTCCAGTACCGAAACACCTATTACAACAGACGGAAAGTTCAATTACATCATCCACGGCAGCACCGACTGGGTGTACGAAGAGGAGTTTGGGTTTACCCGGGCTTTTCAATGGAATGCCAACGGAACCAAGATTGCCTACTACACCTTCGACGAATCGGCTGTGCCAGAGTACAACATGCAAATATGGGGCAAGCTGTACCCAACCGATTACCGGTACAAATACCCGAAAGCCGGCGAGAAAAATTCGACGATTACCCTTTCGATTTATGACCTGGCACAAAAGTCTAACGTGAAAGTGGATATCGGCACCGAAACCGATAGTTACATTCCGCGCATCAACTGGACCCTGAACCCCAACGTGTTGTCGGTGCGGCGCATGAACCGGCTGCAAAACCACCTGGACATTCTGCATGCCGATGCCACCACCGGAAAAACTACTGTTGTATTAACCGAAACCAGTCCGGCCTACGTAGACCTGGAGTTTACCGATGACCTTACTTACCTGGCTGACGGCAAGCAATTTATCCACGCCAGTGAACGCAGCGGATTCAAGCACCTGTATCTGTATGACATCAGCGGCAAGCTGATTCGCCAAATTACAACCGGCAATTGGGAAGTGTCCAATTTTATTGGACTGGACGAAAAGAAGAAACTGGTCTATTATACCTCTACTGAAGTTTCACCGATGGAACGCCACCTGTATGTGATTTCGCTGGATGGCAAAAACAAGAAAAAGCTGTCCAGTACTAGTGGGGTGCACCGGCCTAACTTTAGTGTCGATTTTTCCTACTATTTGGATAATTTTTCAGACGCGAATACGCCGTTATCCGTCGGATTGTACACCGCTCCGGCAGGCAAGCAGGTAAAGATGCTCGAAACCAATGAGGCCTTGAAATCCAAAATGCAGGAATACGACCTGACCAAAAAAGAGTTTTTTCAGTTTAAAATCCCTGACAATACCACCCTGAACGGCTGGATGATGAAGCCGACCAACTTTGACGCCAGCAAGAAATATCCGGTATTTATGTTTGTGTACGGTGGACCCGGCAGCCAGCAAGTCATGAACGACTGGAATGCACAAACCCTGTGGTTCCAATTGCTTACCCAGAAAGGATACATCGTGGCGTGTGTGGATAACCGGGGTACCGGGGCTCGCGGGACTGCTTTCCGACAAGTTACCTATGCCAATCTGGGCAAATACGAAGTACAGGACCAGATTGAAGCCGCCAAATACCTCGGTTCTCAGTCGTACGTTGACAAAAACCGCATTGGCATTCATGGTTGGAGCTACGGTGGCTACATGGCGGCGTTGTGCATGACCGTAGGTGCCGATTATTTTAAAATGGGCATTAGCGGGGCTCCGGTAACTACCTGGCGTTTTTATGACAGCATCTACACCGAACGTTACCTGAAACGCCCGCAAGACAACCCTTCCGGCTACGATGACAACTCCCCCGTGACGCATGCCAACAAGCTGAAAGGCAAGTTCTTGCTGGTGCATGGCACTGGCGATGACAACGTGCATTTTCAAAATTCCATTGCTCTGCAACAGGAACTGATTAACAACGGAAAGCAGTTTGAGACATTTATCTATCCCAATCAGGCACACGGCGTACGAGGAAAATCGCGGGTGCATCTGTATCATTTGATGACCAACTTTATTCTGGAGAATTTGTAGGGAAACGGATGGATTGGATATTTTTCTTTGTACCCTATAATTGTGTATACTATTGTTTGGGTTTACCTGTGCTCTGGGTGTTTTTTCGTCAAAAGCAAGACAGAAATACCGCTTTGTATATTTTAGAAGCTATGAATATTCTATTGGCATTTTGTGGGTTAGTTTTGTTGGCTTTAACTTTTTATAGTCTGTTTACTGCTATTACTAGTAGAGTTCTATTTCATTTGTGGATAGATCGGTTGACTAGCCCTACGTGGTGGGCATATTGGGGTGGATTTTTATTTACACAAATTCTGCCTCAACTATTCTGGTGGAAAAATGTCAGAAGGAAAATAGTTTATTCCATTTTTCTAATGGTGAGCATAAGCCTGTTGATTGTGTCGGTTGTCTGCATATTTCGGATACATCTGATATCGCCTAATACCACAATGAATGTCATGCAGTTTGTTGTTTACCCAATTGGCTATTTTGGTTTAACTTATGGAATTAGCAAATGGCTGAAAATGCGAAAAGCCTCTGCCAAATTAGCTGAATCACAAACATGAAACGGTTTGACCTGTGGGCATAAAAAAATAGTATCTTTTGAAAACACAAAACCCACCTTGCGAAAAACCGTACTTTGTAAATGGAACATTCGTATCTTCTGAAGATCGTGTGAAAAATGAGAATTAGACAGTTTATACGGGAGCATTGTAATTGGTTTTATTCTTCTCAGTTGTGTGTCTTGCGGTTCCCAAAAACAATCGGAAAGATTAGTGCAGACTAGAGACAGCATTCACGTGACCGGAAAAATCATCGGTTGGGATTCGGGATGGGTATATGTCAATACGCGGGATACGAATTTTAATTACGTTCAAGACTCTGTCAAAATCCACAAAGGGGTGTTTCAGTACACACATTGGGCAAAAGAGGTGAACCAGTATAGCTTTCTGCATGAAGGTTCTACGGTTGACGTTGTTTTGGATAATAACGACATAACGATCTCGGGACATACAGATTCTTTAAGTCAAATTTCAGTATCCGGATCTCACTCGTTTGCTGAGGTTCAGCCCATAGTTGAAAATCTTAGTAAACGAAACCAAGTGATGAATATGCATTTTGCCTTTGAGGATTCGTTGCAAAACATTGGCAAGTATAGTTATTTTAAAGACAGTTTACTGTCCGCCGCTTCTAAGGTGGTATCTACGTATAAAGAAGATTATGAGTCGTTTTTGAAAACCCATCCTGATTCAAAGGCTGCCCTTGTCTATTTTTATGATTACTTTGATTCGTCTGATTCGACTTCTACGCTTAAAAGGCTATATGATCATCTGGGTAACGAGCCTAAAAACACACTTTATGGCAAAAAGCTACGTGAATTGATTGAAAAGAAGGCAACCCTTGAAGTAGGCCTTGTGGCACCTGATTTTAGCCAGCGTGATACCGCAGGGAAGCAAGTGACTTTATCTTCGTACCGAGGCAAAGTGGTTCTGCTTGACTTTTGGGCTAGTTGGTGTGGCCCCTGCCGACAAGAAAATCCGGGACTGGTAAAAACTTATTTGCAATTTAAGCCTAAAAATTTCGAGGTTTTTGCAGTCTCTTTGGACAAAAAGAAAGAAGCCTGGCAGAAAGCAATTCAAAAGGAGGGATTGGTATGGCAACATGTTTCCGATTTGCAAGGATGGAATAACAAAGCGGCGAGTTTGTACGCCATTGATGCCATCCCGGCCAATCTGTTGCTAGATAAAGAAGGAAGAATCATTGCCAAGAATATCAAAGGTGAAAAATTAAGAAAAAAACTCGCCGAGGTTCTGCTTAAGTGATGGCTAGATTTGACAAGTACACTGGTTAGAGGAAAATAGTATCCTTCCAAGTGGCAAAACCCTAGCAGTTTTAATAGTCTATTTCTAAAATTGTACATCAAAACGATGGATTTGCAACAGTTTTTGAACCAGCGTGTGCTTGATAACCGTGTCGAAAATATTCTCTGGTGCGCGGGAATTTTAATTTCATGGTTTTTAGTAAAAAGGATTTTCTCTGGGCTTTTGATCCGCGTTGTTTACCGAATCATCAAAAAGCAGTCAGAAAACGTAACTGTGACCGAATTTATAGAACTGGTAAGGCCTCCATTTGAAGCCTTTTTGACACTGATGATTCTATACACGGCGTTTTCCTTTCTGCGTTTTCCGTATTGGTGGAATCTGGTGGCTGTCGATCGGTTTGGGATACGGTACCTGGTACTCAAAATTTATCAGGTTTCGGTCATTATTACCGTTACCTGGCTGGTGATGCGGCTGGTCGATTTTTTTACGATTGTGAGTCTGCGCCGGGCCGAACGGATAAAATCACCCATCAAGGCGCAGCTGGCTCCGTTTGCCAAAGAAGTCACAAAAGTGGGATTGTTCATTGTGGGCATTTTTGTGATCCTGGGTGCCGCTTTCAGTCTGGATGTATCGAGCATTATTGCCGGCTTGGGTATTGGTGGCTTGGCCGTGGCACTGGCGGGCAAAGAAAGTTTGGAAAATCTGTTTGCTTCCTTTACTATTTTTCTGGACCGACCGTTTGTGGTGGGTGATACGGTGCAAGTAGGTGAGATTCAGGGTACTGTTGAGAAAGTTGGATTCCGGAGCACCCGGATTCGTACGTTAGACAAAAGCTTTCTGACTTTGCCCAACAAAATGCTCACCGACCAGCCACTTGATAACCTGACGCAACGGCGTTTTCGGAGGGCACGGTATTTTATCGGATTGCCGTATCATACATCGCCGGAGACGGTGAAAGCTATTTGCCAAGACATTCTCCAGACAATCAAAGAAAACCCATTGACCAACGCCGAGTTGAGTCAGGTGCGTTTTACCGATTTTGGCGAAAGTTCGCTAAACATTATGATCCTTTACTTTGTCGAAGCCGCTGTGTGGGAGGAGTTCAACGCCGTCAAAGAAGGAATCAATTACCAGATTATGGACATTGTGAAAAATCATGGCGCAACGCTGGCATTTCCTACCCGTACCATTCACCTGGAGTTTGATGAAAAAGAACAAGGGAAAGGATTTAAGTTTGTAGAAAAGTAAATGGCGAGCCGAAGTAGAACAAGCCATGCGGCCGGTGCCTGGGAAAAGCGGGTTTGGGTCCTGATTTTCAAAATAGTATCCCGCAAAAAACAAAAACCACCGACTTGGCAAAATAACCGCCTCAGATCGGCTACAGGCTCCTGTGGTGAACGTATATTTAATGAAGAAATTTTCTGATAAAGCCAGAAAAAAACAGTAATTTTTTTTGTTGGATATAGTTTGTAACTAACAAAATAGTATATTTGCATCAGCCAATCAAGAAAAACTCATCCCGGATTTTGTTGTTTTCTTTTGTGTGTTTTCCTCACAAACAGATTTCGCTCTGTAACACTAAATCATGTCAACAGCTATAAACGTGGCATCTTTTTCTCATTTTACAGCCTTAATCACCCATTTCTTTTGGATTTACTAAGCATTTAATTCAATCAACAATCACTTCAACTTGTTTGACCATCCATTTTTTATCCACATTCACAGGAACTACACTCGCCTGTAATTTACTCTTTGTATGTATACCATTGACGATTTGAATCTTCGGCTCTTGTCTGAACTGCGCGATATTGCCGAAAAACTAGGTGTTGCCAACTACAAAAAACTAGCAAAACAAGACCTTATCTATAAAATCCTGGATCGCCAGGCGGTTATGCCTGGGTTCGATTTTGCAGAAAGCGAAACGGTTACTGAAGAAACGGTAACTCCTGCCAAAACCTCTCCCGTTGCTTTGGAGACTACACCCACTAAAGAAACGCAACCTGCCGATCGGAAACGCCTGCGTATGAAACGTGAAAACGTAAAACCTACCGAAAAAGAGCAACCTCAAGCTGAACCGGTTGCGGTTGAAGAAGGAGTGGCTAAAGAAGAAGAGGCCACCGTGCCTGCCTCAGTCGAATCAACAACAACTGCCATTGAAGAGCCACTGGACATTACTACGGCGGTTGAAAAACGCGAGAAGAAACAGGAGTTCCGCGAAAACAACCACAATGGCAACCGGAACAATGAGCAACGGCCCAACCAAAACCAGAATCAAAATAACAATAACAATACTAACAACCAGAACCAGCCCAAGAAAAACAGCCTGTACAACGTACGCGAATTTGACGGACTGATTGAGAATGAAGGCGTACTGGAAATCATGTCGGACGGCTACGGATTTTTGCGTTCAGCTGATTACAATTACCTGGCCAGCCCGGATGATATTTACGTGTCGCCATCGCAAATCAAATTGTTTGGTTTGAAAACAGGTGATTCCATCCGCGGAGCCATTCGCCCTCCCAAAGACGGTGAAAAATACTTTGCTCTGTTGCGTGTGGAAACCGTAAACGGAAAAACCACCGAAGAAATTCGTGACCGCATTCCATTTGAATACCTGACGCCGCTTTTCCCTAACGAACGTCTCCGGTTGAGCACTACCGGATCTGAATATTCAACCCGCATTCTGGATTTGTTTTCTCCGATTGGAAAAGGACAGCGGGGTATGATTGTGGCGCAACCCAAAACAGGTAAAACCGTCCTGTTGAAGCAAATTGCCAATGCCATTGCCCAGAACCACCCCGAAGTTTATCTGATTGTATTGCTGATCGATGAACGTCCGGAAGAGGTGACCGATATGGCCCGTAGTGTACGCGGCGAAGTGATTTCATCAACGTTTGATGAGCAAGCCGAACGCCACGTAAAAGTATCGAGCATCGTGTTGGAAAAAGCCAAACGCATGGTAGAGTGCGGCCATGATGTGGTTATCCTGCTCGATTCGATTACCCGTCTGGCGCGAGCTTACAATACCGTGGTGCCTTCATCCGGCAAAATCCTGTCGGGTGGTGTGGATGCCAACGCTTTGCACAAGCCCAAGCGTTTCTTCGGGGCAGCCCGTAACGTGGAAAACGGCGGTTCGCTGACCATCATTGCAACGGCCCTGATCGAAACCGGTTCGCGGATGGACGAAGTGATTTTTGAAGAATTCAAAGGAACCGGTAACATGGAATTGCAACTGGATCGGAAACTTTCCAACAAACGGGTATTCCCTGCCATTGATGTACCGGCTTCGGGTACGCGTCGCGAAGACTTGCTGATGACTGACGAAGAACTGGGCAAAGTTTGGATTCTGCGCAAACACATGTCAGACATGAACTCAAGCGAAGCCATGGAATTCTTGCTAGACCGCATGAAAGGCACCCGCAACAACGAAGAGTTTCTGATTTCGATGAATCGATAAGCAAAAATAGTATCGCTGAAAATAGCAAAACCCCCGCCTTTCAACCGGCGGGGGTTTTTGCTATTTAAATCCTACTATTTGGTAAGTGCCGGAAACTGAAACAGGTAATGTGGATTTTCGGCTTCTGAGATCAAGAAATCCGCTACATCAGCCCGACTGATTTTTCCGATTCTCATGCCTTCGTATAACTTTGGTATTACCTGATACATTTGGGTGAGAGGACCATTGGTAAGCATTCCGGGACGCACCATTTCCCACGAAATCAGACTTTGGGTAAATAGTCGTTCCATCTCGCTTTTGTCTTTGTATTGGTCTTTTAAAAGCAGCCGGATTACCGTTTTCATAAAGAAATTCAGAAACTGGCTGCTTTCACCGGCTCCAAAACCCGTAATCACCAATACCGGAGCCTGAAATCCTACTTCGGCGGCCGCTTGCAGGAAGGCTTTGGCTGTGTCTGAAAACAGAGTGGTGGCCTTTTTCTTTTTTGTGCCAATTGTAATGAATACGGCATCGGCAGTTGCTAAGGCTTTTTTCAAATCCGAAACAGAAGTAGCACTTCCGTTTATCTTTGCAAGATGAGGATGATCCGGTGTTGCACGCATATTCGTTGATAGTGCTGTAACGCGATGCCCTTTGGCCAATGCCTGCCTGACGCATTCGGCACCAATGCCTGCTCCGGCTCCTATGATGCTGATATTCATATTGTTGTGGTTTTGGCAGTCAAAAACAACGGACCCACACCCGGACTGCCTACCATTAGGCTTCCTTTCCCGTAACTCCAGGGCGAGCCATCGGTGGTCAGAATCTCGGCTCCGGCTTCTTTGGCTATCAGCACTCCGGCCAGCCAATTGTATGTATCCAGATCTTCCTGATGAAATAAGTCAATGCGACCAGCTCCCACATAAGCCAGTTGCAACCCGTGTGGGCCATAGTTGCGCAGTACGCCAAAATGGGAAAGCAAATCGCCCACCGAATGGCCGATTTTCCGGTAAATTTGCCCGGAATCGTTGTTGTGATGAGTGTATTCAAAAACGGCCAGCATGTCTTTCAATTCCGTTTTGCGACTGGATTGGAGGCGGTTGTCATTCATATAGGCCCCCTGATCGGCTTTGGCCCAAAACAATTCGTTGGCTAAAGCATCGTAAATAACCGAAAAGTGAATTTTGCCTTGCCGGATCAGTGCCAGGTTAATCGTCCAGCCGGGCAAATGCTGTATGTACTGAATGGCTCCATCCATGCTGTCGCAAATCCAGTATTCGTCTAGATCCAGGGGTTGTTTTTGTTCTTCAAAATCAAATTCGCTGCCCATCCACGGAATGTTGGGATATTGGTTGCCTATGGATGCGTTTAACAGCGACATACACCGCTGGTCGATGGCGTCAAACTGGGTATAGAAGTCGGTTTTGTTTTGGGGAATGGGAGCTTGTTTGAACTCCTTTAAAAAAGTGTCGCCTACCTGCTTTACGGCTTCTAACACTGATGGAACTTGAATTTCTGTGTGCATAAATTGTTATTGGTTTTGTTTATGCAAAGAAGCCAGATACTTTTTGTTAAAAATAGCTTGATTGACCGTAAAGATAGTCTTAATCGCGGAATTTGTGCCGAAACTGCAAAGGCGTCAGTCCGGTGGCTTTTTTGAAAAGCTTGCCGAAATAAACCGGTTCGTCGTAGCCGACTTCGTAGCCGATCTCTTTGATGCTGAGTTGGGTAAATCCTAAGAGCCGTTTGGCTTCTAGAATTGCTTGGTTCTGAATGTGGGCCGAAACAGTAGTGCCGGTAATGGCTTTGACTGTATCGTTTAAATGCGAAACCGAAATGGCAAGCTGATCGGCATACTGGCTGGGTTGTTTCCAGGCTTTGTAATGTTTTTTCAACAAATGCCGAAACGCTTGTTCGATCTGGGCGCCGCGGGTTTCTTTTGTTTTTTGCGTAGCCGACACTGCCATGATTTCAGCGGCAATCAGATGGAGCAGGGCCATCAGCAAGGCATGCATGGCCCGCGTCGTATAAGTGTTCGTAGCCTGTGTCTGAAGCTGTTCCAGTAACTGCAAAGTAGCGGTTAGCTGATGAAAAAAAAGCGTATGCGGATTGAGAAAAAACGGAATCTGCAATCCCTTTTCCATGAGTTGCTGCATCTCTGCATCCACCAGCGACGGATCAAAGCTAACTGCCCAACCCTGAATCGCCTCACTCTCTCTGATCGAATGCACCTGTCCCGGGAAGACGCACAGCAGGAGTGGAGCATGGAGCGACAAATCTTCAAAATCGAGGTTAAACGTAGCTTTTCCGCCAGTAGCTATTGCCAGTAGATAATGGTTGTCGCGGTGGGGCACTGTTGTATCATGATCCTTGACATCCTGCGACAGCTTTACGATGGAAACGCCTGCTTTCGCTGAGGGAGAAAGTTCAAACTGACGAATATGGGTCTGTCTTTTTTTCAACGTAAAACAGGGGCGATGAATGGCTTCTTTCTAACTCAAAATAGTAAGATTACAAATGTAAAAAACGGCAGTTTATTTCGCTTTGGTGTCGCGGGCACGCCAGAGGTATTTGCAGGCCAGTGTACGGTTGGGTTTCCATCTTTCGGCAATCTCATGCAGTTTTTTGTGCAGGTCTTTGCCAGTTTCGGTTACTTGGTAGAACTCAATGATGGACTGGCGTATGCCCAGATCGTCAATTGGAAAAATGTCCGGGCGGTTCATCGGAAACATCAGAAGCATCTGCACCGTCCAGCGGCCCACTCCCTTGATCTGGGTCAGGTGAGTAATTACTTCTTCGTCGGTAAGCGGGTGAAGAGCGGCGAGTGAAATGGGTGTCTGAAGGTGAAATTCGGCAATATTTCGAATGTAACCGGCCTTTTGGTTTGACAAACCGGCAGAGCGGAGTTTTTCGGTTTCCAAAGATACTATTTGGTCGGCGGCGGGATACTCATTTTCAAACAGCTTGCAAAAACGGTTGTAGATCACATCGGCTACTTTAACCGAAAGCTGTTGTGAAATGACCGATTCGAGCAGTGCCAGATACAAATCGTCACGCGTAGAAGTAACGGGTGCGGTAATCGACTCGACCAGACGGGTCATAATAAGGTCATCAGCGTGCCAGGACATAGACTTAATTTTATAACAGATAACACATTGAAACGGATGCAGCTAGCCAATTGAATCTAAGATTCAAAGCATACTCAAATATAAAGCATCTGATCCGTAAAGCAGAACCCGTTTTTTGCTTTACGGATCAGATGTAGCAATTAATTTCTTTCGCGGTCTTTTTATGACCGAATCCGATCCTTTTTTACTGACTAGCGGAAAGACGGATTGTTGACTGTTGGCTTTTATTGCACTGTTTATTCGCATAGTGTCGGCAGAGATCAATATTTTTTTGCCTTTGTTACGTAATTCAAAATAAAATTCTAACTTTCCAACGATACTACGTCTATCACCCATCTCTTTCAAAAGATTTCGAATGGAGTCCACAGCTCAGTTTTCGCTGATTCAGTTTGCTCTTTCCAAGATTCACGAAGCGGTTTGCCTGATCGATGCCGAAGGGCGAATCATTCAACGTAATCCTGTTTTTGATGGCCTTATTGCACCCAATGGTTCAGTTACACAGGATTCCATCCAGGCCTATCACTTAATCAACACCCACGGCCATGTAGTAAACTGGACGGAGTTTTTTGACAAAGTGCGACAGGCTGGCCAACTCAGCCAACGACTGGGCGTGTCACGCGAGGCGGCATCGCGGTTTTTCCAATTTGATGCCTACTATTTTCAGCAAGGCACAGCCGAATGCATTTGCCTGATTGTCCGGCAGCGAACTCCCGAAGAATATGCCGATGAAGTGGACGAAGCGCATTTGTACCGGGTGATGGACAATTTTCCCCTGCTTTTGTGTGGCTGGGATCAATTGGGACGGTTTAGTTTCTGGAATAAAGAATGCGAACGGGTGCTAGGGCATGCAAAGTCCGAAATGCTGGCCAATCCGGACGGAATGGCGCTTTTGTACCCGGATGCAGAGGAACGTAAAAAAATAATGGAACGCTGGAACGACTGCCAGCACACGTACCACCGCATCCGGGATTGGGAGCTGGAGGTGACTTGCCACAACCAAACCAAACGAACCATTTCCTGGACCATACAATATGAAGGCGAACCGTTTATGGGTTTGTACACCTGGGGAATCGGGATGGATATTACCGAAAAGATGCAAGCACGCAAAGCATTGGAAACCAGCGAAAAACGGTTTGCCACTATTTCCAAAGCTACCAATGATGCGGTGTGGGAATGGAATCTGCAAACCAACGAACTGGTCTGGAACGATGGAATCACGTACTTGTTTGGTCATCCCAACGATCAGATTGAAAGAAACATACTGTGGTGGGAAAAAAACATTCATCCCGAAGACCAGGATCGGGTGGTGAAGCGGATCTATGAGTTTGTGGAACGGGGTGAGGAATTTTGGTGGGATGAGTACCGTTTTGGTCGGCAGGATGGCTCTTACGCTTTTGTATACGACAAAGGGCATATCCTTAAGGATTCTTCCGGAAAACCCATCCGGATGATTGGCGGCATACTTGACATCACGGACCGCAAGATATTTGAACAGAATCTTGAAATCAAAAACCATCAACTGGCCGAATATGTATTCCACAATTCGCACAAAGTGAGGGCTCCGCTGGCTCGCTTGCTGGGGCTGGCATACCTGCTCAACGACCAGCATCCGGATATCAGCGAATCAAAGGAAATGATCGAAAAGATAAAAACCGCCGCTGACGAAATTGACCGCATGACACGCCATGTGTCTAACATCATGATTTGAAAGCTAAGTGATAACGCAGAATAAAAGCACAGATTGTAAACCGTTTAGTTGTTAGGTTTTATTTTTTTTAGTAATATTTTTCTTGTTTATGCCTATTTAGTATCTTTAATTTTTGCAAAAAACACTTTTGGTTAAGTATCTATGAAATTGATTTTTTACATTGTCCTGATTGGTACGTGTTCTTTTTCGGCTTTTGGTCAAATGATGGCCAATACCTGGGATCGTTTCAATTATCCGGGGCAGGGCATGAATGCCAATAATCTCCAGAATGGATTTGTGTATGGGATCAATCCAACGGCTGGCGAACTGACGGGTACAGCTTATTATGATAGCACCTGGACCTCAGGCAGTTTTATCATGTTTAAAGATACTACGCTTTACAAAGGCATTCCCGCCCGGTATGATATCCAACGCAATATTGTTGAAATAAAAACCAAGCTGGGCCTGCGTATTCTGGAGGGTGTCCAGGTGAATACGTTTGCTTTGCAAAGGGGCGAACTGCCCCGTAAGGTGTTTGTCAATACCCAGAATTTTGTGACAGACGACAAGATGAAAGGCTTTTTTGAAATGTTGTCATCAGGCAAACTGAGCCTGATGAATTACTCCAAAACGTGGGTGAAGCAGCCAACTTACAATGCCGCACTTAATGTAGGAAGCAAAGATGCCCAGATTATCCGCGAAGATAAGCTATACATAGCGCGAGATGGAAAAGCGCAGAAATTTTCGGCCAGCAAGAAAAGCATACTAGAGTTGATGGCTGATAAAAAAACGGAAATGGAAGCTTTCTTGAAACAGAACCAACCTGACCTGAAAAACCGGATGCAGCTAGCGAGAGTGTTTGACTATTACAACAATTTGGTATCGCAGTAAGCGTCCTTGAAATAGTATCTGTGAAAACGACGAAACCTGTTTATTTAAACAGGTTTTGTTCTGAATATATAGGTAAAGAAACAATAGCTCATTTCTCTTTGTATAGTATTTTAACCGTATTACCACAAAAGAAGCTTGTTGCTTCTTTCTTCTGAAAATTTATATTACTCTCATGGATAATTTGTAATGTTTGGTTATCTATCCATTTTGCGGTAATGTATTTTCCTGTTTCTGCAAAGTAAAAAACAGAGCCTCCACCTGAACCCCAGTCCATGACACCAATGATGTAACTCGGATGTTCCTCCGGAAAAATCTGACTGATCACAAATGTTTTTTGATTATCAGGTGATACCGCAGTTACGAAGGGATGGTGTAAAACAGTAACTTTGGGCTTTATTCTGCGCTTGGGTCTGTTTTTCACCGTTGAGATTTTGGTCAGAAATTTTTCCAATACTTTCTGCCTTTGTCTGGCTTGTTTTGGGCAGGCTTCTTGTAGATACATGTCCTTTCCACTTTCAATAATTTCCTTAACACGGTTGTAGAAAAAAGAATCAAGTGATTTTGTTTCCCATTGGGCTAGGGCTATAGCATAGTAAAACTCATAACAATCCTCGTCTATTTCGTCTACAATCATTTCCTCAAAATATTTCAATGCCTCTTGGGTAATAGAAACAGGATCTTCACCTTGATTATATAATTTGAAAAAATAGCCATATACGTCTAAAAAGGCATCATTGCCGTCTATTGCTGCACTCCAGGTTCCCATAGTATGCTTAGTGAAAATTACCCATGCATGGCTTTTAATGCTTTCTGCAAATCGGCAGGAGTACCTACATCCAGGCAGGTACCGTTTTCAAACAACACCCCTCGTATGTGCAGTCCGTTGTCAATGGCGGCTTGCATAATGTCGCTGAAAATAATCTCGCGTGCCTGTCCTGCTTCAAACGCCGACAGTTTTTCTTGCAGGTAACCGTGCATGAATTGACTGAATACAGGCGACCAGGTAGCAATGGCCCATACGTATTTCAAGTCCGTTTGTGCGGGTTTGATTTCCACTTTGGTGATTCGTCCATCAGCCGACAAGTCTACCGGGTCCCATTTGTGGGGAAATTCCGTTGGAAACAGTCCTAACACTGCGTCGGCGTTAGTCGTTTGTAAATCTTTGAGTAAGTATTGGAACGCATCACGGGGTTCGGTGAGAATATCCGGAAAGCCCATGAACACAATGTCATCTTTGACAAACGGATACGCCTGATCCAGCGTAAATGGAGGGCCGTAGGGTACGTTCATGAGCAGGTAGCCAATGTTCATATTCAACAGGGCTCCATCGCCATAATAAGCCGGAATGTCCCATTTACCCTGCCGGATGACGAAAAAAGCCTTGGTTGCGCCACCAGTCCGCATGTCTTCCAGCAAGTACGTGGCGACAGCTTTTGGTCGCAAACCGCCATCCGCCGTAGGATGCAATCCTAATGGAAACAGTTCTTTGCTGCAGGGTAGGGGAGAAATGCGGGTAGCTTTCCCTCCCGCCGGTATCAGGCCAATGATGTCCATAGTTGAGTTCCAAGATTTCACTTGTAAAGGTAGAGGTTTTTGCTTTTTGGGAGATACTATTTTTGACCGAACATGGAAAAGTGTATAATTGTAATTATGACAATTTTTCTATTAAAAGTTTAAAAAAACGCATACCTTCCTGACCTCTTACTTTAAAAATCACTTACCTCTATGAAAAACGTTTCGCGTCGTCATTTTCTGCATACCCTGGCCGTGGGTAGTGCTGCCTCTACTGTTTTTTCGCCTAATCCGTTGCTGGCTTGCAGCATGCAGGCCAAAAAGGACAAACTCGGAGTTGCCTTGGTTGGGTTGGGCTATTACAGCACCGATTTGCTGGCTCCTGCTTTGCAGCTCACCAAAAAATGTTATTTGGCGGGCATTGTAACGGGAACACCCGCCAAAGCCGAACAATGGAAGAAGAAATACAACATTCCGGACAAGAATATCTATAACTACCAGAACTTCGACAAGATCGCCAACAATCCGGATATTGATGTGGTGTATGTGGTTTTGCCGCCTTCCATGCACGCCGAGTACACCATTCGGGCAGCCAAAGCGGGAAAACATGTATTTTGCGAAAAGCCCATGGCCATGACTGTTGCCGAATGCGAGTCGATGATCAAAGCGTGCAAAGACAACAAAGTAAAACTTGCCATTGGGTACCGCTGCCAGCATGACCCCAATACGCAGGAGTTCATGCGACTGGGACACAACAAAGTGTTGGGCAAAGTGCAAATGATTGCCTGTGGCGCGGGCTATTTTGACGGCCGGACCAACCACTGGAAACAGCAAAAGGCACTGGGTGGTGGCGTGATGTATGACATGGGCGTATATGCCCTGCAAGGTGCCCGACTGGTCATGGGCGAAGAACCGATTGCCGTAACGGCTCAGCATTTTACTACCCGTCCCGAAATTTATAAAGACATTGACGAAACTACCTTGTTTCAACTCCAGTTTCCAAGTGGTGCTGTGGCGGCTTGCCATACCAGTTTTGGCATCAATATGAATTACCTGCAAGTCAACTGCGAAAAAGGATTTATCAAGATGGAGCCTTTCTCGTCGTATAGCGGTAACAAAGGCAGCAGTTCTCAGGGTGTGATTGACTTTCCACTGGAAAATCAGCAGGCCAAGCAAATGGATGATGATGCAACGGCAATTCTAGCCAACCAGTCAATGCTGGTGCCGGGTGAAGAAGGCCTGCGCGACATTCGAGTAGTAGAAGCCATTTACGCATCGGCCAAAGCGGGCAAGCAAGTAAAAATCTAAACGGATGTACCACAGGCTTTAGCCTGTAACTGTTTCCAATTATCGCGGCTAACAGGCTAAAGCCTGTGGTACAAAAGTGGGGTTTTGCGTTTTTCAACGATACTATTTTGCTTAGTTCTTTTTGCGATACACGGGTTTTACCGGACGGCCTTGCAAATACTTATCAATTCCTTCATCTAGTGCTTTGCGGTAAACTCCTAGCGATTCATGGATGATTTCCAATGTTTGAGCAATGTCCTGATCTGTATGCGAATAGCTTACAATCAGCGAAGGAGCCAACAAACCCCGTTTCATGGTTTCTTGCAAAAACAGCGTACGGTACGGTTGGGACGGTTGTTTTTCGGCATCACGGGTGTAATACACCAGTGCGCAATCTTTGCCAACTACACCAAAGTGCCCTTCCAGATGCAGTTCCGAAACGATTTGTTCAATACCTGACCGAAGTTTCGCTCCCTGTCCATACAAATGCGCAATAACCGGCTCTTGTTGGTATACTTTCATGGTCGCCATTGCCGCTGCCAGTGCATGGCTTTCGGCTCCGTAAGTGGTTGACATTAAGAACACACGATCCTTGTCATGCTCCAATCCTCCAAGCTGCATAATTTCGCGCTTTCCTACCAGTGCCGATAAGGAAAATCCGTTGGCAATGGCTTTTCCAAAACTCGCCAAATCGGGCTGGATGTCGTACAGGGTTTGTGCACCGCCGTTATGCCAGCGAAATCCGGTAATGATTTCGTCCAGAATGAAAACTGCACCATTCTCATGGCAAAGCTTTTTGAGCTCTTTGAAATAGTTAGGAGCTGGTGGAATGTCTTTTTCCGCTTCCAGAATCACACCCGCAATTTGGTTGGGATATTGAGCAAATAGATCCTTCAGACTTTGCAGATCATTGTATCTGAACTTGACAGTCATGTCCTGAATGGACTGAGGAATGCCTGAATTAACAGGTGTAGTTCCGATAAACCATCCTTCCACTGAAAAAAACGGATGGTCGCCACAGATGGCAATCTTATCGCGTCCGGTATAGGCACGGGCCAGTGTTACTGCTGCCGAGGTGGCATCCGAGCCGTTTTTGGCAAACTTGACCATTTCCTGACCCGGAAGCATACCTAGTAGCATTTCCGCACATTCCAACTCGATGAGAGCCGGACGGTTGAAGTTGATGCCCAAATCCATGGCTTGTTTAGCCGCTTCATTTACGGCTTCGTATGCATGGCCTAGCGTAACAGACCGCAATCCCATGGCGTACTCAATGTATTCATTGCCGTCCGCATCCCAGATGTGGCAACCTTTGCCTTTGGCTATGTAAGGCAGGCAGGTTTCGGGATACTGGTCGTCGCCTTTGGCATATGTATGCCCGCCTCCAGGGATAATGTGATTGAAACGCTGGCGCAATGCCGCTGATTTGTCAAAGTGAGTGAGTTGCGATAGGGTAGAGATCATAACTTAAAAAACAGGATTGCTGCGTTAGAGGTTGACGGCCAGAAAATAGTATGTTTCGGGAGGCTAAAACCGTGTTCTGATTTTTTGCTAAGTAAGATTCAGCTGTAAAAGTAATGACAAGATCGGCTTAGTCAAATTTGGAAAAACTGAATTTTATCATTCTTTGCGTATTAATACGGAGGCTAACCCATTGGTAAACACGTCATAAAATGATAGTTGTGAAGCGGGTTCTTGGATATTTCAAAGAACAAGGAAATAGATGCGTAAATGCTGTTGTTTTTAATCAAATGTACCATCTTAGGCTTTCCAAAATCAAAAAAGCGAACCGTTTTTTACAAAAAAAGGCCCTGCTGGGCCTTTTAATTTTATCTGAAATTTTGGAAATGAAGATTAAAGTTTACAGTCCTTTGTTTACCAAAACAATCTGTGTTTTATCCGCTTTGACTATTTTCTTACGGAAATCCACCCACTCGTTGTAAGCACTGGGAGCATAGTGGCCCCGGTTAATGGTAATGGAGCGGATATAGGTGATTTCAGTTTCTGTAGCAGTAGAAGATGCCTGATAGTTGCCGAATTTGGACTCGATTTTAACGGCTTCCGGTACAAACTCAACGCCATATCCTTTCGGAATCTGATAAATAACCGTATCAATATCCATGTAGCTGGTACCTATCACAAAATCACTTTTCCGGTTCTCGGTTTTCTGAGGGATGTTAGATGTAACATTCATCAGGTTGGGCGTGATAAACATACGAGTCCCACTTTTAGAACCACATTTGCGAATGGTAAGTGAAAGCGTTTCCGTTACAACCGGGATGCGTTTTTTGGTGGTTTGAAATGAAAACTTATTGATTTCAAAGCTAGGAATGTCAATACGTTTGTAGAGATACTTTTTCAAATCATCATCCCCAAGTTCGCTAATAGCCTGACTCAAATCATCCTGTTGTTGGCCATGGTAGTGTGTAACTATTTCTGATTTTGCATCACCATTAACATCAAGCTGTACGCTAGCGGTGCGACTTTTGGTATTATCAGCAGCTGAATAATGATTGGTTTTAACCAATTTTCCGCCATCAGGAGTTTGCAAAAGTGCATAACGGTCTCCTGTAAATCCTCCTTGATAAGCAAAAGAGATGGTTTGATTGGTGCATTCAAGCCATATTGTATCTTTATCCTGTGGTACACATAAAATAATATGATTAAAGTAGGGATTGGGAAAATCAGGCAAAACCGTTTCTGCATTCTCTCCCGCTCTTATTGATGCAGAATAAGCTGTGATTCCTGCTACTTTTAACAAAGCTTTCATATAGTTCGATAATGCCTTGCAATCACCATATCCTTTTGTTGCTACTTCGGTTGCTGTCATAGTCTGCCAGCCTCCAATACCTAATTGAATGCCTACATACCGTGTGGATGACTGCATGTACTCATACAACTTTTTTATCTTCTGAACAGGATCTTTTTCGTTTGCAATGAGTTGACTTACCTTTTGCTTAACGTTGTCGGGCAACACATCTCTACCCTCATTTAAATCATAAAAAAACTTACCCAGATCTGACCATGTACGCATATTACCTATATATCCTCCCATTTTAAACTCGGCAGGTGTTGTAAGTACAAATGGTACCTGTTGTGGATATAGATATGGAGCATTGTCGTCCCATTTAAATGTAGTTAAGCCTGCAACTTGCCAAGTGTATTGTTTTCCATTCAGGTTGGGTGTAATTGTAGCGCCTTTGAGTAAATTGCTTTCATGATATCTTAACTCCATACCTGTTGGCACATTAACTGTAAGTGAGGCTTTTTCAATAGAAACTTCGTCATCATGCTGAGGATACCACAGAGGATATGAGAGCATATTGTGTTGAGTTACTTCATATTCATACTCAACTGTGTAAGGATATTGGATATGCGCAAATTCTGCTACTTTAGCACGATTATCCTCAATGAGTTGACCATTGGAGTTGAGGCTTATATCTTGAATATCTGACTTTTTTAATTTTCTTATTTGTTTGCCAAATGCATCATACAAGGTTCCTTCTAAATAATTGATCTTTGTTAATTGATCATAAATCACGCCTAATTTGGCTTGGTTTTTACCTTTTTCATTCAAAACAGTAACTACCATGTGAATTTTCTCTACTGCTTCACTGGTTGACTTTACCGTAAAAGTGGTTTCGTGCACACGCACCACCGCATAGGCATTGGTTTTCATGGCTTCTGGAATGGTAAATGCCGGATACAGATTGTCTGCATATGCATTGCTAAGCCCTGGCACCAAAAAGACTATTAACAACAATAAAGATTTCAGAAAAGACGAAGCATTCATGGCTTTGTGTCAGACTCTAGAGGTTTTGGGATTGGGAAAGATACTATTTTGTAGGAACTATTTACAGGCAACGAACTGGTACAGGGGTTTCTCTGTCAGAAAAGATACTATTTTTTAGACTGAACTGCATGGGTTAGTTGCCTGTAAATTTCCGGGTTAAATCTTTTTCAATACGATCTGTTCGGCGTGTTTGCTTACAATCTGTGTGTAAAATTCGCGTAGAGCTGCATATTCATCGGCATAATAAACCGATTTGCGCAAGGAGATTTTGCTGCTTACCTGAATGGTGTTTCCGTTTACGGCTATCATAAAGGCAAAGCGGCCCGAATTTTCGGGTAGCGACATGACGGCGTTTTTCGGGGTTTCCTCCACTTTGTAACCAGCCGGTATGGTGATGGTAGCTATGTATGTTCTTTCAATGGCAGTCGCAAAATCAACCGGGTATTTCCGTTCAGTCAGCTTGAATGGATTTTCCAGTATGGCTTCACTTAACATCGGCTTCAGGTAAATGGCATTGCCTGCTTTCTGGCAGACATCAGTCATTTCCAGTTCATATTTTTCACCTAAGGTTTCGGAACTCTTCTCCAGGTTCGTCACTTCTGATTTGGCAATTTGCCAGTTTGGACGAATCTTTTTGACTTCTTCGGTGTATTTGTCCTTGCCTACTTTCAAAATGTTTTTGCGCTGAGCCCAGGCTTCGTATCCGGCCATTGATTTTTCAATCTTGCCGTTGAGTTCGCCACTGTCGCCAATGGTCATTTGGATGGAAATCAGTTCTGTGGCTTTTTCCTTGGTTTCCAGCGACACCCAATCTCCGTCACGGGCATCAATCAAACGTCCGATGCCATTCAGGCAACGGATTGGGAGCATTCCGGGTGAAACGTGGCTATCCGTTGCATCCAATAAGACCATCTGCTCGCCAATGACCAATTGGGTAACCACATAGTTAAATTTATTCAAAACCGAATAATAAGGCAAAATGCGGCCGTGGCTGCGAGTACTTACCAGAACAGGTTCGGCGTTCAAGCCCATTTCCTTGAGCATTGCAGTCAGCATCAGATTAATGTCAGCCGAATTGCCCGTACGCGAATCAAACGCTTTCTTCGTGCCGTTTTTGCTGTAAATAGACGTTTCTCCGTTCCAGGTCATGTATTGCCGCAAAAAGCCGTATGCGGCCATGGCCTGTGTGGTAGGTTCTTTGTGTTCAGCCTGTATTTTGGTGATGATGTCTTTCAAAAATCCGGCACGTTTGAGGGGCGACCCGAAATACTCGGATTTGAGAAGCTGGTCGTTCAGCGAGTTCCACGAACTGGAATACGGTTTGAATCCCTGACCCGGAAAGTTGGTACTGTTCAGTTCAAACTCAATCTGAGTAAGGTAATCTCTGGGTGTAGTGATGTATGATTCACTTCGGATCGCCGGAACTTCTTTGGCCATCCATTGATAGGAGTTGGCTTGGGTTTGTACTTGTTCGTAATGCGTAGCCACTCTTTGCTCATTTCGGCTAAATGTAGTCACCCCGCCAGATCCTTCTATTCGCAGCGAAAAACTCGTTTGGACCGTTTTGGTATTGCTTTGGATGGGCTCATAGCCATTGGTCTGCATTTTGTAATTGAAATATTCGGGAATCACGGCCCTGTATTCACTCCAGCGAACGGGTATGGTGCTCTGGAATGTCCAATCCTGAAAATTGTAAATAAAATCAGAGACGGTCGTATAGGTGTATTCGATTACGGAACCTTCTTTTACATTGGGCAAGGTGAATTTTTGAATGGACCAGTTTTCGTCTTTCTGTTCGGTAAAGATTCCTTCTTTGGTTAGCTTTTCCTTGACAATTTCACCGTTTTGTAAATTGTACGTGTATCCTTTCAGGTCCGTAATTTTTTCTTCTCCTCTGGTGCCAGCTTTGTAAAAAGGAATTTCGACGGATGCCCATTCATAGCCTGCTTTTTTGAGGATCTTAATTCGGGTAAGCCGCTCAAACTTTACCTGGAATCCTTTGTCATTGCTGTACTCAAAGCTGGCTTTTCCAAAATCGCAAAGAATGATGGCTCCTGCGCTGCTATCTTTGTCATAAGTCTTCATTTGCAAGTCGGCCATGTCTATTTTGCCGAATTTGATAGGTTCGGCCTGTCCAATTGCCAGAGTACAGGCGGCCAGAGTAAAAATAAAGCCAAGAGTAAGAACTTGAAAACGGGATTTCATAAAATGAATGTGTAAAATTGGCCTAATAGAGGTGATAACGGACTGTTTATTTTTTAAGCAAAAAAGACAAGAATTACACAAAGCATAAACTTGCCTTCTGCGAAAAACTTACATTAATCTGAAAAACAGTAAAAAGTAAACATTGTAAATAAGCTAAATAGCACATAGTGCTTACAGATACCAGTTATCAGTTGTTATTGCACTTTTTCTGTCGTTTTCAATCCTGCGAATATGTTTTCCTAGTGAATGTGTAATCTGCTGATTGTGAGAAGAACCGGTGAAAGACACGGAGGTTTTTGCTTGTTGGGAGATACTATTTCGAAATTTTGTGAGTCAGGTAATAAAATGGAGAACTTAGTAATTTTACACCGGATTTGCCTATCTTTCGTTGCAATGGTGTTTTGACTGTAGTTCTTTCTGATCTGTTGAGGTATGTTTGTGCGACTTCTGCTTATTTTTTCTCTGATTTTCAGTATTTTGGGTGAGTTTGCCTGCTTTGCCCAATCGGCAAAATATTTCATTGAATTCACCGACAAGCAAAATTCTCCCTATTCCACCAGTGAGCCAACTGTGTTCCTATCCCAGCGGGCTATTGACCGGCGTATCCGTCAAAACATCGCGGTTTCTGTTCGGGACCTACCCGTCAATCCGGCTTATTTGACTGCTATAGGCGAAACAGGCGCAACAATCTGGTATGCATCGCGTTGGATAAACGGGGCGCTGATAGAAGCCGATCAGGCGGCAATAGCTAGAATAAACCAATTGCCCTTCATCAAATCGCTTACCGATCAGAACCGGGTAAGCAGCCGGGCCCGTCGTGGTGCAGAAAGTGGCCTGAAAAAACAAT
This sequence comes from uncultured Sphingobacteriales bacterium, assembly GCA_963520985.1. Classification (GTDB taxonomy): domain Bacteria; phylum Bacteroidota; class Bacteroidia; order Cytophagales; family 172606-1; genus Xanthocytophaga. Next base: position 344,481 of record CAUQTA010000004.1, read on the forward strand.
CCGAAACCATTGATTATGGCAATTCCCGTACACAGAATACCATGCTGGGAGTTGATCAGATGCACGCTGCTGGCTTTACTGGAAAAGATATACACATTGCCATTCTGGACGGTGGGTTTTGGAGAGCAACTGAAATGCCGGTTTTTCAATCGGCTTTTGAGGAACAGCGGGTATTGGGCTCTTACGATTTTGTGCGTAAACAGACCCATGTATTTGACAAAACGCTGCACGGAACCCAGGTGTGGGCGGCACTGGGCGGATACTCGCCTGGTGCGCTGGTTGGGCCCGCTTATGGTGCTTCTTTCTGGCTGTTGCGGACCGAAGACGATGCTAGCGAATACCGGGTGGAGGAAGTGAACTGGCTGATGGCAGCTGAGTTTGCCGATAGTGTCGGAGTAGATATTATTCAGACTTCGTTGGGCTATACAACCTTTGATGATCCCTCGATGGATTATACGCCTGCCCAAATGGACGGCAAAACCGCTTTTATTACCCGTGCGGCTAAATTGGCCGCGGCAACTGGCATGTTGGTAGTGGTGAGTGCTGGAAACGAAGGTAATGACTTCTGGCAAACTTTATCGGCACCAGCGGATGCCGATTCGGTGCTGGCTATTGCCGCAGTAGACAGGTCGCAGCTGAGAGCGTCGCTGAGCTCGATCGGAAAGATAATAGGAGGGAAGACCATAAAACCCAATGTTGCAGCTCAGGGAGCCGGAACCACGGTAATGAATCCGCCCAATACATTGAGTACCGCTAGTGGAACTTCGTTTTCCAGTCCGTTAATAGCGGGCTTGGCAGCCGGTTTGTGGCAGGCTTTTCCGCAACTGACCAATATGCAGCTTTTGAGCTATTTGCAGCGGGCGGGCAACCAGGCTGCCAACCCTGACACACTGTTGGGTTACGGGATTCCGGATTTTGCACGGGCATATCAACTGATTCAAAAAGAAATGGATGCAACTGCGCCTTTGGGGTATTTTTTTCCGAATCCTGTTCTGAGTACCCAAACTACTTTTCGGCTGAACTTAACGCAACTGAAACACCCGTTGACCATCGATTGCTTTGACATACAGGGGCGCAAACTGTTGTCGCAAACCATCGAAAAACCACAGACCGAAAACCTGCTTCTTTTGCCTGAAGGCCTATTTAAGCCGGGCATTTATGTAGTCAAAACTACTAACGTCGACAAATCGATTACATTGCGATTGGTAAAATTATAGGCAGTTTTGCTTTCGTCATTCCTACTATTTCCGTAGCATCCAAAATCCGGGTTGTTGCAACTTTGCCGGGGTTTTTGCGTAACAGCAGATACTATTTTTTTCACCATTCATTTTAGTACATGAAAGTAAAAGTCGTATCTGCATTCGTATTCTTTTTTCTGGCACTCTCTATCGTTCAGGCTCAAACCAGCCGAGGCGACGCCTTGGCCGGCGGCGGGCTTAGTCTCTTTCTGCCAACAGGAGGCGGTTCCAATAATTATCGTTTTGATTTTCAGCCCCGAATCGGATTTTTTGTGGCAAACAATGTGGCGATAGGAGGAATACTGCCCGTTACAATCAATAGAAGCGGAAATACGAAAACTTCCGCCATAGGAATCAAACCTTTTGGCCGTTTTTATGTAGGAGGCTCCGGATTGAAACTGTTTATGGAAGGGCGTTTCGGATTGCAGCATTTTACGACCAAAGATGTGCCTTCTGATCGGAAAACAGATGAATACGATGGACTTTCGGCTGGTTTTGGATTGGGGCTGGCCGCTTTCTTCAACAAATACGTTGCCCTGGAGCCACAAATCAGTTACGATGCCTACAGCCAGAGAGCTTCCAGTTATTCGGGTGTAACATTCAATGTCGCCTTGCAGGTTTACTTTCCCTGATAGAGTTAAATTCGCAAGCTAAAGCTCTTCATTAAAAAAGTCAAAACCGCTTTAATCAAGTTGAGGCAGTTTTGGCTTTTTTAATGGTACTATTTTCTGCAAAACTTCTCAGTGCCAAGGCTATTTACAGAATAATATTGAGGCCGAAAGCTTCAAAAAGTGAGCAGATACAAGTTGCTATCGGGCTATAACTTGAAGTGAAAACGCAAATCCAGAACCGATCAAAGAACGTCAAACAGGTTTTTTACACCCAATGTGCGGTTGATAGTAAACCCTTCGCCATAGGTGGTCCCAATGCGGTGTCCAAATTCCAATGCACGCGCCTTGATAAAATCCAAAAATTCCGGTTTGGAAATGTGAGTGATGGGTTCGGTGCTATCGGCATCAAAAAACTGGCTTTTAAATGCTTTGATGGCAGCCACCTTGGTTTCCCAATGCGCAGAGATATCCACTACGAGATCAGGCTCGATGTAGTAATCCTGTATGAAATGATAAACCGCTTTGGGCCGCCAGGCTTGTTGAGCTATTCCCTTATCCAGGGTTTCTATCTTCACTAGGCCAGATAAGAAACAGCTTTCGCGTACTAGTTCAGCCGCCCTGCCGTGATCCGAATGACGGTCGCGAATGGCATTGGTGAGTATAATATCGGGTTGATACCGGCGAATGGCTGCAATAACCGCCAGTTGGTATTCTTTGCGGTTTTCAAAAAAGCCATCAGGCAAGCCCAGGTTTTCGCGCACCTGCAACTTTAAAATGGCAGATGCGGAATCAGCTTCCTGTTGACGTAACTGAGGTGTACCTCGGGTTCCCAGTTCGCCTCGGGTCAGATCAACGACTCCGATGCTTTTTCCCAAAGCGGCATGGGTAAGTAGTGTACCTGCGCAAGAGAGTTCTACATCGTCCGGATGGGCAGCGATTGCCAGAATGTCAATTTTCATGTGGTTAGTTGTATAAGCGAATTCTGCTGTGGCGAGATTCTGTAATACCTAGTGAAAGAAACGAAAAAGATACTGGACAAGTACCTGAAATTTACAGATTCAACTTCTCTTAAAATAGACTTTTATTTTGTCTCACACCCAATAGCTGAAAATAGTAGGATTCAAAAAGCAAAAACCCGGCTATCGGATGCGTAACCGTTGACCGATCCGGATATTTTTGCTGCGAAGGTTATTTAATCGCATCAGCTTCGCTACCGTAGTACCGTGACGGCTGGCTAAGCCACCCAGCGTATCGCCTTTACGCACCCGGTAATACACCAGCCGCCGAACAACAGCCGTCTTTTTCTGGCTGGCGTACGAAAAGTGTTGAGGCAACAGATAAAAATACTGGCCTTTCAACTGATTGTCTTCATAGTTGTAAAGCAAATCCGGATTGAATGCATTCCCCTGGTAACGAACTTCGTAATGTAGGTGAGGTCCTGAACTGCGCCCAGTGCTGCCTCCAAGTCCAATCACATCGCCTGCTTTGACCAACTGCCCGACCTCTGCCAGTTGCTTGCTCATGTGGCCATACAGTGTTTCCAGGCCATTATAATGCCGTAGCAAAACAAAGTAGCCCCAACCACCTGCTTCGTAACGCACAATGCGTACAATGCCGTCAAAAGCCGCCCGGATGGTGTCGCCGGTGTTTAGGTCCAGATCGGTACCATAGTGCCAACGGTAGCCGCGCATGCCAAAATGGGAATTTACTTTAAGTTGGTGCAGTGGTGGAGCCCATAGCTGGTTTTGCGTTTCATCGTACAGCTGAATTTCCAGGCTATCTTCATAATCTTTTGGGTCAATTCCATACGGATCTACATTGCGTGAGTCCCATACGGAGTAATACTCGGCAATCTTGATCCAGGATGAATCTACGCGTACTTCCTCGCTTATTTCTACTACGCTTAGTTCACCTTCATCAATATCAGTAGTATCTTCGCTGACAACCGTCGGTTTTTTCTGAGGATCAAAGCCAGGAAAATGCTGGGCACCCTGTTTCTTGTCTTGGGAAGGAATATCTTTTAGGGTATCTTTTTTCTCGGCAGGAGCCTTGTTGTTCAATGGTTTGGTAAACTTATCTGTTTCCTGTGCCCATGCCCATGAAAAGGAGAATACTATAAAAAATATAACAACGAAAAAACGCATGATTTATGAAAATGACTCGTTGTGTTAAAACAAGTCCGGATTAGTTCTTGATAAATGACCAGTCACCCGCAATAAACGAACAAACACCACTCCCTAGTGCCTTTCCTGCTTCAAAATCTGAACATTCGGATGAAATAAAACAAGACTTACAACATTACTAAATTGTTTGTTGTAAGTCCAATAATAACTTATAAGCCTTTGGCTGCCAGGTAGCGTTCGGCATCAAGGGCGGCCATGCAACCTGTGCCTGCTGCCGTTACCGCCTGCCGGTACACATTGTCCTGCACATCTCCGCAGGCAAAAATTCCTTCAATATTGGTGCGTGTAGATCCCTTTTCAGTAATGATATACCCACTCTCGTCCATATGCAGATAAGGCTTGAATATGTCAGAGTTAGGCTGATGGCCAATGGCTACAAAAAATCCTTTTACAGCAAGCTCACGAAGTTCGCCAGTTTGGGTATTCTTCACCCGAACGGCTTCTACAGCGAGATCTCCTAATACTTCATCTGTTTCGGTATTCCAAAGGATCTCGATATTCGGCGTTTTTTTGACACGTTCCTGCATGATTAGCGAAGCCCGCATCTGATCCCGACGCACAATCATATACACTTTATTGCATATTTTAGCCAGATAGGTAGCTTCTTCGCAGGCTGTATCTCCGGCACCTACCAGCGCTACATCCAATCCACGATAGAAGAATCCGTCACAGACCGCACATGCCGAAACCCCGTTCCCATTGAGGCGTTGTTCAGATGGTAGCCCCAGCCATTTGGCAGATGCACCCGTTGAAATAATAATGGTATCGGCCTGGACGGTGTGCGTATCATCAATGATAACTTTGTGAGCTCCATTCGAAAAGTCAACTTTGGTTGCTAACCCAAACCGAATGTCCGTACCAAACCGGGCTGCTTGCTTCTGAAAATCTTCCATCATTTGCGGCCCCATAATCCCATCGGGATATCCCGGATAGTTTTCAACGTCGTTTGTAATCATTAATTGGCCACCGGGCTGCAAGCCTTGATACATGATGGGTTTTAAACCGGCGCGGGCGGCGTAGATGGCGGCAGTGTAACCGGCGGGGCCGGAGCCTATAATCAGGCATTGTACTTTTTCAATGTTGTTCGCGTGTTCCATATTTTTACTCAAATGTTCTTGTTAAGGCTATAACAAAAACAAGTTCCAAAGGTGCACAAATCCGAGCAGATGTGCAAAAATAGTATGTTCTTAAAACACAAAACCTCCGGCTAGGAGGTTTTGTGTAAGAAAGCTATAGTATTTATTTTGTGCCAGTCAAATACGCATCAGGGCATTAACCTAAGTAAGGCTTCAGTGCTTTGCTGCGAGATGTATGACGCAAACGACGAATTGCTTTTTCTTTGATCTGACGTACGCGTTCACGGGTCAGGTTAAATTTTTCTCCAATCTCTTCCAGCGTCATGGAGTGTTCGCCGTTTAGCCCAAAATACAATGTAATCACATCCGCTTCGCGTTGTGTCAGCGTAGACAAGGCACGTTGCACTTCCCGACGGAGCGAGTCGTTAATCAAACCTGCATCCGGAGTATCTTCGCTATCGTTTTCCAATACGTCCAACAGACTGTTTTCTTCTCCTTGCACAAAGGGGGCATCCATTGATACGTGACGGCCACTGATTTTGAGCGTATCAATTACTTCGTTGGTTGGCACTTCCAGTACCTCTGCCAGCTCTTCCGGAGAAGGCTCACGTTCGTATTTTTGTTCCAGTTCAGAGAATGTTTTAGATATTTTATTCAATGAACCTACCCGGTTTAGCGGTAATCGCACAATACGAGATTGCTCAGCAAGAGCCTGCAGAATAGACTGTCGAATCCACCACACAGCATACGAAATGAACTTAAAACCACGAGTTTCGTCAAAACGCTGAGCGGCTTTAATAAGACCTAAGTTTCCTTCGTTGATTAAATCCCCCAGCGAAAGGCCCTGATTCTGATATTGCTTAGCAACCGATACTACGAAACGCAAATTGGCTTTTGTGAGTTTTTCCAGGGCTAGTTGGTCGCCTTCTCGGATTCGTTTTGCCAATTCTACTTCTTCATCGGGTGTAAGCAAGTCCACTTTGCCAATCTCTTGTAAATATTTATCCAGCGACTGGCTTTCGCGGTTGGTAATCTGCTTGCTAATTTTTAGCTGTCTCATTCTGAAATTATCTAATTTTAAGTAGCCTGTGCGTTAAAGCGCTTGTTTTTAAACGTCTGAATCTGGTTGAAAGTTCCGGTTTTTTGTGTATTTATTTTGATGGCTTGCGTGTTGATACAGCAAAACAAATACATGTTTCTATTGGTAGTACTTTTTCGTGTAAAGAAAACACAAAATGAAAAATATTTCCTACTAAAACAAAAGGTTCGCCAAGTGAATACAATCTCAGAAAATAATCAGTTCAGCCTATTTTCTGAGATTGTATCTTTCTTTTATTACTGAGCGGGCTTACCTTCTGGTTTAGGTAATAGTACTTTCCTTGATAAACGGTATTTTCCTGTTTTCTTGTCTACTTCAATTAGCTTTACTTTTACTTCTTCACCCACTTCCATAACACCTTCCATGGTTTCGAGGCGTTCCCATTTGATCTCAGAGATATGCAGCAAACCGTCTTTGCCTGGTAGGAATTCTACAAACGCACCGAAAGGCATAATGGTTTTTACTTTGCCTTCGTAGATTTCGCCTACTTCCGGAACGGCAACAATTCCTTTGATGCGAGTGACAGCCTTCTGCATCGATTCTTTGCTAGTGGCAAATACGTTTACGTAGCCGGCATTGTCTTTTTCCTCAATCACTACGGTTGCTCCCGACTCTTTCTGGATCTCCTGTACTACTTTGCCACCTGGCCCGATAACGGCTCCGATCTGGTTCTGCTCAATCTTGATGGTTACCGAGCGAGGCGCCTGCGGTTTCAGATCCGGACGAGGCTCGCTAATAGTTTGATTCATTTTTTCGAGAATATGTAACCGACCTTTTTTCGCCTGTGACAATGCTTGTGCCAGCACTTCATATGAAAGGCCGTCTACTTTAATGTCCATCTGGCAGGCGGTGATGCCTTGAGCAGTGCCTGTGACTTTAAAGTCCATGTCACCCAAATGGTCTTCATCGCCCAGAATATCAGACAATACGGTATATTTTCCGGTTTTGCTATCTGAGATCATACCCATGGCAATACCCGAAACCGGACCTTTGATTTTAATGCCCGCATCCATTAGAGCCAAGCTACCCGCGCATACGGTTGCCATGGACGATGAACCGTTGGATTCGAGAATATCGGAAACCACACGAATGGTATACGGATTTTCTTCATTCGGAGGCAATACTTGCTTCAATGCTCGATAGGCCAGGTTTCCGTGTCCGATTTCACGTCGGCCCGGAGAGCGGTTGGGTTTTACTTCTCCGGTAGAAAAACCAGGGAAGTTATAGTGCAGCATAAATCTCTGGTAGCCCGAAATCATAACGCTGTCAATGATTTGTTCGTCCAGTTTGGTGCCTAACGTTACGGTGGTTATTGATTGGGTTTCACCACGCGTGAATACGGAAGAACCGTGAGGAGAAGGAAGATAATCCACTTCGCACCAGATGGGACGGATTTCGTCTGGTTTGCGACCATCCAGACGCATGTTTTCATTTAACGCCAGGTTGCGGGCGGCATCTTTCTGAATGTCGTGGTAATATTTGCTGACCAGCGCCAGATCAACGGAGTGGTCTTCGGGCAGGGAGGCAATGTATTCGTCTTTAATAGCCTTGAAAGCTTCACTGCGTGCGTGCTTGTTAGCATTGGCTGACCGAGCTACCGCATATGCTTTTTCGTAAAGCAATTCGTATAACTGTGCTTTCAGATCATGATCATTGGTTTCGTGCGAGTAGGTGCGTTTTTCGGTTTTGCCTACTTCCTGTTCCAAGTGTTTTTGTGCCAGTATCTGTATTTTAATGGATTCGTGGGCTTTTTTCAGTGCCTCGAGTATTTCTTCTTCTGATACTTCTTCACAAGAGCCTTCTACCATCAGAATATCACTCGCCGAGGCGGCTACGATCAAATCAAGCCGTGCATTCTTGAGCTGGGTAGTCGTTGGATTGATAATGTATTCGCCATTGATCTGAGCGACGCGCACCTCAGAAATAGGACCATTAAAAGGAATGTCCGAAACGGATAAGGCTGCCGAGGCTGCTAATCCGGCTAATGCATCGGGTTGCACTTCCGCATCGGCTGAAAGCAGGAAAATATTGATTTGTACATCGGCATGAAAATCATCGGGAAACATGGGGCGAATGGCCCGGTCAACCAAACGGCTGATCAGCACTTCATAATCGGAAAGTTTGCCCTCACGGCGGAGAAAACCTCCGGGTATTTTACCGGCAGAAGCAAATTTTTCCTGGTAATCAACCGATAAAGGCAGGAAATCAACACCAGGTTTGGCATCCTGATTAGCCACTACAGTTGCTAATAATACGGCATTGCCCATACGAACCACTACTGAGCCATCTGCTTGTTTGGCTAATTTACCGGTTTCTATGGATATGGTTTGCCCATTGGGCATTTCAAAAGTCTTGGTGATTACATTTGGATACATAAGAATCGTCAAAATATAAAAATGAATATGTGTGTCTAAATACTATAACCAACCAAATGTCATAATGTTGGACTGACATTCAGATAGTTGTATCTTTGCTATTATCCTGTAAAAAACTGCCAACGACAAGGCAGATTTGGAGTGGCACCGATGGGAGAGAAATTATCAATTCGGTGAAGAAATTAGAAGGTTAATTATAAACCGCTTCAAAAGATATTATGGCCGCTTTTCGATGCTTTGCTGGTGTTGAGAACCTGCAAACACCCGTATTAGAAAAAACGAAAAAAGGGAACTGCCGTATGTGGTAAGTTCCCTGTGATGGCTTATTTTCTGATATTCAGCTCACCAATAATCGAGCGATATCTTTCGATGTCTACTTTCTGAAGATAATCCAGTAGTCTTCTTCTTTTACCTACTAGTTTCAACAAACCCAGACGAGTATCATAATCTTTCTTGTGGGTTTTCAGGTGCTCTGTCAGGTAATTGATACGATAAGTAAACAGGGCGATTTGTGCTTCCGGAGAGCCGGTGTCTGTTGCTTTCTTCTCGTGGCCGTGCTGTTTGAACAGTTCTTGTTTTTTTTCAGTAGTTAAATACATTTTTATATTGCTTAAATTACTATAGTTTTTGACAAAAAAGTGCCTATGCTAAAACAGAGGGCAAAGATAGAATATTCGTCCGAGATTTTCAAAATATCTGCAAATATTTATTTTCATAAAAGCGAAGTGCTTCATCGACTGGTGGGTTTTGCCTTTTTCAATCCTACTATTTTGGCAGAGGCAGGGCTGCCGATCCATGGTGTAGCGTTGATTTACAGGTGAGGCACTTCTGCTCGCTCGGTTTCAGAAGAAGAGGCTACTGCCTGTAGTGGTTTTTTCTTTTGAAAACGACTTTTGAAACGACTAAAGGCAACTTTGTATACATCGGCATCAAACAGACTAGAGTCGTTACGAGCCTGACGCAGAAAGAACAAACCAATGACAAACAATGTAAAGTCGGCCAGCCAGGCACCGTACGGAATTTGCATTACCCCTTCACGAGCCCACTTTTCGCCCATGAGAGTAAGCACATAAAATAGTATAAAAAAACCGATGGAAACCAGCACAGGCACGCCTAAGCCGCCTTTTCGAATGATGGCACCCAATGGAGCTCCAATGAGAAACATGGCCAGACAGGCTACTGATTGAGTAAATCTTCGGTGCCGTTCAATGGCAAATACCCGGTATTCTTTCTGGTAGTTTTCTAACTGAAACACACTGCCCTCAACGCTGCTTTTTACGTTGCGGGCTTGATTGGCAGCTACGTCGTACAGGCTTACTTTTCGGTAAACAGGTTGTTTGTCTTGGGCACGGGCTGCAGAGTCGAGCCAATTGCCGGGCTTCAGGTTTGTGGCTATGGCCGGTTTTGTCTTGTCAATTGTAACGGGTTTGAGATGGTGGTAATAGTATTGTGAAATGCCTGCCTGCCCGTTGGCTATTTGTTTCTGAACATTTTTACTCAGAGAATCAGCCGACTGCCTTAGTTCTGTGTAGTTTTTCATCAACCGATCATACCGGAACAAGTCTTGTGGCGTCGTGTCCATTTCAAAGGAGGCCAGACTATACACTAGTTTGGTATGCTTAAATTTGTTGCGCATAAACTTGGCTTTCTGGTCGGCACGATTGACGGCCCCCTGATCATCGTAGTGTGTACCGTTAAAAAGCTCGAAAACCAGGTATTTGCCATTCAGAATGTTGTACATCTGCGCTGAGTCGGCCAGGATCAGGTTGGAGTTTCCGTATCCCTGGCTGTGGTTGTAAATAATGACTTCCTTCATGCTTTTGCCATCCGGAAATTTCTTGTTGGCCTTAATACTCACACCCTCCAGTCCATTGTAAAAAATTCCCTCTTTAATGGACAAAGAAGGCTTCTTCTGACGAATATCGTATAGCAAACTGTAGGCGTTCAGGTTGGCTTTGGGAACCACATTGTTGTTAAACCAAAAGGCAAACAGGGTAAGGCCCACCGCAAAAATAAATACGGGTTGCAGGGCACGCAGTAATGAAATGCCTGAACTTTTAATGGCAGTAAGCTCGTTATATTCGCCCATGTTTCCGAAGGCGATAAGGGAAGAAAGCAAAATGGCTAATGGAAACGCTACTGTAGAGGTATTGATGCTAAAGAAAAAAAGCAGCTTGGCATAGACCCAGAAGGTTAGACCTTTGCCAACAATTTCATCAAAATATTTGACCAGTGTCTGGGTAACAAAAATAAAAACGACAACGGCAAAAGTAAGTATAAAGGGCCCTAAAAAGGCTTTTAATACCAGTTTGTGAATTTTTTTCATACAAAGTGTATGTTTATCGTTTTATCAGGATGGATAATTTGCACAGCCGGATACTCTCAAAAACCATACCCGATTTTCTGTTTTTCAACTCGTATCTTTGAAAAAAGAAAAACCGCACTTGTTTTTGCTTAACGATAAATTTTTCTAAAAAGTTGACTCGTCATTAACCGCCTACAGTTTCACGTAGCGATGTAATCAGGTTTTCCCATAATTCCTCCAAGTCATCTACATCCTGTATTTCAGAGTAATCCGTAATTTTAACAAAAGAGGACTGGGTAAGTTCGTTTTGATCAAATTTGAACTCGATGTAATTCGGATCGGCGGTTTCGGTACGATTGTCGTCTAAAAACTCGAACTTGACATACCGATTGAGGCGCTGGGCAGCAATTTTAGCGTAATGGGGCCGATTATCCCATTGAAAGTTAAAAATTTTGCCACCATCCACAGAAACATCATCTGCGAACCATTGGGCCAATCCGGCTGGGGTGGTAAAGTATGAGAACAGCATTCTGGGAGATGCCCTCATCTCATACTCTGCCGAAAACTTGTATTTCTCCATCAGTGCAAATGGTTAAAGCGAATAGGAACTAATGCAAATATTTAAAAAATTTTTTGTATAATAAAATAAAAAGTTCCTACCTTTGTGACCCGTTTTGGCGAGGTAGCTCAGTTGGTTAGAGCACAGGATTCATAACCCTGAGGCCACGGGTTCAACTCCCGTCCTCGCTACTTTTATAAGCCCTTGTAAATCAAGTATTTGCAAGGGCTTTTTTATGTCGTTTTTGGTGAGAGACTGTTTTTGAAACCACCCAACTCAAAAATGGAAAAACCACCCAACCGGTTTTCTCGCACAAATTCAGACTTTGCAATCCCAATGGCAATCTAACAAAAAGATAGGTCATTAAGTACCTTGTTCTGGCACACTGATGAAAAAACTTTTATTTGGAGCTGTGGCTATTGACTCACCGAGTAATTTTCCATCCAATGTCAACCTTTTGTCCAATGCTTTTATCAATAGGTAAAATCTATTTATAAGTTCATTCTTGTCTCTATGAATCTGTTACATTCCTGATTGTAATAACTTGCCTGGTACTGGGATTTGTAACCTGTAAGACACAAACAGGACCGAATGTATATATTCTGGGACGCAATGGCATGGTCTGGAAAAACGGGGTGGGTCAACCCGTCGCACCGGGTCGTATAACGGCAAGTGATTTGTTTGTTGACGGGCAGGATGTGTATGTGACAGGATACGAAGAGATTGAGAATGCCGATACGACACGGGACCGGTTCAACTGGCGACCCAACATACTGCCCCGATACTGGAAAAACGGAAAAGCAGTTGTTATACCAATTATCAGGGATAATTCCCTGCCTGACCAGATAAAGATGTGGCGTACCCTTTCGGCGATCCATGTTCAGAGTGGAGATGTGTATGTGGTAGGCGATGATTTTCAGATAGATCCGTCGATGATCATAAACGCTACCCGTATCGCCAAATATTGGAAAAACGGCCAGGAATTCCGTTTGACAAACGGGGAAAAGGCGACAACTGTCACTTCTATTTTTGTCGACAACAACGATGTGTATGTGAGTGGAGTTGTGGAAATGGCCCCGCCTTGGGCCATGTTTACCTTACCGAAGGGTATTTGCTGGAAGAACGGAGTGGAAATCAAACTTCCAGGAGAAAAAAAAATGTAGCGGGCTCCATTTACGCTTCAAATCAAGACGTGTATGTGGCCGGAGGTAGTTTTACAGAACCTTCGGTTGCCAAATACTGGAAAGATGGAAAACAAATTCCTTTGAGCATTTACAAGCAAAGCTTGTTTGCTCATTCGATCATTGTTCCGGGTCAGGATGTGTATATAGCTGGACGGGCAGGGAATCAGGCCGTATATTGGAAGAATGGAAAAGCTGTCCCGTTGAGTGATGGAAAAAAAGCAACAGATGCCAATGCTGTGTATGTGGTGGGAAATGATGTATATGTGGTAGGCAATGAACTTTCGGATGATAGGGAAACCACAACAATACGGTATTGGAAGAATGGAAAACCGATGAAGCTATCCGGCGATATCAATACCGAGGCGGTTAGCATTTTTGTAACCCGATGAGCAATCGATTTGCGTTGATTCTTGGTGGATTGGCCTTGTTGTTTATCGTAATAACACATGTACGGTCTTGTCATTCGGCCCAACCAGATTTGTCCATAAGTGAGGATTCGGTAGCGGTTGAAATTACAGTAGATGGCCAAGAACTGGCGAAGAGCAAGCAAAACCTAAACTCGTATTTGCAGTTGCACGGAACGGATTTATGTACCTTGCACAAGGAAGTAAGGGAGAGTCAGAAGCGGGTGTTTGATCAGGCGGATAGCCTTTATGGTGGAAGGTTTGCGATACGGAAATCGAATTACTGTATCTCGTGGATTGGCTATGTTGATTCTGCGTATAGTGCTGAACTTAAGAAAATAACCTTAAAGTATGGTCTCGTAGATAGTGTCTTTTCACAGGTACGGGGGATGGATCGGGACTGTAATCAATAGAGTTCGTCCCCTGTTTTCGGGATAGACTGCAGAGATGGGCTTGCCAGTGCGGTTACAGTCAGGCACTTTTCTCTTTTCTAAACCTACTATTTAAAAAAACAGAAAAGAGTCTTGAAACCGAGCCATACAGCCTTGGGAGTGTAGGAATGCACTAACGCACAATGTTGCAAGCGGTAGGAGTCACTCTTTGCGAACAAAACCAAACACCGAATATCCATTCAGATCAGGCATTTGTTTGAAAAGGGCAAAGTCATTGTGTTCCATCGTCGTTAGAAAATCCTTCACATTGAGAAGAGGCCTGGCACAGTTGGGGTCAGAACAATAGGTTACTTCTTTGGCATCCTCTTTAAAGCTATCCCGAACAAATACTTTTCCGTTGGTTTTAACTTTGACCGCAAGTCTTGTAACATCAGACCTGGCTGCGTAAACACATGAATAGTGGCATTGGTATAAATCACATCCAGTAACACAGCCATCATCACCGTAATCGCTCCCGAACCCGCGCTTACATCGGCTAAGGAAATACCGGGCTTGACTTCCATAAAATCCAGAATAGGGCGAAAGGTTTTGTGAATGCTTTTCTTACTCATTCCCGGGCCGTTTTGGTAAGGAGTAATTTTGGGAGTGCAGTTCAGAAGTAAAAAAACACTTCCCAACTGTAAGAGTCTTGTGCCTAGCTGTTTTAGCAATGGGCCGTGCCAATCGGAGTGCATTGTCGTAATTAGGAGGTTTTACTCTCAACGTTTACGACAAAAAAATGCATCAGTTTTCAAGGAGATGGAATCCGTGCCTATGCGTATCTTGGATTGGCATGTTCGGTATGAATCGAAGCTGGTCTGGAAATTGGCTCCGCGTCTTTTTGCGCATTCTGTTTCTGATAATCAAACAGTTCTTGTATGGAAATACCCCATGGCTGCGGATGACCAATGGCTAGAGCTGCCAATTCGGAAGGGAGGATGGCTTTTTTTGTAGTTTCCCAGTTATGTCCATACCAGCGTTGGGTAAGAGCTTTGAGTATTTTAAAAAAGCACAGTGAGCCATACGAATACCGAAGCCCAATGGTTTCCTTTAGCCAGTCACACTCTTTGCCGCAGGCAATGGTATACGTTTTCCGCCCGGCGCGTTTGATCCATTCCTCGTATTCGGTCATTGCTACTCCCTGGCCTGTAACTTCCACAAAAACAGTTCTGTTCTGATAACGGCACATCAGGCAGCAGTGATTGTAGTGACCGCCTGTAAAAAAGCGAACCAAAGGCCACAAAAAGACAGATGCAAACAAGGGCCGAAACTGAACCGGATTATGAATAAAGACAAGAGCGGTAATTTTCATGGCTAATGGCAGATTGGATTCGCATATACGAAAAAAGCCGCCACTTTGTTTTGGACTTCGGATGGAAAAATTTAGAATTCTTGAGGAAGAAATTGAAAGGCATGTACACTTAGCAGAAATGGCGACAATAATACCTTATTGGAAAGCTTGTAAGTATTCAAAGTAATCTAGAAAAGCCTTTTTTGCCATGTCAGGAGTGTATTCTGCAAAATGGTTGAAATGGCTGCAGATTACCAATTCATTAAATTCCCGCTTTAGAAGGGATTCGTTGATAATGGAAATTTGAGACGAAAACGGATACGTAAAATTGTATTTCTCAGAAATGGTCCACATCAGACTTGTTTCCAGTTGATTGTAATTGTCATGCCTGCATGTTTGAGAGAGTGCAGACAAGTAGGCCTCGGCTGCATTGTGGAGTAAGGCCGCCATTTTATCGGGTTGAGAAGCCTGCTGCGCCGCCAGTACGGAATGCTGGGCCAGTGAATAAAACTGCTTCGATTGGTCCGTATAACGGGATAGGTGACTTAACCTATGGGCGATGTCTTCTATGAAAATAGCGTCAGGATCGGGAGCAAAGATGTTGATTGTGACACCGGAAATGAGTTGAATAACCGAAGAAGGAGAGACTTTTTTCATAAAGTATGTAATACCAACTGTAGTAGAGACGTTGGATTACCATATTTACGCAGGTGGGTTTACGGCCAGATCTGAAATTTGCGTCTATATTAGATGAACCCAGGTATAGGGCTCTACCAAACCCTGAAATGTTTCTATGAAAGAAGAGATGCGCTGAGTGCCCGCTATGAGCTTTTAGCGGTTGTAAGTTTAGGGGGCAGCATGTGTCAGAAAAAAGCGGACCGTCGCTTTTATTGGTGAGGCAGGCTGGGTGTTGCTTTTTGTATTACTTTACCGGAGCCTCACTATTTTTCTGGAAGCTTGGGTTCGTTTGGCAAAGGCATTAGGTGGCTTCTGTGGCAAAATAGTATCTTTCAAAAAGTGAAAACCTGGCTTATTGCATTCTACTGTTTTTTGTTGTACTTACGTAGAATTTATTTTTTACTTAATTTTTGTTATTTACGCTAGCATAGCACACGTTTTGCATAGCTGATTACGCATTATCTTTTAACTTTTATACACATGATAAGAATTCAGATTCGAAAGATTGCTCAATATATGGTATTGGCAACCTGTTTTTCAACTGTTGCACTAGCCCAGTCGACCGATGCGGAGAGCCCTAAGAAAGCACCTGAAAACTGGTTCAATCTTGACCCGACCACCGATAAAGTATACGGTGTGAGTACCGAAAAAGCATACAGCGAACTGTTGAAGGGCAAAACGCCAAAGCCGGTCATTGTGGCCGTGATCGATGGGGGAGTGGATGTGAATCACGAAGATTTGAAAGATGTCATCTGGACCAATCCGAAGGAGATTGTGGGCAATGGCATTGATGATGACAAAAACGGTTACATAGACGACGTACACGGCTGGAATTTCATTGGCGGCAAAGACAGCAGCGTGCATTATGACAACCTGGAAGTGACCCGCTTGTATCGCTCCCTGAAAGCAAAATTTGACAAAGCCGATACCACCAGACTCTCGGCTGCCGACCAGAAAGAGTTTGACCGGTTCAGAAAAATACGGGAGGAATACGAAAAAGAATCCCAGGAAGCCCAGGGAAATTACTTTGGATACAAGATGTTGCAAGATGCGTTGATTAACATGAAAAAGAAGATCGGCAAAGACGAAGTGACAGTGGCTGACATCCAAGGCTATAAGGCTACCGATCCGGTGGTAGAACAAGCCAAACAAATCACAGAGGGTGCCATGTCTAAAGGAATGACATTCAATCAGTTGCTTGGCGAACTGGACGAGGCGGTCAAGTATTTCCAAACCAAGGCTTTGTATCACACCAATGTGGACTACGACCCTCGCCCCACGGTAGGCGACAATTATGCCGACGCCAATGAACGCAAATACGGAAACAACGATGTGACCGGTCCCTCTGCCGAACACGGAACCCACGTAGCGGGCATCATAGCGGCAATGCGTGACAACAACCTGGGCATGAAAGGAGTGGCAAACGCAAATGTTGCCAAAATCCTGGTGGTGCGTACCGTGCCTGATGGTGACGAACGTGATAAAGACGTGGCAAATTCCATCCGGTATGCGGTGGACAATGGCGCCAAAGTGATCAACATGAGTTTTGGCAAAAGCTATTCCTGGAACAAGCAAGTCGTGGATGACGCCATCAAATACGCAGCTTCCAAAGATGTGTTGCTGGTTCATGCGGCTGGTAACGATCACCAGAATAATGATCAGGAACACAATTATCCCAATGATGAAGACGCTTCTGCCAAAGAATATGTAAACAACTGGGTGGAGGTGGGGGCCTCGTCTTGGGAGCCTGCCGAAAAAGGACTAGGTAGCTTCAGTAACTACGGCAAAAAATCGGTAGACGTATTTGCGCCGGGTGTAGCCATTTATTCAACCGTTCCGGGATCGAAGTACGAAAACAACAATGGCACCAGCATGGCATCGCCGGTAGTGGCCGGAGTGGCTGCATTGATTCGCGCTTACTACCCTAAACTGACGGCGCCACAGGTAAAGCAGATTCTGATGAAATCAGTGGTGCCTTATCCGGGCAAAGTACTTGTGCCAGGCTCAGAAAACGAGCAGGTTAGTCTTTCGGACATCAGCCAGACGGGCGGCATTGTTAATGCGTACGAAGCTTTGAAAATGGCTCAGAAAATGGGAAAAAAATAGATGAACAGTATAAAACAGAAAAGCCGGCTGCAGCCGGCTTTTCTGTTTTATGGCAAGAGGTTTTTGCTTTTTGAAAGATACTATTTTTGGAGACACCAGAAAAAGGATATGAGACACAAGGCAAACTTTTGAAATTCAGTGACTTAAAGATTTCAAAAACATGCGCCTGGTTTACCTCTAGTTTTTTTTATGGTTCATGAGCTGTTCGAGCATTTCGGTCTGGATTTGTTGCAGTTCCAGGATTTTCTGTCCCTGATGCATAATCAAATGGTCAATTTTTTCGTGCAATTGCCTGATTTCCAGTTCCGCTTTTAAATTTACCTGATAGTCATACTGTGACCGAATCCGGTCTTTAGATTCTTGTCTGTTCTGGCTCATCATGATGATGGGGGCTTGCACGGCAGCCAAAGAAGATAAAATCAGATTGAGCAGAATAAACGGGTAGGGGTCAAAGGGCTTTTGGGCCATTGCAAAAATATTGATGCCCATCCATACCAGCAGAAATGCAAAAAAAAGGATAATGAAGGTCCAGCTACCGCCAAAATCGGCTACTTTGTCAGCAATACGCTCACCCCAGGTAAGTTGATTGTCGGCCTCTACATCGCGCGAAAGCAATTCGGCATTGCGGATGCTTTCCATCACCTTCTCATCGAGTTTGCTGATTTGCCCTTCTTCGTCTTCGAGTAACTGCCGAATGTACAGATTGCGGTATTTGCTAAGTTGCGCAGTGGAAATATAGCCGTTCGAATTCCAGTTGGGATGCTGCTGTCTGATGAGATTTACAATAGGTGAATGCAAGGAACTGGCAGGAACAAGCTCATCAATGGAATGCGTCTGACCGGTAAGTTGACATACGGCAGTTTTGCTATGTGATTTCATACTATTTTTAAGAGAGTCTAAAACGAAAAAAGACACCGATGCTGTGTCTCTGAAGAAAGAGCCAAAGATAACAACTAACCCGGTTTTGGGTTTTGAAAAGATACTATTTTATTTGAGTGCTCAACCCAACCCAGATGAAGCCCCCAACATTGTTAGACCGCATTAGCCGATTAGATGCCCACCATCGAATCCTCATTGCTACTTTTGCCACTGTCGTATTCTTTCTGCTTATCCGCCAATATGTAATTTGGCCAGTGCAGCTGCTCACTACTTGGGTTGTGTATGCGCTGCTTATTTTATTGCTTACCTGGATTACCATTCTGAGCATTCATCCTAAAGAGATCCGCAAAAAAGCCGGTCTGGAAGATACCAGTCGTGTCCTGATCTTTTTGTTTGTGACTGCCGCTACGCTAGTGAGTTTGCTGGCAGTGTTTGTTGTGTTGCTCCATGCCAAAAATGAGACAGGTGTTGCGTTGACAAAATCAGTGATCCTATCTGGGGTTTCAGTTGTCGTTTCGTGGTTTTTGCTGCATACGTTGTTTACACTGCGCTATGCGCATTTGTACTACAGCCAGGAAACGAATAAAGACGAGCAAGCCGGTGGATTGGATTTTCCCTCTGAAAAAGAGCCTGACTACCTGGACTTTGCCTATTTTTCCTTTGTTATTGGCATGACTTGCCAGGTTTCGGATGTGCAAATTACCAGCCGTACCATGCGTCGGCTGGCTCTATTGCACGGGTTACTCGCCTTTGTATTCAATACTGCCATTCTGGCCTTGAGCATCAATGTATTTTCTGGCTTGTTGGAACGTTAGTTATTGGGCGGCACTCATTTGCTTCTTTTGCTCTTTGCGGCGTATTTTCCGGCCGTACACCAGATTGAAAATAGCCGGAAGAATTAACAGAACCAGAATCGTTGCCGAAATCAAGCCCCCAATAACAACTACAGCCAGTGGTTTTTGCGTTTCAGAGCCAATCCCGGTTGACAATGCAGCTGGAAGTAGCCCTAAACTTGCCATCAGGGCCGTCATTACGACCGGCCTTACCCGACTGATGGCTCCCTCACGAACCGCCTCGCTGAGACGCATGCCTTTCTTCAGGTTTTCATGGAAAATATTAACCAGGATCACCCCATTCTGAACAGAAACACCAAACAGAGCAATAAAACCCACACCCGCCGAAATGCTGAAATTGATGCGTGTAAGCAGCAGCGCTAAAATGCCGCCAATCAGTGCAAAAGGCACATTAAGCAAAATAATGGTGGCGTCGCTCATGCTGCCGAATGCAAAAAATAAAATCAGGAAGATAACCACGATGGAGATGGGAACCACTACCGATAACCGTTTGGTGGCGCGTTGCTGGTTTTCAAATTCGCCGGCCCATTTCATTTTGTAGCCTTGCTGCAGCTTTACTTGTTTGCCTACCACTTTCTGGGCTTCGTCAATGGTGCTACCTAAGTCGCGACCCCGTACGGAGAATTTAACGGCGATAAACCGTTGATTGCTTTCGCGGTACACAAAAGCCGGACCGGAAATGTTGCGCAGATGGGCTATTTCCTTTAAGGGAATCTTGGCACCGGTGCGGGTAGGAACCAGCAAATCTTCGATTTTTTCCGCTGAATAGCGATACGCTTCGTTGTAGCGCACCTTGATGTCAAACTTCCGTTCGTCTTCGTAAAACTGGCTAACGGTTTTGCCTCCCACCGCCATTTCAATGACTGACTGGCAATCTTCGGTAGAAACATTGAAGCGGGCCATTTCCTGCGGGTCCAGTTCAATCCGGAACTCCGGCTGGCCGAGGTTCTTCACAATGCCCAAATCTTCCACGCCTTTGATTTTACCCAATATGTTATACACTTGCTGAGCTTGATCATCCAGGTATTTTAGGTCGTTTCCGATGATTTTAACCGCCATGGAACCCTTCACGCCCGATACTGCTTCTTCCACGTTGTCGGTAATGGGTTGCGAAAAACCAAACACGACACCCTTGTACGGTTTGAGTTTGTCTTGCATCTGGGTAACCAGCTCGTCTTTGGTAATGTCACGTTTCCACTCCTCTTGTGGGTAGAGGTCGACAAAAAACTCCGTGTTAAAGAATCCGGTTGGGTCGGTTCCGTCATTGGGGCGACCGGTCTGGCTCATCACACTCCGTACTTCGGGAAATTGCCGGAATATCTGCCGGATCTGACGCGTAAAATGATAGCTGTCGTCCAGGTTGATGGACAAAGGCATGGAGGCACGTACGTAAATAGAACCTTCGTTAAGATGGGGTAAGAATTCAGAACCGACAAAGCGGAACAGAAAAATGGAAATCGCCAGAATACCTGTCGCAATGCCAATGCTGAGTTTGGGTTTACGCAATACGCCATCCAGTGCCGGAATGTACATCCGATTCAAAAATTTGACCAGCGGATTGTCTTTTTCCCGTACGTTTTTCCGGAGCAAAATGCTGCACAACATCGGGATCAGAGTCAGGCTGATAATCAGTGCTCCCAACAAGGCAAATCCCAGCGTCCAGGCCAACGGCGAAAAGAGTTTGCCCTCCACTTTCTGAAAAGAGAAAATAGGCAACAAGGCTGTGATAATGATCAGTTTGGCGATAAAAATGGATTTACCCATTTCGACAGCCGTTTTGGATACCATGCTCAACTTGCCCAAACGGTTGAATTTTTCCATGCCGGTTTCGTGGGCTTTGTGCGCCAGCATCACAAAGATGCCTTCTACCATCACCACGGCGCCGTCGATGATGATCCCAAAATCAATCGCGCCAATGCTGAGCAAATTGGCACTCATGCCTTTGATACGCATGCAAATGAAGGCAAACAGCAGCGCCAGTGGAATCACAATTGCTACCGTGACGGTGGTGCGCCAGTCGGCCAGGAAGATGAGCAGAATGAACGTAACCAACAGAATACCTACCACGACATTCTCAGAGACCGTATGCAAGGTGTGATTATTCAGCGTGGTGCGGTCATAAAAGACGTTGATTTTAACATCGGCAGGTAGAACCGATGCATTCAGCTCCTCAATTTTTTCGTGCAGGGCTTGCAGTACTTCTCCCGGATTTTCCCCTTTGCGCATCAGGATAATGCCTTCCAGTACATCGTCTTTCCCGTTGCGGCCCGCCATTCCCAAGCGGGGTTGGTAACTTTCTCGCACAGTAGCCACATCTTTGATTTTGATGGGAGTGCCGTTCACATTGTCAATGATTACGCTTTCCACATCGGCAATGTTGCGTAGCAACCCAATGCTGCGCACTACAAATGCCTGGTTGCCTTTTTTGATGACGTCGCCACCGACGTTGATATTGCTCTTGTTGAGAGCCTCAAATACATTCAATCCGGAAAATCCGTAGGAGGCCAGTAAGGTTGGGTTTACACTGACTTCGATGGTTTTGACCCGTCCGCCAAAACTGACAACATCGGCAATGCCAGGCACCGACTTGAACTGTCGGTCCAGAGTCCAGTCCTGAATGGTCTTGAGTTCGGTGATGTCGCGGGTTTTGCTTTCCAGTGTATAGCGGTAGATTTCGCCGGTAGGACCTGAAGCGGGTTGCAGTTCGGCATCGGCTCCCGAAGGCAGGTTTACATTGGCTAGCCGATTGGCAACTTCCAGCCGGACGCCATTGGCATCCACGCCGTCTTCAAAGATGAGGGTGACCACCGAAAGACCGAACAGCGAAATGGAACGCAGGGAGGTTTTGCGTGGAATGACATTCATTTCGGTTTCGATGGGAATGGTCACAAATCGCTCTACTTCTTCACTGCTGCGGCCACGCCACTGCGTAATGATGATGGCACTGGTATTGGTCACATCCGGAAAGGCCTCGATGGGGGTATTGATGAAACTGAAGACACCCGCAATGATGAGCAGGATGGTGCAAAAGACAATGAAAACTTTGTTTTTAAGGGAAAATCCTACAATTCCCTTGATGAACTTATTCATGGTGACAGCCTTAAAAATGTGACGTGAAATAGTATCTTTCCAAACCGGAAAACCCCACGCTGCAAAGGTGAGGGTAGGTGCTCAAAGGCCAGTTAAAAGCGAATTAAAAGGAGGTTAAAAATCGGTAGGTTGTGGATTGAATTTAGCCAGCCAGATGGTCAGATACCCGCAGGCAGGATCAGAAACGGTGTGCTGAATCACTTCAAATCCGTTGGTTTCGAGCAGCGATTGGTATTCGGCCGTATCCAGACTGGCGTGGTACAAAGGTTCGCCCTGGTATTCGCCGATGGCTTCGCCATAGGTGGTGCCACTGGTAAACATAAGCGGGGCGTTGGGTGCGGCATGCTGGCGGAAAATCGCAAACATCTGCCGCTGGTCGGCGTGATTGAGGTGGAAGAAACTGTTCCAGGCAATGATTCCCTGAAAGGTTTTGCCCACGGCAACGGTTCGCATATCAGCTACCTGCCAGGTTTGTTCCGGAAAGCGACTTTTGCATAGGTCAATGAGTGTGGAAGAACTGTCAATGCCCGTCACCTGGCGACCTTGTTCAATGAAATAGCGGGCCACGGGTTCGCCAGAGCCACAACCCAAATCTAGTATGGTGCCGTTTGTCGGAATGAAGCCAAGAAAACGGTCCAGACACGCCTGTTCAAACAAAACACGGCTGCGGTCCCGGTCAAAAGCCAGGGCATGACGCTGGTACAAACCCGTAATTCGTTCAGAATCCGAAAGCATAAGCGGTTGGGCAGACAGGCTGATTTTGAATCAGATGGAAAGGGTGCAAAATAGTTAAAAATAGTATCTTTTGAAACAGGAAAACCCAGACTGGGTATCTGGGTTTTGTAAGGGGGTAGCAAAAGGGTTAGCTGCTTAACTCATTGTATAGCAATAGACTACCTTCGGTTACTACGCTATCGCCGGGCTTGAGGTCGCCTTTCAGAAAGGCACTGCGCGAGGTGTTTTTCAGTACCTCAACCTGGTGTTTTTCGTATTTGCCGTTCCGGTTTATGATTACATAATAATCGTCGTTGTCAAAAACCACTGCTTTCAGTGGAACCGAAAGCATTTTTTCATCGCGTGACAAATGCAGGTGCACCGTCGCAAACATATCCGGTTTGAGCAATCCATCGGGGTTTTCCATTTCGACGCGTACTTTCATCACCCGCGAGTTGGCATCGAGCACATTGGAAATATTGGAAATGGTGCCAGTAAATGCTTTGTCGGGGTAGGAGAGGGTTTTTACCTCCACCGCTTGGCCTACGCGAATGGCCGGAATGTCGGTCTCATAGACATTGGCCAGGATCCAGACTTTTTTCAGGTTCGAAATCACAAACATGGCATCGGAGTTATCGGGGCGCTGTTCCTGGCCGGTATTTACGTTTTTGGCTACGATGTACCCTGAAATCGGTGCTTTAACCACATAATACGGTTGGTCAGTTTTGGTAGCGCCGCCATAAATACGCAACACTTCGTGGCTGCGCGACAGTTCCTGTTCTGCTTTTTCGTATTCTTTTCTGGATGACAGATAGTCCGTTTCCGATGCGAAACCCGATTTGTACAGGCTTTCCGAATTTTGCAGGCTCTTCTTGGCGAGCTCCAGGTTGGCTTTGTCTACTTCGTAGTCTTTGATGTAGTTGGTCACGTCGGCACTTTTGATAACGGCCAGTTCCTGTCCTTGATTCACATAAGCTCCTAACTGGGTTTTGACTGCCCCGACATTGCCGCTCACCAGCGGGAAAATCCGCACCACGCTGCTTTCATCAAACGAAACTTCGCCGTTCAGAATCAATTCCGATTCGGCGTTGGCGAACTGCACCGCGGCCGTTTTGTAGATGGTTGCTTCGGTGTCTTTTTCTTTGGCTACCGGTGATGCAGGAGGTTCCGCTTTGTGGCAGGCCACGCCTGCCAGCAGCGGCAAAGCAAAAGCCAGACATTGGATTGTATTTTGTAGTGTTTTCATTGGCGGCATTGACAAAATAGTATGTTTGAAAAAGTAAAAACCTGGGTATATGCTGAT
Source organism: uncultured Sphingobacteriales bacterium (assembly GCA_963520985.1). Lineage (GTDB taxonomy): Bacteria > Bacteroidota > Bacteroidia > Cytophagales > 172606-1 > Xanthocytophaga. The sequence goes on from CAUQTA010000004.1 coordinate 368,861, forward strand.
TAAAAGAACCGGGTGTTGGTAACAAAATTCAGGTATTGCTGCGACTGAAAAAGGTTGTTCTGTAAGTCAATCAGCCGAAGCTGGGCTTGCCGGTACGTGCGGATTTTGTCCAGATAATCAAGCAGATTGATTACGCGGCGGTTGTAGTTTTGGGTGGCTTCGCGGCTGATGTTTTGCAGGCTGGATTGGTATTCGACTGGCAGAGAATTAGTTAGCTGATAGATGTTGTTTAATTTCTGATACGCATTCAATACTTCGTTTTGTGTGGAAACTTGCTGCCCTTCTACGGCTTGTTGTGACGCTTCCATCCGCATCTGAGCGGCCTTTACATTGCCCTGGTTGCGATTGAAAAACGGCAGATCCATGGCAACATTCAAACCCGTATAGTTGTTAAACGCATTGCCGTATTTGTCAAACAGCAAACCGGCGGTGAGGTCGGGGGTGCGCCGGGCCTTTTCCAGATCCAGGCTGCGCTGGGCGTTTTCCACCTGCGCCAGCGTAAGATTGACATCGGGCCGATTGCTCAGGGCCGAGTCGAGAACTGCCCGTTCGGGTGGCACTGGTCCCTGGACAAAAGCAACCTCGGTGGGTTTGATAAACGAGTTGTCTTTTAGTGCCATAAACGTACGGAGCGTGGCCTGCTCGTCGGCAATCTGAGACTGTACGTTGTTCATGTCTGTTTGCAGGCTTTGCATTTCAGCTTCCAGACGTGTTACTTCGTAGGCCGAAACGCCCCCCTGTTTGAGCAATACTTGCATGGCTTGCACCAGCGAAGCCTGCTGTTTTACTTCGTTTTGTAACAGCTGATGCGATTGCAGATTAAAATACAGGTTGGCATACGTGGTGTGCAACTGAAAGCGAAGGATGCGTAGCAAATCCTCAAACGCAAGGGTTTGCAGGTTCTTGTTGCTTTCGGCCAGCCGAACGAGTTTGCTGCGTTTGCCAGCCGTATAAATCAGTTGCTGCAACTGAATGCTCATCCCGCCCCGATTGTATTGCGATTGGGCAATGTCTTCGGGAGCGTTGGCACCGTACTGAAACACACGTCCGGTTTGTGGATTGTAGAAGTTGCTCTGGAAAAAGAAATTCGGATTGGCCCACAACCGTGCCTGCTTGATAGCGGCATCGGCGATACGAATGTTGTATTGCTGGGCTAACAACTGGAAGTTTTTCTCCAGAAACAGCTTTTCTGTTTCGGCTAAAGACAGCTGAAGTGTATCCGCTGTGCTGTGACGGCTGTTATCCTGAGCTTTTCCTGAAAAAGCCGCAAAAAAAATGAAAGCGTAGACTATTTGATAGAAGCGAAACATACGTTGACCATTTAAGGTAGGTCAAAAGTAGAGTGCATGGTTTAAAGCCGAATTAAGGCCGCATTAAAAGGTCATTAAAACAGAAAGGGAGGTTTTTGAAATCAAAAAGATACTATTTTCTGGCGAAAGCGATGGACTTGAATAGGAGCTTGACAATGAAAATGATTTACGGTGACTGAAGCCATTCTTTAATGCTCAGGAGACGGATGTTGCGTTTCTTGATGATAGCCAGTACAGCTTTGCTGGTAAATGCCTGGGTAACGCCTGCCCGGTCATAGCCTACATTTTCGTAGCCTTTGTGACCAATGGTTTTCATTTCAGGAGTATCGTAACCGGGATGTTCTACCAGAAAATAAGTTCCGGGTTGGAGATTATTTAACGCAGTTGCCAGAGCTTTCTCTTTTTCGGCGGGTGATTTTTCTGCTCCGCTAAATCCTTCAATCGCATGGGCGTAGGGCATGGCAATGGGAAGGTTGTATTCTTTCGCCAGTTTTTCAACCAAGGCCGTTACTTCGGGCGAGGCATGGTTGCAGCCCATGTGTCCCGACAGATGGCTCACCCATGGCAAATGCTTCTTTACCAGTTCAATCTGTGCCCGCAATTCGGCTTCCACTTCTGCCAGGTCAATGGGATTTTGCTTCAGATACGACCGGGCCGTATCGTTTTTGTTTGGCCATACAAACGGATGAAAATAGCCGTCTGCATCCATGAGGCTAGAGCCATGGGTCAGCGGCCGCCAGCGCAGGTTCTCCCATTCGCTGGTCAGGCACAGGTGCACGCCCACATCGTAACCGGGATTGGCACGGAGCATTTTGACCGCTTCCGGAAACCAAGGCGAAGGAGCCCGCACTTCCACCGAACGGCTAATGCCTTCTCTGTAAACCTGTATGCAAGCCTGATTGACGGCGTGGCAAAAGCCGATGTCATCCGAACGAATGATCAAGCGGATTTGATTCGGAGTTTGCGAACAGGCAAACAGGGGGAAGAAGAGCAAGCCAAACAGGAAACTTCGCATTGCACAATCAGCCAATAGAGTGAACAGTAAGGTTACAAGATTCTTCGGGAAAAGTCTAGTTATTTATGAGAATTGTCATAGAAAAGCATGCGAGGAATCATCTTGTTTTTTCGAATAGATGCTTATTTTTGATTCCTTCCCTTCCCAAAACCGATTTTTTCATTCTGACTCGAAAGCCATGAAAACAATACTCGTTCCTACCGATTTCTCTTACAACGCACGTCAGGCTTTTTTGTGTGCTGCCGCTATTGCCAAAGCAACCGGAGCCCGGCTGGTGGTTGTACACGCCTATAACATCGTTTCTCAAGATCCCATGTTTCCGCAGGGGATGTATGATTCCCTGGCCGAATCCATTGTGCAGAATGCCGAACACGCCTCGAAAGCGTATGAGAATGAAGTGAAATCTAAGCTGGAAGTACCGTGTCATTTTGAAATAAAGATGGGCTTGGCGGTGGATGTAATCCTGCGGGAGGCCCGAGCCGAACAGGCTGATCTGATTGTGATGGGAACACACGGGGCAAGCGGTGTACTCGAAAAACTGCTCGGAAGCATTACCTCTGCAGTGATTCAGGCCCATGAGTTTCCGGTATTGACCATCCCGGCAGACGCACATCTGAATGGCATAAATACAATGGTGCTAGGAACAGATTACCGCGAAATCAGCAACCCGGTTAGCTTGAAGCCGATGATGGATATGGCCCGGAGTTTTGGGTCCAGAATTCATGTTATCAATGCCACACCGGTGCCCGAAAGCATTGGCGAGGAATATACCGGAGAGCAACAATTGGAAAAACTCTTGCAGGATTATGCCGTGGTGTTTGATTATACCGATGAAGCCGATGTGGAAAAGGCACTGCATGAATGCGTGCATCAGGAAAAAGCGTCTTTGCTGGTGCTGATTGCGCACAAACGCAATTTCTGGCAAGGATTGTTTCATCACAGCATTAGTCGCAGCATGGCGTTGCATAGCCAAATTCCAGTGCTGGTATTGCCGGATCAAGTACAGAGCTAATACTCGTCAGCAATTCGCAAAACCAGGAGATTTTCGAAGATAGTGAATCGAATGTCTTATGATGGAATAGCAGTGCGAAATTGCAACTTTTCCTACTGAAATAGTATCCCTGAATAAGGCAAAACCCTGCCTTTCTGACAATGGCAGACAAGCAAATGGTTGCAAAGAATTCATATGCTCAGGGTTAGAAGTTACATGCAATTAAGCCTTGTTCAGGTTTGGAAGCACAATTCCGGCCAGCATGCAGTGACGACTGGCCGGAATTGTGCTTTTCGATGTGGCTTGAAAAAATAGTATCTTTTAAAAAGGCAAACCCCCGGTCTTTACAAATCCAATTGAGTAATGGAAGCGGGTGACAATGAGTAGGTGTTTCCGGCAAGATGGACGGTCTGCGGTTCTTCAGCAAAATTAATCACGAAAGCGGTTTGTTTACCCTCCGCCGATGCTACCACCAGGGCGTCGGCCACCAGAGGCTGCGAAGAAGTGGTTGGGATAATGGCTCTTGGCTGCAAGGATTTCAATTGTTTCAAATAGGTATAGATTGGGAACACATCGCCTGGCTGCGTCTGAAAAACATCCGGATCTTCGGGTGGTTGTGCTCCTTGCATAATGCCACGCATGCCCACCGTCTCGTAATAGGTGATTTGCCGGGCTTGCGCCAGGTGTTTGATACTGAGAAGGGTCCAGGCAGCTGCAAACTCCGAATATTGGCGGGTATCGACATTGGATGGAAGTGTGCCCGTATAACGGTTAGCTTCAGGATAGTTGCGAATGCGCAGCGTAACGGGTGATACGTGGATGGCTTTGCCGTTGGCAAAACTCAGTGCCGTTTGCAATGTATGATGCTGTGCTTCCAGATTTTCAATCAACACACGCGTATCCGATAAATGTACTTGTGGATTGAGAGAATAGCTCAAAAAACCGACATCCTCTGAAAATTCCCGACTGCGGTTGAGTTCGGCAAAGAATTCGTTTGTACCCGTGCCGACCTTTTCGGTGGGCAAAAATCCTTTTAGTTTGTGAGTGATTTTTTCGAGCCGTTTGTGCGGAATAATGGCCTGGTCGCTTGCCAGAAGCATCATATTGGCAATGTGTTCTGTATGAGACTGCAATGCGACTAACAAGGCATCCACTTCCGGCAGAACCTCTTCGCCAAAAAAGCACACAAGTTCAAGTTTTGTGTTCAGTTGCCGGGCTTCGGCCAGTGCCGTTTTCAGAACTTCCTGCCAGTTGTGCGAAAAATGGATTTCTACCCGGTAATGATCAAAAGGAACCTGCGTCAGTAACGCAATGTCGGCGTCGGTCAGCGGTTGTGGCGAACGGGTATACCCGATTTTGGGAAACGGATAGGAAGTGTCAAGTAGTTCAATGTGGACGTGTTCGAGGGTTGAATCAATCGTGATTGCGGAATCTACCTGTAATTGAATCGCCTGCTCGATGCAATCTCCTGCCTGTACAGCTATTGGGTGCGGTAGGATCAGTGGCGTGCTGTATGTTTTAAACGATGCATCGCTCCAGTTGCGTTGGTCTTCGGTTTCAAACGTTTCTCCCGAAAAATCCAACCGGGCGGTCAATCCTTCCATCGGTGACCATTCCATGGATTGTACGCTGAGCAAAGGCTGGTGCGGGTTGACCAGTTGGGGACAAGTAACCTGATACCAACTGCCGTTCGGGCGGGTCACCTTAACGGATTGGCCAGCAAAATGCGAAATGGGGTGGTGGATGCAGATGCCGATGCGGTTTCGCAAAAAATCACTCAATGCTTCGCCTTTCACTTTATACACCAGGCTATTATCTGCCTTGCCTTCAATCAGCACTTCCATCTGATACCGAATGTCACCGAGTTCATGCAAGCTGGTATATGTAATCCGAAAGCTTTCTGTACCCTGCTCAATGGTCTCATTCTCAATACGATGGGTTGCTGTAAGCCAGTTTTGATCACGCACCGCCGCGTAAACCAGCCGGATAATTTCACAGGAGCCTACGCGGATGTACCGAAGATTTCCGTTTTCGTACAGGCAACTGAGTTTTCCGGCGTGAAGTTGACGAATAGGAGGTAAGGAGGCATGTGTGCCAAAATACCCGTTTACATTTGCTCGCATGAATAAAAAATGTGTTGAAAGTGAGTTTGGTGAAAATAGCCACATCTTTTGCGTTGTGCAAATAATAATTGGTATTTAGTGATTAGGGAATTGAGAATGAGAAGATTATTTTTTGACAGATGAGAAGACTGCTTTTCTGTAACTAAAAAGCTTTATTTGGTCAGTTGAAAAATAGTAGGATTTTTAAAGTAAAAACCCTGCCGACAAAAAATACAGTTTATGGCGCCGAACGGATAAACTGATCCACGTTGGCTTGGGTGATTTTGAGCAAGCCGGTGTTGATTTGGTAGGGAATATTGGTAATGCCTGCTTTCTGATCATTAGTCGCCAGGCGATTGGTGTGGTGCACCATGTCATACAGAAACTGGGCACCGTACCAAGTAAACAATTCCCGTTTTTGCCCTGCCAGCATCTGAATGGTGCCGTTTTTGACCAAGGCCAAATGTTCGGGTTCCCAATCAACCGTTGTGATTTTGACTTTGCCAACTTTGCCCGATTCTTTTACGGCCAGGGCAATGCCGGGCCCGGAGTTGGAATCGAATCCGCAGACTCCTGCCAAATCCGGATGCGCCGACAGTACATCGGCGGTGATGCGGGCAGCTTCCTCTACATTGGCTTTGTCGTCGTAGCGGCCCACGACTTCCATTTCTGGGTATTTTTTCAGTACATCCAGCAGGCCTTTGAAGCCTGCCTCCATGTTGGTCAGGCCCAGAATGCCCATGTAGGCAATTTTGCCCTTGCCGCCCGTGAGGCGCACCATTTCTTCGCCTTGCATCTTGCCGATTTCGTACCAATCGGTTCCCAGAAACGCGTGCCGGTTGCAGTTGGGAACATCCGAGTCGTATACAACCGTAGGGATTCCGGCGGCTACGGCTTTGTTAATGACCTGGGCAATGGCCGGATCCGTTCCATTGATTAACAAGCCTGTGGGGCGAGTTCCTATCACTTCTTCAATGGTGTTGATCTGGGCGGGTACGTCCCACTCGGCGGGTCCCAGAATGGAAACTTTTACGCCTCGGGCTTGTCCCCAGCGCTTAAATGCTGCCTGATCGTGATTGACATACATGGGCATGGTCACTGCGGTGGTAACCATCACATATTCTTCGTTTCCAATAACGGAATCAGATAAAGAGATGGATTCTGTGGAGGTGACCTGTGACTGATTCTGGTCTTTGGGCGGTAACTCGCATCCTTGAACCAAACCGAGCAGAAAAAGACAAGTTACCAAAATAAAACGCATATACATAGGCGTGAAAATAGTAGGATGAAAAAAGCAAAAAACGGCACTTCAGGCAATGCGTTTTTGGAGCCATTTGTCGAGCCAGAGTGTGGTAATCAGGATGATGCCCAGAATGATTTCCTGCCAATAGCCCGATACCCGCGAAATGACCATGATGTTGGCCACCAATCCCATAAACAATGCCCCAAGCAACGCACCCGGAATGCGGCCATAGCCACCACTCAGGCTGGCTCCACCAAGAATGGCCGCTGTAATGACCCGTAGTTCCAGGCCTCGTCCCATGGTGGAGAGTGCTGCGCCCAATCGGGACGATAACAGAATGCCCGCCACTCCAGCCAGAGTGGCAGAAATGACAAACGCGTATAGTTTCATTCGCCGGGTACGGATGCCCGACAAGTCAGCCGCTTTTTCGTTTCCGCCAATGTAGTAGTACCTCCGAAAGAACACTGTTTTGTTTGCCAGAAAGGCAAATGCACCCACCGTAAACAACATGTACCAAACCGGCATCTGAATGCCCAGCAGTTTGGATTGTCCGATGGCATTGAACCAATAGGGGAGACCCTGAATACCCGCCCCGCTGACTAACAACGCCGCACCACGTACAATGCCCAGCATGGCCAAAGTCTGGATCATGGGATTAATGCCTTGATAAGCAATCAGATACCCGTTGATTATACCGATAAAAACCGCGCTGAGTAACCCAATTAGCACCGCAATAGGGACGGGAATCTGAACAAAATACATGAGGTACGCCGTGAGACATCCGGCAAAAGCGGCCACCGAACCTACCGACAAATCGAATGCACCGGAAATGAGCAACAGCATCATTCCTACGGCTACAATGGTGTCAATCGACAGATTCAGGAAAACCTGACTCAAGTTGCTGAACGTAGAAAACTGGTTGGGAAATACCACACTGGCAATCACACTGACCAGAAAAATCAGAATGGCAAGGGAGTAAATTCGTTCCCGAATGATGGCTTGTAACATAGTATAAAAGTCCGACGGGACGTTAAGATCCGAGTTCAATGATTAAAAATAGTATCTTTTAAAAAGTCAAAACCTCCGTTCTATGAGATACAGAAGAATTTTGTTTTACAATCCTTATTGAGCGTACAGATTGGCATATTATATCGAAGGTTGTTTGTAGTCCGAATCATTTCTCTTACAACCATCTCCTCCTTTTTTGCTTGTCCAAAAAAGGAGGCAAAAAAGGACACTTTGCTTAAATCGAAGATTCAGCGAAGCTAATGCTCGCCGCTCCTGGCTAAGCAAAGAGGCCAGCCTTTTTTCTGGCTAGTGCAAGCACTCCGCCCTAAATGCTAAAAGCCAATATAAAATCTTAAGGTGCTGCCAAACGCATAATGTTTTCTTCAGAAGCATCGTCTCTACTCAGCTCGCCGGCAAGGGTACCTTCACGGATTACCAGAATCCGGTCGCACAGGCCGAGTATTTCGGGCAATTCGCTGGAAATGAGTAAGATGCCTTTGCCTTGCTGTGCCAGGATATCCAGAATCTCGTAAATCTCGTATTTGGCACCCACATCAATGCCGTGCGTAGGCTCATCAATGATCAGTACCGTGGGGGCACTTAAAAGCCATTTTGCCAACACTACCTTTTGCTGATTTCCTCCACTCAAATGAACCACTTTTTGAAAGACAGAAGGCGTAGCAATGCGCAGTTTCTCTTTGTATTCCTGAGCCGTTTGGGTCATGCTTGTTTCTTCGTACCAGGCGGATGCATTGAATTTGTTCTGCTTTGCCACCGCAATGTTTTCGCGTACTTCTTTTTCCAGAAACAAGCCCAACTTTTTGCGTTCTTCCGGAACGTACCCGATTCCTGCCTGAATGGCTTCGCTGGGATGCGATGAATGCAAGGCTTTTCCTTTGAAGAGAATTTCGCCCGACTGAATGACGTCTGCCCCAAAAATGGCACGGGCAATTTCGGTACGTCCCGCACCCACTAAACCGGCCAGTCCTAGAATTTCGCCTGCGTGCAACTGGAAAGAAATGTTTTGAAAACGATCCGAAGTCAGGCTTTTTACTTCCAAAAGGATACTATTTTGCACAACCGATTTTCGTTGCGTGTGGCTAATGTCGCGGCCCACCATGCGCCGAATCAGCTGTTCCCGAGTGATTTCGGTGGTTGCGAATGTGCCTTGAGTCTGACCATCTTTTAGAACGGTAACCCGATTGGCAACGGCAAAAATCTCGGCCATTCGGTGCGAAATGTAAATGATCGAAACGCCCTGCTGTTGAAGTTGCCGAATGATTTGAAACAGCGTTTGGGTTTCCTGTTCGGTAATGGAAGCGGTGGGTTCGTCGAGAATCAGAATGGATGGTCGCCGGGCCAACGCTTTGGCAATTTCGACCATCTGCTTTTGCCCGGGCGATAACGTGGAAACCAATGTGTGCGGTTTCAACCCGTTGATGTGCAACCGATTGAGCAACAGTTGGGTCTGCTCAAACAGCGTTTTGTATTGAATGAGGCCCCAGCGGTTGCGCGGTTGCTGATTGGCGAAAATATTTTCGGCCACATTCAGGTTTTCGGCCAGACTCAGTTGCTGATACACAATGGCAATGCCCAGTTGGTTGGCGTGTGCCGGATTTTCGATGACGGTTTCCTTTTCATGAAGCAAAATGCGGCCCTGATCCGGTTGAAGATTGCCCGTCAGTATGTTCATCAGGGTACTTTTGCCCGCTCCGTTTTCTCCGCACAAGGCATGCACTTCCCCAGGTTGCAACTGAAAATCAACCTTTTCCAGCGCTTTTACACCCGGAAAATACTTGCTGATTTGATGAAGTTGCAGCCGATTCATGTGCATAGAGGTTTTTGCTTTGCAAGAGATACTATTTTGGTAACGTTACCCGAACTGGCTCAATGTAATCAATTGGTTACTGCGTGCCGAGGCGTACGCGGCATGCACCAGCCGAACCGTTTCGAGATTGTCCATCCCGGTGGTTTCGGCAAGTGCTTTGCCTTGTAACGCGTTGAGTATGTCCCGGTTGCAATCGACAATGCTGCTGTGCACCAGCGCGTATTCCGGATCGAGCCAGGGATACATTACGGGGGCTGCTTTTATGATTTCTGTTCCTTTCCGGGTGGTCAGGTGTATTTCGTAATCACTTGTCAGATGAGCCGATCCGTGTGCGCCTTCGACCAGAATAAACGTTTGCGGAAAGGGTTCATATTCCAGAATGGAAGCATACGACATTTCGGCGTAGCAACTCACGCCTGTTTGCATCCGCATGAACACATTGGCAACATCTTCGCCTTTGATTTTGGGGTTAACCGATGCCGTTTGGCAATACAACGTTTCGGCTTCACCAAACAAAAACCGGCATACATCCAGAATATGCGAGCCGATATCAGTGAGAATGAATTCATCCAGTTCGGCTAGGAAGGGTTGATTGTCAAACACTGGGAATCCGGAACAAAACGTTACGCGAGCTTTAAAAACTTCCCCGATCACGCCGGATTGCATGATCTCGTTCAGCTTGCGAATGGGCGCCTGCCAGCGCCAGTTTTCGTGAATGAAAAACGGAACATCGGCTTTTGCACAAGCCTCTACCATGTGTTGCGCAAGAGCCAGTTTGGGTGCCATGGGTTTCTGACAGATCACCGCAACCCCCTGTTGAGCAGCCATTTCCGTGAATGAGGCATGTGTGTCTACATCGGTGATGATGTCAACGAAGTCGAGGTCTTCCTTTGCCAGAAGCTGTTCGGCATTGTCATATACGGCGGGCACGCCAAATTTTTGCGCCATGGTTTCTGCTTTGGCCAGCGTGCGATTATACAGCGCAACCAGTTCAACTCCTTCGAGTTCCATCCAAGCCGGAATCTGATAATTGGCCCAAAAGCCGGTTCCCAATACGGCAAAGCGAAGTTTTTTCATAGGCTTATTCTTTACCCTGGGGTTTTTAGTTTGAAAAAGATACTATTTTCTTTCTGGTTGCGCGTTATGTGCTTTTATTACCAATAGTTATCTTTCTGTACTTGTATCACCTGTTCCTTTTTTGCTTGTCCAAAAAAGTAACCAAAAAAAGACACTTTCTTTGAACGCTCCCGTCCGCAAATCCAGCCCGCACCCCGCCAAAGAAAGAGGCTAACGCTCCTTTTTCTGGCTAGTGCTTTGCACTGCGCCTTTCAGATTATATTATGCAACTTGAGTCATTTAGTTGTTGTTTAATCTGGGAAATCGGCGGTGTGGGCCAGTTGAAAAATAGTGAAAATGTGATGGGCTTCGTGCAAAAGAAAAAACTCTGCCCACTCGGCAATTGTCAGATTTCCGTATTTGGGATGCTTGCCGCGTCGTTGCAGTTGCGAATCGGTTAGCTTGGTCAGAAAAGTCTGGATCTTAGCGCGTTCTGATTTCAGATTTTCGAGCAGTGAAGTCAGTTCGCGTCGACGCCACTCTTCAAAATACGTATCCACATCGGCATTGTAGCGTTCAAATTCCGGGTTGTCGACGGTCAGTATCGTTTCCATCCGTTCCTTGAACAACGGTTGATAGCGGGCCAGATGCGCTACGTTGTCGTGAATGGACCACTTGCCTGGTAACGGTTGCCAGCGGATGCGCCTGCCATCAATTGGAGCCAGAATCTCCAGAATGGTTTCGTATTGTCGGGCTAGTCGGTCGGTGGTTGACTGAGAAAGTAGCATAGTTGGTCAGGAAAAATAGTATCTTTTGAAAAACAAAAACCTCAATCGTTAATGGCTTGGTAAATCATGCGAACAAACATCGCTTCCGAATTATCACCTACGGCTTTCTGCGTTTGTTTCATGAGAACGGCCACAATCTTTTCTTTCGGGTCGGCAAAATAATTGGTGTTAAAATAGCCGCCCCAGCTGAATTTTCCCACACTGCCATTTCCCTGGTCGTGCCCGGCAGGATCAACCACATTAAAGGCCAAACTCATGTGACTCAGTCCGTTGCCGTATAATTCGCCCGCCTGGTTGGACTGAGTGAGCAATTCGACCGTTGGCCGACTCAGCAACCGCTTGCCATTAAACGTGCCGTTATTGAGCAACATTTGCAGAAACGTAGCGTAATCTTTGGCGGTGCTCGACAAACCGGCTCCTCCCGACAGATGCGTTTTGGCTCCTTTGATCGGATATTCCGGGTCATAAAACGTGACCGGATAACGTACCCATTTTTGTGCGGCATCGGGTTGTTGCACGGAGACCAATCGGTCTTTTTTTGCATCCGGCAAATAGAAATAAGTGTCGTTCATACCGAGCGGATCAAATAGTCGCTTGCGCAGAAATTCATCAAACGGCATTCCCGACCAGATTTCAATCAGATAGCCCATCACATCGAAGTTGAGGCCATACGTGTATTTTTCTCCAGGTTGGTGTTGCAAAGGCAATTTGGCTAGTTTCCTGATGTTATCGGCCAGTTTTACGTCTTTGGTTGTGTACAAATCTATAATTCCGGCTTTGGCGTTGATAGCACTGAACCGTTCTTCATTGGCAATGACCCCGTAACTCAACCCCGAAGTGTGCGTAAATAACTGTCGGACAGTGATTTCACTTTTGGCCAGTTCGGTGGTATAGGAGGTGTCTTTCCAGGTGAAACTGCGAATCACCTGCGGGTTTTTAAATTCGGGAATGTATTTGGAAATCGGATCGTCGAGGGCAAATTTTCCTTCTTCGTAGAGCATCATGGCGGCCGTAGCGGTGATGGCTTTGCTCATGGACGCGATCCGGAAAATATCATCGGTTTTCATGGGTCGGTTACTGGAAACATCGGCCATGCCAAAGGCTTTGTGGTAGACGATCTGCCCATTGCGAACAATGATGGCAACCATGCCCGGCAAGGTGTTCTGACTGACGTATTGCTGCAAAATATGATCAACCCGTTGCAGGCGTTCTGTCGACATGCCCGCAGCTTCGGGTGTTTTGGCAACGGTGAGTTTCTGGGGTGTGCTGAACTGTGCAAATGCACTAACTGAACACAGCCAGAAGAGTAGTAGGAATTGCTTCATGTGTAAAAGTGGTTTTCAAAATAGTATCTCCAAAACTAGCAAAACCCGACAGTTTTGCATATTTGTATCCAACACTTTATTGGTTATCTCTTTGTAACTGTTCTTACTTTCTTTGCATGCCCAAAGAAAGAAACAAAGAAAAGGAACTTTGCTTAAATCGAAGATTCAGCGAAGCTAATGCTGCCCGCCCCCCGCTAAGCAAAGAAGCCAACCCTGTTTTTTTACAGGTTCTTGCTTCGCAATTCGCCATCGCTTTATTTAGATTCACAGCATTCCTGGCGCTTTGAATTTTTGGGATGCATCGTCAATCACTAAAATCCAGTCTTTTCCATCGGAAGGAGGCGTGAAGGTTTGGTTGCCAGGACCTTTTACCGATTTGCCTTTAATTGCTTTGCCTGTACGTGGGTCAAACCACCAGACGCTTTTGGAACCTCCACTCAATTTGCTCATATCAACTGTAACCGGGCTGTTTTGCGGCAGGTAGATCATCGTATAGCTGCCTTGTGCATCGCGCGTAGCCTGAATCTGATGCAGATAATCGGGTTCGTAGGTTGAGGTGACCAGACTTTGGTCCGGAATGCGGGAAAAATACGGTCGGGATAGCAGCAGGTTTTTCAGGTGTTGCATCTGATAGGCTGCTTCGGATTTGGACGCCTTTTGCCATCCAATTACTGTGTCTCCAATGTTTACCGGTTTGTACAAATCAGGGTTGAAAAACTGCCAGATCTGGTGATGACCATACGTCACGCCACAAGCTCCGGCAAACACGGTTCGGTAGGAGCGGGCCCGTACATCGTAGGCATTGAAATAACCACGTCCTTGGCGAGTCCATTTGCCGTCCCATGGGTTTACCGGATGGTCTTCGTAGCAAGGTTCCATGTCCAGTGTAGGCTTGGGTGGATTGGCGGCCAGATCACGGGTTACCCAATTCCAGGCAGCGGTTTCGCGGGCCCCGTGTCCCGACTGAAACGCATCCATATCGAGCCAGTCTTGCGTATGCACATAATGAATGGTCGAATTTTCGCCGCCCCACGGATGGTAAGTGATAAAAGCTTCTTTTCCTAACTGCGATTCGATGGCCCTTGCCATAGCAGACCAGATAGGCCGATCGTCATAGATTTCCTTATCGTTGCCCTGATACGTAGCCGGACGGTCACCCCCCAGAATCCAGATCACATTCCACTGTTTGCCGTAGCGCTGGGCTAGGGTAGTGGCGTACTGTGTCGCATTTTGGACATTGAACACACGCGGACCTTCGCCCCACAAATGGGCTACCTTGTCGCCCCAGGTTGGAAGCAAGCCGATGTAGAGCCCTTTTTCTGCCGCTTTCTGGATGATGAAATCGACATGGTCCCAGTAATCGTATTCGTTTTCGTTGCCGGGATTATTGCCCTGTGTAACAGCCAGTTGGGTAGGGTCCAGATTAACCAAGGGCAAATCGTTATACCGGTTGGGCTTCCGCAAACCATCTTCTTCCGCCAATGCTACCGCCTGAATTACATTGAATCCCTGTTGCCGACGCGTTTCCAGAAACTCTTCCGCTTCTTCACGGGTTAGCCGGTGAAACAGTTCCCAGTCGGTATCGCCCAGCCAGAAAAACGGCTTCCCATCTTTGGTGGTCAGATAGCGATGGTTATCACTCACGTTGATCTGAGCCAACAGCGGGAGAGTCGCTAAGCTGATGATTACTAGAAGCGTAAACTTATACAGAACCGATGCGGATAAAAATGCAATGACTTTTTTCATAGGGAAAGAGGCGGGGTTTTGGCAATGAAAAAGATACTATTTATTGGTAATGTCGCGGACTTGCTCCCGAATGTCGTCCATTTCAAAAATCTTTTTCCAGCCTTCCTGAAACAGAATTGGTTTGGCACGTTTACTGATTTTGTAAGCCGCATCCGAGAACGTTCCATTCACTTCCTTGAACAATACAGCAATCTGAATGCGCAGGTGGCCCAGCACAAAATCGCGGGCGGCAGCTTCGGGCACACCCAGTTCCACAATGCGGTCATAGCCTTCCTTCACTACTTCCATGCAGGTTTGAGCCAATGTCTCCACCATGGCCGGTTCGAGGATGGCCATTTGCTCCAGGGTAATGCGGTGTGTTTTGTCAATGGGAGCGTACATGTCTTGCGCCACTTTTTCGCCCAGTTGATAGTGTTCTTCTGTGCCGTGCATTAACGCAACCACAATGGATTGCTTGGCCGAGATACCGCCGTAAAAATCGCGAAAAGCCTGCTCGGTAGGTTCCCAGTTGAAAACCGATGGATGGCACGGATGCGCAATGACGTATCCCAAATCCGGACGATGATGAATCACGCCATCCAGCGGAGCGGCTGGGTCGAGGGTCATTACTACTGCTCCGGACTTCATCAGAGGAATGATTTGCTCCGAAATTTTACCGATAGCCACATCGGGTACACCCAGAATAACCACATCTGAGAGGGGAACTACCTCGTTTTCAACGCTAACCTGTACGTTGCGCTGGCTCAGATTGGCGATTCCTTGTGGACTTACTTCCAGATAGCGAACATCATACTGCGGACATTTCAGGAAATTATCGGTGAGACGGCAACCCATTTTGCCACCGGCACCTACTAAAGTTACAACTGTCATGGCTTTTCTATCAATTGTGAATATTGGCGTGTGAAAATAATATCATTTCAAAAGGCGAAACCCCGGCTTACCAATGCAGTGATTTCAAATAGTGTAAGCTTTGTTCGACCCAGGCATTTTCTTGCTCCATCGTTAATTCAATCGTTTCTTTTGGATCAGACCAGACTTCCAGCGTGGCCGAAAGACACCGGTTGTAAGGGCGTAATTGCTCCAAAATCCAGGGAATGTCCAGCATGCCTGCTCCAGCAGCGCAGCCTTCTACCACAAAACCCATCTTGTGCGAAACACGCCGAACGGTAAAATCTTTGACATGCAGATTGACCGTATAAGGTGCCAACACTGTCACTACTTCGCGAATGCCTTCGCCTGCTCCCAGTGAATTAGCGGTATCCAGGCAAATGCCAACCCATTGTGGATCAGTTGATTCGATAATTCGTTTCAGCACACCAACCGGAAAGCGGTCATGGTTTTCAAGGGCCAATACAATACCGGCTTCTCTGAAATCGCCCACAACTTCCTGAATAATTTCCAGGACTTCTTCCTCGCCGGGATGATAATCCGCATCATCAATCACTACCCGCAAAAACGGTGAGCAGAGGCTTTGGGCAATGGGTAAGTAGTAGTCAAGCTGTGTGGGAGTAAGCCGCCGGGTTCCTACTTCCAGTGCTATTTTGGTTTGTTGGGCGTGTTCTTTCAGGGTCTCTAGTTCCGCATTGCTCAGCAGATGCAACGGCAAATTGTCGCCAAACTGCAGGCTTTTCACCTTGTTTTGCTGGGCTTTATGCAACAAATCCAAGGCTTGCAGTGGATGCGGAGGCATAAAGCCCGCTACACCCACAGCCCACGGGTACGAATATGAACTAATGCCTAAGTGCAATTTTTTATAGGAATGTTTATGCAAAAAACGAGATTTTGCTTCTAATCGGTTTTCATTTTTTTTTCAGGAATTTGAACAATTTTAACCAGTTTGCTTATCTTGGTGGATAGACTGGCAAAATGTGTTTTTATGACTTCTCCATCCTATCGACTGATTAATCCGCAGGCCAATCGTTCGTTTGTCTTCAAATGGGAACCGTTTGATTTAATGACCCGTTGGCATTACCATCCGGAAGTAGAGTTGATTTACTTCATGGAAGGCAGAACCAACGGAGTGATAGGGGATGGGTTTGAGGAATTTGGGGAAGAGGAACTGGTATTGCTGGGCGCTAATTTTCCGCATGTGTTGCAAAAGAATGCTGCGTATACACAGCAGTTTCCCGAACTCCGTCCGTTCGGTCTAATCATTCAGTTTGTGAACGAATTTCTGGGAAGCGATTTCCTGATAAGTCCCGAAATGGCATCGGTACGCCGGTTGTTGGAAGCCGCCAAGCGGGGTATCCGGTTTCATCCGTCTCTGGTGCAGCGGGTGGCACCTCAGTTGCGACAAATGAACGAGATCAGCGACGCCCGCAAATTGATTGTTTTGTTGGACATTCTGCTCACCTTGGCCGAAAGTGAGTCCTACGACTTTTTGACTCCGCAAGACTACTATTTTGACCACAGCCAGGATGAAGACCGAATGCGCCGGGTGAACCAATTCGTATACGAGCATTTCCGCGACAAGATTACCATCGCCGATGTGGCGGCGGTTGCCAACATGACCGAACCCGCTTTTTGTCGCTATTTCAAAAGCCGGACCTTGAAGCATTTTACCCGTTTTCTGAACGAAGTACGGGTTGCCTATGCCTGCAAGCAACTGCAAAATCCCAATTATTCGGTAACGGATGTGGCTTTCCAGTCGGGCTTCAACAGCTTGTCGTACTTTAACCGGCAATTCAAAGCGGTGGTGCACTTATCTCCGCAAAGCTATCAGAAGCGAAAATGGAACAGACTGTAGAGGACTTAACTGACTCAATAGCTTATAAATTCTTTGGAGTATTCGCTCTCCAAATTTTGTGTAAGGGGAGGGATTTTGCCTTTGAAAAGATACTATTTTAACCGCCGACAGGCTAGCCGTTGCCGGGTTTTGTGTAATCACGAAACGCCAGAATGAACAACAAACCAACGTGTTGTTCATTCTGGTTCCCGTTTATTCCGATTCTGGATCAACCATGAAGTCAATAATCAGTTCGGTGAGTTCTTTGTTCGCGTTGCGGCCCCAGTAGGCCGGATACACTCCCTCGCCGGAGCCTGAGGAAAACAGGATCACGTTCAAATCGGAGTTGGCGTCAGGAAAGTGATTGGTCCAGTCGCCGTATTCCGTGGCGTATGGGCTGTCAGCGGAATACTCTTTCAGTTCCTCGGCCAAGACATCGTCGTAATAATTGGCGCCAGCATCCTTCTGGTACAGTTCATCCATTTTCTGCTGATACACTTCATTGGTTTGGGCATCGAGAAAACAGGCCATCCCCGAGTCAACCGCAAAACCAAAAAAATCATCTTCCTGCATTTTGAGCAAATCTTCCATCTCCATGTCTTCAGAAACTGCAAGAATCCAGTGATCCGCTTTCTCGGACGACAGTTCCACTTTCGCATAGGCAATCCGGTAATCGTCCGGTCCGATTTCCCGGATGTAGAGTTTGACAGGGTAGTTGCCCGGTTGAACTCTTCTGGCGAAGGGAAGACTTTCATCCATAAAGAAAGGATCTCCCGCCATGATTTCTCCGGTTGGCAGCTTCAAGTCACCTACGGTAACTTCAATCAGGTGGTCCGCATCTTGAGAATCGGACAAGTCAAAATACACTTCTAAATCTTGGTGTTGCATGGCAGGATTTGTTTGAGCTGCAAAGTTGCAAAATGTACAGCAGAAAATAGTATCCCTGGAAACGGAAAAACCGGTTAATGGATTACTATTTTCTTTACCAGATCGCATCTGAACTTAAACAATGTGCCCATAGCTTGAAATCCTCCCTATACTTGAATATAGGATTTAAATGCTTCGGGTTGTGCAATTACTTTTTTGAGTCCAACTTCTTTCTTGATCAGACAAGACACCTAGAAACAATGGAGTTTCCTACTCACTCCGCAAGCTTTTGACCGGGTTTGCCAACGCCGCTTTGATGGCTTGATAGCTCACCGTTGCCAAAGCGATGCCTAGGGCTGCCAGGCCAGCCACCACAAATACCCACCACTGCACCTGAATGTGGTAAGCAAATTCGCTGAGCCACTGGTTAGTCGCCCACCAGGCCAGCGGGAAAGCAATGCCATTGGCGATTAACACCAACCTCAAAAAGTCTTTGGAAAGCAATGCAGCGAGATTCAGCACGCTGGCGCCCAGTACTTTACGCACGCCTATCTCCTTCACACGTTGTTCTGCAGCGTACGTAGCCAACCCAAAAAGCCCCAGACAGGCAATCAGGATGGTGGCTACGGCCACCCAGATCAGCAGGGTTTCGCGTCGCTGGTCTTCGGCGTAAAAACGGGCCAGTTGCTCATCCAGAAAGTGATACTCCAGCATGTGTGTAGGATCGATTTTGGTCAGCACCGCATTCATCTTCTCCAGCGTAGCCGGAATCTGTTTGCCCTCAATGCGGGCGGTAAAGTAGTCAATGGGATGCACCGGATTGTTATGGTAAGCCAGCACCATCGGGGCAATTTTTTCGCGTAGAGACTGGAAGTGAAAATCGTTGACAATCCCGATCACTTTTGCCGTAAAAACCTCATTTAGCGGGTGGTACGATCCGGTCATGGCTCTGGATGGTATTTTGACAATCTGTCCTGAAGCATGGGTGATGCCGAGCAGTTGGGCAGCGGTTTGGTTGAGCAAAACGGAAGTAGAGTCATGCAGGTCTGCGAAATTACGGCCATCCACAAGCTGCACATCAAAGGTGCGGGCAAAGTTTTCGTCGGCTCCGATCAGGTAAGCGGTTTTGTGCTCGCTGGTACTTCCCTGGGTTTTGATTTTTACCGTCGGGATCATCTTCCACTCTCCCGGTACTCTGGAAGTCACCGATACATTCTTCACAGTGGCAATCCGGCTGAATTCACTTTTGACCGTTTCGGCCGCACTGCGTATTTGGCCACTATTAATGTCCACGACCAATAGCAGCTCTTTGTTAAATCCTAAATTCTTATTGTTCACAAACCGAACTTGCTGAAAAAGCACGATGGTTGCAATCATCATAATCACCGAAATCGTAAATTGGAACACAACCAGCCCTTTTCGCAAAGAGAAATCACTCCTGTTTTGCAGTTTGATGTTTTTCAGCAACAGTAACGGGCTGAATCTGGACAACAAAAAGGCCGGATAGCTGCCAGATACCAAACCTGTGACCAGCATCGCCAGCAAGGTAAACAGCCAGATTCGGTAATCGCTGGCAATCCCGAGGGAAAGGTCTTTGTTGGTAAAGGTGTTAAAGCTGGGAAGCAGCAAATTTACCATTACCAGGGCCAGTGCAAACGAAAAGGCGGTAACGATCAAAGACTCAATCAGGAACTGATAAATCAGATGGCTTTGAAACGCCCCATTGGCTTTGCGAATCCCAATCTCTTTGGCTCGGCTGGAGGCTTTGGCCGTTGCCAGGTTCATGTAGTTGATGCAGGCAATCAGCAGCACAAACAAGGCTACAACGGCAAAGATCTTCACATACAACAACGATCCCTGGCTCACGGCTTCTACATTGGAATTACGGGCCCCATCCACAATGTTTTCTGAATGTAAGTGCATATCGGCCAGGGGTTGCAATGCATAACTGATCGAATGTCCAGGTTCCAGGTTTGCATTGGCCTTAAGCAAGTCATTGATCTTCTGCGTTGTTAGAGTCGGATCGGCCTGGTCTTTCAATAGAAAAAAAGTCGTGAAATTCTGGGAAGCCCAGTCGGAAATCCAGTCGGCAAATTCGTCGTCGGTACTGAGGGTGGCTTCCGAAACAATCAGGTTAAAATCGAAACTTGAGTTGCGGGGATGGTTTTTCAGAACTGCTGTTATTTTCAGGGGGGTGTTAGGCAAAAACTCTAGGTTAACCGTTTTGCCAACCACCTGCGTGGTGTTGAAAAGCTGCTTTGCCAGATCTTCGACAATAATGATCGAGTTAGGCTGGCTCAGTCCCGACTTAGTGTCGCCATCAAATGCCTTGAAGTCAAACACTTCCAATACGCCCGAGTTGCCAAAGGCGACCGTTTCATGAAATGTGTTTTTGTTCTCGGGATTGGTTACATTAGCCCTCCCAATCCGGATGATTCGGGCCGTATTTTCAATCTCACCAATCCGTTTTTTTGCCTCCTCGGCTATTTTGTAGCTTGAGGCGGCAACAGTTACTTCTTCGGTGGGTGTCTGCCGGTGCTGAATGGCCCGGTAGATCCGGTTGGCCTGACGGTGCTGCTGGTCAAAAGTCAACTCATCAAACAAGTATAAGCCAATGAGCAGAAAACAGGTGATGCCGAAAGTGAGACCGGCTACATTGAGCGTCGTATACAGTTTGTTGCGACTCAGCGTGCGAAAGGCGATTTTCAGATAGTTGCGTAGCATAAAAGGACTTAAGGAAAAAGGTGGTGAAGGGTGATGTCGATACTGTTGCCAAAGTTGTGGTTTGCGTCTGCGTACCAAAGGCGGTAGCACCGATAGTACATTGATCAGGTAACGCAGCGTAGCCTGCGTTTTTCCGGCTCGCCGGTAGGAGTCCGTATACAATTCCTCCAAATCGCCTTCGACTTCTTCCAGCGTTTCTTCGGGATGCAGCCACCTCAAGAGCCGCTGCGCCCAGCGTGGAGGGTGCTCATTGCCGGAATTTGTGTTGGGTGCAGTCATAAAGGGCTGAAGTCAAACGTATGGGGTGGGAGTAATTGCCAGAGTTGCTGGCGCAGCTGCTGGATCTGCTGCAGCGCCTGACCGCCAAGGGTGGTCATCTTAAACATACGTTTGCGTCTACCACCACGTTCCTGGGTTGCGCCGCCCAACTGAGAGCTGACAAATCCCTTCTCTTCCAGCCGGATTAGAGTATTGTGCACGGTGCCAAAAGTGACTGTTCGGCCCAGTTGATCTTCCAATGCCTGACTAACCGTGACCCCGTAGGCCTGCCCATCCAGAATGGCAACCATCAGCAGGACAACTTCTTCGAATTCGCCTAAATACGTTCGACGCATGAGCTATCTGATTTGTTTCTATTATCTCGTACAAATCGTCGGCCAAATTCGTGTCAGGGCTAAAAATAGGATATAAATGGCTGTTTAGGCTTTATATGGGGAGTTGGGTTGTCCGCAAATGGACATGCGTTGTTCAGAACCGGACAATTACGAATATGAATGATGGTACAGATTGACTGTGCATAACAGTTCGCCCTATGTGGGTAGTCTCTGACTACCCACATAGGGCTTGGGAGTTTTTTAAACTCCCAAGAACGAGACAAGAAAATAGTATCTTCTAAAAAATGAAAACCTGGTAGCTTTATCTCTTCGTAATCCTCAGACTGCGAAGAACTACACAGGTGTTCTCTTGCCTCAAATGTTTAGTAACCGGAAAACAAACAAGAATGAACAATCTTCCTTAATACTCCCATTGGTTTTGTGTTAATGTAGTTGCAATTTCTTCAATAAACGATTCGGCTACTTGCTTGTGCTTTTTGGCTTTGGGCAGAAAATGCCATTGGATGCCATGCACATCGGTAATTCGTTTGGCCCATTTGACGCCTTCTGCATCTTCGGGCGAACCGATGATAAATTTGCGGCGCAAGGGATTTTTAAGGTATTCCTGCAGATAGTAGCCTAACTCAAAGCGGGTAGTGGGGCCGATGTTGGCCGGAAAATTTTCGGCTGCTTCGGGTTGCCAGTACGTAGGCAGCCAGAAGGCGGTGATGTCGCACAGATTCAGGTATTGCCATTCCCAGGGAACCTGTTTGTTCAGCACTTGAGCCAGTTGTGTCGTTCCTGGCACATCAATATCCGACCATTGACCGGTTTCGGGTTCGGGAGCCACCACAACCATACTGGGTTTAAGTCGCGCATCGTTTTCCAGTGCCGAAATGACTACTCTCCGCCATCCGGTAGTCATGGCCGAACCTGCCGGTGGGGTAGGACCGCCTAAAAACACACCTAGTTTAGGAAAGATGGTTTGATGCTGACGTGAATACAATACTCTTATTTTTTCGTGTGTCATAGTTGTAGAAAGGCTGAAGAAGCCTAAAAATAGTATCTTTTGAGAAGTAAAAACCAGTCTATTACTTTTAGGTGACAAGAATGTTTTTCTAAGGCTGTTATTCTCGTGAATTAGGATATATAAAGTGATTGTTAAGGCTTATGAATCAAGAGTTTTTGCCTTTTTCAACCATACTACTTTCTCTGTCCTTCCTGTGGGATCTTCGCACAAATATGGTGGTGTTTGCAGTTGGAAAAATCGTATCTAAATACAGAGATGTGTGTTTGCGCGAAGTTTTCTGCGAAAAGACACCCTAGCCATAAATCCGAAATCAATCTCACCGTTTGATAAGAGTTCTAATCTATTATTTTTAAACAAGTAATTGGTTACCTACTTGCTTCCAAATTTCTTGACGTGATTTACTACTCACTCTCGCATTCGGATGTGGAACTGCATAAAATGGATACTCCCATAGTTGAGCTTTGATGCCAGTGACCTTTTGGCTTGAATCCTTAAATTCTTTCGTATCATGAAGTTGTTTAAGCCTGCTTAATGTTTGATAATTACGGATTGCCAGCGAAAAAATCCAGGGCGGATTGATATATTCCACAAGTTGCCTAAAAATAGGTAGTGAGAGTTCATAATCTTTGTCTTCTAGTAGGGATTCTCTGGGTGTTCGGAAGAAGCAAAGATTAGTATAATTGAAATTAAGAGAGACAAAATCGATTTTTATATAAGATTCTAATAACAAACGGCTTCTGGAAATAAATTTATAGTCCAATATATCACGTCCATCTGGCATCATCGTTTGTGCTGGATGATTCCCATCTGCGCCCCAATTGATTCCCATAATAATACCTTTTCCCACTTGTAGGGGAGTACCGCACACAGAATAGTTCCATTCCTGATTTAGGTGCTTTTGCTTGACACATATGGCACTATTTGAAAATGCTTCCTTAGTGTTAAGGAGTAAATTCTGAAAAAATAGTTCTTCCGATACCATAATATGTAGAGGATTAATGTTAAAAAACCTCATTTTAGAAAATAGTAGATCTAAAAATGTAAAAAGGTCTTTTTCGTATTCAAGTAGTTTTAAACTACGCTAAATAAAACTTAACTATCCAATACTCTTCCGCATGTCTTCCAGTTCCTTCTCAAACCCGCCCGACAGAATCGGGAAGCGGCACCAGGTTTTTGGGTCGAGGCTGTGGTCGTCGACGTGGAAGGCGGGGGCATATCGTTCGCGTTTCCATTGGTTGCGGCTCCACAACCGGAAAAATCGCTCAATGGATTTAACAATCACTTCCTGGCTGTAAACCCCTTCAAATTTGTAGAGCATCAGCGGCAGGATGTCTTTCGGCATCTTTTTGTCGCGAATACCGGCATCTTCAATGGCATCGAGCAAGGCGTATGGCATTAAATCTTCTTCGTCGGTCTGCTTTTTTTCTTGTGGACGAAGTTCGGCCGTTGGTTGCAGGCCATTTACCGCACTCAAGCCTCCAAATTTGATGCGACCATCCACACCGTCGGTTTCCAACCAGCGCAACCACTGTCGGATAAAATGCTTGTTGATACCCGCAATCGGGCTAATGCTACCCGCCGTATCGCCGTCCATGGTGGCGTAGCCTACTGCCGCTTCCGAACGGTTACTGGTTGAAAGCAATAAGGCATTTTTGACATTGGCCAGCAGCCAGATACTCGGAGCCCGTACCCGCGCCTGAATGTTTTGCAAAGGTACATCGTCGGTGTCCCAGCTCAGGGCACGTCCCAGTCCGCCTTCAATCAGGCCGCGGTATTCTTTTACCAGATTGTTGATGTTGATTTCAAAATACTCCACATTCAGGTCTTTGGCCAGGGTTTCGGCGGAGGTGCGGGTTTCGTTACCACTGTTTTCGGTCGCCTGATACACGCAGGTAATCAGGGTTTTAGCCACGTCTTCTTCCGTCTGGCAAGCCTGAATGTCTTTCTGGTAATGCAGTTTTTGTTTCAATCCGTCCAGGCCAATTTCTTCAATGCTTAGCTTGATTGCCAACCGGCACAGGCACGCAATGGCCGACGAATCGGCGCCACCACTCAACGAAATCACCCAGCCGTTGGAGCGGCTTTTGCGCAAGTAATCAAATAGGGCCAGCGAAATGCAACGGGCAAATTCTTCTTCCTTGATGCGGCCACTGTTTTCCCATTTTTCCATTTCGTAGGTGTGCGGTTGGAAAGCAGCTTTAGCCAATTCAAACGGCACTTTAATCACGCCAAAGTCATTTTTGATTAGCGGAACTTTGTTTTGCACTTGCGATAATCGCGTGTTGTCTACATCAATCACTGCCGAAACCAGCAGGAAATCCTGGTAACTGAACCGGCTGCCTGATGCAATGCCCACCGCCGATGACGTGATAAACGCATCCCCGTCAAACACAGCCCGGCCTGATTCGTTTCCCAACAGATTGACATACAGATACGTAGCGCCAAAGGCACGGGAAGCATCCATCACGAACCGTTCGCGTACAAACGATTTTCCAAATTCGAAGTGGCTGGCACTTGGGTTCAGGATAATGTCCACGCCACGCAGATACAGTTCACGGCCCGGACGATGGGCAATCCAAGCATCTTCGCAGATTTCGTAGCCAACGCGAACTCCCTGCACCTCAAAGATCAGATCTCCCGCCGGGTAATCCGTTCCGTTGATTTCAATGCTACCTACCACGCCCGATTCCCAGGCGTGAAACCAGCGGGGTTCGTAGTAAATGCTGTTGCCGGGCAGGTTCTTTTTGCACACAAATCCCTGAATTTTTTTGTCGGCAATCAGACAGGCGGCGTTGTACAAGCGGTGATTGTATCGAATCGGCAAACCTACAGATACGATGATATTGTCGCAGGCATCGGCAATGAGTTGCAGCATTTCGGCGGCGGTTTCGTTCACGCCGGGGGCGTAAAACATGTCTTCGCATCCGTAGCCGGTAATGCTCAGTTCAGGAAAACACAATAGACTGATATCCTGCTTTTTGGCTTCGGTAATGGCGTCCAAATGGTGCTTTACATTTCGTTTCCAGTCAAGCGGGGTTTGGTTAACAACAGCAGCGGCAATTTTAATGGGATTCATAGCATTGAAAAGTTAAATGTCTTGGTATCAGAGAAGATGAGGTTTTGATTCGTTTTTGGATACTATTTTCCTTGGTTGGTGGTAAGATAGAAAAAGGATTCCGACTTTTGAAAATTCATGTTAGTGTATTAATTACACAAAGATAATTTTCAAAAACAACAACTCCAAATAAATTGTGGAGAAAATAGTATAGTCCTAAAATGAAAAACCTCCTTGTTGGAAAGGAGGTTTTTTGTTTTAAGTAGACATCCTATGCAGGTCACGCCTTGATAGGACAAAATACGGGCCAAGCATAAACTTTAATTAGCGATAGATTTTATCTACAAAACGCTTGTATGTTGCTTCAAAGGGAGTATGCACGAAAAAATACTGTCTCCTGTTTGTTAGATCAATAAAACCAACCTCATCTAAAAATGCAACATTTATTATCTTGTGATCGCTGATAACTTTTGCATAATAACTTGGACCAACTTTTGTCTGAAAATGCCTTTTCGGTTTTATTTGACTGATCAGAAAATTTAATGTATCTACTGCCGCCTGATCCAGCATTACTTTCTGAACGTTTAGAATTGAATCAACACGGTAACTGGCAATTTGTAAATTGCTTGTAGTTCCACCGGTAATATATCCTTTGTATACATATATCGTATCTGCAAACAACTGTTTCAGAGTTGATTTACTATTTTGTGCGAATGCGTTGCAACTTATTACTAAAAAACCAATCAATAAAATCTTCATAGTTTGACCTTTGGAAAGAGTATGGTCTAAGCATTTTTTTACATTGTGCAGCTAACTTGGACGGGGAGGTTTTCGCCTTTGCGGAGATACTATTTTTTTCCCGATAAAGTTTTCAGTGCAACTCGATTTGTTCTTTCAGCAGAGAAGAAATGCTCTTGACACGCAGAAAATCGCTTTTCAGCGCCACCGCATTGGGATGACTATCCGTACTGACTATGCATTCAAACAAACCGCTCTGCCTGATTTTTTCCAGACCGTTATTAGAGAACAAGCCGTGGGTGGTAACAGCCGCAATTTTAGTGGCACCGGCATCCTTGTAGGCTTTCGCGGCGTTAATCAGTGAGCCGCCCGTACGAATCATGTCGTCGTAAATGATCACATATTTGCCTTGCACATCCGCACTGATGGAGGTGATTTGCGTTTCGTCACCACTGATGCGACGTTTGAACACAAAAGCCCCGTTGACACCCATGTCGTTTGCCAGCGATTCCACCCATTTGGCTCGGCCGGCATCAGTGGAGGCCAGTACAAAATCGGTTCCGGCTACTTCGCGGCAGGCTTGTGTGATGATGTTTTTTGCGTACAAATGAACAGCTCTGGTTTTTCCTTCAAAGTAATACGGAACACCTTCTGTATGCAAATCGAGCAGGAAAATGCGGTTCCCCATGGAGGAATTGGGCAACTTGGAAAGTAGGTGAGTACGGGTTTTGGCCGTCACTACTTCACCTTTTTTTACCGACCGCTCCATGGTGGCATAGCCGAAATAAGGAATCATCAGTAACAGCGACTGCGCCCCCATAGACACCAGAGAATAAGCCAGATCGTAGAGTTCCAGCGTATCAGCATCCGAAATGGTACCGCCAATGAGTACCACTTCGCGGCCGTCTACATCCGTTACAATGCGTTGGTAGCGTTCACCATCCGGAAAATGCTTGACTTCTACTTCGCCAAAATCAAACCGAACAATCTGACAAAGAGAATCTTGCAGGTATTTATAGGCTTTGGTGCTGAAAATAATTTTATTCACGTCTGAACGGCTGTTTGATAAAATGCACTCAATGGATAAAAGGGGTGGGGTTTTGTCCTTGCAAAAGCTACTATTTTGCTAAGGACAAACCCGCGCTTATTTTCCGTTAAACTTCCGCAGTTTAAGAATAAGATCGGTTTTGAAATCGTACAAGCTTTTTTCCAAACCGACCGGATACAAGTGCGGATTGACAAAACGCTTGATACCTTCGTGAAAATCAGCCAATTGGTCCAGTACTCGTTTCTTAATATCCTGAATAGGAGGAAGTTTGTAAACCAGTTCGCCTTTGCGGAACACAGGAACGAGCAAATCTTCGTGTGGAAGCGAATTTTCCATTTTGCGGCGCTTGGTAAAATCCATCGGATCCACCATAACTTCACCATCTTTGGCTTCAAACGCTTCCGTATTGTAGATCATATCGGCTACAAAACCGTTGTCGTTACGGTAGCGGCGCACTTGCTGAATGCCCGGTGTCGAAATTTTAATGGTTTGCTCCGAAAGCTTGATTTTGTATTCCCATTCGTCGTTTTTGTCATCCCGAATGGCCGCCAGTTTGTACACACCACCCAAGGCAGGCTGGTCATAAGCGGTAACCAACTTGGTGCCCACGCCCCAAACATTAATGGTAGCTCCCTGGTCTTTCAGGCTTTGAATGATGTTCTCGTCCAGATCGTTGCTGGCAACAATGGAGGTATCCGTAAAACCGGCGGCGTCCAAGAGTTTGCGGGCTTCAATGCTGAAATACGCCAAGTCACCCGAGTCCAGCCGGATGCCTCCCAGTTTGTATCCTTTGGCTTCCAGTTTTTTACCGGTTTCAATCGCTTTTTTCACACCTTCCAGTGTATCGAAGGTATCCACCAGGAAAATGCAGTTGTTTGGCATCACTTCGGCATACGTTTCAAACGCTTCTTCCTCCGAGTCAAACGACATCACCCAACTGTGGGCATGCGTGCCTTTTACCGGAATGCCGTATAGTTTACCTGCCAACACATTGGAGGTTGCATCGGCACCGCCAATGTACGAAGCCCGACTGGCCGTAATGCCGCCATCCATGCCCTGTGCCCGGCGCAATCCAAACTCCAGTATAGGTTCGCCCTTTGTCACTTGTTTGATGCGGGCCGCTTTGGTAGCAATCAACGATTGGAAGTTGATCAGGTTCAGGAGGGGTGTTTCCAATATCTGGCATTGTAAGATAGGACCACGTACCCGTAGAAGCGGCTCCTGCGGAAACACAACCGTTCCTTCGGGAATGGCATCTACTTCGCCCGTAAACCGCAGATCCTGAAGGTATTCCAGAAAGGCAGGTTCAAACAGCGGTTTGTCATCACTGCCTGTCAAACTTCCCAGATAGTCGGTATCTTCTTTCGAAAAACGGAAGTTTTGGATGAAGTCTATGGCTTGTTCCAAGCCTGCGGCAATGGTATAGCCTCCACCAAACGGGTTTTTGCGGAAAAACAAATTAAAGACGGCTTCTTTTTCGGCGGTTCCTGATTTCCAATAGCCGTAAGCCATGGTCAGTTGGTATAAATCAGTCAATAAGCTTAAGGACTGACTGTATAGTTGTGGGTGGGTTTTCACGATGAATGTAAATTGGTTTAATCGAAAGTATCTTAGTGTAATTATTACGCTAAGATACTTGTGTTTTGTTTTACTTTCCAAATAAAAATGAAAATATTTTCAAAAGTACTCTGGTAGACAAATAAAAAATTACCATTGGATTCAGTTGTTTCTCCGTTTTTACCAGTGCATGATTGCTGTGTATCCAATCAATTCCACGCTTTTTTGATATTTTTATTAAATGTAAATGTATGGTTGTCAACACTTTGTAAAGTTTTTTGCGTTAAAGTTTAATTTTTGCCGGAAAATTGGAAATCCGGTTTTAAGTGAAAAAACGTAGGTGTGATGTGCTTTAGGATAAGATACTTAGCACACCAATGACTTACACTTTTTATGTTCACTTAACCTAGAGTAAAGCTATGTCCAAGATTATTATTCCCGATTTACGGGAAAACCCAACCAAGACCCAGCCAGCTAAGAATGCCTCTGAGTCGCTACAACCGATGGGGCGAGCCACTTTCCTTAAATACTTAGGTGCTTCTGCTTTTGTCACTGCTTTAACACTCAGTGGATGCAAAGACGATGACAATGGGCCTATGAATATGCAAGGGGTAGACCTGGGCAGTGGGGATGTAGGTATTCTGAATTACGCCTATGCCCTGGAGCAGCTCGAAGCTGCTTTTTATACACAGGTCATTCAGACAAAGTACAGTGGGATGAATAGTGCTGAAGAGCAGATTCTGACGCAGATTCGTGACCACGAACTGGCGCACCGCGATTTCTTTAAGGCTGCTCTGGCCGATAAAGCAATTGGAGCGCTTCAGGTAGATTTCAGTTCCATTAATTTTGGTGACCGGGCCAGCGTATTGGGTGCCGCCAAAACGTTTGAAGATCTGGGCGTTGCTGCGTACAACGGGGCTGGCAAGCTGATTACCAGTGCAGACTATCTGCTGATTGCCGGAAAGATCGTTTCGGTAGAGGCGCGACATGCAGCCGTTATCCGGGATTTGCTGATGCCGTTTACTGCCAGCTTTGCCGGTGATGACATTGTGACCGCTGCCAACGGACTGGATGCGGCAAAAATGCCCGCTGATGTGCTTACTGCGGCAAAAACGTATGTGAAAACTGCTATCAATTACTCCAATTTGCCAACCTCTTAATCCCAACAACCTGTCATGAACTTATTCAATCTGATTAATAATATCGAGAAAATCGATCCGGAAGTGTATGATCGTTTCGATTCACGTCGATCCTTTTTTAAAGGTGCCGGAAAAGTAGGTAAGAACGTTGCTCTGGCGGCGGTGCCTTTTATGCTGGGCGGGATGTTCAAGAAAGCGTATGGCAAAACAAATGATGCTATTACAGATGTGTTAAATTATGCACTTACGCTGGAATACCTGGAAAATGAGTTTTATGCGATGGGCCTGGCAGCACCTACCCTGATTCCCGCAGATCGCAAAGCAATCTTTACCCAGATTGGCAATCATGAAGCTGCTCACGTGAACTTTCTGAAAACTGCCATTACAGCTGCCGGTGCCACACCCGTGGCCAAACCTACTTTCGATTTTACGGCGAAAGGAGCCTATGCCGATGTATTTACTAACTATCAAACGTTTCTGACTTTATCGCAGGCTTTTGAAGACACTGGCGTGCGTGCCTACAAAGGCCAGGCCGGTGTGTTGATTCCCAATAACGATGTATTGACGGCCGCTTTGCAGATTCACTCCGTAGAAGCCCGCC
The DNA here is from genome assembly GCA_963520985.1 of uncultured Sphingobacteriales bacterium. GTDB lineage: Bacteria > Bacteroidota > Bacteroidia > Cytophagales > 172606-1 > Xanthocytophaga. The sequence continues at coordinate 399,350 of CAUQTA010000004.1, forward strand.
ATGCAGCCATGGTGCGTCGTTTGCGTGGCGAAATGGGCTGGATTAGCGGAAATACGGGTGCACCTGCGCCTGTTTATGCTGGTGAAGAGAACACCACCCAGGGAGGTGCAGATGTAACCTCATTGGGATACTCAGCGGCCATTTCCAGCCAGGCTTTTGATGAACCACTTACTAAAGAACAGGTATTGGCAATTGCCACTCCTTTTATTGTTGTTTGACCAAAGTGAGATTAAGGATTACGAACACAAAAACTCCCAATCGGGAGTTTTTGTGTTTTATGGCTGATACTCTAAGGAAAAACAATACAAAGGTATACCTCTGCGAAAAGTTAGTTTGATTCAGAGTTCAGCCACGGTGCGTATGCCTTATCCGTATGCCACCAATATAGTATCTTTTAGAATGTCGAAACTGACCGGTATCCAATGTATGAAGCAACCAGAAATTTACCGGAATAGTCAAGATATCCTGGTTATTTTGTGAAATCTGCTTTCATTTGCGACCAAAATAGTATCACCAGAAAAGTAAAAACCGTCTGTAGTAGTTTAGGCGAGGAGGATTGTCATAAAATGAAGAGAATGCAACAAGCCTTAAGATTGCTAAAAAAGGGATGGGTACTTAATCCTTTTGAGTGATACTGAATCAAATCAATGACAAACCTGTTGTTTAAAAAACGAGTCGTTTTATTGTATTTTTAGTTATTCAGATACATTTACATGCAGAAGACAGTCGTAATCAATGTAGTGGGGCTCACCACCCGGTTAATCGGTGAATACACACCGTTTTTAAAGCAATGGTCTGAAAAAGCCCATGTCGCTACCATACAACCTCCACTGCCAGCCGTAACGTGTTCGTCGCAGGTAACTTTCCTGACCGGACAAATGCCTGAGGTTCACGGCATTGTAGCCAACGGATGGTATTTTCGGGATGAATGTGAAGTGAAGCTCTGGCGGCAGTCAAATAAGCTGGTCGAGGCACCCAAGATATGGGAAGTAATGCGGGAGCAAGACTCATCCTTTACCTGTGCCAACATGTTCTGGTGGTACAATATGTACTCCTCAGTCGATTTTTCGGTGACACCCCGGCCGCAGTATTTGTCAGATGGCCGCAAAATGCCCGATTGCTATTCCCAGCCAGCCGATTTGCGTGATCGTCTTCAGGAAAAACTGGGAACATTCCCATTATTTGATTTCTGGGGGCCACGCACTACCATCAAATCAAGCAAATGGATTGCCGACGCTTCCAAACTGGTTGACGAATGGCACAATCCGACGCTGACGCTGATTTATTTGCCTCATCTGGATTACAACATCCAACGCCACGGCCTGGATTTCAGTAAAATAGGAAAGGATTTGCAGGAAATTGATGAATTGGTAAAAGACCTGGTGCTTTTCTACGAAAAAAAAGGGGCTGAGGTAGTTATATTATCCGAATATGGAATTACTAACGTAAACCGGGCTGTTGACATCAACCGGGTATTGCGCAAAGCTGGATACATTGCCGTACGTGAAGAGCGGGGAACCGAACTACTCGATGCCGGTGTTAGCAAAGCTTTTGCCATGGCCGATCATCAGATTGCCCATGTGTATGTGAATGATTCTTCGCAAACACCGAATGTGAAAAAGCTGCTAGAAAGCGTGCCCGGCATTGAGATGGTGCTCGACGAAGAAGGGAAGAAAAAACACCACATCAATCATTCACGTGCCGGGGAACTGGTTGCAGTAGCAGATAAAGATTCGTGGTTTACGTACTATTATTGGCTGGACGATAACCGCGCACCCGATTTTGCCCGGATTGTCGACATTCATCGCAAGCCCGGGTATGATCCGGTAGAAATGTTTGCTAACCCCGAAATCAAACTGTTGCCTGTGAAAGTGGGCTTTACCTTGCTCAAAAAGAAGCTGGGTTTTCGGTATCTGATGGATATTATTCCGTTGGATGGTTCGCTGGTCAAAGGTTCGCATGGCCGCTACCCGGACCAGGACGCCGATGCGCCTGTGTTCATCAGCCGGAAAACGGACGTAAATCAGGAAAAGAAACTTAAAGCAACTGAGGTGTATGACAAACTTTTGGCAAAAGTGAAAGCAGAAACCACTGCAATTTTAACTAAATAATTACTCGGGGAATCTAATTAGGGATTATTTACGTACTATTACATAGCAAGCTTGTGCAATACTAGAATAAAAGTGGTACAGAATTTGTTAAGTCAAAAGTAAGTTTTAAGCTAAACAAAAGAAGATTGATTTTTTTAATACTATGAACTATGAAACGTCTACTATTTCTGTTTATTATACTAACTGGATTATTGGCTGGGGTGGCGGCAACTACCTTTGGGCAGGTAATCGCTGTTAATTCAGTGAGAGAGAAAGAGCCAGGATTTACATTGAGAACCAATTATCCTAACCCTTTTTACGATCAAACCACCCTTAGTTTTACAATTTCTCGACCTCAAAACGTAAAAATTACGTTGTATAGCATAGTGGGAAGTCGCATAAGCACCATTCTGGATGAATCATTAGAAGCCGGAGATCATGAAATTATGTTCAAACGCCCTGACAACTTACCTGACGGTATTTACATTTATACGGTGGAAGCCGGGAACACCAGTCGATCTATGCGGATGATTATTCGAAAATAAATAGGAAAGACTTTTTTGAAGAAGCGGAACATTGTAGAAAATGTTCCGCTTTTCTTTTTCTGATGATTGCTTCGGGCGATAAGAGTGACTCTGAAGAAGACCCACCGGGTTTTGTGCTTTCAAAAGATACTATTTGTGTACAAGAGAGATTTTTAAACTTTGAGTCAACGAAAGCTTTTGATAATAGCGGCAAAAATGCGTTAACGGACATTCGTGGCATTTTGGATTGCGTGCCACACAAATGTACCTTCCGTGAAGAATGAGCCAGTGGTGCGATTTAGGAATTAGTTCCTGCGGAATGTGTTTGATTAGCTCTTTTTCGACGGCAAGTGGCGTAGTGGCTTTGGCACTTACCAACCCAATGCGTTTGGAGACGCGAAATACGTGAGTGTCTACGGCCATGGCAGGCTGGTTGTAGATCACCGATACGATCACATTGGCCGTTTTGCGTCCTACGCCGGGTAGTTTTTGCAAATCTTCCACCGTTTCCGGTACATTGCCTTGAAAGTCGTTGATCAGCATCTGGGCCATTCCCAACAGGTGCTTCGTCTTGTTGTTCGGATAGGAGATGCTTTTGATGTAAGGAAACAACTCGTCAAAATGGCTTTGCGAGAGGGAGAGTGCATCCGGAAAACGTTCGAAAAGTGTCGGCGTTGTCAGATTGACCCGTTTGTCGGTGCATTGGGCACTCAGTATTACTGCAACCAGCAACTGATAGGGATTTTGGTAGTGCAGTTCTGTTTGTGGATTTTCAAAATTTTCGGTGAAATACGTGATAAAGTGCTTGTACCTTTCCTTTTTGGTCATGGCTTTATTTTATTGGGCTGTAAATATCCGTAAGCCTGGAGAAAGGTACAAAAAAATAGTATCTTTTTCAGAGCTTAAACCTGCTTCTTGCGAATTGCAGGCATTTTGGGTTCTGGTCGTGCAAAAGACATTATTTTGCCGTGGCATTGAGGGGAATGGTAAAGATAAACTGTGTGCCTTTGCCTAATTCACTTTCTACGTAAAGCCTGCCGCCATTCCGCTCCACAAATTCTTTGCAGAGAAGCAAACCCAGTCCCGTTCCTTTTTCGTTGGCTGTGCCTACAGTCGTAAACCCCGAATTAAGAACGAACAGGCGTTCCAGATTTTCAGGAGCAATGCCCACGCCAGTATCCGTTACCCGAATACCTGCTTGATTGGGTTCTTTTACCGGAATAGATTCAATGAAAATGCTGCCACCTTGCGGGGTAAATTTGATGGCATTCGAAACCAGATTGCGCAGGACAAAATCGAGCATGTTTGCGTCGGCAAATACCACCGTTTCCGGGTCGATGTGGCTGGTGAGGGAAAGGTTTTTATTAACGGCATCTTCCAGTACCAGATTAACGGTTTGTTGAGTCAGTTCGCCAATCAGAATGGGTTGAGGGCTAAACTGCAGTCTTCCCATCTGTGAACGGGACCATTGCAACAGATTATTGAGCAAGTCGGTCAGGTTTTTCAGTGACTTTTGCGTGCTCTTGGTGATAAATTCAATCTCTTCGGGCGTAAAGCTATCATCGGAGTCTGACAAAGCCGTCAGAAAAGAACTGAAGGTGGCCAGCGGAGCCCGCAAATCATGTGCAATGATGGAAAAGAATTTATCCTTGGTTTCATTGGTTTTGCGTAATTCAGCTTCTGATTCGATCAGCTTATCATTCAGGGCCTTCAATGCCTCATTGACGCGTCTGAGCTGGCGGTTTTTCAGTATGATGGTTTCATTCTGTTTCTGTAGCTTCTTGTTGGCACGCAACCGGGAAATGTAAAAAACGATCAGAAGCAAAACCAAGAATATACCACCGGTAATAACGGCCAGCAGATAATTGCGAATGGTTTTCTGACGGTCTATTTCTTGGGCCTGCTGTTCATTTTCTTGCTCGTTGCGGGCCCGACTTTCTTCCCATTCAAACCGGGTCTGGAGTTCGGCAATTTTCCGCATGCTTACATCGTTGCGCACTGAATCTTGCAGCCGATTGTACATCCGGTAAAATTCCGTAAACTGATGTTCGTCATTCATTGCCAGATACGTATCGGCAAGAGCTTTATAGGTGTCAATTTTGAGCAAACGCCATTGGCTGTTTTTTACTTTGCTAAGCGCCTGATAATGGAAAGAAAGAGCAGTTTTAAAGTCGCCTTTGATGGAGTACAACTTACCGATGTCATTCAATACTGGTACCAGTTCCAGGTCGTTGTTTTGCAGGTAATGGATGCGCAGAGCCGCTGAATAATAGCGGAAGGCCTGGTCGGTATCCTGCAGACTCAGGTACGCAGTGCCCATGTTGTTGTAAATGGCCGCACTTTGTTTGGATACATTTAGTTTTTCGCTGATGGTGAGTGCTTCTCTGAAGTAGAGCAACGATTCCTGGTACCGTTCCTGGAGAAGGTAAACCTTGCCAATGTTATTCAGCGAGTAAGAAATGCCACGCAGGTTGCTGATTTTTCGGCTGATGCGGAGCGATTCGAGGTAATTTTGTAAGGCCTTGCGTAAATTGAACTGATTGTAGTAGAAATCTCCGAGGGAGTTGAGCGATTTGGCTATTTCGTTGGGATCGTTCAAACTGCGGCGATTACGCAATGCCTGCAACGCGTACTCCAGGGCTTTTTCGGGCAAGCCTTGTCCATTGTAAATGTAGCTGATGGTGTTTTGTGTATTGGCTAGGGCACGCAGATTGCCCGTTTTTTTGTGCAGGGGCAGTACGACCAACGCAAGCTTCAATGCTTGCTGATAGTCTCCTTTGAAATAACTGACAACAGCAATTTTTGTGAGGGATATGGCAATTAGCGTGGTATCCTGTATGGACTGACCCACCCGCAATGCCTGAGCAAAGTTTTCGTTTGCTTTCAGGTAATCGCCATTGTTCAGATAATACTCGCCAATGTTGTTATACGCCAAGCCTTTTCCTCCCGGATAGTTGAGGTCATTGGCCAGAGCAAGAGCCTGCTGTGCGTATTCCAGTGATAACGAGGGTGTACGGACGGAATAATTCTCGGATAACTGATTTAGCAATGCAACTTTCTCAAGCCCCGATGCTGCCTGCAACTGAACCTGTAACGTATCATCCCATGCCTGCGCACAAAAGCTAAACCAGAAAAAGAGTAAAGAAACGATTCCAAATTTGAGTGGTTGCTCCATTCAAGGACTAAAATCTCGTGTTAACTTTCACATTCGCAAAGCGAATATGCAGTTCAATCAAACATTCTTACGTATTATATTAAAGCTGGTATCTCGGGTATTTATCTGTGTAAAAGGGAAGAGGTAACCGAATGTCATTCAAAAAGTATACACATTTTGTTTTTTGTTACATGTGTAAGCTATTGCCTGTTTTTTTACAGATTTTATATAAAAAAAGGTTAGACAAAAGTCTAACCTTTCCATGGATGCAGTTAAAAAAACTATACCTTACATGCATTGTACTGGCGTGAAAATGCCAAAATGTTTTCAATTGTTTTGTCTGAAGGTTCCAGAACGGTCTGGTCCAGGAGTTCTTTCATGGCTGACAATTCCTGATGCAATCGGTTGTACTCTTCATCAGTGGCAATTATGCCGCTTATTAACTGGTGGTTCTGCTTATCGGATTCTTCCTGATACAAGTGTTTGACAACGTCGTTGGGCGTAAAAGTTTGGGTCATAACAATTAATTTTTCTTAAAGTGAGAGAAGCTTGGTAAAAAGCATTTGTAATCAATAACGCGAGGTCTAAATATAAAATTGTGTAAAAATAGGTTAAAAATAAAAAACCTGCCCGAAATGACTCCGGGCAGGTTTTTTATTTATGAAAGATACTATTTTGTTTGTATCAGGTCATTAGCTGTTCGAAACATACCGGTCTTTGTCTGCCAGTGTCATCTGTTTGCGCAGATTAATCAGCGCGTAGCGCATGCGGCCCAAGGCTGTATTAATGCTTACTCCGGTGGCATCGGCAATTTCCTGAAAGCTCATATCACCGTAGTGGCGCATGATTAAAACCTCGCGTTGCACTTCAGGCAAGTTGTCAATCATATTGCGTAAGCGGGCATGCGTTTCCTGTTTGATTTGAATGGACTCTGCAGAATCTTCCGAAAATTCCAAGGTATCAAACACGTTGCTGCCATCTTCCATGACAATGGTTGGATAGCGTTTTTCCCGTCTGAAGTAATCAATGGCTAAGTTGTGGGCAATGCGTAACAACCACGGCAAAAATTTGCCTTCTTCGTTATACCGGCCCGATTTGATGGTCGTAACAGCCTTGATGAATGTATCCTGAAGCAGGTCTTCGGCGGTGTACGAATCTTTGACGATTAAATAAATAGCTGTATATACCTTTGACTTATAGCGTTTTACAAGAAGCTCAAAAGCTTTCTCGTTGCCATTTTTGTAAAGGGTAACTAGGGAGCTGTCGTTCAGCAAACTTTGGTTCATAAAGCGAAACATTTAGGACGTTTGCGTAGACTTTTGTCATAGACAGCTCTTTGGGGAAAGGTGAGGGAAAGATTTTGTTAGAAATTTACAACTATCCAAAAATAAGCATCAGATATGGATTTTGCAATAGGTTTTGGCGTTGGTGTAATATTTTTTTGATTTTCAGGAATATATAATCAAATCAACCGTTACAGCCTATACTTAGTGAGAACTTTGAAAGGATAGTAAACTTTTTTTAGAAAAATAAACTTATGCCTTAAGGATATGGCAGGTTTTCATTCTGAAAAGATACTATTTTTGTGTACTTGCTTCCTGTTCTCAGCTTTTAAATGTGTAATCAAGCCGCCAGAAATCTTTTCTAAAATATTGACTATGAGTGCAGAATCAATTGCTTCTCCCGCAAAAACTTTGCCAACTATTGACCATCTTGATCCCAAGCAATTCATCATCATCAAAGGTGCCCGGGTAAATAACCTGAAAAACCTTAGCGTAGCCATTCCGCGCAATAAGCTGGTCGTCATAACCGGATTGTCAGGTTCTGGAAAGTCGTCGTTGGCATTTGATACCTTGTTTGCCGAAGGTCAGCGAATGTACGTAGAAAGTCTGGGAAGCTATGCCCGCCAGTTTTTGGGACGAATGGAAAAGCCTGAGGTCGATTACATTCGGGGCGTATCGCCAGCCATTGCCATTGAGCAAAAGGTGAATACCCGAAATCCACGTTCTACTGTCGGTACAGTCACGGAAATCTACGATTACTTGAAACTGCTTTTTTCGCGGATAGGGAAAACGTATTCGCCTGTGTCGGGCAAAGAGGTGCGCCGCGATACGGTAACCGATGTGATGGAGTATCTGTACAGCTTTGAAGACGGGCAGCGGTTTATGGTGCTGGCTCCACTGAAAATGCATATCGGACGCAAATTCGCAGATGAACTCAACATTCTGCTTCAGAAAGGCTTCACGCGGATTCAGTGGCAAGGTGAATTGTTATTTATGGAAGAATTGCTCGGTGATACCAAACAAGTAGGTGAAATAGAGAAAAAAGCAAAGAAAGAAACCGTCTATATTCTGATTGACCGCAACAGCATTCGGCACGGGGATGAAGACAATGAGTTTCGGATTTCCGATTCGGTGCAAACGGCATTTTTTGAAGGCGACGGAGAGTGTGTTGTGCAAGTAATCGACAAAGAAACGCGTACGTTTTCGGATCGGTTTGAACTGGATGGCATTACCTTCGAAGAACCCAGCGTTAACTTTTTCAGCTTCAATAACCCTTACGGAGCCTGCCGCACCTGCGAAGGATTCGGAACCGTGTTGGGGCTTGACCCGGATCTGATTATTCCGGACAAAACCTTGTCTGTTTTTGAAGGAGCCGTTGCACCCTGGCGTACCGAAAAAATGAGTGAATGGCTGACTCCGCTGATCAAAAACGGCATCCGGTTTGACTTTCCGATTCATCGGCCTTACGAAGACTTGACAGACGAACAAAAACAATTGTTATGGTCTGGGAATGAATACTTTAAAGGCATTGATGATTTTTTCAGGTTCGTAGAAGGCGAAACCTACAAGATTCAATACCGGGTGTTATTGTCTCGCTACAGGGGCCGCACCGTTTGCCCGGACTGCCGGGGAAGCCGTATTCGCAAAGATGCTGGATACGTAAAAATCGGAGGCAAATCCATCATTGATCTGGTGTTGAAGCCAGTAACTGAAGTTACCCGGTATTTTGATAGCGTGGAACTGACTGCGTATGAAGAAAAAGTATCGGGACGGATTGTAACCGAAATTAAAAACCGCCTGAGTTATCTGGACAAAGTAGGATTGGGTTATCTGACCATGAACCGGGTTTCGTCCACGCTTTCGGGCGGTGAGTACCAGCGGATTAAGCTGGCAACTTCTTTGGGCAGTGCGTTGGTGGGTTCGATGTACATTCTGGACGAACCCAGCATTGGGTTGCATCCCCGCGATACTCAGAAGCTAATCAGTGTGCTGGAATTGCTGCGTGACATGGGCAATACCGTGATTGTGGTGGAGCACGAAGAAGAAGTGTTGCGTGCCGCCGATCAGATCATCGACATTGGCCCCGAGGCTGGTTCGCATGGAGGTGAACTGGTGTTTCAGGGAACATTGGCCGACATTGACGATGCGGATACCTATACGACGCGCTACCTGAATGGAACAGATGAGGTTACGGTTCCGAAACGCCGCCGAAAATGGTCGGATGCCATTGAAATAAAAGGGGCACGCGAGAATAATCTGAAAAACATCAATGTCAAGATTCCGTTGGGGATTCTTACAGCCATTACGGGTGTGAGTGGTTCCGGTAAATCGACCTTGGTGAAAAAAATACTACATCCGGCATTGGCAAAACACCTGGGTCTGCACAACGAAGAATCGGCGAAGTATGATGGAGTAAGTGGAAGTTTGTCGTTGCTGACTGCTGTGGAGTTTGTGGATCAAAATCCGATTGGCAAGTCGTCGCGTTCCAATCCGGTAACGTACATCAAAGCGTATGACCACATTCGGCAACTGATGGCCGACCAGCCACTGGCCAAAACGCGCGGTTATACAGCCGGTCATTTTTCGTTCAACATTGACGGCGGACGGTGTGAAATTTGCCAGGGCGAAGGCCATGTAACCATTGAAATGCAGTTTATGGCCGACATTCATCTGACATGCGAAAGCTGCCACGGCAAACGATTCAAACAAGAAGTATTGGAGGTGAAATACCAGGACAAAGACATTGCCGACGTGCTGGATATGACGGTAGATGACGCACTGGAATTTTTCAAGGCCGCACCCAAAATTGCCGACCGATTAAGACCGTTGCAAGATGTGGGCTTGGGCTATGTACGGCTCGGGCAGTCGTCGGATACGCTCTCAGGTGGAGAGGCGCAACGCGTCAAGCTGGCTTCGTTCTTAGGCAAGGGAAATGCACACCAAGGCAAAACCTTGTTCATTTTTGACGAACCTACCACCGGATTGCATTTTCATGACATCAAGAAGCTACTCAAGGCCATCAATGCGTTGGTGGAACAAGGCGACAGTGTGATTCTGATTGAACACAACACTGAAATCATCAAATCGGCCGACTGGGTGATTGACCTAGGCCCTGAGGGGGGCGATAAAGGCGGCTACGTTGTATTTGAAGGCTTACCCGAAGACCTGGCCAAGCAGGAAGATAACTACACCGGCAAATTTTTGAAGGGGAAATTGAAGTAAATCGATAGTTTCGATACAAGCGGATAGGGCAGAAGCGTACTAGTTTTCTGTCTTATCCGTTTTTTGTTGCGCTGAAAATAGTATGTCTGAAAAATGAAAAACCCCCCATGCTGAAATCTAAACTAATTTATGTTGTTTTAATGGGGTGGTTACTAAATGTAATACCTCTGGAATGTACTTCTTATCAATTGCATGATATTTTGTTTTTAAACAATTCAGATAAACTAACTGAACAACAGATTGAACAATTGAAGCAGAATGTTTCTATTATTAGAAAATGGATGAAGGAAGAAAAGATAGGCGCATTCACTTTAGTTATAAATGGCAATGCAGATAAATGTGAGAAAGGTATAAAGCAGTTAGCAAAACGTAGAGCGTTAATCGTTAAAGAACAACTAATTAAACTTGGATTGACCAATGGAAAGCTAATAATTAAAAATAATGCAGGCCGCCATCCTATTACAGATAATTTGGATGAAAAATGGTAAATATGCGAGTAGATTTTCAAATCATCGATGCGAAAAATAGTATACCTAAAAAAGACAAAACCTAGAAGTCAATCGTATATGCGTACAAGTTTCTTTAGTTGCTTTTTGTTCTTGCTTTTACAATCCACTTTTGGACAAACAAAATTTATAGATTTCTCCAAAATTGAATTTAAGGGCTTTCGGTTTTGGGTAAAAAAGCAGGAAGTAGTTACTAAATTAGGGAAGCCAATCCTTCATTACCCCAAATACGAATGCGGTTACCATGCAGACAACTGGCAGGATGGAGGACCTTATTATCAACTCAAGTATACAGGTTTTACCTATATCGGAAGTGATAAAGAGAGATTTGTTCTGGAAAAAGTAGATTTTGATAGGATAGGAAAAATCCAACTTAACTATGGACAGATGACTTGGAGTGGACAGACAACCAAAGAGCAAATCATTTGGTTGTTTGGAGATGAAATTCGTGATGATTTTAAGAAAGATGAAAGGGGTGATTCTGTTTTGATACGAAACGAATCAACAGAAGACGGTGCAATACTGACTTTTAAAAATGGAAAACTGGTGAGGTTTGAGTATTGGTCACCGTGTTAGCTTTTTGGTCCTTACATAATTTGCCTGAGAAAATAGTGTCCCTACAAATTGCCAAACCCCTTTGCGGATAGTTAATTTTTTCTGCTACTTTCGGTATTCTCTTTTTCACCTAATCATTTACCAATCAAACCTATGGAATACAGACAATTAGGCGGCTCCGGACTTAGAGTGCCTGCTCTGAGTTTGGGTACGGCGACTTTTGGCGGTGGCAATGCATTTTTCAAAGCCTGGGGAAATACCCAGACCGAAGAAGCCACCCGCATGATAGACCTGTGCCTGGACGCCGGTCTGAATTTTTTTGATACGGCCAATGTATACTCCCGTGGCATGTCGGAAGAAATACTGGGCAATGCCTTAGCCGGGCGGCGCAACCGGGCATTGATATCGACCAAGGCGACGTTTCGCATGGGTGACGGACCCAATGATTTTGGCTCGTCACGGTTTCACCTGATTCAGGCGTGTGAAGAGAGTCTGCGCCGCCTGCAAACCGACTACATTGATGTGTATCACTTGCACGGCTTCGACGGAAATACGCCAATTGAAGAAACCCTGCAAGCCCTGAATGATCTGGTGCAGAGCGGCAAAGTTCGTTACCTAGCCTGCTCCAATTTTTCGGGCTGGCACCTGATGAAGTCACTGTCAATTTCCGAGAAACATGGATGGGCCAAATACGTAATTCATCAAGTGTACTATTCGTTGCTGAGTCGCGATTTTGAATGGGAACTGATGCCACTGGCTCTGGATCAGAACGTGGGAACCATGGTGTGGAGTCCACTTTCGTTTGGTCGCTTGAGCGGGAAATACCGCCGAAGTCAGCCGCTGCCACCCGATAGCCGCATTGCCCAGGGAGGCGATCAGGGCCCGCTGCCTTCCGATGAGTTGCTGTATGCCATTGTGGATGTGCTGGACCAAATTGCACAGGAAACCGGTAAGACCGTTGTACAAGTTGCCCTTAACTGGCTGTTGCAACGCCCTACAGTAAGTAACATCATCATCGGGGCGCGTAACGAAGAACAACTCAAACAAAACCTGGATGCGGTAGGCTGGAAACTCACTGTGGACCAAGTAAAACGCCTGGATGCGGTAAGCGAAAAAGAGGCTGCCTATCCGTATTGGCATCAGCGTGGTAATCCACAACTTAATCCGCTTCCGGAGTTTTACAAGTTTTAATTTCTTCTTATCTGTTAAACCGCTCATTTTCAACGACTTTTCTGTAGCCGCGAAGTCGTTGTCTTATTTTAAGACCTTCCAAAAACGGGAGGTTTTGCCTTTTCAAAAGATACTATTTTTCGGGTAAGATTTGTGATGACGTTCCTTGATTATGCCCGGTTTTCATTAGATTAGTGCAATCTTTTCCCGATACTTATTCCAATGAAAAAGATAGTCAAATTTATACTCTGGACACTTCTGACACTTGTTATCTTGCTGGGAGGAGGCCTTTGGCTCTTTGTTTATAAAATCACGAATGGTTTCCCCGTATCTTACGAAACAGAAAAGCCAGCCATTCAATTTCCTCCGAACCAACCGGCTATTTTAGTCTTCTCCAAAACCACCGGATTCCGGCATGGCGAATCCATTGAAGCGTCGCAACCCGTATTTACCCAAATGGGTACGCGCAATCAGTGGTTTGTGTATCAGACCGAAGACGGCGGCGTATTTAACCCAGACCAACTGAAACAGTTCAAGGCTGTGATTTTCAATAATTCCACGGGGCGGGTCTTGAATGACGAACAGCAAAATGCACTGGCTGCATACGTGGAAGCCGGAGGGACACTCTTAGGCATTCATGGAGCAGGCGATAATTCGCATCATTGGCCTTGGTACGAGGAAAACCTGCTGGGAACCACTTTTTCGCACCATCCGTTAAACCCGCAATTGCAGCAGGCAGAGGTGACACTACAAACTCCTGTCGATTCCAGTTGGGGAAATAGCCTGCCTGCTCATTGGCAACAAACCGACGAGTGGTACATCTTTTTCTCCCAACCCAAAGGCACCACCATTTTGTACGCCATTGATGGCAACAAAGTCATTCCCGATGGCAATATGCTCTGGATAAAAGACAAGAACTTTGGCATGGGCAAGCTTCATCCGGTTGCCTGGTACAAGGCTGTAGGGCAGGGCAGAACCTTCTATACATCCATGGGGCACACCAAAGAAGTGTGGTCCTCACCAGAGTTTGTTCGTGTCATTGAAAACGTCCTGCAGAGGTCGGTTCAGTAACGGCAAGTAAATCTATTGAGTTGCCTTATCGAAATTTTATCCAGGTAAGGATCCAGGAAATCGGTGTCGGTAAAGGCTTCCAGGAAAGCAACGTCGTTTTTGGATAAATCGTAGCAAAACTCTACATAAAAACTACCTAAAGCGTAAAGGCTGAGTATGGAGTTTTGCTCAATGTTACATAATAGAAAATGCCCATAATGGTTGACATATTCCACCTTTTCATCCAGCGTAAGCTGCTGAAAATCAACAACGGTATTCATAAAGTGGCAAATTTAAGTAGATTGATGAGGCTTGTGTAGATTACTAAAAAGTAAACCAACTCTATTAGAATCTAATACATAAAAGTAGAAAAAAAACAGCCAAAATCAAATCCGGGCTTAAAATTGATTCCTTATTTGACCCAATTGTGGCGCTGAGCCAGCCGAATGGCCTCGTATTTGGAGTGAATGTGTAGTTTGGCGTAAATGTTTTCGGTGTGTTTCTTTACCGTTTTGTCGCTGATAAAGAGCTTCTCTGCCACCTGTTTGTAGGAGAGCCCTGCCGCAATTTCTTTTAAGATTTCCAGTTCACGGCTACTCAGATTAAAGACATCGGGCGATATTGTTGCCTCCGTTATCTTCGGAGTGGCAGGCTGACTGCGCATGAGTTCCAGCGTTTTGCGGGCAATGACCATGGACATGGGCACGCCCCCTTGCTGCACTTCCTCAATGGCACTGACAATCCGAGCAGGTTTTTCATCTTTCATCAGATAGCCCATCGCTCCGGCGTGTATGGCATCAAAGATTTTATCTTCCTGATCCAGAACGGTTAACATGATTACATTGACCTGTTCGGGATAGCGTTGGGTAACTTCAAATGTTGCCTGAACGCCGTTCATACCTGGCATTTCAATGTCCATCAGAATCACTTGCGGCAGCGGATATTCTTTGAGTTTTTCCAGCAAGTCTATTCCGTCTGAGGCGGTAAACAGTATATCCAATTCTTCGAAAAACGATAAGGTCTGTTTCAGAGATTGAGTCAGTTTGGGATTGTCATCTACAATTGCCAGGGTGATTGCCATACAGAAACGGAAGTAGGTGTGAACAAATGTAGGCAAAGCCATACGGGGCCGCAATACGGAAAAGAGCGTAGTAAGGAAGATTTATGCAATCGGAAATTCCAGTGAAACGGTGGTTCCCTTCTTAGGCGCCGATTGGATGTGCAACGAACCGCCAATGGCTTTGGCCCGCTTCTTCATGTTGTCCAGGCCGTAATGCCCGTTTTTAGTTTGCTGGGTATCAAAACCCTGTCCATTGTCTACAATAGCCACTTTTATCTTTTGTGGAGATACTATTTGTATCGCGATCTGCAGTTGGGTTGCATTCGCATGTTTTTCAGCGTTTTGAAGGGCTTCCTGCACAATGCGCACCACCTGCAAGGCTTCCTGAGGAACTAGTTTGTGGGTAAGCAAATTCTCAGGAATGTCAATGCGAATTTCAGTCGGCAAAATTTCCATTTTCTGTGCTGCATAATTTTTCAACCGGTCACATAGGGCCTGAATGTCAATCGATTCCTGATTAAGCACCCAGATGGTGTTGCGAAGCTGCTGCATGGTGTCACGCGTGGAATCGCCCATTTTCTCCAACTTGGTTGATAGTTCAGAGGCTTTGTTCTGGTAAGAGTAAGCCAAAAAGTCCATATTGGAAATCAGATAAGTCAAATGCGAACCTATGTTGTCGTGAAGCTCCATGCTGATGCGTTCCCGTTCTTGCCGGATGCGACCTTCCTGGCGCTGCCTGTAATTGCGGTAAAACAACCATCCTACGATGCTGAGCAAAACCAGAAAGAGTGCCAGTGTGCCTAACAAAAGGTTCCGGCGGCTGATTTCCAGGGCATTTACTTCGGTTTGAGTACGCAATAGTTTAATTTCCTCTTCTTTTTTCTCGGTTTCGTATTTAGTCTTGATGTCGGTAATTTGCCGGGTCGTTTGGGCATTGTATAGGCTGTCTTTCAGCACGCTGCCTACCTTCTGGAACTCAAACGCTTGGGAATAGTTGCCGGTCTTGGCGTGCAACTCGGACAACATGCCGTAATTATACTGGGTAAGATCAAAAAAATGGATGGCTTTGGAGAGTTGCATGCTTTTCTGGACATATTCGATGGCTTTGGCATTGTTGCCAATCCGATTATAAAACTCGCCCAGATTTACGTAATTTATAGCAATTGCTGTTTGATCTTTGGTTTGCACCCGTATCGTCAGACTTTGGAATAAGTACTTCTCTGCCAGATCATATTTTTTTAACAATGCATAGGCACCGCCCATGTATTCCAGGCTATAGCCCTGGCCTACCAAATCGTTGGCTTGGCGGTAGTTGCTCAACCCTTGCTGGTAAGATTCAATGGCTTTGACAAATTCTTCCTGGCTCTCAAATATCAAACCGATGTTGTTATACGCATTGCCAATGCCCGAATAGTGCCCCGCCTTCTGGGCGTATTGCAACGCTTTGCGAAAATACTCTTCGGCCAGCTTGGGGTCTTTGTATTTTTTGTAGATGATGCCTAATTCGTTGTATAGGGTTGCCACACTTTTCAGATCGTTGTGTGACTCCACAAAGGTGATGGCATCCTGGTAAATCTGAAGGGCTTTTTTGTGGTCGCCTTTGTAAAACTCGATTACGCCCCATTGGCGAGACGCTTCGGCAAACAGTGCGATCTGGTTTTGCTGACGAGCCAGTTGGGCAACTTTCCGAAAATAAAAAACGGACGAGTCTTTCTCTTCATCCGAAAAGCTTTCGGCTTTGTGCATCAAGGCTTTAAGGTGGAGAGAATCTGGCGGGAGAGAAGTGGCCCAACCGGCGCCGGAAGTAATAAACAGACAGAAAAGAAAAGCTTTTTGTAGCAGTCTCACCATAAGAAACAACGTATAGAATGAATGGAGGGGTTTTGTGATATTCAAAGATACTATTTTTCAATGTTTGAAAACAATGCAAATCGAAATGCCAATACGCCATTTTCCGTATTGCTCGCTGCCCCAAAACTGAATTGCTTTGTATCACTAACAAACTGGTTTTCCGCCACTTACCTGTAAAGATTTCCTCAATCAAGTTACCTATTCCTTTTCTTAATTTTCATTGTTTATGTTCAAAAAACTACCTCTCCAGCTAGTAGGCTGTCTGCTGGTGTGTGCCTGTATGGTACAGAACACCACGGCTCAGCAATTGGAAAAAGAAATCAAGCACGATGTGTCACGCAAAGCCGCTCGTGGCAAGCTCAACGAAATTGTTGATCACAAAGATAAGAAACAGATTGAACTGTCATTTGTGACCAAGTCGACCAACAAGAAAATCAAATACGAAAGCTACTTCTTTGACTATGACCTCAACTTTGTAAAAGAGGAAAACTCGGAAGACGAACTGGTAAAAGTAAAGAGAGGCCGCTTAAAGCGCTACAAAGGTGACGAGTACAAAGTGATTGGTCTGGAAGCCAAAGCCGACCTGTTTGGCAACGCCGTTTTCAAACGCAAAGAAATCACCTACGGCTGGAACTGGCTGAAAATGGCTTATAGCAAAAACGTGAAAACCCTTGACAAACTGAAGCCTAAAAACGAAGACGGCAACAAAATGTGGTTTTTCGATGCCTACGAAATGGATACCAAAGGCGAAGTATTGGCTTTGGTAGGGGATAAGGACAAAAAAGATCCGGCGGCTCGATTGAAAAACTACAGCGTGCTGCATGTGAACAAAGACCTGGATATCATGCACAAAGTGGATGTCAGCTTTGAAACCATTCAATATCCGATTTTTGTGGGTAGCGTGCAAACCGAAGAAGACCGTGATGCCGAAGACGCCCTGACCGATTACGTAATGGTCTTTGCTCCCGCTGAAGGCGCAGGCATGAACAAAAGCAAAGGCGGTCCTGCCAATCAGTACACGCTGGTGCGCATCAATCCGGACGGTGCCCTGGTTGACCGTGTTGCCTTCAATGTAAAAGGAAACGACTGGAAAATTGAGGGAATCTATCAGATTGGCAGCAACCTGGTGGCGTATGGTCCTTGCAAATCAAAAGATGTAGAAGATACCTACTTTGATGCATACAAAGACCCTGCTAAACTGGCGGCGATGGATAAATTCTCGCACTTCCAGCTGGTGAGCCTGAAAAAGGGAGGCGTTAATTTTGTGAGCATTGCTTCGGTTGACGAATTTGAGAAGAAGACCCAGCGTCCAGCCAACCAAAAAGGCTTGAGTGCTTACAACGGCAAACGGGTCGAAATTGCTGAAATGCTGGCCGGCCCCAACGGCGATATGTTCGTATTGGCACAAGATTATAAATTGGAAATCCGTGACAAACAGCGGTTGTACGAAGATGCCTATATTTTCCACTTCGGCAACAACGGCGACCTGAAAGCCAGCTACAGCATTGATCCCGAGTCGAAAAAAGGTGGATTGACGGGTGGTGGCCCAACCGATGCCCGTCATTACCATTGCACGCTGGGCTTAGTAGCCAATTCCAGCAGCGATGTGGTTGTATTGCTCAAGACTCCTCGTGTGATTCAGACCGAGTCCAATTCCTCTACTTTTTTAAGTACAACCACCACAACAACGTATTACTGGCCTCGGTATCAGATACGCGCCGCTAAAATCAATACCAAAACCAATACCATTGGCGATGTGAAAGTGTTTGGCGATGATGACTACTACCTGTTTGACGAGTTTGGCGATTCGGAAGTGGTCATCAGTGACAGCGGTGCCGAAGGTGCCAACAAACTGATTGTGGTTTGCGAAGCCAAACGCGAAAAGAAAATCTGGTTAGGCAAATTGAATCCCGATAAATTTTAATAAAACATACGAATAGACAGATTTGTCAATAATCAAGAACTACAGCTATGAAATCTATACTAATGCTGCTAATTGCTGCCTCGCTACTAATTTGTGGATGCGACAACCTGCTTGACGCAGTTCAACCTGAAATGTCAGTGGATGACTTTCTGAACAAGGTAGTAGATAAAACATGGATAGTGGATAGCATACGAGTTACCAAATACTCACCCATTGATAAAACTGTCGTCAGCGACACAAATTTACCTACAGGTACTATGCTTTTTCAAAACCCCGAAGCGAAAGACCGATCTACATTGTTAGGTCCAAACCGGGCATTTCTGATCCACACTTTTATGGTTGATGCCCAGTCAAAAACAGATACTGTTGCCTGGACATATGATCTGAATAGCGATGTCAGGGTTGCGTATGTACAGTTTTTGTATGCTGCCAAAGATGGAGATTATTATGGTTCAGGGGGAAAGGTTATTTATAATATTACCGAATGCAGTAAGTCTAAATTTCGCTTTTATCGCTACGAAGCTCTCATGGATGCAAAAACGGGCCAGCATCAGGGTTTCTTAGAAAGCGTTTATGTAATGCACCGATAAGAGTCAAATATACGCCTTTGGTCGTATGGAGTTTGAGTGTCTTCAAAGGTACATTTGTTACAGAAGCATTAATTTACTTTTGCTCAGTTTAGATGTCAAAATCCCTGGAGTTGTTATTCCAGGGATTTTTTTATTGCCAATCACTATCGGCTCAAGCTTGAACAAAATAGTATCTCCACAAGGATGAAAACCTCTCCATCGGTTAGCTTGCCTGATATGCCGCTGCAAACTCTTTGGCAAAATCGGTTAGCGAGGTAGGGGTTTCTTTGGCTGGAGCGTCTGAAAAGTCGGGCGTTAAGATGTGGTCATTAATGGATTTGCCAAATGCGACATAACCATCGGCCAGGCTCTCCGTAAAACCGATTTGGAGCATACCCGCTTTGGCTTGGTCATACGGGAAAGTTACCCACGAAAGGTCGGGTTTGCCAATGGCTTTTCCTAGTATTTGGGTGGCTTGTTCCAGTGTGTAAATGCCATTGTACAGATACAAATGCGACTGACCCCTGAAGTTTAACCCCAGTAATTGCTCCGTAGCTGCGTCACCAATGTCGTTGGTGTGAATCATGGCTACGGGCAAGTTGCCTTCGATGGGAAAGCCGCCGTTGATGCCCATGTTTTTGATCAGACCGATGTTGCCCAGAAAATTCTGCATGAAAAACCCGGCCCGCAAATGCAGTACATTCACATCCGGCAACGATTTGAACTGCTGTTCAAAATCGTAGATTCCAGCCACCACGCCCGTTTCAGGCGAATGCGCCCCGATGCTCGATAATGTCACTACCGACTTGACGCCGCTGTTTTTAACGGCAGTTATAATGGCAGTGCCTACCTGATTCTGGTATTGCCGGAAGGTATTGGTGGTGAAATTAGGCGGAATCATGGCATAAATGGCCGTGGCACCGGTAAAGGTTGTGGTCAGGAAATCAACATCCGACAAATCGCCGATGGCCGCTGTCGCGCCTTTTTCAACCAGAGTTTGAATGTGGTCGGCACTGCGGCTGATGGCTACTACTTGTTTGCCTTCTTTTAATAGGTTTTCGGCAATGCGTTTGCCGGTATTCCCGGATGCTCCTGTGATTACGTACATGGTTTTTGTGTGTTTAATTGAGAAAAAAGTATGGGCAATAGGTATCCTATCTGCGTGATTTTCAGGCAGAAAATGGGTGAAGAAAAAAGGTTTTTAGTCGATTATGTGGGTAATTGTCTCGTACAGTGGATCAAAATCGGCATAGCCACTTGTCAGCCGGTAGTTTTGCTTTTCAGTAAGCCAACAGAACTGTTGGGAAGCCTGATACGCCCAGTTCGCTCACAATCTTAAACTCTTCGTTGGTTTTGCGTTTGAAATCGCTGCTATTCAGCTTCTCTACAAACTCAATCGGATTGATGCCAAAGGGAGTTACCAAATCGGGATAGGTGGTATCTTGGTTTAGGTCTTTGCCGTCTTTGTAGAGAGCTCCCTGCAACACATGCGCAAACTCAACGGCCCGTTTGGGCAAATAGCTTTTGAAAGCTGTAAGCGCTATGCAAGGCTTTTCTGAGTTTAAGATGGCGGTGCCCGGCTCCAGCATGCCTTTCAGGAAAGGTTCGCCAAATACCACACCGGTACGTTGTTCCACCGTTTTATAGGCGGTTTTAATGTAAGGTGCCACTTCATTAATCGTACCGGAACGGCTGCCGAGCATCATGCCACCCGAATACACTTCAAAGTGCAGTTTATCGTTTAGGGATTCGTACAACTTTTCCATGACCGGGCTAAATCCGTAGCACCAGCCACACAAAGGATCATAAATGTATAATAAGGAAGGTAATTGCATACAAACTAGTTGGTATGTTTTAGTGTAAAAAAATATACTATTTTTCAGGCGTTGATGGTTTCCACAAACAACGCCAGTTGTTCTATCGATTCATCAAAAGCTTCTTTGCTTTGCAACGCTTTGGCTATGCCATAGCTGCCTTCCACGCTGGATAAAATGAAATAAGCCATTTGCCGGGCATTTACTGTTGGTTTGATGTTTCCGGCTTGTTGCCCGTTCCTAATTCCGGTTTCAATAAAATGAGTCATGGTTGCCACCACCTTTTCCAGCCGAATGCGAAACCCTTCATCCAGTGGCGACATTTCCTGCATCAGGTTGTTCAAGGGACAGCCTAATTTTACTTCCTCCGGGCTATTGCGCTGCTTAAATGCACGGATGCATTCGAGCAACACGTCCAGATGGTTTTTGCGGGCCGTTTCCATGGGTCGCCAGGCACTCAAATAAGCAGGTGCAAGCATTTCATCCACAATGGCATAACCCAAATCAAACTTGGTTGGAAAATAATGATACAACGCCCCTTTGGTAATGCCAATTTCTGAAACTACTTTGTCGGCACGTACTCCCTGAAACCCGTGCAAGTGCATGGCTTGAAAGTTTTTTACCAGAATTTGATTGCGTGTATCGGTAACCATGTGACAAAAGTATCCATACTAGTTGGTATGTGCAAGCACTTGGTCAATTAATTTTTTTAATCAAGATTGTGTCTTC
Source organism: uncultured Sphingobacteriales bacterium (assembly GCA_963520985.1). Taxonomy (GTDB): domain Bacteria; phylum Bacteroidota; class Bacteroidia; order Cytophagales; family 172606-1; genus Xanthocytophaga. Next base: position 420,851 of record CAUQTA010000004.1, read on the forward strand.
GTTAAATTCGTAGACTTATTTCACTCCTATACTGACAGAAAAATAGTATCTTTTTTCCATGAAAAACCTCCCGCTCTTAAAAGCCTTCGTTACATCACTGGCATTGTGTGCTGTTTTGGTTGGTTGTGACAACAAGACTCAGGAAAATACCTCTGAGTTGTCCATTGATTCTGTAGTGGTGACTGACCCACCTGTACCTGTAGCTCCCAGTGATTCTCAGACCGTACAAGCAGATACCATAACCACACAGGCCGTGGTCGAAGATACCGTTACCCAGCCCGAAGAGGTGGCTTCTCGGTTGTTGCTGGAAAAAACGTTTGAAGGGGCTATTGAAGGATTTAAATCACAAGCATTTGCCTTTACCTTGCCGCAGGATGCCCGGGTTTCCATTCGGGTGCAGGACAAAAAGCAGGCGGTTTTCAAACTCTACCACAAGACAGGCGAGTTGGACGAAACCATTGTGAAAGAAGATGTAAACCACTGGAAAGGGGAGTTGGCCGCCGGAGAATACCAGCTCAAGGTGTTTCTGCCTTTAAAACAAGCCGCTAAAAAGAAACGGTCTGATTTTAAAATAGCGATGCAAGCCCGGCGAATCTGAAAACAACGGCTTTAAAACTCCAATTGGATTTTCGGGAATTGTTGCGCCAACTGAGTTTGGGTACTTGGATGAATCGGGTTTTCGGAAAGAAAGATCACGATCAGTTCGGGCAACTCCTGTAAGGATGCAGGCAGCGACATCAACTGATTGTTATCCAGTCCCAATGCCTGCAATCCTGTGATCTGGCTTATTCCTGCCGGAATGCTCTTCAACTGATTTCCATTCAGATAGAGCTCTTTGAGTTGGGTCAATTGCAATACTTCGCTAGGGAAAACAGCAAACTGATTGTAGGAAAGCATCAGTGAACGCAGTTCCTTCAGCTGAGAGATTTCGGCCGGTAACTTGGTGATCTGATTATTGCCCAGGTATAGTTCGCGCAGTTGAGTCAATCCCAGTATTTCTTTCGGAAAACTCTTAAACTGATTGTGTGATAACATCAAGGAATGCAACTTACTCAAAACAGCCAGATTTGCAGGCAATTTCGGAATCTGGTTGCTGGCCAGATCAAGCACTTCCAGGTTGGGCAACGTCAGGACAGACGATGGAAAAGCCGTAAATCGATTGTGTGTCAGTTCCAGTTTTTTAATGGTCGTAAGTATGGCAATTTGTTCCGGAATCAGTGGTAGCTGATTGCGTCCCAGGTTCAGGTCTTCAATCTTAGTAAGGGAAAGCAATACTGTCGGAAACTCTGTAAAGCGATTTTCGTTGAGGTTTACCTCGCGAAGTGCTTGCAATTTGGAAATCTCATCGGGTAGTTTGCTCAACCGATTGCTGTGCAGAATGAGCCGCTTCAGGTTTAACAGCCGACCTACTTCTTTGGGAAGTTCAAGTAATCCTTGCCGCGACAAATAGAGTTCTTCTACCTCCAGAGGATGTTTCAGCGCCTCTTCCAACGAATGCGCTTCGCGGTTGGGATTGATTGCTTGGCTACTGAATGGCAGCAAAATCCAGCTAAAGAACAGGAGAAAATGGATGGGTTTCATGGACATAAAACGGTTGGAATACCGAATGTACAAAAGCGGGCAACGCAAAAGCAGTGTTTTTAATGCGATTTCTTACGAGGGTAGGTTTTTGTGGTTTTAAAGATACTATTCTGAAACGAACACAAGTTTTGGATTAGCTTCTTGAAATTGCTTTATTAACCATTCACCTGTTTCATAATCGCTTAGTGAGGCAATTGCAAATTCGTCTCTGTTAACAGTCGTGTATAAAAAATAGGAGTTTCCATATTTCTCATCAACCATGACTCTAACTGAAAAATAAATACCATTGGAGAAGGATTTGGTCTTGCTGCCCTTCAAAACGTAATTGGCAAGCTTTTTAAAAACAGTTATTTCATTTTTGTTAAAATCTATCACTACTTCTTTATTAATAAGTCCAATAAGCGCTGAACCGACTAAGAAAACAAATGTAAAAGCAATAGCCCAATAATCACCTGCCCATATTGAAAAAACAAGTAGCAAAATAGAAATAATAGAGCCTAGACAGCCAAAAACCGTAGCTCCAAAATTTTCATTTTGGATAATGAAAACTTTATTTTCTTTTACTAGATAAACTTCCTCATTTATCTTTATTCGCATAGCGAAAAATATACACGTTTCTAGTTTTGTCTATGAAGGTTAGCAAATCTTTGATAGTCGAAGTTGTTTTACGCTATCCACTTAGGCTCGAAGCATTTATTCATATAAATAGATGCTTCGAGTCTATAGCCTAGTAAAGAATTTTCCGGAAATCTTTATTTCTCAAATTGATGCATGAATTAGAGAACTATCAGTGTTTCAACTTACCCACGTTCCATGTGTTCAGTCGTTTTAAACTCCGAAATAAAGTGAAACTGAATTTCCGGATTGTTGCGCATGGTCATGTTGAGCATCCATTCGGTTTCGGCCATGTATACACGGTTGTTGTCCTTGTCAAACGCAATGTCTTTGGCTTTCAAGCGGCAAAACGTATCCAGCACCTCCTGATTCTCAGACGTAAGCCAGCAAGCTTTGTATACATTCATCGGGATAAACCGGCACGAGGCACCGTATTCGTGCTCCAACCGGTGCTTGATTACGTCAAATTGCAGTTCGCCCACCGTGCCTATGATTTTCCGGTTGCCGGGCTGCTGGATAAACAACTGAGCTACGCCTTCGTCGGTTAGTTGTTGCACCCCTTTGTCCAACTGCTTGGTTTTCATTGGGTCCGTATTGATCACTTCCTTGAAAATTTCGGGTGAGAAGCTTGGAATGCCTTTAAAAATCAGGTCTTCGCCTTCGGTCAGTGTATCGCCGATTTTGAAGTTTCCAGTATCATATAGTCCAATTACATCGCCGGGAAAGGCTTCTTCAATTACTTCCTTGTCCTGAGCCAGGAATGCATACGGGTTGGAGAAACGGAAATTCTTGTCCAAGCGAACGTGGTGGAAAAACTTGTTGCGTTCAAACCGGCCCGAACACACCCGCAGAAAGGCAATCCGGTCGCGGTGACGGGGGTCGAGGTTGGCGTGAATCTTGAAGATAAAGCCGCTGAATTTGTTCTCTTCCGGCACTACCACCCGATTAACCGAAACCCGGTCGTGGGGTGGGGGAGCAATGCGGGTAAAGTTGTCCAAAAGCTCTTTTACGCCAAAGTTATTCAACGCACTGCCAAAAAACACCGGAGCCAGCAGGCCAGCCCGGTACATTTCCATATTGAACGGCTCGTATACGCCTTCAATCAGCTCCACATCCTCGCGCAGCTGGTTGGCCGCCGATTCGCCCACGGTTTGATCCAGTTGCGGATCATTGAGATCTTTGATTGCAACAATATCGTCCGAGATTTTGGTTTTGTTGGCGCTGAACAGGTACAAGCTTTTTTCGTAAAGGTTGTACACGCCCTGAAAATCACTGCCCATGCCAATCGGCCAGGTAAGCGGACGGGTACTGATGTGCAGTTTCTGTTCGAGTTCGTCGAGCAAGTCAAACGGAGGCCGACCGGGCCGGTCCATTTTGTTAATGAAAATGATTACCGGCGTATCGCGCATCCGGCATACTTCCATCAACCGTTCGGTTTGTTCCTCCACGCCTTTTACGCAGTCAATCACCAGAATAACGCTGTCGACGGCGGTAAGGGTGCGGTAGGTGTCTTCGGCAAAGTCTTTGTGACCGGGCGTATCGAGCAGGTTTACTTTGCAACCGTTGTAATCAAACGACATCACAGAGGTAGCTACCGAGATACCCCGCTGCCGCTCGATGTCCATAAAGTCGGACGCGGCGCCTTTTTTGATCTTGTTTGATTTTACGGCTCCCGCGGTCTGAATGGCCCCGCCAAAAAGCAGACACTTTTCGGTCAGCGTCGTTTTCCCCGCATCCGGGTGACTGATAATGGCAAAGGTTCTCCGTTTTTGTACTTCTTCTTGTAATGACATTGTCTATTGCTAATTTATAATTGCTAGTTAATTCAGGGGTTTTGGTATTTTTAGGGATACTATTTTGAGTTTGAGGTGTATACACCAGATAATCAGATATGCATACTAAAGCATAGACTCAAAAAGGTCATCAAAATCAATTTTTTTCAGATCAACATCTGGGTAATTGTATCTTTCAATGAGTTCATTTTTTGAAAAATCTCTTTGTTGAAAATCTATAATCAAACTTAATTCATCATCTACTTTGCTTGCCAATGGTTTTATATTATCGATGACAGGGGCTTTTATTGAAAGAGCATAAATTCCTGCAATGTTTTTACCTTCTAACCAAATACTATCAGCTTGTGAGATTTCATATAGTTTAGTTCTAAATGAAAACAAAGAAGAAAAAATTCTCTGTACGTCGTATTCCTCAGTTGTGCTATCTCTAATGGTAAGTTTTCTTATTTCTATGTTAAATTTCTGTACTCTCTTAATGTAGTTTTCTATTCCAATTTGTGTTGAATCGATAAAATTTCCCGCAGTGAAGTCTACTATTAATCTATCATCTTGAAGGTTTAGTTCGAATGCTTTACACAATGATTGTATTTGAAGATATCTATAATATAAGGGCTTTCGGTGAAATAAATGACTTGCATTTAACTTGTCAGGGCTAATAAAAATAGCTGTTTTGTTAAATTCTAGTACTAGGTTTATCAAATGTTTTGAAGTCATCTTATTGTATTTAAATAAAACTTTGCCACACAGATCTGTAGTACGTAGATTTACTTCAACTTTAAAATACTATCCCCACAAACACCAAAACCTCCCCATTCCCGAAACCGATTTGCAAAATTACGGCTATTCTGCCGAACCCGGAGTATTTGCCTCAATTATTTTTCTTTTATCTTGCGAAACAGATTTTTCATCGACATTCTTTTTCGTTCGTTTTCGTATGCCAACCCAACCTTCGCCTCAGGACATTGCCGAGAAAGTGCAGCAACAAAGCCAATGGCTGGCCGATCTTACCGCCGAAGTCAACAAAGTTATTGTCGGACAGGCAAATATGGTCGAGAAGTTACTCATCGGTTTGCTGAGTGGCGGACATATTCTGCTGGAAGGCGTACCTGGTCTTGCCAAAACACTCGCCATCAAAACGCTGGCTTCGGCCATTCACGCCAAGTTTAGCCGCATTCAGTTTACCCCCGATTTGCTGCCTGCCGATGTGGTCGGAACGATGATTTACAACCTGGCCGAAAACCAGTTTTTACCCAAAAAAGGTCCCGTTTTTGCCAACTTTGTTCTTGCCGACGAAATCAACCGGGCACCGGAAAAAGTGCAGTCGGCTTTGCTCGAAGCCATGGCCGAAAAGCAAGTGACCATTGGCGATACAACTTTTCCTTTGGACGAGCCGTTTCTGGTACTCGCCACTCAAAACCCCATCGAGCAGGGTGGTACTTATCCGCTTCCCGAAGCGCAGTCAGACCGGTTCTTGTTGAAGGTAATCATCCGTTATCCGAGCAAGGAAGACGAACGGAACATCATTCGCCAGAATCAGAGCCCAACCTCGGAAAGGGTAAAGATGGTAGTGAAGCCCGAGCAGATTATGAAAGCCCGCCAGACGGTGAAAAGCATTTACATGGACGAAAAAGTGGAGGATTACATTCTGAATCTGATCTTCGCCACCCGCCAGCCCGAAACGTACAAACTAGATAAGATCAAACCGTTGCTGAGCTTTGGGGCATCACCGCGCGGAAGCATTGGGCTCACAACCGCCGCCAAAGCCCACGCGTTTTTGCAACAGCGCACTTACGTAACCCCCGAAGACGTCCGGTCCATTGTGACCGAAGTGCTGCGTCACCGCATTGGTCTGAGCTACGAAGCTCAAGCCGAAGGCGTCACCACCGACGATCTGATTCGGGAAATCTTAAACGCGGTTCCGATGCCCTAACTGGTAGATTCGGCTTTAGCCGAATTATGGATGCTAGGATAAAATTCGGCTAAAGCCGAATCTATCCAGGGGTTTTTACTTTTCTACCGATACTATTTTTATGAAGTTGTTTTTGTTACAAGTAACCAGTTTTTGTTTGTTCGGAATGTGGTGTTCCCAGATCGGTTTTTGTCAGCAAACGCCGTTGCGAGTCGGCAAACACAACCTGACTTTGCAGTGGATTGAAGCAAACAAACCTGGCTCGGCGGTTATTACCCAGAAAAAAGGAGATTATTACATCAAAGGAAGCCAGAAAGGCACTACCACGAGTGATTCGCTGACCATCGAAGGCAAACTGAAAGTGCTGAGTCCGAATGAGTTGCTCTTTACGGGCAAGATTGTCACCTATGTATCGTACAACAACGGGGGTTTGCCTTGTGTGAAAGAAGGCGATTTCCATTTCAAAGCCACTGGCAAACGCAAATACTGGCGGCTACAGGAAATGGAAACGTGCGAAGGCGAAAGCGTGGTGGATTACGTTGACATTTACTTTTAAGCGAATATGTTTTTGGTCGAAATCCTGCTGGAATTTCTCTTTGAACTGGTAGTGCATATGTTGCTGCCCTATGTGTTCTGCTTGCCCGGTGCGTGTGTTCGTTGGTGTTTTCTGGCAGGAGAAGTGCCCCTGAAAAAGTTATTGGGCAACTATGTCTGGTTTAATGTATTTTTGTCGGTGCTGTTGTACATAGGCCTGTTTCTTTTATTTATTTTGAATTGATTATGTCTTACTCCGTTGATGAAATCAGGAAAAACTACGAAGGTTTTTCGGATGATAAACTCCTGCGCATTGCCACTGAATCGGCAAGTACGCTGACTCCCGAAGCCCTTGAAATATTGAAAGCAGAATTGCAAAAACGCAACTTGTCTAGCGAAAAACTTTTGGAAGCAATACAAGTGCAGTCAAAACAATTGACCGATGGCGAAATAGAAGAACACGTTTTGGCAATCGAAAACCTGCCGTGTCCGATTTGCGGAAGTACTGCCCAAAAACTCAACTTGAGTTCGGTCTTTACCGTGAAAAGTTTTGTGTTTATTACCATGCGAGAAGGCCGGAATGTAATTGCGTGTCCCGATTGTTTGAGAACTACCATCGGTAAAGCCAATAGAACTACCTGGCTGTTAGGCTGGTGGGGCATCCCAACGGGAGTCATTCGTTCTCTGGGTGCTTTGCGAAATAATGCCGTTGCCAAGCATCGTTTGGCAGATCGTCATCCGCTGCTGAAAGAATTCGTAAAGCTAAATGTAGAAGGATTGGAGCTGGCAAAAGGCAATCCGCAGAGGCTATCGAGTCTGATTAAAGAAAATAACGAATTCAGAAGCTGATTGAAACCTCCTGAACCCAATGATAAAACAGAAAACCCTGGCATGTACATGCCAGGGTTTTCTGTTTTTAAAAGATACTATTTTTGATCGATTATCCGCCAACAACTTGTGAATTTCCACGCAGCGAAAGTGCCGGAAAACGACGTTGCATCAGTTCAAAGGCTCCAAACAACACCGCTGAAAAGAACAAGTCGCCCATGATGGTATTCTGGAAAAACGGCAGGCCGGCTGCATAGCAAGCCAGCAACCCTTCGCGGGTTTGCGGATACATGGTTGAGCCCAGCCACACACTGAAGTTGGTAACCAGAAAGAAAAATACCGAAGATGAAAGACTGGAAATCAGTACGTTACGAATGCTTACTTTTTGCAATAACACCATTCCGAAAACGCCAATCAAAACGAAGCTGCCATAAATCCACAATCCTCCAGGAGTAAACCAGGTAAAGGATGGATAATATTCGCTGTACACGATGTTGTTCAGCAACAAATCGCTTACCCACAAGGAAAGCAACGGAACGAGAATGGCAACCAACCGGTTGGCAAAATACGCACCGCCAAACAGCGCCATGGCACCAATCGGGGTAAAGTTATAGGGATGAGGCAGCAAGCGGCTCAGCGCAGCCAGCAGCACCATGATGATCAGAATTCCAAAACGGGGATTAATCAGCTTTTTCATAACAAATAGAATGAGTTGTTGCAAAGGTAGAAGATTGTTAGTCAATCGCCAAACCGGTGCTTAATTATGTACCATAGGCTTTAGCCTGTAATTGTTTCTGATTACTATGTGAAGCCTGTGGTACATAGACCGGGCTTCTTACCCTAATTCAAGTTGCCCGTTATGAGATGTTGCTTCCATAGCTTTCACATTTCTCTTCACAAACACCCGTTACTTTTTTGCTTGTCCAAAAAAGTAACCAAAAAAGGACACTTTGCTTAATGCTTCCGCCCGCAAAAGTCAGCCCGCCCCTCACTAAGCAAAGATGCCTACCCTATTTTTTTGCAGGCTGTTGCTTCGCAATTCGCCTTGGACAACATTGTGCAAATTGAATTACCCTAGCAGAGTTCTTTTTTCGCGGTAAACTTTCAATACAAATTCGCCAAACAAGGTATTGGCCCAGGCAAACCACTTGCGGGTAAATTTGCTCGGATCGTCTTTGTGGAACGATTCGTGCATGAATCCGGTTCCGCCGTGCGTTTTTTGCAGCATCATCAAACAGTTCTTAATTTCGGCATCATTGGTGCTGGTTAGCCCGCGCATAATTATGCTGAGCGGCCATATCATGTCCATTCCGGCATGCGGACCGCCAATGCCTTCGGCGGCTTTGCCTTTGAAGAAAAACGGGTTGTATTCGCTGAACAAAAACTTGCGTGTGTTCAGATACGTAGGGTCGGTATTGGGCACCGCTCCCAGATACGGCAAAGCCAGTAGGCTGGGTACGTTGGCGTCGTCCATGAGGTTAGTGCTGCCGAGTCCGTTTACTTCATACGCATAGATTTTGCCCAACTGAGGGTGCTGGATGATGCCCGATTCCTGAATGGCAGCTTTCACTTCGTTGGCCAGTTTGGTGCAATCTCCTGCCAGGGCTGTATCTTTGTGGATTTTGGTGAGCATCTCCGCGGCTTGTTGCAGCGATACCATGGCAAAGAAATTGGCAGGTACAAATAACGGGTAGATGGTGGCATCGTCGCTTGGGCGGAACATGGAAAAGATCATTCCGTTGGGCTTGGCAGGGTAGCCGTATCCTCCCAGAGGAACCCCGTCAGTAGCCCAGGTAGTGCGGCGTTCAAATTTGTAAGGACCTTGGCCGGTTTTGCGTTGCTGCTCGCGGAACGTCTTTACAATCAGGGCAATGGCTTCTTTCCATTGGGCATCAAAGGGAGTGGCGTCGCCGGTGTTTTTCCAATACAGGTAACCCAACCGAATCGGATATGCCAGACTGTCAATTTCCCATTTCCGTTCGTGAAGGCCCGGTTTCATGTCGGTCACATCGTCTTTCCATTCGCTTACCTTGTTTTCATCCTTGTAAAAGGCATTGGCATACGGATCTTTCAGAATGCAGCGAACCTGACGGTTGATCACCCCGTGAATCAGTTTGTGCAAGTCTTTGTCTTCTTTCACCAATGACAAATACGGTGTCACCTGGGCCGTAGAATCGCGGAGCCACATGGCATCAATATCACCCGTAATCACATAGGTGTCGGGCTTGCCGTTAACCATCTCAAACTCAACGGTGGTATCAAGGGTATTGGGAAAACAGTTTTCAAAAAGCCAGCCTAGTTCTTCGTTTTTGGTATTCTTTTTTACTTCCTGAATCACCTTTTCTACTGCTTTGCTTTTGAATTTTCGTTGTGATTCGGGCAGGCGCACAGTGGGGAAAGCCGAGGGTTTTGCTTGCGCAAAGATACTATTTCCGGTCATCAAAGTGGCTGCTGAAGTTGCCAACGTGGCTTTTTGAATAAAATCTCTACGTTTCATGTGATAGATGTGCTATTTTGAAGAAAGTTGTTTTCGTATTGGCTCGCAAGATAAGTGCCACAATGGATTTGTTGGTGCAGAGGTTAACGAAAAGTTAAATTTTGTTGTTTTCTGACGCGGGATTGTTGTCCTGGAATTCGCGCCAAAAGCGACCCCGCCCTTAATCCATCCCCTTTGAGGAAAGGACTTTCACAGTCGTGAGAAGAACTCCCTTCCCCTAGTGGGGA
>CAUQTA010000005.1:0-406138 GCA_963520985.1 uncultured Sphingobacteriales bacterium
ACCGTGTACTGACCCGGATGCATGCTCAGTCGCAGGTTGTTTTGCCGCACTATCATACGGATTTCGTCTAATTCGCTGGCAAATGCGTGTTCCCAATCAAACGAAAACTGTTTATGCGATGCGTAAGGAATGATGGACGACCCGATTCGGAACAAACGAATGTTATGCTCGATATTCCATTCTAGAATCTGTTTCAGGGCGGCAAAATTAAGAGCCGCTGTTTCCTGAACGGCTTGTTCGCTGAGCCGGGCCAGCCGAAAGGTGCGGTTGGTGGTCGTGTCCAGCTGGGTGTTAATGCACGCGTAACCAATGTGACGTAATTTCATAGGAACTGTTTTTCAGAGTATTCCTAAAATATTGTTCCTTGTCTGCTAGCTGCGAGGTTTTAACAATGGAAAGGATACTATTTTTGTTCGTGTGATTCCGAGAAAAGATCTGGCTGGTTGGCTTTCAGGTATTGATACTGTTGAGGAGTAAGAAAAATCGAGTAGTGTTGGTAAGGGCTGCCAATGGCATAAAAGCTACCTTCTATACCGGATTCGGCAAGTGATTTTTTCACCAGGTTCATAAATTGCTCTTCCCACAAAAAATCATGGGCATCGTCGGCGGTGTGACTATAGGTACGACCGTTCAAGGTAAAGCTCCATTCGTAAATGCGTTTGTTTTTGCCTTTCACTTTTTGCTTATCAATAACCTGGCTGGGTTGAAATTTTCCTTGGGAGGCAGAAGATAACCGCTTTAAAAAAGTAGTAAATACCTGTTGGGGTTCTTCCTCGGATCCTTCATAAACAAACTCGCTGTAATCTGTACGGGCTACTACATTGGGAATGGAAAATAAGAGCGTTTCTTTGGACGAAACCCCATCCCGAACCATCTTTGTAACCAGGTTTTCAAGCGTGTCAGAAGGCATCGCCGGTACGATACCGATTTTCTGATACTCCTGAATGAGTTGCCGCAGGTGTGTTCGGTTGTAGGAGTTGTCAAAAAATGCTTGTAATGAATTGAATGTAATTATTTCCAGAGACAGCGCCTTGTCTACTAATTGGGCCTGAATGCTATCAAGCAAAATGAATCCGATCCGACTGCCAACTGTTTGCTCCTGTAGGTTTTTATCGTCGACTATAAATAACCTAACCCCACTGTTCTGATCGGCTAGATAATCATTCACTAGTTTAAAATCATTGGCCGTTACCTGTCCGCCCATAATCAAATTAAACGAGGTACGATTTAAAAGCATTTCAGGTGTGAATCTGGATTGCTGTTGGTAGGAAATGTTATGAATGGTGAAATCAAGAAATTCCTGCGTATAGGTTCCTCCATATTCTTCATCAGTAAACGTTTCATTGTGTGAATGCTGATATTGAAAAGCAAAATCCGGAATCAGTTTTTGTTGAATGGCTGCATATACATGAAGCAATGCTTGCAACCCATCGGCAGGTAAGTCTTTGGTATCCAGTGCAAACCCTTTTGAACAATGACTAATTATATCAATCGGGCCGGGAATGTGGTAATAGGTGTATTGTTGTTTCAATTGCAAATACCCATTGTCTGATAATACTCCCGTTTGTTTTAGCGTATCCAAATAAGCTAGCTGTTCTTGCCGAATAAGGGCATAGCTTTCGTAATAATAACTTCTTTCGGCAGTTTTCCGAAATACCGATGGGCCCAATATGTCGCCTTTGAACTCCTCTTTTTCAATCCAACTATGCACATCCTCATAGACTTTTTGATCGATTATTTTGGTTCGTAATAGAGCAGTATTTAAGGATTGAAAGTTGGTTTTCAGTTGGCCTAAATCTTGTTGGTTTCGTTGTGTTTTGATTCGTGTTGTTAACCAGAGCGGACCCATCCATTCCTTGCATTTTGCTTGTAGTTTTTGAATGGCTTTTTTGTCGTCATTGCCAAGTGAGTTTTCCCTAGGCTCCATCATGATTTGATCAACAAACGCAAATTGAGCCAATAAGCTGGCTGGTGTTGCAACAAATGTAGTATCAAGCTCTTTTTCGCTTTGGGAAGTAAATGAAAAGTAACCCATTGGCTTAAAAGCGTTCAGGTATTCGTGATACAACAATGTGTCCGGAATGAGTAAATTCTCAGTAAAATAAGTTTGGCCAGCAGGCGTGAGTACGCCTGCCTGTTGGAGTTGCGCCAACAGTTTTTGAGAAGCTGCTAAACTCAATTTTTGTGCTTGCGTAGGGCTGACTGACAAACCGATGAAAAACAAAATGACAATAAGGAGATGCATGATAATAGAAATGGAGAATCACGCATTAATGGAAACAGGAGCGGATTCGTCAACAGAGGTTTTTGCTTTTTTCAGGATACTATTTTTTAAAACCAGAACAATCGCAAAGATCACACCCGAAACCGTGGCAATGGCACCCGTGATGGAACCGTTGAGCCAAAGGGCCAAAAGATAACCGCCAACCGTATATGCAATGCCCAATGCCGATGAAAGCCAGAGCATTGTTCTCAGGTTATGGGTGAGGAGGTAGGCCGTTGCTGCGGGTACAATCAGAAAGGCAACCACCAGAATGGCACCCACCGATTCAAACGCGGCAACAGTAGTGAGGGAAACCACGCCCATTAATAGATAATGCCAAAGCGTTACCGCGTATCCAATGGAAAGGGCAAAGGCAGGGTCGAAGGTGGTAATGAATAGCTCTTTGTAAAATGTTACAATAAAAAATATTATGATAACTAGCGTTATTCCTAACACCCAAACGGCTTTAGGACCTAGGTTAATACCACCAGAAGAGAAGAGGAGGTCAATGGGGACATAGGCAATTTCCCCGTACAACACACAATCCTGATCCAGATCGACTTGACCCGCAAATGCGGAAATGAGTATAATACCCAAGGCGAATAACCAGGTAAAGGTAATGCCGATAGCGGCATCACTTTGGAGTCTGGCTTTGCTGTGAAGAAACTCAATCAGAAACGTGGAGAAAACGCCCAGCAGTCCGGCGCCAATCAGCATGGGGACCGATTCGCGACTGCCGCTAATCAGGAAGGCGATGACAATGCCGGGGAGCACCGCGTGCGAAATGGCATCGCCGATCATGGCCATGCGGCGCAGAATCAGAAAGCAACCTAACAAGCTGCAACTGACGGCCACCAGCGATCCGACCAGTAAAATCCAAAAATCAGTCATATAAAGGGTTGAGGTTTTTGTATTTTAAAACATACTATTTTGAACGGGTTCCAAGTTTAAAGTTACAGGTTGCAGGATATTTGAGCTTTCAACCTGTAACCCTAAAACCTTTAACCCGTTCTTTCTTTATTTCGGAATCTGCGTTTTATGCGGATCGTGTTTCGGGTACTGCAATAATTCCTGCAGCTTGGCTTCAATCTCCGGCGTGATGATGTGCTCTATCATCTCGGCATCGTCGTGTACATGGTCCGGAGCAATGCGCAGGTATTCGGTCAGGTACAGTTCCCACAACCGGTGCAGACGTGTAATGCGCTGCCCGTGATTCTTTCCTTCATTAGTCAGTAGCCAGCCTTGATTTTCGCGTTTTACATAGCCTTCACTTTTGAGTCGCTTCAGGGTTTTCTCCAGTTCGCTGACTGGGATCGCACGTTGATCCTGAATGCGAGCCAAGTCATACGTAAGAAAATAACTCGGTTCTTTTTCGCCTAACTGAAACAAGGCTTTGAGCACATTGTCTTCCTGAATCTGGCGTTGGTTTTGGCGATGCTTGAACCAGCGGGGAATCATGCCACGTTCAGGAGCGAAGGTGAACGAAATAATAGCAATCAGAAAGATCACCATCACCATCCACGGGCCGGTTGGCATAGCTGGCGCCATGTACGAAATATACGTTCCGGCAAAAGCAGCAATGCTTCCAAACACGGCAGCCAGTACAATCATGAGGCCGAGTCGGTTGGTCCAGTAACGGGCCGCCGCCGCTGGAGTAATCAAGATGGCTGCCATGAGCACTACGCCTACTGCCTGAATGCCCGTTACCACAGCGAGTACCGTTAGGCTGGTCAGAATCCATTCGAGCATTCGGGTAGGCAGTCCGATGGATTCGGCAAACTTTTCATCAAAACACAGTACTTTCAGTTCCTTATAAAATACTAGGATTACCAAGATCAAAACCACACTGACAATGCCAAAGGTAATCACATCGGATTCTACCAGCGCGGCCGCTTTGCCGAACAAGAAGTGATCCAAGCCGGATTGGGCGGCATTGCCTTGCTGCTGAATGTAGGTAAGCAGCAGAATGCCAATTCCAAAGAATACCGACAACACCAACCCAATGGCTGTATCTTCCTTGATCTTCGATCGGGTGGTGATTTCGTGAATGGCATATACCGAAAGCCAACCAGCCACAAACGCACCTAATAACAGATAGACCGGATTCTTTTCTTCGGCTAGCATGAATCCAATGCACACTCCTGGAAGTATGGAATGGGCTAAGGCATCACCGAGCAGAGCTTTTTTACGGAGCAATGTAAAACAGCCCACTACCGCCGCACTACTGGTCAGCAGCAGGCAACCCAGCGTAACGTACCGCACATTCGGATCGGCGAAGGAAAAGTTCTCCATTATTTAGATTTTTAAATTTAATATAGTTAGTTAATACCTATTAATACAGTATTGCAATGCTGACTTATTTGTTGGGCTGTAGCCTGTTTCGGCCATGTAGCTAATGTTAATGCTTATTATCCGATAAAATGTTATCCGCTATTGCTTTTTCTCGCGCGTCGGATAACCGCCCTTTTCGATCAGTTCGCTTACACTGCTGAGTACCGTGAGTTTACTGCCATACGTTTCCTGCAATAAGTCGTTGGTGAAAACCTGAGAAGTTGGTCCGGAAGCAATGAGTCGTACATTGAGCAAAATGGTCCAGTCAAAATACTTTGGTACAGATTGCAAATCATGATGCACCACCACTACCGTTTTTCCTTTTCGGGTCAGTTCCCGCAATATCTCCACAATCGCCACTTCGGTGGCCATGTCTACTCCGGCAAAGGGTTCGTCCATGCAGTAGAGTTGGGCGTCCTGGGCCAGAGCCCGGGCAATGAATACGCGTTGCTGCTGCCCACCCGATAGCTGAGAGATCTGCCGGTGGGCAAAACCTTCCAGATTTACCTTGCGTAGGCATTCCATTGCCACTGCCTTGTCTGACTGGCGTAGCTTGTGAAACAAGCCCACTTTGCCATAACGCCCCATGAGTACGACATCCAGTGCCGAAGCTGGAAAATCCCAATCGACCGATTCGCGTTGAGGAACATAACTAATTTCGGTTCGCACTCTGTCGAGAGGTTCGCCCAATACTTTTACATAGCCACTGCTGGCCGGTATCAGACCCATGGCTGTTTTTAATAATGTAGACTTTCCGGCTCCATTGGGACCAATGATTCCGACCAGAGCTCCTTTGGGCAGGGTCAGGTCTACGCCCCACAATACCGGACGCCTGTCGTAACTAACGGTCAGGTCGTGGATTTCCAGTATCGGATTTTCGGTATGAACAATCATTTGTTAGTTGATATAGAAGTTAGCTGTGGACTATGAGTGATGTATGGTTTTATTTCAGGGCGTTTACAATGGTTTGTACATTGGTCTTCACCATCTTTATATAGGTATCGGCTGAGGAGCCTTTGGCGCCAAGGGCATCGGAATACAAACTGCCTCCAATGCTAACCGGATGGCCTCGGGCCTGGCAACCTTCGATAACGGCATCAATGGCTTTGCGCGATACGGAGGTTTCGATAAAAACGGCTTTGATGCGACGCGCCGAAATAAATTCGACCAGTGAAGTTACGTCACGCAGTCCAAACTCGGATAGGGTAGAGATGCCTTGCAGGCCGCGAACCTGAATGCGGTAGGCCCGCCCAAAATAGCTGAACGCATCGTGTGCTGTAATGAGAACACGTTGGGTTTTGGGTATGCTGGCGATACTATTTTCAACAAACTGATCCAACTCATTTAATTGAGAAAGATACTTTTGGGTGTTTGTTTCATAGAGTTGGGCATGGGCCGGATCGCGTTTTTGCAACGCTTTGTTGATTTCTTTCACACAGTATTGCCACAGACGGACATCAAACCAGATATGCGGATCGTAATTGGTACCGGCTTCCGTTCGGTTCAGCAAACTGTCGCGCGGGATACCGTCACTTACGGCCACTATGGTATGAACCCGAGCCGCTTTCTGCAACACTTCCTGCATCTTGCCTTCCAGGTGCAGCCCTCCGTAAAAGATTATGTCGGCGTTGGTCAGCAGTTTGATATCCCGAATGGTCGCCTTGTACAAATGCGGGTCTACACCGGGTTGCATCAGGGCCTGTACGTCGGCAATGTCGCCCACAATGTTCTGAACCGCATCGGCAATGATGCCGGTGGTAGTGACAATCTGCATTCGGTCTGACTTCTTTTTTTGTGGGCTACAACTCAGTAAAAGGAACAGACTGAAAACGAACCTAATAGCTGAACGCCAGGTTTTGCGATTGAGAAAGATACTATTTTGTATGGCAGGGCTTGAGTTCATGAATGTTTATTCCAAGGTATAAATGTTTTGTGCGGCTTCTTTGGATATAATGAGCTGGCGGCCATTTACCCGTAACTCAACAGATTGGTCGTACTCCATGCGGTCGGTGATCTCGAAAGTACAGCCAATGCCAATGCCAATTTTGGTCAGGTATTTGAGAAACAACGTCGACGTATCCCGTACACCCTGAATGATGCCTTTGCTGCCAATCGGGATTTCGTTAAAGAATATTTGTTTCTGTGTGATGCGTATACGGCCCTGCTGGTCTGGAATAGGATCGCCATGCGGGTCGGTAGGAGGAAAGTTGAGAAATTCATCCAGGCGGTTTACTAAAGTTTCCGATTGAATGTGTTCTAGCTCCTCAGCTATTTCATGAACTTCATCCCACTGGAAGTGTAGTTTCTCTACTAAAAAAGTCTCCCATAGGCGGTGTTTGCGAAGAATTAGCAAAGCTCTCTTCTGTCCTTCGGGGGTTAGTGTAATGTCTTGATACTTTATGTAATGGATCAGTTCTTTCTGGGCCAGCTTTTTGAGCATGTCACTTACCGAACTGGCCTTGGTATGTATCTGCTCACTGATGGCATTGGTACTTACTTTGGTTTGTTCTTCCTGCTCTATTTTATAGATGACTTTCAGATAATTTTCTTCGGCTAAACTTAGCATAGATCTTTGCTTAATGTTTAGGCAAGTATAATAATTAGTTTTTATATATCAAAATATACTATTAATATTAGTAAAACTAAAGAAAAATAATACTAAAATAATTAGCAAAAATCTTCGTAAAAATTACTAAATATATTAGTATAATAGGCCTTATCTAAACTATAATGATTAGTATTGCCTAGTATGGATTTAAATAACCCAACCCAATCCTCTACCAAAAGAGATTCAAAATCCATAAAACCTACCAAAGTAGAGTGGGGGAGGCAACTTTCTTGCCAAAAAGGATGATTGGAAGTGACAAATGGGAAAGAAAATGCTAAATATTCATAAAACTTGGTAGGGATTCGGTACTCTATTGCTTTATTAACACGATAGGGGAGCAAACCAATATCAGATAGCTGTATGTACTTGATTATAAGGCCGTGAGACACATAATGCTCTATTCCTACTAACGTAATAAAAGAAAGCCCTTCAACGGCCTTATATAGCCTTTCACGCACTGATCGCTGGGCGGCCACGCCTATAATGGTCAACGTAAACCGAGAATCTACCGCATGAAGACGCTTTACTAAAGCAATGGCATCGAAGGCCCCGTACGATTCACTGATGGTTCCTGAATACAAAAGACGATGCATACCCCGGCGGGGCCGTATAATAATGTCATTTATAAGTGCAAAACGGTTTTCTACCAGACGAAATTTGTCTTTAACGAAACGCAACTCAGACTCATAGACGCGTTCTGCCAGCCAATATTCATCCACGAAGGGGCGGCTCATCCACTCCTGCAAACGAACAACAGCAGCCAGCGAACGGCGCACAAACGGACGAAACGTGTTCGCGAACATTACATTTGCCCCATTATTCTCCAGTACATCATAGACCAGAATTCCACCAAATAAAATTTTGTAACATATTGTAACTTGCAGTAAATCAGTAGAGTTAACTACAACTACTTCAGGTTTCAATTGAAAGAGGCATTTTAGGAAGCGGATGGGGGCAAAGAAACGTTTGACAGACAATCGTTTGAAGGCAAACAAGGAATGAAAGACAATGTTTTTATGGCGAACACGTCCTTGCGAAACAGAACCCACGATATGAATCTCGTGTTTGCCGAGTTCAGATAGCGCAATTCCTAGTTTCTCATACATACGATGGTCATCAACCGGACGCAACACTGACCCAATCACCAATCGGGGTTTTCCTTTTAAAGTTGACATAGCAAAGATGTTCCTTCTTCTTTGCTAATCGTTAGTATAAATTTAGCAAACGCTTTAGCAAAATCTTTTTTATTTCATTCCTAACCAGAAAATGTAATTTTGCCAAAAAATACACAAATCCCTTATAGGACAAACAAAAATTCTTACTAACTCATTCAATTTTTTGTTCATGGAAATGAAGGACCTTATCGAAAATGCCTGGACCAACCGGGAACTCCTGCAAAATGCAGAAACCCAAAATGCTATTCGTACCATTATTGAACAACTGGATAAAGGAAAACTCCGCGTGGCCGAGCCGACAGCCGATGGTAACTGGCAGGTAAATGACTGGATCAAAAAAGCGGTCATCCTGTATTTCCCACTCCAGCAGATGAAAGTAACCGAGGTGGGTCCCTACGAATACCACGACAAAATGGAATTGAAAAAAGGCTACAAGGAATTGGGTGTTCGGGTTGTTCCTCCGGCAGTAGCCCGTTACGGAGCCTACCTGAGCAAAGGCGTTATCATGATGCCTTCGTACGTGAATATTGGCGCCTATGTGGATGAAGGAACCATGGTAGATACCTGGGCGACGGTAGGTAGCTGTGCTCAAATTGGTAAAAATGTGCACCTGAGTGGTGGAGTAGGGGTAGGTGGCGTGCTGGAGCCGGTGCAAGCGGCCCCGGTGATTGTGGAAGACGGTGCGTTTATCGGATCGCGTTGCATTCTGGTGGAAGGGATTCGGGTGGGCAAAGAAGCCGTATTAGGCGCCGGTGTTACTCTCACTGGCAGTTCTAAGATCATTGACGTAACGGGCTCTACACCAATCGAATACAAAGGATACGTACCCGAACGATCCGTAGTGATTCCGGGAAGTTACACCAAAAAATTTCCGGCTGGCGACTACCAGGTACCCTGCGCCTTGATTATCGGGCAACGCAAACCCAGCACCGATTTAAAAACATCGCTCAACGACGCCTTACGCGATAACAACGTGAGTGTATAAACGTTGTTATTGCATTCCTGACCAGAAACAATGCTTTTTCACTCCTTTTTTCTGGTCAGGGTTTCGGCTATTTTCCTCCCTGATTTGCTCCTTTTGATTTTTTCGCCTACTTTGTCCGCATGTCGCAACACAAAAAGTTGGGCGAGTGGTATGCCACCGCCATTTGCGGAAACGATATTACGTCTTCCTGTCTGTATGTATCTGCCATTACCATTGCCATGGCAGGTCAATACGCTTGGATTTCGCTGTTGATTGTAGCAGTAGTCCTGTTTCTTTTCCGAAAAATTTACGGTGAAGCCGTAGGTGCCTTGCCCTTGAATGGAGGTGCCTACAATGTACTTCTCAATACCACCAGCAAAGGTAATGCTTCACTGGCCGCATGTCTCACCATTCTTTCGTATATGGCCACCGCCGTGATTTCGGCCAGTGAAGCCATGCATTACCTGCACAGCCTGGTTCATTCATTGCCGGTTTACCAAGCTACGTTTGGTTTGCTGTTCTTGTTTTTATGCCTTACCGTTCTGGGTATCAGCGAAAGTGCCATTGTAGCCCTCGTTATCTTTGTGGTGCATCTGCTTTCGATGCTGCTTTTGATGGGCAGTGCCATCTGGTTCATAAGCAAAAACGGCCTGGGTGTACTCGTCCAAAACTACCAACTTCCCGTCCAGAATGGCATCGGACATTTGTTGTTTTTTGGATTCAGCGCAGCCATGCTGGGTATTTCGGGCTTTGAAAGTTCTGCCAATTTCATTGAAGAACAGGAAAAAGGCGTTTTTCGCAAAACCCTCCGAAACATGTGGATTGCTGTTTCCATTCTTAACCCGACCATTGCCTTTTTAGCCATAACGGTATTGCCAATCGGCGATATTAAAAACCACCAGGAATCGTTGCTGTCTCATATGGCCTCTTTTACCGGGGGCAGCTGGTTGGCGGGGCTTATCTCCATTAATGCAGTCACCGTATTGAGTGGTGCCGTTCTGACATCTTACGTGGGAGTCAATGGCCTGATCAAACGCATGACCCTGGACCGGATTCTGCCTCAGTTTTTGCTGAGAGAAAACAAACGGGGCAGTACCTACCGCATTCTGCTGGTGTTCTTCCTTTTGTGTGGATCTATTTTAGTCATCACCAATGGCGAACTGGGCCCTTTGGCGGGTGTATATACCATTTCGTTTTTGTTGGTCATGGCCTTTTTTGCCTTTGGCAACCTGATGCTTAAAATCAAGCGGAGCCGCTTGCCAAGGCCCGAGTATGCCGCTCCGGTAGCGGTAGGCATTGCATTGTTAGCCATTCTGGCGGCCATTTATGGCAATATCACTCTCAACCCGCAGTATCTGGTGGTGTTTCTGCAGTATTTCATTCCGTCTATTTTGTTGATATACGCCATGCTGGAACGCAATCAGATTCTGGATTTTGTCATCATCATGCTCAAAAACATGTCAGACGGCATCCGGAAAGTATCCATGCTAAGCCATACCCGGCTGATACGGTTTCAGAAACGGCTGCATTCGCAGGAATTCGTATTTTTTTCCAAAGCCGATGACATCTCCATTCTCAATAAAGTGATGATTTATGTGCAGGAAAACGAAATCACCAACAAATTAAAGATTGTTACAGTAGTGAAAGAAGGCCGGACCGTTCCCGAAGGCTTTTTGCGCGACTTTGAAGTACTGGATCGGGCTTATCCCGAAATCAAAATCGAATACATTACCATTCCAGGCGAGTTTGGCCCGGAACTGATTCTGCATCTAAGCAAAGAATGGAATATTCCGACCAATTTCATGTTTATCAGTTCACCCAGTAACA
The DNA here is from genome assembly GCA_963520985.1 of uncultured Sphingobacteriales bacterium. Classification (GTDB taxonomy): domain Bacteria; phylum Bacteroidota; class Bacteroidia; order Cytophagales; family 172606-1; genus Xanthocytophaga. Next base: position 11,169 of record CAUQTA010000005.1, read on the forward strand.
AATTTCCGTATCGGGTGGCCGAATTATGCGGTGTTCGGGTAATTCTGTAACGATTTATTTCATAAGAGAGCAACCAGGCAGGTTTTGGAGTTAAAAAAGATACTATTTTCCTGCCCGGAGTTTCGTTATTGATTGGTATTCTGCGGGGTAAACTGCAGCACCTGGTACGGTTCAGTACGTTCATTCATCGGAATATGCAATTGGGAGGTAGTTACATACATCGTACTGTCGGGACCGACAGCAAAGGTATCGGGCCATTTAAGTTGTTCGCTCTGAGCCACTTGTTGCAATTTGCCTCCCGGCTTGTACCGATAAATGGCGTTTTGCTGAATATACGTCAGATACAAATATCCTCCCGGGCCAAACATCATTCCGTCAATGGGCTCGGTATCGGTCAGTTTCTCTACTTTTCCGGACAATTGACTCTCGCTCAACGATTCATCCTGTAGCCACTGGGTTCCGATTCGGTAGAGTCCTTTTCCGGTCAAGGCATGATAATACAAAAAATCCCGTTGCGGACTCAACGCAATGCCATCGGAATGAATAGAGGGCAGCGTACCGTCTTTTCTGCGCCAGGTTCTGCCTTCCACCGTCAGGATCAGATTTTCCGATTTTGTGGATGGATCATTCCCCAATACGCGGCGACTTTTGCCCGTAGTCAGATTTACCACCACCAAAGCTCCTCTGTCTGAATCAGTTATGTAAGCAAACTTTTTTTGTGTGTCCACCCGCACATCGTTCAGGTAACTGGTTCCAAACACGACCGTTGTGTCAAAATCAATGCGCTGCATGAGTTGTTTTGTCTGTAAGTCAAATTTCAGCAGTTTGGGGCCGCCTTTTACCACGCCTTTGCTTTGCGGATTGGCAGGATCGAGAACCCAAAGAAAATTCTGGTCATCTACGTAAACACTTTGCACACACACAAAATGATTTTGCGGGGGTAGGGTCGCATTCCAGGTGTTCCATTCCGCATCCGGAAAGGGTGTCATCTGTCCGCCACTCACTTCGGCCACCGAATAGGGCACGGTATCGGTGGTCATGCGGGGCCAGTTCACAAACAACCGTTTTTCTTGCGATACCGCCACACCGGTCCATTGGGAGGTGGATGTCGCCACCGAAGTAAGGGCTACGTTAGGCAAAGCTGCCTCCTCGTCGTTTTCTTTACAGCCAATCAGGCATATACTCAATACAATAAGGCATGCCAGGGTTTTCAAATCGTTCATACAAATAGCTGGTTGATTGATAAGTATCTGTCCGTCAGCCACTAAAAAATAATGCCTTCCTATACTCAATAGAAAATAGTATCTTTCAAAAAGTAAAAACCCTCCCTTTTTCATGAATCTGATTGACCAGTTGGCTTATCATTGCACCGAATCCCGCTTATGGAGCAAGGAAATCACGTTAAACCGGAATGACTTCCTAACGCTAAAAGGGGCAACCGACACTAATCTGTACTACATTGAGAAAGGAAGTGTTCGCATCTTTATCGAAGGAGCCGACGAAGAGCATACCATCCGGTTTGGCTATTCGCACAATTTCGTAACGGCATTGGATTCGTTTATTACCGGTCAGCCCACCGATTTTTACATCCAGGCCCTGAAGAAAACGCAGGTAAAAGTAATTTTGCAAAGTGCCTTCCAGCAATTTCTCGAACAGGACAACCATCGGCTGCTGTGGCAGAAAATTATGGAACAGTTGATTTACCAGCAACTGGAACGGGAAAAAGACCTACTAACCAGCTCGCCGACAGAACGTTACCAAAAAGTGCAGCAACGCAGCCCGCAATTGTTTCAGGAAATTCCGCACAAATACATCGCGTCTTACCTGCGTATGACACCCGAAACGTTATCGCGCCTCAAAAAATCTTGATTTCAATCAAGGATTTTCATTAACGGGTATTTCATCTTTGCAGTGTTCATTAAAACCCACACACAATTATGAAAAAAGACAAACTTCTCCGTTTTGCAGCCCAAGGATTCATCTTATTCAGTGCATTGGCGCTGCTTTCGGTTGCACTGATGGCCCTTTTCAATCCGCAATCGGTCATGGACCTGGTGCACGTGAATCTTGCCAATACCGACGCAATCAGCTCTATCCGAGGGGTTTATGGTGGTGTAGGCCTTACGGTGGTGATTAGCCTGCTGTATCTGATGTGGAAAGATACCCGCACTGGACTGCTTTTTCTGACGCTTTTCTGGGGTTTTTATGCCTTGTCGCGCCTGATTACGCAATTTACAGAAGGAAGCTTAGGCGATTTTGGTAGACAATGGATGCTGATCGAAGGCATTTGCTTTCTGGTGGCCCTTAGCTTATTCATCGCTGTTACAACGTCGAACAAACGCATTTTAACACATTCGTTATGAAAATATCCGCCGGTCTGCTGCTTGGCGAACTTACCCGGCTTACAAAGCAGTTGCTCTTGGAGGCTGAATTATTCCAAACCTTACCACTCGAACAACTCAACTGGCGGGAGACTCCCGCCAGTTGGAGTATACTGGAATGCCTCGAACATCTGAACCGCTACGGTCATTTTTATCTGTCCGAAATAGAAACACGGATGCAGCAAAGCAAACATTTGGCAACTGTCGAATACGTATTTAAAAGTGGCTGGCTAGGCAATTATTTTGCCAATCTGATGCAATCGACCAAGAAAATAAGCAAAATGAAGACCTTTTCGAGCATGAATCCCATTGGAAGCACACTGGATTACAGGGTATTAGCCGAGTTCATCGGACAGCAGCAAAATTTATTGCATTTACTCGAAAAAGCGCAGCATGTCCATCTGACAAACACGCGAACAGCCATTAGTTTATCGCGTTTGGTTAGGCTGCGACTGGGAGACACCTTCCGTTTTGTGATTTACCACAACCAGCGGCACGTCAATCAGGCCAAACGAGCCTTATTGGTTCAAAAAGCCGCGAAAGAACTTACTTCCTAAATCGTTCTGCAACAAGGAGTTCTTTCGAATCCTTTGACCATTGGTAGAAGCCACGGCCCGACTTGGCACCCAAATGCCCGGCCTGCACCATATTGACCAGCAAGGGACACGGGGCATATTTGGGATTCCCGAAACCATCCTGCAATACCCGCAAAATAGCCAGACACACATCCAACCCAATAAAATCGGCCAGTTGCAGGGGGCCCATCGGGTGCGCCATGCCTAATTTCATCACCGTATCAATTTCTTCTACACCTGCCACGCCTTCAAATAAGGTCTCGATGGCTTCATTGATCATCGGCATCAGAATGCGATTGGACACAAAACCGGGATAATCGTTCACTTCAACCGGCACTTTATCTAATTTGCGCGAAAGCTCCATCACAGAAGCAGTTACCAGATCGGATGTGGCATACCCACGAATCACTTCCACCAGTTTCATCACTGGTACCGGATTCATAAAGTGCATCCCAATCACGTGTTCGGGCCGTTTGGTCGCGGCAGCAATTTTGGTTATGGAAATGGAAGATGTATTGGAAGCCAGAATGGCAGCAGGTGCAGCGAGTTCGTCCAGTTGTTTGAAAATTCCCAATTTGATCTCCACATTTTCCGAAGCGGCTTCCACCACCAAGTCAGCATGCTGCACACCATCGGCCAGAGAGGTATAGGTTTTTATTTTTTGCAGGATACTATTTTTATCCGCCTCCGTGATGACTTCTTTTTTGATCTGCCGATCCAGATTATTCCCAATCGTCTGCATTCCTTTTTGCAAGGCCGTTTCCGAAATATCAATCAATGCCACTGAGTAGCCTTTCTGAGCAAATACATGCGCAATGCCATTTCCCATGGTGCCACTGCCAATTACAGCTATTTCTTTCATTTTATTTTTCTGGTTTTAGTTTTAAGTCAGTTGTGGGTTTTGATTTCAAAAAAGATACTATTTCCGGACTTTTACAAATGCCCGAAATACTTATCTCTGCAACCAAGTTATTATCCAAAAAATAAATTTTCATTATCCATAAATAAAATTATCCATACTATCCAATATTAAAAAACATTGGATAATTAAATCAATTTAAACCAAGGCCGGAACATTACAAGTGAAACGTATTACTTTTGCATTATGCTTACACTCAAATACATTCTGGCTGTTTTTGTCGGTGGGGGAGTAGGGAGTTTGACCCGTTGGGGAATTACACTCCTATTCACATCCTACTCCACACAGTTTCCGGTAGGGACTCTGATTGCCAATCTGATCAGTTGTTTTGTCGTGGGAATTGCGTTAGCTTTTGCCAATCATACCTTTTGGGGAAGTCCTTTCATCAAACTGCTTTTAGTTACCGGCTTCTGTGGGGGATTCAGTACGTTTTCGACCTTGATACGCGAATCGTTTGGGTTTCTGGAAACCAACCGGATTTCGGCCATGCTGGTCTATGCTCTGATTAGTTTTGTGTTTGGCTTTCTGGCACTGATGGGTGGCATCTGGACAGCCAATCGTTTTTGGGTAGGATAACAAATATACAGTGGATAATGGATAACATACGACCCGACCAACTGCCTCAACTGGCCAAGAAAGCGGCTCCCGAAACAAAGAAATTGTTTCAACGCTGGAAAAAACAATCGCCTCGCAATCTGGATACGGAAATACAGGAAATCCACGAAGAAGTATTTGCCCATACCGATTGCTTGCAATGCGCCAATTGCTGCAAAACCACCAGTCCGATTTTTTATGACCGGGACATTGAACGGCTCGCCAAGTTTCTTCGGATGAAACCGCAACAGTTCATTGAGCAATACCTGCACATAGATGAAGACAAAGATTACGTTTTGAATGTAGCCCCATGTCCGTTTCTGAACGAAGACAATACCTGTAGCGTGTATGCCCACCGGCCCACGGCTTGTCGCGAATACCCACATACCGACCGGAAGCGATTTTACCAGATTCTGGACCTGACTCTGAAAAACACATACATCTGTCCGGCAGCCTACCGGATCGTTGAAAAATTAAAAGCTCAGAACAAATAAGTTGTAAGTGATAAGAACAGACACGGCAGATAAAATATAACTTTTGAATATCTTTCTTCTTTTTTCTTTCTTCCAACCACTTGCTTGTAAATTTACATTTGAAAATAGTATCTTTGTAAATACGAAAACCTCAAGTAAACTAATCAGGCATCGCTGTGAATCACATTATCAAGGCAATCATGGAAGCGAAGAATCTGACGCCGTCACGATTTGCCGATGAAATTGGGGTACCTCGTCCGATCATGTCGCACATTCTGGCCGGGCGCAACAAACCCAGCCTCGACATGATTCAGAAAATTGCCCGTCGGTTTCCCGAACTGGGTACCGCCTGGATACTGGATGAAACCATTCTTCCCGAAGGCATTTCCGACATTCCAACCGAGCCGATGGTAAAAGAAACTGTTACCCCCCAGGTAACACCTCCGCCCACCCAACCCCAACCAACACCTACTCCACAACAACCGGTTTATCAGCAACCCGTTACGCCAGTGCCTCCCGTAACGCAGCCTGTGGAAACTCCGGCGACACCTACCATCATGCCTCCTCAACAACCCATTCCCTTTATTCCTACTACCAAGAAAATTGAGAAGATTCTTGTATTTTACACCGATAAGACGTTTGACGAATACACGCCCAACAATTAAATATAGTATCTTTTCGAATTCAAAAACCCCCACATATTTCTACACACTATGAAAGTGAATGCACTGTTATTTCTACTATTATTATGTGCAGCTTGCAATCCAAAGCCAAAATCATTCACCGAAATTGAAAATCAATACCAACTGGTTGATGGCCAAAAACAAATTGTTTCTCAGAAAATAAAAACAATAACTCTCCCTGATAGCTTGACTATTGCTACACGAACTAAGGTTTATAATTATACAAATGACATCCGAATAAAAACCTTGACCGGATATGGGAAAGAAGATGGATTGCAGGATTATTTATTGGATAGCAGCTATTATGGCAATTTAGGGAAGGATACCTTGAAAAAAGCGTTTGTTCGTGTTAACCATCAATGGCAGCCAGTACAACTATTCCATAAAAAATTCAGAACCGATGGTCAAGTCAGTTATTCTATGACGGAACGGCCTTATAATAAACAAGCGTATTATAAAGAAGAATTGTTTTACACATATAGCCCAACAGGAAAACTTCTGGAAGATAATGAAATTGAAGTATTTAAAGGATTCCGAACTAAAAAGAGAACTGTTTACAATTCGGCAGGGAAGATTGATTCAACATTTCATTTCAAATGGGAAAATAACCAATGGAAGAAATTAGACCTTTTCAATAAAAATAGAATCCATGAAAGACAACAAAAATGAAGAAGTAACAAAAGGCGAAAGAATATTTGTACTAATCTCCGCATTGTTAATGATTTGTTTTTCTTCTTATTTATTATTCAGAGATAATTCTGTGCCAGAAAGTGAACTAAAAACAATACAGGTTACATTAAAAGTATCACCTAGATATTATCAATATAAAATAAAATCAACGACCTATAACGGCATTATTCTAACAACCAACGAATACAGGCCTCTGTTTAAGATTACATCAATGACCTTTAAAGCAACCAATCATACTATTTTTAAAAGTGACATATATAAGGGAGATACACTTCACTTACAGGTCAAAAAATCAGAACTTAGTCAGTTGGACGATTTGGAATCCATTGATGTTTATGGACTACAGAAGAACAGGACTTCATATATAGACACAATTTCACGGACGAAATTGGCTAATGAGGATACAAAATATTCATACTTTTTTGTAGTTATGGGACTTGTACGATTGCCTTATGGGTTTATAAAAACCAAACCTTTACTAAGCATTGATAAGGCTATTATGATTACCATTGTATTAGAACTTATCCTACTATTAGCAATAAATCCATTCTGATAAGAATCATTCGAATTCAATTGAATCCTCGGCAAGGTTCAGACATTTTTTGTTTTTCCAATAATTGTCCTTTCCTTTGCAAGAGTATAACGGTGCAGAGAGCCACGGCAGCCTCTGCTTAAAAGGGAAACCGGTGCAAGTCCGGTGCTGTCCCCGCAACTGTAAGCCTTCATTCCAACATTTTTCTCCACACGTGCCACTGTTAGCCGCCAGCTAGCGGGAAGGCCCTGAAAAATGGAAGGTAAGTCAGGAGACCTGCCAGTATACCATTCTGAATCTGAACTTTCGGGACGAAAAGTCGCAGGTGACAATCTTCTGAATGCAGCCCTTTTTCCAAAAAGTGCGTTCATCGTTTTGTTATCCAATGCTTTGCGTTTTCTGAAAATGGCTGTTTAACACTGTTTTCTGTGAACAACTTATCCCTTACGGCATGGCTGGCTGGCTGCTTGTGTTTGAGCAGCGTAATAAGTTATGCCCAAAAACTGGACACCACGCATACCTACACGTTACAGGAAATAACGGTAACCGGCTCGGCATTAGAGCGTTATGCCGCCGGCAGCCGCATTACCCGACTGGACAGCACTTTGGTACGTCAATACAATTCGGCATCGCTCTCCGAAGTGTTGCAACTTCAGATGCCGCTCTATTATCGCAATTATGGACAAGGCCAACTCAATTCCCTGACTTTCCGGGGCACATCGAGCAATCACACCAATGTACTCTGGAACGGGTTTTCCATCAATTCACCCACGGCGGGCGGCAGTGATTTTTCCATTCTTCCCGCGTTTGGTTACACGCAAGTCGAAATTCAGCACGGCAATTCGGCGTCGCTTTGGGGCAGTGGCAGCATTGGCGGCAGTGTGTTGCTCAGCACCAAACCCGTATTCGGCAAAGGCTGGCAAGCTCAGGCTCAGGTGGAAACCAGTCGGTTTGGCAAAGGCGACTTTTCGCTTAACCCACTGACTATCAATTATTATTCTTCTCAAGCCCAGGTTGCGTTTAGCAATAAAGTATTTCACTGGATGGGCTCAGCCTGGCAAAATCACGCGGAAAACAACTTTCCGTACCAGAATGTATTTGTGTTTGGCTCGCCGGAAGTACGGCAGGAAAACGCAGCTTTTCGGCAATGGGGCACCACCCAGGATCTGGATTGGAAATTTGCGGCTAACGGGTTGTTATCGGCAAGAGTCTGGTACACACACACATACCGGCAAGCCCAACCCTCAATGGTGGAAGCCAACAACGGCGACTACCGGATCGACGAATCGTTTCGGGCCATGCTTTCGGGCAGTTACCAAACCCGCTGGGGACAAACGACGCTCAAATCGGCTTTTTTCCGGGATGCTCTCAACTGGAACGGTGCCAATTCGCCGGTATTCAGCTACCAAACGCAACTGCTGCACGAAAAACGGCTTCGGGAATGGCTTTCGGTCAAAGCTGGACTGGAATACCAGCATTTTCAGGCCATCATTGCCGACAATTACAGTCGTGGCGAAAACCGTCAGTCGGCATTTGTATTGACAGAGCTACAACCTTTGTCTGCGTTGGTACTTACGCTGAACCTGCGCCAAAGCTGGGCTACCGGATTTAATCCGCCGTTTACGCCGCAATTGGGGGCTCGATATGCGTTTTTCAAAACTGGTAATCAGGAACTTGCAGCCAAAGGAAATATTGGAAGAAGCTACCGGATTCCGACACTGCACGACCGGTTCTGGATTCCGGGCGGCAATCTAAACCTGAAACCCGAATCCAGTTTTGGCTATGAAGCCGGATTGGAGCACCGCTGGAAACAACCGAATTGGTCGTTGACATCCGAAGCTACCTATTATCGGAATCACGTCGACAACTGGATTCAATGGACACCTTCGTCTCAGGGCATTTGGTCGCCTCAGAACATAAACGAAGTGCGAACCCGCGGAATTGAGCTTTCCAGTCAGGTAAGCTACGCCAGAAATAGTATCCGCGCCAGCCTCAAAACCCAGTACTTTTTCACGCAATCAGTTTACATCAAAACCGAAAATGCATCCGACATTGGCAAGCAACTGCCGTTTACACCCAAGCATAACTTCCTGATTTCCGGAAACTTCCAATACAAAAACTGGTCGGCCCTTCTGAACTATGGGCTCACCGGAAAACGCGAAAACTTTGGCGAATCGGCACCTGCGCCGCTGTACGGGCTTTCCAATGCGATGGTGAGCCGCAGTGTAGCTGTTCGCAAGCTTCGTTTGCAACTGACACTTAAATGCAACAACCTGTTCAATACTCAATACCAGACTTACGGCTATTACGCCATGCCCGGCCGCAATTTCAGCCTGAGCCTGCGCGGACAATTCAATTCTTAATTTTTTTATTCATCAATTTTTTACTCTATGTTCAAATCGTTTATCCAAATCAAACCACTTAACTTACTTTCGTACAGTCTGTTAGCGTCACTAATCTTGAGCTTTACCGCTTGTACCGATAATGATCCCGAACCCAAAGGCAAATACAGCAACGGCGTTTTTGTGATTAACGAAGGCGGATTTGGCAATGGCAACGGCGAAATCAGCTTCTTTGACCTGGACAGCAACAAAGTTACCAATGGCATTTTTGGTAAGAACAATTTGCTTCCCACTGGCCAGCCTCGTCCGCTGGGAGATGTGATTCAGTCACTTACCTTTTACAACGAGAAAGGTTACATTGTTGTCAATAACAGCAACAAACTCGTTGTCGTAGATGCCAACACCTTTCAACAAACCGCCGAAATCGCCCTAAAACAACCCCGGTATATGGCAATCAACGGCTCGACAGGCTACGTCACCGAGTGGGTGAACAACAATTACATGAAACCGCCCAAAGGCCGCGTCGCCATCATTGATTTGCAGAGCAATACCACGGTCCCAGCCGATACCATTACCACAAACGGTTTCTTTCCTGACAAATTAGTTTTCCTGAATAATCGCTTGTATGTGCTTAACTCTCAAGAGAATACGGTTTCGATTCTGAATACACAAACCAAAACGTTTGAGAAAAAAGTAGAAGTGGGTCAAAGTCCGGCGGGTATCGTCGTCGATAAAAACAACAACCTGTGGATTCTGACTTCAGGGGAAGCCGATTATTCGAATTACCCCGAAGTGAAAACCCTACAACCGGGCAAGTTGCTGAAATGCAGCATCAACGGTGCCGATCTGACCATTGATAATACGTTTACGTTTCCAGCATTTGGCGGTAGTGATCTTCTGATCAATGGCTCAAAAGATAAACTCTACTATTCGTTTAAAGGTCAGGTATTTGAACAATCCATTACAGCCAGTGCGTTAACAACTCAGCCTTGGCTTAACCGCAGTTTTTACGGGATGAACATTCACCCTACAACCAATGAATTGTATGGTGGAGTAGCTCCTGATTTTACAAATCCAGGCTGGATGGTTCGGTACAACATGACCTCCAAAGCACCCATCGATTCAGCACGTGTTGGCATTGCACCCAATGGCTTCGCATTCAACTAAGCGGGGGTTTTGCCTTTTTCAGAGATACTATTTTGAAACAATCTTTTGTATCACGTCTTTCTTTTTTCTCTAACAATGTCTCAACCTTCTAAAATCAACATCCGATTCATTGTACTGCTGGCATTTGTGGTGCTGGCCGGACTGATCCGCCTGACCAATTCGCTCAGTGCCAGTCCGCTGATGAATTTTACGCCCATTGGCGCGATGGCGTTGTTTGGCGGTGCGTATTTTCAGGACCGCTGGAAATCGTACCTATTGCCGTTGCTCACGCTATGGCTCAGCGACGTCATCCTCAACCGCTTTTTGTTTTTCAATGAGTGGAAATTCTTTTACGAAGGATTCGGCTGGGTATATGGCACATTTGCGGCGATTGTCACTTTGGGAACCGTATTGCTTCGCCGCATCAGCATCCGCAATGTGGCGCTGGCAGCGGTGTCCGCTTCGTTACTGCATTGGCTGGTGACCGACTTTGGCGTGTGGCTCGGTGGGGGTACCAATCCGTTTACCGGTTTACCCTATCCGCCCACGCTGGAAGGCTATTGGCTGTGTCTGTATGCGGCCTTGCCGTTTCTGAAAAACTTTCTGCTTGGGACAGTCTTTTACAGCGCCCTTTTGTTTGGCGGATACGAACTGGCCCAGCGCCGTTTTCCGGTGCTCAAACTTCAATCACCTGCCCAAGTTGCATGATTTATTTCATCACCGGTGGCGAACGTTCCGGAAAGAGCCGATATGCCCAGCAACTGGCGCTGGGTTTATCGGCTCAGCCGGTTTATCTGGCCACGGCCCGCAAGTGGGATCCCGACTTTGAAAACCGGATTCAGCGCCACCAGCAGGAACGCGATGAACGTTGGACCAATCTGGAAGAAGAAAAATACCTGAGCCAACTGGATTTAGTCAATCGGGTGGTAGTGGTGGATTGCGTTACGTTGTGGCTTACAAACTTTTACACCGATCACCAGTACGACTGGCAGGCAGCTCTTACAGAAGCCCATGAAGAATTCAACCGACTCATCCAGCAACCTGCCGACTTCATTATCATTTCCAACGAAATCGGAATGGGTGTGCATGCCGATACGGCCATCGGGCGGAAGTTTGTGGAACTGCAAGGCTGGATGAATCAACACATCGCGGCTCAGGCCGATCAGGTTTTTCTGATGGTTTCAGGAATTGCCCTGAAAATAAAGGGATAGAAATAGTATCTTTTGAAAGATCAAAACCCGGCTTTCTATAAAATTTACGTTTCTAAACCACTTCCAACAGACAGGCAAATAAAATGCAAGCCTGTGTTTGTCTTTTGTCTAATGTCGTTATTCTTTCATCTGACTAGTTTATGAACCATCGCAAGCCCCGTATTGTCTCACTGCTGCCCAGTAGCACCGAAATTGTATGTGCCCTCGGACTGGAAGATTGCCTGGTAGGCATTTCGCACGAATGCGATTACCCGGAAAGTATCCGGCATTTGCCTGTGTGTACGGCACCTAAGTTCAATCCGCATGTGAGTAGCCGCGAAATAGACCAGAGTGTGAAGTCGTTACTGAAAGATGGATTGTCGGTTTATGAAGTAAACACAAAGCTACTCGATGAATTGCAACCGGATTTTATCATTACTCAGTCGCAGTGCGAGTTGTGTGCTGTGAGCTTTAATGATGTGCAGCAGGCCGTTTGCCAGATGATCCAATCCCAACCGGTTATCATCAACTTGGAACCGAATGAACTCAACGATATTTTTACCGACATCCGGAAAGTGGCCCAGGCATTGGATATCGCCACAAAAGGGGAAGCCCTGATTCAGAAAGGGTTTAACCGAATCAACAGTTTACAATATGTAATTAATAAAAATAAACTAACATTATTAAACAAAAGAATCCTGACCATTGAATGGCTAGACCCATTGATGAATGCAGGCAACTGGATTCCCGAAATGATTGAACTTGCCGGTGGTATTAATGTCATGGGCAAGCAAGGAGAACATTCGCATTACATTCAATGGTCCGATATACAAGCCGCCAATCCGGACATTCTGGTGGTGATGCCCTGCGGCTTTTCGGTAGAACGGGCTATGCAGGAAATTCATTTGCTTACGTCCCAACCAGAATATGCCCAACTACGCGCCGTTCAGCAGGGAAAAGTCTATGTAATGGACGGAAATTCGTACTTCAACCGGCCCAGTCCGCGCATCGTTGATGGCATCGAAATGCTAGCCGAAATCATTCATCCGGATTATTTTCCAGCCCGGTATGCCCATACTTACCTCAATCTACCAGTAGTCGAGACAATATCTATCTAGGTTTTTCCTTTTCAAGCGATACTATTTTCCTATTCTTTTCATGCAATCATTTTCCATTTTTCCTGTTAACAACCTATTACTGCCTTCCATTCTCCAGAAAATAAACCAGAAAACCAAACCGGTAGGGGCCCTGGGCAAGCTGGAAGAAATTGCCTCCCGCATTTGCCTGATCCAACAGACCTTAAAACCTCAACTTCGACACCCGCACATGCTGGTTTTTGCGGGTGATCATGGCATTACCAAAGAAGGTGTCAGCAATTACCCAGCCGAAGTGACCTATCAGATGGTGTTGAACTTTCTGAATCAGGGGGCGGCCATCAATGTGTTTTGTAAGCAGAACAACCTGGCCTTGAAGGTAATCGATGCAGGCGTTAACGGCGACTTTTCGGCGCACCCCAATCTGATTCAACAGAAGATCGCCAAAGGCACCCGAAACTTTGCCTACGAGCCCGCCATGACGCAGGATGAATGCGAACTGGCGATCTATCTGGGTGCATCCGTCGTGCAACGAATTCACCAACAGGGGAGTAACATTGTCGGGTTTGGCGAAATGGGCATTGGCAATACCACATCGGCATCGGCGTTGATGCACGCCTTTACCCGCATTCCATTGGAAGACTGCGTTGGAAAAGGAACTGGATTAAACGAAAGGCAACGGGAACACAAACAGGAAGTGATCCGGAAGGCAATGCATTATTATTCACTGGAAACGCCACTGGACATACTTGCCACCTTTGGCGGACTGGAAATAGCCCAAATGTGCGGGGCCATGCTGCAAGCGGCTGAATACAAGATGGTTCTGCTCATAGATGGATTCATTGCAACAGCATCTTTATTAGCCGCGGCTCAGTTTTATCCGGCCATTGTTGACTACTGCCTTTTCTGCCATCAGTCATCGGAGACGGGGCATATTCATTTGCTGAATTACCTGAAAGCACAAGCCATCCTGAATCTGGATTTGCGGTTAGGAGAAGGAACGGGTTGTGCTCTGGCGTATCCAATCATACAGGCAGCCGTCAATTTCCTAAACGAAATGGCTTCTTTTGAAAGTGCGGGTGTCAGTCAAAATAGTATATCCTGAAATCGAAGATTCGATGTAGCCAAAAGCCAAAACCGGCTACTCTCTAGCTTATTAAACAAATATAAATTTATATTTTTAAATAATTTATAATATTAAACAGACTATTAATCAGTCGCTTATCTTTTTATGCTTAAACGGCAGCTACATATCTTTCTGACAGCCGTCATGTTTTATACACGCATTCCGTGCCCGAAATGGGTAACACATTCGGAAGAATACCTGAACAAAGCCACGATCTATTTTCCGGTGATGGGCTGGCTGGTGGGTAGTGTAACTACGCTGATTCTGCTTCTCGGTCTGCAAATCTGGTCGTTAGCGATTGCCCTCATTCTCAGCATAATTGGCGGCATTTTACTGACCGGAGCCTTTCACGAAGACGGGTTTGCCGATGTCTGTGATGGGTTTGGTGGCGGCTGGACCCAAACTAAAATCCTCGAAATAATGAAAGACAGCCGGGTAGGGGCCTATGGCGTCATAGGAATGATTGGTATGGTAGGCCTGAAATATGTGGCTCTCTACCAAGCGATTAGTATCCTAACAATGAGTAAAACCACCTATTTGTCTACAGGAATCGCATTTCTATTACTAATAGGCCATACCCTGAGCCGGTTTACAGCCGTCACTATTCTGTATCGATTTCCCTACGCCCGCGCCAACGAAGACAGCAAAGCCAAACCCGTAGCCAAGCAACTCGCTGCCAGTGAGTTACTGATTGCTTTGGGATTTACCTTAATTCCAATAGGTGGGTTTATCTACTGGCAACAATCCGTTGCCATTCTTTGGCTTGCCGTACCGCTTCTGTTGCTACACATCGGGCTGGGCAGGTATTTTATGAAATGGATAGGGGGATATACCGGCGACTGTCTCGGGGCAACTCAACAACTAGCCGAAGTCATTGTCTATTTATGTTTTGCGAATAACCTATGGAAATTTTTCTGATCCGGCATACATCCGTACAGATTTCTAAATCTGTTTGTTACGGTCAATCGGATATTGATGTGGCCGATACTTTTGAAACAGAAGCCCAGCTTGTTCAGGAAAAGCTTCCTAAAAACGGTAATCTTGCCGTCATTTGTAGCCCGCTACAGCGCTGTATACGATTGGCAGCTAGACTGTGTTCCGTATACGCGACAGACGCGCGACTCATGGAGGTTAATTTTGGCGATTGGGAGCAAAAAAACTGGTCACAAATCCCTGAAAATGAACTCAGTATATGGATGAACGACTTTGTAAACTGTCGTCCGGCAAATGGTGAAAGTTTTTTGGAATTACACCAGCGGGTAGGGCATTTTCTGGCTGATTTGCAGAAAAAGTCGCTAGATCAGGTATTTATTGTCACGCACGCCGGGGTAATCCGCAGTCTGTTGTGTCACATTCTTCAAATACCGCTGACACATGCGTTCCGGCTGCAAATCGATTACGGATCGGTGTCGCATGTTTCCATTCAAGATCAATTGCCCATTGTTACCTATATAAACCGATGAAACCGAAAGCGATCATGAATTGGAGTGGGGGAAAAGATTCTTCGCTCTGCCTGTATCAGGTGCTGCAAAACAATCCGTATGGCGAAATTCGGTTGTTAACTACTGTCAATCAGGTATTTCAACGTGTAAGTATGCATGGCATACGCATTAAACTGCTGGAGCAACAGGCCCGTTCGCTAGGCTTTTCTCTGACGCAACTAGCCTTGCCCGAAACCGTTTCGATGGATGAATACAGCACTCAGACTCGGAATGTACTGGCGCAACTGCATTCAGACGGTTTTTTCGATTCCATTTTTGGCGATATTTTCCTAGAAGATTTGCGGATTTACCGCGAAACGCAACTACAGCAAGTGCTCATGAAAGGCGTATTTCCGCTGTGGAAAAAAGACTCGGCTTATTTGATGGACCAGTTTATTGATCTAGGATTCAAAGCGATTCTGGTCTGTGTCAACGACAAACACCTGGACCAATCGTTTGCAGGTCGGCTGATTGACAAAGACTTAGTCAAAGATTTGCCCAAAACCGTTGACATTTGTGGAGAAAACGGCGAATACCATTCATTCGTATTTGACGGACCGATTTTCAAAAATCCAATCACGTTTGAAACAGGTGAAATTGTGCATCGCACATATAAACCCGTGAGTGCAAACGCCGCCGATAATTGTTACAAAGATTCTGAGAATGACGATTGTTATACGGATAATACTCAAAATTGGGATACCGGATTCTACTATTGTGATCTGATCCCTACTACCTGAAATAGTATCTTTCAGAAAGCCAAAACCACCTATCTGAATTCATAGATAGCATTGTTATATAATTTATATTATGTTAACTATAATTTATAGAAACTCAGTCACTTCTATGTTGCCCACAATGCTTGCTTCCATTCTAGAAATTCAGTAGTTTCAGGTATCTCCTATTTTCTAACCCGGATAGTTCACAAAAATAGTATCCTTATAAAACATAAAACCCTGGTTTTAAAGCCAGAAGCTTTATCTTTTATATTGCATAAATTCAATGGCTATCACTTAGCCACCATTCAAATACTAAGTGATTCCAATTTTGTAAATGTTCATCTTTAAAGTCAAGAAAGCCTCCTGAATGTCTAGCAAAGCGTGGATCACAAATAACTAATCCATGTAAGCCAAGATAATTACGTATTCTTCTTACTTGGTCTTTATTGGTAATTGACCACATCCACAAGTTGCCACTCACGGGTGTCAACACACCTTGTTTTTCACTTGTAACCCACTGTTGGAGCGACATGCCATTTATTGATTTTGTCAAGTGATTCTTACTCAATAGATTGACCGAATAAATATCTCTTAAATAGCCTTCTTTTGCTAAAACTTCAAAAGAGGACCATTCAGTTATTAGCAGATCATTTAACTCTTGCGTAAGATCATCAAACTCAAACCTTATTTTTGTTACCCCTTTTGAATACAGATCTGGTTGCTCATCAAAACTTCGTTCATAAACAATACCATAATAAAAATCCCCAAATGCCAAGGACTGAATTAATAATTCTTTAAATAAAGGCGATTCTTGCGATAAGATACTTTTGTCGAAACAAATAGAAATATGATGTTGGCAAAAGAATCGGTCATAATCATATTTATATGATTTATCATATGAATTGTAGACGGAGATTACCCAATC
Organism: uncultured Sphingobacteriales bacterium; assembly: GCA_963520985.1. Lineage (GTDB taxonomy): Bacteria > Bacteroidota > Bacteroidia > Cytophagales > 172606-1 > Xanthocytophaga. The sequence continues at coordinate 28,039 of CAUQTA010000005.1, forward strand.
AAATGCAGGAGCATCTGATCCCTCAGGAGTAACGCACAAACTAAGAGAACTAAGTTCGTGAAAATCAGGCAAAGTTAAATCATCTGAAATCTTTACATACCCCTCAGCTAATGTTTCATCAATTTCTTCCCCGTCTACTCCAATATAAGAAAATTGATAGCCCAGCTTTTCAATAAAGGAATTAATAAACATGTACCATTCTTTTAATTGAAAATAGTCTTGTTCATTATAATTGCCGTACAGACTTAGAGCATTGCAAATTTGCCTCTCATGCATCATTAAAAAATACAAAATTTAAAAGTTTATATTTAGGTTTTGCTTTTCCAAAAGATACTATTTTTTCTAAAAATAAGAACACACCTCTCCTACTCCTAGTATTTTAGCTATCTTTAGCTATGCATCACTTTACAACCTAGCTTATTTCAACACCTTATGAATTTACGATTTTACTCTTTCATTCTTCTTTGCTTTATCGTATTTCCGGCCAGCCTTTTTGCTCAAACCCAGAAATTATTCAATGGCAAAGACCTCACTGGCTGGCACGCAGATGTTCCGGCACTTGATACCAACAAAAAAGGCATCAATCCCTTTATCATTCGCAATGGCATGTTAGTGAGTTTGGGTACCCCCAACGGTCACTTGATTACCGATAAAAGCTACCAAAACTACCGGCTCGTAACCGAATACCGGTTTGCGGGTACTCCCGGCAATTGCGGCGTTCTGGTGCATGCCTCTACCCCAAGGGCTTTGTACAAGATGTTTCCCAAGTCCATTGAAGTGCAAATGATGCACGAAAACGCGGGTGATTTTTGGTGCATTGTAGAAGACATCACCGTACCTGATATGGAAAAACGGCGCGGACCGAAGAAAGACTGGGGCATCACCGAAGGCAAAGAACGACGCATCATCAATTTAACCGATGATTCGGAAAAACCGCTCGGTGAATGGAACACCATGACAATCGAGTGTGTGGCTGACTCCATTAAGGTATGGGTAAACGGAACGTTGGTGAATTACGGGTATGGAGCCACTGCCCGCAAAGGTCAGATTGCGTTGCAGGCCGAAGGGTCGGAAGTGGAATTCCGGAAGGTAGAACTTACTCCCATTACCAAATTAAGTAAGTAACTTTTGCCGGTTCCTGTTCTCTCCATTAGGAAAATAGTATGTTTCCAAAGAACAAACCCTATTCCTGATAACGCTCATATAATCATGATCCTCATACAATCAGATCAGTGACACACAGACCAAGGCTATAAAACGATAGTAACTAAATAGGAGATATTTATCTTTCAAATCACAACCCCTGTTGCTAGGCAGGTTTTGTGATTTGAAAACATACTATTTTCAGAAGGGAACTCCTGCCTCTCTCCTATTCAAACAATAAAGTTATGACACGCAGGTTTGAACCCCTCTTATTACTGCAACAAAAAAGGCTTCCAAAAATCGGAAGCCTTTTCATCTATGAACAGTTTATCCTATTCTTAATATCCCGGATTTTGCGCAAAGGCACCTTTGGTAGAGCGGTCTATCTGCGTTTGTGGAATCGGACGAACCAGGTGTTTTTCTTCCACATTACCAGCCGCCTGCGGATTGTGGGCTTTTACGCGTTCCACTAGTTTTCCCCAACGCTTCAAATCCATCCACCGTGTTTGTTCGCCAGCTAGTTCCCGGGCACGTTCTTCCATCAGAAAATCAAAAGTCATCTGAGCTGGTGTGATTTTCATGGCATCTTTTTTACCTGGCCATCCTGCCCGGTACCGAACCATGTTGATGGCATCCGTTGCTTTGTCTATTTCTGATGCTTGCAGATACGCCTCAGCCAGCATCAGATATACATCGCCCATCCGGAACACAAAGTAATCCCGGCTACCAGCTTCGTAAGTCATATCGGGACGTTTGGTATCGAAGAATTTTTGCAGCGTTGGAAACAAAGCTTCGCTGTACTTGCTTGGCACCAGTACCTGATAGGGTCTTTTGGCACGTTCTTCTTTAGACATTTCATATCCTGGAATAAAGATAGTAGTATCACCGGCAGCAAAAGTCACCTTGGTCTTAGAATCATCAAAAGCAGTATTGTATTCACCCGGCTTGTTGCTGCGCCAAGTATCCCGGAAGGTCTTCTTGTATCGAGAATCGTTTACCCGTTCGCCAAAAACAGTTTCCAAACAGTAAGCTGTCGGACGTAACCGTTTGAACGGACGACCCCAGTACGTATCCCGAACCATACCAGCCTGCACGTCATATTGCATCCCAAAATACAAGTGCAAGCTATTGCCACTGCCATTGGTTAAAGGATCAGCAGTATACTGAACTGCAAATACGACTTCGTCAGTTACCTGATTATTTTCATCAAAAACGCTGGCAAAATCATCCAGTAATTTGAAACCATAATTGTCTCTTACATCTTCCAGCAAAGTGGCTGCCTTTGTAAAGTCATCCGAAGCCTTTGCAGCAGAATAGCCTTTGGCTAAAAGCACTTTTGCTAAAAGTGTTTCGGCAGCAGGCTTGGTGGCACGACCGTAATCACTTGAGCTTTTCTTCGCTTCTAGGTCCGGAATCGCCGCTTCCAGGTCTGCAATAATGGCCGCATACATCTCGGCATCGGTAGAACGTTTGGTATCTTTGGTTGGCAATAAAGTTTCGGTCAACCGTAAATCTACTCCACCAAATTGCTGATGCAACAGGTAATAATAGTGAGCTCGTAAGAATTTGGCTTCTGCAATACGCAGTTTTTTAGTAGCATCAGCAATGTCCACATTCGGAGCCCTATCAATGATGGCATTGCAGGTATTAATACCCCGGTACAATTCGTCCCAGATCTGTGCCAGATAATCTACCGTCGGATTCATCTGTGTATCATAAAAATGAAATCCTTTATAACCTCCATCGGCCCCAGTTGCATAGATATCCGTTCCATATTCAGTTACGGTAAGGCCTTGTTGAGTGCCATAATAAATTCGCAATGCTGAATATGCACCTTTAACCGCATCTTCAAACCCCTTAGGCGTATTTATATATTCGTTTCCTATATTTGAAATCACCTTCTCATCCAGCAAATCTTTACAGGACTGGCTAAACATTGCCACCACTATCAGTACAAAAATTCTTTTCAGATTTAGTATTTTTTTCATTGTCTTAGCTTTTTTAATCCATGGTTAGCAAACATATATCTGATTAAAACCGCACATTCACACCAAAGGTAGTGACAGTAGTAGCCGGAGTGATTCCGTTATCTATTGTTGTACCCGAAGTCTCAGGATCCACGCCATTGTACTTGGTTCTGTATTTTGAAATAATCAATGGCTGCTGAATGCTGGTGAATACCCGTAAAGATTCCATACGCAGTTTCTTCGCAAAGCTTGGAGTAAACGTATACCCAAAGTTGATGTTTCTCAGCTTGATGAAGGATCCGTCGAAATAAATCAACGTAGTATTGAATACCGGGAATTCCTGGTTGCTCTTCGGTCTTGGAAATTCATTGGTTGGGTTATTTGGATTCCAGTAATCCACTTTGATTTGCTGGTAACGACCCGCCAAGGCATTATTGTTCTGGTGGAAACCACTCACAATGGTTTGTCCAAAACGTCCAAAGAAGAAAAAGGAAAGATCAAATCCTTTGTACGTAAAGCGGTTGGTAATACCGGCACTAAAGTCAGGCACATCGGTACCTACAATAACCCGATCATCGGCAGTAATAGCCCCGTCTCCATTGGTATCCTGTACTCTGATCTGTCCCACTTCGCTTTTGTATTTTTTTGCTTCATCTTCCTGACCCAATTGCCAGATCCCCGCTTTTTTATAGTCAAAGAATGTATTCAGTGGTCTTCCGATAAACCAACGGTTTCCAATGTCATCTACGGCACCATTATAAAGTGAAATAATGGCTTCTGTGTTTTTGGTAAAGACAAAGTCAGTTGTCCACTTGAAGCCTCCATTAGTATTCACGTTGGTTGTAGTTACCCCCAGTTCAATACCTCTGTTACGCGTTTGTCCAATGTTTCGAGTTACTGCATTAAAGCCCGTTGAGCCAGGAAGCTGATCAGAAAGCAAAAGATCGGTTGTGTTGGTTTCATACAATTCCAAAGAACCTTGAACCCGTCCTTGCCATAAGCTGAAATCTAATCCAAGGTTGGCAGTAGCCGAACTCTCCCATTTTAAATCAGGATTTCCTATTGAGCCGGGTCTGTAACCATAGGCAGGCACATTGCCCCATGCGTAAGCGGTACGACTTAGCAGGCCTTGTGTCTGATACGGAGCCACGCCTTGGTTACCTACTTTACCCCAGCCTGCTCTTAGTTTTAACATATCTACCCAGGCCACACCTTTCATGAAGTTTTCATTGCTGATATTCCAACCCAAGGCTATGCCAGGAAAATTACCAAATTTTGTATTTTCACCGAACCGGCTGGAACCATCCCGGCGTAGGGTTAAGGTAACCAAGTACTTATCTTTGTAATCGTAATTAATCCGTCCCATTAAAGAGCTAATAGTCCATTGGATCAAATTACTTGCTACACCCAACTGCAGGCTACCGGCACCTAAGTTGTAATATTCCTGTGTTTCGGATGGAATCCCCTGAGAATTGATACGATAACCTTCAAAGTTATCCCGCTGAATGGATTGTACCAACGTTACACCCAAATTATGAAATCCTCCCAATTTTTTGTTGTAACTGAGTATGTTTTCCAACGTCCAGTTAAAGCTGAACCGGTTTTCGTTTGAGGCCTGCGAATCTCCCAGTTTGCGGGCATTAGTTTGTGAACCGATGAAACGACCCCAACGAGCAATGGTAAAGTCAGGACCAAAGTTTACACGGTATTTCAATCCATCAATTGGCAAATTAACCTCGGTGTAAATGCTGTTGAAAATCCGGTATCTCTTGGTTTGGTCAATCTGCGCACCGGGTATAATTTCCGCCAATGGGTTGGTTAACAAGGCGTCATTGGTTGGAGAGAAAATCAATTTGCCATTTTCATCGTAAGGCGCACCTAGTGGGTTTTGCTGAATGGTAAAGCTATACGGATTCAGGTTTTCTCCGTTGCGGATGCTATACATGCCATACGACGATACGCCTACTTTGAACCAATTATTGATTTTGTGGTCCAAGTTCACACGTAATGACAAACGCGTATAATCCAGACCAGCGGTGATGCCTTTGTCCTGAAAATAGCCACCAGAGATATAAAACTGCGTTTTTTCGTTGCCACCCTGTATACCAATTGAATGATTTTGCTGGAAGCCTTTGCGTAAGATCATATCCTGATAGTTAGTATTACGTCCAGCTTTGATACCAGCAGCTACAGCAGGATCACCACCCAAGACAGCGACTTTAGAATCGGCAAATTCGTCGGCTACACCTGTAGGTACTGCATTTCCGTTTGCATCTTTGTAAAGTCCGGTAGCCCGGTAAGCTTCACGCACATATTCGGCAAATTCTGCTCCGTTGAATAGTTCGATCTTATCCAGGGCTTTGGTACTACCCAGATAGGTGTCATAGCTTACCGTCGTTTTACCGGTCGAAACAGCGCCTCTTTTGGTTGTAATGATTACAACACCATTGGCACCACGGGCACCATAAATCGCAGTGGCGGTGGCATCTTTTAACACTTCCATAGAAGCGACATCGCTGGGGTTCATGTCTTCGTAACCCGCCGCCAACGGAATACCATCGACTACGTACAACGGGTCATTGCCGGCATTGAACGAACGACGTCCCCGAATCAGAATCTTTGGCACGGTGCCTGGTTTTGAACCGGATTGCGATACGTCTACCCCGGCAGCACGGCCTTGCAAGGCTTGTCCCAGGTTGGTAATCGGCATTTCCTGAATCTCTTTGGAAGTTACCTGAGAGATGGCACCTGTTACCTGGCTTTTCTTCTGGGTACCATACCCGACCACAACCACCTCACTCAATGACTCAATATCAGGAAGGAGTTTTATATCTATCGTAGCTCTTCCTCCAATGGCCACTTCTTCTGTGGTAAAGCCAATGAATGAAAACACCAGCACTCCGTTGCCATCGGGTACGGTGAGTGAATAGCGTCCGTCTCCATTGGTGGTAGTGCCGATGGTAGTGCCTTTCAAGCCCACACTTACCCCTGGCAACGGCTCGCCATCTTCCGAACTAACCCGTCCCGAAATGGCCAGTTCCAACACCGAAGTTCGGATCGAAGCCGGTGTGATTTTCTGGAGCTGGAGCGTTTCTACCGGCGCATTCAGGAATACTTTCCCGTCCATACTTGGCAGAGTTGTATTCCGGCTTCCTTCCCGGGTTTCTTTCTTTTCGATCAGGATGTAATGGGTATCCTTTATTTTCTCGAAATCCAGGTGTAGCGGATGCAGAATCTGAATGAGCACTTTGTCTAATTCCTGATGCGTATTTCCGATTTCCCGTTCGGTTACCTGTCTGTCTTTCACCAGCTTGCTGCTGTAATTAAAACTGACATGGTATCTGGTTTCCAATTCCTTCAATACACTAGCCAACGATCTGCTGTTGCTGGCAGCTGGCTGAGATGAAGCCGATTTCTGGTCGTTGCTGGCCAGTAAGTCTGCTTGAGCAGTAGATCCGAGAACAGGGCTACAGAGGAAAATTCCCAAGAGCCATATACTGGGTTGTCGTAACAGGTGTTTCATAGACGACTTTTTTATTTGGTTAAAAAGAGAGTGATTCTTAAAGTAAGAGTTTGCTTATTCAGAAGTAATGTGTAAAATCTAAGGAAGCCGGCTGACGGTCAATGTATTTCCATTGCGGGTTATCTGTATCTGAAATGTTTTCTCCAGAATGGTGAACAACAGCGGAATTTTGTCACGCGTGACTGACCCGGTAAAGGTGAGATTTTCCAGTTCTTTGTCGGTAAACTGGACCTTGTAGCCGTAGTTGTCTTCCAGCACCAGGGCAATTTCGCTGAGTACAGCCTCTTCAAAAACGAGTTTGTTTTGTTTCCAGGCGGTGTAGTTGTCCGGATTGATGCGCCGACGGATCAGCGTGTCGTTTATCTCGTTTACTTCCACAAAATCACCAGGCTTCATTTCTACCCGTTTTGTTTGTAAAATCACAGGCTGCAGCTGCACCTTTCCTTCGGTTAACAATACCAGGGCTTTCTTGCGGCGGGTGTTCACATCAAACTGAGTACCGAGCACTTCGATGGTTACTTCGGGTGTATGCACCAGAAATTTCTGATCATTGGGTGTGTGTACGACTGAAAAAAAGGCTTGTCCCTTCAGCCAGATTTCCCGCGGCTTGGAAGCACTCCATTCTTTTTTGCATTCTACCGACGAATTCGAATTGAGCTGCACCACCGAACCATCCGGAAGGGTCACTGTTTTTATCTCTCCGTAGTGAGTGGCATATTGGATCGTGGGCTCAACCCCTAAAAAATACCAGACACCTGCCGTACTCAGAATGATGCCCACAATGACAGCGGCCCATTGCAGACCAGCGGAAAAAAAGGGGTTGGACCCGCCTGTGATTTTCAGTGGCTCGTCTTCTTTCTGGGCATCCGTTTCGGCATTGGTTTGTAGAATGCGGGCCCATACATCTCCCAGTTCTTCTTCAAAAGGCTCGTCTCTGTCGTCATCGCTCAGGTCTAGGATGATTTGCCGGGCCTGGTTCAACAAAGGTGCTTTTTCGGGATACTGATACAGCCACTCCTGCCAAAAGTCTTCCTGGTCCGAATCGGGATCTTTCACCCATTTTCGAAACGATTGATTCGAAATCAAATCTTCCAGCATGTAGTTGGAGTAAGACTTACCCATCAGACAATCTATTTTGTTTAGGATAATAGATGGGCTACTTTCTTTTTTACCATAAAAAATTCAAAAAATTTTATTTTTACACTACAATCCTGTATCTCTTACACAACAAGACCCAATTTTTTCTTTTCTTAATCCAAAAATGGTATCCTGTAAAACACAAAAACCCGCCTTGTGAGCAGGTTTTTTGCCAGATAAAACAAGCTAGTGCTTAGAAAATACTTATCAGCACTGTGGCCAGGCTATACAAGGCCGATTGGATGGGAATGCTCTTTTTCAATACCTGAATGGCATTGTAGGTAGTGTTGTAGACGGTCCGTACGGTAAGTGACATCACCGTGGCAACTTCGTTGGGACTCATTTCTTCATAAAACAGCAAAAAAATAATCTCACGTTGCCGCTTGGAAAGCTGTTTCAGGCCGTTTTCAATGGTTTGGCGTTGTTGTGCAACAAATTGCTCCTGAATCAATGAAAATTCGGGTGAAGCTTCCTGCACGTCCGGGTTTTCTTCTTCTACGTGATCGGTCAGTACCCACTTATCGCCCTTCAACTTCTTGTAAAGTTTGGTACGCATCGATTTAAGCAGGTAGTTCTTTACCGATTCCGGATTACCCAGTGTTTGCCGGTTGCGCCACAATTCGACAAACAAGTCGTGCAGGCAATCTTTTACTACCTCTCTGTCCTGAATAATTTTGCGTCCATAGCGTAATAGCAAAGCAGCATACATTGAATACAGGGTGGCATAGGCTTGCTGATTGCCTTGTTTGAACTGTGCCCAATACACCTGCGTTCGTTGCATTTCATTTAAGTCTGAAACATTCACAACTTTTGCATAATCCACTTCGGTAGTTTTCCACATAGGCTTGGCGTAAGTTAGAAGTTTAATATATCCAGTATTGTATCGAAATTATCCAAAAATAAAATCAGCTTACGATTACCTGTTTTTCGCGGGGTTTTCTGTAGTTACTTACAGGTACTAAAGTCTTTCTAATTGAAATGCCCATTCTTTCAGCTATCTGCAACCTGTTTATCTCCATGCAGGGGACAGATTACATTGGGTAGATTTGTGCCGAAAAATGGAATATAAAGTCAGGTTTTAATTGCGCTGGGATGGTATTTGAGTCTGCCAGAGGCATCATCTATCACTGAGGATTATTCTAATTTACAATTGTATTTTAGAATAAAAAAAGGTTTTCACGAAATAAATTATCACTCGTTCTTTATCAAATACTGTCAAAAATTAAAATAATCCTATTTTTCAATCGGTTGCAAAATAAATGTCGGTACATGTATCCAGCCTCAAAACGGAAAAAACCTATACCAGATGGCAGTGTCGGTTATTCAACCACTAATACAATTTTTCCAATATGAATGCTGCTTTCCATCAGTTGGTGGGCTTGGGCAGCCTGGGCCAGTGGAAATTGCTGATGGATAATGGGCGCTACATTTCCCGCTTCGAGCAAGGGCCAAACATGCGTTTTCAGCTTACTGGCAATGGCTGCTTTGAAAGCCGCATCCCGGTTGCGAAGCGTAGATCCGGTAACTACCAGCCGTTTCCGCATGATTTCCAATAGATTGACGGAAACATCCCGGCCTTTCATGGCATTGATGAGCACCAGCCTGCCGTCTTCGGCCAATATCCGGATGTTGTCAGGGGTATAGTCGCCGCCTACCATATCCAGAATCACGTTGACACCTTGCTTGTTAGTGAGTTCAAGAAGAACGTCTCTGAAATTTTCGGTTCGGTAGTTAACGGCTTTGGCAGCTCCTAACTCTTCACAAAAGTGGCATTTTTCATCGGTACCTGCTGTTGTGTATACTGTGCATCCAAACGCTTTGGCCAGTTGAATGGCCGTTGTTCCTATGCCGCTAGAGCCGCCGTGCACCAGCAGCCGTTCTCCGGGTTGTAGGTTTGCCCGGTCAAAGACATTGCTCCAAACGGTAAAAAATGTTTCGGGCAAGGCAGCCGCTTCTACCATATTTAATCCGGCAGGAACAGGCAGGCACTGGCCTTCCGGAACAGAGCAAAATTCGGCATACCCTCCTCCGCTCACCAGCGCACATACAGCATCGCCTATCTGAAACTGCGATGCCTTGCTTCCTGTTTCGACTACCCAACCGGCTATTTCCAAACCCGGAATATCAAGGGAGGCTCCGAGCGGAGGCGGATAGTGACCTTTGCGCTGCGCCACATCGGGACGATTGATTCCGGCAGCCGCAACTTTTATAAGCACTTCCTCCTCTCCTACTGTCGGGAGGGATCGTTCCTTTAGCTGAAGCACTTCGGGTTCACCGGGTTGGGTAATGACAATTGCCTTCATATAAAATAGTATCTTTTGAAAATGAAAAACCCTGCGCTATATTCAATGGGCTTTGTAAATCTTTTCGCCAGCCTGCACAGCTATCGGCAATCGGTTTTCGGCAGGTGTGATAGGACACGAATATTCGTCGCTATACGCACAATATGGATTATAAGCCTGATTGAAGTCGATGGTGAGGGTTTGGGAAACTGGAATTCGTAAATCGATGTAACGGCCTGCTCCATAGGTAGTTTCATCAGTAGTGGCATCGGTAAAGGGTAGAAACAGATAATCTCTGTACTTCGGATTGCGCAACAGGTCAAGGCTCTGGTATACGGTTAGTGAACACGCCTGGCCTTTCAGCGAAAAATACAGCGTGCCGTATTTGCGGTACATTGGCAACCGGGAAGTAGACGTTTTCATCTGAAATGCCGACTGGGTAGTATCCCGTGTCAGGGTAGCCTGCACCCGGAAGGCCGAATCCACTTCAAAATAATTGAGCCCTTTGAAATGCCGTTTTTCAGATTGTGGAATGGGCGATTCTTTGCCTTTGCGAAACGATTTGTCTTTTTCTCTTCGCTGCTGTTCCATTGTCTGCCTATACGGATTAGTCTGGCTCCAAGCTGCAGATGAAACTAAAATAATAGCAATTACCAAGGCAAAACCCCGGCCGATGACGTGTAACTGCATTTGTGAAAATATTGACCTACGTATAGCTCCGTTACCAGAAAACCAGCCTTACTTTCGGCGGGTATCGGCGATACTGATGATTTTCCAGCCGCTTTCCGACTTGAATAATTGAAACACATTCACTCCCCGATGGCTAAATTTGCCATCCAGGTAAAACTCATAGGGTGTCCAGGCAATGGCCAGGTTGTCGTCGATTTTGATTTCATAACCCGATAGCCGTTCGTCCCACACTTCTTTGTGGGGTGTACCCACGGCTTTTACAAATCCATCAATGCTTTCGTCTCGCAATACCGGCTTGCCTTCCTTGGAGGTAGCGGTAGTTTGTAAATGGGCTCCTTTGTAAAAAGCACCTCGCACCAGCGAACTATCGCCTTTGCGCATGCCATCGAACAATTGCTGAATCACTTTTTTTACATCGGCTTCGTGTGGGGTGCTGGCCGACTGTGCCCAGCCTAAGGAACTAACCACAAAAAGCATCGTGAGTAAAGTTATTTTTTGCATCGATTGTTAAGTTTTAGCCAATAAAGAGGAAACGAAAATTGGTATGTGGCGGTCAATTTACAATTCTCTACATAAAAAATAGTATCCGCTTACATACAAAAACCTCCGTATAACGAAATTCTGATCTTATTTTTATACATTCTTTGGTTATTTACCGGATAAAACTAAACCCCACTGAATCTTACCACGTATGTCCACTGCCATGAAAGCCCTGATTATCGACGACGAGCGGCTGGCTCGCAATGAGCTCCGCCGGCTATTGGAAGCCTTCCCCAAAATTGAAATCCTGGGAGAAGCCGCCAACGCCGAAGAAGCCCTGGATCTGGTGGACAAGCTTCGGCCCGACTTGCTGTTTCTGGACATTCAGATGCCTGGAAAAACCGGTTTCGAATTGCTGTCGGAAATCGAAGGCAGTGTACCTGATGTGATCTTTACCACTGCTTACGACGAATACGCCCTGAAGGCGTTTGAATACAATGCATTGGATTATTTGCTGAAACCTATCGATCCCAACCGCTTGGCAGAAGCCATTAACCGGCTGGAAGAAGACATTCGGCAGGAGGAACACCCCCGCGAAACGGCCAAAGTGCTTACGGCCGAAGACCAGGTTTTTGTGAAAGACGGCGAAAAATGCTGGTTTGTGAAACTGGGAAAAATCCGTCTGTTCGAATCAATGGGAAACTACGTAAGGCTCCATTTTGATGATCAGAAACCGCTCATTCTCAAATCATTGAATGCGCTGGATGAAAAACTGGACCCTCACTCCTTTTTCCGTGCCAACCGCAAGCACATCATCAATCTGCAATGGGTTGAGAAAATAGAGCCCTGGTTTAGTGGCGGCTTACTGGTGACGTTGAAAGGAGGCGAAAAAATCGAGATTTCGCGGCGTCAGGCGATTCGCTTTAAGGATATGATGAGTTTGTAATGACTCGTTAGTCAATAAAAAAGCGGCAGGTTGTACAACCTGCCGCTTTTTTATTCTTCTGATATCATATTTTAAACAGCTGCCTTTTTCGTCGTTTTTTCCGGAACTATAACCTCTTCTACGTCGGCTAAAACCCGTCCACAGTGTTCGCAAACAATGATTTTCTTTTTCTCACGAATTTCTACCTGCCGTTGTGGTGGCACCATATTGAAACACCCCCCGCAAGCACCACGTCGTACCAGCACTACCGCTAACCCGTTTTGGGCATTGCCACGTAATTTGTTGTATGAACGCAACAACCGGTCTTCAATTTTTTCCGCTTGTTTTTCACGTTCTACAATCAAACCTTTCTCATCTTCCTGGTTTTCGCTGGTAATTACGTCCAGTTCTTTCTTTTTGGTATCCAGGTCTTTCTTACGTTCGTTTAGTGTGTGCTGTACGCCCTGAATTTCGTCTTTTTTGCGATTGATTTTGAAATTGGCCTCGCCAATTTTCTTATCCGCCAGTTCCATCTCCAGGTTCTGCAATTCCACTTCTTTGCTGATGGCGTCGTACTCGCGGTTGTTACGCACATTCATTTGCTGATCTTTGTACTTGTTAATCAGCTTTTCAGCATCTTTCTTAGCCAGTCGGTGCTGCTCGATTTCGCTCTCCAGACCTTCTATTTCTTTTTCAAATTTGCCAATCCGGGTCTGGTAGCCAGCTATCTCATCTTCCAGATCTTGTACTTCTTCAGGAAGATCACCGCGGATTTTCAGGATTTCGTCGAGTTTGGAATCAATGGCTTGGAGATGGAGAAGAGCTTCGAGTTTTTGAGCAACAGTAAGTTCCATATTGAATGTTTAAAAATTAGGATATTGAGTTTTGGTCACTCAACTCTTTACATTTTATCTAAAATAGTATCTTTTAAAGATAAAAAACCGGGTTGGTTGTGGTTTCGGACAAATTGACCGCAATATTACTAAATTTTTCTGATAAGTACTTAAAAATTAATTCTTTTGTAAAAACTTCGCTTTCGTAGTGTCCAATGTCGGCCAGGACAATCCGGTTGTCGGCATCAAAGAACTCGTGATACTTCACATCGGCAGTCACAAACACGTCGGCTCCGGCCCGTATGGCATCCTGAATCAGGAAAATACCCGCACCACCGCACACCGCGATTTTCTGCACCGGTTTGTTTTGGAGGGCCGTATGCCGCACGCAACCGGCCTGCATCCGCGTTTTCAGAAATTGCAGAAACGATTTTTCGTCCATGGATTCGGCCAGGTACCCAATAGCTCCGGAACCCACATCCTGATTTTCGTTTTCCAGGGCCGTCAGATAATACGCCACTTCTTCATACGGATGAGCCTGTCGCATGGCCGCCAGTACCTTGCCTGCCATGTAAGATGGAAACATTACCTCTACCCTATTCTCGGTCACTTCTTCAGGCTGGTTGGCTTTACCAATGTGTGGGTTGGCCTGGTCATTGGGGGTAAAGGCTCCGGTTCCGTTTACCCGGAAACTACACCCTGAGTAGTTTCCGATCACTCCGGCTCCTGCTTCGGTAAGTGCATTCAATACAACTTGCGTATCTTCTACAGGAACAAACACAACCAGTTTTTGCAAAAGCTGTTTTTTGGGTGCCAGAATGCGAACGTTTTTCAAGCCAAGTCGCTCTGCAATGTGAAAATTGACGCCGCTTTTTACAGTATCCAGGTTGGTGTGGGTGGCGTAGATGGCCACGTTCTGCTGAATGGCTTTAATCACAGTGCGACCCACGTAGGTGTTTTGGTTGAGCTTTTTTAGGCCTTTGAAAATAATCGGGTGATGGGCAACAACCAGATTGCAGTTTTTGCGTATAGCTTCCTCGATAACGTCTTCGGTCACGTCCAGACTGATCAGCACACCTGTGAGAGAATCCTGTGAACTACCCACAAGCAACCCGGCATTGTCGTAACTTTCCTGATAAGCCAGTGGCGCCCAGGCTTCGAGAGATTTGGTAACATCGGCAATTCGTATCATAAGCAAACAGTCAATAGTAAGTGGTGTAATGCCAGCAGGAGGACAATCTCGCAACTGATTCAATTTCAATATTTTACACATTTCCCCTTAGTCAAATCACATGGAAGTGAATGCATACCAATACAAGAATAAGGGACAAACGGAGCAACTTCATAAAATTAAGCTCTTATCTTTTTCAATCAGGTATCAGTTTTAAGAGCAAGTCCAGAGGCTTTTGGACGGGTGCCGTTTTTAAAGTTTTGAGGGATACTATTTTAAATAAACACACATAAATATAAAATTTCATAATGTTTCTGCTGCATTTGACTCTTTACGCAAATTTTCACGCAATTCCGCAAAAAAAAACAACGATTTACCCTTTATTTTCGCATTTACGAATTCTTTTTTGTTGAGAGTGTTGCCGAAAATGCAAAAATTTTTTACTATCTTTGCGTGAAATTTCTGCAGTCCTTATTCTGCTCCTCCATTCTGTTCATCATAACCCTATATAGTTTATGAGCAAACTCCGAATCCTGTATGTAGCCACCGAAATTAATCCATTCCTCCAAACTTCCGAAGTCGCTGATTTTGTTAGAAAGCTCCCACAAGCTATGCAAGAACGTGGGATGGAAATCAGAATACTAGTACCAAGGTTTGGTTTAATTAACGAAAGAAAAAATCGCTTACATGAGGTAGTTCGGCTTTCGGGTATTAATATTGCCGTTGGAGATGAAGAAAAGCCACTGATTATCAAGGTAGCTTCCATTCCAAATGCCAAATTACAGGTATATTTCATTGACAACGAAGACTATTTTCACAGAAAATCCGTTTTCTTCGACAAAGACAATCAGTTTCATGCCGATAATGACGAAAGAGCAATCTTTTTCTGCAAAGGTGTGCTGGAAACGGTTAAAAAACTAGGATGGTCGCCGGATATTGTTCATTGCAACGACTGGATGACAAGTCTGATTCCGATGTATCTGAAGACGACTTACAAAAACGATCCGATGTTCAAGCATACCAAATCGGTATTCATGGTTTACAACAGCTTCTTCCCGCACAAATTTGACGAGCAGGACTTGTTGGAAAAGGTAAAAATGATTGATATTGAAGACGGCATGCTCACGCATCTGAAAACGGCCGACTACAATGCATTTATCCGTACCGGAATGGCCTATGCCGACGTGGTGATCAAAGCCGAAGAACGTTTTAATGAAAAGCTTACCCTGTTATTGGAAGAATTCAACGAGAAAAAGATTAACTACATCGAGCCAAACGATGACACTTTTAGCGAATCGTATTATAACTTGTATAATGAATTATTTAGTTAAGGCAGGTTTCTGCTTATTTTTTGCTAGTATTTTAGTTGCTTGCGAATTTAATGATCCCAAGGATGTAGGTAAGGGGCTTAACCCCCTTACCGGCAACTTTGGGATTCTTTATACGGACACACTCACCGTCCAAACCTCCTCGGTGCTGGTAGACTCGGTGGTCACTACGGCAGGTTCTAACTTACTGGTCGGGCAATATACCGATCCTACGCAAGGCAAAGTAACCGCGCGTAGCTTTTTTCAGGTACGCTACACCAGTCGTTTTGATTTGGGGGCTTCGCCGCGTGTCGATTCAGTAAAGTTCATCTTCTTCCGCGACAGTGTCAATGCCAATCCGGTTACGCAGAACTTGAAACTGTACCGGCTTACACAAGACATTGACGGCGCCAAAAACTACCTAAACCAAGAGCAGGTGAGTTATAACCCGACTCCGGTTGGGGAATATACATTCACCCGCTCAGCTACTGCCAAAGGAAAAATAGATACCATTCGGATGAATGTAAACGTAGCTGTAGGCGAGGCATTGCTGCAAGCGTACAAAACGACTCTTACTTCCACTGATTTTGTCAAATATTTCAAAGGGTTTTCTTTGGGCACCGAAGGTACCAGCAGCGGCATTTCTTCTTTCCGCACCACAGATGCCAGTGGCAATCCAACTTCGAGTGTGGTGGTCTATTTCCGCAATGGTACAGACACCACCCGGTATTCCATTTTGTTCTCAGTACAAAACCTGTTTACTGCGGGGGTTACCACCCTGTTCAATCAGGTGAAAAACGACCGGAGTGGCACACCCATGGGCAGCTTGCAGAAGATGTATGATGAACTGCCTTCTGCTGCACTTAATGAACAAACCTATGTGCAATCAGGTACCGGCCTGAAGACCAAAATTCAGATTCCGTATTTTTCCAGACTTGGACAGAATCGCAATATTGTTATCAATGATGCTAAACTGATCATTGAGCCTATCACAGGCAGCCCATTTTCATTTTCACAACCATTACCGGCCCAATTGGGATTGTATGAAGTAACCAAGGAAGGTAAAATACCTGTTATCAGTGCTGCCTCATCTTCTCGCACCTTGTATTTCTACAATCCGCTTGCCTCTATCCTGGAAGGTATCAATAGCACCATAGGCGAAAATGGACAGCTGCGTAGCGATGGAAAATACATTCTTAACATTACCGATTACCTGCAGCGTCTGGTTCTGAACCGACAACTGCCTGCCGATCAGCAGCTTCCGGATAAAGGACTGATATTAGCTGTACCAAGTGGCACTCCGGCCAGTGGCTCTCCTTTTGGTCCCAATGAAGTAGGAGTAAGAGGATTGGTACTAGGCAGCCCTCAGAACGTGGTAAAGCCAATGAAGTTAGTCGTTTACTACACCTATGTAAACGCCAACTAACTGCGTAACTCTTATTTGCCAGCCCACCAATGTAATTATTGGTGGGCTTTTCTTTTAATGGCCTTTGTTTCGGGTTGCTATCAACTTTTCATTAACCTTAGCGACTCTGTTCACGTAGAGACCCTATAAGAATTTGGCCGGAACCAAATACTTGCGGATATTTGCCATCTGGTAGCCAGTCTTTCCGCAACAGGCGAAAGCTGCCTAGTAAAACCCATTATTCTCTGTACCTTAAAATTTAACTTTATGTGTGGAATTGTAGCTTATACCGGCTATCGGCAGGCTTATCCTATCCTGATCAAAGGATTAAAACGTTTGGAATACCGTGGTTATGACAGCGCGGGTATTTCCCTATTAAACAACCAGGGCCTGAATGTCTACAAGAAAAAAGGCAAGGTGAGCGAGCTGGAAGAGTTTCTGAAAGAGATTGACCTGGAAGCCACCATTGGCATTGGTCACACCCGCTGGGCTACGCACGGCGAGCCGAACGACGTCAACGCCCACCCTCACTATTCGTTCAGCAAACGGTTGGTCATGATTCACAATGGCATCATTGAAAATTATGCCGCTCTCAAGCAAGAACTCATCAACTACGGCCATTCCTTCCAGAGCCAGACCGATTCGGAGGTTTTCATCCACTTTATCGAACACGTACAGGATCAGACGCATTGTTCGCTGGAAGAAGCCATCCGCCTGGCGTTGAAAGAAGTGGTTGGCGCCTATGCCATCGTCATCATGTCCAAAGACCATCCCGATACGCTTTTTGCCGCCCGCAAAGGCAGCCCGATGGTCATAGGGGTAGGCGAAAACGAATATTTTCTGGCTTCAGACGCAACGCCCATTATCGAGTATACCAACGATGTCGTTTACCTTGACGACTATGAAATTGCCGTAATCTCTCGGGATGGGCTCACCATTAAAACCATTGAAGATGTGGCTATTGCGCCGTATGTGCACACCCTGGAAATGGAACTGGAATCCATTGAAAAAGGGGGCTATGAGCATTTCATGTTGAAAGAGATTTTTGAACAACCCCGTTCGGTTCACGATAGCTTGCGGGGCCGTGTCAATGCCGATACGGGTCATTTGCTGCTGGGGGGTCTGCGCGAGTACCTAAACAAAATGATTCATGCCCGCCGGATCATCATTGTGGGTTGCGGCACCTCATGGCATGCCGGCTTGGTGGCCGAATATATTTTTGAAGAATTTGCCCGTGTTCCGGTTGAAGTCGAATACGCATCTGAGTTTCGATACCGCAATCCGGTGATCAATGAGGGCGATGTGGTCATTGCCATCTCTCAGTCAGGCGAAACGGCCGATACTTTGGCCGCCATTGAACTTGCCAAATCCAAAGGAGCTATTATTTTCGGGGTTTGTAACGTGGTTGGGTCATCCATTCCAAGGGCTACTCATGCCGGAGCCTACACCCATGCCGGCCCCGAAATTGGTGTAGCCAGTACCAAGGCTTTTACCGCACAAGTGGTGGTACTGACGATGATGGGCGTTATTCTGGCCAAAGCCAAAGGCACCATTTCGGAAACTGAGTACCGAAAACTCCTGGTCGAACTGGAAACCATACCAGACAAGATCGAAACCATTTTGAGCAATCACAAACAAATCGAGTACATCAGTGATGTGTTCAAAGATGCCCGTAACTTCCTGTTTCTGGGTCGGGGCTACAATTTCCCGGTAGCCTTGGAAGGGGCGCTGAAATTGAAAGAAATTTCGTATATCCACGCCGAAGGCTACCCGGCGGCCGAAATGAAGCATGGCCCCATTGCGTTGATTGATGAAGAAATGCCCGTGGTATTCATCGCGACCAAAGACAGCAGTTACGAAAAAGTTGTGTCCAACATACAAGAAGTACGGGCCCGCAAAGGCCGAGTGATTGCCGTAGTGACTGAAAACGACGAGCTGATTTCTCAAATGGCCGAATTTGTTATTGAAATTCCGCCTACTCATGAAGCGTTGATGCCATTGCTGTCGGTGATTCCGTTGCAGCTCTTGTCGTATTACATTGCGGTGATGAGGGGCTGTAACGTAGACCAACCCCGAAACCTGGCCAAATCAGTAACCGTTGAGTAAAATAACTACAAAAAAACTTGGTAAAAAGGAACGAAACACGTAAACTTCGTTCCTTTTTCATTTTTACAGGTGCACGTGAATACAAAGTAACAAACATTCTGAGCGAAGTTAGTTCTAAGTGCATTTTCCATTGCCGACGCCATTTACTTCCCTTACATTGGTTATCTGTTTCACTTAATTTACGCGCCGTTGCGACGGTTAGCTCTATGAAAACCTGTACCCTCTTCATTGTACTCTTCAGTAGTGTACTTTTCTGGGAAGTTTCCGCTCAAACCAAAAAAACAGCTGTAAAAAAGCCTGTTAAGAAAACCGTAAAAAAACCGGCCGCACCTGAGTCTGCTGTCGTTTCTGCCCCGCAGGAGGAAATTTTACTTGGCAAGATCAACACCGGCAAAATGACCATCAAAGTACACCGGATGATGGAAATATTTCTGGCCCCGTGTGACAAGTGCGTCGGTACCGAACAAAGCTTTAAACCCAAACCCAATCACCGGGTGTTGCTCTTCGAAATTTCGCGCCGCAATGCGAACAATTACGAATTGAACGCCCAACTGGAAAATACCACTCCGCTCTATGCCCGCATTCTAGGGACCGATAACAAGGAATATGCCTGCTACAGTGTCCCTTCTCTAATTGAAATTGCCATGGCACAGAAGAAAGGGATCAACGAACAAAACGCCAAAATGTATTACCTGTTGCAAGGCTCTGCCCCGGCACGCACCGAACACCGTGCTTATGCTCTAGCCATTGAAATGCCACTGGATGTACAACCCAAGGAGTTGATCTGGAAAAAAGAAATGCAACTGACCTGCCCGCTTAACATGCAGAACAACAAGCTGCTGGCTCCGGTCTCTGTAGCCGCCGATAACTCGTCATCGCCCAAAACCACTTTCTCCATGGCCCAATGAGGAATTAAAAATAGTATCTTTTATAAACTATAAACCTTCTTTTGCCAATAAGGAGGTTTTTGCTTTTGGACAGATACTATTTTCCTCACAAATGTTCCGTACTTTTGTCAAATGAATATCCGGCTGGCCCAACCGAGTGATTGTAGACAGATAGGTTTGCTTTTCAAAGAAAGCATAGAAGCCATTGCATCGGCACACTATACATCCGAACAAATTGCGGTCTGGGTTTCGGAATATGACCACATGGAAACCTGGCAAAAACGAATACAAAACCAGTTTTTCTTGGTAGCCGAGTCTTCCGATCAGGCATTAACGGGCATGGCGTCTTTGGCAGAAACGGGTTACCTGGATCTGTTGTATGTACACAAGGATTTCCAACGGCAGGGTGTTGCCTCCAGGCTGACATCAAAACTCGAAGACCAAGCTCATTCCTGGGATTTGTCGGCCATATGGACAGAAGCGAGTATTACCGCCAAACCATTCTTCGAAAAAATGGGTTATCGGATGAGTCACTCTCAGCAAAAACAATACAAGGAGATGACATTTACCAACTTCCTTATGCGGAAGTTACTTTAACAAAACACCAATAAGTCTTTACAAAACAAGTAGTTACAAGTACTTTACAGATTCATGATCATTGTTGGAAACGCCTATTTGAGTGACGATGTTGCCGAAAAGCAATTCGTGTGCGATTTGGAAAAATGCAAAGGTGCCTGCTGCATCGAGGGCGATTTGGGAGCTCCTTTGGACGAAGACGAACTGGGTATTCTGGAAAAGTTTTATCCCGTCATTGCTCCCTACCTCAGCGAAGAAGGTCGCCAAGCCATTGCCCGGCAAGGAAAATGGATCAAGGATTTTGAAGGGGATTACTCCACTCCTACCATTGGCAACCGCGAATGTGCCTACGCCATCTACGATGCGCAGGGAGTGCTGAAATGCGGCATTGAACAGGCTTACCTGGAAGGAAAAATCGACTATCCCAAGCCTATTTCCTGCCACCTCTACCCTATACGTATTACCAAATACGACCAATGGGATGCCCTGAACTACCATCGCTGGGAAATTTGTGATGCCGCCTGCCAATTGGGCGAAAAACTCAAAGTGCCTGTATACAAGTTTCTTAAGAACGCCTTGATCCGGAAATACGGCGAGGCCTGGTATACTGAACTGGAGCAGGAAATTGAAAACCGGTAAAACCGGGTACAGCCTATTTGCAAAAATAGTATGCTGTAAAACACAAAAACCTGCTTACAAGGCAGGTTCTTGTATTTAAATATCAGGTTGGTTATTTCTTCTTTGCTTTCATGCCTTCGGTAAAGCGTTGATTAATGGCATTCCAGTTCAGCACATTCCACCAGCCGTTGATGTAATCGGCACGTTTGTTTTGATATTTGAGGTAGTAAGCGTGTTCCCAGACGTCAATGCCCATCACCGGATAGCCTCTTTCGGCTTCTGGGACCACATCCATCAGCGGATTGTCCTGATTGGGCGTAGATGTAACCGCCAGTTCCCCTTTGGCATTGACAATGAGCCAAGCCCAGCCTGAACCAAAACGGGTTGTAGCCGCCTTGTTGAACTCTTCCTTGAACTTATCGAAACTGCCGAATTTCTTATCAATAGCAGATGCCAGTTCGGTCGACGGTTTGTTGGTGTTGGGGGCCGCCATGATGGTCCAGAACATGGAGTGATTGTAATGCCCGCCGGCATTGTTACGCACAGCAACCGGATGTTTGCTGACAGTAGCCATTATATCGGCCAGGCTCGTTTTCTCCAGTGGGGTGCCAGTGATGGCTTTATTCAAATTATCCACATAGCCTTTGTGATGCCGGTCGTGGTGGATTTCCATGGTCATTTTATCAATGTGTGGCTCCAGGGCATCAAATGCATACGGCAAAGGAGGCAAGGTGAATACTTCGTTGGGAGCGGCAAAAAGTTTGTTAGGCATTAGCATCCCGGCCAAGCCAAGCAAAGCCGAACTGGAAAGAAAAATACGTCTGTTCATAGGGTTGTGTTGTTTGTATTGCGTGAAAAGTTCGAATTGGTACTTTATCGGTAACCGAGTTAATGCGCAAATGGTTTAGCTTTGTCTGAGCAGAAGGCAGTCCGTGCAACGCTAAAATCTGACCAAAGACATTGCCAAATCTATTGTATTTCCTGCGATAAATCATTCTTTCGTTTATAAAACTTTGTTACTTTGCGGAAAATACTACCTGAGCCAGAGGCAAAACCGGCTTTTGTGCTGCATCAACAAAACGCCTATATCTAAATTTCATCCAATCGAATGAACGAAATCCTTTATTCTGAAATTCCGTCCCTGGACCTGGCCGATTTCACCTCCGGCGATCCGGCACGCAAAGCCAAATTCGTTGCCGATTTGGGGGTTGCTTACAATAACATTGGTTTTGTAGCCATCCGCAATCATTACCTGACCGAAGAACTCTCACAAAAACTGTACGACATCTTTCAGAAATTTTTCTCTTCACCCGAATCGCTCAAGAAAAAATACGAATTTCCCGAATTACACGGCCAGCGGGGCTACATTGGAAAAGGCAAGGAAACAGCTAAAGGTTTTAAAACACCCGATTTGAAAGAATTTTACCACATTGGGCAGGATGTGACCGACAATGATCCGGTTAAAGACGAATATCCCGACAATGTGTTTCCGGACGAATATCCCGAAATGCGCCAGATCGGCCTGACGGTTTATAAGCAACTGGAACGGACCGGTGTTGCCATGCTGCAGGCCATTGCCTTGTACCTGGGCCTCGACGAGCATTATTTTGACGATAAAGTAAAAAACGGAAACAGCATTTTGCGTTCCATCCATTATTTTCCGATTGAAAATCCCGACGAAGTGCCCGCCGATGCAGTACGCGCCGCGGCTCACGGCGATATCAACCTGATTACCTTGCTGATGGGAGCCAGCGCCGAAGGCTTGCAGGTACTGCGCCGTGACGGCCAGTGGATTGCCATTACGGCGCTGCCCGACCAGCTCGTTGTCAACGTAGGCGACATGATGGACCGCCTGACCAACAACAAACTCAAGTCAACCATACACCGGGTAGTCAATCCGCCCAGAGAAAAAATGACTACTTCGCGGTTTTCGATGCCCTTTTTCATGCATCCCCGCTCCGAAATGAACTTAACCTGCCTCGAATCGTGTATTGATGAAACACACCCGAAAATGTATTCCGATATGACGGCAGGCGAGTTTCTGAATGAACGTTTGATTGAACTGGGGTTAAAAAAAAGCTAGACTGACTGAAAAATGGGTTTTGCAAGAAAACGACCGGGGTTTTGTCTTTTGAAAAGATACTATTTTTTCCATTGTTTCAAAGCCCTCTTGCTACAAGAATAAACCATTTATGAATGATTGATTTTCGTCCTTTGGTCAAATACACCCCTCCTCCGCATGAGAAAGTCAGGCGGATACGGTATTTTATTTTTCTGAAGGATGTATTGATTCTGGCTCTTACCGCCCTGGGAGGCCCGCAGGCTCATCTGGCGCTGTATTTTGACCGGCTGGTAAAGAAACGGGGCTATGTCACCGAAGCAGAACTACTGGAACTCAACGCCTTGTGTTCGATTCTGCCAGGGCCTTCCTCCACCCAAACCCTGACGGCCATTGCCTTCAAAGTAGGCGGCCCCAACCTGGCATACCTGAGCCTGCTGGTCTGGATCACCCCGGCAGTTTCCATCATGACGGCCGCAGCCCTGGGTATCAATTACCTGCATGACCATAAGATTTCGCTGGAGTTTACCCGGTTTATTCAGCCCATGGCCGTAGGATTCATGATCTATGGCGGTTTTCAGATGGGCAAAAAAGTAATGACCAACACCATGCGGGTGGGCATTGCGGGCCTGGCCGCCGCTGCAGGCCTTTTGTTTCAATCACCCTTTGTTCCACCGGTTGTGTTGTTGGTAGGGGGTGTAGCCACGGCCATTCAGTTCAATAAACTGGAGCGGCAGATTCACAAAGAACCGCTGCGCGTTCAGTGGGCCAATTTTTTCCTGTGGCTGGGTGTTTTGGTAGTGGCAGCGGCCATTGGTGGCATCACACGTTGGCTTCCCGTTCGGCTATTTGAGAATTTTTACCGAAACGGAAGCCTGATTTTCGGCGGAGGCCAGGTGTTAATTCCCCTGATGTTTACCGAATTTGTCTTATTTAAGAAGAAGCAATACCTGAGTCAGGAAGAATTTTTGTCGGGCTATGCCATTGCGCAAACCGTTCCGGGGCCTGTTTTTGCATTTACCGCTTTCATTGGCACCTTGGCCATGCGCGATTATGGCATCATAGGGCAGTTTTTGGGCAGCATTGCGGCCTCGGCAGGCATTTTCCTGCCCGGTACCTTCCTGATATTCTTCGTTTATCGCTTTTGGAACCAATTGAAGCAATACCGCGTGGTGCGGGCTTCGCTGGAAGGCATCAATGCCGCCGTCATCGGGTTGATTGCTTCGGCCGCCATTCAGATGTTTATGCCACTGACACCCAATCTGCTGGCGATGGGCATTGTGCTCAGTACCTTTCTGGTACTTAATTTTACCAAAATCCCCCCTCCTATTATTATTCTGGTTGGCCTGGCCCTGGGTTTTGTCTTCTAGAAAGATACTATTTCCCTCATTTCTTCCAAATGCTTCTAAATAGAAAAACGGAAATATACTATTTCTACTTTTTATTTGGATTGTTAAAAATATGCTTTAAATTTAGCACTACATCTTCACGATATTGCACTTTCCCAATAGTGTTATCTTGAATAGCTTTAGAATCAACCAGATAAGCAACCTATAATTAGAAAATTTCATCACACGAACAAAGAGCAATTCCTTGTTTCATACAATCATACCTTGTATAGAACCCATACTGAGTTTGCACTTGTTCTAGCAAAATACAATTCATTGAAAATCAACCCGTATATGGAGCATACCCTTGTCAATTCCCCCCTCAGTTTTCAATTATCCGAAGAACACCTGGCAGTACAAGCTGCCGCCCGCGATTTTGCTCGCACCGAATTATTGCCTGGAGTCATTGATCGCGATGAGCATCAGACCTTTCCAAAGGAACAAGTACGCAAAATGGGCGAACTGGGCTTTATGGGTATGATGGTGAGTGAAAAATACAATGGCGGCGGCATGGATACGATCAGCTATGTGCTAGCCATGGAGGAAATTTCGAAGATAGATGCCTCGGCATCGGTGTGCATGTCGGTTAACAACTCGCTGGTTTGCTGGGGATTGGAAAATTTTGGAACAGAAGAACAAAAACAAAAATACTTGACCCGCCTGGCAACCGGCGAAATTATTGGTGCGTTTTGCCTTTCCGAACCCGAAGCCGGTTCGGATGCGACTTCTCAACGTACCACAGCCATTGACATGGGCGACTACTACTTGCTCAACGGCACCAAAAACTGGATTACCAATGGCAGTTCGGCTTCCGTGTACCTGGTTATAGCCCAAACCTACCCCGAAAAAGGACACCGGGGAATCAATGCCTTGATTGTGGAACGGGACATGCCTGGCTTTGAAGTGGGCAAAAAAGAAAACAAACTGGGCATTCGCGGTTCAGACACCCATTCGCTCATGTTTACCGATGTGAAAGTTCCGAAGGCAAACCGCATCGGGGAAGACGGCTTCGGTTTCAAGTTTGCCATGCAGACCTTAAGCGGTGGCCGCATTGGCATTGCTTCCCAAGCATTGGGCATTGCGTCTGGCGCTTATGAACTGGCCGTGGATTATGCCAAACAACGCCAGGCCTTCGGCAAACCGATTGCCGACCACCAGGCGATTCAGTTCAAACTGGCCGACATGGCAACACAGATTGAAGCCGCCCGCTTGCTTTGCCTGAAAGCGGCTTATCTCAAAGACCAGCACGCCGATTTTGCACGGGCAGCCTCGATGGCTAAGCTGTTTGCCTCCCAAGTGGCAATGGATGTGACCGTAGAAGCCGTACAGGTTCACGGCGGATACGGATATGTCAAGGAATACCACGTAGAACGGCTCATGCGGGATGCCAAAATCACGCAGATTTACGAAGGAACCTCCGAAATACAGAAAATTGTAATCGCACGGGATATTCTAAAGTAGGCAAATCGCAATACCTCCTTCTTTTTAGTCAATTTTTATATCATTTTTTGGTTTTTTAAAGTTTATTTTCGTAGAATTGTGCAAGATTTAGCATTGGCGGGTTTTGGACTTTTTTTGCATATTATTTTGTTATCGTTTAACTCACTATCAATATAGCCATATTTTTTCTAACAAAAGCCGCTCAGTATGGAAGACTATAACAAAATAATTGAATCGCTTGGCATCAAGTTTTTAAAAGCCAAAAACATTAAATTGTTGCAACCCATCCATGTCAAAAACTATTATGACGTAGAAAATACGATTCTTTTACTCCATCAGGGCACGCTTTCGTACGGTGGCGAACAGACAAAAGTGAGTGAAGGAGACATTTTGTTCATTCCGGGGGGAAAATTATTAAGCATTACCTATGGCAATAATCCTACGACCATTACCAACGAAGAATTTGTAAGTAATAAAGAAAAGTATTTTGCCGCCAACCGTGACATTAGTCGCATAGGAGCTTTAACGGATTCTTTTTCGCAGGTTAGCTTTGAAGCCAAAGTGTTTGATTCGGTAAACTTCTTTGCTTCGCTGGACATCCCTCCGTTCATCATCTCCGATGTTCCGGAGCTGACGCACATCATTCATGAGCTGGTTGCCGAACAGTTACAGGATTTGCCTGGCAAAGAACGCGTTACGCAGCTAAAGACGGATGAGATTGTGGTGGAAATTGTGCGGTACATTTTGAAAAACCGCATGTTTGTAGAGAAACTGGCAACCAACAGTACGTATTTCAAAGATCCTCGCCTGATCGACATATTCAATTTCATTAAAATAAATCTGGGTGGCGATCTGTCCAATAAAGTGCTGGCCAATGTCGCCAACGTTTCGGAAGACTATGTGGGTCAATACTTTAAAATGCTTACCGGCATTAATCCGCAGGATTACATTGAATACCAACGCATGGAGCAAGCCGTGAAGCTGCTGCGCACCACCAAGAAAAGCATTCGCGAAATCGGTCACGAAGTCGGTTACAAGGATACCGCTTATTTCTGCCGCCGTTTCAAGATGATGTTTGGTATTCCAGCCGGTAAGATGCGTCGTCGTGAAACACTGATGAACATCTGATACGGAGCGGATTCCTCCTATAATTGAAATAGTATCTATTGAAAAGATAAAACCTGCCTTTTAAAAATTAGCCCGGACAAAACTGTCCGGGCTTTTTTATTTCAGATAAATGGTAGTAATATTACTCTCAACCTTTATTTTTGTACAGAACAAAATTTTTCCGTGTAGCTCTGCGTGCCACACATAATTTTACTTGCTGCCTACAACCCATGACAGATCAGTATCAAAACACCGTAGTTACCAAATACAATATTTTCAACAGTCTGTTCTTAAGCTTGCCTTTCCGGCATATTTTTCGCACCGGCACACTGCTTCCGTTACTTAACCAACAAAGTGAAGACGGCTTGGAAAAAGGATGGAGTCCCAAACAAATTATTGAACATTTTTTCAATGAATTTCTGGAAGGGTCGTCAGAGCAAGAACAAATAGACTTACTATTTAACTTTATCCAATACATTGAGCGACAGGTAGTTTTGTTTGATTCGGTAGAAGATGCCGCCTTTGACCAAACCCACGAACGGGATGGAAAAGGCTCGATCATGCACCTGATTAACCGACTGGACAGCCCCGGAATGCGCGAAAAGCTTATTGAGAAACTGTCGGATTATTGCGTACGGATTGTACTGACCGCCCACCCTACCCAATTCTATCCAGGCAAAGTACTAACCATTATCAATGAACTGGAACGGGCCATTCGCAACAACGATTTTGGCGAAATCAACAGCCTGTTGCTTCAGCTTGGAAAAACCGGATTCATCAACCAAACCAAGCCTACTCCTTATGACGAGGCGGTAAGCCTGAGTTGGTTTCTGGAAAGCATATTTTATTACGCCATTCCGCGTATTTTGCTCAAACTCATTCGCGGCTTACGCAGCAACGTATACGAATGGCCTCATACCCAACTCATTCGCCTGGGTTTCTGGCCGGGTGGAGACCGAGACGGCAATCCGTTTGTCACCCCCGAAATCACCATGAAGGTGTCGCAACACCTTCGGCGCACCATTTTGCGCTGTTATTACCGCGATCTTCGGTTGTTAAAGCGTCGATTTACCTTCAACGGCGTTGAAAAATACATTGCCGATGCCGAAGAAAAGATTAACAATACGATTTATTACCCATCGGAAGAAAAATACGAAAGTGCCGACGAATTGTTGGCTGACTTGTCGGCTGCGCGGGAGATTTTGATAAACCAACACGACGGATTGTTCCTTGATTTGCTGGACGAATTCATTTTTAAAGTACGTTTGTTTGGCTTCTATTTTGCCAGCCTGGACGTGCGCCAGGATAGTCGCAAACATGCCTTGGTTTGGAATGAAATTCTGGCTCGGCTGGAAAAGCAGGTTCCGGTCTTTTTTGTAAAGGACTATCAGGCATGGGATGAGGCTAAAAAGATTGACTTTTTACTTTCGTTGCAGATTGAACCGAAGGTTTCGGATGTGCAAGACGAAACCAGCAAAGACATCATTGGTTCGATTGAAACCATCAAGCAAATACAGGAGCAGAATGGCGAAGCGGGTTGCCATCGGTATGTGATAAGCAACTGTAACTCAGCTCTGAATGTAATTGAAGTGCTGTCGCTGGTGAAGCATATTTACCGCACCGATGTACTACCGGTTGACATTGTGCCTCTCTTTGAAACCGTGGGCGACCTTGCCAATGCACCCGGCATCATGGAGTTTCTATACAAACATCCGTTTTACCGTCAACACTTGACCAATCGGGGCAATCACCAAACGATCATGGTAGGCTTCTCGGATGGCACCAAGGACGGAGGTTATCTGCGGGCTAACTGGTCTATTTACCAGGCCAAGCAAGAGCTTACTCGTTTGTCGCGGGAATATGGCATCAAAGTGACGTTCTTTGATGGTCGTGGAGGCCCTCCAGGACGCGGCGGCGGAAACAATCACGCATTCTATGCATCGCTGGGCAAAAACATTGAAGACAAAGAGATTCAGCTGACCATTCAGGGACAGACCATTAGTTCCAATTATGGTACGGTATCGACAGCGATGTATAACCTGGGCCGTTTGTTTACTGCCGGACTGGAAAATTACCTCTTCCAGGGCAACGAACAGGAGCTGACCGATTCGGAAAAAGCCTTGCTGGAAGAAATGGCCGAATTGTCGTATCAGTCGTATCTGGAACTGAAAAATCATCCTACGTTTGTTCCGTATCTGGATAAAATGACACCGTTGCGGTTTTACGGACAAACCAACATCGGTAGCCGCCCGACCAAGCGGGGCCAGGGTGACGCGTTGCGTTTTGAAGACTTGCGTGCCATACCGTTTGTGGGTTCGTGGGCGCAGATGAAGCAAAACGTACCGGGTTTTTATGGGTTTGGCTCGGCCATAGAACAACTGCAGAAGCAAGGAAAGGGCGAAGAAATTCAAAAGCTCTACCATCATTCGCTGTTCTTCCGGACGTTGGTCGAAAATTCGATGCAGTCGTTGTCCAAATCAAACTACGCTCTGACCAAATACATGGCGCAAGACCCGGTGTATGGCGAACTGTGGCACAAAATGTATGAAGAGTTTGAACGTACACAAAAGTTATTGCTGGAGGTTTCTCAAAACAAAACGCTGCTGGAAGGCAATCCGGTAACGCGTCAATCCATTCAGATTCGGGAACGCATTGTGTTGCCGTTAATTACCATTCAGCAATATGCCTTGCAAAAACTCAATTCGGATACCAACTTGCCCACCGAACAGGCGGAAGCATATAGCAAACTGATTATCCGGGCCATGTTTGGCATCATCAATGCCGCCCGTAATTCGGCATAGGCAGGTTTTGCGTTTTTAAAACATACTATTTCAAAACAAGAATCCTCTATGCATTTTCGCGTAGAGGATTCTTGTTTTTATCATTCCCATCAAACAGCTTGCTGTCTATCAGGGTATTACCACGTAATTACGCAGTTCGTCAAAAAACAGCTTTTTCGTTCAGCAAGTGTACCTGTTCACTGATTTCTGCCAGCAGATTGGGGTTTTTCTCAATGCCGTTACCAACTACAATCAAATCGGCCCCGGCGCGAAATATCTCATCAGCCTGAAGCGATGACGTAATGCCGCCACCCACAATCACCGGCGTATCTACCGCCCGGCACACGGCAGACACCATCCGAGCCGAAGCCGGTTTTTGCGCCCCGCTACCCGAATCCAGGTAGATTAGTTTCATTCCCAGCATTTCGCCGGCCATGGCCGTGCAAGCCGCTACATCGGGTTTGTCGTAGGGAATGGGCATGGTATTGCTGATGTATGAAACGGTGGTTTGTTTGCCGCTATCGATAAGCATGTATCCGGTAGGCAAAATTTCCAATTGACTTCGCTTCAGAATGGGTGCGGCAATGACATGTTGCCCAATGAGGAAATCCGGATTGCGGCCCGAAATCAGGGACAAAAACAGAATGGCATCGGCAGAAGGCTCAATGTGCAGGTTGCTCCCCGGAAACAACACCACCGGAATGGAACACTGTTCTTTGATGGTACGCACAAGCAGGCTCATTTCATTGCCCACAATCAGGCTGCCGCCCACAAAGAAAAAATCAACCTGATGCTCTACCGCCTGCTGAATCAGTTGCTGGCACTGGTGCTGGTCCGTTTTGTCAGGATCGATCAATACAGCAAACGCTTTCTTCCCGGTTTTCCGGTTCTGGTGCAAAATATCAAGTACACGCGGTGTCATGGTTCCGAAGTTGCTCTATTGCCGATTGGGTTATGAATTTCGCGATGGCAATGAAAAATGATTATCAATGGTAAAAGCCTGATTTGACTAATTTTCACGAAATCAAATCCAATCATCAAACGTTTACTCCAGCGAAAGTACAAATTTTTCGTCAAGTACTGCGCACAATCTGCGTTGAATCTCTGCGTAAGCCTTGCCCGAAATAGTATCTTTTTTGCTGGCAAAACCTCCACTCTTCTTCTTGCTAAGCCTTAACAGACGCACAAAAGTATCTTTAACTTCTTGATTCGTCAAACTATTTTTGGAGTTGGCGGTATTTCCGTTGTTATTTCCACGCTGTTTGGTGTATTTGTCCTTGCAAAAAATTTCGCTCCCTAGCGGCTTTTGCTTCATCTCTGATAGTTTTGAGAGTTTATCCTCGGCAATAGTTCTCAATGATTCAAACAGGCAGGTTTTGCACTTTCAAAACATACTATTTTTAGTAAATAGCGATTGGCTGTTAGCATTCAGATTTTCCCCCATGCCGGGACAAGTAAAAGTTAAGTCCTGGTAAAAAAAGGAATAATGACAATGTTTTAGAAACACTATCACCCATAACTTGAACTAATTAGCGGAGGGTTACATTTATCGAATGTATGAATGCGCATTAGCGAAAATGCGTGTATTTTTGAATTTGTTCCGAGCACCAGAATCGAATAGCTACCCGCAAGTATATGTCAAAAATCCATTTAGCAATCCTGTTCATTGCCACAGGATTGATTTCGTGCACTCAACCACTCAAACAAGAAAGCACGGCCAAGGCCGATTCCATAGCTTCGTGCATGCAGGTACCTCAACGCTTTGCCATCCACGATACAACTACGATTCAGCC
This sequence comes from uncultured Sphingobacteriales bacterium, assembly GCA_963520985.1. GTDB lineage: Bacteria > Bacteroidota > Bacteroidia > Cytophagales > 172606-1 > Xanthocytophaga. The sequence goes on from CAUQTA010000005.1 coordinate 59,656, forward strand.
TTCGGGCGACACGTCGGTTGCCGGTATGGTGCGCCTGACTGGTGGGACCTTTGACATGGGAGGCGATAACAATCAGGCATCTGCTGATGAATACCCCAAACACAAAGTTACTGTAAAGCCATTTTACATAGACGTTACCGAAGTGACTAACGCGCAGTTTCGGAAATTTGTAGAAGCTACAGGCTACATTACCACCGCAGAACGCAAGCCTGACTGGGAAGAGTTGAAGAAATCATTGCCGCCTAATACGCCCAAACCACCCGATAGTTTGCTGGTTGCGGCGTCATTGGTTTTCAAACAAACCAATCATGCGGTAAATCTGAGCGATTATTCGCAATGGTGGAACTGGATAAGCGGAGCCAGTTGGAAGCATCCGCAAGGTGCGGAAAGCAGCATTGACGGCAAAGACAACTATCCGGTGGTGCACGTAAGCTGGGACGATGCAATGGCGTATTGCAAATGGGCAGGCAAACGGCTTCCCACCGAAGCCGAATGGGAATTTGCCGCTCGTGCGGGGCTCTCCAATCAGATTTACAGTTGGGGGAACGAACATGTCAACAGCGGCTCGCCTAAAACCAACAGTTGGGAAGGTAAGTTTCCTTATTATAACGAACAAAAAGACGGGTTTATCAAGAGTGCCCCAGTCAAAAGTTTCCCACCCAATGCCTATGGCCTGTATGACATGGCCGGCAACGTATGGGAATGGTGCAGCGACTGGTACGATGCAAATTATTACAAGATGTTAGCGGGCAAAGTCACCCTGGACCCCAAAGGTCCCGGCAAAAGTTTTGATCCGGACGAGGCCTATACACCCAAACGCAGTTTACGAGGCGGAAGTTTTTTGTGCAATGATAGCTATTGTAGCGGCTACCGGGTGGCTCGCCGCATGAAAAGCAGTCCGGATACCGGGTTGGAACACACCGGATTTCGCTGCGTGAAAGATGTCAAATAAGAAGTTGTAAAACGCAGTGCTGTTCTTAGCAAACCGCTACCCGCCAACACCACATCCCCTGACGGGTATTCGTTGGGGGAATGTGGTTACAAAGTAAACAGGACCGGGTTTTCCCAATGGAAAAGATACTATTTTGCTGGTTTTTTCTTTTCCAAAAATTCAGCAATGCGTTGTTTAGCGATTCCCAACAAGAAAAGAGCAATCTGTTGCTTGATCATACTTACAATTCGAGATTCTTTTTTTACGGCGGCCACCGGCAAAAAACGCTTTTCCTGTTCCTCTATTTTTTTGGTCTTTTCTTTGCCTACTAGCAGGCGCACTACGGCATAACTCACCAGCAGCACACCACCAATAACAAGGGCGTTCTTGCCGATTTTACCGGCATTGGCCCTTAAGTCAACAACTTGATTTTCAATAGCTTTCTTGTACTTTTCAGTAGCTTGGCTGAGTTGGGCTTTGCGGTCTGCCATACTTGGGTTGTTTTTCATTTTGTGGGATCGGAATTAGTTCGAATGAGATGTGCTGGAAATATAAAAAATACGATCTTTTGTGGGTTCAAACCCTATGATGCAATTTCGTTATCAGGAGAATCGGGCGTTTGCGTGGCTTTTCCTGTTTCCTTTTTGCGTTTTTCAAATAATTGGCTCATGTTTTCTTCTATTTTTTCACGCAATCTTTGCTCGCCAGCCGCAGAAACCATTCCCAACATAAGCAAAAAATAAAAGCCCGCCACAACAAAATCGCCCAGGTATGTACTTTTTAACCATACATTCAATAGATTGGCCAGTCCCAGGCTCAAAAACAGTAGCACCAGCGAACCCAAAACCCCTACCACCAAGCCCTGTATGAGCTTGACCATGGCCGTAGACACTGACTCTTCGACTTCCAGTTTGAATAACTCAAAGCGAGACTCAATGTATCGCAGCACATTTTCTAAAATCTTATCAATCGCCATATCAATGACTTAGCTCATCCGCTGAGTGGTGCCTAAAAAATATCTGTTTCGTAATTGTTTACCTTGAATAGGGAAAACGGTATCAATGTAAGAATTTGTGCCAAAATGCAACAATTCCTTTGAAAATCCAATGAGCATTGAAAGACAATAATCTGAAGGTTGTTTTACAGGATCCGGCCAAATACAAATAATCCTGGCAATCAATCAAAATAGAAAACAGACCGAAAACCGCAAAAGTAATCAGTAAAACCACCGAGCCTGTAAGAAAAAACTATTTTGAAATTTGCATAATTATTGTATTTTCGCGGAAAATTTAACAAAGCGTCCCTATTTAGTTTACAAAATTATCTTTCATCCTAAAAAGCAAGAGCGGCCTATGAACAACGCTGAAGAAAAAATGCGTTACTCAGAAGATGAGTTAAGAGAGTTTGAAGGGATTATTTCACAAAAACTTGACTTAGCCCGCAATGAGTTGAATTACATTAAAGTTCAGCTTAGCAAACGCAACGATAGTGGCACAGACAACACAACGGGTAGCTCGAAGCTGCTCGAAGATGGTGCCGATTCGCTGGAGCGTGAAAGTCTAAGCCAACTGGCGGCACGTCAGCAGAAGTTTATCCAACAACTGGAAAACGCGATGATTCGGATCAAAAACGGCACCTACGGTGTGTGTATTGATACAGGAAGGCTGATTCCGAAAGAACGTCTGCGTGCGGTACCACACACGCTTCATTCGATTGAAGCAAAATTGCGTAAATCAAACTAATCTTTCCATACATTCTTTTAGTAAAGGTTCTGGATTCATGGCCAATGCTCCCATTGCTATGAATCCTTAGAACCTTTTGCTGTTTTTAGAAAAGGGTTTTGTATTTTTGCCTTCCGCCACACTAACTGCCCGATGACCGTGAATTTTCTGCAAAACCACATAGAAGCCCTCATTTTCTGTTCTCCGCAGGCCATCAAAATCAAAGACATCCAGCAATGCCTGTCCGAAATGTTTGAAGCCGAAGTCCCTCAGGAAGACATCGAAGCGGCCATCAACGACCTGATTCACAAATACCAGTCCGACGAATACACGTTTGGTATTTATCCCATTGCCGAAGGGTATCAGTTTCTGACCAAACCCGCTTATCAGGCCAGCATTGGCATTTTACTCAAACAATCTGCCAGGAAACGGCTTTCGACGGCGGCTCTGGAAACGGTAGCCATCATTGCCTACAAGCAGCCCATCACCAAAACCGAACTGGAACACATTCGCGGGGTAAATTGCGATTATGCCATTCAGAAACTGTTGGATAAAGAACTGATCGAAATCACGGGCAAAGCCGAAACCGTAGGCCGCCCCTTGCTATACGGTACCAGTCGCAAGTTCATGGAATACTTTGGCATTCAGAGTCTGCGCGACTTGCCGCTGCCCAAGGATTTTGCCACTACCGAAAACGAGATCAACCCTGAGATTGCGGCTCAGATTTCGACTCCGGATGTATCGACTGAAGAGTCTGATTAAATAGTATCTTTTTTCGATCTAAAACCGGCATCTTTTCATTGTCAGGCACCTTTACTGGAAACTTCCAAATCCCAACGCGCCGGAAAATAGTATATTGTAAAAAGCAAAAACCCCTCTCTCCCATTGGACTAAACTATAGAGTAAATCTCTTTTCAAAAAAGCATTTTTGAAACTATTCCTTCCCAAATCGCTTTTGAAAGGAATAGGCGAAAACGCAACTTAACCAGATTAAATCAGAGATTACCAACTCCAAGCTCTGATTTATAATCAGACAAATTGCCATTGTTCTGTAAACTCATTAACTTTTACGTCAGATACACTCATATAATAGTGTACCTTGCTGCAAGTGTCTGATTTTCGCCTAAACGCCCTGCCATGAAAAAACATCTTTTCCTGTTCATTTGTCTTTTTCTGCTAGTATGCCTAGCGGTTCGTTCGCAGAGCAAAGCTCAAAAACCGCTAGTGGTGTTTGTAGTTGGGGACCATGAATACAGCAGTGAAACGACTATGCCTCTGGTTGCAGCGGAGTTAGAGAAAAACTATGGAATGCGGGTAAAAGTACTCCTAGCTTATCCCAACCAGAATGCAGAGGAGAATATTCCCGGACTGGAAGCTCTCAAAGAAGCCGATTTGGCGGTATTTTTTCTCCGCTGGCGGCGTCTGCCCGAAGACCAGATCCGCCATATCGAATCTTATCTGAAATCGGGTAAGCCCGTAATCGGTTTTCGTACCAGTACCCATGCATTCAATTACCCGCAAGGTCATCCGCTGGAAAAATGGAATGCCTTCGGGGAATTTGCTCTGGGTGCGCCTCCCGGCTGGGAAGGAAAAGCCAAACACAATCACTGTGGCCATGGTTGCACCACTGATGTTTCCGTCATTACCCAAGCAGCGGGCAATCCCATTCTCAAAGGGGTTGAACCTTCTTTTCATGTGCCTTCGTGGCTCTACAAGGTTCTGCCCGACTATCCGGCCAAAGGTTCCACATGGCTGCTAATGGGCAAAGCTGTCAATTCTGAAAAGCCCGGTTTTGCCGATAACCCAGTGGCCTGGACCTGGAAAAACTCCTTTGGAGGCAAAGTGTTTGCCACTACCTTGGGGCACCCTCAGGATTTCGCAGTGGAATCCTTTCAGCGACTGGTAATCAATGGGATTCATTGGGCCGTTAACAAGCCCGTACCCGATACCTGGAAAGGAAAAATCGAGATCAATGTCCCTTACCGCGGCATGTAGGCAATCAAGTCTCTGTAGTTTGGCAATCTTTTTAGCTGTTTTTTTAGTTGCCATTGCAGGATAGTACAGGAAGGATCTGTGTTGCCATAAATTAACTTTAGCACTACCCTAACCAAACGCTAATGGCATCTGCAATAAAAAGGCCTGTCCAAAACAGTCTGATCATCCTGGTTTTTCTGATGAGTGCCCTCATGGCCTTTCGGTTTATTCAGGTTAGTCCCTCCGCGCAACTTGGCAAGGTACAGCTCCATAAGCAAAATCACATCGTCTTGATTGGCAACAACCTGGGTTCCCGTATGATGAATTACGGCCATTTCGAGACCGAACTGCACCTACGCTACCCGGACAGTCTGCTTTTTATTCGCAACATGTGTGATGGAGGCAATACGCCGAGTTTTCGACCCCATTCAGGCCGACCCTCTCCCTGGGCATTTGCCGGAGCAGAGAAATTCAATCCTGAGTTTGCACCCCATTACGGAGTGCGCCGTGACAGCCTCGATCCCGATTTCTGGTCCAAAGCGGGTCCGCAAGGCTTTTTCGAAACGGAAGACCAGTGGCTCACCCGCCTGAAGGCCGATGTGATCATCGCCTTTTTCGGTTACAACGAATCCTTTGCCGGAAAGGCAGGGCTTGAAAACTACAAGGCTGAACTACAAGCTTTTATTGATCATACTCTCAAGCAACGTTACAACGGCACATCTCCTCCCAAACTGATTATCGTATCTCCCATTGCCTTTGAGGATCTTTCCGCAACAGCAGACCTGCCTTCAGGTAAACAGGAAAATGCGAATCTGGCCCTGTATACGCAAGCAATGAAAGAGGTGGCAACCGACAACCAGGTACAGTTTATAGACGTTTTCGATCCTACCAGAGAATGGTATGACAACACGACTCAACTACTGACCATTGATGGCTCACAGCTTACCGAAACCGGATATGCCCGTCTGGCTCCCCTGCTTGCAGACGAAGTATTTGGTAAGGCAACCATCAAAGCATCAAAATACCGGGAAGCCGTTCGTGCGGCAGTAATGGAAAAAAACTGGATGTGGCACAATGACTTCAAGATTCCCAATGGCGTGCATGTTTTTGGGCGGCGCTACAATCCCTTTGGCCCTGAGAATTATCCGGCGGAGATTGCCAAAATCCGGGAAATGACCGCCATCCGGGATCAGGCCATCTGGTGTGCAGCCCGGGGCGAAACCATGGACGTTGCCGATGCCGATCAGAAAACCAGCAAACTTCCCCCGGTCGAAACCAATTACAAATCCAGTGCGACAAACGGTGTCGTCAGTTATCTGTCTGGGCAAGAGGCGGTGGCACAACTTAAAACCGCATCCGGTTATAAGATAGAACTGTTTGCATCGGAAGAGCAGTTTCCGGATCTGGCCAAGCCTTCCAACATTACCTTTGACAACAAGGGACGGCTCTGGGTGGCCACCATGCCCAGTTATCCGCATTACAAACCCGGAGATCAAAAGCCCAACGATAAGATTATCATTCTTGAAGACACCGATGGAGACAACCGGGCTGACAAACAAACCGTTTTTGCCGATGGGCTGCACTTGCCTCTCAGTTTCGAACTGGCCACGGAAGGGGTGTATCTCTCACAGGGAACCAACTTTGTGCTGCTTACCGACACCAACGGCGATGACAAAGCCGACCAGAGGGAAATTCTACTCAGCGGATTCGATGACCACGATACTCATCACGCCCATCACGCCTATGCCTCTGACCCCTCTGGTGCCATTTACATGGGAGAAGGTGTTTTTCTTCATACCAACGTGGAAACTTCCTACGGTCCGGTCCGGGCCACGAACGGGGGCTTTTACCGCTATAATCCCCAGCGCCGACAGTTGGAACGAACCGCTCAGATAGCCATTCCCAACCCTTGGGGCATTACCTTCGACGAATGGGGACAAAACTTCTTTGCCGAGACCTCCAGCCCGGATGTCCGGTGGATGATGCCCACAACTGTCAAGCCGCTGTATGGCGTGGCCACGCATAAATCCTACGACCTGATTGAACCCGCCCACCGAGTACGCCCTACGTCAGGCATCGAATTTGTGTCCAGTCGCCATTTTCCCGACCAAGTGCAGGGCGATTTGCTCATTAACAATACCATTGGATTTCTGGGCACCAAACAGCATACGATACAGGATGATGGCACCGGGTATGTGAGCAAACACCGACAGGATCTGGTGCAGGCAGAAGACAAAAATTTCCGACCGGTGGATATGGAATTTGCGCCGGATGGTTCGCTGTATCTGGCCGACTGGCACAATGTCCTGATCGGGCACATGCAGCACAATGCCCGTGATCCATTGCGGGATCATACTCGTGGACGAATTTACCGGATCACCTACCCGGCAAGGCCATTGGTTAAGCCTGCGAATATAGCGGGTGCCAGCATTGCCCAATTACTCGACAACCTCACGCTGCCCGAATACCGTACCCGCTACCGTACCCGGCGGGAACTGCGCGGACGAAATTCGTCGCAAGTACTGTCCCAGTTAAAGACCTGGGTTCAAAAACTTGACTCCAAAGACCCTAAGTATGAACATCACCTACTGGAAGCGCTGTGGGTGAGTTGGGGACTCAACCAAGTGGATAAGCCGCTCTTGCGCCAGTTGCTGGGGGCGAAAGACTATCATGCAAGAGCGGCGGCGGTCAGGGTACTGCGCTACAATGGCCATCAGGTGGCCGATCAGGCCAATTTGCTCTTGCAGGCAGCCAAAGATACGCATGGCCGGGTGCGTCTGGAAGCCATTGTGGCGGCGTCCTGGCTGGATAAGGAAAAGGGGCTAGCGATTCTAGCCCAATCCGCTACAAAACCGTTGGACAAATGGATGGTGTACGCCCACCAGGAAGCGGTAGCTCACTTGAATGGAAAGCCGGTAGCTTTGAAGAAGGAATCCAAAGTCAGTACGGAACTGAACGGAGCCGAGCAGCAGGTTTTTCTAAAAGGCAAATCCATTTATTCCCGTGAGGGGTTCTGTTCTACCTGTCACCAGGCCGACGGAAAGGGACTGCCTGCTTCGGGTTTTCCTCCGCTGGCTGCCACGCAGTGGGTAACCGGCAGCACCGACCGACTGATCCGGATTGTGCTCAACGGATTGCATGGCCCCCTTGAGGTACAAGGCAAGAAGTACGCCGGGCAAGTGCCTATGACTCCCTTTGGAGAAATGCTAAACGATGAGGAACTGGCGGCAGTGCTTACCTACGTTCGTAACGCCTTTGGGAATAAGGCTTCCGCAATTTCTCCAGCACAAGTAAAAGCCGTACGTGCCGTAACCAGAGACAAAACCGGTTTCTATTCACCCGATGAACTGCTGCGTCAGTACCCGATGACCTATTGAACTGGTTTGTATCATACCAACCAAGGCAGAGAATCTCCGGGAGACGCTGACGAACTTACTTCCAAATAGTATCTTTGCAAATAGAAAAACCTCCTGCTTACTATGGAGATATAGGCTCATCAAAATACCGCGACTAATCGGGCTTAACAGATTTCAGTTATTCATAATCAATAAATCAGGCGAATTGCGAAGCAACAGCCTGTAAAGAAGGTGCGTAAGCCTCTTTCTTTGGCGAGGGGCGGGCTAGCCTTGCGCGGAGAAGCGTACAAAGAAAGTGTCTTTTTCTGTTATTCCTGACGCACAAATCTGGCTCAAAACGTTCGTTTTACCCTCTTTTGGGCATGCAAAAGAAAAGTAAGAACACAGGTAGAGAAATCTCTGGGCTAAAACAACCCCATTAGTCACAATACAATAGTATCTCCCGAAAAGTAAAAACCTCCCTCTCCCCTATTTTATTACAGAAATAGTGTACCTTTGCAAATTCGTTTTTCAAAAAAACATTCATTTTAATACAGTAGTGATACTGCAAGCTCAATCATGAGAAAAAAAAACAGCGAATCGGGAGAATCTAATTCCCGTTCCGATGAAGGTCGCCCTTCACGCACTGGTAAAAAACCAGCAGCAAAACGTAGTTTTGGTTCAGACAACAAGCGTTCTTTCGGCAAGAAAAGCGAAACCGGCTCTGCTTTTGACAAACGCCGCAGTTTCAGCAAAGACGGTGCTTCAGACCGGAAAACGGGTGGTAGTTACAACTCGGACAAGCCTTTCAAGAAATCGTTCCGAAAAGACGAATCCTCACAGGAAGGCGGCTCTTACCGCAAAAGCAACTTCAAACGCGACGACAAACCGTCCGATTTCAAGAAACGTCCTTCCACCTACCGCAAACGCAGCGACGGAGATGGAGAAAAATCGTTCGGTTCGGAAAAACCGTTCAACAGAGATAAGCCTTTCAGCTCGGATAAACCCTACAAATCCGACAAACCGTTCAACAGAGAAAAAACCTATAAATCAGAAAGATCCTTCAAATCGGATAAACCCTACAAATCGGATAGGTCAGACAAACCTTATTATAAATCTGACAAGTCGTACAAATCATCCGACAAACCATTTAATTCGGATAAACCGTTCAAATCCGATAGACCGTTTAATTCGGACAAGCCTTTCAAGAAATCGTTCCGAAAAGACGAATCCTCACAGGAAGGCGGCTCTTACCGCAAAAGCAACTTCAAACGCGACGACAAACCGTCCGATTTCAAGAAACGTCCTTCCACCTACCGCAAACGCAGCGACGGAGATGGAGAAAAATCGTTCGGTTCGGAAAAACCGTTCAACAGAGATAAGCCTTTCAGCTCGGATAAACCCTACAAATCCGACAAACCGTTCAATAGAGAAAAAACCTATTCATCCGATGACAGACCGTTCAAGAAAACGTATCGTCGTGACGATGAATCGACAGAAAACAACGAGGGTGGCTACAAACGTCGTTCTGATAGCTTTGACAAACGCAGCCAGTCGGGTGATAAACCCGCCAAAAGCTTCGGTAAGAAAAAGCCTTTTAGCAAAGACATTTCTTTTGAAGAAGTAAAACCCAAACCCGGCCGCAAACGCAGTGATGAGAAAAGCCCATTTGCCTTTGACGGCAAGACTCAAACTCCGCCTGAATACAATTTGCAAGGTTACGAGAAAAGAGGCAAAGGCCGCAGCAAAAGCAAAACACAGAATGTAGAAAAAGACGAAGAAGATGAAATCCGTCTGAACCGTTACATTGCCAACGCCGGCATTTGTTCGCGTCGGGAAGCAGATGTATTGATTGAGTCAGGCGAGATTAAGGTAAACGGCAATGTGATGAATGAACTGGGCTACAGAGTGAAGCCAGGCGATGTAGTGAAATACGGAAACCGCACCCTGAACCGTGAGAAAATGCTGTATGTGTTGCTGAACAAGCCCAAAGACTTCATTACCACTACCGAAGATCCGGAAGAACGCAAAACCGTAATGGAACTGGTAAAAAATGCAGGTCAGGAACGCATCTACCCGGTTGGTCGCCTGGATCGCAACACCACCGGTTTGTTGTTACTGACTAATGACGGCGAACTGGCCGAAAAACTTTCGCATCCGTCAAACGAAGTACAAAAACTGTATGAAGTGGAAATTGATCGCCCGATCACACCCGAAGATTACCAGGCCATCATTGATGGCGTAACTCTGGAAGACGGTTTGGCCAAAGTGGATGACCTAGCCATTGTATCGCCCGACCGCAAATTCATTGGCATTGCGTTGCATTTGGGTCGTAACCGCATTGTGCGCCGTATTTTTGAGCATCTGGGCTACAAAGTGGTGAAACTGGACCGCACTGTATACGCAGGTTTGACCAAGAAAGACTTACCCCGCGGCCACTGGCGTTACCTGAGCGAAAAAGAAGTGGTTCGCCTGAAGTATTTTGTTTAAGCACTGACTATTCCTTATTTAAAGCACCTTATTTTGATTAATAAGGTGCTTTTTTCTTTTCTATCCAAAACGCTTTGTATTATCAAAGTACAATTTACTTTTGTAAGTATCCATTTCTTTTCCAAATAGTATCTTTTTATGAGACAAAACCCTTCCCTGATAGTTTTTATTCTGGGGCTGCACCTGCTGGCTTTTAGCTGCCGGCAACCTGCCGAAAACACAGAAACAACCCAAGCTGCCGATACTGCACAAACGGCACCGGTGCCTGACTGGGCCTTGCTGCCGTTTACCAAAGTTGACTCCGTCAATCCTATTGTATTGCCTCAGGCTAACACCACTTTTCGCTGTCCCATTTGGAAAAAAGACATTCATTGGGAAGAACACGATGTGTATAATCCGGCGGCGGTGGTCAAAGACGGCAAAGTGTATATGATTTACCGGGCCGAAGACACCGTGAAAGCCGTAAACGGAACGTCTCGTTTAGGCTTGGCCGAGAGTACCGATGGCATTCACTTTACCCGTTTGCCTGAGCCGATTTTCTACCCAGCGAATGACGAAATGAAACGCTACGAATGGATGGGCGGCTGCGAAGATCCCCGCGTGGTAGAAGATTCAACAGGAACGTATTACATGACATACACCGCTTATGATGGCAAAACCGCCCGACTGTGCGTGGCCAGTTCCAAGGATTTGCGCAAATGGAAAAAGCACGGCTTGGCGTTTAAAGATCCCAAATACAAAGACATGTGGTCAAAATCGGGTTCGATTGTGTGCAAATTGGAAGGCAACCGCCTGGTCACCACCAAAATCAACGGCAAATACTGGATGTATTGGGGCGAAAACGGGCTGCTGGCTACCTCTGAAAACTTAACGGATTGGACCTATGTTGCCGATGAAAAAGGCGAACCTAAAGCCGTAGTCCCCAAACGCGACCAAACCAATCTGTTTGACAATGGCCTGGTGGAACCTGGTCCGCCGGCCATGCTTACCGACAAAGGCATATTACTGATTTACAACGGAGCTTCGTTTCGCCCGAAACCTCAGGAAGGTGTCGAGATGTATGCCGGAGGCCAGGTGTTGATGGACAAAAACGACCCAAGCAAGATCATTGGTCGTCTGGATCAATCATTTATTAAACCTGAAAAAAAGTATGAACTGGAAGGACAAGTGAATAAAGTGACCTTTGTGGAAGGCCTGGTTTTTTTCAAGGACCACTGGTTTCTTTACTACGGCACCGCCGATTCAAAGATTGCGGTAGCCGTGAAATAACTATGGCGTAATCCGATTGGAACATCCTGGATTTCAATCGGATTACCTTCGCTTGATTTCAACAGGCTTGATGTTCATGAATTGCTGTTTTCGTTGCGCCAGCGAATCCATAGCAGCCTGCCTTCGCTTGGATTGAACCCGTTGAAGCAAAGCCCCGTACAACCGCTGTGTTTTCCAGTCGGTACTGTCGGCCTGCAAAGTAGCTTGCCACGATTCAAGCTTATAGCGTTCCTGCCCGGTCTGATCGTAGCAAACAGCCAGAATATCAGGTACATCTGGGTAGCGGGTCAGTCGGTTGGTCAACTTTTCAAAATACGGAATGGCTGCCCAGTAATTCTTCTTTCCGAGGTAAATCATACCAATCTCGTAATTCAATGGATGCTGGGAAGTATCCCGTTGCAGAGACCGGCGAAAACAAAAGATGGCACTGTCGCTTTCGTGGGTATCGCGGTACAACTTGCCCAGGTTGTTGTTAATGTAAATATTGCTCGAATCGATTTTCAAGCCGGCAAACGCATATTGCTTGGCAGTGGGATAATCCTTCAGGCCGGTGTAAATCTCCAGAAACTGATTGTAGGCCTGCACATAATCAGGGCGGCTTTTAATGGCGGCTTGCAACAGCGAAAGAGCTTGTGTGGTATCGCCTTGGCCGGCAACGGCATTGGCTCGCCAATAGAAAATCTGCGGGTCGTAAGGAGTCATTTGCTGGGCAATGTCCAACGCGGCGGCTCCCTTGTCGTATTGCCGCTTGATGGTGTACAATTGCCCGCGCAACAAATACGCTGCTGCCGATTGGGCTCCCAGCTTTTCGGATTGTACGGCATCGGCATAGGCCGAATCGGTTTTGTTCATCAGTAAATATAATCTTCCCCGCAATACGTAATACCGCCCGTAGGCTTCACCAGTGCTGCGGTGCTCAATGGCCTGTTTGGCATCGTCCAGTGCCTTGTGGTACTGCCGGGACTGTTCGTACAACAGGGCGCGTCGAAAATAATACGTGCCATTGTCAGGGTCGTCATCAATGGCATCTGTTAAGGCGGCCAAGCTGGTTTGCAGGACAGGCTGCTCTCCCCCGGGCAACGGCGGAATCTTCAGTTCCTGCCGTTCTGCCGGTCGGCAGCCCAAAAATCCAAGTCCCAGCAACCCACCCCAAAACACCCAAGTATAGATTTGTTTGTAACTCATTGCCTGCTCTGAAATCAAAATAGTATCTTTCTGGTAATCAAAACCTCCGGCTACAAAATTGGTAAAAAGAATACGGGAAAACAACAGCCTTTTTGCTGTATCAGGCCAGTTCAAAAGTTCGCAAAACAAACATTTGTTCGCCGACCGATAATTTACATCTATCAGCACCAAGAGCTCATCATACAAAACAACCAACTGAATACCAAATAGTTACTTAATAAAAACTTGTAATATTTTACGTTTTAGCTATTTACAATCACTAATTTTGTTCGTACCTTTGTATAGACGCAACGAAAGATTTGCTGCATTAAAAGCAAATTTTTCTTTTATTTGCGTTTATAAACTCAGAACATCTTTTTTCTGAAAATAGTATCTTTTCTAGATACCAAACCCGGCATACCCGCAAGGGCACTGTCGGTCTGTATTCTTCAACCACTCAATTTACAAATTCGCATGTCAACCCAACCACACGCATATAACGAAGACAGCATTAAATCATTGGACTGGCGCGAACACATTCGGTTGCGTCCGGGCATGTACATTGGCAAGCTAGGCGATGGCTCCTCGCCTGACGACGGCATTTATGTGTTAGTAAAAGAAGTGGTCGATAACTGTATTGACGAGCACACGATGGGTTATGGAAAAACCATTGAAATCGACGTCACCGAAAAACGCGTTACCGTTCGGGATTACGGTCGGGGCATTCCGCTGGGAAAGGTGGTCGACGTAGTGTCGAAAATAAACACGGGTGGCAAGTACGATTCGTCGGTTTTCCAAAAATCCGTAGGCTTGAACGGGGTAGGTACCAAAGCCGTCAACGCACTTTCCCATTATTTCAAAGTTCAGGCTTTCCGGGAAGGAAAAACCAAAGCCGCCGAGTTTGAACGCGGTTTGCTGAAAGTAGACGCCAAGGAATCGGATTCCAAAGAAAAGAACGGCACCCTGGTGGTTTTTGAGCCGGATGACACCGTTTTCAAACATTATCATTTTCGGCCGCAATTTCTGGAAGAGCAAATCTGGAATTACGCCTACCTCAACTCGGGGTTAGCCATTATTTTTAACCGCCAGAAATACCATTCGCCCAACGGCTTGCGCGACCTGCTGTCGCGCAAAATAGAAGAAGGAAGCCGCCGCTATCCGATCATTCACCTGAAGGGCGAAGACATAGAAGTGGCTCTGACGCACGGCGATTCGTACGGTGAAGAATATTACTCATTTGTCAACGGACAATACACCACCCAAGGCGGTACGCACTTACAGGCATTTCGGGAGTCGTTTGCCGTTGTAATCCGCGATTTCTTTTCTTCCAACAAGAAAAACTTCGAGTTGTCGGATATTCGGGCATCGGTGGTGGCCGCTGTTTCGGTGCGGGTGCAAGAACCCGTTTTCGAATCGCAGACCAAAACAAAACTGGGCTCGCAAAACGTGGCGCCAGACGGCCCATCGATGAAGAAATTCATCGATGATTTCTTAAAAAAGAACCTGAACAACTTCCTGCACGAAAACAAGGAAGTGGTTTTGGCGATGGAAAAACGGATTCAGCAGTCGAAGAAAGAGCGGGAGGATTTGGCGGGAATCCGTAAAATCGCCAACGAACGGGCCAAGAAAGCCAACCTGCACAACCGCAAACTGCGCGACTGCCGGGTGCATTTTTCGGAGGAAAAGAACGACAAACGTTTTGATAGCACGCTATTCATCACCGAAGGCGACTCGGCGAGTGGTTCCATTACCCAAGCTCGTAATGTGGATACACAGGCCGTGTTTAGCTTGCGCGGTAAGCCTTTAAATTGCTACGGACTTACCAAACGCATTGTGTATGAAAACGAAGAGTTTAACCTCTTGCAGCACGCCCTGAACATTGAAGATGGCCTGGATAGCCTACGTTACAACCAGATTGTGATTGCCACCGATGCCGACGTGGACGGTATGCATATTCGCTTGTTGCTGCTGACGTTCTTTCTCCAGTTCTTTCCGGACTTGGTAAAAAAAGGGCACGTGTACATTCTCGAAACACCTCTGTTCCGGGTACGGAACAAGAAGGAAACCATTTACTGTTACTCGGAAGAAGAAAAGCAGGCGGCCATTCGCAAGCTGGGCAACAAGCCCGAGATTACCCGATTCAAAGGATTGGGCGAGATTTCGCCGGGTGAGTTTGCCCGCTTTATCGGCGAAGACATTCGCCTGGAACCGGTGATACTTGAAAAGGAAAGCTCTATTGCTAAGCTACTTAGTTATTACATGGGTAAAAACACGCCTGAACGCCAACGATTCATCATTGACAATCTGCGCGTTGAGAAGGACTTTGTGGAAGGGTTGCCCGTAGCCGAAACCGTAGGTACGGAGGAAGAAGCAATGGCTTAATCAGCGGGGTTTTGGCAGTTAGAAAGATACTATTTCGCTCACTCAATTTTTTAGACCCTTGCAAACCGACACCATAGAAAACGAGCTTCTGAAACTTCGTCAAACCATTGACTCGGTGGATGAGCAACTCCTGCATCTTCTTAACCAAAGACTGGAAGTAGTAAAAAAGGTAGGCGAACTCAAACGCGCCAACAATGCCATTATTTACCGTCCTGAACGCGAAAAATCCATTGTTGACCGCCTGAACGAACTGAATTCCGGTTTGTTGACACGCCCGGCCATTGAAGCTATTTTTCAGGAGATATTTGCCGTTGCACGCAACATCGAATTGCCCGAACGCATTGCGTACCTGGGCCCCGAAGGCAGTTTCACGCATCAGGCGGCAGAAAGCAGGTTTGGTGCCATCAGCGAATACATTGCGATGGGCAGCATTCGGTCGGTGTTTGAAGCGGTGGAAACCGAACGGGCCCGGTTTGGCATTGTGCCCATTGAAAACAACCAGGAAGGCAGCGTGATTGAAACCATTGACTTGCTTTCGGAAAAGGATGTAAAGATTGTGGCTGAAATACTGATGCCCATCCACTTTACGTTTGCCACCAAATGCGATAAGTTGACCGATATCAAATACATCTATTCCAAAGACATTGCGTTCCGCCAGTGCCAGAAGTTTCTGAACGATTATTTCGAAGGTATGTCAGTCGAATACGTTCCCATCGAAAGCACGTCCAAAGCAGCCCGGCTCATTGCCGAAGAGCCCAATTCAGCGGCCATTTGCTCGCACATTGCCGCCAAATTGTACAATGTGCCCATTTTATTCAACAACATTGAAGATAGCCAAAGCAACGCAACCCGTTTCTTCATCATTGGCAAAAACTTCAATAACCTGCGCAGCGGCAACGACAAAACGACGTTTGTGGTCAACTTGCCGGATAGCGACAAACCGGGCAGCCTGTTTCATTTTCTGGCCGAGTTTAACAGCCGCGACATTAACATTACCAAGATAGACAGCCGCCCGATACGCAATAAAGGCAAGTTTCAGTCGTGGTTTTACCTGGATTGCGACGGCCACATTGACGATCCATCGCTACGCGAAATCTATGACAAACACCGCCAATCCATCAAATGGGTGGGCAGCTATGTTAAAATCAATTAGAATCGGAAAGTTTGAATTGGCATTCACAGGATTGAGAGATTAAAGGGACATTTTCATCAAGGCAATCTTAACATCCCATGAATCAGGGTTCAGGCAAATAGTACCGTTAAAAAAGGCAAAACCCCAGCTTTTGTAACTAACACACGAATGATAGAGAACGAGAACGATAACAATCACCAGACAACCGACAAAGTGGACGACATGCTTCAGGACAGCGAAGTCATTGAAGGCATGTATCAGAACTGGTTTCTGGACTACGCTTCGTATGTAATCCTGGAACGGGCCGTTCCGTCGATTGAAGACGGCCTGAAACCGGTGCAGCGACGCATCTTGCATGCCATGAAAGAAATGGACGATGGCCGATACAACAAAGTTGCCAACGTCATCGGGCAAACCATGCAGTATCACCCACATGGCGATGCTTCCATCAGCGATGCCATCGTAAACATCGGTCAGAAAGACTTACTCATTGATACGCAGGGTAACTGGGGCGATGTACGCACCGGAGACAGCGCCGCCGCATCCCGTTATATTGAAGCACGGCTGAGCAAATTTGGCCTGGAAGTGCTTTTCAATGCCGATACCACCGAATGGCAACTTTCGTACGATGGCCGCAAACGCGAACCCATCGCCTTGCCGGTAAAGTTTCCATTGTTGCTGGCTCAAGGTGTAGAAGGCATTGCCGTAGGTTTGGCAACCAAAGTATTGCCGCATAATTTCTGTGAACTCATTGAGGCATCCGTCGAAATATTGCGCGGCCACACTCCTACCCTCTATCCCGACTTCATCACCGGCGGCATGGCCGATGTATCAAATTACAATGATGGCATGCGGGGCGGAAAGGTGCGGGTACGGTGTCACATTGAGGAAAAAGATAAGAAAACCCTGTTAATCAAGGACGTACCCTTTGGTGTAACCACCGCCCAACTTGCCGATTCGATTATCAAAGCCAATGACTCAGGCAAAATCAAAATCAAGAAAGTAATTGACAACACGGCCAAAGAGGTAGAACTGGAAGTGCAATTGATGCCTGGCACCTCGCCTGACATTACTATTGATGCTCTGTATGCCTTTACGGATTGCGAAGTTTCCATTTCGCCCAATACGTGCGTCATTCTCAATGACAAGCCGGTATTTTTAGCAGTAAGCGAACTGTTGAAGATTTCGACCGAAAACACCAAGGAACTGTTGCGGCGCGAACTCGAAATCCGGAAACACGAATTGCAGGAAAAGCTTCTGTTTTCGTCGCTGGAAAAAATCTTCATCGAAAACCGCATTTACCGCAAAATCGAAGAATGCGAAACGTTTGAAGACGTGATTGCCACCGTTGACAAGGGGTTATCTAAATACAAAAAGGAGTTTTACCGTGAAATTACGGAAGATGACATTCTGAGACTGCTGGAAATCCGGATCAAACGCATTTCCAAATACGACAGCTTCAAGGCCGACGAATTGATGCGCAGGCTGGAAGAGGAACTGGCCGAAGTGGAAGACAACCTGAAAAACCTGACTCGGTATGCTATTGCGTATTTCAAGGAGTTGCTCAAAAAATACGGCAAAGGTCGGGAACGCAAAACCGAAATCCGCAGCTTTGAAGCCATCAAAGCCACGGTAGTTGCCGCCGCCAACCAAAAACTATACGTAAACGCCAAAGACGGATTTATTGGGTATGGTCTCAAAAAAGACGAAAATGCGGTGGAAGTAGGCGAATGCTCGGACATTGATGAAATCATTGTGTTCCGTCGGGATGGCAAATGCCTGGTAACCAAGATCCAGGACAAAGGATTTGTAGGCAAAGACATCATTCACGCAGCCGTGTTCAAGAAAGGCGACGAACGAATGGTGTACAACCTGGCCTACACCAATACCAAATCGGGCATCACGTATGTGAAGCGTTTTCAGGTAACGGCAGTGACCCGCGACCGGGAATACGACCTGACCAAGGGCGGCGGAAAGGTGTTGTACTTTACCGCTAATCCGAATGCCGAAGCCGAAATCGTGGCCGTAAAACTTACCCCGAATTCATCGGCGCGTATCAAATTGTTTGATTACAACTTTGCCGAACTGGAAATCAAAGGCCGCGAAGCCCAAGGCAACATTCTGACCAAATACCCGGTAAAGGAAATCAAATTGAAGATTGCGGGCACATCGACGCTGGGTGGCCTGGCCATCTGGTTCGACGATTCGATCGGCCGCTTGAATACCGATGGTCGCGGCAGAAAACTGGGCAGCTTTGAAGGCGATGACCGCATTATGGTCATTTACAATGACGGCACTTACGAGCTGACCAACTACGAACTCACCAACCGTTACGACAACCTGGCGTTGATCGGAAAATTTGATCCTGAAGACATTATTACGGCGGTTCATTCAGATGGCAAAGAGTTTTATGTCAAGCGATTCAAGATTGACACAACGACCATCGACAAGAAGTTTTCGTTCATTACCGACAACAAAGGTGCGAAACTGGTAGTGGTTACCACGGATCGTCAGCCGCAAGTGGAAGTGATTGTGAAAAAAGACAAAGCCAACGAAACGGTTACCTACGACCTGGATGTGATCGGTGAACTGAAAGGCCGCACGGCGTTGGGCAACAAATTGACTTCTCAGAAAGTGGTCTCCATCAAGTTGTTAGCTTCCAACTCGTCGCAGGATGTGGAGAAGAAAAACATTGGCCTGGAAATTACCAATCCCGACAAACTGGATTTGAACTCCAACGGCAAATCGGACGAGGATGAAGACGACGAAAAAGACTCGGACAAAGGTCAGTTGGGCATTTTCTAGAAAATAGTATCTTTTGAAATGGTAAAACCACCCCTGATTGCACTATACTTGTAGTCAGGGGTGGTTGTGTTATAAATCGAATATTCGCATGTTGAGACGCCTATTCATTATAAGCTTTGTCTTCTCCATTACAGGATGCAGTCACTATTTGACAATGAGTGATACCAGAGAAAGTTATTATTATCAATCGCTTGAACCCTTTAAAATTCTTGATAATCTCAAAATAGGAGATTCAACCATTGTTCATTTTGGCGACACCATTCAAATGAAATTTAATTCCGGGTCAATAGGAGGTGAAGAAGGAAATATGCTCATTCTCAGAAACCAGTATAATAAATTGGAATATTACCAAATAGGACAATGGAATTACCATTTTCCCAAACAAAAGATACGCGCTACTACCTATTTTGATAAAAAATACGGAGATCGCCAAGGCAAATCGTATTACATAGTTGAAGATAGTTTACTCTTGGAGTGTGACCATTATCGTGAATTTCGAAGCGATTCGCTTATAGAAATACAGAAATGGTACTATCCCAATGGCAATGTCAAAGCAGAAGTATACTATCAGGTAGATCGAGGCTATAAAACAGATAAAAAGGATTGGGAAAGAATTAAAAGAATTGGAACCTGGAAACTTTATAAGCAAACTGGCGAGCTAAAAAGAGAAAAAAGATATAACTAACTACCGGTTTTCCACTACCAAGCCGGTTTTTAACTTTTCAAAGATACTATTTTGCTAACGGATAGATGCGTATCTTTGCACTTGAAAATAATTGTTAGTTTAACACTTATTAATTTGCATAACTGACGAAAACCTCGTAAACTCGCCCTTAAATTAGGACACAAGCTATTTTATTTATCACTTTATAAACCGTTTTTTATGTCTCTTACACTCACTCTTGGCGACAAGGAGTATTTTCCAGGGATATCCCAAATCAAATACGAAGGTCGGGAATCAGATAACACGCTGGCATTCAAGTTTTACGACGAAAATCAAAAAGTAGGTGGCAAAACCATGAAAGAACACCTGCGTTTTGCTGTGGCATACTGGCATTCGTTCTGTGGCACCGGAGGCGATCCGTTTGGCCCTGGAACCAAAAACTTTCCTTGGGATGTAAAAAGTGATGCATTAGGGCGTGCAAAAGACAAGGCCGATGCCGCTTTTGAATTCATAACCAAGCTGGGTGCTCCTTTTTACTGTTTCCATGACGTAGACGTAGTAGACGAAACCTCTTTCGGTCAGTTGGAAAAAGATCTGGCTGCGATGGTGGATTACCTGAAAGCCAAGCAAAAAGCATCGGGAGTAGAACTGTTGTGGGGCACAGCTAATCTGTTTTCGCATCCGCGTTACATGAACGGTGCTTCTACCAATCCGGACTTTCAGGTTGTAGCGCATGCTGCCACTCAAGTCAAAAATGCCATTGATGCTACCATCGCACTGGGCGGCAAAGGGTATGTTTTCTGGGGTGGTCGTGAAGGCTACATGTCTTTGCTAAACACCAACATGAAACGCGAAACCGAACACCTGGCTCGTTTCTTGCAGATGGCCCGTGATTATGGCCGCAAAGCCGGTTTTACGGGAACATTCTACATCGAGCCCAAGCCTTGCGAACCTACCAAACACCAATACGATTACGATTCGGCTACGGTAATCGGCTTTTTGCGTCACTACGGACTGGACAAGGATTTCCAGATCAACGCCGAAGTAAATCACGCTACGCTGGCTGGCCATACATTCACGCACGAATTGCAGGTTGCCGCCGATGCCGGCATGCTGGGTAGCATTGACGCCAACCGCGGTGATAGCCAGAATGGCTGGGATACAGACCAGTTCCCTTACGAACTCACAGACCTGGCCGAAGCCATGCTGATCATTCTGGAAGCGGGCGGGTTCAAAAACGGCGGCATTAACTTTGATGCCAAAACCCGCCGCAACTCCACCGATCTGGAAGATCTGTTCATTGCGCACATTGGCGGTATGGACAGCTTTGCCCGTGCCTTGCTGATTGCCAACGACTTGCTGGAAAAATCGCCGTATCGTCAGTGGCGCAAAAACCGCTACGCTTCATTTGATAGCGGTGACGGACAAGCTTTCGAAACTGGCAAGCTTACCCTGGAAGCTCTACGCGACATTGCCTTCAAACATGGCGAACCTGCACAAACCAGCGGCAAGCAGGAATTGTACGAAAACCTGATCACACAATATATCCGCTAATCGTTTTCGACAAACTCTTTATTATTCGCCCCCGTTTCTTTACCAGAAGCGGGGGTTTTGCGTTTTTGGAAGATACTATTTTCCGCGCCTTTCCGGGTCGCTTTTTTCGTCTGGTCCACTTCCGTCCGCTGGTGCAGGTATCCGTCTGTGCTTAGATAAGATAAAATGCCCGTTGACACAGATTACTTGACACAAACTTCACCCTTGATTACAAACAGCAACTTAACTAACTGATAGTCAACCATTTTACACCAGATCGAGCTTCATTTACCCACTGGTTCTGCCTCACATATTTCACTTTTCCAACAATTATGTTCCAAAAAATGTTTTAATTGAAGCCAATCACTAGTACCCTTTTACTTGCATTGCCTATGGATCTGAAAGACGCTTTTTTATTGGTTCAAGAAAAAATAATCAACTGGACAAAGTATACCATCACCCTACTGCCCAATTTTATAGTAGCCTTACTGATTATCTTTCTGTTTATTATTCTTGCACGTTACATAGAAAAGCTTGCCGGAAGGCTCATTGGGAAAACCACCACCAATACTTCCCTGGTTGATCTGGCCAGTCAGGTTATTCGCATCGCCATTCTGCTCACTGGCATTTTTGTAGCACTGAGCATTCTGGAACTCGACAAAGCCGTCACTTCGCTGCTAGCCGGTGCGGGCATTATTGGTCTGGCCCTGGGCTTTGCCTTTCAGGATTTGACCGCCAATTTTCTGTCCGGAGCCTTCATTGCCATCCAGCAACCGATTCGCGTGGGCGATGTCGTCGAAACGAACGGATTTTTCGGCAAAGTGAAAGAGATCAATCTGCGTTCAACGATTATCGATAATTTTTCGGGACAAGACATCGAGATTCCCAGCAAAGACATTTTTCAAAAACCCATCAAAAATTTCAGCAAAAGCAACGAACGTCGCATGCAGTTAAACTGCAGTGTGTCGTACAAAGACGATCTGCAACAGGTACAAGCCCTTGCATTGGAAACCATAAATGGCTTATCGTTCCTACAGGCAGAAAAACCGGTAGAGTTTCATTATCAGAGTTTTGACGATAGCGGTATCTCCTTTCTGATCTGGTTCTGGATAGACCAAAGCAAAGCCGGTGCACCACTGGCCATGAGTGAAGCCATCAAGGCGATTAAAAAGACCTTTGATGACAATGCGATTACCATTCCGTTTCCCATACGCACCCTGGATATCGGCACTAATCCATTTATTATCAATGGCATTCAATCCGGCCAGAATCGTACGGATGAAGAGAGAGACCCTCAGAGTTAGCTCAGGCATCAACGGGCCGGTTTTGCCTTTCCAAAAGATACTATTTTGCCGGATTGGGATTGCACTTCATTTCCGTTGCGTTTCTTTTTGATTAAAGATAAAAAAGTTTATCTTTGTTTTATTGATAAAATACAATAAAATCTTATCACGATTCTATGGAAACCAAAATAGAAGCCTCGTCCTATCCCTGGTTGAAAAACTATCCCGAAGATGTACCCCATCAGATCAATCCCGACGTGTATGCGTCGCTGACCGCACTGATGGAGGATTCTTTTCAGAAATACGCAACTCGCCAGGCATACGCCTGCATGGGCAAAGCCATTACCTTCGGCGAACTTGACGTGCTTACACGCCAGTTTGCAGCGTTTTTGCAAAGTCTGGGCTTGCAGCAAGGAGATCGCATTGGCATGCAGATGCCCAATGTGCTGCAGTATCCCATTGCCATGTACGGTGCCTTGCGTGCGGGGCTTATTGTGGTGAATACCAATCCATTGTATACGCCGCGCGAGATGGAGCACCAGTACAAAGATTCCGGTGTGAAGGCCATTGTGATTCTATCCAATTTTGCACATAATCTCGAAAAAATCATCGCCAACACTCAGATCAAGCACGTCATTGTGACCAGCTTTGGCGATATGCTGGGCTTTCCCAAAAAACAGATTGTCAATTTTGTGGTAAAGACGGTAAAGAAGATGGTTCCGGACTATCAATTGCCCGGAGCCATTTCTTTTAGCGAAGCCCTAGCCAAAGGTAAACAGAGCACTTTTAAACCGGTAGATATTAAAAACACCGATCTGGCCTACATTCAATATACCGGGGGCACTACCGGCGTTTCGAAAGGAGCCATGCTTACCCATCGCAATATACTGGCCAACCTGGAACAAACGTATTGCTGGATACGCAAAGGCCTGGATTTGAATATGACCAACATCATTGTTACTGCCCTGCCACTTTACCATATTTTTGCGCTGACGGTCAATGCCAACCTGGGCTTACGCATCGGCATGATGAATGTTCTCATTCCCAACCCACGGGACATGAAGGCATTTTTGAAAGAAATTGCCAAGTATCCGTTTACCATGATTACGGGCGTCAACACGCTGTTTAACGGTATGTTAAACCATGCAGATATCACCAAAGTCGATTTCAGTCATTTGCGCATTGCCGCGGCAGGCGGCATGGCCTTGCAAAATGCAGTACAGGAACGCTGGAAAACCATAACCGGCAATATGGCCGCCGAAGGCTACGGACTGTCCGAAACCGCTCCTGTGCTGAGTTTCAACTGCGTGTACGGCGATCAGGTGCGTGTCGGCACCATCGGTATGCCTTTTCCAGGCACGGAAATGAAGATTGTGAAGGAAGACGGCACCGAAGCCGCTATCGGTGAACGAGGCGAGATCTGGGCCCGGGGCCCACAGGTGATGGCTGGCTACTGGAACCGACCGGATGAAACGGCCAAAGTGATGGAAGGTGACTGGTTCAAGACCGGAGACATTGGCGTAATGGACGAAGACGGCTATTTCAAGATTGTAGACCGCATCAAAGACATGATTCTGGTTTCGGGCTTCAACGTTTATCCCAATGAGATTGAGGATGTTGTAGCCTCCAACCCAAAGGTACTGGAAGTAGCCGCTATAGGCGTACCTGATGCCAAAACCACCGAAGCGGTTAAGATTTTTGTTGTCAAAAAAGACCAAACTCTCACCGCCGAAGAATTAAAAGCCTATTGCCGCGAAAATCTGACGGCCTATAAGTGCCCCAAACACATCGAGTTCCGGACCGAACTGCCCAAATCCAACGTTGGTAAAATTGTTCGCCGCATGCTGCGTGATGTGGAAGCCAACAAAGCCTGATCCTTCTTTTGCTTTTATTTCAGACACCCATAAGCCAGCTTATGGGTGTTTTTTTATGAGGTTGACAAGACGGTGAATTGCTAACCGGAACAGCATCCAAAAGATGCAACCACTACAGAATTCCTGCTTCTTAACTGACTGGAACTCCGCACGGTGAGGACATCGACAACGAATGGTTAATCCTACAAAACTCATAGTAAGAATAGTATCCTTTCAACACTAAAAACCTCTACCCAAATCAGCAATTCCCCAGTAACGGAAACCTTACCTGCTATCAAAAAAGAGTAACCGGAAAAACAGCCTTTTTTTACGGATCAAAACCACGTTGATGTCACTGTAACCAAAGCGGTTATTCTTCCGGGTGTCATTTATCAGAAAGTAGGCCTCACTGCTCCTGCCACAAATCCGCATAGTTTCAACAGAATTCTTACCTGAGCTGTTACCCAAAAGCAATGGAAAAGAATTAACCAACATAGAAAACCTGTCCTGATGCCTTACTAAGATGGGTTTTCTAAGAAACAATCAGTGTTAAATATGTTGAACCAGCTAATCTTTTGATTCTATGCTTCAGGTTATTCTAGGAATTTTCGCTTTGTGTATGAACATTCAAGTTAGTCAAGCGCAATTTGCTCCCAACCAACTGGCAGGCAAATACTGGCTCTACATCAAAGATGCCGACATGAAAACAGAAGAATATTTTGAGATCAGACCCGAAGGTTCAAGCTATTCTCTTACCTGGCCCGACAAATCCATTTGCAAGCTCATTCCCGATGCCAGCACCGCCTATCATCTGGAATGCCACGAAGAAAAGATGAAGATCATTTTTGAGGAGACAGCAGATAAGAGAATCAAAGGCTTTACCATTGAACTGGCTGGTTCTAAAATGTATGGATTGAAGGAATAAGCAACTTCTACACCTATTGCCAGCATTTAAAACCCTGCCAATGGCAGGGTTTTTCTTTTTGAAAAGATACTATTTTCTCAGAATTATTGTATACTGCGCCTGTAAATACAATAGCAAACCAAATTAAAAATACGTTATGGCTACTCCACACGCATGGAAAACATTTTATCAACGGCTGGCCTATTTGTATTATGCCGTTGCTAAAGCCGACCAAAAGGTAGTTCCTGAAGAAATTTCCAAAGTCCACGAAGTTGTCAAAAAAGACTGGCTTTCGGTTGAGCATACCGAAGATGAATTTGGCACCGATGCCGCTTACCAAATCGATATAGCTTTTGACTGGTTGGTAGAACAGGGGCCATCAGCAGAAAAAGCCTTCGAAAAATTTGAGCATTTCATAACCGAGCATCCCGATTTTCTGACAGGCAAACTAAAAAAACGCGTGCTTCGTACGGCCAGTGCCGTAGCTGAAGCTTTTCATGGCATAAACAAACAAGAAGAAACCCTGTTGAAAAAACTGGAAACCCTACTGGGGTAGTTTGGGGTTACTAGTAAAACACCTATGCAAGCATGAAAATTTTGTTGGTTGAAGATGAGCCCCAGTTAGCCTCGTTTATACGTAAGGGAATCCAGGCGGAAGGGTACGAAATAGAGGTTGCCTACGATGGGCGCACGGGCTTGTCGATGGGACGCAGCAACGTGTACGATGTCATTATCATGGATATCAATTTGCCTCACATCAATGGATTTGAATTGTGCAAACTCATTCGGTCAGAAAACGATTTGGTTCCCATTCTGATTTTGACCGCCCTGGATAGCCTAACCGACAAATCGGAAGGATTTGAAGTAGGTGCGGATGATTATCTGGTAAAGCCCTTCGAATTTCAGGAATTGCTTATGCGAATCCGGGCTTTGGCACGCCGCAATCAGCCCAAACAACGAACCATCCTGCAACTGGCCGACCTGGAATTGAATCTGGATACGAAGATTGTTACCCGCAGCGGACAACGCATTGATTTGACAACTCGTGAATATGCCTTACTCGAATACATGATGCTAAACAAGGGTAAGATTATTTCACGAGTTGACATCAGCGAACGGGTCTGGAGCCTTAACTTCGACACGGCTACCAACGTGATTGACGTATATGTGAGCTATTTACGTAAAAAGATCGATAAAGGCTTTTCACCCAAACTCTTGCATACCGTTGTAGGCATGGGATACGTGATGCGCGAAGAATAGCACTACGGAAATAGTATCTTTTTCGAATGCAAAACCCACCATCTTTGTTTTTCCTCTACCGTCAAATAGCCTTCCATCCTACTGTGCCATGCTTATTCGCAATCGCCTCACATTGATTTTCACTGTGCTTGCAACGGGCATTCAGGTAGTGCTGTCTATTTTGGCTTGGTATTTTTATTCGTTGTACCGCCAGCAGGAATTCTATGCACGCCTGGAAGGCAAAGCCGTGGTAACGGGCAAAGTATTGATTTCTCGCCGCCACCTGCACGACGACTTTTTCAAAAACATGCTCCGCACCGATTTGCTTACCATCGTCGATGAGCAGATCAGTATCTGGGATCACCACGAACAACTGGTGTTTACCAATCATAACCTAGCCACCGACTCCTTTTTCAAAGCAAAAATTCCGTTGGTTTCCCCTCACAATCCCATTCGTTTTCGAAGCGGACGCATGGAAGCTATTGGCATGCTCTATGAAGATCAGGGGCAATCGTTCTATATTTTTGCAGCGGGTTATGACCGGTTTGGTATGGCCAAACTCAGCAGTTTGCAGCACATTTTACCTTTGGTCAATCTCATTGGCTTTGCACTCATTGTACTGGCCGGATGGTATTTTTCAGGACGCGCCCTCTCTCCCATTACGCACATAATCAACGAGGTCGAAACCATTTCGGCGAAGCAATTGCACAAGCGAGTCAACGAAGGCAATCGAAAAGACGAAATCGCCCAACTGGCCATGACTTTCAATCAGATGCTGTTTCGGCTAGAAGATGCCTTTGAGTCGCAGCGAAGCTTTGTTTCGCATGCCTCCCACGAGTTACGAACTCCGCTGACCAACATCATGGGCACGCTGGAAACCTCCCTTCGGTATGATCAAAATCCGGCGGCGTTGCAACACAGCATGCAGATATCCATAGAAGAGTTGAAAAAAGTAATTTCTCTCACCAATAGCCTTCTGAGCCTGGCCAAGGCAACCGACGATGGCATGGTACTCAGCGAGGTTCAGGTGGATGACTGCCTGCTGACAGCCATTAGCCAAACCCAAGGCAAATACCCCAACCGAAACATCAGCATTCAGTTTCCTACCGATGTAGAGAGTGAATTTCTGATCAAGGGAAGCGCTACTTTATTGACCACCGCGTTTATCAATGTGTTGGATAATGCCTGTAAATACTCCTCCGATACGATTATGGTCAAGCTGGATTTTGTGGATGAACAAATCTGGATTGAGATTTCTGACAAAGGATGCGGCATTGCCGTAGAAGACACGTCCCGAATTCTGGAACCGCTGTACCGAGGCAACAATACGGCCAACATTCCGGGTTACGGAATAGGACTTTCCGTAACCCAAAAAATTGTTGATTTACATGGCGGTACACTCCAAATTTCCTCTGTGTTAAACCAAGGCACCACCGTAAATATTTTGCTGCCTGCCCACACATACGAGCTTCAAGATTAGAAAAAATTAAAATAGACTCCATGCTCCCTGTCGTAAGTCGGCAGAACTCGCTTCAAAAAGTGCAGGTTTTTATCATTCAAATCCTACTATTTCCAACACCTCAACAGGAGCCAGTCTTAATTCTTTAATAATCAACCAATTAACTCAAACACATGATAGCACACCCTAGTGCTGTTAATTTAATATCTTCTAATCTGTTTCTCATACGGTTTTAATGTCGCGGTTGTTAATTTGTTTATGCTGAATAAACAAATTTATGCGATCTCCCTATTTCCCATATATCGTCTTGTACAGTCTAGGATTGGCCCTGTTTCTTTCACTTATTTTTAACGGATACTTGCTTTATAGTCTTAGCAGACAAGAAATAAAAGAATCATCAGCCGAGTCCTTTGCCACTACTCTATCTCAAAAATCAAGCTACTGGAAGCAACAGTACATCGAATGCGACCACAACAACCACTCCAAAGACAGCCTGATTCGGATATTAAAGCACTATCCGCTAAGCGATTCACTTGCCATAGCAAAGAAAAATAAAAAATAAAAATAGTACCATTATCAAAGCAAAAACCTAAACCCATTTCAAGCATTCAAGTAACATCATTTACCAAATACGCGATTCTAAAAGCTCTTTTAATCACTTTTTAATACCACATTAATTTCTGTTTAATTCTGCTAACGCACTTTTGTTATGTTAAGAAAGGGAATACATACTACCTGTGAACTAGCGACTTACAATTTTTTTCTCGTGCAACAATCTACTTTTTGTTTACATGGTTTGCCAAAACAAAAGTTAAATCTCTGGCAATGAATCGTTTAATCAGTAGCCTCTAAAATCGGACATCAAATCAAATACAGTATATGGACTTTGTTACTCATTCTAAAAAAAATCATAAACCAAACTATACAAATACACCTATGAGGAGAGTTCTCATGTTCATGGGCTTGTGTGCATTGTTGTTTCACACGAGCTGTTCGCACAAAGAAGAAGAGAAAGAGGAGGAGACTAAATTTCTGGTTACCAGTCCTTTACAAAAAGACACATTGGTTAC
This sequence comes from uncultured Sphingobacteriales bacterium, assembly GCA_963520985.1. GTDB lineage: Bacteria > Bacteroidota > Bacteroidia > Cytophagales > 172606-1 > Xanthocytophaga. Next base: position 88,864 of record CAUQTA010000005.1, read on the forward strand.
CAAGCAATATGTGTGTCAGATCCGTGCTATTAGTCACATCGAGTTGAGAGCCTTGGAAAGAGGTTATCTGCAGAAGATTTTCGTAGACGAAGGCCAGCATTTGAAACAGGGCCAACTCATGTTTCAAATCATGCCGATGCTTTATCAAGCAGAGAAACAGAAGGCCGAAGCCGAAGCCAATTTCGCCGATATCGAATACCAAAACACCAAACGTCTGGCCGATAGCAACATTGTAGCCCCTAACGAACTGGCCCTGGCAAAAGCGAAACTCAACAAAGCCAAAGCCGAATTGTCACTGGCTCAGGTGCATTTGGGCTTTACAGAGATTAAAGCCCCTTTTAATGGCATTATGGACCATTTTCATGTGCGGTTGGGAAGCCTTGTGGAAGAAGGCGACTTGCTGACTACACTTTCTGACAACACTAAAATGTGGGTTTACTACAATGTACCCGAAGCCGAATACCTGGATTACAAATCGAAGATAAAAAAAGACAGCACCATAAAAGTACGTCTTATTATGGCCAACAATCAGATGTTTGATCATCCGGGTGTAGTGGAAACGATTGAGGCTGATTTTAACAACGAAACAGGAAACATTGCCTTTCGGGCGGCATTCCCCAACCCTGAGGGATTGTTGAGACACGGCGAAACGGGAAACATTGAAATGACAACACCCATTAAAAACGCCTTGCTGATTCCACAAAAAGCCACCTTCGAAGTACTCGAAAAGAAATACGTTTATGTGCTTGATAAAGATAATGTAATCAAATCACGAGAGATTACCATCTCTGCCGAAATGCCACACATTTATGTTGTTCAGTCTGGTCTGAAGAAAGATGACAAGCTTCTGCTGGAAGGCTTACGTCAGGTACGCGAAAATGAAAAAATACATTACAAATTCGTTCAGCCTGACGCGGTCATGTCTCAGTTGGATTTATATGCTGAATAATTTAAACTCCTAAAAAGCCGAATACATGTTTAGTAAGTTTATACATCGACCCGTATTTGCTATTGTAATATCGGTCATGATAGTTTTTGTAGGTATACTGGCTATCAAAAAATTACCAATCTCTCAATTTCCAGATATTGCTCCCACTACCGTCAATATATTCATTGCGTACCCAGGTTCCAGTGCCGACGTTCTGGTAAAATCAACACTGATTACGCTGGAACAGGCCATAAACGGGGTGCAAGACATGCGGTATATTGCTACGGATGCCACCAGTGCCGGTGAAGCTACGTTGCGGATTATTTTTGAACCTGGCACCGACCCGAATGATGCCGTTATCCGGGTAAAGACACGTGTCGATCAGGTGATGCCTCTTTTACCAGAACTAGTTCAGCGAGAAGGAGTTATCATTACCCCGATCCAGCCTAGTATGCTCATGTACGTCAATCTCTATTCTACGAGTAAGAGCATGGACGAAAAATTCCTCTTTAACTACGCCACCGTGAAAATGATCCCTGAAATACAGCGGACCAAAGGAGTAGCCAGAGCACAAATATTGGGAAGCCGGCGGTATGCCATGCGTGTGTGGTTAAATCCGGACCGTATGCGAGCTTACAACATCTCGGTAGAAGAAGTGATGAAAGCCATCGGCGAACAAAGTATTATCGGTCGGCCAGGCAGGATAGGACAAAGCTCGGGTATTGCTGCACAGTCGCTGGAATATGTACTTACGTACAAAGGCCGCTACAACAAACCCGAAGAGTACGAAGGCATCATCATCCGGGCCAACCCTGAAGGCGAAAGTATCCACCTGAAAGACATCGCCCGAGTGGAACTGGGAAGTGAGTTCTTTGACATTTATTCAAACCTGGATGGACACGCTTCTGCGGCGATTGTATTGAAGCAAAACTATGGCAGCAATGCCAGTGACGTAATTGAAGAAGTAAAAGCGAAGCTGGAAACCATGAAAGAATCCTTTCCTCCCGGAATGGACTATAAAATCAGCTACGACGTTTCACAATTCTTGGATGCTTCCATAGAACAGGTTATCGAGACATTAAGAGATGCGTTTATACTGGTGGCGCTGGTGGTGTTCGTGTTCCTAGGAGACTGGCGTTCAACACTGATTCCGATCCTGGCGGTTCCGGTTTCGCTCGTAGGTGCATTCTTCGTCATCCAGTTTTTCGGACTTTCCATCAACTTAGTGACTCTTTTTGCCCTTGTATTGGCCATTGGTATTGTGGTCGATGATGCGATTGTAGTCGTAGAGGCCGTGCACGCCAAAATGGAAGAAGAGCCTCATTTGTCGCCCTATCAGGCCGTCAAAAGGGTACTCGGCGAGATTAGTGGTGCCATTATCGCGATCACGATGGTGATGGTATCGGTGTTCCTGCCCATTTCATTCATGTCGGGGCCGGTGGGTACGTTCTACCGCCAGTTTTCCATCACCATGGCCAGTTCCATTGTGATTTCGGCCCTCATCGCCCTTACTTTGACCCCCGTATTGTGTGCCATGTTGCTGAAAAATCATCATGGACATGAGAGAAAGAAAAACATCCTGACCAAAGCCATTGACAGTTTCAACCGAGGATTTGACAAACTTACCGGCAGTTACGTCGGGTTGCTGAAACTGATTGTTAACAGGCGTGTGGTTACGTTTGTCATTCTGCTTGCCTTTTGTGCCGGAATAGCCTACGAAAACAAAATCCTGCCGGCTGGCTTTATTCCGAACGAAGACCAGGGAACGATCTATGCCATTATCCAGACGCCTCCCGGTTCTACCCTTGAAAAAACCAATCAGGTTTCCCAGCGGCTGCAGAAAATATGCGAAGAGATTGATGGAGTGGAATCTGTGTCCTCTTTGGCCGGTTACGAAATCATGACCGAAGGACGTGGTTCCAATGCTGGTACGTGTCTGATCAACCTCAAACCTTGGTCGCAGCGGCACCACAACGTGAAGGAGATCATGGAGGAACTGGAACATAAGTCAAAAGGCCTGGGTGCCATTGTCGAATTCTTTGAACCGCCAGCCATTCCAGGTTTTGGTACATCCGGTGGTTTTTCGATGCGCTTACTCGATAAAACGACGGATACTGATTACCACGAGTTTGATAAAATCAATAAGGAGTTCATGGACAATCTGGGCAAACGAAAAGAACTTACGGGGTTGTTTACATTTTTTGCCGCCAATTATCCGCAATACGAACTGGAAATAGACAACAACCTAGCCATGCAGAAAGGTGTATCCATCGGAAAGGCCATGGACAACCTCAACATCATGATTGGGAGTACCTACGAGCAGGGCTTCATTAAGTTCAATCAGTTCTTTAAAGTGTATGTGCAGTCCGATCCAAGTTTCCGGCGCCTTCCTTCCGATTTGTTGAAGCTTTTCGTTAAAAACGAAGCGGGAGAAATGGTTCCTTACTCTTCTTTTATGAAACTGAAAAAAGGACAGGGCCCTAATGAGATCACGCGGTTTAACCTGTACAACTCGGCGGCCATTCAGGGACTGCCTGCCAAGGGCTATACCACTGCCGATGCCATACAGGCCATCCGGGAAGTTGCAACCAAAACCTTACCCAAAGGATACGACATTGCCTTTGAAGGCCTTTCGTACGATGAGTCAATCCGGGGAAATGAGGCGTTGTATGTATTCCTGATCGTGTTGTTGTTCGTCTACTTTGTATTGGCAGCTCAGTACGAAAGCTTCATCATACCTTTGGCGGTTGTATTCTCGCTGCCAGTCGGGGTTTTTGGTTCGTTTTTGGTACTAAAGTTAATGGGACTGGAAAACAACATCTACGCGCAGATTGGTCTTATCATGCTTGTCGGGCTGTTGGGTAAAAACGCCGTACTAATTGTAGAATTCGCGGTTCAGAAGCGACAGCAGGGAGCCACTATTCTGGATGCAGCCATTGAAGGAGCCAAAGTTCGTTTCCGCCCTATCCTGATGACTTCGTTTGCGTTTGTGGCCGGCCTGATTCCCCTGATTATTGCCACCGGTGCCGGTGCCATCGGAAACCGTACCATCGGTGCGTCGGCGTTGGGTGGTATGCTATTCGGAACCATTTTTGGGGTGGTCATTATCCCAGGCTTATACTTCATATTCGGAAATCTGGCCGATGGGCGAAAACTAATCAAATATGAAGAGGATGCTCCTTTAACCGAAAATCTGGTCCATTCCCTAGACACTTTTCCTCTAACAGAAGATAGTAACGAACATGAGTAACAGAAAAATAGCAAATGGCTTGACTATATGTGGTATTCTCTTGCTGCTTTCAGCCTGCGTGCCTACATCGGTAGTTCGCCGAACGGAAAATAAAACAGTGCCTGCGAGTTACAACAACTCGCAGGATTCTACCAATACCGCTAAAATCAAATGGCGGGATTACTTCACAGATCCGAATCTGGTGGCCCTGATCGATACGGCATTGAAAAACAATCAGGAATTAAACATTACGTTGCAGGAAATTCAGATTTCCCAAAACGAAATTCGCGCCAGAAAGGGAGAGTATTTGCCGTTTGTTGGCATCCGGGGCGGTGCCGGTGTGGAAAAAGTAGGCCGCTACACCAACATCGGAGCCAGCGAAGCTACCACAGATATCAAACCCGGCAAAGAAACTCCGGAACCGCTGCCCGACTACATGATAGGCGCCTTTGCCAACTGGGAAGTTGACATCTGGCATAAGCTACGCAACGCCAAAAAAGCCGCCATCAACCGTTACCTTGCTTCCGTGGAAGGGCGAAACTTCATGGTCACTAACCTGATCGCCGAGATTGCTAATTCGTATTACGAACTGCTGGCACTAGACAATCAGTTGGCTATTGTGCGACAAAACATTGAAATCCAAACCAATGCCCTGGAAGTAGTGCGGATGCAAAAACAATCGGCACGAGTTACGGAATTGGCCGTTCGTCGATTTGAAGCACAAGTGCTCAATACACGCAGCATTCAGTACAACATTCAGCAAGGCATTGTAGAAACGGAAAACCGGCTTAATTTTTTGGTAGGCAGATTTCCGCAACCTGTGCAGCGCAATTCTCAATTATTCAATACACTGATTCCCAGCACCATTTATTCAGGAGTTCCTTCGCAATTACTAGCAAATCGTCCCGATATCAGACAGGCAGAACAAAACCTGGCCGCAGCAAAACTGGATGTAAAAGTGGCGAAGGCGCGTTTTTATCCATCCCTGGGTATTTCGGTAGGTGTTGGCTTTCAGTCGTTTGACCCGACTTATCTGATCAAGGCTCCTGAGTCGCTGCTTTTTTCGCTGGCAGGTGATGTAATCGCCCCCATCGTCAACCGGAATGCCATTAAAGCTGCCTATTACAGTGCCAATGCCCAACAGATTCAGGCAGTGTATAACTACGAACGCACCATCCTGAATGCGTATATTGAGGTGGTGAATCAGATGGCTAAAATCAGCAATATGCAGCAAACCTACGATTTGAAAGTACAGGAAGTAGAAGCGTTGACTCAATCCATCACGATCTCGAATAATTTGTTCAGCTCCGCCCGTGCTGATTACATGGAAGTGTTGCTGACCCAACGCGATGCCCAAGAATCCAAATTTGATTTGGTAGACACCAAGATGCAACAATTGCATGCGATGGTTAATATTTACCGCGCTTTGGGTGGCGGCTGGAATTAATCGCACTTCGGATTGTAGAGGGCGGAATGAAATAGTATCTTTCAATAACAAAAACCCCGCAAACTTTAAGTTTGCGGGGTTTTTGTTTTATCACAGTTTGCGCAGATAAAAGAAGTGGTTTTTGACTTTTAGAAGATACTATTTTCTAAAATGAATTTCACTTGCGTACTTGTCCGTTTCCTTGCACAATCCATTTGTAGCTTGTCAGTTCTTCCAACGCCATTGGGCCACGGGCATGCAGTTTCTGCGTACTGATTCCAATTTCGGCACCTAGTCCAAACTGAGCCCCATCGGTAAAGGCAGTAGAAGCATTGACATACACGGCGGCTGCATCTACGGCTTTGGTAAACTGCTCAGCCACAGCCTCATTTTCAGTAACAATGGCTTCGCTGTGTTTAGAACTGTATTGTGCAATGTGATCCAAAGCCTCATCCAATGAATGAACGGTGCGAATCGCCATTTTCATTGATAGAAACTCGGTACCAAAATGCTCATCAGTAGCCCGCTGCAATAGATTGGCCGGATAGGTTTCTTCCAGTTCTGCATAAGAACGTTCATCTGCAAACAGCTCCACTCCTGCTTCGGACAGCGGCACGGTTAAGGCTGATAACTCAGACAACCGGCTTTCGTGTATCAGCAAGCAGTCCAGTGCATTGCACACACTCACCCGGCGGGTTTTGGAATTATGCACAATGTTGGTCGCCTTCTGTAAATCACCACTTTCGTCAAAATAGACATGTACAATTCCAGCCCCGGTTTCGATCACAGGCACACGGGAATGGGTACGCACAAAATCAATCAGCGACTGGCTGCCCCGCGGAATAATCACATCGACATACCCAACGGCCTTGAGCAAAGCTTCGGTAGCCGTACGGTCAGGTGGCAACAAATGCACACTGTCTTCATTCACACCATGTCGTTGCAAAACGTTTTTAATGATACTAATAATGGCTTGATTCGATGAATCCGCGTCGCTTCCACCTTTCAAAATGCAGGCATTGCCCGATTTGAGACACAATGCAAACACATCAAACGTTACGTTTGGGCGGGCTTCGTACACAACTCCGATTACACCGAGTGACACTGTCACCTTGCTGATTTTCAAGCCATTTGGCAATTCTTTGGTCATGAACACTTTACCTACCGGATAATCCAGCCTGGCCACATTTCGGATATCGTCGGCGATGGCTTTGATGCGGGAGGCAGTCAGTTGCAGTCGGTCATATTTGGGATCGGCAGGGTCCATCCGGTCCAAGTCTTTCTGATTTTCGGCCAGCAAGAACGCTGTTTCTTTTGCCGCTTCGGTTGCCACATCCAATAGGATCTGGTTAATGGTTGCAACATCGAGCAAAGGCAATGCACGGCTGGCTTTTTGAACAGCCTGGAAACTATCGGTTAATGAAAGGGTGGTTGTCATATATTGTGTTATTTTCTGCTACACCAAAAACAAATAATCATAATGAATCAAGGGCTTTTTGTTCTTCTCTCCCAGATACGAATTGGCAACCTCCGAACCATATTCGGCTTTGCCTAGTCCAATTAATTCATGGGTTTCGGTTAAAATCTTGATTACATCGCCTTTCTGAAACGGCCCTTCGATACGCGTAACGCCAACGGGTAACAAACTGGTAGCTTTTTCGGTTTGGGTCAGGCGTAATTTCGCGCCTTCGTTGATGTAGACGACTCCTTTGGCGTATCCTTCCGAACTCGCTACCCAGCGTTTGAGTTTCGATTGTCCCGGATGGGTCGCAAATACCGTCCCGACGGGTTGGTTTTGCAAAATGGCCGTTAGAATATCGGGCGTTTTGCCGTTGGCAATGTGCACTTTAATGCCTACCCGGGCCAGTTTGTGGGCAATTGTACATTTGGTAATCATCCCACCCCTACCAAAGTTAGATTTTTCGGCAGAAACAAAACGCGAAAAATCGGTGCGGGCCGAGTCAATGACTGGAATTACGGCAGCGCCAGGTTCTTTGGGCGGACGGTCGTAAATGCCATCCACGTTGGTCAGAATCACCAGGGCATCGGCACTCAGCATGGAGGCAACCAGGCCAGCCAGTTCGTCGTTGTCGGTAAACATGAGTTCGGTTACCGAAATCACGTCGTTTTCATTGATAATCGGGATGATGTCGTTTTGCAGCAACGTACCGAAACACCGCTGCATGTTGAGGTAGTGCATCCGGTCGCGAAAATCTTCTTTGGTAACCAGAATCTGCGCGCATAGCAACTGGTGCGGTTGCAACAATTGGGTATAGGTATTGATCAATTTTACCTGCCCGATGGAAGCCAGCAACTGCCGACGGGCAATGGGATCGGTTTTGTCGGAAACGGGCATCAGGCTGCGGCCAGAAGCCACGGCTCCCGACGATACCAATACCACTTCTATGCCTTGTTTTTTTGCCTGGGCAATCTGCCCGATCAGTCGCCCCATCACGGCTTCGTCGGGCAGGCCGTTTTCTCCGGCTATTACATTGGAACCTACTTTTACAACTATCTTTTTGTAAGTGGACGCGTACATACTCTACATTTGGAATCAGACTGCAAAAGTAGAAGATAATGCCGGGGTTTTCATGTTTTAAAAGATACTATTTTGAAAGATGCCATTTAGATTCTTCCTGTTTTAAAGCATGAAGTCATTTAGGAACAGAGTGTTCATAAAAACCCATGCTGATTGTATCTGATACAATCAGACCTGGCCAATATTCAAAATTCTCAAACGTAGCCGGTATCTTACTCTTTTTACGTTGGATTTCGTCTGCCAAATTCCATGGACTCCATAATAAATCAGGTGTACCATAGACAGAAAAGTTATAGTTTCCTGGAATGAGAAAATCAGGACATACAAGAGAGGGCAGTTCAATTGTTTCTCCTGCTCGCAGAAAGTAAAAAGTTGCAACACTGAGCCCAGTAGATTTATTGATATTGTCTAGCTTTTTCATTAGCATCAAATTAAGAGAATCCGAAAAAGCCCTGCTCTGGTTTGCAGTCTGGATCTTGTTGCTATTATAAGTATATGGAACTGCACATCCATCCATATCAATAAAACTTCTTTCTGAAAGCCATTCATAGTTTTTCCAGTATTTTCCGGAATCAATCTTATCAATAATAATTGCCGGATCGTAAAAAAAGATATTTCTACCTGTTGTATTTTTTATCTTTCTCCATAGTAAAAAGGATGTGTAGGTACTACTATCCTTCGCTTGCCATTGGATATAATCTACGGTGACATGACATAACAGTTGCTCTTTTGCGGGAAATTGACGTTTAGCTTCATTACACTGAGTAAGTAACAGAACTAGAATGAGTAGAATAATCTTGGCTTTCATTTATTTTCGAAATAGTTTATTCACTTTACAGTTAAGCAACTACAAATTCTCGCATTTCCAAAAATAGTATCTTCCCAAACACAAAAACCTCCCCTATTCCAGATAGTAAAATACCGAACTTGCCAGTGGCGTCCAGTACGATACTTTTACACCAGCTTGTTGCAGGGCTTTTCCCGTCCATACGTTGCAGGTATTGAACAAATGATACCGATTTTCGGCTTCGAAGAAGTAATCGGTATCGTAGTAGCCTGGTTGAGGCAATTTCACAAAATGATCGCCCGATTGAAGGAACGAAGCATCCACAAAAGTGACCAGCCGTTCGTATTGGGCCGGGTTGAGCAATAGCTTTTTCACTTGCTTTCCAGGCTTCGGCGGATAACGGTAAAAGTCGATGTGCATCAGCGTTTTGCCCGGAATGAACAATGTGCTAAAAATCGTTGACACCGCCGGAAAATTACCATTGTACGACTCCATGTAAAAGTTGCGGTCACCCCAACCAAACGACACATACGAGTAGTTGGCATACTTTGCAGCCAGTTCAGGCTGCTGTAAAATGCGAAAACACTTGTCGCGGCGCTGTGTAACTGGCAGCACCACATCAGTATGAAAACCGTTGGTGGTAACATAAACCGCAATGCCATTCGTTGCTGGCTTAAAATCTTGATTTGTGGCAACAAAAGTGCCTGCTAAAACCAGTAATCCATAGATGATGAGAAATCCGGCGACCCCTAAAAAGAGACGCCAAATGTAACGAAGATACTTTCTCTGATTCACTTTTGCAGAAATAAGATTGTTAAAGCTACTTTAATACAACACGGCGGCTTCACGTAACCCGATCCGTATTCCATAACCTTTTCAGGTCTGACTTAGTAAATTACTCACACTCAGAATCAATTTATTCTCACGTCGAAACGCATTTGCTTTAGTGAAACTTCTTGACGTTTTTTCCGAAAAACAGGCCACAGGAATCGACTTATTTCTTACACAGTAACAATTATAAAGCATTGTACTATTCGATTCCTGTCGCTTCATCTATTTTTGATACCTGTAAAACTGAGCTCTCACTAATCTATCTTGTATGAAGCAACTCTACATTTGCTTGCTTTTTCTTTCCTTTTCTACCCTCGCCCACGCCCAGGATTTTGACAATTACCAGTTGCTCCAGGCGGCGAACCCCATACCTGATGATTTTCTGACCCGTTCGTCGGAGAAATACCAGAAAGCCATTCAGGAAATCGACAAAAACTCGCAGGAGAGCCGCAAAGTCAAACAACAGAAAAAGGACTTTTACCTCCGCAACAGCTTTGTGATTGACGAATTGCTGCAGAGTGGCCGCATTCTGTTTAATGATCCAATCACGAAATACGTCAACCAGGTTGCGGACAAACTTTTGGCCGATCAACGCGATTTGCGGCGGCAGTTGCGGTTTTATGTGGTAAAATCCAAAGTCTCTAACGCCTTTGCTACCGATGGCGGAATCATTTTTGTCAACATGGGTTTGCTGGCCCAACTCGAAAACGAAGCCCAGCTCGCCTTCATCCTGGCTCACGAAATAAGCCATTATACCAAAAAACACAGCATTACCGGCTATCTCGAAAGTCAGAAAATTTACAATGGAAAAGGCGATTACCGCAAACTTTCGGTAGATGATAAGTTTCTAGCCAAGATGAAATATTCCAAAGAACTGGAAGTTGAAGCGGACGAAGAAGGCCTTAACTTGTATCTGAAGTCGGGCTATACCACCGAAAAACTGGCGGACGTATTCGAAATGCTCAAATACTCGGATCTGCCTTTTGATGATAAAGATTGCAAACTGGCTTTTCTGGAAACAGACGGCTATCGCTTTCCGGATGATTACCGCTTGCAAACTGTCAAAGCCATCAGCCCCAAAGAAGAAGAGGAAGACAAGGAAAGCACCCACCCCAACACCGAAAAACGCAAAGCGGCCCTTAGCGAACAACTTCGTAGCCGGGAAAAAGCGGGAAGCTTGTATCTGGTATCAGAGAATCTATTTGCAAAGGTCCGGAAAATGGCCCGCTTCGAACTGAGCAACCTATACCTCAAGAACATGAACTACGTAGAGGCTATCTACAACAGTTATCTTTTGTTGGAAGAAGATCCGGATTCCCGGTACTTGCATCAGGTGGTTGGCACTTCGTTGATTCAAATGGCCAAATATGCCAATGCGGCCAAAGAATATTCGATGCGTCAGAATAAGAAATCAAGTTCTTATCAGAGTAGTTCCTATGAAGAAGTGTACCAACCCAAATATGATTACGAAAAAGTAGAAGGTGCTTCGCAACGATTGTATTACTTGTTTGGCAAGATGAAAGAAGAGGAACTAACCACACTTGCGGTATCATACACCTGGAAAAAACGACAGAAGCATACGGAAAGCAATACATTGAAAGAACTCAGTGAAATCGCGTTGCGTGAACTGGCTTTCAGCGGTACCCAGTCGCTTGACAAGTTTGCCACTACCAAACCCGAGCCCAAATCACTGCCGGGTTTTGCTCCTGCCAAAGATACTATTTCAGTGGCTAGTGCTTCTAAACTCGACAAGATCAAAAAGCTGGAGACGGAGAAAGAGTATTACTACTATGCATTTGTCAACTATTTGCCAGTACCAGAATTTAAACAACAATTCAAAACGTATCTGACGGAAAAAGAAGCTCAGGATAAGTTACCCAAACTTACCAGTTATCAACGCAGCAAAATACGGGATTACCAACGCAAATATGGTGTTTCACTGAATGCAGATAAAGTAGTGGTAGTAAACTCTGATTACTACAAGATTGATGACCGCAAGCGAAAAAACAAACTCCGCTACATTGAGTCTGAACAGCGCAATCTGGCGTTTAACGACAAAATCAAGCAGATTTCCCAGAAAGCGGGTGTAACAACGGCGTGGGTTGATCCGCAAACGCTTACAACCGCCGATGCGGACAAATTTAACGACTATGCGTTTCTGCGCGACTGGATCAGTAAACTGTCCACACACGACAACATAGATCTACCACATCTGACGCAAGAGCAAAAGAAGGAATTTGTTGCCAAATACGGAACACCTTATGTATGCTGGATAGGCACCATCAGCCTGAAAGAAAGTGCTCCGGTAGGAATGTTTTTATATTCACTGGCTTGCCCGTACCTGCTACCTATGGCAAGCGTCAAAGCATTTTCCCCCAAACAAGAGACGCTTTATTTTGCCACCGTTTTTAATGTGGAAGATGAAAAAGTGTACCTGGCCGATTACAAAGTCATAAGAGCCAAAGATGCCGATTACGTTATGAACGCCAATATCTATCACACATTCCACCAGATTAAGCACCAAAAGAAAAAATAATCACAGGCACTACTTGATAGCTACTCATTTTATGAAATATATAGTTACTTTATTTTACTTTCTTCTCTTGTTTTCCGGAGCATCAGCACAGGTATCGGGGTACATGGGCAAACGGGTGGCCGTTGATGTTAATTTTCAGTCGATGGCCTCTCCCCTTACGGCTCTCATGGAAGAAGAGGATGGAATACGGTTTCGCTACAAATGGAACGGAAAGGTTGAATATGTATTAAACAACTCCAATTCCATTGGGCTGCATACCGACTTTTTTTCCAAGTCGAAGCATTTTTATTCTGAAAATGATCCCGATTACACACCCAAGCGAATAGAGTCGGATTTTAGCTTAAAAACAAACTCTCTGGGATTTCATTATAAGAAGTACCTGCGGGGCAGCCTAGCTCCTACGGGCAGCTTTTTACATCTTTATACTACTTATATCTCCAGTAATATTCAATCGCAGGTTTCTACTACCACCTATTCTTATGATTACAATACGGGTCAGCAGATACCGAATACGGACAAACAGGAGCAAAATGGCAATGTTTCAGCAGTAGTGGCAGGTATAGGAGTAGGTAAGAGGATAATCATTGCCAACCGCTTTACGTTCAATTTTGGCATTGATTTTGGCATCCCTTATTTTCTGGATGGCGAACTCGTCTTTGGTGATACGGCACCCGGACGCGATACCTGGAACGATGCCCGCGTATACATTAAGCGAAATTACGGTCTGAGTACCAATGTAGGCTTTGGAGTGCTGCTTTAATTCCGATTGCAAGATAACAAACTGAAAAACCCGTCCTTGTGAAGGCGGGTTTTTCAGTTTTACAAGATACTATTTTTCCAGGCTTGCCGTATTTTCTCCTAGCTCTTGGGTTTGCTCTACCATGTTGATAAATTCACTCCGATAACCTTGCAGATCTGCGCCTTTGGAGTCTTCGGCCCAAGTAAGCACATTGGCATACGTAGCATTAGCTTTGTGCGCCGAATTGCGTAATAGCATGCCATACGAGGCAACTGCTGCCGAAAAACGGAAGTTATCCGAAGGTTTATTAGTTAACTGGTCATTGGTCACTACCTGAACTATTTCGCGGCTGGCATCACCATCGGGTTGTTTATAGCGCAACTTCAATGTCACCAGCTCACCCGAATTGCGGGCATGCTCGGTGGGCGTAGCACTCTGGTATTTCAGCGAAGTCTGGCCGGTAGCCGCATCGGCAAGTTCAATTTCGTACAATGCTGTCACCGAATGCCCGGCCCCTATTTCACCGGCATCTTTGGTGTCGTCGGTAAAATCCTTGTCGTTCAGCATCCGGTTTTCATAGCCGATCAGTCGGTAGGATCTGACTGCCACCGGATTGAACTCCACCTGAATCTTTACATCTTTGGCAATGGTAAACAAGGTGCCACCCATTTCGCTCACCAATACCTTTCTGGCTTCCTGATCGGAGTCGATGTAATAGTAATTTCCGTTGCCGTAATCCGCAATGGCTTCCATTTTCGAATCCTTCATATTGCCCGTTCCAAAACCGATGACAGTAACAAACACACCCGATTTGCGCTTTTCTTCAATCAAACGCGTCATTTCGGCATCCGAAGACACGCCTACATTAAAATCGCCGTCGGTGGCCAGTATAATCCGGTTATTGCCGCCTTTTACAAAATTTGCTTCGGCTATCTGATAGGCCAGTTTGATTCCATCGCCGCCTGCCGTTGAGCCACCCGCTTCGAGGTTTTCGATGGCTTCCAGGATACTACTTTTTTCAGAAGTGGCGGGCAATACCAGTCCGGCGGCACCGGCATAGACCACAATGGCGACTTTGTCCTGCGGCCGCAGATTGTCTACCAGCATTTGCAAGCCTTTTTTGACCAAAGGCAACTTGTTGGGCTCGTTCATTGAGCCGGAAACATCCAAAAGAAACACCAGATTGCTGGCAGGCAATTTTTCGGTATCCATTCTTTTGCCTTGCAAGCCAATGTGTAGCAGTTGGTGTTTGGGATTCCAGGGGCAGGCACCCAGTTCTGTAATTACCGAAAAAGGCTTGGCATCAGTAGGTTGCGGATAATCATAATCAAAGTAATTGATCAATTCTTCAATCCGTACGGCATCCGCTGGTGGCAATTGCTGATTGGTAATGAATCTGCGCACGTTGGCATAACTGGCCGCATCCACATCAATCGAAAATGTGGATAAGGGATGTTGCTGCGCAGTCTGAAAATCATTTTCCTTGATGTAATTATAGGATTCGGTGTTGGATTCAGCCTCAGGCATGGCATTATACAAAGCCATATCATCCGCTACTTCATCCAGTAAGACAGCTTCCGTTGCGGCTTGTTCGTTGTGTTTTTGGGTACTACAGGCAATGAAAAAGAAGGCGCACAGGGTTGCCATGCCGATTCGGAGATTCGAACGTTTCATAGTTTGATTCTTGTTTAGTGTAGACAAAAAGATTCCGGCATTGGTCAAAAACCAATGTATTTTTTAATCTTAGTGAATGAAGTTTGGTAGTTGCGAAAAATGCCGTACTGCAGTACAAGCAACTTCTGTCAGGTAAGACTCTGGAAGCCGATTGCAACTGTGCACTGTTGCGAATCAGCTTTGAAGAGGAACTTGCAAATTCAGTGTTTTATACCCGGAATCGGGTTGGGTAACCCGCCCGTTCCCGTTTTTTTCAAAAAATCAGCCGATTAATCCTTTTTCAACGGCATAGCGGATAAGCTGAGCGGTATTGCGTAGTCCCAATTTGGCAAGCAGATTTTTGCGATGCGTATCTATGGTATTGATACTGAGCGAAACTTTCTCGGCAATTTCGGAATTGGTAAATCCTTCGGCTATCAGGCGCAACACTTCACTTTCCCGGGGTGTAAGCAAAGTAGCCGCGTGTTCATTCTTTTTCTGCAACCGCAGCGCTTCGATCATGGCTTGTGCAATGGCCGGGCTGGTGTAGGTTTCGCCCTGCCAGGTTTTTTCCAGGGCCATCACCAGCTCGTCGGCTCCCGTATTTTTTAATAAATATGTATCTGCCCCAGCCCGTATTAGCCGCTGAATCACGCTCAACTCGTGGTGCATGGTCACAACAACGATTTTCAGACTCGAATTTTGTTCTTTCAGGATTTTCGTCGCTTCAATGCCATCCATAACGGGCATGTTTACATCCATCACCGCAATATCAACAGCATGCTTTTGTGCGTATTCGACGGCCTGTTGTCCGGTGGTGCATTCGGCCACTACCGCAAACTGCGGATGCAACTGAAGCACGGCCTTTACGCCATCAATAAACATCTGGTGGTCATCGGCCAATAAGATTCGGATTCGTTCGCTGTCGTCTTGCATATGCGTTTTTACAAAAATTTCTGCTCTGAATAGTATCTTTTTTTGATTCAAAACCTCTCCGATTTTATTTCCTGTTTGAGTTTTTCATGCCGGAAACTCAATGGTTGCCAGTGTACCCCGGCCGGCATAGCTTTCCAGGTGAAAGGTTCCCTTGAGCCATTCGGTCCGTGCCTGAATGTTTTGCAGGCCATAGCCTTGACTTCCTTCCGAAATCTCAAATCCTACCCCGTCGTCTTCGTATGTAAACACGATCTGTCTATTCCGGTACATGGCCTGTATGGTTACTTGACGCGCCTGGGCGTGCTTGAGAGTGTTGTTCAACAGCTCTTGGGTGATGCGATACAAAGCCGTGGCTTGTCCGCGCGACAGTTTGCCTTTGAGTTCATGTTCATAAAACTCAACCTGGCAGTA
The DNA here is from genome assembly GCA_963520985.1 of uncultured Sphingobacteriales bacterium. GTDB lineage: Bacteria > Bacteroidota > Bacteroidia > Cytophagales > 172606-1 > Xanthocytophaga. The sequence continues at coordinate 104,879 of CAUQTA010000005.1, forward strand.
TCCACTCTGATTGATGCGAAATACCAACTCCTGCACGGCTGCGGCATATCCTTCCTCTTCCAGCGTCTTCGGATTGAGGTTCAATAAAATACTGCGTAACTCCTGAATGGCTTCGTCTAGCAGTTCGACCGAACGCAAAGGAATGAGATCATCGGGTTGTGCTTGCCAGCGGCTCAGGTAAAGTTTGATGGTTGAGAGAGCCGTACCCAGTTCGTCGTGTAAATCCTGCGAGATGCGCCGCCGCTCCTGCTCCTGCGTTTCGATCATTACCCAAGTGCGCTGCTGTTCCCGTTCCTGCTCCATTTGGACGCGTTTGAGTCGCTCCTGAATGGCCTCCTGTTTGCTGGCGTTGAACCGATATGCCAATGCAATTGACAAAAGCACACTTTCAAAGGCAATGCCAAAATAAGCCAAAGGAACATCGATGTCACGGCCAAATGAAATGTAAAATACCTTCCCAATGATCTGTTGGTAGGCTGCATGAAAGATAGACATAACCAGCATGGGCGCCCAGGCCAACAAATAGTATTGTGCGGGCCGGTATTGGTACTGATAAGCGACATATCCGGCGGCACCAAACGCTGGAATCATAGCCAGTGGTGTCAAAATGGCTTGCAGAACAAACAGATAATTCGCAAAGAAAGGCTTTACAGTAAACGCAATGGCAAACAGAATACATCCTAACTGACCGATTTGCAATACCCGATGAATGCGGGGAACAAACCGATGCGTATTAATGAACCGCTGGCTAAAGCCTATTCCAAAGAAAAAAGCCAGTGCCATCCCGACGTAGAAACTTCGCCGGGTAAACCATGCTGCCAACGGAAAGAAATATTCATCTGCAAGGGCCATCCAACTGGCAAATGCAATCCACATGAAAAACAAATAGCCCACATACCAACCATATACCTTATCTTGCAGTGAGAGAAATAAAAAAAGATTGTAAAGAAACATTACCGTTATGGCTCCCAAAAGCAATGCCTTGCTTACCGCATCGGCTTTTTCGGAGGCCATACTGAAATAAGGTGTTGTCATCCGAAAAGTGATGGGACGGCGGACTCCTCCCCGAAGCCGAAAGAAATACACCACTGTATCGGTAGCCGATACCCGCATCGGCTTGGTGTAGCCCCCGATTTCGCTGGTATTCTGAAGAAAGGCAAATACATCTCCCGTACGAATCATCCGATACGATCCGTCAGGTTGTGGTTCATAGATATCGACGGTGTCCACTGAAATTTCCGGAAATTGCCAGAACCACTGCTGATTGCCACGGAAAGGAGCCAACTTGCACTTGACCCACACATTGCCAGCAACAGGCTGGTAAACCAGCGAACTTGTATGGATGGGAGAGTATGCAAACGGCAGCAAACGTATCTGTTGAAAATCCGTTCGGGCCAGTGTGTCGGTTCGGATGCCTAGCAAACTACGTAATCCTACTGACACTGCCATTTTTCGGGCATTCATAACCTCAGCCAAGCTATCCAGATTGACCGTGGGCTCACAAACCTGTCCCCACAGCGTTGTGGTAAACAATAAGCCAACAAAAAAGCATAAGGCATTTCGCATAAACAACCCAGTCAACTGGTACAGTGGCAAAAGATACAGCTTTCTACTCAAACCTTGCGGTTCGGGTATGCCTATAGGTAATGTACCAATGATTGTCTGGCATTTTTAAGTATGGGGGTTTTAGTTTTTTCAACGATACTATTTTCGTTTCTCGTAGAGATATACGGAAAGTAGCGGGTTTGTGCGAAGTTCCCACCGCAAGGACGACTACACGGCTACTGTTAAAATCTCAAAAGCTTTAAGACATGTAGAAGTTGACAGCTTCCAAGCCCTTGGCCTTTAAAACTTTATCTTTTGTCTAATATTTTTTCTTTCCTCTCTGCAAACCTGGGGTTTTGCCTTATTCAAACCTACTATTTTTTACAGTTAGAAATGCACTTCATACTCCGTTGGTGAAATGCTAAGCAACCGGACGTCGCTTTCCTTTACTACCAGATAATGGGCCGGTATGTAACTTGGATATTCGATCCGGACAAATGCAGGCAGCGGATTCTCGATGTCCAGACAAAAGTTATACGCCAGTAGCGGACGGCAATCATAAGGCACCTGCGCCAAAAACAGGGTTTGCAAGCCCTTGCCCAATGTATATTCCTCGCTTTTCAGGGTGGGCCAGCCGTATGCATTTTGCCCGACAATGCTGGTTTTTCCGGTTTTGGTTCCTACTATTTGGGTAGCCCGACGTCTAGCTAACGGATTGTCTTTGACCAGCTTGACGGCCTTGCCGTGTTCATCTTTGCCCATAATGGTGATTTTGCCATCCGTTGTCAGGACCCAGTAGTCAATATCGTCAGGTTGGCCGCCAAAAGTATCCTCTCGGGTTAGTAGCCAGGTGCTGCTTTGTGGCTCCAGGTAAACGCTGAACTGTGCCCGCGTGCCGTCTTTGATATGTTCAAAAGTCAGTTGCTGGGTAAAGTTGAGGTATTTCTGTAATTTCTCCCCAGCAGTCTGCCCCATCGCCAGACTGCACAGTAAGTAACTCAACATACTCAGGCATAGACATTTAATTGATTTATTGACAGTTACAGCCTTTGATTGTACCGTTTCGTTCATAAAACCTGTTGAGTTCAGATTCGCGTTTGTCGTCGTCAGAGGGGTATTTCTTTGCAATAGCCAGATGCTCTTCCTTCATTCGCTGTTGGCGGGCTTTTTCCTGCATGGCACAAGACCGCAAACAAGTTGCCCGCTTCACGCCTTCCGCATCGGCATTTTTCCGGGCTTCGGCAATAGTGAGTTCGCTCTGCCGGATGGATTCATCCAGGCCGGCAATCATCAAATCGTATGTACTGCGGATCACTTCTTCGCTGTTGGCAGCCTGCACAGACGGCAAATCCCGGATGTCGCTGGTTTGTGCAAATTTGTCGCTTGACTTTTGCATGTGTTTGCCCATTTTTTCGGCTTCCTGCGCCTGTTTTTGCAGATAAGCCCGCCGGGCCGCATCGATTTCCGTATTCGCCTCTTGCTTCATACGCCGGGCATCCTGCTGCATCCGTGCCGGATTGCCACTCATGGCCTGTGCCATCAGATTGCCCATGGGTTGGTACCCTTTTCCCGCAAAACTCACGTTTACATTGCCAATGGCGGTCATGGCGATGGTGGCTCCCTGCCCCTGCAACCCCGTCACCAGATAGGTTCGTTTGCTGGGACTGGCCAGGTAGCCTAAGCCAAAGAAGCCGACTAACTCGTAGGTGTAGCCAATGTCGATGAGCACATCCTGTGGGTCTGACAGATAAACCGATAGCGGCTGTCCCTCTTCGTCTTTTCCTACATATTCCACCGATTTAAAATTACGGCCCTTATTCTTGTTTCCGGTTTTCTTGAAATCCGTAAAGAAGGCTTTGGCATTCATTTCGCCGACCAGATGCTGCATCGCGGGGCCGTTGATATTGCTACCCATTTTCATGACAAAGTTGCCTTCGGAAGATTGTATGTATTGGTAAAACTCACTGGCCGGTGTGAAAATCTGCGTCAGTTTTCCTTCGGTAGCCTCCGGATGCATGACTTTCAGTGCCTGATGGTCCATCATGGCGTAGCCGTTCTGAGTATTCAGGTAAAAATAGCTGGAGTAAACGCCTTCCGAACTCTTGACCAGAAAGCCGATTTTTTTGTTGAAGGTAAAGGTGCTGTTCATGCCAATCACATCAAAGACTTTTTTGCCTGCATTGGGTAGTTTGGGTCGTTCGCCTTTGAAGGTAATGTCGAGCAGGTCGCTTTCCTGGGGTTCGTCCAGCAATGGCACCCGAGGCTTGGGGCCGTCTTTGATCAGCGGCACGTAGGGTTTGGTTTGTCCCCAGGTTTGTAAACTGATCAACAGAAAAACAAGCAGGAGTTGTTTCATAGACGGCTGGCGTTTAGGGGAGGTTTTGGCTTTTGGGGAGATACTATTTTTCCAGTTTGGTAAGCAATTGCGAACTGGTTTTTTTGCCTTTTTCGTCAAAATTTTCAGCTTTGACCAAACCTATGCCTTTCGCCAGGTATTCCACCGATTTTCCTTTGCGCTTCATCAGCGTCATTTTAATGTCCGAATCGTAGGATATTTTCACACAGTCAAACGTTCCGGCGGGCGTTTCCAGCTTTTCAAATCCTTCCACTTTTCGGTTGGTCAGATTTAGCGTGATGGTCACCAGGGTCATACCATTCACTCTTGACTTCACCACCGATTCGGCATCGGGCAGCCGCTGCCCAACTGTGAGTGCATGCGGATAAATGAGCTTGTCGCCGGTGATATCCACCTCACTTTCCGGCGATAACGTCAGCATGGGCGAAACCACGTTACGCACATCGGCAAATACCTGCCCGTCTTTGCATACCACCGAAAAATCGCCCTCCACCAATGGCTTGCGGTTGCCATCCAACGTCTGGTTATGAAAGAAAAACGTAGTGCCATTGCCCGAAGATTCGTTTTTCAGCACCTGGTAACGCAAAATGGTAGTGGGCTTGTCTTTTTTGTCGTATTGGATAAGTTCAAATTTGGTTGCTGGCTTGTAGGCAAAATAGCCGTTACAATCAGCAGTCTGAGTCTGTGCCGTAACCGATTGAATCAGAAGCGTTAAAAGCAATAAAAGATGATAAAAACGACGCATGACGGGAGTTAGTTTTGATAAAAGTTAAGCAATGATTCAAGGGATTTTTCTCAGTCAACGATTGATGGGTAAGAGCTCATCCCACTACTTGCATTTGTTGAGTACTTCCTGCGCCAGTTTTTTGGCAAGCGAAATGTTTTCTTCATCATTGGCATTAATGTTGGCAACCACCTGAAACGAGGTATTACCGGTCAGCACAATCAGATTTTTTTCTTTGATGCGCCACACCGCCGCATCACCGATTCCGGCTACCTTCCGAAACATGATTTCGTCGGCAGCCATGTCTTTGTCCATATTCATAGCGGTTTGGGTCGTTTTTTCGTCGTAGCCTTTCTCCTTCATTCGTTCACCGGCTTTTTTAAAGGCTTCTTCTTTTTCCTGAGCTGTCATGTTGCGGTAATAAAACGCAAAGTTGTCTTTGGCCGAGCCTTTCTTGGCCATCATAAACAGGGTGTTGCCGACCCAAGTGAGTCCAATCTGGTTAGACACAGGCACTTCCATTTCCCGGTTCAGCAGTTTGACTTTCTGTATTCGCGAACTGGGCCAGCTATACGTATAGGTTTCCATGTCGTGCCGTTTGGCATCGGCCCGCACCCGGTATTGTTTCTTGGCATTGGTCATATCGTCGGTATAATGCTTTTGTATAACAGCCAGCGGTAGCAACTCATCGAGTTTTGTCTGATATGACACCAAGCAGGGATCAGAGGAGCCATTATCAGATTCAGAAGCCAGTGAAGCCGTCACAACAGAGGTTTCGGGAGTTTTGTCGGATGCATTGTTGCAAGCCAATGGCAGCATACTTGCACAGACAAAGGCGGCGAATGGGATCGCAGATTTCATAGGCAGAAGTTGAAGCAGTTGGAAAATAGTATCTTTCAAAAATTAAAAACCTGCACTTTACAGCTTGATGAATTCGACACGACGATTGTTGGCTTTGCCTTGCGGCGTGGCATTGGAATCAGACGGTTGGGCTTCGCCTTTGCCATCGGTTTCCAGTCGGGTGGCGGCAATGCCAAATTCACTGCCCAATGCTTGCTTGACGGCGGCCGCCCGGCGTTTGGACAAATCCAGGTTTTTGGCATCATCCCCGTCCGAATCGGTATGACCAATTATTTTTATTTTAACGGTTGTGTTTTCTTTTAGAACCGTCGCGATTTCTTTCAAAACTCCGTATGAAGACGGTTTCATTCTATCCGAGTTAACATCAAACAGAATTCCCCGGGTCACAAACCTGCCTTCTGTCATTAATTTGCTTCGCGTGTCTGGTGCACCAACCGCATAGCGAATATTGGCTACCATAAACTCATCTTTGTGTTCATTTTCAGAATAATTCATATACTTACTTCCAAACTTGAAACTATTGTACTTCAATGCAGGATTAAACGCTTTCGGGATATCCAGTATTTTTGTTTCGTTTACATATACTCTCAGTCTGCTTTTTTGACGCCAGATGGAAAGCCTTACCAACGAAGGCTCTTCGTTATTTTCACCCTTGCAATCAAAGGCATTAATGGTCAGGCCTTCGTTTTTACTTATTTCTTCGCCTTTCTCGTATACAAAATACTGGGCTCCTGATTCGGCGCCTAACCATCCAAAATAAAACCCGTTCGTGATATAGGCATTTGCCAGATCGTTTTTTACATTTTCAGCCGCACTCAGGTAAAAACCATAACTCAGAATATTAGAGCTGCGGTAACGAGTGAAAACATCAAATTCAAGGGTAAAATTTTCGGGCATGTTATTGACAAATTCAGGCAAAAAAAAGCCGTCCGCACTCATATAGAGCCATTTTTCGGGTCGTCCCGCCAGTTTCACCAATTCGGCGCTGGAATTGGTATTCCAGCCGGTCGGAAAATCGCCCAGATTCGTTTGCGAAAAATCTTCTTCCGCAATTATTTTTTCACCCGGGACAAAGTCAAATTTGCTGTAGACCTTTAACTCACTGGAAGGGTTGTTACCGCCTCCATTATTGGCCTGAGAAGCCTTATGAGTCTGGCCATTCTGAGTCGCCGGATTGGATTCTGTGCCTTCAGAGGTTGTTTGTGTCTCTGCTGCCGGTGCCTTGTTGGACGAAGATTTGTCATTCTTTTTTTCTTTCTTCTTAAACACATTTCCAATGCCTTCTTCCACTTTGTCCAAGCCCCGTTCCACGCCCTGATCCACCCGGTTATTGGCCCGGTTTTCCACACTCCGTTCGGCTGTTTCTTTGGGATTGCGAACCCGAACCTGGGCGTGCGATGCATAACTAACTGTAAAAAACAAGGCACAGCTGGCGGCTATCAGTAGTTTCATAGAAAAATGGGTTAGAAGTGTACCTAACAAAAGTAAACCATCGACCAACGGCGCACCTCACCCAAAAAGGTGATTTTGAACCTACCCGAAAAAGGTGACTTCTGTTTTTTTCTTTTGTCTCTTTCCTTGCTATCTTGCCATTACGCAATGCATCTGTTCGCATTGAAACGTGCCATCCATTCATCTAAACCTGCGAAACACCCTTGTTTCAAAAACTCTTTTCGGCCCTTCAAGGCAATAAGTCATCCCTGGAGACGGATGGCCATTCGGTAGCAGGCAAAAAGCCTGTTAATGAAGACAGTTTTTTAATCGAGCAGAAAAAAGACAGTTGTTTGCTGCTGGTGGCCGACGGCGTGGGCGGCCACGGGCATGGCGACTGGGCCAGCCAGACCTGCGTACAAATGTACCGCGACGCATTCCGGCGGGTTGATAACCTGAACGACCCGAAGACGTTTCTGCATGAAATTGCGCTGAAAGTAGCCCAGGCTGTATTGCGGAAACATGTGGACGATCCGGCTTACAAAAATTGCGGAACCACTCTTACGGGCTTTTTGCTTCAGGAAAGATACTATTATGTGATAAACATCGGCGACAGCCGTTCGTATGCGTTTCACCCGACCAAAGGACTGCGCCGCATTACCAAAGACCATTCGGTGGTGCAACAGATGATTGACGCCGGTACGCTTACCGAAGCCGAAGCAGCCAATCACCCTTACCGGGCCACCATGACCTCGGCCATTGGCCAAAGCCTGGAGACGCTCAAGATTGACATTACCGGTCCGTTTACTGTGGCAGACAACGAACGGCTCCTGGCTTTTTCGGACGGGGTACACGACTTTCTGACCGACGAACAAATTGCCAAAATAGTATCTTCCGAAAACGCAAAACCCCTGGCTCAGGCATTGGTCGAAAAATCCCTGGAAGCAGGCAGCACCGATAATGTAACGGCTTGCTGGTTGTTGTTGAAATAGCCGAATGTTTCTCCGAATCGCAACAAAGCCAGGCAGGCAGGTTTTTATCCGAAAAAAGATACTATTTTTGTCTTTTCAGACTATTTGTGTATTTGAGTAAAGCCTATATTGAATGAATCGCCGATTAGTTGTTTATGTTGATACCGATTTTTTGATGGCGGGTGTCAAGCCTTTTGACACATTTATTCCCGTCACCGTGCGTGACATGTTTCAGATTCCCTTGTTTTTTTTCGTAGACACGTCCAGCAATAAGATTTTTTACGGAGAACGCTACCGGCAAGATTATGAAGACGCCCAACCTAATACGTACGGAAATTTCATGCAGAGCGTTCTGGACGAAAAGCTGAGCTATCAGTTGTTTCAGTACACGGTTCCGGTAGTGGAATTGCTCAAAGCAGTAATGGACGATTTGCGCCGCCAGTACCTGAGCATTCTGGGCGAGTTGACCAGTTCGCTTGATCCCACGGCTCCCATTCCGCTTTCGCTGATCTTTTCGGACAACATCACCGAGCCTTCGCGAACCAAAGTTTCCGGTTACCTGCAACGCATTGGTTATGAACTGGATAGTACGGCTTTCCTTGCACCCGAAATGCTATCGCTTAGTTTGTTCGAAAACGGGAAGCTTAACCATCCGGTTCACAAAAAGATAGTTGTGGCCGAAGCCTTTAACGAAAGCCTGAACTACTCCCTTATCCAATGTTACAATGCCTCGGCCGTAGAACGCATTGCGCAGCACTCCTACCCGATGATGGGCGTAGACAGCCGCGTGAACGTAGTTGCCACGTATGCAGTTAATTATGTCAACAACCAACGCCGGTTACTGGCAACCAAAGACGAAATTGACCAGGAGATCAAGCGACATTTCCGGATGGCCAAAGAGTGGGTACGCCAGATGGATACCGACCCGCGCCCTTTTGTGGATGTAACCTCTACGTTTGCCATTGAGAAATCGGCCGAAAACAAAGTTGTATTAAAGAAAGAAGAAATAGAGCAACAAGTAACGTATCATGTGCGCAACTTGGGGCAAACCTTCGATATGTTTTTGAGTAACAATAATTACCGCGCCGAAGACATTGACAAAATCATCCTGCTAGGCGAAAGCTTGCGCAGCAGCCAGGAGTTGAAACTCGAATTTAGCCGGTTTGGGAATCAGAAATTGATCTTTTGCGATGAAACCGACGAAAAAGGCATCCTGAATGGTGTATTTTTACGCAAACAATACCAGGAAAAACCACAGTCGGCCCCGCAACCTGTAGAACCCGTAGTGACCAATGCCTATACCCCTCCATCCAATCTGGCTTTTGAAACGGTGGTGGTCACGACTCAGCTTTCCATCGGGCAGCAATTGGAAATCGGATGGAACGACCGGATGATCCGGGCACTGCACCTGGGCAACAGCCTGTTTGTGGTGGTTAAGCACTACAATTCGCAAATCATCACTGGCGACCAGTTTTCCATTGATACACTGCTATTTGGACAAAAACCCGTGTTCAAAAACATCATGCGGAGCGGAAAGTCCTTGGGCGACTACACCCCAAGTGGCAATCTGAACGTACTAAAAAAGGTGTAAAAAACGTTCTAAAAAAAGAGAAGAAATGAACATTTTGGACTTTGATTAAGTTACAGTAGTCGGTTCGATTTTAGTAATAATGCCTGTTTCAATTTTGAAAGGCTATAAAAAAGTCTTAACTTGTTTTTCAGACGCCAAACCATCCCGTTCTTTTTCATAACTTTGTCCATTTACAAACCTCTTACCGCATGAATTTCCTCCATAGATTGCCTTTTATGAAGTTTCTTTTGAAGTTTCGTTTTATTCGTTTTGGTATGGTGGGAGCGTTTAATACGGTATTGGATGGCAGTATTTACTTTACATTATTGTATGTATTTGGCAATGTCCATAAGTTTCTCTTTGTCGAAACCGATACCTGGGCACGGGGCATTGCAATGCTGGTAGGCGTTACATCTGCTTTCTTTATGAATTCCCGGCTGGTATTCAAAGAAAGTGGGTATCACAATCGGTTTCACGATGAAATCACTTTTGGAGAAAAAGTAACCATTGTTGTCGAAAGCTATGTAAAATTCATCGCTTCGTATGCCTTGGGCATGGGCATGAATATACTCACTTATACGACCATGAAAAAGCTACACCTGGATGCGTTTCCTGCCGAATGGGGACTTGGTGTTTTTTCAAAGCTTCCGGCGTTTGTAGTAAGTACAGGCGTATCGGCGGTATTTAACTATCTGTTTTGCAAACATTTTGTATTTAAAACCAAGGTTGCCTAAACAAAAGAACATTCTGTATCTATAGAAAAAAGACCTTGCAAATATTTTGTAAGGTCTTTTTTATGCATTAAAGGCAGTACAGGTTTTTGCTTTTGCCAGGATACTATTTTAACTTGGGATCAATTTACAACTAAGCAGTTCTCACAAGGAAGTCACCTACCACTTTGCTTTTCAAACCGGCATACGGATTTTGCAAGGGCTTCCGATTCTTTTTGACACTTGGATACTATGGATGAGGCAAAGAAGCGAACCGACGACCAACCAGACGAAAATCAATCCCAGTTTGTGACAGGTGATAGTACGCCCCCGCCAACTTCATTTACTCCAGAGGAAGGGTCGGGTTTTATCATTCCGGAAGATACTATTTCATCCGAACCTCCCTCTGAATCAGGATCAACCTTTATCACCAACGAACCAACCCCTACTACCTCACAGGTCAACACCGGCAATTGGTCGGGGATACGGTTTACCTCTACCTTTACCGATGTAGTGCCACTGAGCCAGCAGGGTGCCATGAGCCTGGTGCAGAAAGCCCGGCTCGATGGTCGCTGGGTAGTGGTAAAGCGCCTTTTGCCGGAGCACCGCAACGACCCGGCTTATGCAGAGCTTTTCTTCAAGGAATATTTTAACGGACGCGACTTACAACACGAACACATTGTCAACATATACGGCCGTGGCGAGGATACCGAAGGGCCGTTTTTTTACATGGAATACGTGGATGGCCGTCCACTTTCGAACCTGATTGCGACGGGCGGTCTCCCCGATGAACGGCTCATCCGGAAAATTGCCCGCGAAATACTGGATGCATTGGGATATGCGCACAAAAAGCAGATTTACCACCGCGATCTCAAACCAGATAACATCCTGATTACCAACCGGGGCGACAACGTAAAGATTATTGATTTTGGCTTGGCCGCCGCCGACACATTTGACGATTTACAGGGGGCCACTTTTATCGGCACTAAAAAATATGCTGCTCCCGAACAACGGTTTAATCTAAAAAGTGTAGATGGCCGAGCCGATTTGTACGCATTTGGCGTCATTCTACTGGAACTATTTACGGGCAGCACCCAACCCGAGCAGATCGAATCGGTCAATCCGCCTTTCTGGCGTACCCTTATCAAACGCTGTCTTCAGCAGGAGCCTTCTGACCGCTTTCACAATGCCGAGGAGATCCTTGACATCCTGGATGCCAATACCAGTCAGTACGGACACAATCTGCACGAAACTTCGCAACTGGTGCAAAACGAACAACAGGCGTTCAAGCAGAAAGAAGAAGAACTCAAACGGAAAGAAAGAGAACTTCAGCAACGGGAACAGCAGGTAAAACAACACACAAAACCGCCTGTGACCCAGGTATACGTGCCTCAGGTTACTCCTCTACCGAAAAAGCAATCGTATGGGTTGGTTTGGTGGCTTTTGGGATTGCTTGCGTTAGGAATTCTCAGTTACCTGGCCCAAATTCAGGAAGACCGTCTTACTAAAGTACTTCTCTCACTTGCGGCTTTTGGGCTCATCATCATTCTGTTTGTCGGGATAATCCGTTGGTGGCAACGTCTCAATATTGGATGGAAAGTGCTGATTCTGGGAGTTTTAGGATTCGGAGGATACTATTATTATCAGCAGCAGCAACAAGAAAAAGAAACCATTATCACCCGACTCACCAATCCACAAACCTTGAAAGACCAGATTACGAACTATTACCGGGCCATGGAAAGACATAATTTCGGAGGACTAAAGCCTTATTACAGTTCTACCCTGGAAAGGTATTTTACCAGAACACAGCTTTCTCCCTCAGAGTTGCAGCAACACATTGAGTCTTACTGGAAAAACACCCCCTATGACCGCCATGTTATTGATTGGTCTACCTTTACCCATGAACTCAGTGACGACAAAGAATACGTCACGGTCACATTCATGATGGATTATTATTTCCGTCGGCAAACGAACACCAAAGAGAAATCGGTACGCGCCAAAACGGTAATGAAGCTGGACAAAGATTTGAAAGTATTTTACGTAGCGGGTAGTTGAGAAGTCTGTAAAATAGTATCTTTCAAAAATCAAAAACCCCGGCTTAGAACAAGCTGGGGTTTTTGATTTTTATTTCTTCCGGTAAATATTGTTTGTATTGCGGTAACCAGCCTTGTCTAAGTACCAGTCTTTGTATTGAGTGCCCCCCGACTGTGCCCATAAGGCATAATTGGTGTAGGCTGTCAGCAAAGGCTTTCCTTCGCTGGGATAATCGAATACCTGTGGAAAATGGATGGCCCATGGCAGGTTGCTGGATGTCTTATAGTACCGACCTGTAGACACATTGGAGTTATCCTGCTGTGTGCCAAACAGATAGATGTTTGCCAAACTCGTATTACTATAGCCAGCCAAGTGCACTTCCCGGCCACGGGTCGCATTTGAAATCAGGAAGGGATTGAATACCATATCGCCTAGTTCTGAATTGGCCAATGGTGTTGCAAAATCAATAGTCAACCGAACCGTATCCGGATTGCTTTTTTCTATTCCGGTTATTACGTTCGTATAGCCGTTGGTTCCGGGAGCATACAATGAAAAGGCATTATCAAACGCAATGATCACACTTTTGGCCTGCCCGTTTTCCAGGCCATTGGCAGCCAGCCGAATCATGTTTTCAGTCAAGCGGTAACCAGACACTGACTTCACTTTGGAGGGAACAACAGGCATCTCAAATCCAAAACCATTTCGGAAGGTAGCGCCAACGGCTTTGGGAATCAGCTCTGTTTTTAACTGAATGACCTTGTTTTGTGCATTGGAAATGGTTGTGTGATGGTATTGTACTACCAAATCATTTACGTCATAGTCGCCTGTAGCGGGCCACATGTCTTCAAAAGCCAGCGTTCCGGGTGTTCCTTTTGTCGGATAATCGTTAATAAACGCACGCGTCGGATCGGTAGGAAAATCATCATATCCATCATTGATGCCATCTTTATCTGTATCGATAGGCTTATCAATTACCAGTAAAGATGACGTCTTTAAAGCAGTAACGGGGTTAGAAGTTACATAAAATACGGCATCGTTAAAATCATGGTCACAACCGGCATTGTCACGACGCGTATCTTCAAACCCCAGCACGGTAAGTTTATGAACCTCATCGTAAAGCAATACATTGTGAAAACGCAAAGCTTCTGTAGCTTCCGGATTGAATTGCGTATCCGAAAACAACTTGTACACTCCATTTCCAACTGTGCCGCCTGACCATCCCTGCGAAATGAGCACAAATCCGATGGTAGTACCTGGTTCAAAACGGCCAATATTGACTTTCATACCCGACTGCAATCCGCCGCCGCTGCCCGCATAAGAGACATTGGGATAAACGATCTTAATATTGGTAATATCGCTCACCGAAACCGGAGGATTGCCGGTAGGATAAGTATAATAGCCCAGCGAGTTGGTCCATCCGGCACCTTCGTGTACAAATGTCACCCATACATCGGCCTGAGCAATCACGTCTAACGTTGTCTTTGTACTACTCTTGATATAATCCGGATGATACACAGGCACCGACTTCAGCTCGGGTAAAGAAGCATTGATCCAGGAGAGCAGTTCTGAACTCACAACATCGTTTTGTGTCTCTCTGTAGTTGGGTACACCCTGGCTATTCCAGGTTCCGAGATACGAATACGTAATGGCCTGCGTTCTACCACTATTTGCATTGCTACGTGCAGACGAAGCAGGTACCAATGTGGCATATTCGATGGGATTTTCACCACCGAGGGTAGCACTTATGGCAGATCCGTTTACAGGGAGCAAAACCTGGTTTGGCAAACCGATGTAGTCCGTACTGATTACCAGGTTCTCCACATAAGAAGGCACTGAAAGAGTAGTTGACAGGACTCCATTGGCATCCGTTGCACCTGTATAGATGACTTTATCCGGCATGTCGGCCGTCGCAACAGCGACACGAACATTGGTTAATTCCTTGTCTGCATTGTCTTTTAAAGACAAATTAATTGACAGGCCTTGTGTAGTGGAGTGATTGAAACTTTCCGGAATCTGTAATTCGGAGGGACTTTGCGTAGTTCCAGGTTTCAATTCCGGATTTCGTACACATGACACTCCCAGCATCAGCACCAATAACAGTGCTGATTTCATTAAGGTACAGTTTGAATTCATTGATTACTTTTGTTTAGTAGAGGGATCGGGTAGATGCACGGCTGTTAAGCATAAGCGGATCGTTTGGCTTTTTCCCAAGCTGCGGGCTGTGATTGGCGGAAAAAGCGTATAAATCCAAAAAAGACGGCAATATTCATCATAGTAAAATACAGAGGAATCAAGAAAGGCTTTATCTTTTTTCCGCGGTTTTCGGCCAGCCAGCCACCGCAAGCCATTCCGTAAAATAGTATCTGCAAAAAGGTAAAAAGCCCGTATATTCCTCCTTGCTGAATTGCCAATGTTGCACTTAAGGGCAGTAACATAGCAAGAAACAAAGGAGTCACACTCCAGCGCAGCACCCGATGCGACACATACAGAAAGGAAACAACCGGGTGTTTGATCGGATTCAGCAATCCGGTGAGGCGTGCCATAGACTGCCATCCGCCGGCACAGATCCGAATTTTGCGTTTCATTTCTTCTTTCAGGGAGGAAGAAGGCAACTCCGAAGCATAGGCCTTGGGCTCATACACTACTGTATACCCTTTTTCCACAATGCGTAGCGACTGCACAAAATCGTCCAGAATGCTGTCTTCTTCCAACGGGGCGAATAATTCTGTCCGAAAAGATACCAGCTCACCCGCGGCTCCCATGAGGCTATGAATCCGCGAATCGCACCGCTTCAGAAAAGATTCGTATTTCCAGTACAATCCCTCGCCGTTGCCCGCCGAAGAATTGTCCTGTTGTACTTTTTTTTCGCCAGAAACCGCTCCCACCTTTGGGTTTTGATAGTGTTTCACCATTTCCCGTACAGTTTCTGTATTCAAACGCGTATTGCAATCGGTAAAGATGACAAAGGGATGCCTGACAAAATTCATCACTCGATTTTCAGCGGCCGCCTTGCCCCGACGAGTTGCTTCATGTACATGCAACACCCGCGGATAATTTTGCAGAACCTGTGCAGAATGATCGTCAGAACCGTCCGTGATCACAATCAGTTGCATTTTTTCGGCAGGATAATCCAATTCCAGGCAATTTTCGACTTTCTGCGCCAGAATGTCCGCCTCATTATAGGCGGGTACTACCAATGTTACTTCCGGCTCATAAGCCGGGTCAAAATTTTCTTTCCGAAAAAAAGACACACATTTAGCCCAGATCCCCACAACCAATGCATACCCTATAAAGGTATAAAACACCACACCTATACAAATCCAGAATAACACCTCAAGCAGTTGCATACGAAAACGAAGAAATAGTAGGAATTCGGTTCAAATTGGTTTCATACAGTGCCAGGGTTTGCAAGGCCGTATCTTGCCACGAAAAATGAGTAGCTCGTCTCTTTCCGGCTGCTTTTAGATTATCGGCTAAAAGGGGATTGTTCATGAGCTGATTCATAGCGTCGGCAAGTTCACTTACATTGGTTGGGTTAATCAGCAGAGCAGCCTCACCACCAACTTCAGGCATGGAGGAAGTATTTGATGTAATAACCGGCACGCCACATGCCATGGCCTCTATAATAGGAATGCCAAAGCTTTCGCGTAACGACGGATAGAGAAACAATCGGGAAGCTTGTATCAGCAATGGCAATTGCAGGTTGGGAACATAACCGGGAAAAACGATCTTATCCATTAATTGCGGACTCAGGTTTTCCTGTTCAATCAATGTTTTCAGACTTGGCTGATCAAAATCCAGAATCGCCATTTTCCAAACGTCTTTATTGGCTTTCAAGCACTTATCGTAAGCCCGTATCACATTCGGCAAATTCTTCTTAGGATTTTTGTTGCCCAGAAACAAGATGTAATTGTCGGGTAAGGCATATTTCTTTTTTACTGCCTCTAATTGATTGTGAGAGTATTCTTCGAAAAAATGATTGCCTACCCCATTGTAAATGGCCTGTACTTTTTCATCGGAAAAGCCGAAGTACTCCTGAATGCGCTTTCGTTCAAAATGAGATACTGTAATTAATGTTTCACACTTTTTTACCATTGCGGGTACGATCCAGCGACGATACAGATTGCCAAACTTCTGATACCAAGAGCCCTTATTCATCGGATTGGACTCCAGGAAAATGATGTCGTGCAGGGTCACGATCTTTTTGCATTCCAGGAATAACGGAGCGGTGTTAGCCGTACAATGCAGCAAATCCAGGTTATACTTCTTTACCAGCTTGGGTAATGTCCATTGCTCCCAGAGCGGATACGAAAATGTACGATGCGTAATGATCTTAAAATTAGCTGTTTCCTGCAGGCACGACTCATCATCGCCTGGCTGGGCAAAGACAAAATACTGATTAGTAGTATCTATCTTCTGCAAAGCCTTGATCAGTTCCAGTGCGTAGATATCCATTCCATGCTTGTGTGCACGAAAAATGCGTTGGGCTTCAATCCCAATCCGTAACGGTGTGTTCATAATTAAACCCTTGTATAACCGAAAAAGTATTTATTAATGAGTGGGAAAGATGATGAGAAGTAAACGGCGATGTAAGTGGCAAAGACTGTGGTAAAAAACAACACGAAAGTGAGTAGTCCGGTAAATGGAAAGAACGAGGAAACAATTAGAATAACTAAATAATGATAGAGGTATATAGCCAGAGATTGCTGATTAAAGAATAACAGAAATGCGTTTTTGGTCAAGCTGCGAGTTGCAAAATAAGTCACTGCCGCATAAATCAAACTACTGTTTAATACCAGATAAGGCACAAAAGAAACAATCCGATTGACAGGAAAATAAACAAATAACAGTAATAATAGCACACATACTCCTGCCAACCCGGCAAGCCATTTTCCGGAAATCAGGGGAATGGCAAAAGCCTGAGAACGCAGCAGGTATCCGAAGTAGAAAAAGCCAAAATAACCGTACAAACGCTTGTCGCCAAGGTAATGAAGGCAGGGAAATACGGAATTATCCGGATGCTCCCGATACACCATATACCAACCTAAACAAATCATTGCCGCCACTGGCAATACAACCCTAAACGAAACCTTACATGTCTCTAACAATTTGAGGATCAAGATCATCAGTAATAAAGCCGGTACAAACCACAAATGATAGTAGGGGTAAATGATTTCTTCCCAGCCTTTCACCGGAATGCCCACATACAAACGCCCAAAATAGTATATACCAAAAGCCAAAAACCAAGGTACAATCATGCGGTAAAGGTATTTGTGTACGATCTGCTTTACACTGGCATTGCGTATAAAATCCCGCTTGATCAAGAATCCGCTGATGCCTAGAAACAAAGGCATGTGAAACGAATACAATACAAATACGAGAATGCCGGGTGCCAAACTATGTGACAACACAACCAACAGAATCAGCACTCCCCGGATGGCGTCTAGCCCAGGAAAATAAACCTCCGACTTAGGATTCATAGATGGTTTGTGGAGTTGAAGCAGGCAATGAATCCAATGCATCATAAATCGCCTTGACAGAAGCTTCCCAGGTATGGCTTTGGGCAAAGAATGTCCGAGCAATTGCTTTTTCGTCGCTATCTTCGATCAATGCTTTTTCCAGTAATGGAATGTATTCATCCGGATGAGCAGCCAGATAAACGTAATCCCTGAACATTTCCATGGCGCGTGTATGAGTCGCGACAATAGGCTTTCCCATACCCAGATACTCATCAATTTTTCGAGGATAGTTGCCAATCGTCATGTCATTGACCAATTGCGGATTGATGCAAACATCCAGGTGTTGCAGATAGGCTGGCAGTTGTGCAGGAGGCTTGGTTCCGGTAAAGTGGACATTTTTACAGTTGTGCAAACTACTTTCGCGAAAAGCCTGATCTTCAGGACCTACCAAAACAAAGCTCCAGTTGGGACGGGCTTCGGCCAGTTTTTCTAATAAAGGAATATCCAAGCGTCCGGCAGTTAGGAAACCCGTATATCCAATGATAGGCCGGGGAAGTTCGGCCAACTCCGCAGGTACGGGATAATTAATTGCAGGATCAAAGGCCTCCAATTCACATCCTTGGCCAACATCTACACTGAACGGATTACTCTGGCCTGCGTAATCTGCAAGAAAAGCAGAATTAGCAACGACCAAGTCAGCCTTCTTCATCAGTGCTGCTTCGGCCCTTACTCCATGCTTCTTGAAATAATTCTGCGAAATCAGGTAATCCCGCACATAATAAATGTACTTCTCCGGCTGGATTAGCTTCTTCAGATGTAACCCCAAAAACATCTGACTGTCGTTAAACAAGGTAAAATGCACGAATCCCAATCGAAAAGCTACTTTTAAGATTGATTCGGTAAACATGACATTATTATTGTAGTTGAGCCAATCAAAAACTTTCCGCAACCTTACCCAGTTGATTGAAAGACAGACGCAGTCGGGTGTATATACCCACACATTGGGGGCTACCTGTTGCAAAGACTCAGTCGGGCTGAAAATCGCTTTGAGCCGTTGTCTTACTTTCGCTTCTTTCCAACCTTTCACTACGGTTTTAATATCCAAAGGCGGATTGACATACAATACCTGATTGTGCTTGGCAAATTCCAAAGCCAGGTTACGGGCATTGCTCCCAATCTCCAAATCCCAGCTTTGTTGGACAATCATCACAATGTTTTTGTTTTTCATGATGCTTGTTCTTTTTCCTGATTGGCAACAAGGTTCTTTTTCATTTTCTTTCCGTTAATGAACCCATAAATGAGAGCTAACAGAGCGGGTATAGCGATAATGTCCCAAGGCATCGTATCACAATTTGATATTGGAAGTTGAGGTATGCGGCGTATGAATAAATGTATTACCGGCCCGGCGACTTTTGATCAAAGCAATAGCCATCGCAAAAAAGGCCAGCGGCAAGTTTAGGACAGCCCGCCAAAGTTGCCGGGTATAGAGTCGTTTGGGTAGGGCCACCAGCAGTGCCAGTCCGGTAAGCAGATGCAAAGCCACCCAAAACATTGGTGCAGGCCCCCAGGGCAACAACCAACCAATGCCTGCCATTACCGTCAGTACGCCCATTAGTAGAATCCGCGGCAACAATAACGATTGCACCATTTTGTCAAAAAAGCAGATGTTGCCATTGACAAGGAGTTGATAAACCGCTTTAGGCAAATAATTCTTTACCAATTCCATCTGTGTCGAGATCCAGCGGGTACGTTGCTTGGTAAATACCTGGGCACTGGATACTTTTTCATCGTATACCCATCCATGTTGCAGATAATGAATGGTTTCTTTGTCGCGTAGAATCCGAATGTCGATTTCCTTGTCTTCTCCCGCCGTTTCTCCGATATCGGTCAGCAACTGCTTGAGGTATTCAAAATCGAAGGCCATTCCAGAGCCAATCAAAGCAGCCGACATGCCCAACGCTCTATGCCCGGTTCGGAATATGTGATTGTTAATCTCTTCGTTACAAGCATCCAACAGAG
Source organism: uncultured Sphingobacteriales bacterium (assembly GCA_963520985.1). Lineage (GTDB taxonomy): Bacteria > Bacteroidota > Bacteroidia > Cytophagales > 172606-1 > Xanthocytophaga. The sequence goes on from CAUQTA010000005.1 coordinate 124,559, forward strand.
CAAAAGCCGTATTCATGTTCTTTGCTGTGCGGTGCCCCTGTACCACCCGGAATCCCTCTTCAAAAGCAGCATTTACCTGACTCAGAAATCCGTTGCCCATGATATTGTCCGCATCCAGAATAACGGCAATTGAATACGCGTCAACTGGTAATGCATTGATAGCCAATTTCAGGGCTTTGCCTTTGGTGCTTTTTTCAAAATGAACTTCCACTACGTCTGCCCCCATTTGCGCAAGCCGGGCCAGGGTTGTCGGTTGCAGTTGGTCGGCAATGACCACCACCCGAAAATCACCTGCGTAATCGTGATTCAGTGCGGCCTGCGCCGATTCCAGAATGACGGCATCTTCCTTGTAAGCTGGAATCAGTACACAAACTGAACGCACATTGCAATTCCTTTCTTCTATTTCTTTTTTGGGAAGAAAATGTCCGGCCACCGAAAAAAACAAAAGGTAAATAGTATGAAAAGCTAGCACAAAACCCAGCCCGTACAAAAGCGTCTGGAAAAGGAGATCAATGTATATCATGGCTGTAGTTTTTTAATGGGTTTAGCGGGCACGCCTGCAACAACGGTATAGGGTTCTACATCTTTACTCACTACAGCACCTGCGGCTACTACCGCACCCCTGCCGATGGTAACGCCCTTCAGAATGATGGCGCGAGTCGCAATCCATACATCGTCTTCGATGATAATGGGAGCTTTTTTTCCGGACGAAAAATGATCTGCCGGATTATGAAAATCGTCGTCCATGATAATCGTATAAGGTGCCATACGCACATTTCGGCCAATCTCAATTCGCTCACTGGCCGAAATATGCACACCATTTACGCGCGAATTTTCACCGATAATCAGAGTGGCTCCTTTACCTACAAATATTTTTGCCTGCTCAATAACCGACCAGATGCGCACCTGATTGCCAATCACGACACTGCCTTCGTTTTTGAACAACGGCCTCCCTTTTACAGAGACCATCTTACCCACCTGACAACCACGCAGGTAATAACGGGCAGCTAGCATTTTGCCTACACCGCCTAAGATGTCTTTTGCCATATCCAGCACAAAGCCTATCCCCGAACGGCCCGGGTTGTTTTCCCGGATCAGAGTGGCCCGCTGAACCAACACACTTCTTACTGTAGATATTGCTTGCATAGAATTTACTTGCGTATCAGAAAATAGTATCTTTTAAAATGAGAAAACCCGCCTATTCGGCAATGAACGCATTGTGATGGACATTGCGGGCACTCAAATGCCAGCCTAAGCCACGCCAAAGGGCTTTGAGGTGTTGCCATTGCCGATGGAGCCCGAACACCAATGAGTTTTTAGGAATAGCCACCAGAACAAAGAAGAGAATGCTCACCAATTGCTGCCACCCCTCCAGGTTTCGACGCATGTACAGCAGGCGATTCCTGTTGAGGTAATAGGTTTTTAGCACGGAGCCCTTTCCAACGGAGACAGACTCTTTGTGGTAAATGGTAGAAGTGCCTACGTAATGACAGGTAAACCCGGCCCGCTTGATCATTTCGCACCAATCGTGTTCTTCGTAATACAGGAAGTATTGCTCAGGCATCAATCCGGTCAACCGAATGACTTCCATAGGCACCATCATGGCCGCCCCGTTGGCTAGGTCCGTCACGCGCAGATCATTGTACTGGCCGCTGTCTTTTTGCTTGCTACCAATGGCACTGCCTCTGCCGGTCCAGGGGCTGATTCCGGTGCAGCCTGCATACTGAATCAGGTTATCCGTATTGTAGTAGATGATTTTTGGGGAAGCAACGCCTGCGTTATTATTTCGCTCAAACAGTTCTACCAAAGGCTCCAGAAAACCCGGCTCTACTTCAGTATCGTTGTTGAGGAAAAGAACGTATTTGCCTTTTGCCTGCTTTACAGCCAGATTATTGCCACCGGCAAATCCCAGATTAACCGGAGATTTGATCAGGTTCACTTCCGGAAAACGTTCTTTGATAACGGAAGAATCTTCAAGTGGAGAGGCATTATCCACAATGAAAACTTCTACTGCCGGATACGTAACTTTGCGTAACGATTCCAGCATCGCACATGTTACATCAACCTGGTTATAGATTACGGAAATAACAGAAACCAAGGGAAATCCCATACACTTTTACAACTGTTTGGTTAGTAGATACATTCATAGTAGTGTTGTAAAGTGGCACACAAAATCCAACCGCATCTGTTGGTTTTTATGGCTTAGGTTTTGGTTCTGTAAAAGATACTATTTTTCATGGGATACGTTTTCATTTCCCATTCCTTGTATAGTACATTTTACTTAGTACATCTTATTTAATCCTGAAACACCGATCGGCAGGTCAGCCTACTAAAGGTATCAGTCTTTGCTGTTCCGCTTCCCACCGGGGAGCCATAAAAACAAAAACCCAGGATAAATAGACAATCATACCCGAAGGCATCTGATTCATTACTTCATTGCCATAACTTGCTAGCAAGATACCTGCGTACCCGGCCGTTAGTGCGGCAAGCTTCTGCTTCAATGCCTTATCCTCTGTTGCCCAGACAATCCCACAACACTTTCCGAGTATATACAGCATAAAGCCAAACCAAATCAGGAATCCGACGATGCCATACATGGCCCATACTTTCACATATAAACTGTCGGGTGGAATGGTCGACAGAAACTTATCCGGATTGTAAGTGACGCCCCACATGCCGATCACACCTATTCCTCCCCCAAAAGGACGCGTACTCATGTATTCCCGTAGTATTTGCTGGTTTTTAAAACGAACCTGCAACGAAGCATCGTTTGGGTCCAGCGATGTACGCATCCGGGCAATATCGGCGTTGTTGTTTCCAATGGTTGTGTATTTGAGCATGCCAAAAGCTAAACCGGCTACAATGCCTCCCAAAATGAGTATCCGCGTTTGGCCGCTCAGGAACAAATACGTGAAAATACCCCCGATTAAAACCGCCATGGCGCCACGGGTACCCGAGATCAGCATTCCGTAAAGAATAATAAGAGTCACCATGCCCAGCAAGGCTTTTTTCCACCATTTGAACGGCCCTAAAGCCAACACCAGCGTGATTACAACCGCATGGGCTTGTGAAGCCCCGAATTGAGCCGCCTCGCTGTAGAATGAGAACACACGCAGTTTCCCAAAAAGCAGATGGGTTTTCTTAGCTCCAGCCTCCAGCCACATCATTTCGGCATCATCTACCCCCAGATAGAGCTGTTTTATTCCATACAAAGCCCCCAGAAACGAAAATCCAACCACCAGCTTGAGAAACAGGTTAAGCTCCTTAGGCCTGTTAAGGGTAAGAAACGCCAAAGGAATGAGCAGATACGGAGCCAATGCCGATGAACGCATTTCATAAAACCAGCCCAGCACACTTGCTCCCGCCGGATTGGCGATTTCCAATACAGTGACGGCCATCCAGACCTTTGCCATCGTCACCAAATCATTCTTAGCCCACTCTTTAGGAAAACGATTGGTTTGATAAAAGGCAATGGCCAACCAGCCTATCAGCAACAACGCCTCCATCCCTAATCCCAAAGGCAATCCTTTGATGTGCCGGATGATGCCCATGACCGTGAAGCAATAGACCACATAAGTTATCAACACCAGACGTGGCTTCAAAAACAACGCAACCAAAAATCCAATGGCAATGGGCACACCAATCAATGCCCCCGGAATGGCAATCCCTTTGCGCGCGGTGAGCCATCCTATTACCAATGCTCCCAGAATGCAAACCGGCCAGAGGTACCGAAGAAGAAAAGGTTTCCTGGAATAAAAAACATCTACTTGTGCCATACGGCTCTCTCCTTTCTGGCCGGTTGAAGATATTTCAAACCAAATTCTTTCAGAATTTTCAATCCCCGAATCAATGTCTCACTGATGCGAACATAGATGTATCTGCGGCTCAGGGTATACCCCAACAAGACACCCAGAACCGCATTGCAAACAGATACAAACGCCACCACACGCAAATCCTGAAAGAGATACAAAGCTGCTACATCACCAACAATATTAAAGGTTGCCATCAGGAGCACTTTCATCAGGTTGAGTGAAGGCTTTTGCAGCGAATCCAACAACACACCCGTAAACCGGTCAAGCGGTAGAAACAGTCCATAACAGAGAAACACCCGAAAGATACCCGACGCCGAAGCGTAAGCATCCCCACCCAGCCAAACCACCAGATAGTCAGACATAATGAAGCAACTCACTAGAATAGGTACAAACAACCAGAATACCACGCCTGTGTACTGATAGAAAATCGTGCGTAACTCTTGGCGTTCTCCAATATTAAACAAAGCCGAAAACCGGGGAAAGGCCGTACCAACTGCACTACGCAAGGGAATCTCCAGCACCTCAACCAAACGCAGTGGAATTGCATACAATCCTACCGCCTGCGGCCCCATAAATGCGCCGATCAGGAACGTATCGGCACTTTTGAGCATATTGGTAGCAGCCAGCGTCCCAAACGAGTATTTTCCCAATCTGAAAAGATCTTTCACTAGCTTCCAAGGAGCTTGTTTTACGGCATATAGGTGTGCCCAACCCGAAACCAGTAAAAAGACACAACAAACCAATTGCAGCAACGCATGCCCTATGATTACCTGCAACAGGGATATGTGGTAAAAGAAGACAACTCCTGAAATGACTAATAGCCCTATGCTGGTGACAAACCGCAGCAGCAATAGTCTGTCAAATCGGTGCTCTGACTGCAGTATAGCCTGGCTCAGGTTAAATGGAATGGTAATGAAGCCGATCAGTGGATACCCGTATAAAAATGCAACCAGACCTGTATTCCAATCATTTTGCTTGAAGAATGCTACCGACAATAATGCAACTGCCGCTGCCAGTGAAATCAATGAAATCAATTTCCAGGCTGCGCCAATCGTTTTTATTTTTTCCTTTTCCGTTTTGCCGGATATCTGCATTACAAGAGCCGTTTGTACGCCTCCCGATTTTATCATTTCGAGCAATGTAAAAGAAGACAGATACAACGCCCAACTGCCAAAGTTGCTTTTAGAAAAGCCACGAGCCAGCAACATAAATGAGATCAAGCCCATCAATGCGGGTACCAAATTACCGGCCAATGATTGAAGATGCTTGTTTTTCAGTATGTGGGCAATGTTCATGTCTTTCTATAAATACAGCGTGTAAAAACTTCAGGTACCGGTTTTGGTGTTTCCAAGGATACTATTTCGCCAGTCATGTTTTGAAAATAGTATCTTTCAAAACACGAAAACCTGCCTTAGACAACCCATCAACTCAATGAGGATCAAAAAAGAACGCATTACTTTGGCGCTTTCCTCAACGACACAAATCCCCTCTTTTTCTTGAACTCCATACGGATAACCTGTTTCATCCAACGACGGACCCAGCTTCGTTTCTTGGGAACTTCCCCAATCCATTCTTCTGTGTTTTCAGGATCTACGCCATTGAGTACCAATTCAATGGGTGTAGATGTAAGTTGGTGTAACTGGTCTAGCATCAGCTTGTCGGCCGATCTCCAGTTGCGGTTTGAGCGGGTGATGAGTAGTAGTAAGTCGACCTCTTTCAATAAAGCAACCGGATAGGTGTTTTCGAGCAAAGCCGGAATTTCTACGAATAAGAATCCGGCTTTTACCTGTTTCTGAGTTAACGTTTGCCAATCCTGGGCATCGGTCAAGTTATCAATGACCGAATAAAAGCAGGTATTTTCAGTAGAGGCTGTCACCGTTTCTTTGTGCGCATCCGGAACCGCGACCAGGGTAGGCTGCTTCATCTGATTGAGTTTTTTGGTCAGAGCCTGCGCAAGGGTTGTTTTTCCTTCCCCGTTTTGCATGCTTATCAGAGCAATGGTATAAACCGACTTCCTGGCTGATTTTCCTTTTTTAAGCAGCATCTGCTGAATTAGAAGCTCTTCCACACGTATCAGAAATTTGTTCCAGGTAGCCCCTTTCATCAGCAAAGGATAGATCCCGAACATAGGCAATCCAATCCGTTGCGCGGCCAGTGACAATTTCTTCAGATTCTTATCGGTCATCTCCATGGCGATCAGACACGCGCCTAACAACACAAATCCTCCGAAGGCTCCGGCAATCACCAATACCATCCGTTTGGAACCTTTGGCCTTCAGCGGAAAGTACGGGGCATCCATCACCTTCAGCTTTGAAGACAATTCGTTGCTTTGCTGCATGAGCCGGGCCAGATTCAACCCGTGCAAAATGGACAAAAACTCTTTCTCCGCAATGTCAATTTCCCTTTCAATCCGCTTCAATGTAGCGCCTAGCGGTGCCATTTGCTGGTACACCCGCTGAAACTCTTCTTTCCGCTTGTCCATTACATCCAGTCGCGATTTGGTTTCTTCTGCCGTAATGGCATTCTTTACCCAATCGTCCAACAGGTCTTTGCTGGGCAATCCTTGAATGGTATGCGTATTCTTAAACAGATCATCGACACTTTTTCTGATTTGTCCCGAAACCTGGTCGGCCTGGCGACGCAAATCATCCATCTGAGCCTGTGCTTTCTGGTCAGTGCCGTCTTTTGAAAAAGACTCCATTTTGGCCAGTTCCGTTGAAATACGGCTAAGCTGATTGCGGTAAGCCATAATCTCTTGCGCATTCAGCTGTACCCCACTCCTCTTTTCCAATTTATCTTCGATCAGTCCCATAGCCGAAAACGCACCTGCATAATCCATCTCCAGGCCATTGTACTTATCGTAGAGTTCTTCCTTCTCTGCAGAGATATATTTGGTTTGCTCGTAGTAGTTGATTATGTTATTGTCTTTGTTAAAAGCCAGGAATTTTTGCTCGGCCCCAGTAAGTTTGGATTGCGCCTTTGCCAGCTCGCCTTCAAAATATTTGATCACTGACTCGGTTTGGCCTTCTCTTAATTCGCGTTTCTTTCGAATGAACACATCGGTTAAGATTTCCAGCGAATTTTTACACATGGCTGCATCTTCCGATTCATAGGTAATTTTCACCAGGTCACTGGAATTCAACCGGACCGCCACCATTTTTGACAAAGCCGAAATGGAATAATTGGGCTTGTCGCCATTAATCAACCGATAAACCGCACTCTGGGCATCGCGCCGGATAAGCTTGTAAATATTCTCCGCTGTCTGATCCAGTGTATGGGATACTAGTGTGTTAGCCAGTGAATCATTGATAATCTCATGCAGTTTCACATACGAACTCCAGCTTAACAGATCCGGGTCGTGTTTTTTCAGCATCAAGTGACTGGCAATGAGCCGTACCGCTACTTCTTCGCGCGTCTGGCGAGAGTTAATTAGGTTCAGCAGGTTGTCAAAAGCATTGTTGGTAGCAAAGAAATCCGCTTCGGCGTTTCCTTGTAACGTATAGCCGGAAGCAATTCCGGTGTAAACAGTCGTATCGGACGAATAGATTTTGACATCGTGGCGTGTCAGATAAAAAATGGTAGCGGCCAGAATCAACGGAATAACCGTTAACAATAACCAGTTCTTAATAAGCAGCCGTATGAGGTCGATTAAGCTCATTTTCCGATCAGTAATTCGCTTAGTTTCGCACCTACACGTTGTTCCAGATGCAGATACACCCGTTTAAACTTACTTTTTGCTTCCTCGTTGGCAATGGCCGCCTTGGTATACATCTCGTTTACCCGTACGACTTCCGAAACAGGAATTTCTCCTTCCACAAACTCTTTTTCGGCCATCTTTTTGTGTACTTGTAGCGAATTCAACGATTCACTGGCCAGCAGCAAAATCCGGTTTGACAGTTGCAACTCTTCATATAAATCAATTACCTGCTGGGTGATTTCCCTTTCCTTAAACTTTTGCTGCAACTCGGTTTGGTGATACTCCAGCTCTTTCTTTTTCAATTGGTTGTTTCTCGACAGAGCCCTATCCAATGGCAGTGAGAAATTAACACCAACCGTATAACGCGACGATTTGGCGGTGGTGAATGAATTGACCGGATTGTTGGTGTTTGACTCAGTTAAAGCCAGATTGCCAGCGGTTCCGTAATTGTAACCAGAAACCAGATTAATGCTATTGAGTATGCCCTTTTGGGCGATTTTCGCATCTTGCTTGACAATTTCTTTTTCTATGACCACTACTCCTACTTCGGGTGCATTTTGAATTGCCGCTTTGACCAGCAAAGGCAATACTTCGCCGGGCACATCAAAGAGTCTTTTCTGCCATACCGAATCGGCAACAGTTCCACTATTCTGTCCGGATGCGACAGAAATGGAAATCACCAGTAAAAGTACAAGCAGATAGATTCGTTGCATTTTTTCGAAAAGAGTTGCTGTAGCAAATAGTATGTTTTTAAAACAAAAAACCTACGTTGTCTGCTGCCTGTAGTTCACATTCATGACTTGATTTATGCTATACATTTTCTTTCTGGAACAAAGCAGGAACCGTACGCATAATGATTTGTATATCACGCTTTAACGAGTGATCACGGGCATAGTCGTTATCCAGTTCGATGCGTTCTTCTTCTGACATATTGCCTTTGCCCCGTTTGCTCACCTGCCATAACCCTGTGATTCCGGCCGGGGCATTGAATCGGGTAGCAAACTGGTCGGTGGTCAGCTTTTCAGCTTCATACAAAGGCAAGGGCCGGTTGCCAACGATAGACATATCCCCACTCAGTACGTTGAATAGCTGAGGCAACTCGTCGATACTGGTATTACGGATCAAATGACCGATCCGGGTAATACGCGGATCATCTTTAATTTTCAGAAAGGCAGGCGCCATCTGCTGTTTTTTCATTTCTTTGTAGCTCTTCTCACATACGATCTGGCCCTGTTCATTGATAAGCAAGGCTTTACAGGTCATTTCGGCTAAGCTGCATTCGGTGCAGGAATGTGCCACAGGAGCAGCCGCCTGAACCGGCGAGTCGGTAGCATACTGATTTTTGCCTTTCAGCGAATCAAGCAATTTATCGGCGTTGGTGCGCATGGAACGAAACTTCCAGAACTTAAATATGCGGTAACCTGTGCCAACCCGGTAGGAATAATAAAATACGGGACCTCTGGAAGTAGTCTTTATCAGAATGGCCACCACCAGAAACAAGGGCGATAAAGCCAGCAATGCCAGGGAAGAGAAAACAATATCAAACAGGCGTTTATCCCACTTGATGCCCGATTGCTCTTGCAGCGCTTTTAGTTCTTCCTGCCTTTGTGCAGCCAGTTGTGCCTGCTCTGCAATGCTTTGTTGCTGTAGTGAAATTGTATCTAAAGGCACTTGATAGGTAAACTCTTCCATTACATCTGATTTAGCTTTCATTTGTTGTAGATTATCTTGCAGGCAGGCCTGGAGAAATAGTATCTTTTTGCGGGCCAAAACCCATTCGTTCCTGGTTTATTTCTCCCAAGTATCAGGAAGCCATTCTTTTCAATATATTCTGAATTCTTACTTCCAACTCTTCCGGATTAAAGGGCTTGATCATGTAATCGTCGGCACCGGCTTTGAGGCATTTGATTTTTTCCTTTGTTTCATCTTTTCCCGAAAGCATGATCAACGGAATGTTGCGGTGTTGATTGGAAGAACGAATGTTATCGACAAATTCCAGCCCATCCATCAAAGGCATGGAATAATCGGCAATGATGGCATCTGCCTGATTTCCGTCTTGTAGCCATGCCAATGCTTCTTTTCCGTTGTTTTTAGTAAAAACCTGAAACTGCATGCCCAGATAATGTTCCAGAATCAAGCGGATGGAAGGCTCATCATCCACAACAAGTATTGTCTTTTTCATAAGTAAGTATTTGAGTTAGGGGAAACTCTGAATAGAGAATGAATTGATGCAGACAAAACTAGGTATTCACTCTATACTTACTAAACCAAAAGCACTGGAAATGTGAGTGATGTAGTTTCTGAAAGGAAAAAGAACAAATACACTATTCAGTATATCAAAACCCGAAAACCCGGTAAAATCAATCCATGTAGACCGCGCCGGAAAGAATGTGAATGAAAACAGCTAATCGGTCAACTTTAAGGATTTCGCTGTCAATTATCTTGCAAGTAAAGCTGCGCCTCAAAAACACAAAGCACTAACAATCAAATAGTTAAATAAATACATCTTTACATCGCAACTCCCTGGCTAATCGCCATTTCATTGTCTACACATATTGCATGTAAGTTTTTAAAACACAGAATACATTGCACTCTTTTGTAAACCATTCATTTTTCTACATCTATAAACAGGCATTTTCCCAAATAAAACACCTGTTTCGAATAAGCAAATTGCAGAAAATACCTATGTCTGTTCTCGTGAACAGAAGCAAGAAAAAAGACAATCTGCCTTTACAGCAGAGCTACACTTTACATATTTAAGTATATTTACTCGGCAACCAATTCATTACGTATGCATCCTTGCATGGGCGGCAGTAACAAAACCTGACATAAAAACCAATTTATATCAGCAAGTAAAATAGGGTTCTCAGCCAGCTCACATTGCATTAGCATTCTGAGTATCGGCCTTCTGTGATTTGTCAGCATGATGGCATGCCTCCCAAACCAAAAAATCAGGTTCACCGCCGTTTCGCAAAATAGTATCCTTCATTTAGGAAAAAACCCCTTGTTCATCACATATATTATTCACACTTAGTCATTACTTGGCACAGGTCTCAAAAAGAGAAAGTGGAATGAATCGGCCTCAGCTCTCCTGACTGTTTCTCTTATCACAAAATGGTGGTTTGTACCACTCAGATTCAGATGCGAACAAAAAGGTATAAATATATTACAATGGGCAGATTCCCTTTTGTCTTGGATTTCAAAACAACAAAGAGGGAGTTACTTTTAAGGTGTAAATTGAGCCATCGTATTTAAAGTGCGGTTGCGGCAAACGAGTTGCCTCTGACACACAGTTGCCTACAAGTGTATTTACGCCAAAAACAGCAAGCTCAATTGTACGTAAATCGTCATTAGAAATGATTACAGAACAGGAAGAGATTACAAATCTGCGGATACTGCTGGAGCAAGAGCAAATTGCCCGGCAAAAATCAGAAAAAGCATTGCTCGAAAAAACAAATGCTTTGCATCTGTTGAATGCGCAGATAAAGGAAATTAACAAACGTGTAGAAGAAGAAGTATTCAAACGCACCCGCGAATTGCAATCCCTGGCACGCATGCCACTGGAAAATCCCGAACCGGTATTACGCATTGATTATCAGGGAAAGATTATTTTTTGCAATGAAGGCATAAACCGGATTACCAGTGACTTGCGCATAAAGGAAAGCATTTATTCGTTTAATGACTTTTGGCACCATGCAGCACGTGAGGTCAGTGTGGCCGCAAAACGAATCGAACTGGAAGCTGCCTCTGATAACCGCCATTTTCTGTTTATCTGTGTCCCACTGGCCGAAGAAGGATACATCAACATTTACGGACGGGATATCACCATACGCAAAGAAGCGGAACGCCAGCTAAATACCACAGCAACTCGTTTGACAACCCTGATTGCCAGCATTCACAGTGGTGTATTGTTAGAAGATCAAAATCGTAAGATTGTCTTTGCGAACCAGCTTTTCTGCGACCTATTTCAAATTCCGGTTCCCTATGAGCAACTCGAAGGAGTGGATTGCCGTAATTCAGGCGAACAAAGCAAGCATTTGTTTAAAGACCCCGAATTGTTTGTAAGCCGTATCCATACCTTACTAAGCGAACGGAAGTTGGTACTTAGCGAAGAAATTGAAATGGCCGATGGCCGGATTTTAGAACGTCATTACATTCCCATTGTCACAAACAATGAGTACTTGGGGCATTTGTGGAAATACAATGACATTACCGAACGCAAAAAGTCACAGTTTGCTCTGCAGCGCAGCGAAGAGAAGTACCGCAACATGATTGAAAACATGAACATGGGCTTGCTCGAGATTGACCTGAAAGGCCGTATTGTGTATGTCAATCTGATTTTGTGCCAGATGCTGGAGTATGAAGAAGAAGAACTGATTGGCAAAAACGCATCCGAAACGCTTATTGCAACTACGCCTTATACGGCATCTCAGCACGTAAAAGATGTCATTCATAAGCGTCAAAAGGGAATCGCAGATACGTACCAGGTTTTGCTGGAAAAGAAATCCAAAGACAAGATGTGGGTACTGGTGAGCGGAGCCCCTATGTATGACAACAAGCGTGAGTTTATAGGAACCATTGGCATTATTCTCGATATCAGTCGGCAAAAACAACTGGAAGAAGACCTGCGCGATGCAGTCAGCAAAACCCAGGCGTCGCTCAAAACCAAAGAGATATTTCTGGCCAATATGAGCCACGAAATTCGTACGCCCATGAATGCCATTCTGGGAATGAGCCACCTGCTACACAAAACAACGCTTACCTCACAGCAGCAATCTTTCCTGAAAGCCATTACCACCTCGGCCGAAAACCTGCTGGTTATCATTAATGACATTCTGGATTTTTCCAAGATCGAAGCCGGAAGGATGCAGCTTGAGAAAGTAAACTTCAATCTGGCGGAGGTGGTTAAACAGGTGGCAGATATTGTAGAATACAAAGCAGAAGAAAAAGGCCTTCAGATACGCACCTCGTTAGATAAAAACATAGCCAAAGCGCTGAAGGGTGATCCGTATCGCCTCAATCAGGTACTGTTAAATCTGGCGGGCAACTCCGTTAAATTTACCGAGCAGGGATCGGTCCATCTCTCGGCTCATTTGCTAACCCTGTCCGGAACCCATCAACGCATTCAGTTTATGATAACGGATACAGGCATTGGCATTGATAAAGAAAAACATACGAGCATCTTTGACAGTTTCACGCAGGAAGACAACAGCGTAACCCGGAAATTTGGAGGAACAGGCCTAGGACTAAGCATCTGTAAGCGACTGGTCGAGTTAATGGATGGAGAGATTCAGGTAGTCAGTGAAAAGAATAAAGGCACTACCATGTCGTTTGTGCTTGACTTTGAAATAGGCGATGCCGCCACACTGGCCGAAACGGAAAATTTCCAGAACCCCGAAAACATCCTAGAAGGCAGCCATATTCTGTTGGTAGAAGACAATGAATTTAACCGGATGCTGGCTGCTACGATTCTTTCCAACCATGGGGCGCGGGTGAGTGAAGCCATCAACGGACTGGAAGCTACCCGAATCTGTAAAGAACATTCCTTTGATTTGATTCTGATGGACATTCAGATGCCTGAAATGAATGGCATAGAAGCTACGGTTTACCTTCGCACGAAGCTATCTCTTGAAATGCCCATCATCGCCTTGACGGCCAATGCCATCAAAGGTGAAAAAGAAAGATGCATCGAAATAGGCATGAATGATTACATGACCAAGCCGTTTGCCGAAAAACCCTTTATTCATTGCTGCGCCCTCTGGCTTGGCAAAATCACTAAACAAGAAACCCAGGAATTAATGATGACTGTACAAGAAAATTTGTACGACTTATCTCAAATCAGAGAATTCAGTCGTGGTAATCAGGACTTTGTAAAGAAGATGGTACAATTATTCCTGAGTACCTCCAGCGAAGCCCTAACCCAATTCAGGGAATATCAGCGCACCAAAAGCTGGGAAGAAATTGGGGCTCTGGCACACAAAACCAAAGCCAGCATTGACAATATGGGCATTGCATCGCTCAAAAATGAAATACGGGAAGTGGAAAACCTGGGAAAAGCACAGATTGTAGACGAACCCCGTATGAATCAGCTTCTTACCTATGTGGAAGACATGCTGAAACGGGTACAGCATGCTTTGCAGAAAGATGAAATCCTGAGATCGTAAGCTTCCCGCAAATCCCATTCGGATTCAGGCAAAACGGAACTGGATGTAATTGACAGTAAAACCTTTGCCGGTAAAGATAGCTTCGTAGTGGGTTTTGATGCCATGATGCAAAGCCAGTAACTCTGAGTTATACAGATCGGTTGTATGCTGCAAATCTTTTATGGGCAATTGCTGCAAGATTTCCATGGTATACTCATACAACAGGGGGCTGTCCGTTTTTAGGTGCACCATTCCATCGGGTGGCAGCAGGCGTTTGTACATTTCCAGGTAACGCGGATGCGTAAGCCGACGTTTGTCATCTCCTTTGCGCGACCGGGGATCGGGATGGATAATCCAGATGTCGCTTACTTCCTGAGGAGCAAAGAAACGCTCCAGCCAATCGATGGGAGTACGGAGGAAAGCCGCATTGGTCAATCCTTGGTTCAGGGCTGCCGTACTCCCGCGCCACAAACGGTCTCCTTTAATGTCAATGCCAACGAAATTACGGTCGGGATACACGGCTGCCAGCCCGGTAGTGTACTCCCCTCGCCCACAGGCCAGTTCCAGAGTAATCGGATTCGCATTCTGAAAATACAATTCATTCCAGTTTCCTTTCACATTTTCATAGAGCGGTTTTCCTTCTTCCAGAATGTTTGTACGGAGTTTGTTTTCTTCAAAACGGGCGAGCTTTCTACGAGCCATAACAAGATTTCAAATTTGGGAGGCGAATTTCGGATTTATTTTTGAAAATAGTATCTTCTGAAAACAAAAAACCCCTGCCTTGTCAGACAGAGGTCTCGCTTACAAGCATTTATCTGAATCATAAGAGTGACATCTTTTTCTCACAACGCCGAATCGACTCAGTAGCCGTATCTATGCTTTTGCTATCAAAATTATTCTTGATGTAGAGTTTATAGTAATGAATCGCTTCCGAATAGCTGCCCTGTAGCTCGCGCATAATGGCATATTCGTTGTAAATGGTAGCGTAGTTTATCCCCGGCACTTTCACCGCTTCATCCAACAGCCTTTCCAGTTGGTCAAACTTACGCAGCGACGACAGCAAATACGCATAATTGTAATAAATGGCCGGATAAGTAGGAGTAAACTTCAACGAAAGCCGGTAATGCTCTTCGGCTTTGGCAAAATCCTTGAATTTATTTTCGTACAACCAGCCCATGTGGTTGTGAGCTTTGCCAAAATCCGGTGCTTCTTCCAGTATTTCCTGCAATGCATGAGCTCCTTCACTGATTTTCCCGTCGTTAATCAGTCGGTCAGCTCTCTGAAATTTTTCTTCTAAATCAAAGTAATCCTTATCTAACATAGTTTTTCATTGTATGTAAACACTCAAATTTTAAACTCGCAAGTTATACCTAAATTTGGAGAAAAAAGTTATAGCTCAGTTAAAAATAGTATCTCTGAAATCAACAAAACCCCGGTATCAAACTAGTTTTATTGATAGAGCATCCTTCGTATCTTATTTATTGCACTCACAAGAGCCAATCCTTGCGGACCATCTGACATAAGGATCGGTACTAGAGATTGGTTTGCTAGCGTCAATGTAATGAGATGGGGTTGATCCAGATGGGATTTAACTTCAAAATCAAAACTAACCTTCTGTATGTCTTCAATTGCAAAGTTGAAACAATGCTCCAAGGTGTCAAAATAGAAGCAACGCCTTGAGGACAATAAAACAAATTCACTGTTAACTGTTTTGAAACAATCAATTAAAAAATCATCCGGAAATACAGTTACCTGTTTGATCAAGCTTTGAAGCAAAGTATCATCCTGAGCTTTTTCCTCTATCGGAAATCGTTGTTCCCACTGTTTGTAATGGGCATGCAACCGTTTCAAGGCTCTCTCTTTACCAATATAAACCATAGGCGTGTTCAAACTATCAACTACTCCGATGCAGTCAAAAAATACTTTCGTACAATTTCTGGAATCCCCTAAAAAAACCATACTTTCACTGTCCTTTTTCTGCCGCTTTTCTCTTGAAAAAACATACTATTTTTTTGCTGGTTGCCAGCATTTGCATCATTGCGTGTAACAACAAACATACACCCACCGTACGGGCTTTTTACTATTGGAAAACCGATTTCAATCTATCCAATATTGAACAACAGCGTTTGCAGCAGCTGCATGTCAAAAAATTATACGTTCGTTTTTTTGATGTGAGCTACAACCCTGTCAAAGGCGCAGTTCCACTGGCCACACTATCAGGTAGTTTGAACATGTATCCCAGTCACCCACATTATGATACTGTAATTACAGAACAGACCCCAATACCGGACTCATTATATCGCGAAATTGTTCCTACAGTATTCATCACCAATTATACATTTGAAAAACTAAAGCCTGCCGATATTCCCAAACTGGCTCAAAATGTATCTGACAAGCTTAAGCGTATAATCGAAGAAAACCGGCATCCCAACCATCCAAAAACGTTTCGTGAAATTCAGTTTGATTGCGACTGGAATCAGAAAACCCGCGACAAATTCTTCCTGTTTCTCAAAGAGTTTCGCAAGCAAAACCCGCAGTTCAAATTATCAGCCACCATACGCCTTTATCAATACAAGTATTTCAGCAAAGCCGGGGTGCCACCCGTCGACAAAGGGATGCTGATGCCCTACAACCTGACCAGTTTGCGCGAACCCAAAGTCCAGAATTCGATTCTTGATGTGTCGGAAGTCAGAAAATACCTGACTCACAAAGAATATCCATTGCCATTGGATTTTGCCATCCCTGTTTTTTCGTGGGGCGTTATTTTCAGAGACAATCGGTATACGGCTATTTATCAGGACTTAAGTTTGCAAAAAGCGCAACAACTTACATTCCTGAAGCCAACGGAAAAAAATCTGTTTCAGGTAACCGCCGACACCGTTTTTGCCAACGAATACTTGCGCGAAGGAGATGTCATTAAAGTAGAAGATGTATCGGAAAAGGATTTGCTTGAACTCGCAGATGCCTTGCAATCAGTCCGGAAGAAAGATAGCCTGACCGTTTCGTTCTTTCATCTGGACGAGGAAATTCTGAAAAAATACCCCAAGCGGCAAATTTTCGAAACCGTTTACCAAGAATTTTAATTCTATGAGATTTTTCCGTTTCATACCCCGCGTTTTGCCAAGCCGGGGTTTTGCCTTTCGGTTTTATACTATTTTTCTGCTTTATTTTCTGGCCGAGCCCATTGCGTATGCCTGTGGCTGGTATCCGGAAGCCGAAACATACCGATTTGTGCTGTTCAATCCGGAACTAGCTAATCGCAGGTATGAGCCGTTTCAGTTTACGTCTTACTTTCTGCACGACTACGAAAACCAGGAAAACCGACGGATTACAAACAATAAAAACATTGAGGAATGGATTCAGTTTACCAAATTCAAAGGCTCGCCACGGGCCATTGACTACATACTGAACTATGTAAGTCCCGAAGAGTTTGCCGAAAAAGCCTCCAATCCTAACTCTTCTCTTTTTGTATCTAATCCTTTTCTGAAACACCTGCAACAAACCAAGAACCAGGAAGCGATTCGCTACCTGCAATTTGCCAAGAACTGCGAGGTGGTGAATACTTTGTACAATCAGGATCCGTGGACCGATCAGCAACAGGCACCGGAAACCGACTTTAAAAATCTGATTGCAGAAGGCCAGCAATTGTATGCTCAGAGTAAATCTGCTTTTCTAAAACTTCGCTACGGGTTTCAGTTGGTTCGTCTGGCCCGCTATATGGAAGACAAGCCACTGGTCAAATCTTTTTATCAGCAATATGTAGCACCCTATCCGTCCGAAAGCATTGTAGCCTACTGGGCCATGTGGCATTTTGCCGAAATGCAAAGCGATAAAGTATTGCAGAATTACCTGATAGCTAAAGTCTTTGATCATGCCTATGATAAGAGAGTAGTTGCTTATAATTTCTTTAATTTCAGAGATGTAAAACCCGAGCAATCAGTTGTACTCGCTAAAAATGCACACGAGAAGGCCGCTTTATTAATCTTGTACGAATTGCACAATCCGGGCCGTTCACTGAACGGCATCCGGGCCATAGCTACACTTGACCCCACGTCCGAGGCACTGGAAAGCCTGCTGATTCGGGAAGTTAATAAACTGGAAGACTGGTTGTTGACCCTGCGTTATACGGAGTTTAACCCGGCGGTGGACTATCACGAAAAGCCAGAGGATTACTGGCATTATGGTTACAATTATCCAGTAAAGAATTACCAGAAAGACATGGCTTACTTAAAAGAAGTCCTGGCGTTTGTTGAAAATTTGACAGTCAATCCTATACACAATCCAGCGTTAGTTTATACCATTGCGGCGTATCTGGCCTACATGGGCAATCAGTTTGAAAAATCGTCCGGGTATCTTTCCAAGGCGCAGGATGCCAAAGGTCTCAATTCAAAGATTGAAGCCCAGCTACACTTGATTCGGATTGTCACGGAACTTCATCCCGAAAAAACACCGACACCCGCCACCGATGCAACATTGCTGGCAGAGCTGAAATGGGTAGAAAAAAACAAAGCCGCTGTCTTTCACTATTCCCAAAGCTTCAATAAATTAATGATGGCTCTTACTAACCGGTATTGGGAAGCAGGCGACATTATTAGGGCTACACTCTGCCATTCTAAAATCTTCGATTTTGTTCGTTTCGAAAGTTCGTTTTATAGCGATAAAGATTCCATTAGGTATGATTTTGAAGACGCTGAAATGAAAGAAAAAGAAGCTGGAATGAATTATTACAGTTCGTATCTTTTCTTCCTGGATGAGAAGGCAACTACGCAGGACATTGAGAAACTGCTGGCGTTTCTGGACAAACCCGATAAGAATAACTTAGAAAGCTACCTGGCTTCCACTTTAAACGGACAGAAAAACCGTTTGTATGACTTATTGGGAATCAAACACTTGCGCGAGAAAAATTTATACAAAGCACGCGCTGCATTTGAAAAAGTGAGCAAAGCATTCTGGCTATCCAATAAGGAATCCTACAAGAAATACTTGAATGCCAATCCATTTTACACCAATTTTTATCAAGAGCATTCGGCATCTCAGGCCGATGTGCTTACCTTTACCAAATATTCCTTAACGGATAGCCTGGTTCATGTATTGGAAAGGGCCGAAAACCCTAAAGAAGCCAACCGGGCGAAATGGTATTTTCTGGCAGCCAACTGCTACTTGAACATGACCTATTGGGGTAATTCGTGGATCATGACACGATACTGGAACACCAGACAAGAAATATCGGATTGGAATGACCATCCGTATAAGCATTATCCGGATAACGCAATCTATTATGAGTGCGAGCAGGCAATGCAGATGTATCTGAAAGCCAGGCAGTTTGCCAAAACAAAACAACTGGAGGCTCTTTGTATACGTATGGCAGGCCGTTGCAAAACGTATAGTTTACTGTATACCAATCGATTTTATGAAAAGGTGTATGATTACCATCAGAACAAAGAGGTGGAAAACAGGCGTTACAGACCCAATGTATACTATGCTCATTTGGAGAACCAATACCCGGATTATTACGACGAACTGATGTTTCAGTGCACTTCGTTTGACAACTACTTTCAAGAATTGATTCGCTAAGCTTATGATCTCGTTTGAAGAATACCTTACTGGCAAAAAAATCGACTCTGTTACTTTCCGGAAACAAGAGACTGAACGCTGGGAAGCCTACAGGCAAATTTTTGAGCAGGTCCATCCTGAAAGTTTTACCACTCAGAAAAAGTTTGTAATTAACGATTTGCGTCGGCAATACCATTTGAAAGAACAAGTAATACCGACTCTGGCTACAGACAAGAAAGTCGCTAAACCTGTAGTTCGCCCAGCCGTTCCCAAGCCAACCGAACCGGAGAAAATAGTATCCTCTGAAACACAAAAACCTGTCAGTACAGAAACAAGTCAACCCCCAACTGAAGAACCTGTTAAGAAAGTAGCCAAGCCAATGATGCGTCCTGTGGTAAAAAAGCCAGTAGAATCGTCTGATGAAACAAAAGAATCTGAAAATAAGGATATTGAAACCACAGAAGCAACCGCTACACAGCCAAGCGAAACACCGAAAAGGGCATCACGACCGGTAATGAAGCCTGTTATGAAAAAACCGACAACGGAAGCAACAGAGAATGCAACCGCAGAAGAGGAAACGAAAAAGCCAGTAGCTGAAGAAAAAATAGTATCGGACGAAGAACCAAAACCTGCCCAACCCGCCAGCAAACCTGTGATGAAAAAACCTGTGATGCGGCCAGTGATCAAAAAGCCTGATTCTCAGAAACCTACCGAATAAGATCAGGCGGCTCCCTGACCAATGCCGTCAACACTGGGGGCCACTTCGGCGGTTTCTTCTTCCTCGCCCTGATGGAACAAGTGCAGATTCAGTTGGTTACGCAACTCCTGGCTCGACAGGTTGTGTTCCAGTTTTCCCCGACGCACGATCGATACCTGTCCGGTTTCTTCCGAAACGACAATCACAATAGCGTCTGTTCCTTCCGTCAGGCCAATGGCCGCTCTGTGGCGCAAGCCAAACCGAGCCGGGATATCCTGCCGTTCGGATACAGGCAGAATGCAACGCGCCGCACAGATTCGGTTGTTGGCGATAATCACCGCCCCGTCGTGCAAGGGGCTCACTTTGCTGAAAATGGAAACCAGCAAACGCTTCGAAATAGCCGCATCCAGCAAATCACCTGAGTCGGCGTAGAGTTTCAGATCGGCACGCTGTTCAAATACCAGCAAGGCTCCAGTCTGGGTAGAGGCCAGGGTTTTTACGGCATCCACGATGGGAACAATGTCCATGCGGCGATGCACGGTCATGTTTTGCCGTATCCGGCCCAATAGTATGTTTTCGTTATTGAAAACCGTCGTTTTTCCTACCAGAAGCAAAAACTTCCGGATTTCCTGCTGAAACAGAATCAGGACTGCAATGACACCCACACCCATAAACTGCCCCAGGATTTCGGTTAACAGCTTCATTTCCAGTGCTTTTACCAGCAAGAAGAGAAAGTAAATCGAAAGGAAACCCAGGAAAATGCTGATGGCAACGCTTCCTTTGAGCAGGCGGTAAAGCTGGTACAACAGGAAGGCTACCAAAGCGATGTCGAGCACATCTACCCAGGTAATCTCTAAAAATCCTATTGCAAATCCGAGCATAATCTTGGGGTGTTTTATTTCTCCTTCCGGGGTTTTGTGATTGCTGAAGATACTATTTCTACAAAAAACTATAAAATTTAGCTATTTTCCATCAATTTATACAATTTTATACACTCTACCGCTTCTTTCACATCATGTACCCGTAAGATTTGAGCTCCTTTTGTCAATGCCAGGGTATTGAGTACAGTAGTTCCATTCATTGCTTCCTCTGCCTTGATATTGAGGCGTTTGTGAATCATTGATTTACGCGAAACTCCAACCAGGAGCGGCAATTCCAGCACCTTAAAATCGGACAGATGATTCAGCAAGTAATAATTCTGATCGATGGTTTTCGCAAAACCAAATCCCACATCCAGAATCACATCAGGTATTCCGGCCTTTCGGATTTGCTGCAATCGGGTAATAAAAAAGGTTAAAATGTCTTGTAGAATGTCGACATACTGTGTCAGTTGGGTCATTGTTTGAGGAGTTCCGCGACTATGCATCAGAATGTAAGGAACCTGCAGACGAGCCACTGTATCAAACATGTACTCATCTTCCCCCCCTGATACATCATTGACCATGACTGCTCCCGCTTGAACGGCAGCTTCGGCAACGCGAGCCCGAAATGTATCTACCGATACGATGGCTTCCGGAAAATGTTGCATTATTCCTTCAATTACAGGAATAATTC
This sequence comes from uncultured Sphingobacteriales bacterium, assembly GCA_963520985.1. Taxonomy (GTDB): domain Bacteria; phylum Bacteroidota; class Bacteroidia; order Cytophagales; family 172606-1; genus Xanthocytophaga. Next base: position 146,015 of record CAUQTA010000005.1, read on the forward strand.
TTGCCAGCTCTTCTGTTTCGGTCACTTCTGCAGCTCCCGGCCGAGTAGAATAGCCACCTACATCTATCAGGGTGGCTCCTTCTGTGAGCATTTTTTCTACCTGCCCCAAGGCCGAATCTACTCCTACCCTGCTACCGGCAAAAAACGAATCGGGTGTGGCATTGACAATCCCCATCACGACAGGCTGGTCGAGTGTCCAAAGCCGTCCTCGCAGATTAAAAGTCCGTTTTGTTTGAAATGCTATGTTTTTGCTTCTAAAATGCATGTATTCAGCAACTTAACTCATGTATGATTTAAAGCATAAACGCATTATCTGATCGTAAAAATTCACGGAATTATTTTGTTATTTTGCTTCAGTTGTCAGACTATCTAACCCACCGTCAAAAAACACGTTTATTTTCTATGAAACTTTGTTTACCTTTTCTATTCCTATTTATTTTATCCGGTTTTTACCCCTCCCAGGCGCAAGTTATACAAAAAGATACGACAATTTCTCCCGTATCTGCAGATGATAACGCATTATATGAAAAGAGAAAAGGAGCTCGCGTCCAAAGCAGCATTCATGAATCGCCCAACAAGTCGATCAAACTTATTTTTGATGTTATGGAAGAGGGTCTTCAGTATCAGATCTTTAAGAATGAAACAAAGGTATTTTCTAAATCTACTTTAGGGTTAAAACTGAACAACAACGTTGATTTCTACACCAACCTGCAATTGGTCAATACTAAGATCACTGCCGTTAGCCAGGAAATGAACTTGTATTTCAATGAAAAAAGAACTTTATCAAATAGCTACACAAATGTAATTTTTGAATTTTCGAAAAAAGAGAACACCAGCCGGAAGCTATTCATTGAATTTCGTTTGTACGAAGAAGGATTTGCTTTTCGCTATCTGATTCCCCAGCAAAGCAACCTTTCCACATTGACGATCAGTAATGAGTTGAGCGAATTTGTCTTTGCTGACACTGACGTAACCATTCAAGCAGAGACAGGCACCGAAACAGGCTACTATACCGCTAGTCTTGCCAATTATGCCAATGACAACGAACTTCCCTCGACCCTGAAGAGTAAAAGCTATTATTATTCCATCAATGAAGCCAATAATCAGAATTTTTCAAGAGTTAAACTGTACCGAAATAAAACCAATAGCTTGGCAACCCGCTTGGTTAGTGGTAATCCAACGTATACCAATGAATTTGTAAGTCCCTGGCGATATGTCCTCATCGCACAGACAGCATCGGAACTGGCCAATAACAAGTATTTACTATACAAGCTTAATGAACCCAGTCAACTACAGGATTTGAGCTGGATCAAACCGGGTAAAGTAATCCGGGTTATGAATCTGGATACACAAAGCGCCCTGGAATACATTGACTTTGCTAAATCAATGAATCTGCAATACATTTTGTTTGATGCCGGCTGGTATGGACTGGGGTACAGCCAGGAATCTAACCCGGCTTCTGATCCCAGAAAAGTTATTGCAACCCTCAACATGCCCTCTATTATTAATTACGCAACTAAAAATGGCATAGGCGTCTTGTTGTATGTAAATGAGGTAGCTCTTAAAAACTATCCGGTAGATGAATGTCTGGCACTCTACAAAAGTTGGGGTATCAAAGGATTAAAATTAGGTTTTGTAGAGGGAAGAACCCAGCAAGGCATTCAGTTTCAGCATACGATGTTAAAAAAAGCCATCGACCACAAATTTGTTATCAACATTCATGATCAGTTCAGACCAACGGGCACATCTCTCACCTACCCCAACTTTCTGACTGTTGAAGGTGTACGCGGCAACGAATACCGAACAAACACAGCTACTCATACCACTACCTTGCCTTTTACACGGTTTCTGACGGGTGCCGCCGATTATACAGTGTGTTATCCTGATCCAGACGGGCAGAATGCAGCATTAACCGTTCTAAAAACGACCAAAGCCCATCAACTGGCTTTGAGTGTTGCTTTTTTCAGTCCATTACAACATACGCTGTGGTATGGTGTGCCCAAGCATTACAATCAACCTGTTGAAATTGAGTTTTTCAAGGCTTTACCAACTGTTTGGGATGATACGCGTTACCTGGACGGAGAAATTGGCAAGTTTGTGGTAGTAGCCCGCCGGAAAGGAAACAAATGGTTTGTCAGTGTCCTGAATGGAGAAGCTTCGCGTCAGTTTTCGGTTCCTTTGGGTTTTATGAAAGGCGAAAACAGCTATCAGGCCATTTCTTATGAAGATAGCAACAAGAGCATTGCAAGAAAAGACTTTGTTGTCAGCAATCAATCTTCTCTCACATTTTCCTTAAACGGCAGTAGTGGCAAAGTCTTTATCATCGAATCAGATTCTTTCATAGAACCTTCCGATTCTGTAGATGTAGATACCACGCCTATAGAAGTAGAGGTTCCGCTGGCTTCTGAACCTCCTACCAACGACTTATTTAAAGTCTATCCGAATCCTACTGCGCAAAAAGTTACCATTCATTCAAAAAAAATGCCTCTTCAGGATCATGAGGTTCGTATTGTTGACTGGATGGGACGTACAATCCTAAAAAATAAAATTGCGAATACCGAGTCTTATGAAGTAAATTTGGAAAAATACAGTGCAGGAATGTATCTGCTACTGATTTATGATAAGCAGAACCAACTGATTTACACTACCAAAGTTGTTCGCGAGTAAAACGTATTATCTTACTACACACCTAATTCATGTCCGACAAAACCACGAACGAATACCAGCAGGTAATTCAGCGTTGCAAAGATGTTTTCGCTAAGAAAACCCGTGATTATGGCACCGCTTGGCGCATTTTACGCTTGTCTTCCATTACCGATCAGATTTTTATTAAGGCGCAGCGCATCCGGTCTATTCAGGAAAAGGGAACGCAGAAAGTAGCCGATGACATTTCGGGCGAGTTTGTCGGTATCATCAATTACTGTGTAATGGCTTTGATTCAGTTGGAGTTGCCGCCCAATGCGCCTTTGGAAATTCCGTATGACGAGTTGGAAAAATACTATGATCTGGAAGTGCAAAAGACTCTGGATCTGCAAATCAACAAAAACCACGACTATGGCGAAGCCTGGCGCGACATGCGGGTAAGCAGCATGACCGACATCATTCTGATGAAGCTTTACCGCACCAAGCAAATTGAAGACAACCAGGGCGTTACCCTTATTTCGGAAGGTGTTGATGCTAATTACCGGGACATGATTAACTATTCAGTCTTTTGCCTGATCAAACTCTGGAACCTGTGAAATAGTATCTTCCAATTTGGCAAAACCCTCCGATTCCCCGAAGCTACACAATGACTAAATCAATTCTTTGTTTCTTCATTCTGTGGCTTTTGGGTATTCTGTGCACTCTCGGATTTGTTGTTTACTGTTTTGTTTCCTACAGTCAAGTAATCTCTTTCATTAATCCCAGCTTCGCAGCTACCTATAACGCTTCTTTTATTCCCAGAGATTATTTTACAGTTAACCACTGGTATTTCAGTAAATGGGTAGCCGGATGTTGGGTTGGTCTATATTGGGCACTGGCCCTTGCTGCCTGGACCCATCGGAAACCACTGCAAGCGGTTTTCCTTGAGCTTTGTCTGCTGCTCCGAAAAATACTGGGTTTTTATCGCTCTTTGAGCTTGTGGCACTACCTAAGCCTGGCCGGGTTGCTGGTAGTTGCTCTTGCCTACTTACTTCACTACACTGCTCGCATTCCCTTTGCAGTAGACGAAGTATTTGCCTACAATTATTTTGTTTATCCGCCTGCGTGGGTCTCTGTTTTATACTACCCCGAGCCTAACAACCACATTCTTTTCAATCTGCTGGCCTCTATATTTGATTGCCTCGTTGATAGTCCCGTCTGGGCCATGCGTTTGCCTTCCATACTGGCGTTTTTGGGTACTCTCTTCGTATTATTCACCTATTTCTGTGTTCGGTTTGATGCTAAATGTGCCTGGTTTATCTGTTTAGGGTGTATTGTCAGTTTTTCTACAACCATTTATGCATTGCAGGGCCGGGGCTATCTGTTGCTGAGTTTTTGGATCCTACTGGCCGCCTTTGCTCTTTTTGAATGGCAGCGCAACCATCGGCTATCATTTCTCTTCCTCTTCTCTTTTGCTTGTGTTGCCGGCTTTTATACGATTCCTACCTTCTTGTATGGTTTCTTTGGCCTTTCCGGATTAGGATTTCAGCACGTTCTTCGTTCAGCGAATCGCTCATACCGTTCTGCTTTTTTAAAAAGCGTTGTCTGCATTTTTTGCTTTTGTGTCCTGTTGTACCTGCCTGTGATTGGCTTAAGTGGCTGGCGGGCTTTGCTTGCCAATCGCTGGGTGACGCATTCCTATACCCAATTTTCCCGTATGTTGTTGGTAGAATTATTGGAAACGTTAAGTTTTATTACTGGTGTCTGGCATCAGGTATACTGGCTTGCCTGTGGGGGAATTGTACTGGCAACAGGGCTGTACTTTCGAAAAAATCTGCCACTGGTGAGTAAACAGATTATCCAATTTGCAGGCTTTCAGGCAGTTGGAATGGTCTTTTGGATGAGTATTACGCAGGTACTTCCGCCCCTACGCGTGTGGACATATTTAACCTTTTGGTATCCTGTGTTTCTGGGAATGGTCATTCATACGGTGAACTTTCAGATCAAACGCTTCGATTGGAAAAATGCAGTATGGCTAATTGTAACCCTCACACTAGCCTACCAGGGGTATAATCAATACCAGAAACAACTCAATGCTGCGCAGGGATCATTTTCGCGACCATTCTATCAGCAACTTACCCGTCAGATCCAATACATTGTCAGTCAGGCACCTAAGGCCGTTCTTGTGAACGATCATTGGTTTCAGTTTTACCTTCGTCAGCAACAGATTACTCACCCAAACACAGTGCCGCAGCTTGACACCTATAGTCCGCGACCCAATACCGATTACGATTTCATCATCACCTCGCCCGATTTTGCGGGGCATTCACGCATAATTAAGTCAATTTCGGCAGTCAATTATCAGATTGTTCTTGAATTGGAAAACTCCATTGTTTACCAACGAATCCGCCAATAGTAAGGCACTTTTTGCTTTTTCAGGGATACTATTTTCAAAAACAAAAAGCGGACGAAAAGAGTAATTTTAGCCCGCTTTTTAGACGTATAGAACTTGTTTCCTTAAAATATAGCTGCCAAACCTTTGATTACAGCCGTCAAGCGAACCGCGTCATAAATGCGCGGCTGAGAGCCACCCGCCTTCAGGATCGAATCTTCGTGGGCATTCACACACATTTCACAGCCGTTCAGTGCCGAAACGGCCAGGCTCACCAATTCAAAGAATTCTTTTCCCAGAACCGGATTCATCATGATGGACATCTTGATGCCCGCCGGAGTCTGTTCGTAGTATTCTTTTTTGGTAAAATGACGAAACCGGTAAAAGACATTGTTGATATTCAGCAACGAAACACATGCAATGGTTTCAGCAATATCGGCATCGGTAGCTCCTTCGGCTTTAGCCAATGCTTCAAAGGTGCTTTTCAATGCAGCATGCTTTTCATTCACAGCTACGGCAAATGCCAGTATGTAGCTTTCTTTTTTGGTCAGGTTTTCGTATTTCAGCGAATTAGTCACGTTGATCCGCAAATCGCGCAGGTAGCGGTGATCTGCCTCAGCTAATTTATCGATTTCGGCTGTAGGTTGATAATCAGCTATTTGCAGACCTTCCAGCAAACTAGCCAATGTTTCATGTTGCAATGTATTCATGGTTATTCAAAGGTCAGTTTTTTGTATGAAGAATAAAAAAATTCGTAGCTCGGAGCACACTTAGGCACTCAAAACTACGAACAGGAGGTTAAGCAACCAGTTAAACTGCCAGGGTAGCTTCCCCTTTTTGCCAGTTGCAAGGGCAAAGTTCGTCGGTTTGTAAGGCGTCCAACACACGGATTACTTCGCCTACATTGCGGCCTACCGACAAATCATTTGCACTTACCCAACGAATAACACCTTGTGGATCAACGATGTAGGTTACGCGGTAAGCGATTTTTTCGTTTGCTTCCAAGATTCCTAGTTCCTCGGCCAATGATTTAGAAGTATCAGCCAGCATCGGGAATTTCAACCCACGCAGATCGTCGTGGTTTTGTCTCCAGGCCAGGTGCACAAACTCAGAATCGGTAGAGGCACCAATCAAAATAGCATCACGGTCTTTGAACTCCTGATTGTTCTTGTTGAATTCGGCGATTTCAGTAGGACACACAAAAGTGAAATCTTTTGGCCACCAGAACATCACCATCCATTTACCTGCATTAATATGGTCTTGGCTGGTGATTTCATAAAATTCGTTGCCTTTTTCCAGAGAAACAACGGCAGTTTTTTTGAATTCAGGGAATTTTTGCCCAATGGATAACATAGTCTTGAATGTTTAAAAAGTTATATAAAAGTTAGGTTACTGTTTTTCGTTTTTGTGATGCAAAATTGAACAAAAGTCATAGACAATCAAAATCAATTTTATTTATCTCACAATAGATAAAAACAATAAGGCTTGTTTCAAAATAATGAATAGGGATTTCCATTAACGAAAATTCTTACTTGTTTAGTGATATGAAAAACAAAAATTGTACTTTCTTCTCCAACTCTCTAAGTAAGGTCAATATTTTCTATCGTTTTCAAATAGGTAAAATACAATAATAACTTTGTTTTATATCATTCAAAATTCGTGAATCTACCACTACAGGTAAAAACGACACAAATCATCATTAAAACTGATAATTGCAATTAATCAAATAGATAAAACTTATAACTTTGCACATCCAACGTGTACATTAGCTGGAGCAAACCCTTCAAGAATGTAACTGAACAAGTCATTCAGCAGAGTTTGCTCTTTTTATACTGTTTAACATATGCCAGGTTTTGCCTTTGCAGGAGATACTATTTTTTATGACTACCATACAACTCGAATACATTGTAGCTGTCGATACCTACCGGCACTTTTCGCTGGCCGCCGAGCACTGTTGCGTCACGCAGCCTACCCTTAGCATGCAAATCCAAAAGCTAGAGGAAGAACTGAATATCAAGCTGTTTGATCGGAGCAAACAACCCGTAGTGCCCACCGAAGTAGGGGTTGAGATTATAGAACAGGCTCGCACTGTCTTGAAAGAAGCAGGCAAGATCAAAGAAATCGTCCTGGACAAACGCAATGAAATTTCAGGCGAATTGCGGCTGGGCGTCATCCCGACGCTGGCGCCTTATCTGTTGCCTTTGTTTTTAAAATCTTTTCTGAATCAATATCCTCAGGTGAAACTCAAGATTGCCGAGTTTACCACGGAAATTCTGGTTGACAAGCTACGGAGTAATCAAATCGATGTGGGCCTGCTGGTAACCCCACTGCCGGATGCGCATTTGTTCACTCAACATTTGTTTTACGAAGAATTTGTCGTTTATCTGTCTAAATCCAATGAATTGATGAAGAAAAATTACGTATTGGCCCGTGACATTGATGTGCGTCAGCTATGGCTACTGGAAGAGGGCCATTGCATACGGTCACAAATCATGAATCTGTGTGAACTGAAACATCGCACCCAGGATAACAACACCTTTGAGTATGAAGTGGGCAGCATCGAAACGCTGAAAAAAATGGTTGAATTCAATGATGGCATTACCATTCTCCCCGAATTATCGCTAAAAGACCTGAATGAAGAACAATTGATGCGCGTCAGACGATTTAAAAGTCCGGCTCCGGTTCGTGAAGTAAGTTTGGCTACCCACCGCAATTATGTAAAAAAACGCCTGATCGATGCCTTGAAAAATGAGATACTTGCTGTGATTCCAGCCGCCATGCAGACACAAGATAAACGAGAAGTCATTAAAGTCTGACTTTCAGCCAGTTCATTTCCTACGAATTCTCGTTGATGTAGGTTTTGCTTCTTTTTTCGATACTATTTTTTTTACATTTTTCAGAACTTAGTACTCAGTAATTTATCCTTTTGGAACGAAAGTTGCTACAATCATACTAAAAGGTTAGGTTTAAGGTTAAAATCCAAAAAGGCCACATTTCATGAATGTGGCCTTTTTTTGTGCACATAGACAGAATTGCTCTCCCTCGAATCAAAGAACAATCCACACACACATAGCAACCGCTCCGAAAAGAGTCTTCATAGCATCAGGAATGCATTTGTAAAAGACTTGACAAGCTGGCATTAAAATTTTAGATGATAGGATTCATTCTTATCTGTGAACCTTTTAATCTGCCGATTGACAGGTTTCCTTACTGATCCGAACCTCTTATGTTTGTTTATACGAGTATGTTGGTGTTGCTGGGTTTCTCTATCTTGGGAGTAGCCTGGCTTCCTTCTTTACTGGCTCGCTTTCCCTTGTCCTATCCGATTCTGTATGTGGGTTTGGGTGTATTGGCTTATAGCCTACCTCTGCAATTGCCTGCTCCCGATCCTCTCGAACATACACAACTGGCTACTCATCTGACCGAGCTAGGTGTGATCATATCCCTAACCGGCACCGGCTTAAAAATCGATCAGCCCTTTACGCTTCGTCTGTGGGCTATTCCCTTGCGACTCGTATCAGTGGGTATGTTGCTGACTGTAAGCCTAATGGCCGTGACAGGCTGGCTACTGGCCGGTTTGTTACCAGCCTCAGCTTTGTTACTGGCGGCGGCTCTGGCTCCTACTGACCCGGTGCTGGCCGGTGATGTGCAGGTAGGCGATCCCAATGAGGGAGGTGAGGATACGGTTCGGTTTGCCCTTACCGGCGAAGCAGGCCTCAACGATGGGCTTGCTTTTCCTTTTGTGTACCTGGCCATGGCATTACTACCTGCGGCAAGTACACTCTCCGAACGGCTTTGGCACTGGCTCTGGATGGACCTGGGCTACCGCATAGGAATGGGTATACTGGCAGGATGGCTTTCGGGTAAGCTTCTTTCCTACTTAATTGTTGGGCTTCCCAAAAAAATCAGCATTAAGGCTTCTGCCTACGGCTTTGTGGCGCTGGCGGTTACGTTGCTAACCTACGGGATAACCGAGAAGCTATCTGGTTATGGTTTCCTGGCCGTTTTTGTTGCAGCCCTTACCCTCAGAGGCTATGAACGAACCCATGAATATCATCAGCAGATGCATTCGTTCTCCGATCAGATCGAACGGATTTTAATTGTGATTCTGCTGATTTTCTTCGGAGGCGCCATTGTCAATGGCTTACTGAACGCACTTACCTGGCAAGGGGCTTTGCTAGGTCTGTTGCTGGTAGTGGTCATGCGGCCACTGGTAGGAATGCTCACTTTATACAACTCAGAGGCCAGTTGGGGCGAACGATGGGTCATTTCCGGTTTTGGCATTCGGGGCATTGGTTCTTTTTTCTACATCGCTTACGCCCTTGAAAAAGCAGATTTTGCCCAAAGCGAACAAATCTGGGCCATTGGCGGCTTTGTGGTGCTTGTATCTATTTTCATACACGGCATACTGGCCACACCCGTGATGAACTGGCTTGACCGGCAGCAAAGTTCCAAACCGAGTTGATCCAATGCTGGCCAACCGCACGCCTTCCGGTTACGAAAAAATGCAGAATAACTTTTGTCAAGCAGGTAATCCACAAAATGAAACGACCTCTGTGCAAGTATGTTACACAAAGGCCGTCAGAGAAAATAGTATGCTAGAATAAGGCAAAACCTGCCTTACTTTTTTACCTTGGGTTACGATGTCCCCGTTCGGCAGCACCACCTGACCGGCCTTGGGACGAAGGTTGTTCTACACGACCTGACCGCTCTGACCGTTGGGTAGGTTGTGAAGGTGCTGGCTCTGACCTGCGTTGTTGAGGCTGTGGCTCAAACTGGCGTTGTTCGCGGGGTTGCATGCTGCGGGTGTTGCTTCCTCCGGATCCGGAACCCGAGTTGTTATCGCCCCAATCCGGACGGCGAGCTCCCCGATCAATAGACGGTTGGCTTTCCATGCTTCTGCGTTCGCTGCGTTCCTGTGGCTGCACCGATTCGCTTCTTCTATTCATTGATCCGCCACTGTTTCGATCAGTAGGAAACTCTCTTACACCTTCCGTTCTATTGGGTTCCATCCGATTCCGATCCAGTTGCTCTCTTTGGCTACGCGTCGGATTTTCCCTTTCCATTCCCCCTGATCGAGCACCTGAATTGCCACGGGTAGGTTCTTCCATTTGATTGCTGCGGCTACGTTCGGTTGTATTAAATCCTTCCCGTCCACTGCGAGTAGGAAAATTTTCGCCAGACCGTTCGGTTACGCCCGAGTCGTTGCGTCTCGGATTGTTGGTGATACGGGCCGGAGCACTGTTTCCCCGCGATTCAACAGTAGGGCGGTACACCCGCACATCTCCATTGTTTACAACCGCTCTGCCCGGACGCGCCTCGTCACGTATCTGACGCACCTGAACCCGGCTACGCGAATTGCGTTCAATGTCTCTTACCGATGGCCCGGATACGTAGCGTCGGTTGTTATAGGTATAGTAATTATTGATCACAGTAGTTTGATTGTACACATTGACTACACGGGTACGAGGCAAGCAATAGCTATGAAAGTGGCGGTGAGTAATGTAACGGTAGGGCAAAAAGGTCCAGCGATTAATACTCACATTCACATACCAGCTGGGTGACATGGGCATCCAGCCGTAGTAGCCATTACCGGTGCGCCACTCTACCCAGGCAGGTCCCCACTCGGTATCCGGAGCCCACAACCAGCCGTTATAATCATCATAATACCAGCGGCCATAGTGGAATGGCGCCCATCCCCAATCGTAATCCGAAACCCAGGTATTTCCGTATTCGGTCATTACCCAATATCCATTGGATACATAGGGTTGAAAATCGGCTGTCACATTAGGTGACCACACATAACCGTAATTGGGTGTGTTGATCCAATAGCCATAGGGCGACAGCTGGTCGTAGAAAGTCTGAAAGGAAACATTGACTCCCACTTGTGCCGAAGCGGTGAAGCTGGCCGCAAATCCAATAAACAGACCTAACATTGCGATCCATAACCGAAATTTCTTAACCGTTTTCATAATTGCTTTTATCTAAAAGTTGTTGGCTACAAACCTACTTGTAACCTATGCTCCTACTAAATCAAATACCTTGCCAAATCTGTAAAAGGCTTTACAAGTGAATTTCCCGTCCAAAGTGCTGATAATAGTTGACGCATAAAAGCTATATTTTGTACATCTCTTACAAATAACATAACTTTATCTACAAAACCGTCCGGTTCAGCAGCAATTCCCTGATATAAATAGTATCTATCCACTTGCTAAAACCTACCTTTGTATGCATCGAAACACTTTTCTGAAACTAGCGTCTGTAGCTTCCATGTCTATTCCTTTTCTTTCTTCGCTGGATGGCTTTGCTCAGGATGGCAAACTAAAAAACTGGTCCGGCAACCTGACATACAGCACTGCGAATGTCTTTTATCCCAAGACAGTGCAAGAAGTACAGGCTTTGGTCCGGCAACTCAGCAAGGCAAGAACATTAGGTACACGACATTGCTTCAATGCCATAGCCGATAGCAAGGACAATCTCATTTCCACCCGAGATCTTAATAAAATCATATCTTTGGATGCCAAAGCCAAAACGGTAACGGTGGAAGGCGGCATCAAATACGGCGAACTCTGCCCCTACCTACACGAAAAAGGCTTTGCCTTGCATAACCTGGCATCGTTGCCGCACATTTCGGTAGCTGGTTCCTGCACGACTGCCACGCACGGTTCGGGAGTGAAAAACGCCAATCTGACCAGCGCCATTCAAGCCTTGGAAATCGTGAATGCCAAAGGAGAAATTGTGCAGCTTTCCCGCGCCAAGGATGGAGACAAATTTCTGGCAGCTGCCGTGGGACTGGGAGCATTCGGAGTGATTACCAAAGTAACGCTTGCCATCCAGCCCACCTTTTTAATGCGGCAAAGTGTGTATCTCCAATTGCCGTTCAGCCAGCTAAAAGACAACTTCACTAAGATTATGTCGGCCGGATACAGCGTCAGTTTGTTTACCGACTGGCAAGGCGACACCATCAACGAAGTGTGGATCAAGAGCATAGCTCGTGAAAACGATGACTACCATGCCATGCACGAATTTTACGGGGCCAAGCTTGCACCCAAAAACATGCACCCCATCGCCGAGTTGTCAGCCGAAAACTGTACCGAACAAAGGGGCGTTGTTGGGCCTTGGTACGAACGGTTGCCGCATTTCAAGATGGGTTTCACGCCCAGCAGCGGCAAAGAATTACAAGCCGAATACTTTGTTCCTCAGGACAAAGCCGTTGACGCCATTATGGCTGTACGAACAATCGCCAATAAAATTGGGCCGCATTTGTTCATCACCGAAATACGCACCATCGCCGCCGACGATTTCTGGATGAGTCCGGCTTACAAGCAAAATTCGGTAGCGATTCATTTTACGTTGAAACAGGAAATTCCGGAAGTGATGGCATTGCTGCCTCTAATTGAGCAAAAACTCGAACCCTTTGGGGCACGGCCGCATTGGGGCAAGTTGTTTACCCTTTCGCCGGCTAAGCTGGCTTCTCGCTATCCCAAGCTGGCGGAATTCAGGAAAACAGTAGCAGAGTTTGACCCTAGCGGAAAATTCCGGAATGATTTCCTGAACCAGACTATTTACGGATAACGACAGGGTTTTCGCTTTTCGGAGGATACTATTTTGAATGGCAACTTGCCCACATACCATTCTTGGGCAGGGCATCGTTATTCAAAATAGTATCTTTCCAAACAGCCAAACCTACCCCATGAAACCTTTTCATTTTTTTGCGTTTGCAATCCTTCTTTTAGTCATTTCCTGTAAGTCCGATGACGTAGTGCCTCGCATTGACAATGTGGATTTCAGAGAAGAAATGCAAAAATTTGTGATCGGCATCAGCCAATACGCCAAGGCGCAGAAGTCGACTTTTCTGATCATTCCACAAAATGGCATTGAGTTGGTGAGCAGTAACGGCGAGGCCAACGGAACGCCCACTACTGATTACCTGAATGCGATTGATGGCAATGGACAGGAAGATTTGTTTTTCGGCTATGACAATGATGATCAGGCCACTTCCGGCACACAAACCAACTACCTGAAAGGGCTTCTGGAAATTTCAAAACAGGCAGGCAACACCATTCTGGTCACTGACTATTGCTCCACCCATTCCAAAATGGATGCCTCATACGCGGCCAACCAGCATGCAGGTTTTGTTTCCTTTGCGGCAAATCATCGCGAACTCGACAACATTCCAGATTATCCCACATCTGTTTACCAGCAAAATGCCAACGCCGTTACTCAACTTTCGCAAGTAAAAAACTTTTTGTATCTGATTAATCCGGAAAGCTTTGCCAGCAAATCAGCGTTTATTGCTGCGGTTACAGCCACCAATTACGATCTGCTGATCATGGATTTGTTTTTTCACGATGGCACTGCGTTTACGGCTTCCGAAGTAGAGCAAATGCGAAACAAAGCCAATGGCGGCAAGCGACTGGTAATCTCGTATCTATCGATTGGTGAAGCGGAAAATTACCGATTCTACTGGAAATCGGATTGGAGCAAGAACAAACCTGCATGGATGGATGCCGAAAACCCGGATTGGCCGGGCAACTATAAAGTCAGATACTGGACTACCGACTGGCAAAGCCTCATCTACGGCAACGACACTTCCTACCTGAAAAAGATACTGGATGCCGGTTTTGACGGCGCGTATCTGGATATTATTGACGCCTTTGAATATTATGAATAATTCAAGTTGGGCGGTATATGATGTTGATTTTTAGTCCGAACCATTTCTCTACCAACGTTCTCCTCCTTTTTTGCTTGTCCAAAAAAGGAACTTTGCTTAAATCGAAGATTCGACGAAGTCAATGCTGCCCGCCCCTCGCTAATCAAAGAACCTCTCGCACTTTTTTTATAGGCTGGTGCTACGCACTGCGCCTTAAACAGTATATCACGCAACTTGAATTATGAGTAATCAAAATAGTATCTTTTCAAAAGCAAAAATCGCCCATTCTTCGGTTTCATCACATAGTTTGCTACCTTAGTCACATATCCCGAAACGCAATGAGTTGCCACTCTATATTTGTTCAAAAAACGAAAAACAAATGAAAATACGGTGGCGCGAACATGAACTCATCCTGGTGATCATTCTCACCATGATTCCCATTGGCGGGCTTCTCTTTGAGAAACTCACAGAATATTCTTTTGAAGCAAAGCACTCTTTTCGGTATCACAGGCCATCCTGGCAGGAGTTTTATTTGCCACAAATTGCCGTTTCGCTCCTTGTATTGGGAGGCTATCTGGCGATTAACTTTCTGATCATTCCGCAACTTCGGAAAATCACCTTTCATGATTTTGAAAGATTAGCCACCAAAACCATTGGAAGTGTGATTCTACTGATAGCAGCCACTGGTTTTCTGCTGGCATTAGGCAGCAACGCAATCAGCTATTTTGCACAACCTCACCTGACCAATTATGCCGATTACAATCACACATTAAATCTGTTTGGTTATAACGATAAACCTTTAACCGACCCATTCTTTGGCACCTGGCGAGGTGTCGGATTGGTACTTCTTTTCACCGTCTTATTCGGTATTCGTGAATTTTGCATCGCGTTGTTAGACAAGCCGAATCCCAAGCGAGAATTCCGGGTTTTGGTTACCAACAATGCGACTGTACTGTTTATTTTTTACACTATTTTCTTCTGGTTTATATTACCTTCAAATTCATCCCCATTAGATGGATTACCTCAACAGTGGTTTGTATTGCTAACTCCTCTGATTCCCTTATACTTATACCTTACATTTTGGTTTTTTCCAAGTATTCAGGAAAAATCGCTTTCCAGAAAATCCGTTTTATTGCGTCTATTGCTGATTTCTTTTCTTGTTACGCTTGTGGTAGTATTGACTATGTATAACCCTATCAGATCACCCATTTCCTGGTTTTACTGGCCTTTTCTTGTTTTCATTTTCATGCCTCTTACCTGGCTTTTGTACCAACAGCGTAAAGATCAGATTGTCCAATTGAAAGGTATTCAAACCGCCCTGGCTGAGTCAAATGCCAATCTGCAACTGCTGCGTACGCAAATCAATCCGCACTTTTTATTTAATGCGTTGAACACCCTATACGGCGCGGCGCTTAAAGGCGATACCGAAAGCACCGCCGAAGGCATTCAGAAACTGGGCGACATGATGCGGTTTATGCTCCACGAAAATACCCAGGACTTTATTCCGATGCACAAAGAGCAGGAATATCTCCGCAATTTCATTGATTTGCAGAAACTCCGTACCCAGGTTTCACCTGACATTATCATTGAAGACAACATTGAAGAAGTGGTCTGTCCCAAGCAGATTGCACCGATGCTACTGATTCCGTTCATCGAAAATGCGTTCAAGCACGGCATCAGCCTCAACGAAAAATCCTGGATCAAAATCAATCTCAGTTGCCAGGAAAGCTTGCTTACCTTTGAAGTAAAAAATAGTATCCACCGAAATGAGAAAACCCTCGAAAAAGGCAAGTCGGGCATTGGATTGGTGAATGTAAAAGAACGCCTCAAATTGCAGTATCCCGACAAGCACCTGCTGGTCATCGACCAGACACCAGACGAATTTACAGCAAAACTCATACTCCAATGCTGAAAGCCATAGCCATCGACGACGAGCCCATTGCCCTGGACGTAATGCGTCAACTAACCGGCAAAGTAACGTTTGTAGACATGGTGGGCTATTTCACCAACGCCTTTGAAGCCATGCAGTTTCTGCAAACCAACTTGGTTGACTTGATTTTTCTGGACATCAAAATGCCCGACATTTCAGGCTTCGATTTTCTCAAATCCATTGCAAATCCGCCGATGGTTATTTTTACCACGGCCTACAGCGAACATGCGTTGGATGGCTTTGAGATGGATGGAATTGATTATTTGCTAAAACCATTTTCGCTAACCCGCTTTCTAAAAGCCTGCAACAAAGCCTATACGCAATACAATCTGCGTCAGAAAGACGGCGGAATGACGCCAGCACAATCGCACATTTTCCTGAAAAGCGGGTACGAAACCATCCGCCTCGATCCGGATGATATTCTATATGCTGAAGCCTGTGGAAATTACGTGCAATTCGTCGTGGAAAACCGCAAGATTGTCAGTCGGCTCACCATGGCCGAAACGGAAGCACTCCTCCCTCCTGCTGCCTTTTTACGCATTCACCGCTCGTACATGGTTGCCATCAAGCACATCCAAAAATTCGACAAAAAAAGCCTCTGGATTGGGGACCACGAACTCCCTATTGGCCCGCTTTACCTTCCCGAAATTGAGAAAATAACCTTCAAGCCCAACTAACAACGTCATGAAAAAAATCCTACTGCAAATGCTGGCTTTCGGGCTGGCCTTGAACTGTATTGCCCAAACCCAAGAAGAGCAACTCAAAAAAATAGATGCGTTTCTCACACACAGCCAACAACTGAATAAGTTCAACGGCACGGTAATGATTGCGAAAAACGATAAAATCATTTTTCAGAAAGGTTATGGCTTTCAGAATGTCGAAAAGAAAATCCCCAATGACCCTGCCAGCATTTTTCAGATTTATTCCATTACCAAAACCTTTACCTCTACCCTGATTTTTCAACTCATTGAGCAACAAAAACTGGCACTGACCGACAAACTGAGCAAATTCTATCCACAATTTCCCAATGGTGACAGCATCACCATCGAACACCTGCTTACCCATACTTCTGGCATTAACGATAACGCCGATCAGGCCAATGCACCCGAAACCGAAGAATACCGGGTGGCCTTGTTTGGCAAAAACAAACCGAACTTTGCACCGGGCAAAGGCTGGGCGTATTGCAATGGCGGGTATCAGTTGCTGGGCTATATCATTGCCAAAATGACGGGTATGCCCTACGAAGCCGCCATTCGGAAATTTATTTTTCAGCCCCTTCAGATGCATGCCAGCGGGTTTGACTTCAAAAACCTGAAAAGCCCTTACAAAACAACTGCCTACAGTGTGTTTCAAGATCACACCAAAAAACTGGCCAGTCTGTACGATTCGACGGGGCCGTTTGCGGCAGGCTCTATTTACTCCACCGTGGGCGATTTGTACAAATATTACCAGGGCATTGCTCATCACCAGATTCTTTCGCAGGCTTCTTTTGAAAAGGCAACCAGCCCCAGCAAAACGAATCCCGGCTATGGCTATGGGTGGCAGTTGAACCATCTAGTTCTTAATAAGCAAGTAATTTCGCATAGCGGAGGCGCGGAGGGTTTTCGCAGCAATTTTGCGATGATTCCTCAGGATAACCTTTGCATTGTGATTCTGAATAACCACGAAAATGCCAGTCCGGAATACCTCACCAAACGAATCATTGAAATACTGAATAATGCTCCCGTTGAATGGACAAAGGAAGTAAAACTATCCGCCAAAGCATTACAATCTCTAACCGGCCTATTCACAATTGAATACCCCCGTTCGATGTTGGTGTCTACTTTCATTCGGGACGGTCGGCTAGCCATTTCGGTGGATGGACAAGGTGAAGGCCTCCTTCTATCAAAAGATGCAACGACCTTTGTGCACGAAGAAGCCGAGGCTACGTTGCAATTTGAACGCACTGCCCAGGGTATGAGTATCGTTATTACCCAGGGAAACCGACAGATGATTGCCAAATGCATACCGCCTTCCTGGGGTTTGCTGGGTGACGCAACTTCAAAAGGGTGGGAAGACAATCAACCAGATATTGCTCTGCAGGAAAGTAAACAAGTAAAAGGTATATGGGTCTTGCCAAAGATTGCCTTAACGAAAGGCAGTATAAAATTCAGACTGAATAATTACTGGAGCTTTAATTATGGCGACAATGGAGCCAACGGTATTCTGGATAAGGATGGGAAAAACATTACAGTGGAGGCTGGCACCTATGTAATTACACTGGATTTGAGAGACGCAGAAAAGCCTGTGTATCGGTTACAAAAGCAATAGGCAGGTTTTGCCTTATAAAAAGATATTCTTTTGGTTTGCACTGGTAGCATGACAGTTACTTGTAATTCAGATCTTTCATGTATCGGTTGCGTTGTTCTTTCTATACAGGTTTATAGTCCAGCACATATCTCTTCCTTCCTGCTCCTTCTTTTTGCTTGATCAGGACCATTTACGAGAGTAAATGGGGCCAGATTTGTGTGCCAGAAAAAATCAAGACCCAAAAATGCTTCTGCCCGCAGGCCAGCCCGCTCCCCACTTTTGGGTCGAGCCAACGCTTTTCACTGGCTCGTGCACAGCACATTGCCATATTGTATAGCAATTAGCCATCAGATGGTTGCTACTCTGAATATCATTCGGAGCTATAAAGTCCTTTGCATACTCCAATCGTGGTAGATTGGGAAGGTGCGTATGCCTCTTTGCCCAGCGGGCCTAACGTTGGTCTTGTGGGGTGAAGCATTGGGCAAAGTGCCCTTTTTGGGCAAGCAAAAAGTGACAGGTGTGAAGGAAGAGATATGTGCTGGACTATAAATAAACGTTGTAATTCACGGGTAAAAAGCAAAAGGTGCTACAAAGAGGAATATGTGCTAGACTAGAAACCAATCCAATAAGAGCAAAGCAACAAAGATGTTAAGAATCATTTGCGTTAACTAGCAGATGACTGGAAACACTCAAATACGCATAACAAAATAGTATCTCCCAAAAACAAAAAAGCAGATGGCTTCTCTCCATCTGCTTTCACTGTTATCCAATCTGAAATTTCTTATTTCAACTCGCCTTTCTGCGCTTTTTCTCTCAGTTTTTCATTGGCCCAGATGGCGATTTCCACCCGACGATTCTGCTTGCGTCCCACTTCGGTTGTGTTGTCCGCTACGGGCTGTCCTTTGCCAAAGCCACGCGTTCCCAGACGTGAAGTAGTGATGCCCTGCTCCTGCAAGGTTTGGGACACCGATTCGGCTCTCTTTTCCGACAGTTTCTGATTCAGTTCATCCGATCCGGTGTTATCCGTATGACCGTCGATGAGAATGTACGTTTCGTTGTACTCACGTAAGGTTTCCGATAATTTTTTCAGGTTGGTCTGGGCTTCCGGACTCAGCTTGTCAGAACCTACATTGAACAGAATGCCTGAATCAAAGGTAATCTGAAGGCCCTCGCCTACCCGCTCTACTTTGGCTATCTTGCCCAAATCTTTCTGTAATTTCGCTTTCTGGCGGTCCATGTAATGTCCAATGGCCGCACCGGCAACGCCACCCACGGCGGCTCCAATCAGTACGCCTTTGCCCGTATTACCCGACGACTTGCCAATGATACCGCCCAGAGCACCTCCTACCAGTACACCGGCACCGGCACCCATAAAGGCTCGTTTGTTTTCTTTTACAGTTCTACAGCCGTTGCTTACCATCACAACAACGACCAGAAATAAGGAAATAACGCTTTTGATTTTCATGAACACCTGATTTTTGTTAAATAAGATAGAAATTCTACAGACATTTTCAGTAGCAATTAAGGGTATGTTTTGCACTTGCCCAATTACCTGTAGAGCAACCCTTATAAAGGTGCTATTTTTAAAAGTAAGAAAGCGATGAAAACTATGCGAAAAAGAAAATAGAATCCAGACTTTTCAGATAATCTTTGTCAGATGTTCTTCTAGTTTTGCAATGAGATTATCACAGAGTTTGAATAGGGCGGGCTTGTGTTTTGTAAGTCTGTTGTATCTGCTGATCACTGCATTGATTTAAATTCCACTCGTGTGAAATCCTTTTGCGTGGTTCGTTCAGTACTGGTTTATAAACCAATTTGGTAAACGAGTATAATCAAATAGTAAAACTATACTTACTACGACATACAACAGACCAACGGCAAAACCGGAAACCACGTTTGGATTACCTAAGCAAAGCAGCCAATCGGCTAGCCTCTTGCTTATATTGTTGGTATTGATTGTGGCTGATGCAGCGGCACATGTTTTTTACGCCAACGTGAATTTTGTAACACAAGATGCGCTCTTCCAGGTTAGGAACCTCCATCTGCCGGTCCAGGTAGTACGCTTTGAACGCCTGAGCGTACTGATGACCCGAGTAGTATTCAACAGAAGCAATGTCGTACAGGAAATCGCCACAACTCATGTCAGCCCATCCGAGCACTCCTGTAATCTGATCCTGCTCTGCCAGCAGGTTGGCCAGCGTAAAATTGCCGTGTATCAGGTATTTTTCTTCGGGACACAGCGGCAACAACTCCTGCATTTTGTAATAGGCTTTTTCAAAAAGCTTCCGGTCCTGAATGGCCTCCTGATACAAGACGTCTCCGTTGCGAAACACCTCACCATCGGAAGAAGTCCCTACCAGCGATTCTTCATAGACACCCAGCAAGTAAGACTTCCAGGTTTTGTAAAAAGCACAGCTTTTGCTTACACCATTTAAGGGGCCAAACCCAGCAGTCTGCGGTAGTTTTGATCGCCGCATGGCCTCTACCACGCGGATCAGCGACGATAGTCTGGGGTCCGTATATTCTCGTTCTGATACATCTATGGGCTTACCGGCCATACATTCAGTAATGCTATAAGTGTCTTGCTTGTTAAATTTTCCCAGATCCAGTGTTTTTGGAATGGGCAAATCCGGCGCCGAAAACAGATGATAGGCCAGCTTGTCTTTGCGGAAACTTTCCAGATCGGCCCCAACCCGTATCACATAACTGCCTTCAGGTGTATAAAACGAATACGCATCGTGATCCCCCTTGCGACCAATGCAGAAAAGCCGCTCAGACTCGGGATGAAACCGACTGCGCAAAAAGAGCTGAATATTCTCGACAAAGCCAACAACGGTCGAGGGTACCGAGGTGGGATTCGGTGCTGAAGGCATACGCACCGAATCGTCCGGAAAAAATAGGTCGTTAAAAAATAGTATCTTTTTGAGTGACAAAAGCTGCATAAGAAGTGTGGTTAAATCGATATCCCAAACACAAGTACCTAAGCTAACGGACAACCCGGAATGCCCTTAGCATGATCCGAATGAAACTTACCGGGTTTGTACGGAGAATGACGAAAAAGCATTGCTATCTACAAATCGCTCCAGTTGCTATTTAGAAATTGCACTCTCAAACAAGTTGTCCTTTCTGATCACTCTGAACAATACATGTGACTGGTCAAAGTACAGTTCTGATTGAGTAGAAGTGTAAACAGACTCCGTGGGGTGTGGCTTCAGAATCTATATCCAATTATGTACACCTAAATACGTTACATAGCGATAGGGTTATAATCCATAGCCAACCTGCATGTAGTATTCTTTTTTGAAGTAGCGAACTTATACGCTTTCCGTCCGTATAAAACGGTACATACCTTCCAAATGGCTTTCACC
The DNA here is from genome assembly GCA_963520985.1 of uncultured Sphingobacteriales bacterium. Taxonomy (GTDB): domain Bacteria; phylum Bacteroidota; class Bacteroidia; order Cytophagales; family 172606-1; genus Xanthocytophaga. The sequence continues at coordinate 167,269 of CAUQTA010000005.1, forward strand.
ATTTTGGCTTATCAACTGAAAGTCTGGCACAACAGACATTGCAGTAGCCTATCTTTTATAGCAGCCCATAACGTAAGATTTCAGCTATAATTCGTCTGCTTTTTCAGGCAAAAAATCACGGTTATGTCTCGTTTTATCATAAAAAAATCCCAATCCTGACTATTCGGATTGGGATTCTTGTAAAAATGCCGAACGATTCGCTATTCAAGCTCAATGACAGTGTCGTAGGCTTTCTCGTCTATTTTGGGCAAAGTAAGCACAATTCCCTCAGCGCTTTGCGTGAAGTTTACTTTTGATTTATCGGTAAACAGCTTAGCTGATTTGATTTTTTTGCCAAAGGCAGGTATTGCCAGCACTTTGTCCTTCCAGTTAAGGACATGCACGTACACTTTGTTGCCTTTTTGAGTCGTTACACCCCAGTCTCTGGGTGAAACTGGCCCGCCACGTGTGCCGTACACGGTCTCCCCGTAGGTTTTGGTCCATTCGCCAATTTCCTGCAGCGTTTTGATAAATTCCGGTTGGATCTTCCCATTGGGCATGGGCCCGATATTGAGCAAAAAGTTTGAGTTGCTGCCGGCATTGGTTACCAGCAGTTGCACCAACCGCTTGGTTGATTTGTAGTTCTCGTCTTTAATGTTAAATCCCCAGGAACCATTCATGGTTTCGCACATTTCGAGTGGCAGCTTTCCGATTTCGGTAGTATTGTAACCGAAGGTATTCTGGCCGGGCAAATCCCGCTCAAACATCTGGAAATCCTCGCCGTCAAAAGGCGCCACGTGATGGTTGTTGCCAATTAGGCAGGCGGGTTGCAGCTTGTGAATCAGCGAATAGGTTCTTCCCAGTCGCCAGTCAACTTTTGTGTCGCGGTGGTTTTTGTTCATCTCTTCTTTTGCCTGATCCCACCAGCCGTCAAACCAGATGCCGCCAATCGGTCCGTAGTTGGTCAGGAGTTCGGTGAGTTGGGTATCCATGTAATCCAGGTACTTATTAAAATCGCCGCTGTCGGGCCGACCGGTGTAGTCTTGCCCGGTTTTGCCGCGTGGAAAATAATCGGGATGGTGCCAGTCCAGGTGCGAATGATAGAAAAACAGCTTGATGCCTTGCTTCTGGCACTCTTCAGCCAGCATCTTCAAAACGTCCTTTCTGTAGGGCGTACGGTCCATAATATCATAATCAGATATTTTGCTGTCGTACATGGCAAACCCGTCGTGGTGCTTGCTGGTGATGGTAATGTACTTCATACCGGCGGTTTTGGCCAGTGTCACCCATTCGGCAGCGTTAAATTCGGTAGGATTAAAAACCGGGCAATCGTTCATAGTCTTTTACTGGAATGCGCCGGTTGTTCATTACCCACTCGCCATCACCCAAAATGCTATATACGCCCCAGTGAATAAACATCCCGAACTTGGCATCCTGAAACCACTTGCGGGCTTCCAGGTTTTCGGGAGCGGTCTGATAGTTGGTTTGCGCGTAAAGTTTGGGTTGGAAAAATAGTATCCCCAGAAAAAGAAAAAGTGCCTTGTAGTTGTGTTTCATTGCGTTCAGTGATTTTGTTACCTTCCGCTAAGTTAGCGTATATACGATACCATCAAAATTCCGGAGCCGGAATGACTGGAAGTGGTTTTGGTCGTTGAAAAGATACTATTTTAGTTTGGATGCCTGGTGGGTATTTTTCCTTTGAGATTGCTCTTGAACGATTCAACCCCGCTTTTCAGCCTTTGGAAGATATTTTATTGCTAACTATCGTTGCGGTATTATTTTTGCGGCCATAGAAGCACAACTCAGACTAATTCCCTGTAACACAAGTATGAAAACCCGCAGCTTTGTCAAATCATTCTCGGCTTGCACCTTTTTGTGTGCATCCATGTTGTTCATAGCCCTGACAAATCCACGGCAGCGGGAAACCAAAATCTGCAAAAGGAAAGAGGCCAAAGACAAAGTACAGCTGTGCGGCATGAGTTCGAACGACAGCTGTCCTACTCGGAAAGTAAGCTTGTAATTTATTCCTTTGCTTATTTTCTCAAGGTTAGCCTGGCCAGATACTGGTCGTTTTCATCTACCAACAGCTGTTCACAGGCATAGCCCGCCGCTTCAGCATAGTCGCTCAGAATCTCATAACTGACAAACAACCACGAAAACGGATCGCCTTTCTTCTGCTTATACTCCATCTGATAGATTACTTCACCATAATAAGGCCCGTTCAGATCAATCCAGTACCCACCTTCTTCGTCTTCGTACATATAGAGAATGTCCGCCGAATCCAACAGGATTTGTCCACCCGGATTAAGCCAGTGTTTAGCCCGTTCCAAAAAATCAGCTAGCCCGTCCAGTGTTCCCGTCACACCAATGCCATTCATCAATAACAGCAAGGTATCATAGTTCTCTCCTTCAAAATCAAACACATTGCACTTCTTTACATCCAGCAGTCCGCGCTGCTGCTGCACGTGCACGGCTCCGACTGAGACATCAACAGCTGTAACTGACAATCCACGGTTCTGCAAAATCAAGGACAAGCTTCCAGCACCTGCTCCAATGTCAAGCACATGCCCCCGGCAAGCCTCCAAGGCGGTTTTCTCTAGTTGGGAAATACTATTTTCGTCGCGAAAAAAATGAGATACTGGTAAAAACTCATCTTCCGAAATGTCAATGTGCACCGTGATCGCTGCCAAGTTGGGTTGCTGCCAATAATCCAACAATGCTTCGCCGAGCGGATCGGGTATGGGTTCTATTTGGGAATAAGGCACTTGAGAAGAAAGAATGGAATCACTCATGGGTGTGTTGCAAACTGAAATTGCGGATACGTCTTGTCTATTGCCCAAAAGTAACTATTTTCGTGCATTCAATAAAACAGCAACCGTATTCCTGACTGATTATTTGTTTGGGAATAATCTGGTAAAAATCACCTAATCAGCGAATTAACCCATTTGAAAATCGTATGACCATTCATAAAGAAGGCCGCATTCTGTTACTGGTTTTGTTAGCGGTATTTTTTATCACCAACACCGTTGCATTTCTGTATCTGTCGTCGCCCTATACCTGGCTCATTCTGGCATTCTGCATTGTTTTTTACTTATTGATCCTGCAATTTTTCCGCAATCCGTACCGGTTGCTCACCCAGGCGGCTCGTCAGGTGATTGCCCCAGCCGATGGCAAAGTTGTAGTGATTGAAGAAGTAATTGAAACAGAATACTTCAACCAGCCTCGCCGACAGGTTTCCATTTTCATGTCACCGGTTAATGTGCACATCAACCGTACGCCTATTGAAGGCGTTATCCAGTATTTCAAGTATCACGCGGGCAAATACCTAGTGGCCTGGCACCCCAAATCGAGCACCGAAAACGAACGGACTACCCTGGTAATCAAGGCTGAAAATGGCACGGAAATTTTGCTTCGCCAGATTGCCGGAGCGTTGGCCAAACGGATCCGGTGGTATATTTCGGAAGGCCAGCAGGTATCGCAAGGACAGGAATTTGGCTTTATCAAATTTGGCTCGCGCGTCGACGTATTTCTGCCATTGGATGCCAAAATTCTGGTAAACATTGGCGAAAAAACCAAAGGCGGCGTAACCGTTATCGCCGAGCTAGCGGAATAGGCAGCATAAAAAAGCAGCGCTCTTTACTAAAAAGAGTGCTGCTGAAAATAGTATCTTTTGAAAGCTGGAAACCTCAATTAGTGAGCTAAAGCGTCTTTTCCAGCATCCCAATGATGGCTTCTAACCCTGCTTTGTCTGTTTCGCTGAAATCATCCAGTTGGTCGCTATCCACATCCAGTACACCAAACACTTTTCCTTCTTTAAAGATTGGCACGACAATCTCCGATTTGGAATCGGATGAACAGGCAATGTGTCCGGGAAATTGCTCCACATCGGGCACAAGCACCGTTTGCTGCGTCTGGTAACAATAGCCGCATACGCCTTTGTCAAAATCAATACGCGTACAGGCAATCGGCCCCTGAAACGGCCCTAACACCAATTGGTTGCCTTTGGTAAGGTAAAAACCGACCCAGAAAAACCCGAATGCCTGCCTCAATACGGCAGCTATATTGGCCAGGTTGGCAATCAAATCGGGTTCATCGGCAATCAATGCTTCTACCTGAGGTAACAAGGTATCGTAGATTTCTTTGCGATTGGTGGTGCTGGGGATAATCAGCGTTTCGGCCATAATGCAATTCGTCAGTAAAGAGGTATATTGGTAAAGTTTATTTTGCCGCTAAAAAGTTCCCTCTTCACACGAGTTATTCCTCTCCGACCTCTGTTCTGCACTGATAAATAAAAAACTCTCTTCCAAAGAAGGGAGTTTTATCATACAATCTGCTCAAAAATAGTATATTTTCAAAGGCTAAAAGCCTTATAGCTTAGGCATGGCAAATGCCAGGATAATGTATATCAATAATGGTGAACCAAACCCGAAAATGAATGCCAGTACGAACAACACGCGCACCAGCACCGGGTCAATGTTGAAATATTCACCTAAACCACCACATACGCCTAAAAACACACTGTTGGCAAACGAACGTCTCAATGTCTTGTCCATGTTTGAAATTAAAGTTTAGTTACCGGAATTTCCATGATTATCTCCTTTTCGTTCAGGTACCGCTCTATTACATACGAATCTGGTTTTAACTTCTGCTCAGTGGCAAACTCGTACAATTGGCTTTTTACCTTATCGGGTGTGGGAGCTACCATGTAATGGGCATTGATTTCTGCCCTTACTACACTACTTGATGGGAAATGACGAAAAAGGTAACCCGTCGGCAAGGCAATCGTTGTATCTTTTACCAATATTCCCACCCAAACGTCTACGTTTCCTTTGCTTTCGTCAGGCGAAGTGTAATAAACGGCGGCCAGCGTACCGGGCAATTTGCCAGCTGTATGCAAGTCTTTGGTGGCATTGAACAACTGCATGAGTGTATCACTGATGGCCTGTCCTCTGAACGGTTTGCCGGCAATGGCATAAGTTGGGATATAGGTCTGTATGATTTTAGGTTTTGAAAAACCACCAAGAATAGCAAAACCTACTGAACCTAAAATAAGGGTTACAATAACAACAATACCAATTTTACGAATCATGGAAATGCGAAGTTTAGATAAAAACAAACCCCCAAAGGTAGGGGGTTTTGTGATTTGAGGCGATACTATTTTTGCCAAGCTATTGCACAATCTGGCTGCTCAGGCGCATCAGTTCGGTTTCAGAAAGTTTGGCGTTGTAAATGGCGTCGATCAAACGGCTATTGGCGGCTACGGCATTGCGTTGCACATCGCGTACTTCCAGCGAAGTGGTAACTCCCGTTTTGTAACGTTCCAAGGCAATGGTTACGTTTTGCTGGGCTACTTCCACATTCTGGCGTTCCAGTTCAATAAGCTTCAAGCTGTTGGTATAGCTCACATACGCCGTTTGCAAATCGGCCAGCACCTGGTTTTTTGCATCCTCATATTGAAATTCCGCACTCTGCTGATTTACGCGCGCTACCTGCACCTGACGATTCACCAGGTTTCCGTTTAAAATCGGAATAGTTACCGTGGCCCCATAATTCAATACGCCACTGTTTACAACGTTGGGAAACAACCCGGCCCGGCTATTCTGGTAGGTACGCGACAAACCTGAAAACAGGTTCACTTGGGGAAGACGACCTGAATTGGCAATTTTAGCATCCAGATAGCTGATATTTTTGTTGCGCTGGGCAAACAAAAGACTCGGATTCTGTTTTTCAACACTGGTCTGCAATTCACCAAGGTTCAGGCTGGCGTTTACCAACATGCTGTCCGATGCCACAATATTGCTTTCCGGGCTGCGCGCAAGCAACTGGTTCATGATAATTTTGGCATTAGCCACCAACTGCTCTTGCGTAATCAGCGCCGACTGATCGGTATTGTAATCTACCTGTGCCGACAAGTATTCTTGCCGGGAGCCACTGCCTACTTCGTACCTGTTTTTTGCTAATCGTAACCGCTCCTGTGAAATTTTCAGCGCGTCTTCCAGCACTCCCCGTCTCTGCTCTTGCTGAATGATGTTGAAATACGCATTTGTTACCGAAGCAATGGTATTTTCAATGATGATTTCGGTATTGTCACGCCCGGCAGCACGCAGCTCTTCCAATCGTTTGTAGTTGGTAAACATGGCTCCACCGTCATAGATCAGCCAGTTCATGGTCAGGGCAGCAGATAACGAGTTGTTGGTACGCCCACTGAAATCACTGGTTATTGTCTGTACATTATTGGAAGTATCAATGGTTTGTCGCTCTTGCCGATACAAATAATTATAGTTGTTATTGGTTTGGGCGGTAGCATTGACTGTAGGCAAAAAACTCCCTCTTCCCAACCGATAGTCATTTTCACTTATCAGTTGCTGATTACGTACAATCCTAATGGAATAATTGTTTTGCAGAGCGATATCAATCGCTTGTTGCAGGGTAAGCCGTTCCTGAGCTGCAGCAGATTGAAAAATCAGTACTACTGATAATAAACCAAACCAGAAAGGAGTTTTGACAAAGGAAAAGATACTATTTCGATGCAATGTAAATGTAGTTTTGGGTGTAAAATACAAGTGAACGAATGATAAAATAGTAGGTTTAAAGACCTCAAAACCCATTCCCTTCATTCGTTTTTCAGAATCATAGTTTCCTTTGGTACCATCATTCGGCAGGAACAATATGGCTTTCTGCCTCTTCCAGTTCTTCCCGCACCTGACGTCGCCGCGAAAAATAAGAATAAATGGCCGGTATTACATATAATGTAAGAATCAATGAAAACATCAGTCCGCCAACAATCACTATGCCTAGCGGAGTACGGCTCTTCGACGCCGCCCCCAACGACAAGGCAATCGGCAATGCGCCAAAAGCGGTTACCAGACTTGTCATCAAAATAGGTCTGAGCCGCAGAGCGGCAGCCTCTACAGCCGCGTCCACTTTGTTGAGTCCTTCCTTCCGCTTTTCATTGGCAAATTCGACAATCAGAATCCCGTTTTTCGTTACCAGACCAATGAGCATGATGATGCCGATCTGCGAGAAGATATTCAGTGTCTGATTGAAAATCCACAACGACAGCAAAGCACCGGCAAAAGCCAGCGGCACGGTGACCATGATGATAAACGGATCGGTAAAGCTTTCAAACTGAGCGGCCAGAATCAGGTAAATCAACCCCAGGGCCAGAATCAAGGCAAAGCTGGTATTGGAGCTACTCTCGGCAAAGTCGCGCGACGGACCTGACAAATCGGTGCTGAACGAGTCGTCCAGAACCTTATCGGAAATAGCCTGCATTGCCTTGATGCCATCGCCCAGTGTTTTGCCTGGTGCCAGCGAAGCCGAAATCGTCGCCGATTTAAAGCGGTTAAAATGGAATATTTGCGGTGGGTTCGAAGTTTCTTCCATCGTCACCAGATTGTCCAGCTGAATCAGTTCCCCCCGATTGCTACGCACATAAAAAGACTTTAAGTCCAACGGTGCATCCCGATCGGCACGTTCTACCTGGCCAATTACCTGATATTGTTTGCCATTCATTAGAAAATACCCGAACCGCCGGTTACTCAAAGCCAGTTGCAAGGTATTGGATACGTCCAGTACCGACACACCCAACTCAGTGGCTTTCAAGCGGTTAATGGTAATATAAAGTTCAGGACGATTAAACTTCAGGTTGATATCAGAAATCTGGAAAGTAGGATCGTTTTGCACTTCTTCCATAAACTTAGGAAGGCGGTCTTTCAGTTTTTCAAAGTTCAGGTTCTGAATCACAAACTGCACAGGCAACGCGGTACCTCCAAACCCGATCTGGATGGTTTGTTCCTGCGTCGGAAACGCCCTGGCCTGATTGAACCGCTTCAGGTTTTTATTCAGATAATCCACAACTTCCTGCTGTGAGCGGCCGCTGTCGCCTCTGTCGGAAATGTCTTTAAGCAAAACACTCACAAACCCGGTATTGACAGGTGCACTAGAGCCCCGGCTGGGAGCCGTAATGCCAAAAACCATTTTTTGCTCCGGCACCGAATCCATGACAAATTGCGTCAGGTCGGTTATGAAACGCTCTGTGCTTTCGTAACTGCTGCCTTCGGGCAGGGTTACCGAGATGCGCGTGAGGCTGCGGTCTTCCAGCGGTGCCAATTCTGATTGCAGGTTGGTGCCTACCAGATAAATCACAACAAAACAAACGGCAATGATGACAAAAGCCCACCAACGCACATGCATAAACTTAGCCAAAGAAGACCGATAAGATTGGTCCAGCCATTGGAAGAAAGGCTCTGTTTTGCGATAGAACCAACTCGGATTGGTATGGTCACCGGCCAGCCGCACACTTAATACCGGAGTAAGCGAAAGAGATACAAAAGCGGAAATCAATACGGCTCCGGCAACCACAATGCCAAACTCGCGGAACAAACTGCCAACAAAGCCTTGCAAAAAGATAATGGGCAGAAACACAACTGCCAGCGTAATACTGGTCGAAATTACGGCAAAAAATATTTCTTCCGACCCTTCCAGTGCAGCCTGATACCGGCTTTTACCCTGTTCCAGCTTCTTAAAAATATTCTCCGTCACCACAATGCCGTCATCTACCACCAGACCCGTAGCCAGTACAATGCCTAACAACGTAAGGACATTGATGGAAAAGCCAAAGATGTACATGATGAAAAATGTTCCAACCAACGCCACGGGAATGTCGATCAATGGGCGTAGTGCAATCAGCCAATCACGAAAGAAGAAATAGATCACAATCACCACCAGCACAAACGAAATCAGCAAAGTTTCCTCAACTTCTTCAATGGCTTTTTCCACAAAGCGGGATTTGTCTATCCCCAGCTCCATGATCATGTCCGGCGGAAGTTCTTTCCGGATTTCGGTAATCCGTTTGCGTACTTCGCCTGCAATCTCAATGTAATTGGCTCCGGGCTGAGGGATTACCACCAGCGAAATATTCGTTACATTATTCCGTTTGGCTCCCGTTTCTTCATTTTCAGAACCTAACTCAGCGGTACCAATGTCTTTGAACAACACAACCTGATTGGAAGTCTGTTTGATAATCAGATTGTTGAATTCATCCTCGGTGGTTAGCCGTCCGTAGCTTTTTACAGTCAGTTCGGTTTCATTTCCATATACCTTTCCGCCTGGCAATTCCACGTTTTCACGTGCCAGGGCAGCCTGTACATCCTGAATCGTTAATCGGTACGCGGCCAGCTTTACCGGATTTATCCAAAGGCGCATCGCATAACGCTTAAGACCAAACATTCCTACCTGGCTTACGCCAGGTACGGTTTGCAGGCGTTCCATGAGCACATTTTCCACGTAATCCGAAAGTTCGTTTACGTTCTTGGTGGTACTCTGTACCGGAATGAACATGATCGGGTCGCTGTTGGCATCGGCTTTGAACACCACCGGCGGGGCGTCAATATCCTGAGGCAACAGCCGCTGGGCCTGCGATACTTTGTCGCGGACGTCGTTGGCCGCTTGCTCCAGGTCAATATCCAGGGTAAATTCTACGGTGATCTGACTGGAACCCAGCGAACTGGTAGAAGAAATGTTCCGAATTCCCGGAATGCCGTTAATGGATTTCTCCAATGGCTCGGTAATCTGTGATTCGACAATATCCGGATTGGCCCCTGTGTAAGCCGTACTGATGGTAATCACCGGCGGGTCAATGGCCGGATATTCCCGTACACCTAGAAATGTGTAGCCAATGCCTCCGAAGATAACAATCAGCAGAGACATGACCACGGCTAGTACGGGACGTTTTAAACTGATGGAAGGTAAACTCATAGAGGGTATGCCAAATAAAAACGTGATGTGTTTGTTGATGAAACCAAGCTGAATTTTACTTACAATGAGGGTTTGCTCCTTTGTGTAGTAAAAGCTACCTGACGGGTTTTTTGCTTTTCAGGAGATACTATTTTTCAATGATCGGTCCATGCATTATCCATTTGTAAAAGTCCTACTCGTTTACCTTCGTAAATTTGAGGCTTTGTTCAGGTTTTACAAACAACAATCCGGTTGTTACCACTGTATCACCGGCTGCTAATCCGCTGGTTACCTGTACATTGTTTTCGTCGCGTAGTCCGGTTACCACATCCTGAAATACTGCCTTCCCGTTTTTAGAGATCACTACTTTTTTTCCGCGGGTTTGCGGAATAATGGCTTGTGTAGGAATGACAATGGCGGTGATGTTTTCAATATCCAGGTTTACTTTGGCAAACGCTCCCGGATGCAGACGCGCGGCCGGGTTATTGACTAGGGCCCGGATTTTTAAACTGCGGGTAGCCTGGTCAATATCTGGTTCAATTGCATAAATTTTACCTGTAAAGTCGTTCCGGAATCCATCCACCGAAAACGTAACGTTTTCACCTTCACTGATGGTCGACGAATACTTTTCAGGAATAAAGAAATCAATTTTAAGCGGATTGACCTGCTGCAGTTTGGCAATGACGGTGGTCGGCGTCACATACGCACCCAGACTCACATTACGCAAACCAATAATGCCACTAAACGGAGCCCGCACCTGCGTTTTTTCGATCTGCGCTTTCACCAGATCAATATCAGACAAAATGGAATTGAGCTGAGTAGTAGTCAGATCAAAGTCCTGCTGGCTGATGTTGTCGGCACTGAGAAGTTTTTTGCTGCGTTCTACAATCTTCTCCTGGTTTTCTTTCTGAACCTGTAGCTTGCGCAATTGGGCCTGCAGGTCCGCATCATACAACTTTACCAGCAGGGTTCCCTCGGTCACCGGCCGGCCTTCGTTGATATTCAGGGAAATAATTCGGCCGGCTACTTCCGGATGAATCTCAACTTGTTCAGCAGGCATTAATGTTCCGCTGGCCACAACATTATTACTCAGATTTTTAGACTTTGCAACAAACCCTTGTAAACTGATGGCCTGGTTTTGCCCGGGAGGGGGCCCGGCTTGTATAGCAGGTTTGGTAAGCACTTTGTTATAATACACTACTCCCCCCAACACTAACACAATAATGGTAATTGGAATCCAGAACTTCATGCGATTAGATGAAATAAGACAAAACCAAGAAAATATAAAATTATAGATGTTAACACAGCAGCAAGGAAGGCAAGAGACAAGTAGCAACTTTCTCAGAAAGGAAACGATTGGTATAGGAAATAGTTTCTATCACTTCAAAATAAATACATTTATGCGGAAGAATTGCATATTCACATTATCAGTGGTTGTTTTTCGGGATAAGTGGAGGAAAAATGCATTTTTCCAAGCATTGCTTTGATGTATATACACAAAAAATCACAAAACGCTTCTGTTCGTCGAAGAATTTTGTGATTTGAATGCTTTTCTCAAAAAATTATAGCAGGCAACGTGTTTTTATTACCTGAAAGGATCATTTTATCGACCTTGCCCAAAAACTGGGAATGCATCAAGCCTGTTTCTTTCTGGGTTGGGCGGCAGGTTTCTTTTTAGGTGTAGCCACTGGTTTTTCTTTGGATTCTTCCGGCTTATTTGAAGGAAATTTTATGTCTGCATTGTGCAGCTCTTCCAGCGGAATTTCTGAATTTTTCCGGGATACAATCTGCGAAAACTGATTCGACTCTTTCTGCATACTGGCACGCAGGCTTCCAATCATCGGGTAAATGTTGTCCTTCACAGTTACTTTTAGTTCGGCCCATACCATATTATGCCACTCCTGGTTAACTGTTGGTCGATACGGATATTTGGGAGCCGTAGTCAATGTATTGAAGGTAAGACGTGCCTGGTGTACAAAATCTGTAAACTCGTACACGTAGTAATCATCGTGTACATGGACTTTTACCAGATAAAAAATCTTTCCTTTCACAAACTCACTACCGCCTTTGGTTTTGCTTTGAAACGGAATGCTGGTCGTACCTACAAATCGGCCATAACGCTTATTGGCCTCTTCCAAAAACTTAGCATCTGTTTTGGATTGCTCATTAAACCAGTTCCAAGCCCGCACATAAAGTTCTTCTTCCGGAATACCCGCTATTCGTACCGTGTCAGTAAACGTATATTTGGGATACTGAAGAATCTTTTCCATGGTCACTGTTTGTGCAAATGATAGAAAAGGAATCCCCAGCAAGGCAAAAAATACAGTAATTCTTTTTTTCATAGTGGTACGCATCAATGTAGAATATGGCTTGTTAGTACTAAAATATGAATCTCGTGTATGTACTCAGAAAAGGTTACATAGAAAACAACTAATATCTTACAATGTATAAAATAACAACGGATTGGGCGGTTACTTCTATTTATCCGTTTTGTGCAGGCTTGGTAAACGCATTTTTTGCAATTTTCCCGCAAAAATGTCGTGGTATTTGCACAAGGTGCTGAGTATGATTGCAAACATACGACTAAAAAACTGTTCCAACCGGACAAAAAATAGCTAAAAACTTACATCATTACATTTTCATCGAAATGACGAAGCCACTCTTTTTTCCCAGAAATCCTTTTCGATTAATCGCCATCCAATAAGGCGGGTTTTGGCATTTGCGCCATACTATTTTGCCAGGCATAATCGGTAGAAAAACAACCAAGCGTCAAACAAACATCTGTCTATCAAGCAAATAAAACCACAAGCTTCCATCAGGCTCCTTCGTTTTTTGAAATCATTACTCTCCCCTACTTCTCCAGATGTGACAGGCAACCTTTCGCGAATATGTACTGGAGCCCTTACAACTAACTCAGAGACAGGGCTTCTGTCTTATCTCTTAAAAATTATACACAACTTCTTTAACTTATCTGACAAAAGGTTACTTTGATTTGATTGAAAATGACTTAATTCGCATCGTAACTTTGAAACAGGATCTGGCGTTCCATTTTTAGCTTTGCCTCCTACAACTAACACCCTGAAACCACCAAAACATCTATGGATTCTCTTTGGGACTTTTTTCAAGTCTTACTCGATTCAAAAGAAATCATCAATTATGGTGGTCTTGCCCTGGTAACACTCATTGTATTTGCCGAAAACGGACTTTTCTTTGCCTTCTTTCTTCCTGGCGACTATCTGCTTTTTCTTACCGGCTTGTTTTGTACCACCAATACCATCAGTGTGCCCATCGGATTAGTGGTTGTATGCATTGTAATCGCTGCCATCATAGGCAGCTTTGTGGGATATTACTTTGGAAAAGCCCTGGGAAAAACATTGGAAACACGACCTGACTCGCTGTTTTTCAAGCGACGTAATCTGGATAAGTCGCGTCGTTTCTTTGCCAAATACGGAGGCCGGGCTTTGGTATTTGCCCGTTTTATGCCCGTTGTCCGCACGTTTTCGCCTATCATTGCCGGCACCATCCAGATGCCGTTGGGATCTTTCTCCTTATATAATGTGATCGGAGGCGCCCTGTGGGGTACCACTCTTCCCCTGGCCGGTTATTTTCTGGGACAATCCTTTCCGCAGATTATCAATTACGTACACTACATCATTATTTTCTTTCTGGCAATCACTACTTTTGCATTGGTTCGCACCTGGTTTTCAGTCAGAAAGGGTGACAATGAAGGATAAGGGTATCAAAATCAATCGCTTTCTTTGATTTAAGTGCGTTTTTTTTTAACTTAGCTTCATACGCAAACCCTAACCATACCAAAACGCCTTATGAAAAACCTGTTACTCACTTTCCTTAGTTTCGTATTCTTTTGTTTTGTATTGGCATTTCCTTCAGCCGAAGCCCAAAGTGACAAAACACGGGCACTCACGCTTGACGAATACAAGAAAGCCAAAACCCTGGTTGTTGACGACCTGGAAAACGAGACTTACAAGAAATTTGAAAACCTGTATGTGATGGATCGGTTCGAAATGAAGCCGCCCTATGTGTTCAAGTACAGCGACGGCATAGAACGTCGGGTGTATTTGTACCGGCTACTCGACAATAAGACCAAGCAAGGTATGGGCATGATTGCCGTTTATTCCACTCCGGGCAACGGTAAAAAATTCAACGTATGCATTCCTTCACCCGAATCTGACAAAACGGTCTGGGCGCAGTACATTGACGATTTGAAAGATTACAATAAAGCCGAAGCGGCTTTTGGCTCTGCATTCGCGTATGTGATGTCGCGCGAAATGATCGGCATGGCATCGGGCAGCACCGGTGCATCGACCACTGGCAACAAAACGGACTACGATGTTTGTTTCCCGGCATCAGCCCTGGTGACACTGGCAGATGGCACCACCAAAGCAATTTCGCAGATTTCAGCAGGCGAAAAAGTGGCTTCTTACAATACCGCTACCCAAAGCATAGAAATAGCTACCGTCCAGGAAGTGCAGACCCACGAAGGCAAAGGATATGCCATTGCTACGGTTCTGGCCGCAAACGAAACCGTTACTGCGGGATTGAATATACAAACCGCCCAAATCGTTTCGTTACAGGCTACACCCAACCACCCGGTATTAACCCAGCAAGGTCGTAAGGCATTGCGTGACGTGCAAACCAATGATTTGTTGTATGTGTATGATGCAGCTTCCGGAGAATTCCATTCGTTCAAGGTCTACGCTACACAAAACGCAGCAACCGTAGGCAAAGTCTATAACCTGGTGACTGACAAAGGCAATTTCCTCATTAACGGCGCCACTGTATTGGACAAATAAAAATAGCATCTCTGAAAAGAGCAAAAGCTACCTGTTACAAGAATCCTCAGCCAGCACTGAGGATTTTTTGATTGCGCACAATCCGGTCAGGTTGTTGTTTCGTAGATATAGTTGAACACTTCTTTCATTTTAACTGTTATACAAGTAATGAAAATAGTATCTGCAAATATGTTAAAACCGCTCATATTCAGTTTGTTTGCTGGAGTATGCCTGTTCTCGTGTGCTCAAAATCAGCAAAAGAAAGTTCCGCAAATGAAATCCAATTCTGTTCAGATGACAAACAACGCAGCTAAAACGGAAACCGCAACCTTTGGCAATGGCTGTTTCTGGTGTACCGAAGCCATTTTTCAACAACTCGATGGCGTGATTACTGTAGAATCTGGCTATTCGGGAGGTGCAGTGCCCAATCCGACCTACAAACAAGTATGTACAGGTGGCACCGGGCACGCCGAAGTAATCCAGATCACCTACGACCCCACCCAGATTTCGTATCCGGAGCTACTCGAAGTTTTCTGGAGTACCCACGACCCTACCACGCTCAACCGGCAAGGAGCGGATGTAGGCACCCAATACCGGTCGGCGGTGTTTTACCACAATGAAGAGCAACGCCAACTGGCCGAAAAATACAAGAAAGAATTGGATGAGTCGAAAGCCTTTGACGACCCGATTGTGACGGAGATTACGCCTTTTTCAAAGTTTTACAAAGCGGAGGATTACCACCAGAATTATTACAATCAGAATGGCGAACAGCCGTATTGCCGCATGGTGATCAAGCCTAAAATTGACAAGTTCAAAAAGGTTTTTGAAAGCAAAATGAAGCATTCGTAAAAATCTGAAAATAGTATCTTTACAAACAGAAAAACCTCCAGCCGGAGGTTTTTCTGTTTTCTGCTCTTGCGTATTCCATCTCCTTATTTTTCCAGTGCATCTCCCAGAATCTCGCACCGTTCGTCGGTCAGCTTATCCAGGTCGTCTTCTACGGTCAGTAACGTCTTTGCATTATCCAGTTCAGAGCGGTACGACTGTTTGAGTTCTTTGCGTTTGATTGCCTCCAGAAACCGCCGGATGTCTTCACGGGTTTCCAATTGCAAGCCGGGCACCACGGCATTGCTGCCGTCTTCGTGCTTGGCCACCATGGTAAAGTACGATGTATTGGTGTGTTTTACCTGGCCGGTGCTGATATTTTCGGCCGTGACGCGAATCCCTACCACCAACGATGTACGCCCCACATGATTGACCGAAGCCTGCAAATGCACTAGATTGCCAACCTCAACCGGTTGCAGAAAATCAACGCCGTCGACCGAAACCGTGACACAATACCGCCCGGCATGTTTGGCCGCACAGGCATAGGCCAGCTTATCCATGAGAGAAAGTAAAATACCCCCGTGTATTTTGCCACCAAAATTGGCATACGACGGAATCATGAGTTCGGTAAGTGTGGTACGCGACGCACTGACGGATTTGTAGGTTTCTTCCATGATTGCAAGAAACGCACCCAAACCGAAAATCAAAAATAGTATCTTCAAAAAAGCAAAAACCTCCTGCTTTTTTATTGCTCTTCTCCTAAAATCCGAAAGGCGCAGCCATGCATCTCTTCCGATACCCGCAACTGGCACGCCAGCCGGCTTTCGAGGGTGGCATTGGGCAGTGTATCCAGCATGTCCAATTCCATATCCGAAGCTTCAGACAGCTTTTCTTCACCAGCCAGCACCTGCACATGACACGTTGCGCACAAGGCCATTCCTCCGCAGGTTGCCAGGATGTTGTACTCCGAGGCTTTCAGCACTTCCATCAGGCTCAGGTTAATGCCTTCCGGAATTTCGATGTCCTGCCGTTCGCCGTTTCTATCTTCAATCGTTAATGTAATCATAAATTAAAACGCATTGACACCGTTTACAGTAGTGTATTTAAAACTCAGTTTCTGGTTGGGATATACGTATTTGAAGGCACTTTGTGCCATCAGCGCCGCTTCATGAAAGCCACAGAGAATCAATTTGAGTTTTCCCGGATAGGTGTTGATGTCACCAATGGCGTAAATGCCTTCGACATTAGTCGAATAATCTTCGGTATTGACCAGAATGGCCGATTTGTCAATGTTAAGTCCCCAATCGGCAATGGGGCCTAACTTGGGCGTTAATCCAAACAGCGGAATCAAATGCTCGGCCTCCAAGACAGTATTGCCCGTTTTGCCGGCAATGATCACCTGTTGCAAATGTCCATTGCCATTGATAGCGGTAATGTTCGATTTCAGTATTAGATTGATTTTTCCCTGGTGAGCCAGTTCTGCCACTTTTTCCGCTGAATCGGGTGCACCGCGAAAGGTTTCACCACGGTGTACCAGCGTTACTTCCTTAGCGATATTGGCTAGGAAAATAGTCCAATCCAAGGCCGAGTCACCGCCGCCCGCAATCACGATTTTCCGGTCGCGAAACAGTTCCGGATTTTTCACCATGTAAGCCACGCCTTTGCCTTCAAATTCTTCGAGGCCTTCGATTTCAGGTTTGCGCGGTTCAAAACAACCCAGTCCACCCGCAATCACTACCACTTTGCAAGCAACGGTTGTTTTCTCGTTGGTGATTATCACAAAGGAACCGTCTTCTTGCCGCTCCAGCGCATCGACCCGCTCGCCTAGACTAAACGTAGGATGAAAGGGAGCGATCTGCTCCATCAATCGGTCTACGAGTTCCTGAGCTTTTACTTCCGGATAGCCGGGTATGTCGTAAATCGGCTTTTGTGGATAAATCTCAGACAGCTGCCCGCCCACTTGCGGCAAGGCGTCGATCAGATGACAACGCATCTTGAGTAGCCCGGCTTCGAATACGGCGAATAAGCCTACTGGTCCGGCCCCGATGATGCATATATCGGTATGAATGGTATCAGTCATATGGTTTGATTTTTAGTAGTAGCAAAGGTGCAAACCGATTGGCATACAAACCAATTGCTATTTGTTATTGATAATAACTAATTGTTATAGCCCAAAAGTGAGCCTTTTTTCATTTACAAAACCATTCAAAAGATAAATGAATTCATGTATAAAAATCTTTTATAGAAAAAACTTGGTTCTTGATGATTACTAGCCCGCCGCCTTCAACATTAATAGCACATTTCTCCTCTCTGTCTAAATTTTACTGAATCATTTTTTCTCATCACTTATGCTTTAGTTACCTATGAAACAAGCACTTAGCAACCTGATTGGTATTAATGCCAAAGAAAGTATCAAAAAACTCATGTTTTCGATTAGGAATCGTAACTTCAAGCCGTACGTTACAGACATGAACTTGTACGGAACGAAGTTTAAGTTTTACGTAGGAAATAAAGATGGAGAATCGTGGTATGTAGGCGATGATGGAGAAGACGGATGGCTGTGGCCTGAAATGAAATTTATGAAAGACCATCTCTGTCGGGAAGGAGATGTAATCCTGGAATGCGGTGGGCATCACGGACTTACGGCCTGCATTCTGTCGGACTGGATAGGACGCTCCGGAAAAATTTACAGCTTTGAGCCCAACCCGGACAACCGCACCATTCACCAGAAAAACCAGGAAATCAACGCCCTTACCAACGTAAAGCTACTGCCCAATGCCGTAGGAGCCTCGCAGGGAAAGCTACTGATTTCCAACTCAAGTTCCAATTCTTATATTCTCAAAGGAAAAGAAACCCAAGGCATTGAGGTAGAGGTAGTTACAGTAGATAGTTTTGCCAATCTGAATCCTACTATTTTGAAAATAGATGTGGAAGGATTTGAAATAGAAGTACTTAAAGGGGCGCAGAAACTGATCAAAGAGAAACTGCCTAAGCTGGCCATAGAGGTACACACCGACATGATCGAGCGGTATGGTAGCAGCATTGAAGAATTGCTGTCGCTCATTGATGCCAGGTACCAACTCTGGATCCAGTGGAACATTGATGAATACCCGGTGCCCTACAACCGGCGTGACCCAATCACGCACCGGGTTCATATTTTTGGCATTCCTTCCTGAGTGCAAAAAATCCAGTAAGGCTTCCTGGATTGCCTTACCGGATTTCTATCTTGTCTGGTACGATCAAAGCCGAAGGAAAATCGGTCTGCAAAGCCACAAATACCCGTTGCGCTTCCAATCGATCAATAAAATCGCCTACTTTTACCCGAAAATTGGGTTGTACGTATACAATGTGCGGAATCACATCGGGCAAAATGGCATACGAACGGTCACGCGCCTTATTGGCATCGGCACTGCTGGAGCCTGAATAGATCTGTACGCGGTATCCCTGTGCATAACGGATGTTTTTATTGGTTACGGCAATGGTATCCAGAATTACATTGAGCCGTGAGGTAATGTCCCCCGCGGGCACGCCTTTGGGAGCCGTCGGTTTGCTGTCTGAAGGTTGCGCCCCTGAGCTAGCCGGAGCCGTTTCGGCAGTGGCTGCATAAACAGGGCGATAGGCTGAAACATCATCTTTAAAATTACCAGTTTCGTTTGTTTTCTTGGTAGTTGTTTTTGAAAATACGCCACAACCCGAAAGCAAAACTGGCAAAGCAACGAGGATACTAACTAAATATACGAGTCGAAGGTGTGTCATAAGCGTTGATGGATGTACGATTCTGGCTGCAAATAAAATATTATCTTTTCAAACGAAAAAACCTGGCAGGTGTTTCAAGATCCTGCCAGGTTTTTATCTTTTGAGATATACTATTTTGTTAGTCGATCAATACGCATTTGTTGTTGCGAAAATCTTCTTCCACTTTCTTAAACTTAACATCGCGCAAAATGCTGCCATCTGAATACTGAACGCTGACAATGTCGTTGCGGTTAGGCAGCTTTTGCACCCGAATCGGACTGATTTTCTCTACGGGTGTGGGCTGCTGTGCCATAGGCGTTCCGTTGCTTTGCTCAGACCCGGTTGGTGCATTGAAATCTTCTTTGCTGGTTTGCAGTTTGGGTTGCTGGCGACGCGGTTGCTGGCGGGCTTCCTGCACATCGCTGCTGTCTTCTACCGGAATTTCTGCTTTCATCAGGAACGAAATGACATCACCATTGACGCGGGCCACAAACTTGCGGAACAGCTCCACGGCTTCAAACTTGTAAATCAATAGCGGATCTTTTTGTTCAAACACCGCATTCTGAACCGATTGTTTCAGATCATCCATGTCGCGGAGGTGTTCTTTCCATTCCTGGTCAATCAGGGCCAGTGTCGTGATTTTCTCCATCGAACGGATGAGTTCACGTCCATCGCTGTCCACCACTTTTTTCAAATCGGCGGATACGGCAATCTGGCGTGTCCCGTCGGTAAATGGCACTACCACATCCTGGATGTGCTGGCCACGGGTCTGGTATACATCGCGTAGTACCGGCATGGCTTTTTCTGCAATCCGCGCTTCTTTGGCAAAGTAATGTTTTTCAGCTTCGCCATAGAGTTTTTCGGTCAGTAATTCAGCTTTGAGGCGTCTGAATTCATCATCAGTGAGTAGGGTTTCAAAGCCCAGAGTACGCAACACTTCCAGACGGAAATTTTCAATGTTGCCCGTCGTATTTTCAACGATATTCTCACAGATGAAATGCAAACTATCCAAAATATCCAACTGCACCCGGTCGCCAAACAAGGCATTGCGGCGACGGCGGTAAATGGCTTCGCGTTGGTAGTTCATCACGTCATCGTATTCGAGCAACCGTTTCCGTACCCCAAAGTGGTTTTCCTCTACTTTTCGCTGAGCTCGTTCAATGGATTTGGTAATCATCGAATGCTGGATCACTTCCCCTTCTTCCAGTCCCATGCGATCCATGAGCTTGGCAATCCGATCCGAACCGAACAAACGCATCAGTCCGTCTTCCAGCGATACAAAGAACTGTGACGTACCAGGGTCACCCTGACGACCCGCCCGACCACGCAGCTGGCGGTCAACCCGGCGTGATTCGTGGCGTTCGGTACCGATGATGGCCAAGCCACCCGCCGCCTTGGATTCGGGAGTAAGTTTGATATCCGTACCACGACCGGCCATGTTGGTTGCAATGGTTACCGTTCCAGGCTTACCGGCTTCGGCCACTACCTCTGCTTCACGTTGGTGCTGCTTGGCGTTCAATACCTGGTGTTTGATCTTACGCATGTTAAGCATCCGGCTCAGAATTTCCGAATTCTCGACTGAGGTGGTACCGACCAGTACAGGTCGGCCTTGCTCTACCATGCTCGTAATTTCGTCCACTACGGCATTGTATTTTTCGCGTACGCTGCGGTAGACTTTGTCCTCGCGGTCGCTACGGGAAATGTTTCTATTGGTCGGAATTACCACTACATCCAGCTTATAGATTTGCCAGAACTCACCTGCTTCGGTTTCAGCGGTACCGGTCATACCGGCCAGTTTGTGGTACATCCGGAAATAGTTTTGCAACGTAACAGTAGCATACGTTTGAGTAGCTTCTTCCACTTTCACGTTTTCCTTGGCTTCTATGGCCTGGTGCAAACCGTCCGAATACCTGCGGCCTTCCATCACACGGCCCGTCTGCTCATCCACAATCATTACTTTGCCCTCCCGAATGATGTATTCCACATCGTTCTCAAACAACGTATATGCTTTCAGCAGCTGGCTAATGACGTGGATGCGTTCTGACTTGGCCGAATAGTCTGAAATCAACGCTTCTTTTTGTTGTAATTTCTCGCTGTCGGTCAGGTCTTTGCTTTTTTCAATTTTGCCTATTTCGATTGACAAATCGGGCAGAATAAAGAAATGAGGATCTTCACCCGATTTGGTAATGTAGTCAATTCCTTTTTCGGTCAGTTCTACCTGGTTGTTTTTCTCATCAATGGTAAACAACAGCGGCTCGTCGGCCTCAGGCATCATGCGCTGGTTGTCTTGCAGGTAGTAGTTTTCTGTTTTTTGCAAAACCGCTTTGGTTCCCTGTTCACCCAGGTAGCGAATCAGTGGTTTGTTTTTGGGCAAGCCGCGAAAAGCCCGAAACAACGCCAATCCGCCTTCTTTGTCATTGCCAGCCGCTATTTTCTTCTTGGCATCATTCAGAAAAGTCAGCGTCAGTTGTTTCTGTGCTTCTACCAGGGCATGCACACGCGGACGTAAATCGTAGAAAATCTGTTCGTCGCTGCGGCTCACCGGTCCGGCAATGATAAGGGGCGTACGGGCATCGTCAATCAATACCGAGTCCACCTCATCGACCATGGCGTAGTGGTGTTTGCGTTGTACCAGTTCGCCTACTTCACGTGCCATATTGTCACGCAGGTAGTCAAAACCGAATTCGTTGTTGGTGCCATAAGTGATATCAGCCGCGTAGGCATTGCGACGGGCGGCGGTATTGGGCTGGTGCTTGTCAATGCAATCGACGTTCATGCCATGGAACTCAAACAGCGGCCCCATCCATTCCGAGTCACGTTTGGCCAGGTAGTCGTTTACAGTTACAATGTGTACGCCTTTGCCCGCCAGTGCATTCAGAAAGGCCGGGAACGTGGCTACCAGCGTTTTCCCTTCACCGGTTGCCATTTCCGAAATCTTGCCTTGGTGCAATACCACGCCACCGATAATCTGTACGTCGTAGTGCACCATGTCCCATACAATCTCGTTTCCGGCCGCAATCCAGCGATTTTTCCAAACGGCTTTGTCGCCGCCTTCAATGCTCACACTGGCCCGCTTGGCAGCAATGGCACGGTCGTAGTCAAGAGCCGTTACTTCCAGGGTTTCATTGGACGTAAAACGCCGGGCCGTTTCTTTGATAACGGCAAAAGCACGGGGCAGTATTTCCAGCAGAACTACTTCCAGTTGCTTATCCGACTCTTTACCCAGTTCATCTATTTTCGTAAAAATGGCTTCTTTTTCATCCAGCCCCATGTTAAAATCGTCAGCTACCCGTTGACGCAAGGATTGAACCTGATCCTCAATAGGTTGCAATCTTTCGCGGATGATATTCTTAAGCTCGAAAGTTTGCTCACGAAGCTGGTCATGGGTAAGGGAGGCGAGTTTCACAAATTCCGCGTTCACTTTTCCGACATAAGGGGTCAAATCCTTAATATCTCGCTCCGATTTAGTACCAAAAAACTTGGTAACAGACTTGGTTAGAAAATTTAACATGTTTTTGTAGTGTGATACGTAGTTAATTCTGAGTTAGTGGCAATCACTATGCCAACGATATTTCCCTGACAGGTCGGCAGGTTTTACTCATTGTATGACGAACAACCG
The DNA here is from genome assembly GCA_963520985.1 of uncultured Sphingobacteriales bacterium. Taxonomy (GTDB): domain Bacteria; phylum Bacteroidota; class Bacteroidia; order Cytophagales; family 172606-1; genus Xanthocytophaga. Next base: position 189,958 of record CAUQTA010000005.1, read on the forward strand.
AGATGGAAATGCTACAAATGTAAGGCTTTTTTTGAAGTTTTGGCGGAAGATTTTCCTTTGTTCCCTCAGTATCTTTGCCTGCTACGGAATTTAAGAGCCTGCCTATGTGCCTGTCTTCCAGCACAGGTGGGTTTTGCATTTTTGCCAGATACTATTTTTCGGAAACCGGTAAGAAATACACTTTTGTGTAAATATGCCTGATTTTGCCATCCCGAAACTATCCGATTCTGAATTTGTCTTTGTATATTCCGCCCTTATTTCGTCTCAAACCAAGAACTCTATTTATTACGATTCCATGAAAAAAAACGCATTTCTTTTCTCTTTTTTCTTCTTTCTTTTCTCGGTCATTACCCACGCGGCACCCAAGTTGACTTACTTTCTGAGTATGGATGAGCCTCACACTCATTATTTTAATGTGAAAATCACTGTTAGCGGACTGAAACAGTCGACAATCGATTTCAAGCTACCCGTCTGGACGCCCGGTTCGTATCTGGTACGCGAATATGCCCGCAATGTGGAAGGCTTTACCGCAACCGGCGGAAAAAATAGTATCCTCAAAAGTGAAAAAACCGCCAAAAATACCTGGCGCGTTTACAGCAACAATGCCGACGAAGTAACCGTTGAGTATAAAGTGTATGCCTTTGAAGTGAGTGTACGTACGCCTTTTCTGGACGGGACGCACGGCTATGTGCAACCCGCAGCCGTGTTTATGTTTATTGACAAACAACAGGAACTGCCCTCTACCATCACCGTAAAGCCCTACAAAGAATGGACGCAGATTTCGACTGGGCTATCAATGGCAGGCAAAGATAAATGGACACTGGCCTCACCGAATTACGACATTCTGGTTGACTCGCCGATTGAGATCGGCAACCAGAAAATACTGGAATTCACTGCCTTGGGTATTCCTCACAAAGTAGCCATGTACGGCATCGGCAATTACGATGAAAAGACCCTCCCGGAGGACATGAAAAAAATCGTGGAAGAAGCGGGTAAAGTAGTGGGCGAAAATCCGAACAAAGATTACACTTTTATCGTGCACAACCTGCAAAACGGTGGCGGCGGTCTGGAGCACTTGAATTCGACCACATTGCAAACTACCCGCTGGAGTTATGAAAGCAACTATGTGGGCTTTCTGACCCTGGTTGCTCACGAATATTTCCACTTATGGAATGTAAAACGCATTCGCCCTCAGGCATTGGGGCCGTTTGATTACGAAAACGAGAACTACACGCACATGCTTTGGGTATCGGAAGGCTTTACCAGCTATTACGAAGACCTGATTGCTCACCGCGCCGGATTTATGGATGCCAACCAATTTCTGAATACCATAACGAGTGGCATTGGCAACACCGAAAACCAACCCGGCAGCAAAGTGCAGTCGGCCGCCGAATCGAGCTGGGACGCGTGGATCAAATACTACCGTCCGGACGAGAACTCGCGTAATACCACCATTTCGTATTATACCAAAGGTGGTGTATTGGGCGCACTGCTTGACTTGGAAGTGATTCACAGTACCAACGGCCAAAAATCACTGGATGACGTGATGAAGTTTTTGTATGACGAATATTACAAAAAACAAAAGCGTGGCTTTACCGATGCCGAATTCCAACAAGCCGTGGAGAAGATTGCCGGACACAGCCTGGACGATTTTTTCAAGAATTATGTATTTGATACCAAAACCATTGACTACAACAAATACTTCGGCTATGCCGGTCTACGCCTGGGCGAATACAAAGCCAATGCGCAAACTGCCTATTTAGGAGCCAGCACCTCCATGACAAACGGCAAGCTTACCATCACTGGCTTGCAACGGGGCACGGCCGCCTATGAATCCGGACTGAATGTAAAGGACGAGATCATTGCCATTGACAATTACCGTGTAGGCGAAGACCTGCAACAGTTCATAAACCGTAAAAAAGCTGGAGACAAAGTGCTAATTACCATCAACCGGGAAGGAACTCTGCAAAACATACCTGTAACGCTGACCGCCAATTCGGCAATCAGCTACCGGATCGAACGCATTTCCAGCCCATCGGCCCAGCAACAAACGGTGCTCAGCAAATGGGTGAAGCTCTAAGGCTTTGCACCAAATCCCTTTTCCAAACCTCCATTCCTTGTCGGATGGAGGTTTTTTGTTTTTGAAAGATACTATTTGGGACCGCAGATCTACCCGGATTTCAATTAACCAGATTCGATACTGGACCATGCTTCCGCTTTTTCCTTCCTAAGTAATAAAGCCCGAGCACCGCAATTCATCAACAAACCCCAAAGCCGTTTTTCCTCTCCACTAATCAAAAACCGCCACTGTAAAAGTCAGCGGTTTTTGATTAGTGAAAGATACTAATTGAAAAAAAACACATTTTATTTTTTAGTTAGGAATCCTAACTATATATTTGTGCATCATTTATTTTAAACACAGAAATCCAATGACACACCCAATCCAAGGCTACACCTACGGACAGGCCGGTCCTTCACCCGTAAGTACAACAGAGTTTGAATTATTAAAGAAAACCGTCTTGTTTACAGAAGAAGACACCCAGTATCTGCAACTGGCTGGCGAAGTATTGAAAGACCAGACCGATGCCATTTTAGATTTGTGGTATGGCTATGTAGGCAGCAACGAGCACCTGCTTCATTATTTTACCCACAACGGCACTCCCGACCTGAATTACCTGACGGCCGTCAGAGCCCGCTTTGGACAATGGATTGTGGACGTGTGTACCAAACCCTACGATCAGCAATGGCTTAATTACCAGCACGAAATCGCATTGCGCCACCACACAACCAAGAAAAACCAGACAGATCACGTGCAATCTGTGCCCATTATCCATTACCGGTATATGGTTGCGTTTATTTTTCCGATTACGGCTACCATCAAGAGTTTTCTGGCCAACAAAGGCCATGAAACTGCAACCGTAGAGGCTATGCATGCTGCATGGTTTAAGGCCATCACTCTCACCGTTATTTTATGGACATACCCTTACATAAATACCGGCGAATTTTAAAACACCCCATTGATTGACAGCCTGTAGCCACCCAGCGTTACAGGCTACCTTTTACCTGTTTTTCAACCTACTAAAAAACATGCTTATGAAAGTTGCCGTTTGGGATACGTATGTAACCAGAAAAGATGGTACAACAATGCACTTTGATATTATTGTGCCGGCCCATATCCAAGATGAAGAAATAATTTATACTTTTGGCAAGGATTACCTTAAATCCAAAACAGAAGAGGGACAGCCATTAACCGCCAAAGAATGCAGGTTATGCCACATCGAACAGGCCAGTCCCGCCGTTGAATCCAGTATTAGTGCCCAAGGATACTATATTTTTGAAATGCAAAACTGCCACTGAATGTGTCTGTATTCAACTTAGATCAGCAAAACAATCAGATAGACACTAAAATTGTGGCCGGGCTGGAGCGACTATCCCAGGTATTCCGGATTTTGCTTTGGGATAAAGCCAAGGAGCAAAACCTGAGTCCGATTCAGATCCAATTGCTTCTATTCATACAAAACCATTCTTCCAGCGTTGCAACGGTCAGCTACCTGGCTCAGGAATTTCATGTAACCAAACCGACCATCAGCGACGCGGTCAAAGTGCTGGAACAAAAAAATCTGGTTCTGAAACTCCCCGACGCCACCGATACCCGCAGCTATACCATCCAACTTACCGAATCGGGAAAGGAAGTGGTACGAAAAACGGAAGATTATGCGGATGCATTGACCAAAATGATTGCCGTTGAAGGTGAAACAGACAAGCAGATACTCTGGCAAACCATCCTCAGCCTGATCAGTCAGTTGAACCGGCTAAACATCATCAGTGTACAACGCATGTGCTTTACCTGTGTGCACTATGCCAAAACAGACCAGTCACATTTCTGTAATTTATTGAATCTGCCTCTTCAAATTCAGGCTCTTCGCATCGATTGTCCTGAATTTGAAGAGAACAGCAGGTAAAGCTTGTATGGCATCCGAATCGCTAATCGGTTTCATCTAAAGATTTTTCCAGATTGTCTGATAGTTTAACCAAAGACACAAAATAGTATCGCTGGAAAGGGCAAAACCTGGTCAATCCAACATAAGCAGACAACTCCGCCATTCCCTGATCAAGATCCTTCTGTAAAGAGTGAAACAAACTTACATGATTGATTTTGGCCCGAAAGAAACCAGTTTATTCTGTCGAGTTCCGCTGGGAATGGGTAAAAAAACGTAAAAAATACGTCAGAATCAGATTTCCTACTGATAAAAATCACTTATAAAGTAAAAGTTAGTTCTTAGTTTGGGGTAACCTCTCCCGTAGGCCACATCCAAATGGTCCTATGTATTCTTCCGCATCAAAACATCCAGGTTCACGCCCATAATCGTCCAATTGGCCACAATCATTACGATTAAGCCAACCAGACGGATTTTAGTATCAATCAAAATAGCCTTATTTTCGCTGAGTATCTTCATTTGTTACTCAACCAGCCAGAATACATGTCTATTTTTTTTCGCCTCATTTCACAGAGAAAGCTTAAAAGATTTAAACAGATCGAAAAAGAAGTCATTGCGTTGCAGGATGTTCATCAACAAGCCATCGAACTGATTCAGTCTATCGGTGAAGGCAAAGAAAACAGCAACGTAACCCATACAGACAATCCACTGGTAGAGTCGCTGCTGAGCATGCAAAAACAGGCATATCAGTTAAATCAAAGCGAAAACCAACGCCGCTGGGCCAACGAAGGACACGCCTTGTTTTTGGAACTGCTCCGCACCCAAACATCCGATCTCGAAACCTTGTTTGCAACAATCATCGGCGAACTGGTTCGTTACCTCCAAGCCAATCAGGCTGGTTTGTTTATCATCAATGATACCAATCCGAACGATTCCTTTCTCGAACAGGTAGCCTGCTACGCCTACGAACGGCGCAAGTACCTGAAAAAACGGATTGATATTGGCGATGGATTAGTGGGGCAGTGTTACCAGGAAAGCGATACGCTTTTACTGACGGATATTCCGGCTGATTATGTTCACATTACGTCGGGTTTAGGCAAAGCAACGCCCACCTGCCTGATATTGATTCCGCTCAAAACCAATACGCAACTGATTGGTGTTCTTGAAATGGCGTCATTTCATACGTTGGAAAATTATCACATTGCGTTCCTGGAAAAAATAGGCGAAAGCATTGCCTCTACAGTAGCTAGCCTGAAAACCAACGAAAACACACGGCATTTGCTCGAATTGGCACAGGTACAAACCGAGCAGCTGAGGGCTCAGGAAGAAGAAGTACGTCAGAATATGGAAGAACTGGCAGCCACGCAGGAAGAACTCACCCGGCAACTTCACGAAAGCGAAGAATTGAAGCGCCAACTGCAAGCCCGCGAACGGGTATTCAATCATACTACGGTCTTATCCGAGTCCGATCTGCATGGCACTATCCTGCATGTAAACGACAAACTGTGTCAGGTTTCCAAGTACAGCCGGGAAGAATTGCTGGGCAAGCCACACAATATTTTCAGGCATCCGGATATGCCCAAAGAGTTGTTTAAGCTGATGTGGCAAACCATAAAACAGGGAAAAGTGTTCAGAGGCATTGTAAAGAACCGGGCCAAAGATGGCACTCATTACTGGGTGGACGCAACCATCTCTCCTGTCATGGATGAGCACAACCGGCCCATCAAATACGTTAGTGCACGTTATGTTATCCCCAATGACCGACTGGCCGAAACCCTTTATCAGGAAGCCATCAAAAATCTATTGCCCGAGTTAGCGGAAAAAGCAGTCTAATCGCAGCAATAAAATAAACAATGAGACAAACAGGAAGTAACGGAACTGATAATCCGTCAGCTCTTTACTTCCTGTTTGTCTCATTGTTTCGCGGCTTTCGTTTATCCCGCAAAATAGTATCCTTTGAAAAGCAAAAACCTAAAGCTGCTCCAGGGCCTGGTAGAGCGACTCGTCCATTTCCAGGAAACGCTGCCGAACTGAAGCCAGAAAAGCCTCATTTTCAATCAGCTTTTGAACTTCGGTTTCGCTGGCCACATCCAGTTGGTTTATTTTATACGACTGCTCCAACATCCCCTGCTCTATTTTTACAATAAATTTCCCGTTCCAGGAAAACAAGGTAATGTGACAATCGGACTGAGGAAACTGAGCTAAAACTTTCATAGGCAATCCCTAATTTTTCTGAATCAAATAGACACCTGCTACTATTAACAATGCCCCTAACAGGCGATACAGCGTAACCGGATGCAGCGGAAAACCGATGTAACCAAAGTGGTCAAACGCAATGGCGGCCAGTAGCTGACCCGCCACTACCAGACTCACAAAATTGGCAGCCCCAATGCGCGGGCCTATGATGATGGCTGTGGTGACGTAAATAGCACCCAGCAAGCCGCCTGTCCATTTCCACCAGTCAATGCCACGTGCTACTTCCATGGATGGGATGGCGCTGCGCGAAGTGGTAAGTACATACACTGCCAGAATAACGGTACCCACTGAAAAAGAAATCAAAGCCGAAATAATCGGATTAGTTACTGCCGTCCGCAACTGGGCATTTACACCCAGCTGCACTGAAACTCCTACCCCGGCCAGAAATGCCAGCAAAAAATAAATCCAATTCATAATAAGTTGTTAGTCAGTCGAGTTATGTATTTGCGGATGTGAAGGCAATCAAAAAGCAGTTACGAAATTGCCTCAAAAGTAAATTAATTCAAAGCAGGTTTTACTTTTTTCCCGGATACTATTTTTCCACAAACCGCCATTTATCACAAATGCATTGGTTGAAATAGGACGAAATGCTAACTTGATAAGCATACACGCGGTTGTTCTTTAGCGGATTATAAATATTTCCAGAAAAGTTGCACGATTTTTTACAAAAAAATGTTTTTTCCTTAACAATATTACCATACATCAATCGTCTTCCTTGGTAAGGACGACTTTTCCCAAACAATACCGATGAACAACGCAGTGCTAGCAGTACCCGCGACACAAGATTCAAAGAATCAGACACTTAAAGTCGCTTTTCAAGATGAAAAGCAACGGCTTCTGGCGTTTATCCGGAAGCGTGTTCCCGAGAAAACCGATGCTGAAGATATATTACAGGATGTTTTTTACCAATTAGCCGAAACCTTTAACGTGCTTGAGCCCATTGAGCAAATCAGTGCGTGGCTGTTTCGGGTGGCGCGTAACAAAATCATAGACCGCTATCGGAAGAAAAAACCCGAATCGCTGGAGCAATACCTCAATGCAGGCGAAGAGGAAGAAAGCTGGAATTTGTCCAAGTTGCTTTTTGACCCGCAGGATGGTCCCGAAAACACGTATACACGCACCCGTGTGTGGGATGCGCTGGCCGAGGCATTGGACGAGTTGCCCACCGAGCAACGGGATGTGTTTGTGTGGCATGAGCTGGAAGGCAAAAACTTCAAAGACATTTCCGAAGAAACCGGTGTGACGGTAAACACCCTTTTATCGCGCAAACGGTATGCAGTATTGCACCTGCGCAAACGCCTCGAGTCACTTTACGACGAAATGTTGGGTGACTAAGTAGTAGCTCTATAGGTTTGGATTGTCTTGCATTCATAAAGTCATCTGATGTTGCCCGAGCAAAGAAGAATACAAAACAAATACGCATGAAAAAACATTGGATTTGGTATGCGATCAAAGCTGCCCTTTTCATTCTGTTGGCATTTGCTCTGTTTGGCTGGTTCATCAAAACCGTCTGGAATGCCTCCATTCCACGATTATTTTCGGGTCCGGTCATCACTTTTAATGAAGCGTTAGGAATTTTTATTGTAGGAAAATTGTTATGGATGGTAGGAAGCCAGTTGTGGAAAGGCAAAGTGGATGGAAGAGGGTACTGGCGCCGCAAAATGGAACGGCATTTGTCGGCTATGACGCCCGAAGAACGCGAAAAGTTTAAGCAAGCCTATGCCCGCCGTTGCGGCCACTGGCCACAGGAAGTAAAAGAAGAAATAAAACAAGAGGAACCCGTGGAAAATGAAACGGTGCACCCTTAACGATACGTTTTCATAGTTGATAAATTCCCTATAGTTTGAGTGTAGTGTTTGGAAATAAAAATCCCTAACTGTTTCAGTTAGGGATTTTTTAGTATCTGATCCTGAACCAAATAGTATCTTTTGCAAAGACAAAACCGTCTTTATTCTAGAATTACGCCATTTGCCACAAAACGTACTGATTTTTCAGGCTTCTTGATTCTGGCAATTTCTTTTTTCGACTTACCGGCATCTTCGGCATAGTGCCGCAGTTCGGCTACAGGTGTTTCGTAGGTAAAGGCTTTTCCTTTCAGAATTACTTTTTTGCCGGCGGCATCTTTGGGTACGAAAAACGAATAGTTTTTAAACCGGACCAGCATGTCCTGGCCATTGCCCATGTCCACTTTCATCCAGCAGCCTTTGTTTTGACACACTTCTTTTACCACGCCTTCCGTTTGAACAAAAGCCGAATCTTTGGTACTTACAACCGAGGCTACCTTAGTGGCTGGAATTACATTTTGCGGATTGAACGATTCGCCAAAAATGGCTTTGTCCTGTGCCTGAACGGCTATGGTTGCGATGCCGAAGGCAAGTAAGCATAAGAACTTTTTCATAATGGAAACGATTAAATGGAAAGAGTTAAGACAAAAATAGGGGTTCTGCTAATCTTATTGATACTATTTGTAGATTTTTATGCCTTACACTTCATAAATAAAGATATGCGTTTCTTTTCATTTATATTGTTGTTCTGTTGGATAGTCCTATGTACAGCCTGTAACAACAAATCAGATAAGAGCCTATCTATAACCACGAAAACTGACACCATCCTATTAACTTCAGAACTTCCTTCACAAACAATCGTTACAGATACAACTCTTAACGACACCATATTTTTGTATAGGGAAACCAATACCGCTGAGTACTATCATTACCACGCCATTTATATTGATACAAACCATCATTCCAGGGAATATAATCGCTTGACAGATTTCAAGTTTGGATCTTATGAGGATGATTTTCAAAGTAATTATAATTCCATCAAAGAAATATACCCGAGTGGGTATAAAGTAAAAAACAAGACCAATCTTCCCAAAAACTGGTTACCTGTTTACAAGTATAAAGGGAACTATTATCTGTACTTGCCATCCGAGGGAGGTTACCTAGGAAGACTCATTATCAATGATAGTTCTTGGGTTGATTGGGGTATAGAAGGGCCGTTTCCGTTTCCATTTCAAGCAATTAAGCAAAAAACAAGAGACATTATTCAATACCTCTTGAAGATCCCATTAGTCAAACACCTGAATACATTGAAATAACTATTTTGGATCCAAAGACCAAGCTTTCACTCTTTGAAACGACTATTCCAAATGAATCTACTAAGCGATATGAGTTATATGTACCCGTCGAATATGCCCATTATTTTGCTATGATTGTAAATTATATGGATAATGGAAAATGGCCGGATGAATTTAAATTTGATAATATTGATTCAGTAGAAATACAAAAAGCGTTGAAATTGAAATAGTTCTGATAAAATACTATCCCATGAAAACCGAAAACCTCCCCTCCTATTCTAGAACGCGAAGATTCCTGAAACATCCGGCACTGGAATGGGGATTGTGGCTGGGCATTCCGTTGATGCTGTACCTAACCGGTTTGCACACTGAAGTGATTGGAGGAATGCAGCGTATGTTTTTGGCTACTGGATTGATCCAAGCCGATACAAAAACCACGCAGGAGAAAACAGATGCCAGCTACAACCTGCAATTGCGCAGCTTGGATGGTAAAATAGTATCTCTTGAATCGTTAAAAGGCAAAGTCATTTTCATGAATGTATGGGCCACCTGGTGCCCGCCGTGCGTAGCCGAAATGCCAGGTATTCAGAAATTACATGATCAGGTCAAATCGGATAACATTGCCTTTGTGATGCTTTCAGTGGACGACAATGTGCAGAAAGTGCAAAAGTTTGTCCAACGCAAAGAATACACGTTTCCCGTCTATCAGTTGGCCGACGGTTCCATTCCTGCCGTATATGCTTCGCAATCCATTCCGACTACCTTTGTCATCAGTCCGGATGGCAAAATTGTGATGCGCCACGAAGGTATGGCCGACTACAATTCGGAAAAGTTTCGCAATTTTCTCCAAAGCCTGAGACAAAAGTAATATTCAATTACCTAGTGATTTTCCTCAAATCACCTCCCAAAACAGCATTGTTCAGTGAGCACGGAAGATTTCGCCAATAGAACCCGTTTCAGTCACCATTTTTCATTAACAACAGGTTACAAAAACCGAAACAAAGGGTACCAACAAATCTACGATTCATTCAGAAAAGTACGGGCAAATCATACATTCAAATCAAGAAATTTAAAAGCATCCATCTTAGATCTATTTTACTGATTGTAAATCCCTTACACAGCTTATTGTCTCTCGTTCGTTGCTTTATATACTTCTAAATCCCTTACGCTGAGCTAAATAGTATCTGCTTTGAAGCCGAAACCTTGCATTCCCTCCAATACCCCTACGACTACTTTTTTCGTTTCAGTGTAATACAGAAGAAATTGATAGTACCTGCAGCTATGAAATATACTTCGTTCCTTTTCGTCATCGTATTTTCCTTGGGGCTTATCTCTTGCCAGCAAGCTGAAGATCCACAACCAACACCTTCTTCCCGCACGGTGGCTGATAGCTTATCGGTTCAATTGTCGGGTTCGTGGCAAAGCAAAACCATTGCGAAAAGCTATTACACCAATGATGAACTGACCGAACAGGAAAATTCAGAGGCCATTGAGACGTACAACTTCACCCAAACGGGCGATTTTCAACTCATTCAGGATTCATTTGCCATCAAAGGAACGTGGGTATTGACCCGGTCCGGAAACGTACTGCTGGTTTCTACCGAATCGGGAGAGGTGTTGCACTGGGAAGTAAAAGAATTAACAGACGAGCAACTGATTCTATATAGTTCACAAACGGTCATGGTGGGCGAAAACGCCCAGCGACTTGAGACTCACGTACTTTGTACAAAAGTTCTCAATTGATTGTAGCGAACTTAAGATAAGGCCAGCCTATTAGTTGCTGGCCTTTTTTGCGTTTTATCGGGTAATGGTTACCGGCTTTTTATGCTCATCTACGGCTACAAAGGTAAATAAACCGGATACGGCCCGTTGCCGTTCTTCCGAATACATCTGCTCCACGAAGATCTCCACTTCTACCTTCAGGCTGGTATTTCCGACTTCCTTCACTTTTCCGATCAGCTCTATGATGGTTCCCGCCGGAATGGGATGCTTAAAATCAATCTTATCAGACGATACGGTCACACAACGCAATCGGGTAAAACGAGTGGCGGCAATGAAAGCGATTTCGTCCATCATTGAGAGTGCCGTACCACCAAAAAGTGTATCGTAATGATTGGTTGTGTTTGGAAACACGGCTTTGAACACATGGGTTTCGGCATGTGCAAGGCGTTCTTCGTAAGTCATGGTGTGACATTGTATGGTTGAAAAAACGAGGTATTGTACCTCTGAAACAGGCCACAAAGATAGGGTACTCTATCCAAAAAACTGCTTAAAGTTGACAAAGTAGGTTTTCAGGTTAATCGAGATCCTATTCTGCTTAACTGTACTTGCATTCAAATACTTGTTAAACGCCTTTACTGAAGGTAAAATAGTATACTACTTTTTTGCAAAACCTCCTGCTTTGTCAGACTTTTGCAACCATTGCCATTCCAACCTTTCTTTTTTAAATGATTCAAGCGATAATTTTTGACATGGACGGGCTTCTGATTGATTCAGAGCCCCAATGGCGTGTTGCCGAAATAGAAGTATTTGCCAAGGTGGGTGTTCCTCTGACCGAAGAAATGGCTCATCTGACGACAGGTTTGCGAACCGATGCCGTAGTAAATTACTGGTACCAACGCTATCCCTGGCAAAACAAATCGCAGCAGGAAGTGATCGAAGATCTGAACGCGACGGCCTTGCGTTGCATCGTCAATCAGGCGGAAGTAATGCCGGGCGTATACGAAATACTATCCTTTTTTGAAGCAAAAGCCCTGCCTTTGGCCGTAGCCTCCTCTTCTTCCATGGCCTTGATTGAAGCCGTGCTTGAAAAACTGAAAATCAGACACTTGTTTTCGGTTGTACATTCGGGAACACTTGAAACGTATGGCAAACCCGATCCGGCCGTATACCTGACCACCGCCCAAAAGCTGGGCATTGCACCACAATACTGCCTGGCCTGGGAAGACTCGGTGAATGGCATGCGGGCCGCTATACGGGCCGGAATGGCAGTAATCGCCGTGCCTGCTCCCGAAAACTATGAGTTACCTGATTATCAGGATGCTACATTAAAAATTGCTTCTCTGCTCGATTTCACTGAATCTTTGTGGGATTCGCTCAAGCATTAGTATTCTTATTCTGTGCAGGCTTATTTCGTTGCATTCCATTATTCACTTCTAAAAAGCCTTTGAAGGCGAACGTTGGTTTGATCTGATTCGGTATACCAGACACGTGCAAGCCGATCCATCGGCAATGCACCAAGTAACGGCGCTGGACATTATCAAAGCCGCAACAGGAACCGCGGATGAATATGACCTGGTGTTTCCGATTCCGCAATATGACCTGAACAACAATGGATTGATTGACCAGAATCCGGGTTATCAACAGAAAATAGTATCGCTGGCCCAGTCAAAACCTCCCTGTTTTGGCTTTGCTTTTTTGTATGTGCTGCCAATAAAATAGACTTATACCACAAAATAGCTGTGCTTTCCCTTATATTTTTCCCATCTTTTCATCAGATACTCATGCCGATTTCAAAAAGAACATTTCGTATGCCCACCCTTTTTGTCATTTGTGCACTAATGATGTGTGCCAATTGCAAAAAGAACACCTCTGATATACCTCCAGTTCCGACACCGCCTTCGTCGACTCAAAGTGACATAGAGGTTTGGCTCACGTCGTTTGACAAAAGCACGTTGTTCACCAAACTTTCCAAACCATACACATTCGGCGCCAGCACCAACGGCAATCCGACCATTGAGATCGATACGGCACAGACCTACCAAACCCTGGATGGCTTTGGCTTCACGCTGATGGGTGGCAGTGCCTATCTACTCAATCAGAAATTATCGGCCGCCGAACGGGCCTCCTTACTCAAAGAACTGTTCTCAACGGATGGCAACGCCGTCGGATTCAGCTACTTGCGCATCAGCATTGGCGCTTCCGATCTGGATGCCAGTACGTTTTCCTACAATGACCTGCCCGCCGGACAAACCGATGTGGACATGCAGAAATTTAGTCTGGCTCCCGACAAGGCAAATCTGATTCCGGTGTTAAAGGAAATTCTGGCCATCAATCCGGATATTAAGATTATGGGCAGTCCGTGGTCGCCTCCTACCTGGATGAAAACCAACAATGACACCAAAGGAGGAAGCCTGAAACCGGAATATTACGACGCCTATGCCAGGTATTTTGTCAAATACATTCAGGGCATGAAGGCCGAAGGCATTGCCATTGACGCCATTACCATTCAGAATGAACCGCTGCATCCGGGCAACAACCCGAGTTTGCTGATGCAGGCCACCGAACAGGCTGCGTTTATCAAGCAGAGCCTGGGGCCCGCCTTTCAGAATGCAGGTATCCAAACCAAAATCATTGTGTATGACCACAATGCCGACCGTCCCGATTACCCGCTCACCATTCTCGACGATCCTGCGGCTAGCAAATACGTTGATGGCTCGGCTTTTCACCTGTACGTCGGCCCCATCACCGCCCTCAGTCAGGTGCACAATGCTCATCCCGACAAGCATGTGTATTTCACCGAACAGTGGACCTCATCCGAAGGGCAGTTTGGCGGGGATTTTCAGTGGGCCGTTAAAAACCTCATCATCGGCGGCACACGTAACTGGAGCCGCAATGTGTTGCAATGGAATCTGGCCGCTGATCCGAACCAACAACCCCACACGCCCGGAGGCTGCACGCAGTGCCTCGGTGCACTGACCATCGGTGGCCCGTCTGTAGTGCGTAACGTATCGTATTACAGCATTGCCCAAGCTTCCAAATTCGTTCGTCCGGGTTCGGTACGCATATTCTCCACAGACTTAGCCGATCTGCCGAATGTGGCTTTTCGCACTACTTCGGGCAAAAAGGTATTGATCGTCTTGAACGAAAGCAACACCCTGAAATCATTCAATATAAAACTGAAAGACAAAACTGCCCCAGTGTCCATTGCAGGGTCCAGTGCGGCAACTTTTGTGTTTTAATGTGAGAAATAGTACCTTCACAACAGGCAAAACCCGTTGTTTCCTTATGGTATTTTTTCTCAGAGTCTTTTTTATCGTCATTGTAGCGGGCAGCTGGAGTTTATGCAGTTGTGGCAACTCCACTCCCGCCTATACAGGTGAAGAACAGGATACTGCACTGGTTGTCAACACCGATACACTTACCACTGCCTCCTACAATGCCGACTCACTGATACGCATCCCTCCTTCCAAGCCCAAGTAATTTTCTTTCCGGTTTATGGAAAAATAATCCAGGTCGCATCTATTGTCAAAACAAACGACCTGGATTATGCAAAAAACGTTACTGCTCATTTTCTTTTTTATTGGCTTTGCGCTGTACTCTCAAGCACAAGACCGCCTAATCAGCGGGCGGCTCAAGGCCAGTGACGGCTCTCCCCTGCCTGGCGTGAGCATCACTGTCAAAGGCACTGCGGTAGGAACCACAACCGATGCCAATGGCTATTATGAACTATCGGCTCCTATCGGGGCTACCTTGGTATTTTCGTTTATCGGCTTCACCACCCGTGAAGTACTGGTCACTGAAAAGAACTCGTCGGCACCCCAAAAAACAGCAGCCAAAGCTGACCGAAAAACGGTTTCCGTCCAGAAAGAGGTCACACAAACCGGGAACGCCAGTCGAAATAGTATCTCCCCGAAACCCAAAACCCCACCGTCTTCAAAAGTAGGCGTAGCCACATTATCGGATGATTCACCTGTATTCGCTACACCGAATGAAAGTGAAATACGCGGATTGCCTGGCACGCCCAATGTAAGCAATGCCTACACCATCCGGTATGTCAGTGGCTGGCGGGCACGCCTGCGCTATGGCGCCAAAGCCCGGAATGGAGTTTACGTAGCCGATACACGCACCCAAACAACATTGCCTTTTCAGCTTTCGGTCAATTCATCACTGGTGGTTCAATCCATCAACCGGCTGCCAGCGCTGCAAACCGAATTTGCCCAGGGCCGTCCCCAAAACGGCGAGCCGGTGTGGCGCGACCCCGAAACCGGCGAACTCTTTAGCTGGGGTCCTAAAATCCGCAACCTGGAATACGACGGCCTGGCAACGGCATACGATTCGCGGGGTTCGTTGACTGCCCGTGGCAACGGAAACGGGCAGGCCGCACAAAGTTATTCCCCTTATTCTTTTTTTCGCAATGGACTATCGGCAGAACAAAGCCTGGCCCTGAAAACCCGAATCGGTCAAACCCAACTCAAACTAGGCTTTACCAATCAGAACCAGCAAAAAATAATTCCGGGAGCGAATACGAGCAGCCACAAGTGGACTTTTTATGGAAAACGGACGTTCCAAAACCGGCTGACCCTCGAAACCGGACTTTTCTATGACTACCTGAACGACCAACTGCCCAACCGCAGCGGCAACTGGGCCAATCTGATGGCCTCTGTCTTGACTACTACCCCTACTTTTGACAATGCCAACGGGCTGTCGCGGCGGCAGGCTACGGACAATTCTGCTTCGTATCTGCTTTCGGATGGTCATTACCGCACTTACGGTGCAGACCAGTCAGACAATCCGTACGGCCTTGTCGCCCAGCTACCTGACCGCCAGAAAAACAGCAACTTACTTACGCATATCACCCTCAAATACGATTGGCAAAAAGTAAACCTGCTGCTGAAAGGCAGTCTGGAAAAGCAACGCCAATATGCCATTTTCGGGGTGCCGCCTGGCATGGCCGCAAGTCAGGCGGGCCGCCTGACCGAACGTACTTACCGACAAACCAATCAACAGTTGGCCTTTATTCCCTCGTATGCCAACTGGCTGGGTGGGTCTTATGATTTTTACCTGAACGCACAGCTTTCGTATGTGTTCACACACAGGCGTGAACAGCTTTTCCGACAAGATGGCTGGGATATGTCATCGGGTTTTCAGTTCGCGCAGGCCGATTCGCTGGTAATACGGCAAGCAAATCCGTTCCGTCAGATTCACGAACTCAACCCCAGCATTCAACTTCGGTACCGGGAGCTTGTTTCGTTTAACGCCTCCAATCTGAGTTATTTTTCCAGCACCTATCCAACCGGTGCGGGCTGGCTGCCAGCTGCCGGATTGGCGTTTCACTTTTCCGAATTGCATTTTTTAACGTATTCCTCTTTTCTGACTTACGGAAAAGTCTTTGCCAACTACTCACGGAATCTGCAGGAGGCACCACTCATTTACAACCAATGGCAGTATAATTCAACACCCTATGCTTCGAACAATTACCGCCACTATCAGGAGACGCAGGAAATAGTATCTACACAACAGACCAAACCCGAGCAAACTGAAAAACGGGAACTGGGCATGACACTTACACTCTGGAAAGGACATCTGGATCTTTCGGCCAGTTATTTCAACAACCTGACTCAAAATGCTCTGGTTCCGGTGTGGCATGAACAGACTGTAAGGCTCGAAAACCGGGCAACGCTTCAAAACAAAGGCCAGGAATGGGAAGTAACCTACCGCCAGACTTTCGGTGCGTTTCACCTCTCTTCCTCGGCTAACTTTCAGCGTCTCAGACCGGTAGTGAAAGAACTGTACGGTTCGGAGACCCGGATTCCCGTGGCTGGCTTTTCGGATATTTCGTCCAACCTCATTGCCGGACAACCCTACGGCGTGCTGGTAGGCACAGCCTGGAAACGAACCGAAAACGGGCAGCTTGTAATCGGTTCGGATGGTTTTCCGTTGGTGGATGCCCAGCCACGTATCATTGGCAACCCCAATCCCAATTGGATCGCCTCAACAGACCAAAACCTGCAATGGCGCAACTGGTCGCTCAATGTCGTTTTCAACTTCCGGCACGGTGGCGACATGTGGAACGGCACCCAAGCTACGCTGAATTACCTGGGCATGTCGCAACTGACTCAGCAGCAACGCGATACCCGCGATTATCTGTTTGAAGGCGTGCTCGAAAACGGCAAACCCAACGGCAAACCGGTCGATTTTGCCAATCCGGCCAATGGACTGGAAGGAAACCGCTGGGTGCGGTACGGAATGACGGGTGTCGACGAGGAATCCATTCAGAAATCATCCTGGGTGCGGCTCAATGAGTTGAAAGTCAGCTATTCGCTTGCTGCACATCTGCGGGAACGACTTTCTCTTACCGAGGCCAAAATTTCGTTTACAGGTCGCAATCTCTGGCTCTGGACACCTTACACGGGCGTTGATCCGGCGGCCACGCTCTTCGGCTATCCGACAGCATCCGGACTGGATTTGTTCAATGCACCTTCTTTGCGCAGTTATGGCATTTCCCTGCAACTGACTTTATAAACGACTTGTCATTTCTCTAAAATAGTATCTTTTTTCAAGTCCAAACCCCGCTTTCTATGAAAACGAAATACATCCTTTTGCTCATTCCGGTGTTGCTGGGCCTGCTGGCCGCATTTCGGCTGCCCGGCTTGCTTCCATCCGAGTTTTTGCCTTCGCTGGTCGAAAAAACAAACGCATATACCGACAAATTACCGGACGAAAAGATTTACCTGCATACCGACAAAACGTTTTTCAAACCCGGCGAAGACATCTGGTTTCGCGGCTATCTGGTGGAAGGAAGTTCGCATACGGTCCAGAAAACCAGCCATGTCGTGTATGTGGAGTTAATCAATCCGCGCGGCACAGTCGACAGAACATTAACTTTACTGGCCCAAAAAGACCAGTTGCACGGCGATTTCCATTTGGATGAATCGGCTCCCGGCGGGCTGTACAAAATCAGAGCCTATACCCAATGGATGAAAAATTTCGGGGAAGAAACTTTCTTCGAAAAAGAAATACAAGTACAGAAAGTGCTCACGCCACGCCTGTTGCTCAAACTGGATTTTGAACGCAAAGCCTATGGTGCTGGTGCTCAGGTAACAGCCGATCTAGAAATGAAAGACTTGAAAAACAATCCGTTGCAACGCCAGTCAGTCAAATACTATGTCCAGTTGGCCGGAAACCCCTACCTTCAGGCCAATGCCGTCACGGATGGCGAAGGAAAGGCCAGAATCCAATTTAACCTGCCCGAAAACCTGCAATCCACCGATGGGTTGCTCAACATCACAACTGAGTACGAAGGCAATACCGAAAGCATTTCACGTTCGGTTCCGATTGTGCTCAACCGCATTGCCGTGCAGTTTTTTCCGGAAGGAGGCAATCTGGTAGCCGGTGTGCCTGGCCGCGTTGCGTTCAAAGCCACCAACGAATTTGGCAAACCGGCTGACATTGAAGGATATATAACGGACAACAACGGAAAAACCGTCCATACGTTCCAGAGCTATCACCAGGGCATGGGTGCTTTCCCGTTTACACCGCAACCCAACCAGACCTACCAGGCTCATTTGACCAAACCCTCTACCACGCAGATGTACCCACTGCCTGCGCCGCTCCCCAAAGGCTATGCCTTGTCCGTTGATTCGGTAGAACGCCAGCACATTCAGGTTTCGTTTCATTCGCCGGTCAGCAAAACAGCCTATCTGGTAGCTCAGGTACGTGGACAGATTTACTTTACCCGCGAAATCAATGCACAAACCGGATGCAATGCCATAGCCATTCCAACGCGTGATTTTCCAATCGGTGTTGCTCAGATTACCTTGTTTGACTACAATCAGATTCCTAGATGCGAACGGCTGGCCTTTGTCAATGCCCACCGGAAAATGCACGTTTCGGTCACAACGGATAAGAAGCAATACGCCCCCCGCGAAAAGGTCGATCTCACGGTGCGCACAATGGACGAAGACAGCCTACCCGTACCGGCACAACTTTCCGTTTCGGTAGCCGATGACCGACTGCTCACCTTCGCCGACGACAAGCAGGACAACATCCTCTCGTACCTGCTGATGAGTTCGGATCTGAAAGGAAAAATCGAAGAGCCTTCGTTTTACTTTAAATCCAACGAGCCCAAAGCACCTAAAGCGCTGGATTACGTACTGATGACCCACGGCTGGCGCCGCTTTACCTGGCAACAGGTTGCCGAAGGACCGGGAAATACGCTATATTTACCCGAAAAGACGGGCAGCCTGTCGGGTGTCATTCTGGATGCAACTACGATGCTGCCGTTAACGGCAACGGTTACGTTGTTTGAACTGGACGGCAAACGACGGTCGGCTCAGTTGAAAACAGGTGCCAACGGGCGTTTTGTTTTTCAGGAGGTCAATCCCAAAGTGCCCTTGCAGGTATTTGCACAGGCAGGTTCCATCGCGCCCACGCAAATCCTCATTCAACTCGATCAGGAATATGCCAATGAGAATGTAGCGGCAACCCAAACGCCACGAAAAGATGATTTCGCCTGGCAGCAAGCGGTTATCAAAGAAAAATCGGTTGCCGTGAAAACCGCCAGACAACCCGCACCGCAGGAAAACAAAATAGTAGCTGCCAGAAACGAAAAACCCAGCCCTGCCGGTGCCGAAAACGATGTATCGCTGGGTGATCTGAATATGACGGAAGACATTCAGGCCTTGAGTGAGGTGGTGGTAGTGGGATATGGCACCCAAAAGAAAGCAGACTTAACGGGAGCCGTTGCGATGGTTTCTTCTACTGACATCAATGTTTTACCACCTAACAACGTTGCCAACCTACTGCAAGGCAGAGCTGCAGGCATACAAGTAACTCAATCGGATGCAGCGCCGGGCTCGGCAACGAATGTTCGCATTCGGGGCGCTAACAGCCTGGTGCATTCCAATCCGCTTTATGTCGTTGACGGGGTTCCGGTTGACAATCCGGGATTGGTGTCTACCAATGACATCGAATCCATTACCGTTCTCAAATCGGGACAGGCAACAGCCTTGTACGGATCACGGGGTAGCCAAGGCGTCATTGCCATTACTACCAAAAAACGCGATTATTACACACGCACCATTCGCCGCAACCGACTACCGATGAGCCAACTTCATGTCGGAGAGCGAAAATTCTCGATCGTTCGCGAATTTTTCTCTCCCGTATACGATGCCAAACAACCCGTAGCCCAACGCGACGATTTCCGCAGCACCATTTACTGGAACCCGAATGTACAAACCGATGCACGAACCGGCACCGCAAAGGTGAGTTTTCATAATTCAGACCAGGTAACCAGCTTTCGCATCACCACCGAAGGACTGAGTGACAATGGATTAGTTGGTCGCACTGAAACTACGTATGCCACGCAG
This sequence comes from uncultured Sphingobacteriales bacterium, assembly GCA_963520985.1. GTDB lineage: Bacteria > Bacteroidota > Bacteroidia > Cytophagales > 172606-1 > Xanthocytophaga. The sequence goes on from CAUQTA010000005.1 coordinate 210,321, forward strand.
TTGCCTTTTAGCGTGGAAGCCAAAATTCCGCCTTACCTGACCTTTGAAGACGTGATTGCCATTCCCATTTCGCTGAAAAACACAACCCAGCAGCCCATTCATGGCACCTTAACCATTCAGGCGCCGCCTCAATTAAAAATCACCGCATTCAACGGCTCCATTTATAGTATCCCCGGCGAAGCCAAAACCCTCTACCTGCACGCCGAAGTGCAACCCGTCGTAGGCAAAGGTACGCTGAAACTGGTGTTTGAAGGCAACGGCTTTCAGGAAACCATTGCGCAGGAAATTGAAGTACAGTCCAAAGGATTTCCAACCGAAATGGCGTATTCGGGCAAAGAAAAAGAGGCGCAGTTTGATTTCACCATTTCAGACCCTGTCAAAGGTTCGCTGAAAGCCGAATTCAAAGCCTATCCCAACATTCTGAGTGATCTGATGGATGGCGTGGCATCGGTATTCCGGGAACCATACGGCTGCTTTGAGCAGACTTCTTCGTCTACGTATCCCAATGTGATGGCCTTGCAATACCTGCGCGAAACCAATACAGCCGATGCCAAAGTCGAAAAACAAGCCCTGGACTACATTGAACGTGGCTACAAACGGCTCATTGGGTTTGAGACCAAAGACGGCGGCTTCGAATGGTTTGGTCATACTCCTCCGCACGAAGGACTGACGGCTTTCGGACTCATGGAGTTTACCGAGATGAAGAAAGTGTACCCTCGGGTAAGCGACGCCATGATCGAACGAACCACACACTGGTTACTCAGCCGCCGGGATGGCAAAGGAGGCTTCTATCAGAACCAGCACGGCATGGACGGCTTTTCTGGCACCACACAAGATGTGATGAACGCCTACATTGTGTATGCCCTGACCGAAATCGGCAGCCGGGCCATTCGCCAGGAATACGAAGCGGCCTATGCCAATGCCTGGAAGAGCGGGGATCTGTATCTGTTGGCATTAGCAGCCAATGCCTCCCTGAACCTTGGCGAAACAGCCAAAGGCGAAAAAGCAATCACCAAGGCACTGAATGACATTGCAACCAAAGGCTGGGACAAAGTGCCTTTGAAAACTTCGCTTACGTATTCGTATGGCAAATCGCTGCAAATGGAGACGGCTTCGCTGCTGTTATTGGCTTTGCTTAAAATGGAAAGTCCTTCTCTACCCCATGTACAGTCCCTGGTCAAGCACCTCACCGCTTCCCGCTGTTACGGGGGTTTTGGCTCTACGCAGGCTACTATTTTGTCGCTCAAGGCCCTGACCGAATACGCCAAATTTTCCAAGCACACCGCCGAAGGAGGCAACATTCTGGTCTATCTCGGGTCAAAGCTGATAGGCTCGCAGACCTACGAAAAAGACGCCCGTGGTGAAATTTCCATCATCGGTCTGGAAAAACACATGCAGGCGGGCAAACAACCGTTCCGGGTGCTGTTCGCCGATACCAAAGAAGCACTGCCCTACTCAGTCAATGTAACCTGGAACGCCCAAACGCCAAACAGTGCGGCGCAATGCAAAGTGGCTCTCAAAACACGTTTGACTGCGACAAGCCTCAAAACAGGTGAAACCGTACGATTGACTACCACGTTGCAAAACAAAACCCACGAAACACAACCCATGACCGTTGCACTTGTGGGCATTCCGTCGGGTTTGAGCCCGCAGCCCTGGCAACTAAAAGAGTTGCAGGAAAAGAACCTGGTCGATTTTTACGAGGTGCGCAAAAACTACGTTGTGTTTTATTACCGCACCTTAGCTGCCAATGCCAACCACCAGATTCAGTTAGATTTGAAAGCGGAGGTTCCGGGAATATACCAGGCTCCGGCGAGCACGGCGTATCTGTACTACACCAACGAATGGAAACATTGGGAAGCCGGTGAAAAAATCACGATTGAAAAATAGAAAGAACAGCTATGATAAAATGTAAGCCACTGACTTTTAGAACCTTTGGCGAAGGTCGGGCTAACCTGAGCAGGCAGCAGAGTGCTTTCCTTAATTTCGTTCTCCGGGCAAAAATAAGATTAAGAGAGAAAGCCCTGAATTTAGAAACAAACATTTGTTAACACGCGGCTTGAATCAAATAGTATACTTTAAACAGGCAAAACCCTGGCAAATCCATTGCCAGGGTTTTGCCTGCGGCATCCCTACCTCTGTCACTCTTGTAAATGCCTGAAACCCCGTTTATCCGGTAGATTTCAGTTTTTCATTCAAACCAAACTTCCCGCACCCAGCCTGAAGGGTATGTATGATTTTGGGACCAGGCAATACAAAACCCTTACTCATTGAAAACGATAAAACAAACCTTTCAAGTAGCTTAAAAAAGGCCGTTTCTGCTGATTTCTTGGTAGAAATCAAACACTACTCCCGAAAACCATAAAGGAGAACTGATATTTTTTCAAAGCCCCTGTTTCCTTCTACTTTCATCTGTTTTGGCAGTTATGCCTCACCTGGTTTGTCTCAGATTTTTACCTAATCTATGCTATGTAAGAAATGCGCCTAAGTCCCTTTATCAGAACCAGGAATATATAATACATTTGAATGCCGATTTCTCAGCAGTTCCACCTCAATGAAGCAACTATTTTCCATACGTTCATTTCTCAAAGGAAGATCTTCATTCTTTTACTGGTTCACAGCCGGGTTAATGGGTTCTGTCATTCTGCTGTTCGGTTTTCTAGCCTACACTTTTTCGGAAACCAATAGCTTTTCCAACGACTTTCAACAGATCAACCGATCTTACAAGCTTATCACCAAGATGAAAGAAACGGTGCAGACCATTTACGTTTGCGAAAGCAATGTACGCGGCTATGCCCTCAACCATCAGGACGCACTGAAAGCTGAATATGAGTTGTTAAAAGACAGTGTCGAGCATCAATTGCAGTCATTAAGAAAACTCACCCACAATACCCGTTACCAACGCCAGATTATACAAATGGACCGCATGGTGGCCGATAAATTACGGTTGCTTGACCTGGTGATTGCTCACAAAAGCGGCCAACAGATATTTAAGGATAAAGAAGAACTAAAGGCGGCCCTCCGGCAGGGCCACCAGTTAATGAGTCAGATTCACAACATAGAGGTACGGATGCAAGCCAGTGAAGAGAAACTACTCAGACCCAGCCAGGTACACGCTGAAAGCAGCATTCAGAAATCGTTCCTCATCATCGGTTGTGCGGCACTGGCGGGTATTTTCATCACCGTGCTAATGGGATTGATCGTTCATCAATACATCCAGAAACAAAGAGAGTTGCACAACAACCTGGTGGAAATCAACGAACAGAAGAACCGCTTCTTTTCCATTGTCGGGCACGATTTGCGCGGCCCGATCCATTCAGCTAACACGTTGCTTAACATCATCCGGCAGCAGGACGAATTCTTATCTGTTGAAGACCGCCACCGCTTCATGGACGGTGCCATCGAAACCATTACCCAGTCGACCAAACTGCTCGACAACCTGCTGATCTGGGGTCGTTCGCAGCTCAACCATTTGTCGTTCAATCCCCAGTCGTTGCCTGTAAAAACGCTGGCAGACGAGATTCTCACCATTCAGGCACCGTTAGCAGCGCAAAAAGACATTACACTTGTCAATGAAGTGCCCGACAATGTCTTCGTATTTGCCGACACGGCAATGCTTGAGATGGTGATTCGCAACCTGGTTTCCAATGCCATTAAGTTTACCTTACCCGGCGGACGGGTGGTGATCCGGAGTGTCAAGAAGAATACATACACCGAAATTCAGGTATGTGACACGGGCATTGGCATGCCCGCTGAGGTTGTCGAACAGCTTTTCAAATTAAACAGTCAGTTCACCTCTGCCGGTACGGGTGGCGAACGTGGTACCGGCCTGGGGCTGGTGCTTTGCCAGGAATATGTGCAAAAACACAAAGGGGCCATCGAAGTGCAAAGTACGTTAGGCAAAGGCAGCCAGTTTAATGTGCGGTTTCCGGTTGCCGCCTGACATTCTAACCAACATTCCGAAAATAGTATCTCTCCAAAAGCCAAAACCCTGCTGTTGTTGGCATTATCTTTTTAGCTTGGTTTGATGATTGTTAATTTTTAATACAACCAAACCTATGGAAGAGTTAAAAGGAAAAAAAATCGCCATTCTGGTGGCCGATGGATTTGAACAAGTGGAACTTACCGAACCCCGCAAAGCACTGGAAGATGCCGGTGCCGATGCGTTTATTGTCTCCATCAAAGAAGGAACGGTAAAAGGCTGGGACGAAACTGACTGGGGTGAAATCTTTACGGTGGATATGGTAGTGGACGAAACATCAGCTGATAATTTTGATGGCCTGTTGCTGCCAGGCGGACAGATGAATCCGGACCATCTGCGTAACAATGAAAAAGCGGTAGCTTTTGTCAAACAATTTGCCGAACAAGGAAAACCCATCGCGGCAATTTGCCACGGGCCGTGGACGTTGGTGGAAGCAAATCTGGTACAAGGTAAGCTAGTTACGTCGTTTCCATCGATTCAAACCGACTTGCGCAATGCCGGAGCCAATTGGGTAGATCAGGAAGTGGTAGTCGATCACGGACTGGTTACCAGCCGCAAACCAGCGGACATTCCGGCATTCAATCAGAAGATGATTGAAGAGTTTGCCAAAGCCGACATACATGCCTAGGCAAGCAAAACCCCCACTTACTAAAAAAGCAAGTGGGGGTTTTTAGTTTTTTCAGGATACTATTTTTACGAATGTTTTTCGTCAGACAACGAAGGAACGGTTGCTACCGCTTCCGTTTGTTTTCCCCGACCAAAGCGTTTCTTTATTTTTGTAATGGCTAGCTCAAAAGTCAGGTAAGCCGACGGCACCAGTACCAGGGTCAAGAGCAGCGAACTGGTCAGGCCACCGATGATTACCCACGCCAGGCCATTTTTGGTTTCGGCACCTGCACCCGATGCAATGGCAATCGGCAGCATACCGAAGATCATCGCGATGGTCGTCATCAGAATGGGGCGTAACCGTTCGCGACCTGCTTCAATTAGTGCTTCCCTTACCGGCATGCCCTGTTCTTTCAGGTGATTGGTAAAGTCAACAAGCAGAATGGCGTTTTTGGCCACCAAGCCCATCAGCATGATCATCCCAATAATAGAGAAGATGCTCAGGTTTTCCAGTGCCAAGGCCAAGGCCATCAGGGCCCCGATCAATGCCACAGGCAACGAGAATAACACAATGAACGGATACAGGAACGAATCGTACAGCGCCACCATGATCAGGTATACAAACACGATGGCAATGACCAGGGCTATACCCAGACTACCAAACGCGTCTGATTGCTGTTGCAGCGAACCGGCGTATTCAATGATGATTCCTTCGGGTAATTGTTTGGTGGCCATGACTTTCTGAATATCCGCACCAACTGTACCCACCGGACGACCGATCACCTGCGAGTTTACCGTGATGGCCGACAGTCGGTCGCGGCGTTCCAGTTTGCTGGCGCCCAATTCCTGGCTAACTGTTGCAAATTGTTTCAGTGCGACTGGCTTGCCCTGGTTGTTTACAAACGTAATGTTGCTCACATCTTCGCTGTTGGTACGGTTAAACTCATCCAGGGCAATGTGAATGTCATATTCGTATTGACCATCGCGGTACTTGGAATCGTCGTTTCCGTTAAAGGCCGTACGCAATGTTCCACCTATATCGGCAACAGACAGTCCCAACGCAGCCATCCGCTCCCGGTCCAGCTTTACCTGCAATTCCGGATTGGGATCTTCTACCGAAAACTCAACATCGGTTGTGCCGGGTATCTGTTTCACCACACCCAGCACCAGGTTGGCCGCTTCACGTACTTTTTCCAGTTCGGTGCCTTTCAGGACGATCTGAATGGGAGCTACGTTGGCATTTCCGGTAATGCTGGTTGCGGCAGCTTTGGCCTTTACCCCCGGAAATTTCTGAATCTGTTCTTTTATTCGCACGCCAAACTGTTCGGTACTCACATTTCGGTCTTTCTTATCAACCAAGACGACCGTTAACTCTGAGCGGTTGTTAGAACCCGTTCCGGCTCCCATTTGGGTGCTCGAATAGCCCACTTTGCTCTGCACCAGCTTTACTTCGGGTTGCGCCATCAACAGTTGCTCGACCTGCCGGGTGGTCTGGTTGTTCTGATACATGGTCACCTGCGGTTCCAATTCCAGTTGGATCACCATTTCGCCTCGGTCGCCCTGAGCCGTAAACTCACTTCCGATAAATCCGGCAGGAACCAGCGCAATTGAACCCACAAACAGGGCGAAAGCCAGCAGGTAAATGGCCCACCGATGCCCCAGACTCCAACGTAAAATACGCGTGTAGGCATTTTGCAAACTGGTAAACAGACTTTCAAATCCCAGCGAAATGCGCCCCCAAAGTGTTTCTTTGGTAAAGTGATCAAGCTTTCCAAAACGGGAGGCCAGCATCGGAGTAATGGTAAATGACACGAACAGACTCATCAGCGTGGAAAACACCACCACCAAGGCAAACTCACGCAGAATATTCCCGATCAAACCCGACACCAGCGACATCGGTAAAAACACCACCACGTCTACCAGGGTAATGGCCAGCGCAGTAAAGCCAATTTCATTCCGGCCATCCAGGGCGGCAGTGCGTTTGTCTTTGCCCATTTCCATGTGCCGGTAGATGTTTTCCAACACCACAATCGAATCATCGACCAGAATCCCCACTACCAGCGAAAGAGCCATCAACGTCATCAGGTTCAGTGAAAAATCGAACAGATACATGAGAATGAACGTCGAGATCATCGAAGCCGGAATGGCTACCATCACAATCAGCGAGCTACGCAAGCTATGCAGAAATATCAGCATCACGGCAGCCACAATGATAACGGCCAGTATCAAATCTTCCTGTACGGCATTGGCTGAGGCCAGGGTATACGTTGAGTTGTCGTTGGCAATGTTAAACTTCAGTTTTTCACCCGTATACATTTTCTCAATCTTCACGATTTCAGCTTTCAGCTTCTTACTCACATCCACGGCGTTGGCATCGGCCTGCTTGCGGACAATTAGCCCGATGGAGGGGCGACCATTAATCCGGTTAATGGTCGTGATTTCCGCAATGCCGTCTTCTACTTCGGCCACATCGCCCAGTGTAATGCGGCTGCCGTTGCGGTTGGCAACCACCAGGCTGCGTAGCTGATCCAGGGAAGTAAACTTGGCAGCAATCCGTAAGCTGTATTGCTGGTCGGTGGTTTCTACTTTTCCCGTCGGAAAATCCTGATTGGAATTGATGATCGTCTGCGTGATCTGATTCAGCGAAAGATTGTAGGCTTCCAGTTTGGCTGGGTCCAGGTTTACTTTAATCTGCCGTTCTTCGCCCCCTACCAGTGTGATCTGCCCCACACCCTGGATTTTGGCTAACTGCGGCTGAATGCGGTCTTCCACCATTTTGTAGAAAATAGTAGGGCTGACATTGGCCGAAACCCCCATCTGCAAAATAGGGAGATCGTCGGTAGAGAATTTGTTGATCGTCGGTGCCTCCACGTCGTCGGGAAGCTGCGATAAGATGGCGTTTACTTTTCGTTGGGCTTCCTGCACGGCCTCGTCCACATTGGCCGATTGCAACAACTGAATCACCACCAGCGACACACCTTCCTGCGACGTGGATTGGATCTTATCCAGGTTTTCCAGCGAAGACAACGCATCTTCCACCTTCTTGGTAACAGAAGTTTCTACTTCACCGGCGGCGGCTCCCGGATAAATGGTAATGACTGACATCACCGGGGCTTCAAACTTGGGAAGCAGATTGTAATTGAGTTGTGAATAGCTCAACAAACCCAATATACCCAGCACGGTAAACACGACAATGACCAGTGCGGGTCGTTTGATCGAAAGTTCGGTAATAGACATAGTTTTCTATTGGATGAAGAACATTTTCAGTTTGTATGATGTAAGGGGTTTTGCTGTTTTAAAGCATATTATTTTCAAAACCCTCACAATGGCCTTATTGAATAACGCTTACCTGGGCGTTATTGGCCAGGTTGATTTGTCCGGTAGTGACCACTTTTTCCCCTTCCTTCAGTCCGTCCAGCACTTCCAGCGATGCGCCATTATCCGATCCCACGGTTATTTTCCGGAGTTTGGCGACATTATCTGAACCGACTACATATACCTGCGCATCTTTGATGCTGCCCACCAGGGCTTCGCGCGGAATCTGCAAGGTAGGCACCTGGCTTTTGCGGTTAAACGCCACATCTACGTACGTTCCAGCTTTCAATTGGTTTTTGCCTTGGTTTACCAACTGAATCTCAACCGGATAATTATGCGCATCATCACCACGCGGACTGATAAAAGTAATTTTACCCTGGAAAGTTACTCCGGGATACACCGACGCCGTCAGATTCACAACATCACCCAGCTTCAGTGCATATACGTCTCGTTCGGCGACATTCAGCTGAACTTTTAATTTTGACACATCTACAATGGTAGCGATTGATGTACCCAGGTTGACAAAGGCTCCCTGCTCTACGGGTTTCTGTATGATGGACCCGCTGATGGGTGAAACAATGTTGGTATTGGAAAGCTCTTTCTTCGCTTGTTCCAGTTGGTTCTTGGCATTGTCGTATGTAAGCTGATACTGTTGCAGTTGCGCTTCGGTAGCGGCGCCCCCTTTGAACAGATTGCTGTAACGATCCACATTTTGTTTGGCATTGGCCAGTGTTTGTTCGGCCGTAGATACAGCCAGTGATTTGACACGGGCATCGACACGGGCCAGCAACTGCCCCTGACGCACCTGGTCACCCAGTTCAAAGTTTAGGCTGGTGATGTTACCCTGCACTTCCGATTTGACATCGATCACTTTGTTGGCAATAACCGTTCCGACTAGTGTCAGGTTGCGTTCACTCACACGGCTTTTTACTTCCGCCACATTGACAGCAACCTGTACGCCAGTTGTATCCGGCATTTGTTTCTTGGCATCGATCTGCTTTTTATTGTTCATCAGCCGGAATCCTACCAGCCCAACAACAACGACAACAATGAGTATGGTGAGAATGCGTTTCATTTTCTAAAGAGTGTATGGGAATTAGTTAGAGTTCAGGTAAGGTAGAATATTGCCTTTGGCACGTTCCAGATCCAGGCGAGCCTGATACAGGTCGAGCAAGGTGGTAATGTAATTGTTCTGAGCTTCGCGAAGTGAGGTTTCGGCATTGACTACGTCGGTAGAGGTGCTAACTCCTTCTCTGAATTCGAGTTGCGTTACTTCGTACACCTCCTGTGCCAGTTGCACATTCTGCTGCTCAGAGGCAATGCGTTGCAGTGTATTGCGGTACTGGGTCTGGGCATTGCTCACCTCGCGGCTAATGGTCAGTTTGGTCAGGTTCATGTTTTCCCGCACTTTATCCATACTGAGCCGGGCCTGCTGCACACGTGCATTGCGCTGCAACCCATCAAAAATCGGGATATTCAGTCGCAGCCCGATTGCCGATGACTTGAACCAAGGCTGCCCAGATTCAAAGAAATTAAACGATTGCCGCTGCGCCTGATACGAATAGTTGGCATACGCATTCAAGGTTGGGTAATAGCCAGACCGTTTGTTTCTCCGATCCAGATCCTGAAGTTCCAGGTTGGTTTCCAAAACCTTGTAATCTATCCGGTTTTCAAAATAATTAGCGGCCGGTTCATTGCTCACAGTCGCATCCTGTTGGAAAGTCAATGAAGTATCACTCAGCGAAATGCGGTTTTCCAAAGGCATCCCCATCTGAAACTTCAGGTTGTTATAGGCCTGCTCCAGATTGAGCTGCGACTGCTTGATTTGCGATTCCAGATTATTGGCATTAACCCGCAACCGGTTGACATCTACCCGCTTGGCAACGCCGTTCTGAAACTGCAATTCAGTAGTAGACAACACTTTTTGTGTACTGGCATAGTTGGTTTGCAGCAACTGCAACTGCTTTTGCGAAACAATAATCTGATAATACGCATTGGCAATCGAATAAGCCGTTTGCTCGCTTACCCGCTGGGTAGTTTGCTCATAAAATTTGGTACTTGACTTAGCCGCTTTCAAGCCTATCCATAATGAAGGGCTAATGATAGCCTGTGTCAATTCACCCGTCAGACTGGCGCTGTATTTGGTACCAAACTGCACTGCGGTAAAACCACCACTGGTATCCCCAAAAATCCGGTTGGGTAACAACTGGACAGGAATTTTGAGTCGGTCTTCAAAGGCACCATTCACATTGATTTGCGGCAAGGCACTTCCTTTGATTTCATTCACCTGCTGCAAGGCAATGCGTTCATCAAACCGTGCAAGCCGCACATTGCTGTTGTGCATGGTGGCATACTCAATGCAATCTTTGATGGAATAGAATGCAACCGTATCGCTTGATTGTGCCCATGTCGCATGACTTATGGCCAATGCGGCAACGAAAATCAGCCCCCTGATCTTTGTTTTATACAAAGGCTGTTTCAAAATAGTATGCATAGAAAAGAGAAAAGTTGGTTCTTTGTATGGATTATTGGATACTCTTGATAAATCTTCGGGTGGCGCGTTCCAGGTATCGCTCGGGTTCCCAGGCTTCCGGGTCTTTTTCAATCCGATGCTGCATAATAAGTCCCATCGTAATGAATCCATGCACAATGCACATCCACTGAAAAAACAATTCCTTGTATTCTTTCTCTGTCAGACTGGGCGCAATATTCTGTATGACGCTCTTGATCAATTCGCCTGTCAGAAGTACTTCCTGAGGACGTTCTTCCGAAATGGAAGGGATCGACTCCAGGTTAAACATAAGTTTGTATAATTCCGGGTTATGCTGGGCAAAATGCCAGTTCACTATGGCATAGCGACACAACCGATGTGCACTATCCGGCGTTTCTTCAGCTTCCAGCATGGTCCGCAATTGTGTGAATCCTTCCATGGCGACTTCAAAAAAAACGGCCTCTTTGTTATCAAAGAATTCGTACACAATAGGCGGCGTATACTCAACTTCGTCGGCTATTTTACGAATCGTAACTGCCTGCCATCCTTCACGTAAAGCAATGTTGCGTGCCGCGTTCAGAATGCCAGCGCGTAAGGCTTCTTTGTGTCGTGTTTTTCGGTCAATGCTGCTCATATTTTATATTCCGTATAAAAATCTAACAAAGATAGATTTATTTATATCAGATAATAAATTTTACACAAAGAAAGTTCCTGGATGTAGGTTTTTCAAAAAAGATTTATCCGAAGCGGGCAAAAAGGCCTCTCAACGACAGAAAATGCTTGCTAAAGCATACCAAATGATTTATTGATTTGTAAAGAAGCAGCACAGAGTCGGGATTAACTTTTACCGGGTTTTTCAGTTGCAGAAGATACTATTTAAGAAGTCGCGTATCCTTGCAGAAAGCAAAATAAGAGTAGAAATGGCTGTGCTTATTGATAAACCAACTTGCCAAAGTGCATTGACTGCCCAACGAAAGAACCCGGCAAGCCATAAGCCGGCCGGGTTCTGAATCAACTATAATAAACCTATTCGCTGCCTCCAAAGGCAGTAAAACATCCAAAAAAGAATGATGCCATAAGTTGTTTTTTTGCAGCATGTCCCTAAAATTGGAAAGACAAACGGACCAATGCATACAATTGCAGGGAAAACTCAGTGTTAAAAGTCCGCAGCCAATAGCTTGCCTGGCAACTTAGACCAATTACATAAGCAATGGGTTAAGACCATTGGCATCTATAGGTATTGTTTCTTGTAATGTAAGCACGGAGTGGTGAGCTGCGGTGTCACTGATTTTCTTTTCCTACCCTATTTTCAGGTATAACAAGCTCACCTCGGCCCGAAGAAAGAGGTATGCCGATTTCTCATTTCTAAAACCTAATATTTTTTACTCATCTGAATCCATGACTGGACATGTGCGATGTGAGGTTTGTTTACAAAAATGCATCTTTACTTCGATGATGAGTGTTCTTCTTGTGTTTACTTGCTTATCATAAACCCACAGATTGGCAGGCACATCTTTTGCAAACAGAAATTAAGGTCAAAAAATGTTTTCCGCAAAGCATGAAAGCCTGTATCTCGCAAATGGGTTTGCAGATACATATTCATTGCATTGTTTTTGACTGCAGGTTTGTCAATTCTTTTTCTCATGTTCTATTTTCTTTAAAAGCCGAATAACACCAATCCTGTCATTAAATCATCATTTTACTTTAACGTTAAAGGCATAGGAACGGATTAAGTATAAATATCTACAAACCAATAAAATAAGATAAAATGGAATAAATCATCTGTAAAGTATCAAGCTAAAACAACTAATCCCAGGAAAATCAAATCCGATTTTTTGTTATATATATTCAAAACAACAGTGTAAGATTAGATAGATTAATCATTCCTCTTTCAAGATCTTGTAATATAGCTTTGTAACTCTGACTATCAGCCTTATAAACAGCAATGTGTATTTTTTAAAGAGTATCAACAACCCGTGTAAGCTTTAATTATTTCAGATATCGTTGACATACTCTTTTGTTTACTTTCCAACTACTCTCCTATTCCGTTAGGCTTCTGTTATTTACTCTGCAAAAAACACTCTCCTTTAGACAATACACTCAATGAATCTTCCTTTTACTCTCCTTTCTTCCAAGCAACTAAAAGCCTTAGAAATCAGCAAAACCAATTATCAGCTTCTTACCGAGCAAACCCAGCAAGCCGCCGCTTTTATTAAGCAGATGGAAAGCGGCAACCTGCAAGCCGAAAATCTGCAGGCCTACTTGCAGAATGCTACAGGTCAGGAAAACCTGCTTATTCTGGCTTTGATAAGCATGCAGCAACAGATGCAGTTACTGGCCCAGGAAGAACAGGAGCGAAAATGGACCAGCGAAGGACTGGCTCAGTTTGCCCAGTTCCTTCAGGACAAAGCCAAACACGGAACGGCCATATTTGATGTCCTTCTTTCCAGTTTAATCAAATACATTGGCGCCAATCAAGGAAGCTTGTTTACAGTCAACAGTGACGGTACTACCAGAGACCATCATGCCAGTCAAGGACTTAGCAGTCAAAGCACACCAAGCCTGGAAATGGTATCCTGTTATGCCTACGAACGAAAAAAACACAAAGTCAAAACCATACTGGCTGGCGAAGGATTGATTGGGCAATGTTTTCTGGAAGCGGAAAGCATTTTCCTGACCGATATTCCTGAGGGTTATGTTCACATCACCTCCGGCCTGGGCCTGGCCACTCCCCGCACACTGCTTCTGGTTCCCTTAAAACTTAACGAACAGGTTTTAGGTGTGATCGAACTGGCTTCTTTTCAGGTTTTCAAGCCTTACCAGATTCGGTTCATTGAAAAGCTGGGCGAAAGCATCGCGTCTACCATTGCCGACACTCAGGTGAGTGAAAACACCCGCAAGCTGCTAGAGCATATGCGTGAGCAGACCGAAGAACTCCGGGCAGCCGAAGAAGAGATGCGTCAGAATATGGAGGAAATGGCCGCTACTCAGGAGGAGGTTCGCCGCAGGGAAGCCCAAGCGCAGAATCTGCTGCTGGCTTTTCAAACGGTGACCAGCAGTTATGCCAGCATCGAATTCGACATGGATGGCAACATACTGGAAGCCAACGCCAACTTTCTGAGAACCATGGGTTACTCCCTTGATCAGATCAAAGGAAAACATCACCGAACCTTTGTTGACAAGGAATATGCAAACACTGACGCCTACAACCAATTCTGGCTGGATTTGCAAGCTGGCAAAGCCTTTACCGGCGAAGTAGTGCGTTATACCCAAGACAAAACTGCCGTCTGGATGCAGGTGGCTTATGCCCCGGTGCGTAACAACACAGGTCAGTATTACAAAGTGGTTAAGTTAGCCACCGATGTGACCGGGCAGAAACAGCTGGAGTTGCAGGCCCAGCAGCAGGTAGAGGAATTAAAAGCCCAGGAAGAGGAGTTGCGCCAGAACATGGAAGAACTTTCGGCCTCCCAGGAAGAGATAAACCGGCAATCGATTGAACTGCAAGGCGTCTCCGAGGCCATTGACCGGACACTGGCCACCATTGAGTTTACACCTGAAGGAACAATCGTAACAGCCAATGACATTTTCCTGTACACCATGGGCTACACCCTTGAGCAACTTGCCGGCCAGCACCATCGCCTTTTTGTGGAAGAGCAGTATGGCCAAAGTGAATCCTATGTCCGGTTCTGGCAAGAACTTCGCCAGGGAAAAGCCCAGGTAGGGGAAGTAAAGCGTTTGAGCAGAACACAGCAGATTGTCTGGTTGTCGGCCAGTTACACACCCGTTCTTGATCAGAGTGGGCATGTAATCAAAGTAATTAAGTTTGCCCAAGACATCAGTGCCCAAAAACAAAAGGCGCAAGACTTTGAAAACCAGTTCAAGGCCATTCATTCTTCGTTTTCCATCATTGAATTTACTCCAAAAGGCCAAATCCTGACTGCCAATCAGAACTTTCTGGACTTGATGGGCTATGAACTCTCAGAGATTCAGGGGAAGCATCACCGACTGTTTGTCAGCGCACAGGAGACTGAAGCCAGCGAATATACCCGTTTTTGGGAAAAGTTAAGCCAGGGCCAGTTTGTCAGTGGCGAATTTACACGCCTGGATAAAAACGGAAAACCAATCCGGATCAAAGGTAGTTATAATCCGATTGTTGACGTCTATGGCCAAATCTACCGGGTAATAAAGTATGCGCAACTGGTGGGATAGGTTTAAGATAGGCTGGTCGAATTTACTCTACCTCTCTCATCAATGGCATGACTTTTCGACAAGCAACGTGTCAGAAAATAGTATCTTTGGAAAAGGCAAAACCCGGCGGCATTGCGTAAAACGGTTAGAGAAAAACGGCCTGGATTGATCTAGTCAGCAAAATTCGTATGACTCAGAGCAAAGATAACGAACCCAACCTGTCTGTTACTGATCGCATATTCACGAATCTATTCTCACATGAGTTGAGAACAGGAGCGGGATGAAAGTAAGCCTCATCCGTTTTTAGGCAAAAGGATATAAAAGCTAGCCCCCTGATCAGGTTTGCTTTCTGCCCAGATGTATCCATTGTGGTTGGTTACCACTTTTTTGACGGTAGAAAGGCCTATGCCGGATCCCTTGTATTCGGAGACTCCATGTAGGCGGGTAAACATACCGAAAATGCGTATGGCATCTTCCTGATCAAAGCCAATGCCATTGTCTTTGATGTGAATCAAGTGAAAGTCTTTTCTATTGTCCTCTTCTTTGAGAGGAATGGTCACGGCATTGGCATTGATATTAGTGCAGGTAATCCTAATCTCTGGCGGTATGTCAGAGCGCGTGTACTTTAAGGCATTGCCAAGTAAGTTCTGAAATGCCTGCTCCCATTGACTGCGATACCCTTTGATTGTACACAGAGGTTCGACCTGAATAGTGGCCTGCGCTTTCTCTATTTCCAGATCCAGGTCACTGAGCACCTGAACCACTACCTGATCCAGGGCGATTGTTTCCAATGCAACCGAATGTTGGTCTAATTGCGAATAAGTCAGCAGCGATTCAATCAGCGTATTCATTCGCAGGGTAGCCGAAAACATACGGTCAAAAATAGACTCCTCCGTTTCTGAAATCCGATCTCCCAGATTCGATTTCAACAATTTGGCAAATGCCTGTATTTTTCGAATAGGTTCTTTTAAATCGTGAGACGCAGCGTGGGCAAAATCTTCTAATCGCTGGTTAGAGGACCTAAGCTCTTCTATCTTGTTTTCCAATTGCAATTGCAACTGTTTCAGCTTGGTGAAATCGGTAAAATGAATCAGTACCTGATTATCCAGTTTGAACGTACTCATTATGTTATACAAGTCAAGCCCGTCCTTATCATAATGAATTTCAAAAGTGAGGGGTTGTCCTGTTTGATAGGTTTGAATCGGATTGATGAAGCTAACGGTTTCGAAATATCCGGGAAACACGTCTCCTACCAACCTCCCTTCCAGTTGCTCAGGAGTGGTATTGGCATAAGAAGCATAGGCCTGGTTGGTGAGCAAGAAACGAAAGTCGACAATATTACGATTGTTGTCGCCATTTTCGAAGACCGGCTCCAATACCTGTACGGGTTCTTTACACAGATTCAAAATCGTCTGATAGTACCGCTTGCTCTGTTGTGCCTCTCTTAATTGTATGGATTGCGTGATATCTTCAATAGTATGGATGATATAGGCAACTTGTTGCTGATTGTCTACCACGGGCTTGTTGACCGAACGCCAAGTACCAGCCTCGAAGAGATTTGTCCGTGGGTTGGTCCATTGGTAAACCTGGTTTGCCATCAGATGAGTCTGTTTGGTTTTCAAGACCCTCTGTAACGATTGCAGCAACAAAAGGGAAGCTTCTTGATTGTAACCATTGCTAAAAAACACTTCGAAAAAGCCATTCCCGATCAAGTTTTGGCGTTGAACCCCTACCTCGTTTAAATATTCATCAGAGACAGCAGCAATGGTAAATCGTGGCGCATCCGTTAACAGTAACAAGTGGTTGCCAGGCATGCAATTAAAAATCAGATCATTGACAACTGGCGAAAGAGAATTCTGGTTGAAAGGGTCGGTTGTATGCATTGGAAATTTGCATTAGCAATAGATCAAGCAAAAGAGGCTTGAAAAAGGAAACAAGATAAAACTTTTGGATGTAAAACAAAACATCAGCACTTGCATACCGATCGGTTTGTTATGCGATTATACCGTATACGGAAAAAAGCTCAAATTCATCTTGGTTTGGATCAATAAATTAGGAAAAGACTTATTACAAAGAAACCAATCAGTATAGCGGAAAATTTATTTCATCGTTTGAAGACTACCTGTCGCTTATAGCAAAGCAGTTCACCAATCGCCTCAAGACGCTTTGTTCGACAACCGTGTAGCTATAAAACGGTATTTTATCGCTTTTACCCATGAAATTTCAGTCAAGTCTGAAAAAAAGTTTGGAATCCGTTCGGTTACGAAGACTAAGAAAAGTACATGAACACAGGTGTGTTTAGTATAAGGGTAAGGAGAACAGTACGAAAACGATTCCATCCTGTTGTGGCAGAAAAAACAAAAACCCTTGCAAGAGGCTATCTTACAAGGGTTTCGCTTTTAATCTAGTAGCGGGAGCTGGACTCGAACCAGCGACCTTTGGGTTATGAGCCCAACGAGCTACCAACTGCTCCATCCCGCGGTGTGTGTAAATCGGAGTGCAAAGGTGCAAGGTTATTTTGAATAAATCAAGTATCTTTGCAAAAAAATAAAAATAATATCTTTTATCAGGCCAAAACCTGCCTGTCACACACATGACCGATTTACTCATTCAGAATACCCCTCCCAATCACCGGGCAGGGTTTGTTAGCATCATTGGCAAGCCCAATGTAGGCAAGTCCACGTTGATGAATGCCTTGGTAGGCGAAAATCTTTCCATCATTACCTATAAGGCTCAAACGACCCGCCACCGGATCATGGGCATTCTGAACGGGGACGACTTTCAGATTGTGTATTCGGATACGCCGGGCATCATCCAGCCCAAATACGAATTGCAACAGAAAATGATGCGTTTTGTGCATAGTTCGCTGGAAGATGCCGACGTGGTGTTGTTTGTGACCGACATTTTTGAGAAGCATGACGAAGCCGATGTCACGCAAAAGCTAGCCCATATCGAAGCCCCTGTGTTTGTGATCATCAACAAAACGGATCTGGCTACGGAAACACAAGTGCAGGAAAAAGTAGACTATTGGAAGCAGGCGGTAAAAGCCACTCAGATTATTCCGATTTCGGCGCTGAAAAAAGTAAACATTGATGGCTTGTTCCAGACCATTCTGGAGGCAATGCCCCAACATCCGCCTTATTTTCCAAAAGATGAACTAACCGATAAGCCAGAGCGTTTCTTTGCTTCGGAAATCATTCGCGAAAAGATTTTTCTGAACTACGACAAAGAGATTCCCTACAGCTGTGAAGTCGTGATTACCAGCTTCAAAGAGAAGAAGGACATTTTGGTCATTCAAGCCGAAATCATGGTTGAACGAACCAGCCAGCGTGCCATATTGCTGGGGCACAAAGGTGAAAACATCAAAAAAGTAGGCGTGCAAGCCCGAAAAGAACTGGAAGATTTTTTTGGACAGAAAATATTTCTCGAAACCTTTGTAAAAGTAGAACCCGACTGGCGAAGCCGCGAAAACACGCTGCGGCGCTTTGGTTACAGCGAGTGATGACAATGAGTAAATGAGCAATTGATAAAATGAGTAAGTGCATTAATCTATAAGCTAACGCACCATGTCGTCAAAAAATAATTTTATAGAACAAATGCGACAACGAACAAAACTTTTTGCAGTTCGCTCAATTCATTTGTTTCAGACACTTCCCAAAACGGAAGAAGCTCGCATTATAGGAAAGCAATTTTTACGATCTGCTACTTCTGTTGGTGCTAATTATCGGGCAGTTTGCAGAGCCAGGTCTAAGGCCGAGTTCTTTTCCAAATTAAGCATTACGATTGAAGAAGCCGATGAAACTCAATTCTGGCTTGAGTTATTCATTGAATCAGAAATACTACCAGAACAAAATGTATCTACACTTTATAAAGAAGCAACAGAACTGGTTGCCATCTTAACAAAAGCACGTAGTTCAGCACAGAGTTAAAGGAGTTACTCCTTTACTCAATTAATCCATTACTCATTTCAGACTCTATGGCAAATATTATAGCAATTGTAGGGCGGCCCAACGTAGGCAAGTCCACCTTTTTTAACCGACTGATTGAAAAGCGTCAGGCCATCATGGATAACGTGAGCGGCGTAACCCGTGACCGACATTACGGACACGGCGAATGGTGCGGCAAGTTTTTTACTGTTATTGACACAGGAGGCTACGTAGTGGGCTCCGAAGATATTTTTGAAGAATCCATTCGCGATCAGGTGCAGCTGGCCATTGAAGAAGCCACCGTGCTCCTGTTTATGGTGGATGTGGATGCAGGACTTACCGATTTGGACAAAGACTTTGCCCATGTGCTACGTCGCACCAAGAAACCTATTTTCGTGATTGCCAACAAAGCTGACACAAGCACCAAAGCCCAGATGTCTGGCGAGTTCTATGCACTGGGTCTAGGCGAAGTGTATCCGATTTCGTCTCAAACGGGCTCGGGTACAGGCGAGTTGCTCGACGATGTGATAAAACATTTTAGTGAAGAAGGCATTGAAGATCCCAATGCCGGCATTCCCCGTATCTCCATTTTGGGTCGGCCAAACGTGGGCAAATCGTCGTTTCTGAATACATTGCTTGGCAAAGACCGGAGCATTGTCACCGACATTGCCGGCACCACCCGCGATGCCATTGACACTCATTACACGCTGTTTGGCAAGGATTTTATCATTACCGATACCGCCGGAATGCGCCGAAAAACCAAGGTCAGAGATGACATTGAGTTTTATTCGGTGATGCGTTCCATCCGGGCGTTGGAAGATTCGGATGTGTGTATCATCATGCTCGATGCCACGCGTGGCATTGAAAGCCAGGATGTGAACATCATCTGGCTAGCCGAACGCAGCCGAAAAGGCATCGTGATTATGATGAACAAATGGGACGCGGTTGAAAAAGACCACAAAACCGCCGAAAAGGTGAAGAAGGAAATTCTGGAACGCATTGCCCCGATGACTTACGCACCCATTTTCTTTACCTCTGTGACCGAGAAACAACGCATCTTCCAAACCATTGAAAAAGCGGTGGAAGTATTTGAGAATCGCACTCAGAAAGTATCCACTTCGGCGCTTAACGATAAAATGCTTCCGGAAATTGAGCATTACCCACCTCCAGCGGTGAAGGCTAAATACATCAAAATCAAGTACATCACACAATTGCCAACTAAAACGCCAACGTTCGCGTTTTTCTGCAATCTGCCCCAGTACATTCAGAAGCCATACGAACGTTTCCTGGAAAACAAACTCCGCGAGCATTTCAGTTTTGAAGGCGTGCCCATCAGTCTGGTATTCCGGAAGAAGTAAAACTTCCTTCAGATACAAGTCACAAACGGCTACTGCAGAAAAGCAGTGGCCGTTTTGTTTTTTGGCAAACTCCAGCGCGTTTGGCAACTAAAAAATAGTATCTTTCGAGAAGTAAAAACCTCTTATGTGCCATGTCTGCCACGTTAATGCCAACCCAAATACTGCCAGCGGTTGCTGTCGCGATCTTCAATGACAAAGGCGAAATATTGTTGCAACGCCGAGCCGACGTAGGCAAATGGTGCGTGATTTCGGGTCATGTCGAATTTGGCGAAACCGTGGAAGAAGCAGCCATACGGGAAATCAGGGAAGAAACCAATGCAGAAGCCTCACTGGTACGGTTCATCGGGGTATACTCGTCGCCCGGTTCGCAAACGTATGTGTATGACGACAAAACGGTTCAGTACGTAACGTCCTATTTTGAGGCTCGGCTATTGGATGAGCTCAACCCGGATTTCACAAACAATGAAACACAGGAACTGCGCTATTTCAGTCCGGAAGCCATTCCTGCAGATTTGGCACTCCTCAACGACTATTGGCTGGCGGATGCTTTAAGTAAGGAGCCCAAAGTATTTTTGAGGTAACAGTCTGAAAACACCGCCGAAAATAGTATCTATTGCAAACCCAAAACCGGCACAGACAAATGCCCACCTCTGTATGCAGAAAAACATCGTATGGAAAGGCCTGGAGTACAATTCCCTGGAAAACTGCATTGTAACCATGCAGCAGGCGGAAATAGAAGTCCAATCGGTGATCGTCGGCTGCTACCACCAGGTTCCCTATCGGGTTGCCTATCACCTCAAAACCAATGCGGTGGGCAATACCATTTTTTTAAACTTAGAAACGCAATTACACAATACCATTCAAACGCTGGAACTGCACAGTGATGGCGACGGAAATTGGTTCAGCGAAGGCCGGCCACAGATGGAATTGAACGGCTGCATCGATGTTGATATTGCAGTCACTCCGTTTACCAATACGTTGCCCATCCGTCGGTTATCGTTTGTACCCGACACGCCGCAACAGATCCGGGTAGTGTACTTCGACATTTTTGCCCAGCAAATGAACGCACTAACCCAGCAATACACTCAACTGTCAGCCACCCACTATACCTACCAAAACGTTCCCAATGATTTTGAAGCCACCATCACCGTCAACGAATGGGGACTGGTGGAAGACTATCCGCAATTATTCACACAAACTCTACTGGTGGAAAGTTGCTATTGAAAAGGCCAAAGAGGACAAGGACAAAACTGCATTTTCACTAAAACCTCCTTTTCGGACATGGTAGGAAGCATTGGCAAAGCTGAGGAATGTCATTGAAACGCAAGCCTGTTTTTCAGAATATTGGCTTTCCGATCAGAAGAAGCATTTCTGCAAATGTCAAGCTGCGGGTTTGGCAGAAATAGTATCTTTTGATTTTTGAAAACCCATTAGATTTTCTTAACAAAGCCAACCACCATGAAAAAACTGGAAAACAAAGTCGCCATTGTCACCGGAGCCGGTTCGGGAATGGGAAAAGCCATTGCCCAATTGTTTGCCGCCGAGGGCAGTAAAGTCGTAGCTACCGACATCAGCCAAACCCGTCTCGATGCAATGAAGCACGACATCGAACAAGCGGGCGGTGAGGTTACTACACTCATTGCTAACATGGCGCAGGAAGAGGACATTGAAAACATGATTGCCGTTGCCACAACCACCTATGGCACCCTGGACATTCTGGTAAACAATGCCGGAATCATGGATAATTTTGAACCGGTGGGCGAAGTAGACAATGCCCTGTGGGACAAGGTGATGAAAGTAAACGTGGACGGGCCGTTTAAAGCCATGCGCAGTGCCATAAAATTATTTTTAGCCAAAGACAGTGGAGTCATTGTAAACATTGCTTCGGTCGGTGGGATTGGCAATGCCCGCGCCGGAGCCGCCTATACCACCAGCAAACACGCCCTGATTGGTCTGACCCAGAATACGGGATATATGTATGCCAAAGCAGGCATTCGCTGCAATGCCATTGCGCCGGGTGCAGTAGCGACCAATATTGCCGAAACCATTGATTTCAGCAAAATCACGCCACTGGTCAACGACCGGATTATGCCGGGAACAGCATTGAGTCCGCGAACAGGCGAAGCCAACGAAATAGCCAAAGCCGCCCTGTTTCTGGCCAGTGACGATTCCAGTTTCATCAATGCTTCGGTACTGGTGGCTGATGGTGGTTGGCTTGCCTATTAAGGCGCTACAAAATAAGAACGAAAAATAGTATATTTGAAAACAAGGAAACCTGCTTTGTTATTTTTCGTTCTTATCTCTGGCTTTTGGTAGAAAGCGGAGAGAATCGTCTTCTTTTATAGCGACCCAATTCATGAATACGCAAACTTTTTACTTACAGGCGCTGCTGTTTGCCGCCGCCAAACACACCGAAAAAGGACAAACTGTCCCCGGTACCTCGCTGCCGTATGTGGTTCACATCAGCAATGTAGCCATGGAAATTCTGGTTGCGTCCAAACACTCCATCCACTTTGACACGCCGTTTGCGGTGCAGCTTGCGCTGCTGCACGACACGATAGAAGATACCGATACCACGTATGAAGAACTGGCTCAGGAATTTGGTACGGAAGTCGCCGAAGGGGTGCTGGCCCTGACCAAAGATGCCACGCTGCCCAAAGCAGAAAGCATGGCTGACAGCCTGCGGCGCATCAAAAAGTTGCGCCCCGAAGTGTGGGCCGTAAAACTAGCCGACCGGATCAATAACCTTCAACCCCCGCCGCACTACTGGACCAGCCAGAAAAAACGCGCGTATGTTCAGGAAGCACAGGTCATTGCCGATACGCTGAAAGGCGGCAATCTGTATTTGGAAGACCGACTGGCCGCCAAAATTGCCAATTATGAGCAGTATATAGATTGAGTTGAAGAATATGTCTATTCAAAAACTAATTTTCTTATTCAGCTCCTTTACCTGGCAAATCGTTGTTCTGACTCAACAACCAGAGAATAACTTTATACCAACGGGTCTTCTGCAACAATACACGATCTCTCCTAATCAAAAAAACAACATCATCGTCGGCTATCTTAACAATGACATTCACCCGGATACGGTTCTCATTTTACAGGAAAAAAGAACACGAAAAAATGCCTTATTGATTAAACATGGAAATACGTCATCGTATCTTCTATTTAAAACCGGAAAGGAGCTTGGACAATCGTTTTCAGACTTCAATTGGGCCAATACATTTGTGCTTGTAAAAAAAGGAAAACAAGTATGGAACAATGTGCGGAATGGCGAAATCGTAAGCAAAGATCAGGTTGATAAAAGCAGAATAATAACACTGAAAACAGATGCGATTTATCTGCACGAAAATGAAGGTGGCGGTGGAATCATCTACTTTAAGGATGGCAAATATGTATGGATACAGCAAGATTAAAATTGAAAAATAGTATCTGTCTAAAACCCAAAACCTGATCCTTTGTAACCAAATAACAGATTACTTTTTGAGAAAACTCCGATAAAGGAACAAATATTCCTTTATGAAACTGCGACAACTCTCCACAAACAAAACAAGTATTACATTCTTTCAGAACCTGTTTCCTCATTGGTTCAAAGCCAACCCTCAATCTCTACCCGAACAAACTGTGTTGCGCTACTCCATAACCCAACATTTGGATGAAATAATTGGGTGTGTTCTTGGTCCAATCTTTTTAGGTAGCATGGTTATTCTAAAAGCACCTAAAATTTTAGATGGTTATTTTCTGTTCATTGTAGGAATAGCACTAGGTTACTATATATTCAGAAAAAGATTCTATAAGAAATACCGAATTGCATTAACCCGAGAAGGAATTCAATTCTCAAATGGTCCATTGTATAAATGGCGTTCTATCAGAGGCATTCGAGTAACAAAGGATTATTCATCACATTATCTGATATTCCAGCATGCAAAGGGAGAAGAAAAAATTCAGATTGATGGATATAAAGTAGATCCCGCCGGAGTGAGAGAACTTTTAAAGCTATATCGAAAAAATAACCAGGCAAAATAGTATCCGGCAAAACGTAAAAACCTCCCTATCCCCTTATGGAAGAACTCAAGCAATTTTTAGATTCGATCCATCCTACCCGTCAAGATACCTGGAACAGACTAAAACCCCTGTTCAAACCCGGCCACCTAGCCAAAGGCGATTTTTTCATACGCGAAGGGGAAGTTGAAAACCGTTTTGCCTTTGTGGAAAGCGGAATCATCCGTGCCTTTTACACCAATGCCGAAGGCAAAGAATACACCAAGCATTTTTTCACTACCCCCTCTATTGTAGGCAGCTATGCGTCGTTAATCACGGGCAAGCCAAGCCTGTTTTCACAACAAGCCCTCACGGCTTGCAGGTTGTGGTCTGCCGACTATGCGCAACTCATGGCACTCTATGATTCGTTGCCAGAACTGGAACGGCTGGGCAGAAAGTTTGCTGAAAAATACTTTGTAGCCAACGAAGCCAAAGACGTAGAAAGGAACGTACAGAACGCTGATGTACGCTATGAAAATTTCAAAAAACAATTTCCGGGAGTAGACCAGGAAATACCCCAGTATTACATCGCCTCGTATTTGGGCATTACTCCCACGCAGTTAAGCCGCATCCGAAGCAAATCTCGTTGAGGTTTGTTTTATTTACCTATGTAAATGCATTTTCCAGTAAGGCAGAACACCTTTGCAGTTCAAACAAAGGAAAAATGCACAGAACTCTGATTTCAAAAAAGCTTGGTTTTCTTGCTCTTACGCTGATGCAGTTGGTTGTGGGTAGTCCTGCGCAGGCTCAAAGCAAAGCTCAGCTTGAGAAAATAGACCGATTTCTCCAACAAAAACGCGGAAACATTCCCGGACTGTCCATTGCCATTGTCAATCGAAGTCAAGTCACATTTTCAAAAGGCTATGGTCATTCCAGTGACGGACAACCCATTACCGCAAATACGCCATTTGCCATTGCATCGCTGAGCAAAGGGTTTACCGCATTGGCTATCATGCAATTGGTAGAGGCAGGCAAAATCCGGTTGGATTCGTCAGTTTGTCATTATCTGCCTTCTTTTCCGGTCTGCTCAGCCCAAATCACGGTCAGGCAGTTACTGAATCAAACCAGTGGCTTGTCGGACCATTTATTTCCTGAAATGCAATATTACACGCAGCCAACCAATCTCGCAGAATCCATCGACCGGTTAAGAAACACGGATCTCTCATTGATTAATAAGACATTTCATTACCACAATCCCAACTATCAGATTCTGGCTCGCATTGTTGAGGTGGTAAGCAAAGAGAATTTCTCATCGTATTTGCATACCCATATTTTCCAACTCTTTCAGATGCGGCATACCCGAAATTTTGCATCAACGGCAGATTTTTACTCGAAAGGGAATTTAAGTCGAGGGCATGCATTCATTTTTGGATATCCCCTGCCTAAAACGGAACTAGATTGGTTTGTCCAAGGCTCTGCAGGTATGGTTTCGACTACCCACGATATGGCCCAATGGCTTATCCTAAATCTGAATGAGGGAACGTATGCGACTCAGCAACTCCTTAGCAAGAAGGGAATACAAACAATGATGACGCCTCCCACAGACACCCAAAGTTCGTACGGAATGGGTTGGTACACAGATCATCAAGGCAACAAACGTCACAACGGAATTTTATGGACGTATCAATCGGATCAACTTTTGCTGAAAAAGCAGGGATACGGAATTGTTATTCTGTTCAATGGCGGGCTGAATTCGTTCCAGGATTACAGTGCATTCATGCGAGGGATT
Source organism: uncultured Sphingobacteriales bacterium (assembly GCA_963520985.1). Classification (GTDB taxonomy): domain Bacteria; phylum Bacteroidota; class Bacteroidia; order Cytophagales; family 172606-1; genus Xanthocytophaga. Next base: position 235,957 of record CAUQTA010000005.1, read on the forward strand.
ACTGCCATTTTGAACGATCAGGAACCCGATACCGAACCTGCTTCCGGTTTCCTTTATGAAGGATTCGTAGCATCAGCCATTCTGCTATTTTTGATTTTCGCACTGAGAAGAGTAAAGAGAATGCCTGACTTGCTTAGCCGTTACCGGCAAAAAAGTAAGCTAAAAATAGTGCTTGGATTGGCTTTGCGTTTACTTCCATTGCTGGTACTTCTTTCCGTTCCAACCCTGATTACAGCCCTATCCGGACGGGTGTTAAACTGGCAACGGATATTCTGGATGATGCCCAGTGTTTGCATGTGGCTTGTGTTTATCGCTCTTTTTAATTTGGGGATTGTGGGCTATCTGATAATCAAGTTATACAGAGAAAATAGTATCTTCCAAAAAGCAGAAACCTTATGATTTGTTCTGGTGAATCAAAAGTAGCTCCGAAACTTAAGGTTGACGAAGTTAATAGCTTTCGGAGATTATGTAGTAGCGCGATTTGATGCAGACTAAGCCACTTCGTGGCACTCCGAATGCCATTCGGAGCTACTTACAGAAAATTCATTTAAAACGGCAGCTTTCCCAAATCTACGTTGCCGCCTGAAAAGATAATACCTACTTTTTTTCCGGCAAACTTCTCTTTAACCTTAAGCAATGCCGCCAGCGGAACCACACCGCTGGGCTCTACCACCAGTTTCATGCGTTCCCACACCAGTCGCATGGCGGCCACAATTTCCTCATCCGTAACGGTAATGATGGATCTTACGTATTCCTGAATCAACGGAAACGTCTTATCGCCTAAGTTGGTGAGCAATCCATCGGCAATGGTTTTTATGTAGGGTGCCGATACTATTTTTCCTTCCTGCAGCGACAAATAAGCATCTTTTGCGCCTTCTGGTTCACCTGCAATTACCTGTGTATGAGGTGAAAAGTAATGCACACACAAGGCTGTTCCGCTCAGCAAACCACCCCCGCCAACGGGTGCCATCACCACGTCCAATGGGCCTGCGTCTTCCAGCAATTCTTTGGAGGCAGTAGCTTGTCCGGCAATGACGTGGTAATTGTTAAACGGGTGAATAAACGTGGCTCCCGTTCGGCTAACCACTTCATTCAGCGCTTCTTCGCGGGCTTGCAAGGTAGGTTCGCACAAAATGATTTCAGCTCCATAACTGGCCACGGCTGTTTTCTTGATTTCAGGTGCGTTGTTAGGCATTACGATATAAGCCTGCGTTCCTACTTCACGGGCGGCATAGGCAATGGCCTGTGCGTGGTTGCCCGACGAATGGGTGGCAATCCCTTTTTTCTGCTCTTCTGCCGAGAGTTGCAATACTGAATTCATTCCGCCTCTGATCTTGAATGCACCAATCTTTTGCAGGTTTTCGCATTTGAAATAAATCTCAGCCCCCGTCAACTGATTGATTGTGTGCGAAGTAACGACAGGTGTACGGTGAATATACGGCCGGATGCGCTGGTGCGCTTCGGTGATGTCTTGTGCAGAAGGAAAAGCGTGGGGAGTCATTGTCAACAGAGAGGAAAAGATGTTACAGAAAGAAAATCCACTACTCAACAGGCCGCCTGCACATTAAAGGACGACAGCAGAATGTAACTGACTTTGCGCTTTTTACCAATCGCAAAATGGTAATATCGCTTGCCATCCGTCACCACATACACCGATTTTTGCCGCTCGGTCAGAAAATGCTCCACTGCCGAACGTTCTTTGAGTTCTTCGTATTTGTACGACGGGTTTTTCTGAACAAACTCATCGAGCTTTTCTTTTACCATTTTTTCTTCATCGCCCAGTTTAATTCCCAAAAAACCGGCATAATCAGACGATTCTTTTTCGTTGGCTAACTGAATGCCATACAAGCGGCAGGACGCCTGAAAATTGTCTTTGCTTGTATAGTCATCGCCCAACGCAAAAATCCGGCAATTCTGAGCGGTGGCATTCCAGAAATGCAATTGCCCAATGGGACACGTAGAGTCTTTGTCTTTAACAGTCTGACTGGCAGGTCCCAGCACACGCACAAAATCACGGATTGACATTTCGGCGGTGGATTTTCCGGGCTGAAAGTTGGTGATTGCCCGAAAGTTTTCCAGTTGGTTTTCACTTCGTTTGAAAGTCGCTTCGGTTTCCGATACGGGTGCTTCATTCACTTTAGCCTCTTCGTTCTGCTCAGGTTCACTCGTTTGGGTGGTATCTATCGCTGTTGTTTCTTCCGCTTTTTGTTGCTTGGACGTGCACGAAAATAGTATCAGAAAAAGGAATAAAACCCAGGTATATTTCATAGTAAAAAATTTAAGATGCAACCATTTAAAAAAAAGGTGTGTCGATAAAGAAAAATACATGCAATGAAAAACTATCTACTCTCCGCCATTTTACTTGGCCTTCTCTCGCTTGCTGCTTGTAAAAAAAACGAGCCAGAAACGGATAATTTGAATTATCTACAATGTATGAACACACCGATGACTAGCAAAGAAGTGTTATATGTTTTGCTTCAAGGCAAATGGATACTAACTGAAGAATTCTGTAGTTATTGCGCTGATACCAAAGCTACCTCAACTAAGTTTAAAAACAATACGCTTACTTTTAGAAGCGATAGCGTTGTAAGAACTTCAGACGACTTAATCATTCCTGCTGAAAAATTCAGCATTGTAACTGACAGTGCTTATCCAGGCAAATTTTTTATACAAATCGATGAAGCTTCTACTAGCTATAAACTATACGGATACATCTTTGTATGTGGTGATAAAATCGGATTTGCCAACGGTTATCCTTCTGGCCCGACAATGATTTTCTCCAGGGTTTCTAAATAAATATAAACTCTAGATTATGAAACATTCTATACAGATTGCTACCTTTCTTAGCATTCTTTTGTTAGTAGCTTGCAAACAAAACGAGCCCGAAACATCTGCTTATAGCGCCTGTATGCAAACAGAATCACCCTCCCAAGAAGCCATTTTTACTATCATACAAGGCAAATGGAAGCTCACAGAACGCTATTGCGGTAACTGCAACACTCCTAACCTAAATACAGCAACTAACTATGCTTATACGCTTATCTTCAAGCCAGATAGTATGGTTGAAATGACCAGCGATGACATACTTTTTCCATCGCAAAAATTTGAAATTGTAAAGAGTAGTAATACTCCCAAGAGATATTCCATAAAAATCAATGATCCAGCAGGAGCATATATAATGCATGGCTTTTTCTTTACCTGTGGTGATAAAATCGGATTTACATCTGCCTATGTAGATGGCACTACAGATATTTACACCAAACAGCCCAATTGAGTTTGTTCATTCACTAAAATCACACCTCTGACAAATAAATAGTATCAGAAAAGGAAAAACCCAATACATATGAAATCCTGCATATACATCATTATTTCTTTAAGCTTAATCCTGCTAAATTCTTGCGAAAAAAGTGAACCCACAATGGACTATAGCCCGTGTTGGAAAGAAGAACATCCTACACCCGATGAATTATTCAATCTATTGCAAGGCAAGTGGCAATTGACCAAGAAATCATGTGACGATTGTGCCACTTCAGGTTTTACGCAATTAAAAGAGAATAATTATTTTCTCACCTTCAGAAGTGACAGCACACTCCAGATACGAAACAATACGGGCACTATTCTGTACGAAAAATTTATAATTTCCTCTTCTTATAGTTATCCTCCCATATATTTTGTATCCGTGCAAAACAGTACAACCAATACGTATGGCATAGAAGGAATTGTTTCTATTTGCAATAATAAACTGGTATTTTCTTCATACGGGTCAAACCAGCCTACTTATATTTATACAAAGCAGCCCAATTGAGCTTAAGCTTTTGGGTTTCCGAAGAAACCACATAAAATAAGATTCCAAAGATATTCTTGGAGATTGTTCCGGATTTATGGCTAGCGATGTCTTTTCGAAGAAAACTTTGCATAAACTCAGGCCTGTCTATTTGGATCCATTTTCCAAGTGGGAACACCGCCATAACTGCGCGAAGATCCCTGCGGGATGACAAAAAAAGAGCACTGAGAAAATAGTATCTTTTCGAGAGGCAAAACCTACCTGATTGATAATCCTAAATAGTCACTTGGTAACAAATCCCTTAGTTACCAACCTGTAACCTGCTATCTTTCAACCTGAAACCCCTCTTCAACTAGTATCTTTCAGAAACCCAAAACCCCTACCCCGCCATGGCCGACAGCAAATCGGCCTGGGTGATGATGTGCACCCGGTTGAGTTCGTCTCGCACCAGCAAAGCTTTGTTTTCCTTGTCAATCAGCGACGAAAGCACATCGAGTGTGTTGTCCATGCCCACAAATTTAAACGGCGGGTCCATCAGTTCACTTACCGACGAATCTCTGATTTCGGGGTTCTCGATCAGTTGTCCCAGGATTTTCGAATCGGTCAGGCTGCCTACAATGTGTTCCCCATCCGTCACCGGAATCTGCGAAATGCCTTCCCGGGTCAGTAGCCGTACGGCGTCGTTTACTTTCATGTCGGTTGTGACTGTCAGTAGTTTTTCAGTTGACGGACGAGCCTGCACAATGTCACGGGCCGTCGCGTAGTCGCGGGCTTCCAGGAAACCGTGGTCTTTCATCCAGGTATCGTTGTAAATCTTGTTGAGGTAACGCGTGCCGTGATCCGGCAAGATAATCACCATCACATCGTCTTCCTTCAGGTTTTCGCGGGCATACTCCAACGCCCCAAACACCGCTGATCCGCACGACCAACCCACAAACAGACCTTCTTCGCGCGCCAGTCGCCGAGCCATAATGGCCGCATCCTTATCGGTTACTTTTTCAAAATGATCAATCAGGCTAAAATCAACGTTTTTCGGCAAAATGTCTTCTCCAATGCCCTCGGTGAGATAGGGATAGATTTCGTTTTCGTCAAAAATGCCCGTTTCCTTGTATTTTTTAAACACCGAACCATACGTATCAATGCCTACGGTAATCACTTCCGGCTTTTGCTCTTTCAGGTATTTTCCCGCGCCGCAAAGGGTCCCTCCAGTACCCACACCGCAGGCATAATGCGTTATTTTGCCTTGAGTCTGTTTCCAGATTTCCGGCCCAGTGGTTTCGTAATGCGCCGCTGCGTTGGAAAGATTATCGTATTGGTTAGGATAGATCGAATTCGGAATTTCAGAATTTAACCGGCGAGCTACTGAATAATAGCTTCGCGGATCTTCCGGCGAAACATTGGTCGGGCACACGATTACTTCTGCCCCCACGGCCCGCAGAATGTTGATTTTTTCCTGTGACTGCTTATCGGCCATGGTGAAAATACATTTGTAGCCTTTGGCAATAGCAGCTAGTGCCAGGCCCATTCCCGTATTTCCGGAAGTGCCTTCTATGATGGTGCCGCCCGGTTTCAGAATTCCCGCTTTTTCAGCATCCTCCACCATCTTGATCCCAATGCGGTCTTTCACGGAATTGCCCGGATTAAAGTATTCTACCTTAGCCAGTATGGTTCCTTTGATGCCTTTGGTTACTTTATTGAGTTTGACCAGCGGAGTATCGCCGATGGTACTTACGATCGAATCGAAATAGTGCATAGCATTGTGAATGAAGTGAATGATAACTCCGTTTAAAAAATAAAAAACGGTGCCCCTATCAGAAGCCCGTCTCAAAAATAGCAGTCTTTTTCAAAAACAAATGCGCAAAGGAAGATTCTTTAGGCAACCGGTAAAAATAAATAACCTGCTTATAATTACAGGTAGAACAAGCAGGTTTTTCGGTTTTGGAAGATACTATTTTTATAGCAAGCTGACTATGCTAAACGCCTGCTTCAAAGATATGTTCCATCACATACGCATACATGCCAAAGGTAGCCGCCGATTCGCGCAACCTCGATGTCTTGATTTTCAGGTTGTCCCGAAACTCGGCCAGGCAGTATTTGTTAATGGCTTGCTCGATGGGAATGGTGATAAACTTATCGGCCCGAGCCAGCAAGCCGTCTACAATAATCAATTCGGGATTGAACAGATGCACCGCGCTAGACAACGCTTTGCCCAGTTCAGTTCCAATTTCCTGAAACAGATCAATGCACAGTTCATCGCCCTGGTGCGTAGCCGCAATGATCAGATCTTCGGTAATGGCTTGCGCGTCGCCATTGGCCAGTTGGGATATCTTGGAAACCCGGCCTTTGGCAATTTCTTCTTTGACCCGGCGAATCAACACTTCGGTGGTGGTCACCGTTTCCAGACACCCCGTTTTGCCACACGAACACAATTCGCCTTGGGGTTTTACCTGAATGTGGCCCAGTTCGCCCGCAAATCCGGCAGTTCCGTTAAACACTTCGCCTCCCAGCAAAATTCCCAGTCCCACACCCCAATCAATGTTGATAGCCAACACATCGTTGTATTCCTTGGCTAATCCAAATCGTTTTTCGCCAAAGGCAATGGCTTTGGCATCGTTTAGTGTGAAGGCCGGAATATTCAGGTATTGCTCCAATACCGCATTCAATGGTTTATTTTCCTTGGTGCGGTGCGTGTAGTTGTAACCAGTCTTTTTATCGATCAGGCCGGGCATACTGATCCCGATCCCGATGATCCGATTCAGGCCAATGGACGATTCCTTTAAAAAGGTTTTCGTCTTTTCTGCGATGAAAGAAGCATAGGCCGTATCATCTATTTTAATAAAGTAGTCTTTGGAAGCGTATATCTCGTGGTTCAGGTTATACAATACCAATGTGCTTTTCACTTTGCTCAGGCTCCAGGTTGCCACAAAACCATGAGAAGAATTAAGACCGTATAAAACCGGTTTGCGTCCCGACTTGGACGACCCCACGCCCACCTCCATGATCCACCCTTCTTCTGTCAACTCACTGATTAGCAATGCCGTAGATGGCGGGCTGGAATGAATAATCTTACTGATTTTGATAATGGTACTTGGGCCGCCAATGTAGAGTTCGCGTAACAACTGGTGCTTTAACCGGCTTTTTTTGATTTCAACAACCGATTCTTTGGGATCTAGCATAGTGAAAAAAAATATTTTTTCAACAAATATAAACGGTTTTTGCTATTTCCAATGATTGGCAAAAGTTAATGATGAAAATAAATTAGTTAAAAAAATATTTTTCTATCCACCACCTAATTCTTTCCGATTTTGCACCTGACCAGCCGTTAAAAAGAGCCAAGGAATGCGATACAGTTCTTCACCTATATATGATAGGCCAGTGTATATTTGATTTCGTTGAGCACAAACGAACTGTTCAGGCTGCCAATGTTTTCGATGGTGGATAGCTTGTTCCGTACAAAATCATGGTATTCGCCCATGTTTTTAACGATGATTTTCAGCAGGAAATCGGAGGCACCAGCCACATGGTAGCACTCCTGCACTTCCGTAAACTGTTGGATTTCGCGTTCAAACTGCTCTACGTTTTCGCGAGTATGATGCCTTAAAGACACACTGCAAAAGGAAGTCAGCGCCTTGCCTATTTTCTCCTTGTCCAGAATTGTAATATACTGCTTAATGTAGCCCTGGCTTTCAAGCCGTTTGATTCGCTCATACACAGGTGTAATGGTCATGCCTAGCTTAGCCGCAATTTCCTTGTTGGTAAAATGCGCATTTTGTTGCAGCATCCGCAGTATGGTCAGATCCAGTTCGTCGAGTAGTTGCATGTGTCAGTAGAAAATTTTTCTGTAAAGAGGATATTAAAAAGAGATTAAAGTTAATTTTATCTACATATTCAAATTTAAGCAGATTTATTTACCAATTCAAAAATAAAACTTGGAAATAATTACCAGGTTGGCTAGCTTTGTCTTTATAAAAAACACCAATACTTCGTCAACAAACTTTTTTATCAACAGACTAGAAACAATACTTCGGAGCACTTTGCTCCGAAGTTATTTTTTTTTAAAAGGGTATTTGTACCAATAAAATGTTGCCGATAACAGGCAGTCTGTTTGGCAAACATAGTTATATCTTCGTTAGCCTGGCTTGACTTTATTGGCTTATTGCAGTTAAATCTAAAAAATAGTATATTTTAAAGAATCAAAACCTCGGGCATTGTTCTAATTTGCGGCGTAAGGAAATTATTTATTACGCAACCCTGTAATCTCAAAATTTGCTTTTCATCAACAAAATTTCCGCCTGTATTTTATGATAATCGGAGTTCCAAAAGAGATCAAAACCAACGAAAACCGGGTAGCGCTAACGCCTGCCGGTGTTGCGGAGTTAAAGAAACACGGCCATCAGGTGTATGTACAAACCGGAGCCGGAGAAGGAAGCGGCTTTCCGGATGAAAGCTATACACAAGCCGGAGCCGAAATGCTGCCTACCATTGAGGCGACCTACAACATTGCCGATATGGTGGTAAAAGTGAAAGAACCTATTGCTTCCGAATACGGATTGATCAAGGAAAATCAACTGGTATTCACCTATTTCCACTTTGCCTCTTCCGAAGAGCTAACCCACGCAATGATCAAAAGCAAGGCAATCTGCCTAGCTTATGAGACAGTAGAGAAGTCGGACCGCAGCCTGCCGTTGCTGGTTCCCATGTCTGAAGTAGCCGGACGGATGTCGATTCAGGCCGGAGCCAAGTACCTCGAAAAAACCTACAAGGGCCGGGGCATTTTGCTGGGCGGTGTAGCTGGGGTAAAACCCGCCAATGTACTGGTATTAGGCGGTGGTATTGTAGGAACACAAGCAGCCAAAATGGCTGCAGGCTTGGGTGCCAACGTTACCATTATGGACGTAAGCCTGCCCCGGATGCGTTACCTGGAAGACATTATGCCCACCAACGTGGACACGCTGATGTCGAACGAGTACAATATCCGGGAAATGATCACCAGTGCCGACCTGATCATTGGTGGCGTACTGATTCCGGGTGCCAAGGCTCCGCGCCTCATCACCCGCGACATGCTCAAAACCATGAAACCCGGTACGGTTATGGTGGATGTTGCCATTGACCAGGGCGGCTGTTTCGAAACCAGTAAGCCAACTACGCACGCCGATCCGGTGTATATCATTGACGATGTGGTGCACTACTGCGTAGCAAACATGCCGGGTGCCGTTCCTTATACATCTACACTAGCCCTTACCAATGCCACTCTCCCCTACGCCATTCAGTTGGCTAACAAAGGATGGCAGAAGGCTTGTCGTGAAAATGCCGAGTTATTGCTGGGCCTCAACGTGGTTCAGGGCGACATCGTTTACAAAGGTGTAGCCGATGCCTGGAACCTGCCCTTGTCGGAAGTGAATTCGTACCTTTGGAACAACTGATTTTGAAGAATATGTTTTCCCCTGCAAGCCAACTACTTGCAGGGGATTTTTTTGTCCTGGTAAAAAACTGCCCTGGCAATCCACCAATTAGTTGATACAGGGCAGGTTTTGATGCATAAAAAGATACTATTTTAGCGTCATTGGCAACCTTTACTCTCTTCTATAACAAGTGATGCTAAAGCTCTCTTTTAAGTTTGATGCGGGTAATTACACGATGGAGATTTCACTCACTAATATCCTTCTGTAGCACATAGATTGATTTTTTTTTTGCAAGTAATGAAAAACTAAAAATCACACAAAAGACCTTTACTGTCAAAGGAATCCTATCAACAAAAGTGTGAAAAAATGCAACAATTTTATCTGAGTGGCGATCCCCTTTGAAGTCTAATAGGCCGCTGATTATCAATCATATAAAAAAGAACGACTTGAGTAAACATACTCACTTCAACATGTAAACCACTGATTATCAGAAAGCAAATTTAAGCACATCAGGTAATACATTAAATCAAGAAAAGATTGAACAAAAGGTAAACATATCTGTGTATGAAACGTGTGACTTTTCGGGCAAAAAAAACATCTTTGGCTTCCTCTGGGATTCTTTTCCTTTAAACCCAAGTCAAACATACATGCATGGGATAACCTACGTTTTTTAATAAATGTATAAATACTGCATATTTGACATCCCGAACGATGGTAAAGCATCTGTTGATGGTTCTGAATTTGCTAATGCGTTGCCTATGAAACATTTATACCCGGCGTTTTTTGGTTATTTTTTGTTGTATGCACTTTTGCTTGCTGTTCCCGCAGAAAGCCAAGCTGCATCCCGATTAGACAAAGCAGAACTTGAAGAAATGGCTACACTTCAATCTGTGAATCAAACACAGCAACTTTATATAACGCTGCTGGTATTGCTAAGTCTTGTACTTCTTCTGATTACTCTTGCCGTCTTGCAAAACCGCAAACAGCTTCGGAAAAACATGCATCTGGAGATTGGAAAGAAAAGCATCGAATTGATGCAGATTCAGGATCAGGTGCATCAGGCAAATGAGGAACTACGGGTCATAAATTCAAATCTGGAAAGCATTGTTGAAGAACGCACGCTGAAACTCAGCAAAGTAAACCGGGAACTGGACATGTTTTTGTACCGTGCCTCACACGATTTGCGCCGTCCGATTACAACCCTGATGGGCCTGGTGGAAGTATCCAAGCTGGGCTTTACGGAAGATGCCGCCCGCATGCTTTTTGAAAAAATCAACGATACGGCTGTCAATATGGACAGCATGCTGGAAAAATTCTCGATGATCAACACCATCAATCACGAGGAATATGCCTGCTGTGAAATCAACTTTGAAGACATCATCAGCCAGATTCAGCAGTCCTCGGTAGTGAGTACCTTTGCATCCAAAATCAACTTCGACATTCAGATTGACAGCGGAATCCAGTTGATTTCCGAGCCTCAACTCATCAGCTTTGTCCTTAAAAACCTGATTGCCAATTCGGTCATTTTTCACTCCCGTGCCACCGATCGGCACCCCAGTGTCCGCCTGACGATCAAGCAACTAGGCAACTCCATTGGCATTGAGCTTTTTGATAACGGCATCGGCATTCCGCAAAGCATGTTACCCGAAATCTTCCATCTTTTTTACCGCGGTTCTGAAGTATCCAAAGGAAACGGTCTGGGTTTATACGTAGTACAGAAAGCCATTGAGAAACTCAACGGAAAAATAAAAGTGGAAAGCGAAGAAAACCAGTGGACCAACGTGCACATCACACTTCCACCAATGGAAGGAAAAACGATTTACATCGATTCTGCGGAGACACACTCTGCCACTGCGTAGTCACTGACTCCAAATAGTATCCCGAACAAAGATAAAACCCGCCTTTTTTTGCCAGATCCGGCAGGGATGGTCTTGCTGCATTGTATCAACTTTCCGTAAGAAAGAGCTTGTTTAAAAATCCAAAACGCTGTCTTTATGCGGAGATTCCTATGGAAGGACAAAGAATAAGCCAGACAAAAATAGTACGTTAAAAAAAAGTAAAACATACCCGCTTGATCATTTTTAAACAATTACTGTAAATCAGCGTCCTTTTCCTCTTCCTGCCTTTCCCTGTCTCAGCGAGATGAATATTCGCCAAATTCACAATAAAGACATCCGGAACTTCGTCTACGTACCAAGCAATTGAACGTGTAAACTCTGCCGATGATGCTGTATTCTAAATTTGTATTTGTACTTTTGCCTCACTAAAAAAACAGCTATTCACCAACGATTTTGTCTCGTACTTTGTTATACCCCTGTTTTACCGCTTTAAATACCGTTCTGAGTAGCTACCTGCCGTTATGAAACCAGATTCCATGCGAACCATCGATAAGTTTGCGGGCATACCGTTGACTTTTCTTTTTTCCATTGTTCTTTTCCTTATTTCTCCTTTCCGCCGAAAGTCCAAGAGTCCCAATCTGAAGAATACGCTGTTTATCGAACTTTCAGAGATGGGCAGTGCCATCATAGTAGATCCGGCGATGCGTCGGCTGGCCAAAGAAAGCAATGCCGAGTTGCTTTTCGCCATTTTCAAATCCAACAAAAAGAGCCTGGATTTGCTCAAAACCGTTCCCAATGATAATATTTTCGGGATGCGTTCTGAGAATATAGCCGTGCTGGTGGTGGATGTAATCCGGTTCATTTTCTGGTGTCGCCGCAAACACATTACCACAGTGATTGACTTGGAGCTTTTTTCCCGGTTTACGGCCATGCTCACCGCATTGAGCGGGGCCAGTTCCCGCATTGGTTTTGGCAGCGTGCACGATGAAGGCCTGTACCGGGGGCATATCATCAACTATCCGGTCCGGTACAATGCCCACGTGCATATTTCAGTCAACTTCATGTCGCTGATCAATACGGCACTGGGCTTTCACGATACACCTTACCCAACACATGCCATCCCTTCACAAAGCATTGTGCTGGAAAAAGCGGTTATTCCTTCGGCAGACCAGCAGGCCGTTCGCAACAAAATCCAGAAATTGTTTCCCGACTATGCCGGTCAGAATATTTTTCTGCTCAATGTCAACGCCTCTGACCTGTTGCCGCAACGGAAGTGGCTTCCCGAACGTTTTGCGGAAATAGGACGCGACTTTCTGCGCGAAAATTCCGATTGGATTATTCTGGCAACGGGAGCTCCCGCTGAATTCGAGTATGTCAAAAACGTAGTCGATCAGATCAATCATCCGCTTTGCTTCAACACCGCCGGGCTGTTTCAGTTTGAAGAGCTAGTTCCGCTGTACAGCATTTCCTCGCTGATGCTTACCAACGATTCCGGTCCGGCCCATTTTGCGTCAGTGACCAACTTGAAAACGTTTGTCATTTTCGGTCCTGAAACTCCTAATCTGTATCTGCCCTTAGGCGGCAATGCCGAACCCATTTACCTGGGGCTGCCCTGCTCGCCGTGTGTAAGTGCCGCGAATCACCGCAAAACCACCTGTGTCACAAGGCCTTGCATTACAGGCATCAGCACCGACATGGTGAAGCAACGCATTGATGCCTTTGTACATACGGCGTTTCCGGTTACGTTATAGACAACGCAGAGAAAAGATATAACGCAATCCATCTAACCCATTTTTCAGCTGTTTCGCTCTTCTCAGAAGACAGAAATAGTATCTTTTAAAAGGCAAAAACCCCGTATGTCGTCAACCGCCTCGCCAGACACGCCCTTGCTTCCTTCACTGAATACCAACTGGGCCGATTGGATTGCTCAGCACTTGTTTTTCATTTTGTGCGCATTGGCCGGATTTCTCTACGTCGCCGGGTTGCCCATTCACCTGATGGAACCCGATGCGTCGGTCTATGCCATCCTATCCAAAAACATGGTGCAGACGGGCAACTACTGGGACTTGTACCTGTACGACAAAGATTGGCTCGACAAGCCTCATTTTCCGTTCTGGATTACGGCTTTTAGTTTCAAGTTACTGGGTATCAACAGTGTGGCTTATAAACTTCCGGCCTTGCTATTCATCGGCTTAGCGGCCATTTATACCTATCGCTTTGCCAGAGAATTGTACAACACCACCGTCGCCCAGCTTTCGGTACTGATTTTACTAACGGCGCTGCATTTGGTGATGTCCAACAGTGACGTGCGGGCCGAGCCTTACCTGACCGGACTGACCATTGCAGCGACATATCATTTGTATCGATTGCAACACCGGTTTGCCTGGCAAGATGTGCTGTGGGGTTCGTTGTTTGCGGCTTGTGCCCTGATGACCAAAGGATTGTTTACGATTGTACCCATTGGCGGAGCTATTTTTGCAGAACTGGCCATCAAAAAGCAATGGTCGCAGATGCTTCATTGGAAATGGCTGCTGGTAGCTGCTGTCACATTGGTTTTCACCACGCCTGAACTCTACAGCCTTTACCATCAGTTTGACAGCCATCCGGAAAAGGTGGTGTTTGACCAGACAAACGTATCGGGCATCCGGTTCTTTTTCTGGGATAGTCAGTTTGGACGTTTCTTCAATACGGGGCCCATCAAAGGCGAAGGTGACCCGTTCTTTTTCCTGCATACCCTGCTGTGGGCGTTTATACCATGGAGTTTGCTGATGTATTATGCTTTCTTTCAGGTCGTTGGCCGTGCCATTCGGAAATACAATCCAAAGCAGGAATTCTATACCCTGGGCGGGGCGGTGCTGCCTATTCTGATGTTTTCGCTGTCCAAATTTCAGCTTCCTCACTACACCAACATTGTGTTTCCGTTTCTGGCCATTCTGACGGCTCAGGCCATTGCAGGCATTGGGAATTCAGGGAAAGGTCTGCGGTTTTACACTATAGCCCAGTATTTTACCATCGGCGTTCTTTTGGCGGCCCTAGGTGCCTTGCATTCTTTTTTCCGGCCTTCGGATCTTTCCATAACTTTCTGGCTGGTACTGGTCGGTTTGCTGATTCTTTGCGTGGCGGTTTGGCAAAGTTCGCTGGCCGAATGGGTACGTACGTTTTACTTCACCTGTCTGGCGTTTTTGTTGTTTGCCTTTTACCTGAACCTGAATTTTTATCCCAATCTGCTCACGTACCAGTCGTCGAGCCAGGCGGCATTTTACGCAAATGACTATTATCCCGGCCAACCAACGGCTGTGTATGGCGACCTTCGCACGTTGAGTTATGATTTTTATGCTCAACAGCCCGTCAAGTGGTATTTTACCTTGCCCGAATTGCAAGCGGCGCTTCAGCAAAAACCGCAGATCGTTTACACTTCTTCCGACAAGTTAACCGACCTGACCGAAGCCCGCATTCCGTTTACGATCATCCAATCGTTTGACGAATTTCATGTGACTACCCTCACCCCGGAGTTTATCAACCACCACACCCGCAAGCAAGCCTTGCATACGCATGTACTCATTGCGATTCCCGAAATAACGGACAGAAAATAGTATCTGCGCAAAAGCGAAAACCTCCCTTATCTCTGCGTTTTGAAGGTGTAGCGGAAGGATAGATTACCTATATAAGGAGGGTCGGACGAAACGTTTTTAATTAAGCTTGTTAGAAAAATCCGCATTTGTTTATTCTGAAAACCAATATGATATCCAGCACTGTTTAGCCCCCAAATAAATTTTTGATACCGAAACGTAAAATTGAGTAAATAAAATCGAAAATAGCGGAATACCTCTGTATAATCGTACCCGGTACGAAACACAAGTTGCGGTGTAAATGAGAATTTAGATTCGGAATTTCGTTGAAATGTATATCCCAGTTGCCAGTATGAATTAAACAAGGGGTTGTAGGAGCTTACAGGAGTACTAATTCTGTAACGCACTTTACTTTGCCTAACTAAATAAATAGAATATCCCACATACCACTTTTGTGTATTAAACAGTAATCCGACTCTGCTTTGTAAAAAGTTACCATTTACAATCTGTTTTTCGTTAGTATCTGCCCAATTGTCATAAGTAGTCCGACTTTGGTTATACAAAATATCTACGGAAGGAGATAAGGTGTATTTCCCTTTCAGTGAAAACTTGGGAGCTATGGCAATTCCCAGTCCATAAAAATTATAAGAATACTCGCCATTCATAAAACCATTAAGTACGGTTGCATAAGAGGAAGTAATTCCCACACCACTGCGAATTTTGGAAATGAATTGATCATACGAAGTATTTGTATTTAACCACCAGCCCGAATTATAAGAACCTTGTCCCACAACTCCGGGCGAAACCACCGGACTACGTAATCTCACATTGCTGCTGATTCTCGGTCCGTCTGCTTCACCAGCAAACGAACTGTTAAATTCCATAGGCAATGCTCCTAAGGGAATATCGCTATTTTGTCCATGGGAAACTATAGACAATAGGATTCCCATCCAGACCAGGCTGGCTTTGAAAACAAAGTGTTTCATCGTGTTTAGAAATTAGTGGAATTGAGTGGTACCACATAGGGCTCATTGCCTTTCATGAATTCGTTGGCCTGGCGTTGCTGCCGGGATTTTTCTTTCATGCGGATAATCTGCCGCTGTTGCTGGCGTGAGATTTTGTTAGGCACAGGAAGTTCTTTTTTTGGAAGCGTGTGCGGTTTTCCCGGCGTAAGCTCCAGCGAATTTTGCGTGTCTGAAACGACGGTTCCTTTTGGCATTTCTTCATCAAGCTGCACTACCAGACCCAAGTCAACAGGGGTTTTCTCCTTTCTTTCGATACTATTTTTGGACGCGGCTTCGGGTGAGCTAGGCCTCTTCTTCCTTTGCACATCTGCATAGGTTTGGGTAGAAATATCCGACAAGGAAACGGATTTAGAAGTAGGCATAGTTGTAGTAGAAGTCTCCATTTCGGTCGCACCAGCACCTGGTGAAGAAGGAGTTTGCAGCCTATACAGGCCCGGCGATACCAGCAATACCAACACCAGCCACGAATAGGTACGGAAATAGTGCCAAAAATTGGTTTGGGGCTTTAGCAGCGTGGCCTCCAGGGCATAGGTTTCGTAATCATCCTCTTTCACAAAGGCCTCCTGCCAGGCAGCCAGTTCATCTTGCAAAGCGGCATCTGTGGCAAGTTTTTGTTCCAGATTTTGTGCCTGTTCAGCGGTTAGTTCGCCTTCCACGTACTGAAACAGCATCCAGTCGCGGTCATTCTCCCAATTTTCCTGCGGTGCGGGTTTCATAATACGTGAGTCAGTTCTTTGATATACTCTTTTACTTTTTGCCGGGCCCGAAACAGGTACACTTTTACCTGCGATTCGTTCAGCTCCAGTATTTCGCCAATTTCCCGGTAGTCGTACCCCTCCAGATCTCTAAGTAACAGAATGGATTTCTGCAGCGGCGGCAGATCGTTCAGAGCCCGATCCAGTATCGCCTTGGTATCAAATTGCGTGTCTGGCAATACAACTGGGATTTGCGTATCTCCATCGAGTTTCACTTGCCGTGAACGTTGGTTCAGGTAATCAATCAGGGCATGATAGGCCACCGAAAACAACCAAGATTTGATCTTCTGCGGCTGCACCTTTTCCCGATTCTGCCAAAGTTTCAGAAAACAATCCTGCACAAGATCGTTCACGGCCTCCGTATCTTTGAGAGACTTGTGCAAAAACCGGAAAATGCTGCGGGTATGTTCTTTGACCGCCTGGTTATATTCCTGGATTGAAATCATTCGGAAGTAAGTTCCTTTCTGTCTGTTTGTTCGTAAGACCGACTTGTGGCTGAAAAGTTACAGGCAAAAGATTCTTTTTCAAAAATAAGGACTATTTGCTCAGGCGACGAATATAAAACGGATTGGTTTGGGCGTTGTATGGAAACAGGAACGAAAAATAGTATCCTTAAAAACACAAAAACCTCCGCTTCATTCCAGTCCATTGGTAATGGATTTTGCGTATTTTTGCTCAATAGTTTACGATAGAACCCCAACCCAACCAAATGTCTTATTCTCAGCTAGCAGGCGTGGGCCATTACGTTCCCGAAAAAGTAGTGACCAACCACGATCTGGAAAAAATAATGGATACCAGCGATGCCTGGATTCAGGAACGTACCGGTATTCAGGAACGTCGCTTTTTTACGCCAGGCACCGATACCGTGACCAGCATGGCCGCTCACGCATCGCGGCAAGCCTTGGAACGCGCCAACATGCAAGCTTCTGACATTGAGTTTATTGTCTTTGCCACGATCACTTCCGACTATTACTTTCCGGGTTGCGGGGTGTTGCTGCAGCGCGAACTGGATGTGCCGGGCATTGGGGCACTGGACATCCGCAACCAGTGCTCGGGATTTATCTATGCGCTTTCCATTGCCGATCAGTTCATAAAGGCAGGCACGTACAAGAACATACTGGTTGTGGGTTCCGAGATCCAATCGACCTTTCTGGATATGAGCACCAAAGGACGTGGCATTGCCGTCATTTTTGGGGATGGAGCCGGAGCTGTGGTGCTAAAAGCAACCGATGATGCGGAACACAGCATTTTGTCGACACACTTGCACGCCGATGGCCGGTTTGCCGAAGAACTGATTGTCAAAGATCCGGGAGGCAGTCGTCCGGGCCGCTGGCTCACGCACGAGATGATTGACGAAGGCGGAACGGATGTGATTATGAACGGACAGAATGTGTTCAAGCACGCGGTGGTCCGTTTTCCGGAAGTTATTAAAGAAGCACTGGACAAAAACAACTTCACCACTCAGGATATTGATCTACTCATTCCGCATCAGGCCAATTTGCGTATTACCCGTTATGTAGGCGACCAATTGGGCATTCCGGAAGAGAAGGTGGTGAGTAACATTCACAAATACGGCAACACGACGGCCGCTTCCATACCGATTGCCATGAGCGAAGCCTGGGCCGAAGGACGCATCCAACCGGGGCAATTGGTATGCCTGGCCGCCTTTGGCAGCGGATTTACCTGGGCGTCCGCTTTGATTCGCTGGTAATTCCTATGAAAAAGATAATTAAACTGCTACCATTGAGTATCATCGCTTTTATAGGTTTATTTTTCTTTTTGAAGTACGGCGTTGGAGGCTTTTTACAACGGATAAGAACTCCTCTTAAGCTCACCAAGCAAGATATAATCGGAGAATATAAAATAGATACTACCTTTTATCGGGGTAATAATGCACGATGGCAGTATGCGCATTATTATTTTTCCATCAATCAGTCGGATAGTCTGCAATTGTCCGTACTGGATAAAACAGGAAAGACTGCGCAAATCTATAAACACAAAATTAATTATTCAGCAGGACCTCCAGATTTATGGTCTATTGCAGACACAGGTTCTGTTTATCATGTAATTAAAAACAAACCAACTCTTTATCGATCACATGATCGATTCTATTACGTCTTACACTCGGAAAAATTTGGTAATATGTTCTTCCGAAAGATAAATCCATAAAAGCACAAAAGGACATCTGCAACAGATGTCCTTTGTGAAAATAGTATCTTTCCAAATGGAAAAACCCAGTATTCTTAGTGCTGATGTCCGCCCGGTCCGTGTACATGCTTGTGAGTTAATTCCTCTAGTGTGGCTTCACGCACATTCAATACTTTGCCACTGAAATACATATTCATTCCTGCCAGCGGATGGTTAAAATCCATCAGTATTGAATCATCGTTTACTTCCAGCACCCGGCCTTGCATGTGATTTCCTTCCTGGTCCATCATGGGTAACATGTTGCCTTCTTTTACCATTTCGGTGTCCAGCTTGCCTTCTACTTCAAATATATGGATCGGCAGGCGTACAACAGCCTCCTCATCTAATTCTCCGTAACCTTCGGTAGGTGTTAATGAGAATGAGAATGCATCACCGGCTTGCATGCCTTCCAGATTCTTTTCGAATTTTTCGAGCATGTTTCCAATTCCATACAAAAACACCAGTGGCTGGTTTGACTCCACTTTCTCAACCATCTCTTTTTCACCACCTTCAGTGTCATTTACATATAGTTCGTAGGTCAATGACACTACGGTTCTTGGCTCAATTTTCATGAAAAAATAAATTTTAGGATGTAATAAAAAAATATAAGAATAATAATGCTCAGATATGAGTAGCAGAAAAATCCGTGCCTCTATCCTTGTGTCTCTAAGCGACTTCGTTTCGACAAAAGCTAAGAAGAGGAGGCAATCCTGTTATTTTCAGTAGATTCTTACGTATAAACAAAAGTCAGGGATGCAAAGGAACTAATTTTACCCATGGAAACAAACCTTTGGAAACATTTTAACCCGATTAATTGCCTATAAAACAACGAATCTATGGGGTTTTTGTTTGCTTATCTCTCGGTAGAGTTTCTTGAAACACCCAATCCTTTTTCTATTTTTGTCTTTTTCCCTGTCTTTCTCTTCAAACAACAAACCTATGAAAAACAGTATCCTATTCTCGTTTTTACTTCTTTTACTGCTGACCGTTGCCCCTGCCCAGGCGCAGGACAAACCCAAACTGTATCATCCCGAAGCCAATGCCCAGCAAGACATACAGGCTGCGGTGAAAAAAGCCCAGACCGAAGGCAAACACGTATTTGTACAGATTGGCGGCAACTGGTGCTCCTGGTGCCTGAAATTTAACAAGTTCAGCACAACCGATCCACAGGTCGACTCGCTGTTCAAAGCGGCGTATGTGGTTACGCATGTTAACTACAGTCCTGAAAATCAGAACCTTCCGTTACTCGAAAAACTCAACTATCCGCAACGGTTTGGATTTCCGGTATTCCTCATTCTGAACGAAAAAGGAGAACGCATTCATACCCAAAACACGGCCTATCTGGAATCGAAGGACGGCTATGACAAAGGCAAGGTTATGGAGTTTCTGACGCAGTGGAGCAAGCCTGCACTGGACCCGAAACACTACCAGAAGAAAGCAAACTAACCATTGATGGGTGGCGTGGAAAGGATATCCCGGCAAATTTGTCCGGGATATACGCCATACACCGGAATCGTGATTGCGTATTTTTCGCAGAGTTCTTTGATTCGCTGCTCAATCTGCTCTTGCGGATACCGCGACGAAAAATGCCCCAGAATCAATTTTTGGATGGAAATCCCGCTTACCATCTCCATCACTTCTTCCAAGGTGCTGTGTTTGTTGCCGTGGGCTTTTTCCCGGATTCCTTCCTTTTCGTTCAGAAAAGTGGCCTCGTGAATCAGAATGTTGGAATGGTTCCACCGATTGGCATCGGTTACCGGCGTATCGCCTGAATAGCTTAATACGGGCACGCGAACTTCTTCGGTGGTAAATTCGCGTCCCTTTTCTTCAACAATACGGCGAATATCCTCACCTGACAGCTTTTGAAATTCCGGCTTCAGCTTTCGTTTGGTTTGGAATACCTGACAACTAAAACTTTTCAGGATTGATTCGGCAACGGGCACATGCTCATTGCGAATAGGAACCAAAATCAGATCATCTTTGAGATTGATTTCCTCTTTATCCGTCATGGCCTGCCAAACGGTGCCCGACACATGCGGATCAAACTTCTTCGAAAACTCTTCCAAACGAGGAAACGAACCGCTGTCTCGGGGATAATAAATAACGGGCAGTCCCGGACGGGCATTTAACTGGTTCAACTGCAACAGTCCCGTCAGATGGTCACGGTCGGCGTGAGAAATGAAAACATGCTTGATTTTTCCGCTTTTCTGCAACAGGCCAGACGTTACGCCGTCTCCCGCATCGAGCAGCAAGCCCATTTCTTCCACAAAATACCAGGTCGAAAAAAGCGCAGTGGAATAGCCTGTAATCGTTAATTGCATGGGGTTTTTCGTTTTCAAAAGATACTATTTAATTCAAGTTGTGCGTTAGACTAAGCTTGTTTTTAGTCCAGAACATTTTTCTACCTACCTTGTTGTTACTTTTTTTGCTTGCCCAAAATAAGTAACCAAAAAAAGGGCACTTTCTTTGAATGCTCCAACCCACAAATTCCAACCCGCCCTCGCCAAAGAAAGAGGCCATCCCTTTTTCTGGCTAATGCTGCGCATTACGCTTCGGCAAGTATCGCCCAACCTGAACTATATACAAAAACAAAACTCAGAGAATAGTTCACAACGACTATTCCCTGAGTAGAAAATAACGGGTTAAGCAATTCGCTTACAGATACGTTTCCCGAATCACTTTTATGGTTCCGGCAATGTCTTTGGCCGCCACCGGTTCGCCAATGGCCGTGAATGTCCAGCGGTTGCCTGCCGTGCGATTCAGCCTGGCCATCACCATCGAAGTATATCCTTTGAAAGCATTGTCACTTGACAAATCGTAGCTGGCAAACACTTTATTTGGGTTGTGGTGCTGCCCTTCCAGAATCCGGATTTTGGAATAAGGAATGCTGGCAAAGTCGTGCTGCTGAAACGAATTCAGGTAAAACACAATGCTATCCACCTCTGAGTCAAGCTTTTCAAGGTTGATATAAATAATCTCGTTGTCCTTGTTATCGGCCGACTTATCCCCTACCCGGTCATCGCCGCTGTGACGAATGGCCTTGTCTCTGGAAACCAGATTGCGGTAATAGATGGTATCTTTTTCACGCTTTTTGGCGTCAAACAGTGTCACTGACCCATCCAAATCCACCGCTTCGGTTTCGCTAAACAAACCGAACAACATTTGCTTGCGAATGACTCCCCAGTCCAGACCGATGCAGATGTGCTTAAAGTCTTCCCCGTTTTTTTCCAGCGAGATTTGTGAATTTTTTTTCAGATTTATCATTTTGAAACAATAAAGAGACGATTGATAAAAGACTGTTTTTATACTTAATTCAAGTGGCTTGTTAACAAAGAAAAACCTCACCCCCAGCCCCTCTCCTTCTGAGAGGGGTGTTCAGATTCGCGAATTGAAAGTCCCTTCTCTGTAGGAGAAGGGATTTAGGGATCAGGTTTTTCGCCGTAGAGAAGCGCCTATATTTTTACGGAATCTTTCTTCGCAGTTCGCTAAAAACTAATAGCCAATAGATAATTGAACTTACACAAACATGTCTACCAGCCCCTGCAACTCGTTTTGTGTACCTTGCGAAGCCGCATGAAAGTGCCACTCGTCACCCGATTTGCGGATGCGTCCAAAGACGACTGCATTTTCGGTAGCGTGGCTGGCATCCAGGTCATAGCGGGCAATTTCTTTCTGGTTGTCCACGTCCACAATCCGGATGTACGCATCAATTAACAACCCGTAATTGTGTCTCCGCGTATTGGCATCGTGGATAGAGACGCAAATGACCAAATCCTGAGCCGATGGGTGTATGGTTTCCAAGTTTGCCAAAATCACCTCGTCGTCGTCATCGGCCGAGCCGCTTCGGTTATCACCCAGGTGCTGCACCGATCCATCGGGCGATTTGAGGTTGTTGTAAAACACGAAGTACTCCTCCGAAATCAGTCGGTTGCTGGCTCCGAGCATAAACACCGAAGCATCCAGGTCAAGGGTGTACGACGACATTTCCCATCCCAAACCAATCATTACTTTGTTGAGTTTGGGCATTTGCTTGGTCAGGTTAATGGAACCGCCTTTTTTCAGGTTAATTGACATAGTTGTTTTATTTAAAGTGTGTGTTTGGAAATGAATGAGTGTATTGTATTTAGATTATTTTCAAAATAGTATGTTTTGAAAGGCAAAAACCTCCCCGTCCTTTCTGAAAAGAAAGAATTTTCAATGAATTTCAGCTTGTTACAGAGAGTGAAACGAAGAGATGCGCTTACGATTTCTTATTGAAGAAATCATTCATCTTTTTGCTGAGATCTTCCTTGGCCGGAGCCTGAACTTTAAGCGAATGCGTTTGAGTACCTTTATTCAAGTCTTCAAATTTCTGCTGGATATCCGACAGTTGCTTTTGCTCTTTCTGTTGGTTTTTCTCCGCCAGTTCCGCTTTTAGTTTTTCCATATCGGTTTGCACATTCCAGGCATTTTCCAGAGTGGTAAACTCTTTTTCCAACCGAGATTTGTCGCTGTTCAGTTGGGTCAGGCTTTCGGCTTCGGCCTCCATCTGGTTGATGCGATTTTCGTAAGTTGCCATATTGGCCAGTGCCGAACCGTTCAGTCCATTCAGCGATTCGGCGATTTGTTTCTGCGCTTTGGCATTTTCGGCCTTGGCAATATAAATCGACTGCTTGGTCTTTACTTCTTCCAGCTTCAGTTTGTAATCATCGAGCTGCTCCTGCAACTGGCCCACCACGTGTGCCGCATGACCCGCCAATAATCTGTACTCTTCTTCCTTTTTATCGGCCAGTGCCTTCTGTGTCAGAGCTTTTTGCGCCAAATCTTCCTTGCCCGATTGCAAAGCTGCCGCCGCTTTCTGGTACCAGCTTTGGCTTTCGAGTTGAAACTGATTGTGATCTTTGGCAAGTTTTTTCTGGTTAGCCATTGCGACAGCTAGCGCCTGCGTGGCTTTCACAATGGCCTGTTCCAGTTCTACGGTAGCCAGCTTAATCATCTGCACAGGGTCTTCCAGCTGGTCAAGAGCATCGTTGGCTTTGGCTTTACTGATGTTGAAGAAGCGTTGCAAAAGTTTTGACCACATTGTTGTTTGAGTTGAGTGTTTGGAAATGTATCGTTTTCGCAGCTGTAGCGTTTCAGAACATTTCTTGATGGGAACGCAGGCTTTTAGTAACCCGTATTTTAGGGCAGTGAAATATTTTGGAATAAGGAATGACCTATTAACGCACTCAACGCCAAAGACTTTAGAGAGGAAAAAAATATTTTTCAGTCTTTACTTTTAATAGAATTTTGTCAAGGGGAGATTTTTACTTTTTTGGAGATACTATTTTTTGCGTCCACTTTCCTGAATGGGAAGCATCTTCAGACAAGCAGGTGCTTTGACGCTGACTTCCACATCGGTTTTGGAAAGAAAACCGGTTTTGAAATTTCGTTTTAACACCACAAGGGTGTTGCTTTCCATGTTGCCCACCAACACATAATGCCCGGTGGGATCAATTATGAAATTACGAGGGTGTTTGCCGTATGTCGATTCAACGCCTCTTGAAGTGAGCAAGCCGGTTTTGGGGTGGATTCGGAAAACGGCAATGGTATTTTCCTTTCCCCGGTTTGAAGCGTACAAAAATTTCCCATCGGGCGAGATGTGAATATCGGCGCTGGCATACGGTTGCGGCTGTCCTGGAATGTGCGTAAAAATGCGTTGAATGGAATCCAGCTTGCCTTGCGTATACTGAAAAGCCGTTACAGCACCACCAAATTCTTCAATGCAATACGCAAACTTCCGATTGGGATGAAAAGCAATATGCCGGGGCCCGCTTCCAGCCGTCATTGGTACGGCGGGTTGTAGTAAAAACGGTTGCTTGCTTTCCGGCTGAAAGGCAAACATACGTATTTTATCCGCTCCCAAATCGGGAAAGAAGGCATAGTCTTGCAAAGGCGAAAACACCGCCGAATGAATGTGCGACTTATCATCCCGGTGGTTGATAATGGTGCTGTCAGCATAGCTAATTACCTGAGCCGCAGGTGCCAGACTGCCGTCGGCCTGTATGGGAAACGCCGACAAACTGGCCCCGGTATAGTTGGCATTGATTACCCATTTGCCACTGTGATGCACCGACACATACACCGGATTGTCGCCCCCGCTGTCTTGTTTGTTTACGAATGTGAGTTGTCCGGTGGTTTTATCAAACCGAAAACTACTCACGCCACCGCCATTGGGAATGCGGCTACCTGTGCAGGCGTACAGGAAGTTACCGTCGGGAGCAATGGCCAGGTATGACGGATTGACCAAATCAGGTACCCGACTCACCGGAGAAAGCTTTCCGGTACGGCCGTCAAATCGAAAAACAAAAATTCCATCGCCGCCTTCGGGCCCGGTATAGGTGCCCACAAACAAGTAGAACTGCTGTGCAGAAAGATGGGCAGGAAAACAGAGAACACCCAGTACCAATCCCCAAAACAGCAATCGAACTTGATTCTTCATATCAGCAGGCAGGTTTTTGATTTTTCAACGATGCTATTTGTCAGGCAAGGCAAAGGCCACATACACATCGGCCGATTTGGTGCGCATTTTTCCACCGCCACAGGCAATCACCACATATTGCTTTCCGTTGATGGCATACGTACTCGGGGTAGCGTATCCACCGGCGGGCAGTTGCGTTTCCCAAAGTTGCTTTCCTGTTTTTTTATCGAAAACCCGCAGTTTTTCGTCTTTGGTGGCGGCAATGAAAAGCAATCCGCTGGAAGTCACCACCGGACCGCCGTAATTTTCGGTTCCTGTTGTGGGTATTGCTTTGTCTTTCAACTGTTTAAACTCACCCAGAGGAATCTTCCACAGGTATTCGCCCGTATTCAGATCAATGGCGTTCAGTGTGCCCCAAGGTGGCTTTATGGCCGGATACCCGTCCTTGTCCAAAAAGCGGTTGTAGCCGGTAATCGTGTATGGAATGCCCATTTCGCGCATGTTGGCTTGTGAGCCGGGTTCTTTCTGGGCAGGCGTTTTGTCGAACAGAAAATTGACCAACGCCTGTCGGTCGGCTTCCTTCAAGTTTGTAAAAGCAGGCATAAATCCCTTTCCGGTTTTGAGGAGATTGAGAGCATACGCCTCGGTGCGACGATTTTTCACGTCAATCAGCGACGGATACACGCCATTGCCCTGCCGCTTGGCACCGTGACACGCTGTGCAATTCACGGCATACAATTGCTTGGCCTGGCTGTGCGGATCAGTGTTGTCTACTTGCGGAATGTCTATCATTTGCAATACCCAAGGCATTTCGTTGGCATTGACATACATGATTCCATCAGCATCTATAGCCGCGCCACCCCATTCGGCACCGCCATCAAATCCCGGAAAAATAACGGTTCCCTCGCGGCTGGGTGGAATGAAGTTTTCGCCTGTTTTTACGGTTTTCAGTTTGGCCGCAATGGAATCTTTTTGCGAGGAATAGGGATTCACATCTGCTAAGGTAAACGCCTGACGGGCAAAGGGCAACGGTTTTGTTGGGATGGGCTGTGTGGGCCACGATTGTTCGCCGGGCAAGTTCGTTGCCTGTACGGGCCGCTCTTCGATTGGATAGATGGGTTTGCCGGTTTCCCGGTCGAATAAAAATACAAAACCCGACTTGGTCACTTGCGCTACTGCATCAATCTTTTTGCCATCTTTGGTGATGGTTACCAGATTGGGCGGCGCCGGCAAATCCCGGTCCCAGATATCGTGGTGAACCGTCTGAAAATGCCACAAACGCTTGCCCGTATTGGCATCCAATGCGAGCAAACAATTGGAAAACAGATTGGCCCCTTTGCGGTTGCCGCCGTAAAAATCAAAAGCTGCTGAGCCCGTAGGCACAAACACAATGCCCCGTTCCCGGTCTATGGCCATGCCCGCCCACGGGTTTGCCCCTCCTGTCTTTTTCCAGGACTCTTTGTCCTCCCAGGTATCGTAGCCTTCTTCGCCCGGATGCGGAATCGTGTGAAAAATCCATTCGCGTTTGCCCGTTCGCACGTTGTAGGCGCGTATGTGTCCGGGTGCGGCATCGGCTGTTTCCGACAAACGCATTCCCATGATGATCAGGTCTTTGTAAACGATTCCCGGCGTATTGGAAACGATAAAAAAGTCTTCCTTTTCATAATCCAGGTCTTTGCGCAGGTCAACCCGGCCGCTGTCGCCAAAACTTTGGATCGGCTTTCCGGTTTTAGCATCGAGAGCAAACAGATATGTACCCGCCGAGAATAAAATTCGCTGGTCATCTCCGGCGTCCGACTTCCAATGCGTTACGCCTCGGTTGGTTCCGGCCCACGAATATTTGCCACCCCAGAAATCAGAGGCACTGAATTTCCAGATTTCTTTGCCTGTGTTTCCCTCCAAAGCAAATACATCCAGCCTGGGCGATGTAGCGTACAAAACTCCGTTGACAATAATGGGGTTGCACTGGATTTGGGTCAGGTTGGTAGCTGTGTCGGCACCGCCTGCTTGATACATCCAGGCTACTTGCAACTGGCTTACATTTTCTGCATTAATTTGATTGAGCGTAGAATAATGGCTCTTGGCGGCATTGCCCAGGTATTCGCCCCAGTCGTTGCCGGATTGGGTTTCGGATGAGGAAGTAGATTCGGAAGAACAGGCGTACAATAAAAAAATACCTGCCAGCAAGGCAATGCCCGGATAACTGCGCAACATGTCTGATGAAAAGATTGAAGTGGTTTCTAAAAATAGGCATTCCGCTAGGGAAAGCAAAAAATAATCTTACAAAAGTTCTATTTCATAAAATAGTATCTCTAAAAACTGTAAAACCTGCTTCCAACGAACCGAACATTTTATCGCTTATTCTCGTTTTCAAAATAGTATCTGCAAAAACACAAAAACCTCCGTATTTTTGCATCAGACATTCGATTCAGCTTTTATGACCCCTTCGGAAAACGCTATCATTCTCAACCCCAATTATTGCGAATCGCTGACGGAATACAAACGTCGCAAAACCATTACTGTTAACATCGGTGATATACCCGTGGGCAGCGACTACCCTATTCGGGTGCAGTCGATGACGACAGTAGATACCATGGATACGCTGGGTTCGGTAGAGCAAACGATCCGAATGGTGGAATCGGGTTGTGAATACGTGCGGATTACGGCACCCAGCATCAAAGAAGCCGAAAATCTGGGAAACATTCGGCGTGAATTGCGCATGCGAGGCTACTCAGTTCCGCTGATTGCCGACATTCACTTTACGCCCAATGCGGCCGAACTTGCCGCACGCCTGGTCGAGAAAGTGCGGATTAACCCAGGCAATTATGCGGATAAGAAACGGTTTGAAACGATTGGCTATACGGATGCCACCTACCAGGCAGAGCTGGAACGCATCCGGGAAAAGTTTGTACCACTGGTTAAAATATGCAAGGAATACGGCACGGCCATGCGCATTGGCACCAATCACGGTTCGCTTTCTGACCGAATTCTGAGTCGATATGGCGATACACCGCTGGGAATGGTGGAATCGGCGCTGGAGTTTCTACGCATTTGCGAAGATCTGAACTATTACAACATTGTGATTTCGATGAAAGCGTCGAACACGCAAGTGATGGTGCAGGCGTATCGGTTGTTGGTACAGAAGCTGGCAGAAGAAGGACTAAAACCGTATCCGCTGCATTTGGGTGTGACCGAAGCTGGTGAAGCCGAAGACGGACGCATCAAATCGGCCGTTGGCATTGGCACTCTGCTGGAAGATGGCCTCGGCGATACTGTTCGCGTTTCGCTGACCGAAGCCCCTGAGTTTGAAGCCCCTGTAGCCAAAGCCTTGATAGATCGTTATACAAATCGTGCTGAAAAAGCCAAACCAATTCGCCCCCTAATCCCCAAAGGGGGAACTGATAATAACTCCCCCTGTGGGGGATGGGAGGCCTTCTCTCCTTACCAATACCATCGCCGGACTACACACGAAGTTGCCAACTTTGGCGGACAAAATGTGCCGCGCGTCATTGCCGATTTTTCGAAAGTAGCTGATGTACAGATGGAAGACCTGAAATCGGTTGGGCATTTCTACTTGCCTCTGCTTGATAAATGGAAACTGAACGACTTAGGCGCCGACTACATCTATGCCGGTTTTCAGCCTGTCCCATTCATGATTGCCAATGGTTCCCGGCAAATCCTGGATCATTCGGCCTGGCAAGTGTACAACGAAAAGCAGACTTCCTATCCATTGTTTCAAGGAGCAGATTATCTGCAAGCCACCGAAAAGCATCCCGAAATGAACTTTGTCACTTTCAGTTATAAAGAGTGGCAACCCGAATTTATCGAAATGCTCAAAACCGACAAAACGGTTGTGTTGTGGGCCAGCACTGCCAACGAACACGCCATGGCGGCGTTGCGTCGGCTGTTTTTCTTCTTACTGGAAGAAAAATTCACTTGTCCGGTAGTGATCCGGCGCGATTACGATGAAACTGTTACTGACGAAAACACATTGCTGTATGCCTCTACCGATGCGGGTGGGTTGCTGATTGATGGCTTTGGAGACGGCATTTTGTTGGGTAGAGATAAAATAGTATCCCCAGAAAAGCCAAAACTCCTGTCCAGACTAGCCTTTCTGAACCAGACGGCGTTTGGCATTTTGCAGGCGGCACGTACCCGCATGAGCAAAACCGAGTATATTTCGTGCCCAAGCTGCGGACGAACCTTGTTTGATTTACAGGATGTTACCGCGATGATTCGCAAACGCACCGATCACCTGAAAGGGCTTAAAATCGGCATCATGGGCTGCATCGTAAACGGTCCCGGTGAAATGGCCGATGCCGATTATGGCTACGTGGGTTCGGGAGTGGGTAAGATTACACTGTACCGCGGACAAAACGTAGTCAAACGCAACGTTCCTTCCGATAAAGCCCTGGATGAACTGATTGAACTGATTCGTGAAGATGGCCGCTGGAACGAGGTGGAAGCCATAGAAGCCTGAAAAAAACAGTATCTTTTAAAAAGACAAAACCCCGACTCCCAAGGTCGGGGTTTTGTTTAGCTGAAATCGCTACATTCCGGTCCTCCGCAACTTGTTTTTCGGATTGGTATCGAAGGTATACTTCTGTTTTGAAGACAAATGTTCAAATAGCCGGTAATCTGTGGAGGTCACCACTTCCGATGCCCAGAAAGAATGTTCCATACGCGTGGGTGCCTTCGGCTCCTTTTCACTGTAAAAAGTAAGGTAACTACGGAAACGGATTGGTGAATCTTCGGGGGTAAACTGAAACGAATGAATTGCGGTAGTGCCCAACTGAGTCTGCACGATTTCCTTTTTGAACTTACGCCGGGCTTCTGCCGAATAGGTACCTACCGGAATCGGGATCGGAATGCTTTGCAAAGAAGAACGGGGAGGAATGAACCGGGTGTTACCGGTCTGAGATCCGGCCATGGTCTGGGCTACGCCCGTCACATCAAACGGATACAGCGTGGTATTTCCCAATATGACTGCCGACTGGCTCCAGTCAATAAACACAGGCTGTTCCGACTTATTATAGACATTGATCAAAAGACTACCCATAGAGGCTTCTGCTACCGGATACACCAGTGCGTAGGTAATTTGCAATGAGTCATTGTCTGCCATCAGTTCCTTCGCATCCGAAGGCAAATCGTAACTCTTAAGGGTGTAAAAATGGTAAGGAGAGCAGCTTGCAACAAATACGAGCAAACTGCATGCAATAAGGACACGGTAAAAGAGCAGCATACATTCAGGAGAGATAAAATGAGAGCAAAAACGTATTCTCCTAAAGCAAATTCCGTGCCTTTTCAACACTTAAAATCATAGCTTTCTCTTATAAATCCAGTATTTTTTTCATTAGTAGTTCCACGGCTGCAGTTTGCAAAAAAAACATCCCAGTACTTATTGTAAATCAGATGTTTACTGTGCATGGCTAAAAAGTATTAATAGCAATCACAGTTGATACTATGGAAGCCATTCTTGAAAAACCGCAGACCACCCCACTCAAAAACACCACCCACACCGGCGTCTTCTTTCCCAATCTGAATGGATTACGTTTCATTGCTGCCGGACTTGTCATCATTCAGCACCTTGAAATTCTGAAGGGCGAATTCGGCATGAAAAACATTTCGACCAGTTTGTTCATTGCCACCATCGGAGATCTGGGCGTAACGCTGTTTTTTGTATTAAGCGGCTTTCTGATCACGTATCTGCTGCTGGTCGAGAAAGAAAAGTACGGACAGGTTTCGCTGTCCAAGTTCTATACCCGACGGGTTTTGCGCATCTGGCCGCTCTATTACCTGATTGTCGTTCTGTCGTTTTTTGTCCTGCCGCGCTTTGACTTCTTTTATATTCCAGGCTTATCCGAAACCCTGGCCGATCACTATTCGGCCAAACTCGTTTTGTATCTGCTCATATTGCCCAATGTTGCCTCGGCTGCTTTTGCTACTGTGCCTTACGCCGGCCAAGGTTGGTCTATTGGCGTAGAAGAACAGTTTTACCTGATCTGGCCTTTGCTTATTAAGAATACCCAGCGTTATGTGGAAGTACTGTTGGTGATTGTGGTGTTTCTGGTGCTGCTCTCCAATGGCCTTGTCAGCGATGCCATGGTAACCTTAGGACATTCTCTGCATTGGGAAAACCCCAACTGGTATGAGACCGCGCGGGTTACGCATCAGTTTTTCAAGGACTTACAGATTGGCTGCATGGCCATCGGCGGACTGGGTGCCTATCTGCTTTTCTTTCAGAAAAGCGAGGTTTTAAAAATCGTTTTTGACAAACGCACCCAGATCTTTACCTACATTATTCTGAGCATCATGTTTTTTCGGGGCCTGATGGTGAGTCGCGAATTTTACGGCTTGTTCTTTATCATCGTCATTCTAAATTTGGCGGCCAATCCAACCCGATTGTTCAGTCTGGAACACCCTATTCCTTCGTATCTGGGCAAAATTTCCTATGGACTTTACATGTATCACAACATTGCCATTATCATAGCCATTCAGACTGTACGTCACCTCTTTGCTTCTACCAATACCTGGCTGGCAAGTCTGGTAACCGTGCCACTTACCTTTGCTGTTACCATAGGCCTGGCCTCGCTTTCGTATCATACGCTGGAAACTTACTTTATGAACATGAAAAAGCGCTTTACGCGCATTTAAATCCGTTCGCATAGAGTTCGTCATAAAAAATCGGGTAGATTATTTCAACGATAATCTGCCCGATTTTTT
Organism: uncultured Sphingobacteriales bacterium; assembly: GCA_963520985.1. Classification (GTDB taxonomy): domain Bacteria; phylum Bacteroidota; class Bacteroidia; order Cytophagales; family 172606-1; genus Xanthocytophaga. The sequence continues at coordinate 267,679 of CAUQTA010000005.1, forward strand.
ATGTCAAAATAGTATCCTTTCACAAGCCAAAAACCTACCTTTGCCAAACGAAAAATCACAGAAAATACAACCATGCAAACGATTCTTAATTTCCTTGACCAGCTTAAAGACAACAACACCCGCGAATGGTTTCAGGAACACAAAGAAGAATATGAAAAGAGCCGTGCGGAATTCATTGACTTCCTGCAGCAATTCCTTCCCGAAATGGCGGTTGTCGACCCGCGCGTGGCAGGCCTGGAGCCCAAGAGTTGCATTTTCCGGATTTACCGCGACGTTCGGTTTTCCAAAGACAAACATCCTTACAAAACGCATTTTGGTGCCTGGATAGCCAATGTCAACAAAAACCTGATTACGCCTGGCTACTACATACACCTCGAACCCAATGCCTCGTTCCTGGCAGGCGGGTTATGGATGCCTCCGGCCGAAGACCTTAAGAAGATTCGCCAGGAGATTGATTACAACGGCACCCAACTTCACAAAATTGTGGAAGCTCCTGCGTTTCAGACCTATTTCAAGGCTTTTTCAGAAGAGGAAAAGCTAAAAACTGCGCCAAAAGGTTACATGGCCGATCATGCTGATATTGAGTGGCTTAAGCTCAAAAGCTTTACTGTATCCTGTTCGGTTACAGATGAGCAGGTTTGCTCAAAAGCCTTTGTAACTCAATGCATTGACACCTTCCGGGCACTTAAACCCCTTAATGACTTCCTCCGGACGGCTATTGCGTAGAAACAGCATCCGGACTCTTTCTTTGAAAAGTGAAACAAAACGCACATGAAGTGGATTAAAACCTTCAAATAATAGTATCTTTGCTTGCAACAAAACCCGGAAACGCCGCGTTAAATTTCGCAGTTGCAAGCAACCACTACCAGAAGTAAGATTTTCATTTCTTCAGCCGTTTAATTTTCCTAATCCACTTGAATCCCTACGTTTCTTTGATTCGCACAGCTTGGCGTCATGCACGTCAGGAGCGAAAGCGTTTTATCGGTATTTATGTCCTTTTTGTTGGTTCTAACCTGCTGGCCGCCCTGAACCCGATTCTGTTTGGCTGGTTTGTCAACAAAATTCAAAACGATACTTCCCGCGTGTTGCATTACGCAGGCTTGTACGCGGCCGTTTACCTGGGCGTGAAGTTTCTCCAATGGGCCATGCACGGCCCGGCCCGCATCATGGAACGGGAACTGGCCTTTAACCTGAGTCGCAACTTCTTACAGGAAATGTACCATCAGGTGCTGCACCTGCCCGTAAAATGGCACCAGGATCACCATAGTGGTGCTACCATCAATCGCATCCGCAAGGCATACGAGGCGCTGAAGCAATTCTTTGATGGCGGTTTTCAGTATTTCAATGCTTTTTGCAAATTCGTTTTCTCATTTGCTGCCATGCTCTATTTCTCACCGCTGTTTGGCACCATCGGCATTGCCTTGGGCGCCCTGACGGTGTGGGTGATTTTCAAATTTGACAAGCCTTTCATCAAAGCTCTGGAAGAGGTAAACGAAAAAGAGCATGCCGTTTCTTCCAACTTGTTTGACAGCCTGTCCAATATCATTACGGTGATTACATTGCGCCTGGAGAAAAGCATGGAAACCGGCTTGCTCAGCAAAGTTGCTGACATCCTGCCTCCGCTGCGTCGCCGGGTTCGGATCAACGAATGGAAGTGGTTCACAGCTGACATGCTGGTGGCCATCACGTATGCCGTTATTACAGTGGGGTTTGTGTACCAGAATTGGGAACCAGGGAAAGTGTTTATGGTGGGTGGTTTAGTAACCTTGCTGGGCTATGTCAATCAGTTTACCAGCGTTTTCCACGACGTAGCGTATCAGTATACACAAATCATTCAGTTCAATACCGATGTGCAAACGGCCCGCTCCATCAGCGAAACCTACGCCGGGCAGCACCGCCCCGAAGCACAGGAACCGCTGGAAGAACACTGGCACAACATTTCCATTCGCAATCTGAACTTCTCGCATCAGTCTGTTTCCGCATTCAGCGATTATAAAAAGCCCCAGCAATTGCAGAACATTACGCTCAAAATCCGGCGGGGCCAGCGCATTGCGTTCATCGGCGAAAGCGGCAGTGGCAAAAGTACTTTGCTGAAAGTATTGCGCGGCTTATACCAACCCGAAGCCGGCCTGCAACTGATGGTGGATGGAGAGGAAAAAAGTGAATGGGGCGCCTTGACCAATGCCATGACGTTACTGCCGCAGGAGCCGGAAATCTTTGAAAGCACCATCGAATACAACATCACGTTGGGCTTGCCTTTTAGCGAACAGGAAGTATGGCGGGTATGCGAAGCAGCTCATTTTGACAAAGTGGCCAAGCAGTTGCCAAACGGACTTGCCTCTGAGATCCAGGAAAAAGGCGTCAATATTTCCGGCGGACAAAAACAACGCCTGGCGCTGGCTCGGGGCATTCTGGCCGCCCAAACCAGTCATGTGGTGCTGCTCGACGAACCTACCAGCAGCATAGATCCTAAAACGGAGGTTGCGATTTACGAGAATCTTTTCAAGGAATTCTCCGACAAAGCGGTGATTTCATCCTTGCACCGGCTGCACCTGCTGCGCATGTTTGACTACATTTATATATTGCAGCAAGGTCGCATCGTGGACGAAGGTACGTTTGACAAACTACGCACCAGCAGCCCGGTGTTTCAGGAAATGTGGCGGCACCAGGAAAACAGCTCCGAATCAGGAGCCACCCAACCTACCATTGATGTCACCTACGCAGGCACAGGCGTACAATAACCGGGAGGTTTTGGCTTTTAAGAATATACTATTTGGAAACCCCTTGGCTGGCCTATCAGCCAAGGGGTTATTCATTTATCAAATCTGTGTATTTGGTTGCTTGGTCGGCAAAGTTGGGCATTTGGTATACGAATGTCAGATAGAATAAGTATTTTCGTTAGTATTGTATCAGACAATCTCCTCCCGTTAACAAACTGATGGATCTTCAAAAAAAGCATTGGTCTACTTTCCTACCTACGGTGTTACACATGGGTTTCTGGTTGCTTTTTGCCTCCATCGTTGTTTTCCTGCGACCACCTGTTCCCAACACTAGTGATTTGAACGTCTGGCCCCCTTTGGTATCCATCTTTTTGTTGCAACTGCCGTTTTTTTATCTAAATGCTTATTTTCTCATTCCCAGGTTCTTATACCGTAATGGCGGCATTCTGTATTTCTTTCTGGCTTTAGGGGCCGGCATTGTGATCAGTGCGTTGCATTATTTTCTGCGGGTCACGTTTGATTTGCATCCGCCGAACTTTCCGATACGGTGGCACCTGATTGATATGCCGGTGCTGTTGATGTGGGCCATCAGTACCAGCTACCGGCTGCTCATGGACAACCTGCGTAAGGAACAGGAACGCAAAGAACAGGAAACCGAACGGCTCAAATCGGAGCTTTCGTTTCTGCGGTCGCAGATCAGTCCGCATTTCATGTTCAATGTACTGAACAGCATTGCGGCACTGGCTCGCAAAAAATCGGACAAAGTGGAACCCGTTGTGATTCAGCTTTCCGAACTGATGCGCTACATGCTCTATGCTTCTGACGAATCCCTAGTGCCGCTAAACAAAGAAATCAGCTACCTGCAAAACTACGTAGACCTGCAACGCCTCCGCTTTGGCAGCACCGTTTCCATTCACTTCTCTGCCGAAAATACCGATTCGAGTTTGCTCATTGAACCGATGCTGCTGATCCCCTTTGTCGAGAACGCCTTCAAGCATGGGACCGGCCTGATCGCCGAGCCTTCCATCGAAATTTACGCCAGCTCGCAAGGCGAAAGTTTCCGGTTTCAGGTGCGTAACAAAGCAGACCGACAATCAACCGAAGAAAAAGACAGGAACTCGGGAATCGGACTGGCTAATATAGAACGGCGCCTTAAATTGCTTTATCCGGATTCCTATCAACTGCAAATCAACCAAACCCGCGACTGGTATGAAGTGGATCTGACTATCCAGCTCAAAAAAGGAGCGAACAAACCCATCACCCAACCCTCGCTTTCAATCCAATGAGATGCCTTGCCATAGATGACGAACCGCTGGCACTGGAGCTGCTGGAAGACAACATCCTCAAGATTCCGTTTCTGGAGTATGCCGGTGGCTGCCGAAATGCGCTGGAGGCCATTGCTATGCTCGAAAAACAAAAAATTGACCTGCTGTTTCTGGACATTCAGATGCCGGGGCTCACCGGGATTCAGTTTTTGCAAGGGATGATACAGAAGCCCTTGGTCATTCTCATTACAGCTTATGAGCAGTATGCCCTCGAAGGGTTTAACCTTTCGGTAATGGATTACCTGCTCAAACCGGTCTCGTTTGAACGGTTTCTGAAAGCCGTGAACAAGGCACACGAAATGCACCAGCTCAAGAACGCCGAATTGGCAGCCAGCCAGTCAGTAGCCGACGAAAAAGAAGCAGCCAACAAATATCTGTTTGTACACATAGACTACTCGCTGGTAAAAATTCGGATTGATGAAATCACCCACATCGAAGGGCTTAAAGATTATGTAAAAATTCACCTCACCAGTCAAAGCAAGCCACTGATTGTCAGGCTCACCCTCAAAAGCATCGAAGAAAAGCTCTCCTCTGAAGACTTTATCCGGGTGCACAAGTCGTACATTGTCTCTTTTGACAAGATCGAACTCATCCGCAATCAGAAAATCAAGATAGGCAACACCTTTATTCCGATCAGCGATTTTTACAGCGAATCTTTTTTTAACCGCATTCACTCCGGTCGCATCGAGTAGCGACGGTTGAAATAGTATGTTTTGAAAACGAAAAACCTCCCTTCTTTCTACCAAAGGGAGGTTTTGGTATTATATACAAGAACAGAATGCATTGGCATTATTCCCATATCAGGAAAGGCCTGCAGAGGACATTGAATCGATAGCAACCGGTTTTTCACCATTCATTCTACCCAAGATCGATGCATAATTCATCTCAACAATGCGGGTTCTTGTCGCAACATTTGGGAGGTTGCTCTCATTTGCAAAACCCATGAAAGGGGAGCCGGTATCTTTGGCAAATAATGGTTCGGACAAGCCCCCATTACGTGTCATGAAGGTACATTTTTCAGCGTTTGCTTTTTCTTTTCTTGTTTTGACCGGATTGTGTTCCTGCGAATGGGGCGACGCGGGTGTGGGAGCCAGCCTGACTCCCAATCCGGATGTGGCCCAGCAGCAGGTGATCGATACCTTTACCGTGCAAACGGCCACCGTGTTACTCGATTCGTTTTCAACAACCAGTGCCACCCGCCTGCTGATTGGTCAGTACCAGGATGCTTACTTAGGAATGGTCAAATCGGGCAGCTTTTGTCAGATCGATCTGGCCAACAGTTTCAAACCGGCCACCGAAGCCGTGTTTGATTCGCTTACGTTAAGCCTGCGTTATGACTATCACTACGGCGACACCACGCAGTATCAGCAAATCAGCGTATATCCGCTGAGCAGCCGTTTGGATGAAACGGAAACGTATTACAATACCAGTTCGGTCCCGTATGCCACACAGCCGCTGGCACGCCATACGTTCCGGGCCCGGCCCGGTACCGGCAAACGACTCGAAATTCGCTTATCGGATGCACTGGGACGTTCCATCTTTCAGGAAGCCAAGCAAGGCAACCTGACCACCAACGAAGACCTGCTCAACCTGCTGAAAGGTATAGCCCTCTTTCCTTCCGGATCTGGCAACACAGCAATGCTTGGCTATTTGAAAGACAGCCTGAAAACCAATCTGTATTACCACCAGACGGGTACCAACGGCGACGTACAGAGTGTGCTGGAATGGAAGGCCGGGTATTGGTTCAATCAGATTACCAGCGACCGGAACCAGACTGCGCTGGCGGCTTTGCAACAGCCGCTGCAATCCATTGCAACGGCCAGTACCAACCAGCAAGTCTTTCTGCAAGGAGGCGTTGCCCTGGGCGTTCGAATCGACTTGCCCACCATCCAGCAACTGCGCAGCATTCCTAATTCGGGCATCAATTCGGCCATCCTGACCCTGAGAGCCATACCCAATACCGTTTCCAGAACCTACCCGCTGCCTTCATCGCTCTCGGTTTACGCCTGCGACACCAAGAACCGACTGGTCAGCTACCTGCCTCCGAGTTATTCGGGCTCCACTTCGCCACAGGTAGTAGGCTATAGCACCGATCCGGGAACGGGAGAAAGCATCTACAAGCTGGATCTGACCGAATACGTCAACAACATTGTCCGCAGCACCTCTACGCAGTGGAATGGCCTGATGATACTGCCTGCCCAGCAAACGAATGAACTGAGCCGGGCCATCATCGGCGGCAACAAACACAAAACATACGCCATGAAGCTCGATGTCTATTATGCCGTATTCCGGTCTAACTAGTGCGCCAAAATAGTATCCTTTGAAAAGACAAAACCCCACTGCTTTTATAAACAATCTTTTATATAACCCCAAATTTCACATATGTATCGTTCGCTTATTTCAGGCATATTCATGGGCAGCCTGCTGCTGAGCGGCTGTAATTCAAACAGTAGCAGCAGCGACAAAGCGGGTAACTGGACCCAGATCCAGTCGGGCTTTGCGGGAGTGGCACGTAACAGTACCGTTAGCTTCCAGATTGACAATACCATTTACATCGGCACAGGATTTGACAGCAACGGCGACCGGCTGAAGGATTTCTGGTCGTACAATGCCGAAGGTGGCTACTGGGAGCAGCTGGGCCGCGTGGGCGGTGACGCCAATGCCGTTTTCAGCGGAACGGCCCGCAACGGCGCCGTCGCTTTTAGTGTCAATGGCAAAGGCTATGTAGGCTTAGGAACGGATGACAGCGGTTACAAATCGGATCTGTACCAATACAACCCAACCACCCGTTCGTGGAAAAAAATGAATGATTTTCCGGGTGGAGGTCGCCGCAATGCCATTGCGTTTACGGTAAACAACAAAGCCTACCTTGGTACTGGCTATAACGGCAATTACCTGCAGGATATGTGGATGTACAACGAGTCGGCCGATAGCTGGGAGCCGGTTCGTGACTTTGGCGGCTCCAAACGGGAAGGAGCCACTGCTTTTGTAGTAAACGGCAAAGCGTATGCAGGGTTTGGCTCGAACAATGGCACACCACAACGCAACCTGTATGTGTATGATCCTGAAGCCAATACCTGGACCAAAACCGAAGCCCTGGATGATGAAGATGACGTAGAAAGCCGCACCAACGCCGTTGCTTTTGTAATTGGCGACAAGGCTTACATTGGCATGGGAACGCAAGGCGGCAGTTATTTCTCCGACATCTGGGAATATACGCCTGCTTCCGATAGCTGGGTGGAGCTGGCTCCGATTACCGACAACTGCGGCGGCGGCCGTGCCTATTCGATAGGCTTCTCCTACAACAACATGGGTTACATCACCACGGGTTACGGCTCGGGTGGCCGCCTGGACGACTTCTGGAGTTTCAATCCGTTACAGGCAAACGAAGGCTGCGACTAATGCCGGGGTTTTGGCAATTGAAAAGATACTATTTTCCGGACAAAAGGAATCTGACAGTACGAGCAATAACCATTTTCCCTACAGGTTCGTGTATGACACGAACCTGTTTTTTATCAACTGCACCAACGCAAATTTGGCGTTATGCCCTCAGCCCTTGACCTCGTTTGTCAGCGGTTGCTTCTGGTCAAACGCCTGAATGTTCTGCAAGGTGGTTTCGGCAATGTTGTGTAGCGCATTTTTGGTAAAAAACGCCTGATGTCCGGTAATCAGCACATTTGGAAAGGTAAGCAGCCGCATAAACACGTCGTCTTTGATTACTTTGTCCGACAAATCCTCGAAAAACAAATCGGCTTCCTCTTCGTACACATCGAGCCCCAGGTAGCCGATCTGTTCATTTTTCAAGCCACGAATGGCCGCTTTGGCATCGATCAGGGCGCCCCGTCCGGTATTGATAATCATGACGCCTTTCTTCATTTGCGCAATGGTCTCTTTGTTGATGATGTGGTACGTTTCGGGCGTGAGCGGGCAATGCAGCGAAATGATGTCAGCGGTTTTCAATAGTTCGGCCAGGGTCACATACCGAATCCCGATTTGCTTGGCTTCCTCGTCTTCCATCACATCATAGCCCAGCACGTCACAGCCAAATCCTTTCAGAATCTGTGCGGTTACTTTGCCGATTTTACCGAGCCCGATCAATCCCACGGTTTTGCGGTACATGTCAAAGCCCATCAGTCCTTCCAACGAAAAATTGCTTTCCTTGACCCGGTTATACGCCCGGTGCGTTTTCCGGTTCAGAGTTAGCATCAGCGCAATGGTATGCTCGGCTACTGAGTAAGGTGAATACGCGGGTACACGCACCACCCGGATTCCGGCTTGCTGACAGGCTTTCAAATCGACATTGTTGAAGCCGGCACAGCGCAAAGCAATCAGTTTAACGCCTTCCTGCGCCAGTATCCGGATTACCTCGGCATCGGCTTTGTCGTTGACAAATACGCAAACCGTTTCCGCACCCTTTGCCAGATGCGCCGTATGCCGGTTCAGCGGAATTTCCAGGTAATTGAATGAAAATGAAAAGCCTTGGTTGAGTTCGTTGAAAAAGGATTTTTCGTAGGGCTTAACACTAAAAAAAGTAACGTTCATAGGTATATCGGCTAAGTTTATAAGCAAAGAGAAAAAAGACAAGTATTTGACAATTAGTCGTTTACGAACTAACAAATCACACTTTTTATTTTATCTGGCTACTCAATAAAGTATTACAAATCCTTGAGTCTGTGCGTTCTTATACAGAAAGCAGGTTTTGCTTTTTTAGAAGTACACTCTGCCGCCTTGGTCTGTGGTACACTATATTACGGTACATAAATAAAAAAGCCTTAATCGAACCGTCATTGCGAACGAAGTGAAGCAATCTCCAAGCTTAGAACGCGAGCCTTTGGAATCGTTTTTAGCCGAGTCTGCCGTTATGGGATTGCTTCACTTCGTTCGCAATGACACCTTATAGTTAAAATGCACCATACTATAGTGTCACATAGACCACTAACGGTCAGTCAGTTGCATTTTTTATCCTAAAACAAAAACAGAAAAACAGCATCTCTCAAAAACGCAAAACTGGCCTTTGCATATGGCAAACAAAACCACTGGCCAAAACTACACACCTGCCTGCCTTTACTTCAATGAGATAAATCAGTGTTAGACAGAATAATACGCAACATTAGTCATTCAAAACCCACTCACAAAGCCACTTCGAAGGCGTTTACCAAAACCTGACTGGTATTTCCACCGGGAACCGGCTCCGAATTGAGAAACAATACCGCAAAGGTTTTGTCGGGCAAGATGGCAAAGCCGGTGTTGAAAGCCCGCAAGGGAGAACCCCCGTCCCACCACTGTCCGTTGTGGGAATAGTACGTATGCCCCGGATAGGTGGTCTTGTAGCAGCCCAGTTGATCGCTGAGAATCTGATCCCGCGTTTGGGCAGAAACGATGATTTCGGTGGTTAAAAACGTTTGCAGAATATGCGCATAGTCTTCCAGCGACAGATACCAGCCGAAGCCGCCGTTGTTGTACCGAAAATTGCCGGCATTAAAACCGACCACGTTGTTATACGGAAACGAATAGGCCAAGGTAGGGTCGGCGCCTGCATCGGTGGCGGCATCGGTCACCCCGGAAGGTGTAAAAATAGCCTCCTGCATGTACTGGTCGTAAATCTGCGACGTTTCGATATCGTCGGCCAGTACGGGATCATTGGCAAAGCCTTTCAGATAGGGAATAATGACCCGGCAGAGCCCGAAATTAGCGTTGTCGTAACTAAAGTTGGCCTTATCGGCTAAGGTGACACCGCCCGCAACGAGATTTTTGAGGTAAATGTAATAGTTATTGTTGCATGAGGTGCAATTGCGAAAACCGCTTTTGTGGGTAAGCAACTCGCGGAAAGTAATGGAAGCAATGTTCTCACCACGTTGCCAGTCAGGCGGCAAATACGGATCTATCGATGCGTCCAGGCTGATTTTCTTTTGTTCCAACAGGTGCATAACGCCCAGGGTAGTCAGCATTTTGCTCAGGCTGGCAATCTGTTGCGTTTTCTTGGTGTCATAGGCTTCCTCTTTGCCATCGGCTACGGTGCGCCGCAGGCCGCCACTGGCAATTCGTTTGAGCACTTTTCCGTTGGGAAAGCTGTAAATGGCATAGCCAAATCCGACGCTGTTTTCGAACATGACCTTATCCAGTTGCTTGCCGGTGCGGTTGATGCTGGCACAATCGGGATCGGTGCAGGCTTCGACCAGCGTTGCTTCGGGTTCAGGCGGCGTGGGGTTGGGTTCGGAGTCGTTTTTGCAGCTGCTGCCCATCAATGACAGAATCAAAAGACTGGATGCTAGGAAACGCAACGGCAGTGCCGCTCTGTCAGGAGCCATGCGGAGGTAATGAGTTGTCATACGTAGTAGTGTTAGGCAGGTAAGTTGCAAAAAAATAGTATCTTCTGAAAAGTAAAAACCCTTGAGTGCATTAGTAGCGGGAATGGAGCGGATGGAAACAACGATGAATCAACTTATAAAACAAAAGCATTCTGACTATCTGTATTTCATCTTCATTGCGAGCTGTGACACGATGAGGAAATCTGATCCGGCCCAAAACCTGCTTTAATCAGCGGTCCAAAATAGTATCTTTTGCAAAGTTAAAACCGGCCATTGTAAAACGAGTTCATGCCAGATAAAACTCATAAACGGTTTAAAAGCCGCATTTTCCCAATTTTTTCTGGTCAGAGTACCACAAACTTTCTATCTTACCCGGCCACAAACCCATCACTTTTTTCACTTACCGTTTTTATGTACATTTTAGCCATTGACCAAGGCACCACCAGTTCGCGTGCCATTGCCTTTGACCAAGCCGGAAACATTGTTCAGGTTGCCCAGAAAGAATTCAAACAATATTTTCCGCAGCCCGGCTGGGTGGAGCACGACGCCAACGAAATCTGGACTTCGGTGGGCTCGGTCATCGGGGAAGTACTTTCCAAGGTAACAGCAAAGAAAATAGCCGCCATCGGCATCACCAACCAGCGGGAAACAGCCTTGCTCTGGGACAAAACCACCGGAGAACCGGTGTACAACGCCATCGTGTGGCAGTCGCGGCAAACGGTGGGCGTTTGTGAAGACTGGAAACGCCAGGGCTACGAATCCGCCGTCCGTGAAAAAACCGGATTGCTGATTGATGCATATTTTTCGGCCAGTAAAGTGCGCTGGATTCTCGACAATGTGCCTGGAGTACGCGAAAAAGCCGAGCAAGGCAATCTGTTGTTTGGCACGATGGACACTTGGCTGGTGTGGAAAATGACGCGGGGAAAAGTGCACGTAACCGACTACACCAACGCCTCACGCACGATGCTGTACAACATTCACACCCGTGAGTGGGACAGCGACTTGTTGGAAAAGTTTGGCATTCCGGCTTCCATTTTACCCGAAGTGCGTTCCTGCTCAGAGGTGTACGGGCATACTACCATGGCTTTTGGCGGCGAAGAAGTGCCCATTGCGGGCATTGCCGGCGACCAGCAGGCGGCTTTGTTCGGACAGGCTTGCTTTGAACCGGGTACGGCCAAAAACACGTACGGCACGGGTTGCTTCATGCTCATGAACACGGGTGAAAAAGCCGTAGCCTCTAAAAACGGACTGCTTACCACCATTGCCTGGGGGCTGGGCGGCAAAGTAGAATACGCCCTCGAAGGAAGCATTTTTGTGGCGGGATCGGCCGTACAATGGCTCCGCGACGGACTGAAAATTCTGCAAAAATCGTCGGACAGTGAAAAAATGGCGCAGTCGCTGGTAAGCAACGAAGGCGTATATGTGGTTCCGGCCTTTGTGGGTTTGGGCACGCCATACTGGGACAGCGAAGTGCGCGGTGCCATTTTTGGCCTGACACGCGGCACTCAACGCGAACAGATTGTACGCGCCACACTGGAAGCCATTGCCTACCAAACCAAAGACGTGCTTTATGCCATGGAACAGGATGCCGGCATTTCCCTCAAGAACCTGCGGGTAGATGGCGGAGCCGTTGCCAATAATTTCCTGATGCAATTTCAGAGCGATTTGCTGGGAGTTCCGGTGATTCGTCCGGTAGTCAATGAAACGACGGCATTAGGCGCTGCATATCTGGCCGGGCTGGCAACGGGCTACTGGAAAGACAAAGCTGAAATTGCCCAACGCTGGCAAGCCGACCGAACCTTTGAGCCCTCCATGCCAGACGACAAATCGGCTACACTATACAAAGGTTGGCAAAAAGCCGTCGAAGCTGCACGGATGTTTAAGTGAGGATTCGGTTTTTAGCTGGTAGTTTTTAGTAGTTAGCTTTTGGATCTGTTGCGGATTTCAGATCGAAGCAGCTTTTTAGGATTGAATAGAATGAAAACAGTAGAACACTCTTTACTTGCTCGTGTAATTGTAGGGGCAATCCTTGTGGTTGCCCTCTTTCCGGTCCGATTGACTAGCTTGATTCGAGCCTCAGGGTTCCCGGTCAGAGGCACAGCGTCAGACCTGTCTGAATTGTGAATCCGTTTAATCAATTCAAATCCGTTTCAATCTGCGGTCAAAAATAGTATGTTTTGAAAACGAAAAACCTGCCACTCAATGACTGAACTAGTAAACTCGTCATCCCGACGCATTCACTCCATTGACATACTCCGCGGACTCGTCATGGTAATCATGGCACTGGATCACGTACGCGATTTTTACAATCCCACTCCGTTTCAACCTGAAGACATTTCCCAAACGTCGGTGCCGCTCTTTTTCACCCGTTGGATCACCCATTTCTGTGCTCCCACGTTTATCTTTCTTTCGGGAGCCAGTGCGTTTCTCTACGGACAAAAACACACCACGTCTCAACTGAGTCGCTTTCTACTTACCCGCGGCCTATGGCTGGTAGTCCTCGAAACCATTCTGTTTCCATTGATTTTCCAACGGAGTTACCAGATGGTTTTCCTGATCATTCTCTGGGCCATCGGTACTTCCATGATTTTGCTGGCGGGTTTGGTATGGTTGCCGCGCAAGGTTATTCTGGGTTTTGCGTTGCTGGTCATTTTCGGGCACAACCTGATTCCGAATATCCAGAATGTAACCTTCAGCAATCTTCTACCGGCTATGCTGCACAATGGACCTTTTGTTATCATGGCAGGCCCGCTTCCTATTCTGTTTTCATACACCATTCTGCCCTGGACAGCGGTGATGGCACTAGGTTATTCATTGGGTCCGTGGTTTGTCAATCATCAGAAACAGCGCTTTTTGCAGACCGGATTGATATTTCTGGCATTGTTCGTTATTCTTCGGGCAATAAATGTCTATGGAGATCCTGTTCCTTGGACAACACAATCCCGTGGCACTGAATTTACGTTTTTATCCTTTCTGAATGTTGCTAAATACCCGCCTTCCCTCCTGTTCATTTGCCTGACGCTGGGGGTAAGCTGCACGCTGCTTTACCTGCTCGATACCGTCCAAAATCCGCTGACTGATTTTTTTGAAGTATATGGCCGCGTGCCGTTTTTTTATTACCTGTTGCATTTTTCCCTGATCAGCATCAGTGCATTTGTATGGGCAAAGGTGTCGTTTGGCATTGTCACCAACCTTTCGTTTATGCAGCCCAAAGACTGGCCCGCTGGCTATCATCCTAGCCTGCTGCGAAATTACCTGGCGTGGCTGGTTCTTGTTCTGGCGTTATATTATCCCTGTCGTTGGTTTGGGCAGTATAAAAAGACCCACTCATACAAATGGCTTTCGTATTTGTAATTGACCTGCCTTCAGACTGAAACAAGTACATGTTGTGATTCAGTCTTCCATGGAATTGTAGTCCCAGCCCAGCTTAAGCTGACGCATTAGTTTCTGAAACGGCGTTTTTTTCTGGCAGGCAATCCATAAGTCATTGGAAGTTTCGCCTTCCATAATGGCAATCAGTTGTTTGGCGTTTCCATAATACCGCATGCCGCGTTTCACAAAATCGGTGGCAAAGGGCGCAAATTGTTCCAGAATGGTTTGCTCCACTTCTGTTGCTACACCAAAATGCCCGGCACAAAACGGATAACCGCCCATAATAGCCTGAAACAGCGTTACATCCACCAGAAAACTAGACAGCCGTTCTTTATCCGCATGCGATACCCACGTATTGCCATTGTCGTACGATTCGTAAATAATAGGATTTTCTTCGGCAAAATCGGCCAGTGCAAGAGCCCATAAGATCACGCCCTGGTTTTCCTCATAAAAGACAACGAAACCGTTGTCATCGACTGTCAATTTGTTGGGAGCCACGAGGCGGTTATGCGCCTGATTTAAAGGATAACGGCCATACTTCGCATAAAAATCCTTTAATACTGTTGGCAACGGTTTACCCAGTGCGGTTTCAGTCTGGAGAAGTTCGTCTGCGGAAAAGCCATTTTCTTCCACAAATATTTGTTTCCAAAGCGTTTCAATCATGGCAATAATCAACTTCTTTTTTGAAAGATATATAGCAAATAAATAGTTACAAATTTAACATACTTAAGACCGCATCTTTCTAAGAAAAATAAAATTCAGATGCGTATTATTGCAGTAATAACAAATACGAAACAAAGAACTATTTTTAATTAAGCATTATGAAAACCATTTTAAATGCACTTCTAATTTTATTGTGTCATCTGGCATGGGGGCAAATCAAGTACGAAAAAGGATATATTGTCAATAACGAGGATGAAAGAAAAGAATGTCTGATTGTAAATAAAGATTGGTTAAACAATCCCGAATCTTTCCAATATAAACTAACTGAGAACAGTAATGCAATACAAGGAAATTTAAATACAATTAAAGAATTTGGCATATACAACTACGCTACCTATGAAAAAGCAATTGTTCAGATAGATACTTCGCATAGTTATGATCTGAGCAAAATGAGCAAAAGCTATGGACCAGAATGGAGACAAGACACGCTTTTTTTGAAAGTATTGGTAGACGGAAAAGCCAGTCTGTATTACTATGATTCGCAGGGATTACTGAAGTTTTTTTATAAAACGGCTTCTGACGCATCCATCAAACAGTTAGTTCACAAAGAGTATTATCCTCCCTATTCCATCTCTGTATTAAAAGAAAATAATTCTTTTAGACAACAATTGTATACAGATGTCAATTGCGGAAATATGAACCCTACTTACCTAAAGCGAATAAAATACGAAATTTCTGAACTCAGGGCATATTTCAAAGAATACAATAAATGTATGGGAGATGTAGTTTCCGAATCCAAGGTTGCAAGAACAAGAGATTGGTTAAATTTCAGAATTACACCAGGTATTAGTTATACATCATTATCTTTTCAAAACAGTGTTGATAATACAAGAAACACCAAATTTGATCCTAGTATTTTTTTAAGAATAGGACTAGAGATTGAATATATCTTAGAATTTAACAAAAATAAATGGAGTAGTTTCTTTGAGCCAACTTACATTCATACTAAGTTAAAAACAGCTTCTCCTCAAGCGTCTATAAATTATCAAGCCATTGAATTTCCTATTGGGCTTAGACACTATTTCTTTTTGAAGAATGACAGGAAACTTTTTCTGAATGGAATTATAGTATTAGGCTTGGTTAAAGATTTAACCAATTCTAATATACTCATTGCACAATCAGATCTTGAGATTAAACCCCGCACTTCATTTGCATTAGGTGGTGGCTATAATTTCCGAAACTTCAGTTTAGAAGCAAGATATTATCAGAGGCAGGATATTCTAGGAAGTTACAGATACTATAAATCACAATATCAACGCGTTGCCTTAATTTGCGGCTATCGATTTTCAAACCTGAAATCAAAAAACAGATAAGTAGCAGTAAAGATGAATGGTTCATTGGTGAACGACAAAAAAAGTATTTTATATTTACTATGGTTTTATCCAATTTCGGTCCTGTAAAATTCCACTTTCCTTGTTCACCTGTATGTTCAGAACTACCTGTTTTGTGTTTTGTCTGTTCATGATGGCAACTTTGTCGTTTGGTCAGAAAATCATTGGCGAAGGCACCGTAACACCCCGGATGCGCGTCATCGTTGACAACGACTTCAGCGGCGACCCCGACGGTCTGTTTCAGTTGGCCCATCTGGTGTTGTCGCCATCGGTTGAGATTCGGGCCGTTATCGGTTCGCACCTGCGTGTAGGTGACGGATTTGACAATTCGACCACTCAAGCCCAGAATGCGGCGGCCAAAGCCAAAGAACTGCTCGCTACCATGAACATTAAGACCAAAATTCCAATAGTGACGGGCTCCAATACGGCGATGCCCAACGACACCACGCCTGTCAAAAACGAAGCGGTCAATTTCATCATTCAGGAAGCTTTGCGCACCGACACCAAACAACCGTTGTATGTGTTGTGCGGTGCCGGACTTACGGAAATTGCCTCGGCTCTGCTTACCAATCCGCAAATTGCCGACAAGTTGATTCTGGTTTGGATTGGCGGGCCGGAATATCCCGATCTGGCGGTTCCGCCACCTAATTACTCTACTCCTGAATATAACCTCAACATTGACATGGCAGCGGCCCGACAGGTATTCAACCGCTCCAAGGTGATGATCTGGCAAATTCCCCGCAACATGTACCGCCAGGCCATTTTGCCTTATTCACAGTTATTGCTCAACATAAAGCCGCATGGCAAAACGGGTAATTACCTGACTACCACCCTCGAAACGCTGATGACTCGCATCAACCGGTTTGTCAACATTGGCGAAACCTACATTCTCGGCGATAGTCCGCTGGTGCTGCTTACCGCATTGCAATCTTCGTTTGAAGCTGATCCCTCATCCAGTGATTATGTATACAAAATGGCGCCAAGGATCAATGCGCAGGGCAATTATGAGTTTAACCACCAGGGTCGGCAGATACGCGTCTATACACGGCTGGATGTAAACCTGATGTTTAACGATTTTTTTGCCAAACTGGCCCTATACAAATAGGCAGGTTTTGGGTTTCCAGATCCTACTATTTTTACATGAAATCTAGATTCCGGAAACCCTTTTTCGATTATTCCGGCTTTGGCAAAATCGTTTTTAAAGGAATTGTTTCCACTTGCTCTGTCCACTGTCCGTTTTGCCATTTTCGGTGAGTTACTCCACATAGTTCAGACTGGAAATTTCCTTCCCAACTTTCAAGCAATTGCCAGCTGTTTTTTACCCTTTTGTAATGCTTTTTATGGTACTGATACTCCTCTCCTGTTTGCGTAAACCATTCGGTTTTAACCGTTTTGGATTTCTTATCAAATACTACATTGGGCTGATCCGAAAGCAAGCTATCCCGTTCAAAATAACTGGTCTGGCTATTAAACAAATAATACTCATAACGTTGCTGCTTTTGCAAAGTCGATTCGGTAATATCACTTTCAATACGAAAGTCAGGCTGTCCATCAAAGGTATAGTCGCCAATATGAATTAAACTGTCACTGGGAAACAACGAAAAGTCGGGCAGAATCACCTGATACACCTGATTCGTTTTTCGCTCCATGATCCGAATGCCATTCCAACCTGCCGTAGTTTCGGTTTCAGGTGCTATTTCCAGCTGAAATCGTTGCGTTTGGGCCTTTAGTTGCCAGTCTTTTCCAAACACATCTTTGCGTATCCAGCCTTTTTTGGCGGTTTGACTCAAAGGCTGCGCGTCGTATTCCACCAGCATCCAGCAGGCATTTTCCTGCAGCACCACCACTTCGCTGTTCGAAACAGAGTCTATTTGTTTGCCGTCTGGTTTTTCAAATATGGGTATGTGCACAGCCTGACCATTCTCTCCATTCGCCAAAAAGGCTGACCGCCTCTCGGTTTCCACCCACTTGCCGTCGATGCGTTTGCCTTCGTACCAGACACAAAACAGGCTTGGCAGAATGCAGTTGCGTTCCCAGCGTTGCAGCATATCCAAATTGCCATTGGTGACTGTATAGACCTCAGCCCCATGATTGCCGGCACCACTGCGCCACGACGAATGGATCCGTTTTTGAATGGTGTCTATTTCAGGCTGTATCAGCGCAGAAAATTCCTCATTGTATTCAAAAGCCTGTTTTTCAGGATTGTACAGGTAATAGTCATTCCCAAAATTTGGACCCGCACCACCAGAATGGGCAAAAATCTCCAGATCGGGATAGCCGTCAAAATTGCAGTCACGCACTTGTATCGCATCATCAGGAGCCGTGAACAGGGAAGGTTCATCCTGGGCACGTTCAATGATCTGAGGAGGTTTTTCGTTTTTCAGGGATACTATTTTGATCGCCAGAGCTGTTGGCGCATAATCGTCGGTCTGGGTGGTATCAGTCCAACCGATTTCAAAACGATAATCAGGCGTTTGTTGCTTTTGCGGCACCCAGGCTTGCACCTGCAAATCCAGTTTCAGCACCCATCCCTGATGCGTTTTGCCATCGGCAGTAAGCCATTCCACGTGCATCCAGGAACCTTCTTCACCCATAACCGCAATACAATCGCCTTGTTGCAAATAACGGATAACCTTTTCAGAGGCATCCGGTTTGGAATGCAACGCAACCCGCTTGGGTTCAATGCACAACATGGATGAATAAGGCCGTTGGGACGTCAACCGAAACAAACTACCCGTAGGACGCAACGTAAACACAGGTTTGGGCTTGCCTGCAACCAACTGAGTATCTTGTTTGGTGATCTGATTTTCGGCAACCCGGAAAGCCGTAGGCCAGTAACGCACCGGGCGTTGCTCAAAGCTGGCATCCTCGCCTTGCAGCACAGAGTAAGAAACATTGGCCAGCGAATCGGTACGGCTGGAAAAGCCATTGAGCAAAGGCAGCGACGCATAGGCATTGCCCGGGCTCACTTTAGGAATCAATACGACTTTTACTTTCAGGTTTGAATCCACGGCTACCATGGCGTACTCCACCTTGTACTCTGTTACGACAGGCCAATGCTTGGCTTTCAGCCATTTTTTCTCCGCATAGTTGTACTCATACGGATTGCGGTAGGTTGCTACCGTTTCCAGGCGGTAAATTCCTGGCGTGGGGACTTGTGCCAGGCTGACCAATGAGAAAAAGAAAAAAAACAATACGTTGTATTTCATCAGTAATAACCATTCAACGAGTAAGCGACTTAGATGTCTGGGGTCTTATGAGTTAAGATTTTAATTTGTGTAGTGGTATGCACTTCGCTTTTATTGCTCATAATGAACAATTCACAATGAACCTCTCCTGTCATTCACGTTAAAAATAGTATCTTTTCAAAATCAAAAATCCCAGTGTAGGCCATAGGCCAGCAGATCCAAACGACGGATTTTCCTTAATCAATCAAATCTGGATTGGCAGCTTCAAAGTCACTCCACCGTTTGTGTAGATACTGCTTGGCCAGTTGCAGGTGTTGGGAATCGGATGAGGTAGAAAAATAGCTTTCGTTGCCGGTAAACCGAATGTACGCCTGCGCATCGTCATCGCCCCAGATAAACGGAAACACCAGCACGAAATCCGAATCATCCAGCATTTTGTAGACGTCTATGCTGCGCAGAAATCCCAGCATCGAAATCATTTCCGTATAGTTTTCGGAAAACTGCATGCTGGAGAAATACCAGGTTTGGGTAGCTGTGTCGTATTCGGAATGCGTGATGGATGGCAAATAACTCAGCCATTCGTCCACAACGTCCCGGTTTGTAGACTTTCGGAAAGGTTGCAGCATCGCGGGAGTCAGGGCTGATTTGCCGTACATATCACGGCTATCCCACCAGGTTTGCCATCCTTTTTGGTTTTCAAAAGTAGCCACCGGAGCGGCAAGGAATTCTTCCAGGTTTTCGCTGGAAATCGTAATTTTCGCAATCAATGAACTCAGTTCGGACATATAGGATAGGTTTTCTATTTCAAAAGTGGATTGTTACCTAAGCATTTCCAACAACTGTGTCAATGCAGGTGGCGCGTCAACACCAAAAGCAGTATAGTGTCGGTGATAGACCAACTGATTGTTTGCAATCTGATATTGATTGATCACATACCGCATATCGCCTTCGTCATCCTCCTCCCTGTACATCCAGGCAAACACAGCATCTTCCAGATAATCAACCAGTTCGGTCAGGCAGTTGTGGTAAGCATCCACCGGATTGTAAACGGTGTCGGTATAAAGACGAACGGTATGTTGTACAGCATCTACGTTGATAAACATCGCCACCCGTCCGCCATAGTCAGGATGGTCATGGTGAGCCACAATTCGGCTCACTTGTTCCGCCATTCCCGGCCTTATGGTAAGCTTTACCTCTACTTCGCTAAGTGATGGAGCCAACTGGCAGCAATAAACAGATTCATGTAGCATTATTTCGGGTAAATAAATTCAACTTTTGATCGACCTATTGATCGGGAATTAGACAAAATTGTTTGTAATACAGCGCGGTGTCCAACTCACGTTGTTTGTTCATTACGTGCCATAGCTTTGTCTAGTTGTTGGCTGATAAAATCAAGCACATGTGAACGTTTCTTGTCTATTGGCGTGAAGCATTCACGGTATTTGGAAGGGGCATATTCGACTTCCGGTTCGGAATCGTATTTCCAGACTTCTCCCGCAAATTCACCGTTGAGTATCAGAAAAGCAGATTCATTCAATGCCAGACAACCGTCTTTATACGCATCCCAGGTTCGGAGTCGGAACAGGACCTCATAACGGGCATCGGTGGCAAACAAAGGCACCTTGCGGTAAAGCCTGAATTTGTCTTCTTCTTTCAGTTTAGTGAAAACATCTTCCCTGATCCAGCCTTCGCCGCATAGGCTTCCAATGTTGTGTATTTTGTCTGAAGAAATGGCTTTTTTCTTCATTCGGATGTAATCTTTCACCAGCCGATTGCGCAACGACAGATTCACCTGGTTTCTGAAATAATCCTTGCTGATTTCGCCCACACCCAGTAGCAAGGCTTTGTATTCATCAGGCAATGTCACTTTTCGTTGCTGCTCAAACGCCGCCATTTCCGCTTCTGTCCACACCGGCGACTGAAAATCCATTTCAATCTTGCCGCCTGCCTGCTGCTGTTCAATGGCATCCATTTGTTGCCTGAGGTACAGCAACTTATCCGCGTATTTTCGGACCAGTTTATTTGCTGAATTCTGTAAAGTAAACAAGGGAGGTTTTGGCTTTTTAAGAGATACTATTTTTCCAATGAAGCGAGACAATCACTCGCAACGCGATTCCATCTGCTGCAATACACTTGCCAACCCATGTTGGTCATCCGGCGGAAACGAGCTCCGGTTATCGATTTCCAGTGTCTTGAGGCTAGGAATGGATAACAATGCCTCGTAATTGCACGCAGAGTACAAATTCACAACCAGCATTTCTAGCTTAGAAAACCGAGTTAATGACTGTAAATCAACCTTTTGAAGCATTGAGTTTAAGTCGAACCTTCTCAGGTATTCACAATTTTCGCTCTCTTCCAGCAAATGAATTTCCAGGTCATCATAGTGAGGTTCCAGGTTTTCTGTCCGACACATTTTGTTACGGGTTAGCTTTACAAACTGTTCGTTTTCGTGTAATTCAAGGCAGTGTCGCATAGCTTAGTTGAAAAAACAGTAGGATTGAAAAAAGCAACACCTCACAGTTTCTCTGCCAATTGGCGGCAATAACGCAGGTATTCTTCTTCAGTAATGCCCAATCGTCGCAGCCAGTTTTGGAAATAAACTGTCAGTTCGCCTGACCGCGCATGGGTTTGCTGATGATACTGCTCAAAATCCTTTCGGTTCTGTATCTTATCGGCTACCAGCATCTGATTCACTTCGGCTAACGGACTGATTTTGATCTCACTGATATCTGTAATCGACCGGGTTGACAGATACTGATTGGCAATATTCCGGTATTCCATGACCAGTACAAGTGCCTGTCGGTCAAGCTTATCCAGCCACACGTTTGTATAATTTTCCTGTAAGGCATCGTCACTCTGAAATACGGGATGCAGGCAATATGCCCTTTGCACCGTTAAGTTGGCTTGTTTCCAAGCCAAAATCCGTAGTCCTTCCTCAATGTGATGCATCAGAGGCACCAGACTCCGGGATGCCTTTTTGTCAACATAAATTGATTGAATCAACTGATATTCAGCAGTTTCCTGTATTAACATGGGCATAACCAGGTTTTTGATTTTTGGAAGATACTATTTGAAAACCGCTTATTCTTCTGAATCGGCTTTGTATTTGAGTTGAGACACCACGCAGGCATCGTAATCGAGGTCGTCGCGTTTGCCTAGGTATACCGGTTGGTACACCGAGCCTGATTCTTTGAAGGCATACAGATACCGCACTTCCACAATATCGCCGACTTGCGGAATGTCAAAGTTGATGGAAATGGTTACGTTTCCGGCAGGCACCAGTTCGCCATTCTGATACAAACCCAGCGCCACACTGCGTTTGTTGTTGACCGTCGCTACGACAAAGGAAGCCGTTGCGTAAAATTTATGCTTGAGTTGTGTTCCTCCCGATGCGGGCCGGCCCGGCGTATACACCGATGACTTCAGCTTAAAAATGATTCCTTCCTTCTTTTGGTCGTGCAGTTGGTCATATAGGCTTTTCTTGGAAGTAAAATCGTGTGCCGAAGCCGTTTTGAACAGAAAAGAAGCGTTCAGTTCGGCAACCAGGTCATCGAGTTTTTCGAGGCGGGTCATCACCGGTTGCGGACGAATGTCGTCGCTGCCCACTTCGAGCAGGTCAAATGCGTAAAAGGTTTCGCCGATGGCTTCCCCATCCAGAATAAAATCAGTGGCATGCAACGCCAGGTTTTGAAAAACCGCCGGATAGCCCACCGCCAAGCCTTTGCGATTGATGGCCGTAAGTTCGCTGCCACGTTTAGCCAGCAAGAGCCGTTTGCCATCGTGTTTTTCCTGCGCCAGATACAAATCGTCCTGCAGGTATCGGTCTACGTCGTGCACTTCGATGGAATTGAGCAACTGGCAATAAATGCCGGTGTCGTTTTGCTCCCGGTCGGTGCGCTGATAAGGAGCCGCCGGGGCCGAAAAGTCCTCTGAATTTGTGGTCTCTTTGTAGCCTTTGGCTGTCTTTTCCTTGACCAGTTTGTCAAACAATTTTTGCGCTGCGGCAAGCTCCACAGGTGCCTGGGTTTTGGTGCCGGTTTGCAAGGTAGTGCCCCGCCGACCAAACGCAAAATTGACTAGATACCCCGCGTCTTGCGGCTCCAGCGTGACTTGATACACTTTGTCGGACGAACCTTCGCGGTAATGGAGAAAGATGGATTTCATAGTTGGGTGTTGATTGATAGTTGAGTGTAGATTGAATGTCTATTTTCTTATAATTCGGCAGGTTTTCACTTTTGAAATCATACTATTTTTCCAATAGCTGTTTTATCTCAAATTCGGTTACGCCCATATTGTCGCTGATTTTAGCGATGGATTGGCCTTTCCGATGCAATTCTTGTACATATAGTTTTTGTTCTTCTTTGCTTTTTGTTCGCCAGAGTTGCATTTGCTCTTTTCGATTGGGTTCATCCTGCATTTTTATCCATATATAAACGATACTCACAACCAAGAAGATAGCAAATACACTAAATACAATTCCAGGCACACCCCGGCTAAAATCATCGCTGGCATGACTCGCTTGACTCGATGGATACTTTCCGGATTGCGCTTCAACAGAAAGCGAACAAATGCCAAGACTAAAACAGATGAAAACAAAGAAAATCTTATCCATAATTAAATAGCTGACTTTTAGCCGATTGACCGTCCGAATGATAATGTGTTTGCCTTAGGCGGTTTCCTCTTTGGGTACAATCTGGCGGAGTTCACTGATCACTTCCGAATAGACAATGGGCGGAACTTGTCCCAAAGGCAGATGCGGCTCATGGTACCACTTGTCGGAGATTTTACGGAAATCCAGTTTGCCAAACTCGGCGGGCATGGATTCGTCGTAATAGCCCATGAACAAGCCGCCGGAGGTTTCGATGATGGCTTGCACGCCCAACTCGTGAAACAGCTTGGAGAAAGAATAGATATCGCCGTGGTCGCCCAGTTCCCAATTCACCCAGCCCAGCCGTTTGAAGGTTCCTTTCACCTGTGCGGCATTGCCTGTCCGGTTATTGAATTCTTCGATTTCGGTCAGATCTTTGTCCGAATCTTTCAGTGCCACCACCGGGCGTTGCAATTGCGGAAACACCGGCTCGATGCCCAGATCAAAAAACTTGGCTGTCCACGCTTGCTGGTCTTCGGCCGACAAACTCATCGGATGCACCATGCCGATGTGTCTATCTTCGGGCAGGGCAATTTCCTCGTCTTCCAGATTCAGCAGGCTGGTGTCTTCGTTGCAATAGAAACAGTGTTTCAACGAGCCGTCTGCATCAAATACACCCCACAGTAAATGAGTGGCGTAGACAAACATGATCGGATTGCCGACAAAGAATTTCTGCCAGGCTTCGGGTTGCCAACGACGTTGAATCACCAGATACAACTCCATGCGGCTCGACTGCGACTTGACCACATCGCGAATTTCCTTGCCGATTTCCTTAAACTCATCGAGGAGTTCTTTGGATGTGCCCTTGGGAGCCGATTTCAACAGTTTTCCATCTTCATTCAGGAAGGCCAGTTTAAAGTCTTTGTTGACAAACGCCCGGAACTCATCCTCCCCTACGTTGAAGGTTTTATACATGTTTTCGAAGCCAAAATCAGGGATGATGCTGTCGGCCAATTCGTTCATGTCCATGCCCAGTTCTTCGGCGGCAATCTGCAACGCTTCCAGGGCGGCGGCACCGATGTTGGAATTTTTATTTTTGTATTTGCGGGAGAAAAACTCCACGGCGCGTAAGGCCTTATTTGTACCCAGCAACGCCAGGGCAACCACCCCGTATTCGGCCATTTTGCCGCGGCTGGCTTCTACCCATTTGGTAATCTGTGGACGAATCACATCCACCATGCTGTCATCGCCGAGCAAACCGGCCAGGGTGAGACAATATTTCTGCTTGGCATCGCCCCCATTATCGATGTAAAGTTTGAAGAGTTTCCTGGCAAATTCGCCACTCGTCTTACGGTCAATGCGTTGCAGCAAAGGACGCGCCTCCACGTCCGTCCGGATCTCTTTGGCGCGGCTCATGCGGTAAAATAAAAATAGTATCTCCTCCGAAGTCAAAACCCTCCCCTCTGTGGTGTGCAACTTAGGCAAGGCATCTACCACCAGCCACGGCGCAGTAGGCGTGTTTAACTTGCCACGCATACGCGCGGCCGCTATCAGATCAGTCAGTTGGGCTTCGGTCAGGTTCTGGTAGCATTTTTCGCCCAGGGCTTCAATCATCACATCGCGGGCATCGTCGTTTTTCTCCGAATTAACGGTTTCCAACAGAATTTTCTCGGCTTTCTCGCTTTTGATACGGGCTAAAACAACAGCCACCGTTTGCCGCACTTCGGCCGATTTGGCTTCGAGCAGTTCCTGGCATTTGGGCAGGGCTGCGTCGCCAAGCTTAGCCAGTTCGATAACGACAATGGTACGCACGCCTTTTACCTTGTCTTTGGTAATGTTCCAGACTTTGTCCAGGTGGCGCGAATAATCGTGCTTGCCTAGTATTTCGAGTAAGTTTTTCAGCGTGGAGCCATTTCCTTTGTCGGTCAGCAGGCCTTGGGCTAGAATATCGATACTGTCGGCACCCAGGCGTTTTTCAATCACCTGCATGGTAGCTGGCTGAATGTAACGCACCGGTATGTTAGTGAGTAAACTCTGCGCCGTTTGGCGAGCATTGGCCGCATCGTGCACAAACAAATCGTCCAGCATTATTGGAGTCAACTGTTGTGCAAATCGGTGGCCGTTTTCATCTTCTGTCCAGTAGCTGGGTTCCCGATATCCCCAATACGAACTTTTATTTTGATTGATTTGCTCATCGATCTGCTTGAAATAGGCATTAATCTGCTCTATTTGCTGAGACCTGTACTTTTCGGGAAATGCATTGGCTAAACCTCTGAGGATAAAGTATTTTAACTTAGGGCTTGTGATGTATACGGTTCCTTCTTGATACGCTTTTACCAAGGCTTCATCATGAATGGCGGGGCTGTGATTGGCCATGGATATTGCGTTTCCAAAACTCATATAGGTTGTGCTGTAGTTCTTGTAATACAAAAAGCCAGACAAGTCGTATTGGGTATGGCGAGCCAGGTAATTGACAATCTGTTTGCTCCAGTCGTCGCTGTTGTGGTCGGTCATGAAGGAGGCAATGATTTCTTCCTGGTGTGTTTCGAAAACCGAGGCGATGTATTTGCCGGCCGCATTGACCAGAATGGCGGGTTTGTTGTAAAAAAAGGTGTAATAGGCCGTGCTGGTGCTGCTCAGGCCCGACCCCGCCAGAGACTGAATGGCAGCTTCGTCGGTTAGTCCGTAATTACGCAACGAATTCATGGCTTTTATCGGCAAAGTATCGTCTTGTTGGGCTTCAATTTGAGTGGCAATTCTCTGAAAAATGGGCGTAATGAACATCGAAAAGAACTGCGACGCACTGAGGGCATTAAAAATCCGCTGGTCTTGCTCGTCCAACGCGGCAATGTCTGAAACCAACTCCTGAAACCAATCATAATGCGAAGATTCCCGCGCATGGGCAATCTGAATCACCGGAATGGTTTCTGTTTTGCCGCCCAGGTAATCCACCAGTTGGTCAACGGTTTTGTAAAAGTTCTGTTTCAGTTTGTCATCCATAAAGGTGTCGGCCTGCATGGACTGACGAGCCTGTGCGGCTACTTGCTGGAGTTGTTCGCTGGTAAATGCCATAGGGTTGAGAATAGAGTAAAAAATGGGTAGTGATTGATATAGAGGTTTTTCGATTTTAAAAGATACTATTTGGTCGGGCGTTTTCTGACAATTAATCGCTTATAATCAAGGCGATAACATCATTGGCCTGTACCAGGGTACCTTCAGGTAGCAACCAGACCAGCTTTCCCGAAGTGGGCGAAGGCATTTCCACTACCACCTTGTCTGTCGATAATTCACAGAGAATTTCATTGGAATGTACAAGTTCGCCGATATCCTTAAACCACTGATCAATGATGGCAACGTGGTCGTTTTCAGTGCCTTGCAACAGTACTTCGGCAAAAATAGACGGGGTTACGGCTGTTGCTTCCGGAAACTGCGTACGAGCTACCTCAAAATCAGGCAACTGAACACGTGGCTTTCTTAGAATAGATTCCCCATACGGATTTTCGATTGGCACATACCCTGCTGCGAGTTTTTGGTCGGTTTCGGCTTGATTGGTTCGTTTGCTATCTTCCTGCTCTTGCGCCTGGGCTACCTCCCACTGCTCCAGCAGGTGAACATCTCCGGCCAACAGATCCGCGGCTTGCGTTTGTAAATAATGTGCATAACCGTACAATTGCTCGATTTGACTACCAACAATTGGAGTAGCTGGTTTTCTTTCAGCCATCAAACGTTCCACGCCATACCATTGACACCCAGACACATTGCGACTCAGACTTATCCGGGTATTCATGCCCCAATGGATTCCTTCGGCCAGTATTCTGATGCTCGGAGAAGCAAATACAATCTGGAACTGATTCTGGTAGTCATTCGGTGGGCATTGCTGCTCCTGGAAATTGTATTCCTGACAAATGCCGACAAATGCCTGGCGGGCTTCAACTTTGAAGTAAGCAATGGCATCGGCGTGTTCTTCGTAATAGTTTTGCATGGATGCTACAGGCACTTCATTATCTGACTGCGTTTTTCGGGAATCCTTCAGGTGTTGCAATGCCTCCGAAAGCTGAACAGTAGAATCATTAGCCAAATCCAATTCTTCCAGTTGCGGCAGTTGGCTGAGCACGGATGGAATCTCGTTAAGCTGATTCCGGGCCAGTGACAG
Organism: uncultured Sphingobacteriales bacterium; assembly: GCA_963520985.1. GTDB lineage: Bacteria > Bacteroidota > Bacteroidia > Cytophagales > 172606-1 > Xanthocytophaga. The sequence continues at coordinate 295,387 of CAUQTA010000005.1, forward strand.
ATAGAGCAATTCGGTCAAATTGCCGAGGGTTTCCGGTATCTCCGTGAGCCGATTATTCGAAAGATACAACCCTATCAGGCTGCTCAGGTTGCCAATCGAATCGGGAAGCGTTGAAAGCTGATTCGATTCGAGATAAAGCCAAACCAATTTGTGCAACTTCCCAATGGAAGTCGGCAACGTAATCAATTGATTGCTCGACAAACCCAAACTTTCCAGTTGCGACAACTGACCAATCGAATCAGGCAAAGCCAGCAACTGATTCTCGTACAGGCTCAAATTTCGTAGCTGTGGCAATTGGATAATCGATTCCGGAAAAACCGAAAACTGATTGGTTGCCAGATCGAAGTATGACAGTTTTTCAAGTTTACCGATTGTGTCAGGCAATGACCCTAACCGATTGTGTGTCACAGAAAAACTCTCCAGGTTTTTCAGCTTACCAATCGAATCAGGAAGTTCGGTGATTTGGTTGTTTGACAGATTCAGGTACGTCAGATTGGTCAATTCGCCGATCCAGTCGGGCAAGGCAGTCAACTGATTGTCGGATACATTCAAGTGCTTCAATGCCGTTAGATTACGAATAAAATCCGGCAATTCGGTCAACTGATTTTCATTGATACGCAAGTGTTCCAGTTTAGTCAATTGCCCAACCAATTCAGGAAGTTGTGTCAGTTTTTTTCGGCTCAGATCCAAATGCTGCCTTGAATACATCTCGGCAATCTTTTCGGCCAGTGAAACGTCGGGATGGTCAATGAGCCAATGCATCCGATACAACTGCTCAACGTCCGCAACGAAGGCATCCAGGTCAATCTGTAGCGACTCAGCCAGTTGCAAGCCCAGCATTACGCTTTCGATTTGCCCGGAACGCAACAGCCGATGTATGTTTTCTGTTTCCACTGGTCGATTCATATTGCAGGTCTGACTAGATTGAATTGCCTATGACAACTCGCTGGCTTGCTCCTGAAATTCAATCAGTTCTTCATACGTATGCTGTTCATCGGCAATTTCGTAGAGGTCTGCATAATCGGCCAGTATCTCTTTCTCTTCACTCCCTGTAAACAAGTGGATTTCCTTTGGTGATGGAAATTCCGTCCGATATATTTTTCCCGTTTGGCATTGAGTCAGCACTACCTGAGCGGCATCGTATTGTGCTCCATCAAAAACGTATTTCATCACTTCCGGATTTTGCTGCACATCCGCATCCAGGTTTTTGTACACCAGAAAGAACGAGATGCCTCCATAGTGGTGCCAGTAATCACTCAAGGCATCGTACAACGCATCCGAAGATAGTGAAGCTGCCGGAAGTTCATTTTCAGGCAGCGTGTCGGGATCTGTGTCGTCTGCCCAATCAAAATCCAGGTAATTGTTATCAAACAGATACCCTCCAAAATGATACGCCATGTATTTCTCAGCGATGGCCTTTAAGGAATTTAGTACGCGTTGAATTTTGTCAGTTTCCATGTTGGTGGGTTTTTACATTTTAAATCCTACTATTTGTCAAACAATAAATGGCATTCCACACGCCACAACTTCTTTATTTTCAATCCGTTACCCAAAAACAAAGTCTCATACATTTGCTTTAACACGCTGCATCAATGAAGCGTAGAGTTGCTCCATCCGTTTTACGTGCGGTTCGTTATCCGGGCCTTTTGCCAATGCAACAACTCCCATTTCATTGCTGATAAAACCCAAACTATAGCCCTGTTTTTTGAAAACAAGTCGGGTTGTATTTGCCACTTCTATAACACTTACACTATAACCCTCAATCTCTAAGGACTGCAGCGGAAACGAAGCCACATACAAACAAGCCTTGTCAAAATGGGTTGTTGAAAAATAAGGCTGGTGCATATCTTGAATTGCTTTTTAGCTAGTTTCCTGTCTGGTGTATTGAGGGCGAGGTTTTGGTATTTCAAAAGATACTATTTTACCGCATTCGCCAATGCGTTCTAGTCTATGTAAAAAATCCAGTCGCTATCCGCATGCCAATCGTCTTCCAGATTGCTGCGGCCGCAACAGTCGGCTCCTAATCCAATGCCCCAATCCCAATGATGCACCGTAAACATAGAAGGCAAACCATCCTCGTCTTCGATCGGATTCATGGCAATCACCAACGTTTCCCCATACGGCTGCTTCATGTACTGCAACCGAAGCTGAAGCCCCACTTCTGCCGGACACAGCAGCAATCCCGCGTTGCGGGCAGCGGCAAAAATTTCATCGTAACAGGTTCCGTCCGACAACCCCAGCGCTTCCAATGTAGTCAGCACCAGCTTTCGTTGGCTGGGTGCTTGACTCATTGAAAAATCAGGATGTTGCAGCAAGTCAAACGCTCCGGGATCCAGACTGTATTCCTGTTGAGAAATCGGCTCTGTAAAATGTCCATCGTGCTCCCAACGCTTCGTGTTGATGATTTCCGCAGCAACTTCCTGATTGATGCCCAGCGTAATGGTTTTCCAAACGGGCCATATCCTGGTTTCCATATCAATTGGATTGCTCGGCTTTCTCAGTTGGCAGAATCTGTCGCAGGTCGGCAATCACTTCCGAATACACGATGGCCGGAATGCTGCCAAAGGCAATGCGTTCGTCGTAGCTTTTCCAGGGAATTGACTGAAAATACAAACTTCCCAGCGACGCATCTTCGTCGTAATAGCCAACGGAAATGCCTTCCGTTTGCACTTCGGCGCGAATGCCCAATTCGTGGAATATTTTTTCGTAAGCGGGCACATAGCCGCCGTCACTGACTTCAGCCCGACGCCAGCCAAGTTTTTCGAGGGTTTTGGCGAGGAACAATGCTCCCTGCTCCACTTTCTTTCCTGAAAACGCTTCGGATTGCAACGATAGCTTTTCGGTTTCTTCCACTTTAATCACATCCCGTTTCATTTGCGGGAAAATGGGCTCAATGCCAAAGTCGAAGAATTTCTGGTTCCAGGCTTCGCGCTCTTCTTCGGATACCATCAGCGGATGCACCATGCCGACCGTAGCAGTTTCAGCAGGAAGTTCCACTTCTTCGTCTTCGAGGCTCATCAGCGTGGTATCCTCTGAACACCAGAACGTTTGCAACAGTTGTCCGTGGGCATCAAAAGCACCCCACACCAAACGGGTTGCATAGACAAACATGATCGGATTGCCCAGGAAAAACTTCTGCCAGGCATCTATTTCCCAGCGGCGACCCGTTACCATGTATTGCTCCAACCGGGGCGACTGTGACTTGACCACGTCGCGCACTTCTTTGGCGATATCCTTAAACTCATCCTGAATGTCTTTGGCCGTTCCTTTCGGAGCCGATTTCAGCTTCTTGCCGTCTTCATCCAAGAATGCCATCTTGAAGTTGGTGTCAATAAAGGCGCGGTATTCGGAACCGTTGACCGTGAAGGTTTTAAACATGCCTTCAAAGCCGAAATCAGGAATAATGCTGTCGGCCAATTCGTTCATGTCCATGCCCAATTCTTCGGCGGCCTCTTCCAACGCGGCCATGGCGGCGCTACCCACATTGCCATTTTTAGACTTGTATTTGCGGGAGAAAAACTCCACGGCTCGAAGGGCTTTATTGGAGCCGATCATCGCCAAGGCACCTACGGCATATTCAGCCATTTTGCCGCGCGAATTATCGACCCAAGTATTTACCTGGCTTCTGAGCAGATTTACCACGTCGTCATCACCGAGCAATCCGGCCAGGGTGAGGCAATATTTCTGTTTGGCGTCGCCGCCGTTGTCAATGTAGAGTTTAAATAATTTCTTGGCAAATTCGCCTGATTTGGAGCGGTCTATCAACGAAAGCATCACTTTCGCTTCTTGATCGGGCCGAATGCCTTTGGCGCGACTCATGCGGTAAAATAAAAATAGTATCTCCTCCGAAGTCAAAACCTCTCCGTCGGTCCAGTACAACTTGGGTAACGAATCTATCTTAAGCCAACTGATGGGCGAGTCTGAGATCTTGCCGCGTTGTTTGGCAAACTGAACCAGGTCTTTCACTAGTTCAGGTGTAACAGTAGCGTATAGCTTACCTGACAATGATTCGAGCATCACGTCGCGGGCATCATCGTTTTTCTCGGCATTAAAGGCTTCTGACAAAATACGCAATGACTCTTCGGTGTTGATTTTAGCGAGAATCAGGGCCGCCGTTTGGCGTGTATCAGCCGCTTTGGCATTGAGCAGTTCTTTGGATTTGGCAACGGCCTGGTCGCCAAGTTTTGCCAGCAAGGTAGCCAGCATGAAACGTACTCGTTTGGCTTTGGTCTTGGTCAGGTCCCAGAGGTGATTTTCAATGGATGAAAAATCGTATTTTTCAATGAGTTCAAACAAGGTTTTGAAATACTCATTACCTACATCTTTGGGATTCTTGGTCAGGGCATCGGGCCAAAACTGGATGGCATCAGCACCAAATCGATTGTCCAGAAAAGTCAGAAATTCAGGCACCACGAAAGGGGATGTTTTTACAAACTGAACCAGTCGGGTGTGGGCGTTGCTGGCATTGCGTTGCAGCAGATCCTCAAAAGCCAGCACCGATAAATAGTTGCGCTGATTTCCTTCCCAATAGTATTCATCCGAATAGCCCCAACTGTTTTTATAGTCGCCTTTTTCAAACCGGTCGAGGTAGTCGTTGTATAACGTTAGCAATTCGGCTTCGTACTTGCCGGGAAACAGCTTGTCCAGTTTTTTCCAGTTTCGAAACGCAACCAAAACGTTGATTTCATTCTTTCGGATCTTTTCCTTCAGAGAATCGACAATTTCTGCTTCAAAAAAGGGGGCATCCTTCTCCAACAAAAAATCAATCATCTCACCGTCAAGCCCTTCATAACTATAGCCTTTGGGCGTAATGAACTGGGCAACAACCTGATTAAATGTCTCACGTGCATGGTGGTACATCAGTTGCCCTAATTCAAACCGGCTGTTGTACTCTTCGGCCGCGGCATCCATGACCAGTTTCACATCGTTTGGCAAAAAAGACAACACATATTTGCCAAACGATGTAAGTGCCTCTGTCCGACGGGAAAAAGTATTTCCATTTTCTTCTACCTCTTCATAGATAAAATACGGATCATCGTAATCATCCATCCCCAACATCAGAATGTCTTTCTCTTTCAGTCCGGCTTTTTTCAATATAGGCACCATCTGCGCCATCACGTCAAAATCGCCGGCTTTTTCTATCTGATCCCGCATCCAGTATTCCATCCACCACGACAGGTCCTTGTTATTTTTATGAAAGACAAACTGCAAAATCCGTTCTTCGTATGTGCCCCACGACTGACCTGCGGGTATGATATTAGGCAAATCGCGCAGTTTCCAGGAATAGAAATTCCAACCTACGTTTTTCAGGTTGGGCACTGAGGTATTCTTGCCCAATAAAAAATCCTCCACTTCCTGCATGTGTTTTTCATAATCAGGCTCTTGCGTAATGCTGGAATGTTTCTGTTGCGCGTCGGCAGTGCGGCAATCACTAAAAAAGTTTTCGATTTGTTGAGCGGAAAGTGCCATAAAATGGAATGAGTGTGTTGTTTGAGTGAAAGTAAAAAATAACCGTATCGGCGCAACAATATTATATAATCATTTTTAATTATAAAAATATTCCAAAAACAAATAATAAAATAACCAAAACAAATAAAAACTACATCAATTAATATCGCTGAGAATCAGCCGAATAACTTGTTCAACTATAAAGCTGAATCTGATAATGCCTCCACATAAAAGATGGATGTATGCCATTAAGTAGGAACCGCCCATAAACCAATGGCAGGTTTTCTCTCCTCCGAAGATACTATTTCTCTACGTATTGAACTCTTGAGCTTGGCAACCAGGTTGTACCAGAAACACAGACAAATCATTGGCGTCTAACGTGATAAAATAACGCAAGGTTTGCAAGTACGAATATTCTTCACCAAAATTGCAGTCGGAATGCAGCCAAAAATTACATGCACGACAAAAGCTGTTTTCCCTGAAACTCTTTACTTTTTTTATACTCACCTTCATACCTATCGCCTGAAATGACTTTCCCTAAAATAAATCCGACTCAAACCACCGCGTGGCAGTCGCTGGCGGCTCATGCCGATCAAACCAAAAACCGTCAGATCAAAGACCTGTTTACGGGCGATTCGCAACGCTTTGAAAAATTCTCGCTCCGGTTTGAAGACATCCTGATCGATTATTCTAAAAATAATATCTCCGCCGAAACCAAAACCCTGCTCTTGCAACTAGCCGAAGAATGCGGCTTGAAAGACGCGATTGCATCCATGTTTGGCGGCGAAGCCATCAACCTCACCGAAAACCGCGCCGTATTGCACACTGCTTTACGTAACCGCAGCAACTCGCCTGTGCTGGTGGATGGCAAAGACGTAATGCCGGATGTGAATGAAGTGTTGCAGCGCATGGAAGCGTTTTCGAACCGAATCATTTCGGGCGACTGGAAAGGTTATACCGGCAAAGCCATCACTGATATTGTAAACATTGGCATTGGCGGTTCGGATTTGGGTCCGGTGATGGTGACCGAAGCTCTGAAACCGTATTGGAAGCCCAATATTTCGGTTCATTTTGTGTCGAATGTAGACGGTACGCATATCACCGAAACGCTGAAAACCCTGAACCCCGAAACGACGCTGTTCATGATTGCGTCCAAAACGTTTACCACTCAGGAAACGATGGCCAATGCCCACTCGGCCCGTACCTGGTTCCTGAATACGGCCAAAGACGAATCGCAGGTAGCCAAGCACTTTGTGGCACTGTCGACCAACGCCACGGAAGTGAAGAAATTCGGGATTGACACGGCCAACATGTTCGGTTTCTGGGATTGGGTGGGCGGCCGTTATTCCCTATGGTCAGCCATTGGCTTGTCCATTGCCTGCACCATCGGCTTTGAAAACTTCCGCGAATTATTGGAAGGCGCCCATGCCATGGACAAGCATTTTCAGGAAACGACTTTTGAAAACAACATTCCGGTTATTTTAGGACTTCTGGGCATCTGGTACAACAACTTTGGCAATGCCCAAACGCAGGCCATTTTGCCTTACGACCAATACATGCACCGCTTTGCGGCCTATTTCCAGCAAGGCGACATGGAAAGCAACGGCAAGTATGTTGATCGCAACGGACATCCGGTGAGTTACCAAACCGGTCCGATTATCTGGGGTGAGCCCGGCACTAATGGTCAGCATGCGTTTTACCAACTGATTCACCAGGGCACCAAACTGATTCCGTGCGACTTCATTGCCCCGGCCATCAGTCACAATCCGACGGGCAATCATCATACGTTGCTTTTGTCAAACTTTTTTGCCCAAACCGAAGCCTTGATGAAAGGAAAAACAGAAGCCGAAGTACGCGAAGAATTCATCAAAGCCGGCAAGTTAGAAGCGGATTTCGCCGAACTGGTTCCGTTTAAGGTATTCCAGGGCAACCGGCCTACCAACTCCATTCTGGTCAAGCAGATCACCCCGCGTACCTTGGGCAGCTTGATTGCCATGTACGAACACAAGATTTTCGTACAAGGTGTGATCTGGAACATATACAGCTTTGATCAGTGGGGTGTGGAACTGGGCAAGCAACTGGCAAACAAGATATTGCCCGAATTGGAAACGGAAGACACGGTTACCTCGCATGACGGCTCAACCAACGGACTGATTAACGAATTCAAAAAAATGCGCAAAAAATAGGCGATTGTATCACCCATTTTCGCTTGTTCATAGATTTACAAACATTTGCAGGGGCAACCCTTGGGGTTGCCCTTTTTCTTTTCCTGTGTGAACCTAGCTAAGACAAAATAGTATCTCTGTAAATCACAAAACCCTGCCCTTGTGAACGTTTTTTCAGTCGAGCAACCCAATGTAAGATTGAAAAACAGCCGTTTATCGCACTTCTCATTTTCACTAACACCGCCTAGTACAGTTTTTTGGTAAGGTTTATTTCCATATAACCTTATCCCGAAAACACATGAAAACATCTGCACTTACACTCGTTGCCTTAGGGATTTGCCTTTTGGCACAAGCCCAGACCGAGCAAGGAAACCTATTTATCAGCGGCAGCATTAGCATCGTCAATAAAGCCGAACAGGCCAACAAGGATTTGAAAAACAACAGCTTTGCGTTTTTGCCCAGCGTGGGGTATTTTGTGGCAGACCGGCTGGCTCTGGAATTAAATGTCGGGTATTCGTCTTCCGCCTATTCCACTGTCATCAATACAGGCGGTGATCCCAGCATAATTTTGCTTTCCCAAACTGACAAAACCCTTTCCGTAGGGCCTGCAGTGCGGTATTTCATTGCCACTGGCAACGAAAAATTCTTTTTTTCGCCGCGTCTCAGCGTTCTGGTTGGCTTTACGAATTCAAACATCAAAAGTACGACCACCTCTGAAAGCAGCACGGTCAAGTACACGGATTACACCGCTTCTCTCTCGCCCGGGTTTAGCTATTTTCCTACTACTCACTGGGGCATAAACCTGAATGTGGGCGGCTTGTCTTACCTCATCGAGCATCCCAATGACACCAGCGACAGCAATACTTCCACCTTTAACTTCAATCTTTTTTCGAACACAAGTATCGGCGTCAGTTACTTCTTTTAATAAAACCATTTGCAAATGTTTTGTAAGGTTTCACAGAATATTACATTTTGCAAGTAGGTAACTCATTCCTTTCCAAGTAAAAAATTAAAAATAGTCTTCTGTTATTCCTAAATAGAAGATTGTTTTTTTTATTTTTTTATTTGCAATTCTCCTTGCTACTTGCACCCGATTTTAAAACCAAAACCAGTAAAAACATGAAAAAGATTATTCTTGCTTTCGCAGCTATGGCATCTGTTATGGGCCTCCAGGCTCAAACCAATCAAGGCCGTTTATTTATTAACGGTCAGGTTTCTGTTTATTCTCAAAGTGTAGAAAGAGACGATGATGAAAAGGAATCAGGTGTTGCCATCATTCCAAGTGTAGGTTATTTTGTAGCCGATAAACTAGCCATAGGCATCGGATTGGGAATTTCCAGTAATAAATCACAGGATGTAATAAACAACACCAAAGTATCCCAAACTTCCAGTCAGGTGATTATAGCACCGTTTGCCCGATACTATGTACCGACTGGCGGCGACAAATTTCATTTCTTTGCGCAGGCTCGCGTAGGCGTTGGGTTAGGTAACACCAAAACCAAAACTGGCTCTAATACGCAGGAATCAGGCAAATACACTACCATCGACTTCGCTATTTCTCCCGGTTTTGCTTACTTCCCATCCGACCACTGGTCAGTTGAACTGGCATTCCGCGGATTTTACATCAACGCCAACAATCCCGAAGGAAATGACAACAACACTACTACCATAGGTTTGAATGTTAATTCACTCGCTCCATCAGTAGGTGTTAGCTATTTCTTTTAACATTTAGAAGAACCGTTGCAAAAGCCACTCTTGCGGAGTGGCTTTTTTGTTGGGCAACCTGTACCTTGTCAGGAAATCCGCTTTTTATGCTGCTGACAAATAGTATCTCCGAAATTTACAAAACCTGCCCCCTGCTGGCCGATTGCCGCGCGCCCTGGGAAATCACAACACAAGCCGAGGCCTGGGTTCTGCGCATGCAGGAGACGCTGGGCGAGGAATACATCATTGAAAATCAGATAGCCCGGCACCGGGAGTGTATCATTGAAGAAGGCGTGATTTTAAAACCGCCCGTCATTATTTCCAAAGGTTGCTTTATTGGGGCTCATGCGTATTTGCGGGGTGGTGTTTTTCTGGCCGAGCGGGTAAGCATTGGTCCGGGTTGCGAAGTCAAATCCAGCTTCATTTTTTCAGGCAGTGCCTTGGCGCATTTCAATTTCGTGGGCGATTCCGTGGTGGGTTCGGGTGTGAACATGGAGGCGGGTGCCATACTGGCCAATCATTTTAACGAACGCACCGACAAGCGAATCTTTGTCAGAATCGACGGGCACGTTCTCGAAACCGGCGTTACCAAATTCGGGGCTCTCATTGGCGATGGAACCCGAATCGGGGCCAATGCCGTCACCACACCGGGCACCATTTTGTCGCCCGGCAGCATTGTAGGCAGGCTCGAACTGGTCAATCAAGTGCCTTTATCTTAAAACAAAATGGCGTTTGCGCGGTTGTAACAAAAGGCTCGTTTGTAAAATAGTAGGATTTTTAAACGCAAAACCCCGGGCAACAAGCCCATCACAACAGACAACTCATTCTTTAGTTTATGGTTATTATCATTGGTGCTGGCATGGCCGGATTAACCTGCGCCACGTATCTGCACAAACAAAACGTTCCGTTCACCCTGCTGGAAGCCTCTGATGCCGTAGGAGGACGTGTTCGCACGGATACAGTGGATGGCTTTCGGCTAGACCGGGGCTTTCAGATCTTGCTCACTCCGTATCCGGAGACAAAGCAACTGCTTGATTACGAGGCATTGCAATTGCAAAATTTTGGATCGGGAGCTATTATCCGCAAAAACGGAAAGTTTTCGACCATGCCCAATCCGCTCAAAAACCCGTTGACAGCGCCACAGGCCTTATTGGCTCCGGTGGGGTCGCTAGGTGATAAATTCAAGATTCTGAAACTTTCCAGTCAGGTAAAGGCGAAGGAGAATAGTACCTTTTTTGCCACCCAAACCCCGCATTCCACGCTGGCGTTTCTCAGCCATTTCGGCTACAGCCAGGATATGATTCAGAGCTTTTTTCAGCCGTTTTTCAGCGGTGTTTTTCTGGAAAAAGAATTGCTTACGGCGGACTCGTTTTTTCAGTTCCTGTTCAAGCAGTTTGCCACCGGCGAGGCAGCGGTTCCGGCAGAGGGCATGCAGGCCATTCCCGCTCAACTGGCTTCTCGCCTGCCTACACAAAGCATTCGTTTGCAGACCGTTGTGCAGACTATCCATGACCAGACAGTGCTTGTAAAAGGGGGCGAAGAAATAAAAGCCGACGCCATCGTGATTGCCACTGATGCCCGGCAAGCGTTGGCTTGGAACCCGCAATGGCCCGCCGTGGAATTCAATTCTACCACGTGTTTTTACTTCACTGCCCAAGTTTCGCCCTTAACCAAACCCATGCTTGCCATCAATGCCGACGCCGACGGACTGATTAACCACGTAGCGGTAATGTCAGACATGGCGCCTTCGTATGCTCCGGATGGACAAGTACTTGTCTCGGCCAATGTAGTTGGGCAATCCAAACTTCCGGAAACAGAACTGGTGCAGCGGGTACAACGCGAAATGATGCATTGGTTTGGCGACCAGGCCAAAAGCTGGCGGCATCTGCGAACGTATCGCATTCCGCAGGCATTGCCACAATATTTTCCAGATTCGCCACCATCACCCCCACTGAAAATCAATGATTTCACATACCAATGCGGCGATTATACCCGGTATCCTTCCCTGAACGCCGCCATGCAGTCGGGCCGGGAAGTAGCCGAACTAATTATCCGTAATAGGGGTGGAAAATAGTATCTTTAGCAAACACAAAACCGGCAACGCTATTGCCTCTCACTTGATTCTCATTCGTTCCGCATGGCACAAGATTACATCATTCCGGCCCAAACCCGCATTGGGCACGTGCATCTGAAAGTGGCCGACCTGGATCGGTCCATTGCGTTTTACTGCGGCCTGCTGGGCTTTGAAATAACAACCCGCTATGGCACGCAAGCGGTTTTCATATCGGCCGGCGGCTACCATCATCACATTGGCCTGAACACGTGGTATAGCAAAGATGCACCTCCGGCCTCTCCTGCTGGCGTAGGTTTGTTTCACACGGCTATTTTGTACCCAACCCGCCGTGATCTGGCCGGTGTTTTTGAACGGTTGCGAAAAGCAAATTATCCCCTGACCGGTGCCAGTGATCACGGTGTATCCGAAGCGTTGTATTTGAACGACCCGGACCATAATGGCGTGGAATTGTACTGGGACAGACCTCAGGATCAATGGCCTGCCAAGCCGGATGGATCGTTGGAAATGTATACCCGTCCGCTGGATATTCAAAGCTTACTGGGCGAACTTGCCTGAGTTTGTGCGTAAAAATAGTACCCTACAAAAACCTCACCTACTGGCAGTAGATGAGGTTTGATTTTTTCAATTCAATGCGGCAACAACCGCATGGTTTCCAATACTTTTTCCTGCCGTTCTGCCACTGTCAGATCGCCGCGCAGTTGCAACACCGGGCAGTTCAGCCCAGCCATCCAGGCTTCGTGTATATGCAAACTGCGTCCGGTCATTAATGGATCATCGTAGCCTGCGGCCCATTCAATAAAAGCATCATACTTTTTATTGCGTTCCGTATCGGTAAAAATCACATCGCCATAGCGTTCGTATTCACGGGCCTTGAGTCGCTGCATGCGTAACTGATGCGGAATCCACAGGAAAACCGACAGATCAAATGCCGATAGCCATTCTTCGCCCCAGCTCACCAGCGAGCCGCCAATGATCCAATCCGTATGTTTTGCCATATCCGCTTTCAGCATCGCATTGCGAATCACCGGATCACGTTTGATGGTAAACGGAACCTTGGATTTTTCCCAGTAATAATCGTCGCAATCCAAGAAAGGAAAATTCAAGGTCTGCGCCAATTGTCCGCCAAGTGTACTCACTCCCGAACCTGATGCACCAAATAAAAGTAGTTTCATGGAGCCTATTTGGGATTATGCACAAACTGTCTTTTTGCAGAATCTTCGCGCAAACTCCCAGCCTTTGTATTTGGATGCAGTTTTCCCAACGGGAAACATCCCTGTCAATGCGCCAAGATCTCTGCCAGAGGACAAAAATAAGAATGGAAAAATAGTATCTTCAAAAAATCAAAAACCGCTCACTTAATTAAGTTATGCGTGTGTCACCTTATTCGGCTAAAGCCGAATCTACCACGGCTCATTCCTTTGGCAATAGCACCTAATCAAAGCTCCTTTCAACTGACAATCAACACCTTATAAATCAAACACTACAGCCGCTTGCCTTTGGCGAGTGGCAACTATCGAATGGCCCCTGGCCATTGAGAAGTGACTTAACGGCATGCTGTCTTTGGAGAGCGGCCGCCGGACAGTTGCCACTCGCCAAAGGCAAGCGGCTGTTTTTAAGTCCCATTATTCACGTTAAAATAGTATCTGTCACCAACACAAAACCCGCCTGAGTTGCAGACGGGTTTTGTGGGTTTGTTAGCTCACCACTTCTTTTTTGACAGCAGGCTTTTCATTGACGGCTTCGCTTTTGGGAGGCCGGGCTTTTTCCAGGCGGTCAATCAGATCGGTAATCAGGCCCGTCCAGCCGGTTTGGTGCGAGGCACCCAGGCCGCGGCCGGTATCGCCCTGAAAGTATTCGTAGAACAAAATGTGGTCTTTGAAATGCGGATCATGGTTGAATTTGGCATCGCCGCCATGAAACGGCCGTTCGCCTTTTTCGTTGAGCTGGAATATTTTCAGCAACCGGGCAATCAGTTCTTCGGCTACCTGTTTCAGGTTCATCATGGTTCCGGAACCAGTGGGGTATTCGACGGTCATTTCATCTCCATAGTATTCGTAATACTTGATCAGCGATTCGATGATCAGGTAATTGACTGGAAACCAGACCGGTCCACGCCAGTTGGAATTGCCACCAAACATTCCTGATTCCGACTCGCCGGGCAGGTATTGCACCGAATACGTAATGCCATCCATCTGCAGCACATACGGATGATCTTTGTGGTATTTGGACAACGACCGGACGCCGTAATCGGATAGAAACTCTGTTTCGTCGAGCATGCGTTTCAGGGTGCGCTTGAGGCGGTGAATCCGCATCAGAGCCAGCATCCGGCTTTCGCCGCGGCCCGGCTCGTGCCACCGCGACACCATTCGGGCCAGATCGGGCCGGTTTTTGAGCACCCACTCCAGCCGACGGGTAAAGTCGGGCAGTTGCGCAATCATTTCGGGTGTCAGGATTTCAACGGCAAACATTGGAATCAAACCCACCAATGAACGCACTTTCAGCAGCACACTCTGATCCTGGGCTGGCATGTGCAGAATGTCGTAATAAAACTCATCTTCCGAATCCCACAGGTCTATTTCGTCTTCGGTCAGGTTACGCATGGCCTTGGAAATGAACAGGAAATGCTCAAAAAACTTGGAAGCCATTTCCTGGTAACTTGGCTCAAACGTAGAAAGCTCAATGGCGATACGCAACATGTTCAGGCTGTACATGGCCATCCAGCTGCTGCCATCGGCCTGTTCGATGTAAGCCCCGTTGGGCAGGGGATGGCTGCGGTCAAACACCCCAATGTTATCCAGACCGAGGAATCCGCCTTCAAACAGGTTATTGCCTTCGCGGTCCTTCTGATTAACCCACCAGGTAAAATTCATGAGTAATTTGTGGAACACCGAAGCCAGGAACTGCCGGTCGCCTTTGCCATCGTTCATTTCTTTGTCAATCGAATACACTTTCCAGGCTCCCCAGGCATGCACGGGCGGGTTCACATCCGAAAAATTCCATTCGTACGCCGGAATCTGACCGTTGGGGTGCATGTAGTATTCGCGCAGGAAGATAAACAGTTGCCGTTTGGCAAAAGACGGATCGAGCCGGGCTAGTGGCACACAGTGAAACGCCAGATCCCAGGCCGCATACCAGGGATACTCCCACTTGTCGGGCATGGAAATGATGTTTCCGTTGTGCAGGTGTCGCCATCCCTGATTGCGAATGTTCAAACGCGACTCGGGCGGAGCCGGAGAAGCTGGATCACCGGACAGCCATTGGTCTACGTTAAAATTGTAAAACTGCTTGTTCCACAGCATGCCCGCATACGCCTGCCGCTGAATTCTCCGCAAGTCGGCATCTTTGATGTGTTGCTGCATTTCCTGGTAATACAGGTCAGCCTCTGTGAGCCGTTCGTTAAATTTTTCGTCGAAGTTGATAAACGGCGACTCCAGAAATCGGTTGCTCAGACGAAACCGCAGTACCACTTCTTCTTTGGGATTGACCTGTAAAATGTAGCGCAACGAACTTTTGGTACCGCTTTGCAACGGATTGAGGTATTTGGTATCACCACCCGAAATGACGTAATCGTTGATGCTGTCTTTGGGATAAGGACGGGCATTGGGCTGCCCGAATATCTTCATCCGGTTGCTTTCGTTTTCGCAAAACAACAACTCGGGGTTTTGCTCGAAAAAAAGATAGTATTTTCCTACTTCTTCGTGCTCAGCCACCAAGTAATTTCGTTCAGAAGCCATCACATTGGGCACATAGGTCTGGTCTTCATAGCCCCAATACCAGGTATTGCGAAACCAAAGCGTGGGCAACACATCGAGGCGGGCCTTTTTGTTGGACCGGTTGCAAACGGTAAGCTTTACGAGGATGTCTTCTTCTGAAGCTTTTGAATATTCAATGAAAATATCAAAATACTCATCTTTCTGAAAAACACCAGTGTCTACCAGTTCATATTCCTGTTCATCACGTCCACGCCGGGCATTCTGTTCCAGCAGTTTGCTGTACGGAAATGCATTTTGCGGATACTTATACAGCATTTTCATATACGAATGTGTAGGCGTACTATCCAGGTAGTAATACACCTCTTTTACATCTTCGCCATGATTGCCCTGTGGATTGGCGACTCCAAACAAGCGTTCTTTTATATAGGGGTCTTTGCCATTCCAGAATGCCCAGGCAAAACACATGCGTTGTTTGGTATCCGAAATGCCTCCGATGCCGTCTTCGCCCCAGCGGTAGGCACGGCTCAGGGCTTGTTCATAAGGAAAATAGGTCCAGGCAGAGCCGTCCGGGCTGTAATCTTCGCGCACCGTTCCCCATTGACGGTCAGACAAATACGGGCCCCATTTTTTCCAGCCCGAATTTTTAAGGGTGGTGGTGATTCTCTGTTTTTCGGGATTCATTTGCATGGCCATTATCAATCAATTTTAGATTCAGGTTCAGATTTCAAGACAGGTGTTGTTCAAAGCAACTCAGAATGCAACAATAAAAAAATCGAAAATAAGGAGATATCCTACTCTCGTGGCGATTTTTCCGGTAACCAGCCTTTCCTTTTAGTGACAGGTTCTGGCTAAAAGGTATATCTCAAACACATTTTATTTCTACTCAATATTGAAAAACCTCACCCCCAGCCCCTTTCCTTCTGAGAGGGGAGCAAAAAAACACCTCACTAGGGAGGGACTTTCACATTCGCGACTGTCAAGTCTCCCGCTACGGCGGGAAGAAAGCTTGCCTGCCGGATAGGCAGAGATTTAGGGATGATGTTTAGTAGTTCCGATTGGCAATCGGAAATCATCCAAAGGATGCTTTATACATTCCCGCTTTAACTACTGATTATTTATTATCTCTCTAGTCAAAATAGTATCCTTGCAATACGCAAAACCCGGCATTGAAACACCTCACTGGCTCAAAGCCTTTTCAAAGACTTTCAGATATTTGTCTATATACTCACTTTTTTCTTTTTGCCGGTATTGCATGATAAACCGCGGATGCTCCAATACCTGAATGGTATTAAACACCTGCAACTCCTTGTTTATTTCCACCAGGTAATTGTAATTTTTCTGCCCCAGGCAAATAGTATCTTTTCGGGAGCCGAAACCCACCTGCTTGCGTACCGAATCCAGTATCTCCGGTTTCAAGGCGGCATACACCTCCGGCGAATCGTAGTAGTTGTAATTTTTACCTTCCTTGACCAGTGCCAATGGATACAATGCACTCAGGTAAAAGTGCTGATAGAATTTGGCGGCACCGCCATAGGCCTCGATGCAGGCATAGATAAACTGGCTGGACATCTCAGACTTGCCGGTTAGCGAATGGTCAATGCCACAGTATTTTTGCAGATTGGCCGGGTCGGTAAACGAAATGCCGGTTACGCCACCACCAAACCGCCCCGGATTGATGCCTAATACCAATACGCGTGTTTCCTCATCGGCAAAGAATTTCTGGTAAAACTGCGCAATCACCCGCTTTGTTTCTGCTTCGGTATACGGGTTCATCACTTTCACCGAATGCGGCAAGGGCGTCGGCAAAGGTTGTATATGGGTATAAAATGCAATGGCTTTTTCAGCAAAAGTCATAGAAGTAGCGTAACAGATAAACAGGCAGCGGTTAGCTTACTGCCTTCTCGGCTCTTAGCTTCTCCAATGCCAGCAGAATGATTGCCAATGAGTTGGCAACTTGTATTTCGCCCTGCAGAGCTTTGGCCAACACGTCTGCCAAGGGCACTTTTTCAACGTTGATGTCTTCGGTATGGTCCAGCTTCTGCCCCTGCGTCTGATAAGCCTGCATAGCCAGAAACAAATGAAACTGATTGGTGTTTTTGGTAGGGTCGTCGTAAATGACGGCAAGCTTGGTCCAGTGCGCGCTTTGGTAGCCGGTTTCTTCCAATAACTCACGCTGTGCGGCGGCTTCTACCGAAGCATCGGTATCGTCTACAATGCCTCCCGGTAATTCGAGCAATACCTCGCGGGCTCCGTGTTTGTACTGCCGCACCAGAATCACTTCGTTTTCACTCGTAACCGGAAATACCAGCACCACTTCAGGGCGTACGCTTACATAATAGTCATTCAAGACACGGCCATTGGGCAATTGCACTTCTTCACGACGCACCTTATACCAGCGATGGTCCAAAACCATTTCAGACCGCAGTACCTTCCATTTCTCTATGTTTTTCACTCTTTGTCCGAACCAGGATTAATTAAATAGTGTGCCTGAAAAGCCAGCCGTCGTTTCCAATCAAACCGCAATTTCTGCTGTTGGTTGGGTTTCGGCTGAGCCTGTTCATATGCGAATGTGCAAATTAATTGCTTGGGATTCAATCAAAACTGCAGAAAATGCGCCATTTGCACCGGAAGTTTTGGAAGGAAATACCCTCAACTAGTACTTTATTCAGATAGTTTTAGCTTCTGACAAGGAAATACCGGTTCATTTTTCAGCTTGCAAGTAGATTTTTTAGTGCGTTAGCATTCGGCTACGTTTACAGAAACCGCCAAGCCTCCTTCCGAAGTTTCCTTGTATTTGCCGTTCATGTCCAGGGCCGTTTGCCACATGGTTTTGACGATGCCATCCAGCGAAACCTTGGCCAGCGCCGGATTGCTTTCCAGGGCAATGTTGCAGGCGGTAATGGCTTTCATGGCGCCCATGGTATTGCGTTCAATGCACGGAATCTGCACCAGTCCGCGAATAGGATCGCAGGTGAGCCCCAAGTGATGCTCCATGGCAATTTCGGCGGCCATTAATGTCTGGCCAGGGCTGCCTCCGAGGCATTCGGTGAGGGCAGCGGCGGCCATAGCCGATGAGACGCCGATTTCGGCCTGGCATCCGCCCATGGCCGCCGACAAGGTAGCGCCTTGCTTAAAAATGCTGCCGATCTGCCCGGCTACCAGTAGAAACTGAATGATCTTATCTTCGGTGACGTTTTTGCAAAAACAGACATAGTACAGCAATACGGCCGGAATGACGCCCGCAGCGCCGTTGGTAGGCGCAGTGACCACCCTTCCCAGCGAAGCGTTTACTTCATTGACGGCCAACGCAAAGCAGCTGATCCATTTGGTTACACTCTCAAACGATTTGGAGGTACGTCGAATTGCCTCAATCCATCCGCTGGGGTTCTCGTAGGTTTGATCCTGCATCAGCTTCTGGTTCAGTGCCGCCGCACGGCGCGCCACTTTCAAACCTCCCGGCAAGATGCCTTCGGTATGGCAACCCATGTAGGCACATTGCAGCATTACGTGGTAAATATGCAGCAATCCACTCCGGATTTCCGGCTCAGTGCGCCAGGCCCGCTCATTTTCAAGCACAATTGCCCAAATAGGTTTGCCGGAAGTTTTGCAATGGTTTTCCAGATCTTTACCGGTCTGAACCGGAAAAGGCAACGTAATGGAACCGCCAAAAGCCGTTTCCTTCTCCTTCACCACAAAACCCCCTCCTATCGAATAATAGGTTTCTTCCCAAGTGCGTCCATCATTCAAAAAAATGGTGAAGCCAATCCCGTTGGGGTGAAACGGTAGTGTTTCCTGAAAATGAAAAATAATATCTTCTGAATAGGCAAAACCCACCCGCTGCTGCCCCAGCAACTCAATCTGGGCGGTAGCCTTGACGGACTGAACGATCTCCGGAATGGCCGATTCGTCAACGGTCACGGGATCGGCGCCGCTTAGCCCCAGCATCACGGCAACGTCGGTTCCGTGACCTATGCCGGTTTTGGCCAGTGAGCCATACAAATGCACCTGTATTTTCCGGATGGAAGTCAGTGGATGCTGTTTCTCAAAGTCGCCGAGGCAACGCTGAGCAGCACGCCAAGGCCCCAGGGTATGGGAACTCGAAGGTCCTATCCCTATTTTTAATATATCAAATACACTGATGGATTCCATGAAACCAGGTTTTTGGAGTGTTGATGAATGGTCCGGCGATTTACTAAGCTGCGGAATGCGAACCAATGGTTTTCGCTTTTTCGGGAATACTATTTTCAACGCCTCACAATTACGGGTATCACATCTCAACGTGATGCCTCTTCTGAGTGAAGCGTATGCTTCGGGTTAAGATAAAATGCCAGTGAACACCCACTCAAATGCAGGCATCGCCCTGAGGTGCGACATCCGATAGGTTTTACGGCGAGAATCAAAACTGCAACTTATTCATCCCACATTCCTTGTGGAACGATTTCGAGCAGATTTCCGTCGAAGTCATGGAAATAAAACGATTCTACCCCTTTGCGCCATTCCTGTTCGTGAATAATGGTAATTCCCTTTTTCAGAATCCGATTTTTGCATTCTTCGTATTCATCGGATGCTACTTCAAAAGCAACATGCAACTGCCCCTGACCATAGTGCGGCGGCAGTTGGGTATCGGCACGCGTAGCTTCGGCAATGAAACACAACAGCACCGATGAGCCTGCCCGAAAAAACACGTGTCGCCCTTCGACACGACCTATCTGCGGAAAGCCCAGCAATTGATGATAAAAGTATTCGGTACGCTCCAGGTCACTCACATACAAACACGTTTCCTTGATTTGACGAATGTTCATAGCTTTAGTCTTACAATGTTTTTCAAACCTATTTTTCGATTACACGCAACCGTCAGATGTTACTTACCTGGCGTTCTTTATTATGTCAGCTTTACTCACTCGCAATAAAAACAAATTTTCACTACAGTAGTCACAATTACTCACATTTAAAGATGAACCGACTAGGATCGGGAGAATATTCCAGCACTCCGCATTACGATAACATACGGACGATGAATAAATTACAGGTAAAAAACGGGGAGATTTCCAGTTTCAGAAAGATACTATTTTCAAAAACAAATCTCCAGGAAAAGCGACAAAACAAACTTGTCGCTTTTCCTGGAGAAGGAATTGTATTCTATTCATGACAAGCCACAACGGTCTGTCAATCAACTAACAGCCTTTAACCGTTTTGGTCGGTTTAAATGCCGCAACCCAGCTTTTTCAGTTCTTTCGGATCCGGTTTGTATTGCAGCTCTACGGCTTTCCGAATATCAGCACAACCATCTCCGGTGTGAGCATCCAGTTTGAGACGTCCCCGGTTGTAATAGGCCGCACCAGATTGCGGGTTTGCCTCCACCGCCTTGTCATAATCGGCCAGGGCTCCTGTGTAATCTTTCAAGTTGGCTTTGGCGGCGGCTCTGTCAAAAAACGCATTTTCGTAATCCGGCGCAATCTTGATGGCCTCGTTAAAGGATTCAATGGCTTTGGTGTACTGAAACAACTGAAACTGAGAAACGCCTTTGAAATAATAAGCCAGGGCATTGCGAGAGTTGGTTTCCAGGTATTTGTCCCAGTCGGTAATGGCTTTTTCGTAATTGCTCACCCCCATGCGTGCCAGAGCCCGCTCTCTGTAAACTTCGGTGCTGGGGTATTTCAGATCAATGGCGCGGGAAAAGTCGTATTCGGCACCCCGGAAATCTTTCAGTCGGCTACGGCAAATCCCACGGTAATAGGTAGCTTCCATATCGGCATAATTATATGACAACGCTCCCGAAAAATTTTGCTCTGCCGCCCGGTAATCGCCCAGGTTCAGATTGGCCGTTCCCATATCATAATAGACATTGGCATTGTAGGGATTCAGATTTAACACCTGTTTGTAATCTGCCACCGCCTCTTTGTAGTTGCCCAGCAGGTTTTGAAGCGTAGCCCGTTCGTAATACGCCTGTTCAAAGGTGCGTTTCAGTTGGATGGCATGATTAAAGTCACTCAGCGCCTCGCTAAACTGCTGCTGCTGTTTTCGGGCCAAACCCCTCTGGTAATACGCATCCGCATCGGCAGAATCCAGGGCTATAGCTTTGGAGAAATCCTGCTCGGCTTCTACAAACTTTTTCTCCTGCATCAGAATCATTCCGCGCGTTGCGTAATTTTCTTTCTTCTTCGGATTTTTTTCGATGGCTTTTTCCAGGTAAGGTTTTGCTTTTTCCACCTCTCCCCTGTCCAGCAGCAGGCCAAGCATATCTTCATAGGCCTGGTCAAAATCGGGTTTGAAGGCGATGGCTCTTTCCAGGTCGGTAATGGCTCCTTTGGTATTTCCCATGCCCTGTTTGATGGCACCCCGGTAATAAAATGCCTCGGCATAACTCGGATTCAATGCAATGGAGCGGTCCAGATCAGCCATGCCGCCGTCCAGGTCGCCCATCTGGCTACGCAAATACCCCCGATACGCAAAAGCCCGTGGGTTGTTGCGGTCCAGCTTAAGCCAATAGTTGGCATCGTCCATGGCACTTACCAGATTGCCGGTTTTCAACTTGGCCGTAATGCGGCCTTCCAGGGCTTGTGTATTGTTTTGGTTGCGTACCAGGGCTTCGTTAAAATCGCGCAGGGCCCCCCGGTAATCTTCTTTCCGCAATTTGTCATTTCCAGATTTGATCAGATCGGCTGCGCTTTGGGCATAGGTCAGTTGTGCGGCAAAGCAAAAAAATAGTAGGTTAAAAAAGTACAAAACCCGCATAGGTGTAATTGGCTAAATGAATGGAGTTTCTGGTTTTAGAGAGAACCTTCACCGAGACTTTAGAGGCAATGCCAAGGTTTCGGGTGGGCAATTCCTTCTATTTGTTCTAGCAATCTTTGTTCCAATTTGTTCAATACTACGTACAATTTAATAAAAATAAAAAACCAGCAAAGGGTCGCCTTTGCTGGTTTTGAAAGAATAGTATAGTTCTGTAAGGAAAAACCTCTTCTTATTGGTGTGCCTGTGTAGCTGCCGCTTTTACTTCGCCTTTGATGGTCAATACGACAGGTGTAGTGCCTGCGTTTGAAGTCAACGTAACGGTTTTAGTAAATGGACCTACCGCAGCAGCGTTGAAAGTAGCTTTCACCACGCCTGTTTTGCCAGGAGCAACGGGCTCTTTGGTGTATTCAGGAACGGTGCAACCGCAAGAACCTTGTGCCGCAGAGATGATCAAAGGAGCATTTCCAGTGTTGGTAAATTTAAATTCAGCCGTTACCGGTTTGTTTTGTGCAATGGCACCAAATTCGTGTGTTGTTTTTTCCCATTTGAAAGCAGCTGTTTTGTTTTGAGCAAAAGCAACCGCTGATACTGTAAATAACAAAGCGATAAGAAACGCAAATCTTTTCATAACCAGATTTTGTTGAAGGATTAAAAATAGTTTACTGATTTTCAGACGCTACAAAAGTATAGGGAAAATCCGGAACAAACCATCAATGATTCCCTAAATTTTGTTAACGATTTGTTAAAGGTTAAGGCTGTCCCAGTTTTTCAGCCAGTTCATTGAGCTCTACCAGTGAGATTTGCGCCGGATAATCGGCGTAAAAAACGTTGTCTTCCGTAATCCGGTAGCCTTGTTCATAATTCAATTTAGCTTGTTTTACATACTCGGTCGCCAGAAAAGTCTTTTTCTGTTGCTGATAAATTCGCGCCAGGTAATATAGAATTTCCGGAAGTTGCTTGTATCTGGACTCCGCCTCTTTCAGGTATTTTAAAGCCTGCGCCTGATTTCCCTGTCCATAATAAGCCATGCCCAGGTAAAACAAATCGAGGTAGTGTATGGCTACTTCGCCATTGTCTTTACGTACCTGCGCCAATGATTTTTCGAAGAATGGAATCGCTTTTGCATACTGCTTCATTCCCAGATGGCACAAGCCGCGGTAAAAGTTAAACGTATGGTCCATGGTGTATTTGGCAATACGCGGATTTTGGTCGGCTTTTTCAAAATCGACCAGTGCAGCCGGATAATCTTTCAGGAAAATGGCTTTGCAAAACGCCCGGTAGGCAATCCAGCGTTGCTCATTCAAGGCAACTGCTTTGTTCAAATACTCAAATGCCTTGGCGTAATTGCCGCTTTTGAGGTAAGGCATGGCTTTGGTCTGCCACATTTCGTCGTTGGCAGGGTCAATCAGCAGAGCCGAGTCGGCATAGATTTGCCATTCGCGCGTCATGTAACCTATCCCGGCTCTTCTCAATTCGAAATACCGTTCGGCACTGTCACGCTGTGACGTTTGCGCCACCAAGGGCGCCATACCCAGCAGACTAAGGAATAAGATTCTCCACATTTCCGGCATTGATTTTAAAGGTGAAGTAGGCAAAGTAATTGAATGTATCCGATTCCCATTTCCCAGGTTTCCACTGGTCTAGCTGCTCCACAAACTTCTTCAACTGGGCAACAATGGCCGGATCAAACGTGTAGGTCTGGTATTGGCTATCGGTTTGGAAGACCTGATACCAACCCGTTTTTCCTTCGCAGTTTACCAGAAAACGAAAAGTAATAAATCCGGTTTGGGTATTGCCGGTTGGTTTCTGGTAGAATTGCTGCACCCGTTCCAGCAACTTTGCCGAACTGACGGGGTATTTGCAATTCAATGCAAAATACTCGCTGATGTACTGGGGTTTGCACGGCTTGAAAGAGCCGGAGGAGTCAGCCCAAAAATTTTTCAAATCGTAGAGGTAGGTGGTAGGCCGCTGATTCTGCGCCAACGCAGTTATACTGAGCAACATACACCAGAAGCTGAAAAAATACGTTCGCATAGGGATTCATAGGTGAGAGACAAATCTATAAATAACTGGTAACGCGAACCACACAAAAGTTGTTAACGATATGTTAATGGCCTGGTTTACAGTTGCCGTTTACCGGTGGGAAAATAGTATCTTTGCAAATCACAAAATCCCGTTTGGATTCAATTACATGAAACGCCGCACTTTTCGGTTGGTTATTATTCTGGCTACCTTGTCGGTGTTTGGCATTGTGGTGGTGCAGGTATTCTGGTTTCGGCAAGCGTTTAGTGTACGTGAAGTGGAGTTTGACCGTACCGCCCGCGAATCGCTGGAACACGTGGCGCATTCCATTTTGAGATACAACCAGCATCCGGTTCCGCCTTCGGTTTCCATCCGGCAGCTTTCGCCCAATTACTATGTGGTGATGGTCAATGATGTGATTGAAGAGGAATTGCTGAAAACGCTGCTCAAAAACCAGTTGGAGAAAAACAACATTCGCGTTGATTTTGAGTACATTATCTATGACTGCGCCAACAACGAAGCCGTTTATGGCAATTACTTTGTGTTCGGACGCGAGAATGTTCATCCAACGCAGGTATTTCCCAAAGTAGCTGGCGACAATTATTACTTTGGTGTCAAGTTTGTACACAAAGACTTGGCGCTGATTGGCCAAATGCGATTCTGGATGTTTTCATCGGCGGTATTGCTGATTGTGATTTCGTTTTTCGCCTATACCTCGGTGGTCATTCTCCGGCAAAGACGTTTGTCTGAAATCCAGCAGGATTTTATCAATAACATGACACACGAATTCAAAACCCCGCTGTCGACCATTTCGATTTCGTCGGAAGTGTTGAAGAATCCCAAAATCACCCAATCCCCCGAACGACTGCTTAGTTACGCAACGATTATCGGCCAGGAAGCCAACCGATTGAAAGGTCAGGTGGAGCGGGTGCTGCAAATGGCCTCGCTGGAAAACGACGAAATCAAGTTGAAAACCGAATCCATTGATTTGCATTCGTTGATTACGCAAGCGGCTGAGCCGTTTCAGCTTTCGTTGAGCGAAAAAGGCGGTCAGTTGAAGCTGGCTTTGCAGGCAACCCAAACCAGGATAAACGCCGATAAGCTGCACATAACCAATGTGTTGTACAACTTGCTCGACAATGCCAGCAAATATACCCGAGACAAAACCGAAATTGTGGTAAGTACACGCAACGAGAAAGAGGCAATTGTTGTAACGGTAACTGACAACGGCATTGGCATTAGTCCCGAACACATCAAACGCATTTTTGATCGTTTTTACCGCGTTCCGACGGGCAACGTGCACGATGTCAAGGGCTTTGGCTTAGGGCTAAATTATGTGCGGCTTATCGTCAAGTCGCACGGCGGACAGGTAAAGGTGGTCAGCGAACCCGACAAAGGAAGTAGTTTCAGTTTTTGGCTCCCTCTGGAATTCAGTTAATTTTGAATGTGTGAATGATAGATTGAATGAATCAGGCAGGTTTTTAGCTTTGAAAACATACTATTTTTTGAACCGGAAATAAAACGATAACTCCGTCAGGTTGCTCATCCAAATCTCAAATCCATTCAATCATTCTATTAATCAATCATTCGACATTGGAAAGCAAGGCTCATATACTTTTAGTGGAAGACGATGTCAATCTGGGATATGTGATCAAAGACAACCTGGAGATGGAAGGTTTTTCGGTAACGCTTTGCGATGATGGGGAAAAAGGCTGGCACGTATTTAATCAACTTTCGGTGGATATTTGTGTGCTGGATGTAATGCTGCCCAAGAAAGACGGGTTTGCATTGGCACAGGAAATCCGGCAGAATAACGAACAAATCCCGATTATTTTCCTGACTGCCAAGTCGATGAAGGAGGATAAACTGACGGGTTTCCGCATTGGGGCCGACGATTACCTCACCAAACCGTTCAGCATTGAAGAGCTTACGTTACGCATTGAAGCCTTGCTGCGCCGCAGTCGCCCCACCACCGGGCAAACAAATACCTATACCATTGGGAAGTACACTTTTGATTACGCCAACTTAACCCTGAAATACGACGGACAAACCCAAACGCTGACTCAGAAAGAAGCGGATGTGCTTCGTATGCTTTGCCGCAATACGGGGAAAGCCTTGAAGCGCGAAGAAATCCTGTTGCAAGTTTGGGGCAGCGACGATTATTTTCTGGGCCGCAGTCTGGATGTGTTTATTTCGCGGTTACGCAAACATCTGAACAACGATCCTTCTGTCGAGATTTCCAATCTGCATGGCGTAGGTTTCCGATTGCAACAGAAAGGAAGCTAAATTTTATAAAATAGTATCTTTACAGTCAGCAAACCCTGCCTACTTTTTGATTTTTGTTGCTCATCGAACCATCCTTGCGAGCAAAGCGAAGTAATCTCCCAACTCCTATCACGAGCCTTTCGTTTCCGGTCAGATACACAGTGTCAGACCTGCGTGTTTTTCAAAAGTCAGAATGGTTTGAATGGAAACGTGAACACGCTAAAGCGTGTTCTACCATTCATCCTATTAATCAAACAAATCCCCTAAATCAAGGTAGCTGACAAATAGTACCTTTTCAAAAGTAAAAACCTCCGATTATTTCAGCGACATAAATCCGCCATCAATCGGATAGTCTACACCCGTTACAAAGCTGGCTTCATCTGAGCACAAGTACAAGGCCAGTGACGCCATCTCGTCCGGTGTTCCCATGCGACCAATCGGTTGGGTTTTGGCTAGCTTTTCAAACATTTCTTTTTCCTGACCCGCATAGTTTTTCTTCAGAAAATCGTCTACGAAAGGCGTGTGCACCCGTCCTGGCGAAATGCAATTGCAACGAATGCCCGATTCAATGTAATCACGGGCTACCGAAAGTGTCATGGCATACACCGCACCTTTACTCATTGAATAGGCAAAACGATCCGGAATACCCACCGAAGATGCTACCGATGCCAGATTCAGAATCACGCCTCCCCCCTGCTTTTTCATCTTCTCCACCGCTTTCTGCATGCAGTTGTACACTCCTTTTACATTCACCTTGAAAATGCGGTCAAAGTCGGTCTCGGCTGTCGTATCCAGCCGACCAATGTGCGACACACCGGCACTGCAAACCAGAATGTTTGCTTTGGGCATCAGATCAAATACGCGTTTTACCTCAGCCTGATCCGAAACGTCGCAGCGGTAAAAAAGCGCTTTTCCGCCGGAACGAACAATCCCTTCTACCGTTTGGCTGGCTCCGGTTTCGTTCAGATCCAGAATGATGATTTCAGCACCTTGTTTGGCAAACAACCGGGCTATTGCCTGTCCGATGCCACTTCCGCCACCTGTAATGACGGCCACTTTTTCTACTAATGAAAACATGGTTTGATAATTATGTAAAAAAATAGTATCTCTTTCAAAGCCAAAACCTGCCCTTTTAAAATCCGGTATTTACAGGCTGACGCCCCGTTTCCAGGGAATGAAATCGTCCTGCCCCAGTTCAACGGATTTGATTTTTTCCTGCCCGCTGGCTGCCCGAATGCAGTATTCGAGAATTTCTTCGCCTTTTTGCTCAATGGTGGTTTCGCCGGTAATGATATCGCCAGTGTCAATGTCAATGATATCAGCCATGCGGCGAGCCAAGTCACTGTTGGTAGCCACTTTAATGACCGGACAAACCGGGTTTCCGGTCGGCGTTCCCAACCCAGTTGTAAACAGAATCAACGTAGAACCGGAAGCGGTTTTACCGGTGGTCGCCTCCACATCATTGCCCGGCGTACATACCAGATTCAGGCCCTGTTTAGTGGCAGGTTCGGTATAATCCAGCACATCGACAATGGGGGCCGTACCGCCTTTTTTGGCAGCCCCTGCCGACTTGATGGCATCGGTAATCAATCCATCGCGAATGTTGCCGGGAGACGGATTGGCATGAAAACCAGAGCCCACGGCTTCAGCCTGTGCGTTGTAGGATTTCATCAGATGCACAAACTTGGCGGCAATTTCGCTGTTTTCGCAACGGTCGGCCAGTTCCTGCTCCACGCCACACAATTCAGGAAATTCGGCTAACAACACGGTACCGCCTAATCCAACCAACAAATCGGCCGCATAACCCACTGCCGGATTCGCCGAAATGCCCGAAAACCCATCGGAACCGCCGCATTTTACGCCGAGCACCAGTTTGCTCAGCGGGGCCGGTTGCCGCTGCTGGGTATTGGCTTTGATCAGTTCCACAAAGGTTTGCTTGATGGCATCGGCAATCAGGCTTTCTTCCGACTGGCTTTTTTGTTGTTCATACATCAGCATCGGCTTGTCAAAATCAGGATTGCGACGCAAAACTTCCTGCCTGAAGTCGTCGAGTTGCAAATGCTGACACCCCAGACTTAACACCGTGACACCGGCCACATTGGGATGATCGGCATACGAAGCCAACAGCTTACTCAGAATCACCGAATCCTGGCGAGTACCACCACAACCGCTCTGGTGAGTCAGAAATTTGATGCCATCGATATTGGGAAACAACCGTTTGGTGTTGAAATGCTCTTCGTGCACCGCCAAATCGGTATCCCTCATGGCATCAGGCGACTGCCCGGTCTGGTACATGGCCACCAATTGTCGGGTGTAATTCTTGTATTTTTCGCTTTGTCCGTAACCCAATTCTTTGGTCAGGGCTTCTTTGATCACTTCCAGATTGCGGTTTTCGCAAAAGACCGTTGGCACAAACAACCAGTAATTGGCCGTTCCCACCCGGCCATCCGCCCGGTGATAGCCCATAAACGTACGGTCTTGCCATTTGGAAACGTCGGGTGGCATCCACGCATATTCTTTTTGCTTGCCCCAATAGTCGGCTGCAGCGTGTTTCAGGTTATGCGTATGCACCAAGCCGCCTCTGGGTACAAATTCGGTGGCTTTTCCCACCAATACGCCATACATGGTCACAGGGTCGCCGGCGGCCAGATCCTGGGTGACAAACTTGTGCTTTTGCGGAATGTTGTCCTGTAAAATATACGTTTCACCTTCGTAGGTTACTTCCTGGCCTTTGGTTAGGTTGGTCAATGCTACGATCACATTGTCAGCGGGATGAACTTTTAATAAAGAACGCATAAGGAATCAGCTATGAAACGGTCAGTAATTGTCAGAAACACAAATGATGGCAAACGAAAAGCCAAAGGTATAAACCAAACCGGAAATACACATACATAACTCCGAATGGCCGGGTAAAAGTTGCTTATTTGGATGGAATTTCAAAATTGAAAAAGCAATCAGGTATAGAAGGACTTTTTGCACAAAATTTACCACTCCGGAAACCAAGGAGGGTTTTTATCATCAAAAGGATACTATTTTCTGAGGAATCATTTGCAAGTTTGGCGAACTCTGCTGTATTTTGTAGTCCTTACAATAGACTTACATTTTAAACTATGGATACCAAGAAATTAGACGAAGCGTTGGTTGCACTGGTTGAAAAAAGGATTCAACTAAGCAACATGAGCTATTCCGATGAACGCTACGACGAAGTAGAAGAACAATTGCACGACCTGGAAGACGATTTTATTGATAAATACGGCGATTTTCTGGAAAGTGCCTTGGAAAAAGTGCACAACGCCAACGACATGGATTCGGAAGTGTTGTTGCCGATTGCTTATGTGGCGCAGAAATACAACAAAGTAGGTGAACATCCGGATGGCCGTCCAATCTACGATGTGGATACCAAAGAAGGCGTTTGGGTGGAAACCGATAAATTTCCGGGCAAAGAAGCCCGCCTGGTGCTGATTCCAAGCCCGACACGCTTTGTGTTGTCGGTAGGTAAACACCGCGAAGAAGTTTGGAAAGCGTAAGCAAGTTTTTTCAAAAAAAGACCAACTGAGTTGGTCTTTTTTGTTTTTACTAATTAGCGAGAGAAAAGATAATAGAACTAAGACAAGATTTAAAAAACCTCACCCCCAGCTCCTCTCCTTCTGAGAGGGGAGAACCCCACCCTAAATCCCTCCCCGTAAGGGAGGGACTTGATTTTCGCGACTGTCAATTCCCTTCTCAGAAGAAGGATATCAAATGAGAGTTTTAGGGATGAGGTTTATTGCCACAAAGAGGCCACCACGCTTTTTTACTCGCTAGTGCTTCGCACTCCGCATTGAATACAAATAGCTAACGGCTAATAGCTAACACCTGAAAAAATAGTATCTTCAAAAAGAGCAAAACCTGCCCTACTCTTCCAACTCATCCAGAAATTGCTGGTACGCACCTTTCAATTCCCGGTGGGCATTGCGGTTTCCAGCGGCTTCGCTTACGGTTAGTCCTTTCTGAAAGGTGGCATCTGCTTTTTCGTTTTGCCCCAGATCGGCGTAGAGTTTGGCGGCATGGTAATAGGTACCCACGTAATCCGGATGTTCGGCAAGCAATTTTTCGTAGTAAGCAAGTGCCTGATTTACATCGACTTTCAGGTATTCGGTGGCTAAGGCATACAACGTAAAAGCGTCGTTAGGATCTTCCTTCAGGAATTCCAATAGCTGTTCCAGTCGGTTCATAGCAAGGATTGGGATTAAGCCAAAATAACTCTGGCACGAAAATAGCAAGGCAAATTACAGTTCAACAGCAAATATTACAATTCATCAACAATTTTGTATTTTTCAGATGAGCTCTATGAATCTTCACAGGAAGATTCTCTTATATTTGCGTGTGTTCCCTACCAGGGAATTGCTGTATTTTTATGACGGATGCAGCAATCAGCTGTTCGTCTTTACTAAAAACCTACTTTTTGTTATGAAAATCTTAGTTTGCATCACTCACGTACCCGATACGACGACCAAGATTTCTTTTACCGATAACAACACCAAACTCAACAAAAATGGTGTGCAGTTTATCACGGGTCCTTACGACGACTATGCGTTATCCAGAGCCATTGAGCTGAAAGAAGCCCAGGGTGGCACGGTAACCGTTCTGAATGTGGGTGAAGCCGATACCGAACCTACCATTCGCAAAGCGTTGGCGGTGGGTGCCGATGATGCCATCCGTATCAATGCCGAACCCACCGATGCGTATTTTGTCGCCGAACAGATTGCAACCATTGCCCGCCAGAACAATTACGATCTGATTCTGATGGGTCGCGAGTCGATTGACTTCAACGGCGGTCAGGTACATGGTTTGGTAGGCGAAATACTGGGCATCCCTTCGGTTTCTCCAGTAATGAAGCTGGATATTGAAGGCACTACCGCTAAAATGGCGCGTGAAATTGAAGGCGGCAAAGAATACGTAGAAGCATCGCTGCCGCTGGTGGCTGGCTGCCAGGAACCCATCGCCGAATGGAAAATTCCGAACATGCGCGGCATTATGTCGGCCCGCACCAAGCCGCTTCAGGTACTAGAGCCTTCTTCCAAAGAGACACTGACCGCAGTGGCTGAGTTTCAGTTACCTCCACCCAAAGGCGCGGTAAAAATGATTCCTGCCGAAAACGCCGAAGAATTGATCAGACTGCTGAAAAACGAAGCCAAAGTTCTGTAACGTTCCAAAATAGTATCCTGAAAAGGAGCAAAACCCCGATAGTAACTTTTCTATTTGTTTAACTTCTAATTTATCTATCCACTCTTAATTTCACTACACTATGAAAAAGCTAGTATTGCTTTCTTTGTTTGCGTTCTTCACGTTGTTTACCCAATCGTTTGCTCAGGCACCCGTTGTTCCTAAATACGAATACATGCAGGTAACCACCATTGAGTCGCTGGTCGCCGGCGGCATGGGTCGTTCCCGGATGATTTCCACCGACCCTAACGGAAAGCTGCAGGAAATTCCATTGGAAAACTTCTTCAGTCTGGGTGGTATCAATTTCGGCAACGTCCGGAACAATGACAAAATCATTACCGATAAGATCAACGAACTGGCCGAACAAGGCTGGGAATTGGTTCAGGTATCCACCGGTGCGACAGACGACTCAGGCAAAGGCATTTTCATTAGCCGTTACATGCTGCGTCGTCCGAAAAAGTAAGCGGCATCTGATACTGTCAGAAAGGCAAACAAAGGACAAAGCATATTAGTAATCGTATTAATTTTAAATCGCTTTTATTATCTTAATTCAATCGATATGTCAGTTCTTGTTTTTATAGAAACCGATGAGGGAACGGTAAAAAAATCAGCCCTCGAAGCCACCGGTTATGCCTCGGAAGTTGCCAAGATGACCGGCACCACCGCAACAGCCGTTGTGATCGGTGCCATTGAAGCATCGGCACTGGATAGCGTAGGCAAAGCAGGTGCCACCAAAATTCTCCACGCAACGGATAATCGGCTCAATGTACTGAGTAGCCAGGCCTATGCGAGTGTAGTGGCACAAGCCGCCGAAAAGGAAGGTGCCACCGTGGTAGTTCTGGCCAAATCGGCACTGGCCGATGCCATGGCGGCCCGGTTAGCAGCCAAACTAAAAGCGGGGCTGGCCGCCAACGTGACCGAACTGCCCGAGCTGAGCAATGGCTTCCGGGTGAAACGCAGCATTTACACCGGTAAAGCGTTTGCAGTGACCGAAATGAAGTCGGATCGCAAAATCCTGGCAATCAAGAAGAATGTATTTACTCCTCAGGAAACCGGCAATGCAGCTCCGATTGAAGCATTCTCGCCAAACCTGAGCGACGCCGAATTTGCAGTAAAAGTAACCGGTGAAGAAAAAGCTTCCGGTGAAATTTCTCTGACCGAAGCGGACGTTGTGGTATCGGGTGGACGCGGCTTGAAAGGACCCGAGAACTGGGGGATGCTTGAAGACCTGGCCCATGCACTACACGCGGCTACAGGTTGCTCCAAGCCTGTTTCCGACTTGGGATGGCGGCCCCACCACGAACACGTGGGGCAAACCGGCATCAAGGTCAGTCCCAATCTCTACATCGCGGTGGGCATTTCGGGTGCTATCCAGCACTTGGCGGGCGTCAACTCTTCCAAAGTGATTGTGGTGATTAACAAAGATCCGGAAGCACCGTTTTTCAAAGCGGCCGATTACGGCATCGTAGGCGATGCGTTTGACATTGTGCCTCGCCTGACCAAAGCCGTCGAAGCGGCAGGTTAACCGAGCCTGACAAACTTCAAACCAATGCAAGAATTGGGTAGCGAATGCGGAAATAGTAGGATTTTTCCTGACAAAACCCGGCATTTGCAATTCAACTCGCTGCATTGGTTTTATTTTTTTGTCAGATGGTCGATCTCAAAACACATTTTGTTTTGACAATTAAAACATCAGTATCTTTTTGAATGTCAACGAATTGTCTTATATATTCGCTCTTACGACAAATTGATTATATTTCTTACCTTACAGGTAAAATTGCAGGAATGATGATGGGATAATTTTTCTTATCCACAAAATATTATAAAATTGCAACGTAAATCGGCAAGACGACTATCGAATTAATATAACATACGAACGTGGATAAAATCAAACTGGAAATATTAGGGCTATCTTCAAGTCAATCGCAGTCAGGTTCATTTGCTTTGGTGTTGGGAGAAGAACGCGGTAATCGCCGCCTGCCCATCATCATCGGCATGTTTGAAGCGCAAGCCATTGCCATTGAGATAGAGAAAATTGTTCCAAACCGGCCCATGACGCACGATTTGTTCAAATCGTTTGCTCAGTCATTCAAATTTTCAATTCTGGAAATCGTCATTTCAGATCTGCGCGAAGGTGTTTTTTACGCCAAGATCGTTTGCACCGATGGGGTAAAGATGCAGG
Source organism: uncultured Sphingobacteriales bacterium (assembly GCA_963520985.1). Taxonomy (GTDB): domain Bacteria; phylum Bacteroidota; class Bacteroidia; order Cytophagales; family 172606-1; genus Xanthocytophaga. Next base: position 328,900 of record CAUQTA010000005.1, read on the forward strand.
AAATCGATGCTCGTCCATCGGATGCCATTGCCATCGGTCTGCGGTTTGGAGTGCCAATCTACACGTTTGAGCCCATCTTATCCGAAGCGGGGATTGTACTTACCGAGCCGGAAGAAGATGAGCAACTGGTAAACAAGGAAGAAGTAAAACAACCTGTCAAACAGGCTTCTACCGAACAGTTGAAAGACATTTCCAGCGATCAGCTGAAAACGATGCTGGACGAAGCCCTGGAAAAAGAGGATTACGAACGGGCTGCCAAAATCCGGGATGAGTTGAACAAACGCAACTAAAATTCCTATCTTTGAAAACAAGAAAACCTCCCACTTGAGTGGGAGGTTTTCTTGTTTTAGCTATCCAAGGTTTTAATTGCAAGTGACAGCACGCAACGCAGGCTCTTTTTTGCCAAGCAATTCCCAGTTGCCATATCCTTCAAAACAGGCTTTGGTTGGTATATCCCAGTTTTGAGAGCCTAGCTTCTTCCATTTGGTGCCATCTTTGTACTGCACTTCGATCGAGACAGAGTACGCACCGGCCGGCAAGGCTACCGATTTGGATTGGCCTTTCTTGATGGTGCCGCTGGTAAGTGACTGATCGGCATTGTCTTTATCTTTAAAGCTAACTGTGTATTGAATGTCCCAGCCTACTTTGGCGCCTTCGCCAGTGTTATTTGCTACCGAAACCGGAGCCCCGGCAACTAAGCTCTTGGAGCATTCTTCCACTTTGTAAGTAGTGCTATACCCCATGCGGGCTGTCCGGTTGTCTTTCAAAAACTTCACGTCGTACGAAATAGGCGTTCCCGGATTTTCCTTGGTATACAGCGCCGTTTTGTCGTTGACATAGGGCGACAAGGCTCCAAAGGTACGGGCTATAATTCCCTGTGCGGTAGCCGTTCCGTTCGGACCGATTTTTATCATGGTCAACGCCCCGTTACTTAATATGCTTTTCACCCGCGTTTCCATCTCACCTGTAACGGTATTGGTACCGGCCGCATACTGCAGGGCTACTTCCACGTCGGTAGGCGTTACGGCGAGTGTTGTCTCTAACCGAAAAAGCAGCAACCGGCCATACATGACCGACTGAATGTAAGCCGGCGGCGCCTCCGGTGACAACACGGCATTGATGCGCGCCGTGGATTCTTCTACCGAAACGATGTTTTCACCTTGACCGAATACAGCTGCGGCATTAGAAGGTGTCGGCATCGATACGGTGTAAAATCCCTGACGCACACACATCAAGGCTACTTTTTTTGATGACGAAGAAGGAACATTCAGTTGGGCGGTAATAGCCGAGGAAGCCCAACTAGTATTTAATCCCAAGTCCAATGCGGCTTGTTGCGCCGAATACGAACTGGCGGTTTTATAAGACAAATAAGAGGGATTGGCGTATCCTTCCTGGTAGGCATTGGCGTTCCACCAGTCCAGGGCTGCGGCAATGCCGGATTGCACGGCCGAATCAGAAGGAAACGCGATGGAGATATTACCTTGATCCCCCATGGATGGCAAATCGAGTTGCAAACGCATTGGGGCCCGGTCTATCTGAATGGTGTCGGGGCTGCCATCCAGCAATGTCGCATTGCCTTTGACTAAAGCTCCCGGCCACACGTTTCCTCGTACATCGCGCAGAATCATGATCTGGTCGGCATTGGCTTGCAACGAAAAGTTTTTCTGTCCGCAACTGATGATGTACCCTCCCGAACGGCTGCTTGAACCATTCTGGGTGCCGGTTTCGGTTCGTTTGCTGGGTTCGTTGCCAATGGCTTGCACATTCAGCAGTTTGTCCGGGTCATAATCAAGAGAGTTGATCAGTGACTGAATGTTAGCTGAAAAAGGATCCAGTTTTTCTTCTTTGCAGCTTGTGACCATGGCGGTGACTGCCAGCAGGGAAACAAGCCATTTTTTGGAAGGTAAAAATTGTGCATACATGATCGTAGGCTGGTTTGTGAGTAGTTGGAGTGGTAAAATCAAAAAGTGGGTACAATCCTTCCCATATCTTTGCCAAAGCAAAAAAGAAGACTGTGGTATACAGTGATAAAAAATAATGCCTTGGATTATAAAGTATTTGTTCAAAAAAATAGTATGTCTGAAAATCAAAAAACCCTTGCAATCTCAAGCAAGGGTTCACAAAATCTTAAAGAACTTCTCAATGTACTCTGTTATAATATCAGATATTTCTCTTTCTTGAATATACGGTGAGCAACAGGAAAGAAAGATCTTAGAATGTACCCAAAAGTCTCAAGAGTAGTTTCTATGCTTTTTATTGTAATGTGACTATTAAAAGGATATTCCTTTACTATCTGCTCATTTGACTTCTTTATCACAACTTTGATATCTGTATCATACTCAACATCAAACAGAAAACTGATTTTCAAATCAATTTCATATAAATACAAGATAAATTCCTGGTCATTTCCTTTAGTCAAAAAGGCCTGAAGCTCTATCAATTCTGGCATAACAGATGTAAAGTCATATTTGAAATCAAGTATTTTATAGACTGCATCATTATCAGCTTTTATAAAGAAAGCAGCGATTTCCAGCGAATCTACTGTTTGACAAACTTCAGAAAATATAGTTATCAAGTCCGTATTCTCATTGTACGTTTCACTCACATCTCTCACAGAAGCGTTTTTATTTGGTGTTATTTCAAAGTACATAACATACGAGGTTCCTATTGAAGAAGTTAAAAACGGAAACTATCTTTTGCTTTGCAATAGCACGCGACTTAAATATTGCGGATTCTGCTCTGATAAATAGGCCATTATCTCCAATACAGTCTCTTTTGTAATGGTTTTCACAAAAAGAAAATAAGGTTCTGGCGCAATAAAAAGCGAATCAAAGAAATAAAGACTAGAACTTTCATTGTTCTTTTGCTGAATCCTTTCTTGCATTTCGCTCAAACAAGCAGGAGTTAATATCACTCCTTGGTAAGAAACGGGAGAATCATTAGCTGGAAAAAATTCAAAACAGACGCTTGTAATCGTTAACTCAGGCTTATCCAAAAGCGTACTTAACCTCATACTTCCGTATTCGCTTTCTACCTGGTCTTTACACTTCAACTGAAAAAACAAGTGAGATTTTTCAGTTGGTTCTGTGGGATCCCAAAAATCAACGTGTTCGTCTTCATAGTCATAAATACGACCTTTCGTTCTGTATTCCACAAGCTTTAATATAGGCTGCCCTTTATATACAGTTTTTGCAGGAATTACTCCCTTAAAAGGATGGGTAAAGCATTCTCTTGGAATACCCAATAGTGGCAGTGATGTATCTATTTCTGTGAACATAAATTTCTGTGAACATAAATTAGGTTTGAGTTTGATATCAAATTTACTCGTTTCTGATTGTGTAATAATTTCTTACTTTTTTTGACAGCGATATCTGTGAAAATAGTATCCTTGAAAAAGTAAAAACCTCTCATAGTTGAGAGGTTTCACAAAATAGTATCTTTTGAAAACAAAAAACCTCAGGCTACCTTTTCGGGCTGAGTGCGGTTGATGCCCGCTTTAACCAGGTAATAAATCGGAATACCCAAAAGCACAATGCCCAATCCGCGCAAGGTGTAATCGGTTTTGTAATACAGCACACTGATGCAGAAGCCAGCTGCAAGCAGAATATACAATGCCGGCAGCACCGGATAGCCCCAAATCTTATACGGACGGGGAATGTTTGGCTGCGTTTTGCGCAATACAAACACGCCGAGAATGGTTAATATGTAAAACAGCACCGTGGCAAACATCACATAATCAAGTAGATTGCCGTAGCTGCCGCTTAAGGTAAGTAGGCACGCCCAAATGCATTGGAAAATCAGGGCATTAGCCGGAACGCCATTGGTATTGAGTTTGGCAGCCTGCTTGAAAAACAACTTATCCATCGCCATGGCATAATACACGCGACCACCCGCCAGAATCAATCCATTGATGCAGCCAAACGTGGAAACCATGACCATCCCGGCAATGAAAAAGGCGCCTTTGGTCCCTACAATCTTTTCCATCAAAACGGTGGCAACCCGTTCGGCCGGGGCATTCTGGATCTCGTCCAGCGACAGAGTGCTTACGTAGGTAATCGTAATGAAAATATAAATCAGACTCACGGCTGCCGTACCGATTGCCAGAGCCAAAGGCACATTGCGTTGGGGATTTTTCACCTCACCCGCCGTAAAGGTAATGTTGTTCCAGGCATCGGATGAAAACAGCGAACCCACCAGGGCCGAAAAGAAAATGCCCACCAGGGCAATGGGCATCAGGTCCTGGCCATCGGCACGCGAAAAATCCCAGATGGGCTGTGCGCTGGTTTGCCCGGTAAAAGCAATGTACAATCCCAGGAGGATAATGGCTACCAGCGAGCCGATCTTAGCAAAGGTAAACAGGTTTTGCACCAGGGCTCCCGTCTTGACGCTCAGGAAATTGAGCAGGGTGAGCAACACAATGCAGACAATGCCCAATACCTGCTGTGTGGATACCTTCAGCATGCCCGCATCGATCAGGTAGTTTTCGGCAGAAACCGAAGGAAAGAAAACGCCCGTAAATTTGGCAAAAGCCACCGCCACTGCCGCAATGGTACCGGTTTGGATAACGGCAAAAAACGTCCATCCGTACATAAACGCCACCAACGGATTGAACGCCTCCTTCAGATACACGTATTGTCCGCCTGCCCGGGGCATCATCGCGGCCAGTTCCCCGTAACTCAACGCACCGGCAGTAGTCATGAGTCCGGTGACAATCCACGCCAGAATGAGCAGTCCTGGCGACTGGAGTTCGCGGGTCATGCTGGCGGCAACAATGAAAATGCCGGAGCCAATCATAGACCCCATCACAATCATGGTTGAGTCGAGCAGGTTGAGTGATTTTTGTGGTTTTTCAGACATACGTTTGTTGGGTGAAGTAGTGAAATGGTTAGGGATGGAGGGGAATTTTGGCAAAACCAAGTTTTTTGCCAAAAAAGCCGTTGGATTCTCATCCCAAAATGCAAAACAAGTTGGTATTATGCAAATGCTCCAGGCGAAAGCCTACCGGAATACGGTAACCGGCTGATTCTCATTTGCCCCGTTTTTTTGGTTTGGGGAGCTAAAAAGGTTTTTGTAAGTTTGGCTGGCCACGGTAATAAAATGATAACGAAAAGGAAATAAACCACGCTTTGCTATTTTCTCATCTTTTTTAAACGAGGCAGGTTTGCATTCCCAGAAATATACTATTTTTAGGGGCCAGTAATCTGACACATCCAACAAACTAGAAATTATCCTTATTCATCCTTCATTCGTACAATTTTACTAAATGATTTATTTCAGAGGCGTACTTGGGCTGGTAGTCCTGATCGGGATTGCCTACCTGTTTTCGTACAATCGCAAAGCCATTGACTGGAAACTGGTAGGTACAGGCATTTTGTTGCAATTGGTTTTTGGCTTGTTGGTAATCAAAATAGACATAGTTGCCGCCGGATTTGACTGGATCAGCCAGGGATTTGTACGGTTTCTGGACTTTTCGCAGCAAGGAGCCTACTTCCTATTCGGCGACCTGACCAAAAACTTTCCGGCCAGCGACCCCAATGCCACGCACCGCCTCGGCTTTCTGTTTGCGTTTCAGGCTCTGCCCACCGTTATTTTCTTTTCGGCAGTCGCCTCAGGGTTATATTATCTGGGAATTTTACAAAAAGTAGTGTTTGGCATTGCCTGGGTAATGTCGCGTACCATGCGGCTGTCGGGTGCCGAGAGTTTCTCGGCGGCGGGCAATATCTTTCTGGGTCAGACCGAAGCTCCGCTGCTGGTTCGTCCGTTTGTGCCCACCATGACCCGTTCCGAATTGCTCTGCCTGATGATTGGCGGCATGGCCAACATTGCCGGCAGTGTTATGGGGGCTTACGTTAACTTTCTGGGTGGCGACAACCCGGCATCCAAAGCCGAATTTGCGGCTCACCTGCTCAGCGCATCAATTATGAGTGCCCCGGCCGGCATTCTGATTTCCAAGATACTGCTTCCAGAAACGGAAGAGATCGATCAGAAAATCGTGGTGAACAAAGAACAGCTCGGCGTCAACCTGATCGATGCCATGGCCATCGGCACTTCCGACGGTCTGAAACTGGCCCTGAACATTGGTGCCATGCTCATTGCCTTTATCGCGGTGGTATACATGATCAATGCGGGTTTAGCCAGCTTTGGCGACTGGGTAGGGCTGAACGAGTGGGTAAAAGCCTCTACCAACGGTACGTTTAAAGAATTTTCGATGGAATACATCTTCGGGCAAGTATTTCGTTTGTTTGCCTTCACGATGGGCGTGGAATGGAAAGATACCTTGCTGGTAGGCAGCCTTCTGGGCCAGAAAACCGTCATCAACGAGTTTGTGGCTTACCTAAGCCTGGCCGACATGCAAAACGCGGGGCTGCTGTCGCGGCGTTCGGTTATCATTTCCACGTATGCGCTGTGTTCGTTTGCCAATTTCAGTTCCATTGCCATCCAGATAGGGGGCATCGGCAACATGGCCCCCAACCAGCAGGGCAATCTGTCCAAACTGGGTATGACGGCCTTGCTTGGCGGCACACTTACGACCATGATGACGGCCACCATCGCCGGCGTGCTAATTGAATAAGTTGATTGTAAATCAGGCATGCCAATCAGATTTTCACATTAAGATTCACGGATTCGAATATTCAAAAATGAAAAAATAGTATCTTTCGCACAGCAAAAACCGGCACATGTGTCTGCAAACTTTTTATAATCACTCCTTTTTACAATCTGTTCATTAATCCCTTATTCTCGTATGGCAATTTTCACCGGAATCGACATTGGCGGTAGTAGTATCAAATTTGGACTCGTGGAAAGTGACGGCAAACTTCTGGAAAAAAAGAAAGTTCCAGTTAAAGAATTACGTGCTTCCGGTGTCCTGACCGACAATGTAGTTCAGGCCATAACTACCTGGCTCACCGACCACCCTGCCATCCAACAGGTAGGCATCGGAGTGCCCGGCATGATTTCCAACGACCGGCGCACGTTGGTTGAGCTGGCCAACATGCCCGAATTAAACGGCATGCCGATGGTTGAACTGCTGGAAACGGCCAACCAAGGCGTTGAATTTTACCTGGAAAACGATGCCAATGCCGCTGCCCTGGGCGAGTATTATTTTTCTGGCCAAACCATGCCCGAAAACTTTCTGCTGGTAACCCTCGGAACAGGCGTTGGCAGCGGGCTGATCATTAACCATCAGATATTCAAAGGTGCTGATGGCAATGGCCTGGAACTGGGGCACATTGTGGCCGGCAATGGCAAAAGCATTGAGCAAAACATCGGCAAAGCCGGTTTTTACGCCAAAGCCAAGGAACTGATCAAAGAGCACAAAGGAAAAACCCTGCTTTCCAAAATAGAGAAAATCGACGACGACATATTGCTCGAAGCCGCCCGCGACGATGATCCGGTGGCCCTCAAAGCGTTTGCGTATTACGGCAAGTACCTGGGCGAGGCATTGGCAACAGCTGCGTATATTCTGGATGTGAAAACGTTTGTCATTGGTGGTGGCGTAGCCAAAGCGTATCCGTTCATGCAGGAAAACGTACTTAAGTCGATGCACAAGTTCCTGACACCTTACTACCTGGATAAGCTGGACATTCGCCTGGCCGTATTACGCAACAATGCGGGTATCATGGGAGCTGCGGCGCTGTGTTTTAAATAGGCTATTTCTCGATAAACAGTCCATTTGTTTGGTTACCATTCGTAAGTAGCCTAACGAATGGATTTTGTGTAAATAAGCAAATAAAACACGCCCAATGAAACTAATTGCCGGTTGCCGTGTTTTATAGGTATCACTTTTTTCTATTCAACTTATTTCAACCTTAAACTTTTTATTTTTATGGCATTTGAATTAGCTCCCCTTCCGTATGCTTCTGACGCACTGGAACCCTTCATTGACAAAACCACAATGGAAATTCACCATGGCAAGCACCACCAGGCTTATGTAACCAACCTGAACAACGCCGTGAACGGGACTGAATTGGCCAATCTGAGTATTGAACAATTGATCACTAATATCAGCAAATACCCTGTAGCAGTTCGCAACAATGGCGGCGGTCACTGGAACCACACGTTTTTCTGGAACATTCTGAAGAAAAACGAAGGTGGCAAACCAACCGGTTCACTGGCAGCGGCTATCGACAAGAAATTCGGCTCGTTTGACGCCTTCAAAGAAGAATTTACCAAAGCGGCTACCACTCGTTTCGGCTCTGGCTGGGCGTGGCTGATTGTAGACGCCAGCGGCGAACTAGCCGTAACTTCCACTCCCAACCAGGACAACCCACTGATGGACATTGCGGAGAAAAAAGGAACACCCGTATTGGGATTGGATGTATGGGAACATGCCTATTACCTAAAATACCAGAACAAACGCCCGGATTATATTGGTGCTTTCTGGAATGTAGTAAACTGGGATGCAGCCAACCAACACTTCGAAGCTGCTAAAAAATAGTATCTCGCAAAAGATAAAAACCACAAAGCCCGTTCTCTGGAACGGGCTTTGTAGTTTTTACAAAGTACTAAACATCAAACCTTATCCCAAAGAATGAAATATATTTATCTCTTGATTCTCTTTGTTGCTTTCTCCTGTATTCAGAAAAACGACAATGAAGCATCCAAACCAGAAGAAATAGTAACCATATTTGATAAAAGAAAATTTTTCGAAGATGAAAACAAAACAAAGTTAGAATTTCACATAACACAATATGTAGATTCTCTTCACCACTTGAGACAAGAAGAAGCTTTACCTGCATTTTTTAATGATCTTGAGTTTGATACTCATCATAGCACAGCCTGGCCTACATTACATTCGCCCATTTCTGTTAGAGCCCATATTATAAATCGGATTAATAAGTGTTGGACACTAGATTTATTGCTTCAAAGTAAAAATCCTAATCTGAAAGCAAAACCAAAGCATAGTTCTTATTTCGATATACCCAAACAAAATCTCTCTTGGTATGATTTGGCATTAATACGCAAAAAACAGCTTGAGTGCAAATGATTTCTCCTCACATCAAACTTCAAACTCCTATAAATATTTCTTCAAAAGATTTTCTACTCCTTGTCCGAAATCTTTCTCTTCATGAAGTTTTTGTATCAATCGAAATACGTTATCTTTCTCCTTTTTTAATTCATCATACGAACAAAAAAGCAACGTTCTGTAAATACTTCTCCAATCATGCATTTGTTTTAGAGAGTTATAAAGTAGCGTTAGATAATAATCCCGATTTTGATCCGATGCAATTTTTATCAGGTTTATGAGAATCTGATTTCTTAAAACAGCAAATAACTTTCCTTTTAACAATTTGTTCAACTCCTCTTCATATTTACTATATACCTTCATTATATCAGGTATTTCAAAAAAATAATCTAAGACCGCCAGTTTTACGATATAGTGTTGCCTGTTTAACAAATACATTCTATATCGTTTGATTAAAGTCTCGTCTTGAAACTCTAAAGCAGCAGCGAGATCAATCAGATCTGATAGATATATAGGATTCTTTATCTGATCTTGTTTCAAGATAAAATCATGGTAGTAATCTCGATAGTTATCTTGAAAATCGTATTCTTCAATAAAGTCACTTCTCAAACCATAATTCTTATGCTGAAAAGATGCCTTTATTTCATCTAAACTTCTCATAGTGTATTTTCATTTTGGATATATTTGACCAAACTCCCTATCTTTAAGCCTCATCCCAAGCATCTATGCAACACCCAGAAGATAACGATACCAAAGAACTCCCTTCCCTGCTCAACACCTGGCCCCGAATGTATGCCTTTGTAATTCTGAATCTGGTTGTCCTGATTCTGCTTTTTTACTGGTTTACCCAGGCGTTTCGTTAATTTCCCTTGCCGTTTAACCCATTTTGATTTGGATGTAAGCAAAAATAGTATCTTTTTGCAAGCCAAAACCCCGGAACCCAACTAAACATTCCGGAATGCTTTTGTTCGAAAACCACCTTTCGAAACTGGAATGACGCAACTCGACTGGCTTGTTCTGATAGCCACCATAACGCTTATTGTCTTTTATGGTGTGTGGAAAGGACGCCGTAACCGCGACATGCGGGAATATCTTCTTGCCAACCGCTCTATGCCCTGGTACATTGTCTGCCTGTCGATCATGGGTACACAAGCCAGTGCCATTACCTTTTTGTCGGCCCCCGGTCAGGCGTACGGTGACGGAATGCGGTTTGTGCAGTTTTATTTCGGTTTGCCGCTGGCCATGGTGGTGCTCTCCATCACCGCCGTTCCGATCTATCACCGCCTCAATATTTACACGGCCTACGAATACCTCGAAGGCCGGTTCGACTTGAAAACCCGTACCCTGGCCGCCTTCCTGTTTTTGGTGCAGCGCGGCATCTCTACAGGTGTCAGCATTTACGCACCGGCCATTGTGTTGTCGGCCATTCTGGGTTGGAATGTGCAGTTGACATGCATTCTGAACGGTATTTTGGTGTTGCTCTACACGGTAAGCGGCGGCACCAAAGCCGTGAGTTATACCCAGCTTACCCAAATGACCATTATTCTCAGTGGTATGGCCATAGCGGGATTTCTCACCATACAATTGCTCCCGCCCGATGTTACGTTTGTGGATGCGTTGCGGGTAGCCGGGAAAGCCGGAAAAATCAATGTAGTCGATCTGAAATTTGATCCCAACAACCAGTACAACATCTGGTCGGGATTGATTGGCGGCTTTTTTCTGAACCTCTCCTACTTCGGAACCGACCAGTCGCAGGTGGGCCGCTATCTTTCGGGGAGTTCCATTGCCCAAAGCCGCTTGGGATTGCTGATGAATGGCATTGTTAAAATTCCGATGCAGTTTGGAATTCTGTTCATCGGGGCCATGATTTTTGTATTTTACCTGTTTGTGCAGCCTCCCCTGTTTTTCAATCACTTGGAACTGGATGCGCTGCGACAAAGCACCCATTTGGCCCAACTGAATCAACTCCAACAACGACAAGATTCACTCTTTAAAGTACAGCAACGCGACTTACGCACGCTGATTACCGCCATGCGGGAAGAGAAAAACGTAGAATCGGCCGAAACCACCTTCAAAGCGACACGTGATCAATTCCAAAAAACCCGCAACCAGGTCATGGAGCTGATCAAGCAACACAAACGCGTTGACAAGATAGACGACACCAATTACGTATTTCTCAGCTTCGTTACGAAGTATTTGCCCCATGGTCTGGTGGGTCTGCTCATTGCCATTGTGCTGCTGGCTTCCATGTCGTCGGTGGCGGGGGCGCTGAATTCCCTCACGTCCACCACGATTATTGACGTGTACAAACGCATGCTTCGGCCTGATTTGTCCGATGGTTCTTATCTATCGGCCTCCCGCTGGATTACCGTAGGTTGGGGCGTGTTCAGCATTGTAGTAGCCTTGTACGCCGGGCAACTGGGAAATTTGCTCGAAGCGGTAAACCGGCTCGGTTCGTTGTTTTATGGGGTTATTCTGGGCATTTTCGTGTGTGCCTTTTACCTCAAATCCATTCGCGGCATGGCGGTTTTTTACGGTGCGTTAGTGGCTCAGGGCGTTATCTTTCTGCTTGCCATCTTCACTAAGACCGCTTTTCTGTGGTACAATCTCATTGGCTGTGTATTGGTAATGGTGTTTGCCCTGCTGCTGCAACAGCTTCAGAAAGAGGAATCTACAGAGCAAAAGGTGTAGGTTTTGGGATTTCAAAAGATACTATTTTCAAATTATTTTTTAAAGAATTGAGAGGTATTCATGGTTTCTGGTAACTCATATTCTTTTCCTCCCAACAATTCACTTATAACACATGCGAACCGCTTTTGCGGACCTCTGAATTGATAGTAAAACACATCGTTTTGCTTCTCCCACGATGCCCAACCAATGGTAAATACCAAACCATCATCGTGAAAACATAGCCGTCGCTTTAGTTCCGTTTTATTTTTATCATACAATACTTCATAAATCTCATGTTTGCCCAAATCAAGAACATTATATAATCCCATATAATATTGCCCATTAGGCGATGAAAATAACTTATCCATTGAAAACCAGTCATCTACAAGTTTTCTAGCTATACACTCCTCATATGCTTTGATAAATCCTTCCTGCGGCCATCCGTACACATTGGCTTGATTCAATAATGCCTGATGCAAGGCATTCAACATCATGAGTTTCTTCTCATAATTAGTGGAAAGACTATTGTATTTGTCAAAATCAAACAGAATATAGTATTCCCAAAAATTGGCAAACTTTTCAGTCTTCCTATCCTCATTTTTCTCTTCTGTCAAAAAGATATTGATGTAAGTACAACCTGGCAAATTCAGTTTTCCTAAGCAGCTGAAATACAAATGATTTACACATTGTACTGAATGATCTAATACTTGTCTCGTTACAGTATCACTCACTCGAATAGTTATCCTTTTTAAAGCCATAGTTTTATTATCCTAACTAAATATCAGCCGGTTTTTCGACTCCCAAACATACTATTTTTCCCAAACGTTACGAAAGCTCCCGATTACCGGATAAATTTGCGCATGCAAAATATAGTTCCCCCCAATCCCGGTCAGGTTATTCTCATCGACAAGCCGCTACGCTGGACATCGTTTGACGTAGTGAAAAAGCTCAAATACGCCATCAAAGCCAAGAAAATTGGCCACGCCGGTACGTTGGACCCGCTAGCCACCGGACTGCTGATTCTGTGCACCGAAAAAATGACCAAGCAGATTGACAGCTATCAGGCGCAGGAAAAGGAATACACCGGAACCCTTGTTTTGGGAAAAACCACGCCTTCGGTTGATTTGGAAACCGAAATTGACGCCGAATACCCAACCGAACACATTACTAATGAAAAGATTAACGAAGCCGCCCAAAAGCTAACTGGCGAAATTCAGCAGGTGCCACCCATTTTCTCGGCCATTCGCATTGATGGCAAACGGGCCTACCACAAAGCCCGCAAAGGGAAAACCGAAGCCGATGTGGAGATCAAACCGAGAACGGTAAAGATCAGTGAATTTGAGATTACGAATATTCGTTTTCCCGAAGTAGATTTTCGGGTGGTTTGCAGCAAAGGCACGTACATTCGCAGCCTAGTGCGTGATTTCGGGGTTTTGCTGGAATCCGGTGCGTACATGTCAGCTTTGTGCCGCACCCGCATTGGTGAATTCTGGCTTAAAGATGCCCATAGCATCGAGGAGTTTATCAAGGGCCTCCCCCAACCCCCTGCGAAGGAAGGGGCTTAAAATAGTGGTTCAAAATAGTATCTTTATAAAACTAAAAACCTCCGTTACTGAAAAGAGTAAAAGCCCCTCCTTTGGAGGGGTTGGGGAGGCATCTTACTCGCATGAACGTTTACCATACAATAGATGAATTTCACAAGCTGCCATTGGCAGTAGTCACCAGCGGCACGTTTGACGGTGTGCATCTGGGCCATCAGAAGATATTGTCCCGCTTGCGGGAAGTGGCTCAAGGCACCGGCGGCGAAAGTGTGGTCATTACATTTTGGCCGCATCCACGGATGGTTGTTTCCGACGCCACCGATCTGCATTTGCTTTCGACCATTGAGGAAAAAATTGAATTGCTTGAAAAACAGCAGGTTAATCACCTGCTCATCATTCCCTTTACCCGCGACTTCTCAGAACTCACATCGGAACAATTCATCCGGCAGATTCTGATTGATAAAATTGGCACCAAACGCCTAGTGATTGGCTACGATCACCGCTTTGGCCGCAACCGCGAAGGAAGCTTTGAGCACTTGTCGCAAAATGCGGCTTTGTACGGCTTCGAAGTCGAAGAAATTCCGCGTCAGGATGTGGATCACGTCGGTGTCAGTTCATCCAAAATCCGACATGCCTTGCTGGAAGGAAATGTGCACATTGCGGCTGAGTATTTGGGGCGACCGTATCGTTTATCGGGTGTGGTGGTCAAAGGCAATCAGTTGGGCCGTACCATCGGCTACCCAACCGCCAATATTCACACCTCCGAATCGTACAAGCTCATCCCGGCCGACGGCGTGTATGCCGTTCGGGTGTTTGTCAACAATCTGTGGCATGGGGGCATGATGAACATTGGAGTTCGTCCTACGATTCAGGGCAGTCATCGCACGGTGGAGGTGAATATCTTTGATTTCAATGCCGATATATACGGTCAGGATATCACGGTAGTTTTTGTTGAGAAAATCCGCAACGAGCAGAAATTCAACGGAATCGACGCTCTCAAAACCCAGTTGGCACAGGATAAACAAACTGCGTTACACCTGTTAAAAAGTTAATTCTGGCGGCATGCTGTACATCACTCAATTCATCTTTGTCAAAGCCGGTCAGGAAGCCGTTTTCAATGAATTTGAATCGTTAGCCATTCCGATTATTGAAAAATATAACGGCAAGATTTTGTACCGAATCCGGCCAACGGAAGAAAGCTATCTGGTATCCGAAGGCGAAAAACCCTACGAGATCCATCTGGTTTGCTTTAATTCAGACGCCGATTTCCAGCGATTTGCCAAAGATGACACGCGTTTGCAGTTCCTCCATCTCAAAGAACAATCGGTGCGTTCCATGCTTCTGATCAGGGGAGAAGCATTGTAGTTGCGAATAACAGCGAACAGAGGCCTAGGCTTTCTTCAAAAAAATAGTATCTTTCCGCTAGTAAAAAGCACTATTCTTTCAGAAAACCAGACTCCGATTTTTTATGGTTCATAAAGTGGTAACCGATGCCGATGCGGCCCTAGCCGATGTTTTTGATGGCGCTGTTCTCATGCTCGGCGGATTTGGTTTGTGTGGTATTCCAGAAAACTGCATTGCAGCCCTGCTCCGGAAGGGCGTCAAAAACCTGACGTGTATTTCCAACAACGCCGGTGTCGATGACTTCGGCATTGGCCTGCTGCTACGGCAAAAGCAGGTTCGCAAAATGATTTCATCGTACGTGGGCGAAAACGCCGAGTTTGAACGGCAGCTGCTTTCGGGCGAATTGGAAGTGGAACTGCTTCCGCAAGGTACCCTGGCCGAGCGAATCCGGGCGGGCGGAGCGGGTATTCCTGCGTTCTTTACGCCTGCCGGTGTGGGCACCGAAGTAGCCATTGGCAAAGAAACGCGCGAGTTTGACGGAAAGATATACCTGATGGAAAGCTGGTTACGGGCCGATTTTGCACTGGTAAAAGCCTGGAAAGGCGACACGGCAGGCAATCTGATTTTCAAAGGCACCGCCCGCAACTTCAATCCGATGATGGCGACAGCGGGCAAAATCACCATTGCCGAAGTGGAGGAACTGGTACCTGCTGGCGAACTGGATCCGAATCAGATTCACACACCGGGCATTTTCGTCAAACGCATATTTGCAGGCAAAAACTACGAAAAGCGCATCGAACAGCGAACGGTCAGATGAAAGGCCTCCCCCAACCCTCTCCCGTAGAGGGGCTTGAACTAGTGATTCAAAATAGTATCTTTATAAAACGAAAAACCTCCTAGTTGTTTCTCTAAAATAGAAATACAAAAAGTCCCCTCCACGGGAGGGGATTAAGGGGAGGCCCTTACTCCATCAACTATGTTAGACAAAAACGGAATCGCCAAACGCATTGCCCGCGAAGTAAAAGACGGCATGTATGTCAATCTGGGTATTGGAATCCCGACGCTGGTTGCCAATTACATTCCTGACGATATTACAGTGATCCTTCAATCCGAAAATGGGTTGCTGGGCATGGGCCCCTTCCCTACCGAGGCCGAAGTAGACCCCGATCTGATCAACGCGGGCAAGCAAACGGTGACGGCCGTTGCCGGTGCGGCCCTGTTTGACTCAGCGGCGAGTTTCGCCATGATTCGGGGCGAGCATGTGGACCTGACCATTCTGGGAGCGATGGAAGTATCGGAAAACGGTGACATTGCCAACTGGAAAATTCCGGGCAAGATGGTGAAAGGCATGGGTGGCGCCATGGATTTGGTAGCATCGGCCAAAAATATCATCGTGGCCATGCAACATGTCAACAAAGCCGGAGAATCGAAGCTATTGCCGCAGTGCACGTTACCCCTTACCGGGCTGAACTGTGTAAAGAAGATCGTAACCGAACTGGCCGTGTTGGAAGTTCTCCCCGAAGGCGGTTTTAAACTTTTGGAACGGGCACCCGGTATTTCGGTAGAGCAAATTCGCCAGGCAACCGCAGGCAAGCTGGTCATTGAAGGCGATGTGCCCGAGATGGTATTGGAGTAAGTTTATTTTTTGTTCACCTTTCTATTCGAATTCTCATTAATGGGATACTAAAAAATAAATCCTTTATGAGAAACATTTATTGTTTTGTAATTTTAGTTCTTGTCAACCTAAATGTATTTGGTCAAAATTTAACGCCTTCAATTATTGGAAGCTGGAAAATGAAATCAGTGTCAATGAGTATTGGCATTAGTTATGACTGTGCTTCTGATTCTGTAACAGTCTCAGAAAACTATGCCAAAGCTTTGAAAGGCTCTCCTGACAGCGCATTTACTGTTGGGTTGATGGCAGGATTGCTTAAGTCTTTTCGTATCTACAATTATGTTTTTAACGCTGATGGTACATGTAAAGAAATTAAATATGGTAAGTTAGCACAAGAAGGCACATTTACAGAAGATAAAAGCAAACAACAGATTATTGAGAAGATAAAAAAAAGTAAGCAAATTTTGACTTATCAATTTATAGATAATAAGAGATTGATATTACGTCAGAAAGATAGCGATATAGAGATTGAGTTTATGTTGGATAAAGAGATTTAAAGATTCTATCAACATCAATAACCAGCTTTGTATATCTGGTTATTGATGTTGATAGAGGTTTTAGTCGCTAAAAGATACTATTTTTTTTACAATGTTGCATTCAGCATCTGTTCAATGGATAGCACGCCCGGAATGTGACTCATCTCCCAGTTTTGTATCTGCGTCAGAATAGGCATTAATGATTGGCCTTTTTCAGACAGACTGTATTCTACTTTCTGCAATTTGGCATCATATTGTGTACGAACAACCAACCCGTTGGCCTCCAGTTCCCGCAAGTGTTCCGACAGCATTTTTCGGCTGATGTTCGAAATAATCCGGTATAGATCGTTGTAACGCATTGGCCTCTGGTGTAGGTAGCACAAGATACAAGGCTTCCATTTGGTGGCAAACAACTTGAGTGTGGCAATGACTGAACATTGCAGGTTAGACACGTCGCTTTTGGTTTGTTTGACCAGTAACCTTTTGGTAACTTCTTGACTCATAAACGGGTAGTTTCTATGTTTACAGCCTAAATATACAAAAATGAACTACCACTTAGCACAAGTCAATATTGGCCGAATTCTCGGTCCGATCGACAGCCCGGTCATGCAGGATTTTGTGGCCAATCTGGACCCGATCAACGCGTTGGCCGAAGCCAGCGAAGGGTTTGTCTGGCGGCTTACTGGTGACGGGAACGATGCCACTTCGCTGCGGGTCTTTGACGACGATTTTATGATTGTGAACATGTCGGTCTGGCAAAACCGCGAGACGTTGTTTCGGTATGTGTATCAGTCCAATCACGTGGAAATTTTCAAACGGCGCAGGGAATGGTTTGAACACATGCCCGAAATGCACATGGTCTTGTGGTATGTGCCGGAAGGACACGTACCGACTGTTGATGAAGCCATGCAGCGGTTGATTTACCTGCGGCAAAACGGGGAAACGCCGCATGGATTCAGTTTCAAAAAGAACTTTACCCCTGCCGATGCGTTTGCATTTACACCTTAAGTAATCCGTTCGACTCCAACGGAGACATTACTCGATATGCTTTACCTCTTGTGTGAATGGACAGAAAACCAATAGCCAGGACTAAACGCCTGGCTATTAAGAGGTTTTGATTAGTAAATAGATACTATTCTTTATTGCTTAACAATCTTAAACTGCTCGCTTAAGCCTGCATTGCCCGTAATGCGAATCAGGTACAGACCCGGCTTCAAGCCACTGCCTTTGATGGAAACGTTGCTGTTTCCTGCAACTTTGTACTGATTGATTATCCGTCCTTCCATCGAAACCACTTCAACAGTTGCTTTGTCGTAACCGTTGTGCAGACGCAACTGAAAATCACTGGTTGAAGGGTTAGGTGAAACAAGGGATTGCTGAGGAATTTCAGCTCCCTGCAACGCCATTCGGGCCGATGAGGACGAACAGGAGCTGGTAAAGAGTGTGTAATACTGCTGCTTCAGCAAGCCACCCCATGCATCCAAAGCCTTCACTTCGAAGAGGTACTGCCCATTAGCGGTCAATTGTCCAAATACATCGGCAATGTGGATGGTTTGCATCGCAGCGGTTGAATCAGCCAGCGTGTATACGTATTCCTGCACCAACATACGTGGATCGTTGCGCAACAGCTTCACTACCAGTTTGCGGGCATTTTTGTTGTTGGCACTTACCAGCACATCCGAACTGTCGCACACACTCACTGTCTGGTTATTCGCGGGCCATAGCAGCAACTGATTTGAATTCGGAGCAGGTGCGGTTGTAAATACCGTTTTCACTGTTTTGTCGACGCCCGAAATATTTCCGTTTGCAGCTCCACCCACTAAGTAGACAATGGACAATTCATAAGTTATATTCGGCTTCAGGTTAGGTATTTGCCAACTACTTGATGAAAAAGGGACTCGTTGCTGTTGGTAATCATCGCCTTGCCAATCGGCCGGATAACGGTCAATGGAGTATAAGACGATACCAATGCTTACGCCATGCACCGCAATGTTATCAGGCCTCTGCACTTGCACCGCAACCGGAAGGGCAACATTGGATTGTCCGTTGACAGGCGCCACAATGGTCAGATTCACGTCTTGTGCCAGTGGTCTGGGCTTCACAGTAAGTTTGTATTCGCCTTGTCCGATCACATTTCCCAGCGAATCTTTGGTTGTCAACACAATTCGAGCCGAATACGCCACATGATTCAACGGATTGACAAAAGACCCCATTTGTACGTTTTGCGTGGCTGTAGCGGCCGATAACGAGACTTGTATAGGCAAGGATCGATCATACAAGTAGCTCACTTCAACACCAGAAGCCTGGTCGAAGATTTGTGCGGTTACGCTGCGTGCCCGTGAATCGTTGGCGTTTACAGTCCAGGAGGCTTGCTCGCGGTAAAGTGCATTCACCAGGTAAAGGACAGAATCGGGTTTAGGCGAAATCAGCAAAGGTTTTGACGAGACAGGTGCGGTAGTAAATTCAAGCAAAGCTTTTTTCATAGCATACCTGCTTCCATCCAATATCGTGTAACTTACTTGCACCAGGTATTTAGTTCCTGGCTTCAAAGCAGTTGTGGGTTTCCAGCTTTTTTCCAACGAAGTTCCTCCTCCATTAAAAACCAATTTCTGGTAGTCTTCGCCTTGCCAGTCAGCCGGATAACGGTCTAGTTCATAACTGGTAATAATAAACCGTATCCCGTGTTTTTCGATTTCCTCACTTTCCCTGAGGCTAATGGTAGGTTGCAGGGAAACACCCGTCTGGCCTTCGGTGGGGTTTGTGAATAGAGCGTAAACGCTGTCTACCGACGGCCGCGGTTTGATGAACACATTGAATTGCTTTTGTGCCAGCAATGCCCCACCAGAAGCATACGTACTTAAAAATATCTTGGCCGGATAGACTTTTTCATGATGCAGGTTTGCGATGAACATGCTGAGTTCCGTATTCTGGGTAGCTTCGGCGGGAGTAGCAAAGCCTTTTGCCGTGGCCGCACCTTCTCGCTGGTAGTTTACCTGTTCGCCGGTAATGGCATGAAAAACGTTAATGGCAATCCGGGTGGCACGGGGTTCATTGGCATTTACGGTCATGGTAGTACCATCGTAATTCAGGTAGGCGCTTCTCAGATACACGGTGTCATTCACCGCAGGCTTGACCAGCAAAGGCTCGCCGACAGTTTGACTGGAGGTGAAGAAAGTAAAATACTGCTGTTTTAGTAAGCTGCCATTGGCCGATTCGGTTTTCAGTTCAACCAGGTACTGCTGACCTGCTTTCAACGGATTGCTCCCTGAGAACAGAAAAGGAACTGGCGTGGTTGCTTCGGTTGCGGTTGCAAAGGGGGCCGAATTCTGATACACCAACGTTCGGGGATCGTTGAGCATCACTTTGATTGTCAGTTTTCGGGCGGTAGGTTCATTGGCATTGGCCTCAAATCCCGATAGACTGCTAATAGTAACGGTACTGTTCGCCTGTGGAGAAAGTAACACCGGCGAATTTATCGCATAGCTGGTTGTGAAAATGCTGCTGATAAATACCAGCAACAGATAAAAATGTTTCATGGTGCTAACTAAGTTGGATGGATAAAAAATGAATTGACAGGATACACTGTTAGGTGTATATTTTTACAGAGAGGAGGCTTCAACGATTTATTGTTTTTTCAAGCACTAGTAAACATAAAAGTTGGTGTTTTTTTAACTACTATGTTTTCCTCATTAAAACCCTCCCTAAAGAACAGTTTCACCTGAGGAAATAATTTTTATAAAATATACGTATATACACACATTGAAGGGCATCATATCAAAATGCGAACAAAAGCAAAAAACAGAAATGAAACATAGTCCATAAATCTGGCTTCCTTCGTCCAGACAAACCAACTTTGCACGTTTCTAAGAAACGTTAGACAAAAATTCACTTTTAAGTAAAACTACAGTCCATTCATTCTGCTCTGCTCGCCTTATTTTTCGCATGCGTCTTCCATGATTTTGCGGCAAAACCAACCTTTATTCCGAATACGCCGTCATTTCAAACAAATACCGGGCTTTTGCTTCTAAAAAAGATACTATTTTAAGATTTTCCACTCATCCCCCATTAGGCACACTCATATAATTTGGCTCATTTTATTAGCCCAAGCAAACGATCTGTGGTAGATTTACCAATGTTAAAACGACGAGTAACCGATTCGATAAAGTCAATTATTTTTCTCGTAAACTGATTATCGGTATGACCATAGCTACTTCGTTTATTCAATCATTCCATTGTCTGGGAAATTCGCTTTTGTTTTTTCGAAAGCATTTTGGCGTCATCATTGGACTGGGCCTGGTGGCGGCGTTTGGGCGTGTCATTCAACTCGGTGGTTTCGGTGAAATCAATAGCACCACACACGTTTTGCTCGAAATAGCAATCGAGACTTCGCGTATTCTGCTGTTTCTCTTTGTGTTGGGCCTTGCCAGCATAAAGGAAGGGCTACTACGCATCAAGCGTTTCTTCACACAAAAACAAAACCGACAGGAAAGTTGGAAAAATGCGGTTCAGAATCTGAAAAAGCACTGGTTGGTGATTGTCGTCAATTTCATCGGTTTCGCAATCATTGCCTGGTCCCTCAATTACCTGATCGATGCTTTGGCTTATCAAACGTGTTTCTTCCTGAAGCTGAAACAAGACGGCATCCTGACAGCCACCTCTTCGGAATGGACTATTTTGCTGTTTTTCAAAAATCTTTCGGTCATTCCTTTTACACTGATATTTGAGGTCCTGCTTATTCTCTGGCTTACCAATGTGCTGCAACATTCGTCACGATTGAAATACAGCAAGCCGGGGTTTTAACGTTTCTGAAGATACTATTTTCCGCATCAGACACGAATGCATGCAACCATTTGCCCAGTTTGGGTGTCAGATGAGTAAACCAATACCATTTGCTACACCATGAAAAACATGATCATTGCTTTTTGTCTGATGCTGGGATGCATGTGCTGCCAAACCGCCGGATTTTCCTCGGAAGACCAGCCCGACGGAGAGATTACGCAGAAAGTCCGCTTGTATAACAACGGATTGCCTGCCGATGGCTGCGATTACCGCATTGCTGTACATGTAGATACCGCCTGGGTCGAGTTTGCACCGGACGCCGAGTCCAGAACATCAATTGAGAAGTTTGCAACTGAGAATCTGGACTTTACCCAAGATTACCACGGATACAAAGAAGTACAGGTAACCGGAAAGCTGCTCAAAAGCGAACAAACCCTGCATTGCGGCTGGGGAGCCACTCGCAAACTGCCCGGAATTACGATTTCAAAAATCCAAAAATAACCCCTGTTTCACCTGATTTCTGTACAAATAAGCCCCCACTCCCTCAAGTGGGGGTTTTGCGTTGTAAAAAGATACTATTTTTTTTCCTACCTTGCAGATTCATACATCTACTCTAATCAGCTAGACATGTTTGTTGATAAAATCAGAAAAAAAGAATCTGGTATTTTACTGTATGGCATTACACCGCCCAAAGCCCAGAACCCGATAGAAAAAACACAGGAAATTTCGCAGCGCCGTAAAGCAGCTTTGCAGTCGTTACCGATTGACGGTCTGATCATTTACGACTTGCAGGACGAGTCGAATCGCACTACTAAAGAACGTCCGTTCCCGTTTTTGCCTACGCTGGATGCCTACTCGTATACCAATGTCTTTTTGAATGATCTGAACGTACCCAAGATCGTTTACCGGTCGGTGGGAAAGTTATCGGCTCCTGAATTGGAAGGTTGGATTGGAGATATTCAGTCGCAAGATCTGGCAACGGTATTTGTGGGATCTCCTTCGCGCAAACAGGTTACGCAGCTCAAATTGTCGGAAGCATACGACTTATGGAAAAAACACAATCAGCATACGCTGCTTGGGGGCGTTACCATTTCCGAACGGCACGCCTCTGACCGCAGCGAACACCTGAAGATACTCAGCAAGATGGACGCAGGTTGTTCATTCTTTGTTTCGCAGTGTGTGTATAATATCGAATACACCAAAAATGTCTTGTCTGATCTGTATTTTCATAGTCAGGCAACCGGACAGCCCATGCCCGTCATGATTTTTACATTGACGACTTGCGGCTCGCTCAAAACCATTGATTTCATGGAATGGCTGGGCATTCACATGCCGGTTTGGCTGAAAAATGAACTTGCCAATTGCAACAACATTCTGGAACGTTCGGTAGAATTATCTCTTTCCATTGCCCGCGAACTGACGGACTTCTGCCAGCAAAAAGGCATTCCGTTTGGATTTAACATTGAAAGTGTATCCATACGCAAGGAAGAGATTGAAGCTTCGCTGCGCATGGTGCGCGAAGTGGGGCAGATTTTACAGGATAGCGGCGTACGGAATTCGGCTTCCATTCTGCAATGAGTTGTCGGCATCTGAACAAGGCCCTACCCATTGCTTGTCAATTTGCAGACACACTCTAACTGAAAAAACGACTATGGTTCTATCCGAGTTTCCACCTAGCCCTAGTCTGACAGAATTCATCCGTGTGTATAGAGTGGTGCATTTCGTTTTTGAAGACATCACAAAAATTCCCTACAAGCCCTACCCGCCAAGACCGGAGCACTGCCTGAGCTTTTATCCGAGGGATACCGAAACAGTTGAGTACACGAGCAACGGGGCAAAAATATCGAATCTGAAAACTGTTTTGATCGGGCAGCAAAGTCAGGTTACGAACAGGTTTGTGGGCAAGGACTTTCTGGTATTCCAGGTTGTTTTCAGTCCGGGCGGATTGTATCGTCTCACAGGTATCCCTTCGTGGCAACTGAATGATTGCTACATGGATGCCCAGACCGTTTTTGGCAACAATATTTACGAGGTGAATGACAAACTGAACGAGACCGCTGATTTTTATCAAATGGTAGTTGCAGTCGAATCGTTTTTATTGAAACAGGTAAGCAGGGGGGTGAAACAATCCCATCAGCTAGACCAAATAAGCAATCTGATACTGAAAACGGATGGGACATTGAGCGTTGAATGGCTTGCGAAAGAATCATGTCTGAGTTTACGGCAATACGAACGGAAGTTCATCGAACGGATGGGCGTATTGCCCAGGCATTTCAGCAAGATGGTCCGTTTTGAAAATGCCTTCCGGATGAAAAACAGGAATCCATCCCTGGATTGGCTCAGCATTGCCTTGGCATGCGGCTATTACGATTACCAGCATCTGGCAAAGGACTACAGGCAACTGACCAACCACACCCCGACAAATTTTCATCTGCTCGACAAGGGCTCTCCCGAAAGGAAGTTCGGAGAGTCGGACACGTATTGAAATGTCATTTCTTAAAAAGTCGTTTTTTTACCACCAGACCACTTTCCAATAGGTTGATATTTGTATTGTACCGTTTAAACAATACACCAATGGAGAGAAAGGAATTTTTACTGGCCGCCGCGGCAGCCGTTCCCGTTCTTTTGATCGGACAGAATGTCCGGGCACAGAAAACCAAGCAACCCGGCAAAGGGTTTGTCGTCAAAGCGACCGAAAGCCGGTTTGGCGAAAAGACACTGATCGGCCAAAGAAATCCGAACGACATCAAGGTTTCCCAAAAGGACACCAACGGCCAGCTTACTGTTTTCGAATACACGGGAAATGAAAAAGGTGGTCCCCCCTTGCATGTTCATCCGCATCAGGACGAACTGTTTTTCATCGTTGAAGGCGAGTACCTTTTTCAGGTCGGTCCGGACACGCATACGCTGAAAGCAGGTGACACCATTTTCTTGCCAAGGACAGTTCCCCATGCCTTTGCCCAACTGACCGACTGGGGGAAAATGTTTTTTCTTTTTCAGCCATCAGGGAAAATGGAGGATTTCTTCAGAGCCTTGGGCAACCTGACTTCTCCACCAACTCCGGAACAAGGA
Organism: uncultured Sphingobacteriales bacterium; assembly: GCA_963520985.1. Taxonomy (GTDB): domain Bacteria; phylum Bacteroidota; class Bacteroidia; order Cytophagales; family 172606-1; genus Xanthocytophaga. Next base: position 353,422 of record CAUQTA010000005.1, read on the forward strand.
GCTGAACTATTTGCCGACCATGGGATGAAAGTAGTTGGACCGCCGTTGCAATTTTAGGATTTTCAACCGGGGTTGTCTGGCAAACGGAACAGCAAGTGTTCTCACTTGCAGGTGTTATTTTTCAACCACGATTTCCAACTCTCCGGCGATGTGTCTGACATGACAGCAGTCGGCCCCTACGGTGAACTTTCTTCTGACCACTTCCTTGGCGGCCTTATACCCGATGAACTCCACCTCGATTTGCTTGTTTGCCAGCTCTTTCACGTCTGCATCGGTGACAATGGCATAGGTGCCCGATTTGCGTTGCATCTGTGCCTGTGCCGAATCCATTGCCGGTGTTCTGTCTTTCCCTGTAGCCGAGTCGATAACCTTGTAACTGTCCAGTTCAAAGAGGCGGTTTTGCTTGTCTTTGACCGTGGTCGAAACCGTGGCGAACATCATCGTACAGATCACATCGGCTGGACAATCCGCCTTGGCGGATAGTGTATCTTCAGTGGATTCTCTATCTTGGGAGGCCATTGTATCCCGTGAGGTTGTGTCTTTGGTTTGCCCTTCCGATGAGGTACTTTCACTGCAACTGCCAAAACCGAAAGCCAGGGATAAAAGTAAAGCGTAATGCAAAAAACCTATTTTCATCGACATAATTGTTGTTATTGAGTTTTGTTGTTATTGCGTGTTGACACATGTTTGTTTCAAATGGTTGCATTAAAAACATCCGAAAATCAACTCTCTTGTTCTCATTACATTATTACCAACCCTACTCCTGATTGTTTTACAAGACCTATACGTATAACTAAAGTCTTCGCCTAAAGACGATGGTTTTAAATTTCAGTTTTTTTGAAAATAAATAAATTTAGACTGAGTCAGATACTAGTTGGATTTATAAAAGCAAAAACCCCGGTTCATCAAGCCGGGGTTTTATCTTAATTGAGTTGTGAGACATTTATTCAAATTTGACAAACGCAAATGCTAGTCCCCAAAGCATATTGTGAATCAGGAATAAAAACAGACCTGTATATAGAAAATAGCGAATCCATAAAGTAGATTTTAACCTCTGTGGAAGATTCCAGGCTATCGTTATAGCTAATCCAATTGGAATCAGTTCAAATGAGATAACCAATAATTGCCTCCAGATTTTTCCAATATTCAGACTACGCCCAATATCTTCTGGCATCCAAAATGGGCTATAGAAATAAAGAAGACTTAGCAGAGAATACCCAATCGCTAGTGCAAACAGAATCCTTTGAGGTTGATTAGTCATAAAAATATTCAAAAAACAGCATACTCCGCTTGACCTTTTCATGTCAGAAAACATACTATTTTTCTGACAAATCTACAACCAAGATTTACTTACCAAACACAAAAACCCGGTTTGAGTCGACCGAGGTTTTGTGTTTTGAAAAGATACTATTTTCTACCGCACCGGAATGAATTTCTCTTCCACATTCCAGCCGGAAATATGCACAAGTGGTTGTGTTGATTGTGCATCAGGTGTGTATTCCAGCACAATCGTTTTTTCACTTCCGGGCACTACCGACACGTAGTTATCCGTAAAGAATACCGGCAAAATACGCTTTTTCGTTTTGGGATCTACCAATGCCACCCGATTGAAGAAAGCCACTGCACCGCCTTTAGGATTGGTCAGCTTCAACTCAATTTTGCCTTTTCCTAAATCTTTTACGCTGGTTTGAATAGCCGTTTTCGCCAGCGTCTTTAGTCCGGAATAATTGCCACTTGCATCAGACAACCAGTAGAAATTATCACTCACTACTTTTTTGTTCACATCCAGCAGTTGCAGCGACAAAAACACGCCCTGGTCTTTGCGCAGGGCATCAATGGTCTTCTGAATGGGCACGTACTTCCGCACGGTACTTGGGCCGATTTCATTGAAAACCTGCGTAATCAGACTGTCTTTTCCCGCCATGGTATAGGCTTTGATGGTCAGCATCAGGTCACGGCGGGTTTCAAACGTATTGTTCACAATCATGACCATGCCCTCCACCGGGTTGTACATCACATGCAAAGGCTCGCTGCCACTGCGCAAGCCATACAAGCACGCGTTTACGTCCAGGTAATAGTCGTACATCTGTCCACGCATGGCCGTCCACGGATTCTGCGTTTTCCAGATAATGGTTCCGGTGTACCACTCCCACATGTGCGCACTGAATCCTTCCATCAACGCCCGGTATTGGTCATAGTTTATCAGTTGGGCTTTTTTGGCAAAGTCACGGGCATCGGTCGGTTCCCCGTAGGGTTGCAGGTGTTCGTCATAGCCGATGTATTTGTGGTAATCCCATACCGGATCCACTTTTCGGGCGGCATAATTGGGCGGAGTCATATTTTCGGCAGGAATAAAGCGCTCCAGCGATTCGTAATCCCCCACTCCTACCGAGCCCACTTCGGAATTGAATGGAAAAGTACGGAATTCCCAGAACTTATTGATGGGCTGAATGCCATACGGGCCATCGCCATTGCCGCCCAAGAAGTTAAACGACATATCATCGGAATTGGAATAGTCGACAAACCAACGGGTTCCATCCAAAGCAGGCAGAATGGAATCGCGCAGAGGAAGCAAAATATCTTCGGGCGGAGTAATTTCGTTGCCGCCGCACCACATCGCCAGCGACGCATGGTTGCGAATCATTTTGATCTGGTCTTCAGCCGATTTCAGGAACAGTGAATGGTCGTCGGGATAGTTGCGGCGTGTCCATTGGTCTTCCTTCTTCACCGGATCCATCCACCGACCGTTGCAGTCGCCCGACATCCAGAAATCCTGCATGACTAACAAACCGTATTTGTCGCAAGCTTTGTAAAACTCAGGTCGCTCACTCAATGCACCACCCCAGATGCGGATCAGGTTCAGGTTCATATCCCGGTGAAAACGAACTTCGGCATCGTAGCGGGCATCGGTAAAGCGCAGCATAGCATCGGAAATGATCCAATTGCCGCCTTTGATAAACACTTTCTGTCCGTTCACATACACCTGCTTGCTGCGAGTGGTCGTATTCCAGTCGGTTTGGATTTCCCGCACGCCCACCGAAACGGTTTCCTGATCAGATACCGATTTGCCATCGGGTGTAAACTGTATTTTCAGGTCATACAAATGCTGACTTCCGTAACCGGCAGGCCACCACAGTTTGGGGTTTTGTAATGTAAAGTCTGGCAGTTGTACTTGGGTGGTTTTGTGTGCATCCAGCGTTACTTTCTGTGATACAGTTTGTCCGGCCAGCGTGTATTGCAAAACGCCACTGGTTTTCTGGCCGCTGGTATTTTCCAGTTCGGCTGACACTTTGATGGTTGCCGGTTGCTGATTGCCCTCTGATTTGCGAATACCCGGAACCAATGTCACCACATGCGGATTTTTCAGGTTTACCACACCGGTTTTTTCAATGGTCACTTTGTCCCAAATGCCGGTGTTCCGGTCGCGAATGGGCTGAATCCAGTCCCAACCGGCTACGTATTGGTGCGACACGTTGCGGGCAATCATTCCGTCACCGCCTTGTCCGGTCTTGGCATTGCCTACAGGATCAGGCGGATAGACAATTACCGCCAGGCGATTGTTCCCCTCTTTGGAAAGCAAGGCGGTAATGTTGTAGGTCTGCCGTAAAAACATTCCTTTGTGTGTAGCTGCATTCAGTTTTTTGCCATTCAGAAAAATCTCGCAACTGTAGTTTACCCCGCGAAAATGCAACCAAACCTGTCCGTCGTCCGCAGGAGTCGTTTCTTTAAAATCTTTGACAAACCAATACGTGTAGTAATCGCGACCCGTATCGTAGATGTCCTCAATTTTCTCGTTGTTCAAGCCATAAAACGGGTCCGGAATTTTCTTGTTTTCCAGCAACGTGGTCAACACCGTACCGGGCACCACCGCCGGCATCCATCCCGATAGTTTGTACGCAGGTCCTGACAAGACCTGACCGTTTTCTTTGACTTTGGCAATGGGTTTGCATTGCCAGCCCCTGTTCAGTTCGTATGCGTTCTGTGCGTGCAATTGCAAACCCATTGCCATACAAATCAAAATAATCCAACTACGTTTAATACACATTTTACTTTGCTAAAGGTTGCTTGTGAGAGTATGAAATAAGATAGGCCCTAAAGTAACAAAACACTGGAATCAAATACCAAACATAATTTTACTTATAGGCAGATTGTCAGAATAATGATACACTCAGCTAACTATAGTACAATTATACTTTCCACAAATAGTATCCTTTGAAAAAGCAAAAACCCGTCAATTCTGGCAAGAATTTTGTAGAAAAAACCAGGATTTTTAGAATCCCTTTTTTCACGTGTCAGGTTGCTAGACTTTGAATCATCTAGATCTCATTTCAACTTCCGTTCACGCCACTCTCTGACCTGAGTATGCACAGAATACTGCTTATTTTTGCACTGATTAACTTGAGTGCTGTCTCCTGCCTTCCTAACCAATGGCTGGCTCACCAGATTCCGGTAGAGAGCTTACCTACAGATTATGCAACTACGACCTTGCTGATAAGTGAATTTGAATACACTCCACCCAATGAAATTCCGCGAAGCGAACGAAGGTTGCGTAACCATACCAACCGTCATTTGTCAAAACTTAATGGGAAGCTTGCCAGGCAATGGCAGCAATACAATTATGCACACAAAGTGGTGAGAGCCAGTCAGATTGATTCGCTTTATCCGGATACGGAACAGTATCGCTATGTAGTGCATCGGCTGGTTACATTTCGTACCAGTGCTGATACAAGACCAGTTTACCAGTATTATCTGTATGACCGCAAGAGACGTAAAAGGTATCGGGACATAGCTATCTATTCCAACTTTTTCTGGCAAACCACCAAAGTGCTGATTCACAAACTGAATCGAAATCAGGAACTTATGACACGTGAGGCTTTACGCAGAGAAAAATGACTGGGGAAGTAGTTTTAACAAACACTAAATGAGATTGATACCAGATAAAACCGTTCTTTGTCAAGAGTGAAAATAGTATCTTTTGGAAAGGCAAAAGCACGTCTGCTATCCATCGAGTTTTATAACTTTGCTACAACCTCCCGTTCTTTACAATAATTAGCCTCATTATTATCGATAAGTTAGTAGAATTTTAAACCTTGATATTTGCGTAAGAAATACACGATATGACTGAAAAATACTACTATTTTAAAGCAGTTGCTTTAATTTTATTTATTTCGTTGACTTCATGCGGACAACAAACAAGTAATAGCAAAGTGGGAATAGTTGACGAGCCATTAAATACGGAGAACTCTACGGATTGGAAAGAGGTTAAAAAGACCGCCAAAGTCTACCCGCCAAATTCTATTGCAGTACTCATGCTAAAGACTAATAGTGGTAAGCCAGGGACTGCGTGGGTTGACAAAGGGTATGACAAATATCCTTACAAAAGGTTTTGTCCATACAATTTTCTGATAATGGTTGATCTAACAGACAACATAGCAAAAAGTAATCCCAACCTTGATATGGGAGCAATTGAAGACTTTTTTATTGATGAGTTAAGAAAGGTTTGTGTAGCTCACATTGTTGCACGAGTTGTAACAGATAAAGGAATGAATCTTGAGATGTATTTGGAATTCAAAGAACCCACAATGACACATTTGCAAACTATTCTTAACAATCCCAATCGACCTGTTTCATTTAATTATGAAGTAACTGATGACCCCAACTGGGAGGCGGTATCAGGACTAATGGAACTATAGTAAAGAGTTTCTAACAAATGAATCCCGAAAGTGTATTTTACATCCAGCAAATAGATCTCGTTGAAAAAATGCAGCGGTCATAGAACTTCCCAAAGACGCGTATTTCTAAGAAGCAGACAAGATTCCGTGTTAAGCAGGAATTGAAAACAGGAGAAAATCACTAGTCTCAACACTCAATAATCATATCTTTAAAAACGCAACAGCTCATTCAATATGATCCAAGAGAATCAGGTAACTTGAATACTTTTGGATATTTCCTACAGTTAAAATTACAACTAATGGAAAAACCCGTTACGCCAGACCTTTCTGGAAAGCGTATTTTACCAGCCCGGCCACGTTTTTAACTCCCAGCTTGGAAATCAGGTTTTTGCGGTGTGTATTTACCGTATACTGACTAATGCACAGTTTATCAGCGATTTCGGGAGTGGTAAATTCGGCGGCAATGTATTTCAGGATTTCCTTTTCCCGCTTGCTGAGCACCGGGTCGTTAGTATGTTCCGGTTCGGGAGCGAATACGCTTTTGAGGTATTTTTCCTGCACTTCTTTCGAAAAGTAATTTTCGCCCGCATCAATGGTATGGATTGCTTTGAGCAACTCTTCCTTCTCGGCATTTTTGAGCAGGTAGCCGTTGGCTTTGTGGCTGGTCAGCTTCACGATCATGTCCGGGTCGCTGTAAGTGCTCAGGATCAAGGTCTTTACCTGCGGAAATTGCTTTTTTATGGCTGCATTCAGCGAAATTCCATCCAGTCCCGGCATGCTGATATCGGTAACAACAATGTCTACTTTTTCTTTTTTCAATAGGGTCAGGGCTTCGCTGCCGTTCAAGGCAATCCCCGCAATCTGAATGGTATCGGTAGCGGCTAATAGTGCGTTTAATCCTTCCAGAAACATGGCGTGGTCATCGACAAGAATTACCCGGATTGGTTTTTTCATAGCGAAACAGATAAAAGAAGAAAGACATGAGATAAAATACGGTTATCTCCAAACCCATAAAAAAAACTATTTAACGTGAATAATGAGGTTTACTCAACCGAAGATTTTTCTATTTGTAACGCATGTTCCTTTTTGCTTGCCCAAAAAGGAACCAAAAAGGGCAAAAAATCCCAAAGCTTCGCCCCGCTAGGCCATCGCTAGGCCCGCGGGATTTTTGGGCCAGCGCACCTTCCCAACCTACCACGATTGGAGGGGACAAGAACGGCCTTGTGCCAATCTAGCTTGTGCTTCGCACATTGCATTAAGCACTGATTACAAACAAATTATATTTAACAACCCCCATTATTCACGTTATTTACTATGTTAAATCAAATAAAACCGTTGCAATCTGCGGTCTGAAATAGTATCCCTACAAAATCAAAAAACCCGGCTTTCCAGCAGCATTTCCGGAAGAGGAAAATCAATGGAAACAATGGTTCCCCGCCCCTTTACCGACTCCAGGTGCAATGTACCGCTCAGCTGAGAAACCCGCGTTTGGATGTTGCTCATTCCCAGGCCATATGTTGTATGGGCCGTATCAAAGCCTTTTCCTTGGTCTTCCACCATCAGGTTAATGGCTTCCTCGGTTTGGGTAAACTGCACTTCCACCGAGGTGGCTTCGGCGTGTTTACCGATATTGGTCATCAGCTCCTGCAAAATCCGGTAAATTTCAATTTTCAGCGTGTCAGGCAACTGATTCAATTGTGGCTCGGGGTGACAGATAAACTCCAATTCGATCTGGCTGTTCTGCGCAAACTGCCGCAACTGTTCACGCAATAAATCGATGAAAGCCGTATGGGTGATTTCGGGTGGATTCAGGTTGTGCGAAATGGTGCGCACCTCCCGATAAACCGCATCCACATTTCGGATCACTTTTTCAAGCGTTGTTTGCTGTGCATGTTCATCGGCAATCCGGATCAGATGCAATTTGATTCCGGCCAGCGAGCCGGCTACTCCATCGTGCAGTTCGCGGGCTATGCGTTTTCGCTCCTTCTCCCGCCCTTCCATGTTATCGGTAATCGACTTAATTTCCTGCTGGCGAATCAGTTCCAGGGAATGCTGGCGGTTCAACTCTTCTGCCTGAGCGGCCAGAATCAGGTTGCTGCGCATTTTCTGCCGGTAAAAAAACAGAAATACCAGCGCCGGAACCAGTAATAGAAGTGCCGCTAAAATGATGGCATTGCGCAGCCACGTCTGGCGACTGATTTCAGCTTGCTGCTTATGCAAAACGAGTTGCTGAAGCTTTTTTTGCTGCTCCAGCAATTGAATCTGCTGGCTTTTTTTGTTGGCTTCGTATTTGGTGAGCAGTTCTTCCAGTTGCTTGTCTTTTTCCAGGGTTTGCAGGCTGTCTTGCAGGTGTTTGTGCTTCTGAAAATGCTGATATGCCTGTTTGTAATCACCGGCATTTTCGTAGGCAAAAGCCAGATTGGCATAAATATAATGCGTACGGGCGTAGTGGCTGCGCTGCGAAAGAGCCAGCGCCTGGTTAAAATAATGAATCGCCTGCCTTGGCTGCCCCAGATTCAGATAAGCCAGTCCCATTCGGTTGTAGGTTTCGATGCGGTCTGTAGTTTGGCTGGTGGCGGTCTGTAACTGAAGCAAGGTCTCAGAAACCTCCAGCACGTCTTGGTCGCGTTCTTGTCGCCAATAGATAGACGCAATGCCATTCAGCGCCGCAATCAATCCGGCGTTATCGCGTTGCTTTCGGCAAATGGCGGCGCTTTCCTGGTAGAGTTTCAAGGCTTCATCCAGCTTGCCTTTGCCTGCCTGCGCTTTGGCTATGTTACCCAGGAGGATTGCTTTTACAACGGGTTCGGGGTTCAATTCCAAACCTTCCTGGTAATGGGCAATGGCCTTGTCGTAGTGCCGTTGCTGGTCAAACAGGTTGCCGATGTTGTTATTGATGGCAATGATTTCGGGAGTCAGTTGCTTGGCCATGGCAATTTCCAGGGCTTGCGTGTAAAATGTCATGGCCTTTTCTGATTCGCCGAGCAGGTAATGCACCACGCCGGTTTCCTTCAGGGTCAGGCATTGGTCGGACGGATAATTTTTCAGCGCCGCCAGACTTTTCTGCAGATGAGCTAGTGCCGCCGGAAATTCGCCTGTATACCGACAGGCAGCTCCGAGAAAATAATGGCTTTGGCCGATCAACAGCAGATTGTTTTCCTGTTCGCCTGCTGCCAAAAGCTGATTTGCGAATGTTTTAACCGTTTCGGGTTGGGTGGCTACGGTTTGCTTACATAGGCGCAACAAACTATCTGCCTGATCGGCAGCCTGTACGGGCGCCAAAGCAACAATTGGTGCAATGATCAAAAACAGCAGGTAACGAATCGCATTACTCATCAATAAACTGTCCGAAATGATACGTTTCAAATCTACAGGATAGTTTATGTTTTTCAACGGAGATGTACCAATTTGTGACAAGTTGCAGCAAACATTCGGTTTTGGCTTTTTGGGAGATACTATTTTGAATGTCAAAATTTTGGATTGTATTTTCTCTTTCCGACCCGTTACCAGTCGAATTACAAAAGAACTCCAGATGTACCACAGGCTTTAGCCTGTGAGCCGCAATACTCAGAAATAAGTACAGGCTAAAGCCTGTGGTACAATCTATTTTTTGTGGCTGACATTTCCATAGGCTAAAGCGGCCGCTTTCGTATTTCTCAGGAACTGCTGAAACTTGGTGGTTACTCAAACGGAACGAGGCAGCCGCTCAGAGCAACTGTTCAATTTCGGTTTTAAGTCGTTCTTTTTCTTTCGTTACCGAGACAGACAACGGCGATTTCAGCCTCATTACCAATGTCTTTTGCTCCAGTAAGGTTTGGTTTTTATCGGCTGCTTCGATGCGGATGGCGGTGATGTTTTCGCGAATCTGCTTTTTACCCAACTTGTCTGAGCCGATGGCAGAAAACAGTGAAGGCAAAAAACCCACCGTGCGCAGCACATCCCAGCGGGCTTGTTCGGGAATGCCGTTTCCACTAAGTTGAATCGGTATGGATAGTTGAAGTGTTTTTTCAAGTTCCGACTCTATGTGCTGCACGGCCCGCTTGAGTTCGAGTTCGCCGACTTGCTTCGGATCAGGAGTAACCACAAATTGTTTCAGATACTTTTCGGGTTCCAGCAAGGTGAGAGCCACCACTTCATTGCCCGACAAAAAGGTAAGTTCCGATTTGGTGTAGACATCAGCCAGGCCCAGCAACATGAGCCACTGCTCGTGTGCGGTTTGCTGTACCTGCAAAATACTGCCTCGGATCACCTGTCCACTACGCAAGGATAGTTCCAACCGGGGCAGGTTGGAACTATCGTCGGTTTGTTCGGCCAGGACAGCCAGTTCCGAAAACCAGCTGCTCAGGCTTTTAAACAATGCGTTTTTATACTGATCGATGATCATCAAAGTAGTTTTTCGACATAATTGGCCAATTGCGAATCGGTTTGTGAGCTAAACGACCCGCCCGCCAGTTGTACGACCAGTGCCAGGGTGTTGTCTTTCAACTCTATGTTAACCAGGTCTTTGTTGTCGGTGTTGGTTAGGCTGATGGCAGTCATTTTCTCTTTCAGGGCATCCTTTCCCATGTCATCGGTACAGATTTTCTTGACAAACGAAGTCAGGTCGTCAAAGACGATATCCAGGCGGGTAAGCGGATATTCGTCGTAGACAGTGAAGGTATTCCAGTCGATGTTCACTTTGATCGGATACCCGGCGATGTCATTCAGTTTGGATTCAAAGGCGGGTAATTTGTCTGTTTTGATACTTTCGGCTAATCTTTTTTCTGCTAGTCCCATGGTATGTGTTTTTTAAATTATTGATGGTACAAAGGTACCGCGCAACCCTATGCTGCGAATCGCCCGCACTGGTGATTTAAAAAAATCACTAGAAATAGGGATAGGTCTTTGGGGAATTGCCGATCTGTCGGATAAACAAACAAGGAATGGTGCTCCCATTCCTTGTTCGAAAATAATATCTCCGAAAAAGGAAAAACCTGCCCGCTTAATGCCTGACAATCACCCCATCAGAATCGAGATTCAGGCAACTGCTCTACTTGATCGGCAGCAACATCTGTCTTCGATTCAAGGATGCGTTCTTCCCGGTAGCGAGTATAGCTGTAGGTGTCGGGTTTGGAACCCGGTTGAATCCACGTTCCGGTATGGGGCACTCCGTCTTTCATCAGGAAAAGCGGGACCAGAAATACATCGCTTTGATAAATACTGAACAAATCAGCGTAAGTGTTGGCTTCGGTTTCTGACAAAAGGGCCGCATGGCGCATCAGGCTTTCAAACATCACATGAATCATCCCGCCGCTTGAGCCGTAGTGGTCTTCCGTAAGTTTTATATCCGTGTTCTGCTGGTAATAATACGCATCGTTTTGTTTGTAGTAATACACATGGCCCCATTGGGCCGCCAGCGGCTGGCTGAGCGGTGCCTGATGAAAGGCAAAACCGGCGTGGGGCGTTAAGGTTACATTGCCCGACTGGCCGGTAAACCGAACGGTCAGAGTCCCACCGGCCCGCCCCAGAGGTTCGTTTTCCTTGGTGGTGATCGTGTAGCCGTCGTTCTGAAACACAAGCCGGGCGTGTTCGGCATAATGTACCGCTCCAAGCAGCAAATCGGCGTATTTCCGTTTTCCCTGCTGGTAGGTTTCCATGATCAGCAAAAATGCATTGCCATCCAGTTTACTGAACTGATACTGTACGCCATCCACCACTTTTCCCTGTTGGTAAGTGGTTTTCACAGTCAGTTGGGTAGGCCGGTCTTCGTAATCGTCGGCGTACATGTCCGGGTCTTCGTGGATGTACATGTCGCCTTCCTCGGTGATGACCATGAGCGGTCTGGAATATTGCGCCACCAACCGACCCTCTTCGTAGTAATCCGTCAGATACAATTCCATTTCATTGGCGGCATCGACAAAAAAGCCCTGGTACGGCTTGCCGTTTTTATAGCTGCCCTTCAGCGGACTTTTGCCTTCAACGGCCACCTTGTAGTGCACCGCTTCTTCGATAACTCCATCCTTGTAGCGGTGTTCGTAGATCGGTTTGTTATTGTAGGTAGATTTCTGCAGGCCATGCAACTGGCCTTGCGCATTGTAAGTTGGCTGGTCGTAATCGTAACTATCCTGGGCAAAGGTTTCCATAGAAATGAGTAACAGAAGAAGTAAAAAGAATAAAAAATTTGGATTGGTTTTCATGCGTTTGTGGCCGGAGTGGTCACCAGTTGTGAGTGCATAAAGATAGAATGCCCCGAGAAGTCCTCCTTCCCTACAACTAATGGAATGCAAAAATCACCAGAAATAGGGAGTCCGGGTTTTTACTTATTTCGGGATACTATTTTCTACACGGATTCAATGGGACACCAGCTGCCAATCGGTAAATTCCTGAGTAACAGCCGCGGTTTTCAGATACATTTTTATCTGTTGCGTTGCCAGATGGCTGATGTCCAATTGGATTTCCAGCGGCTCCTCATTCTCCGCAGGTATCCCTTTGATCACCGCCTCGTACAGTTTCTCCCGGTCCAGAAAGAGCTGCGTGGCTGGTGGTTTGATGACAAATGGGTAAAATTTTCAGGTACAATGATGCATGCAATATCCATTTGGAAAGAGGAGTTAACCGTTCCTCCATTCCATCCTAATCGAGTTGAAGTATGCGATTTCCACAAAAAAACAGAAAGTAAGTATGAGAAAACTTTGATTGCTAATCCACTTCATATTTTCCAGGAAAGTTCAAGAAATACAAGAAGAAAAATCACGGACTTTTCTGAAAATGGTTTATTCATTTGGTTCAGTGGAAATACTTTGATAAATGGCAAAGGCAGCTTAATGGGATATTTTGTATCAGGTATTGATTACTTTACTTTCTATTTGACTCTAACTAAACCCAAGGATTGGAAAGCCGATAAAGCAATTGACTTAACGATAAATGAAGTTAAAAAAATGATAGCTGCAAAGTTAACTCTGATGTAAATCGTCACAGTTGGCAATTTGGATAGTCAGAAATATTCCTAAAACTCCCTCAAAATAATATCTCCAGAAAAACAAAAACCCCGGCTCTATGAACCGGGGTTTTTGAGTGTATAAAAGTCGATTATGGATTAGGCTTGTCAGGACTTTCGTTTGACTTGCTCAGGGAATTAATCCAAGCGGCGATTTTCAGGGCATCTGCTTTCGGTACTTGTGGCATAGGAGCCATCGGCGTAGCGTAAGTTGGCCAGTTTTCTGGCTTCGGATTGTAGATCAGTTCCACAATTTTCTCGTTGGAATACTTGCGTTTGGCCACATCGGCATACGACGGTCCGACCACTTTTTTCTCAGCCGAATGACACGCCAGGCACGTATGCTTCCGCAACAACGGCATGATTTCCTCAGTAGTTGGCGCAGCAGCGATTTTGGTATTTTTCGGGGTACTATTTTGCGAAGTTGGCTTAGCTGGCGTTTTGGTAGTAGCCTTGGCCGGCATAGCAGGCTTTTTGCCAGGTGCTGGCTCAGTAATAGTTAGCTTCTCACCCGCCGGAATGTTGTTCAGCGTATAATAAGCGGTTGGGTGCACCAGTGACCAGGAATTATCACGGGCCCGCACGCCATCCAAAAGCAATTCGTGCACATAATACTCGCGTAGGTTATCTACCACGATGCGGGCTTTCAGTCCATCTTCGCTCACTTTTACACCTCTTACTTTGCACTGCTCTTCGTTAATGGTAGGGCTGCCATATACCGGATGGTATTTGTAAATGAAACTACGCACCTGATATGAGCCTAAATCTTCGGCAGAAGCTTTGTCGACTGGCATTGTAAATTCAACCTCAAAGCCGTCGGGCATGGCACGTACGGCTTTCATTTCGAAAGGCAGTTTGCCATTCCAGATCAGTCGTTGCAACCCTTGGTTGGCATCCCCAGCAGAGCCCCAACCGCGGTTGGTTTCACCAACAAACAAAGATGCATCTTTGCCCCAAGCCATCCGCAACACACCTGATTGGAATCCACTGCGGAAATCGAAAGCAGCACCCTGGTATTGTCCGTTTATTTTTTCGAGAAATACGCGCATGATTTTACTTTGGCCTTGGTCGCCCACCAAAAGCTGACCAGCAAACGGACCGAACTTTCCTTGGGTTTCGTCGCTGATAATCTCTGAGTTGGATACCCCCAAAATTCCGTGTGGCAACCAAACCGCTGGTGTTTTCAGTCCTGGAAAATCCTTCTTATACGTATACAACGGTTGTTCTTTTCCTTCGCGGTTGTTTTCAGGCTTCACGGCCCGCCCATTCTGACGAACGAAACGCGGATCCACTTTGGCGTACAGTTGTTCGGTGGTCATGGTAACAGGCTTATCCGTCAATTCAGAGGATTGCGTGCGTTTTGCCCAGCGCAAACCGGCTGGATGACCTGTAAAATCACCTTTTTCCACGTGCCAAACGCCGCCTGAACCCATCCAGTCACCTTGGTTATCTGAATAGAATAATTCGCCATTAATCATGCCTGGTCCTGCAGGAGAACGCATCCCGGTAGCCCAAGGCTCCATGCGTCCGTCAGGGAAAATGTGCATGGTCCATCCTCTCCAGGGCACACGGCTTTCGCCACGCCACCATTCTTCATCCCCGAAAGCCACGTTGGCCGTTACGAAAAACGAGCCGTCAGGAGCGATTTTGGGACCGAAGCTATACTCGTGGTAGTGTCCTGATAAAGGCCAGGCGTATACCGTTTCGTAGCTGTCGGCTTTGCCATCTCCGTTTTTATCGGTCAGTTTGGTTAGTTCACCACGTTGGGCACAATACAAGGAACCGTCTTTGTAAGCCAAGCCCAATATTTCGTGCAATCCTTGTGCAAAGCGGGTAAATGACGGATACGCTCCGTTAGCCATGTACGGGTTTTTGATCACCCACACATCGCCCCGACGAGTGGAAACCGCAATGTCGCCACTTGGCAGCGTTACCACCCCTCCTATTTCGAGCAAAATGCCTTCAGGAACGGGAATGGTTGCTATTTTATAGAAGTCTTCCTCTTTGGGCGACTCCTGTGCCTGCACACTGAATGGAAGCAATAAAGCTGCCGACCATCCGATGAGTTGTTTCACTATATGTTTCATATTCGATTACGAACAGATGTTTTTACTTGAAATAAGATACTATTTTGATTACCAGATAATGGAGTAGCTCACTTGGCTACCATTGGAAACAGGCACAACCAACTCCTGGCGGTTGTTTACGGTGCGCACTACCGGTTTGGCACCGGCCGCATTGTTTATCTTGATGTAATACGATTTGTTATCCACCAGATACGAACCATCGGCCAAGGTGGCAATGTCTTTTCCTTCAGCCAGACGACAGTACAGGTTTTGCGCAGCGCCCGAAACTTTCAGGGTACGGGTTAACCGTTTGCCGCTTTCTTCCGGACGAGTCATGTCTTCTACCTGCGAACCGTAAATAGTATATTTAAAAGTAGGAAAACCGGCATCGTCCAGATCATATCCGCGCATGCGGTAACCGGCGTCGGTGCCCAGTGTATCAGGCCAAGCCGCTGTGTTTGAGGTTAATGTAGCAAAATCAGGCGCATCGTTTAGTTTCAGAATGCTACCGATTGGGTCAGAATGACCATCGCCACGGTCGTGCCACATAGGCGTTGCATTCAGAAACCCCCCCCGCCAGCACTGAACCAACGCCCCGTTGTTCAGGTCCATAGTAAAGTTAGCTCCGTCAGGGGTTCCTACCGAAGCCGCGTGCGTGATGCGTTTGCGTTTTCCATCTTTGGAGAAATCGATAAAACAGCGCATCACTCTAGGGTCGCCATCCACGCTGATCAAAATGGGATTGACAGAGTCGCCTAAAGGCAATGAACTCACTGAATGCAAAGGCATACGACGTACTTGAGGTCCTTCGATAAACACACCCAACGCAGGTTTCATCCAGGCATCTTTTTTCGCAACCACCACTTCCACAGTGTGGTCACCCGCAGTCAAATCAACCGCAGCGGAACGTGGGTTCCAGGTACCTGTTCCGGCAAACGGCAACACCCAGTTTCCATCTACTTTCAAGGCATTCATCCCATTGATTTGGGTATAGAAGGTATATTTGCCCGCATTCTTGATGTTCAGTTTCCCGGTTTGCCGCACCACGTAATTATTTTCGGCAGGGACGTTTTCAATGGTAAAGTCTTGAGCTTTGCCGCTTTGTCCTTTGAACTTGGAATCTACTTTCAGTGTGTCCGAATTGTATTCGCCTTTGTAGTAGCTGTATTGTACATCCGAAATCGTGGGAACGGTGGTTCCAAAGCTGCGGTACTTGATGTTGCGAAACGCCACCGGACCATGATCTCCTTGAATCAACAAAGGACCGGGAGCTTTTTCATCCGGAAATGCCGCACCGCGTGTTGGTCCGGTTACTTCGGCATCTTCGTGGATGGTAACGCCATTCAATACTACTTTCAAAAACCGCGCATTGGAAATCTTGTTTCCTGAAGCATCAAAGCGAGGTGCTTGAAACGATACTTCCAGGTGTTGCCACAGGCCGGGAGCCAGGCTGGCATTCAATCTTGGCGGAATGCCCTGATAGCCTTTTTGTCCTTCGGGTTTGGCGTCGTCCCAACGTTCGTAAATGCCACCACAATCAAAATAAGCCGGAGTCTTTTTGCCCCAACTGTCCAACAATTGCAATTCATAGCGTCCTTGCAAGTA
The DNA here is from genome assembly GCA_963520985.1 of uncultured Sphingobacteriales bacterium. Lineage (GTDB taxonomy): Bacteria > Bacteroidota > Bacteroidia > Cytophagales > 172606-1 > Xanthocytophaga. The sequence continues at coordinate 369,741 of CAUQTA010000005.1, forward strand.
AATACCTGAATTTGACCCTTTTGCCATCATAAAATCCAACTCCAGGTCCAGGTCAGAGTGCTCGAAGCCGAACACCAGTTCCGACTTGTTTTTCTGGTCAGGCAGGTTTACCAGTATGCCTTTTCCTTTGCTTGTTTTTAATGCATTTTCTTTGCTTAATTCGGCAGTTACATCACCGACAATTTGCCAATTTCCTGCAGCTGGTTTAAAACTAGTCAGGTCGTTTAAAGAGACTTCACTCATCGGCATCGGACTCTGCGCCATGGCAAACTCAGCAAGCAGCCAGGCACATGTATACATCCCGATCCGACGAATGTTCACAAGTACGGAACTAATCATACAGTACGAATAAAAAGATTTAAAATTGGAGATTAACTAGAGAACGGAAAGGTAATACATAATCGCGGTCAAATAAAACCGTTTATAAAATAATATCTTCATTGCAGTCCAAAACTCCCAATTTTTTGCTTATTCGTTTGCATTTCTTACAGAGGCAAAAGCAAAAAGCCCTATCTGTTATCCAGAAAGGGCTTTTTGTTATATTGAGAATTGTATTCTATACAGAAAAGCTTTCGCCACAACCGCAGGTGCGGGTAGCGTTGGGATTCTTAAACTGAAACCCCTTGCCATTCAGGCCATCCGAGAAATCAAGCTCCGTACCCAGCAGGTACAGCAGGCTTTTTTTGTCAACCAGAATTCTGATTCCTTTGTCTTCAAAAACCTGATCTTGCGGCTGGATGGCAGCATCGAACTTCAGATCATACATCAACCCGGAGCATCCCCCGCCGGAAACCGCTACCCGAATGTTGTGTTCGCCGTTGAGGCCGTCTTTCTGGCGCAACTCAATGATTTTATCTTTGGCAATATCTGTGATGCTAATCATATGAAAATCCAAACTTGGGTTTTTGTCTTAGAAAAGATACTATTTTTACAAAGATAAAAACGATCAAGGAAAATGAAAAGTTCAAATTTACGGAAAATCGAACACATAGGCATAGCCGTCAAGGATTTGGCCCAGTCAGAAATACTTTTTGGAAAATTGCTAGGCACGGCTTCTTACAAAAGAGAAACCGTTGAAAGCGAAGGCGTTACTACGTCTTTTTTCCAAACGGGTGAAAACAAAATCGAATTGCTTGAAGCCACTCACGCGGATAGCGTGATTGCCAAATTCATTGAAAAAAAAGGCGAAGGCATTCATCACATCGCCTTTGACGTAGCCGACATATATGCCGAAATGCAACGGCTGCAACAGGAAGGATTTACGTTGTTAAACGAAACACCCAAACGGGGTGCCGACAATAAATGGGTCTGTTTTCTGCACCCTAAAACCACCAACGGCGTTTTGATTGAACTCTGCCAGGAAATAGTTTAAGCGGTGTTAGCTTAACTTAATCCTACAGAAAGCAGGCAGGTTTTGGCTTTTTGAAACCAACTATTTTAGCAACCCTTATTGCAGGTATTTATCAATAACGGCAAAAATCCGTTCGGTAGCTTTGCCATCCCATAAAGGTGGAATGTTGCAGGCTTTGTAGGTACCCGAATTGATTTGGGCTACCGTGTCGAGTATGCCTTGCTTGTCAAAATGCAACAACGTATTGGAGCCGATTTCCAAGGTAGAAGGCCGTTCGGTATTAGGGCGCAGTGTAATGCAAGGAACCTGGCGAAACGTAGTCTCTTCCTGAATGCCACCACTATCGGTAATGACATAGCGGGCATGCAGAATCAATTTCTGAAAATCCAGATAGCCAACTGGGTCCGACAAAACCAGATTGGAATTGTTGGCAACAGCTTCATACATGTTAAATTCCTTTAGCCGATTCAAGGTGCGTGGATGAATCGGAAAAATAATCTTTAGCTCACGGGTTAACTCGGAAATAATAGCTAACAATTGTGTCAAACCGGCTGCTGTATCCACATTGCCTGGTCGATGCATGGTCATCAACGCATACTGCTGTGGTTGTACCGATAGCTTATCCAACACCGTTGAGGCCTGAATATGAGAATCATAGGCTACCAGCGTATCAATCATGGTATTGCCAACAAAATGAACGGAATCCGGATTCTTTTTCTCCGCCAATAAGTTGTCTATTCCACTTTGTTCTGTCACAAAAAACAAATCAGTAATAGCGTCAGTCAGTATTCGGTTGATTTCTTCGGGCATTTCGCGGTCATTGCTTCGCAGGCCGCTTTCCACGTGTGCCAATGGGGTATTGGTTTTGTTAGCCACCAAGGCTGCCGCTAATGTCGAGGTTACGTCGCCTACTACCATCAACAAATCGGGCTTGTACTCACGCACCACTCCCTCTATGCCTTGCATAATCTGCGCCATCTGCGTAATAACAGTGGTAGTCTCCGCTTGGATGCGGTAATCAGGTTGGGGCAAGTGCAGTTCTTCAAAAAACACGTCACTCATGTTGTGATTGTAGTGCTGTCCTGTATGAAGAAGTTTATGGGTAAGATTTGGATAGTGCCGAACTACTTTATCAAATTGGGTAATTTTTATGATATTTGGACGTGTGCCAACAATGGTAAGCAATTTCTTTTGCATGCGAGAAAAGTTAAAAAACACCAAACCTGATTATCAGTAACGAAAAAATTTTAAGTGCCGAAAAAGAAGAACTTACTCGTAACTTCCCATACAGGTTTTGTATTATCAGAAGATACTATTTTTATTTGTGTTCACTATCTTGGCCTGAGTTTACGTCCTATCCACCGGAACGGACTGGTAAGTTTTCTGAAAAACCGTTGCAAGGCCGTTCGTTTTCCCGCATCCTCATCATAATATCCGTAGCCATATCCGTAGCCATATCCGTACCCGTATCCATAACCATATCCATACCCTGAATTGGTTCTAAAATCATTTAGCACAATAGCCAGATTCTGAGCCGTTTTTTCCTGATAAAGCTTATTGATGGCATCAATAAAAGTTTTCTTTGATTTTTTCTGTCTTATCAAATAAATATTAATATCGGCAAATTTCATTGCCACTACAGCATCTGTAACCAGACCAACCGGAGGTGTATCCACTAAAATGTAATCATAGTTGGCTCTAAGCTCTTGCATTAACGTTTCCATTTGCTGACTCATAATCAGCTCCGAAGGATTAGGAGGGATGGCACCTGTCGGTAAAAGTTCTAATCCGGCAACTGGGGTCTGAACAATGGCATCCCGCCAGGCTAGTTTGCCAATCAGAACCTGAGTAATGCCTTTTTCGGAAGGCAAGCTAAATTCGGTTTGTAATTTTGGTCTTCGTAAATCCAAACCAACCATTAGTACTTTTTTATTCGATAGAGCCAGAATAGCACCCAGATTTAGTGTAAAGAAGGTTTTTCCTTCCCCACTGATGGTGGATGTAACCAGAACTACTTTGCGATCAGACTGACTGCCTAAGTATTGCAAGTTAGTACGTATGGAGCGAAAAGACTCAGCCAATGCCGACTTAGGCCGTTCTGTAACAACCAGACTGCTTTTTCCAGTTTTAGAAGTATGGCTTACAATGCCCAATATAGGTACACGTGTTGCCTTCTCAACTTCTGCCTGATCTACAATGGTATCTGTTAATAAGAATTTAATAAAAATAAAAGTCGCTGCAATAGTAAGACTGACGAAAATAGCTGTTACATAGGCTCCACTGGGCTTGGGCTTATCGGGTATGCCGGGGAGATAGGCATAATCCAATACGATAACATCGGATAGTGTGGCTGCTTCTGCAATGCTATACGTTTCCCGCTTAGCCAGCAGGCTTTGATAGTTCGCTGCATGAATCTCATAAGTACGTCGTATGCCCGTATTTTCCCGTTGTGTAGAAGGAATTTTGTCGAGATTTTCCTGGTATTTTTTTATCTCCTGATTCAGAATTGAAATGTTGTGTTGCAGGGCTTCCCTGTAGCTTTTTATATTTGAAAACAAATTCTGCTTTGCCAGCTCAAGTCGTTTGTTTATGCGAATCACTTCATAATTAAGAGGTGTTAGTGTAGTGCTTAGTGCATCCCGTCTGATACGCAATTGATTGATCTGTTCGAGAGAGGACGAAAATCGGTTGTCATCCGTTCCAATATTCGAAGTAGAAATGAGGCTCGGATCTTTTCCCCTGCGAACTGCACTTTCCAGCGAATCCAGTGCCCTGAGTTCAATTTGAATATCGCTCTTGCGTGTATCAAATGCTAAAAATCGGCTTTGAGCAAAATCGGGGGTTAAATTTACCAATCCTTTCGAACGCTGAAATTGCTCAATTTTTTGCTCAGAGGTGTTTAACGAGTCCCGGTAAGCCGCCAATTGTTCGTTGATAAATTTGAGAGTATTGCGCGACACTTTCTTTTTCTCTTCGACAGACCGCTCCTGATAAGCTTTTATTAACGCATTCACGCAATCCATTGCTCGCTCAGGTACATTATCCTGACAAGAAATGTACAAGATTGAGGTTTCGTCACTTCCTCGAAGTACATTAATGTTATTCCGGAATTTTCCTACCGGAGTCCAGGGATGATGCACAACAAACAAATATGTTATCTCTGGATCAATACCAAAGGCAGCATTTTGTGTATTGGGAACAAGGGTAAATACGCCGAACTGATTTTTTATTTTTTGGTTAACTTTATACTCGGTAACGCCAATTTCTTTTTCATCTTGCAGATAACTGAATTGAAAACGAGTTTTGTCCAGAAAGCGAATACGAAACGAAACTTCTTTTGCATAAAACGTATCTACCTGGATAATAAATGGTGCTTGCTTATATAGTTCGGTTGTTTTAAATCTTCCTTCCGCAAAATAGGAAATATCCACAAAAGACATCAGACGTACGGCCCGCTCCACTACGCTTTGCGACTTGATAATGGTAATTTCTGTAGCCAGATTTTTTTTGATATTTAATACATCAAAATCTTTCAATTGGGCGGCGTCGGCTCCCATTGTAGAAGATGCTTCATCTTTTACAATAATGGTACCCATCGAGGAATAGACGGGTATTGTGTATCGGTTGTATAAATTAGCAATACCTAATGCAATCCCTACACATAATACAATCACCCACCAATTCCGAAGGATGAGTTTAAAAATCAGTCGAAAATCGATATCTTTATTTTCTACATTAACAGCAAACTCCTGGTTCATGGCTTTTCAGAAAGATATCAAATCAGAATCGTTGGATAATATTAAGAATTAACAGTGGTACACTCACAAAGGTACTTATCAAACCGATGGTTTGCGTTGCCGAACTGAACTGCTTGCGTTTCAAGGGATCCACGACAATAATGTCATTGGGCTGAAGTCTGGACAAGATTGGATTTATAGGCACATCGGTCGTTAAGTCAAGCCGGTACGTTGTGGTCTTTTTTGTTAAACGGTCTACACGAATCAAACGAACTGTTTTCATATTCCCGAACTGAGAGACGCCACCTGACTTTGCAATTGCCTCGGTGATGGTCATGAACTCATTTTCAGCTTTCAATACCCCTTGAGAACCCACCTCACCCAAGACCGTAATGGAATAATTGGCTATCTTCAGATCTACCGTTATGTTGTTTCCGGTATCAATGATGTAACGGGACAAAGCAGAACGAATGGTATCCCCCGCCTGAGCCAGTGTCAGTCCCGAAACTTTTATTTTGCCTGCATATAAAAGCTCTATATTTCCCTCTTTGTCTACCAATATTCCGGATGAATATGCACCACCACCCGCTCCGGTAGCTGTAACGGGAGTATTGAATGTGGCGACAATGTTTTGCCCCTCTTCGTTTGTCAAACCTGAAATTTTCAGAGCTAAAATATCAAAGGGGCCTATGGTAAATTCGTAATCCTCGTTCTGATACGCCAGGTCAGGAGGGGCATTTTCGGGCTTCTGAAAATAGACTACATTTTTGTGAGGAATACAACCAACAGCGAAAATGAGTAAAAGAAAAAAAAGAAACCAGTTACAATGTTTCATATAAAAATATATCTCCTCAAAATGATACGTGTGCCTCATTGCACGCATTCTGCCAATTGGCTTATCCGGATAGCCAGCTAAGCAAATGTATAACAAAAAAACGACTCTCGTATGAATCTATTGCCTGGCAGGCACAAATGGCAGGTTTTGTTTCCACAAAGCCTATTATTTTTGTTATTTTGTTCTCATGTTATCTCTAAAACTTATTTTTCTTCCAGCTTTTACATGGAACAAACTCGCACAGAATTAGCATCCGTTGGTGAATTTGGTTTGATTCATCGCATTCAGGCAAAAACCTCGTTACAAAATACCGAATCGGTCAAAGGAATTGGAGACGATGCGGCGGTGATTGCCAGCCAGGAGAATCAATACACGCTGCTTTCGACAGACATGCTTCTGGAAGGCATTCATTTTGACCTGAGTTATACGCCATTGCCGCATTTGGGTTACAAAGCCGTAGCTGTAAATGTGTCTGACATTGCCGCCATGTATGGAATTCCGAAGCAGATTGTGGTTGGATTGGCGGTAAGTAATCGGTTCTCCATTGAAGCCATTGAAGCCCTATATGAAGGAGTCAGGGCGGCCTGCGAAGACTTTAAAGTAGATCTGGTAGGCGGCGATACTACTTCTTCCCGGGCGGGTCTGGTTATTTCCGTTTCGGTGATAGGCATGACTGATAAAGACAAAATAGTATACCGCAATACAGCAAAACCTACCGATATTGTATGCATGACGGGCGATCTGGGAGGCGCGTATGTAGGCTTGCAGATTCTCGAACGTGAAAAACAAGTGTTTCTTCAGGACCCGTCCATGCAGCCCGAACTGGAAGGCAAAGAATACTTATTGCAACGTCAGTTGCGTCCGGTAGCCCGCATGGACATTATCCACGAGCTTCGGGAGTTGGGAGTGCTCCCAACCGCCATGATTGACGTTTCGGATGGCCTGGCATCTGATGTGTTGCATATCTGCAGGCAATCGGGTGTGGGAGTTGCGCTGTTTGAAGACAAGTTACCCATTGACGCCGCTACCTATAACACGGCCATTGAGCTAAATCTTGATCCGGTTACATGTGCCATGAACGGTGGCGAAGATTATGAATTGCTTTTCACCATTCGCCAGGATGACTATGAAAAGCTTAAACTGCATCCAGATATTTCGTTCATCGGGTACATTCAGGAAGCGTCACAGGGAACCGAACTGATTACTAAATCGGGAGGACGTGTGGGTATACAGGCCCAAGGATGGGTGCATTTTTAAAAACCACGTTCGCAACGAAAAACGTAGCTTTAAAGTAGCTGGCCCTATTCGACTTAACTTGTTTGCTAAAAAACTCAACGTATAAGCAATTACTAATCAATCGGTTGGGCTTTTTTTCTAACAGATTACCACTAATTTACACTGGCTACTACCTTTGAAACAATTCATTTTTGCAAGGTTCTTCCGGCTTGAGTGAGGGGTTTTGCCTTTTTCTGAGATACTATTTTGTTGTGCACGCTTATTCCAGCTTGGTACAGTTTTATGAAAAAATATATATTTTTAAGTGTGTTGGCTTATTCGATCCAATGCACGGTAGTTGGTCAGGATTCTACGCTTATACGAGTGGAAGGTCCCGCTTTACCCAAAGAAAAAGAGGCTTTGAAGTTTAACCTCAACGAAAGTGGAACGCATTATTTTCAGGCAACTTTCTTAAACCAGACCTGGGTACGGATCGACCAAAGCAATCCGGGTACGATGGTTAACGGTCAGGTTCAATCCCATACGTTTGACATCGGATTGCGACGGACACGCATTCAGCTCTATGGACAACTTACCGACCGCACCTTCCTTTATTTCCAGTTTGGGCAAAACAATTTCAACTCACAGTTTAACTACAGCGCCAATGGCGGCCTCAACCGCAAAAACGCCCCGTTCTTTCACGACGCGCTGGGAGAATACAAAGTTTTCAGAGGCAATGAATTGAAGCTCGGAGGTGGATTAACGATTGTCAACGGATTGTCGCGTTTTTCGCAGCCCAGCATTGGCACCATCCTCACCATGGATGTACCCGTATTTGCACAGACCACTGTAGACCAAACCGACGAATTTTCGCGTAAACTGAGCATTTATGCCCGTGGCCAAGTTGGAAAGCTGGATTACCGCGTGGTGCTGAGTGATCCGTTTCCCATACAGAGCAATGGTGCGGCTCCTCCGGCGATTTCACCCAATGCCAGCTTTGCCCAGAAAGGACACACCCACCAGTTTCAGACGTACTTGATGTATCAGTTTTTTGAACACGAGAACCATACCACTCCCGGCTATATGACCGGCACATACCTGGGTAAGAAGAAGGTATTCAATGTGGCTGCCGGATTCATAACCCAACCCAAAGCCATGTGGCATCAGCCTGCCAATGGCACAGACACCGCCTACAGTGCATTGACGCATTGGTGCATCGAATCTTTTCTGGACATGCCTGTAAACAAGGCTTCCGGAACGGCCCTCTCCGCCTATGCCGGATTTTTTCACTTAAGTTTCGGGCCAAACTACCTGCGTTACAATGGGATTATGAATCCGGCAACCAGTACTTCCAATTCCAACAGTCTCAAAGGCGCAGGTGCAACCTATGGCAATGCATTCCCTATGTTTGGTACCGGACAGGTAATTTATTCTCAGTTCGGGTATTTATTAGCAAATAACCTGCTGGGCAAAAACGGTGGCCAGCTTATGCCTTATACCAGTTGGATGCATGGCACCTACGACCGGTTGCAGGGGCAATCGATGGATGTGATTACAGTTGGGCTGAACTGGTTCATCAAAGGACATTCGTCTAAACTCACCCTGGATTACCAAAATCGCCCAACGTACCAAACCGATGCCAGCGGCACGATTTCGCGTGGCAGCCGAAGAGGTAGTTTTGTGCTGCAATACCAGTTATTTATCTGATTTATGCACAGATAATCAGGAGATAAAAGCAAACAAATGTCAATTCACACAGAATGGAAAATTTTATTTCCAAGCATTTTGGTAAGTTTACCTGGTGTTTATCCATCCTGTTGAATGGCAAGGTTTTGCAGTTTGCAATCCTACTATTTCTACGTAAGATACAGGAAATGTGATCTGACTGACAGATGAATTCATACTGCCTTTTCCACTAAAACTTACGACACGTGATTTTCAATTAAACCCATTGATAAATTAAGCCATTGGCTACTCTTTTTTAATGCTATTTTAATATGTATTTAATGCGAGTTTAATAGTTGTAAGTCATTTTTGTATCATACCCGATCTGGAATAATTGTTAATAGCTGACCACAATGAAGAAAACCATTGTCAAAGAGCGCAATCCGCTTGCAATACCCAAAGATGGACTTGCAGGGCTGAAACAAAGCTTTTCTTCAGATGCCTTGTCTGGTTTTATCGTTTTTTTGCTGGCGATGCCCCTGAGTCTGGGAATAGCCAAGGCAAGTGATTTTCCCCCTATTTATGGCGTGGTCACAGCTATTGTTGGGGGTATAGTAGTTAGTCTGTTCTCAGGATCGCCGCTTACCATCAAAGGCCCGGCAGCTGGCCTGATTGTAATCAGTTCAGGAGCCGTTGCTGAGTTTGGTGGAGGTACCCATGGGTGGCACCTAGCTGTAGGTGCAGTGGCAGTGGCGGGTGTGATACAGGTTTTTCTGGGCTTACTGAAGCTGGATAAATACTCCGATTTTGTTCCTATTTCAGCCATTCATGGCATGCTGGCGGCCATTGGGCTCATTATCTTCTCAAAGGAAATTCACATTCTGTTGGGTATTGATCCGAAAGAACTGACAGGCTTAAACCCCATCGCACTTTTGGAACGCATTCCCAGAAGCCTACTGGAAATGAGCCCTTCCATCGCCATCATTGGCATGATCAGTCTGCTGATTATGTTTGGTATGCCTTTGATTCCCAATAAGACCATCCAAAAAATACCAGCTCCTCTAATCGTGTTGCTTGTAAGCATACCCATGGGTATGTTCATGGATTTTAAGAATGCGCAACCTGACTTTGCCTTGGTTGAAGTAGGAAGCCTGATCGAAAACCTGAAATACAATGCCGATTTTACAGGCATTGCCCAAACCGGGGTTTTTATCAAATATGTGCTGCTATTTGCCTTGGTAGGCTCTATGGAGTCTTTACTGGCTGTAAAAGCAATTGATGGACTGGATCCCTATCACCGCCGCTCAAATACCGATAAAGACACCGTTGCCATTGGCATCGGCAATGTCATTACCGGGCTTTTGGGGGGCCTGCCTATGATTTCAGAAGTAGCCCGTAGCGCCGCCAACGTGACCAATGGGGCAAAAACCCGCTGGGCAAACTTCTTTCACGGACTTTCGCTGCTGGTATTTGTGTTGCTAGCTACTCCCATTATTGAGTTAATACCCAATGCGGCTCTGGCTGCTATGCTCATTTTTGTGGGTTATCGGCTGGCTTCGCCCAAAGAATTTCGGCATATGCTGCACATGGGCTGGCAGCAATTGGTGGTTTTTCTGGCAACCATTCTCATTATCATGATCACCGACTTATTGATTGGCGTATTTGCGGGACTTGCCATTAAATTTCTTCTGAATCTGGTATTAGGCAAGACGACACCTGCCAATCTTTTCAAAGCAAACATTACTCATTCTACTCTTGACAATACACATAAATTTGAATTATCAGGCTCAGTCACTTTCAGTAATTACCTGAGTATCAAAAAACAAATCGAAATTATTCCCACAACTGAAAATGTTATTGTAGATTTGTCGGCCGTTAGCCTGGCAGATCACACGGTAATTGTAAACCTGGAATTGATGGGAAGGGATTTTACGCGTAACGGCGGCAGTCTTTTGATCACGGGCCTAGACGAACTGCAGTTGCAGGGGCATGTTTATTCCGCTACACACCGGAAAGTGAGCCTGACATCCATGCATCATTAGTACATAGGATAACAGACAGAGGCACCTCAAAATATTTCATTCCATTCAAATGAGCAGCACTCTTTTGAAGCAAGAAACAAAAAAACTTTCTTCCTTGAAGAAAGTTTTTTTATTTTCAGCCCCTAAAATGGAAATTTCCTCATGAAGATATTAGTCGTTGAAGACGAACCCAAAGTAGCCTCTTTCATTCAAAAAGGATTAGAAGAACAAGCCTATGAAGTAGAAATTGCCTATGATGGCTTTATAGGAGAAAAGATGGCGCTGAGCAATCCATACGACGTGATTCTGCTGGATGTGAACCTGCCGCAGGTCAACGGCATTGAAGTGTGCCGTCATTTGAGGGCTCACCATCTGCGCACTCCCATTCTTATGCTTACCGCCTTTGGCGCAACCGACGACAAAGTTACCGGTTTTGAGGCCGGCGCCGACGACTATCTGGTAAAGCCCTTTGAATTTCGGGAATTGCTGGCCCGCATAAAGGCATTACACAAACGCAACACCGATTCCGGCGGGCCTGGCAATGTACTGCGGGTAGCCGATCTGGAGCTGAATACTGATAACAAAACCGTGAAAAGGGGCGAAAAGAAAATAGACCTCACAGCCAAAGAGTTTGGACTATTGGAATATTTTATCCGCAACAAAGGCAAAGTGGTGTCTCGTGTCGACATTGCGGAAAAGGTGTGGGAAATTACGTTTGATACCGGTACCAATGTAATTGATGTGTACATCAATTTTCTGCGCAAAAAGATTGATAAGGACTTTGATAAAAAACTGATTCATACGGTAGTAGGAATGGGTTACATTCTGAAAGAAGAATAAAACGCCGAGTGGCTGTGAGAAGAAACCTCCTCTGCTGCAAATAGTATCTTTTTAAGAAGCAAAACTTCCCATATTCCACTCCGTATGCGACAAAATCACTCACTTGCCTGCAAATGAAAATTCGTACCCGAATCGCTTACTTGTTTGCAGTGATTGTAGCTACGCTGTTACTGATTTATTCGGTGGGCATCTACTATGTTTCTGCCGACAACCGGGAAAGCGAATTTCACGAAAGGCTTCGGGAAAAGGCCATTACCACAGCCCGTCTTCTCTACGAACCAAATCAGACGATTTCCCCACAGACTCTCCAGCTCATCGACGAACAGGATGAAAACGTATTATTTGGTGAGGAAATCAGCGTTTTTGATGAAAAGTACCGCCTTATCTACCATAACCTGAACGTATTGCCTGAGCTGGATACGCAACTGGTAAAGCAGGTAATGCGAACCCGCAACAAAGAAATCAAACGCCGCGAAGGCAATCGGGAATATCTTTACAAATACTATCCTGAAAAAGGCCATAACCTCATCATTTTTGTAGCGGCCATTGACAGCTATGGCCTGCAAAAACTCGATTTTCTGATTACCATTCTGTCTATGGGATGGATTGTCAGTGTGTTGGTGATCATCATTGCCGGTTGGATTTTTGCGGGAAATGCCCTGGAACCAATCTCGGATGTGATTACGCAGGTAGAGCAAATCAACTTTGACACCCTGGACCGGCGGCGGGTAATCACGGAAAACGATAAAGACGAAATTGCCCAGCTGGCTCGTACGTTTAATGCCATGCTTGACCGGCTGCAGCAGTCGTTTTACATTCAGAAAAGCTTTGTGGCCAATGCCTCGCACGAGTTACGTACACCACTTACAGCCATGAGCGGCCAAATTGAAGTGACCTTGTTACAAGACCGCCCCAACGAAGAATACAAACAACTGCTGCATTCGCTGTACGAAGACGTTACCGGCATGACCAACCTGGCCAATGAATTACTGGACCTAGCCCAGACCAGTTCTGATTTGTCGATGCTTCCCTTTGAAAACAGACGCATCGATGAAATTGTGTTGCAGGCCGAATCGGATTTGCATCGGAAACAGCCTAACTACCAGGTGATTGTTGATTTTGAAGAACCACCCGAAGAGGAAGAGTATTTTGAACTGGAAGTCAACGAACGCCTGCTCAAAAACGCCTTTATCAACCTGATGGAGAATGCCTGCAAGTTTTCGGGCAACCATACGGTTTATGTAAAGATTCGGTTTCAAATCGAGCGTATTGTCCTGCAATTCATCGATAAAGGCATTGGCATACCAGCCGATGAACTCTCCTATATCTTTGAGCCATTTTTTCGTTCCAAAAATGCCGGAAGCGTATCTGGCTATGGCTTGGGGTTGCCCCTAACCCTAAAAATTATCGAAGTTCATTCAGGTACAATTCAGGTACACTCCAAACCCAACGAAGGCACTACCTTTACGGTTACGCTTTATAGAACATAATTCTACAGTATCTTTTATTAAGAGAGGTTTTTGCTTTTCAGAAGATACTATTTGGTATCTATTCGTAAATACCATTGATCGAATTACCGCTGTTAGGAATCAAACATTGATCAGACCTTATCCTCCAAAGGAAATCCCTTATGCGTGTGTTCATTCTGTACCCTTACCAATTTACTTCTTCGTAATTCTTAAAAAGTTTTCCGTACAACTCCTTATTTCCTTTTTGGATTTCCAGGATGGGATGGATAATTCGCATGGCGCCATCTACCGAATCGAGGGGAGGAATGCGGTGATTGTCAAACAAACGGGCCCGCTTCTCTTCATGGGCACCTGTCGAAATCCAACCCACGTCCACTGAGTTCATATAGATGTGACTGGTTATAAAATCGGCGGCGGAAGTCCGGGTGAGCATATTCAGCGCCGCCTTTGTCATATTGGTGTGCGGATGATGCACCGTTTTGTTTACATAGCTAAACTGCCCTTCCGAAGAAGTCACATTGACGATAAACCGGTCCGGATGCATACTCGCCTCCATCAGTGGTTTCAACTCCGAAATCAGCAGGTAAGGCGAAATCTGATTGATTAGATTCACCTCCAGTAACTCTTCCAAACCTATCTCTTCCAGCGTCGAATTCCAGCTGTTTTTATCGCGATGATCTACCGGTTGCCCAAATCGGTTTATGGGTATGTCCAGTGATTCGTTCAATTCTAACAATTGTCCTTTTTGCAAGGAAACAGGCGTGGAGTTGCCCAACAACCGAGTATTCTGAAAATGCAATAAGTTTTGTTTTTCTTTGGCAATCAACGGCTGGTAGTATTCCAACGGATATTTAATCGTTTGCGCAGCGTTGTTAATCAGAATATCCAAGCTCGTTAGGGCCTGCTTGCAATAGTCCACAAACTGATAAACGGCCTTGATGTTTCGCAAATCCAGACCATACATAGTCAGTCGATTTTGCCAGACAGAAAAATCGGATTCTTTGGCAAACTGTTCCCAAGCCAGTCCTGGAAAGCGACTGGTTACCAGCACGTTGGCTCCTGCACGCAGAAATTTAAGAGCAGTAGCGTAGCCAATCTTCACACGACCACCCGTGATGAGTACCTGATGGCTCGAAAAATCCAGTTCCAGATCGCGAAATCGGTAGTTGATTTCGGCGCAGGCAGGGCATAACCTGTGGTAAAAAAAGTGAAGCTGCGTATACATTTCTCCGCACGCATAACAGGGCGCAGCCTGATGAAGAACGGTATAAGGCTGGGTCGGAATGGCTTCGTGGGCGTATAAGGTGGTATTGTTTTGCGCCTTGACGACAATGTGCGTTTGTGCCATTTTTGCAAAATCTTCTGCTTGGCGAGCTTCGCTATTGGCGTTGCGTATGTCTTTTTTGGCTTTCTTGTGAATGGCCGTTATCAGCGTTTTGAACTGTTGATTATCCGGATTGTTCAGCGGATCGTCTTTAAGGGCCGTCAGTACACGAAGGCAGGTCTCCCACTCTTGCTGGCTGAAAGGATATGGATTCACAAAATGGATGGGAAGAGGTGAGCAAAACAAAAAGGCAGCAAACGTCGGGGCTCGAACCCGAATCGTCTGGTTAGCAACCAGCATTTTTCCAATTAAACTACGTTTCCTACCTGAATTTTAAGTGAAGATACGGCAGGCATCGAACCTGCGACCCTCTGCGTGTCGGGCAGATGCTCTTCCAACTGAGCTACGTATCTTACCAATTGCAAAAATAGAGACTTCATCGGCAATTCCAATGGGCTTCAGAATCTTGATTGGTGAGATTTGACAGGGTGAACATAGTAGAACACGCTTTAGCTTATTCTTTTTTCCAGTCAAGCAGGAGGATTGAGATTTGGAGGTCTGATGCTGAGCGGTCTGACTGGAAACAAAAGGCTTAGATTAAATTTAGCATTGCAAGCACAAATTTGAGCTTCATTGCGCGGCATGCAGCGAAGCGAAATAACGAAGCAATCTACCAATTGCAGACTCGGCAAAAACGGATACCAAAGGCTTATGATTTTAGTTAGCAGATTGCTTCGCTTTGCTCGCAAGGATGGCTTGATTGGTAAAAAAAATCAAAGTGGGTAGGTTTTAGCTTTTTCAACGATACTATTTTTCAAAATAAAAACAGCCCGTTCAGAAAACCGAAGCAGGCTGTTTTTATTGAAAATTTCTGAAATTTTCAGTTTTTCTATCTATCAAATTCCTACATAATTAAAAGGAGTCAACGTCTTAAGTTCGCTTTTTACGGCCTCACTTACATTCAACTCTTCCACAAAGCGATGGATGCTTTCCTGGGTAATTTTCTCGTTGTTGCGGGTTAGGTTTTTCAATGCTTCGTACGGTTTAGGATAGCCTTCGCGACGCAATATGGTTTGAATGCCTTCGGCCACTACTGCCCAGTTTTCCTGCAGGTCGGCACGAATGGCGGTTTCGTTCACTTCAATCTTGCCCAATCCGCGAAGCAAGGATGCGTACGCCACTACCGAATGGGCAACGGGAACGCCAATGTTGCGCAATACCGTCGAATCGGTCAGGTCGCGTTGCAGCCGGGAAACAGGCAATTTGGCCGCCAGATGCTCATAAATGGCATTGGCAAAACCGAGGTTTCCTTCCGCATTTTCAAAATCAATCGGGTTCACTTTGTGTGGCATGGCCGACGAACCCACCTCTCCAGCTTTGATTTCCTGGATAAAATATTCCATGGAAATGTACTGCCAGAAATCGCGACACAAATCGATCAGAATGGTGTTGATGCGTTTCAGTGTATCGCATAGAGCCGCCATAAAATCGTAATGTTCTATCTGGGTGGTATAGCGGCTCCGTTGCAAGCCCAGAATCTGGTTTACAAACTTATCGGCAAATTTGAGCCAATCCACTTCGGGATACGCCACCGAATGGGCATTGAAATTACCGGTTGCACCCCCAAACTTAGCCGCAAACGGCACATTATCCAACGCAATGATTTGCTTTTCCAGACGTTCGCAGAAAACCAGCACTTCTTTGCCGAGCCGGGTAGGCGATGCCGGTTGCCCGTGGGTACGAGCCAGCATCGGAATTTGATTCCAGTCTTCGGCGCGTGCATATAAGGTATGCAAAATGTCAAACAGCTGTTTTTTCACCTCCTGCTGAATGGCTTCTTTTAAAAGCAACGGAATGGCTGTATTGTTAATATCCTGCGAAGTCAGGCCAAAGTGAATGAACTCTTCGTATTTGGTCAAATCCAGCGATTCGAGTTTCGCCTTGATAAAGTATTCTACCGCCTTTACGTCATGGTTAGTTTCTTTTTCAATCTCCTTGATACGCAACGCATCGGCCTCGCTGAAATTCAGGTAAATGTTGCGCAACAAGGCATAGGTATCTTTCGGAAAGCCTACTAACTGTGGCAATGGAATTTCGCACAACGCAATGAAGTATTCGATTTCGATCCGTACCCGGTAACGAAGCAAAGCCGCTTCAGAAAAATAAGGCCGCAATGCAGCCGTTTGTCTGGCGTACCGACCATCAATGGGCGAAATAGCGTTCAATAAAAAAGAATTCATGCAAAGAAAACGATGAGTGAGTAAAGGTTGGCAAATTTGCACATTACTTCGGAAAAATACTATTCTTATTCGTCTATGAGGCGGCAAAAAAAGAAAAAGGCCACTTTGTGAACTTACGATACAACAGTAGTCAGTGAATCTGTAAGATGCGAAGAGGTTTTGTATCCCAAAAAGATACTATTTTGTCCGTTCAATGGTGTACCGAACGAGTTGTTCCAACGCTTGCCGGTTTTCAGAATCAGGTAACGAATGCAAAATGTCCAATGCATCGGTTTGGTACCGTTGCATGGCTTGGGTGGCATATTCGATCCCCCCGCTTTGTTTCACAAATTCAATGACTTCGGCTACTTTTTTGGGTTTATGGCTTTGGTTTTTAATCATGTAGATGATTTCCCGCTTCTTTACCCACGAAGCTTGGCTCAGTGCGTATATCAACGGCAAAGTCATTTTCTTTTCTTTGATGTCAATGCCCAGCGGCTTGCCAACTTCCTGCGTGCCATAGTCAAACAAGTCGTCTTTGATTTGGAAGGCAATGCCTACCTTTTCGCCAAACATGCGGGCTTTGGCAATGGTTTCGGAGGTTGCATCTACCGAACTGGCTCCCACGGCACAACAAGCCGAAATCAGCGAGGCGGTTTTCTGACGGATTACTTCGTAATAGACATCCTCGGTAATATCCAGTCGGCGGGCTTTTTCCAATTGCAACAGTTCGCCTTCGCTCATTTCGCGAACAGCATGCGACACAATGCGCAACAAATCAAAATCGTTGTTGTCTACCGAAAGCAGCAACCCGCGCGACAGCAGGTAGTCGCCCACCAGTACCGCGATTTTATTCTTCCATAAGGCGTTGACTGAGAAAAATCCGCGGCGGTAATTCGAATCATCCACCACATCGTCGTGAACCAGCGTGGCTGTGTGCAACAGTTCAATCAGAGCGGCTCCCCGATAGGTGGCTTCGGTCACTTCACCGCAGGTTTTGGCTGTGAGGAAAACGAACATGGGCCGCAGTTGCTTCCCTTTCCGCTTCACAATGTAATTCATGATCTGATCGAGCAACATGACGTTACTCTTCATAAATGACCGAAACTTGAGCTCAAAAAGCTCCATTTCAGCGGCAATCGGGGCTTGTATGGTCTTAATATCTGCCATTGGTATTCGGCGCAATCTGCATGAAAGGCGTGTATTTCAACTACTCTGATTCGCTCTCAAAGGTAACGGATTGTTTTTATATTTCGTTCATAAAAAATTGAAAATTTCATATTAAATGAAAGGAAGCTAATTCATTCCCGAGAAAAGGAAAAGCACTGTTTGGAACCGGCAAATCAACGCACAAAAATAGTATGTTTTCAAAAGCAAAAACCCCGTTAGTACAAATAGACATGGCATGACTGTTAGTCATGCCATGTCTACCTCAATCGAAAGCGAATTTACTCAATTGAAGATCAATCAGCGTAAATAAAACGGCTTGCCTTGCCAATACCTACTAGCTAAAAGCCAACAGCTGCTAGCTTAGAACCACTATTTTTCAAATGCCTTTTGGATATCAGCCAGTTCAACGCCCAGAACCTTGCGTGCAATCTCTCCAAGTTGCGCTTCGTCGCCTTCAAAATGAAACGTGCGATGATGGTGAGTCATGGACTCCCCTTTTTTCAAGGCTTTGGCGGGTGAGGAAGATTCCAGTTCATAAAACCGTCCCATCTGGCTTCCGGTATCATTCGGGCCGTCATTGTAGGAATTGACGGCATCGCCTTTGAACGGATTTTTCTGCACTTCCCACAACGAATTGACATAGTCTGCTGTGGGTTCCAGGTCAAATTGCACCAGCGTCAGCACTTTTTTGCGGGAATCATAACTACCGGCCCACGGCTTGGCCACCTGCGGCGATACCCCCAGTTTGCTGCGGTAAGTGGCATCGGCCTTGAAGAAAAGCACGCTATCCCGGATCACCAACCGGTCAGGGGGAATCTGCCCAAAATAATTGGTGGTAATCAACGACTGCGCCTTGGGACTGCTTTTAAATGGAATGGCAATGGCGGTTTGCTCCGACGAATTGAACATTCCCAGTATCCAGATGGAAAGCAAGCCGGTTTCCTTTTTCCAGTCTGCCCCGGTATTGGTCACAGTATTAGCCGTTTCGTACGCCACATACCGGACTTTTGGCAATCCGTTTCCTAGTATTTTTTCCACATCGGCTTTGCCCAATACAGCGATCTTACGGCTAATCTCCAGGTCAAATGCGGTTCCGGAGTAGTTAGTCAACTGGGCTTTTTTGGCAAACGTGGCCGAATGTTTGTCTGAGTCGACCACGTCAAAAGTGGCGGTATCGATCAGTGCGGGCACTTGCCAGTTGTCGAATTTAAAGTCGGCTCCTTTCTGAAAATAAATGGAATATTGTCCGCCTTCGGGTCCCAGCCAGAACCGGTCTTCGCCCCCATATGCATTCATGTGCGGTTGGTTTTTGCCCGAAGCAATGTGTTCGTGATTCATCCAGCCGTAGCTGTTGCCCGTTACTCCGCCCGCGGTGCTGGTCATGACACGCCCTTGGTAACCGGCCACGACAACCACCTGCGACGAATCGCGATCCGGACTACTGAGAACCAGTACAGGTTTGTGTTTTTCCAGAAAACGAACATCATAGCCAAAGGTACCTTCAGCCAGCAGGGCAAGCGTGGAATCCGTGTAAACCGTTGTATCCGCCTCCTGTTTAGGCTTGCTGGTACAGCCGATGAAACACACTAAACCGAACAACACACTTAAACCAGAAAAATAAATACGGCTCGTAAACATAGTCTTGCAGGATTATCAAAGTTTCTTTAACTCTTCTTCCAAAAATTGCATCAGCTCGGCAATGTAGTCTTTCGAAAAATCAAAGGAGATGTTTGCAGCGGCATAAATTTCCCGGATGGGCTTTGTATAGCCTAACTTTAACGCATTCAGATAGCCGTCCAGTCCTCGCTTTTTGTCTTGTTTAAAATTCCGCCAGATGGCAATGGCACCCAGTTGCGCAATGCCGTACTCAATGTAATAAAGAGGCACTTCAAATAAATGCAACTGCTTCTGCCAGAGATACCCCCGGTAGTGTTCCAATCCACTCCAATCCGTAACCGAATCGGTAAATTGAGTGTAAATGCGAACCCAGTTTTCTTGTCGTTGGGCCAGGCTATGTTCCGGATTTTCGTATACCCAATGCTGAAACTTGTCGATGGTTGCCACCCACGGTAAGGTTTCCAGAATGCCTTCCAGGTGCTGTCGTTTAGCACGTTTCAGTTCGGCTTCGTCCGGGAAAAACACATCCCAGTGATCCATGCTGATCAGTTCCATGCTCATGGATGCCAGCTCCGCTACTTCGGAAGGTACTTGTTTGTAGGCATTCAGCGGCAAATCGCGCGTTACCAATGAATGCACCGCGTGTCCGCCTTCGTGCAGCAATGTCACCAGATCGCGCAGATTGGAAGTCGCATTCATGAAAATAAACGGCACCCCTGTTTCGTCCAGCGGATAATTGTAGCCGCCCGGTGCTTTGTTTTTTCGTGAAACCAGATCAAGCTGATTCATGTCTTTCATGGTTTGCAGGCATTGCCCTAAAAACGGATCAAGCCGCGTAAAACAATCGATGGTTTTGTCAAGCAAATCGTCTCCGTTGGCAAACGGCTTCAGTGGGGGCCGGTTTTCGGTATCCACTTTCGTGTCCCAAGGACGCAACTCATTCAGTTGCAGGGAGGTTTTGCGTTTCTCTGCCATACTATTCAGCAGAGGCACCACCGCCTCGGCTACGGATGCATGGAAATCGAAACAATCCTGAGGCGTGTAGTCAAACCGTCCAAGAGCTTTGAACATGTAATCGCGAAAGTTGGCAAAACCGGCATTGGCAGCTACTTGATGGCGTAACCCGATCAACTGACTAAACAACTCATCCAGCGTATCCTTGTCCTGCAAACGACGGTCCTGAATTTGCCGGTAGGCGTTTTCCCGCACAACCCGGTCAGTAACCAACAGGTAGTCAGAAGCCTGCGGCAAAGTCAGTTCTTTTCCGTCGATGGTCACCGTCATGGCACCGTTGATGGTTCCGAATTTTCGTTCTTCGCTTTGCAATTCCACTTGCAACGGAATGTTTTCTTCCCGAAACAGTTCAATGTCTTTGGTCAGGTTGCGCATCAGTATCGGAAACCCGGGCTCGGCGATTTCTGTTACATACTCATTGTCAGCCGCTTTCCGATTGAGCAAATCACTTTCGGGAGCCACATTGGGCTGTATCTCGGTAATAAACTGATTCAGGTTTTCCATCAGTTGCGCATCAGCCGTATTGCAGGTCATGCGAATGTAGCGCCACGCAAAATTTTCAGACAGGTAGGCTTCCAGTTCGCTGCGGTCGGCAAACCATTGGTGTAGTTCGTCCGCCGAATGAATGGACCGCTGTTTCAGTTCATCAAAATATGGTTTTACGCTTTCCCAATCGCTAAGTTGAAAGTCATCAGGTAAAAAAGTACGGGTATGTCGCTGAAGGATAGGCATGTAGGATGAATTAAGTTCTACGCAAAATAGAACTCAGTCTCGGATAAGCAAATTCTCTGGCGAGATTTTTAATGCATGGCTACCTAAGTTCAGCCCATTTGGCGACTATGCAGAACAAAGTCCCATTAAAAAATAGTATGTTTTTAATAGGCAAAACCTCTCATTTTGACTGTCGCTTTTTAATCATTTCTGTTAACACTAAAGCATTTTCATTAGAAGGGTTTAAATCCAATGCCTTCTGACAATTCTTTGCGCTTTCTGTTATTTTACCTAATGCAAATTGAGCAGCGGCCAATCCATAATGAGCCCGATCATCTTTTGGTTTTAGCTTAATTGCTTTTTCATAATACATGGCTGATTTCTCAAACATATTATTATCATAACATACCGCAGCAATGTTGAAATAGGCAGAATAGTATAACGGATTGATTTGAATAGCTTTCTCCAGTTGAGTAATTCCAAGATTTATGTTTCCCACACGGGTTAGCGAGTTTCCTAGCTTATAATAGCATGTGTCTGTTTTGATTCCTCGCTGAATGCAATTATCAAAGGCAATTACAGCTTCTTCATACATCTCTTGGTTATAAACTTCGACAGCATAGGCAAATAGTTTTTGCTGGGGTATGCTTTTGACAAAGGACAGGTACTTTTCTCTTGAGGTTAAAGGTTTGGTCTTATCAGGATTTCCCACATCCCATCCATCATAACTGCTTATTTCCCTAAATTTCTTGTCTCTCTGGTATAAAGTAAGAGCAGAATGCTTTTCTACCTTTTGTACATGAAGCACATACAATCCATCTTCTCCTTTCTCCATGCGGACAAGCTGGTACTTCTGTGCTAATAGTTTATCTTTTACTGTGGTTAGCCTTTGTAGATCTTTATCATAAAAAAAATAGCCGTACAGAAGTGGTACATTCACATCAACCCCGCTCAGTTCCATTCGTTTAAAAATGGTTTGAATGTCCTTCATTCTCGCATCTATTTGTGCATTTGAGGACATTCCCAAAGTCAATAACAGTAAAATAATAAAGGCTTTTTTCATGTTGCAAATCTATCAATTTATCAAAAGAGTTGAGTTTTTTACTATTCATTTTATAAAAACCCTGTATTTAGAAAATACTATCTTCTCCAAATAAAAAACCTCTCATTTTCAAAAAAGGCAAATTTTCATATCCTACTACGCCAAAAATCCTTATTTTTGAAAACAAGCCATGCCATTTCTCAACCAAACAACCTAAAAACCATGAAGAAAATTGTACTGTTTTTGCTCTTGATTTCGTGTGCGGCAGTAGCCCAAAAGAAAAAAAATCTTTCCGATAACGAACTCCGCAAACTCGCCGACCAAATTGCCCACAAATACGTGCTTGCGGACACACATGTGGATTTGCCGTATCGGTTGAAAATCAAAAACTTCAAACTAGATCGCGAATACCTGGGCATTCCGGTCGAAACCAAAGAAGGCGATTTCGACTATGTCCGGGCTAAAAAAGGCGGACTTTCGGCACCGTTCATGTCCATCTACATTCCGTCCAATTACCAGAAAACCGGCAAAGAAAAGGTTCTCGCCGACTCGCTAATTGACATGGTGCAAGGCATTATCAAAGCGCATCCAGATAAGTTTGCCGAAGGACGCACGCCTCAGCAAATTGACGAAAACTTCAAGAAAGGCTTGGTTTCGCTGCCGATGGGAATGGAAAACGGAGCTCCGATTCTGGAATTGAGCGATGTGAAGTATTATTACGACAAAGGCATCCGGTACATTACCCTGACGCACGGCAAAGACAACCACATATGCGATTCGTCGTACGATAGCACGTATACCTGGAAAGGCTTAAGTCCTTACGGCCGCGATGTGGTAAAGGAAATGAACCGCGTCGGTGTGATGGTCGACATCTCGCACGTTTCGGATGATTCGTTTTACCAGGCCATTGAACTGTCCAAGGTCCCTTGCATTGCTTCGCACTCTTCCTGCCGCTATTATACGCCGGGTTTCCAACGCAACATGTCCGATGATATGATTAAGGCATTGGCAAAAAAAGGCGGCGTGATCCAAATCAACTTTGGCACCTCGTTTCTGGATGAAAAAGCCCGCAATGACATGGCCGAGAAACGCGAGAAGTTACAAGCCATGCTGAAAGAAAAAAGCCTGAAAATGACCGACGACGCAGCCAAACCGATTGTGGAACAATTCCAGAAAGACAACCCGATTTTGTTTGCCGATGTTGAAAAAGTAGCCGACCACATTGAACACGTCATCAAACTGGCCGGAGTGGAATATGTGGGCATCGGTTCGGACTATGACGGCGTAGGCGATACATTGCCTACGGGCCTTAAGGATGTGTCGCAGTATCCCAACCTGATTTTTGTACTGCTCAAACGCGGCTACACCGAAAAAGACATTGCCAAAATCATGTCGCAAAACATGTGGCGGGTATGGAAAAAAGTGCAGGCTGGAGCCGAAAAATCATAAGCGTACCTGTTCCTTACCCAAAAAACACCGGTTGGTTTTCCTGTCGAAATTCCCTTATTTTCGCACAGAACACCAACCGGTGTTTTTTATTTTATGAACACAGAGTTACATACTTTTTTGGACACCTATTACCGAACCATCAAGCAGCAAGCCCGACTGACGTTACTCGTTTCGTTGGGCGTCTACATTGTGGTTGTAGGGGTAACGCTGTTTATTTTTAAGGATGTCGTTTCGACAGACTCTATTTACAACTGGCTGGTGTTAGCCTTTATCGGTTTTTCAGTAGGGATGGCTATTTTCCAGTTGCTTAGAACTCGATCCATTCTGCGGCAGTTGCGGCGTTTCCGTCACTCACTGCAATATCCGGGCACTACCATTCAGCGCCTGGACTTGTACAAAAAGGATAATAAGAACAGTTACCTGGGCATTACGTATTCCATGAAGATCTTTTTAAACAACTCAGAAACGCCATTTGAATTGAAGTATTTTCACCAAAATGAGGCATTTTTCAACGAAGGCATTCAAGTATTTACGAAAGCTTATTCCAAAGCAAAGGTGAATCACTTTGAGCAATAGGAGGTTTTGGTGTTTTGGGAGATACTATTTCAACTGTGAAGTTGGTTCATAGTCCAAAACTTTTCCCTTCCACTCTGTTCTTACTTTCTTTGCATGCCCAAAGAAAGTAACAAAGAAAAGGCACTTTCTTTGAATGCTTCCCCGCTCAGGCTGGCCCGCCCCTCACCAAAGAAAGAGGCTTATGCACTTTTACAGGCTCTTGCTCCGCAATTCGCATTGGAAATAGAAAACAAACTTGCACATCCTTTAAATTATTAATCAGCGCTACAAAGCCATCATAGTTAACTCCAATCACGCTAGGTTGTGAAGGTGCGTAGGCCTCTTGCGCCAGCGAGGTTGGCGATGGGGCCGCGGGCAGAAGCATTAGCGCAAGTGTCCTTTTTTGGTTACTTTTTTGGACAAGCAAAAAAGTAACAGGTGTCAAGGAAGAGATACATTCTGGACTATAAACAAAGTGAAAGAACAAAGTAGCATGCGATACAAAGAGAGTAATGATTAAGGTTTGCAAATCAAACTTTTCTCGTTGAGATTGTTTAGGACTTTATGGATAGAAATGTCATTTCGGAGAAATCTTTGAGATGACAAAAAATGAGAACAGAAAATAGTATCTTTTGAAAAGGCAAAACATACCTGCTTTATAATCTTATACAGTCACATGATAAAGAATTTGGAGATCAAAATCCTTTTGACTGTCTCTATTAGCAAAAAAGAGTAAAGAGAATAGACCTGTGTTTGTCCTTCATCTTTACTCTTTCTTCTTTTTTATAAGAGAAAATCTATACTGTCACCGTTGGTTGGACAAACCGCTTGATGTCACCACAGGCGACGTACGACTTTCCATCAGAAGCCGTATTCACTTCTTCAACTACATAAAGAATCCCTTCTTCTCGAATCGAACGTGGAAAGCGCATGTTCCAGTTGGGATCGTAGCCATCCGATACCACACGAGCCCGCAGCTTGCTACCATCTTTCACACACTGTACCAGCACACCGTCACCAATGGTATCAGTAGTTTCCAGATCAGCGGCCGTTGGAGCTCCTGCCGAAGCTTTGGCCGAACCAGACGATTTCCGGGAACGGCTTGAATATCCGGCAAATACGTCGGCTTCGCCCGCTTTGGCGTACCGGGTAATTTCGCCCACTACGCGGTAAAACGAACCATCACTGGAGGTTTCCAGTGCTTCCACCACATACCGGGCACCTTCGGCGCGAATGGCACGCGGAAACTGTACGTTTTTATCCTGATCGTAGCCATCTGAAATCACTTTGATACGTAGTTTGCCGCCTTCGCGCAGACAAACCAGCTCCACGCCGGTTCCCACTTCGGTAACAACTTTCAATGAACGCACTTCGTCACCAGCCGACACCCCGCGGCTTCCCAAATCGACCCGGTTCCGGTTCCGTGCCTGGTACGACTGGTCGAGCAATTCCTTACGGCCTTCGTTACCCAGGGCTTTATTGGCCATCTGGCTGGCAAAGTAATGGAGTTGTTCTATTTCTTCGGCAATCTCAAAATTCTCGTTGAGGCCTTTGCTTTCCAGTTCGCGAATCAGGGTGCGGAGCAATTGTTCGGCCTCGGCATTTTTACCGTCTTCCAGCAAGGCCAGTGCCGATTCTTTGGCTTTGGCGATTTTCAACCGGTTCAGTTCCACCAGAATTCCCGTTGAGGCCGCCGCAGAAGCCTCTTCTATGGTGCCAATCCGAGTGTATATATCGGTGTAACCGCTGGCCTGACTGGTGGCTCCGTTTTCCACGATATCGGCAGTAAAACGCAATTTTGCAGTCAGCAAATCACCCGGTTTCGATTCGGGCAAGGTAAATGTAAGGCCGAGTAATTTGTCTTCGCCTTCGTACACATCGCCCAGGGCCAGTAGGGTATTTCCGCCGTCGGTACTTACTTTCGCCAAACTCAGCGTATCGGTCAGGGTCACGCCCGGAGCCAGTTCCAGCGTAGCCGTCAGGTTTTGCGCTACAACCGATTTCAAGCTATCCAATTCAATGGTAAACACTTCGGCGGCTTCATCAGTGCTTTGAATGAAGTAATAGTTACCCGTTGCCGCCTGCGCCATGCCGATGAGCAAATCTTCGTTAAAGCCGCGACCAAAACCCAGCGTGGTTGTCGTAATGCCTTCGGAGGCTTTTTTTCCTGCGGTGGATGTCAGCGTTTTCAGATCAGTGACACCGGCATTGGCGTGACCGTCGGTAAGCAGCATGACACGGTTTACTTTCTTGGGGTCGTAGTTTGTCTTGACGTGTTCGCACCCTTTGAGCCAGCCGCCCGACAAGTTGGTGATCCCTCCGGCCCGCACGCGGCGCAAAATGTCATTTACGGCACCTTTGTCGGCAACTGTGGATGGGCCAAAAATGGTGTCAATGTTATCGTCATAGACTACAATGGAAATGATGTCGTCCGCTTCCAGGCGATTGACTACCGCTTCCGCGGCTTTGAGGGCGTGTTGCAGCGGTGTACCGGCCATCGACCCCGAACGGTCAATTACCAGGGAAATGTTTAGCTTTCGCCGAGCCGTTTGTGCCAAACCGGACTGAAATCTTACAAGCAGGTCCGCCGGATAGCTTACGCCTTCAGGCACAATGGATTGTGAAAACTGATAACTGGTTTTTAACATAGAAGGTGTTTTTTAATTGAGTGTGAAAACAAAAAATAAAAGCTGGTTGAACAAATAGTTTATCAATGACGCAACGGTAAGTCACTTTGCAGTGTCTTGTAAAAAATCACCGTGTCAGATGAGTTATTAGGATTGCTGCTGGATATGGTTGTACAGATGTATGAAGTTGTGAAAAATTGTCCAGATGCAGCATTGCATTCTGAAGAAACAACTTACATACTCGTCAAATCTGCTGATATTTGACCTGGATTGCTCTGTTACTCCTTCTACGAACAGGCGGTCATTTGGTTGGTTGCAAATCAGAAAAAAACGGAGGAACTTGAAGGAAAAATACCTGGGGTTTTCGTATTTCAAAACATACTATTTTCGATGAAAACACTTTTACTCTTTCTGACTGTTTTATGTATTTCCGCTTCGGCTTGGGCTCAGCAGGATACGACTCTTCCTCAAGCTTCCTTTGTCATTCGTTATCGTCCGCTGATCATCTGGAATGGAATAGGTCTGGGGTATTACCTGCATCCTAATCATTCGATTGAATTGTATGGAACCGGACAAGCGACCATTGAGTTATTGGATGCGCAATTGGTGTTGGAACGCTCTGTGATTCTGGAGTATCGGTATTACGCCATCAACCGGCAGAAAACCCGCTGGTTTGTGGCTCCCTACTTCAAACATGGGCGCGGCGATATTACGCATCTTTTTGAAAATTACGATTACGATCCCGATCAAAGTCAGCGGCAGTATTTGAAAGACAATGGTTTAGGTGCAATCATTGGTTTTCAGTTTAATATAAAACCTAAGCGAAAAGGAAAATCTTACGGGGAGGTATTTGCAGGACCTCAGTACATATTCAGAACCTACTACTCTAGGGCCGATCTGTATACGGGACTTAGACAAACTTCACAAGTGACAAGTTGGGGATTTGTCCGGTTTGGCGTTAATTTTTGCTACGATTTTTACCGAAAGAACCGGTAATGATTTGAGTTAATCCAACTTTGCTACATCGTTTATTTCGTAGATGACGGCGTCTAGTTTTTTGATGGATTCTTTCAGGTATTGAAAAATTTGCCGGTTGTGATCCCCTGTCACTCCGGCGTCTTCAATCAAATCCACCAAGCCGATTATACTGGCGACTGGGCTTCTCAACAAATGCGAATTTTTAAACGAAACCGTCTTGAGTTGGTCCACGCGTTCTTTCAGTTCGTTCTGGAGTTCCACCAGCTTTGTCACATCCTCTACCTCCCGTATGATCGTGCAAATGTGATTACCCGGAACTTTTTCATAAATCATCTGACGCGAATATAACCAGATGTAATCCCCATCGCTCTTGCGAACTCGCACCGTCATTTCAATTACTTCGTTGTTTTTGGATTGATAAATCTTATCCATCGCCGCCAACACACTCGGGTAATCGTCCGGATGCACAATGGTTTTATAATATTCTTTGCTTAAATTCAGGTATTCTTCCTGTGAATAACCCAACAGTTTGTAAGCGATTCCACTGGAAAATAGCAATTTGGGATCCGAAAGATCGTAGGTTTGGAACTCAACATGAGTTACTTCGAAGAGGGAATGCAGAAATTTAACACCAGGCTTCATATAACTAGGGGAATAGCTAAATTTATCAGATCAAGAGTAAATACACAAGGATTTTCTCATGGATTGTGATGCCTTGCCGTTTCACTTTTATTCTGATTTTCACACCAATACCGTTAATTTCCTTTCTTATTCGGCTTGTATATGCAGGCAGGTTTTTGCTTCTTTGAGGATACTATTTTAGTTGAGAATATTTTTTTGAGTAGAATTGGCGCGAGGCTCTGCCTTGTGCCTGCTATTGCCAGGCCTCTGGCCTGCATGGTTATAAACACAGAAAGTACAGATCCATACAAAAACGGGTTTTTCATTTCCAAAACATACTATTTTCATCCAATCACTTCACCTGTCTAATGCGTAAAACGTTACTCTCTTTGCTTATCTGCTGTGTGGGCACTGGCATTTTCGCCCAAACCCAAACCGTCTACCCTACCGTGGGAAAAATTGTTCGGCTCGACCCAAAGTTTGACGCCCTTATTGATAAAGATGCCCGAATCGAAGTACTCGCTACCGGGTTTGCCTGGGCCGAAGGGCCGCTCTGGATCAAAGACGGACAATATTTGCTGTTCAACGACATTCCGCAGAATACCGTCTTCAAATGGAAAGCAGACGAAGGAGCAACGCCTTTCCTGAAACCATCGGGTTATACCGGAGCTGGAAAATACAGCGACGAACCGGGCAGCAACGGCCTGGCACTCAACAATAAAGGCGAGTTGATTTCCTGCGAACACGGAGATCGCCGGGTTTCGATTATGCCCCTGAGCGGCGGCGGCAAACGTACCCTAGCCGACAATTACCAGGGCAAACGACTTAATAGTCCCAATGACGTGGTGCAAAAATCGGACGGCAGCTATTACTTCACCGACCCACCGTACGGTCTTCCGCAAAAGGAAAAAGACCCGTCCCGAGAAACTCCCATTTGTGGTGTATACCGAGTCACGCCTGATGGCAAAATCAGCTTGCTGATCTCAGACCTGACCCGTCCCAATGGCATTGCGTTTTCGCCGGATGAAAAAACATTGTATGTAGCTCAATCGGACCCGGAAAAAGCGATCATCATGGCCTACCCCGTACAGGCTGACGGGACCTTGGGAAAAGGAAAAATACTGCACGATGCCACTGCGGATGTCGCCAGCATGAAGGGCTTACCTGACGGCTTGCGGGTGGATAAAAACGGAACCCTGTTTGCCACCGGTCCAGGCGGTATTCGCGTTCTATCGCCAGAGGGCAAGCTGCTTGGCCGCATTGATACCGGCGAAGCTACTGCCAATTGCGCCTTTGGCGATGATGGTTCCACGTTATACATTACTGCTGACATGTACCTGTGCCGCATCAAGACCAAAACCAAGGGAGTCGGTTTCTGATTTGTGTTTCCTAAAAAACGAAAACCCTGCATTTGACAAATGCAGGGTTCTATTGTTTGAAAAGATACTATTCTTTCGGCTCTCCGGTAACAGCTTCTTTTACATCCTCCACAATCTCTTCCACTTTTTCCTCGACGGCTTCTACGGCTTCAGCTACTACCGCTTGCACTTTCAGGTGTTCGTCAGGCACTTCGCCCAGCAAAAATCCCCAGGCTCCCAAGCCAGGTACGCTATCAAAAACTACCTTCATGATAGCCGTAAACGGAATGGCAAGCACCATGCCCGGGGCTCCCCACAACAAACCACCCAGCACCAATGCGATAACCGTAGCCAGCGAATTGACACTTACTTTGGAACCCACAATGCGCGGCGTAATGAAATTGCCTTCCAGAAACTGCACCACGAAAAACACAGCTGCCACACCTACGGCATACCAGATGGAATCTTTCGTAAGAATGGCCATCAGGATCGGAAGCACCGACCCGATGATGATGCCAATGTAAGGAATGACATTGAGCATGGCCGCCAGCACGCCAAAAAACAGCGCATGTTCGATACCCAACATCAACAGTCCCAGCGTGTTGAGCGTCGCAATGATCGACATCACGAACACCAGACCCACCAGGTAGTTGCGTACTACATCGCGTACTTTGATCAAGATTACCAGGATGTCCGTTTCAGAAACCGATTTGAATAACTGATCCAGAAACTTGCGAAAAAAATTGCGGTAATAAAGAAGGAAAAAAATATAAACCGGAACCAACCCCAGATAGGTAAACGCACTGGAAACCACCGAGAGCAAATTGCCGACAATCTGGCCGCTGGAATTGGTGAATATTTCGGCGTTTTTCTGTAACCAGGCCGTTTGCGCATTTTTACGTACGCCAAACTCGGCCCCGATCCAACTTTGGATGTCGTTAAACATCTTCAGAAA
This sequence comes from uncultured Sphingobacteriales bacterium, assembly GCA_963520985.1. Classification (GTDB taxonomy): domain Bacteria; phylum Bacteroidota; class Bacteroidia; order Cytophagales; family 172606-1; genus Xanthocytophaga. Next base: position 400,514 of record CAUQTA010000005.1, read on the forward strand.
CTTTTTCTGCAATTCCGGCAGAATATCCGCAAAGTCGGTAAGCTGCGTTACAACTCCCATCAGAATGCCTACCACCACCACCACCAGCAACACCAGACAGATCACAATAGCTAAAGCCCGCGGAACCCGGCGGCACTCCATCCAGACACAGAACGGATGCAGTAACAACGCAAATAACAGCGAAAAGCATATAGGAATGAGCAACTCCGACATTTGCACCAAAAACATCCACATCAACGCAATGCTGACGAGGATAAAGGTTAGTTTGGCATAAATCGGGAGCTGAACCACACGCGGATTTTCCATAAAAAAGTAAAATAGTCAGTAGAATTTTAAAGCAAAGTTGTTAATTCGCTGTAACAAAACACATGGTTTGCCCAAATAAGTAGCCATGCAAACCAGCCGTGTATTTGCATGGTTTTTAAGGTGCTGGATTTCAGAGTGTTGTCATTTGTCTAATTTTTTTTTCTGTGTCTGACTACTTAGTAGTTTGCGTGTGCCCAATATGAAAATTAACCCCAAACGAATGCTCAAATATAAAATCATTTCCCTGCTGCTTTCACTAAAGGTGCTGCTGTGCAACTGCCATTACGAGAAACGCGAAAGCGGCTTTGACACCGGCACCAAAGACTATAAAGTTACGAAAACCGGAGAACTGCCCAAAGAGGTGAACGAAAGTTCTGGATTGGCACTGGACAGTACGGCAAACACCCTCTGGACACACAACGACGGCGGATCTATCCCTGCACTATACCAGATTACGCCTACGGGTAAGGTAATGAAATCGCTTCCACTGAAAAATACCCAGAACCGCGACTGGGAAGATTTGGCCAAAGACACGGCTGGCAACCTCTACATTGGCGATTTTGGCAATAACAACAACAGCCGCAAAGACCTGATGATCTACAAGGTCAATCCCAACCATCCGGACAAAATAGACCGCATCCAGTTTTCGTACGCCGACCAATCCGAGTTTCCGCCGCATCCCGAAAACCGCAACTTCGACTGTGAGGCTTTTTTCTGGTACAAACATCAGTTGTACCTGTTTTCCAAAAACCGAGGCAACCGCACCGTAAAAATGTACGTATTGCCCGACACGGCCGGTACCTACCAGGCAAAAATACATAGTACCGTCAAGCTCAAAAGTATGGTCACCGCTGCCGATGTAAATCCGTCGGGCACGCAACTGGCGTTGCTTACGTACGGCAAAGTATTTGTGTTTCAGATCAAAGATTCTACCAACCTGCTCAGTCAGCCCTACCAATGCATCAAAATTGCCCGCAGCCAGGCCGAAGGATTAACTTACATCAACGATACCGATTTTGTGATCAGCAACGAAGGCGGAAAAATGTATCTGGTCAAACATCAGCCTAAAAACAGAAAGTAAATCGGCAGGGTTTTCACCTTTTTCAACATACTATTTTGACCGGTCCAATCTGGCTACGGTTCCGTTTCTGACTTCCGGATTTAATTTTTACCTTTGCACCACTTTTCAATTTTAACACACCTATTTCGCTTAATACATTCATGGGACGCGCATTTGAATTTCGGAAAGCCCGCAAGATGAAACGCTGGGGCATGATGGCCAAAACCTTCACCCGCATCGGAAAAGACATTGTGATTGCTGTCAAATCGGGCGGGCCCGACCCCACTACCAACTCACGGCTTCGGGCGATTATGCAAAACGCCAAAACCGTTAACATGCCCAAAGAGAATGTGGAGCGGGCCATCAAACGGGCAACTTCCAAAGACGAGGCCGACTACAAAGAGATGGTGTATGAGGGCTATGCGCCGCATGGCGTGGCCATTCTGGTCGAATGCACCACCGACAACCCCACCCGCACCGTAGCCAATGTTCGCAGCTATTTTAACAAAACCAACGGAAGCTTGGGTACGTCTGGAATGCTCGATTTTATCTTTGACCGCAAATGCATTTTTAAAATTACGGCCGACCCGAAAATTGACCTGGAAGAACTGGAACTGGAGCTGATCGACTTTGGAGCCGATGAGATTTTCCTGGATGAAGAATCAGGATTAATCAATATTTATGGCGAATTTACCGCTTTCGGAGCTTTGCAAAAACACCTGGAAGAAGCCGGCTACGAACTCAAAGGAGCTGATTTTGAACGCATTCCCAACGACACCAAACAGCTTTCGGAAGAGCAGGTTGCCGATGTGGAAAAGCTCATCGAAAAACTGGAAGAAGACGACGATGTGCAAAACGTTTACCACAACATGGGGTGATTTACACTGACAATATCACTAAAAAGCTGCCTTTTTGGGCAGTTTTTTAGTGATACCATACAAAAACAAATTTTGCGTCTCTCAGAATAGTATCTTCGTAGAAACCAAAACTTAGGCTTTTGATCCTACTTCCGGTACATTACGTTGAGCCAGGGCGATAAAGTCATTCAGCATGGCTTGTATTTCCGAAATAGTCCGCCAGTTGCCATATACTTCTATTTCGCGGCTTTCTTCCGCCGACTCCCGAATCATTTGCAGAATCAGTTCATTATCCGTTTCCCAAGTGCGCAGAATTTTTCGTAGCCTCGATGCCGCAGCACAGGTTTGCTCAGGCGTATATTGGCTGACGACAATAGCATCTGTGTTCAGTTCTTCTCTGAACACCCGTAATACCCTCAAAATTTCCTGATCATTCATAGTTGTTTTGCGTTTAGTTTTTAAGTACAATAAAAAAACCATCCCCGTAACATTGGCATGACTGCTAGCAAACACACAAGCCGTGATGGCATTCTACAACTTAGCCTAAAAACGGCTTCTAAACCTCCCGAACAACACTTTTAGGTTCTGAAAAAATACGCTTTACCTGAGAAAGTCTACACAATACAGAATGCATACAATCACCTAATAAAATCTTTAGGTGCAATTTTTCCTCAAAAAATTGCTATTAGTCAACATGTTTTATTCAAATAGAAAACAGACGAGGTCAAATCACTGCCTAGTAGATTCAATCCATCAAGTCAGCGTAAATCAGTGGTGGGGATTAGTATCTTTCAAAAATCCAAAACCTCTATTTCTTTAACTTAAAGATTTGTCTTTTGCCATTGGGCCAGGTAAAAACAATGGTTTTGGGAATGGAAATGCCTTTTTCGCGGGTATAATTTTGCCACAAAGCCGTTACCTTGCTCCCATCCAGTTTAAAAATGTACAGATTGGGGTTACTTTCAGACACGCCGGTAAAGGCCAGATGCCTTTGTTCAGCTTGATTATTTTCGAAATAGTACTGTTTTTCCAGTTCTTTGCCCAGAATAGTAAAAACGAAGCTTTCGGTATGCGCTGGAGATTCGTAACGGAATTCGTGGTACTCGGCACCTTCTTCGGTTTCTTCGGGATGCGTAGCCGAAGCCGCTATGTGATTGGTAGCGGTATTCGTCGTATTTCTGATGATGCCACTGGCTTCTATCTGATAGGTTTTATCCGTTTGCTCGTCGGAGATAATGGTCGAATCGGTTTCAGAAGCTGCACTGCGAAGCCTTTCGCTAGTCTGGATGGCAAAGGTAGGACTAATGCTTGCAGAAAATGTTCCGGTGGTAAGAATGCCGATAATCTGGTCATTCATTAGGACGATATCGCTCAGCAGGCTGTCGGCGGGTGTATACGTAGCCAGATGCAATTCGGACACATCGGTGTCAAGGTAGCTATACACCAAACCGGTCCAAGAGGAATTTGTCAGTTTTCCAATGATTTTCCATTCCGGGTCAGGGCCTATGGTATCCGGTTTCAATTCCAATTGGGCCGTCAGGGCAGAGTCGGCAGGGATGCCATTTGCCGGAACACTGTCCCATTGTTGGGGAAGTGACAATTCCGGAATCCGCTTCCATAAACGGACAGAAACATTGGTGGTTGTATCTACAGAAAGTGTATCGGTGTTTGTTTTATTTTCGGTGCAGGCCTGAAGTACCAGCAATAAAATGCAAATCAGCAAATACCTATGTTTGTTTTTCATACAAGCAGCAAACAAATGCCTAATGCTATAGGCGATGACTAAAAGGAGATTACAGGTAAAAAATGTATTTCTGAGCCCTCTAACACTAGATAAGATCAATAAGATTCGCCTCACGCTGGAATAATCGAAAAAACTATCCCTTTCAGAAACAGGAAACAATCTCACTGCATGATAAAGCATACTCACTAACAGCGACGAAAATAAAAAAGATTAGGCAGTTAGTTTTGGTAAACTAATTTTTTCTTTACTTTTGCAGCTCCTTAGGCCGAAGTGGCGGAATTGGTAGACGCACACGTTTCAGGGGCGTGCGAGGGTAACCTTGTACGAGTTCGACTCTCGTCTTCGGCACTCAACTCCTTAATAACTAGCTAGTTACAGCTTTTTATTAAGGAGTTTTTCTTTTGGGTTCATTGAGTCTGTAATGTATTAAGTCCTATTTATATTGAACTCTGTGTTACTTCTGTGTTACTTTGACATTCAAACTCGCCAAAGTAACATGAAGGTAGATAACACTCTCACTATCAGATACAAAGAGCTTAAAAATGGAAAATTTTCCGTCTATTTTGATATATACAATACTCTAACGAAGAGAAGAAAATACGAATTTTTAAGCATCTATACATCTGAAGATTATACAAATAGCACTAAAATTCTGAAAGAAGATAGGGTGCTGGTGATGCAAGTGAAAATTCTGGCAGCTCAAAGACAGCGAGAACTATTTGCAGGACTAACAAAAAGGAAAGAAGTTGGTTTTCTTGATTGGTTAGTAAATGAGGTAAAATATAAAACCACAAATGTGCAGTATAATAAAGCAGTATTAAGATACACTAATATAGTGTTGGCAAGTACTCCTAAAATACTACTATCAGAAATCACAATTAGGTGGGGAGAGAAATTTATTAATTATTTGCTTACAAAAACGTGTCTTTCTAAGAATACAATTCGGAGCTATGTGCAAGTTTTAAAGCATCTTTTGAATCGTGCAGTAAAACAAGACCTATTAGACAAAAATCCCTTGCGCGATTTACCAGTTCCTAGATACAGGCAGATTGAACGTACAACTTTAACAATAGATGAAGTAAGGGTATTGTGGAATACAGATTTAAAGTATGGACATCACTTGAAGGAGGCATTTCTTTTTGCATGTTTTGTTGGATTACGGCTTGGCGATATAAGAACACTAACTTGGGATAGCATTGGAGACAACCAAATCCAATTCCGACCAAACAAAACGCCAGAAAAGATTGTCATAGTTCCTTTAAGTATTCAAGCTCAGAAGATATTGGATTCTTTGGAACGGAATTCGTTTAATAATAGGGTCTTTTGGAAGTTTAATTTGAACAAGAGTTGTATTCATGAATATCTGAAATGGTGGGGATTAAAAGCAGGAATTAAACAGCATTTACATTTTCATGCTAGCCGCCATACATTTGCAACACTTGCCTTAAGCTCTGATATTGATGTTGTTACGGTAAAGGAAATGCTTGGACATTCTAAATTAGAGATGACATTGAGATATGCAAAAATTGTAGACCAGAAAAAGCATCAAGAAATGAAAAAGTTTCCTTACTTATGAAATGTTAATATCCTAATAATTCGAGTTCCTTACATTCCACAAAATTTAATCGTAAATTATTGATTTTGAGTTGATTGTAAAA
>CAUQTA010000006.1:0-304309 GCA_963520985.1 uncultured Sphingobacteriales bacterium
GTACACGGTCCTCAACTCCCCGAATCCGGTTACCCTGCAAAATGCCGTTCGCGAACTGGAGTGGCAATCGCGGTTGGTGGAGCGGCTCGACCCGGAACAAGGTGTGGTGGTGCTGCATGTGGGTGGGGCTTACGGCAACAAACCCAAATCCATTGAACAGTTTGCCACCAATTACGAGCAACACCTGGGCCCGGTTGTGAAGCGTCGGTTGGTGATTGAAAACGATGATGTCACCTTTAATCTGGAAGATGTGCTGCACTTGTCGTCCGTTATTGATGTTCCAATAATTTTTGACATTCTCCACCACAAAGCCAACCACGAGGGTACCGACTGGCAAATAGGCTTAACCGATCAGTTGATTGAAGTAGTCAGAACCTGGAAAGGCAAGGTTCCCAAAATTCATCTTTCCTCTCCCAAAACGGGTTCTACCACTTCCCACGCCGATTACATTGAACAAACCGATTTTGACGAATTGCTTTACTGGATGGAATCGGTACACACAGATGAATTTTTCGACCTGATGATTGAAGCCAAGCTCAAAGACAAAGCCGTACAAGCCCTGAGTTGTGAATTATTCAGTCAGCCAGCAATTCTGACCAGCGTAGACGAAGGCTAGGTTTTGCGTTTTTCAACGATACTATTTTCCCAAACTAAAACGGATTTAAAACCTGGTGTTCCACAACGTGTTGGTTTCGGATGGCCCAAAGTACCACATACCCGCCCGCCCCGTCACTATTCCAAGCGGTAATATACAGCGTCTGCGTTTTAGGGTCAGCATACACTTTTGTATTAGCAAGAGTAGGTTCAAATAGGTTTTGCAGATAGCGATGGGAAATCACAAAATGTTCATTGCCATTCTGTATCTGGATAGACAAATACTTACGCTTGGGAATATCACCATCCGTTCCCCAAATACGTTTGCCATCAATGTGACTTAAGAACCGGCTGTTTTCCGATTTCTGATAGGTGAGTTTACTTTTTGTAGGATCAAATTTACCAATGGTAATGGTCACCTTCTGATTCTTTTTCTGAAAAACAGCCAATTCGGAACTTTGCCTCACTAACGGGATCGAATCAAAAGTTGACAAATAAATTATTCGATCCTGATAGATAAACCCTGTTTCCTGTTTGCCATTCTTAACGTAACATACATTTACCCAGTTGCCTTCCTTTTCAAAACAAAACACTGCCCGGCCATTGGCCAATGTATCCGTCACGTTCTTGCCGATGGCCGCCGATTGGCGCACATTGGCAAAGCCGTCTTTGTCCTCAATAATGGCAAACTGCTGAGCGGTGGCAGTGGTGCAAATCCAAACCAGTAGACAAATGTATCTTTTCATAAGTACTGTGCTAAATAGTGTAATAGAAAAGAAGCAAGACCTTAATCCGTCTCGTTGAAAAAAACACGCACCCGATAAGCAAACAAAAGTCGAAAAAATTTTGTAAATTGCATTCCCGTTCTGATACATACCAGGACCCTGGCACCTGAATCCTAAATTTTTCTCCTTACTTTTCGGGCACTTGGTTTATCCTCTCTATCTACCAGATCTGATCGGGTTTAGAGCTTGTGCGTTCATGCCTTTTCCGGGTGTTGCGGCGCCGAATCTGCCTCTCTTAGTTATTTATCACATTCAACCCAATTTAATACAAATGGCCAAATCCAGAGAAACATTTAGTAAAAAAGAAAACGAGAAAAAAAGATTGAAAAAAAAGCAGGACAAAGAACAGAAAAAAGAAGACCGCAAATCGCAAAGCAACAAATCGCTGGACGATATGATTGCCTATGTGGATGAGAATGGCAACCTGTCCTCTACCCCACCTGACCCAAACAAAAAGAAAGCCGTAAACGAAGAAAATATATCCATCAGTGTGTCTCGGCGTGTTGACGACCCCGAAGATGACATGCGTACCGGAAAAGTAACTTTCTTCAACGAAAGCAAAGGCTATGGCTTCATTCAGGATGACCAGAACCGGCAAAGCGTTTTTGTGCATATCAATGCACTATTGACTCCCATCCGGGAAAACGACAAGGTGAGCTTTCAGATAGAGATTCGTGAAAAAGGACCCAGTGCCATTCAGGTGAAAAAGATATAAATAGAACGATACCTAAGCACCCCAGCCAGATTGTGCGAGAGTTCAGGATTTTGGATAAAATGCCTTTTGGCAGAATCTTCGCACAGAATCTCCGCGTTTCCAAGCAGCAGGAAAAATAGTATCTCTGAAAAAGCAAAAACCCCAGGCAAAGATTAGGAACGTTTGCATGCTGAAATTTCTCGCAGACATCCCTAATCTTCGCCAATAAAAAATAGTATCTTCTCAGAAGCCAAAACCTTGCCGGTCGATCAGCCTGAGCAACCACGATGCATTAGTGAGCAGGTTTGTTTCCATGCTACCATTTTTCAGTAAACGTACAATTAGGCATCTGGCTTTTGATTTCTTCCAGATTGTGGACTCTATGTTTCTTAATGGTCAGGCTGTGAATGGGAAGGCTTGTAATCGCTTCTGGCAGTTGGCTCAGGTAGTCACTGATTAGCGTTACGTCACGCAATTCACAAAGCTGTCCGATTTCTTCTGAAACAGACTTTATTTTACTAAAGCTGATCGAAAGGCGCGTCAACGATTTAAGTTTGTAAACTTCGTCGGGTAGGGCTTCGAGGTGTTTCCCGTTTACTACTAACACTCTTACATCGGACAGCCTGTCGGCATTGGCATTTAAAAACCGACTCAATTCCTGGGTAGTCAGCGTAGCTTTGATATCGATTTCATTGTACTTGGAAACCCATGCGTCCCACACTTTTTCCAGATAGGTTTTCCGGCGCGCATCATCCGGCTGCGAATGTTCCATGAAATACCGGTAGGCCTCGTTATCGTGTTTCACCCACAAGAGATACGCCACCGAAACCCAGTCCAGTTCTTTTATCTCCTGGGAATATTTCCAGATGTTATGACTGGTCGAGTCATAATAGCCTTTTTTGGGATCGGCCAGTTTCCCACGGTGTGCCAAAGCCGCCAGGATGGCCGCATCCTTGGTGTTTTTTTTCAGCAATTGCCGGGCTTTGTTGCGGTTATCAGCATTGGTAGAACATTTGGCAATCACCAGCAAATCAATCCAAAGTTCCGGTGGCACGCCCAAGCCTTCCAGCATTTGCAAGGCAATTGCCTCATTGACCACATCCGGATGCTGTAAAAGCTGGATCAGATTCTCGGCTGATTCGTTGTCCGCTACCGGAGCCGACAACAGAAACGGGGTTTCGAGTTGGTTCAGGTAATCGGTCAGTTCACGTTCATTAAACAGAAAGTAATTCTTAGCCAGGGCGTTTTCGGGCAGTTTAGGCGATGTTCCTACCACCAGATGAGTCACATCGTCGGTAACCGAACTACGGTACGTGATTCCGGCGTCGGTCAACCGTGTTTTAATCTCCGTCTTTTTATAGGTAATGTTGCCAACCACGGCCACTACATCTCCCTTTTTCAGCGGTGCGTCTTTTAACGAAATGCGATTGGCATTGAACACGAACACATGGGCCAGCAGCGAAGCCCGCAAGGGTTCGTATGCCAACCGCATTCCCTCAAAAAATAAGTTCTGGGGGATGTCCAGGGCTTCTTGCAGAAAGTTTTTGAGGTAAATATGGAAATACGCCTGTCGCTGCAGACCTTCCAAGGGCTGCTGTTGTCCATCCGGAGCATAGTTCAGGCAGTCAAAAAAGTCGCGTTCGAGTTTGTTGGGAGCAAATTGGGCCGGCGTTTCCTGCACCGTCACATCCCATAATTTGGGCAGCCGGTAAAGCGAGGTAGGAAGTGTCCGAATTCCGGTATGACTGGCGTATATTCTTCGTAACGACTGGCAATCGCCAATACAATCGGGCAAGGTAGTTAAGTTTGGGCTGGCATAGACATTCAGCTCCTCCAGTTTTTTCAAATTCCCGAAGGAGGCCGGTATTGCGTCAAACAATCCGTTGATATCCAGTTTGGTAAGGTTTGACAACTGTCCGATGTTTTCCGGAATCGCCAACAGACTGACGGAATGAGAGGTATTGTCACATTTCAACGTTTCCAAACTGACACACTCCCCTATTTCCTCAGGCAAATGCGTAAGGGGATTACCATCCAGCTCCAGGAATCGCAGGTTTTTCAATTGCCCGATTTGTGCCGGAACCCGCGTCAGATGGTTGTGCCCCAGATTTAATACCTCCAGCGACTTGATTTCTCCAATCTGTTCTGGCAACTCGATCAGCCGGCCCCTTACATACAAGGTTTTCAGGTTCTTTAGTTTCCCAATGCTTTCGGGCAAGTGTGTTAGCCTTATCTCCAGGTGTATGCGTTCCAGTTGTGCAAGATCGCCAATCGCATCGGGCAAGGTAGTAATGGCTCCCCAATGTTCGATGATCAGTTCTTTCAAGTTTTGCAACTGACCCATAGCTGGGGTTATCTCTAAAACGGCATCGGCCTGGTATTCAGAACTATACACACGCAACGATTCGAGATTAGCCAAAGTGCCCACCAAAGCTGGAATCTCTGAAAGATGGCTGGCCGTTGCTTTCACAAGCAGTTGCTGAAGATTTGGTAAGCAGGTGAGCTGCTCCGGAAATGCAGGCAACTGATTGTTGTTATACAGTTCCAGCTTTTGCAAGTCAGGGAAGGAACGAATTAAATTAATATTGTTTAACTCTTTACAATTATAAATTTTTAATTCTTCCAGATCTTCTAGCGGAACAGTCAACATCTCCAGTTGCTCCCCCAGGCAGGCATCCAGGCGTAGTTTTTTCAGATGCGACAATCCCGACAATCCTCGTCTGAAATCTTCATTCCAAACAATTCCTCTGACAGAAAGTGATTCCAAGCTTTTTAACTTGCCGATTTGCGCGGGCATCGAACAATGGGTCGCATTGATTTGCAGATTTTTCAGATGCTTAAGTGTACCAATGTCTTCGGGAATGGATGCAACCGAATCGACTCCGAACAACTCCAGGTTTTCCAGATCGGCTAGTGATGCCAGGGGCGGCAAACTTTTTCCATTGTAATTGTACAGTTGCAGGTGTTTGACATGCCCACAAATCAGAAAGATCCGGGTTAAGTCTTGCAACGAAACCCGATCAATGGTAACCGTGTCATATTGCTGGATTTTATCTTTCAGATAGTCGTCATACCCAATGAGCCGAATGTATGCCATGAAACTACACGTTTGGTTCTAAATAAAGTAACGGGCTAAAGATACGGGTAGGAACTGTCTGGCAAGTCGTAGAAAACCGGCAACTTATGCAACTGTAAGTTTTTGCATTCTTTTGTACCTCTCTGAAAAGGCCATTTGGCGCGAATGCGAATTTCAGCGAACTTTGTCCTTTATCTTTTGTTGTTTCAGACATGTACTCTTTCGACGATACCATTGTGGCTCCTGCCACTCCGCCCGGCACCTCGGCCATTGCCGTCATCCGGTTGTCGGGTCCACAGGCTATTTACATTTGTAACAAACTATTTACATCTAAAAATTTACTAGATCAACCTACGCATACCATTCATTTTGGCTCATTGCGCGACAATGGTGAATTACTGGACGAAGTGTTGGTGTCTTTGTTTAAAGGCCCCAAGTCATTTACCAAAGAAGATGTCATTGAAATTTCGTGTCACGGATCTGAGTTTGTGGTGCAGAAAATCATTCGCAGTTTGCTTAAACACGGAGCCCGCCTGGCAGAACCCGGAGAGTTTACCAAGCGAGCCTTCTTGAACGGACAGTTTGATCTGGCTCAGGCCGAAGCCATTGCCGATCTGATTCACTCCGATTCGGAAGCAACCCATCAGGCGGCCTTGCACCAGATGCGGGGCGGTTTTTCCAAGACCATTGCAGCCCTGCGCGACCAGTTGATTCATTTCGCTTCGATGATTGAACTGGAACTGGATTTTGGGGAAGAAGACGTAGAGTTTGCCAACCGGGACGACTTGAAGAGTTTAGTTTTGGAAATTCAGTCTGTCATTGCTAATCTGCTGGATTCATTCCGGCTAGGAAATGTATTGAAGAATGGTGTGCCCACTGTAATTGCCGGAAAGCCCAATGCCGGAAAATCGACGTTATTGAATGCTTTGCTCAACGAAGAAAAAGCCATTGTATCGGATATTCCCGGAACAACGCGTGATTTCATTGAAGACGAAATTCACATTGAAGGCATTCGGTTCCGGTTTATTGACACGGCCGGACTGCGTGACACTACCGATACGGTAGAAGCCATTGGCGTAGCTCGCACCAAGGAAAAACTCAAGCAGGCTTCGCTTATTGTTTATCTGTATGATGTGGCATCTACCTCGGCGCAGGAATTGGAACACGAGTTGAGTGAGATTCAATCGCTGGGCATTCCGTATCTGATTGTCGGAAACAAAGCCGACAAAATAGTATCTTCCGAAATGCCAAAACCTCCCGCTTCCGATTTGTTATTGATTTCGGCAGCCAGTGGACAAGGCATGGAAGCGTTGAAGGCTGCACTGATCCAAAAGATTCATGTGGGCGAATACAAGAAAACGGATACACTGGTTACCAACATCCGTCACTACGAAAACCTGCGCCTGACGCACGAGTCACTCGATCAGGTATTGGCCGGATTAGACATCGGTACTACGGGCGATCTGCTGGCGATGGACATTCGGCAGGCGTTGCATTATTTGGGCGTGATCACCGGCGAGATAACTTCGGATGACTTGCTGGCCAATATCTTTTCCCGGTTTTGCATCGGCAAGTAGCCAGCCATACTAGATATACTGTCAACCATACTAAAACCCCTCAAATAAGCCATTTTGAGGGGTTTTTCTTTTAATTCGGAAACAATTTCCGCCAAAAACTGATCGGAGCAGATTCTATGCTTACTCTGATTATACTTCCCTCAAATAGCCACATACACCACCCGTAGTGTTCCAGCAATTGTGACATCTGATTGAAGGTTAAGGTACAATCCAGGTTAGCTTGGTTGATATAATTCCAAGCTTGTGAAAGGCTGGTAAACTCCCCTAGTTGAATCGCATCCCGGGAAAGACAGAAGGTTTTAGTAGCTTTGGTTTTGACGAACGATTTGCTTAACGAATGAAAAAACTTTAGAGTCAGGTAGTTCATAGTTATGAAGTGTAATCCTTAACAGGCATTCGTTCTACAAAGACTGGTCTCTGTTTAATGAAGACAACCATCTATATGTAACCTACTACTACCAAATGTAAACAGCCGGATCGGAATGCTTGCCCATGATCGAGGAAAGAAGTAGGTATGGTCACATAAAACTCTATGGCTCTTCCGAACAACTGTTAGGTTCAATACCTTGTCCGGATTGCAAAAAATAGTATCCTGTGTAAAGCAAAAACCTGGTTTTGGGATGGCTCAGAAAAAACCTACCTTAGCAAAAATACCCAAACCTTTTTTAAAACCTAAACCTTAAAATCATGAAAACAACTCAACTACTCATTCTGCTGACTTTCGTTCTGGGAATTATTCCTGCTACCTACGCCCAATCGTCTGTCGATGAGATGGTAAAAGAATGGGAACGAGCCAAAGCCTATACCAAGGAATACCTCGATGCCATGCCAGAGTCGGGGTATTCGCTGAAGCCAACGCCCGAGATGCGGTCTTTTGCAGAACAAATGCTGCACCTGACCGATGCCAATTACGGATTTGCCGCAGCGGCCACCGGAGCCAAAAGCCCCGTGGGTCAGGGTGAATCGGAGAAAGCGACCGATAAGTCGAAAGCCAACGTGACCAAGCTGGTACTGGCAGGGTATGACTTTCTAATTGCCAATCTCCAAAAAATGACGCCTGCCCAATTGGCAGAAACCACCAAACTCTTTGGTCGGTTCGAGATGACTAAAGGCATGGCGATTGCCAAATGCTTTGAACACCAAACCCACCACCGCGGACAAACTACCGTATACATTCGGTTAGCCGGAGCCAAACCACCACAGGAGAAATTGTTTTAAGTAGAGCTGCACACTCGACTTAAAGCTGAAAATAGTATCTACCCAAAAACTAAAACCTTCACGGATGCTCGACAATGCAGGTTTTGCATTGCAAAAAGATACTATTTTATCCAACAAAAAAGCCCTTACCTAAATTTAGATAAGGGCTTTTTTGTGACTGACTACGGCTGCACAAAAATTCCTATTTGCGGGTGGGCCCGCCCAGCAGCAGTCCGCCAAAAAGCAGAACTAAACCCAAAATCACCAGTATGCCACGTGCCGCGTCAGCTTGGTTATAGATCGTCTGGATTGGCCAGGCCCAGTGGCTTACCCAATAGGCCAACAGTAGCAAACATCCCAGAAAAACCAACACACCTGATCTTCTGCTTTTCATAGTCAGATTTGTTCCTTGTTTCGGATACTGTTGTCTTTGCATAAATACGGAGCGTTTAAACCGATTGGGCCATCCGGTAAGTTGAATGTTTGTGACGACGATTGAACACCCAGTAAATGATCGGGAATACCAACAGCGTCAGAATGGTCGCGGTAATCAGGCCCCCAATGATGACAATAGCCAGTGGCTTCTGCGATTCGGAGCCAATACCCGTCGATATGGCAGCCGGAAGCAGACCAATGGCTGCCATCAGAGCTGTCATCACCACCGGACGGATGCGTGCCTGCACCCCTTCGGCAATGGCCTGCCCGATGGGCATTCGCTGTTTGAGATTGGCATTGAAGACCGAAATCAGAATCACCCCGTTTTGTACGCAAATGCCAAACAAGGCAATGAAACCAACACCCGCCGAAATTCCGAAATTCATTCCTGTGATATGCAAAGCCAGAATGCCACCAATCAATGCAAAAGGCACGTTTAACAGTACCAATCCGGCATCTTTGGCATTGCCAAAGGTGATGAAAAGCAGTATGAAAATAGCCACCAGACTGATAGGAACCACTTCGGTGAGCCGCTTGGTGGCCCGCACCTGGTTTTCAAATTCGCCCGTCCAGTTGATCGAATAGCCTTTGGGCAGCACAATTTTCTTTTCCACGTTCTTCTGGGCTTCGGCAATGGTGCTTCCCAGGTCGCGTTCCCGCACCGAAAATTTCACACCGATAAATCGTTTGTTGATATCCCGGTAGACAAACGCGGGTCCGGTAAGTGTCTGAATGGTAGCAATTTCGCTCAGGGGCACTTTGCTGCCATGCAACGTTGGCACCATCAGCTTTTCGATGTCGTCTTCCGTGCGACGGTATTCCAGCGGATAGCGTACCCGGATGTCAAACCGCCGTTCGCCTTCGTATTTCACATTGGCCGTTTTTCCTCCAATGGCCATCTCGATCACCGCCTGGGCATCGGCAACGGTGACACCGTATAGTGCCATCAAGTGGTCGTGCAGAATGATCTGCATTTCGGGCTGGCCCACGTTGCGCAAGATACCCACATCTTTGATGCCTCGTACGTCTTTGATTTGCTCCAGCACTTCATTGGCCAGCCGGTCCAGTGTTTCCAGGTCATCACCAAATATCTTGACGGCATTGTTGGCATTCATACCGGCTACGGCTTCGGCTACGTTATCAATGATGGGCTGGGAATAATTGTAGTTAATCCCCTGAAACTGTTTGAGTTTGACATCCATCTGCTCAACCAGTTGGTCCAGTGTGATTTTGCGGGTCCACTCGTCTTTGGGCTTCAGGTTTACCTGCATCTGCACGTAATAAAACCCGCTGGGATCGGTACCGTCATTGGAGCGGCCGGTTTGTGAAAGTACGCCGTTCACTTCCGGAAACTCCATGAGTTTGCCCCGAAGGACGCGTACCATTTTGACCGTCTCGTTGAGTGAAGAACTCATGGGCATTTTGGCTTCCACCCACAAGGCACCTTCGTTAAGCTGGGGAAGAAACTCGGTACCCAGTAGCCGGGCTGATGCCAGAGTAACCACCAGAAAAGCCGATGCTGCCGCCATGGTAATGACCTTATGACGGAAACACCACGTAAATGCACTGGTAATGCCGCGGTTAAAGAAATTGACAAACGGATTGTGTTTTTCACGCACATTCTTCTTTAATAGAGACGCACAAAGTACCGGCACCAGAGTCAAGGTAAAGAACAATGCACCCAGCAGGGCAAAGCCCAGCGTATATGCCAGCGGCGAAAACATTTTTCCTTCTACTTTCTGGAAGGCAAAGATGGGGAGTAAAGCCGTGATGATGATTAGTTTGGAGAAGAAAACCGCCTTTCCCATTTCAGCCCCGGTCTGTTTGATCAGCCCCAATTTGGAAAGCCGGTTGAATTTTTCCATTCCCTGCTTATGTGCCAGGTGATCCAGCGAAACGAAGATGCCTTCCACCATTACAACAGCGCCGTCAATGATGATTCCAAAATCCACTGCACCCAACGATAACAGGTTGGCACTCATACCTTTGAGGCGCAGACACAGAAATGCAAACAACAAAGCCAACGGAATGATGATGGACACAATCAAGGTGGTGCGCCAGTCGGCCATGAACAAAAAGACAATCACCGTTACCAGCACAATGCCTTCCACCAGGTTGTGCTTCACCGTATCGGTGCAGTATTTCATCAGGTTGTCCCGGTCGTAGAAGGTTTTCATTTTCACATCCGCCGGAAGCACCTTCTCGTTCAGCTCGGCGATTTTGTCTTTGACGCGGGCCAGTACTTCGCTGGGGTTTTCGCCTTTGCGCATCACCACAATACCTTCCACCACGTCATCGATCTGGTTCATGCCCACTTGCCCTACCCGCGGCTGATCCGATTCGAGAACCTGTGCCACGTTTTTGACCAGAATTGGAGAGCCTTCAATGTTATCGATAATGATGTTTTCAATGTCTGCCACCGAAGTAAGCAGTCCCATGCCCCGTACCACATAAGCCTGGCCGTTCTTCTCGATCACGTCGCCGCCCACGTTCAGGTTGCTGCGACTTACAGCTTCGTACACCTCCAGCGGGGTGATGTCATAGCGAGTGAGCAGGGTTGGATTTACCTGGATTTCGTAGATTTTCTCCCGTCCGCCAAATGCCACCAGATCGGCCACGCCGGGCACCGAACGCAACTGCCGGTCGATCACCCAGTTCTGAAGGGTGAGCAACTCACGGGTATCTTTGGTTTTGCTTTCGAGCACATACCGGAAAATTTCGCCGGTTGGGCCATACGGAGGCTGCACTTCGGGGTCAACACTTTCGGGCAGTTGCACGGTACGCAACTGGTTGTTTACCTGCTGACGGGCAAAAAAATCGTCTACGTCGTCCTCGAAAATGATTTTCATGACCGACAGCCCAAACATGGTAATAGACCGGACGTTGGTTTTGCGCTGCACCGAATTCATGGCCACTTCGATGGGCACCGTCACAAACCGCTCTACTTCTTCGGCGCTTCGGCCGTTCCATTCGGTCACGATGATGATTTGGGTGTTGGTCACATCGGGAAAGGCTTCAATCGGGGTATTGAGAAAACTAACAATACCCGCAATGATGAGTATGCCCGTGATAAAAAACGTAAAGAATCGGTTTTTTAAACAAAAGGCAATGATATTTTTGATAAATGCATTCATGTTCTGTGGGGAGTAAACGCAATGAGCTGGTTTTTACTTTCTGGGAGATACTATTTTTCCGGGCACAGGCCAGTGTCTTAATCATTCAAGGCATCGTAAATAAAGAGCTGGTTCTGGCTGATTACTCGTTCCGATTCCTGCAAGCCCGATTTCACATAGGTAGTGACTCCCAGCTGCTTGTACACCTCCACTTCACGTGTTTCAATGTTGTAGCGATCTTTAAAAATCATCAGGAAGTGTTTGCTTTTATCAAAAATGATGGCTGATGAAGGTACCGCCAGCATTTGTCTGTCTTCAGCAAAAGAAAGGGTCACGGTTGCATTCATCTCCGGCTTGAGAATGTAATCTGGGTTCTGTAATTTGATACGCACCTTCATGGTCTTCGTTTCCGGATCGAGGATGTTAAAAATCCGGTCTACTTTGCCTTTGAAGATTCGGTCGGAGTAGCTGATCGTTTGCACGCAGGCGTCCATTCCATTGCGGATGCGTGCAATGTCCGTTTCGTAGACATTGGCCGATACCCATACGTCATTGATCTGGGCAATGGTAAAAATATTGTCGGCTTTGTCGGAGCGTAACTGCATGTCGCGGTTGATGTGCTTTTCAATGATAAATCCGCTGATGGGTGCTTTTACCACGTATTCAGATCGCTTGCCCAGGCCATAGATCCGGAACACTTCCTGAATCCGGCTCATTTCAGCTTGTGATTTTTCTACCTCTTTGCGGGCCGAAATCACATCGCGTTCCGAGTTGAGTTTGCTTTCAAAGAGGTCTTCGGCTACGCGCAGGTTTTTCTGAGCTACCAGCAAATCACTTTGTGCGTCAATCATTTGGCGTTCGTAATCGGCCACTTCGCCACTGCGGATGACGGCCAGCACTTTTCCTTTTTCCACGTAATCGCCTAGCTCCACGTTGACGTCGGCCACATTGCCGCCTACCAGCGGAAACACCTCCACCAGTTTGTTTTCGTCGGCGGTTATTTTGCCGATCAGTTTGAGTTGTGACCGTACGGGTTCGTTCTTTGCCGTATCTATTTTGATGCGTGTCTGCATGGTATCGCTGAGCACAAACGTTGCTTTTTCTTCTACCTGAACGGTTTCTTTTTTGGCACAGGCCATGCTTAACAGCAGACTGGCAAGCACAAGGGAATAAATTTTCATAGCGGATGAGTGAATAGATACGATCGGTTTATTGATGGGCTGATTCATGCGTGACACAAGGGGGTTTTGCCTTTTGAAAGGATACTATTTTTTGAACGCCAGATCGGTTAGTTGTTGAAGAGCTCAGTGCCCACAACGAAGTTCAGTTCTTCAAAGGCACCCAGGCGGCTCAAACGCAACCGGTTGATTTGCTCCACGCTTTGGTTGTACGCTTCAAAAAGGTCAATGAATTCGAGCAGTGACAAGTTGCGTTTGCCAAAGCTGGCAATCACGCCTGCATTCAACTGTTCAAACTGGGTCCGGAAATCGGTGTCCAATTTCTGGTATTCGGCTTCAATCTGGCGTAGCTTGGTCAGCGAAGCGTTTACTTCATTGCGCACCTGCAAGGTTTTGTTCTGGCGTTGCAACTGCATGATGGAAGCCTGACTTTGCGCCACTTTGATGTTGCCCTGGTTGCGATTGAAAAACGGCAGATCGATCCCCACCGTCACTGCCATGTAATTGGGAATGTAGCTGCCGGCCTGGTCGTAACTGGCACCCAGGTACATATCGGGAACGGCCAGGCTTTTTTGGAGGCGGTAGTTGAGTTCGGCTTGTTTTACCTGGCTTTCGACAGCGTGCAAATCGGCCCGGTGACTCATAGCCAGACCCACCAGGTCTTGCGAAGCCACCCGGGCCATATCGTACTGCAACGAAGCTTCCTCGCCAATCAGCGGCTGCACCGGTTGGTTGATCTGAAGCAATGTCTGCAGCAACAGTTGTTCTTCCGCAATAGAGGCCATCAGCTGGGTTTTGTCGGTATTAAGCTGATAAAAAACGGCTTTTAACCGCACCACCTCCCGCAACGAAATGTTGTTTTTCTGGTATTGGGTATTCAGCGCAGTAATGGTATTGGACAGCAAATCCAACTGTTCGTTAAACCGGTTCACCGTCTGATACGAAATGGCAATGTGGTAAAAGCTTCGGCGCAACTCAAACTTGAGCGTACGCAGCAAATCGTAAAACATAAACTCGGAGAAGTTGGCGTTTTCCTGCGCCAGTTCGATGCGTTTGTTGCGTTTGCCGGCCAGCACAATCAGTTGCTGAATGCTGATTGCCTTCTGTCCGGTACTGCCAATATCCAATACCTTTCGGTTGGTTCCATTAAAGGTACTCCACTCGGTAGACAGCTGCGGATTGTCCCACAAACGAGCCTGTATTACTTGTGCCTTTGCAGCTTCAATGGCGTATTTTTCGGCGAGCAGACCCAGATTCTGACTCAGAAAAACACTATCGGCTTGTTTTAAGGTGATGCGAAGCGTATCCTGAGCCCAAAGCGGAAAAGAACTTACAGATACAAAGAGAAGGAAAACAAACCGTCTGACAAATGCAGACGTACTGACATTCAAGGAGTTTAACATAGTTTTCGTAGGGTTCCATTAGCTGGCAAAACACCGTGCGAAGACTAGCCCGGAAAATTAAAAAATAGGGACAGCCAGAGATTGCAACCGCCCCTATTCAAAATTACCTTTTTAGCTAAACTGTCGAAACAGATGTTAATGCGTGACCCAAAACACGTAGGAAAACCTTAAAATCAACTTAAAAAAGGCTTAAAAAAAACTTAAAATTACTTGGGAAGGATTAACAGGAAGGTATTCTCCTGACTATCAGAGGTTTGGTACTTTATCTGTCCGCCGTGCAACTCAACGATGCGCCGCACAATGGAAAGGCCAAGCCCGAAGCCCCGTTTGCCGGCCGAATTTTTGCCCCGGAAAAAAGGCTGGAACAGAGTCTGGATTTCTTCGGGAAGCAAATGCGGACCGGTGTTTTCAAACCGGATTACTATTCCCTGTGGCCGGGCATCAAGGGTAACCCGGGCCAGCGATTCTGCCGAATACTTGCAGGCATTTTCGATCAGGTTGACCAAAGCTGTTTTGAGTGTCAGTTCGTGGCCCCGGAAAGACAGCCAGTGTTCTTCTTCCGGGATCTGTTGAAAATCGACGCGTACCACCGCCTCCGGCAAATGCCTTCTGACTACATCGGCCGCCTGAAAAACCAGTTCGTCAATGCGCAGCAGGGGTGCATCGGTATCCAGTTGAATTTTATCGTAACGCGAAAGAGTTAGCAAGGCATTGGTGATGTTGGTAAGCTTATCCAGGTCTTCCTGCAACGAGGCCAGCAACGTTTCGTGTTCGGTCAGGGAAAGCGTTTGCTGGCGTGCCGCCTCCAGTTGGCTCACCAGCGTAGCCAGCGGTGTGCGCAGTTCGTGCGAGGCATGCTGCACAAAGTTTTTCTGTGTCTCAAAGGCAAACGACAACCGGTCGAGCATGAAATTAAAGTTTTTGGCCAGTTGTATTATCTCATCATCTCCTTTTTCAACGGGTAGCTTTTCCTGTAGGTTGGTCGCATTGATCCGGGTGATTTTCTCGTTGAGCAGCTCAACAGGGCGAAACGTCTGTTGTATGTAGTAATAGGAAACGATTCCGGCCAATCCCAGTCCTACTCCACTGGCTATCAGCAGAATGTACAACAACGTATTGAGTTTACGTAGTCCGTTCAGGTCATAGGCCGAAGCCAGGACCACATTGTTTTGCCCACGTTCGTTGTAATACAACCCAATCACTTCATTCAGGTTATCGGTGTATTCGATCTCCTGTTCGCGCCGGACCCGTTCCAGCAAATCGACCGAATACGCCACCTTATGATCGTCTATACTACTGTAAATGAGCTTATTATGCGCATCGAAAACCAGCACTTTCTCATCATACATTTTATTGATCGTATTCTGGTCAATGAGTTTTAGGATGTCAATGTCGATTTCGCGTACATCAATGAGTAGCCGTGCGGTGGTAAGAGCTTGCTGTTTCAGGCGTTCCTGAAAATTCTCTTTCCGGAAGGTAGCATACGACGCATAGGTGATTACGCACGTAACCAGCAAAATAATGGCCACTAACCCACTGAACAACAAGGCCATGCGGGTTTTATGCGGCAAACGCGAAACCAAAGAGGCAAACAACTCAGAAAACATCTTTCAGAAAATAGCCAAAGCCCGATTTGGTGTGTATCAGTTTTTTGTCAAACGGCTTGTCAATTTTATTTCGCAGAAAACTGATGTAGACTTCAATGGTGTTTGTTCCGGTGTCAAAGGTCACGTCCCATATTTTTTCGGCGATTTCCACTTTGGAAACAATGCGGCCATTGGCCAGAGCCAGCAGTTCGAGCAAGGCAAACTCACGCGCCGTCAGGTCAATGTGTTTGCCGGCACGATGTGCTTTTTTTTCGTTGCGGTTAATGTGCAAATCAGCAACAACGATGCTAGTATCCGGGCTGGTTTCAATGGCAGTGCGTTTCATAAACACCTGAATGCGAGCAAATAACTCTTCAAAATGAAACGGTTTAACCAGGTAATCGTCGGCTCCGGCGTCAAAGGCAAGCATCTTGTCATGCAATTCGCCAAGTGCCGTGAGCATAAGCACGGGTGTTTGTTTGTTGGTTTTCCGGAACATGGCGCACAGCTCCACCCCATTCAGATACGGAAGCTGTATGTCGAGAATCAACATCTGGAAGCTTTCTTTGCTCATCAATTCTTGGGCTACTTTGCCATCGGCGGCCCATTCTACTTCAAAGCCCGAATTTTTCAAACTCATGGCCAGGCTGAAAGCAAGTTTGGGTTCATCTTCGGCCAGTAAGATTTTTCCTTTTCCCATAGCGGTTTGTTTTTATTCGCAAGTGCGCTTTTGCGTTTTGAAAAGATACTATTTGGTAAGACCAAAGAAAAAAGACAAAACCCTGAAATCTAGAACCTTACGATTCATAAGAACAATTAGGTTTCTAAAACGTTATCTTTTCTCTTCCCAATCTGCCCTTTCTTGCTCTGCACGCTTCCCCGCTCTAATTCAGCCCACCCCTCGCCAGAGAAAGAACCTCTTGCACTTTTCTGGTGCTATGCACCCGCCCTAGCAAATGACTGTGAATTAAGTTTGACCAGTCGCATAGCTACAGCTTACCTTTACAAAACTAAGATTTCTTACGGGTTGGATTTATAAAAATTTAGTTTTTGTGATTAAAGCAAAAATGGCATTCCTGCAATCTTACTCATTCATTGTCTATTGTTATTTGTCACTCCCTTTGCGGAACTCACCAACAAAATCTCTATTTTTATCCGGACGTCTATCAGAATTTTTCCCACCGTCTTATGAGAAAGGTATTTTTCCTCGTCTTCGTCATAGCTCTGGCTTTCCATTCATTTGGGCAATCCCCAATTCCCGAAACTTTGTTGGCAAAGGCGCAGTTGCTCTGTCAACAGAACGCCCAATTGCAGAGCCGAACCATTGCCTGCATTGTCGATTTCTCCCGGCCCTCCTACGAAAAACGGCTCTGGATTGTCGATCTGAATACTCAAATCTGTTTGCTAAATACCTGGGTGGCACATGGGCGAGGTACGGGACGTACAGCCGAAGCAAAAATATTTTCCAACAAAACAGGCAGTTACTGTTCTAGTTTGGGTTTGTTTCTACCCAAAGAACATTTTTCAGGTAAACACGGGCTGAGCCTTCGTTTGGCGGGTTTAGAGCCGGGCATTAATGACCAGGCTGAAGCCAGAGGTATCATTTTTCACGCAGCATCCTATGTGAATGTCTACAATGCCACTATCAATAAACGCCAAGGCAATAGCCAGGGTTGTTTTGTGGTCGCCGAAGCTGAAATCAAAAACCTGGTGGAGCTGCTCGAAAACACCAATGCTTTCATCTGGGCAACGCAATGAATGCGAACGCAGATTCTGCTTCGGCAATGGGCCGGGATCCTTTGGTAGCCCACCCAACTGGTATCTTTTCCAAAGGCAAAAACCCACCTGCCCAAACATTGACAGCCGAGTCCTAGTTTGACCGCTGACTAGAATTAGTATTTTCATTGACCTGGCTCACCGCCAAACACGGTTCTTTTGTATTATTTTGAAAGCAATGAATCATTCGTACCCGGTTTTGGCCTTCAAAAAGATACTATTTTTCAACTCACCGCCCTATGCTACTCAAACTCCACCATGCCCGTTTTTTATTTACGGAACTACAGCGGCCTATCGGCTTTGACGGACCCAAAGACGACGAACTCAGGGACTTTGATGTACGCTTTCGGATTATTCTCCACAAACACATCACCGTACTGGGCTGGTGGAGCATTGTCAATATCCTGGGTGGACTTGTTGCTTTGTTTGTGCTGGAAGGCTTTGCGTATTATTTCTGGATGATGAGCAGCATCTGGGGGGTGATCAATTTTGCCATTGCCATTGCGGTCTTTAACCATACGTTTTACAAAAAGTTTCACCACGGCAGTTCTTATGAACGGTTTGTGGCACAAAATCACGTAGAACGCGTCCTGTTTCTCAACATTGGCATTGACTCGGCGTATGTATTTGTGGGGTTCTGGCTACGCGAACATAGCTTTGTCTACCAGGTGGCCTATCCGGAATTATGGCTCGGGTTTGGGTGGGCCATTGTGGCACAGGGGGTTTTTCTGTTTTTTCAGGATACTATTTTCTTTTTGCTTCACCGCCGCAATTTTCGTAAGGCAAAGCCTTTCCTGGAAAAACTACTCGAAGGCAAATGAGTTTGGCATGCAAAATTCTAATTTGAGAATCAGGCATTGGGACTGATTTTCGCATTTCTGTTTCACTGGCTCCAGTTTCGGAAAGCACATTTTCAAGTACATTCAGCTCTTCTTTTCGGTCATTCGCCGCATCATTTTTGTCATTCATCTATCTTTTAAAGTAGTAAATCCTGCCTTAGTTGTTTTTAGGTTAGAACAGAAAGACGATCACCCAAACGAATCCGAAAAATGAAGCGCATTGATTTCTTAAAGCAGGCAGGAGCCAGTTTATTTGCCATCCCGTTGTTTGTATCTTGCAAAAACGACGATACCGTTACGCCAACCCATACAGATACCGAAACCACCGGCTCTACCAATGGAAGCTCGTCCAGCGACTGTACGGTGACCAACGGTGAAACTGCAGGTCCGTTTCCCACCAAAAATCCGGCTTCGTTGTCCATTACCGATATCCGATCTGACCGTGCGGGTGTGCTGATGAAAGTGACTATTACCATTAAAAACAAAAACATTAGTTGTGCCGCCCTGCAGGATGCCTTTGTGGACATCTGGCACTGCGATGCCAACGGCTATTATTCTGAATACGGTGGCACGGGCATGCAGTCGATCAACTACACCAGCCTACACTTTTTGCGTGGTCGTCAGATTACCGATGCCAATGGACAAGCCTCTTTTGTGAGCATTTTTCCGGGATGGTACAGTGGCCGGGCTCCGCACATTCATGTCCACATCTACGATTCGACGGGAAAATCGCTGCTGGTAACTCAGATTGCTTTTCCAAAAACCATTTGCGATGCTGTATACACCAATGCCAGCGACTACAAGTCGCACGGCTTGCAGGATACGACCAACGAAAGGGACAACGTTTTTGGAGATGGCTACGCCAATGAGCTTGCCAGTGTTTCGGGTAACATCACTGACGGCTACACCCTCACCCACACCGTTGTAGTAAGCGCATAAAAACGACCTCTCAGCTCAAGCCGGGTTTTACCGATTTAAAAGATACTATTTTGACAGGATCGTAATGAGACCCAGCAGCAGAATGCTTCATTAGCCAAAAATGCCAGACTTTCAGAATAGTAGTTTTTGTCTAGCATCTCTTTTTCCATTTGTCTCTTTTACCTATGCTGCAACAAAGCGAAGCTACTCTTTTGCTGGCCGAAAAACGGACACCTACGCCTAAGGGTTTTCGGAATCAGGCGGGAAAGTGTACCTGGACAGACACCATGCTGGTGGGAGGCGACTCTACCGAGATCCATTTAGAAGAAGGCAATTCACTGGTTTTGATTCCATTTATCGGCGATCTGAAACTAAACGAACGCCACATTCTGGAAGAAGATCAGGCGTTTGTCAGCAGTGAGCCAGGCACTTACCAGATTTGCAATCCGTATGTCAGTGAGGGAGTTAACTTTTTTGTTTTCCAGATTCAGGATTCCCGTCTGGCACCGGTAGGATATACTACGGCCCTACCGCTGTGCCAAAAGGCAAATCAGTGGCATAGCCTCTGTCAGGGCATTTCCGTTGGTCAGTGGGATGCCCGTGTGAACGCAACCTATGTGACGCAGCAGCCAAACCTTGACCTGCTGGTATTTGTGATCTGGGGAGCGTTTGAAGTACAGAACCGGTTGCTGCACCCCCGTGATTCGCTGCTTCTTACCCAAACTTCATGGATCGAATTCGAGGCACTCTCACCCAGTGCCATTCTTATGGCAATAGAACTATAAAAAACCAAAAGGCCGAATCATCCTGATTCGGCCTTTTGATTACAATTTGCGTGTTTCAATGATGCCGACATCGGCCAGGAACACATCCCATATCTTTTTGCCCTGCCCTTCCATTTGCTTTTCCATCAACTTCAGAATCACCGTAACGTTGCGTTGGGTCACATCACCGTAAGCCACTTTTCCATCAATCAATCCTTTGAAGGTTTGCACAAACGATACTACGCCATAGTAGTTGCCATCGGGCCCCTTGGTAAAGTCAGTCGCGTAGCCAATGTCGGCGTACGAAACATCTACTTCCTGGTAATCGGCTCCTTTCAGCTTTAACCGACGCAAATAATCTTTGATTTTGTATTTGTTTTTGCTGCCAGTATTTACATTGGACACTTCCACCCGCACATCTTCATTGACAAAAAGGGTAAAGGCGAGTTCGATGTTTTTATTCGCTTGATCAGAAGGCGTTTTCGGATTGACAATGGCCGCAATGTAACCGCCAAACTCCTCCACTTTGCCAATGGCTTTCTGGCGGAATTGTTCAAACTCGGCAGGACCGCCCGGAAAGGCAATCACATCATCCGGCTCAGGGGTATTACCCATTTCCGTTCCTTTTTCAACGGGCTTTTCGGTGGCCACATTGGTAGTCAATGTGGTAGCTGAGACTCCTGTCATCTGATCTATTTTGATTTTCGCCATTTTCAAAGGCACCACCGCCTGCATCGGATTGACACCAAATTCGTGCTTACCGTTTTTGTAGAGAATGACAGCGACATTTTCGCGGTCAAGCTTTTCTTCTTTGGCTTTTTTTCCTTCTTCTTTCTTAAATTTCACATCTTTTTTACCAACCGAAAGGCTCTGGCATTCAATTACCTCGTTGTCTACCGTCACCAGAATGTCCTTTTTCTTATTGGCAGGTGCCGACATAAACCTAGCTCCATCAGCATCGTTGTTGGTCGGAAACGTGACCACATTGCCATTGCCATTAAATGCCATCAGCGCATCCGATGCGTCCATGATATAGGCAGGACCCGGATTTTTAGGAATAGAATATTTGATCTTGTTGCCTTCAATGCTTACGATTTTACACAAAACCGGGTCGCCGGTGCTCGGATAAATGACATCCTGCGCCACCAAACGGCCAGAAAACAGCAACATTGCATAAAATGCCGCACAGATAAACTTCTTCATGGTAGTGGTAGTAAGGGTTTTTCAATATTCTGACTCTTCCTTTGTTAGTAGAGCCTCTTACTGAATTGTAACCATAAAAATGCCGAAATTTACTTCTATCGTATAATTTTACGCTTTTGATCTTAGTTATACCCTTGTTGTCGAACACATCTCTATGAAAAACCAACTGTTTTTTTACATTCTATTGACATTGCTGGTGATCACAGACGCCTGGTTGCTGGCTCATCCGAATCTGCTGGGTAAAATCGGAGTGTGGATGTACAAATACGATTACCTGAAAACATTTCCCCGCGCCTTGGGTACGGTGGCATTGGCTACGGGCGTCACCCTTGGGATTTGCCTGCTGGTCAGGCGGTTGCTTGGCAAAGCAATGGCGACAATTGTGCTCTGGTTGCTGGCATTAGCGGTGGCATTTGTCTTTGTGCAAACCCTGGTGCAGTTTTCGTCGGGGAGCTATGCCCATACAGGAGCCGGTTTCAAGACGGGTGCCATATTGTTGCCGTTCGTGTTGCTGGTGACGGTTGCCCAAAACATCTGGGAATTGTCACAACGGCCAAAACTTGAAAACGAAAATTTACAAAATAATTTAAGTTAAAAAAATAGTATCTTTCGGCAAGCTAAAACCGTTGGTTTTCCTATACTGCATTTCTTTTGAACTTGACCTATGAAACAGGAATTGATCCGTGAACTATTTGAAAAGTTTGAAGCCGCCAGCCGTGAAATTCACGGAATTGAATGCTGGAGTGCCCGCGAATTGCAGGAGTTATTTGGCTACAAGGACTGGAACGTATTTTTAAAAACGGTTGAGAAAGCCAAAAATGCCTGCCAGAATTCGGGCGAACCGGTAAACAACCATTTTGTCAACGTTGAAAACACAATTGTAGACGAAGCGGGCAATCAGGTGCCGCTGGAAGACATTGCCCTGACGCGGTACGGCTGTTACCTGGTGACGCAAAACGGGGATTCGAGTAAAAACGAAATTTCGTTTGCCCAAACCTATTACGCGGTGCAAACCCGCAAGCAGGAAATCATCGAACAACGCCTGCTGGATATTTCGCGGGTGGCCGCCCGCGACAAGCTTTCCAAATCGGAAAAGAAACTTTCGGGAATCATCTACGAACGGAACGTGGACGATACCGGGTTTTCGACCATCCGGTCGGAAGGCGACAAGGCGCTGTTTGGCGGCTACACCACCGGCGAGATGAAAAAGAAACTCAATGTGCCCGACAATCGTCCGCTGGCCGATTTTTTGCCCACCCTTACCATCAAAGCCAAGGATTTTGCCGTAGAGCTGACCAGTTACAACGTGGTGGAGAAAGACTTGCACGGCGAACAGGAGATTACCCAGGAACACATCGATAATAACACAGCTATTCGCAAGATGCTCGAAGGCCGGGGCATCACCCCCGAAAGCCTGCCAGCAGAAGAAGATGTGAAAAAGGTAAAACGCAAGCTGGAGAATGAGGACAAGAAAGTACTGAAGGAAGTGAAGAAGATGACTACTAAAAAGAAAAAATAAAAACCTGGAATTCTTAATTGCAAAGCCCCCTGCCCAAAGCAGGGGTTTTTGCTTTAAAAAATATACTATTTTTTCCTATCGTCCACAAAACGCAATAATTATTCTCACTAATGCCATTATAAGCGTGAAAACACGATCCCGAAAACCGTGAAAACACCCTTTTTAAAAATCCCTTTAGTAACAATAAAAAATATTCATAACTTAATGTTTACTAAGGCTTCAATATTCTAATTAACTGACAAATAAGCACTTAAATCGTTCTTTCTAGATTAGCTCTAACTCATTTATAGCCTTAAAAGTAATCATCCTACCACTGTCAACGTTATTTGTTTGTATGTCGATTCCTAACCTTCAAAACAATCACAGTGATCAATGGTTTGCCCACTGGCACCATTACCTTACCCAGAGAGAAACCGATCTAGCCCTTATGCCTTCCGCCAGCCTCACCCCTCCTTATTTCATCGGAGTGGGCTCCAGTTATTACCTGATTGTGGATTGCCACAATGACAAAGCGGTCTACGTCAGTCCCAGCATCGAACAAATGACGGGCTATTTGTCCGGCGATTGGACGTCGAATGGAATGGATTATTTCGCTCAATTTGTTCATCCGGAAGACCGCAAACGACTTGGCGAACTGATGACAGAGGTATCGGCCTATTATGCCTCATTACCCATGGAACGAAAACTGAATAGCTGGGGAAGTTATACCTTTCGTTTTCGCCGGGCCGATGGAAGTTATTTCCATTTGTTGCGCCAAGACATCACCCTGAAGTTGACACCTGACGGCAAACCACACTATGCCTTGTGGTACGTTTCAGATATCTCACACCTGAAAACGGACAATCGGGTAGTTGCCACCATCACACAGCTGGATTCGTTGGGCAATCAACTGACGCGTGAATTTACTTCTTCTCGTACTTCGGTGTCCGCTCAAAAACTAAGCATGCGTGAGCAGGAAATCATTCAGATGCTGGCCCAGGGAATGAGCAACAAACAAATCGCACAGAAACTCAATCTGTCGTTCCATACCATTACGACCCACAAACGAAACATCTTTGAAAAAACCAACAGCCACAACGCCCACGCACTGGTGGGTTTTGCCCATAGGAATGGAATTATCTAACTCAGGTTAAAAATAGTATCTTTTCAAAATGAAAAACCTGCCAGTTGCAAAAACAAAAGCCTGTTCCGTGGAACAGGCTTTTGTTTTATTTGTAAGCTTCTAAGGTTTGAATGCTCCCGTCCGGATTGTATTTCAGTTCGGTCACTTTCACATTGCGTAGGTGTGTCTTGCCCGAAAGCTGCACATCGTGATAAAACAAATACCACTTGCCCTTAAATTCGACAATGGAATGGTGGTTGGTCCAGCCTTCTACCGGTTTGAGTAAAATACCTTTGTACGTAAACGGACCGTACGGTGTATCACCGATGGCGTAACACAGGTTGTGCGAATCGCCGGTGGAATACGAAAAGTAGTATTTGCCTTTGTATTTGTGCAGCCAGGCAGCTTCAAAAAAACGTTTGTCGTTGTCTTTTTCGGTAAACAGTTTTCCGTTGGCATCCACCAGTTTCACTTCCTTGGCTTCCTCGGCCAAGGTCTTCATATCCGGGCTCAGTTTGGCTACTCGCGGCAAAAAAGCGGTTTCTTCCGGCTTTTTCAACGCACCATCGGCATGATAGGTATTGCCATCCCAACGTTGGAGTTGGCCGCCCCAAATGCCCCCAAAGTACATGTACGCAGTGCCATCCGTATCCTGGTACACACACGGATCAATGCTGTAGGTGCCTTTCATCGGTTCCGGTTCGGCTTTAAACGGTCCCACCGGATTTTTGCTGGTGGCTACACCTATCCGAAATACGTCCTGTTTGTCCTTTACCGGAAAATACAGGTAATACGTGCCGTTTTTAAAGGCCGCATCCGGTGCCCACAACTGCCGCCCGGCCCAGGGAATGTCCTTTATATCCAGTGCCACGCCATTGTCGGTCACCTTCCCTCCTACTTTGTCCATCGACAAAACGTGGTAGTCTTTCATGTTGAAGTGCCCACCTTCGTCGTCTTCAGGTACACCGGCTTCGATGTCGTGGGAAGGATAAATGTAAATTTTGCCATTGAATACATGCGCTGATGGATCAGCCGTGAAAATGTGACTGACCAGAGGTTGTGAAATGGGCTTTTTGCCTTCGTTTTGGGCAATTGCCGCGAAAGATGCCAGAACTAATGATGCAGTTAAGAATTGGATTTTCATAAATAAAACAAGGGTAAAGAAAGGGGTACAGAAAACGGGTTATTTGATAGCAGAAAAGATTCGGGTTTGGGTCAGGCTGGCTTCTTCGGTCACATTTTTGTTGTGCGAACAAATGAACAAGCCAACCAACAGTTCTTCCGGAAAATCAAAATCGGGGATTTCGACCGTCCAGAACGGATTGCCGATTTTGGCAACGGAAACAAAATAGCTACGTCCACGACGTTCTAATTGCAAAATATCCGGAGCCGAAACCGGCGTTTTTACCTCTTCAATATTCGTTCCATTTTTCTTTCGGTACTGAAACGCCGTTAGCCCGTCACCATGCACAGTCAGGCACACCATGGCGGCACTAGTGTCCAAGCCGGTACGTGCCATCCAGCCCGTTTTGCGGTGCGGGTCAGTGCCTTTGCCTACAAACGCAACCTGGGTGGTAACGATGAAATCACCTTTCAGCTTGCGCCAGGCAAAGTGCAGCTCGTCTTTCTTAAACCAGATGTTTTCACCGGAACCCGTCAGTGTATAGGTTCCATTGGCAAATGCGGCACCGCCTTTGTGCATCACCTTTCCTATATCGGCATGGCTTTCAAATACCCCAATGGCATTTTGAGCATTGGCGCACCAAGTTATGCTTAACAGAAGAACAATCAGTTTGTAACGCATGCAGATGAAATAGTATGTTTTGAAACGGCAAAACCTCCCGGTTGTGCATTGTGCACCCTTTATCCTTTCGAAACCATTGTACCGGTGAGCGGTTCGCGTTTTTCGGGTGCGTTCTTATTATTTTCGGCAATGCTGCTTTGCAAAGACAAGGCCACTTTATCACCGTCAAAAACGAAGGTCAGCTTATCGCCGTGAATGGCTTCCACGTATTTCAGTTTTACTTGCAGCGTGTTTTCGTTGAGCCAGGTTCCGGTTGCGGCAATTTTGGAAGGGACAACATTGCGGGCATTCGCTACGAAGTAATTCTTGTCGCTGGTTTTGCCTACTTTCCAGCTTTCCCATCCAAAGCCAATTTTCTTAAAATCGTCGGTTTCAGTTTCACTGATTCGTATCACGCCAGCATCATCAAACAATCCCAATCCGATCTTGGTGATGCCGAAAGGATTGGCATCCATCCGGAACACTTTATCGCTGTATTTGGCTTGTAACTTGGACGATTTTGTGGCCTTCGGAACGGGCAATACCAGCGCGTTAAGCTCTGATTTAAGGCTATTTAATTCAACAGCATTCTCTGCCAAGGCGCCTTTTTTCATGGCGGGAAGCAAGGTTTCGTAAGCCACATTCATCGATTTTTGCATATCGAAACTTTCGCTGTTGATGGCCAGCACCGCGTCGTGCTCGGGCATGACGATGCAATATTGTCCAAAAGCCCCATCTCCCCGGTAAAAGCCAGGCTTGCAGCGCCAAAACTGGTATCCGTATCCCTGCGACCAGTCATTGTCGCCTTTCTGCGACTCGGTTTGTTTGCGGGTGGCATCGTCAATCCAACGTTCGGGCAATAGCTGCTTGCCGTTCCACTTGCCTTTTTGCAGGTAAAACTGTCCAAACCGGGCAATGTCGTCTGTTTTTACCCGAAGCCCATACCCCGCCGTATTCAAACCATCAGGCGATTTTTCCCAATCGTAATCTGTAATTCCCAGTGGGGTCATCAGCCTTGGCCGCAGGTAATCTTCCAGCAATTGTCCGGTCACCTGATGCAGAATGGCACCCAACATGTACGTAGCTCCCGTATTGTACAGGAAATAGGTACTGGGCTCATGCTCAATAGGTTGGGCCAGAAAAGTCTTTACCCATGTTTGCTGTGTGTTTTCCCGCATGGGCGGCAACGTATCGGCGTTGTGCCCGGTATTCATGGTAAGCAAATGCTTGATTTTCATTGCCTTTAGGTTAGCCGACGGATCGGCAGGCAAGTCCTTGGGAAAGAATTTGGCTACGGGATCCTCTACCGAAATTTTTCCTTCATTGACCAGAAAGCCGATGGCCGAACTGGTAAAGCTCTTGGATAAGGAATACAACGTATGTTTGAATTCGGGTTGAAACGGTTTCCACCAGCCTTCAGCCACCACATTGCCATGCCGCACCAATTGAAAGCTGTGCCATTCCAGACCCGAATCCTGGGCGGCTTTCAAAAACTTGCGAATACCCGCCGACTCTACGCCTTGTGACTCGGGACTTTTGCGAGGCAATGCCGCGGTAGGCTTGCCAAAAACCTCTATATGAGGCAATAAACCAAAACCTACCAAGCCCAGACCGGTAGCTTGAAGAAACTGTCGACGTGATGTCTGCATGAGTGAAAGCAGTTAGTGTTGTGAATGATCCTGTTAAAATTCAACCAAACGAAAGGGTATCTTCTCAAATCAATGATTCGATGTGTTCAAAAACTCAAAACCGAGGAGACTAAGGAAAATACGCTAAAAATCGGATCCGTATTGAATATAACCCAGATATTTTTTCACTTGTGCAAGATATGCATTTTACGTCATTATGACACTTATTTCCAAAAAAGAATTTACACCTTTCATTGACAAAGCAGATCAGGACCTTATCAACTGAGAATAGCAACCGCCTGAACGTTTAAATTTCAGACAGTTGCTAGAAAAAATAGTATCTTTCTAAAAACGAAAACCTCCTTACTCAGAATCCAATGGAATTGCCGCCATCCACGGGCAGGGAAGCTCCGGTAATGTAACTCGCCGCTTCGGATGCCAGAAATACGGCTGCCCACCCAATGTTTTCGGGCTTGCCAAAATGGCCCATCGGGGTACGATCCAAGGCTTTGTGCATCCGGTCGGGGTCTGACTGCATGGCGGTTTTCATCATGTTGGTTTCGATGAATCCAGGAGCAATGGCATTAATGCGCACATTGTATTTGGAAAGATCGGACGCCAGCACCCGCACCATGCCTTCCACACCCGATTTGGAAGCGGCATAGGCCACCACCCGGTCGATGCCATAATAAGCCGCCATCGATGAAATCATAATAATGGAGCCACTTTTTCGGGCAACCATACCTTTGGCACAGGCACGTGTCAGGGCAAAAACGGCGTTCAGGTTGGTGTGTACAATCCGGCTGAAATCTTCGTCCGATACTTCCAACGCGGGCTTTTTCATATTGATCCCGGCATTGTTTACTAGAATGTCAATCGGCCCGATGGTGGCTTCAATGTCTTGCACCAAGGCATCCAAGGCACTCAGTTGGGTTACGTCGTTTACTTTGTAGTGGGCATTGCTTCCCAGTTGGCTAATCGCTTCTTTAAGAGGGTCTTCTCTCCTACCCGTAATTACGACTGTGGCTCCGGCGGCTACCATGCATTTGGCAATGTCAAAGCCAATGCCACTGCCACCGCCTGTAATCAGGGCGACTTTGCCGGTTAAGGAAAATACATTCGGATTGCTTGTCGAACTCATGAATTTCTAATGGGTGGTTTTAATCAATAAAAAGATACAATTTTGATTTTATCATGCCTTTCGCTTGCAAACAGACAAGTAGCTCCGAATGGTATTCGGAGTGTCATGCGACAGCATGACTTAACAGCGACTGCTACCCTACAACTCCAGAACATAAGTTTGATAAATACAATCCCGTTCGGAGCTACTTAGCAAACATTCTATTTCGATAAATTTCGCTATCGCAGCATCTGTTCCTTGGTTACGTATCAATGCTTCGCAATTTGCCTTACAAAAAACTTTTTTTTCTGTCTTCTATCCTCTTTTTTCTTTCTTCCAATCTATCTCAACTGATAGATTTCGACTATCTTTTTCATCTCGGCCAAGGTACGAGTGGGCGGCGTGAATGGAGCCGGAATGGGTTGTTTGGCGTAGGTCTGGAAATAGAGCACACAGGCATCGCGCCAGTTCAGGGCTTCGCGGTGCTGGGCTGCAAGCCGACCTTTGATGTCGGCAAACATTTCAGCATCGACATGCGGCTTTACCTTTTCCCAATCGGCTTGCATCGCTTCCACTTCTTTCACACCCGTATAGTAACGCGAGGCGAATTCATCCCACAGCGTTTTGCCAGTCGACAATTTTTGCGTCCAGGGAATGTGATGAAACCACAACAGGTAACGCAAATCGCACGTCTGCGGATTTTCCCATTGTTTCTGCACTTCCGGCTTGTACAATCCCAAGGCATTGTTTCCGGAAGCCGTCCGGTTGAAACCCAGTCCGATTGAGTCGGCCCGGTGGTAATAAATAGCTGTCCAGTCGGGACGGGCACTGCGTTCAAGCCACGGCTCGGGTCCAAAGTGAATATTTTGGCCCATCACGTGATGCAAACCCAGCGGGGTGGTGAAATCCACGTAAATTTCCCGCGACTTTAGCAATATGTCTTTGATGGTTTTGACAGAGGATGCGTTTCGCGTCCAGGTCATTTTCACCCATTCGTCCGCAATCTGTTCGGCAGTTAACTCGTGGTTCCAAGCCAACCGACCGAAGGCGTACCAGTTGGCTTGTGACATCAAATGCCCGGTCCAGTTCCGGTCCGAACCGGTGTTGGCAACGCCAGCCATGGCCGTCATGGGGTATTTGTGCACCGAACCATCGACTACTTTGGCTACGGTTGAGCCCTTTCCATTGGCGTAGGTATCTGATTCCAAGCATTCCTTGAACAAGGTTGCCAGGTACACCAGATTGGTTGAAAAACCCAGGTATTCCTGCGTAATCTGAAATTCCATGGCCAGCGGTGTTTGCGGCATGGCACCAAACAACGGATGAAACGGCTCCCGCGACTGAAAATCAATCGGGCCGTTCTTGACTTGAACCATCACGTTTTTTTCAAACTTACCGTCGAGCGGCTTAAATTCGTTGTAAGCTTCTTTGAACCGATCTCCCTGTGGATTAGGCGAATACACAAACGCCCGCCAGATCACCAGGCCGTTGTGCGGCTTCAACGCTTCGGCCAGCATGTTGGCACCGTCGGCGTGGGTGCGACCAAATTCCTGCGGGCCCGGTTCGCCTTCTGAGTTGGCTTTCACCAGAAATCCCCCGAAATCGGGAATATACTGATATACTTCTTTGGCCTTTTCGTTCCACCACTGCCGCACCTGCGGGTCCAGCGGATCGGAGGTTTTCAGTTTTCCCAATACCTTAGGCGAAGCAAAATTGATGGACAAAAATACCTGAATCCCGTAGGGACGAAACAAATCGGCCAACGCCTTTACTTTTGCCAGGTATTCGCCGGTCAGGAATCGGGTGCTGGCGTTCACGTTGTTGAGAACCACCGCATTGATGCCAATGGATGCATTGGCTCGGGCGTAGTCGGTGTAGCGGGGGTCCAGGTTTTCGGGTAATTCGTACCATTTCCAAAGGGAAGAACCGGCATAGCCGCGTTCAATGGTTCCCAATGGATTGTCCCAGTGGTTAATCATCCGCAACTGAATTTTGGGCGAACTGCTCAGATTCAGGTTGGTTAGCGAACTTTCGGTTTGCAAATGACGTAACAATGCAAACGCCCCGTACAGAATTCCTTTATCCGTGGAAGCTGCTACGATCAGGTTTCCTTTTTCATTGCTGATGCGGTAGCCATCTTTGGGCAACGACGCTTCTTTTTTAAGAACAACCCCTCCGGAAGGTTGCGATTTGGCGGCCAGTTTTGTTCCGGTTAATCCTTCCAATCCGCGTTTCAGTTCTTGCGTAGCCGTTTGAATGACAGGTGTTTGCTCAAACTGCACCTGCACAAAACGGGTGTAGGGCTTGTATTCGGCCAGGCGTTGGGTGTTGGTCAGCAAATCGTACTTGAGCCAGAGCCGATACCCGTCATCCGCCAGCGAAGGGATGGATGTAGCAAATCCCAAAATCAAAAACCAGAAAACGGTAAAGAAACGAAACGAAATAAGTTGCATTCAGATGAGAAGAATTAATCAAAACCACGACGGGGTTTTGGCATTGAAAAAGATACTATTTTTAACTATTAGCTATTGGCTTTTAGGTATTAGCTAGAAACTTAGAGTTAATCACTAACCCCTAAAAGCTAATGGTCAAAAGCTAACCGCTACTTCAAACTTTTCAGGAAGGCGATGCTTTGGGGAATGTTCTTCATTTCCTGGTTGCTTTCGTCTTCGATGAAGAAATGCTTGATGCCGATTTTGTTGGCCTCGGTAAAGATGCCTTTCCAGTCGGCCTGGCCGGTTCCCAGCACTACGTCGTTTTCGGCAGGTGTATGGCCCGAAAAATCGCCCTTAACGCCTTTCTTGAGGTCCTTTACGTGCATCAGTTTCCAGCGATTTCCGTATTTTTTCAGCAGTTGCACCGGATCGCCGCCACCGTGCAGGGTCCAAAGCACGTCCATTTCAAAGGAAACGTATTGGGGATTGGTATTCTGGATGATGTAATCCATCAGCGTGCCGTTGCCGCTGGGATTAGGACGAAACTCGTAGCCATGATCGTGGTAACAAAACGTCAAACCGTTGTCTTTGAAGGTTTTACCGGCGGCATTGAAAACCTCCACAGCTTTTTTGGCATCGTCCAGGGTGAAGTTATCGCCTTGGTGCGGAATCCAGGCGCACATCACGTACGAGGCTCCCATGATTTTGGCATTCTTGACAATCGCCATCGGGTCTTGGCTCAATTGCTCAAACGACGAACCCACGGACGGAATTTTGATGCCTCGGGCATCGCACATTTTTTTGAAGTCTTCAGCCGTTACACCCTTGGCTCCGCCGCCTTCCAACTCGGTAAAGCCGAGCATTTTAACGGTATCCAGCGTGGCCTCTACGCCTTTGGGAAACTGGTTGCGAAACGTATAGGCCTGTACCCCAAACGCGGCTTTGTAAAGCGGTTTTCCTTTTTGCGCAAAGGAGCTTCCAAAAGCGGTTAAAAATAAAACCAGAATAAGAACTTTCTTCATGTTGATTTACGATTTAGGAATGAACACTTGGTAAAATAGTATCCCTAGGTAATCAAAAACCCGGGTATTTTGAATCATTCCTTACAAATTTTGCTTTTTTAATTCTTCCACGGCATGATTGGCGGCGCGTGCCGTCAGTGCCATATACGTCAATGACGGATTCTGCGTACCCGTCGACGTCATGCAGGCCCCATCGGTAACTAATACGTTTTTGCAGTGATGCAACTGATTCCATTCGTTGAGCAGTGAAGTTTTCGGGTCTTTTCCCATGCGAACCCCACCCATTTCGTGAATGTCCGATCCGGGATTGGAATGCGTGTCGTTGGCTTTGATGTTGGTAAAACCGGCCAGCGTAAACATTTCAGTAATCTGCTCATTGAAATCCTTGACCATTTTGTCGTCGTTATCCGTCCACTTGGCCGCCAGAATAATTTGAGCAATGCCGTATTTGTCTTTTTTATCCGTGGACAATCGAATGTGGTTTTCTTCGACCGGCACACATTCACCCATCATCCAGGCGCTGATGCCCCAGTTGCCGTATTGCGGATTGAGCAAAGCCTGTTTGAGTTCGTTGCCCATGCCCTCACGGTTGGCCGACAGCCCCCGTCCCCCACCAATGCCAATGGCATAGCCCCGCAAAAAGTCGGTTTCCTGTTTCAATACATTGCGAAAACGCGGCATGTAGCCGTTGCTCGGGTTTTTGCCGTCGGTGCGTTTGTCTTGCAAGCCGGCATATTCGGCGTTGGCTTTGCCCCGGTAGTTGTGCCACGAAAGGTATTTGCCCAACAATCCCGAATCATTGCCTAATCCGTTGGGAAAGCGGCTCGATTGGGAATGCAGCAAAATGGCGTTTGAATTGATAGCCGATGCATTGACAAAAATGATGCGGGCAAAATAATCGATGAATTGAAGCGTTTGGGCATCCGTAATCCGTACCCCAACGGCCTTATTCTTCTTTTCGTCAAAAATGATCGAATGCACCACCGAATGTGGACGCAACGTCAAGTTACCCGTTTTGGCCGCCCACGGTAACGTGGACGCATTGCTACTGAAATAACCTCCATATGGGCAACCCCGCACACAAAGGCTGCGGTTCTGGCATTGTGCCCTACCCTGTTCCGTATGAATGGGTTGCGGTTGGGTAATGTGCGCCGCCCGGCCCTGAATCAACT
Organism: uncultured Sphingobacteriales bacterium; assembly: GCA_963520985.1. Lineage (GTDB taxonomy): Bacteria > Bacteroidota > Bacteroidia > Cytophagales > 172606-1 > Xanthocytophaga. The sequence continues at coordinate 32,920 of CAUQTA010000006.1, forward strand.
GTCGGTCTTTGTAGTGCTTAGTCAGCGTATCCTTGAAATGCGATTCGACGCAACTCAATTCGAAAGGAGGCAAAAACTCGCCATCGGGCAAATGCGGCAAACCGTCTCTGTTACCCGAAACGCCAATGAATTTTTCCACATGGCTGTACCAGGGAGCAATGTCTTTGTACCGGATGGGCCAGTCAATCCCAAACCCATCACGTGCGGGGCCTTCAAAATCAAAGTCACTCCAGCGTTGCGTCTGGCGAGCCCACAACAACGATTTGCCACCTACGTGATAGCCGCGCACCCAACTGAAGGGCTGTTCCTGAATAAACGGCTGCTCGTCGGGCTTAATGGCCCAATGCACCGTTTCTTCCCGCATAAATGCCCGCATATCACCGTACTGCTTGCGAACCTCCAGCGGCAGTTGCCCGCGATGCTCAAACTCCCACGGATTTTTAAGTGTGGTGGGGTAGTCAATCACGTGTTTCACATCCCTGCCCCGCTCTAGCACCAGTGTTTTTAACCCTTTGTCGCAGAGTTCCTTAGCCGCCCAACCTCCACTAATCCCTGAACCGATGACAATGGCATCGTAGGTATTTTTCTTGATTGCATCGATGTTAAAATTTGCCATAATCGGGGAAAGTTAAACTGAAACGCATCCATAATAATGACCCGGAGCCATGTTGTATCGCCAATGGTTGACCATCACATATTCAGACGTGGTGTATCCCTGAATCGTCAGGTTTTTCACCGAGGCGTAAAAGTCTTTTTGCTTGGCATCCGCCGATGTTTCCAGCTTTTTTAACACTGTTTCTTTCTGCGCGGTTGCCAACGCCTGAAACGGTTTCTGAAACGTTTGTTGCGCCACATTCTCCACCGACTCCAATCCGGTCCGAAAGTCTTTCTGGGCTTCTGGCTCGTAACAATCGGTCAGCATCTTTTGAATGAACGTGTGCACACCCAGCGATTTGGCTCCCGGAATGTCCCCTTCCGGAATCAACGTAGAAACCAGTTCCACCAGCAACGCTTCTTCACTGGCTGTCAGCAAGGCAGCTTCGGATGCCACCGTAGCCGGATTCCACTGGTGCGCCCAAGCAGGCAGCACCATCGCCGAACCCAATACAGCAGTCAGATTTTTGAGTGCGCGACGTCGTTTCATATACGCTTTTTTGTTTCTTTAAATATATCAGGTTTTGCCTTTTGGAAACATACTATTTTGAGACCCAAGAAAAAAGACAATAGACAAGTGCCTGAAAATCATAAATTTACTCTCTTGAAATACCTTTTATTCTGTCTGGCCACATGTGTTTTCCATAGGCGTTTTCGCTTTGAAAAAGATACTATTTCATCCGCTTGCTTTCAGGAGGCCCAAGGTACGACGGTTTCACGCCACCGTTATCAACCACAATGCGTTGTACGACCACTGCCGGATCGACTAGCCAGAACTTGAGCGTGTGCTTGCCGGGCTTGGCAATCACATGCCGGGTGGTGAGCACTTTGCTATTGGTAGCTACAGATTTCTCCCAAGCCTTCAGGCTTCGATCCTGATGAATTTCAACCACTTGCGGCGTTTCGTTGTCCAGTGAAATGGCATACCGCAGTCCACGGTTGCCGTTAAATTCCAACGTAGGTGAAAGCGTTACCTGAACGGTCGTTTCGCCTTCCGAAGCCAAGTATAAGTCAAATTCCAGTCTCGGACTGTCGCCACCGGCTTCAGCCAAAGGGATATTCACCGGAAATACGGTTACCCCACCGGCCGTACGACCGATATCGGGTATTACCTTCCACTCCATCGATTCTTTTCCAATGGCCCGTGTATAATGTTCCGCCTCCATAGCTACGTAACCGTCCGCTTCTACAAACCCTTTAAACGACTTCTCCGGCATTGCGGCTGGTTTGGATTGAGCAACCGGACTTTCAGCATTTTTTATCCTTGTTTTAACAGCTGCATCCGCCTCAATCCGTTCCACTTTAGGCATTTTATTCTCGGCAGGCTGCTGCCAGTAGGTATAGCCAATGTGCGTTTGGTCGGCAAAGTGATTCCATTTTCCGCCGGCGAGTTTAATATTGAAATATTCACTCAATTCGGCATCTTTTTTAAACAAAGCCTCCGCCTTATCGGCCATGGCATTGGCTTCCGCGCGACCTTCCTTGGCATACTTGCGGTTCTGTGCCACGGTGTAGTACAGTTCGTTCAAATTGGCGCAGGCCAGAATCGGATACAGGACCAGTTGGTAATACGCATCCCGGTAAGTGGGTGCCAATTGGTCGTATACTGCCTGAGCTTGCTGAGCCAGTTGATTATAGTCACTGACTACCGTGGCAAATTCGTTGTAATTATCCAGGCTGTAAGTATCGGGCGAAAGCAGTTCGGGTTTGACGCGTGCATTGTATTTGGCGTACCGATCCAGAAACGAGGCAATGGCGGCGGCGTGTTTCTCTCCGAATGTTTGCTTGGCCCAATGCGTTGTGTATCCGCTCATGTCTGAAATGCTCATGGCTTCCGGATTCCAGGCATAATCCAGAAAAAACGAAATGGGTAGCTCCATGGGCTTGATGTCGCCCACATTGACCACCCACAACTGCCGGGCGTTGTATTCGTAAGCCAGGTGCATTTGTTCCCAGATCCGAGGCAACGGATTGGTATTGACCCACTTGTAGTTGCGGGGCCCGCCTACGTAATCAAAATGGTAATAGATGCCAAAGCCTCCTTTGCGAGCCGGAGCGTTGCGTTCGGGCAATTTGCGCAGGTTTCCCCAGTTGTCGTCACATAGCAATAACGTCACGTCGTCGGGCACACGCATGCCTTGGTCGTAATAATCCTGCACTTCTTTGTACAAGGCCCACACCTGAGGCTTTTCCGAGGCCGGTTTGCCGCTGACGTCTTCAATAATCCTGCGCTGGTCGGCCACAATCTGTTCCAGCAAAGCGGTTGCCGTTTCGCGACTCATGGGCTCGTCGCCATCGCCGCGCATTCCCACCGTCACCAGGTTTTCAAACCGGTACCGTTCTTTCATGCTTTCGCGCCAGAAGGCACGCAGGGCAGTATCATTTTTGGTATAGTCCCATTTACCTTTGCCAAACCGCCGCCATTCGTCGTGAGCCCGCATCAGCGGTTCGTGGTGCGAAGTCCCAATGACAATTCCGTATTCGTCGGCCAGTTCAGGATTCATCGGATCATCGACGTGAAAGGCATTGCCCCACATGGCCGGCCACAGAAAATTGCCTTTGAGGCGCAGAATCAGTTCAAAAACTTTGGTATATAATTTCTGGTTAAAACCGCCGTTTTTTTCGCGTGTCCATCCCGACAAACAAGGCGCTTCGTCGTTGATAAAAATGCCCCGGTACTTTACCTTGGGTTCGCCCAGTGTGTGGCGTCCCGGCAGTATGTATACGTTTTTCTGCCGGGCAACGGGCACATCCGCCCACCAGTGCCACGGCGATACACCCAGTTGTGTGGAAAGATCATAGATGCCAAAAATGGTTCCGCGTTTGTCGCTTCCGGCAATCACCAGCGCCTGCTCAACGCCGGGCATAGGTTTGTCAACCACCTGAATCAGAAAGGTTTCCCATTTTCCCTGAATGTCTTTGACATCCAGTTTGTTCTGCTGTACCAACTGATCAATTTGCGGGTTTTTGCCCAGCGTACCAATCAGCACCACGAGCTTAGCATTGATTGGTTGTCCGTTGTTCAGATCAGGAAGAACTTGCGTTACGCGCTGAATGTCATTTTGCAAATCTTTGGCCGCTCGAATCACGCCCGGATAATCCTGGGAACTTACCACCAATGAGGCTGCTTTCTCATTTGCCACCAGGCCAAACTTCTCTTTTCCTTTCTGATTTGACACATAGCTCTCTTGTGCCAACGCTATCGGAATAACCAAAAACCCTAAAGCAAAGCTCCAAAGCCATTTTCGGAAGACAGTTCGATTCATTTCTTGTTCTGCTGGGACAAAGACTCGCATACCGGGGTTTTCGTTTTTCAAAAGATACTATTTTCCAAAAAGGTCAGGCAAAGAAAGGCACGTCTTTCTGGGCGTATTTACGCATGCCTTCTTCATTGATTTCCACGCCAATGCCCGGTTTGTTAGACAGTGGAATGAATCCATCTTTTACCATAGGCCCGTCAAACTTCACTATTTCTTTAAACATCGGATCTTCGTGGAAATAAATCTGCCATTCGAGAATCATGAAGTTAGGCACCGACGCACACACGTGACTGGAAGCCATGGCTCCCAGATACGAAGCCACCATGTGCGGCGCAAACGGCACATAATACAGATTGGCCAAGTTGGCAATGCGCTGCCCCTCGCCCAATCCGCCCGCTTTTTGCAGGTCAGGCATAATGATGTCAACCGCGCCGATTTCGAGCAAGCGGCGGAAGCCATGGGCCAGGTAGTGATTTTCACCCGCACAGATCGGCGTATCGGTCGACTCACGAATGATGCGGTAAGCTTCCGGGTTTTCGGCCGGAATGGGTTCTTCCAGAAACATCAGTTTCAGCGGCTCCATCATCTTGGCAACTTTTCGGCCGGTTGTCACATCGTACCGGCCATGCATATCCACGCAAATGTCTATTTTCGGGCCAACCGCTTCACGCACAGCCGCAATCTGATTGTACATCCGTTCCAGTTCGCCGGGACTGGCCGTCCAGTTGTAAGCGTCGTATTTGTTGGGATCGTTCCATTCGTCAATGTCATATTTTACCGCATTGAATCCCATCTTGACCGCTTCTTTGGCCGAAGTGGCAAAGTTATTGGTGCTTTTATCCGTATCCCGGTAGGTTCCGGTATCGCAATACACCCGAATTTTATCGCGGTATTTGCCTCCTAATAATTGATACACGGGCAATCCCAGAGCTTTTCCGGTCAAATCCCACAAAGCGGTTTCCACGGCCGAAAGCACTGCAATGAACATTCCCGACTGGGCGCCTTCAAAAAAGCCCGATTTGCGAATGTCTTCAAACAACCGATTGACATTCAGCGGGCTTTTTCCTTTGAGGCGTTGCGCCATCATTTTCACCAAATGGTACGTTCCGGGCGTGGCATCCACCCCTTCGCCGCATCCCCACACATCCTGATTGGTGTAGATTTTAACAAACAGACTGTGTCCGTTGCGAATGAAACCGCATTTGATGTCGGTAATTTTCAGGTCTGACGGATTGGAAGCCTGTGGAGTGCGTTCCATTGCATCCTCCAAGCCTTGTCCAAAACTGGCAAATGAAGTAGCACCAAAAACACCAGCCAAGGCGCTTTTGGTCAAAAAGGAACGTCGGGAAGAAGTAGTAGAAGACAAAGACATAGGTTGACGGCGATTAATCGTGAAAAAATTACCAGGTACGTGTTTTCAATAATTCCTGAATCTGCTCTTTGGGTACGGGCAGTTCATTAATATGTGCATTGAGCCATTGTGAAAAATCTTTTTCGATTTCGGGCGACCACCGGTTGTCTATCTGACCCGGCGTGTATTTCTGCTCCCGTAGCCGCTGATGCCCAAACATATCCCGTAGCCGCACCACCTCTGACGTTTTTACCACTTTCTCGGCCAAATGAGGTGGAATGAAAATAACCCCACCGTCACGACCCAGCACTACATCGCCGGGCATCACCATGGCCTTGCCAATGCGTGTGGGATGATTGATGCCGACCAACGTGGTATTCAGGTCGCCATCGGGGTTGTTCAGGTGATGTGAGGGGTGATAACTGCGAAAGAAAGACGTAAACCCGCCGATTTCCTTCAGTCCGGCAACATCCCGCACGGCTCCTTCATACACAATTCCGTTACCCGTTTTGGCATAAATAGAATTGCCCAGATTGTCGCCAATAGTAGGTCCATCTTCTTGCATGCCAAACTGATCCACCACATACACGTCGCCTTTGGTGAGCATGTCAATGGGCCACGAATTCTGCGACTTGATACGCCCGTCTTTCTTGTGCCCTTTGTCGTCAATCACGCGGTGTACATCCGGGCGTCCGGGCATAAACGTTGCCGTCAAAGCCCGCCCTACCAGCACGCTATCGGGATTGATGCACATCCAGTCGCCGCTGTACTGGTATTTGAAGTTATCGCCTTTCAACACGGCCCACGCCTCTTCAAGCGTTACCAGTTTCATGCGTTTGAGAATGGCATCGGGCACTTTGGGCCGACCGTCGGGAAACCTTTCGCCTTTCCATTCAGGTGTCAGAAATATCAGTTCATCGCGCGAGAGTTGCTGTGCCCAAACCTTCGGAACGGCAAACAGACAAACGAACCAAACAGCAATGCAAAACAGTGGTTTCATAAGGTATACAAGTTGAGTGAATGCAATTAAAGGCTGTGTTTTCAAATAGTATCTTTCCAAAAGCCAAAACCCCTGTGTTAATTTCGCTCTTTAATAACTAATAGCTAATACCTAAATGCCAATAACTATCAACTAAAACTTGACCACTTCCCAATACACTTTTTTGGGTTGCAGGTTGGTATCGAAAAGCAACGGGTAATTTTTTCGTCCGCGAACCGGATAAGAGTCCAGCCAGGTGTATTTGTCCGAAATATTCCAGAATGTGACACTGGTGATCAACTTTTTATATTCCCGAAAAACCCGGAAAACCATTTTGTATTGTTCTATCTGTTTTTGCTCCAATTCGGGGGTCAGTGCATCCGATTCACCTTGTTTTTTGGGTCGCGGAAACTTTTCCCAGGGATAAATGGACATATCGACTTCAGTAAAGTGAATCTGTAGCCCCAGCGAAGCAAACTTTTCAATGGCACTGCGCAACTGCTTTTCGGTAGGCTCGTAAATGGACCAGTGAGCCTGCAACCCCACTCCGTGAACGGGTACTTTCGCGTCTTTCAGCTTTTTGAGGAACTGATACACCCGTTCCGTTTTTTCGGGGCGTTCGGTATTGTAATCGTTGTAAAACAGCAGAGCTTTAGGATCGGCGGCGTGTGCATATTCAAACGCCTTCACGATAAAATCGTCGCCACAGATGCGGTACCAGGGCGAGTTGCGCAGCAACCGGGTGCTATCGTCGTCAATGGCTTCGTTCACCACATCCCAGGCGTATATCTTGCCTTTATAGCGGGTCACCACAGCCATAATGTGATCTTGGAGTCGCTTGAGCAACACTTCTTTGCTCACCGTATCGCCTTTGGCATCGGTAAAAATCCATTTGGGGAACTGTTCGTGCCAACACAGATTATGGCCGCGCACCCGCAGTTTGTGCTCTTGTGCAAAATTGACTATGGCATCGGCATCGTCCCAGAAATAACGGTTTTCTTCCGGATGAATCGGTCCCATTTTCATTGCGTTTTCGGGAGTGATGCTGTTAAATTCGCGTAAAACCAGGGGCGCCTCATCGCCTTTCAATGCTCTGGGCGAAACGGCCACACCAACGGGGAAATAGGATTTGTAGTAATCTTTTAATCCCTTCTGCGACGATTGCTTTGGTGACGTGCCCGACTGTGCCATCACAACGGCAATGGACAAACAGCAGGTTATTGCCTGGGAGGTTAAGATTTTTTTCAGAGCCTTACAAAATCCGGTACGAATCATAGTGTTGAATAAATGGGACAAATTAAATTAAGTAAGCGACTGTCTAAAGAATGATAGTTAACCAAATGAGGTCAGGCAAATAGTATCTTTCCAAAACGAAAAAGCCGACTTTGAAACAGGACTAACTCATTCTCTGACAATCTCTAAAAACTGATAAGTCTGGGTACATACCTCCCTTAAAATCTAAAGGGCGGGTATGCAAGAACACATACCCGTCCGGTGATCGTTAGTGTACAATTAGTTTTTTGGTAATTACATGGCTACGTGTTGAAACAGATAGAATATATACTCCCGGTGCCAACACCTGCGTATTGGTATACAACCGGTTTTTCAGCGGTTGTTCCAGCATCCGTTTTCCTTCCATTGTAGTAATGCGCAAAACCGGCTGATCGGACGACTCAAACGAAGGCAGTTCCAGTATAAAGCGCCCTCCCGCAGCCGGATTCGGATACAGTTGCGCCTCCATTGCAGCCGCTGTCACTTCTCTACTGGCTTGCCGAGCCGAAGCTGTTGGCTGACTGCCCGGCTCTGTTCCCCAAATCAACTGGCCATTCCGGTACAAGGTCACCCGTGACCAATCGGTGTATTCCCGCTTGGTGGGATCGTACGAGTAATCGCCATTTTCATTGTAATCTGACCAGTTGGCATTGTTGAAGCGGGTCTGGATTTCGCCACTGTTTTTCCCAACAGCCAGCAAACCGGTTGAGGTAAAGCTTACCTCCAGGTAGTAGTCTGCCCCTTCCCATGGTGTAGGCAAGGCCACAAATTTTCCTTTCACCCGGTTGGTCCCCAAGGCTGCGTAGTCGCACCAGAACTGCTGGCTGGTATTGTCCGGTGCCCAGGGATACACCGCATTTTCACGCGTGTACCAGTACCGTATCGTTAATTCGTTGTAAGGCACGGCTTTGTCGCCGGTATTGACCAGCTGAAAGAAGGGCCGTACGTGATTGTCAGTTGCTTGGTTTTCGTTCTGGCGTACCTTGTACTGTACTTTCAGTCCCTGTTTTACCGTGATCGAGACGGTTGCCGTATCGGCCAGCCCGAGTGAGTCACGCACAATGACCGAAGCCAGATAGACTCCCGGACGATTGTACGTATAGGTTGTAGCCACTCCGGTAGCAGTACCCCCATCCCCAAAATTCCAGGTGTATGTAAGCAGATCATTCAGGTCCGGGTCGGAAGAACTCGCAGCCGTAAAGTTTACCGGATGGGGCGCAAATCCTTCCAGTGGAGTTGCCGAAATACGGGCCATCGGCGCTTCGTTTACATTGGTTACGGCAATGACAACGGTATCAGCACTACTGCTCGTGTACTCATCCCTAACGGTTACAATCAGGGTAAACTGTTGGGTTGTTTCATAATTCAGTACCGAATCAGTCGCCAGTGTAACTTGTCCGGTAGATCCATTCACCGTAAAAACGGAAGCTCCGGTTCCCCCAATTACTTGCCAGTTCTGGAAGGTTGTATTTGTGTCGGCATCGGTGGCCTGCACCTGGCCGATTACCGCACCAGTGCTGGCTTTTTCACTGACATTCAGTACCTGATTGGGAACGATCACAGGCGCATGGTTACGCACATAGCCTTTCAGCCAAACCAGGGCTGGCTTCTCGGCACCGTTATCCAATGCCAGGAAAGCCCCTTGCGCCGTACGCCAATGTCCAGGACGATACCCCCACAATGTAATCCCCATTACGGATGGATGTTCCCAGAAAACCGGAAAAATACGCTTGTAATCATCCAATTGTACCTGGTCGGTAGGGCCGTCAATATCCAGTTCCGTGATTTGAATAGGCAACCCGGCTGAAGCAATGAAATCCAGATTTGCTTTCAGGTCAGCGGATGGAATGCGTGTCGAAAACGCATGTCCCTGCATGCCCACAATATCAATCAGATTTTCGGCTTTGAGCAGATTGATGATAGTCATGTAGCGTTGTGCATTGACGGGGTTGTTTTCCACATTGTAATCATTGATCATCAGCTTGGTGGTAGCCGGGAAATACTGCCGTGCCAGCCGGAAGGAATTGAGCACCCAATCCCAGCCGGTAGCGCCGTTTCCACCCAAAGCTTCCAGGTAGTTTCCGCCGCCATTTCCCGGCTGATTGGGCGGATCGTTGGTGGGTTCGTTAACGACTTCGATAAAATCGATGGCCGGGTAGCGTTCGGCTACTGCCGCAAACCATTCTTTGATTTCTTCCAGTTGCTCAGCCGGTGGCAGGCTTTCAATCCAGGCAGGTTGCTGATTCCCCCAGATCAGAACGTGAAAACGAAACGGAAACCCATTGGTCTTTGCCAGATTGTACGCCTCATCGAGTTCAGTCCAGTTCATTACATCGCGTACGGATTCCACCGAACCCCACTTACCCGAGTTTTCCGGCGTAACCTGGTTCCAGTAGGCTGTAAAATTGGGGCGTTGCGGTACACTGTAAACGCCACCCAGAAATTTGGGCTTCCCAGTTGCCAACGGCGGTCCGACAGGTGTGAATGGCGGCGGTGGCGGCACGGTAGTTCCGGCCTGCCCGTTGTCCAGGTTGGCCACTGTAAAAAACACACCGGCAGGTCCAAATACCAGTTTATCAATGTCTAATCCGTTTTCACGGCTGCCAATCTGAAATACCCGTGTCAGATCACCCGCGGTTACAGAAAATGAAATCGGGGTTTCACCTCCTCCAAACTTCGATAAATTTATCCACTTCCATACATTAGCAGAAGCCGTACCCGCACCGGTAACTACATCCGTGGTTGCGGTATGCCCTACCGGACTGAGCCCATTGACCGTGACCCAGTCATCGGCATTGGTGGCAGATTTGGCGCCGAATCCGTTTCCATAATAAAAGCTATCGTCATTGAAGGCACCTGCCCCTACCCGCACCCGGGCATAAAGTTCATAGGTGCCCGCTGCCGGAAATGTCACCGAATAGGTAATCACCCGGCTGTCAGTGCCTGGATTCTGGGAACCGGCCACGTCTTCCCGCACCTGAACAAAACGGGTATTGGCCTCGTCCAGTACGGCAAAAACAGGCGGGTCGGAAGCCGGAATGCTGCCGGATTCGGCCTGTACAACAATCGGATCGTTTTCGGTAGAGAGCTTTGGAATACTGATATTGTCAATAAAGAAGGTTCCGGCGGCAGGAAAATGAAACTTCAGCTCCAAGGCGGCTTCCTGAGCCGTGAAAGTCCATTCGTATTTTTGCCAGCTGGTAGTAGGGCTGATGATCTGTTCTGCATAGGTAGTATTCTGCTGAATGACTTTAAACTGGCTACTGGCGGCAGTTGCTTTGGCATAAAAGGATAATGTGTAGGTTTTACCGGATTCCGAAGCCCAGGCATCATTGATGGCCTGCACGTTCCAGGGGTTGGCACCGGGAGTGATCACATCTACCTTCAATGCGCGTAAACCTTCGGTTACGTCATCGGTAACAATAGAAAAAGAAGCATTCGTACCGTCTGAAGCCTGTGTAAACCACTGGTTCAGTCCGTTCTCAAAACCACCGTTTCCGATCAGGTTCTGTGCCTGAATCAGAATGCAAGTCCAGAATAAAAGAATAGTCAAGTTTTTTTTCATATCCACTTTAGTTTTACCGAGTTGAATAAATACAAACTAAACCAGCTTAAATCCTAAATACAGCAGCTAGTTTACACGCTTTTTAAGAGATACACAACAAATAATTGTTTTTTTAACACTTAATTTTTACGATAAACAGAGACGCTGCACGTGTTGGGTTTTATTTTGAATGCAGAGCACTTAAATACTATCTTTTGAGTAGTAAAAACCTGCCTTCAAACAGAATGGGAAAGAATAAGGAATGGTGAAAGTAACACCAAAAACAGTCCCTTCATGTAGATCAGGAATGGATGCTCAATGGAGAAGAAAGAGTATTGGTTTCATACAGGATTACGGCTAGATGAAGTGATTTTTTCAGGTTTACCAATAGCACGGGAATGCGTTTTGGCTGTATAAATTTCTTAATAAATTTTAAAATTGCAACCGATTACAACAATTCTTTTAGACGAGTCTTTTTAAATTTACTCACAAAATTTTGTATTTTTTCATCAAAAAAATTCTTTATTCAAAGAACAACCAACTATTAATTGTAAGAAAGACATATAATGTTTTTTCATAAAAATTTACCTAACGGACAATCGGTTGCATAAAATAGTATCTTTACACAACCGAAAACCACCGAGTTTACAGTTCATGGAAAAAGAAGTCACCATATACGACATTGCCCAAAAGCTTAGTTTGTCACCAGCAACCGTAAGCCGGGCATTGAACGACCATCCGGCCATTAACAGTGAAACCAAAACCACCATTGCCAATACCGCCCGCGCCATGGGCTACCGTGCCAACCGGTTTGCCAGTAACCTGCGTCGCAAGCAAACCCATACGCTGGGTGTGATCGTACCCCGGTTAAACAGTTATTTCATGTCAACGGTGCTGGCGGGAATGGAGAAAGTAGCTAACGAAGCTTCGTATAACCTGATCATCACTCAGTCGCTGGAGTCATTTGCCAAAGAGAAAGCCAACGCCCAAACCATGTTCAACAGCCGTGTGGACGGACTGCTGATTTCGCTGGCGTTTGACACCGATTCGTTGAGCCACATTGAGCCTTTTATTCAGAAAAACATTCCGGTCTTGTTCTTCGACCGGGTCATGGCACACAAAAAATGCACTTCCATTGTGATTGACAATGTGCAGGCCGGGTATGAGGCTACGATGCACCTGATTGAGCAAGGCTGTCGGCGGATTGTGCATGTAACGGGCAATCTGCAACGAAATGTGTATGCCGACCGCTACAAGGGTTACCAACTGGCATTGGCCAAACAAGGCATGGCCCTGGATGAATCGTGGGTGATGGTAACCGACCTGACACCGGAATCGGGTGTGGAAACAGCACAGGAAATCCGGCAACACTTCCCCACCGCCGATGGCCTTTTTGTCACAAACGACGGGTGTGCGGTCAGTTGCATTGGGGCACTCAAGCAAGCCGGGATTCGCATTCCGCATGATCTAAAAGTGGTGGGTTTTAACAACGACATGTTGGCACAGGTAGTAGACCCGAAACTCACCACTATCGACTATCCCGGCTACGAAATGGGTAAACTGGCGGCTCAAAGTCTAATCCACCATTTGCAGGGACAATCGAGCATTACGGCCACCAATACCATTATCCTCCGTTCCGAATTAATTATTCGGGAATCGTCGCTGCAAAACACAAATATTTGGCAAAATGCCCCAAACGGTGCTTAGAAATTTGCTCTCGGGCTGAGTGCAGGCTTCCTGCGGGTTTAGTACATTAAAAAGCTATTATTTCATTATTACCATTTGAAGCGGGAACGTAAATTTTCACTCACGTACGATTTTTATGTATTTTTCTTTGTGACACATATTGATTTTTGCTTTACATTTGGGCATGTGAATTTTACTTTAGCCGTAGTTTCCATACAAAATAATTTACTCAACTTGCTTAGCTTATTACATTTATGTCAAACGTTGCAGAATTACAAGTAAACGGCAGCACGTATCAACTCCCCATCGTCGAAGGCTCGGAACACGAAAAAGCATTGGATATCCAAAAGCTGCGTGACCAGAGCGGTTACATTACCTTGGATAGCGGATACAAAAATACGGGTGCTACCAAAAGTGCGATTACGTTTCTGGATGGTGAAGAAGGGATTTTACGGTATCGCGGTTATCCTATCGAGCAGTTGGCTGAGCAGTCTTCGTTTCTGGAAGTAGCATATCTGTTGATTTATGGCGAGTTGCCAACACAATCCGAATTGGATGCCTTTACCAACGAAATTAAAGTTCATACGCTGGTAAATGAAGATATGCGCAAAATCTTCGACGGTTTTCCGGTTAATTCCCACCCGATGGGTCTGTTGTCGGCCTTGGTTTGTTCCCTGACCGCCTTTTACCCCGATTCGATGGGCAACCTGACACCCGAGCAAGAACGTTTGTCTATTGTTCGCCTGATGGCCAAATTGCCTACCATTGCGGCCTGGGCGTATAAAAATAACATGGGTCATCCGGTAAACTATCCTCAGAACCGCCTGAGCTATTGTGCAAACTTCATGCACATGATGTTTGCTTTGCCGGTAGAACCGTATGAAGTAAATCCGATTGTGGAAAATGCCCTGAACACCTTATTGATTCTGCATGCCGACCACGAGCAAAACTGCTCTACCTCTACGGTGCGTTTGGTGGGTTCGTCGCATGCGAGCTTGTATTCTTCCATTTCGGCGGGTATCAACGCTTTATGGGGACCGCTGCACGGGGGTGCCAACCAGGAAGTGATTGAAATGCTGGAAGAAATCAAGAAAGACGGTGGCGATGTGAAGAAATACATCGAAATGGCTAAAAACGCCAAAACAACTGGTTTCCGTTTGTTCGGGTTTGGTCACCGCGTGTACAAAAACTTTGACCCTCGTGCCAAGATCATTAAGAAAGCAGCCGATCAGGTGTTGAGTGCACTAGGTATCAATGATCCGGTATTGGACATTGCCAAGGAACTGGAAGAATCAGCCCTGACCGATCCGTATTTTGTGGAACGCAAGCTCTATCCAAACGTAGATTTCTATTCGGGCATCATTTACCGCGCCTTGGGGATTCCAACCAATATGTTTACGGTAATGTTTGCATTGGGCCGTTTGCCCGGCTGGATTGCCCAGTGGAAGGAAATGCGCGAAGGTAAAGAACCGATTGGTCGTCCACGGCAGATTTACGTGGGCCAGCCGCAACGCGATTACGCAGATATTAAAAGCAGAACAAAATAGTATGTTTCAAAAATGAAAAAGCCTCGCTTGCAAGCGAGGCTTTTCGTTTTTACGTTCCTTTAAAAACCCAAGCCAAGGGTCATCGCTTTCACAGCTTTCGGGAAATCAGCCCCCGCTGTAGCCGTGCCATTCGACAAGTTAATGGTATATATTTTTGTCGCACTACCCACCGTCAAGATAGCATACGCCACTCCGCTTTTGCTGCCAATATCAAATCCATTGGCGGCTTCAGCGTTGACACCTAAGTTCCCAACTTCTACCAGCACTCCATCATTGGGTGGATCTTGCTTGTATAGTTTATCCGTTTCACTATCAATATCATACAAAGTGGTTGTGGTTGCTCCTGCAAAATTATTTGTGTACGCCCCTCCACTAATGCCGGTTGTAGCAGGATTCAAGTTTTTGTCAACAGCTGCGATTAATCCAGTTTGTGGATGCAAACGCAAATTTTGCCCTGTATTGCTGATAACCCGAATCCGGTCAACAGTTGGATTAAAATCAAAGCCGAATGCAGTACCCGAAAGAGGTGTCGTAAAAGGTAGCGTGCCCACCATGGTTGCCGCGCCGGAAGCAGAATTGAGCGTATACAACCGACTGGAACTTCCCAAACCATACAACTGTCCATTCACTGGACGGAAATCCAAACCAACAATGGTTTCCCCATTCTGAAGTCCCGTAATGGCTTTTGACACAGGTTCTGGCTTGGTTGGATTAAAAACAAGCAGGTTGTTTACATCGTCTACGGCAAATGCCACAGGATCAGAAGGAATGGCAATGCCTACAATAGATAAAGAAAACGTGCCTAACTCTGTTGCTTTTCCCGTACTCAAATCAATCTGATACAAGCCTGAGTTTCCATTTACAGTTAATGCGGCCAGCGCAATGTCATTAGGCGAAATATCAAAACCGCTTTCTGCTGTCGGAGAAACTCCTAATCCACCAATTTCAACTAAAACGCCATCATTGGGTGGATCTTGTTTATATAACTTCTGAGTTGTTACGTCTATATCAAAAAGTGTGGTGGCAGATGCGCCAGCTTTATTTGCATTGTATGCAACGGATGTAATTGCGGCTCCCGACACACCTGTTATGGTTTTATCAGTAGCGGCCACCATTCCAGTCTCCGGATTCAGTCGCAGGTTTTGTCCGTCGGAAGTTACTACTCGAATCCGATCAACGGTTGGATTGAAATCAAAACCAGCAACGTTTCCGGAAAGAGCGGGAGAAAACGAAGAAGTGGCAACCGACCGTGCGGTACCTGTAGCATAATCAATTACATACAATCGACTTGAACTTCCCAAACCATACAATTGCCCCGTTGCCGGTCGAAAATCAATGGCCAGGATTTTCTCACCATCAACCAAGCCCGTGACACTTACCGTATTCGTAGGAGAACCGGGGTTCATTGCATTAAAAGCTGATAGCTGGTTGGTTGCCGAAAGACCATAAAAAACCACATCTGGTTTTATCACATTCGGTTTGGCTGTCTCTTCCTTACAGGATTGAAAAAATACACATAGCAGTGCTAGTACAAGAAGCGTACAAAACTTGTTTGGGCTAAGCATAGGTCTAAAAATTTTATAGTAAAAAACCGAGATAATCGGCAAACCTACGTAGCACAGCTCCGATCTGGATTTTAAAAGAGAAGAAAAATTAAAACGATTCGACAATGTAAAAAGAAAAACCTCTTCGTAGGGAAGAGGTTTTTCTTTTTGAAAACATACTATTTTCGCTCTTTCAAATGCTTTTGGCTACCGGTGTGTTTGCGTTGGCAATTAGTTTGCGTCCTTCCAGAAAAACCAGAAATGCCATCACCGAACACAAGGCCATGGTGCCAACCATCGGTAACGGCGTGGAATTTTGCAACAAACTCACCACCGCTGACGCACACGCTCCTACACTCATTTGCAAGGCTCCCATCAAAGCCGAAGCACTGCCTGCCTTGTGCCCAAACGGTGCCAGCGACAAAGCCGATGCATTGGGAAACAACAAGCCCTGGCAACACAAAAACAGGAAAATCAACAGGATGGTCAGGTACAACTCACTATAACCCAGATAAGTCAGTAAAGCCAGTGTCAATCCGATCAAACTTTGGCTCAGGCACGCCACTTTGACAATCTGCTCGCTGGAATAGCGGTTGACCAATCGGCTATTGACCTGACTGGCACTGATGATTCCGATGGCAATGATAGCAAATATCCACCCGTATTCTCTTTCGCTTACCTTGAAAATCTCCATAAACACATGCGGCGATCCGCTGATGTAGGCACACAAACCGGCATACGCAATGGCCCCCGTCAGAGCAAACGTGTAAAACTGCGGATGCTTCAGTATTTCCAGGAAATTTCTGGTAATGGCTCCTGCCCGTAACGAAAACGTTGGGTCAGGTTCTTTGCTTTCAGGAAGCAAAAAGTGCACTCCCGCCAGAATGATCAAGTTGATAATCAGTAAAATACCAAACACCCAACGCCAGCCCAATACGGCCGTCACATAGCCTCCTACCGTTGGGGCAATGATGGGCGAAACGGCAACCACCAGCATCAGCAACGAAAAGATTTTGGCGTTTTCATGCACTTCAAACAAATCGCGTACAATGGCTCGTGAGGCAACCAATCCCACGCACCCGCCCAGGGCTTGCAAAAGCCGGAAGACAATTAAGGCTTCAACTGAAGTTGCCAACGCACAACCAATGGAGGCGATTAAGTAAATGATAAGGCCAACGTAAAGCGGTTTTTTACGTCCGTACCGTTCGAGCAATGGTCCGTAAACCATTTGTCCAACGGAAATACCCACAAAAAAGCTGGATAATGAAAACATTACCTGGGCCACTGTGGTGTCTAAGCTTTTGGCAATGGCCGGAAAAGCTGGCAAATACATATCAATGGAAAAAGGCCCGACGGCAGAAAGCAGGCCTAGTATCAAAATCAAATAGGATTTTTTTCCAGATGCGTTCTCGTTCCTCTGATTCATGGCACAAAGATACAACACAATACAGGCATACCGTTAACACGAATCAAACAAAATGCTATACTATTTAAAGAAAAGTGTGTATAGACATGCATATAAAGAAGCAAAAGAAAAAAGAGGAACGAGTAAAGCTAAGATACTGACAATCAAAAACATAAAATTCAATAAACAACACTTTCATTTGGCATTGGCACTTATTTCACATTCGGTCAGAAATAGTATGTTTTGAAAAGCGAAAACCCTGGTAGATTCGGCTAAAGCCGAAGGGTTGTTTTCAGTAACCATAGTTACTTTCAAGTAGAGTTGCTAAATTCGACTAAAGCCGAATCTACCGCTCTTTTGTTGAAATAGCAGAAAGCCAACGTCTGCGCTATGCCCTACTTCCCAGCCACCTGCAACGCCTTAGTGGTGGTGTAGTACTTAGTCAGCATATTGGGCACTTCCCATTCAGGTAGTTTTCCGGCTTTGAGGTAGCCTAAGAATCGCTCCATCACTTGGGCAAAGTACGCTTCGTGTCCATTGCGGTACGTTTCGGGAATCACTACCTGCCAGCCATCTTTCAGCTTTTTGAGCTCTACACCCGCAAACTTCTTCTGAATTGCGGCAAAGGCATCGGTTAAGGCTTTTTCGTAGGCCGAGTTATTTTGCAAGGGCTTGATATACAGTTCAGGTTTGTAGTTTTGTTCCGCTCCTTGCTTGATTTCCAAATTGGCTACCGTGCCCCGCATGATGGAATAATGCGTATCGCCACCGCCTTCGGGAGCCTTGTAATTCCAGATGACCGAAACTTTGGCGTGCACGCCTTTGAGTTGGTAATTGATTTCGCCATTGGAAAATACGTTGAGGATGCTGTCTTTTTCCAGATTTTTTTGCAGATAATCCGGAAACTGAGCTAGTTGGGTTATCTCACTGAACTGGCTGCGCGTCATGGGCGTCGACCAGCGCCTCGCCGAAGTGATCGTCACATCTCTGGTGTAATCCAGCGTTTGTTCCGGAAAGCATTCCCACTGCACCAAATCCACCAGATGCGTCGTCACATCCACCAGACCTTCGCCTTGCTGGGCCACGTCCATAAACCACGCAGGACGCTTCAGCGGCTTGCCGGACACAAACTTGTAAAAATAATGCACACTCTCTTTTGTCACAGCCGGATTCGTCGGCGTTCCTTTCTGCAATTGACCGAAAATCTCGGGTATCTGCGACAATTCCTTTTGCAGAATAGTCGTAATCTCCGACCGTTCGGTCATGATGTCGTACAACAACACGTTATTGGCTTTGGCAGACTCAAACGTAACTTTCAGTTTTTCAAAACCTACCGAATCAATACACATTGGTTTGTCGGCCAGTACATTGAGTTTAGCATTGACCGACTTTTGAATGTACTCGGTTTTATAGCGGTTGTTGCCGGACAGTACCACCACATTGCCGGGTTTATCGGCCAGCATCTTTTCCAGGAAATCGGCATTCTGGTAAACCGTTTCCTGCCAGTGGGTGGGGCTTTTGGGACGGGTATTGTACGCTTCGATTCGCTTCAGGTGTTCATCCAGATCCATTCCGGCCGGAGCGTACACATGCACCACCGAATCCACATCGGGATACATGGACTTTTGAACCAGTGCCGCATGAAAATGCCCCGGGTCAAGGGTGATCAGTTGAATGGATTTGCGAGAAGTTTCTTCCTTTTTATCAGAGGTGGAAGTACAGGCAGCAACCGTTAAAAATAAGCCAAAGGCAATCAAAGTGTTACGCTGAAACATTATGCTGAGAAGTGATTTGTTTATCAATTGTACTCACATAGTGACTGTTTAGGATTAAAAATCAGGTAGATTTTGCCTTTTCTAGAGATACTATTTCCTCTGTCCTCTCGCAGAGATATTCGCACAAATACAGCAGTGTACCCGAATGGAAATGCCGCTAGTTTGCGCGAAGGTTTCTGCGAAAAGACAACCCTATCCATACATCCGAAACAATCTCATTGCCAACTACTAATAGCTAAAAGCTATTAGCTATTTATTACCAATCGGTCAGGGTACCGTCGAGTTTGCGATTAATCGGCAAATAAGCCCGCTGGTACGGGTATTTCGCAACCAGGTCTTCCCGGAAATCTACTCCCAGGCCGGGCTCATCGCCGGGATACATGAATCCATTTTCAAAACTATACGCATGCGGAAACACTTCGTTGGCTTCTTCGGGGTGTTTCATGTATTCCTGAATCCCAAAGTTATTGATAGCCAGGTCAAAATGCAAAGCCGCCGCCATGGTAATGGGTGACAAATCGGAAGCTCCATGAAAACCTGTTTTCACATGGTAAATAGAGGCAAGTGCCGCCAGTTTTTGCATAGGCGTAATGCCACCGCCCCGCACGATGGACATGCGAATGTAGTCGATCAACTGCTCGGTGATGAGGGTTGTATAATCGTAAACAGTGTTAAACACCTCTCCTACGGCCAGCGGCGTGGTGGTGTGCTGACGAATCAGCCGGAAACCTTCCTGCAACTCTGCAGGAACGGTGTCTTCGAGCCAAAACAGATGATACGGCTCCACTTCTTTTCCTAATCGAGCCGCTTCGATGGGCGTTAAGCGGTGATGGCAGTCATGCAGCAGATGAAAATCATCGCCGTGTACTTCGCGAATCCGCTGGAACAGTTTGGGAGTAAAATTGAGGTATTTTTCGGTAGACCAGGCGTGCTCCACGGGCATTCCGCGGGTGGCCGGTTCGTAGGTTTTGCCTTTGGCAACGCCATAGGTACTGCCCAAACCGGGAATGCCGCTTTGGGCCCGCACGGCCTGGTAACCTTGTTGCAGGTATTCGCCTACATTGTCGATAGTGGCTTCTATGTCAGCGCCGTACGAATGGCAATACACCATGACCGACTCCCTGCTTTTGCCGCCCAGCAAATTGTAAACGGGTGTGTTCAGTGCTTTTCCTTTGATGTCCCACAGGGCCATGTCAATCGCCGCAATGGCCGACATGGTAACGGGTCCGCGCCTCCAATAGACTCCTTTGTAAAAGTACTGCCAGATGTCTTCAATCTGGAAAGGATCACGACCAATCAGGCACGGAATGCAGTAATCTTCCAGGTACGAAACTACTGACTTTTCACGGCCATTCAGAGTAGCATCGCCTAGTCCAAAAACGCCTTGGTCGGTGTATATTTTCAGGGTGACAAAATTTCTTCCGGGTGAACAAACAAAGACTTTGGCATCGGTAATTTTCATAAACTACTTCAATGGTTTGATTTCTAAATAGTTATCAACAAATACTTTAATTTTTAATTTTCATTCTTCTACGCGTATTTCCTTGGTCTGTGGCACACAGAACAACTACGTTTCCGGTCTGTGTGCCACAGACCTGGGTGAACCTCCACCAAAGAGAGGTCATCGTACTTCTTTTGCAGAACCTACTGGTTATATAAAAAATAGTATCTTTTCAAAGTCGAAAACCAGCACTTTTGCATTTTGCCATTACCTTTTCTTCTCACCAATGGCGTATTGAATGCCGCCCAAAATATGTTTTAAAAACACAGGATCGGCAAAATCGGAAGCGTTGTGCCCACCCGCTGTGTACCATGACCGTCCGCCCTCAAACTCATGATACCACGCATACGGATAATGTGCCGTGTGCCGATCACTCTTGAACGTAGTCGTATCCAATGTTGCCACTACGTGGATATTGGGATTCATGTCTCGGAAAAAATACCATTCGTCGTAACGTTGCCAACGTTTGGGTAACTCCTTGGTGGAAGGATGGTTGGCATCTGCAATTTCAATAATGGCGTCTTGCTGCGGCGTATGCCAGACAAACGCCCCCCCGAGCAGCTGAGCATACCAGGGCCATTCGCGTTCTACACCTGAGGCAGCGTGAATGCCCGCAAAACCGCCTCCCGCCCGAATGTAGCGTTGAAAAGCCTGCTCCTGCTCGGCATTGAATACATCCTGATTGGCACTGAGAAATACAATGGCATCGTATTTCTTCAGATTGGCATCGGTAAAAAGAGCCGAATTTTCGGTGCTATCGATCGCAATTCCGTTCTCCTGGCAAAGCTTCCAAACCGCCAGTTTGCCCGGTCCAATGGATTCGTGGCGGTAACTGCCCGGTGCGGTCTTAGTAAAAAGTAAAATTTGCTTGGCTGTTTTCTGGCGTTTGGTTTGCGCCAAACTTACCAGACAAAGCAGCAAGAAAATAGGAATCAGAAGGTATCTATGCATAGAAAACAGTAGTGTGACAAATAAAAGTGCACTTTATTGGACTCTAAACTGCTAATTTTCAAAGGATTGTCTTTTTCCTATCATCTTTTGTGTCTCTACTTAATCCAGGTTATGTGTTGTGCTAAGTTTATTTCCAAAGCTTTCACATTTTTCTTCCTAAACACCTGTTCCTTTTTTGCTTGTCCAAAAAAGGAACCAAAAAAAGACACTTGCGCCAATGCTTCTGCCCGCAAAAAGGCCAACGCCAACCTCGCTGGCGCAAGAGGCCAACGCACCTACACGACCTTTCGCGATTGAAGTGAAGTTTAAAAACCTCACCTCCAGCCCCTATCTGCCGACAGGCAGACTCTCTTACAGAGAGGGGTATTTGGTTTCGCGCATCGAAAAGTCCCTTCTCAGAAGGAGGACATCAAACGAAAGTTTGATGGGCCAGAGTTGTGCGGCTGGGATTTAGGGATGAGGTTTTGTAGCTCCGCTAATCGGAGAATGTCTATTTAATTGAAAATCTAAAAGTTCCTGTTCCGTAACTTGACTAAAATAGTATCTTTTTAAACGGCAAAATCTCTCACTCTCTGAACTATCCTTTCACTTTTTGCTTGACGTAATTGGTTCCGTATGGCTTGCGTTGCGGACGGGCAATGGTGGCATTGGCGGCTTCGTCGTTGACAAATAGCTCTTTTTCGGGATTCCAGTTCAGTTTCCGATTCAGTTTCATGGCCGTGTGCACCAGCAAACATGCCGAGGTAGACCGATGGCCGATTTCGGCGGGTGCAATGGGTTCTTTGCGGGTTTTGATGCAGTCGAGCCAGTTGCCGTGCTGGTCGGGGCTGTAATACAATTTGATCTCTTTGTCCCCAATCACTGAATCAAGTAATTTCGGATCACTCGCCACCAACGGTTTTTCCGCTTTGTTACTTCCTGGGTCACTGGAAGTCACTTCGGAGCCGCGCGTTACAAAAATCCAGCCGTCTGAACCGACAAACTTCACTCCGTTCGGATTGTCCCCACCCATAATCACCGTGACACCGTTGGCATATTTGGCGGTGGCATCAAAGCGACCGTGTACATTCCAAAGGCCATGCGACGGGAACTCGGCTTTAGCTTCGATTTCAATGGGACCGCTCAATTCGGTTCCCATGCCCCAATGGGCAATGTCAATGTGGTGGGCACCCCAACCGGTAATCATTCCGGCCCCAAACTGCTCGCAACGCAGCCAACCCGGACGGGAATAGTCGTTTTGCGGATGCACGCGTTTTTCGGTATAGTATACATTGGGTGTGGAACCGAGCCACATATCGTAATTCAGGTTTTTTGGAATAGGCATTTCAGGCTCCTCTTCACCGCCCGGATCGCCGGGCAATCCGATGTAAATGGTCTGTAACTTACCGATACGTCCATTGCGTACCAATTCACATGCCTTCTTGAAATGCGGCCAGGGATTAGCCGACCGTTGCTGGCTGCCAATTTGCAGAATACGCTTGGTTTGCTTCACGGCATCGCTTAGTGCCCGGCCTTCGGCAATGGTCAGGGAAAACGGTTTTTGCAAATACACATCCTTGCCCGCCAGCACGGCTTCCATCGCAATCTGCGAATGCCAATGGTCTGGTGTGGAGACAATTACGGCATCAATGTCTTTGTTAAGCAACAGTTCCCGGTAATCGCCGTAGGTTTTCACTCCGGTAAATTTTCCGTCTTTCTGCTTGCCTGCATAGAAGTCTTCCACCAGTTTTTTTGCGTCCTGCACCCGTTTTGTATCCAAGTCGCACACCGAGATGATCTGGGCATGATCGTATTTCAAGACATTGGGCATATCGTGTCCGCGCGAAATACGGCCCGTTCCAATGGCACCAACCGTGATGCGGTTGCTGGGTGCATTGGCTCCGAATACCGAAGCGGGAACAATGGTTGGGATGGCCAGGGAGCTTACGGCCAAGGCTGATTTTTTCAGGAAATCGCGCCGACTGGAGGGTGATGTTTTTTCGTTTTCCATGGGATTCAGGGTAAGCAGGTGTTCTTATGTTAGAATAGCCTATGTGGACTCGGATTTACCGAATATTTCAGCATCAATTTTTAAGTGGGCACGCATTCCCGGAAAATAGTATCTTCCTGTTCTTCAAAACCCCGCCTTATACAGATGCTATTTCATCTTCAATAAGTATAATTTTTCAAAAGTAAAATGAAAAAATAAGTTATGCAATCGGTTGCATTGAATATTTCTAGCCAATTTTGTGTTCAGAGATAAGAGCCTATTTTAAACTTTTGATCTGGATGGAACGGATTTTACTTTTTGATGGCGTGTGTAATCTGTGCAACGGAGCCGTCCAGTTTGTCATTGAGCGGGATACACGGCAGGCATTTAAATTTGCTTCGCTACAATCCGAAGCAGGCCAATCGTTGTTACAACGGTTTCAGCTGCCTACCGAAAAATTCGATTCGTTTGTTTTAGTAGAAGGTGAGAAATTTTATACCGAATCCACCGCAGCTTTGCGGGTAACCCGTCAGTTGCCCGGCGCTTGGTCGTGGTTGTATGCGTTTATTATTGTCCCCAAACCCATCCGCGATTTTGTGTACCGCACCATAGCCAAAAACCGCTACCGTTGGTTTGGCATTCAGGAAAGTTGCATGATGCCTACCCCGGAATTGAAGGCGCGGTTTTTAAGTTAGGGGAGATACTATTTTTTAATGCAAACAAGCATTTACTTCTTTTAGAAATAAACCAGAATTCCCCAGCCGGGTTTTACATAGGCTCTTTCGAACAAGTCAAGCCAAGCCAGTACATATTCGGTAAATTTCTCAAAATCAGTGATTTCCTTATTACTTTCTGGCTGTTGGTAGACTGGTTGCAAGAGTGCTAAATAATCCCTACTTTTCCATAATGCCAGTACAGATGCTATACGTGTAGGGCTAATGATTTTGTGTTGAATCTTTTGGAGATCCAGAAATTCCTCCCGGTAATCCGAAAATAAATAATCAAATCTAGGATAAAACATTAACTCCAACAAATAGATAAATTCATCATGAATATAGGTAGGTAACTTCAACCGGCTCACACCAAAACAACTGGAAGATTCGAATGAGTTATCCCATTTTCTCATAGACAAAGGAAGAGGATTAGAGCTTTTCCACTGTGATGGAGAATCGACATAATGGTACCAATCTGCTTCTGTGGGCACATATTCGATCCAATTGGTCTCAGCTGGTTTTTTAAAGTTATATTCGCCATTGGGATTCTGGCTCATATAGTCAGAAAAATCCTTGTAGAATATTTTCTCTTCTACTTTTGACCAGTCAATCAAATAAAAATTAACATCCATATTCTTCTTACCATCTTTTGTAGCCAGCTCTATTAATTTCTAGAATCTTTTCCTGTTTAATGAACAGGAGATCACTCTATATCCTGGTATATGTGCACTTAATTTACCAAAGGTATCGATCACGAGGTTTTCGAGATATAAAACATACTATTTCCTAGGGCTCAAAAAAGCCAACTGTCCCTCCTACCCAGGTTTTGTCTTTGTTGTATTTGACACCAATCATTTCGCCCCGGCTCAACCGGACCAAGTTCAGCATCAGTTCGGGTCTGGGTAAGCCATTTTCCCAGAAAAAAAGCAATCGAATTTCCACTTTCACTTTCCCATCCGGAGCTTGCAATACCGGTTCGTACTTGACTTTGCGCTGTAACAGGTAATTTTTCCGTTCTTCAGTCGGAATTTCATCCAGATCCGCTTGAGTGACGTGGAATTTTACGCCTTGGCCCGAAAACGAAAACAATGGCTTGAGAACATAATTTTCCAGATCCTTTGGAAACGCTTCATAGTCAGAGAGAAATCGGCATTCGGGCACGTATTTGCTTTGCAAAAACGGCATAGTGTACTTGCTAATGCGGAAAAACCAGTTGGGATGCCCGGCCCATTCCACATCCACATCTTCGGTCAGGTTAAACTGACGAGGCAAATCCTCACGGCGCAGCAATTCGTCAAATATCACCCGGTTGTAAATCCTGTAAACGGGCGTTTTTACCCCGTCGCGCAGGTAATACAATTGCCGTCCTTCCCGAATGATTTCGCTGATACACACGGGTTTCACTCCCGTATTTTGCTCGGTAATCCAGAAATCGATGGCGGTGTTTTGTTTGTGCGGCTCTATTTCCAGCAAGATCACATTTTCGGGAGCATGGGCACCCAGCAAGAGTTTTCGAAACCGGTCCCAATACGTGGCCGAGTCGTATCCCTGGGTCAGATGCGAAACGTTTTCGGGCACGTAAAAATGCTGTCGGTATTTATGGGCAACCCAGTCTTCGAATCCAAATAACGACGGAAAGCCTTGCAATTCAATCAATTGCGGAATCAACTTTCCAGTTTCGTCGGTGCACACGGCAAAGTCCAACGCCAGGAATAACGTATGATCGTCTTCGTTGGGCACATATAAATTGGGCGGAATGGCTGCTTCGGACAGTTGCTTGTAATCGGGCCGCGTCAAGACGGTCAATATATCTTCGGAAGCCTGTTGCAATTCGTCCAGAAAAGAACGGGGAATAAACACCGGCGTTTCGGCCACCCGAAACGGAATGGAATACGAAAAGGCTTGGTTCAGGTTCGCCAGAAATTGCTGGTACTTTGCCTCTGTAAAGTGTTGGTTGTATTGCTGCCGAATGTGCGGAATCATGTTGGAGGAAGTTGAATTCTATTCCAGATTAGCAAATCTCAGGCAATGAAGCAATAGACTATGGAATTAATTTATATTTGCTTGAAAGTAAAACTTCCATTTTTAAAACTCAATCGAATGTTTACCTACAATATCCAACTAGCTGGCTATCCTCACGATAAAATTGATAAGAAAGGAAACATCAACTACAATGGCTTCAGGGATGCCTTTAATGCTTTTCCATGGTTAGAACAAATGGAAGAATATAACAAAATACAAGATGGCTGCTCTGCTACTATTTCAGTAAAATCAGAAATGGATGCTAAAAGCCTATGGGTTTCTATTGCAGGTGATAGCACCAACTATCTTTTTCTTGTAGGTTTCACTTATTTCAGGAAAAATTCATTTTTGTTTGGATTAATTAAGCAAAACATTGAAGAATCCGATGTATATGAAATAAAGAATCAAAACCATATACTTCCACTTTTTAAACTCTTTTTTGAAAGGCAGTTTGATAGCTTGAATTCTGAACTCGCAACATTTCAGATTAATTGATTACAAACGTCAACCCAAAGAAGGCTGGTTACAAGCTGATGAACAATGTCCTAATCCGTATACAACTTGCAATTAAAAGTCGAAATAGTATTTCTCAAAAACCAAAAACCTCCCCTATTCCGGCTGCCACTTTGCCAATGTGTAGGCATCGTTCCAGAACAGCCACTCCAGGCGGGACGAATACGCATAAGCGGCCAGCATCTGGGTTCGCACGGCTTCCGTTGTCTGGGAAGCCAACCGGTTGGTAATCTCAATCATTTTGGAAACCAACGCGTCAAACTCATCGCCGGCGTAGGTGTCAATCCATTGCTGGTATGGATTGTTGGCAGCTGTCGCCGTTTTCCAGATGTATTTCCCCACTTCGCGATAAATCCAGAAACAAGGCAACACCGCCGCGGCTCCGATTTCAAGCGGCTGCAACGCCGTAGTTGACAACAAATAATGCGTATACGCAAAGCAAGCCGGGGCTTTTTGCGGGGTTCCGGTGATCTGAAACTGCTGGAAATAGTTTTCGTGCAAGGCCTTTTCAACGACAATGGCTCCTTGGGCAAACTGCAAGAACTGCAACATATCTTCTTGATTGTCAGACTTTACCGCTAGCAATGCCAGCGCCTTGCCAAAATCGGCCAGGTACAGCGCATCCTGCTGAATGTAGTACTGAAACTTGGCTTTTTCCAGCGAACCAACCGTCAATTCACGAATGAAATACTGTTTCAAAATGGATTCGAATATGGGCAAAGTTGAAGACCAAACTTGTTCGGAAAATGAAGTCATTGTTGTATAAAATAGTATCTGTAAAAAAGCAAAAACCTGCTCATTTCACTTCCAAAAGGAAAAGAAATGATGGACTGGCCCATGCCCCGAACCTAATTTGTAGTCGGCTCCCGCTTTCAAGGCGTCAGTCAAGTATTTTTTGGCTTCCGTAACGGATTCTTCCATGGGCAAGCCTTGGGCAAGTCCGGCGGCAATGGCCGACGACAGTGTGCAGCCCGTTCCGTGTGAGTTTGGTGTGTCAATCCGTTCCGAAGTCAGAGTAAGCAGTCGGTCGGTTTGTGAGTGATAGAGAATATCGGTACTTTCTATTGTGTGCAGATGGCCACCTTTTAGTAACACATATCCTTGCGTCAACTGGGCTAGCTGCACCACGGCTTTCTTCATAGCATCCAGTGAATCAATGGATTGACCGATCAACACTTCGGCTTCGGGTAAGTTGGGCGTAATCACGGTTGCTAAAGGAAGCAAATGCGTTTTCAGGCTTTCGATGGCTTCTTCCTGCAACAACTTATCACCGCTTTTGGCTACCATTACCGGATCAATCACGATGTTTTTGACCCGAAAGCCTTGCAAGGTTTCGGCCACCACCCTTATGATTTCAGAACTATGCAGCATACCTATTTTCACCGCATCCGTTCCAATATCCGTCAAGACAGCTTCGAGTTGCGCAACGATAAAATCGGGCGGAACGGAATGAATGGCTGTTACCCGCTGGGTATTCTGCGCCGTCAGCGCGGTAATCACCGACATGCCGTAACATCCCAAGGCAGAAAACGTTTTCAGATCAGCCTGAATACCAGCCCCTCCGCCACTATCCGAGCCGGCAATGGTCAATGCGCGTGCATACTTTTTCATACTGCGTTGATTTGTTCTAAAAGTTGAATGGTTGCATCATACGGCGAAGTGGCACCGCAAATGGCCGACACCACGGCTACACCCGTTACCCCGGCTTGCATCACTTCCCGCACATTGGACAACTGAATGCCACCAATGGCAAAGGTTGGCAATGCCGTTTGGCGGCATATTTCTGCCAAGCCACTTACTCCCAATGCCCGTTGGGTATCGGTTTTGGTGGGCGTCGCATATACCGTCGCAATGCCCAGGTAGTCAACTCCTTCCATCGCCTCAGATTCCTGTAACTCGGTCAGGTTATTGACTGACAAACCTATGAGTTTGGTAGACCCCAGTAATTTTCGTGCCAGAGCGTAAGGCATATCCTCCTGCCCGATGTGAACTCCATCGGCTTCAATGGCCAGGGCAACGTCAATCCGGTCGTTGATGATGAGTAGGGCTTGGTATTTTCGTGTAACGACTTGTACCCGAAGGGCTTGCATCACAAACTCCTTGGTTGACAGATTCTTTTCACGAAGTTGAACCAACCGAACCCCGGCCCGACAAGCTTCTTCTACCACAAATTCGACGGTGTGACTGGCACGTTGGCAAATTCCTGAATCGGTGACCAAATACAACGGTGTATTTAATGACATAAACTAAGTCTTATTGGAAAACAATGTACGTTTTGGATTGAATCATTTGCTAAATCTGATTTACTTTTTGTGTCAACTATTGGTGGTATCTAAGTTGGTTTTTAGTCCGAACCATTTCTCTACCTGCGTTCTCCTCCTTTTTTGCTTGTCCAAAAAAGGAGGCAAAAAAGGACACTTTGCCTAATGCTTCCGCCCGCATGGCCCGCCCGCTCCTCGCTAGGCAAAGAGGCCAATCCTATTTTTTACTGGCTCGTGCTGCGCACTGCGCCTCAAAATGTTACTAGCTAAAAACCAATAGCTAGTAGCTAACAACTTAATAAAATAGTATCTTTTCAAAGAGGAAACCTACCCTATTATTCACTGATTTCCGCTTTTAACCGTTTTTGGATATCCGATTCGTTGATGAGGTACAGCGCATCCAGGAAATTCAATTGCAGGCTTCCGGGAGCGGCTTGTTTTTCGGCAGCTATTTCGCCGGCAATTCCCATCACGGCCATGGCATGGGTTGCGGCTTCAAAAAAATCGTCGTTAACTGCGGCAAACGCTCCTACCAAAGCCGTTGCGGAGCAGCCCATCCCGGTCACTTTGGTCATTAAGGCATGGCCGTTGGCAACGGATGCCTGTCTGGATTGCGAAACGATGTAATCGGTAGCGCCGCTAATGACAACCACACATCCGTAGTGGCTACTCAACGATTGCGCAGCCTGAATGGCGGCTTCGGAACCTTGGGTGCTGTCTACGCCTTTGGTTTGGGCATTCAACCCCGCCAAAGCCATGATTTCGGACGCATTCCCTCGAATGACAGACGGTGCAGCCGCATTTAACAATTGGCTACTCACCTGATTGCGAAACGTGGTAGCCCCTACTCCTACCGGATCAAACACAATGGGTTTGCTTAATTGGGCAGCTTTGCGCATGGCTAGTTCCATACCCGCTACAAAGTTTTTATCCAAGGTACCGATGTTTATCACCAAGGCGCTGGAAATCGACACAAATTCTTCCACTTCTTCTACGGCATGAACCATGGCTGGCGAAGCCCCAATGGCCAGCAAGGCATTGGCGGTATTGTTCATGACGACAAAGTTGGTAATGTTATGAATCAGCGGAGCGGAAGAACGAATGGCCTGGACATCGCGCCACACTTTTTGCGGTTGCAGTTGCATGTTGTTTGGATTGAAAATGACTGAAAACAAACCAACAACTCAGGGGATGGCAACACGGAGTGGCATCCAACTTTTCCCTACGGCTGTCCAAACAGCATCAGGTTGTGAGGGTATTATCTCAGCCCGGTAGGCACCCCTAAAGTTGATTGAAGGCAAAGGTAGTACTTTATTTTTAAAAGTATCTCAGAAAAAGAATAAAGGGATCTTTAGCGCGTATGGACATCAAATCGACCTTCTGTAATAGAGATAGTTTGTTTGGTTTGCGGATCATAGCCGCTAAACTCAAAGGTGCCTGAAACAATCTTGTTTACTGTATCTGCACGAGTAATGGTGACCGAACCAGTATGACCAGGATTGGTCATAAACTGGCTAGAAGAATTAAAGTATAATCCGTAATTGTAAGGAACAAGAGCTCCTGGTGCAGTACCAGTAGATAAATTGAGTGGATAGATGCCTATTCTGTCTACCTGCCTAACAAAAAGATGCAGGAAAGTACGGTTATTACGACGGCCTTGTATCCAAATGTTATTTCGTATCGTATCAACATAGGGGTATTCATACCCTCCTTCCACACCATAGATACGATTAAATGGCTCATCACTGTCTTCGGCTACCCAGGTTTTGCCATTGATTTTACAACCCAGCGTATTGGCGCCGGTTTGTGTAGCGGTGGGCAGGGGTGTTTCTTTTTTGCAACTGAAAAACAGTGCGCCACCAAATAGTATCGCCAGAAAGGTAAAAACCTGCCTGTGTTTCTTCATGTACATTGTCTATTGAAAAATGCAGTTACAAAAAATTCAGCAACCACCCAAACTTATTATAGCTCAATGGATTGCGGAATGGCAAGTTGCAGAAATGCTGGCAATACGGTATTGTGAGTCAGGGCAATTTTGTCGGGATCGGCCAGGTAGCGAATCATGGCGTGGTACTTGTCGATGCCGTATTTGTCGATGACGGCATTGCGTTTTTCCTCGGTGTGAAAATAATGCAGCATTCCTTCGGCATCGGCTTCCGGATGAAACTGCGTACCGAAAAACGCATCGTTAAAACGCACTGCCATCACAGCCCGTTCCAGATCCACCAGCGGACGGATTTTTTCGTAACAAAGCACTTCGCCTCCCCATTCTTTCAAGAGAGCTTCGTTGATTTGTGTCACTTGCCAGTCGCGGCTATCCACCACCCAAAACGGATCGTCGAGGTTTTCAAAAAACAGTTCCTGAAGTCCCTGAGCCGTACGGTGAACCGGAAAAACACCGAAAGAAGTGGATTTGCGTTTGGTAACGTCGCCAAAACCGTAATACCGGCAGAAAATCTGGAAGGAATGGCAAATGAGAAAGACGTATTTTTTGTGCTCAGGAAACCGCCGGTTGTGGTCGCGAATCTGCTCCATCAACCCAAAGTAGTTTTGTTCCCATTCCAAGCCATCGCTTTCTACCGGACTTCCCGGCCCGCCTGTCGAGATGTATAAGTCAAAGCTCAGATCGGCCATTTCATTCTTTTGCCGTACATCAAACACCTCAAACGAGACATCTACCGAAGATTTTCGGGTAAATGCATCAATGATTTCCCGAATGCAGCGCATCCCTTCGTTGGCATGTCCTTCGTACAGATCCAATACGGCAATTTTCATATCTTTCATCGTTTTGCAGGGCTTTTTTATACAGCAATTCTTTTACAAAATAACCCATAGCTGTAAAAAAATACTATCTCAAAATTACGAAAAACCTGACATCTATGCCAATCGAATGCTAAATGACTCCCGCCAGCGTTTGCTCGGCAATGAAATCGACCACTTGGATCAAATCCTGGGTTTCTTCAAATTTGGCGATTTGCCGGTCGGCCCCGGTGCCGTTTTCGAGAATCTTGTGAATGTATTGGATTTCTTCCCGGCTCCCGAGTTCGTCTACCACATCGTCAATGAAATCGAGCAATTCGAGAATCAAGGCACGCGTCCATACTTCTTCTTCCTTGCCAAAATCAATCAGTTTGCCATCAATTCCGTACCGGCATGCCCGCCACTTGTTTTCGTTAATCAAGGCACGGGTGTAAATCATGAAATTCAGATTGGCCATGCGCAGTTTGTACAACTTTGCCACCAACGCCTGAAAAACCGCCGTAATCGCAATGGTTTCGTCAATCAGCATCGGAATGTCGCAGATGCGAAACTCGATGGTATTGAAGAACGGATGCACCCGCAAATCCCACCAGATTTTCTTGGCATTGTCGATGCAGCCGGTTTTGATGAGCAGATTCACGTAATTTTCATACTCGGCATAACTGCCAAACAGATCGGGCAATCCGGTACGCGGAAAACGCTCAAACACCTTGGCTCTGAACGACTTAAAACCCGTATTGCGTCCTTCCCAGAAAGGCGAATTGGTGCTGAGAGCATACACGTGCGGCAAAAAATACCGGATGGTATTGGCAATGTGAATGGCCATGTTTTTGTCTTCAATGCCCACGTGCACATGCAACCCAAAAATCAGGTTGGAACGGGCGGCTTCCTGCATTTCATTGACAATGGCATCGTACCGAGGATTGGGTGTGATGAGTTGCTTGGACCAGTGGGAAAACGGATGCGTACCCGATGCACCAATTTTCAGATCCAATCCATCGGCAATGTCAGCAATGACCCGCCGCAGATTGGTCAGGTCTGTCCGGGCTTCGCTCACATCCTGGCAAATGTTGGTACCCGCCTCTACCACAGCCTGATGCATTTCGGCCTTTACCTGATCGTTGAGGTACTTTTCGGCAATTTCCACAATCTTCTGTTCGTGCGATTTCAACTCGCGCGACTGTGGGTCAATAATCATGTACTCTTCTTCTACTCCCAGGGTAAATTTGGGTAGGGACATGGAGCTCTGAATTTAGGTGGAAAATGGCTGGGTTTTGCTTTTTTCTGGGATACTATTTTTTGGTTGACTTTTTGGCGACTGGCGCTTTTTCGGCAACGGCTACAGGCGCTTTTGTTTTGGCAGCTTTAGTCTCTGCGCCATCAAGACCAATGGGTTGTTTCGCCACCGAATGCATCACAAATGTTCCCCAAGTCAGGTTATCGATTCCCAGCTTGAATTTCTTGGCACGTTCCACCGCTATTTCGGCAGCCGTATTGACCACCCACTCAAAATTCTCCTGCCCTACCGAATTCACATCGGCATCCGGAGCGGGGTTACAGAAGTCAATCGCGTACGGAATTCCATCCCGAACGGCAAATTCGACCGTATTGAAATCATATCCTAACGCCTTGTTCAAATCCAACACGTATTTTTCGATGGTAGCCAGCAGTTTCTTACCCGCATTGAATTGCTCGTGCACATACCGCAAGTGATGCGGGTTGCGCGGTTCGTATTCCATGATGCGTACGTGCTTGCCTCCCAGGCAATAACAGCGGTAATAGGAATCGAACACAATCTCTTCCTGGAGCATCATCACCAGTTGTCCCGTTTCGGAATGAGCCCGGAACAACTCTTCGGGTGAATGAATCTTGTACACACTCTTCCAGCCACCACCCGAAAAGGGTTTCATGTATGCCGGAAACCCAATGTACTGGAATATCTTGTGCCAGCTGATGGGGTATTGCAGGTTCCGGAATGAGGTATCAAACGTATCAGAAGGCCGTTCAAACGAAGGCAAAAGCACTGTCTTGGGAACCGGAACGCCTATTTTGACGGCTAGGGCGTTGTTGAAAAACTTTTCGTCGGCACTCCACCAAAACGGGTTATTAATCACCGCAGTGCCTGAAATAGCGGCATTTTTCAGGTATCCGCGGTAAAAAGGAACATCCTGCGAAATCCGGTCGATGATTACCGCATAGTCGGTAGGTTCGCCTTGCTGCACCATATCCACCGAGACGGCTTCGGCCTGTATATCTTTGATTTTTAAGCTGTTTACTTTGTCAATGAAGGCCCACGGAAAGGTATTTTCCATGCCAAACAAGATGCCTATTTTTTTCATAAGATTTATTAGGTTTCGATTTGGGAGCTTTTGATTTGTTTGAGGCAAGTTACTAGTTTGAATCAATGAACGTTAGTTATTCCAGTAAAAAATAGTATCTAAAAAATCAGTAAAACCCTGGTATACAGTTATGAAAACCCCCAATCTAAATCCCTCCCCACAAGGGAGGGACTTTCAGATTCGCGATTGTCAAGTCCCTTCTCCTCCAGAGAAGGGACTTAGGGATCAGGTTTTTCGCATCAAAAGTCCAGCCCACTTTTGCAGGCTAGTGCCTTGTCATTCGCCCCTAAATGCGAAAAGCTTATACTCTACAACTTGAATGAGTTACCGAATTAAGGACAAATAATGGGGAAACATTTCTTTCCAGACTGGCCAGTCGTGCAGGGCTTCGTGCCGAATATCCAGCCAATGATTTATCGATTTGTTTTCCAGCACTTTCGCCATTTTCAGGTTAGCATCCAGGCAAATATCCCACGAACCCGTTCCAAACACAGTAAACTGGTCTTGAAAAGAATCATTCCATGAATTAGGCAAAAAATCGATGGGATTGTTGAAATAAACGGTTTCGTCGTAATAGCCATCGGTAAACATGCGGATGTCAAACACGCCGCCCATGTTAAAAATGTATTTGGCCTTGTCGGGATGTTTAAGGCCAAAATTGCTTGCATGATACGCCCCAAAACTACAACCAGCCGTAGCCACCCGAGCCACACCCGTTTCCCATATGGCCCAGGGAACCAACTCGTTGGTCAGCATTTGGTCATACCAGGCATAGTTGCGGGCCCGTTCGGCAGGATGTACGCCTCGGTTATACCAGGTGAGCCAGTCGTAGGTATCGGGACAATAGATTTTGACAAGTCCGTTTTCAACAAACCAACGCACCGATTCAATCAATCCGAAATCTTTGTTTTCGTAGTATCGCCCCCGTGACGTGGGAAACAAGATAACGGGAAAGCCCCGTTCACCGAAAACCAGCATTTCGACGTCCATGCTTAAGCTGGGCGAATACCATTTGCGATACTCTTCTTTCATACGAGTTCAGTAAAACGATTGACAGAATCTGGTAAAATTGTGGAAATGATGGGCAAATAGTATCCCGAAATCTGATAAAACCCCTGCCTGCATCTATTTAGCACGGAATTCGTACTGCGTAATTCTCAAATTATTCGTTGTTTTGTATTCTGTTTATAGTCAAAGGCATGGAGACAACCGTATTTACGTATTCACAAGGCTACTTGGTACACAAGATAAATAAATTTCACTCACATTATTTGCAGCGCGAAGTAGAAATTGACATTTTTCTTCCTCCTTCTTTTTCGGAGACCAACTATTCCTACCCATTGCTTTTGCTCAACGACGGTCAGGACAGCGAATCGGTGGGCCTGAAAAACACGTTACATTCATTGTCCCAATCGCACAACTTACCCGAAATCATGGTGGTGGGTGTGTATGCCAACGCCGAACGTTTGCACGAATACGGCATTGCCGCCCAAGCCGACTACATGAATCGAGGCAGCAAAGCAGGTTTGTATTCGCAGTTTGTCGTGCTGGAACTGTGCCCTTTCTTAGTGGAAAACTACCGGTTGGATGTGGCACATGCCTACAACACCATTGCGGGCTATTCGCTGGGCGGATTGTCGGCTTTTGACATTGCCTGGAATTACCCCAACGTATTCCGGAAGGTCGG
Organism: uncultured Sphingobacteriales bacterium; assembly: GCA_963520985.1. Taxonomy (GTDB): domain Bacteria; phylum Bacteroidota; class Bacteroidia; order Cytophagales; family 172606-1; genus Xanthocytophaga. The sequence goes on from CAUQTA010000006.1 coordinate 68,653, forward strand.
CGTCTTTTCCGGTTCGTTCTGGTGGCGGCAAAAAGCGTATGAAGAAGGCTATGAAGATACTGACCGCATCCTGCACACCCAGATCCGGAACAGTGGACTTAAGCCTAAGCTCAAATTCTGGCTCCAAGCCGGCACACTCGATGAAACCGCAGACCGAAACAACAACGGCATCATCGATTCCATTGACGATACGCTGGACATTATCGTGGAACTGACCCACAAAGGCTACCGCCCTTGGGACGATGTTCAGTATTACCAGATGGAAGGCGGCGAACACAATCCATTTTCGTGGGGGTTGGCTATGCCCGTTTTCCTGCAATGGGCGTTTGGAAAGTAAAGAATCGATTACTGGCGCGAGGCTCTGCCTCGTGCCCGCTATTGCTAGGCCTCCGGCATGAGCCTCTGCGCCAGACCAGTATTTAGCGGATTGTACTCGGTAAACAATCAGGCAGGTTTGTCTTTTTCAACCCTACTATTTTCTACCTCTCCAACCGTAAAGGCAAGCTTCGCAAACGCTTTCCGGTTACGGCAAATAGAGCGTTAGCCAGCGCAGGCGCTACCGGAGGAACACCCGGCTCACCAGCACCGCCGATTTTATCAGAACTTGCAAGAATGTGCACTTCTATGTGAGGCGTTTCATGAAGGCGCAGCAATGGATAATCGTGAAAATTGGATTGTTGCACCTGTCCATTTTCCAGCGTAATTTCGCCATAAAGCGCGGCCGAAAGCGCAAAAATGATTCCTCCTTCCATCTGTGCCTTTATCCCATCCGGATTGACAGCTAATCCGCAGTCAATGACACATACCACCCGATGAACATGAATGGCGTTGTCAACAACCGATATTTCTACAACCTGAGCCACACAACTTCCCATGGCTTCGTGTACCGCAATGCCACGAAACCGCCCTTTGGGCAACGGTTTTGTCCATTCTGCTTTTTCGGCCACTTCATTTAGTGTAGTCAGATACCGGGAATCCTTCGGCAACAGCTTTTGCCGATACACCACCGGATCGGTCTTGGCTAAACATGCCAATTCGTCGATTAACGTTTCTACCACGAAAGCCGTATGCGTATTCCCTACAGATCGCCACGGCAATACGGGCACTTCATTGGCTGTAATAATCAGTTCAAACGATTGGTCGGGCAACGATTCAGTATAAGGCTTGCCCGTGGTAATCAGGCTGTAATCAATGCCGTTGCTGACAATGTATTTCTCCAGAGGTGTATTCTTAAACAGTGACTGGCCCACGATGGTGTGTTTCCAGGCTTTGGGCAGTCCATCCGGACCAATGCCAACCGCAACCTGATGCAAATAAGTGGGCCGGTAATAACCTCCCCGAATATCGTCTTCACGCGTCCAGACCAGCTTGATAAGTTTTCCGCTGATTTTTGCAATCTGAACGGCTTCCATCACCCAATCCATGCTAAATGATCCCCGCCGACCAAAGCTGCCTCCCAAATGTGGCGTATGCAGCAAAACCTGTTCGGGTGGCAAACCCAAGAAAGCCGCTATTTCTGCCTGATGCAGTAACGGAGACTGCGTGCCAACCCAAACTTCGCATCTGTTTTCCGAAATGCGCACCGTACAATTCAAGGGTTCCATAGGCGCATGAGCCAGATACGGAAACCAGAATTCCGCGTTTATCCGGCTGGGCGACTCTTTCAAGGCTTTGATAACATCTCCGTTCCGATGAAAAACCTGGCCTTGTTTCCGGGAAATGGCATCATACTCTTTGAGTTGCGTCTGGCTGTCGGTAAGAGAACCAGAGCCTTGCTCCCACTCGATCACCAAGGCATCGCGACCCGTTTTGGCGGCCCAGAAGTTATCCGCAAGAACCGCAACTCCACTTGGAATCTGTACGATTTGTTGTACTCCCTTAATGGCTTTTGCCCGCGTGTCATCCAACGACTTCACTTTTCCACCAAACGTGGGTGCATGCGCTACTACTGCCGTCAGCATACCCTCTACATACGTATCTATGCCATACTGTACGGAACCATTCACTTTGGCGGGTGCATCCAGCCGCTTTTGCGATTTCCCAATCCGTTTCCAGTCTTTGGAATCGCGCAGCGGAACCATTTTTGGCACAAGAACTTGTGCGGCTTCTTTGGCTAGTTCCCCATAACTACGCCGTTTCTTTCCAACTATCACATACCCATTCGTGGTTTTGCAAGCTTCTATGGGCACACCCAATCGTTTGGCAGCCGCCTGTACAAGCATAATTCGGGCCGTAGCTCCCGCAATCCGATATTTGTCAAATTCATTTTTTGTCGATTCTGACCCTCCGGTTGATTGCAGGACAGGTTCAGGCGTCTCCAGAAAATCGGCTTTCGTACCGGGTGCACGGTGCTCTACCTGAATGGATTGCCAGTCGCAATCCAGTTCCTCGGCCAAAAGCATCGGCAATGTGGTCCATATCCCCTGTCCCATCTCCACTTTGGAAAGAATCACATGAATCTGATTGTCAGCGCCAATTCTTAAAAACGGATTAAGAGTATACGTCGATTGGTCGCTTACTGCCGAATCGAAATGGGTAGGAACGGCAAAGGCAAGCAGAAAGCCGCCGCTGGCCGTAGCGGTCACTTTAAGAAACGTTCGGCGATTGAATTGCTTTTGATTCATTAGAAAATTTTTCTATCATTCTAAACTAGTCAATTTGTACAACTCAAAATTTTATTTGGTATAAACGTCCTTAATTTTCATACCAATGGCGATGCTTCATTTAATCTGTGTTTTTTTCTTTGGCTTCTAAGAATTTCCAGTAAGCATCATACTTAGGAGAATTTGCATCCACCCTTAAAGTAAATTTTTGAATCCCATTGGACAGAAAGCAATCGAAAAGCCGTTGAATCACAGGCATTTTGGTATATCTATCTGCACTGATGATAAAACGGGGACTGTGATAAGGTTCGTCACACGTTTTCAGAGAATCAATGGTATGTTGAAATGCCTGGAATGATTTCATTGGAAGCAACTGTTGCTTTTTATTCGCGTCTTGTCCCAACACATACAAACGCTGTGTCTTATCCAGAAACACAGTATAAACTGGTGCATCCATAAGACTACAAGTCTCCCAGCCAACTGAATCTGGTAATCTGACATGCATTTCACTGTAATCGCCTAAGTATCGCCAATCAGCCATGATCATAAAAAACGGAATGATGACAAACCCAACCACGGCCAGCGGGCTCACGTCGGGTAGCAGTTCTGTGTAGTGTTTTCTTCTTTTCATAAGGATGTGTTTTCACTAAGATGCTCAGCATAATTGTTTTCCATAAAAAATAGTATCTTTCCGAAAGGCAAAACCACCCAACTATGATCGAAAACCTGATTGACACGCAAGGTAAGCCCCTCGTTGAACTGGATTTTACGGCCGGCAATTCCGAACTGGCTCAGCTGGACATGACCGACCCGGTGGTGATGACGCAGTATATTTTTGAAAAACAGCTGGAAAACTACACGAAAATTGGGATTGGGGGATTTTTTGAGCCTCGCATTTTGTACCGGAATGTAGAGCACTTTCAAGGCAGCGAACCCCGCAACATTCATTTGGGTGTGGATCTATGGGAAGAAGCCGGAACGCCTATTTTTTGTCCAAAAGCTGGGATTGTACACAGTTTTGCGAATAATGTTGGGGTAGGTGATTATGGACCGACCATCATTTTACAACATAACATAGATACAAGGACTTATTACACGCTGTACGGGCATCTGACAAATGATTCGCTGGAAGGATTGTATGAAGGGAAGTCGTTTCAAAAGGGAGACATTTTGTGCCGCATCGGCGATTACCCGCAGAACGGTAATTGGGCGGCGCATCTGCATTTTCAGGTAATGACGGATATGCTCGAAAAGAAAGGCGATTTTCCGGGAGTATGCCGACCGTCGGAAACAGAAACATTTCGAAAGATCTGCATCAACCCCATGCTCTTTCTTGCGGATGACTTTCAGTAAAAGCCAATAGCCAAAAATAGTATCTTCTGAAAAGGCAAAACCTAGGCTTCTGTGGGTAGGGCTTCTCTGCTTTTTTCTGGCAGGAACAAAGTAAATACCGCCCCATTAAGCCCGACACTGTCGGCAGAGATAGTTCCTCCGTGGTTTTCGATGATCTTCCGGCAAATAGCCAATCCAATGCCAGACCCTGGGTATTCACTTTGCCCATGCAAACGCTGGAAAATGGAAAATATCTTTTGGGAATACACCGGATCAAAGCCGATGCCGTTGTCCACTACATCAATCCGCCAATAGTTCTTTTCCTTATGAAATTTATGCTGGGCAACTTCCTTGGCATTGGCTAACCGGCATTGGATCTGGATATGTGGTGCCACGCTATTTTTTGAAAATTTCAGCGAATTGCTGATCAAATTGGTTAAGAGCTGCTGCATCTGAGTTGGCTCAGCCCAAATGACAGGCAAGGATTCTTTGTGAATAACGGCGTGCTTTCCCACAATCACCTCGTCCAGCTCGGTAAGTACCCGTGTCAATACTTGATTCAGGTCTACGTGCTGATACGGAGCCTCTTTCCGGCCAATACGTGAAAATTCGAGCAGGTTATGAATAAGCATCTGCATTCGTTGAGCGGCGGCCGTCATCCGGCTCAGGTACAAACGGCTTTCCTCATCCAGTGTCTGGTCATTTTTCTGTACCAGCAACCGCGAAAAAGTCTGGATTTTGCGCAGCGGCTCCTGCAAATCGTGCGAGGCGACATAGGCAAACTGTTCCAGTTCCTGGTTGCTGCGGTTGAGTTCGGCAATGTTTACTTCCAGGGCTTGCTGATGTTCCTTTAACTCCGATTGAATCCGGATCAGTTCCTTGTTATTCTGCAGGGTTTCTTCAACCACCTTCTGCGCATGAATGTCGACAATGTAGCCAATCCAGTAGAGCAATTCTCCAGTAGAATCGTTCAGGGGCGAAATCGAAGCCAGATGCCAGTAATAGTCTTCTTCGCTGATGTGCCGGATGCGGCACTGGGTTTTGATATCCGATGCGCCTGCCGGAATCTTCGGATTGAGCAACAAGGCAAAGCGGTCATAGTCAGCAGGATAAACCACGTCCTTCCATTGCGAATGGTTCAGCTGTTCCAGACTCCGCCCGGTAAAGCGCCGAAGCCATTCATTGGCGTAAATCAGATTTCCAGCCTGGTCCAGCGAGAAAATAATGATGGGCAGCGAATTGGTGAGCATTTTGTACTGTTGCTCACTTTTCTGGAGTTTCTGCGCAAGGTCTTGTAACTGATCGTTTTTTCGTTTGATTTCCTCGTAAGGCGACAAAGCGGCTTCCTGGTGAAAGGATCTTCGCCATTCGTCCAGTTTCTGAACATCGATCTTTACCGAAGAGGCGATGTCGTAGTAGAGCTCAATGGCCGACTTATTGCTTTCCAGAAGCAGATTGGATTTGCTCACCAATCGCCTGGCATAGGTAAGACCCTGATAGTGAATAGATTTAGGTTCTTCATCTATGATGGTCGCAACAATGTACCTGTCTCTTTTCTCAACGTTTACCTGCAAGATCAGGCAACCGTTTTTGCCGTGTTCTATGGTGTTTCGGGCCACTTCCGAAACAGCCGTGGCAAAGGTAGTTTGTGCAGACAACGACAGCCCAACCAGTTCTCCCAAACGCATGCTACGCCGGTGCGCCAGTATCAGATCCATTTCATTTTGAAGCGTTACTCTCGTTAATTCCTGCATTTTCATGATCTTTGCCAATACGATTTCTAAAAGGATACTTTACAGCTGACAACAGACGTATCGTCGTTGTTACGTGTAAATTCTTTGTATAAGGTGGCATTTAATACCGACAGGTCATAGCGCATCAGACCGGTAAACTTTTGCAGATCCCAACGTGATTTGATGCCGTCACTGTGTAAAATCAATAACTGCCCCAACTCATAATCCATCCAATGGTCATTCAGTGTATTGGGTATGTTCATCCCGATGATGCCATTGTAACTTATCAGGGTTTTGTTGATGGTCGCACCCAGGATGCGGACCCCGATGTTGCCAATGCCGCAAAATTGCCATTTTTTTTCTTTGATGTTGAAACAGGCGATACTCCCTACCAAGCCCCTCGTTTTCCTTACTGCCTGATGCATGAATCGGAGGATTTTCTGCGGACTTTCTTCTGGACAGCTTTTGAATGCTTCAATCGCCATCTCGACTGCTACTGCGGCTTCGTGCCCGTGTCCCAGGCCGTCTCCCAGAAACAATTTGATTTGCTGGGGTGTCTGAATGCAGCAGAACCGGTCTCCGCATTCTTTTTCGCCCGATTTGGCAACCACCAGCGATCTGACTTCCGCCGAATCCAGGGGTATTTTCCGGACGACTTGTGTAAAAGGCAACGGTGTGTTACAGATTCGCGACAGCAAAATGGTGCCCCACCCTTTTTGGGTATGAATCTGAAAGAAATCGGACAGACGATCCATCGCACCCAGACCTTGTCCCAGCGTCTGTGTGGTAGACTCGCCATCTTTCATCATACTCTTCAAATCAGTGATCCCCGGTCCCGAATCCATGCAGAGGATCTCAATTCCCTGTACATCCTTCGTTTCAATCAATTTTACCAGCAACTCGCCCCCGCCTGCATGTTTGTGCAGGTTCGACAGCATTTCTGCTACTACGATGTCTATTTCGGCCAGCCGTTTGGCACTAAACCCACCGGTGGCAGCCAACGTGTTTATTTCTTTTTTTACTAATGCAAAATAGCTTCTGTCTGATGCAACTAACCTCAGGTGTGTGTCATTAACCATTCTTCCACTTGATAATAGTAACGGTAGTACCCTGCCCTAGCGTACTTTTAATCTCAAATTCGCTGGACAGGCGTTTTGCTCCCGGCAATCCCAGTCCAAGGCTCTTGCCTGTCGAAAATCCGTCTTCCATGGCTTTGTCAATGTCACTGATGCCCGGTCCTTGGTCGGTAAACGTTAAGCGGATTCCGTTTTCCCGGCCTTTGCTCACCACTTCTATCCTGACGGTTCCGCCGCCGGCGTATTTGAGCATGTTACGTACCAGTTCAGATGCAGCCGTCAACAGCTTCGTCTGGTTGACTAGCCCCATACCCGTTTTGAGTGCCTGTTCTTTCACACGGGCAAGGAAATGAACCACTTCCTGTTCTTTCTCTATGGATAGGTTGTCTTTACTGAGTACAAGTATCATAGCTTATTCGTGTTCTTCCGAATCGGTGTCAAAATTGATTTTACTGTTCAGAAGAGCCATTCCTCTTTCTACATTGAGTGCGGTATATACACCTTTCAGGTCCAACCCCAGTTCAATCAAGGTAATTGCCACCGCAGGCTGCATCCCGACTACCACCGTTTCGGCATCCATTACGCGGTTCATGTTTCCTATATTTCCTAAAATACGCCCCATAAAGGAGTCTACAATAGACAGTGCCGAGATATCGATCAGCACACCGCGGGCTTCGGTTTTACTCACCATCTGAGCCAGGTCACTTTCCAGGTTCAGGGCCAGACGGTCATAAAGATCTACCTGTATAGTGACAAGTAAGAACTTGCCCATCTGTAAGATTGGGATACGATCCATAAAAAAACAGTTGAAAAGATTAGGCGGATTTCCGTACTTCCAGACGCAGCATGGCAAAGGCATGCTTAAGAGCACTGGCCATTGTAGCTTTGGTAATGATGTGAGACAAATCAATGCCAAGCTGTACGATCGTCTGGGCAATTTCGGGACGAATGCCGCTGATAATGCATTCTGCTCCCATGAGACGCGTAGCGCTTACGGTTTTTATCAAATGCTGAGCCACCAACGAATCTACCGCCGGAACACCCGAAATATCCAGAATGGCAATTCCACTCCCTGTGTCAACGATTTGCTGCAACAGGTTTTCCATCACCGTTTGTGTACGTGCACTGTCCAGCGTACCGATGATAGGCAGAGCCACTATGCCATCCCATACCCGGATCACGGGGGTAGAAATCTCGGTTATTTCATCGGTTTGCCGCAAAATCACGTCTTCCCGCCCTCTCAGATAGGTCTCAAAGGTGGTAATGCTAAACGAATCCATCATTTTGCCCAATTTCATGGACAGCTCATACAAGGCAGCCGGATCGTTTTGTATTTCGTTTTGCAACACCTGCAGCAGAGCTTCTTTCAGGCTGAAAACATAGAGACTGGTTTCGCGTGGCGAAAATCCCTGCCGTGCCTGGGCATTGGAAATATCCATCAGAATGTCAATCACCGGGTCAAACTCTGATGAATTCGGCAAATCCAGGTTTTTGTCATTTACTACTTTTACCAATACCCCCAGCAACTGCTCAGACTGCACGCGCAACTCTTCATTGTTGATCAGGTATTCGCGCAGACTTTCATCAATCAGTTGATTGGACATCCATTGTTCCAAAAGCTGCTGTTTGTTTTTTTGGAGGAGTTGGCTAACAGATAGGCTCATATCGATTTGTAAAAATGAAAATGTATATCGCAAAGCTAACAAAATCCCTCATTACTCGAAGCATCTATTTGGAGACGAACGCAACTTTTAAAAAAGGAGGGTTTTGGCTTTTCAAATGATACTATTTTGTGAGAAATTTTTATCCATCCCACTAGCCGTCAATTGTACAAAACTCGATCCGTGCTTTGACAAAAAAGGACGAACTGAACAGGGAAACCAACGATATCAATTTCAACTCTTGAAAAGAATTATCTATAAACTTTTTGAAAAACAAAAAAAATGCAACAATCAGAAGACCGATTGTTGCACAAAATAGTATAATTTCAACTGCCAAAACCTCCTTACTTGACTATCACACTTTCGTCTTTGGCTATCAAAGGTTTGATATGCGGAATGGGATTGTTGGGCTTCACAAACGGCCGGATAATCAACCGGGTGCCTTTGTCGTAAGTCAGGTAGCTCCAGAACCAGTTGATAAAAATGACCAGCTTGGACCGGAAGCCGATGATGTAAAAAATGTGGACAAACATCCAGGCCAGCCACGCGATAAATCCTTTCAGGTGCATTCCACTCGGAAAATCGACCACGGCATGATTGCGCCCAATAGTAGCCATGGTGCCTTTGTCGTGGTACTTGAACGGTTTTATTTCTTTTCCTTTGGACATGCTGTTGAGATTGCGGGCCAGATGACGTCCTTGCTGCATGGCTACCGGTGAAAGCATGGGCAGCCCATTGGGAGTTTGCTCGGTAAGGTGCGCCGCAATGTCACCAATGGCGTATATATTTTCGTAGCCTAACACTTTGTTATATTCGTCTACTTTGTACCGGCTGTTTTTAAATACGCTGTCTGGGGTAATGCCTGGTATTACATTGCCGCTTACACCGGCCGCCCAAACCAACGTTTTGGTCAGTATGGTGGAGCCGTCACTCAGTGAGGCCACTTCGCCATCGTAGCTTTTCACCGCACGGTTCAGCTGTACGATTACTCCCATGTCTTGCAGGGCTTTGAGGGCATCCCGGGATGACTTTTCGGACATGGCACCGAGCACTTTTTCACCGTTTTCGACCAGAAAAATCTGCATCCGACGAAAATCCAGCTCGGGATAATCGCAAGGCAACACGTGTTTTTTCAACTCGGCCAACGCACCAGCCATCTCCACTCCGGTAGGTCCGCCGCCAACCATCACATAATTCATCAACCCCTCTATCTCTTTGGGATCGTTCGAAATGACGGCCCGTTCAAAATTCTGCAACACGTGACTCCGTAAGTCCAGCGCCTGAGGCACTTGCTTCAGAGGAAACGACGTACGGGGCAATTCCTGATTGCCGAAATAGTTGGTTTTTGTACCTACAGCAATTATGAGTACATCGTATTGCAGATGCCCGATGGAAGTATAAACCATATTCTCTTCCGGCTTGATCTCTTCTACCATGGCCAGCCGGAAATGAAAGTTTTTCTTGTCATCAAAAAGTTTGCGCAAAGGTGCCGCAATCGAATCGGCCTCCAGCCCTGCGGTAGCTACCTGGTACAACAGCGGTTGGAATGTGTGGTAGTTGTGGCGGTCGAGCAGTACAACCTGATACGCCTGGTCTGACAATAACTTGGCAAATTCAATCCCTCCAAAACCTCCTCCTATAATGATAACGCGCTTCAGTGAAGTTTGAGGAATGCTGATCGAAAGTTCGCTTGTGGGTGACATAGTTTTTATGGGTTAATGGGCTAGAACATAGCAAAAAAAATCATACCCCTGCTCTGCTATACTGAGAACACGAAAGGTAATTGAAAAGTTTAAAATATTTCAATATTTTCTGAAAAATAAATTTCAAAGAAAAAAAAATTTTCCGTTTTAAAAAATTAACCGATCTGCCATCACAAAAATCGGCCATCTGCGCCTTTAGTGCCTTACCAACACCCGTTTAGCCATTTTTTAGTCAGAAAAAATAGTACCTTTTTCCGAAGCAAAACCCGATGTGCCATTCCGACCCGGCTTAAAATGCCGGTTTTGTTTTCGCGCAAATCAAAAAAATACTATTTACGGTTGTTTACCTATTTTTCAGATGCCGTACTAAGCTTATGAAAACGCACTCAGATCAATGCATTTATTTCTTTGCAAGTTGCATTTGGTGAGCCGTCTTATTCTCGAAAAAGAATTGTGATTCACTTGTTTATAATTTACTTTACAAACTTATAATTAAACCAGCACCTAATCTACCACACATTCTATGATGTATGATATTGTTGTTGTAGGCGGAGGCATAGTAGGATTGGCCACAGCCTTACGCTTAAAAAAACACAAACCCGAACTCAAAGTACTTCTCCTCGAAAAAGAAAAACAACTTGCCAAACACCAGACTGGCAACAACAGCGGCGTAATCCATTCGGGCATCTATTACAAGCCGGGAAGCCTGAAAGCCACCAATTGCATCAATGGCTACAACGATCTGCTGGACTTTTGCCGTGAACATGAAGTAAAGTTTGATTTATGCGGTAAAATCATCGTTGCTACCAATGAATCCGAATTGCCCGCCCTGCAAAACATCTATGATCGTGGCATTCAGAATGGCCTGACCGATATCCGGAAAATCACCCAAGCCGAAATCAAAGAACACGAACCACATTGCAGTGGCATTTCGGGGATCTGGGTGCCCTACACAGGCATCATTGACTACACCGATGTCAGCTACAAATACGGTGAGGTATTTCAGAAACTGGGTGGCGAAATTCATATGGGCGAAAAAGTAGTGGATATACGTCCGCAAAGCAGCCAAACCGAAGTTGTTACCGACAAACAAACCTATCAGACGCAACTTGTTATCAACTGCGCCGGTCTGTATTCGGATAAGATTGCGGCTCTTACGCACAAAAACATCAATGTCCGCATCATCCCTTTCCGTGGCGAATATTACGAAATCAAAAAGGAAAAAGAGTACCTGGTAAAAGGCCTGATCTATCCGGTACCCGATCCCAACTTCCCATTCCTGGGTGTGCACTTTACCCGTATGGTAAAAGGCGGCGTCGAAGCAGGACCCAACGCGGTGTTTGCCTTCAAACGGGAAGGATACAAAAAGACCGACTTTAACTGGAGCGAATTCAGCGAGTCGATGGCGTGGCCAGGATTCCGCAAGGTAGCCGCCAAATACTGGAAAACCGGCTTGGGCGAATATTACCGTTCCTTCTCCAAAGCAGCATTTACCAAGGCATTGCAAAAACTGATTCCCGAAATTCAGGAAGACGACTTAGTAACAGGAGCAGCGGGCGTACGGGCTCAGGCCTGTGACCGCACCGGCGGCCTGATCGACGATTTTATGATTCTGGAAGATAAGCATGTTATCAACGTATGTAATGCTCCGTCTCCGGCGGCAACGTCGTCGCTGTCTATCGGAAAGACGGTAGCTGGCATGGCCCTTCAGCGTTTTGGTACCGCCCAAAATGCCAATGTACTGAGCTAAACCATTCATTGACAGACGTATAAAACCGGTCTGCTCATTTTCAAAGACTCTTTATCTGTTTTTTATATTTTTAACTTTTTGACTTTAAAACCCTACCTCCAGTATTAATTATGAAAGCAGTTATTTTTGCCGGTGGATTCGGAACCCGGATCAGCGAAGAAAGTGGTATTCGTCCTAAACCAATGGTTGAAATTGGCGGAAAACCCATCCTTTGGCACATCATGAAAATCTATTCTCAACATGGCATCAACGATTTTGTGATTTGCTGTGGTTACAAGCAACACATCATCAAAGATTACTTTGCAGACTATTACCTATTGAACTCTGATGTTACGTTTGATTTGCGTACCAACACCATGTCTATCCATAAAACCCCGAAAGAATCGTGGAAAGTGACATTGGTAGATACTGGCGAAGACACCATGACAGGTGGCCGCTTGAAACGCGTGCAGGAATACATTGGTCATGAAACCTTCTGCCTCACTTACGGTGACGGTGTAAGCAACATCAACATAGCCGAGTCAATTGAGTTTCACAAGAAAAGCGGCAAGCTGGCAACACTGACAGCCGTACAGCAACCGGGCCGTTTCGGTGCATTTACACTTAATGACGAAGATACCTCCATTCACACCTTTAAAGAAAAGCCAACCGGCGACGGGGGTGCTCCGTGGATCAATGGTGGTTATTTCGTTCTGGAACCCGGTGTATTCCAATACCTGACAGACGATACCACTGTTTGGGAACGTGACCCAATGGAAAAACTGGCCGAAGACGGACAGTTGCAAGCGTACAAACACACCGGTTTCTGGCAACCAATGGATACACTGCGTGACAAGGTGGTGCTGGAGGAAATGTGGAATCAGAAAAAAGCCCCTTGGAAAGTGTGGTAAGCGAAAGGCTGAAGGTTTTGAAATAGTATCTTTTCAAACGCCAAAACCTCAGCCATTTTATTCCAATTCATTTGATAGTAAAACCATTTCATCATTTTAACTTATAACAACTACATGAAAATTCTGATTACCGGCAACATGGGTTATGTAGGACCGGGCGTAGTAGCTCACCTGCGCAGTGTATTTCCAGATGCCACTCTCGTTGGATTTGATATGGCCTATTTTGCCAACTGCCTGACCAATGCCGATTTTCTTCCTGAAAGCAAATTGGACGAACAACTTTTCGGTGACATTCGCCAGGTGCCTGAAAGCATTCTGGAAGGTGTGGATGCAGTAGTTCACTTGGCTGCTGTTTCCAATGATCCGATGGGTAACAAATACGAAGAAGTAACCATCGATGTAAACCATAAGTCAAGCATTGACATTGCCGTGAAAGCCAAGGCTGCCGGAGTAAAATCATTCATTTTTGCTTCTAGTTGCAGTGTGTATGGTGCCGGTGGCGAAGGTGCCAAAACGGAAGATTCAGAATTGAATCCATTGACCGCTTATGCCCGTTCCAAAATATTCACCGAACGTGATCTGAAACCGCTGGCAGATAGCTCATTTACCGTTACTTGCTTGCGTTTTGCTACAGCTTGCGGCATGAGTAACCGTTTGCGTCTGGACTTAGTATTGAATGACTTTGTGGCGGGTGCCGTTACGTCCAAGCAAATTACCATTTTGAGTGACGGAACGCCTTGGAGACCGTTGATCAACGTGAAAGACATGGCCATTGCCATTGAATGGGCCATCGAACGTCCGGCTTCAAACGGCGGCGAATTCCTGGCTATCAACACCGGAAGCAACGTATGGAACTACCAGGTAAAAGAGATTGCGGAAGCCGTAGCGCAAATTATTCCGGGTACACAAGTATCCATCAATCAGGAAGCTCCTCCGGATAAGCGTTCTTACCGCGTTAACTTTGATCTGTATGCCCAGTTGGCCCCGAATCATCAGGTGAAACGCACGCTGATCGATACCATTGAAGAGCTGAAAGAAAACCTGGAAGCGATGGGCTTTGCCGATGGCAACTTCCGCAACTCGCAACTGATGCGCTTGAAAGTATTGAACACCTTGCAGGACAAACAACTCATTGATGAGAAGTTAGTTTGGACCAAGTAATTCTTTCAATCCGGATGCAGAATGATAGCTTTTCGTAGTTCAAAAGATACTATTTTCTTCGCATCCGGATTTTTAAAACTCAAACCGAAAACTTTGTAAAACATGATATTCACCGAAACCGAATTAAAAGGAGCTTACATCCTTGAAATCAAGAAATTAGAAGACGAACGTGGCTTCTTCGGACGTTCTTGGTGCCAACGCGAAATGCAGGAACACGGCCTGAATGGCAATGTGGTTCAGACCAACGTTTCCTTCAACAAAGTAAAAGGAACGTTCCGCGGCATGCACTTTCAACGTGCTCCTCACCAGGAAACCAAACTGGTTCGTTGCACCAAAGGCGCCATTCTGGATGTGATCATTGATTTGCGTCCCGCCTCTCCTACCTACAAGAAATGGATTGCCGTAGAACTGACTGAGCAAAACCACAAAATGCTGTACGTTCCGGAAGATTTTGCTCACGGCTTTGTAACGCTTGAAGACAATACCGAAGTAACCTATCAGGTAACACAATTCTACACGCCGGGTGCCGAAGGCGGTTTACGCTGGAACGATCCTGCCTTTAACATTCAATTGCCAATTACGCCTTCCGTCATTTCTGCAAAGGACGCCGCTTGGGCCGATTTTGATGAAGCCATCATTGCACCTGTAGCTTAACCAATCGTATCACCTTAAATCGAAAAACCACGTTATGATTATTGTTGATAGTGCATTAGAAAAACGGCACAACGCAGGCAACCCCATTCGGGTTGCGATGGTAGGTGCAGGATTCATGGCCCGCGGAACTGCCCTCCAGATTTGCAAATACGTACAAGGAATGGAACTGGTGGCAATTTCAAACCGCACCTTGGAAACCGCCAAACGGGCATACCGCGAAGCAGGCATTCCGGATTCTGAAATTGTGGAAGTAGGAACAACCGCTCAATTGGAAGAGGCTATTTCCCGCAAAAAATACGCCGTAACGGATAATCCGTTCTTGCTTTGTGAAGCCGGACAAGTGGATGCCATTATGGAAATCACCGGCCACATCGAATATGGAGCCCGTGTGGTAATGCACGCCATCAAAAACGGCAAACACGTCATTTTGATGAATGCCGAAGTGGATGGTACCATCGGGTCCATCCTGAAAACCTACGCCGACAAAGCCGGTGTGGTATATACCGTTTCTGACGGTGACCAACCGGGTGTGATCATGAACCTGTACCGGTTCGTAAAAGGCATTGGGGTTCGTCCGGTGTTGTTAGGAAACATCAAAGGCTTGCATGACCCGTACCGCAACCCGACTACCCAAAAAGGATTTGCCGAAAAATGGGGACAAAACCCTGCCATGGTAACTTCATTTGCCGACGGAACCAAAATTTCGTACGAACAAGCTTGCGTGGCTAACGCTACCGGCATGAAAGTAGGCAAACGCGGTATGTTTGGCCCAACCATGGAACCCGGAACGCCAATCGAAAAAACGACCAAGCTTTTTCCTGAGTTATACGATTTGGATGAGTGGCTGGCTGGCCCCGGCATTGTAGACTACGTGGTAGGTGCAGCTCCTGGTCCAGGTGTGTTTGTACTGGGTACGCACGAACACCCAACCATGCGCCATTACCTGAACCTGTACAAACTGGGCGAAGGTCCGTTGTACTGCTTCTATACGCCGTATCACTTGTGTCATTTCGAAATTCACAATACGGTAGCTCGTGCGGTGTTGTTCAACGATGCCAACCTGGCTCCTATCGGAACACCAACCGTAGAAGTAATTGCGACGGCTAAAATTGACCTGAAATCTGGCGAGAAACTGGATGGCTTGGGTGAATACATGACCTACGCACTTGCGGAGAACTACGACATTGCCCGTGCCGAAAACTTGTTGCCTATCGGCTTGGCAGAAGGTGCTACCCTGAAAAATGACATTCCAAAAGACAAAGTGTTGACTTTTGACGATGTGATTCTTCCGGAAGGATTGTTGAGTGTGGAACTTTACAAAGAACAATTGGCTAAATTTCCAGCTCCTGCTGTGAAAGTAACCGCCTAATTGGCTTGTATATAATTAACAAAAAAGGCTTTCCTTGGGAAAGCCTTTTTTGTTTGTGGAGGTTTTTGCTTTTCAGAAGATACTATTTTTGACCACGGATTGAAACGGATTTTATGGATTGAACCGATTCAATAGTTCCCTATGAAAGCAACACCCAGCAAATGCAACCTCGGTTATTTTTCAGCGTGATCTTTTTTGTACGTTTCAATGAGTGTTACATCCTGGTCATAAATCTGCTGAATGGCATACGTAGGCACATTGGTAATCGACATTTCATCCAGTACATTCACCACATTTTCGTATGATGCCTCTTTGGTCGGTTTGATAATAAAAATAGCATCCTTCTTCAACCCGTTTGCCTTTTGCACCATCGAAGTAGCTAGTTTGCGCAACCCGTCTGCCGAATAGCTGGTTTCCTCCACTTTAGGGTTCTCCAGTCCCTGGTAGTAAAATATCCGGTTGTCCTTGTCCAGCACCAGAGTTGTAGTAACATCGTCCGGCACATCAATAATATCTTGATCTGTAGCCTTCTGTGGCATGGTTAGTTTCATCACCTTGGGTTTGCTCAGGGTGGTGGTTAGCATAAAGAAAGTAACCAGTAAAAACGCCAGGTCCACCATGGGTGTCATGTCAACGCGAACGGGTCTGCGGCGGGAATCTTGATGGGTAGTTACGTCAGCCATAAAATACGAAGTTTGTGTGTGTAAAATGAGCGTTATCTTGTCTGTTAGATGCAATCAGACATCCTTTTCCATAAATCCGGATTGCCATTTTTTTACGTTTTCCTTATAATTCTTACATAAAAATAAGGCTTTGCTATCTTTCTCATACTCACCAATTTGCACTATTCACCTTACTTGTTCTGCTGATTTTGTTTTTTTATTTCATTGGGGGTACATATATTTATGCTCCTCTTCCATAAACCACTAACTTATGATATTAGAAAAACTACTCATTCGTTACATCGGAAAAATCTGCATCAAGTCTCTGCGGGATTTTATTTTAGACGAACATCTGACCTGTAAAGACAGTATCGTACTGAATCCGGAAAACCGGGAGGAGTTAGCCTTGGAATACCGAATGACGTATAATCAACCCATGCCATTGCCATGCGTGCTGCTGGGTGTAACCATAGAAGAAGACCCCGACAACCAGGTTCCCCTTGACCGGATCGGCATTACCGAACATCCTGCACACGAATTCTATTCCCCCACTTTCCGGGCAGAGGCCCCTCCAGTTATTTCGCTGGAAACCGTTTACCGTTGTGGCTGGTGCAGCAATTTGGTCAAAGCCGACGGCTCCGAACTTACCACCAATGAGCGGAACTACAAGGCACAAGCATTGCAGCGATTTGGCAGGGCATCCGTTAAATACGTAGAAGCGGAATGTTGCAAACACCGTTGCAAATAACTCTCGATCCGCAATTTCTCATAAAAATTCATGGATATGAAAAACAGGAACGGTACCACTGCATTAGTCAGTAGACCCGTTCTTGCTTATTGCACTCCAAGAAAAATAGTATCTTTCGAAAGCCAAGAACCTCCTTTTGCGGTCGGCTAAGTACTTGGTTTGGATTAGGCATCTCTGTGTAGATGTGCGGACCTATTGTACCTGGCAGGTGCTTCTTGTTTCATTCGCGACAACCGGTTTTTATCCGTAACGCAAAATAGTATCCCGTAAAAGCGCAAAACCTCCCGGTTCAAACAATAGCGGACACTTTCTCTTTAATTTTCTAAAGCAAGTTCCGAAACAAGAAACTTCTTAAAGAACACGGTTTTGTCGGTCACCACCCGGACGGTATAAATGGCACTCCCATACCCCAATTGCAGATTCTTTTCCACATACGGCGAATCGGCTGCCGTTTGAGTCTGATTGGTGTAAAGCAAACGACCCAAAAGATCAAATACCTGAATTTGCAGCACTTTTCCTGCGCCAAACACCTTTAGCGTATACTGGCCGTTGCCCTTGGATACTACCTGCACATTGGCATCATTAGCAAAAATTCGCACTGTGTTCACCTTGGAATACGAAGAAACGCCGTTGTGATCGACCTGGCGAATGCGGTAATAGTGTACACCATACGAAGGCTTAGTGTCGCTGAACGAATAGGTTTGTTTTTCGGCGGAAGTTCCCGCACCCTCTAACTGCCCTATAGCCGTAAAATTGACTCCATCTTCCGAATATTCGATGACAAAGTAAGCATTATTCTCTTCGGTAAGAGTTTCCCACTGCAAAACCGCGTATTTCTTTTCCTGATTGTAAAGGGCCTTAAATGAAAGCCAATCGGCAGGCATCATTAACAGGCAGTTTTCATCATTGTTCAACGGAATATCCCCGTTACAAACACCTGTACCACACGTGGTAGGTTGGTTGAGCACGCAAACGATCAGCGGAGTGATAATAGAACTATTCAAAAATCCGTTTGAGCCTGTCACACAACCCACAATGAGCAGTTTGCCGTTACCACTGGCCGCAATATTGCCATTAATCAGGTTGTAATTGCCTTCAACGGTGAGCTGCGTATTGGAAATAGTAACAGTGGATTGGTTGTTAATGGTCAGGTTGCATTTGACAATGCTGTGCACCGTAAAGAGGGCATTGGACTTATCAAAGACCAGGTTTGAGACATTAAAAAAACCATTGGCAGTTAACCGTTGTCGCTGCGCCCCGGTACCATCGCCAAATGTGAGTGTCCGAGCAGCAGAGCCTTCTACCAGCGAGGCTCCGGCATTAATGGTAATGGAACCATGATTAGATGCCATGGACACAACCGTAAAGTTCTGATCCAGAATGACATTTGAAGTGATAATGATGGTACTTGTACTTGTAGGTGTACTGCTGCAACCCACTCCTGTCACGATCCAGGTGGCAGGGTTGCTCCAGTTACCTCCACCTGCTACGGAAGTATAGGTACATTGTGCATAAGCAGATGTGAGAGCAAAAAACAAAATCAGTAAGGAAACATTTGTCCGATACAAGTAGACGTTGATCATAACGATTCAGACTTAGTAGGTTTTAGCTGGATTGAAATCTTAAAAAATGAGCTATTAGAAATAATCCGGCAAACTAATTGTAGATTATAGCCCCTATATAGTTCTGTTTGTCAGTCAGTGCTTTTGCATGGCCTGTCAAACTTTCTGTGATAGTGTTTTATGAATATCAAACCTATCATTACTTTTGAGAAAAGGCGGTTATTTTGATCCCTCAGTTCCCATTTTGCTTTCCGTTGTGTATACTTGGGTTACCTAACAAGGTAAGTTTGGAAGTCTTTTATTACGGCGAACATCGATGTAATAAAAAAGCCAGAGTAAAATTTCCAAAAACAAAACATTTTATCGGGAAAAACAAGTACTTACAGCCGATCTATTCTCATTACAGCTAATATATTTTGCTTGGTTTGGTGGACTCTGTCTGAAGACCTGCTTGTAAGAAAAAGATCAAAAAGCATTCTAAACAAGCACAAAAATTATCGTATTCATTCTACCCTTTCAAAGAAACATGACCACTTTTAAGAGACACCTTTACCTTCCGATTTTGTTTCTGCTGGTTTCTTGCTTAAAGCCACTCAGCACCGATGTGATTACTATTGATGCCGAAACCGGAAAGCAGAAGGCACGGCAGATCAAAGAAAACTCCTCGATCCAACTGGCCGATGGGCTCAAAATCGATCTTTGGGCTTCCGATTCGTTGTCGCCTGATCCGGTGTCGCTGGAAATTGACCGCTTGGGCCGAGCCTACATTACCCGTGCTGTTCGTCAGAAAAACTCCGAATTTGACATTCGGGGTCACCGCGATTGGATGACACCTTCGATTGGTTTGCAATCAGTGGAAGACCGCAGGGCGTTTCTCAGAAAAACCTTTGCGCCGGAAAAATCAGCCCAAAACGAATGGCTCAAAGACCTGAACGGAGACGGAAGCCACGACTGGAAAGACCTGACCGTTGAAAAAGACGAACTTTGGCGGGTGGAAGACAAAGACGGCGACGGCATCGCCGAAACGTCAACTAAGGTTTTTGTGGGTCCCAGCGAAGAAGTGACCGACGTAGCGGGTGGTGTGCTGGTTCGGGAAAAGGATGCATTCTGGTGCAGCGGCCCCGACATGTGGCGGCTCGAAGACAAAAACAACGATGGCGTCTACGAAACCAAGCAATCGATCAGCCACGGGTACGCGGTGCACATCGGATTCAGCGGCCACGGCATGTCAGGGGCCATTCAAGGACCGGATGGCAAGATCTACTGGCAAATCGGCGACATTGGAGCCAACATCACCGACAAGGCCGGTCAAAAACACGAATATCCCAATGAAGGCGTTATGGTGCGGTCCAATCCGGATGGTAGTGATTTTGAGGTAGTTGCCCACGGCATTCGCAACGACCATGAATTTGTGTTCGATGCCTACGGCAACATCATCTCATCAGACAACGACGGCGACCATCCGGGTGAAAGTGAACGTCTGGTGCACATCGTAGACGGGGGCGATTCAGGATGGCGGTCCAACTGGCAGTACGGCAAATACACCGACCCTCGCAACAACAACTACAACGTCTGGATGAAAGAAAGACTATTCACAGCCCGTTGGGAAGGTCAGGCGGCTTACATTCTCCCTCCTATTCAAAATTTCCATAATGGGCCAACGGGCATGGTTTTCAATCCGGGCACGGCCTTGGGCAAAGACTGGCTGAATAAATTTTTTCTGGTTGAATTCGTGGGTACGCCTACCGGTTCGCACATCTGGTCGTTTGGGCTCAAACCCAAAGGAGCCTCTTTTGTATTGGATGGAGACCAAAAACTGACTACCGGCATTTTGCCAACCGGAATTCGCTTTGGTATTGACGGAGCTCTGTACGCCGCCGACTGGGTAAACGGCTGGGATACCAAGAATTACGGACGCATCTGGAAGATTGACGTAACCGATGATAAAAAAGACATGG
Organism: uncultured Sphingobacteriales bacterium; assembly: GCA_963520985.1. Taxonomy (GTDB): domain Bacteria; phylum Bacteroidota; class Bacteroidia; order Cytophagales; family 172606-1; genus Xanthocytophaga. The sequence goes on from CAUQTA010000006.1 coordinate 89,515, forward strand.
AGGCTGAACGGAAAGAAACCAAACGGTTGATGCTACTGGATTACGGCAAGCAATCTGAAGCGCAGTTGGAGGCTTTGCTGGCCTATGGCGATATGCGGATTCGCCAGAATGCCCAGTTTGAGTTAGCCAGAAGAGGCCAGAAAGGATTCGACGTTTTCAAGAAAGTGCTTGCCCGGAAAGAAAACCAGTTCGCCAGAATTCATTCCATTTGGGGGATCGGGCAGTTGGCTCAAAAAAACATGACTACCCCTGCCACAATTACAAATTTATTGACAGATTCAGATGAAGAAATCATTGCCCAAGCAGCGAAAGTAATTGGAGATGTACCTTATACGGGAGCCAATGAAACGCTGATTTCATTGGTGAATCACTCCAATCCCCGGGTGAAATTTTTCGCAACCCAAGCTTTGGGTAGACTGAAAGTAAAAGATGCGGTTCCAGCCATTCTGAAAATGCTTGAGCAAAACAACGATGAAGATGTGTACCTGCGGCACGTCGGAGTATTGGCTCTGAGCCGAATCGGAGAAGTGGAACCGATCACAAACCTAAAAACTAGTCAAAGCAAAGCGCTTCGTCTGGCAGCAGTGTTGGTTTTGAGAAAATGGAGAAATCCTCAGATTGCCGACTATTTGAAAGAAGATGACGAATACATCGTCACCGAAACAGCACGGGCCATCAACGATGATCTGTCCATTCCGGACGCTTTGCCTGCTTTGGCTCAGATGGTTCAGCAAACCAAATTCAAAGGCGAGCCTCTGCTGCGCAGGGCCATCAACGCCTGTTTGCGGGTGGGAGGCGCGAAGGAACTGGATATGTTGATTGCGTTTGCCGAACGAACCGATATTTCGGATGAGTTGCGAGCCGAGGCACTATCGGCCATTGGAACCTGGGCCAATCCATCGGTGCTGGACCGGGTGGATGGGCGCTACCGGGGCGAGATGAAACGCGATGCAGCCATGGTGACAGCAAAAATCAAAACCAAAATCGCCGATTTCCTGAAAAGCTCCAATCCCACGGTTTTGGTTTCGTCCGTCAAGCTTTTATCCGAACTGAACATTACAACCTACAATCCGCAGGTGGTTTCCATTTTCAAAGCATCCGACAAACCGGAGGTTCGTTCGGCAGCCATTGCCACCCTTGCCGATTTGAATTACGAAGGAATTGCCGACGTTGTGAAATGGGGCATGGAAGATCAGGACCGCAACGTGCGCACCACCGCCATTGGCTTGCTGGGCAAGTTGAAAATCAGCAAGGACAATGTGCCGTCACTGGTCAATCCGATTTTCGAAAAAGGAAGTTTTCAGGAACAGCAGCAGGTAATCCGGGTATTGGGCGAAATGCCCATTGACAACACCCGCGTTGTTTTCGACGATTTGATTCAGCGCATGAGCAATGAAAAACTATCGGCCAATGTCAAACTGGATTTGATAGAGGCCGTCGAAAACACCAAAGATGCAAGCCTGATTCAGAAGCTGGAACCTTTGAAAGGCAAAGGATCAGAGACGGATCAATTCAAAGAAGCGCTTTACGGAGGCAATGGCCGCCAGGGCCGAGATATTTTCCTGTACAACTCGGCGGCGCAATGCATTCGTTGCCACTCCATTGGAGGTGAAGGCGGTTCGGTAGGACCTAACTTGCAAGGCATTGGCAAGACGCTGAGTCGCGAGCAAATTTTGCAAGCCATGGTTGAGCCCAGTGCACGCATTGCTCCCGGATTTGGAAACATCGCCTTAACCCTGACCGACGGCCAGGAAGTTACCGGCGTACTGATGAACGAAACTACTGAAGAACTGACCTTGAAAACGTCGGCAGCCGAGCCTCTGCGCGTGCCCATTTCGCGAATCAAGAGTCGCGAGAATTACCCTTCCGGAATGCCACCGATGGGAGCCGTTCTTTCTAAACGCGAAATCCGGGATTTGGTGGAGTTTTTGTCCAATATGAAATAAGCGTTCCAGTAAGTCAGCAATCCAAAACCTCGGTCTGAAGATACCGGGGTTTTGTGTTTTTGAAACATACTATTTTCCTAAAGCGGATAAGAAGTTGATTTTACCGACATTGACCGAAGCACCTTTTTCCTGTTGGTGTGTATGGTGGTGACACACCAGAATCCGGACACAAAACACAGTACAGAACCTTAAGTTTACAGACAGATTCCTATCTTGCAAGAGATCGCACCAAATGCTCCACTACCCAACTCATGAAACCTACGTTTCGCCTGCTAAAAACCTATTTGCTGGATGATTTTCCGTCTGGATCATCGCTTGCTTTTCAAAATGACCACTTGTATGTCATCGGGGATGATGCCACACATATTCTGATTCTGAACACCGACTATCAGAAAGTGGGTACAGTCTCTTTGTTTGACTACCACGAAAAACGAATACCAAAACCCGAAAAAACCGACTTTGAAGCCTGTACACTACTCCATATCGACGGGGTTGAACATCTGTTGCTGGTTGGATCAGCGGCGACCCCAATCCGGCAAAAAATCTGTCTCATTCCCTGTCCAGACGGTAAACCAGACCTTACGACTCACCAACATTTTTTCTGTGATATCGGGGCATTTATCCAGCGGCTGCCTAGCGTAGACATTCCGGAAGTAAACATTGAAGGCGTTTGCACCCTGGGCGATAATTTGTTGCTAGGCAACCGCGGTAATCTTACCCATCCTACCAATCATCTCATTGTCACCGATAAGGATTTCTGGAAACAGCCGGAGAAGGCCCAAATAAAGATAGTAAGCCTGGCTCTACCCAGCCAAAACGCAGCATCGCCATTAGGCTTATCCGAATTATGTTACATAGCCGAATCGGATGTTCTCCTGGTCGCCCTGACCAGCGAAAGCACTACCAATGCCTACGACGACGGAACCATTGGTGATAGTTATCTGGGTTGGGTATCAAATGCCAGCCAACAAATGCAATCTACTACTTTCACAATCGAACAGTGGGTAAACCTATCTGATCTAAATGCGGCGTTTCAAATGAATAAAATTGAAGGAGTCTGTGTGGCTTCTTTCTCCTCTTCCCATATCTTGCTGCACCTGATTGCAGACAACGATGCCGGTGATAGCCGCCTATTTACGCTGCAAGGGCTGTTGTAGCAATAAAATCCATGCGTTAGTTTAATCCATTAAAAAAGCTATTGGCTGTTAGCTAAAAATAGTATCTTTTCAAAAGGTAAAACCTGCCCTCTGGCTAATTACAGATAATCACCTAGTGAAAAACAGACTTTGTCAAAACTTACCAAAAATACCTGTAAACATGGGTGGCTCTGCAACATATGAAGAATCACCTAACTACATTCCACCTCAATAAGTAACATTTTATAAGGTAAGTGTGTACCTAAAAAAATAAAAAAGGCTTACAGACAAATGTAAGCCTTTGATTATCAAGGTGATCCCGACACGATTCGAACGTGTGACCGACTGCTTAGAAGGCAGTTGCTCTATCCAACTGAGCTACGGGACCTTTTTTGTGGGTGCAAAAATATAATTTTTCCTTTAGCACACAAAAAATAATGACATTTAGCTCTAATTTTCCGATTCTCATCAGGCCTGTTTGAAGATTTAGTATTGTGGTGAAACAGGCAGGTTTTGCCTTTTCTAGAGATATTATTTACCGTTCTCATTTTTTGTCCTCCCGCAGGGATGCCATTCTAAGCGAAATCCTAGGCAATCTCTCAATTGTTTTTTGAAAAAATGTCCGTAAGAATATTCTGTAGTTAGCTATTCAAACAGCAGCAGGTAACTACGGTCTGATTTTTTGAATCCCATTTTTTCGTAGAGCTGTAAGGCGCGTTGATTGTAAGGCAGAACCTCCAGTCTCAACCCCACCCAGTTGTTGTACCGACTTTGAATCAGATGGTCTAGAAAAGCCGAGCCAATTCCATTTCCCCTGCTGGGTTGGGTCAGGTACAGCTCATCGATAACGAGCAGATTGCCTCCATATTCGTTACTCCAGAAATTGACCAGAATCGCATAGCCGACCAGTCGGGCTTGCTGTTCGATAACAAGGATGGAACCTGATTGAGGGTGAGTCTGGAAGTGTTCAAAAGTAGCATCTATCCTTTGATCGTTCATGCAATGCCCGGTTAAAGTACTCCCGCTTTCGCTAGTCGATTCACTGGGCTCTTGCAATGAAATTGTATTGAGCGGCTGGGCTTTAGGAATTAGACTATCCATGCTATGCTCATGCTGATGAGCCTCCTGGTAAAAAGCCTTGATCATATCCCTTACAAAAGGTTGATCATCCACCGTCATGTTACGAAATGATAGCTGCTTGATAGGCATACTGTTTTTTTAGCGAAAATAGGCAATTTCTGTCGGCAATCCAGCCGGTTTGACTAAAATCTGCTTCTGTCCAGGTGTCAGTTGGGTAGATGGATGAGAATGTTTGAAAACAGGCATTGAAATCTATTTTCGCGGAAATCTTCGCATTTACCCGAAGTTTTCTAACATAGACACCTTTTTTCCAACGAAAGCAATCGTTGTAGTTGCACGAAGACCCTTGCTAGACGATAAAAAATTAAGAAAGCAAAATAGTATCTTTTCAAAAGACAAAACCCGGGCAATCAAAGTGCCAGATAATCCCTGACATTGAATCAGTTTACATAAGTAAAATACTTCGTATGCTGACCTCTCCCCCGTAAGATTATCCTTTTCCATCCCATCCCTGTTGCTGAAAACCAAAGGCCCAGTTCACTAAGCCTTCAAACCCTTACATATCCCGAGAGGTGCAATGATATCCCGAAACCAAACTACCACTTATCGATTAAGTACGGTAATCTGAGATAAAACTCACAAAAAACTTCAACAAAAAGCATATTCGGCCGGTAAACTATGTAATAATCTAACTTTTCAAGACTGTTCCTTTTAGTTAAAAATCAAAAAATAATTTCCATACATTAATGTAACATATACTACAATTTAAAAAAGTACTTTTACATTGAAAACTCACCTAAGTCAAAAACAGAGTAGCTATTTCCCGATAACGATTTCGCTCCTTAACCAAAAAAGAAATCAAGCCTCATTTCTTACCTATTTTGTTACTTTTTTCTTATAAATCTTACACTTTTCAAAACTATACAAGCGATTATTTAAGTCTGCAATAATCAAATATCTTAAAACAAACACCTTATCAATTCCCAATAAACCATCTACTAAAACCTTAAAATTCAAACTACTCAACCAGAATAACCTACCATTCAGTGAAGCCAACAACTATTTCACTGCGTATACTCCTTTCCATTCTTTCGCTAAATATACTCCAATACATTACAAGCGTTATCTGGCAACTTTTTTTGCAATAAACAGTTGATTAGTTTTGTAAAAGAAAATCCAGACACCAGCCTATATTTACAATATTTTTCCGCATCTAGTAACATTCATTTAAAACAACACTAATCAAAAGAAAAGAAAGCTTTGAAAAAAAGAATTAAAATACATGCACCATAATTCATCAAAGTTTAACTAGTTGTTTTTCGTCTGCCTTATCTACTTTTGGGTATATCTATTTTTAATCACAAAATAAGTTATACCTATGAAAGAACTGGCTTCTTTGACCAAAGATGAAGGACGGGATCCCTTCATTAAATTCCTGTTACGTTCAGACAACGTACTGATCATGCAATGGAAGGGTTTTTCCAAACCTGAGCAAATCAAGCAAGGCCATGAGAAGGTGCTTGACCTGATCAGCGAACACAAGGTGGAAGGCATTGTGGAGGATATTGTCAATTTCACCGGTCCTTTTTCAGAAGTGAACCAATGGTTTATTACCAACTGGGTACCACGGGCGTTGAAGGTAGGCATGAAAAAAGCAGCCGTATTGATGAGCACCAGCGTCTTTACGCAATTATCGGTGGAACAACTGAAGGAGAACACCGACTTTAAAAAACTTGGATTGGGGTATCGCATTTTCGGAGAGGTTGAAAAAGCAGCCGCTTGGATAAAGGAAACCGAAAAAGTAGAGGCCTAGCAGAGCATTGCATCTGAGCATAATCTGACCCCAATGCCTAGCACAGTACCGCCAGGCATTGGGGTTTGCTATTGCCATCCAGGAAGCAAAACGTCAATCAAGATTCTGCTCAGGAAACTACTCTATGCAATAGAAAAAACCTGTCTTGTAATCGAAACATTTCTTGCTATTGAACAATCCACCCTCTTGATATCTATTTCTTATCCACCCTTATGTCTATTTCTCATGAATCAATTTCAAGTTAATTCCATGCAAGTCGAGAAGTTACTTGATCTCATGGAACGGAACAATTTTTTGTATCCGGCAAAAAAAGAAAAACTGGCTCCCTTGCTGCCAGCCATTAAAAAGAACCTTACCCATGCGTTTTCCTTACCTGATTCGGTGTATCGGACACTGACATTTCACAACGAACTTACCGATCATTTTGCCTCTATTGCCTCCTGGAAATACTCCTCTTCGGCAACAATCATTCTCCATCTGGTTTCAAACCATCCGGTCAAAACACGCGAAATTTTCTTTTACCACATTCTCAAGTTGGCCGGCATTGAGGATATGCCCGTGCAATCTATACTTACCTATTACCAGCCCAAGACCCGTTTTGCACACCGTATGTTTACCCACATCTACGAGCGGCGCGTGGATAACGGAGTAATGATCGAACCCTTCCATTTTTATGCCTGGCAACATTCAGCCGGACAGATAGATACAAATGATGAGACCGAAAAAAGTGAGTACAAACCGAGCTTTTTCCAAAGCCAGACAACACCAAGTCAGTCTCTACCTGTAGGCCAGCGGATTGGCAATCTAGTCAGTGAGGGAAGTCATAGGTTTGCACATCTAAAATCGGAAAAGGCAGCCTGGACGGTAAAAAAAGCACAGGTAATTGACCTGGACGAGATCCATGATTTCCTGAGCCGTGAAAGAGGAGAACTCTACATTCAGTCCATGGATCTGAATAGTCCAGATCTGGAACTGGCTACCCTGGATGACATCTACCGACAATACGGACTTTCGCGTCGCCGCCAGATCCTGCTGTCCCGTAGCTCCGACGGTCAACTAGCCGGTATGGTCATTATCAATCGCGGCTCGGTAGGGCTGCACTTTTCCCAGATCGAGAATGCTGTTGAGTTCATCGGTGATAGCCGCTTACCTGCCGTTTTACTTAACCAGGTGCTCAACTCCTTAATGCAACAGGTACAGAGCGCCTATTCGGACTGGGAACTTCCTTTTATTCCCTTACTTGTTCATTCTCATCAGGCCAGTCAACTTACTTTGCCCCAAATGAATTTTCAGCGCCAGTACAACCTGATGATCTGCAGCCGGGCAAATTTTGTCAATTGGTTTGCCTATCTGATGAACGAATACGAGAATTCATTAAACTATCAGCTTACCCAGCCTGATGCTGGCAGAAGTTCTGCTGACACGCCAAGTGCGGCAGACGTATCAGACATTCACCAGATCGAAATTGCCAAGCCGATGAGCAATTAGATCAGCAACAGAATCGAATCCCTGTTTTCAATTTTTAATCCATTTCAATTTTAACCCACCATTCCTATGAACTCCTTGAGTGAAATGACAACCGATGCACAAATTACCGACGCGCAAGCCAACTCTTACAGCCGCTCCCGTTATCTAATGGATGATCCGCGTGAAGCAATCCGTCTGGACGCCAAAGTAAAACCGGCTGATTTTATTGCCGAGTTTCTGGCACCTGTGCTCACTGACACAGCCCAAACCATTGTAGATGTGGGATGTGGTGCAGGAGCAATCATTACGGCAGTTGCCAGCCAGTTTCCAGGAAAGAAATGCATAGGTGTGGACCTAAGTGGAGCTCGCCTGGCGGAGGCTCAGAAAAAATGTGTAAAACAGGACGGCACTGTCCTCACCAACATCACTTTTGAAGAAGCTTCGATTTACCAGATTCCGCTGGCATCCAATTCGGTAGATATAGTTTATACGCGGTTTTTGCTCGAATACCTGAAAGATCCCATTGCGGCAATCACCGAACTGCAGCGGATCATTCGGCCAGGAGGGCATGTTGTCATGCAAGATCTGGATGGCCAGTTGCTTTTTCAATATCCCTTTCAGGTGCCAGAAATCGAGCAGATATTTACGTATTTGAATCAGAAAACCGGGTTTGATCCTTACATTGGCCGCAAGCTGTTTTCCTATGGACGCAAGGCAGGCCTTACCCTTGAAAAAATGGATGTAAAAGCCTATCACCTCTTCCCTGGAAAGATCGATGACTACAACCGGTGGCTGTGGGAAATGAAGTTCGATATCTTTATGCCGCAAGCCGCCGAGGCACTTGGCAGTGAGCAGGCCGCCCAAGACTTTAAGACTAAATACATGGCGTTTCTCGATGACCCGGATACGTTGCTGTATTCAAGTTTATTCACCCTGTATATGACTAAGTAGAGCTTATTGGGTAAGCAATTGATGGATTGTCACCGCTTCGTGTGCGACTAAAACTGTTTAGTCGCACATGAAGCGGTGATAAACGTTATGAATTCTAGAAAAATAGTATCTTCCCAAAACTAAAAACCCCTCTGTGTGAGCTGCGAGACACTCCTGCAAGCCGATAACGCGAATCTACGCAGATAAAAATAGTATCTCTGCAAAAGCCACCCCCCTACTCGAAAACTCAGTCAAGACCGTTGATTAGTTAGTTGTCGGCTTTCTTTTCAAACCGCACCACTTTATTGTCAATGGGCGCAATGCTGTTCAGGTACAGATAGATAGCTTCCAGATCTTTTTCGTCCATTCCGGCGTACATGGTCCAGGGCATTGGCGTGTTCCAATCGGTTGCCTGCAAGTTGGCAGATACGCGGTTGCTATCAGCATATGCCTTAAAGCGTTGGACAAAGGCAGTTTTGCTCCAGGTGCCAATACCGGTTCCCTTATGCGGAGTAATATTGGGAGAACGTACGGTACCATTGGGCCCGGCAAACTCCATCCCACCTCCAAATTCAGTCCCTTTGACAACACTTCCTTTGTCCGTTTTGCTGTGGCAATCCACGCAACCGGCTGCCGTAACCAAGTATTTACCATAAGCCAACGGATCCTGTTTTGAAGGAAGCGGTGTGAACCTGGCTTTTTGGGGCATGGTATTGATCAGATAGTTTACCGGAAAATCGGCTTTCGAGCGGGGAACGTCTTTTTTCACCGGATCCAGTTGACGAATGTAAGCAATAATGCTGTAGATGTCTTCCTGATCCAGTTGGCCAAACCGGTGATAGGCCATCAATGGAAACAATGCATGTCCGTCTTTGGCAACCCCGGTCGTAACGGCTCTAAAAATTTCTCCGTCGCTCCAGCCAGCAAGGGCGTAAGGCGTAATATTGGGTGCATAGAATACGCCAGGAAATCCCATTTGCTGATCAAATTTTTCGCCGCCACCGCCCAAAGCATTTCCGGCCATTGGTCCCGAAAACCGGCTCCAGTCTCGGGTGCTGTGGCAGTCCATACATACAGCCACATGGTTTGCCAGGTATTTTCCCCGCTCCAGGCGTGCTGGTGTACGATCAATCGTAAGGTCCGGCGCCGGTCCGGTGTCCGGTAAAGCTGTTTTCATATACAGGCCCGCTAATCCTATCCCAAAAAGCAACACAAAGAACAGGACAGCTAGTATTTTTAATGTTTTCATAAGAAAAGAGATTACAGATAAACTTGTAATGGTTTTTAAGATTTGAAACCGGGAGGTTTTTAAATTTGAAAGGATACTATTTTTTAGCTGCGTGAATCTGCGTACCAGAATTTCTCGCAGATATCGCGGATTCTCACAGATGGGGTTTTGCGTTTTTCAACCCTACTATTTTTTGTCATCTCGAAGATATCTTCGCATATCTATGTCAATGTGTTCTCATGAGAAAAGTGCAGGATATGTCTGATTGTAGCGTTGCAATGTCAGGGTAGTTGCAGTTGGATTTGGGTATTCTCCCAGTTGCCGCCGTGAGCGGGAATCATCTGTGGTGTACGGCCAACAACGGGTGTAAAAAGAATGCTGGCAGAACCGATGGCTTCGGTAGGCTTTAGGCCAAAGGCAGGGTAATAGCCCGCATAGGTGCCCACTTCACGCATTTTTAATGCTCTTCCATCAGTAAGTTTTGCCTTGATGGAATATTTCCCCACCGGTATGTTTACAATGATCACTTTGGAGTACCCAATCTTTTTGTAAATCTTAAAAGACTTGTTTTCACCATACAATCCCGGCTCTTCGGGCGTAAGCAGCAACTCGATTTCACCATCGGGAGGTAAATAAGTCGGCACGTTATGATCCCAGTCAACCTGATAATCCAGGCTGATGGCACCTCCGTAATAATGGGTGGAGTTGCCCGGCTGCTGGGCAACGTTATCTTTACTGCCCACACCGTAAGACTGAAGGACAAAGTTTTCCACGCTGCCTGTTTCCGATGCAAATCCGGACGTGTTGTCATCGGCCGGATGCAAGCCGACCACAGCTCTCCCTTGTCCGTAATCAATCGTATAGCCGGTAGCGTAATAATGCACCGCACCGATGGGCAAATTGATTTCATAATAGCCCTTTTCATTGGTCTCAGCCGAAGCCCCCGTATAAGACCCACCAACAACCGTAACCCGAACTCCGATGTAAGCTCCCTTTACCGGCCTGCCACGCAGATCGGCCACATAGCCGCGAAGCACGCCTTTCTTTACCGACAAGGTTGGAAAATTGGGAATGCGGGGCTGTACATTGCCCATTGCGTTGACATAAAACTCGTTTCCACTCAGGTGAAAAACAGATTCTCCGGTGACAACAGGAAGTGGCGGCTGCTCACCCCAGTTTGGATCGGTTGGATTGTCGGGATTGGTTGCCTCTGGATCCGTTTTGCAGCCACACGCGCATAAGGTCACTAGTAACGAAGCGATAAGTAATGCCTGGGTTTTCATAGTCATGGAATAAATTGAAAATGGATGTTTGTGCGAATGATGTTTGTGCGAGATAGATTCAATTGGGTAAAATAGAGCCTGAGAGACAAGTGCGATGCGGTAACCACCTCATCCCTTATAAGGCAGATTCCGGTTTGGGCAGAAAATTCGGTTTGATGGCCTTCCATTCAAGGGAGATACCAAATTCGGGAATGTTACCGTCTGCATATTCGATTCCGGATCGGTCCAATCCTTTACCTTCTATTTTTCCGGCTCTGATGGTAAAGTCAGGATCAAACTGAAAGTTGAATAGCTGAAAACTTTTTCCGGGGTTTTCCAGGGTCATGTTATCGTACGATGTATCGGAAGTGCCACTCGATGAACGGCACGCCCAGTCGTTGTAGACCGAATTCCGGGAGGTTTTTATTGCGGTAAAATTCAATCGGCTCATCTCAAACCCATTGGCCTTTTCGGTACTGATGAGCAGCAAACCTTCCTGAGTGGGTTTATTGATGTCAAAAAGACCGATTTCTCCCTGCAATAGTGGCCAGTTGGCGTAATAAGTGTAGGTACAGTCGCCCGATTTGCTTACATACTTGGCCGCCCCTCCCATCTTGTAGGTGGCTTTGCTATCCCTGGCAGGCCCCGGAAACGGGGAGAAATCTATTTTCTCCGGTTTGAGCCCCGCCCCTTTCCGATACTGTGCAATGTCTCTTCGCAGATGAATCTGCATGGTTACTTCTTCCATGTACGACCCGGCAGATGGGCGTTTGTAAATCAGTTCCCCTCTCCACTCGGTAAGTGTTCTCGGGTGACTTTCATTGCCTTTTACCTTGACAATTACGTCGCCAGCAGAGCCTTTGCCCGAGGATTTGATTTTGCATTTGATCATCTGAGGCGTCCATTCTACTATTTCGGTTAGCTGCCCGTCAATGGTTACCGATCGTTGGCTTGCCCCGGGATCATCCCCAAAAAGGCCGTAAACAAACAACCAGTCAAAATACTCGTAAACTTGGAGGTAAGAGATGGATGGCCTGAGCACAATGTCTTTGCCGGGCCCCTCCTGGTACTTCAGAAAAGCTACCTGATAAGGCCGTGACACATAGGGTGTTGACTCCACCAGGTTGCGTTTGGTCATGTCCTTGTACACCGATGGAAAATCAAAGGATCGCTGGTTGGGTGTCTCTTCCGGAATGACAGCTCTATACCCCTTTAAATTCGTTCCCAGCAACCGGTCAAAGACAAAACAGGTGGCTTTGAGCGCATCGTCATCCCCCACGTTATCAGACCATCCGATCACGGTGCCAGTTCCACCGGACTTGCTGTGAAATTCCCACCAATAATCCTTTACCTGAAAACTCTGGCATAAATCAAGGTAGATCAGGCTGTTTTTGGGAAAAGACATGTACTTATTGACAAACTTGGCGGTAATGGCAAAGTGAGTTTCTGGAATCGGTTTTCGATCATCATAGTGGTCATAGGCGGCCATATACACCAGTTCGCCTTTATTGATTTCCTTCCTATATGCTTTCTCTAAGTCTACCGTTACTTTTTCGCTGGTCCATGAGCCGTAGAGGGTGTCTTTGGGGTTGTCCTTGAATCGGCCCCAGCCTCCGTGTGAACAGTAATAAAACACCCCGGCATCCTTGATCTCTTTCAGGTTTTTGACGGTCGCATCCACAACGGTTGCCTTGTACCCCGTTTTTTGTTTTTCATAGTCGAAAAGGGACTTGTAAAAAGGAGCTCCGATGTAAGAGCTTTTGAAATAGTTGCCTACACCCCTGAAAATGTACACGTTGCTGCTTTCCGGTGTGGCCGGATACTCATAGGCTGTTGTCCGCTGGATGGAGTATGCCTGTCTGAATTTCCCATAGTCGGGCTCAGGGATATCTTTCTCGGTGTTCCGGTTGTTGACCATCAGGTAGATAGCTCCGTCGGTAAACCGGGCGATGATGTTGTCCGAAATTTCGTCATACTCTACCTTTTTGAACTCAGGAATCTTTTTCAGATGAGCAACAATGGCAATTTGCGCGTTTGCTCTGTTGCTCCAAGAAAGGCCGTTAAGAAAGGCATTAATGGACTCAAAAATTTCGATTCGTCGTTCTGCCGCAATCACAAGGCCATAGGTAGTATCCGGCGTTTCATCCGGAGGAGGATTGTTTTTCACCAGCTCATCCTTTTTGCAATTCGTCAAAAGGAACAGCGCAAACAACAAACCGAGCAGGCATACAGCGTTTTTTAGGGCATAGTCTTTCATAGTAGTGAGTGGTAGTAAACGGAAAAGGAATGACACAGTAATTACCAGCAACGGGTTGAGAACAGACAAGGCCGCACCTAACCAATGCATTTTGATTGGAAGAATTACAGAATTGTAAAAGATAGAATGGGTTATAAATGTGACAGAGATACCCGAAAGAAGGCTATAGCTTGCAGTATGTACGGATCAATTGCTGATCCCGCCCTTTTCTGATAGCCCGCCTGGCTAGTAGTTTCATCACAGGCTCCAGTACGGAAAGCATTCCGGGCATATTTGAATCTCCCCAACGGATGAATAAGCTCAGATCGTACAGGCTTTTGGGAATGCCTTTGGCATTCGTTTTCCCCTCCCTAGCCAGTCCATACAACACCTGAAGCGATGTTTGAAAACCGACAGAGCCCGGTTCCAATCGAACTTCAAAAGTGACCGAATCCACATCGGACGGGTTAAAGAACCGGTGAACTTCAAACGCCTGCACTGTATAGCTTTCCCCCTCGCTGAGCACCATCTGTTTGTCTGCCAGTTGCAGCCCCAGATTTCCTTTCACTACCTGAAAAGTTTCCGAAAAGGTTTTATGGTAGTGAAGGGGGTTGCCTCCTTTGGGTGCCAGTTCCACCTCTACCCGCGTGCAGGCGTTGTTTGTTTCTCCGGCTGTTTGGATAAACCGGACCCGATCCCCAATGACCGGGTTTTCTATGGTTCGGATGTCGGTTGTTGCCGTGTTTTCTTTTTGAATGAACATAGTTGTATTGTTTACCAGAATCGAATGTTTTTGGTGTAATTATGCGGCAAGTTAGAGCGAAAACCGGTGTGCTTAACTGGCAGAAAAGCATCCGCCGACAGACAACCGGATTAATCGTTGAACGGCGAAAAGCGCTGCCAGACATTCCCAAACGAATGTTCAAGTTCTGGATTAGTCCGAAACATGTTGTTCGTCGACAAAAGTGGTTTTCTACCTGTTTCAATTGCGTAAACGAATCTCAACCTGTAAATTTGAAACAAGGCATATTGTCCCCTGCTACCTTTTTCGCGTCATTGGCGTGTTATTCTATGCGTTCTCCTCTTCAGCGTTTTCATTGGAAGCAAGCACTTCCGGATGTCATTTTCTGGTTGGCAGCCACGTTGATCCTGACTGTATTTTACCGGCCCACACTGCCCAGTTATGGCTTTGCATTGTTGCTTGTATTGCTGGTCATGCCCATCAATATTTTGTATTACTATGTGGTCGTAAAATGGATTCTTCCGCATTTTCTCTATAAGAAACGGTACATCTGGCTCAATGCAAGCATCTTAGCCACTGGCCTGATTGCCGCTTTGCTTTTTCGTCTCAATGAGATTTTGTTGCTCTATCCGCTGATCAGCAAAGCCTACACCACTGCCGGATGGACGCTATCCTACAAAATTCAGGAGCCTTTCTGGGATCAGTTGACCAATCCGGTTTACATCGTCAATGCCATTGAGCAAAGCAACATCATTGTCTGGATTGCCCTGGGTATCACCTTTTTGCGCATGTGGTTTGAGAGAAGACAAGCCGCAATGGAAGCCGAACTGAATCTGCTGAAAGCCCAGGTGCATCCGCATTTTCTGTTCAATACCCTCAACAATCTCTATTCACTCACTCTGCAAAATTCCCCTCAGTCCCCATCCATTGTGCTGGGCCTGTCGGCCATTCTGCGGTACATGCTCTACGAATGCAATTCTGACTCGATATTGCTGGCCAAAGAAGTTCGAATTCTGGAGAGTTACATGGAACTGGAGAAAATTCGCTACAAAGAACGGCTGGACCTGAACTTTACCTGCAAAGGGGATTTATCGAGCCAGCACATAGCCCCGTTGCTTCTTTTGCCCCTGGTCGAAAACGCCTTTAAGCATGGCGCAAGCCAGGAAATCAGCCAGGCCTGGATTAACCTTGATTTTCAGGTCAAAAACAACAAGCTGAAATTCAAGGTATCGAACAGCATACCCGACAAAGATTTGCTCCGAAGCAAATACCCAACGGATACACTTGCGGTAAAACCGGATGGAATAGGCCTAGCAAACATTCAAAAAAGGCTGGAAATCATTTACCCTTCAGCACATAGGCTCCGCGTATTTGGCGAGCAGGATATGTTCCTGGCCATTCTGGAAGTGGAACTGGACAAAAGAGTGGATATATAGGTGGATATAGAGATTATTTAGGATTAGGAATCGAAGTGTCTTTTGGCAGAAATCTTGGCGCAAACTCACGGCCTGTCTATTTAGATACATTTTTTCCATTCGGAAACAGGGCCGTAAGTGGGTAAAGATCTCTACGAGAGGACAAAAAATAGTATATTCCAAAAAGACAAAACCTGGCTAGTTGCTAATACTAGACAATTACACAGCAACGTGAAAAGTTAATGAACGAAGCAAAAGTAAAAGTACTGCTGGTAGACGATGAGCCTTACGCACTGGATATTCTGGAGAATTATCTCCAGGGGCTTGCTCAGATGGAAATAATCGGCAGGTGTTCCAATGCATTGGACGCTTTTCAGGTTTTACAGAAAACCGCTGTTGACCTGCTGTTTCTGGATATCCGTATGCCCGGATTGCAGGGAACCGAGCTGATCCGAAGCCTCAAGAATCCGCCCAAGGTTATTTTTACCACTGCTTTTGAAAATTATGCGCTGGAAGGCTTTGAATTGAATGCGGTGGATTACCTGTTGAAACCGGTTTCTTTTCCCCGTTTCCTGAAGGCAATAGACAAAGTATTTGCGCTGCTGCACATCCAAAGCACGCATCCTAGCGACCAAGCCAGGGAAAGCATCCCTCCCACTCAGGACATTTTTATTTACCTGAAAGTGGAACGGAAAACAACCAAAATCAATGTGTCGGAAATTTTATGGATCGAAAGCGAAGGCGATTATGTGAAAGTAAAACTGAAAGAGAAAATGATCGTATCGAAACACAAAATCAGCTTGCTCGAAGAGCTTTTGCCGGAAGATCAATTCCTGAGAATCCACAGATCGTATATCGTTTCCGTAGCAAAAATTGACAGCTATCATGCTAATTTTGTGGAGGTTGTAGGCACCAAATTGCCAATTGGAAGAAGCTTCAAGGAAGAATGCAGCAACCGGTTCAACACCCGCTTCTAATCCCGAAATCCATTGTCAGAAAATAGTATCTTTTCAAAAGGCAAAACCCCGTTGTTCCGACTTACCACAGCCCGTGATGGGAAGCCTGGCGGATTGTAGAAAATATGCCCAGCAGCCTGCAATTGGCTATACAAATAAGTGTGAGAAGTACAAAAGCCCTGTCTTTTTGTGTAAAAATTACAACAAAGCATAACTGAAAATGAGCCATTTTGTAGAAAAAAGATACCCTTAGCGGCAACATATTGTGACTTTTTGACACAAAACACGCATATCCGAACATAAAAAAGAGACAAATTGACGCAGAACCACCGTTTTTTGGCAAAAAACGCTTCCTGTGAGGTTCGGTATATAATTTGTAAATCTATAGTCAATAGAGATAGAATTTACTTAACTGGTGAGAACTATGAAAAATGATCTGAAAGAGTATGTAGCCCAAATCAACTGGATGAGTACGATTACAGGCGGGGTAAGTATGACAGCTATTTCGGTAGAGCACGATACACAAAAGCTTGTCATCCATTTGTCAGCACCGGGTGTTGAACCTGAATCGTTTCATATATTTGTCAAAAACGATAAATTAACCATCCATTCCTTTTTGCCCGAATCCCTGGAACGGTTTCTGGAAACCAAAGAAGAAACGCCTGTTCCGATATTCCAACGCGTATTTGACATACCTGCTTTTGTGGACAGCGAACACATTCAGGCAATTTATGAAGACGGACAAATCAATGTTCATTTGCCATTCCGGAGCCAGGACGAAGCGCCCCGCCGGATAGACATTGAATTTGAATAAGGTTATTAAAAAAGAGATTTCCAGCCTTCTGTATGGACAGGATTTTTACTAACCGTTATCCGTTTGCACTTTTCTTAGAAAGAAAAAGGAAGCGTTATCCGCTTCTTTTTTTTTTGTACCTTCGTCATCCCAATACGTTTAGCGTTTATCTTTCAGCCTCACTTGATACCGGCAAAATAGTATCTTTTTGCAAGCCAAAACCTCACTTGACTGGCTTAGCGGTGCCGGGTTACAGACAGGAAACAACCAGAGATAAACGTCTTGCGGCAAACCCATACATACGGCAACTGTGCATTCTGATAACCAAATATCCGATTCGTTAAGTTTAGGTCTTTTCCCTGAAGTCATTACCTTATTTGCCGATGTGATTGTGCCTTTGCCTTTGCCCAATTTGCTTACCTACCGGGTACCCTCATCAATGAACGAGACTATTCAGGTGGGGGCACGCGTCATTGTGCAGTTGGGTACACGCCGGGTGCTTACGGCCGTAGTGGCCAAAGTACACCAGGACCCACCCAAAAAATACATTGCCAAACCGCTGCTCGAGCTCCTCGATGAGTCACCCATGGTTACGCCCCACCAGTTGGAATTATTCCGCTGGGTATCCGAGTATTACATGTGTCACATTGGCGAGGTGATGAATGCCGCCCTCCCTTCGGGATTGAAAATCAACAGCGAATCCAAGTTGCAGTACAATCCTGAATTTGACACGTCCATTCCCCTGACCCAAACGGAAGAAAAATTATTGGAAGCCGTTCAGGAAAAAAGCTCGCTTTCTACCGACGAAGCCGCGCGTTTGCTGGGTCAGAGCGATATTTATCCGGTGATCAAATCGTTGAGTAAAAAAGGCGCCGTACTTATCTACGAGGAAGTCAAGGAAAAATACACGCCCAAGATCATCAAGAAGATCCGGTTAACGGCCGACTACGAAGATTGGGAACCGCTCAAAGATACCATTGACGAACTGGAAGAACGCAAGCAATACAAACAAGTAGGTGTGCTGATGAAATACCTAGCCCGCGTACCGGTGATGCACAACCGAACTGCCAACGCGGCCGGATTGGAAAAATCGGTTCTGGTCAAAGACGACATTTCGGAATCGGCACTGAAAACCCTGCTCAAAAAAGGCGTGTTTGAAGAATTTGAAATCATTGTATCCCGTTTTGCCGACATCCCCTACCCCGGCGATGACGTTCAATTGTCTGACTCGCAAAAACTAGCTACCGAAAAAATACTATCTTATTTTAAGACAAAAGATACCGTTTTGCTGCACGGCATTACCGGAAGCGGCAAAACGGCAGTGTACATCAACCTGATTCAGCAGGTATTGGCTTCGGGCTCGCAGGTGTTGTATCTGTTGCCCGAAATCGCCCTTACCACACAGATCGTTTCCCGGTTACGCAAAGTTTTTGGCGATCAGATGGGCATATATCACTCCAAGTTCTCTGATAACGAACGCGTTGAGGTATGGCGTGGCGTACTGGCCGGAAAGTTTAATTTTGTCATAGGCGTTCGGTCGGCCATTTTTCTTCCATTCGATAATCTGGGCCTGATTGTCGTGGACGAAGAGCACGAAAGTTCGTACAAGCAATACGACCCGGCTCCTCGTTACAATGCCCGCGACCTGGCACTGGTGGTTGCCAAATTGCAGCAAGCCAAAGTGCTAATGGGATCAGCAACGCCTTCTTTTGAGTCGTTTTACAATGCCAAGCAAGGTCGGTATGGCTATGTAAAACTCACGCAACGTTTCAGAGAGGCCCAGTTGCCGGCCATTTCGCTGGTGAATATCCGGGTGGAACGCAAGCAGAAAAAGATGAAGCACAATTTTTCAGATGCCTTGCTGGCCTCTCTGAAAGACAACATTCAGAATCAGGAACAAAGCATTCTTTTTCAAAATCGGCGGGGCTATGCTCCTTACGTCATGTGTGAAGATTGTGGCTGGATTCCGCATTGCCATCAGTGCAATGTAAGCCTTACCTACCACCAGCACACCCAGGAAATGCGTTGCCATTACTGTGGATTTACTGAGCACATGGCCAGCCAGTGTCCGGTTTGTGGTTCCACCCGCATCAAAACCATGGGATATGGCACCGAGAAAATTGAAGATGAATTAAAACTGTTACTACCCGAGGCCCGTACCGCCCGGATGGACCTGGATACCACCCGCCAGAAAAACGCCATCCAGAACATCGTACAGGCCTTCGAAGCTGGCCAGACTGATATTCTGATCGGTACGCAAATGCTCAGCAAAGGGCTTGATTTCGATAAGGTTAGCTTTGTAGGCATTTTTGATGCCGACCACATCATCCATTTTCCCGATTTCCGGGCTCACGAGCGGGCGTTTCAGTTGATCACGCAGGTAGCGGGCCGGGCCGGTCGCCGGGATATCCAGGGCCGCGTTCTGATTCAAACGGGCAATCCGGAACTGTTTATCATCGAAAAAATTCTGCAGAACGACTACGAAGGATTATACGAGAAGGAATTGCCCGAACGCCAGAAGTTCAATTATCCGCCTTTTACCCGACTTATCCGCCTGATTGTCAAGCACGAAGCCGAAGCTACTTCGGAAGAAGCGGCTCAGGCACTAGCCAATGGCTTACGGGAAAAACTCGGTAGCCGTGTATTAGGTCCGGAACCTCCTTTGGTAAACCGAATCCGGAACCAGTTTCTGAAGGACATTCTCATCAAACTCGAAAAAGAAAACGTAAATCTGCGTGTGATCAAAGACCAGATCCGGGAAGAAATTCAGAAGATATTGACTACCAAGCAATTCAAGCAAGTTTCCATTGTTATTGATGTAGATCCGATGTAGGCGGTTTTCGGGTTTTTGAGAGATACTATTTAAAAGTCTGGTGCTAAAACCATTCGTTCCCTGATGGTTACCTTCCCATCTGAGAGCTACTAATGAGTATAACCCAACATATAACTCTATGAAAAGGCTTTTACTCATGCTTGTACTATCGGCAACGGTTTCTTCTTTGTATGCACAAAACGGTATGCACTTTGTGTATGCCATTACTTCTCCTGCCGCAAAAGGGAACTCGACGATGAATGCCTATGTGCTTCCCAGTATTGGCTACCGAGCTGAGATGGAAATGGTGATACCGCAAATACCCAAACCCATAAAAATCACTTCCATTTTTCAGAATCGGAAACCGAATCTATGCATACAAATAGATGAAGAGAAGAAAATCTATACCGAAGCTGTACTGGAGAAGTCAAATGCTCAGAAAAATGAAAAAGCCAGTATCCAAATAATAGGAAAAGAAAAACTCAATGGATATAATTGTGTACATTCACAGGTGAAACAAGGGAAAATCTTGTATGACATATGGACTACCAAGGAAATTGCGGACTATGACGAACTCACAAAATACATACAGTCGCAACAACATAGTGATTTCCAAGATATCTGGACACAACTGAAAGCCAATAACGCCGATGGATTTATGGTAAAAATGCAATCCAACGCTACAGCAGGCATAACAATGGAACTTATCAAAGCCGAAAAACGAAACGTACTAGCCACTCTGTTTTCGATTCCGTCTGATTATAAAAAGGTAGACAAAGCTACCTTTATACAACAACGAATGGGAGCAATGATTCCTCAAAGGCATTAAAACAACAAAACCCGGACAGGAACCCGGGTTTTGTGTTATGAAAAGATACTATTTTCTTACAATCAGGCAACCGAAACCTCTACCGGTTTTTTCCCTAGCTCTTTCATTGACCGCACATGAGAAGCCAGGGCTCCGCTCATGGTTGGAAACTCGTGGTACGGAAGGCCGTACTCCTGACAGGTTTGTTTGACGATATGGCTGATAGCCGGATAGTGAACGTGACTGATGCGTGGAAACAAATGATGTTCCACCTGATAATTCAGGCCACCCACAAACCAAGAGATCAGTTTATTGCCTCGCGCAAAATTAGCAGTGGTCTTAATCTGATGAACGGCCCATTCGTTTTCCATCATAACGGGTTCGTCACCTGCAAATTCAAATTCAGTATGTTCTACTACGTGTGCCAACTGAAACACAACGGCCAGGGTAAGGCCCATGGCCAGGTGCATAAAGGCAAATCCTATGGCCCAAGCCTGCCATCCAACAAAATAAACAGGAATAGCAATGTAAAACAATGCGTACAATGCCTTGCTGATCCAGAACACCACATGCTCGTGTCTATCCATTTTCTGTAGTGGCGTCGTATAGACTTTCTGGCTAAAATACTTGGCAAAATCCATCAGAAATATCCAGGCAAACGAGCTGATGGCATAAACCAAAAACACATAAACATGCTGATAGCGATGCGCGGGTACCCAGGCCTGCGTCTGGCATTGACGCATCAGCGGGCTTTTGGCAATGTCATCATCTACTCCGTCGATGTTGGTGTAAGTATGGTGAACGATATTGTGTTTAAACTTCCAGATAAATGCGTTTCCTCCCAAGGCATTCAAACTAAGGCCAAACAAATCATTTATCCATTTTTTGCTTGAATAACTGCCGTGGCAGGCATCATGCATGACATTAAAGCCAATACTGGCTAATACAAACCCGAGCAAAGTACTCAAACCAATCCCCGCCAGGGCTGGCATCGGATACAGGATCAGACCCAAATACAAACACAAAGCTGCTGGTATTAAGACCAATGTTTTGATGTACAAGTGCCAATTTCCGTTTTTCTTTAAATTATTCTCGACAAAATAAGCATCGACTGAAGCTTGAAGGGTGCGAAAAAAAGTGGAGTTTTTGCGACTAAAAGTTACTTTTGGCATGAAATGAGGCGAAACAGAGAATAGAAGAGTTAATAATTAAAAAGACGTGGGGTGGTTTGACTATAAGTAGTTAAGTGATAACGAACAAATTAATCCCAAGGTATATTTATTTTAGATGAATTTAAAAATCCAATCAAAAATTAACTTTTTCCATGACATTGGTCAACCCTTGAAATTACCTAAACCAACAACTTTGCCCAGAGAAAATACAGCCGGTTTTTGCTTTTCTTAAGTATACTATTTTTTTCGAAAAAAAACCGGTAATGGCATTTAAATTTCGGTCATAACCTTTAAATCACTATTCATGAATACCCTTTCTTATCAAACGGCAGACGACGCGGTTAAATACATACAGTCGGGCAGCCGGGTGTTTGTACACAGTGTAGCCCTTACCCCGCATGTTTTACTCAAAGCCATGACCGAACAGGCGGCCCGGCTCGAAAACATAGAACTCATTCACATTCACACCGAAGGCCCGCTTCCCTACCTGAAGCCCGAATTTAAGGATAAATTCCGGTCACATGCCATGTTTGTCGGGGCCAATCACCGCAAGTTCCTGGCCGAAGGCTATGGAGATTACATTCCCATTTTCCTATCCGACATTCATTTATTGTTCAAAAACAACATTTTACCCCTGGATGTGGCCTTGATCATGGTCTCTCCCCCCGACGAACATGGCTACTGCTCGTTAGGCTGTTCGGTAGATGTGAGTCTGGCGGCTGTTCAAACGGCTAAATACGTCATTGCCGAAATCAATCCCAACGTGCCCCGTACGCATGGTGATGGCTTTATTCACATCAGTCAGATTCACGCGGCAGTGGAAGTGGATTACCCGATCCATGAGGTGACACCTGAGCCTTTGACCGATCTGGAAATTGCCATTGGCCGCAATGTAGCCAGTTTGGTAGAAGATAGAGCCACCCTGCAAATGGGCATTGGCGGCATTCCCAATGCGGTATTGGCCGAACTTTCGCACCACAAACACCTGGGCATCCATACCGAAATGTTTTCCGACGGACTGATTGATCTGATTCAGAGCGGCGCAGTTGACAACTCCCAGAAGAAGGTGATGCCGGGCAAGGTGGTTTCCTGCTTTGCGATGGGCAGCCGGCGGCTGTACGACTTCATTAACCGCAACCCGTCCATTGCCATGAAAGAAACTTCGTATACCAACGACACCAGCATCATTCGCCGCAATCCGAAGGTAACAGCCATTAACAGTGCTATCGAAATAGACCTTACCGGACAGGTCTGTGCCGATACCATCGGGACCTACCAGTTTTCGGGCGTGGGCGGACAAATGGATTTCATGCGCGGAGCGGCCTTATCCGAAGGCGGCAAACAAATCATTGCACTGGCATCGGCTACCAACAAAGGTGAGAGCAAGATTGTCTCCATGCTCAAACCGGGTGCGGCTGTTACCACCACACGGGCTCACGTACGGTTTATCGTCACTGAATACGGCATTGCCGATTTGTTTGGAAAAACGCTCAAGCAACGCGCAAAAGAACTTATTTCCATTGCTCATCCGGCCAGCCGTGAAAAACTGGAACGGGAAGCCTACGAACGTTTCAACGGCCACTATTGATCCATGGCTGGGTTTTTGGTTTTTCAAGGATACTATTTGCCTGAATCAGACGGAAGTGTGTCAGAGATTCAGGCAAATAAAACCCTGGCGACTCGCACACCTATTCCGCTTTATTTCCTATTTTTGTATTTCCTATTCGGGGAATTTCCGGTCCAACGATTCGGAGAGATTCCTATATGAAAAGTAGACTTACAATTAAACCTAAACAAAACCTCACTCGTGACGTTAATAAAATCCATTTCGGGAATCAGAGGAACCATTGGTGGCAAAAGCGGCGATTCACTCACTCCATTAGACGTTTTAAAATTCACATCAGCTTACGGAACCTGGGTAAAAAACCAGTCGCCCGGCCAAACCAGCTACAAAGTAGTCATCGGGCGTGATGCCCGGCTTTCCGGCGAAATGATTTCGCGCATTGTAGCTTCTACCCTGCAGGGCTTAGGCATTGATGTGATAGACACAGGTTTATCGACTACCCCTACCGTTGAAATGGCGGTAATCATGGAAAAAGCCAATGGCGGCATCATTGTTACGGCCAGCCACAATCCCATTCAGTGGAATGCGTTGAAACTCCTCAATCAGCAGGGAGAGTTTTTGTCGGCACAAGACGGGGAGCAAATCATAGAAATAGCAGCCAAAGAAGACTTTACCTATGCCGAAGTAAAAAAACTGGGCAAATACCGTTACGATAACACCTACCTGCAAAAACACATCGACGCCATTCTGGCGCTGCCGCTGGTGAACAAACAAGCCATTGCACAGCGCAACTTCAATGTGGTCATCGATGCCGTAAATTCATCGGGAGGCATTGCCATCCCCATGTTGCTTGACGCGTTGGGAGTGAAGAAACGCACTCTTCTGAACGGCGATGCGTCGGGTATATTTGCTCACAATCCGGAACCGCTGCCCGAACATTTGGTTCAGATTTCGACTGAACTGGAAAAAGGTCGGTATGATTTAGGGATTGTCGTAGATCCGGATGTAGACCGCCTGGCTTTTGTTTGTGAAGATGGCGGCATGTTTGGCGAAGAATACACGCTGGTTGCCGTTGCCGATTATATTTTAAAACACCAGCCCGGTGGCAATACCGTTTCCAACTTGTCGTCAACGCGTGCGCTACGTGATGTAACAGAGAAATATGGCGGACAGTATTTTGCCGCAGCCGTAGGCGAAGTAAATGTGGTAACAGCCATGAAAGCCAACAACGCGACCATTGGCGGTGAAGGCAACGGCGGGGTGATCTACCCCGAACTGCATCACGGCCGTGATGCCTTGGTTGGTATAGCGCTGTTTCTAAGTCACTTAGCTGAGTTTGGCTATTCCATTTCCCGCTTGCGTTCCAGCTATCCGGATTACCATATTTCCAAGAATAAGATCGAGTTGACTCCGGATATTGATGTGGACGAGATTCTGGAATTGATGAAGCAAAAGTATGAGAAAAACCCCATCAATACCGTGGATGGCGTAAAAATTGAGTTTGGCAAAGAATGGGTGCACTTACGCAAATCCAATACCGAACCCATTATCCGAATTTATTCCGAATCGGATTCGCAATCTACGGCCGATTACTTGGCCGGAAAAATCATCAGCGATATTCAGGAAATAGTCGGTCAGCAAATACGCATGTAATGCTTTCTTCATTTAAGATTGGTAAAAGGCAGGTTTTTGCGTTTCAACTGATACTATTTTCTTAAATGCAACTCAACAAACAATAATCCTACAGACAATGCGCGTATACCTAGATAATGCGGCGACGACTCCACTGGACAAGGAAGTGCTGGATGCGATGCTGCCTTACATGACGGACTTTTACGGAAATCCATCTTCCATTCATTCGCACGGACGGGAAGTACGGGCTGCCATTGAAAAAGCCCGCAAATCCATTGCCCAGCTTTTGCATACTTCACCAGCCGAAATTTTCTTTACATCAGGTGGCACAGAGGCAGACAATACCGCGATTCGGTGCAGCATTGAAGCGTTGGGCATTAAGCATGCCATCTCCTCTCCTATTGAGCACCATGCGGTATCACATACGCTGGAAGCCCTGCAAAAAAATGGCAAAATAGAACTGCATCTGGTGGAAGTGGACGCGAAAGGATACGTTAATCTGGCGCATCTGGAAGAATTGCTTCAGCAATATCCGAAATCGCTGGTTTCATTAATGCATGCCAACAATGAAATTGGCAATGTGACGGATCTGGTAAAAACAGGTGTATTGTGTCGGCAATACGGCGCGTTGTTTCACTCGGATACCGTACAGACGATGGGTCACTACCGCCATGACTTACAGGCACTTCCGGTTGATTTCATTGTGGGTTCGGCCCATAAATTTCACGGTCCCAAAGGCGTAGGTTTTCTTTATATCAATGCCCGCAACAAAATTCAACCGTTTATTCATGGCGGTTCGCAAGAACGCAACATGCGCGGTGGCACTGAAAATGTGTATGGCATTATCGGTCTTGCGAAGGCCTTGGAAATTGCCTACCGCGACATGGATGAACACCAGCAACATATTCAGTCATTAAAGTCGCGCATGATAGAACGTCTGCAACAGGAAATCGAAGATATTTCGTTTAATGGCGATCCTGTTAATTCGGCTCAAAGTCTGTATACCGTATTAAACGTGAGCCTTCCTCCCGCCGAAGTGAGTGAAATGCTGCTGTTCAATCTGGATATTCACAAGATCTCCGCATCGGGCGGAAGTGCCTGCACCAGCGGCAGCGAGATCGGCTCACATGTGCTTCGGGCCTTGAATGCCAATCCGGAACGGGCTTCGGTGCGTTTTTCGTTCAGCAAAAACAATACGATGGAAGAAGTCGATTATGTGGTTTCGGCATTGGCTGAAATGTACAAAAAAGAAAAGGTGGTCAATAGCTAAGAATAGTATCCTGATAAACTAAAAAACCTGCCTATTGAAAAATAGGCAGGCTTTTTAGTTTTAGAACCTATTATTTTATACCGGGACGAATGCATTCATTTTTTCGCAACCACGGCAAAAACCACCGAACGGGCTGGCAAATTGATCTTTACGCCATTGGCAGTGCCTGCCGAGTTCATTTTCAGGGTTGCATATGACAATGGTCCGCCTGCTTTTCCGTTTTCAGGGCCACTGCCGTTGACGTATACCATTCGGGAAAACTCGCCATTGTCGCTGCCGCCCGTCAATGCATACCAATACACTTTGTCGCCCGGAGTGAAATGCTGAAAGGTAACGGCGACATTTTTCAGTGCAGTTCCCTTATTTACCAGAACAACGCCTTTTTCGCCACTGGTAAATGACGTAGCGTAAGCAGATACATCCGTACTGCCAGAAACGGATGAAGCCAGCATGCGGTCTCCGGTAAAGCGTTGGTAATAATACATGTAATAAAAAGCCGGACGCGGATTCCATTTGGCAATGCCATCCGGTTCGTCGCCCAGGCTAAACATACCGTGGTCGTCGCCGTTGGACCAGCCATTGGCTAAATCCCAACGCAACGCCGCACCGTAGCCATTTTTCACCATTTCACTAAGTGCTAGAACAGCATGCATCCCAGCTATGTGCGACACGTTCTGCTTGCTACCCGACGCAAACAAGTTCCATTCGGTCATGGCAACGGGTTTTTCATTTACCCCAGCCGATGCCATGGAACTTTTGGCATAACTCATTACTTCAGCCGGGACCGAAGTAGCCGAGTTGAAAATAGTAGCGGCAGTGGAATTTTCATTAAAAGGCGTGAAATAGCTATGTACCGAATAAAAATCGGCTGCATTGCCTGCCGTTGAGAAATACCCCGAATTCCAGGTTTTGATGGTAGCGGTATTCCAGGACTGAGGCTGACTGTCATACAAAACCGCCCCGATTTTAATGACTGTACCCACTTCAGCCGCAGCTTTGCGCATGCTGTCGGCAAATACCTTGAAGTGCTTTCCGTACAACGCTCCGGTTATGATTTCCGGCTGTCCATCCTTGTTATTCTTCGTATCGATGCGGTATCCGGCTTCCCATTCGCCGAATACCTCGTTGCCGATCTCCCAATAGTGGGTTCGGCCTTTGTCATACCGCACCCAGTCTGCTGCCAGATGTGCCGCGGCAGCTACCGGATCACTGCTGGTTCCGTAGCGGGCATAGCCGTAGTTGGCCGTAAGCACACCTGCGCTATTGGTTTTGCTCAGCATGTCGTAATAGCCATCCATGCTGAACGTCCAGCCTTGTGTGTTTTTTCCATACCAGTAGCCTGCATTTTCGGTTGTGCCATCCGCTTTTACAAGCGTAGTAGGTGCATCGGAAGGTGCTGAGGATGCGTTGAAAAAGAAAACATCCCCCACGCTACCAGCAGGTCCCCGCAAAATGCGTGGTTGCAGGTTGGTCAAGTGATTCATTAATGTACTTTCGGTATTGATTTGCCCAATCCACAAGTTGGAATTATTACCAAAAAGCGTCGCAGGCATTTTGCTGATTATTTGTCCGGTATTGACAGTTACGGTTACCGAGGTATTTGCGGGTGGAGCTGTCTCTGTAGTTATTGTTGGAACTGAGAAGCTTTTGGGCTGCCATTTATCCAGAAAGAAGCCTTGCGTAGCGAGTAAAGTTGGATCGGTAGGTATGGTATCTTTGGGGGTAATGGTTGTATTATCGGGTTTCAGTTTGTCCTTTTTACAGGCTGTAACGGCCAGTAAGCCAGTCAGAAGAAATAGCAGTTTTTTTTTCATCGGTGCTCTAATGGAATCATATGCATGAAACGATAGAACAAAAGTAAGATAAAGTTAAACTTTTTAAATCAGGATAAACAACCAAACACGATTTCCAGGGTTTTCCCTGAGTAATGAAGTTGTGTTATCCGAAATAAGTTGGGTTTCGTGCTATGCAATGATAGTTTTTAGCCCAAACCATTTCTCTTCCTATGTGCTCCTCCTTTTTTGCTTGTCCAAAAAAGGAGGCAAAAAAGGACACTTTGCTTAATGCTGCCCCGCTCTAGGCCAACCGCCCCTCGCTAAGCAAAGATGCCTACGCGCTTTTTTCTAGCTAGTGCTGCGCAATTCGCTAAAATAGTATCTCCGGAAAATGAAAAACCCCCACCTTTCAGATGGAGGTTTTTCATTCTCTTACCAAAGAAGAATCAATTTACATCTTTGCCTTGCTCCAAGGTTTGAATCATTTTTTCCAAGTTCAATTTATTGTTTGTATCCGGCGCTTTGGGCAAAGCAGTTTTGGCGTATTTCAGTGCGGCTTTGTAATCACCCGTTGCGGATAATCCCCGCACCATACCAACCGTGGTCGTAAATTCACTGGGGTTTTTCTTGGCATTCAGTTGAAATACTTCCAACGCTTCTTTGGGACGTTTCATCGCCACCAACTGACGGCCATACTGATGCAACTCCTGGACATTGCCCAATGGCATGGCTTCTTTCATCAGTGCTGTTGCTTCGGAGCTGCGTCCCATTTTGTCCAGTACTTGCGCCTTTGTGCTTAGTGTCGTAAAGTTTTTCTGACCTACAAACTGTCCATTCAGTGCATAATCGGCCCAGGTAAGTGCTTCATCCAGATTGGTGTTGTGTTGCACGGCGAAAGTAGCTGCCTGAGTCCAGGGGCGCCAGTCAAAACCAATATCGGTATGCAGTTGATTGCGGAACGAAGCCATTTGGGTTTGCACCAGATCGACTTCGACCTTAAACGGAACTTTCAGCTTTTCCCATAGCAGGGCAATTACAGCCGAGTTGTCGGTTTGGTCTGTAAACTCATACTTGAGTCGTTCCACACTTTCGGACAGCGGAGCAGTCTTCACATCCACGCGCAAGGCATCTTTGGCCGGATCATAAAAATAGCTACCCCAGGAGTTACTGTCTTTGGAGAAAATAACGGTCGCTTTTCCTTCTTCCAACGCCATGAACAAACCGTATTTTCCGGCGGGCAAGTCTTTTCCTTCCACTTTCACGGGAGTCGTAAAAGTGATGGTTGTATTTTCGTTGGCTCCGGCCCGCCATGGCGACGACTTACTGGTGCCAAAGACGAGGTCTTTGAAACCGTAATGCGCCACATCGGTTCCCCATATTTTTCCTTCACGGCCTTTTACTCCGGGCCGGTCATAGGTCAAAGTAACGTCGGTGATGCCGATGCGTTCAGAAACGGATGCTTTTTTATTGCCGCCACTGGGAGCGGTCAGCAATTGAGCCAGCAAAGACTGGCAGCTTAAAACGAATAAGCTAAAAAATAAAAAACGGTAGATTGTTTTCATACGTGGTTCGAGTTAGGTTGTAGCCAAAAATAAAAAGCTGGCATTCTGAATACCAGCTTTTTATGATGAATGGAAAATAGTATCTTTTCAACAATCAAAACCGTCGTCTTTGCTTACAGTAATAGTTCTGTATTTTTCAGCAATATTCTTTATTTTGAACTAATTCACTTTATGGTAAGCTTACAGCATGTTCTATAAATAAAACAACATATCTATAAATTGCTCGCTATAGACAAAAGGATCTTCATTCACATCAACATTTAAATCTTCAAGCACCGCTCTTGCTTGCTCGATTATGATTTGCCATTCAGGTGTATGATGTTTCATTTTTGTAATTATTTGATTGTCGAGAATAGATTTTATCTGTCGTTCAATATCAATTAATTTACTAAATTGGTTAGAAACCTCAGGAAATGGCTCATATAAGTAGGTAATTAATTTTTTATCAAGTAGGCAAACATTTTCTTCTATTATTTCTGCATATCCTACAATATCAGTGGTTTCCATGTCTTCGTACTTTTGTTGTAAAATTAAAAGCAAATAGATAATAGTATGATATACTGTGTTTAAGGCACTATCTCTTACCTGTTTTTCTGATTTATTGTCAGGCCAGTTAAATGACAATATAATTTCGCCATCTTCTCCCAAAAAAGTTATAGTCTTTTCCATTCTAGTTTGTTTACTTTAATCTGCAATCTTGTATAAACAACATTCCTCTGGCTTTCAAATGTGTAAAATTACTATTAGAAGAAGCTCTAAAAAGTACTTTATCTGGAGAATCTAATCTATCCTATTATTTACATTATTGTATGTATATATGCTTTCCTGTCAAGTGAGCGAGTAGCACTTAAAGCCGAACAAGTAATGGAACAACCAGGAAGAGTAACAAGTCTTTAAACCTTAAAACCCATCGTCTTTGATTTGCTTTACGGTAACCGGTCCGTATTTATCAGCAATTTTCTTTATTTCTTCGGCCTTGCCAATCAGCACAAATTGCAGCTTGTCTTTCGGAAAATAGGTTGCAATGATTGTCTTGGCCTTATCAATCGTTAACTGATCTACGTTGCGCTGAAAATTATTGATGAACGATTCATCGAATCCATACCAGAACATCTGCGTCAGCAAGCCGGCCAACTGACCGGAAGTTTCGTAACGAGGCAAGTATTGTCCTTTCACGTAGTTTTTGGCCGACTGCAAGGTGTTTTCATCCACCCCGCCGGTATGCAGCTTATTCAAAACTTCCAACGCTTTGTCAATAGCGGGTTCGGTTGTTTTGTTGGCGGTGAACGTGGAAATGTAAAACGTGCCGTCGTTGCGCAACGGCGAAAACCGGCTGTTGGCTCCATACGTCAAGCCCGAATTGACACGCAATTCATCGTTGAGCCAGGATGTAAACCGTCCGCCGAAAATGGTATTAATTACTTCAATGGCTACGTAATCGGGATTGTTGCGTTGAATTCCTTTGCTACCGATCAGAAAGGTGGTTTCGCGGGCATCGTCTTTGTTCACCAGCAACACATTGGCTGCCGTTGGCAAGGCTGTAGCCGTTGCCGTAGTGGTGGCGCGGTTTCCTTTTTTCCAATCAGCGAAAAGTTTGTTCAGGCGAGCTTTCATCTCTTTCGCTTTGAAATCGCCTACCACCGCAATGGCCGAACCATTGGGCAGGTAATTGGCCTGGTAAAACTTCCGCACATCGTCTGCTGTCAACGGCGTCACTGACGATATTTTGCCTGTAACCGGATTGGCATAGACATGGCCTTTGTACAAAAGCTGGTCCCAATACGACCCGATCACCGAACGTGGACTTTCTTTGGCTCTTTCCAGATTGGCAATGGCACGTTTTTTCTCTTTGTCAAACTCTGTCGCATCAAACACCGGGTTCACCAAGACTTCTTTTACAATTCCCAAAATCTTGTCCTGGTCTTTGGTGGCAAACTGCGCCGAAACCAGACTAAATTCTTTGGAAGCATTGGTGGTAAGCGAAGCCCCGACAAAATCAAGTTCTTCTTCCAGCTTGGCTTTGCTGTAATTTTTCGTTCCGTGCTGCAAGGCCGTTGCCGTAAGAGAAGCCAATCCGGACTGGCTTCCGTCATAGATAGCACCTGCGGGTACAATGGCCGACACATTGATCAATGGAACTTCGTGCTGTTCCATCAAGTAAACCGTCAGGCCATTGGCTAACGTAAATTTTTCATAGGCAGGCAGCTTGTAGTCAACGGTTTTGGTTTGGGCCAAACTTACCCACGAACTCCCCAAAAGGAGCACCAGGCTATAAATATATATATATGTTGATTTCATGGTTATTCGTCTACGTTTGCTTTTAAGATGCCGACGGTGCGGTTTGATTTTTTGAAGTATTCGTTGGCTACACGCTTGATGTCTTCTGCCGTTACTTTGTTGTACTCGGCCGGTGCATCAAACATTTTCTTGTAATCGCCGAAAAACACTTCATACGTACCCAGGTTGTTGGATTTGCCATTGATGGTTTCGATTTTCTCGTAAAACTCCATCAGTTTCTGATTCTTGATTTTCTGCAATTCCCGGTCACTTACGCCTTCGGTCTTTATTTTGTCAATCTCGGCATAAATGGCATTTTCCAAATCACCTTCTTTTACATCTTTGGCGGCTGTGGCATACACCTGAAACAACGTTGGATCAAAACTTTCGCTGTAATCGGTAAACACATTGGTAGCCAGTTGCTTCTTATCCACTAATGCGCTGTACAAACGCGATGATTTGCCACTGGAGAGCACCGCACTCAATATGCTAAGGGCGTAATAATCCTTGTGGCGCGATTCCGGAACGTGGTATCCGACAATCATGTAAGGCGTAGAAACTTGTTTTTGTACAACAATCCGCCGTTCGCCGGTTTGGGGCGGCTCTACCAAATGAATGGAATCGGCGGCTTTTTGTGCGGGAATGGGTTCCAGGTATTTCCGGGCCAGTTGTTTTATGTTGTCGGTTTTCACGCTTCCCGAAATAACTACTACGCAGTTGTTGGGAGCATAATACGTCTTGAAATAATACTCCAGGTCTTCCTTGGTCCAGTTTTTAATGTCTTCTTCGTATCCGATGACTGGCCAGTGGTAGGGATGTTCCTGAAAGGCGGTGGCACCTACGGCTTCGCCAAGCATGCGCCAGGGTGAATTTTCAAGCCCGGTACTGCGTTCTGAAAGCACCACGCCCCGTTCGCTTTCCACCATTTTAGGGTCGATGGTGAGGCTTGAAATGCGGTCTGCTTCCAGGTCGAAGATTTTCTCCATGGCCGACGCCGGAAACCAATCGGTATATACCGTTACGTTTTCGGTGGTGTAGGCGTTGTTGGCTCCGCCATTGAATTCCATCACCCGGTCAAACTCTTTGGGGCCAAACTTCTTGGCTCCGTTAAACATCATGTGTTCAAAAAAATGCGACAAGCCCGTAATGCCCGGATGCTCGTTGCGTGAACCCACTTTGTAAAACAGGTACATGTTGGCATTGGGAATGGAATTGTCTTCCACCACCAGAAACTTCATCCCGTTACTCAGGGTAAAGCTTTTGACATCGTCGGCTTTGGTTTGGGCTTGCAGAAACAAACCCGCCAACAGAGCCGGAATCAGTAGTAATTTCTTCATAGGGTTAGCAAAATGGTTTTTGGCAAGATACAAACCTGTTTCACAAACCTGCAATTTTTTGTGTCAGAAGGCTACATATTGATATAAATAAACCCAGCAGAAGAATGTAATTATGCTGGATGACAAGGAGGTTTTGTGTTTGGAAAAGATACTATTTTTAACCTGAATCTGGCCTTCGCTTTTTTTCTGGCTGATGCTTTGCCGACTAACGTTGCTCGGTCATCAGGCTGGTCAATCCCATAGGAGAAATGACATTAATATTGCCATTGGCGTCTGTCACGACATTGATTTTGGTAAAGGTTCCTTTGTAATACCAGAAATACGCGTTGGATACCGGTTGCGGGTGCTGCAGAAAAGACTTATCAATCAGAGGCTTAGTGTATTGAATGTATTTGACAAAGTCCAGGGGCTTATCTTTACTGATTTTGCACATATTTACCAGGCCTTTGTTGGGTACAGCCAATGCAACGCCCCATTCTCCGATCAGTTCGGGTGAGTTAGCTGGCAAACCCAGCAAATAACTGGCTGCGTAATCTTCATTTCCCAGGAAGCTGATTTCGATATTTACACCACCCAAATCAAAAGCCTTGGTAACTTTCTCCACCGGCTGCTGATCGACATGGCTTTGGGCGATTTTGAACACTTCCGAAGATTCTTTTTTCCAAAGCTCAAACATCTCTTTGGCGACGGGAGTAAATGCTCCGGGCAAATCGAGCATCAGCAATGTATAAGTTCCTTCCAGATCGATGCGTGTCACCAAGTGCTCTACTCCTCCCCGCTGCTTAATCGTTTGCTCATCATACAGCCGCAACGTCAGGTATTTTTCGACGGAAGCAAACTCCTTGGGATTGATCTTCTTCTGTTCGTCAAAAGAGGCAAACAAGTTGTCAAAATGTTCGTCCACTACCACCTTCCAGGAATTCCTGTCTTTTACCATCAAACACTTACCAATCAGATTGTGCAGATTGAAAGCCTGCATGTCTTGTCCGCTCTTCAGTTGCACAGTGCCCTCTTTCACATAATCAATGGCATACCGTTTGCCAATGGCTGCAACCGACCAGTCCACAATTTTCCGATATTCCTCTTTGCTCAATTTATCGCTGAATTCATCCGGAATGGCGTAATTGATCTTTTGTCCATAGGCCGATAGCCCAACCAGTAAATAAAAACACACAAACCGAATCAAATGCATAGAGTCAGATAAATAAAAGATAACAATGAGTCAAAATTACGATTAGTTGGCAAGACCCTGAAAAAGTCAACACTGCTACTCAAGTTTAAAAAGACCTGCCTGGGAGGCACAAAAAATCCCTCCAGGGAAACCCGGAGGGATACAAATGACAATGCACATAAAACCAGTTACTTATACGCAATGGCAGCACTGGTTGGGCCCGCCAACGGGTATGACTCCACTCTGGAAAATCCTGCTTCTTTAGCCCATTGTTCAAATTCGGCCAGTGTATAGTTAAATCCACCATCCGACTCGATGAGCATGTTCAGCGACATCAGCAAGGCAAACGTATTGGCTTTGCGTTCGTTGTCGATGATCAGCTCAATCACACACAAAGCACCGCCTTCTGGCAAGGCATCATATGATTTTTTCAGCAACAGTTTCTTGCTTTCCAGATCAAAACTATGCAGAATGTTGCCCATGGTGATCATATCGGCTTTCGGCAATTCATCGGTAAAGAAATTGCCACTTTGAGCCACCACGCGTCCTTGCAATCCGAACTTCTCAATGGTTTCGTTTGCCAAGGGCTCTACCACAGGCATATCATAACTAATGCATTGCAAATCTGCCTGTTTGGATGCTGCCAAGGCCGACAATATGGCTCCCGAGCCGCCCAGATCGAGCATGGTGCGGTAGTTTGAGAAATCAAATGTATTGACAAACGCACTGAAGCCTCCCAACTGAATACTGGTCATCGCTTCGGTAAATTCGCGCAATGAGTTTTGGTAAATGGCCTCAAACGATTCCATCCCGGTTTCTTTGATTTCGTTCTGAGGCTTGCCTGTTTTCAACCCTTCCTCCAGATCGGCCCAGAACCGATATTCCCGGTCGTTAGCCATTACAAAAAAGCCTCCAATGTAAGCAGGCTGCGATTTGTCTAGGAAAAACGCCGTTTCGGGTGTGTTCCGGTAGGTTGCCTGTTCTCCAATCCCTTCTCTCTGCAAAAATCCCAACGACAACAAAGCATCGAGCAAATCCTGGGCGGCCCGTCCCTGAATGTTCAGTTTTTGTTTTATTTCTTCGGTTGTCAAGGCTTGTGTTTGCCCTAACAGAGTAAATAATTCCAGTTTGGTTGCCGCTAATAAGGTCTTGGAAGCCCAAAAACCAAGGCCTACCTGCATAATGTGCGAAGGATCCATGTGTTTGTTAATATAATTGAAATAAAAATACTCTGGCTACTGCCTATCTATTACCCTGCTTGAAAGTCGCTCTTCATACTGCTATAAATTTCAACCTCATACACTTATTATTCAACACTTTACAATTCTGCAAAAAAGAAAGAAAAGTATCAAATGAAATCAAATCATCCCATACAGATCTAATTAACTGTATGTACTTAAAACAAAACCATGTATTTTCTTACAAGCTTAAAAACCTGTCCACTTCTACTGCCAACATCATTGTAAAAGCCTAATTATCAACACACAGGGTCCAAAAAGAAAAATTCACAAGTACCTATTCCCATTTATTTTCTTACTCTCCTATCTAAAAACATATTCTCAATCAGAATATTACGCAAACTTAAAACATATACTATATCTAAAAAAAATCTACATTAATTTCAATAAAAATTATTTTCTAATTTTACAATGCTTAACAAAATCAGCTATTTAATTAATTACCGAATAATAAAAAAAACTTAATTTTCAATTAACAATTCTTATGGATATTTCAGCTAAAACAACACAGGTTTTATTAAACGAGAAATCAGTAAAACTGACCTATGATACTGCTAGCCAAGTAATCATAGCCAAATGGATCGGATTTCTGAAAATGGAAGACTTGAAAAAAGGATGTGAGCTGATGAACAATCACATTAAGCAGGATAAACTGACTCGCCACATCAGTGACCAGACCGAACTGAAAGTTCTTGCCAAAGAGTTACAGGAATATATTGGTGGTGTCTGGTTTGATGAAGTAGAGAAACTGGGCTTGCGCAAAATTGCCATTCTGGTGGCCGAAGACGTGTTTGCACAGGCTACTGTAAACAAAGTAAATACAAATGCACAGTTTCGTAAGCTGCAGATCCAAACGTTTGGCTCACTGGAAAGCTGCTACAAATGGCTATCCGAAGCCTAACACATTAGAAATCAATTCTTTACCCTTGCAAACAAAGTATTCTCGATGCCTTGTTTGCAAGGGTTTGTGCTATTAGACCATGCCCGAATCCCATCCCCTATTTATCCATCATCTAAGTTACCTCATGTATGTTTTACGAGTCACCTATCTCTGATACTCAGCTCTCATTTTCCAAAGAGGATGAATACATTGCCGTTTTGGATCCTTTGCAAGCGGATAAATGGATGAGACAAGTTCCGCTTTTTAATCAAACACAAGATATTATCGAGTTGGTGCTTTTGATGGTAGACCTTATGCCTTCGATGGAACAGGCTTCCGGTTTTGACTCTTACCAGGCAAATGCAGCCATGCGGGATATCGGATTTTTTCTGGGTTCCTTAAAAAGACACCATGTCGAGCCGGTCAACGTAATTCCGCAACTGGAAGAGAAACTGAATCTGCTTGCCAGCAAAACCAACCTGCCCCCCAGAGACACCTTGCTGCATTACACAGTCTGGAATCCTATTGGCCTCAGACGACGTACATACACGGGCACGCAGGACGAAAAACACCTGATCGAGAGCGTGGTCATTGCCATGGACCCGCTGGTGCAATCAATTTACCTGTTGCAACAACTGCATCAGACGTCGTTGCAATCTGCGGAGTTTTCGGCGATCTGTAAAAAGATCTATGTCCTGTTTGAGAAAGTAATTGAAGGAATCGTATTGGCCCGGCGGCAGGTTTCGCCGGCTTATTTTGCCAACGAACTGCGGTTTTACTTTGACCCCATTACATTAAACGAACGGGAATACCTGGGGCCGGGAGCGGTAGAAATGCCCATGTTTGTGTTTGATCATTTGCTTTGGAGCAGCGACTGCCTGGATGCGGAATACCAGGTATTTAAAGAAACCTATGTTCCTTACATTCATCCAAACATCCGGCTGGTGTACCGCCAGTTTTCCAATACAGACAGTCTGGTAACCAAGGCATGCCAGCTTGCGACCTCTTCCGGTTTTCATCCGATAGTCGTCGATTCGCTGAAAGCACTGGCTTCCTGCTGCCGTCTGTTGAAAAGTTTCCGAATGCCGCATAAGAAAGTGGCCGAAGAGGCGTATGCCCACACCAAGCAACCCAAGTTAGTCGAACAAGAAGCTGCCCCGAGTCAGCAACGTTCGCATGGCAGTGGTGGCTACTCAACCGATATTCTTTCGCACATCCTGAGTCTTACCAACGATAAAATTTCCCTGCTGGATAGTTGCCTCGTTGCCTATCAATCGAGAGCTTCTTCTTGCTAAAGAATTCAACCCATCTTCGGTCAAAAGCCGAAGATGGGTTTTCTGAAAAGTCTTACTGTTTTCTAGAATAAACTTCCTGTTTCCAACCGGGCATCGCCCAAAATAGTATATTCTGAAAAGCAAAAACCTCCCTCTTTTTTATAGCCGGAAAGGCGACGCTTGGCAGCTTGTTACTTCAAGGATTATCGTAACCAAAAATAGAGTAGTCGACCCGCATATTGTTGGTCAGGTCGGGTACATCGTCTTTCTTACGTTCGCCATGCGGGTAGTGCTCCACGCGGTTCAGTGACATGTACAGAATCCCGATCAGATCGTCTTTGTCACGTTTGGCAATGTTGCCAATGGCATTGATCACAAACTTTGTCACTTCTGTTGCCGCTACAACGGTAGGCATGGCTATGGTTTTTAGCAGGGTGGCCAGATTGGTGGCAAATCCATCAAAACGGGCATCGTTAACCACTTCGGTGATGATGTCGGCCGTATCCCGGATATTTTTATCGCTTTCGTAGGCGATAAACTGCCAGTCAAAGTAATCGGGAATTTTTTCGGACTGATAGAGCACATACCCGGTATCGCCGAAAAAGAGCTGGTGGTTGTCTTTCACATTTTCGATGGGCGTCAGAATGCGGCTATTCACAATCCGGTTGACGGCATTGTGCAGAATTTCCTTTTTTCGTTCCGGTGAGTTTGTATCGATAAACTCCTCCATATCGGGCAAGAATCCAGACACATCGGTATTGACAAAGCTGATGAGTTTTACCTGGGCCAGGTCTTTGCCCAGGATGCCCAAAAATTTCCGACGTTCTTTGTTGTCAAAGATTTTGATCTTGTTGATTCGGAAGAAAAACATAGCTGAAAGGGATAGGATGAAAAATGTTGCTTACAAACAGTTGTCCACTCGGTTTTGCAGATAAACGAGCGGTTTTTGCTTTTTGGAAGATACTATTTTTATTCCATAAACCGATACCCTTTTGAACTATGGAAACGGGAAATTTCTGTAAAAGGCTTCAACGCAGCGGGCAATTGCAATGCATTGTTTGAATACACATAAAACTCTTTCAGCTTAGTCAATTGCAGCAATTCGAGCGGCAGAGTTTGATAATGCGGCGCATGCACGGAAATGGATTTCAATTTCCGGAATTCGCCTATGACCGGCGACAAGTCCGACTCCAGGCCGTTCCATTCCAGATTTTCCAAGGTAGCCGCGTGCTTCAACAGCGCTGGCTCAATCTCGTTAAGGTTACATACGCCCAGCAGCAACCGTTTCAGTTGTCCCTGCAACTGCGGGTGTGACAAGATAAAACTGATTTCAGCAGCGGTAAATGCCCATCGCATGTCTACGTAATGCGGCCGGGCCAGAAACTGGGGATAGACCAGCTCGAACAACTCTTTCCGGTATCGGTTCTGTTCGCTTTTGCTGGCACTGAAGAAAGCGTGAAAGTTTCCGTTTTCGCGTTTGTCGTAGGTGATGGCCATCTGCGACACATCCATTTCCGGATCAAAGGAGGCGTAATCGCGCACCAGGTAATAAATCGAACGGGTACGCATATTGGTGGCATGCGAAAGGATTTTCAGCCCGCCCGGATTCAGTTTTGTTTTCAACAGTTTCCGCAGTGTGCTTTTTACATTCGGATCTTTGGAAGTCTTGGCAACAACCAGCAAATCCGGAATGATCTCATCAGACACCCCTCCTCCCTTTACCATTTCCACCACAATCCGCTCATTTTCCGGTGTATTAGACCATAGCAATTTGCGCAGATTGTGCAGTTCATCGTCGGGTAAATCTTGCAGGTAGCCGGGCTCGGCATCCGTCAGTGTTTTCTCCAACATGACTTCGGAAAGAAAATAAGGCGGATTTTCCGCAAAGGCCGACGGCACATCAAAATCCTGCCCCACTACCACGATTTCGGTGTGTGCATCCACTTTGTTTTTGTACACGCATCCGGCCCTCTCCAGCTTGTCCTTGTAATAAGTCTTTGCCAGGTTCAGCTTCCCCAGTATCGCAACCGACTTTCCCCGAATATCGTCGGCATCAAAGTCCTGTTTCTGCCCCGGATTGAGCAAATGGATGTGTTGCCAGGCGAGTCTTCTAAAATGCTGGCTCTTGGTACTAAACCCACTCAGAAAAGCCTGTTTATAATCGGGTATTCCGTGTAAGGCCTCTACTTTGCCGGTTAGCAGAATCCCGAATACCAGCTTGGTTTCCTTACTCAGTTGCAGATCAGAAGTAATTTTCCCTATATCATTCAGTTGCTCCTTTTTGTCTTTCAATCCCTCCAGATCGGTATATATGCTTGAAAGAGAGCTCCAGAGCACGATTTCCTTGGACGGGACAAACTGCGGGCACTGCTCTACAATCAGTTGTTTCAACGAAGGAAACCGTTCCCAATCGGGAAGGCCTGTCAGCGCCATACCTCTAAAGGACAAGTTGGCCAATTGCGGACACTGATTCCAGGAAGAAGGAATCGTGCAAGGCCCTTTCAGGTGCATGAGGGAAATGGATTCCAGTTTCTGGTTCCGGTGATCAAAGGTGGGCAATACCGAAGCATCTGCCACGGAATAACAACTCAACGATTGCAGGGTGTCAAGCTTGTACCAATCGATTTGTGGTAGAGAATCGATTTCACGAATCGAGATTTCGGTAAAGCAACTCAGAAAAGACTCGTTGCGGGCAAAACCGACTTTTGTCGCTTCCAGTTTCTTGATGGGCGTATTTCGGGCTAGCCGTTCGGGCAAGTGATATCCTTTTAAAGTAACCGTTTCGAGCAGTTCAGACTCAAAAATAACCGGGTCCAGCATTGGCTTTTCGGCGGGCTGCGCTTCCAGGTCTATGGATTTCAGGGCGGGCATCTCCCCCAGAAAACGAGTATAATCAATGGGGCAAGTTTTGATGCTGACAGTTTTCAGAGATTCGAAACGAGAAAAGCCAAGCGACATCATTGCCTGGGTGGGCGTCTGAATCGCCGCCAGATGCAGGTACTCCAAAGCAACCAGCTGGTCAAACCCCACAGGCAGACAGGTGCAACCATTTATGTACAAGTTCTTTAACTGCGTCAGCTTTTTCAGGGAAATGACAGGTTCTTTGAATTCTACTTCTCGCACCTGTATTTTTTCAAGGTGCGCAAATTGCTCAAAGTCAATGTCTAATGGCACTCTTGCTTTCTGTATCGTGAGTTCTTTTAAATAAGCTGCCTGATACAGTTCCGACAAATCATGGGTAGCATTTTGCAAAGACAACCGTTTCAGTGTAGGCAACCGCAGCAATCCGGGATCAATGGCACAATGCACAGCATCCACATCCAGAGCTTCCAAAGCGACAGAGGAAGCAGGTGTTATCGTTAAGATAGCATCGGAGACCTGGCGGTTGATGGATAACAACTTGAGGCCGGGCTTCCATAACCCACCCGGAAGTATGGTGAGGCGATTTCCCGCCTCTATGAACAGTTCCTCCAAATCCAGTACCTGTACCAGCTCGGCCAGGTAGGCATCGTGGTTTATTTTCTGCGGTTTAAAGTCGGTTTTGCCAAACTCTATCCGTACCGCTTTCAGGTTGGGAAATTTGGCTTTGAGTTCGGCGGGCGAAACGGGTTTGTTCAGATAAAGAGCCATCGTTTCGCTGCCGGTTCGGTAATACCAGAGGAATTCAAATTTATACTTGCTATTGAGCATACGAAAAAAATAGTATAAGTATTTACTTCAAAACCCTGGGTAATTGGGATGAAGATACATACAGCGGGTTTTGCCGTTTCCAAAGATACTATTTTGGTCTGCATTTCCGGAATACAAAAACACCCCAAAACGTACACATTTTGGGGTAAAAATCACTTATTGATCGACCGGCAAGTCAAGAGGTTCACTATCGGGCAAAGCCGTTTCCATCGATAAACAAGACCCGACCTCCTTTGATGCAGGCAAAATACACATCAAACGTTTTGGGTTTGCCTTCAATGTCCGAAAAAGATATTTTCCAGCCGTTTTGGACCTTGAAATTTCCGTTGCCTTTGGCCTGGGCAAATTTGGTGGAACCGCCATAGGAGTTGGCTGCAACCAGGTGCCACGAATAATTGGCCCCACTGCTGAAGGTGGATTCCTGGCTTGACGAATAAGTGCTCATGCCGACACTTAAACCGGTGTAGACATTGGTATAAAACGTATTGGCACTGAATTTATCCTTCCAGGTTCCGGTACCGGCAATGTCGGCCGCGTCTACGGCAAAGCGATTGTAATACGGCATTTTCATCATTTCATTCCACACACTGTTATCCGTGTTGGAATCCATCTTATCCTGATCGGCGCCAAACTGGCTGACAAACGTTTGCTTATCCGGAGCAATGAATTCCATCCATCCGGTATTGGCCTTTTTGAAAAGCGCCACATACACTTCTTTCCCGCTTTGTGCATCAGTAACGTTTCCACCTCCAAAGTAAGGACGTTGCCAGTCGGAAGGCGATACGATCTTAAAATTACGCAGATTGCGGTATCGGGGAGCCACCAGTATGTCCCACGCATTTCTGACCACTGGATCAGGATCAGCGGCAATGTCGGTTCCCTGTTTAGGGTAATGCAGTAACACGCGCATATTTCCTTTGGCAACAGTGACCCAGTCGGCTTGTTCAGTGGCTACCCATCCGTCATCAAAGTTGGTCGTATTGAACTTGTAATTACTTTTTACGGCTGTAATCGGAGTTGGTACGGAGGTAGAAGTATGGGGGGTGGTTTTTGCACTGGAAACGGTACTATTTTGAGTAGCCGGTCGGGATAATTTCACCGAACCCACCAATGCCTGAATGGCAGGCACATAGCTCTCACTATTGGTCTGAGAGACAATGCTCACAGCCCGGTCAAACCCACTCATTGTCGTTAGGATGACCATGGCATTGGAACCATGGTTATCAAAAATGCCGCTGCCTCCTTTCACTTTCCAGCCATTGATGTCATTGGATGTGCCCACCTGTTCGGCTTTGGGCACATGATACGGTTTGTTCACCAGTTCATCCCATTCACTGACAAAATCCGCATCCAGGTTTCCTTTGCTGGTGGTGCTTTTGTAAATGCCCACCTGACACCAGATTTTCTTGGCGTTGTCAATGACGCTGTAAACAATCACATTTTCTTTAACATCCTTTTTCCAGCCTTTCGGAGGTGTGTATGTGAGCACATCGTAGGTTTCCTGCTGGGCAAAACAAAGGGACGAAACCAACCCTAACAGAATGAATGAAATTGTTTTTTTCATAAATCCGAACCGTATTATTTGATAAAAGTGGTGACAACTCCATCTGGCGACAGTTTGCGAATGCAGTCATTGCCGCCGTCTACAATCAACAGATTTCCCTTGCTGTCATAGGCTAGGGCAACGCCCAGCGGAAAGTTAAACAACGCCTTGGCGGCCGGGCCGTCCAGGTAGCCTTCGGTGGCCCGGCCGCCCATGTTTACACCTTTCTGAATTACACTGTTTCCGGCAACGGTGGTTACTTTGTTGCTGGCAATTTTAATGATCTTATGCAGCCGGATGTCGGCAAAATACAGATCACCGTTTTTGGCAAAAGCAATGGGTCCCGGCGTAAAAAGCTCGGCCGTGGCAACGTCGCCCGGCGTATAGACGGGATGAAATTCCCGTTTTCCGCACATACCCGCTACGGTAGTAACGGTTGCCAGGTCGTTGGTAGCCAATGCAATCTTTTTGATGCAACGTTCGTCCAGCACACTCACATACACATTTCCGGCGGCATCGGCAGCGAGGCCGTCGATGCGTTGAAACCACAGTTTCTCTTTTGTGGCTGCATCTTTGATAGTCGTAACCGTGCCATCTTTACTGACCCGGCGTAGCAGAAAGTTGCGGTAAGTCAGGTTGGTATTTTCCGTTTTTTCGTCAGCATCAAGTACGTACAGATTGCCTGCCCTATCAATGGTAATATGATCCAGGCTGCGGAAGTTGGCCGTTGCTAACGGGCCATCAATGCATCGGTAGGTGTAAGGTTGCCCGGCCAGTAGCGTGACTTTTCCGTCAGGAGTAATCTTACGGATCAAATTGTCCCGGCTCTTAATCACATACAGATTGTTCTGGGCATCGATGGTCATGTAGTCAATGGCTACCGTGAGGTTCTTGACAAAGTTTTTCCAGCCATCCAGAAAAACGGTTGCTTTGCCATCGGGTGCAATTTTTACCAATCGGTCTCGTATGCCCACAAACACGTTGTCTTTGTTGTCTATAGCCAGGCAGCGGCTTCCGGAAAAGGAAACCTTATCCTGTGCCCAGGCAGAGAAGGCAATGAGGCACCAGCATCCAATGCCCGTCCATTTCAGAATAGCTTTCATCTTCATAAGTTATCCTCAAGCACAGGTGAGGTTTTTGAGTTTTAAATGATACTATTTCAATTGGCCCTAGCCGGCTTGGCTCCATATGAAAATGCATTTTCTGTTTGTCTGCACCACAGTCATGTATTGACCAGATGCCCACAGGACAGTACACGAAACAAGTGGTCGCCAGTTTTATACTTTTCAGGGATACTATTTCTCCAATGTATTTTCAGGCGATCTGCTACCGGCCTTTAATTGATTCGCACCAGATTGAAATAACCGGAGATCGGGAAAAGCTGTCC
Source organism: uncultured Sphingobacteriales bacterium (assembly GCA_963520985.1). Classification (GTDB taxonomy): domain Bacteria; phylum Bacteroidota; class Bacteroidia; order Cytophagales; family 172606-1; genus Xanthocytophaga. The sequence continues at coordinate 133,911 of CAUQTA010000006.1, forward strand.
TTTGCCATTGTATAAGCTGCCGGAGAATGTGCCGACAACGCTTTCCCCTGCTTTTGCACCAAATTCGGTGATGTTGCTGGTAAAGCTCGCACAATGGAGGTCGCCTTCGTCATCGTACCATTCTTTCACGTAAATAACGGTGGGGCTGGCCGTATACGTAACCGCATCGGCGGCTTCTTCGCATTGATGGGTGTGGCTTCCGGTGCCGGTCAGTGAGCGGTAAAAGGTAAAGTTAGGAATACCGGTAGACGAAGCCCCCTGCCACACCACGTATTCATTTTCCACTACCACCACGGCTACCGTGCTGGCATCTCCGGTTTGTCTGTACTTGTATTCGGTGCCATTGAAGTTAACCACCACTACGCCTTCTTCAATAATGGTAATGGTAGTTACTAACAACACTTTGCCGAAACTGGCGGCAGGTGCGCCGTTTTCGTACCGTTGCATTTCGACCGTTACAGTTGCTTTGTTGTTGGCAGGTACTTTGGAAGGAGCCGTGTACGTGGCCCCCCAGCCACTGGGAGAGAGAGTACCTTCGCCCGACAGGCTCCATTTGACCAGTTTGTAGGTAGAGTTTCCTGTTTCAAACGGAACATGTGCTAGCGGAACCAAATCGTCGTTGGCGGCCGGTTTGCCCAGCGGTGCTAGCGGAACCAGGTCAGACGAAGGATCGGTGCTGGCACTAAAACCGGCCACCGACAAGTTGACCGATTTGCCGGGTTTCACACTCGACGATTGGGGATCAAGCGACAGGTCGATGAATTTGCCCAGTCCCCAGTCGCTGAAGTGTGTCATTTCGCCCGTTACGGTTTTGGTACTGGTGTTGACACTGCTTTTTTGCAACGCCTGCCACGAACCATCCTTTGCCTGGGTTACGACCCAGAGCAATTCGGCAGAGGATCCCGCCAGTAAGGCATCGGAGTATTTGAAGGTAACTTTAACAGGAGTTTTGAAGGTTTGCCCATCCGGTGAAAACCGGTAAGCAGCCCCGGCAATTCCCTGCGGGGCGTTGTTGGTGATGGGCTGAATGGAAAGGGTGGTATTCGCTTCCAGGGCACCTGCCGGAATGTCCAGGGTCACCGATCCATCGGCCGATGTAAGCTTGCCGCCGCCCGCCCCAATACTGGCAGATGTGGCCGGTCCAGTGGGCGTTCCTGCTTCGGTTACGATGTGCTGTCCGTTTGGACCTGGATCCTTACTGGTACATGAGATCGCAAACCAAAGAAGCAGCAAACCCATTGACCAGACAAATTTGTGGTTACGCATTGCACGGGGTTTTACAGTTAAAAAAGATACTATTTTGCAAAGTTTCGGGATGCACCTACTGCGGCAACCGACAATCTCTTTCTGGCATCCCGAAGCTTTTCAATCTGAGGATAACCTACTCACTTCACCACCAGATCCACATCGGCCAGGATTTCGCTTTCCGGATTGTTCTTATCAAAAAAGCGGGTCTTCAGGTGATACGTTTCTCCCGGTTTCATGGGGTCACCTGTACTCAGATCGGCTTGCAGCATTTTTGCCTGGTCGGCGGTAGTGCCATCGGTCATTGAAGCAAAGGCGTCGTCCAGATTAAGTAGTGTAGCACCTTGCTTGTCAGTAAGCACGATGGAACAACCCGGATACACCTTTCCGTCCTTATCGGTATAGTTGTCTACCCCGTTCACGATAACCCGTATTTTGGCACCGAGTGGTATCTGATTGTTGGGCAGGCGGCTGCCGTCTTCACCAGCCAGGTACACATCGTCTAACCGGAAGCCGTTGTAACTGGCAGACAAGCCGGTTGAAAGATCTTTTTTTACGCCTTTGCTGAAATTACAGGCCGTAAGCAGAATGACAGCAAACACCGTCAGATAGATTTTTTGCATTGGGATAATGGTTTTAAAAATGACAGAAATAAAAAGATTTTCAGCAAGTTACTTTATTTCTGCTAACCATTGTTGGGCAAAGTCGCGGGCAGCCATAACCGGTTCTTTGCCCGCCCGGTACAACTGTTTCCACAAGTCGCTTTTCTTCTCGTATGCCGGATTTACAAACTCTTTCTTTCCATAGCGGCCGTTTTTGAGTTGTGCCGCAAAGTCGACCGAATTGGCTATCTCAATGAAGCTTTTCAGGCGTAGCCTGATCATGGCGCTGTATTGGTTTTCGTCCCACTGGCGCTGCATTTCTTTCACGCGGGCTTCTTCTTTTTGCAAAAACTCATTGCCCCCCTGCACCGACTGAGCCTGTGCCTGTGTGGTAGCTTTGTTGTTTTCGCCTTTCATCATTTTCTGCATTTCCTCCCACTCCTCTTTCGACATCTGTTGCTTCATCATGGCTTCCATTTCGGGGTGTTCTTTCAATACCTTCGCCATTTGCTTCTGGGCGTCGTTCATGCTCTTTTCGTTTTTAGCCACGGCACTGGTTTGGGCGGCATTTTGTTTCCGCAATTCTTCCAGTCGCACGTAGTCGCCTTTGGCTTTGGGGTCGTAAATGTTGCGTTCGGTCAGGCTCTGTTGCCATTGCTTCTTGAAACGGTCTGACATCACGTAGCTTTTCACCAAAGCCCCCAGCGATTTTACTGCGGCTCCTTGCGAGCCAGCGGTTAACGCCTTGGCCTTGTTTACAAACGGATGCAACCGGAACTCATTCCAGTCGGGCACGGCCAGTCCGCTTCTGGCTTCTTTCATCGTTACCTCTTCCAACTGGGTTTGGCTCAGGCTCAGATCGCTCAGTACATCAGCGGCTTTCCAGGCCAGCACAATGACCAGAAGCAGGCAAAACAAAAAGGATGTTTTCATCGCGGGTGGGTGTTAAAAGGTTGCAAGTGTTTTTACACAAGATTCACATGGCAAACCTACCCGTAAATCACGCATTCGTCAATAGAACAAAGGTTAGGCAACCGGAATGTTTACCTATGGTGCAGGGAAACGACTAATCGGAATCGCATGAAAAAAGCGGCAGGTTTTGTCCTGAAAAAAGATACTATTTTCGGGTGAGATGGGTAGCGCAGCAAAGAATGACTTACCGGCCAAAAACTTTATTCAAAGCTTCGGTGCGGTTCTGTACGTGCAGCTTTTCGTAGATGTTGTGAATGTGCTGCCGCACGGTGCCGGTGCTGATGGAAAGTTTATCGGCTATCTCCTTGTACAACAAGCCTTTGGCAAGCCAATCGAGGATTTCCTTTTCGCGTACCGAAAGGCTATTCACTTCTTCGCGGGGGGACTGTTTCTGAAACGAATTGACTACTTTGCGGGCAATGGAGGCACTCATGGGTGATCCGCCTTCGTAGAGTTCGTACAAGGCTTCGATGATTTTGTGCGGAGGTGTCTTTTTGAGAATGTAACCACTGGCCCCCGCAGCCAACGCTTCAAAAACCTGCTCACTGTCTTCAAATACAGTAAACATCATAAATTGTGTATTGGGAGCCGAAGCTCTGACTTTGCGTATGCATTCGATGCCACTCATGCCCGGCAAATTAATGTCCATCACTACGATATGCGGCTGTGCTTCAGGCAGTTTCGAGAGAGCATCCTCGGCATTTTCAAACACCGCAAGGCACTCAAAACCAGGCGTTTGATTGATCACAAAACGGATGCCTTCCCTGATTTCCGGAAGGTCTTCTACAACACATACACGTACAGTTTCCATGTAACAAAACTACATTTGAGGATACGCCCAGACAATAGAACAAAAGTTATACATACGTTATTCTATTACTCGCAAAAGATTTACATTTAGTTAAAATTCTATATTGAAAATTGAAAATTGCAAATGAATGTTTTTAAATTAATCATATGCTGGATTGCTTACCCTACAGTTTTACTTTTTACCACGTCTCTTTTGCACGCTCAAATCAATTCCCAAAGAATTGATTCTCTTCTAATTGAATTTGCAAAAGGAACCAGTAGAGATTTCACAGGAAAGCAGTCCAGAAAATTCATATCCACTATTTTTGACCAATCTTCTGATCATACACACATTTATTTTACAAACCATCTCCCGAAAGATTATGAAACACAAACCTTGTTGCGGAACTATGAAACAAATAGATTGATTGAAGATTCTTTAAAAACTAAAACTATCTATATACACAGGTTATCGAAACAGTTTTTTGTAGGTTTTATTCAACAAAGCACACTGGCCTATAACCCAATTCCTTTCTTTGTCTCTACCCATGATTCTTTGATTTTCGTTCCTTTATTTGAGTATGATATTGAAGATTCTTTACGAATTAGCGAGACGTTTTCATTTGAACGCCTCCATTCATTTTACTTCTTTAATTTTAAAAATGAATTGTTAGCTCGCTATTTATTGCAAACAACATTTGTGGAGTTTAGTGAGAACCCTTCTCAAAGAGAGTTTCTTCCTATACATTTTTACAAGAATAATGGATTGATAAAAGCTCCTAGACAATTGCAGAATAAACTGATTACGAAAAATGATTTTAATGCAATGACCTTAAATGATTGGTTTATGATTTTTAGAGATCAAGATAAAAAACAGTCATCCGAACTACAGAATAATCAACCCGTTAACTATGGTATCATTTTACCCCAAGATTTTGATAAAAAATTGCAGAAACTATTCAATAAGGAGTAAGTCTGTTTTATGAACAGAATTGAAATTCTTATTCTCACTGATTTTATAAATAACACAACTACTTACCTGGTTTTTGCTTTTCAAAAGATACTATTTTCCTTTTACACTTTCTCTACAGATAACAGCGAGGGTTCTACACCCAGCGAAATTCGGGTTCCCTGCCCTACTTCCGAAACCACTTCAAGCGTTCCGTTGATATCAGCCATCCGCTGGCGCATGTTCTTGAATCCATTGCCAAACTTGCGGCCATTCAGATCAGCCATTCCTACGCCATTGTCGGCAATGGTAATCCGGATATCGCTGCCAACCCGGAAACGCACCGTCACCTGTGTAGCCCGGGCATGTTTGATGCAATTGTGAACCGCCTCGTTGATAACCAGATACAGATTGCGGCGCTGTTCACCATTGAGCATCAGGTCAGGCACGGGTTCCTGTACATCAAACTGATAGGTGATACCGGCATTGTCCAGCAGTTCGCTGATGTGGCTGCGCACATAGGCAATCAGGTCGGGCAAGGTATCGTATTCTTTGTTCATTGACCAGATGATGTTGTTCATCTTATCTACCAGCCCTGAAGCCATGGTGGCAATTTTTTCGGTAGCTTCTACCTGTCCGTTTTGAGCGTGACGGTGAATCACATTGCTGAGAAACAAAATGGAAGTAAGACCCGAGCCAATGTCATCATGCATTTCAGAGGCTATGCGCCGCCGTTCGGCTTCACGGGCTTCGGCGGTTGCCTTGTAGCGTTCAAAAGTCTGGCGTTCCCGTTCGTATTTCAGCGCTTCGGTGGCTTCTATCCGGGCCATTTCATCCTGGCGGTTCTTGTATCCCAATCCCAGTGAAAAACACAGCAATTCGATGGTGATGCCGAGCTGAAAATAAAACAAAGGCGACTGCAACGGAACCGGCCAGTTTTCGATCCACCGGTAGTAAATGGAAAAAACCATGGCCAGCAAGCCAAACACTGATACGGCCAGGCTACCGGCAAAAATGTAATGCATCAGTTTGTTTTTGAGGCGCACGATTACAAACAGCGCCACCACCGAAAAGACAATCAACGCCACCCGGATAATATCCCAGACCATCCACCGCACCGGATAGAGTGAAGGGAAAAAATAAAGAAAGAAATCGGCCACCGAATATACGATCAGAAATCGTGTGGCCCACAGAAGCATCCGGTTGAGGCGGGGCAACGTTTCGGCGACATTCAGAAAATAACGAAAAAACGCAAAATACATGCAGTAAGCCCATACCTGCGAATGGCTTACCAGGTAAAAGCTAAAAAAAGAAAAGTGATAAACCGATAGCAGGTTAAAGGCATTGCTCTTTAAAAAGAAATAGATCAGAAAACAAAAAATATAGCCGGCATAATACAGGTATTCGCGGGAGCGGGATTGAAGAAACTTAAAAAAAATGTATAATAGCATCATGGCCAGCATACCACAGAATACGGTCATCTGCACCAATTCCCAATGCAGCAGTTGGTAATCGTTTGCGAAAAGTTGTGAAATGTATGCCGGATGTATCAGCGCGGGCGTTATCTCAGCATACTGGCTTTTCAGAGGAATGATTTTTGTGCAGTATTCTATAGTCTGTGAAGGAGGTATTGACAGATAAAACGTTTGGGTACCGCTGGCTAATCGCCCCCGGTATTCTTTTACCGGCAACAACCGGCTTTGCCCGTTGTGGGTTTCTTGCAACAACATGCTCTGCTGCATATCGGCATAAAAGTAAAAATGCGCCGTATCCGGAAGATCGTTATAGACGGAAAACTTCAGGTAATGCGGGTAGTGCCATTGCGAAAAAGGAATGCGAACAGTGATGCTGTCTGTTGAGAGAGGCCTGCTGAATGCGGTTGGTACTGCAAAACCGGGCTGGGCCGCCGTATCTACGTAAAGTGTGACATGAGCAAGAATGTTCTGAAACGTACGAATTTCAGAAGCTCGAACGGGAGGAATGGCCTGGGTCAACAAACTTTTAAAGAAAAGTACGGCTACCCAACCAAGAACGAAACGGATGCAGCTCACGTAAAAAGGTTTTACAGTCGGGAATGACAAACAAATGTAAAAAATCGATACACTTATCAGTACACGAAAGGGCCTGAATGTAAACAAAGATTGCCTTTTTTGGTTTTTTCAGATAGAATTTGGAAGCCCGATTGTATTTATCCTCATTTCCTTCTACTTTTTCATAGTTAAATGCTATGATGTGAGAAAAATACAATAAAATACTTTTTTGTATACTTTCTGTTTTTGTAATTTTACGTTATTAACAATCACAAACCTGTTATCTTTCAAAAGATTACCGCACACAGTATATAATTTTATTAACCTTCCACCTTAAAACATCAACATCATGAGTGCAAACGCAGCCAAACTCGACAAAGCCTTAGAAGCTGCTTACGAGAAAATCACCAAATTGAACAATCCGGAGTTTAACGGCATGGCCGAAAAACTTATCTATTTAATCAACCACTACCGCGCCGACGGAAACCCGGTAGGACTTTTTGAAGTAGCACCCGAAGCGGTCAACTTCCTTACTTCTAACAAAGAGAAATATTCAAAACAAATTTCTCAGAAACTGATCGACGACATTACCAAAGCGGCAGAACCGGAAGCATCTAAAGAAGCTCCTAAAAAAGCTCCGGCTAAAAAACCTGCGGCGGCTACCGTAAGCGATGCTTCAACGGCAACCAAAGCGGCTCCAAAAACGAAAAAAGAAGATACTCCCAAGAAGGAAGCTGCTCCGAAAAAAGCAGCCCCAAAAACCAAAAAATAATCAAAACGTTTTTGTCATTACAAATAAAACCTCCCCGTTGTGAAACGCGGAGGTTTTATTGTTTTTACAGATACTATTTTGAAAAACGTGCTACCGGGCAAATTGCTCCAATACCCATTTCATTTCCCGATCAATCGATTCCAATAGGCTGATTTTCAATTCAGCGGGCAGCACTTCCCAGGTATAGGTTTCCACTTCCCAATGGGTCGCAAAGGGTTTTGCCTTTTGCAGCGATACTATTTTCTCAATGTCTTCCTGCGTGGATTGCAGCAAGCCATAATCCTTAATGAAAATAGGCACATGAAAATGGGTGCGCCACTCAACAAAAGTCGGTGCGAAAATGTGTGGCAGCGCATCGGGCAAATCGGGGTATTGTTCGCGGGCGGTCCACTGTTCCTGAGCCGACAAGCTGTTTTTACGCGCCACCACCTGATGCAGATACGTGGATTCGGCCAAGTTCTGAAACGCCTGAGCCACGGCTTTTCGGGCATCTTCCTGTGCGGGCAGATCGGCCTTCAAAGCAGCGCTGATTTGCACTTTTCCGATTCGGATTCCGGCTTGCTCAAATGCGTTGATAGCCTGCTCGGGCTCTTCGTACATCACGGCAAAATGGCAAACGTCGTAACACAATTGCAGGTGCGTACGGGCTAGTTCTTCGGCTGCCCCATGTTTGATGGAAAGGGCATCAACCAGATAAGCAGTTACCGTTGGAATCAGCTTCTGGTTGAAGAAAGCAATGGTATCCTGTACGTGATCGATAAAACCATCGGGCTCGGGTTCGATGTCAATGTGGATCACCTTGCCCGTTGCCAAAGAAATAGCAATTAATTCTTTCACCACTTCGGCCATGTGCAGGCATCCTTGCTGAAGAGCCGCATTGTAGGCATCGGTAGTGGTGAACCAGCCCCGGTACGAAAGCGGCGAAGTGGAAATGCCCATTGTACCCGATTCGTTGGCCGGAAAGTTGGGAAGCTGCGCCAAAATTTGCGCAAGCCGAATGGTGTAGTCGCGCCGTTCGGTTGTAGTCCAGTCAGGACGGTGCACGTCGTCTTTTACCCGCTGCCGATGGAAACCGCCATACGGAAATCCATTCATGGTAAACACATACAAGTCATTGGCAATCAGCCATTGCTGGAATGCCGCAAGTTCGGCAGGCTCCATCAGATCCCGGCTTGCCTGGTCGGCCAGCCGCAGACCAATGGCAAAAGGCGCATCGGGCGAGATGGCTTTTTTGAGGGGAAGTACGTATTCAGTCAGGCTTTGAAACACATCGGGCCAGGTTTCGCCGGCGTGAATGTTGGTACAATAGGTCAGGTGTATGTGATTGCCAAGATTCATAACGGGTGTGAAATAGTATCCTGCAAAACACCAAAACCTTTCGCTTTAATGCAAACGACTTGACAAATTTTATCAACGAAGCCGGTACACATACTTAAATCCCAAACTCAGGTTTGGCCAAATGTGTGTACCTGCGACCTCAGTATTCTCTATTTTTCCAAAGCTATTTACACCAGAAGCATCAATACTCCTATTTCTTGTCTTGTAATGCGTGGAAGAAATGCGGTATCCGACACCTACAAACATATCCATTCCAAAACGCCTTCCCATGACTTGCCCGCCAAACTTCAGGTTGTTACCAAATAAGTTTTTAATAATTCTGGCATGATCATATTCATATACAATATTGGCTACTTTTTCATATTGATAATGAAAGTCATCCCGTTCGGCCCGCACAAAAACATAATACATTTCCAAAGCGAAGTACACACCTTTTGGGGTTCTTTTCTTAGAAAGATAGTAACGAACTTCAGACTTTAGTTTGAGCTGATATTGATTGTAACTTGGATGATCATCAAAGCGAACATAGGTATCTACAGGTTTGGTGGCATTTGTAACAAATGGATTGACACCTATGTTTCCTTCCAATCCCCAGTGCGAATGAAATATGTATTCCATCCCAACCAGAAGCACAGGTGTTTGCGGATCAAGCAAAGCAAGGGGAGCAATCTTTAAAATCAGCGGGTGTTTTTGAGTAGAATCTGTTTGTGCTATCAGAAAATTCGAAATGAAAAATGCAATCAGACCTAAGGAGCGTTTCATAGATGTTAGTGTAGCATACGGCATAAAAGATACAGATTTACGTACACATTCACAAAAAACATCGTTTTTAATTGTTCTTTCCTTATCAGATTTTTGCAACTAAAAATTCAGGATGCGTTTACGACAAGATTGCGGTCAAAAGAAATCTCATTTTCATGCAAATGAAACAGATATCAGTGCTTCACACAGGTTCTGAAAAAACGAAAAGCCAATGCTATCTGGCGTTTAACTCGGATTTGGAGATACGCGTTTCGAGAATTTCAATGGCTTTCTGCATCAGCGTCGCATCGATTTCGTGGACCTCTACCCCCTTCCCTATCTGGTCGAGCAGCATGATGGTGAGGCGGCCACCCAGGTGTTCGCGAAACTCATGCAAGCCCTTGATTACCGACAGTTGTCCATCCGAATTTTTATTGGAGAGTTCGGGCACATACAAGTCAAAGCCCAGTTGTTCAAGCAATAATAGTATCTTTTCCAAACCCAAAATATCCAGCTTGCCAACTAAATGCGAATAGATGCTGTCCAGGGCCATGCCGATGGCTACCGCTTCGCCGTGGCGAATCTGATATTGGGTGAGGGCTTCGAGTTTGTGGGCCGACCAGTGACCAAAATCCAGCGGACGCGAAGAACCCATCTCAAACGGATCGCCACTTGCAATGTGGTTCAGGTGCAGTTCGGCACAACGATGGATGAGTTGCTGCATGGCAGGCATATCGCGTTGGGCCAGCAGGTCCGCATGTTGCACTAAGGTTTCAAAGAAAGCGGCATCCTTGATCAGGGCTACTTTGACGGCTTCGGCCATGCCGCTGCGCCAGTCGCGGTCTTCCAGTGTTTCGAGAAAATCAAAATCGTTGAGTACGGCAAACGGCGGAGCAAACGTGCCCAGGAAGTTCTTTTTATTAAAAGCGTTCACACTGTTTTTCACTCCGATTCCGGAGTCGTTTTGTGCCAGCACCGTAGTGGGAATGCGAATCAGCCGCACGCCCCGATGCGAAACCGCCGCCGCAAAACCTACCATGTCTATCAAGGCACCACCGCCAATAGCCGCAATGTACGAATGCCGGTCAATGCCAAAATCATTGACTGCTGCTTCAATGACTTCCACCCATTCCATTGTATTTTTACAAGCTTCTCCTCCTGCAACCACCATCGGTTTACCACTCAACTGAAACACCGTTCGATTGGCTTCGGCGTAGGTTTGTATTTGCTCCAACAAATTTGGATGGGCCTCTGTTACTCCACTGTCTATGACAAAAAACACTTTGGGCACTGCCGCTGGCTGCGCAATGGTTTGGGCAAATAAAGGATTGTTGAGTTGGAAAAGTCCGTTGGTGAAATGGACCGGATACTGAAAACGAACCTGAAACTGTTGATGTAATGATTGCATGGCAAAGTATAATGGGAACGAACTGGTAAAACCGAAGCAGCACGCTGCACCTGGAGAACAAATAGTATCTTAGAAAAGTTGAAAACCGGCTTATATAGTAAAAATCGGTTTGCGTAGCTTCCTTGTCTTCGCAAACCGATTGCAAAAATAGTATCTTTTTAGAATTAGTGTTTCATCCGTGTCAGTTCCCTTTCATTTTTGTATCCTGAATTCATTAATCCAGGCATCCTTCGGGTCTATAAGTGCTCTTTCCGGAATAACCTTAAAGTACAGATCTACCGGTTCGTTTTTGAGCATGGTTTCGTTTAACCGTTTGTCGGCTTTGGGAAACGGAGGCACCATTTGCCACTGCCGGATTACATCTTTTTCCAATATCCCCTGATAATGCGTCTGCCGGTATTGGTGCCGACCGGAACCAGGCTTCCCTCTATATTCCCTGTAAATAATGGCATTGACTGTGTCGCCCTTTAACTTATAAACGCCCCAGTATCGCATTCCTTTAGCTTGTTTGGGATAGTTTGAGATCCATGCCTGATACATTAACGAATCATGGGAAATCCCTGAATCATATGCGATTAGTCCATCAGGAAAGAAGTAGAGGGGACTTACTACATAAGGCGTATCAATAACTGTAGTGCTTTTTCCATTTTGATATACATACCGAATGCAATCTCTTTCCCTAAGCTTTCTTTCATATCCTCCCATAAAGTTCAAAAGACTATTGGTGTCTACTTTAGGCTGATTGAGAAGTGAGCTGAAATCTTTGGAAGGCGGCTCAACAACCGTGCAGGAAGCACAAAAAACCGTTATGGCAAGTAAAACAAGGAAAAGAGTTTGCAGTAAGTTATTCATAGTGATTGTCCGCCAATCGTTACCAAGGGGTTTTGCCCGATGAAAAGATACTATTTGGTTGTACAGCAATGCAACAAACTAAATACACCGGACAATCACTACGAATAAACCTGACTTTTATTTCAGACTTTGAAAATCAGCTTTCTTTTTGAAAGAAATGGTATCTACGGCAAACAATGGTTGGCCACCGGCTTTTTCGTTTTTGAAGACAAAGAAGACATTGTGAATGCCTGTGGTTGCGGCAAACGGCATTTTTACTTGTCCCATGGTTGGCTCTTTCACATCCATCTGGCCAATGAGTTTGCCATCCGGTGAGCCCAGGTGAGCTTCCAACACGCCGCCTTTGGTACGGGCCGGGTCATTGAAAACAGAAATAGCAGCGCCTTCAATGCCGGTCAAGTCGATGTTTTTGAACTCTACAAAAGCATTGTGATTCAAGCCAACAGCTACTTCACCGGTAGGCAGCTTGTACTTCATGATGTCTTTGGATTCATCATAAGAAGCCGCTTTTACATTGGCATTGCGCAACACCAGCGTTTTTTCGCCGGTCAGCGGACCAATGGATCCTTTGCCTTTGTCGGTATACGAAGCGGTAAACAGATATGTTCCGTTTTTGCCCTGAGCATTGGTGGTATAATTGCCTTTCAACGGTTCGCTTTTCTTCTCGTCGGCCAGCGACAAAATGTAACGCACCATTTCAGTAGCTTCGTCTTTGGTTAGTTGGGGGTGGGCACTCATGGCTTGTTCGCCCCAGACACCGCCACCGCCTTTGATCACTTTGTCAGACAGCTTGCCTTCGGCCATAAACACGCCTTTGTATTTTTTGGCAACATCCATGTAAGCCGGACCGATGGACTTTTTAGTAATCGAATGGCACGCTTTGCAGTCGCTGAGTTCGATGAGGCGTTTGCCACTGGAGAAACTGGTGTTCATCTGGTGGCCCTGGGCGATCAACGTTTTGTCAAATCCTTCCAAATAGTTTACACTCAGGTTCACATCTTCCGATGGAATGGTGCCTTTGGCCAAGTCTCCGTCCTCCTTGTCTGCTACTTTTACTTCATACCCGACCGGTTCGTTGTCCCAGTAAAACGATTTGTTGCCTTTCACAATCACATCGACTTGTGGCACTTCGTTTCCTACTTTGATTTCCAGTTTGGCGGTACTCACGTTGCCTTTGGCGTCGGTTACTTTGAGAGTAGGCTTGTACACGCCTGGTTTGGTAAACGTGTAGGTTGGATTTGGCGTGGTGTTTTTAACTCCTGGCGCAAAGGTCCACTCGTATTTCAGTGCTTCCTCATCGTAATCCATGGTTCCTTTGGATGAAAACGCAACGGCCAACGGAGCGGCCCCTGCTTTTTTGTTGGAAGTAGCTACCACTACCGGAGGACGGTTACCAGGATTGAATGTAACGCGGCTCAGCATGGCTTCGTCGTTTTGGGCAAACCAGTTTTGGCCATATTCCAGTGTATACAGTGAACCGTCTTTGGCAAACTGCATGTCGATCACGTGCGAAAACTTGGTGTTGGGCAGAAACGGTTCCATGCTTACAAAGTCGCCCTGTTCGTTCATCGTCACGGCCATGATCCAGTCGCGCATCCAGTCGTAGGCAAAAAACTTCTTGCTGTAATAATCCGGAAACTTCACGGTTGAATTGCCAAAATCTTCGGCATAATAGACCGGGCCACCCATGGCATTGCGGCCCCCTTTGCCTACCAGCGGAAACTCAGGCGATTCTGCGTATGGATACCAGATAAACGCTTTTTGAGCTGGAGGCAATTGATTGATCCCGGTATTGTGGGGCGAATTGTTGACAGGGTGTTCCGGGTCAAACCATTCTCCCGATGTGCTGTCGGCATAGTTAAAATGACGGTACGGTTTGTTATCGGCAATGAAATACGGATACCCGAAGTTGCCTGCCTTGCGAGCCTGGTTTACTTCGTCGTAACCGCGCGGCCCTTGTTTGTCGCTGTTTTCACCCGCATCCGGGCCTACTTCCCCCCAATACAAATAGCCCGTGTGCTGATCTACGGAAATGCGGTATGGATTGCGGTTCCCCATTACGTAAATCTCCGGACGGGTTTTAGCAGTTCCTTTGGGAAACAAATTACCTTCAGGAATGGAATATGTACCGTCTTCGTTTACTTTAATGCGCAGAATTTTACCACGCAAATCGTTGGGGTTGCCAGACGTGTACTGACCGTCCCAACCTTCGCGTCCGGGACGCTCATCCAGCGGGGCGTATCCTTTCTGTGTAAACGGATTGGTATCATCGCCAATAGACAAAAACAGATTGCCTTGTTTGTCAAAAGCAATGGAACCGCCCGTGTGGCAGCAATCGGTCCGCTTCACAGGCACGCGCAAAATCACTTGTTCGGTATTGAGCAGCAACGAATCGCGGGTGGTATCAAACTTAAAACGTACCAGACGGTTAGCCGTATCGGGCGAAACGTTGTGCGAGTAGTACATGTACACCCATTTGTTCTGACTGAAATTGGGGTCGATATTCAAGCCCATCAGGCCGTACTCAAACTTGCTGTAAACGGGAATGGTCGTAACCAGTTTGGTCTTTTCGGTCTTCGGATTATAGAGTTTTACGGCGCCTTTGCGTTCGGCAAATAGTACCTTTCCATCATCGAAAACCGCCAGTTCGGTGGGTTCGTCGAGCTTGGCAACCAGACTTTGTTTGTTGAAACGATTCTCTTCGGGCACACGCATGCTTTTGGCTTTCTTGTAATCGATTCCGGTGCCCTCGGTTACATATTGCAGGCCACCCCACAAGTGTTTCAAAAACAAAGGTTCGGTGAAGGTTTCGTCGGTATGCCCAAAGTTGGTGTAAAACACTTTGCCTCCGTCAAATTCGTGGTACCAGGACATTGGGTGAAAATCGCCCATTTTGCCGTCTTTGTAGGTTTTCTCATCCACCCGGATCAGTGGCTTCACCAGATCTTTCTGGTACGATTTGAAATCGTAAAACTCATCGGTGCGGTCAAACTGATCGGGCAGATCCTTGGTGGAAGGATGGTTTTTATCCAATACATGCATGGTCGCTTTCTGCACATTGGGATTTCCCGGATGGCTCGCAAAATACGCGCCGACCAGTTTGTTGTACCAAGGCCAGTCGTATTCGGTATCGGTAGCCGAGTGAATGCCTACGAATCCCCCTCCCGACTGAATGTAGCGTTCAAAATCCGCTTGCTGGGCATTGTCCAGAATGTCGCCGGTGGTACTCAGGAAAATAACGGCGCGGTATTGTTTCAGGTTCTTTTCGTTGATCTTGCCCGCATCTTCGGTGGTGTCTACGGCAAATCCTTTTTCCTTGCCCAGCTTGATGATGGCTACCTTGCCAGCAGGAATGGACGCGTGCCGAAAGCCTTTGGTTTTGGAGAAAACCAGCAATTTCATGGGTTTGGCAGCCGATGCAGTCGTTTTGGGTTTGGTTTGGGCAGAGGTTGACATAGCAGCAAACCATAGCATTGCTACACATGTCAACACCTGAAAGCGTCTAAAGTGATGAAACATGGGAACTAGTTTTAGGGGTTATTAGTAAGAAATGTTAATCTGACACGATGACTAGTGGCAACTAAGATAAGGCAAAGGCGGCTTTTAAACAATCCATTTTTTTATTGAAAAGTTTATAATTCCACAAAGGAGTGAATTTCAGGGATAAGCGGGGTTTTGTTTTTTGGTGGGATACTATTTTTTACCTTTATAGACTCAAAAAATCGAACTAATGAGTTCGTTAATATGGAGGAAAAGTCAAAAGATTTTATTTTCAGATCAACTGATAAACATATAAAATCACAGAAACAGCCTGCCCTTTAATTTTTTAAATTTAACGTATTGATCAAATGGAAATTAAAGCAATTATTACGCAGTACAACGATCAATTGGAAGAATGTTATGAAATAGGATATATTACTGAACAGGAAAAGCCGAATGTTAGGGAATTCCTTAGTTTATTGCCCAATCTTAACTGTGATAGTTTATTCCTGGATTTTCTATTTACTTTTTTTGCTGCAACTTCTGGTAACATCGGTTTACATGGATATGACATGATGAATGAAGTAAATGATCATCCTATTTCTGACCAAGATTATTTAGTTTTTTCAGATTATTCAAAGGCAGATGATCCTAACAAACTATACATCATGTTTCTATGGGACCTAACAGGACAGAGACAGAAAGGTGTCTATTGTCAATATCAAGTTAGATTTGAACATAAAGTAGTGGAGGAAAGCACTGTTTATTATTTCTGCAAAAGCTTCGTAGAATTACTAGATGTTATTTTCAACTGGGAAATCAAGCATATAAAACTTGAGACCATTCAGCAACAAATCATACAAAAATATGGAGATCAAAGGGCTTGAACACATCGAGTTTTGTATCTTGAAAGAAGAGATGAAACTCATCAATCTAATCTCAAACCTCTCTAACTAAAAATAGTATCTTTCAAAAATCCAAAACCGGCCTTTGCATTTTCCAACAATTGGAGATTTTGCCATTTCAAAAGATACTATTTTCTATCCCTCACAAAAACTGCACAATCGTTTCCATAGCCATGCTGCGCGAGCCTTTGATCAAGAAATGCGTGTTTTCAAATTTGTTGTCCATCAGCCAGTTGTTCAGCGAAAACTTGTCGATGAAGTAATACGCTTTGGGATTGGCGGCAATGGCGTTTTGCATCAATTTGCCGCAAAGTAAAATCTTGTCAAAATTGCCTTTGGCCAGCACGTCACCGATGTTGCGGTGTTCGTCGGCGCTTTCGTCGCCCAGCTCGGCCATATCGCCCAGCACCACAATTTTATAATCAGCTTTCAATGCCGCAAAGTATTCAATGGAAGCTTGCATGGAAGTCGGGTTGGCATTGTAGGCATCGAGCAGAACGGTGTTGGTTCCTTTGGCAAGTACCTGAGAACGATTGTTTTGCGAAACATATCCGCCGATGGCTTCGTTGGCATCTGCTAAAGCCACATCAAAGTGCTTGCCGATGCACAAGGCCGCCGCGATGTTTTCAAAATTGTGTTTGCCGGGCAAATGCGTTTCCACCGTTTGGCCTTCCTCGTCTTTGTAAATCACATCAGGCGCAAATTCGAGCAGTTGCGCATGGAAAAAATCATCCGCCGACGGATACATCACGGCCTTCAAACCCCGTTCGGCCAGCATTTCCTGTAAGATCTCATTCTGCGAATTGGCAAACACTGTTCCGCCGTGTGCTTTGAAATAATCGTACAGTTCGCCCTCCCCTTTTTTCACACCTTCCAGTCCGCCAAACCCTTCCAGGTGCGCCTTGCCAATGTTGGTGATCAGTCCGTGCGTAGGTTCGCAAATGCTAGTCAGTTCGTTGATGTCGCCCAGTTGGTTCGAGCCCATTTCCAGCACCACAATCTCGGTACCTTCGGGAATGGACAGCAACGTAAGCGGCAAGCCAATGTAATTGTTCAGGTTGCCTTGTGTGGCAAACACCTTGTATCTCTTTGCCAGCACCCGCTGAATCAGTTCTTTGGTAGTAGTTTTTCCGTTTGAGCCTGTCATAGCAAATACCGGAATGGAGAGTTGCTTGCGTCGGTAATTGGCCAAATCCTGCAGGGCTTTCAACGCATTGTCAACCAGCAGGTAACGGTCGTCTTGGGCGTATTCCGCTTCATCGATAACGGCATAAGCGGCACCTTTTTCAAGGGCTTCGGCGGCAAACTTATTTCCGTTAAAATTGGCCCCTTTCAATGCGAAATACATCGAGCCCGGCGTTATCTTACGAGTATCCGTCGAAACAATATGGCATGACAAATACTTTTGGTATAAAGTTTCTATATTCATCGTTTGGTTGAATTTCTGTAAAATGCGTGACCAAAGTTAGTATGCTGCCTGTTGCTGGACAAATTCTTTTTTCTGACAAATCACCAACCTGAAAATCAATGCCTCATTCGTACAAAAAATACTATCTTTTCAAAATCAAAAACCGGTCTTTCCGGCTATTTCTTTTTAGCCTTCTCTGTATTTCTGTTTTCCCCGCCCATAGCCAAACCTTTCGTTTTCAGCTGGATACTTCTGTACCTATTCTGGTGGGCAATGACACCCTACCCAATGCCTGGGCCGGTGGACTCAACGCCGCTCAGTATTCGACGATGAAACTCAATGCCGATGGAATAGATGACCTGGTGGTGTTTGACCGCACCACCGGCAAGCTGTCCACGTTTGTTGCCGAAAAATCAGGGAATGGCTTCCGCTGGAAACACGCCCCTATCTACGAGACGCAGTTTCCAGGTATCACCAACTGGATGCTACTGGTTGATTACGATTTTGACGGCAAAAAAGATATCTTCACCTATACCACCTTTGGTGTTACCGTGTACCGAAACCTTTCTACCAATGGCACATTGGCCTGGGAACGGGCAGTTGACTTTTTGCTCAGCGAAAGTGCTTCCGGCGAGTTCAACTTATCGGTATTGATTTCCGACATCCCGGCGATTCTGGATGTCGATAACGATGGCGACATTGACATCCTCTCCGGCGATGCCATTGGGCACACGGTCTATTGGTACCAGAACCAGAGCATGGAACGCAACGGCAACCCCAACGAATTGAAATTCAGAACGTTCAGCCGGTGCTGGGGCGGCTTTGAAACCACCGAAACCTGCGGGCAATACCTGTTTGACTACACCTGTACGGAAGACTTTTCGGGTCGGCAGGGTAGCGGAGCCCGTGTGGAACACGCCGGTTCCTCAGTATTGGCGTTGGATATCAATGGCAACGGACTGAAAGATTTGCTGTTTGCCGGAATCTCCTGTTTTAACATGGGCCAGCTCACCAACACCGGAACGCCTGCCAAAGCCCGGATGAGCAGTGTGGTATCCAGTTTCCCGGCTAGCAAACCCATCAATCTGCTCTTTCCGGGAGCGTATTACGAAGACCTTGATTTTGATGGTGTGAAGGATTTGGTAGCTTCGCCCAATGTGTCTTTCAACGAAGGTAATCTGAGTGATTTCAGTAAGTCCAACTGGTTTTACAAAAACAACGGAGCGAACAACCTGCCTGCCTTTACGTTTGTGCAGGAAAACTTTCTGCAAAACACCATGATTGACCTTGGCGAACTCACTTTCCCGGCCCTGGCTGACTACGATGGCGACCGAGACCTGGATTTGTTCATAGCCAATGCAGGAACTCCTTTTTCGGGTGGCATGCTGAGCAAAATTGCATTGTACGAAAATACCGGAACGACTACGAAAGCCGTATTTCGCTTCAAAACGGATGATTACCTCAACTTATCCAGCTTGCAAGCTTCGTACCTCAAACCCATTTTCATCGATTGGAATCGGGATGGGGCCACAGATTTGCTGCTCATGAACACCACTTCGCAAAGCACTGATTTGAAGCTATATCTGAATGCCGCTTCGGCCGGACAAGCCTTTCAGTTTGCCGCCCAACCCTCACAAACCGTTACCATTCCGTTTCTGCGCAGCGACTACAGCCCTAGCTTTTACGACTTCGACGGTGACAATGACTGGGACTTGATTTTAGGAAAAAACCTGGATGGGTTGGAATATTATACCAACACAGGCTCCAATTCCGCTCCGGTATTTACACTGCAAAAGCAGTCTTTTGTGGGTACGCCACTCAGTGTGTTTGACCGCAGCTATGCCCCGCTGATTTTGGATTGGAACGGTGATAGCAAACCGGACTTACTGACTACGTATCGCAACTTAGCAGAAGAGCCCTATGGTGGCCGCCTGGTTGTTTTTCCAAGCATCACTGCCAATCCCAGTGACAGCCTGAAGGCTCAGGGCAATATTGTTTATGACGAAGTAAACAGCATTTACGATACCATCCCGATGCAGGCATACCTCACTCCTGCCGCGGGCGATCTGGACGGAGACGGCTTGCCCGATCTGGTACTCGGCACCAGCGGGGGGGGCGTTGTCTTATTCAAAAACAACAGTCTGAAAAGAGAAAACGTGGGCGATATAACCATTAACCCGAACCCGGCAACGGAGGGATGGATTTTCTTAACAACCGAAAAAGACAGTCAGATTACGATCTTCAACCTGCTGGGCCAACAAATGACCGGCCCCAAATCCATCCAAGCCAATACCCAGTTGCCCGTGCAAGTTGGCTCCTGGGCCGCCGGAATGTATGTGGTAAAAGTTACCAATGCCACCGGAACCCGCGCCAAGCGATTCATTGTTCTGAAGTAAGTGCACGAAGAAAAATAGTAGGTTTTACAAAGTCAAAACCTGCTATTTTTTCTTGCTCATTTCCACACATTTGCAATCAGCCACAATTTTAACACACTGACTATCAATAAATTTACCTTAGCCACCAAAAAAAGTAAAGAAAAAGCTTGACTCTACACTTACGTCATAGCCTATCTTCGCAGTGTCGATAAAAACAGGCATGTACCAATGAAAAAATATGGCGTTAAGGAACTGTCAAAACTATCAGGAATCAGTGTGCGCACACTGCATCATTATGATAAGATCGGGTTACTGAAACCACTCCATCGTACTGAAGCCGGTTATCGGTATTATGGGGAAGAACAGCTACTTCGGCTGCAACAGATTCTTTTTTACAAGGAACTGGACTTTCCCTTGAAGGAAATCAACGCGTTGCTGGACGATGCTGACTTTAACCTGATTCAGTCGCTGGAAACCCATAAACATGCATTGCAGACTCGTCAGAAACGCATTTCCCAACTTCTGACAACCATCGACCACACGATTCACACACTAAAAAACGGAGAGATTATGTCCAAACCAGAAATGTTATACGAAGGACTGCCCAAAGAAGTGGGTACCACTTACCGCCAGCAAGCCATGGAAAAATATGGTACTGACGCGGTAGAAAATGGCGAAAAGGCATTGGTTGGCCTGGGAAAAGAAGGTTTTGAAAAGCTCAAAACCGAGTTGGTTGCAATTTCAAAAGAGTTGGTTGCCTTGCAAGCCGAAGCTCCTGAAAGTGAGAAAGTTCAGCAGGCCATAAGCCGTCATTACCAAATTATCCGGCAGTTTTGGGGAACAGCGAACCAGGCCGACAACCAAGCCGAAGCCTATGCCGGACTGGGCGATTTGTACGCCAGCGACGAACGGTTTACGCTAACGGATGGTAAACCGCAACCGGGGTATGCGCTCTTTTTGCAAAAAGCCATGAAACATTTTGCCAATACGCAATTGAACTAATCGCAGGCTAACAGAGCAGATGGCCATTGGTTGAAAATATTCAACCAATGGCCGTTTTGTCTTTGACAACTTTCGTTCAGGAAAAAATAATATCTTTCCAAAAAGAAAAACCTCCAACTTAAGTTTATAATCTATGCGGTTGCTGTCTCTTTTCATGCTATGGGTGTTTCTCTCCGTTCAGGCGGGCTGGTCACAAACTCCCAAAGAAAATGCCCCAAGCATGATCATTCCGTTTCAGCTGACACCACACAACAACCTCGTTTTCAAAGCCGTTCTCAACCAGAGAGATACCATTCGTCTGATGTTTCATACAGCGGCTAGTTCGGTCACCGTGATTGAAGAGTCGGTGTCAAAACTACAGACCTTGCGTTTTACCGGAGCCGACAGTGTGAAAAGCTGGGGTGGTGCAGGCAATACCTCCCGGTTTAGTCCGGGAAACGTGCTGGAAATAGGCACCTGGAAATGGAAAAATGTATCCATTTGGGAAAACAAGAATTCGGGCCCGGAAACCGATGGAAAATTCGGGCTAGACCTGTTTACTGGCAAAATCCTTGAACTTGATTTTGACAGCAACCTGCTGATTGTGCATGATCTGCTTCCGGCCAAAAGCAAGAAATACGAAAAGCTTCCGATTCATTATCAGGATAATATGCTATTTGTGGAGGCAAGTTGCGGCATCGGTTCAACTATGTATAAGAACAAGTTTCTGATTCATTCGGGCTATGCCGGAACGGTTTTATTGGACGATGCCTTTGCCAATCAAACCCGCATCGGCGAAAATCTACCCATTGTCGATGAAAAACAACTGAAAGATTCGTTTGGCAATGTATTGAAAACGAAAAAAGCCATCTTGCCTGCTTTCCAGGTTGGCAAAACGCAGCTAAAGAATGTGCCCGTGGGATTTTTTGAAGGCGCTATCGGAAGGCAAAAGATGAGCATTCTGGGTGGAGACCTGATTAAGCGGTTCAATTGGATCATTGATGCAAATCGCGCTTACATTTATCTGAAAGCCAATCGATTGGCAAGAACTGATTA
This sequence comes from uncultured Sphingobacteriales bacterium, assembly GCA_963520985.1. GTDB lineage: Bacteria > Bacteroidota > Bacteroidia > Cytophagales > 172606-1 > Xanthocytophaga. The sequence continues at coordinate 155,814 of CAUQTA010000006.1, forward strand.
CATAAAAGTTTAGTTTCAATTGGTATCTTTTCATAACCTGAAAACCGGCTTGAATTTATTCACCGACATACGATCCCTGTACACACCGCGTCAACCTTCGACCCAACCTTTTGCAGACAGCATCTCTTACAAAGAGTGCTTGCCTGCACTTGTACTGCAATCCTATATTTATTGTTATTGGGAACTAAAAACCACTCGAAAGTTGACGAACGATTTTGTGTATCAGGTAGTCGCCGATGGATGTACCGATGTTTTCTTTGAACGGCATACCCCACACGATGCCTTTGTGATGGGATTCTGCAAAGAACATACGCCGTTTTCGTTGGGCAACTCGTTTCACTACATTGGCATTCGTTTTTTGCCTGCTGCGTTTACCCAATTGTTCTGGATAAGCGCCCTTGAATTAGCCAACCGGACGGAAGTATTGTCCGAAACGGTTCCAGATCTGGCAGCGTATATTTCCCGTCATTTTGCAGAACATGCAGCACCCACCACCCTGCAAACCACGTTGGATTCATTTTTTTGTAACTACCTGAAAAACAACACGCCTGCCATCGATTCCCGGCTTAGCCAAGCTATGTATCAGATTGTGCAACAAGCAGGACTGGTGCGGGTAGAAACAGATCTGTCTACGGGAATCGGTCAGCGGCAATTGCGTCGGCTGTTTGATTTTTATTTGGGAGAAACCCCAAAAAAATTCAGTCAGATCGTTCGTTTCCAGCATTTTCTCAATGCGAATCCAACGCAACAACGACTGAAAGAATCCAAGCTTTTCTTTGATTATGGTTATTACGACCAGGCTCACTTCATCAAAGAGTTTAAAAAACTATACGGACTTACCCCAAGTCAGGCTTTTGTCGACATGTCCGATTTTTACAAGGATTAGATGGATCGTAGCAGCATCTTTGCAAGCTCATACACAATGCCATAAATCCATGAAACAACTCATCTTTCTGGGCATCAGTCTTTGTGTGTTAACACAGACTTTTGCCCAATCTTCTCATCCTAAAATGCACGCTGCCATGAAACTCAATGCCGGAATTGTAACTTCCAAACTAGCTGAAACCAAGGCTTTTTACACACACATACTCCAGTTTGGTGTCACCTTCGAAAACGACTTTTACCTCTTGCTTCACACTCCAAGTCAGGATTCGGAAATCAGCTTTCTCCTGCCTAATCATCCTAGCCAACAGCCTCTCTTTCAGAAGCCGTTTCAGGGTGAAGGCATGTACCTGACCCTTGAAGTGGACAATGTTGACGAATGGTATACCGATTTGAAAAAGAAAGGGATTGACATTAAAATACCACTGCGCGACGAACCCTGGGGCGACCGGCATTTTGCCATTCAGGATCCGAACGGAATCGGTATTGACATTGTCAAATACGCGCCAAAATAGTATCTTTTCAAAAACCAAAACCCCTGAATACGAGAATAAAATCACAGAGATTGATTCCTGATTATCAACTCATTTTGTTGTCTATCAAACAAGAAAACAGTATCTTTCACTATGGAAAACCTCTTATAAAATGTACCTAACTTCCCGAAAACCATGGCATCTGCAACTGTAAAAACCATTGAAACCAACACTAGTGTCACTGATTTTATCAATGCGCTTGCTGACCAACAAAAGAAGGCGGATTGTTTTCAGATTATAGAACTAATGAAACAACACTCCGGTTTTGAACCAAAGCTTTGGGGTACGGGCATTGTTGGATTTGGCTCGTATCATTACAAATACGAAAGCGGACGAGAAGGCGATGCCCCACTCGTTGCCTTTTCACCGAGAAAAGCTGAAATTGTACTTTACTTGGCTACTGGTTTTGAGGAAAAGGAACAACTGCTCACACAACTCGGCAAACACAAAACAGGCCAATCTTGTATTTACGTGAAGACATTGAAAAATATAGATACACAGGTGCTTGCAAAAATGATTACACTTTCGATTGCTCATGTCCAAACGCTGTATTCCTAAGCTTGGCGCTGTTTCGAAAATAGTATCTTCCAAAATGCAATGCCAAAACCCTGGCTATAACTCATTTAATTCAGCCACAACAAACGTGCTGCCACCTACAAAAATCACGTCTTCGGGAGTGGCTTGACGGCGGGCTTCGGCAAGGGCTTCGTTTACATCGCGAATCACAGTGCCGCGCAAACCGTAAGTGGCGGCTTTCTCGGCAAGCACGTCCGCATCCATAGCCCGTGGCAATTGGGCCTGGCAAAAGTAATAGGTGGCATCTTTGGGAAGCAATGACAACACTTTATCCGGATCTTTGTCATTGACTGTGCCTAAGACCATGTGCAGTTTCTGGAACGTGAGGTGACTCAACTGCTCAGTAATCAGTCGTATGCCGCCTTCGTTGTGTCCTGTATCACAGATAGTTAGAGGTTTCTCAAAAAGAATCTGCCAACGACCTTTCAAACCGGTAAGCCGGGCGGCCTTTTTTATTCCTTTCAGCAAATGCATGGCATTTATTCGCCACCCTCGCTGGCGCAGAAGTTCAATACTCTTCCAAACACCCGTTACATTTTTAAGCTGGTATTCGCCCAACAAACCTAAATCTACATGCGTAATCAGCAAGTCGTCCTGGCTGGTATCCATAATTTCAATTTTGCGCCATCCGCGGGAAGTAACGCCAAAGTCTCGGGTTTGAATCTCGTCGTCGGCAAAATAAATGGGCGCATCTACCTCTGTCGCTTTATCCGTAAACACATGGGCAATTTCCGGTTGCCTTTCACTGATAACCACCGGAATTCCGGCCTTAATGATTCCGGCTTTTTCGGCGGCAATTTTTTCCAGTGTATCACCCAGAATATCGGCATGATCCCAGCTAATGTTGGTGATGACCGACAACTCGGGAGTGATTACATTGGTCGAGTCGAGCCTCCCTCCCAGCCCGACTTCAATTATGGCAATGTCTACCTTTTCTTGGGCAAAATAGTCAAACGCCATGCCTACGGTTAGCTCAAAAAAAGAAGGTTGCAGTTCTTCAATAAATGCCTGATGGCGAGCCACAAATTCGACGACGGCCTCTTGGGGCATTTCTTTGCCATTGATGCGGATACGTTCAGTAAATGATTTCAAGTGAGGCGACGTGTACAATCCGGTTTTATAGCCTGCCAGTTGCAGAATAGCAGCCAGTAGATGCGAAGTACTGCCTTTGCCGTTGGTTCCGGCTACGTGTATCGACTTGAATTTATGTTGCGGATTGCCCAGATGGGCGCAAATTGCCAGCGTATTGTTCAGATCGGCTTTGTAAGCGGCTTTGCCAATTCGGTGAAACACAGGCAATCGGCTGTACAAATAGTCAAGGGTTTCGGTGTAATTCATGGAGGCGTGGTTCACAGATTGAAGAAAGGAAGGGCAGGTTTTGGATGAGTGAAAGATACTATTTTTCTTTCTGTGATTCGGCTACTCAACAATAGGACATTAGAATCTGCATCAAAATCAGTGCAAAACCTTGAAGACCAGTTCCCGCAGAATATCGCCTTCCGAAATGTGGCCTGCCTCGACTCCCTTGCATTGCAGATCGGCAATGCGCAGGTAATGGATGATTTTCAACACCTTTTCAAAGGGATAATTACGAATGGCAGTCAGGTAATCTTTGGCAAAAAACGGATTGATACCCAATGCACCGGCCAGGCCCGCTTCGGTGCGGTCGGTGGATGCATGAGCCAGCAGCACTTTGCTGAAAAAGCCAAAAAGCGTAACCACCACCATGATGGCCGGGTTGCTCTTGGGATTGGATTCAAAGTAATGAATGATCTGATTGGCTTTGAATACATTGCGCTGAATCAGTGCGGCTTGTAACTCAAACACATTGTATTCCTTGCTGATGCCCACGTATTTCTGAATGTGGTCGGCATTGATTTCAGCTTGTGCCGGAATGTTGAGCATCAGCTTGTCTATCTCGTTGCTCAACCGGCTCAGGTCGTTACCGATGTAGTCGGCCAGGAGCTGGGCGGCGGGCAGTTGAATGCGGTACCCTTTGTCTTTTACATAAAACACCACCCAGTCGGGCAGTTTGTTGTCGTACAGCTTCTTGGCGTCCACCAAAACGGCCTGTTTGTCAATCGTTTTGGCCAGCGACTTGCGGCCGTCCAGCGTTTTGTGCTTATGAGCCAGCACCAGAATGGTCGAAGGAAGCGGATTCTGCACATAACTTTCGAGCAGTTTCTGGCCTTCTTCGCGTTGCAAATCGCTGATTTCCTGCGCTTCCTTCACAATCACTACCTGCCGCTCGGCCATCATCGGAAATCGACGCGCCTGGGTTATCACCGTTCCCATGTTCACGTCTTTGCCATAACACACCACCTGATTGAAGCCTTTGTCGTGCTCAGGCAACGCATGGGCTTCGATGAAATCGGTCAGCAGGTCAATGTAATACGATTCGTCACCCTGCAAAAAATACACAGGGGCAAAGTCGCGTTTCTTCAGTTTTTCGAGTATGGCTTCGGGACGGTGCGGCATGCTTCAATCGGTTTCTGTCTCTACTTCAGGCAGGCAAAAATAGTATCTTTTTCAAACATAAAACCTCCTTTGTCACTTTCTTCATTCCCTATTTACCTGGATTGGCCTTAGCGACAAACCACTTCTCTTTTGAATTTTCTACGGGCGATAGCCTATTTTTTTGAAAAGATAAATGAGGCCCGCACTCAGTACCGTACAAGCCGCAATGCAAACCAATGGCATAAATAGTCCTAACGGCACCGACGGCCAAAAACCAGTATTGAAAAAATAGCACCAGCTTACCCAAGCCGTTATTCCGATGGGAAGAATTCCTATTAAAACACACAGGGTCACCAGGGATTTACCCAATAAAGTAGCGGAGGCACTTCGTTTGGTTTCGTCGGCAAAACCCAGGAAAGCCAGAATCCAGATAAACGCCATCACAGCCAAGGCCAATTGAGCCAGAAGTCCCAGAATCACGAAAAAAGTGGACATAGGTTGTCGTAGTAGAACCAAGTTTAAACTAACCGTTCCCCAAAACAACCAAGTCCATTCGACAATTCCAAAGTTGTTTTTCAACCAAATATGCAGTAGTACTTCTAATGTATTTAAAGAGTCTATTTTTCTCAAAAAGATTTCCCTATCTTTGCATACGGCTTTGGCCGCAACTATGACAAATTTTTCAATCATGTTACCTTTTTCTCTGACGAAATTTCGTCTCTTCCCGCCCGTTCCGCCCGAATATTTCTGCAAATAATACTTTGCAGGACTTGCCATTTTCTTTTCAGGTTTTCTTATCATTACCCATCGAATTTTGCTTCTGTCAGGCAAAGTATTTCGTCGTTTCATCACTTCTGTGATCTAATTCATTCGAAATAGTTTACCTCTGACTACTCATGCGTAACGCACAACTTTATACTTTTTACACGAAAAAAATGGTTTTGGAAAAAGGCGGAAAGAACCATTCCAAATCCCCTCAGAAGCCAGCCTTATTGCTCAACTTTCTGACAAAACACCAACTGATTCGCCACTTTTGCTTACAGGATGCATTCAAGCCGTTTGAAAAAGATGATTTCTATCTGGCCCATACTCCCTTGTATGTGGATAGTTTCTTTGCCGGTAAGAAACCGCTTGCCGTCAGCAACGGCTTGGACTGGTCGCCACAGTTTGTGGAAAGCGTTTGTTACACCAACGCCAGTTTGTATTGTGCCATCAAACATGCCGTTACCCATCCGGAAATAGTCTGTTTCAGTCCGGTAAGTGGGTTTCATCATGCTACGCCTTCTTACGGGATGGGGTATTGTACGTTTTCCGGGCAGGTAATTGCCTCCGTTAAAATTTATCGCGAACTAGGCTTGCGGGGAGCATACCTTGACCTCGACGGGCATTTTGGCAACAGTATTGAGGATTCGCGTGGGTTTGTGTCCGATTTGAATCAGGCTATTCCCAGGGTGATTGGCAACGTTAACCCAATTGATAAGCACCAGAAATACATGAGTGATTTCCGACGCAATCTGGGTGTGCTGCGCGATGCCATTCTGGACAAACAGATTGATTACGTGGTCTTTTGTCACGGAGCTGATAGCCACGAAGACGACGATACCCGTGGGCAACTCAGCACAGACGAATGGCTCGAATGTTCGCGGGTTTTCTATGAGTTTGTCCAGAAAATAGATCAGAAACGGCAGAAGCCTTTGCCACTGGTTTTGTGCTTGTTTGGTGGCTACCGTAAAGACGATTACAACTCGGTGATTAGCCTGCATGCCAACGATCTGGTCACGTGCCTCAATACGCTATGTGGGCAGCAGATTGCATTTGAGCCACAACTCAAAAGAAAACGGAGATGATCAAAAACCCTGGATCAGTCACGGACTGATCCGTTCGGTAATTTTGGCTATGCATCCTGGCACACTCTTTTGATAGGAAGCTCTGCACTTGGGATGAGTATTCGTCTTTTGGCAGAAGACGATCAAACCACTTTTTGCAATCTTAGGATTGCCCTGATCCTCGGTATCGAAACATTCCGGAGAAATGTACTACGTGCTACAAAAGACCAATAAAGACTGATTATGAACTTATCTCAAACACTGCAACACAGACCCATTCTCATCATCGACGATGATGAAGATGAGCATTTCTTGATGAGCAACGCTTTCAGCGATTTGCAGACGGCCAATGAGCGGATCTATTTTACAGAAAGCGAACAAGCTTTGGATTACCTGCGGATCACCGAACAGATTCCGCTTCTGATCATATGCGATTTGATGATGCCTAAAAAAGACGGCATCCAGTTAAAGCAGCAGATTGATCAGGATTATGAACTTCGGCAAAAAAGCATTCCGTTTGTGTTTATGTCCAGTGCAGCCAGCGCGTCTACCATTACTCAGGCCTATACGCAACTGACCATCCAGGGTGTGTTCATCAAACCGATGGAATACGAGCAGTTTAAGGTAATGCTGCAATGCCTGATTCAGTACTGGACCTTATGTGAACATCCCATACCAGGAGCGAATGCATAAAAACAAAGCCCGGATTTGCGATCCGGGCTTTGTTTTTAATCTTCTCCATTTTTGTTCTTTACTTTGCTGCCTTGAGCCATGCTTGTACAAGTTGTTTCAATTCGTTTTTTGCGGCTTCAATCTCCTGCACTGTTTTAAATGTAGCAACTGCCCTGTCGTTTTCTTTCCAGCTCAACATACCGAAATCCTCTTCAATCAATTTATCTTTGGGTTGTCCCTTTACTTTTGCCCCGCGATGAAAAATGAGTTGTATATGCTTAGGGGGTTGAATCTTCATTGTTATGCGATCTTCATTGTGAAAGCTGTAATTGGGAGCATTCCACTTGATGTTTTCGACCAGTTCGCTCTTGGCTGCCAGGATGCAGTTGCGCAATTGATCGATTTCCGCCCGGAACGGATGATTCTGCGCATCCAAAAACGCAGTTACCTCGTCATTTAACTGATGCATCTGATTTGCCATTTTGTTACGTTTTTAAAAGCAATCTTGTTTAAGCTGATGCCTAGAACTCTCTTTCCGGAAAAACCTTCGCTTCACTTGGCAGATTTTCCAATTGGAAACATTCCAGTAGCTGTGCAAATATGCCTGCGGGAGGAAAGCGAAAATAGTATCTTTGGAAAAAGCAAAACCCATCATTTGCATTTAGGGATGTGCCAGCCTTTCTCGCAGCAACCTCCCATCACTGCAGCTAAAAATAGCAAATTCAGCATTAATTTAAAACTTACCCTATGCTAAGTAAAAACCCTGACCGACGAACCCTTCAGCAAAATCTGACAGTAGCCTCTCTTTTTGCGGCCGTTGCGGGCTTGGTCAATGTCGTTGGATTTTTATCGATTCATACACTCACCACCCATGTGACCGGGCACGTTGCCTTCCTGGCAGAAGCCCTCTTTCTGCATGAATGGAAAAAATCAGTCAGTTTGTTCCTTTTTATCTTTTTCTTCTGGTTGGGAGCGTTTGTTTCGGGACTATTGGTCGAGACTGCCAGCCCTAAAAATGCAAAATTCATTTACAAGCTGCCCGTCTTGCTGGAAGCCCTACTGCTGCTGTTCCTGAGCCTTGCCCCGTTGGTTTCCTTTCGTTTTGGGCCAACAGTCACTGCTTGTGTGCTTTTATTTGCCATGGGAATCCAGAATGCAACCGTTACGCAGTTGTCCAATGCACTGATCCGTACAACTCACCTAACGGGTTTGTTTACCGATTTGGCCATCGAACTGGCGCAACTGCTTCTCCAGAAAGAGCATCCCGAAAAAAACGCACTCAAAAACCGAATTTACCTGCGAATCGAAATCGTGGCTTTTTTTGTAATCGGCGGCATTGCCGGTGGAATCCTCTATCCCACGGCGGGTCAGTATTCCCTTGCGCTCCCTGCTTTATTGCTGGTAGTTACGCTAAGTTTTAATTACCGGCAATTCAGGCAATTGTTTCAGCGAAGACGAATCTGACGCGAATACTTTTGGCAATTAAACTTAACTTATGATATGTCTTTTTAATAACTTGAATTACAAACGAGTAAGGCAACTATGTCTAATTACCTAAAATTTAACCTTCTCACCCAACAATACTGATTGATGGAAAGATATGCATTGACTTTTTTGTTTCTGAGTGTAAGTATTGCAGGTGTTGGACAAGTTAAGGCGCAAGTTGAAAAATCGTATACACAAAAATTATATACATCCACAGAGCTTAAAGAAGATTATGCGATCTTTCGAAAAGCACTGGAAAGTACTTATCCCAGCCTTTACCGGTTTACCGACAGTGCAACCATCACCCAGCATTTGCTCGCAAAGCAAAACAGTTTGAAAGAGCCCATGACCGAAATGCAGTTTTTCAAACTGATTGTTTCAACCTGCGCCAGGGCAAACGACGAACACCTGATTCCAACTCCTTCCAAGCAATACTACCAATACTTGGAAAAGGCTACCCATTATTTCCCTTTTTCCTTGAAAATCATTGACAGGCGACTTTATGTACTGAAAAGCTTTAAGTTGGACACTCTTCTACCGGTTGGCTCTGAAATAATTTCCATCAATGGCCACTCGGCGGAGGAGATTCTGAATATGCTCCTGCCCACTATTTCATCGGACGGTTACATACAGACATTTAATCTTCGGCACCTGGAAGACTACAGCATGACCCAGAATGGAAACCTGTTTGACTTGAACTATCCGATTTTTTTTGAAGATACAGCTGCATTCAGGATAGAGTTTATTCATCCCTTAGCAAGATCTGAAAAGAAAGTCATTACTCTGGCAGCCCTTGATGGAAAAGTCTACCGAGAGTTTTACAGGCAAAGACTAGATTACAGAGCGCCGCTGGAATTCAACTATCTTACCAATAATATCGCTTATTTGCGCATATCCTCTTTTCTGAAGTGGCATAGAAGTGATTTCAAGCAGGACTTTTATGTTTTATATGATAGTATTTTCAACAAATTAAATCAAAAAAGGACCACCAATCTTATTCTGGATCTGAGAAATAATGAGGGCGGTGATGGAACGGGTGAAAAGCTGATCACCTATCTTTTGACCAAACCCTATAAGCATTACTCCTACACGGAAGAAAAATTTGTGGGCTATCCTTCCGTGGTTAATTATCTGGAGAATGGAAAAGACCTGTTTTTCCTCGATTCGCTCGTTTATCGAACCGATCGAGGAATGTACCGCTTAAAGCCCAAGTACTACAATGATCTGTATAAGATGCAACAAACCCATAGGAATCATTACAAAGGCAACCTGTATGTTCTGGTCAATGGAGCTTCGGGTTCGATGGCTTCAGTTGTAGCCACTTTTTTAAAAGCTCATAAAAGAGCCGTATTTATTGGGGAGGAAACGGGTGGAACCATGGAAGGCAATACTTCCGATGCCTATGCGCAGTTGGTATTACCCCATACGGGGATCAGAGTTGAAATCCCCCTTACCCAAAAGGTCCACAACGTCGACTATGTCAAGGGTAGAGGCGTTTTTCCCGATCACTTTATCGTTCCCAGTATAGAAGACATTACAAAAGGCGCTGATACCGAGTTGAACTTTACACTTAAGCTAATCACATCACACAAATAACAGATGCTAGCAGACAATTTGTGCCTGTTTACAGCCAGTATATCCAAAGAGTCAGCCCTAAACTATAATTGCTTGTAGCCATACAGGCTATGTCCCTCGGTTCCAGGTTGTTCGAAGAATAGTGCATTTTTGAAGAATAGTCAACAACTCTATTTCTTTTTCAGACTAGTAAAACGCCTACCCTTTCTCCAAAACCTCCTTTATCTCATCAAACACCTTCCGGCATTCCTGGGTGTATTCATACAGAAAATACGCATCCTGCTGCGCATCGGAAGGCACAACGGGTATTTCAAGTTCGGTCAACAACTGATGATACATCTGTTTTAACTGATCCAGTGGCAAGCTGAAATCACGAAAAGGATAAAACTGAGGACCCTGAGTGAGGCGCGCCGTTTCCCAGCCCTCCCGAATGCGTTGCTGCCAAACCGCCAGCCTGGGAAAGGTACGTGTTCCTTCGTTTAGCTTCAAGGCTACCCGTATGTTTTCCTCCATGCCCGACAAGAGCAGCCTTCGCAGGTTCTCTTTTTCTTTGTTGCCCATGGGCGTGAGTGCCAGCAGAGCAAGGCGGTCGGGAGTAAGCATTCTCATAGGATTATGGATGACGTAGCGGGTTAGGAAGTTCTCAAACATGCAGAATATACCTGCTCAAAAATAGTATCCTGTCAAAATCAAAAACCTGCTCTGATTCCTCAGAGCAGGTTTTTGATTTGAGAGCGGCGTGACATGAACAACCGCATTACCCCCCCTTTGGATAAGAGCAAGTTTACTGGCACTGGATTTGACCGAGTATGTGTCTTGTACCACTTTTTACGATCAGGACTTTTATCAGGTCCCCTTCATCGCCATACGACTGGCAATAATATTGGGCCAGTGCATTTTTACTGTTCCCATCATCTTTGACCCCAACGTAGAGCACATTCGCATCACTGATATAAACTTCATTGGTATGCGGTTCGTTCTTATCAATCTTTTCTGCCAAAGCAACCCTCTCCTCTGAAAAGTCCGCCGGATCGTTTTTCTCTGTATGAAAAACAACCTTATCAATGCTGTTACCAAGAAGACCCACCACCAGACTCCACAAAACCCAATTGCCAATCTTTGATGCTTTCTTTCCCATATCCGATAAAAAATTGATGAACTTGCCTACTAAAAATAGTAAAACGAATTCAAAGCACAAATTAAACCATCATATAGTATTTGTGCTTTTTTTATTCCCTTTGAATGGAAAATAAAAAACCCGCTCTAAAAGATTTAGAGCGGGTTTCTAGTAAGTCGGGGTGGTGTGATTCGAACACACGACCTCCACATCCCAAATGTGGCGCGATAACCGGGCTACGCTACACCCCGAAAATTGGATTTTTTTTATTCAACCAGCGGAGAGAGCGGGATTCGAACCCGCGGTACGCTTTAACACGTACGACAGTTTAGCAAACTGCTCCTTTCGGCCTCTCAGGCATCTCTCCGAATGGGTCTGCAAAGATAAGGAAAACAATTTCATTTCAGCAAGCAATTTTGTAAAATTACAGTTAAAATATTTTCTATATTCATCCAAAGTACTGAATTACAATACTTTGCAAAATAAAATTTCATGAATAGGTTTTTCGTTTTCCAGATATACTATTTTTGCAGCGTTCATTTGTCTACAGTGCGCGCCTTTTGTTCATGAACTGGTACTACGAAATCACCTGGTGGGAATACGGAATTGCGGCCCTGTTTGTCGCCTTCTACATTTTGTACATTATCCGTACTACCCGCAAAGCCCGGCAGATGGGAACCTATACCAGCGGCCTGGCGGCAAAAGCGGTATTGCGGGTGTTGTACTTTAGTCTGATTACCATTGGCTTGCTGGGTCCTACTTTTGGCAGCTTGCGCAAAGAAGTCAAAGCCGTAGGCCGGGATATTTACCTGGTGGTCGATTTGTCGCGGTCGATGGATGCGACGGACATATCGCCTTCCCGTCTCGAACGGGTCAAGTACGAACTCATCCGCTGGTTACCTAATTTCGCTTCGGACCGCATCGGGCTGATCATCTTTTCCAATGAGGCCTTTGTGCAGTGTCCGCTTACTTACGACCAGAATGCCCTGCGTTTGTTTATTGAAACGCTTCGCACCGACTTGGTAACCCAAAGCAGCACCGAACTGGCCGCAGCCCTGAACCTGGCCCTCAGCCGGCATCTGGACCAGAAAAATACGTCGGCCAAAAATCAGGCGAAGATCATTGTCCTCATCAGCGATGGCGAAGACTTTGGCGACGATACCGAACAAGTAGCCCGCCGCATTGAAGAAGAAGGATTGAAACTGTTTACAGTAGGTGTAGGGACCAAAACCGGAGCCGCCATCCCCACCCGCGAAGGCAAACTGACCCATAACGGCAAGATTGTCACTTCGCGGTTGGAATCGGAGGTGTTGCAGCAACTGGCCCAGCAAACCAATGGGCAGTATTTTGAGCTGAGTCGCCTGCAAAACGATTTCCCGCGGCTGGTGGCCTCGGTAGCCAAAGTGGAAGGAAAATTACAAGACACCCGGAAAATCGACATCTCGGCCAATAAGTTTTACTATTTTCTCATTGGGGCGCTGGTATTATTGATTTTGGATGTCTTAATTGCAGTAACGACCATTCATTTATAGTAAGAAAGCAACCAAACGAAAGACAGTGCATCGTCAGGCAATTTATGTTTAGGAACGAACGTTAAAATTCTGATGCTTCGTTTCGCACTTGTTTATTCTATGCATGTGGGAGGTTTTCCCTTTGGAAAAGATACTATTTTGACAAATTCTTATAAATGAAAACATTGCTTCTCAGTTTTGCGAGCCTGGTTATGGTTGCCGTCAGTTGGCTGCCCGACTGGAGTACGCTTGGCCGGGCAGGTGAAATAAGGGAATATAAGTTGCAGGCCAATGCCGCTTTTCAGAAAGGCGATTACGAAGCGGCACTGGTTTTTTACCGGCACCTGTACGACAAACTGAACGTAACCGAAGAAGAAGTGTTGCTTAATCTGGCGCATTGCTACTTTACCCAGAAGAAAAATAAACAGGCCACGGCCCTGTATCAGATCGCCACCCGTTCCGGCAACCCCAAGGTAAAATCATTGGCGTGGCAGCAGTTGGGAAGCATGGCCTATCAGTCCAAACGCTACGAGTGGGCCGCCGTTTGTTTCAAGAATGCGTTAAAATCGTCCCCGACCAATGAAGATGCTCGTTACAATTACGAACTTACGCAAAAGATACTCTCCCTGACCCAGACTAAAGCGGGTACGCCACCACCCAAGCAAACACCACCTCCGACACCTCCGCCCCCACCCGATGCCGACCTGGATGACGAGTCTACGGCTAATGACCAAAGCACTGCAGAACCCGATCCGTATTCGGAAATGGGGCTATCCAAGCAGCAAGCCGAAATCTTGCTGGAAGCTATGAAAGACGCCGAAAAACAATACATCCAGCAGCAACGCAAAACCAGCAAAAAGCCATCGCCATCTTCACGCCCCAACTGGTAATAGAGAATGCATTTTGCATTTCCGCGAATATTGCTAGGTTTGTGCGGAGGTTTTTCGTTTTTAAAAGATACTATTTTTATTCAGGTTGTGTCACATCTTCCTTGTACGAAGCCGTATCGCAACTTGAATGAGCTGTCAGTATACCTATTCACTTTTACACCATCAACAAATAGAAAACATCATGAAAGACGCGTATATAGTTTCGGCGGTTCGCACGCCCATTGGTAGCTTTGGGGGAATATTAAGTTCGTTTACCGCAACCCAACTCGGTTCCTTTGCCATTAAGGCTGCATTGGAGAAAGCTGGCGTACAACCCAGTCAGGTGCAGGAAGTATTCATGGGAAACGTGATTTCGGCCAATCTGGGCCAGGCACCGGCCCGGCAGGCAGCTATTTTTGCCGGACTTCCACCCGAAACGGTGTGTACCACCATCAACAAGGTATGTGCATCGGGCACCAAAGCCGTCATGTTTGCCGCTCAGAGCGTCATGCTGGGCATCAACGACATTGCCGTAGCGGGAGGCATGGAAAGCATGACCAATGTGCCCTATTACATTGAGAAAGCCCGTTTTGGTTACAAATACGGCGATGGAAAACTGATCGACGGCTTGCAGAAAGACGGCCTGTGGGAAGTGTACAACAACTACGCCATGGGCAACGCCGCCGACCTGATGGCCCGCGAAATGAACATTACCCGTGAAGCCCAGGATGCCTATGCCATCCAATCGTATAAACGCGCCGCCGAAGCAACCCAGAAAGGCTATTTCAAAGAGGAAATTGTGCCGGTTGCCATTCCGCAAAAGGGAAAAGATCCACTGATGTTCAGTGAGGACGAGGAATACAAAAACGTGAATTTTGAAAAAATCCCGTCTCTCCGACCTGCCTTTTCGTCTGAAGGAACCGTGACGGCAGCCAACGCCTCCACCCTCAATGATGGCGCGGCGGCGCTGGTGATCATGAGCAAAGAAAAAGCCGATGCACTGGGCGTGAAACCCATTGCCCGCATCCGGGGGTTTGCCGATGCCGAACAGGCACCCGAATGGTTTACCACCAGTCCATCACTGGCTATTCCCAAAGCCCTCAAAGTCGCCGGTGTGACAGCCAGTGACATTGACTATTACGAAATCAACGAAGCGTTTTCGGCAGTAGCCCTGGGCAACATGCAAAAACTCGGCATTGATCCGGAACACATCAATGTGTTTGGGGGAGCCGTTGCGCTGGGCCATCCGCTGGGCTGTTCGGGGGCTCGCATTCTGGTTACGCTCACCAACGTGCTCGCGCAAAAAAACGCATCTCTGGGTGTGGTAGGCATTTGCAACGGCGGTGGCGGGGCCTCGGCCATGGTCATTGAGAAAGTGTAATGTTACCTGGGTTTTGGCTTTGGGGAAGATACTATTTTCCCCTGCTTCATTACTTTTTCATTTTCTCTCTGCATATTTGCACCACTTAAAATCTGCCTGTTCGTTCCTTATGAATGCACTCAAAGAAACCCACTTCCAATTTGAAAATCAAACCGGATTTTACCGGGGCAAAGTACGCGACGTTTATTATTTCAACGATAAAATGGTAGTGGTAGCTACCGACCGCATTTCGGCGTTTGATGTCATTCTGCCTCGGCCTATTCCTTACAAAGGCCAGGTGCTCAACCAGATAGCAGCACTCTATTTGCAAAAAACCGCCGACATTGTGCCCAACTGGCTGCAATCGGTACCTGACCCGAATGTGAGCGTGGGTTTGCGGTGCGAGCCGTTTGCCGTGGAAATGGTGGTTCGCGGCTATCTGGCCGGGCACGCGTGGCGCGAATACAAAGCCGGTAAACGTCAGGTTTGCGGTGTTTCTTTGCCCGAAGGGTTAAAGGAAAACGACAAGCTTCCCTCGCCCATCATTACGCCAACCACCAAAGCCAAAGAAGGCCACGACCAGGATATTTCGCGCGACGAAATCATTGCGCAAGGCATTGTAGCCGAAGAAGACTACGTTCAGCTGGAGAAATACGCCTTGGCGTTGTTTGCCCGCGGCACTGAAATCGCCGCCCAACGCGGTCTGATTCTGGTGGATACCAAATACGAATTTGGCAAACTGGATGGCACTGTTTACCTGATTGACGAAGTACACACGCCGGATTCGTCCCGGTATTTTTATGCCGACGGGTATGAGCAGCGTCAGCAGGCCAATGAGCCTCAACGGCAACTTTCCAAAGAATTTGTACGCGAATGGTTGATTGCCAATGGGTTTCAGGGCAAAGACGGCCAAACCGTTCCTGCCATGGATGACGACTGGATCAACACCATCACCAACCGGTACGTTGAGCTGTATGAGCAAGTAACCGGCCAGCCTTTTGATCGCAAATCACTCGATGACATGGAACCTCGCATCGAATCGCACATTCGGCAGACCATCGCTGGCTTTTAGAAAGATTCTTTTATATTCCGTGGAAAGTCTTAAATTTGCGGTATAGTTGAAAAAAATGGTTGAATTGCAGCGAACGATTTTTTTTGATGTAAAGTCCGTTTTCATCGCTTTCTATCAAAAACATCCCCTATTCCAATGAAATTCACTTTAGATAAGAAAGAAAAATATGTTTTGATTCAGTTGCACGAAAGCAAATTGGATGCAACGCTTACCCCTTTGTTAAAAACAGAATTGGTTACCCTGAATGCCGAAGGATTTAAGAACATCATACTCGACTTGTCTGAAACCAAATACATGGATTCTTCGGGCCTGAGTGCTATTCTTACCGGAAACCGACTTTGCAAAGAATCAGAAGGACTGTTTGTCTTAACCGGATTGTCTGAACACGTGCAGAAGCTGATTAAGATTTCGCAGTTGGAGAGTGTTCTTCACATACTGCCCACCATTCCGGAAGCCATTGACGCGGTTTTTTTTCACGAACTTGAAAGCGAGTTTGGCAAAGAAGAAACCGAGTAGTCGCTTGGCAAAATAGTATCTCCAAACAGTCCAAAACCTCCCTCCATCTGTTTACAACTGATTTTTTGCAGTTTTGGCATTTACGTTAAAAATATTGGGAAGCAGTTCGGCGACACCGGCCTTTGGCCGGTTTCCCACGTCCCAGTTGCTGCAGATCGAACAAGACTTCTTTTTGATTGATTGCGGTGAAGGCACGCAGTTTCAGTTGTTAAAATACCGCTGCAAGATCAATCGCATTCACCACATTCTGATTAGCCACCTGCATGGCGACCACTTTTATGGCCTGGTGGGTTTGCTGGCGACCATGAGCCTAAGCGGCCGCACCGAACCCTTGAACCTGTACGGCCCTCCGGCACTATCCGATGTCATCACCACTCAATTCCGGTGCTCAGAAACGTGGTTGCAGTATCCGATTCATTTTCATCCGTTGCAGCCCGTTGCCGACGTTATTTTTGAAAACGAACAGCTAACCGTTTCCACCATTCCACTGCATCATGGCATTCCGTGTACGGGTTTTTTGTTTCAGGAAAAACCCCGCAAACGCCGCCTGAACAAGGATGCTCTGCCCGAATTTGTTTCGCCGCATCAGTTGCGCAGGCTCAAAGACGGCAAGGATTTATTTGATGAACAAGGCAATCTGCTGCACACCAATGCCACGCTGACATTGCCCCCCCGAAAGTCGTTTAGTTACGCTTATTGCTCAGATACAGCCTATTATGAACCCATACTCGATCAAATTCGGGGAGTAGACCTGCTTTACCACGAAGCCACTTTTATGGCTGCCGAAGCACAACGCGCCACCGAAACCTTGCATAGCACTACTCTTCAGGCGGCAACCATGGCTTCACAAGCCCAGGCAGGTCGTTTGCTCATCGGGCATTTTTCGGCTCGGTACAAAGAGTTGCAACCTTTACTGGCAGAAGCCCAGAGTGTGTTTGAGAATACGGAGCTGGCAATGGATGGAAACACATTTTCGCTGACGGATTGAGCCTTTAATTGGTTGAGATACGCACCCAATACCTTAAATCTCAACCAGGCGGGTTTTTCATTTTTCCAGGATACTATTTTCTGTATTTTTGCCTGCTAGTCACTGTTACCAGCAAACCAACATTATCTTTTATCTCTATTATTTATTCTATTCCTTGGAGCCACTTGTACCCATTCACGATGCCCAGAAGAAACAAAATCTGTTTATGATTTTAACGGGTATCTTCCTGACCAACGCCATTATTGCCGAAATTGTAGGAGCCAAAATATTTTCACTGGAAGCCGTTTTCGGACTGCCTCCGGCCCAGATTCCCATTGGAAGTTACCGGCAGGATTTTAATCTTACGGCAGGTTCTCTTCCCTGGCCCGTCGTATTCATTACGTCTGACATTATCAACGAATATTTTGGCCCCAAAGGCGTCCGGAAAGTCAGTTACATGGGAGCCATTCTGATTACATACGGCTTTCTGATCATTTTTGCCGCCACGCATTTGCCACCCGCTCAATTCTGGCTCGATGTCAACAAGGGCGATAACAACTTTGACATAAATTTTGCCTTTGCCAAAATCTTCCGTCAGGGTCTCAACATCATTGTCGGCTCCATTGCCGCCTTTCTGGTGAGCCAGTTGCTGGATGCTTCCGTATTCCAAT
Source organism: uncultured Sphingobacteriales bacterium (assembly GCA_963520985.1). Lineage (GTDB taxonomy): Bacteria > Bacteroidota > Bacteroidia > Cytophagales > 172606-1 > Xanthocytophaga. The sequence goes on from CAUQTA010000006.1 coordinate 173,903, forward strand.
ACCTGCGCAGCATTACGGGCAATAAGAAAATCTGGCTGCGGGCCACCGGCTCTACCCTCGTGTCTCAACTGATAGACAGCTATGTGGTTTTGTTTGTGGCATTTTACCTGTTTGGCAACTGGAGTTTTTCCCAGGTGTTGTCAACGGGCGTGAACAGCTATCTGTATAAAACAGCCATGGCAATTTTGCTTACTCCAGTTTTGTACCTGGTACACAACATCATAGACCGGTACCTGCTTGCCAAAACGGAAGAGTGATTTTTATAAAAAGAGAGGAAAGAACGCATCGCTGTAATGCACCAAGATCCTACGTGGAAGATAAAAATAGTATCTCTCAAAACGGTAAAACCTCCTGTTTTTAGGCAGTTATTTTCGGCGCCAGTTGTCGCACACCACAGCCGTAGCAATGGCTACGTTCAGCGACTCAGCTCCACCAAAACGAGGAATGTGGATTTTGTACTTGATCCACGGTTCCAGTTCGGGCCGGATGCCATGTGCCTCGTTGCCCATTACCACTAAACCGGGAAAGGAAAGACGAGAAGTGTAAATGGATTCGCCTTCCAGAAAAGCGCCATACGTATCTATTTGGCTATCAATACTTTGCAAATAATCGATTAAAGAACAGTAGTGCAGCTTCACCCGGGTAAACGAACCCATGGTGGCTGCTATGGTTTTTGGGTTGTAAACATCGACGGTGTCTTCTGAGCAGATGATTTTGGAAATACCATACCAGTCGGCAATGCGAATGATGGTGCCCAGATTACCAGGGTCTTGTATGCCATCCAGCGCCAGCACCAGTTCGTTTGCTTGTGGGCGCAGCACGGTGTCGGGTAGCATATGCGCCACCGCCAGAGCCGCATTGTTGGTTTGGAATGAGCCCAGTTTGGCAAGTTCGTCTTCGGTTACTTTTTCTACGGCAAAGTTTTTGCTTGCAAACTCATGCGAATTTTCTTGCCAAAACCGTTCTGTAACCAAAACAATCTGTATTTTGTAGTCCGATTTAAGCAATTCCAACACGCTTTTTCCGCCTTCGACTACAAAAGATTGTTCGAGTTTCCGATATTTTTTTACTTGCAGCGATTTTATGAGTTTAGTCCATTTTTGAGAGAGCATACCTTTATCGTCTTGTATTCAATTAAAACAAAAATACTGTCTTTTTCACGTTCAAAACCGACCTTGCCCAATCGCAATTTCGCTTTTTTGTCTATCCTCCTGGGACTCTGTTTTCTGGTTGGCGGTTGTGTTTCCATGGACAAGGTGCTAAAGCCTGGTCAGCATTTGCTTTACAGCCAGAAAATAAAAGGCAACAAGAACATTTCCAGTTCTGAATTTGAGCCGTTTTTTAGGCAAAAGGCCAACCGAAAGCTACTCAACCTGCCTATTTTTCCCTACTTGCAGCTATATCGATCCGGATTACAAACATACAGCCAGCAAAAAGTAGAAGACGAGATTGCCAAGGTTCGCGACAAGTATAACGAAAAAATTCTGGCTGCCGGAAATGATTCGGCCAAAGTGGCGAAACTGGAGAAAAAACACGAAAAGAAACTGAACCGGCTCAACCGCCAGCTCATTGAAGGCAACTGGCTGATGCGTCAGGGAGAGCCGCCGGTTGCGTTTGACTCCGCTCTGACTAAAAACACAGCCGAGCAGATGGAAGAATATCTTAAAAGCAAAGGCTATTTTCAGGGAACGGTAACGTACGAATACAAGCTAGACACCAGCCGGAGAGCACGTATTGTCTATACGGTTACGGAAAAAGAACGTTCGCGGATACGCAAAATCAACTGGGTGACTGACAATTTCAAAATCGATACGCTAATCCAGAAAAACAGACGCCAGAGCCTGTTGCGTCCCGGTGACGGCTACGACCTGGAAATCATTCAACAGGAACGGGACCGGCTCGACAAACTGCTCAAAAACAACGGCTATTATGATTTCAGCAAGCAATACGTACGGGTTTTTGTGAACGACACCATTCCGGATACCACCTTCATCGATTCTACCCGGAAACGCTACCTCACCGATCTGCAATTTATCATCAACAACCCGCCCAATGGGGCACCGCATCAGGTACGGATGGTGAATGATGTGTATTTTACTGAAGATGCCGCCACCCGAGGCCGTGGCCAACGCGACACACTCACTTTCCGAAACATCCATTACCTGGCCCGTAACCACCGGTTTTCGAGAAAAGTGCTTAACTCCAAAATCCTGATCAGGCCCCAGAGCTTATACAGCCAGCAACGATCCATTGACACCCAGCGGCTGCTGGGAAATCTGGATATGTTTAAGTACGCCAATATTTATTATGACACGACAGGCGGCAAGTTTAACACCCAGATTTATGCCAGCCCGCTGGACAAGTATTCGTATTCGGTGGAAGCAGGCGGAACGGTTACGCTGGCAAACGGTTACCCGGGTCCTTTTGGAAGCGGCATTTTTAAAATACGCAATGTTTTTGGCGGCCTGGAAGTGTTTGAGTTTCGGGCAACGGGCGGTGTAGAAGGAGTTGCCGGTTTTATTTCGGAAAATAGCCGCATTCTGAGCAGCCAGCAAATAAGCCTGACTTCATCGCTTACCTTTCCGCAATTGCTGATTCCTGGCCGGTTAAAGTATTACTTCAGTCCGTTTTCACCGCAAACACGCGTTTCATTGGGGTATAATTTTACGGGCAGGCCTGATTTTCAGCGATTTGGATTTAAGGGTTCTTTGGCTTACGTATGGCAGCCCGAGCCCGAAAAACAATTTACCATAACGGCGCTTGAGTTAAGCCGCATTTATTCCAATTACCGCAAAAACGAAGCGGGTCGCGCCTTGCAATACCAGATCGACACCGTTTTGCGGAGCCAGGGCAGTACCCTGTGGCGGGCCTTTCAGAAAGCCTTTGTATCGAGTATCAGTGGTTCTTATACGTATAACAACAATATACTGAACCAGCGGAAAAAAGCCCAGTACCTGCGTTTGTTTGCCGAAAGCGGCGGTTCTTTTCTGCACTTACCTGTCAAAGACGTACTGGGCATTGTCAATAGCGACAGCACCTCCGATGGCTTGCAGTTTTATCGCTTTTTCAAACTCAATGTGGATTACCGGTATTTTGTTCCGGTAGGCAGGCAAAGCGTGTGGGCATTTCGCATCAATGTGGGCTATGCCAATCCGTATGGACCCGCCGGGACGCTTCCCTACGAAAAGTTTTTCTTTTCGGGTGGCCCCAACAGTGTGCGGGCTTGGTTCCCACGCCGTCTGGGGTTAGGCTCTTCGCCGGATAGTATTAATGCCAAAGGAAATTATGTGTATGTATTTGAACAACCCGGCGACATCATTCTGGAGGGAAGTGCCGAATACCGCACTCAACTGATTAAATTCAGCAGCTTTAATATCCAGACTGCCTTTTTTGTGGATGCCGGCAACGTGTGGCTGTTGCGCAAAGACAAGTCGGCTCCTAATGGCGAGTTTGCCTTTGACCGGTTCTACCGGGAAATTGCTCTGGGCACAGGTGTGGGGCTTCGTTTCGATTTTTCGTTCCTTATTGTCCGCTTCGATTACGGAACAAAGGTATACGATCCGGGTCGCCGTCCGGCGGATCGCTGGGCGATAAAAAACGTCTTTGGCCCCCGGTCAGTATTTGCTCCCGGACAAAGCAGTCTGAACTTTGGCATTGGCTATCCTTTTTAATTCAAGCGTGTTGGGGTCAGGGAATTCTGCCAGAAAAAAAATAGTAGGATTTCAAAAGGCAAAACCATCCCTATCCCAATAGCTTCTGTTTCCTGCTTCAATCGATCAAATATTCCTGCCATTCTGTCAGTATTTTCCCAATAAAATCGTATCTTTGTGCATTCAGCAGAAACTATTTGGAGTATATATTGTTAACCCATTCACATTTAGCGTAAAAGATCTCATTTAAAATCACGTATGGAAAGAGTCGTTCAACAGTTGGATATATTGACCGAAACGGATAAAGAAGCCTGCGAATTGCCGCGCATTTCGAAAGAAGAGAACCGTGGCAATGCGCGCAAAATGTACATTGAAAGCTATGGTTGCCAGATGAATTTTGCGGATAGTGAGATTGTGACCGCCATCTTGCAGGAACAAGGTTTTGATACCACGGCCGACTTTACGAAGGCTGACGTTATTTTGTTGAATACCTGTGCCATTCGTGAAAATGCCGAACAAAAAGTACGCAATCGGCTCAAGCACTTTACTGGCATTAAAAGACGTCGCCCTGGCACCCTGGTTGGAGTGCTGGGCTGCATGGCCGAACGGCTCAAGGCCAAATTTCTGGAAGAAGAAAAAATAGTGGACATGGTGGTGGGCCCCGATGCCTACCGGGATTTGCCAAAGCTGATAGATGAAGCCGATGGTGGGCAGAAAGCGATGAACGTATTTTTATCACGCGATGAAACCTACGCCGACATCTCGCCCGTTCGGCTTAATTCCAACGGAGTTACCGCCTTCATATCCATTATGCGCGGCTGTGACAACATGTGTTCGTTCTGTGTGGTGCCTTTTACACGCGGACGGGAACGCAGTCGCGACCCGCATTCCATCGTGGCTGAGGCAAGGGATCTGTTCAGTCAAGGGTACCGGGAGGTAACGCTATTGGGTCAGAACGTAGATTCGTACAAATGGGAAGGCTCCCTAACCCCCGAAGGGGGAACAATGCAAACTTCCACTTTAGGGGCAGGGGGTCTCGTTTCTTTCGCACAATTGCTTGAAATGGTGGCACTTATCCATCCCGATTTGCGGGTTCGGTTTACGACATCTCATCCGAAAGACTTTACAGATGAAGTGTTGCATACCATGGCGAAGTATGAAAACATCTGCAAATACATTCATTTGCCAGCCCAGAGCGGAAACTCAAGAGTACTGAAACTGATGAATCGCACGTATGACCGCGAATGGTATCTGGATCGTGTAGCGGCTATTCGCCGAATTTTAGGTCCTGATTGCGGCATTTCGACGGATATGATTGCAGGTTTCTGCTCAGAAACCGAAGAAGAGCATCAGGAATCGCTTTCATTGATGGAGATGGTGCAATATGACTTTGCCTACATGTTTGCCTATTCGGAGCGCCCCAATACACCAGCCGCGAAAAAACTGGCCGATGACATTCCGTATGACATCAAAATCCGCCGCCTCAACGAAATCATTGACATGCAGCGGAAGCATTCGTTTGAACGCAACAAACTGGACGTGGGACAAATCCAGAGAGTATTGGTTGAAGGATTTTCCAAGCGGTCAGAGGAACATTTGCAAGGCCGCAACTCAGCCAACAAAGTAGTGGTTTTTCCTAAAAAGCACTACAAAAAAGGAGATTATGTAACTGTACACATTACGGATTGTACGCAAGGTACACTATTGGGAGAAACGGTAGATTGATAGTGAGTGCATTGTAAAATAGTATCTTTTAAATAGGACAAACCTCTATTTAAAAAATACTATTTTGCGGCCAAACCATCTTCCTCATTTTAAAACCATACAAATCATTTTTTACTACTGAACTATGGCTTCCATTGATATTTTAAGTATAAAACAACGGTTTGGCATCATTGGCAGTTCGCCCTTGCTAAACGTTGCCATTGAAAAAGCGGCTCTGGCGGCTCCTACCGACATGACAGTGCTGATCACCGGCGAAAGCGGCAGTGGCAAAGAGTCGTTTTCCAAAATCATTCATCAGCTCAGCAGCCGCAAACACAATCAGTTTATTGCCATCAACTGCGGGGCCATCCCCGAAGGAACCATTGACAGTGAATTGTTTGGACACGAAAAAGGTGCTTTCACCGGAGCCGTCGATTCACGCAAAGGATATTTTGAAACGGTAAACGGCGGCACCATCTTTCTGGACGAGATCGGGGAAATGCCCCTGGGCACGCAAGCTCGTTTGCTACGGGTATTGGAAAACGGCGAATTCATTCGTGTCGGTTCGTCCAAAGTCCAGAAGACGGAGGTACGCGTAGTAGCCGCTACCAACGTAAATCTGCTGCAAGCCGTAGAAAAAGGAACCTTTCGCGAAGACTTGTATTACCGGCTAAACACCATTCCTATTTTTGTTCCTCCTCTGCGCGAACGAGGTGCCGACATTGTGCTGCTATTCCGCAAGTTTGCGTCTGATTTTGCCGAACGGTACCGCGTCAAGCCGGTTGCACTGACCGAAGATGCATCCCTGATGCTGCAACAATACCGGTTTCCGGGCAACATTCGCCAGTTGAAAAACCTGGTGGAACAGATTTCGGTTCTGGAAATGGAGCGGGAAGTCAATGCAGACAAGCTGCGCACTTATCTTCCGCAGGACCAAGCCAATACCTTACCAGCCATTTTTAACAAAGGAAACGAAAACCAAAGCTTTAGCGAACGGGAATTATTGTACAAGGTATTGTTTGACCTGAAACGTGATGTAACCGAACTCAAAAAACTATTTTACGATACTGCCTCGGGTGGCTCGGTCAATCGGGAGGTGATTAAAGAACATGCCGACTTGTTCCGCGAAATCGAAGACGAGCCCGACTATACCCCTGCTCCCATTTCAGGCAAATCGATTTATATTGAGCCAAGCACCAAAAACAACAACGATACCATTGAACTGGCTCGCATCGAAGATATTTCGCACGAAACCGAAGATGATTCATTGGATCTGGAGAAAAAAGAAAAGGAAATGATCATCAAAGCCCTTCGCAAAAACCGCAACAAACGCAAATACGCCGCGCAGGATCTGAATATTTCAGAACGGACTTTGTACCGAAAAATAAAACAGTACCACATTGAATAACCGCTTTTTATGCAGATAGCCGATACAACTAGGTCGGGTTTTTCTGTTTTGAAAGATACTATTTCATTTATCTTTACAAACGACGTTCCATCGGCATGTTAGGCGGCATTAGCATCTTATTACTGCTCTTTGTTACCAGTGTGCTGCTGGTGGCAGGGCTGGTTTCGGTGATTCTGGGATTTCTCAGGAAGAAAAACCGGCGGCTGTTTGTGGTGCGTGGTGCAGTGCTTTGCACACTTTGCCTTATTATCCTAATCCTGATTTACGTTTTTACGGATGCATTTTCCAGGCTTCATCTCTAAAACGAATTGACATTGAGCCGTTTTCCCATCTATCTAGAGTAAACTGGCATAAAATTCGCAGCAATGTCAGACAAACAACTTCTTGTATGCTACCCAAACCCTATCGCTTTCAACTCCTAACTGTTGCGTTGTTCTTCAGTATTTTTGCCCTGTTCAGCGGTTGCAAAATCTATTCATTGACCGGAACTACGCTGGATTTTTCAAAAATCAAAACCATTTCCATTAATAACTTTTACAATAACGCAGGTACCGGTCCGGCTAACCTTGCCCAGACTTTTACTGAACGCATGCGGGATTATTTTCAGAACAACACACCCCTCAAAATTGTAACTGGAAACAGCGATTTGCACATTGAAGGTTCCATTGTGGGTTATGACGTCACGCCTGTTGCGCCTACCGGCAACCAGGGCACGCAGGTACAGGCATCGCTTAACCGGCTCACCATCCGGGTGCAGGTCAAGTACATTAATAATACCAATGAGGATGAAAACTTCGACCAGACCTTCACGGCCTACGAAGATTTTGCCCAGAGCCGTACGCTTTCACAGGTCGAAAGCAGTCTGATTCCAACCATTTCGGACCGGATCGTATATGATGTATTCAACAGATCGGTAGCCAACTGGTAAGCACTGTACTTGTAAAATTCCATTCTGTTTTATTGGTGCCGGGTACTTTTTCGTTTTTCTGAGATACTAGTTTTCCGTGCAGAAGCCGGTGGCCCAACCAACAATTTAACACCATTTTACAATCCTGTTTTTTAGTTTTCGCCAGAAAACTGTATCTTCGTTTCTGCTTCTTTTAATAAATCACTTTGTGAATAAAGATACATTTTTACGATTAGTACAAAATCCGCATCAACTTACTGACGACAATCTGGAAAAGCTGGAAGATGTAATCAAGATTTTCCCGTATTGTTCGTTGGCCTTCATGCTTATTGCCCAGGGTCATTTTGAACGGGCCAGCATGCTGGCTTCGCAAAAGTTACGCATTGCCGCTACTTACGCCCTGGACCGCGACACACTGAAAGACCTGCTGCTAGGCGAAACCTACCCCGAAGAAAGCGCCGTAGCCGAATCAGCGCCGGCAGCTGACAAAACGGTGGATGTGCCGCCCAACGTAGTCTCACAAACAACAGAACTACAGAAAGTTACCCCGGATGCACCAAACGAAACCGACGAACTGGAAAACCTGATGAGTGAGTCGTCGCGGGTGTATAGGCTCGATCCGGTAAAAAACCACCTGGACGAACGATTCAAAGTACTCGACTCGGCTGATGAAGAAACGCCGCCCATGCAACTTGGCAAACTCAATGAAGACGAACAGGTCATTGAGCGATTCAGTCATCGATTGAAGAAAAGCGTCCAGCGCGACATTATTGATCATTTCATCAAGTCCGAGCCTCGCATTTCTACCTTTAACCGGGGCGAAAAAGATGCTTTTACCGACCGTGACCTGAGTGAAACCAGCATCCGTCCGCCCGAAATTATCAGCGAAAACCTGGCTAACATCCTCATCAAACAGGGGAAAGTGGACAAAGCCATTGAAATATATGAGAAATTAAGCTTGAAATTTCCCGAAAAAAGCGCGTACTTTGCGTCCCGAATTCAGGATTTGAAAAATTTATAATTTGAGTGCCTGTTCTATTTCATTTTAACTCATCAAAAACATGTTTTGGGTAATTATTGGTATTGTTATTTTACTGTGTGTCTTGTTGTGTATTGTGGTATTGTTGCAGAACCCCAAAGGAGGGCTTGCCTCTGGTGTTGCGGCTAGCCAGTTAATGGGTGTAAAACGCACCACCGACTTGCTGGAACGTTTGAGCTGGGGATTTATGATTGCCATTATTGTGCTGGTTGTATCCTCTTCGTTTGTACTTCCTACGGCTTCCAACGATGGCGATTCGATCAATATCCGCAGACGTCAGGGTTCGGCTCCGGCAGTTCAACGTCCGGCACCAGCCACTACAACACCCGCTCCGGCACCCGCTGATTCAGCAAATCCCTAAGGTTTAAAAACAGTTGCATATAACAAAACCCCGACTTTGGCCGGGGTTTTTGCTTTTCTGAGGATACTATTTTTCAAGCCGCTGTAGCAATGTAACGAATCAGCATTCGCTTGGCTACAGGCAGCAGGGTTTCTTCAACGGGACACGAGATCTGCGAAGCGACCAGATACGTAGCCGGGTTGACCAAAGTCTGGTGCTTGCGTGAAATTTCCACTTTCAGGCTTTCAAAAGTCACGTAGATGCTTTTGCGTACCGTTTCCAGGTAGGCCGTATGAATGCCCCGGTATTTTTCAAACGCATTTTCAAACAGTGAAATCTGGTAATGGTATACCCGCGTATCGTTGGAATGATGTTCGTATAAAAACAGCAGACCTTCATCCGTCCGTAAGGAGGTAAGCCCCACCGGTGAAATCTGCAAATTCTCTTCCACAAATTCATACACGTTTTTGCCTTCTTTCAGCGTACTCTGCAACTTTGGCATGGCAAACTCCATGATGGCATCCAGCTCGGCCATAAACCCGTCGTCCTGCACCATCTTTTCGTAAGTCAGTTGCAGCTTTTCAAAATCGGCCCGCGAAACTTTTTTAGGAAAATTCTCGTAAATCAGTTCTTTGTCACGTTTCAGCGTCTGAATGTTCTGATAATGAAAAATCAAGTCAGACAACTGGGGATACAACTTTTGTTCAGCAAAACATTGTTGTACGTGTTTCAGATAAGCCAGTAAAACATACTGTTTGTACTCGAGGTCAATCAGCCCTTCAGTGAGCCAGTTTGCAGGGAGTGTGTGCATAGGCATATGGGGTTAAATGGAAGTTCTGCAGTTGCTGTATGGGTAGGGCCGTCAAAATTCAATTGATATGAAAGTACTGACAAGCCCAAAACCTTTGACCTAATATAGCGAAAGCTGACAAAAAATCCAAGTTGTCGTGTCAGTATTGGTACACATGTCAGTTTTGTCAGAAAAAATGTCACATTTATTATCGGAATGTAAACAAAAGTGTGCCAGTTTGGTAAATTTGCAGTCAGTTTGCCGGATTGGCACTAAAACTGCTGTTAGCATAGCGGTTTATTCACTAAAGAATTCTTTAACCAATTAATTTCTTCGTTTAATTATCAAACTTATATGGCTAACGTAAATGTAAAACCGCTTGCAGATCGTGTTCTGGTAGAACCGGCTGCCGCTGAGGAAAAAACAGCTTTTGGCATTATCATTCCTGACACTGCGAAAGAAAAGCCACAAAAAGGAACCATCGTAGCCGTTGGAAACGGTAAAAAAGATGAGCCTCTGACTGTACAAGTTGGCGATACGGTGTTATATGGCAAATACGCTGGCACAGAAATCACTGTGGACGGAAAAGACTACCTGATCATGCGTGAGTCTGACATTTTTGCTGTTATCTAAATTTGGTTGAGCTACCGGCTTTGTCTGCTGCTAGCTTTTTTTGTTTCCAGCGCCGGTCAATTAGTATGTTTTCAAAAGCAAAAACCCGGCAACATTACAATCTATTTCATTAAAATCTTAAATTCTAACAACTGAAATTATGGCTGCTAAACGCATATTTTTCAATACTGACGCAAGAGACCGTCTGAAAAAAGGAGTTGATACCCTTGCCGATGCGGTAAAAGTAACCCTAGGACCAAAAGGACGTAACGTAATCCTTGACAAAAAATTTGGTGCACCTTCCATCACAAAAGATGGTGTAACCGTAGCGAAAGACATTGAACTGAAAGACCCAATCGAAAACATGGGTGCTCAGTTGGTGAAAGAAGTAGCTTCCAAAACTGCCGATTCTGCGGGTGACGGTACTACCACTGCAACCGTATTGGCACAAGCCATCTTCAACGCAGGTATCAAAAACGTAGCCGCTGGTGCCAACCCAATGGACCTGAAACGCGGTATCGACAAAGCAGTTGCGGCGGTTGTTGCCAACCTGAAACAACAATCAAAGCCAATCAACGATAACAAAGAAATCGCACAGGTAGCTACTATTTCTGCCAACAACGATGCAGAAATCGGTAACATGATTGCTGACGCGATGAATAAAGTGGGCAAAGACGGTGTAATCACTATCGAAGAAGCTCGCGGTACTGAAACTGAAGTAAAAACAGTGGAAGGTATGCAGTTTGACCGTGGGTATCTGTCACCATACTTTGTGACAAACACCGAGAAAATGGAAGTGGAGCTGGAAAAACCATTCATCCTGATCACTGAGAAGAAAATTTCTTCCATGAAAGAAATGCTTCCGGTGTTGGAAGCGGTAGCACAAACCGGCCGTCCGTTGGTGATCATTGCCGAAGACGTGGATGGCGAAGCATTGGCTACATTGGTAGTAAATAAAATCCGTGGTATTCTGCGCATTGCCGCCGTAAAAGCTCCTGGCTTCGGTGACCGTCGCAAAGCCATGCTGGAAGATATCGCAATTCTTTCCAAAGGAACCGTTATTTCAGAAGAACGCGGTTACAAACTGGAAAACGCAACGCTGGAATATTTGGGCGAAGCCGATAAAATCGTTATCGACAAAGATAACACAACCATCGTGGGTGGTAAAGGTACCGCTGGTGACATCGAAGCTCGCGTGAACCAGATCAAGGCACAAATCGAAGTTACTACTTCTGATTACGACAAAGAGAAACTACAGGAACGTCTGGCTAAGTTGTCAGGTGGTGTAGCGATTCTTTACATTGGTGCTGCTACAGAAGTTGAAATGAAAGAGAAAAAAGACCGTGTGGATGATGCCTTGCACGCAACACGTGCAGCCGTACAGGAAGGTATCGTAGCCGGTGGTGGTGTAGCCCTGATCCGTGCGATTGAAGCCTTGGCGGGTGTACAAACTGCCAATGAAGACGAAATCACAGGTGTGAACATCGTACGTCAGGCACTGGAATCTCCGTTGCGTACCATCGTGTTCAACGCGGGTGGCGAAGGTTCAGTAGTTGTACAAAAAGTTCGCGACGGACAAGGTGACTTCGGTTACAACGCCCGCGAAGACAAGTACGAAAACCTGATCGGTGTTGGTATCGTTGACCCAACGAAAGTGACTCGTCTGGCTTTGGAAAACGCTTCTTCGATTGCAGCCCTGCTACTCACAACTGAGTGCGTGATTGCCGAAGAACCAGAAAAAGAAAAAGCAGGCATGCCTTCAATGGATGGCGGCATGGGCGGCATGATGTAATTCATCCCACTGCTTATATACAGAAAAACCCCGAATGTACTATTCGGGGTTTTTGCTTTTTAAAACATACTATTTTTCAAGTCGATATACGATGAGATGGGATTTGACAAAAAGACAGACAAAGCTCAGTTGAATATCAAATAGAAAATATCTAGTTTTAAACCGTAGCTAATCCTGTTTTATTGTGGAAAAGTTTAGTCTAAAACTGAAATAAATGCAACAAGAATTAAAAGAGTGATAAAAATGTTAGCAGCTATCCTATGACAATCTATGAATTAACTAACAAGCAACGAGAGTACTTTGGACTTGACCCAATCGAAAGCCATTGGGATAGAATTGTGTTTGGTGGTGACAAATATCGTTCAGATAGCATATTATATTTTGACAAGGACACGATTAAAAGGCATATTATTTCAACTGACAAAGAATATTTTGAAAAGCAGTATGATGAACAGACACAAGACAGAAAAATTTTATTACCTAAGACTGGTAAAGGAAAAGAAAAAAAGTTGAGTGCTTCTGTATTAGAACAACGTCAACCAAGAGGTGTTTATCTAAGTGTTAGCAGTGGTCATTTGAAAATTGGAAATTACAATTCCCAAACCACCTTTTATTCAAGCCGCTGGGACCAAGAACTACCGTCAGAAAAAGAAATTCATAAAATAATCGATGATTTTATAAGCAGTTCACCGGAAAACCATACGACAGAAATAGAGAATTACAAGAGACTTAAAAGGCGCCATATAAAATTTAAATCAGGAGATTACTTCTGTTTCAAAATTGACCGAATGAATTATGGATTCGGGCGAATCCTTCTTGATGTGAATAAAATCAGAAAGGAGAAATTAATAGATGATTCTCATGGACTGGACTTATTAATGGGACCAGCATTAATAGTTGAGTTATTTATTTTCAAGTCTAACACAAAAAACATTCCTATCGACACTCTTGATAAACAACCCAAATTACCATCAGATGTTATGATGGACAATTTACTTCTTTATGGAGAGTATGAGGTAATTGGAAATAGAGAAATAAAGGATGAAGAATATGATTTTCCTATATCTTATGGGCGAAGCATAGACCAGAGAAGAATTGTGTTTTTACAATGGGGATTAATACACAAAGAGCTTACTCAAGACAAATTCAACAAGTATGTGACAGGTGAAAAAGAATATGATCAAAACCCTTACGGGTATTATTCCATTGGCTTTAGACCACATTACGATAGTATAGAAGTTTTAAAAAATATAGACAACCAAGGGGCTTTCAACTTTGACAATGCAAAGTTTTATAAAGCAAAATGGGATTTGAGAAATCCCAAAAACAAAGAAATAAAAGACGAACTGTTCAAAGTTTTTGGACTTGACCCATCAAAAAACTACTATACAAATTCAATAATGACTGGAACAAAATTACCAAGTGAAATAATTAAACAACTTAAATGACAAATACAAGGGCTGCAAACATCACATAGGGAATAATGAGTTAATTGTCAGCATGATATAATTCATCCGACTGTGTATATACAAAACCCCCGATCACAAGTCGGGGGTTTTGCATCTTTTAGAGGTACTATTTTTCCAACCGATACACCGCAATGGGATACGAAAAATAGAGTTTATCTTGTTTTATCTGGGCATTTACTCCCAAAGCGTTTTTCTCGACATCGTTCCACAACAGTTGCCTGATTCGGTCTTTGTTTCCTTCTTCCGGAAAAGACGCTTCCAACTGTTCCTCCAATTCTACCTCCACCTCATACTTAGCATGCAAAGCATAGGTAAGTCCCGTTAGACGGAATAATCTCTCCCAGTCTTCAAACGAAAGCGCATGAACATGTGAGGGATCGCGTAGCTTTTCCAGACGATCATACGCAACGCATTTCTCAGCAGGAAGGGCTACATCGGCAATCAGGATTTTTCCTCCAGGCTGGCACACCCGCATCATTTCGCGTAGCACTTTTTCAGGATTCGCAAAGTGATGAAAACTATACCGGGTTATCACCAGCGAAAAACTCTCATTGGCAAACGGCAGTTGATCCACATCCCCTCTCAGCCACAGCATGTTTGACAGTGCCTGTTTTCGTTGTTGCTCTTGCGCCAGTTCCAACATGCGAGGTGTCAAGTCGATGCCTGTGACCAATTGAGATTCCCTTGCAAAGGCACAGGCAACCAAGCCAGGTCCACAGGCAACATCGAGTACATTGTCGTGCGTGGACACTTTCGCACAATCCAGAAGCAGCTGGATTGAATCGGAATGCGCCGGTAATTGGGTAAAGGGAACGGCTTGTTGGGTAAACTGTTCGATGGTTACGTTCTGATGATTTTCCATAAGTTGTGATGTTAGGTGATCAACCTCACAAACATAACTTGCAAAACAATGCACAAATACCGACATTGAGCCAATGAATACGGTTAATCCGACAAGAAAGCTCTCTCCCATTGAGGTAGGATTCAACGACGATCCTCAATTGCCTGTATTAGCTTTTGGTCTAGAAGTAACCAATGCCACTTGCGCCGACTATCACACCCATCCCCGCGGGCAGCTGGTCTATGCCAGCAAAGGCGTTGTATTTGTATATACAACTGAAAATGTGTGGGTTGTGCCATCCTCACAGTGTTTGTGGATACCTTCTTACACCAATCACCAAGTGGAGTTCAAAGGAAGTGTATCCTTGAAAAACGTTTTCATTCATCCCCTTTCCGCTACTGATTTGCCTCAAACGTGTGTCTTGTGGCTGGTATCGCCTTTGTTGAAGGAATTATTGGAACGAGCCGTTCTTCATACGGATTATCAGCCGAATACACCTGTTTCGCGAATGATGGATGTGGTATTGGATGAACTTTTGCTACTGGAAAAGTCACCCTTGAGTCTACCATTACCCCAAGATGTACGACTAAAAAAGGTGGTATCCGCGCTAATCTCTACGCCTCCGCAACGACACCCCATGGAGTACTGGGCTGATCTGGCCTGTATGAGTCCTCGTCATCTGTCGCGGTTGTTTCAGCAGCAAACCGGTCGCACCTTTCAAAACTGGCACATTCGGTGGGTATTGTTACAATCCATTGATCTATTGACAAAAGGCAAACCGGTTGCTACGGTTTCTATCGAACTTGGCTACCAAACCCCAAGTTCATTTATCGAAGCATTCAAGAAGATTTTTGGCAAAACACCGGGTAGTTACATAAGCGACTAACAAAAACCAAAAGCCAGGCATGCATGCCTGGCTTTTGGTTTTTGTTGAGATACTATTTACTATAAGCCTCTCACCCAATCTCTAACATCGTCGATGGTGCGGCCTAGTTTTTTGGATAATTTACCGTACCATTCTTCTTCTTTGCCTTCGGCATATTCCAAGTCATCATCAGTAAGATCGCCATAGGCTTGGCGCATTTTTCCTTTTACCTCATGCCAGTTGCCGCGCATGCGCATTTCGGTTGTATTCACATCGGATTCTCTTTCTCTATCGTACATAGTAGTAAGTGTTTAAAGTGAAAAATAAAAGCACATATTTTGTACTTCTACTAGAATAAAGTATAAAATTCTATGCCACGCAGATTGTGTTCGGGTTTTGAGAAAACAGTTGTTACAGAAAAGGCAATGGTCATCAAAATAGTATCTTCTATGAGCACACAACCCGGTCTATCCACTTCTCGTTACATGAATTCACGTTAGATGAAATGGATAGCCCATTTTTCAAATTCTTTGGCTATAGAACGTAAGTAGTCCCTTCCTTCTACTTGTGTTTTCATAAATTCAGGAAGTGAATCCAATCCGTATCGCCCGGCCAGAATACCCGTACATACCGAAGCAACTGAGTCAACATCTCCACCCAGATAAATGGATTGTTGCAGCCCATCCATAGTCGTTTTGCCATGTTTCAGAACATGGAGGCAACAAGCCGTTGTATGCATGGCATCGGAAGGGACACCTTTGATCCCGGGTAGAAACAAGGGTTCTTGAATGGGTTGCGGTCCACACAAAACGGCGAAATCCGCGTCAGTAAGCTGTTCAGGCTCAGGCAATGCATCTACTTTCTGAAGCAGTTGAGTCGTTTCGGCATCTATGTCAGCCATCCATTTCAAGCAAGCGGGAATCACCTCTTTGCTGTCTCCCTGTTGCCTCAACAAAAAATGCGTAGCCCCTGCAATAGCCATACTTGCGGCAACGGCTTTGGGGTGTGGATGGGTTGCATTGGCGTTTATGGTAGCATACCGGTTTATCTTATCCTCAGGCACAAAACCCAGCGGAACGGCTCGCATGGCAGGTGCATTGCCTGGATAGTTTGTGTATTTCTGAAACGCTCGAACTTTTTCTATGGTCTTTGCACCGTTAAAAACCCACCGCATGGAGCCATGTCCATTGCGGCCGTATCCTTTTCGTGCATACCCATTTTGGTATTCTTTTGTCCAATGTGAAACCAATAAGTCGCAGGAAAATTCTTGCTCAGACAAGAGTGCCTTCATTAAACCGATGGTCATTTCGGTATCATCGGTGTAATCCCAAGCAGAGTAGTTTTTGGTAAATACATCGGGTTCGGACACAGGGGCTGGAATCAAATGCCGCGCGTTGACAAACGTGGTAAAATCCACATGGGCACGTATCCAGTCGCGATCCATAAACTCCACTCCTGCCCCAAAGGCGTCGCCAATGGCAATGCCAAGTACGATATTCTCAAAGTTGATTTTCATACCAAAAACGGAAACAAAAAACCCCTGATGCAACAACCAGAGGTTTTTGAGTTTGAAAAGATACTATTTTTCGGATTATTCCACGCCTTTCATCATCCGTTTGATCGGCTTGGAGAAGATCAATAAGAATAACCCGAAACCAACCCCCAAATACACCACCGACATGAACAATTCAGGCATTTGTTGGGTATTATTTTCATCAAAATTGCCGGAAAAGAGTCCCGCAAAAAGATTGCCTAACGATGTTGCTACAAACCAGATCCCCATTAACTGACTGACATACCGGGCCGGAGCCAATTTGGTGTAAAAACTCAACCCAACTGGGCTCACGCAAAGCTCACCCAGCACGGTAAACAAGTAAGTGATGATCAGGTACATAACCGAAGCTTTTTCGCCAGCTACCACTAATTTTGCGGCAAAGACCATAAACACAAAACTCACTCCTAGCAAAACCAAACCTACACCAAATTTGACGGGTGCGGAAGGATTCATATTCCGTCGGTTTAAGAACAGCCAGATAACGGCAAATAAGGGTGACAACAAAATGACGTAGATGGATTGCAATCCTTGCAGCCAGCTGGCAGGCATTTCCCATCCTAAAATATTCCGATCCGTATGCCGATCCGAAAACGTATTCAACGTAGAACCCCCTTGTTCGTAGCCGGCCCAAAAAATAGCCGCCGCAATGAATAGAATGAACATCACAATCAAACGTGATTTCTCATCGCCTGTCAACCCACCGGCAACCCATAAAAACACAAAATAAAACAAGGTGATGGAAACAATGATAAGCCCCATTGCCTGAGCCAAACCTACCGCCGAAAAAACATTGATTCGCCCGGTGTATTGCAAAAAAGATAAGAAGGCAATCAGGAAAACCGGAATCAGAATGCTCATCAGGGACCGGCCAGACTGCGATTCGGAAACTGTCTCGGTCGAAATCTCCTTGGGTTTCAGCAAACCATACTCTTTCAGGTATTTCTCGCTGAATGCGCGAAATACAACAATGCCCAAAAACATAGCCACGGCGGCAGCACCGAACCCATAATGCCAGCCGACTTTCTCACCCAGATACCCTACGGCCAGCATCCCCATGGCTCCTCCCAGGTTAATACCCATATAGAAGATCGCAAAACCGGCATCGCGGCGTGCCCCACCTTCGGGATACAACTCCCCTACCACCGAACTGATGTTGGGTTTTAGCAGACCGGTTCCAATGGCAACCACAGCTAACCCTATAAAAAAGATGGCATTTCCGCTGGGAAATGCCAAGATGATATGACCAATCATGATAATAATTCCACCAAACCAAATGGCCTTTTTCTGGCCGAAAAAATTGTCGGCTAGCCAGCCGCCCGGCAACGAAAGCAAATACACCGAAGAAGTATACAGTCCGTAAATAGCCCCTGCTTCCGCATCTGGCAACCCCATCCCGCCACGATCTGCACCGGCCACCATGAACAACATTAATATGGCACGCATGCCATAGTAACTGAATCGTTCCCACATCTCGGTAAAAAACAAAATGTATAAACCGGAAGGGTGGGTAAATCTTTCGTTTTCAGGGGCTGCTCCTACTCCTGCTGTGTGTAATGCCATAAATAAAGAGACGGATTTAAGTGATTGATGAAGTTTGAAGTGGTACAAGGTAAGCAAAATCTGCCAAAATTAACAAGCACCCTTCCCATCGTTGCTTGCGTGCCTTGTGTGTGAGGGATTTGAAAAAAAACTTCACGTTTTCATGAACCTTTCGGGCCTTCGCGTGTACCGATGAGTAAAAGCCGGCCAGTACTCATATTTGATTCCTTATTTACCCGATTTATGAAAAGAACCCTGTATCTGTGGATTTCCCTGTTTGCTTTTTCCAACCCGCTGTGGGCATATGCCTTACCTGAAACGATAGAACCCAAAACGAAAGTGATTCAAACGATGGAGTGGTACCGGCAGCAGGCCGCCCGCTGGAAAGAAGAAATCAACCAAAACCCTTACAATGCGCAAAGCTGGCTTAATTATTACCTGGCGGCACAGTATGCCAATGAAACCACAACCGAAATAAAAAATAGTATCGCACCGATGGCAAAAACCTGCCCGCAGTCGTTTGAATACCAATACATTAACTATAGACAAACGCACAACATCGCCTTCCTTGAGAAAGCCTACGCCATGCAACCCGAAAATCCGTTGACGTACAGCGATTTTATCTGGCAGTATGAGCAAACCGGAAATGGTACCGAGAAAGCAAAATTTTGTAAGCAGTGGCTCCAAAGCCGGGATCTGTCCACGGGATTGCTCAGCTACTGTTATAATCTGTTGATGTCGGTCAACACCAATGGCGTTTTGCTGACTCTGGGCGAAAACACCACCGGCCCACTTTGGATGGTGCAACAAGCGATGCACATACGCCCCGATGTCACCATTCTTGATTTGGATCTGCTCACACAAACCCCGTATCGGCAACGTGTTTTGTCGGAAAACAAGCTAATTTGGCAGGAATCTGCGTTTCAGAATCTTTCGCCTCTACAACTGAAAGAAGCCGTGGGTTTGCACTTGTCCCAACACAATCCGGATCGGAAAGTTTACTATTCTGCTTCTCTCCCCTGGTCCATCTTGAATCCGGTTCAGGAAAATTTGTACGTTGTCGGACTGGCTTCCCAATTGAGTGCAACCCGGATCAATAACATTGAACAACTGAAAGAAAAACTGGAAAATCAGTTCTTACTCGATTACCTGAAAGTTGATTTCAACGGCGAAAAGCCCCAATCTACCGCACGGGTGTTGGCTACGCACTACCTTGCCCCGATGCTGTTGCTGCAATCGTATTACCGGCAAAACGGTGATAAGGACAAAGCCAGTAAATGGCAACAAATGGCCCTAACCATAGCCCAAGACCAGGCGCAAGCCAGTGAAGTGCAGTCGTATCTGGAGCAAAACAAAATAGTATCTCCCAGTGTGGCAAAACCTCCCCTGCTGGTTGTCAGTGCCGAACAACTGGAAAAATCCTTTAAAACAGTGTTTGGCAAGTTGAAGGCGCAGCAAACCGAAGTGACCAACGGCAGTTACCAGCAGTTTCTGGACTACCTGCTCCAAACTAAGCAAACCGACAAATACGAAATCTGCAAGCCTGATCTGAGTTCGTATGAGGGTGTGGGCGCCAGCTTTATGCAAAGCTATCATACGCCGTACCGCATCTCGGGCCGCAAAGTTTCCGAAACGGAAAAGGAACGCAGCTTTGTCAACCACCCAGTTCTGAACATTTCCTTTGAAGCGGCTAACCTGTACTGCGACTGGCTGACGGAACAATATAACAACCAACCCGCACGCCTGTACCCGAAGGTAAAATTCAGGCTGCCTACCCTGAACGAATGGCGCATTGCGGCTATTGGAGCCAATACTTTAGAGGCTTCCCAACCCGTATTTGAAAACCTGAAACTCAGCTACAAACCGCGCAAGGAGAAAGAAATGAAAACAATTGACGTGGGTGAGGTGCGGTATCCGTGGTGGCGGGTGTTTCCGCAACTGCCTTACAATCAGTTCGGTTGCTACCTGGGTAATTTCAAGGTGGATAGCAGCCGCTGCAAAACGCTGTTTGGCGACGGGTTTGGGTTTACGGGGCCGGTTAGCTCTTACTTCGCCAACGACCTGGGTTTGTACGATGTGGTGGGCAACGTAGCCGAAATGATCAGCGAAAAAGGAAAAGCGTGCGGCGGAAGTTGGAACCACCTGCCCGAGGAGTCGACCCTTCGAAGCATAACCACTTACGACAAACCAGATTCGCGGGTGGGATTCCGGGTGTTTATGGAAATTGTGGAGGATAAAAAATAAACGCCATTCGCATGTTTTTATCATTCAGCAACGTTTCATTCTTATTCCTGTCCGGACTGTTTTTCTCGTGCAGCCGGCCCATTGCGGTATTTCATTGGAATGCCAAAGAAGCCGCATTGGTGCGCAAATCGCGTTCGGTTGCCAAAACATCGTATGGCTACCCCAAGCACAAGTGGTATTCGTATGTGGTTTGTTTTAACAAAAGCTGCATCACAAAAGCCGAATGGAAAAACCATCAGAAACACAATCGCTTCAAAGGATTCAAGAACAATAAACCACCTAAAAAAACGCCGACAATGCCCCAACCCGATACGTTGATTGCACAGCAAACCGAAAATCCGAAAGAGAAGCCCATCATTCTTCACGACATTCTGTTCAAATCCAATCGGGCAGATTTGCAGCAGTCGTTTTCGCCTCAGTTGGATTCACTGGCCAACGTACTGAAGCTGCATCCCGAGTGGAACGTAACAATAACCGGGCACACCGATGATTCGGGAAACGAAACAAAAAACCAGCAACTTTCTCAGGAAAGAGCCAAATCGACTGCAAATTACTTGATTGCCAAGGGAATATCGGAATCACGCATTGCATACACAGGTATGGGCAGCGCACAACCACTCACCAGCAATGCCACCGAAGAAGGACGAAAACAAAACCGACGGGTGGAAATTTTACTTCATCACTAGCAAACGCATCGTTACATTTAAACTCAGACTTACTGCTTCATGCCTTTTTTTCGCAAATCGTATGCTTCCCATTCTGATCCGGCGTTGCTTGTTCTCATTGCTGAGGGCAAAGAAAAGGCATTTGACGAATTGTACCATCGGTACAGCAAACGTCTACTTTACTACTTTTACAAAATGCTGGGACGCGACGAAGCCAAAGCGCAGGATTTTGTGCAAGACCTGTTTGTAAAATTGCTAGAAAAGGCGCATCTGTACAATCCGGCATATTCATTTGAACGGTGGGTATTCTCGCTGGCACACAACATGTGCAAAAACGAATACCGCCGCACCGATGTTCAAAATAGTATCTTTTCAACCGAACAAACCTCCCATATTCCGGCTGAAGAAGGTATCGTCGTGGAAAACTACGATTCGGCTTTGTTTGAGCAGTATTTGCAGCAAGCCTTGGATGGCATGGATGTCGATTTGCGAACTACGTTTGTGTTGCGCTACCAGGAAAACATGTCCCTGGAAGAAATCAGCCAGATACTGGACTGCCCGATAGGCACAGTCAAGTCCCGGTTGTTTACCGCTAAGAAACGGCTGGCCATGCAACTGAAAATTTTTGACCGCTGTAGCTAACAATACACTTATGAAAAAACCGGACGATTTTGAATCATTGGAAGCCCTGCTGCGGCAAAAGGCATTTTCCGAGCTTACATCCACCGAAAAAGCGTGGGTGTTGCAGCAATTGGACTCGGAAGAAACCTATACGGCCCTGCGCATTACCGAATTGCAACTTCAGGATGCCTTTCAACGGAAGTTTCCGTTAGCGCCTCGTGCCACCACTCGGCAATTTCTGCATAACCATCTTTCAAAAAACGCATCCGGTTCGTTTTCCCATAAGTTACGCCAAGTGCTTTCGTATTCCATTCCGGCCTACCAGGCTGCCTTAGGACTTCTGGTGGCGCTGGTTTTGGTTTATTGGATGGCTTCCGCTAAAAACCCCAAACCAGTATCAACACCGGCAGGTTTTGCTTTCCGAAAAGATACTATTTTCATTACCCGACACGATACCGTTTTCATGGAAAAAACCACGGTGGTGACACGGTACAAACCGGTATCACCATCGTCTATGAAGAAATCGCTCAACTACGACACCACGGGAATTTCGGTGCCTGACCAAATCACGAATCCCAAGGCACAAGGTGTGTCAATGAAAGAAGATACCTTGCTGCAATCGTTTTTCCGGAAAAATCAGTGAACCACCGGAAGATCAAACAGCATGTATTCAGCTCCGTTTATCCATTTTTTGCCTACGGCCTCAAAACCGTAATTGGCATAGTACGCCACCAGAATCGGATTGTCGGCCAGGCAGTCGAGCCGCACAAACGCAATGTTTTCCTGCCGGGCCTTGGCTGCCACCCAATCCAGAATACGTAAGCCAATCTGCTGACCTTTGGCATCACGCGATACGGCCAGGGTATGAATGTACAAAGCCGACGATTCGGGAGTTCCCCAAAACATCAGGTCTTCGTACAAAAGCCGGAATGTAGCCACGGGTACAGACTCTTTCTGTACCAGATAAAAATGACCGTCTTCCAATTGTTTTTGTAGCCAATAGGCCGGAAAGGCTTTGCTCCACTGAATCAATCTCCTCTCCGAAAGCCATTGCTGAACAGAAGTTAACAAGCCTTGAACAGTGGCGGCGTGTTGGGGCGTTGCACCGATAAACTCTAACAAATACGTATGGTTAAATTTTACAGAAAAATGACAAAAAAGTAACTAAACCCGGTTCCAGATTACTCACAAATTAATTAATTGCATAAAAACAGTATTTAATAATGTGGTAAAACTCAGGTAATGCGGAAAAAGTAATTTGGCTGCACACAATCAACCAATCCGTACAACCTATGTTACGCAACATTTACCAACAAACCTATCAATGGGCCTTTGTAATCTGTATTTTTCTGATGGGTGTCGTTGCCCAGGCACAAAGTACCGATGCTTCCTTTCTGGGAATCATCACGGATGAAAAAGGCGATCCCTTGCCCGGCGTTTCCATCGGGATTCGCAATGAATCCACCGGTTTTAGAACCGGAACCCTCACCCAGGCCGATGGCCGCTATCAGTTCAAGCAGCTTCCGTTGGGTGGTCCGTACACAGTTACCGCTACCTTTGTGGGATACGCCACCAAACAGAGTTCGGAGCTTTATCTCAACCAGGGGTCACGAGTAGTGGTTGATTTTCAGATGAATGAAACCACCACACAACTGAATGAAGTGATAGTGACCGAAAAATTTGTGGATGATGTCAAATCATTTGGTTCTGCTACCAAAGTTACAGCCAATAACATCAAAAATCTGCCCCTGGAAGGACGAAACTTTGCCGGTCTGGCCCGTTTATCGCCACTGGCCGGAGCGGATCCGAGTTCACTGGCTGGTCAGCGCAGCGGCTCCACCAACATTACCATTGATGGTGGCAATGCCCGTAGTCCGCTATGGGCCGGACAAGCCGGAAGCGGTCCGTACGCCATTTCGCAGGAAGCCATTCGCGAGTTTGAAATAGTAACCAACACCTATGACGTCACCCAGGGTCGGCAGGCGGGCGGTGCGGTGAATGCGGTAACCAAGTTTGGAACCAATACTTTTACCGGTTCTGCCTTTGCCTATGGCCGTGCCGATGAACTGGCCAGCAAATACGACATCCGGGGCAATGCCCGCACGCAGAATTTCTCCACCTATCAGTGGGGATTTAGCCTGGGCGGTCCTATTATTAAGGACAAGCTGCATTTCTTTACCGCCTATGACCGCCAGGATGCTCAGGCACCGGTAGTAATTGCCGACATTGCTAGCCCGGCTGATGAAGCCCGGTTCCGTATCCGCAAAGATACCCTGGACAAAGCCATTGCCATTGCCCGGCAATTGTATGGTGTCAGCAACAATCCGCAGGTGGGTCAGTTTGGTAACAAGACTACCGCCAATACCGTTTTTGCGCGGCTAGACTGGACGATCAATGACAAGCAGAAATTAACTTTCCGCAACAACATTACTACATTTAACGCGCCGATTAACTCAGGTGACAACTCGGACATCGTGCTTCGCGAAACGTACAACAAGCAAATCGGACGTTCGTATACGGGTCTGGTATCGCTGCGTTCGGCTTTCAAGTCTAATTTTACCAATGAGTTAAAACTTCAGTACCAGTATGAATATACCGCTCAGGAAACCAGTGACGAGCTGCCCAACCAGAATATTCCCCGGGCTATCGTAACGCTGGTGTCTCCCTTCCCGACTGATGCCAATCCCAATGCCACGCAGCGGGTTACGTTTCAGTTTGGCGGACAACGATTCACGCCGGAACGTACCAAGTACAATCAGTTTCACCTGATTAATACATCGTACCTGACCAAAGGCAAATATAACCTCACCTTCGGTACCGATAATTTCTACACCCTTCTGGAAGACCTGTTTACCAGCGAGTTAAACGGCCGTTTTTTCTTTAATTCCATGCAGGATCTGGAAAACAAGAAGCCTTCACGGTATGTACGCGAAGTAGCCCTTGAGGGAGGGGAACCAGTGGTTCGTTACAATGTATTTGACTGGTCGCTGTTTGGCCAGGTAGATTTTGACCTGACTCCGACGATGAATCTGGCGACAGGCTTGCGGTGGGACGGAACAGCCTTTCTGACCGGAGCAGCGTATAACCCGACCGTGGAACGCACCCTTGGCATCCGTACCAACCGCAAACCGGTAGACTGGAATAACCTTCAACCACGGGTACAATTGACCTGGAACGTGGGTGGACGCAATACAGATATTGTCAAAATCGGTGGCGGTGCCTTCTCGGCCATGGCCATGTATTACAACCAGGCCAACAACATGCTGTTTAGCGGTACCCGGGTAGGTTCAATTGATGTATCGGGGGCGCAGGTGCCCACACCCGATTTCCTTTCGTATCGCCGTGACCCCAGTACCGCTCCGGGAATCCCTGCCGGAAGCTCGTATGTATCTACGGTAAATGCCATGGGTGAGAACTTCCAGATTCCGATGACCTGGAAAGCCAACATCAGCTACAACCGGATTTTGTGGGGCGACCGGGTACGCCTGGGTGTCAATGCCATGATAGCCCATACCCGCAACAACTACGTATATCAGGAACGCAACCTGGTAGATCAGCCGTACTTCCGCATTGCCCGTGAGGCCAACCGCGGCGTATTTGTGCCGGCCGATAAGATCAACACCAACGGAACCCTCAGCTGGCAGGATTCCCGCAAAACCACCGAAGTGGGACGTGTACTGGAACTCGTACCCGATGGCAATGTCAATCAGTGGGCCGTCGTGGTGGATGCCAGCGTACGTATTGGAAAAGACGGCTATCTGAATGCCAGCTATACCTACAATGACACCAAAGATAATTCATCGTACAACTGCTGCGTAGCCAATACGTCAACTTTCCTGCCCGTAAAAGACGATCCCCGCGCCCTGAACTATGGTTATTCGGATAACAACTTCCGCAGCAAACTGGTTATCAACGCCGGAACTCCGAGCTGGAAAGGGTTTGTGGCAGGTGTCATTGTAACCGGCACCGGCGGCACGCCATTTGCTTTCCACGCCTACCGCGCCGGAACGAGCCTGAACGGGGACTTCAACGAGCAAAATGACCTGGCGTATTTATTTGACCCTAACAGCTCCAGCACACCCGAAGCACTACGGGATGGTATCAATGGCTGGTTGAACAACCCACAGGTAGCCCAGCAAGCCAAAGATTACTATCTGGCTAATGTAGGTAAAATTGCGCCACGCAATGGCGGCCTCAACCCATTCGCTGCCGTGATTGATCTGCGCCTGACCAAGAAATTCCGGACCTACAAAAACCAAGGGCTGGAGCTTTCGGCTGATTTATTCAATGTGGCCAACCTGATTGACAAATACAAAGGCCGTAACCAAAACCTGAGCCGCGAACTTCGTTTGTTGAACATCGCCGGTTTTGATAAAGAAGCCCTGCAATACAACTATACATTTAACGGCGCTACCGCTGCCAACCCTGTAGGTGGCACTCCGTGGCGGTTGCAGTTAGGTGTACGCTACAGTTTCTGAATGCGCTGTCTTATAGATTAGTTGGATTTCGAACAAGCTTACGGAGTTTTCCATAAGCTTGTTTTGTTATCTTTTTGTGAATATCTGATTTTATCATTGATAACTGTACCCTTGTCACTTATCTTCACAATTTATACGTACAACCAGGTTTTGTCATGAAAAAAGATACTATTTGGCAATGGGCACTGTTCCTGCTTTTCCTGCCACTTTCCCTCCTTGCACAAACAGACAGACCGCAACCTGCAGCTGTTGCAGCTCCCATGCGGGTGAAGTTACCCAACGGCTGGACGCTGTCGCCTGTGGGGCAATCACTGCCATTGGGCGATTTGCCGCTTCACATGGTAGTATCTCCCTCTCGAAAATACCTTGCCGTTACCAATAACGGTCAAAGCAAGCAACACATTCAACTCCTGGATGTCCAGCGCGGCACCGAACTCGACCGCATTCTGATTCCCAAAGCCTGGGTGGGCCTGGCGTTTAGTAGTGACGAAAAACGCATCTATGCGTCAGGTGCCAATGATAACTGCATTCAGGTATACGGTATTCAAAACAACAAACTCAGCAAAGTCGATTCCATTGTGTTGGGGCAGCCGTTTCCCAAAGAAAAAATATGCCCGACCGGAATCGCATTGGATGAAAAGCGAAACCGTCTATATACCGTCACCAAAGAAGACAACGCACTTTACATCATTGAGTTAACCACCAAAAAGATATTGAAACGTATTCCCTTGGCAGCCGAAGCCTACCAATGCCTGCTGGCTCCTGATCGGAAAAAGTTATATATCAGCGTGTGGGGTGGCGACCAGATTGCTGTATTCAACACACAAACTGATGCTATTATTCAATCCATCCCGGTGGGAGACAACCCGAATGACTTGGTACTGAATAAAAAGGGTAACCAGTTGTTTGTCAGCAATGCCAACGACAACACCGTATCCCTTGTAGATCTGATAGCCGGAAAGGTGACCGAAACCCTGCAAACGAGTTTGTACCCAGATGCACCCGCCGGAAGCACGCCGAATGCAGTAGCACTTTCGCCTAATGAAAAGATACTATTTGTCGCCAACGCCGATAACAACTGCTTGGCCGTGTTTGACATCAGCAACCCGAAAATGTCTCACAGCAAGGGCTTTATCCCAACGGGTTGGTACCCCACATCGGTAAAAGTGGTTGGCAAGAAAGTGTACGTGGCCAATGGCAAAGGATTTACTTCCCTTCCCAATCCGGATGGTCCAAGGCCCGTGAGCAAACAGGAAAGCAGCGGTGTGCACCAAGGCAATGTCCGTCAGGGAGGCGACATTCAATACATTGGTGGTTTATTCAAAGGCACGTTATCCATCATTGATTTGCCGAACGACGAAACCTTGGGAAAATACACGCAGATGGTTTTGGACAATACGCCCTATACCAAAGAACGCGAACTGCTATCGGCAGGTGAAGCAGGCAATCCGATTCCCCAACGCGTGGGAGATCCCTCGCCTATCAAATATGTGTTCTATGTAGTTAAAGAAAACCGTACCTACGACCAGGTACTTGGAGATGTAAAAGAAGGCAATGGCGACGCAAACCTGTGTTTGTTTCCGGCAAATGTAACGCCCAATCAACATGCGATTGTGAAGGATTATGTGCTTTTGGATAATTTTTACGTCGATGCGGAAGTCAGCGCCGATGGACATAACTGGACTATGGCCGCCTATGCCAATGATTACGTAGAGAAAACCTGGCCTACCAGTTACGGTGGCCGTGGTGGCACCTATGATTATGAAGGAAGCCGAAAAATTGCGTATCCCAAGGAAGGGTTCATCTGGGATCATTGCCAGCGAGCCGGAATCAGTTACCGCACCTACGGCGAATTTGCAGACGATGGCAAAGCCAACATTCCGGCACTGGACAAACACTTTTGCAAATCGTATCCCGGCTACGACCTGAATATCAAAGATGTGGACCGAGTGGAAGCCTGGAAACAAGACTTTGATTCGCTGGTAGCCATCAATGCGTTGCCTCGTTTCAATTCACTTCGCTTAGGCAACGACCATACCTATGGCGCACGCGTTGGCAAACCTACCCCTGTCGCCATGGTCGCCGAAAACGACCTGGCGGTTGGCAAACTGGTTGATTACATTTCGCATAGCCTCGTCTGGAAAGAATCGGCCATTTTCATTCTGGAAGACGATGCACAGAATGGCTCTGATCACGTGGATGCGCACCGTTCAACGGCCTATGTGATCAGTCCGTATACCAAACGCAATACCGTGATTCACGACAGTTACAGCACGTCTTCCATGCTGCGCACCATCGAGTTGATTTTGGGCATGAAACCCATGAGTCAATACGATGCCGCGGCTCCTTCGATGTGGAAGTGCTTTACCCAAACCCCAGACTTCACTCCATTTTCACATAAGCCCGCTCAGGTGGATATGGGCGAAAAGAACACGGCCTATAACAAATGGGCCAAGCAGTCGGAAGAGTTTAACCTGACCGATGTGGATGCGGCTCCCGACCTGGAATTTAATGAAGTGATCTGGAAAACCGTTCGGGGCGAAAACTCCATCATGCCTCCCCCACGCCGGGCAGCCTTTCTGGTGGTTTCAGAAGAAGACGAAGATGAGGATTGACTTTAATGAACCGATTTACAGAGCAAAACCTCAGCCTGATTGACTGGGGTTTTGCTTTTTTAAAACATACTATTTTGTTAATTGAAGTTTTGCTCATCGGCACTGGGTCCGTAGCTGCCGGGAATGGGAATATTCAGCAACCGCAAATACACCCCCAATTGAGCCCGGTGATGCACCGTTTGGCAATACGCCACCCGAATGGTTTCATAGCGGGTCCATTTGCCATAAATTTCGTCGCCACTACGCAATGTCCAGGGTTCGTCCATTTGTTCAACCTTTGCCTTTTCCAGTTCCGCCTTTCCGTCGGCCAGGCTTTTTTCCAGGATGGACAGTAAGTGAGCATTGTCCTTTAAAACGGTAGGTTCGTAAGGCATTGTAGCAAAATCCAGTTCGTCCATCGTAAAAGCCATCGATACCCAAGAAGGCAGTTCGGCAATGTGTACTGCCAAATTACCCATAGGCATGCTCTTCTGATGGGGTTTCCAGTCGTATTTGTCTTCTGGAATCAATGCCAGCATTTTACGGGTAGTTTGAGCTTCGTGCTCCATTTCTTGCAATAACGTTTGGATGATTTGCATAAAAACATTGGGTTTGTGTGAATGATGTTACAAAGAAACACCCTCCCACTGACAACCCTATGGCAGTGCATTTTGAGAAAAATCACTTTTTTAGAAAAAATTTTCCAACGATACGTTTCTATCACCGGCAGGTGTTTTGCCTGCCAAAAAGATACTATTTTTCATCCGTTAGTACCTAACCGCTGACAGCCAATAGCTAATATGCTACCGGCAAATTTTCCATGTAGTCGCTCAGTTTGATGTGGTCCGTTTTGGTGAAAGGCTTGTCGAGGCAGGTGACTTTCTGAATGCGGGAAACCCGAAAATCGCGGTAGTCTTTGCGGCTGTGGCACCAGGCGATCAGATGCCAGTTGAAAGCATAAAAAATAAGTCCGATGGGTTCGGCACACCGCATACTTATTTCGTCCTTGCTGTCTTTGTATTCCAGTTCAATGACGCATTGCACCGAAATGGCGTTTTGCAACACCGACAAATGCTCATAATCGTGGTTGATACAGACAGGAAATTGCATTTGCACTTTTTCATCCAGCACATCCAGCCGTTCTTTCTGCGAATACCGCAATACGGCCCGCACTTTGGTCAACGCCCTGGTATAATGATTCTGGATGGATTTGTCAGCCACACCAACAATCATCCGCTCCATGAGCAACAAGGCACTGGCTTCTTCAAAATTGAAAGCGACAGGAGGCAGGAAATAGCCCTGAACCACGAAATACCCGTGATTGGGCTCAAAGCCAATCGGAATGCCCAACTCGCCCAGCGCCTTGACATCCCGGTAAACGGTGCGGACACTGATGTGAAACTGATCGGCAATTTGTGTGGCCGTAATGTATTTTTTGGATTGCAATGCAATCAGGATTCCCAGTAGCCGGTCAATTCGATTCATAGCATAGAATGAAAATGGTTTCTAAAATAGCCTATGCAATCCAAGCATCGCTATATGTTTAGCAAGATACCATTTTCATCGCATTTACACAGAAGAATGACCCGGCAATGGGTCAATGACAGGATAAGGAGCAGGTTTTGTTAATTGGGTAGATACTATCTGTATTCCGACTGAAAACTTACAAATAGTTCGCTGCTCCGTATATCAGGGCAGCAATCAGAATAAGACGGCTATAGAATATCCAGCCAATGGGTCTGTGTTTGATAAAGGAATAGGCCAGCAACGTAACCAACCCAAAATAAAGATTTTTCATACGTAAATAGATAGTAAGATAGGTTAATAACTCATTTTAAATAATACTCAGTATATACTCATTGCAACAGAAGAACTTTGGCAGACTAACCGTTCCGATTGCCCGTTTTGTATTCCTATATACGTTTTTGAGGAAAGATGTAATCAATTTTCTTTAAAAACATTACATCTGTATAACAGCTAACGCAATTGCCCAAATCTACGTCAAAACGGTCTATTCGGATTTGGAGCAACTGTTTTATTGCCTGCAAAAACCCCTCACAGCTCTTTCCTTGTCTGTGAGGGGTTTCACTTTTTCGTTAAAAGCCCAAAAACGTACGACGAACAGGTGGCAGGCACGATTATGGTATATGTCTCAGAGATAGCTTACTTGTTAACCTAAACCCAAATAGCTATGGATGCTTTAAAGAAGTTTGAATTAATGGAAAAGATAACCCGCGAACTGGAAGATTTGAAAAACAGCCAGACCGCGATTCTGAACAAGATCACCAAAATAGAAGTGGACAATATTGAGCTTGGCAACAAAAAACTGGAAGAAACCCTTCCGGATATTCACCAGAATGCCGCCGATACCGTTGACCACATTCAGGATATTCTGGAAAACTTTGAAGATGTCAAAGCAGAATTTGAAAATAAAAACAACCTGGATGCTTTGCGAGAAGCAGCCCTGGCTAAGTAAACAAAATCCCCCTATAGGTGCTATAGGGGGATTTTGCATTTAAAAACTATACTATTTTGTTTGTCAGGCTATCAGCCATCCGCATTGGCTGTTAATCTCATTTGCCAAATACCTTCTTGAGTAGATCCGATACCCGGGCAGCAGGATCTTTGCGGATTTTCAACTCTTCTTCAGCTACCACCGTAAACAACCCTTTCAGGGCTTTGTCGGTAGTGTATTTAGGCAAATCGGTATTTACTTTTTTTACCATAGGCAGCTTGTTGTAGGTAGTGGTAAGGTCTTTCCACAAACGGGTTGCCAGTGTGGAGTCCAACGCTTTTTTGATGTGCGGTGAAAACGCATTGGCCAGTTGGTCAGACGTTTTACCTTTCAGATACACCGTAGCCGCATCGTTATTACCGGTCAGAATGTTTTTAGCATCGGTAATGGTCATGGAGGTGATGGCGTTCACAAATATGGGAGCGGCTTCTTTGGCAGCGCCTTCGGCAGCCCGGTTCAGGGTCAGTTCAAACTCGTCTACTTTCTTTCCCATTCCCATTTCGCGCAATTTGGTAGCTACCCGCTGGGCATCTTCGGGAAATGGAATTTTCACCAACGGATTTTTCAAAAAACCATCAGCCTTATTCAATTGGGAAGAGGCATTCTGGGCACCAATGGTCAGAGCCTCTTTCAATCCTTTGGCAATTTCACCTTCGCTGAGAGAAGTTGTGCTGGTTGCAGAAGTAACTTTTTCTTTTATTTTATCGAGTGAAATTTGAGCAAATACCTGTGAATACATCAGAACCAGAATTCCTGTTCCTAAAATTGTCCGTTTCATAGTTGTTAAAATCAAATAAAGATGGGATTACTGTATTTTTTTTCTGGAAAGGCCCCCATTTTTTTACAGGGCTGTTTTACAGAAGGAAGATACAACGAAATGTCTTATAAAAACGATCCTTCAAAGAGTTGCATTTTTTTGCCAAAAAAGGCCATGTAAGAAATGGAATGGTTCTTAAACCGTGTGCAGAAGTTTGCTCAAATGGGGGCCTTACCTGAATAACCAGGGTTTTATGGCCAACCACACCCTCATTGTCAAGCCTTGCACCAGCACCAGATACTTTCCTTGCTGTCAGAGGTAGAAAAACGTACCTGCTGGCTTCACTGCTCGTTTGTTTGCACCCACCCAAATCGCCTTTGTAAATCGAATGAACTCACTACACCTGCAAAATAAAATTAGCATGTCCTAAAAAATGACGGCAGGCAAAACACCAGCGTCTCCTGCTCTTTTCCATCTTTTAGTGCCACCTTGGCTTAAGCAACTGCATTCCTATCCACTAGTTCCGCACTGAAAAAATTCTCACTTAAAAGTAACTTTTTGCCGACAGGCATTTACAACAACTGCACGTTGAGTTCCTCAAATGCAACCAATAAGTTTGCTTCTACCCGGTTGTCCGTGATCAGAATGTCCAGGCTTTCGGTTGGGCAAACCATGTAATTTTCGGCCGTGTTCATCTTTTCGGAAGTAGAGGTCGCTATTACTTTTTGCGAAACTTCTACCATTTTTCGCTTTACCTGGCTTTCCTCCCGGCTTTGTGACGTGACGCCTATCTGAGGATGAATGCTGCACACCCCGATCACGCACCAGTCGGCCCGGATCTGTGCCAAGCTCTCCAATGTTTCGAGGCCCACGGCCGCTTGTGCCTGCTTGAATATCTTGCCGCCAAGCATTACAATGTCAACGGTTGGGTGCGTCAGTAATTCGTGTGCAATGAGCAGGCTATTGGTAAAGACCGTCAGGTTCAAAGTAGGCGGTAATAGTTTGGCAATCAACAGATTGGTAGTGCCATTATCCAATACAATCACCTGATTGTCGACAAACAACTGAACGGCTTTTTCGGCGATGATCTGCTTCTCGGCTTCCTGGATATGCATCCGTTCGTTGATGTCATAAGGCAGACGCGGCTTGGGTACGGCGCCGCCATGCACTTTTTTGATCAGACCGATTTCGGCCAGTTCCTGCAAATCGCGCCGAATGGTATCATCTGACACCTGTAATTCTTTCTGCAATTCCAGCGAAATTACTTTCCGATTTTCCTGCAATTTCTGCAGTATGTATTGTTGCCGTTCTTCTTTGAGCATATATGCGTACTTTTAAGGATTCACAGAAATAAATGTAGATAGATATTTGCAAAATTAAAAAAAACCGCAAATATTCGCATTATAAAATTGCATAAACGCAAAAAACCGCAAAAATCGTCTTCAACTAAAATTTACACAAAAGTTAACATTTCTTTCCTAACCTGACCTTCTTTTAGTTTCATGAAAATAGAACACCTTGCCATTTGGGTTGACGACCTGGAGGCTATGAAAGCTTTTTACCTCACTTATTTTGATACGACGGCTGGTGAATTGTACACCAACACCAAGAACCAGTATACGGCGTATTTTCTTTACTTTGGCGAAGACAAAACGCGTCTGGAACTCATGAACAAACCCGGAATTGCGCCATGGACCGGGCAACGGGGCCTGACCAAAGGACTGGCCCACTTTACCATTTCGGTGGGCAGCAAGGAAAAAGTGAACGCCCTTACCGAACGACTCAGGCACGATGGATTTACGATTTTCAGTGAGCCCCGAACCACCGGAGACGGGTATTATGAAAGCGTAGTGCTTGACCCGGAAGGCAATTACCTGGAAATTGCAGCCTGACAAATAAGCGAATGTTTAGCGTGGAAGAAAATAGTATCTTTTTATAAGACAAAACCCGGTTGTTTGCTTATAATACTAATACCTGAGGAAAGATTTTAAGCGAGCCTTGAGTTTCCGGTCAGATATACCATGTTAAGACCTGCGTGTTCGAATCCTATCCATCCGCTAAATCCCACAAGCCAAGGTTCTGACAAATAGTATCTCCAAAAAACCAAAAACCTCCCTAACTTTATGAGTTAGTTATTTCACAAAACCAAGTCATGCATACCACGGCTCCTTCTGCTTTTCCTTTTCCCAAACAAGTCATCCGCGCATCAATCTCAGTGTATTTCTTTGTATTGGGAATCATGTTTGCCACCTGGGCATCGCGGCTACCAGCCATCAAAGAAAAGCTGCAGTTATCGGATGGCGAACTCGGTACAGTCCTGTTGGGTATGCCCATTGGTTCCATCATGGTTATGCCGCTTGCCGGCTGGCTTACCTCCCGGTTTGGCAGTAAGTGGGTGGTGGTTGCGGCCAGTGTGGCGTATTGTGTGGTTATCCCTATACTCGCCCTGATCCCAAATTCCTGGGGATTGGCTATTGGTTTGCTCTTTGCGGGTGCTTTTGGCGACTTGATTAACATTGCCGCCAACGACCAAGCTATAGCTCTGGAACGTATGTATGGAAAATCCATTATGTCATCATTTCACGCTTTATTCAGCGTGGGTGGCATGATTGGGGCCGGGCTTGGCGGGGTAATGCGTCAGCTGGACATGCCGCTACTTACTCACTTTCTCATTGCGGGTAGTTTTACCGCACTGATTTCAGTTGGTTTTTCGAGATACCTGTTGCTTACCCATAGCGAACACGATTCCTCTCAACCGATTTTTGCCAAACCCGACAAAACCCTGATCGGTCTGGGATTGATTGGCCTTTGCGTCATGCTGGGTGAAGGAGCCATGGCCGACTGGTCGTCGATTTACCTGACCAATCTGCTCCCCAAAGGCTCTGGCTTAACCACCGCCGGATACACGGCTTTTTCGCTGGCAATGGCACTGGGGCGTTTTGGGGGCGATTGGTTTACCAATACCAACGGCACTCAGAAAACACTGGTTATCAGCGGCATTCTTTCCGGATTGGGGCTTTTACTGGCCTTACTGGTACAGCATCCGGCTGTGGTTATTCTGGGTTTTGCGTGTGTGGGTCTAGGGTTTGCAACGGTAGTGCCTCTGGTGTACAGTGCTGCCGGACAATCGAAAAGCATGAAAGCCGGAATGGCTATTGCGGCCGTATCTACGGTCAGTTATTTTGGTTTCTTGTTCGGGCCTCCGCTTATTGGCTGGCTTTCTGAAGCAGTAACGTTGCGTTGGGCATTGTTGCTGGTGGTATTTCTCTGTTTTATGATTACGTGGCTGGCCCGCCGCAACAAAGTTTGACCTTTTGTCTTTCTAATTCATAGTATTTATATGACTCAAATTGAAACCATCATTTTTGACTTAGGCGGTGTCTTGATTGATTGGGAACCCCGGTACCTGTATCGCAGTCTATTTTCCGATGCAGACGAAATGGAACATTTCCTCACCCACATTTGCACGTCTGATTGGAATGAAGAACAGGATGCCGGTCGGCCCTTGCAGGAAGCGACAGCTCTGTTGGTTGCCCGCCATCCGGAATACGCCGCACAAATTGAAGCTTTTTATGGACGCTGGGCAGAAATGCTGGGTGGTGCTTTTGAAGATACGGTTGC
The DNA here is from genome assembly GCA_963520985.1 of uncultured Sphingobacteriales bacterium. Lineage (GTDB taxonomy): Bacteria > Bacteroidota > Bacteroidia > Cytophagales > 172606-1 > Xanthocytophaga. The sequence goes on from CAUQTA010000006.1 coordinate 209,909, forward strand.
GGTGCTAAAAGAACTCAAAGAACTGAACCGCTACAAAATCTATGCGTTGACCAACTGGTCAGCCGAGACATTTCCCATCGCATTACAACGCTATGAGTTTCTGCATTGGTTTGACGGTGTGGTGATGTCAGGCGAAGAGAAAAGCCGCAAGCCTTTTCCGGAGTTTTACCACATATTACTCAAACGCTACAACATCGACCCACAAACCTCGCTGTTTATTGACGACAACTTACGAAACATAAAATCAGCCCGTGAATTGGGGATTCCATCGGTGCATTTGGAATCGCCCAAGCAAATTCGCCAGGTCTTGAAGGAATGGAACTTGGGGATATAGTTCAGAAAATAGTATCTTTTAAAAAGTCAAAACCCTGCCTTTGGAGCAAAGCAGGGTTTTGTGTTTTGAAGTGACATTCTCTTTGTTTTATTCAACTCACTTTCGGTTTCCGATTCGTCAGCGAAACACCCAGCAATACCAGCACCCCTCCTCCCAACATGTACGCATCCACTTTCTCATTGAGGATAATAACAGCCAGCAAAACCGCAAATACCGGCACCAGATTGCCAAAAACGGCTGCTTGCGAAGGACCAATGGCCAGAATGCCTTCATAAAACCAGATAAAGCCAACCGCCGTGCTGAATACGGCCAGAAACGCAATGGCAGCCCAAGGCTGCCAACCCAACTGAGGTGCAGTGTGCAAAATACCTTCGGGTAGTGCCAATATGCCCAGTGTCACAAAACCCACACACGCCGAATAGGCCGCCATCACCAAAGGCGAAATACTTTGCAGCGCCACTTTGCCTATCAATGTATAAACGGCCCACGAAATGACGCAACCAAACAGAAGCACATCGCCCAAAGTAATGCCGCCATTGAACAACGCCCCGATTTGCCCATGCGAAATGACCAGCATTGCTCCCAAGATGGAGATAACGATGCCCGCCCAACGAAGCGGTGATATTTCTTCCTTGAAAAAAATAGCGCTTAGCGAAGCCGTAACTGCCGGTGTAATGGCGACAATCAGCGATGCCCGACTCGCTGGAATGAAACGGAGTCCGTTGAAAAAGCAGATGTTGTAAATAAATACTCCTGTGAGTCCCAAAGCAATCACCAGTCCCCACTGCTGCAGCGAAATGCGGGGCAGCTTTTTTTCGAACTTATACAACATAGCCAGTAAACACAACGAACCCAGTAAAAAGCGGAGTGTGGCCGCGGTGTAAGGCCCCACATTATCTGTTACCAGAATTTTGCCGGCAATGAATCCGCCGGCCCAGAAAAGTGAAACCAGTACAAGCTTGAGATAGGTCATGTTTTTTTTGAAGATAAAAATTGCCCAAAGCTACGCTTTTTACCAGAATCTGACGAAAATAGTATCCTTCAAAAAACAAAAAACGGCAGATAGTGTACCTGCCGTTTTCGCTCAGTGGTTAGAATCTACACAGCCATGCGTTGCCGGAAAAACGGCAGCAGAATCCGCTGGTTAAAAAGCCACAACAAAAGCAGTGCATTTGCCGAAATCAATGCCAGCCAAAACAACTCGTTTCCGGCAAGCTGATTCATGCTTTTTACCACATGCAGGGTTGGCAGTAGCTGAACCGACGGAGTAACAGCCCAGTACAAAATCAGGAAGCAAGTCAGCAAGATGCCTCCCATAACGCCCAAAAACACGAACGGACTTCGGGCGGTGCGTTTCTTCTGGGTTGCCGTCGCCAGGCGAATGTCGTCCCATTGATCAAGCACCCGTTCGGTAAATACTACGGATGGTTTCAGCAAGGGCATACTTGCCAATTGCGCATTGATAGCCGTAAATGTCTGATACCGAGCCTGGCAATCCTCGCATCCTGCCAGATGTATTTCGAATCGCGGCTTTTCGGCCTCTGATGCAAAGCCATCAATCAGATCCAGTAATTGGTCATCAGTTAAATGTTCCATATTCTTCTCGTCAAATCGTTCTTCTAAAATACTATCTTTTCCTAACCAAAACCCCTTGTAAGTGAGTTTATTGTCTTACAACAAACTTTTGGCTTCGTGTTTCAGCAAGCCGTCCAATTCAACGGCCAGCCGCTGCCGGGCCCGGTGTAGCCGTACTTTGGCGTTGTTGGGAGTCATTCCCGTAATTTCGGCAATTTCCTCCAGCGATTGTTCCTCCAAATAAAACAATGTGATAATGGCCGCATCCTCAGCCGAAAGTTGTTTCAGGGCTTTTTCGATGTAAAAACGCTGGTCGTTTTGCCGCACCGCATCTTGGGTCTGGTTGTCAGCCGCCAGTATGTGAGCCGTTTCAATGTCTTCTACGTGTTCTTTTTGCTTGCGTTTCACACCCAGGGCCGCATTGAAAATAATGCGGTAAAACCAAGTCGTAAACTTCGATTCCCGGTTAAATGACGCCAGATTGCGAAAAGCCTGTACAAACGCATCTTGTGCAGCCTCTTCGGCATTTTCGCGGTTGCGCAAAATGCGATATGCAATGGTAAACGCATAATCCTTGTGGCGATCTACCAGGGCACGGCAAGCCGACTGGTCGCCAGATAATATACTATCTACTAAGGTTATGTCGTCGGGTTTGCTTTTCACATTACATAAGATGCAGGATGAGTTGGTCAGGTTACAGGTCAGGCCGAAAAAAATAGTATCTTTTTCTAATCAAAAACCCCCTTACCTTTCTCCCTGAAATATTCGTCTGATTTTCAGTTAAATATAAAAAACTTTTCAATTACCTGTAACCTCTTTTACAACTGTTGCATCCTATGGTCAAAATAACTATTCATCCTTAAAACACAATTTACAACTATGGGTCCCGAGATTATTGCCGTCATGATTCCGATTGTCGCACTTATATGTGCATTAACCATGATTATTTTTCTACGTTACTATGAAAATGTGGAACGCATGGCGATGATTGACAAAGGTCTAAATCCGTATCAGAACAAACCCAAACAAAGACTCAATCCGTCGGTGACACTGCGATTTGCGTTGCTATCAATCGGAGCGGGTATAGGCATTTTGTTTGGAAATATCCTTACCAATACCACTGGAATTGCCGAAGAAGTAGCCTTCTTCTCCATGATTCTGATTTTTGGCGGAATGGGTCTACTGGCTTCTTACATAGTGGAACTGAGAATGTCAAAAAAAGAAGAGCAAGAACAGAAATACGCCGAAATGAAGTACGAAAAACAACTGTAAGAAAACAGATCCTTGATATATGAGTCTGTTTGGGAAATCAGACTGGTCGCCATTCGAAAGTATAAAAAATGCACAAAAGGAGTTAGGTTTGCGTTGCAGACTTAATTCCTTTTGTGCATTTTAAGGGACTAGACACACCGAGAATAAACAAATGAGTGTGGCAATTGCCGTTTGCTATCTTTGCGAATGAGCAAAAACCCGAATCATCTTAGAAAGTCATAACCCCATGAATTTGATTCCAAAAAGTACACCCATCCTTCTGTTTGCGCTGGTAATGGGCATCGCCACCAGTTTGGCGCAAGACAAGCAGCTTTATCTGGCCGATCCCACCATTTTTGAGGATAAAGGCACCTTTTATTTGTATGGCACGGGTAGCAAGGACGGATTCAAGGTCTACACCTCTACCGATACTAAAAACTGGGAAGACAAGGGATTTGCCTTGAAAAAAGGCGATGCGTTTGGCAACGAAGGTTTTTGGGCGCCACAGGTTTTCAGATACAAACAAAAGTTTTACATGGCCTATGTGGCCGACGAACAGATTGCCATTGCACAAAGCGAAAGTCCGTTGGGGCCATTTACCCAGAAACGGAAACAGGCGTTAGCAGCGCCGGTAAAGATAATCGATCCGTTTCTGTTTTTTGAAGGCGGTAAGATCTATCTCTACCATGTTCGTTTGCAGGAAGGCAACCGCATTTTCGTAGCCCAGATGACAGAAGACCTTTCGGAGATAAAGGAAAATACCGTCACCGAATGCATCCAGGCAACTGAGCCTTGGGAAAACACCCAACAGTCAGCATGGCCGGTTACCGAAGGGCCAACTGTACTGAAGCACCAAAACCTGTATTACCTTTTCTATTCGGCCAATGATTTCAGAAACATCGATTATGCCGTTGGGTATGCTACCAGTACAAGCCCTAACGGGCCATGGACAAAGAATGGACAAAATCCATTGCTAAGTCGGAAACAAACGGGTTGGAACGGTTCGGGGCACGGCGATTTTTTTACCGACCGTAAGGGCAGGTTAACTTATGTTTTCCACACCCATTACGATAATGACACCAAAGAAGGTAAACGCAAAACGGCCCTTGTTCAGATGCGTTGGAATAAATCCAAAATGCAATTAATCGATCATACAGCGCGATTTTTAACTCAGCAATAAGGTAGCTTTTCTGTACACACTATAAAATAGTATCTCTACAAAATAAAAAACCGGTTGGTTTGTACCAGCCGGTTTTCGTTTGAAAATCTATTTGTCTGTGCTACTGCTCAAATTTTAGAAGGTTCTTTGGCCGATTGCGCTTCCAGATTGAATAAGTCATTCAAGACATCGATCAGCGTTTCGGCTTCGCCGCGTTTGCAGGCTGCTTTCAGTTGCAATACTGGTAGCTTCATCACTTTCTGCATCAATCCTTTGGTAATGTTCTCAATGCGTTCACTCTCAGCCGGTGTCAGTCCCTTCAGGTGGCGGGCTATCTCTTCCTGACGGATTTGCTCCAGTGCGTTTTTCAGTTTGTTAATGGTGGGCGACACGGCCATCTCGCGTGACCAATCCGAAAAGTCTTTCAACGCTTCGGTGATGATGGCTTGCACGTGTTCAATGGAAGCCACCCGGCGTTGCAGGGCTTCGTTGGCACGGCTCTGGATCTCGTCAATATTGTAAACCACCACACCGGGGATTTCTTCTACATTGCCTTCAATGCTGCGTGGCACCGCCAGATCAACCAGGAACTTGTAAGAATGAATTTCCCAGTTTTTCACCAGATCGCGGGTAATAAACGGTTCCTGTTTGGCTACCGAGCTGATTATCACATCGTAATTGTGCATTTGCTCCATTACCTGTGAAAAAGGCAATATGTCGAAACCCAAATCGGTTGCCAGTTCTTCGGCCTTGATGTGGGTCCGGTTGGAAAGTGTTACTGAAAAGCGTTTGTTTTCTGCCAGGTTTTTGCACACATCTGTTCCGATTTCGCCCAAACCGACTACCAGCACTTTGGGTTGTAGTAATGCCGCAGTCAGGTCTTCGAGCAGTTCAACGGCAGCGTACGAAACCGAAGCCGCCCCATCGCGGAACGAAGTTTCCTGTACCACGCGTTTATTGGCAAAGAAAATGGCGTGCATCAACCGGTGCAAAAACGGACCGGCCATGTTCACATCGGCGGCCCACTGGTAGGCATGCTTGGCCTGGCTGGTAATCTGCAAATCGCCGACCACTTGGGAATGAATGCCTAATGATACCTCAAATAACCGGCGAACGGCTTCGTTGTGTTCCGCAAAAGACCGGAAATACGGCATGTACGGATGAATATCCATCCCTTTCTGTATGCCGATTAACTTGATGATGTCTTCGCTGCGGTCTTCGGCAGCGACATAATACACTTCGGTGCGGTTACAGGTAGATAAAACCAGCATTTCGGCAATGTCTAACACCTCACGAGCTTGCAGAAGCAGATTTTTACAACCTTGCTCTTCCAGAGCCACTAATTCTCTCACATGGATCGGCGCGGTGTGGTGCGAAATGCTGATGGCCTTAAATTGTTGGTGCATGGCGGGCAATTCTAATTACTTACGATTGGTATTGCAAAATTACTACGAAAATGTCCAACGAGAAAACGTTTTCTCAGCTTAAAGACTGATATTTATCACTCTTTATTACAATTTAGAATGCTTATAAATAACTTATATAAAGCAGATAACGGCTGAAAAGATCTGTTATCCAGACTTGATTAACCACCACACAGGACTTCTGTCTAAACCACTAACTAACTATCAATCAACACCTAGCCCCACTCTTGTTACTATAACACAAAACTAACCAGACAGGTGCCCACGAGGGAATCAACATTTCACAATTTTGTGCAGGCCCCAGCGTTTCTGTTCATAGCAAGACATCCATCCGCTGGCGACTTACTACATTTGTTGGAAGTCTTTGCAGGAAGCGTAAGTAAAAATAGTATCTTTTCGACTGTAAAAACCAGCGTGTGCTACACCAAGCGTCGAAAATTATCGTTCAAGGGTATATAATTACCGTCCGAGTGCCATGAAACAAAACTTTCTGATTAACCTTTACGACGACAAATACCAGACCAAAATTATTGCCGTACTGATTGCCTTGCTCATTGGCGGCGCTTCGGTATTTTATACCAACTACATTGTGAATCGGCTGGCTGAACACGAACGGCAGGAAATTCAGCTGTATGCCAAAGCCTTGGAGATCATTACCAGTACTGACAGCGACAACGACGAAGGCATTGCCATCAATTTTATTACCGAGCAGATCATCAAGAAAAACGACATGATTCCGGCCATCATTACCGATGATCACAACAATCCGGTTTCCACTGCCAGTGCGTCTTCCATCAACATCAAGTTTCCGGACAGTGCTGATGAAGATCGCAAGAAAGAGATCATGTACGAAGAATTGGAGGTAATGAAGTCGCAACATTTGCCCATTGAGATAAGCCTGGCTGGGTTGCGGCAGCGCATCTATTACCGCAATTCGGATGTCTTGTTTCAGTTGCAGTATTATCCGTATGTGCAGCTTAGCGTAATTGGGGTTTTTATATTGCTCACCTACATGGCCTTTAGTTCTTCCAAGCGTGCCGAACAGAACCGCGTTTGGGTGGGACTGGCCAAAGAGACAGCACACCAGTTGGGTACGCCGATTTCCTCGCTGATGGCCTGGATTGAATATTTCAAATCGGACGAGCATTTTTCGCACAACGAGGCCATTCCGGAACTGGAAAAAGACGTACACAAACTGCAAATGATTACGGCCCGGTTTTCCAACATTGGATCGGTACCTACGCTGACGGAAGAAAACCTGCACGACATTCTGGAAAACATTATTCAATACTTGCAAAAACGAATTTCGAGTAAGGTCAAACTAAGTCTGGATGCCGAGTCGCCCAATCCGGCCCCGGCCCGCATCAACCGGCATTTGTTTGAATGGGTAGTGGAAAATCTGTGCAAAAACGCAGTGGATGCCATGAGTGGTGGCAGCGGCGAGGTCAATATTTTCTTACGCCATCAGGCCAATACCAACAAATGGGTGATAGATGTGTCGGATACAGGCAAAGGTATTTCGAAGAGCAATCTGAAAAAGGTGTTTGAACCGGGATTCAGTACCAAGAAACGCGGGTGGGGGTTGGGACTGACACTGGCCAAACGCATCATCGAAAACTATCACCAAGGCAAAATCTTCGTCAAATCGTCGGAGCCCAACAAAGGCACTACGTTTCGAATTATTCTGAATGGATAGTTGTCAGAACCATGATTTATGGATTAAGTTGATTGCTAGGAGCTTCCTTATGGCTGCCCACTTTCCCATCTGATTGGTTCATTTGATCCGAGCCTTGTGGTTGCGGTCAGACACACAGTGTCAGACCTATGCATTGAAATCTATTTTAGCAGCGGTCCAAAATAGTATCTTTTAAAAAGCAAAAACCTGGATTATCTTTGAGTTGAATTTTGAACCCTGAATCCATGACCCGCACCCTTACTCTGCTTCTCGTATGCCTTTCTGTCCTTGTTTGGAGTTGTCAATCTGCCTCCTCCGAACAGGCTACGCAAACTAAAACCGTACCGTCAACGGCTGACCCGATTCCCTCCCTGCCTGCCGAACCCGAAAAACCCAAACTCCCTAATTTTCAGGTGACAGACCTGAACGGAAAAAACTTCACCACGGCTGATTTACCCAAAGACAAGCCAACGGTTGTTGTGATTTTTCATCCCGACTGCGAACATTGCCAGGCCGAAGCTACCGAACTAAAAGATCACCAGGAAGAGCTGAAGAAAGCCAATTTTTTGATGCTAACCTGGGATGCCATTCCCAAAATCAAAGGCTTTATGGACAAATACCAACTCAAAGACCCCATTATCGCCGCCCAGATCAATCCGATGACACTGGCACAGGTATATGGGGAGTTGAGCTTGCCGACCATCTTCATTTACAACGCCAAACAGGAATTGGTGCAGCAAGTCAATGGTGAAGGAAAAGTGGACGCCATTCTGATGTATCTGAAGTAGCGAGTAGCTCCGATTGGCAATCGGAGCCGCATCCAGCGGACGCTAACAGGCAATAACTAACAAAATCGAGAAATCAAGCGAAAAGCAAAGAACCTGTTTGGTTACTTTCGCTTTTCCTGAAAGAGAGCAAGGGTAACAACCGCAATTGTTATTCCTGCTGAAAGCCAGAACCACAGCGACATTTCTCCAACAGAAACGACCTGGTAAAGCTGCACACCCAATACGCCTCCAATCAGAGGCCCTACCACGGGAACCCACGCGTAGGACCAATCGGAACCACCTTTTCCGGCAATGGGCAGCAGAAAATGAGCGATGCGCGGTCCCAGATCACGTGCCGGATTGATTGCGTAGCCGGTAGTGCCGCCCAGTGATAAGCCAATGGCCACCACCAGAAAACCTACGATCAGCGGATTCAACCCATCGGCAAATTTGTTGGCACCAATTGCCATTAGGCCTACCATCAGTACGGCGGTTCCCAGAATTTCACTGAGCAAATTGCTGAACGGCTGCAGGATGGCCGGTGCCGTAGCAAAAACGCCTAGCTTGGTGGCCGCATCTGCCGTGCGCGACCAATGTGGCAGGTAATACAGCCAAACTACAGTAGCTCCTGCCATGGCTCCCAGCATTTGAGCTACGATGTAAAGCGGCACATCGTCCCAAGAGAACTTACCTGCTGAAGCCAATGCCACCGTGACCGCCGGATTGAGGTGTGCTCCGCTGGCTTGCCCGGCAATGTACACGCCAAAAGCCACGGCAAACCCCCATGCCAGGGTAATCACAATCCAGCCGCCGTTTTGTGCTTTGGAGTGTTGTAAGGCAATGCCGGCCACAACGCCGCAGCCAAAAATGATTAATAACAGGGTTCCAAAAAACTCGGCAACGAATGGACTCATATCAGGCGAAAAAATGAGGTGGGTTTTACTGCCCGAAAAGATACTGTTTTCTCCCAGAGTTTTGGATAATTCGGATAAAAATCTTGCTATTTCTTGGAGACCGCTGCGTCTGAGCATCTGAAATCAAGTCCAACTAAATAAGATAAAGAATTATTACTTATGTGATTGGATCAATTTCAAAAAAGGATTCTGGTATATATCTATTTTTTTTGCTTTCAAATCTAATTTTTCTCTATTAGCCCCTAACAACAAAGCAAGTTTTTGGAAAAGATTAAACTTTGCGCAGGGTCCTATCAAGGAGATTTGATGGGCTAAAAATTGGTCAACTTTAAAATATACTGAGTCTTCAAATAATTGATTGATGATTATGTATTCACAAACAGTTGAGTTATGGGCTGTAACATAGTATTCTTTGCCTATCTCTGGTTTTTGGAATTGATTGTCAGTCAAAACATATATTAATTTGGCCAATTTTTCATTATTCTCATAAACTAACGTATCTCTTTGAAAGTAAACTTGCTTAATACTAATCTGATATAAAGAACCTTTATGATTAGGATTATTCCACTACATTTAGTCCTTTCAATTAGCAACAATTTCTCAAACTTTATTCTCAAGCCATAAATTTCCATTAGGCCTGGAACTATAGTATCCTGAATCTGACTGTTTTGCGCAGACAAGTTAATTAGATTCACAAAAAACAAAATGCAAGTAATTCTGCTGGCTGTGAGCATTTTGAATTTAAGAATACTTCCTAATTTTAAGTTAGTGTTAAACCTTATCTTTCAACTATTTCCCCTTTCCAGGGCAATTCTTTGGTTGCCTTCCAAGAATCACGAACATAACGGACGCTATAAAGCTCATTGTCAATTTTCTTTTCCTTTAAAAAAGCTCTATACTCCTCCACTTTTGCAAACTTGTAAACCTTCTTTTGTATCACATCAAGGGCTATGTAATTGTCTCCATCGTGGGGACTATAGAATAAAATAGGGTTATTATCGTAGTTTAAAGAGTCTACTGAAAAATGTTCCGAAAAATCTCTAGATCCAAAATTCCAACCGTTACATCCTGCAGCACTTAAACAATCGGCTGTGATTAATCGGTAAGGCTTCACAATTGGAATCCGCCAGACATCCAATCCTTCCATTTCATCCTTATAGAAGTCCCGTTTGGTTTCTTTACAACTGACCAAAATAAAAAGTACTAGCCATACAATGCTTTTAAGCAGGCTAGTACTTTTTTTCTTGTCATACATAGGTTTCTATAATCGAAACAATTTACTCCGGCAGCAACGTCCGGTTGATGGTGTGGATGACACCGTTGGTAGTGTTGATGTCTGCGGTTTTCACATTGGAAGCCTGCCCGCCATTGGCTAATCCCGTTACATTGACCACACCGGCACTGGGATACGTAAACGAAACCGTTTTGCCGGCATAGAGGCTAGTCGCCGTTTTCAGCGTATCCACCGAAATGGCATTGGAATAGAGCCTACCGTTAAAGGTGTGGTATTGCAGAATGCGAGTAAGCGTAGTGGTACTGGGTGTGGAACTGCCACTCAGTGTCGTGTTTACAAAGTTCAGCGCACTGGCTTCGTCGGTGATCGATCCATTCAGACTTTTGAGAGTAGCGGTAAAAGCACTGTCGGTCGGGGCAAAAAGCGTAAACGGCCCGGCGGCAGACAAATCGTCGTTTAGGCCGGTTTTTGTCAACGCTGCCGATACTATTTTCAGATTGGAAGTAGCCGTGGCAGTTTGCACCAGATTACCCGTCGGAATCATCAGCACTTTGTTGATAATGTGTATAAAACCGTTGTAGGTAGCATCAATGTTGGCTTCGGTAATGCGTGCGCCATTTACCGAGGCCACCCGCGAAACGCTTTTGGAGAAAAACAAGGAATCGGTTCCTGCGTTCAGGGTCAGCACACGGTTGGTTTGCAAGCCCGTTTGTATCTGAAAGGTGTTGTATTTGCCATAAAACATGTGAAACATCAGCAGCTTTTTCAACTCAGTTACTTGCGTGTCGTTCAATCCGGTCATTCCAGCTACAGAGTTATAAGGTGCGGGAAGGGCTTGAAAAGCCGAATCGCTGGGTGCCAGCACGGTGTAGAGCCTGGCCAGTTTCAGGCTGTCGGCCAGCCCGGTTTTAACCAGAGCCGCGTTCAGAATGGTCAGATTGGGTCTTTCAACAATGACTTCGGTAACGGATTTGTTCGGTATGGTTTCAGTTGTGTTTTTTTTGCAACCTGTGCCAATGACAATGCCAGCAATGAGTATAATTCCAAGAATGTGGGTAAAAGAAAATCGTTTCATGCAGAATAAATGAGAGTAAACAATGGAGTGTAAGCTTTGCCTGTCTGGAGTTTTGCAGCATTCATACAACGTGGCAAAAGTATCAATAGTATCTGAAGACACCAATTCTAATTCCAATATTCCCTTCCGCTTCGCTTGAAAAGAAACTAGGTTTTGGGAGTTGAAACGATACTATTTTCAACGAAAAAACCTGAGAAGGTTTCTCAGGTTTTAATCTCAATGGGCAATGTTCTTTTATTTGATGCTGCTGAACAGACGACCCCAACGCACTTTGTCGCCAATGTTGGCCCAGCTTTCATTGGGATCAATGGACAACCACACCAGTACGGCTTTGCCAACTACGTGATCGGCAGGCACAAAGCCCCAGTAGCGTGAATCAACCGAATTGTGGCGGTTGTCGCCCATCATCCAGTAATAGTTCTGGTTAAATGTATATTCGGTAATGGGCTTGCCATCCAGAATAATCTTGCCGTTTTCTTCCTTCACATCGTCGTTATGATCAAAATACAGAATGATGTCGCGGTAAAAAGTCAGGTTTTTGGCATCCAGTGTAATTTTCTCTCCTTTTTTTGGAATGTGCACCGGACCAAAGTTGTCCAGCGTCCATTTGTAAGTTGTGTCCTGTGGAAAAAGATACGGATCCGTTTTTTTCTCCAAAGGAGATACACCTTTGATGAAATCCAGTTTTTTCAGGTCCTCGGCTGTATGCGGAGAAATGTTTGCCTGGAAGCCACCCTGGAACACATAGAATTCGCTGGGTGATGTGCTAATGTCGTATTTCTTGTAAAAACGGTCGTCCAGTGATTGCGATGTCATGGCCAAATAATTATACTGCATGTGTGGCGGGTTTTCGGCTGGCTTGCCGTTGATATACACTTGGCGGTCTTTGATCTCAATGTCGTCACCGGCAATGCCCACGCAACGCTTGATGTAGTTGGTTCGCAAATCGACGGGATAGCCTTTGGTCACCGGAACAACGTTAGCATACTTCTGAAACGTACCTGGATGCTCCAGCGGTACATTAAACACCACCACGTCGTTGTTTTTAATGCTCGAAAAACCCGGCAGGCGGCCTTGTGGCAGCTGAATCCATTCCAGATACGACGGAATGCTGCTTCCCCAGAAAGTCTGGTGCGTCAAAGGAAATTGGATCAGGGTTTTGGGAGTACGGGCTCCGTAATGCAACTTGCTCACAAACAGAAAGTCACCTGTCAGCAAGGAACTCTCCATCGAAGAAGTGGGAATGGTATAAGGTTGAATGATAAGCCAATGTACAGCGGAAGCAACCACAATGGCAAACACAATGGATTCGAGCCATTCGCGAGCAGCGCTTTTCTGTTTTTGGGTTGTCTGAGACTCTTGGGTTACAGTTGTCATGTACAGATGAATAGTGGGCAAATGATTAAATAGGCAATAACACGTTCATCAACGTAATATTTCACAAAGAACTGAAATTTTAGTGATTTATTTTACCGATGGTCATATTTTCGGCTAAGAAATTAAAGCGGCCCCGGAAATGGCGGCATTATTGCATGTATTAACTTATGATTTCCAAACGCGAAAACGATTTTAATGGTTTGGCCTGGGTATATGACAAGTTGGGTTTTGTGGTTTTTGGAGATACTATTTTAAAAGCCCAGCAAGCATTTCTGAGCCATATCCCGGCTCATTCCAAAGTCTTGTTTCTAGGCGGAGGAACCGGCAACGTACTGCCACTGGTTTGCCAGCAAAATCCAACGGAGATTTATTATATGGAGAAATCAGAACAAATGCTGCAACGGGCTCAAAAGCAAATCCTCCCTCCCACTTGCATTCACTGGATCCATGGCGACGAAACGCATCCAGCCATTCAATCGTTACAGTTTGATCTCATTCTCACGTTTTTCCTTCTCGACTTATTTGAGGAATCTTCACTCAAAACGCTGATGGAAAACCTGAGTCAAAAACTAAGTCCAAACGGACAATGGATGGTAGCCGATTTTAATCCTGATGCGCAAGGAACTGTTGCCAAAATCTTATACAAAAGCATGTACGCATTTTTCCGATTCACCAGCAAAGTGCAAGCCACTCATTTGCCTGATTACCCGGCGCAATTCCGCCAACTCGGGTTTCTTCAGATAGAAAAGCAGCACTTTTATTCACAAATCATTCAGGCATTGGTGTATCAAAAGGCGAATGAGTAATTCAAGCTAATAGCTTTTAGGGCGAATTGCGAAGCAAGAGCTAGAAAAAAGGGCGTAGGATTCTTTGCCTAGCGAGGTGCGGGTTGGATTTGCGGGCAGAAGCATTAGGCAAAGTGTCCTTTTTTGGTTACTTTTTTGGACAAGCAAAAAAGTGACAACAAGATTGGAAGAGAAATGCTTTGGACTAAAAACCAACCCAGCCTAACGCGAAACAATAAACCAAACACTGGTTCTCAAGACAGTATCTATTCTCTACTCCTTCGTCCACTTTTTCCAGCCTTCCGTCAGAAAACCAATGCCATAACCCGACAATTGGGTAAATACGGCAGCTACGCCCAAAGCGCCAATTTTCAAGCTTCTGTTTTTGAGTGCAGCATCCACAAACACAATGCCGATGTACAAAGCCAAAACAATCATTGCCAATGCAAACAAAGGCCAGCTAGTCACTAACTGCACCACCAACCAGACCGGAATTGAACACAGAAACAGGAAAAACAGAGTCGGAAACCAATGCACCATCTTCAGCTCGGAAGGAAAAAAACGCGAAATATTGATGCGGGCCCGACCAAAAAAATGCAATTGCTTGAAAAATTGCCGAAACGTGCTACGACGTTTGTGAAACACATATGCCTCCGGAATCAAACCGCTTTTGAAGCCCGCCCCAATGATGCGAATGCTGTACTCAATGTCTTCGCCCATGCGGGTAATGATAAAGCCGCCCACTTTTTCGTACACCTTCCGCGACAAGCCCATGTTAAACGAACGGGGATGAAATTTTCCACCCAAGGTTCTTTTCTTACCCCGAATCCCACCCGTCGAAAAAGGCGAAGTCATGGCGTAACTGATGGCTTTCTGAATGTCATTAAAATCAGGACTGGCAGCATCTGGTCCCCCATATAGGTCGTACCCAAACTGGTTGATGTCGTTTTCTACCGCTTGCAAATAGTGCGAGGGTATAATGCAATCCGAATCAAAGATGATAAAGTAATCGCCAGTGGCCTTTTCAAATCCAACATTTCGGGTAAATCCCTGCCCACTGTTTTCTTTGAAGAAATACTTGATATCCAATTTATTTTTAAAACCCGCTACAATCTCGCGAGCATGGTTTACAGAGCCATCTTCAATCACCAGGACTTCAAAATGGCGATACGTTTGCAGGGTTAAGGAGTGCAGCAATTCCCGAATTTCATCGGGACGGTTGTACAACGGAATGATAATGGAATATTTGCGTGGCATTTGCAACTGATTTATGGCTGCAAAAGTAAGGGGTTTTCCAGTTTTTAAAGATACTATTTTTGGTTTTGCACTATAGCTGATTTTAAAGTCTACTAAAAACAGAAACTGCCCATAATTTTGGGCAGTTTCTGTAAAATTTGAAAACAAAAAACGGAAGTGGTTTGATTGAAAAAGATTGCTGGTGGTTATAATGAACTTCGCTCAGTTCAGGTATTTGTTGATATTTTCACGCTTTTGCATCCAGAAATGGATTTGTTCCAACATATTCTGAAGCTCCTCGTATTCCTGATGTGTAAATAACAGATAAAAGTTAGGCAAGCCCGTTTTCAGTCCTACTTCCTTGCCTGTGGAGGTAGGCTTCTTTAAACACCAGCTTCCGGTAAAGTCACGCAATGCTTGCAGAAACGACAGAAGTTCTTCTTCCGAAAACACAAACAGTGCGTTCTTGTAGATGACATTGTAGTGTTCGCAACCCTGGCATTTTCCTACATACCCGTAAGATTCCTGTATTAAGATTCGCAGCGAATTGGACTGGCACATAAATTTGTCAGGTAAGAAAATAGTATCGTTTGCAAACACAAAACCACCTGTCAAACAGGGGTTTGCACATCGTCGGCGTTGGCTTTTTCGGTCTCCAGTTGTTCCAGTTGCTGCCGGTTGGCGCAGTGTTCGCGTGTGCAATGCCCATACAGCAACAACTCATGTTTGTGTATGTCAAAATGCAACACATTGCCTACCATATTCTGAATCAGCTGAATGCGCGGGTCACAAAACTCAGTTAGCTTGTGGCAATCCAGGCACACCAGATGATCGTGCTGCCGTGAACCTACCGACTTTTCAAAGACGGTCAGATGGTTGCCAAACTGATGCTTGCGTACCAAACCCGACGACACCAATACTTCCAGTGTGTTGTAAACGGTGCTTTTGCTTACTCTAAAGTTTTTACTTATCAGCAATTGAAAAATTTCCTCTGCCGTCAGATGCCCTTCATTGAGATAAATTTCTTCCAGAATGCGATACCGCTCCTGGGTCTTGCGTTGATACTGGCTTTCGAGATATTGGGTAAAAATATCCTTGATTTCCTGCATCCGTTTGTCTGATAAGGAAATATTCATATTGCTGATGAACTAGTCGGAAATTAAATTCTTATTTAGACTAAATCTAAACAATACAAACTTAACTTTCACGGTTTTATCAAGCAAATAAATCGCATCAATTCTAAATAAAGGCCTCTTATTTGGATTTTCGGCTTTACTCAGACCAAAAAGCTGCTTTTATCTTCCTCTACGCTGTTTTTACGTTTGTTCTTACCGATGTTTGGGTTCTGAGAGTTGAAACAAATCGTTGGTAGCTTCATTCAATCGGCTTGTAATCAGAGTATAATTTTGAGTGGTTGGACTAAGATTGATGAATTTGTCAATAATGTTGCGGTGCTTATAAATGACAAATGTGTTCTCAACTTCCGGATTTATCCGATTGAGATTCACTTCGGTTTCGGTATCTGAAAACGAGGGAACGAATGTGAGAGCCAGCATTTTCAGCTGCAATTGCTTGCCTACTTCTTCCAGTTGCGCTTGTCTCTGCTTATGCGAAAAATTTGTTGCATTGCCATACACGAAAAAGACTTTCAGATGCGATTTTCGCTTTTCACTTTCTGTTTCCAGAAACGTGAGCCATTGCCTGATTTCGTTCCAATCGGGATGGTTGCCAACAAAATAAAGCACGCCCAAGTACCGGCCGTATTTACAAACCGGACACGCACGGCTGCCTTTGTCGGGCCCAAACGCATGATAAGGCACAAACGAAGGACTATCCTCCCCTATTTCCAACCCGGATTGCTGTGCTGGTTTGAGTTTCATGGGATAGTTTGGAATGTTTAGTCCCAGCACAATTATATGTTCAGCTACTTGCAAATCACCGGACTGCAATACACGCAACACACCGCTGCCGCCCCGGTTTTCCAAGGCTTTTCGCTTAGCCGATGTAAGCAACGGATCATCATCAAACACCAATTCGTCCACATAATATTCCGTTGGGAGGGTTGGTTCTTTGATCGCCAGATGAATGTGAGCCGGCATGGATTGGTCAGGATATGGGGCCGGTCGATTGGTATAAATGGCATAATGGCCTTGGGCATTGGTTTTCACCCAACCCCGAATGTGCCCATGTCGCCGGGCTTTGGCATTCATTCCCGGTTTGGGCGAATAGTACCCTTGTGCATCCGTCTGCCAATAATAGATGATGACATTCGCAGTTGGTGTTCGTCCATCGCGTTGCAGTACCGTTCCGGTGATTGCTAATTTTTGTCCTTTTCCGTGCCATCCGTCACTGGTATCGGTCGCGGCAATTACCGTTGGAATACCTTCGTACATCAATTCGCAGCCATCACAGCCACCACCCACAACCGATGTGTGGGCTACCTTGGCGGATTGTCCCTGACAGGAAGAAAATACAAGGGTTGCCATGCAAGGAATCAAGAATTTTGAGAATACGTTCATAGAAGAATTTTTTCTCAAATCTTGTAATAGAAACGGCACAAATTCAAGCCGTTATTGGTCACCTGAGGAGTTTTCCGTATGACCTGAGGAGGAAATTTGCCGCATTTTCGCTTTGAACAAACGGGCGTAGGTCCGGCTCAAGCGGATTTGCGAACCATCCTGCATCTGAATGTCATAGTCGCCATTGAGTCGGGATTGGTAGGACTTGATTTTGAACAGATTTACAAGGGTTGTTTTGTGAATGCGCACAAAATAAGTATCATCCAGTTTTCCCGAAAGTGCCTTCAACGTATCTGAGTGCAAATACTCCTTATTGTCCAGATGCACGATCACATACGGACTAGCCGCCTGGATGTATAAAATATCGTTTGTAGCCACCGAATGATAGCGCCCCGCACTAGACACCAACAGGTGCGACAAGGTATTTTTCATCGGGGCTTCTTCTGCATTTTTCCCTGGGATGTGTGGTTTGTACCAATGCAAGCTGATTGCAGCAGAGCCATAAATCAATACCAACACATAGCTATACTCTGAACCGACAAAAAGCAAGGTTTGGCCATACGCGAATGTTTGTTCGTAAAAAACGGCCGAAAGTACCCAAATCCAAACCGGATACGCAGCCAGATGCAAGCCCATAACCAGCAAAAAGGCAGGAAATCCTTTTAGTTGTTTTGAAACAGAAAGCTTATACTGAACACTCAGAAACGGAATGAAAAACAACCAGAACGAACTAAATAAAGCAGATTCTGAGAGATAAAAGCCAGTTTGGTTGGAAAATGCCTCTGCCGCATCCTGTGCAACGGTAAGCAAACTCATAGCCGTCACACCCATTGCCAGCAGTCCTACTTTCCAGCGAACATCTCCAGGAAGAAATCGAGTTTGCAGCATTTGTGTTGTCAACCTAGGGGTTTTTGATTTTTGCAGGATACTATTTTAAAGCTGTTAGGTTTTAGCTAAAAATTTTTATAAACAAACCAGTTAAACCACTGAATTTTAAGGTATTACCAAATCAATCGACTAACTACCATTCACCCACTAGCTAACAGCTAATAACTAACAGCTATTCGCTAATTCAATAGGCTCCCATGTATTTGCGGGTTCCCCATTCAATGGTAGCCAAGGCAACCAGTACAAAGAACAACCATTTCAGGTTAATCATTTCCTGGGTTTCTTCCCGGCTTTGAACCCGTTCGGGAGGCGGATTGGCCGTCAGCTGGTTTACCAATTGATCGATCTGACTGGCCTGGTAAAACTTACCTTTGGTTTGTGCTGCCAGCTTGCGCAACATACCGTGATCGGCAGTAGTATTGAGGGCTTCGAGCTGCTGATTCTGCACTACAAATTCGCCCGAAACCACTTCGTTTTTGCCTTTCAGTACTGTAGAAGCATTGTAACGATATACGCCTTTGGGCAAGCTGCTGAGTTCAAAACGGGAATTGCCTTCCGCCGTGGTAAAATTGTAGGCTGTTGTTTTGTCTTCGGCATTGGTCAGTTGCAGATTGATCTTTTGACCGTAAATCTTTTCATAAATGTCGTTATAAACTTCCGCTTCAAAAACCACCGGCTCAGTATCCAGAAACTCATCCGAAACGGGATAAAAGCGAAACTTCCGCTTGTCGTCTTTGGAAGATAAGTACTGGGCCGTTTTGCTAATCAGTTCATCCACTGCCACTTGGGTTTCAGTCAGGTTATATTCCTCCAGTCGCCACTCCCAAAGCCCCTCTCCCAGCATGACAGCCGTTTTCTGAGCTTGCCCGGCATTGACAACAATCAACGGTTTGTTGGTAATCACGCTTCCGACCCGTTGAAAGAGAACTACTTCCGAATTTGGCGTCAGACGAAAATCGGCAAACGGCACGGTAACCGGTGGCATTTTCTGGAGCAGGGCCGCATTGCTTTCTTCAAATTTAAAAATGCTGAAGTTGGCATTGAAAGACGGAAAAACCTGGTCGCTTTGTGGGCTCCGCGAAACAATCTTCACCGCATTGTTCATGTTATTAAACTGCGGAATGTTGGATTGGCTACCCAATATGAACCAAACAGGCACTTTCTGATCCAGAAATTTTTTGGCAATGTTCATTCCAACTCCCTGGTTGTCCGGAATCTGGTGCAAAATGACCAGATCGTATTTGGGTTCTTTGGGTGTTCCTTGCCCGGAGATGACAATGTCGAGTTCGTAATTGTCGTTTTTTTCCAAAGCACCTTTAATGGCCTTGATATCCGGATGAGGAGCGGCGGCCAGCAGCAGTATCTTCTCCTTGCCATCTATCACTTCAATGTAGGCATCGCGAGTGTTGTTCTGTCGGGTAAACTCATCGGGTTGCGCCACCACTTCCACCACATAATGCTGAATTCCTTTGGCATTGGCCGATGCATAAAACGTAACTTCCTGAATATCGGCAGTTTTGGCAATGGACAGGGTTTTGCTTTCCAGCGTCTTACTATTTTGTTTCAGGTTTACGGTCACCACCTTACCCTGATAGCCATTGCTGTGCAGTTCGGCCACAATTGGAAACTTGTTCCCCAAATAGGTTATTTTATTGAAATACAGCACTTTCAGATTCAAATCGCGCCGAGGTACGGTATCACCGATGCCGATGGGATAAATCGGAAAGTTATAAGGCTGGTATTCGGGCGAAATTCCCTGATTGTAAATGCCATCAGAAAACAACACAACTCCCGCCAGGTTTCGATTTTCAAAATTGCTCTGAATGGTCCCTAATAGCTGACTCAGATTAGTAGAAGATTGGTTAAACTGCGTGGCTGACAATGGATTGGCATCCAGCGGTTTGTCCAATAGCTGTACTTCTACCTCTACGTTTTTACGTTGCAATTCAGCGGTCAGGTTTTGCAATTGCTGCAATTGGGCATTCAGTTGTGTACTATCGCCCGTCAGGGTTACCGACTGGGAATTGTCAATGGCTAACACCACCGCAGGTTTTTCAAACGAACGAACCATTTGTCGCACCAGTGGGCTCAGCAACAAAAAACACAACAAACTTACTATGACAAAGCGGGCAGCGGCTAATAACCAGTTGAGGCGCTGCCCCCAGATGGGTTTTCGGTGATAAAGAAGATACGCATACGCCGCCCCTACTGCCATACACACCAGAATAAACCAAGGCGATGCCGTTGTACTGATTTGAAAACGATCCAATGCTGATGAATTTAAGGATTGTAAATGATGTATTGCTAAAACTACTAACTAAATAGCAGATAAATTTATTTTACCGTTCTAAATAAAACGAAAAAATGGGCGGTCTCAAAAATATAATCAAGTGATTAAATAAAAATTTATTATGCTTGCATACTATTTTTCCAGAAAAATTATATTTTTGCACGGAAATAATCTATTTTTAACGCAAGCAATGAATCAGAACCAACAGCCAGAAAACAAAAAATCCTGTCTCAAGTTATTGAAACAGGATTGGGAAGTGGTGATGGACGGAATCGAACCGCCGACACAAGGATTTTCAGTCCTTTGCTCTACCGACTGAGCTACATCACCGTTGTTGAATGAGGCTGCAAAACTATATTTTTTTGTTTTAGGTGCAAAATTTTTTCTCAAAAAAATAGTATCTTTTTTATAAACAAAACCCAATACCCTTTTACAAAACTGATTATCAACAACTTAATTATAAGTATTTTTATGTTGCAGCAACTTTTATTCATCGTTGGGCTGGCCATAGCCGGTTTTCTGGCCTACAAACGAATCAAGCGGATTAGTAACAACATTCGTCTGGGCAAAGCGGAAACCATTAACGACAATCCTTCGCAGCGTTGGAAGAACACGTTACTGATTGCGTTTGGGCAAAAGAAAATGTTTGACCGGCCGCTGGTGGGGTTCATGCATTTTATCATTTATGCCGGTTTTCTGATTATCAATATTGAAGTGCTCGAAATCATTATTGACGGAATTGCGGGTACGCACCGCATTTTCGCTCCGGTTCTGGGCGGCTTTTACAGCTTTGTCATCAACTTTTTCGAACTGCTGGCGGTAGGTGTCATTGTGGTTTGTGCCGTTTTTCTGATTCGCCGCAACGTGCTTTCGATCAAGCGATTCCACGCACGCGAGCTCACCAAGTGGCCACTTACCGATGCCAATCTGATCCTGACTTTTGAAATTTTACTCATGCTTGCGTTTCTTACCTGGAACGCTTCCGACACGGTGCTTCGGCAGCGGGGAGTGGAACACTACAACATTGCGAATCTAGGTTCATTCTGGTTCAGCGGTTTACTGACGCCACTCTTTGAAGGCTGGGATACGTCGGCATTATTGGTTTACGAACGGACTGCCTGGTGGTTTCACATTCTGGGTATCATGGGTTTTGCCATTTATGTCACCTATTCCAAGCATTTGCACATCGCGTTGGCTTTTCCCAATACGTATTATGCCCGTTTGATTCCCAAAGGCGAAATTCGCAATATGCCTGTGGTAACCAAAGAAGTGCGTTTGATGCTTGGTTTACCTGAGACATCTACTATCGTTTCCACTAATGGAGAACAAAACGTCCCATCTCAGGAAAGTCAGGGAGAGGCTGTGCCCGGACGATTTGGAGCCAAAGACATCAACGATCTGTCGTGGAAAAACCTGATGGACGCGTATAGTTGCACCGAATGTGGCCGTTGCACGGCGGAATGTCCGGCCAACATTACGGGTAAAAAACTGTCGCCCCGGAAGATTATGATGGATACCCGCGACCGGATGGAAGAAGTTGGCAAACAGATTGACGACGGAAAAGAGGCTTTTGCCGATAACAAATCGCTGATTGACGACTACATTACCCGCGAAGAACTACTGGCCTGCACTACCTGCAACGCCTGTGTGGAAGTATGCCCGGTGAGCATCAATCCGCTGGACATAATTCTGGAACTGCGGCGGTATATGATCATGGAAGAATCGTCGGCTCCGGGCTCGTGGAATGCCATGTTTTCGAACGAGGAAAACAACATGGCTCCGTGGAAGTTTTCCCCGGCCGACCGTTTCAATTGGGCCGATCAACTGAACAACAATGCCTGAATCGTGATTCTCAGGATTAATTGATTGACAAGATAAATTAGATTAATAGGATTACTCCGTTTTCTAATCTGTTAAATCAATTAAAATCGGTTTCAATCTGCGGTCCAGAATAGTATCTCTTAAAAATAAAAAAACCCCTGCCCTACTCAGGCAGTTACAAGAATTGCATTTGAACATTCAATTTTGATATATGTCAGAAACCCAATCTTTTCAAGTCCCTACCATGGCCGATTTTATGGCTCGTGGCGAACAACCCGAAGTCCTTTTCTGGGTGGGCTGTGCCGGCTCGTTTGATGACCGGTATAAAAAAGTCACCGTTGCATTCACCAAGATTCTCAATAAGTTAGGAATAAAGTTTGCCGTGCTGGGCACCGAAGAAAGCTGCACCGGCGACCCTGCCCGTCGGGCGGGCAACGATTTCCTGTTTCAGATGCTGGCCATCCAAAACATTGAAGTCATGAACGGCTATGGCGTTAAGAAAATCGTGACGGCCTGCCCGCATTGTTTCAATACGCTGAAAAACGAATACCCCACTTTGGGTGGTAATTACGAAGTAATGCACCATTCGGAATATTTGCAAAATCTGATCAATACCGGAAAAATCAAACTGCAAGGCGGTGGCGAATTCAAAGGCAAACGCATTACCTACCACGACTCCTGCTACCTCGGCCGAGCCAACGACATTTACGAAGCGCCCCGCGAAGTATTGCAGGCCCTGGATGCCGAACTGGTGGAAATGAAACGGAGCCGGCGCCACGGATTGTGCTGCGGAGCGGGCGGCGGACAAATGTTCAAGGAAGCTGAACCCGGTACCAAGGAAGTGAACATTGAACGCATTGAAGAAGCCTTAAACACCAATCCGAGTATCGTAGCCGTAGCGTGTCCGTTTTGCATGACGATGATTTCGGACGGAGTTAAAAACAAAGAGAAAGAAAATGAAGTTAAGGTATATGATTTGGCCGAATTGATCGACAAATCGTTATAAGTGCCCATTCCCAACCAAACAACTAAAAACCAATATCCATTCAACAACTAAAACCAAACCCTGGAAGTGGGAACACTTTTGGGGTTTTTCTGCTTTTAGAAGAAAGTGGTATATTAGCAAAAACGTAAATCCAAAGATATGTTCGTTCCATTTGACCAAATGTCCCCGTCGTCACGGGTTTGGGTGTATCAATCCAACCGGCCCTTTACCGAAGACGAAAAGAATAGTATCCTTTCCGAAGCCAAAACCTTCATCGAAACGTGGACGGTGCACAACCAAACCCTGAAAGCTTCTTGCCAGCTGTTCCATGGGCAGTTTCTGGTATTGGCCGTTGACGAATCGCTCAATGCCGCCAGTGGTTGCTCCATTGACAAGTCGGTGCATTTTGTTCAGGCACTGGGCGGCCAATACCAAGCCAACCTGTTTGACCGCACGCTTCAGGCCTTTCTGATGGAAGGAGAACTGCATCTGATTGCACTGAAAGACATCAAAGCTGCTGTGGAAGCTGGACAAATCAACGCGAAAACGCCTGCTTTTAACAATCTGGTAGGCACAATAGAGCAACTTCACTCCCAATGGATACAACCTGCCGGCAAGACCTGGCTGTCGCGTTATTTCAAAGCCAAAGAAGTCTCAGCGTAAGTAGTAGCAATGCAACAGTAAGTTGTCAGAAAAAAGACATTTCAACTAGTATCTTTTTAAAAGAGAATACCTGCCTAAAAATAAGGTAAGGCTGTGGCGATTTTGTATAATTTCTGAAAGAGTTTGTCGTTTTCTAGTATGAAAGTTCTATTTTTCGGAAAATTCATTTATCCGTACCCTATGTTACGTAAATCCATATCTGTATTTTTTATCCTTGGTATTCTGATTCTGGCAGGTTGCAATTCGGCACAAAAACTGTACAAGAAAGGTGTGCGGGAAATGCGGGCCGGAAATTACCAAACCGCCATTGATAATTTCAGCAAAGCCAAAGCCAAGAATGCCGCATTTAAACCACTGGAAATCAACTCCAACATTGCATCGGCATATTGGCACTCGAACCGAATCAAAGAGGCTGAACCTTTCTATAAAGATGCCATAGCCGCCGGAAACAAGGAAGACAGCATTAAGTTTTATTATGCGTATTCGCTCAAAGCCAACGGCAAATACAAAGAAGCTGAAGCAGCGTTTGACGATTACATGAAAACCGCCAAAAGTCTCCGTCTACGCGCTTTAGCCAAGAAGGAAATCGAAAACCTTCCCGAAATTGACAAAATAGCCAAACAAAAAACGTTCTATGAAATTCAGAACGTGCAGGCTATCAATACCACGGCTTCTGAGTTTTCGCCTGTCATTCAGGGAGATAATCTCATTTTTACAGCATCACGCAAAGAATCCATATACAAGGCCAACGGCTTGGGATTGGTTGGATTGTACAAGTCCAAACTTTCAGACCCAACTTCAATGGAGAAACCGGAATTGTTCAGCGACAAAGTATACGATGCCACTGTGAATGAAGGAACACCAACTTTCTCGAAAGACGGTAAGCTGATGATTTTTGCCCGTGGCAATCAGGGTGGTCGCACCCGTGGCCGCAAAGACATGGATTTGTACATCTCCTACTTCCGTGACAATCAGTGGACTACCCCCGAAATGATGACCATCAATGATGCAGAAGCCTGGGATGCCCAGCCAACTCTATCAACCGATGGAAAAACATTATACTTCGCCTCTAACCGGAGTGGTGGATCTGGCGGAGTTGATTTGTGGCGTTCTACTGCCGATGCCAGCGGCCGTTTTGGCAAACCCACCAACATGGGCACTAAAATCAATACGCCCGGCAACGATATGTTTCCCTACGTGTCGGATGATGGCAAACTTTACTTTTCCTCAGACGGCCATCCGGGTTTAGGTCGCCTGGATATGTTTATGGCCATTCGCAAAGCAGGCGAAATCACCATTTACAACATGGGCGTTCCGATGAACTCCAATGCGGATGACTTCGCGTTGATTTTCAAAACTCCGACTACAGGTTATTTCTCTTCTGATCGGGAAGGCGGCAAAGGCGATGACGACATTTACTTTTTTGAAGACAAAAATCCCGGTTATAAAATCGTCAATTACTTCTTAGCAGGCACCACGGTCACCAAAGGCCCAACTGGCGAACAAGTGCTGGGCAATACCAAGATTCAGTTCATGGAAGGCGATAAGATGATTGGCGAAACCACTACCAAAGAAGACGGTTCGTTTAAATATCCAGTACAGGAAGGCAAAAACTACACCATTGTGGCAGCCAAACCGGATTACCTGACCAAACGCGAAGGTTGGTCGATGTCGGGCCGGAGCATTCCGCAGGAACAGTTGACCAAACCGGTAACCGATACTACGTTCACTGTCAAGGTTCCGCTGGACCCAGAAGAAAAAGGCGTAACCATGGCACTGAATATTTACTACGATTTGGATAAAGACAATATCCGCCCTGATGCTGCCAGCGAATTAGACAAAATAGTACAATTCCTGAACGACAATCCTCGTATTTCGGTAGAACTGGGTTCACACACCGATACCCGTTCCAACGATGACTATAACATGGACTTGTCTCGCCGCCGGGCAAATTCCGCGGTACAATACCTCATTTCGAAGGGAATTTCTGCTGGTCGAATCACCGCCAAAGGATACGGCGAAACCCAACTGCTCATCAAGGAGGCTGAGACTGAAGAGGAACATCAGCAAAACCGCCGCACCGAAATTCGGGTAGTGGATGTGAAGAAGTAATTCCGGTAAAATTTATTTTCAGCAAAACCCCAATAGCAGCTATTGGGGTTTTGTTTTTTTAAAAGATACTATTTGCTTTGGGAATTGAATAGATAAGAAACCACAAGTATGCTTTTTAATTCACTCAGTTTTGCCATTTTTTTGCCGATTGTATTCAGTCTTTACTGGTTTGTTTTTAACAGAAATCTAAAACTCCAAAATATCCTTTTGCTTACAGCTAGTTATTACTTTTATGCTTGCTGGGACTGGCGTTTTTTGTTTTTGTTACTATTTTCAACCCTGCTCGACTATTTTACCGGCCTTCAGATGACAGCCACCGAAAATTCCGTAAAACGAAAATTCTGGTTTTGGCTCAGCGTCACTATCAATCTAGGTTTTTTGGGAGTTTTCAAATACTATAATTTCTTTGCTGAATCTTTTGCTGAATTCGTTTCATTCTTCGGTTTCCAAATCCATCCTCGCACACTGAACATCATTCTTCCGGTAGGGATTTCTTTTTATACTTTTCACGGTCTTTCGTATGTGATTGACATTTACAAAAATCGAATAAAAGCCGAAAAGAACTTTATTGATTATGCTGTCTTTGTCAGCTTTTTCCCCTTGTTAGTAGCAGGCCCCATTGAGAGAGCAACCCATTTATTACCCCAAATTCAACGCAAAAGAACGTTTGAATACGCCAAAGGAGTGGATGGATTAAGGCAAATTCTGTGGGGATTATTCAAAAAAGTGGTCATTGCCGATCAATGCGCCAAGTGGGCTGATTACATTTTTAATGACTATACACATTATTCAGGCAGTACACTTTTGGTAGGGGCCATTTTATTCACTTTCCAGATTTATGGAGACTTCTCAGGCTACTCTGATATTGCTTTGGGTACAGCTCGTTTATTTGGTATAGAGTTATTACGAAATTTCGCTTATCCCTATTTTTCGCGCGACATTGCCGAGTTTTGGCGCCGCTGGCATATCTCCTTATCAAGCTGGTTTCGGGATTATCTGTATATTCCGCTAGGTGGTAGCAAAGGGGGAAACTGGCACAGAATCCGTAATACATTCATAATTTTTCTGGTAAGTGGTTTCTGGCATGGCGCCAACTGGACATTTATTGTCTGGGGTGCTTTAAACGCCATATACATTCTACCATCAATCATTTTCAAAACCAACCGCAGCAACCTGGATATTGTGGCACAAGGCAGATACCTCCCTACCCTCAAAGAATTGTTTGCCATCAGTGTTACTTTTGCATTGACGGTTTTTGCCTGGATTTTCTTCCGGTCAGAAAACATAGCAATGGCAATCAATTATATTTCCATTTTATTTTCCAGATCTTTGTTTTCTATTCCTGCAATCCGTCCCAATATTCTTTTTCTTATTATCATTATATTCCTGTTTATTGAGTGGTTAGGACGGGAACGACCTTATGCCATTGCGAATAGCGATGTTGTATTATCCAGACCTGCACGCTGGGTATTTTACTACTTACTAATTCTTCTGATTGCAATATTCTTCGAGACCAAACAACAATTCATCTATTTTCAATTCTAATACATATGAGGGCATTTCTTAAACAATTCCTTTTCTTTTCTTTGCTATTGCCTATTCCAATTTACGTAAAACCTTTATATCTAATTGTTACAGAAAAATACAAATATCACCAAAATAATGATCAAGCTTTATACAATATTTATATCAATATAAAAAAAAGTAAACAAAACCAGAAAGCCAAAAAACTTTTACTGGGAGATAGTGTTGCACAACAATTGTTTGCTAATAATGAATATAGGGATCCGCTTAACTCTTTAACTTGTAATCAAGCAATAGGTATTCCTGGTCAGTATTTTTTACTGACCAATTACCTTCTGAGTGGCAACAGACCTGATACGCTTTATCTATTATTTACACCTATGTGGTCAAGTTTCCAGAATAATCTTGACCAGGTGTATACATTCCATTATTTTCTTAAACCATTCTATACCAACGAATACACACCTTTGTTTACTGAAAGTTTATTTACACAAATTCACAAAATTCCATTTTACTTTCTGAGCAGGGAACCTTATATCCTTACCTCCAATTGGTCGCCTGACTTCACCTCTGAAGACAAATACTATTACACTTTTTTATCCCCTATTTCCAAAGAGTATCTAAAAAAGATTAAAGATCTAAGTATAAAATACCATTTTACGATTATTCTTATTCCTGCACCTGTCAATAGTATCCAGAAAACCAGCATTGAGAATATCAATCACACAGAAATTGCAACTACAGGTATGGATAAAGAATTCAGTGAGTATTTTAACAACATCAGTTATTTGGATGATAGTCTTTTTAGCGACAAAATTCACCTGAAAAACCCAGCCCCATATACAAAACTATATAAGGAAAAGTATTTTCCAGAGCTACTGAACACATCAACCACCAAATAATAGGTTAGAAAACTCAAAAACCGCCTATGCAGCACACCACTTATTTTGCCAGTCAAGTAGCAACTATCTCAGCGCAATGCTTTAGTGATCAGCAACGATTGGGGCAGGTGGTAAAAGCTAAACAATACATAGATCAAAACTTTCACAACCCGCTCTCAGTAGAAACCATTGCAAAGGTTGCTTGTTTATCCAGATTTCATTTTATTCGGTTGTTTAAGCACTACTACGGTCGCACACCCAACCGATACCTGATTGAAAAACGCATGTTGCAAGCCAAGCAATTGTTATTGGCAGGCGAAAAAGTGCATAACACCTGCTATCAGATTGGCTGGGATAGTCCTTCCTCCTTTTCCCTCACGTTTAAAAAATACACAGGGAGTAGTCCTATCAATTATCAAAAAAAGCAATTTTCGATATGCCCGCCCGTGCCACTTTTTTCAACTTTATGGTTCACTAAACCCATCAACCATGAGAGTTAAACTAATGAGCATTTTGGTAAGCGACCAGGAAAAAGCATTGTCTTTTTACACTGAGATTCTGGGCTTTGTCAAGAAAACAGAAATTCCAATGGGCGAACACAAATGGCTAACCGTAGTAGCCAAAGACGAATCAGACGGTGTAGAACTTGTACTCGAACCGACAGCATTTGCCCCTGCGCAAACCTACCAGCAGGCGTTGTTTCAGGCAGGCATTCCGTTGGTGGCGTTTCAAGTGGATGATGTAGAAGCCGAATACCAACGGTTACAAAAGTCGGGCGTTTCTTTTAGCATGCCACCTACGTTGATGGGCCCCACCAAGCTGGCAGTGCTCGATGATACGTGTGGAAATAACATTCAGCTTTTTGAGATTCTCTGAATGCATCAGGTTTTTGCATTTGTATTCCTACTATTTTCTTACTGCTGCCTATTTGTGGAAATTCGTTCGCAAATAAAGTATCGGTTTCTTCTCTTCTAATTTTTGAACCACTCCATTTCCTGATTTTTGTGTTAGAGGCGTGAAATTTTACAGTTAATTCATTGATTGACAAAGGAATCAGAAAACCTGCTTTTAGCATTGAATTCCCATTTGTTGATGCATTCTCTGTATAATATCAAAACTTGAATCCTATGAAAGACACAAAAATTGCGCGGAGAGAAGATGTTCGTCCTTCGGAAGGCGAGCACAAATATGGCGATGTGGAATATGCCGATTCAACCAACAAAAAGTATCCGGTGGATACGCCGGAGCATGTTCGTGCCGCCTGGAGTTACATTAACCACAAAGACAATGCAGCCAAATACGATGCGGCAGAAGTAAAGACGATTAAAGAGCGGATTAAGAAAGCTGCCCAAAAGCACAATGTAACCCTTCAAGAAGACGAATAATAGCAACGAGTTTTTTTAGTTTAGCCACACGTATCTGTCGCTTTTGGTGATAAATACGTGTGGCTATTTGTTTATAGGATTACCTAGCCTAAAACCACCTGATTTTCTCATTCTGAGTAAGTATTTACTTGCTTCGGATAAGAGGGTTTCACTACTACTCACTATCTTTGCATCACCTGCTTTCACTCTATCTTCTTCCGCTCTTATGAATCTGATACGGCCCATTTCCTGGTTTCTAGGCATTTCCATGTTTGCATTTGGCGTACTTAAGTTAGTTCCACCATTCAAGGGCTGGTATACCGTTCAGATTACAGCTAGCGGATTAAGTCATTTTTCCTATTTATTGGGTATTGTCGGCGAAGTTGTAACAGGAACGGCTTTTCTAATTCTATTAATCCAGGCAGTCAAGTTCTCACCACAAACCTATTTTCGCACATTATTAATAGCTTCTTTCGCTGTCGGGATCATTATGGCCACTGGCACGTATGTCCATTTGCATCCTAATGTACCCGCAGAGGTGCTGCCTCTCAAAATCAAACCTCCGTACATTCCCGGATTTTTTATGCTTTTGGCACTTGTCAATGTGTGGCTGATTTTTAGCCACATGAAATCGGCTAGAACAAAACTCTAGTCTAAAAATTACCAGCTTGTTCGTTGGCGGGGTTTTGCCTTTTGAAATGATACTATTTTTCGTAGCTATCGACTCGATATAGTTCAAAAAAACATAACTTCCTTTACATTTTAATTCAAAACGGGTATATTTGGGTATTATCCTGCTTGCCCGTTATCGACAGTCTTAACCGACTGTTAAATTTTGTCTCAAAATGTGTCACAAAAACACAATTAAACAATAAGTCAACGTAATTGAATACAAGCCATTTGTTAATCATGAAGAAAATCATCTGTACATGGATTGGACTAATAGCATTGCTGCCTCCATTGGTTGCACAAACTCCCGTTTCGCGCTTCCCACTAGATGACGTGCGTTTGCTGGATAGTCCGTTCAAACAAGCCGAACGAACCGATTTAAACTACATACTTGCCCTGGAGCCCGACCGACTGCTTTCGCCATTTCTGCGCGAAGCCGGGCTAACACCCAAAGCTGCCAGTTACGGAAACTGGGAAAATACCGGACTAGACGGGCACGTGGGCGGTCATTACCTGACGGCACTGGCTTTGATGTATACATCTACGGGCAATACCGAAATGCAGCAACGCCTCACATACATGATTGATGAACTGAAGCGGTGCCAGGATAAAAATGGCAACGGGTATATTGGAGGAACGCCCGGTGGAGCCGCCATGTGGCAACAAGTGGCTCAGGGCAAGCTGGATATCAGCAACTTTTCGGTAAATGGCAAATGGGTACCCTGGTACAACATTCACAAACTATACGCCGGTTTGCGCGATGCCTACTGGTATGCCCACAACGACAAAGCCAAAGAAATGCTCGTCAAACTCTCGGATTGGGCAGTGGGCCTGGTTGCCAATTTGTCGGACGAACAGATGCAGCAAATGCTCAAAGCTGAACACGGTGGCATGAACGAGATTTTTGCGGATGTGTACTCCATTACCGGTCAGAAGAAATACCTCGACTTGGCAAAGCGATTTTCGCACCAGGCCATTTTGACTCCCCTCTCCCATGACGAAGACAAGCTCACAGGCATGCACGCCAATACGCAAATACCCAAAGTGATTGGCTTTAAACGCATTGCGGATCTGGGTGGTGATAAAGCCTACGCCGAAGCAGCCCGGTTTTTCTGGGAAACGGTGGTGCAGCATCGGTCGGTGGCGATTGGTGGCAACAGCGTCAGAGAACATTTTCATCCGACTACCGATTTTTCGTCGATGCTGACCAGTGTGGAAGGTCCCGAAACCTGCAATACATATAACATGCTGAAACTCACCGAGAGTTTATACCAAACCTCGCCTGACGTTGCCTACATCGATTATTACGAAAAAGGATTATATAACCATATTTTGTCTTCGCAACATCCCGATCGGGGCGGCTTTGTGTATTTTACGCCCATGCGGCCTCAGCATTACCGGGTGTATTCGCAGCCGCTGCAAGGATTTTGGTGTTGCGTAGGGTCGGGACTTGAAAACCACGCCAAATATGGTGAAATGATTTACGCCCATACTGATAACGAACTGTATGTCAACCTGTTTATTCCTTCTGTACTTTCCTGGAAAGAGAAAAAACTAAAACTAACCCAACAAACCCAGTTTCCGGATAGTGAAACAACCAAACTTCAGGTGGAAGTTAAGAAGCCCACCGCATTTACCTTAAAAGTACGTTACCCTTCGTGGGTAGCTGCTGGAAAAATGACGATTCTTCTCAACGGAAAGCCCCAAACCCTAATCGGCCAACCGGGGTCGTATGTATCGATTACGCGTAAATGGAAAACAGGCGATGTTGTGGAAGTTCGTCTGCCGATGACTCTGCATGTGGAACAGCTAGCCGATCAGTCACCTTACTATGCGGTATTTCAAGGGCCCATTTTGCTGGCTGCCAAAACCGACTCGGCCGACCTATCCGGGCTTTGGGCCGATGACAGCCGCATGGGACACGTAGCGAAAGGAAAACTGTATCCATTAGAAGAGACGCCACTGTTGGTAAGTAATCCGGAAGAGGTAACAAGCCAGCTGAAACCCATTGCCAATCAACCGCTTA
The DNA here is from genome assembly GCA_963520985.1 of uncultured Sphingobacteriales bacterium. Taxonomy (GTDB): domain Bacteria; phylum Bacteroidota; class Bacteroidia; order Cytophagales; family 172606-1; genus Xanthocytophaga. The sequence continues at coordinate 242,457 of CAUQTA010000006.1, forward strand.
CGTATTCGCCATCCGAAATAGTATATCCGGAAAAGTACAAACCCCTGCAACTCATTCCTTTCTTCCGCCTCCACGATGCCCGCTATGTGGTGTATTGGCCCATCACGAGCAAAGATTCCATTGGTATTATGCAAGAGATGCTAGCCCAGAAAGAATCGACTTACAACAAAGACGAAAAACGCACGGTAGACAAGGTTTATCCTGGGGAACAACAACCGGAGTCGGACCATTTTTTCAAAGGCGAAAAGACCGAATCGGGCACTTTCAAAAACCGTCATTGGCGACACGCGGCGGGCTGGTTTAGCTATGTTTTAACCAATAAAAACAGCCAGGCCAATGCGTTGCAAGTTACTTATTCGGGATTGGACAAGGACCGTACGTTTGACATTCTGATTAACGATGTGAAGGTGGCGACACAAACACTCAACGGGAGCCGTGGGGATTCTTTCTTTACCGTGGATTATCCGATCCCGACAGATGTATTGCTGAAAAGCAAAGATAACAAGCTAACCGTCAAGTTCGTAGCTCATCCTAATTCGCTGGCAGGTGGAGTCTACGATGTTCGTTTGCTCAAACCAAAAGAATAAAACAAGGACTTTTGGTTTGGGCAAACGTATCATTTGGTGCGTTTTAAGTCTCTTCTCGTGGAGAGACTTTTTTATGCAGGCGGTTTTTGTGTTTGAAAAGATACTATTTTTGGGGATATCCTAGCGGTTCCTATGTCAGCCGAAAAAATCCGAACGTACAATACCGAGGCGTTTCGCCATAAATTCATGGAAGCGGAAATAGAGCCGTTGCTGAAGCCTCATTATGGGTCGTTTTTTATGGTGAGGGTGCAGGAAATGCTGCGTACCATCAAGTTGCCAGTTCCACCGCTGCGGTCAACGATCCATACGCTTATTTATCTGACTCACGGCGAAGCGATTATGACCATAGGCAGCGACACCTACACCGTTTACGCAGGGGAATGCCTCATTGTACCGGCAGGCATATTGTACTCATTTTCCAATCATGACGTGAATGAAGGCTACATCTGCGGATTTCACAACGACTTTCTGCTCAGTCAGTTTGGCAAAAAAGAATTGCTGCAAACCTTCGATTTCCTGAACGTATGGGGCAATCCGAGGATACAGCCCAATGGACAACAGTCCCAATTCGTACAACAGGTCATGGAGCGAATCTTCTTCGAATATGCCAGCAACGGATTGAAAAATACCAATCTGGTGCAAGCCTATCTGACAGCGTTTCTGTACGAACTGAATCAATGCTATCATTCGTTGACCGATGCGACCAAATCTCGTTCCAGCAGGCTCGTCAATCAATTCAAGGAGGCAATTTCGCTCCATGTCCGGACCCAGCACCGCGTTACCGACTACGCCGCCATGCTGCATGTCAGCCCCAATCACCTCAACAAAGTAATCAAGCAAAACACGGGCAAGTCGCCCACGCAATGGATTGACGAAGCCCTGATGACTGAGGCCAAAGCATTGCTTTATCAAACCGAGCTCAGCATCAATGAAGTAGCCGCTGAAATCGGTATCTTTGATCAATCCTATTTCAGTAGATTATTTAAAAAACACCAGCGCATGACTCCCCAGCAATTTCGCAAAAAGATTGAAATGTCCTAAAACAGGATTCAATCATCCTAACACCCAATCACCCTAGCTCCGAATTTTGCATTTGTAAAATCCATACAAATTCATGTCATCTTTTCCTCTGATTTTAGCATTGCATTCGTGGGTACGCTGGCTGGTGTTGCTGAGTCTGGTAGCAGCCATCCTCCGGGCGTGGCGCGGTTACCGACAACAAGCCAATTTTACCAAAACTGACAACTCCTTGCGCCATTGGACGGCTACCTTTGCACACATCCAACTGGTTTTGGGCATCTTGGTGTATTCGTATAGTCCGTTGACGCAGTATTTCTGGAAAAACAGAGCCGATGCCATTCACAACTTACCCATTTCGTTTTTCAGCCTCATTCATTTGCTTCTGATGCTGACCGCCATTGTGGTACTGACCATAGGTTCGGCGTTAGCCAAACGAAAACCAACGGATGCTGAAAAGTTTAAAACCATGCTTTTCTGGTTTTCAATCGCTTTGTTGCTTATTTTTGTTGCCATTCCGTGGCCATTTTCACCATTGGCTACTCGTCCTTTACTCCGTACGTTATGATGAAATATTTGGTAACTCCCCTCGGTCGCTTGCGTTTATTGGGTTTTCTGGAAGGTACGTCACTGTTGATTTTGCTTTTCATCGCCATGCCCATCAAATACATGTTAGACAATCCGTTAATGGTCAAAATTGTCGGACAAATTCATGGCATTCTGTTCATTCTCTTTGTGCTGCAAACCATCCAGACCACCATCGAATACCGCTGGAAATTCACATCCGTCACCTGGAAAGTGCTGCTGGCTTCGTTTATTCCGTTTGGCACTTTTTACGTTGACAGCAAAATACTCAGCAAGCAAGAAGCCACAACCAACGCCTAGGCTCTCCGGGTTTTTACGTTTGAAAAGATACTATTTCTGAGCCATCGATTGGCTCAAAAGCAAAAAAGCAGACACATCAGTGTCTGCTTTTTTGTTACTAGTCATTGGTCGATTACGCTTCTGGATTATTTCGCTCAAAGCGCTGCATGTCACGGGTGTTTTTCTGCACAGCAATGGCCGCAAACAAACTCATCAAAAACGAAATTCCGTAGAAGCCTTTTTCACTCAGAGTAAGTGTGGCATTCCATAGACCTACTACCAGCAACAAGACGGCCAGCAATGTCGAAAACCAACTCAGGCCATAGTAAATATTGGTTACCGGAATGCCTTCCAACCGATCCCGAACGCTTTTTTGCACCGATACGGCTGAAAACAAACCATACATTAACACGGTAAAATAATAACCCTTTTCGTTCAAAGACATTTGGGCATTCCACAATCCGACATTGTATGCAACAACGCCAGCTAACAGTGCAACCCAAGACGCGCCAATAAAAGCAGCGGATGGTTGCGGATTCACAGGTTGATTCGAATTCACGGTTTCTTGATAAGTTAGATTTTCCTACTCTATAAGGCTTTTCGGCTACGCCAGTATTTCTGTATTGAACTTTTGTCTACTCCAATCCGGCCAAATTAAATCACTAGAACTCAGCCGTTTTGAAATACATACTGTCATTAGTGAGCAAACCCTGGTATTTGTAACCTTTATACTCAACTTTTATTTGAAAACATTAGCGAATCTTACTCAAAAGAACCGCCACTGTTCCTCAGCGGGTTACCGCTTCTGAAAAGGCGAATCTTTCTCTTTGGCCATCACATTGTAGACGATTTTGTCCATCCAACCCGTAAACCATTTGTTCAGGAAAACGGTCAGTTTGCCTTGTCCGGTCAGAATCAGTACTTTTTTCCGCTTTTTTACGGCTTGCAATATATGTTCGGCACATTCTTCGGCGGTCATCATTTTCTCTTCCGCACGTGGCGATTCTCCTTGCACCGAACCGTCGCTGGTAAGGGCCGTATTGCGAATGTTAGAAGCGGTAAACCCCGGACTAGCCGTAAGCACATGCACGCCCCGATGCAACATCTCAGTGCGCAGCACTTCCAGGAAACCGTTTACTGCAAACTTAGACGCCGAATACCCGGCTCGGGCGGGCAGGCCGCGGAAACCGGCAATGGATGAAATGCCCACTATGGAGCCTTTCGTTTTCAGAATATGGGGCAAGCAGTATTTGGTGGCATACACGGTACCGTAAAAATTAATGTCCATTACCTTGCGAATCACGCTCAGGTCCACGTCTTCAAAAAGTGAACGCATTGATATTCCGGCATTGTTGATCAGCACATCAATTTGTCCGTACTTTTTCAGCGTTTCGTCAACCATGCGCTGGTTATCTTCCTCCACACTCACATCGGCTACAACCGGCAGGTTGTCAATGCCTTGAGCCGTCAGCTGTTGAGAGGTTTCAAGCAGATTTCCCTGATTACGACCTGTAATGACAATTCGGGTTCCGGCTTTCCCAAATGCTTCGGCCAGTGCCTTGCCTATGCCCGACGATGCGCCGGTAATGATAACAACTTTATTTTTCATGAACGATTCTGTCGGTGGGAGGATAACCTCCCGTTATTTTTTTGCTTGCCCGTAACATTTTTGTGTTACGGATTAAACCTTTGCCTGCCTGAAGCATCAAAGAAATGCAAACAAAAAGATTTTTGCTCTACAAAACAAAAACACGTGACTATGAAACTAGCTCAAAAAATAGGGACTCTTGTGATAGCAGCCATGGCGGTAGCAATGACCGCAACCACTTTTGCACAAACTGCGTCCGAAGTTAGGCATGATGGACGCGAAGTACGTGGCGACCGCAGAGAAATTCGTCGGGATCGACGCGAAATTCGTTCGGACAAGCAGGAAGTCAGGCAAGATGTCAAGAACGGCGACCTAGCCGAAGCTCGGCGCGACAGCCGCGATTTGCGGCGCGACAAAAGGGACAAACACCGCGACCACCGTGACTTGCGCTCTGACCGTCGCAATCGCCGCAGAGACCACCACGATGTGGTAAACTAATTCGTACAATAGAGGATTTTTCCGAATCATAAAAGCCTGCTTCCTGTTGGATACAGGCTTTTTTATTGAATTCACAGGAAGCTTACATCAAATGGATACCAGCGACGTTCCAGTCCCTACAGAAAATAGTATCCTCCGGCAAGCAAAAACGGCACTGGCCATTGGATTTTCAGCCACTCTCTGAGGCGCAGCTACTTCCGGTGCTTTACAAAGAAGATCTGCTTTTTTCTATTGCCGGTATTAAGCCTTGCAGTTACTCGCATCCAAGAACCGCAATGCCCCAGAATAGCATCTTTTGACAACACAAAACCCAAAGCCACATATGAAACTAACCCAAAAATTGACTACGCTTGCTTTAGCAGTTGCATTCGCTTCATTGGCAGGAATGGCTTCTGCCCAGGAATTGAAACAAGAGTACCAGCAAATCAGACAGGACAAACGCGAAGTAAGACAAGATAAAAAGGAAGTGCGCCAGGATACCAAAGAAGTGCGTGCCGACCGACGCGAAGTGAAAAAAGACAGGGCCAATGGCGATGTGGCCGAGGCCAAGCATGACCGCAAGGAGCTGCATCAGGATAGGAAAAAGCGGAGCCAGGACCGCAAAGAAGTGCGTCAAGACCAGAAAGACGTCCGTTCTGACCGCCGGGATGCGATTAAGGATAAAAAAACGAACCATTAAGGATATACGAGCCACCTCCTACTCGCGCCTGTCTGAATACGGACAGGCTTTTTTGTTTTTCCCCCGTCCGACAATTCAAGTTTTCGTATATTCGCCCGCCTAGGCCATGAAAGCATCGGTGGGTTTTGTCATTTTCAAAGATACTATTTTTTATTGGTCCATTTAGATACATCTTTCGTCAACAAATCTTGTTTTCCATGCATCTTGAGACACTTGCCATTCGCAGTACGCACCTGCCCGATGAAAATGCAGCTGCCGTAGCAACCCCTATTTACCTATCGACCACCTTTGAGCGGGGTGATGACGGTACCTATCCCAAAAACTTTGTGTATTCGCGTGCCAGCAATCCAAACCGGCAGTTGCTGGAGCAAAGCCTGGCGGTGCTGGAAGAAGGAACCCACGGATTTGCCTTTGCATCGGGATTGGCAGCCATTGCCGCTGCGCTGCAAATACTAAAAACTGGCGACCATGTGCTGCTGGGTGACGATGCGTACTTTGCCGCTGGTGTACTGATGACCGATGTTTTCGGTCCGTGGGGATTGGAAGTTACCCGTGTTGACATGACCGATCTGGAAGTGGTCAGGCAGGCATTTCGCCCCAATACGAAGCTGGTTTGGCTCGAAACCCCGTCCAATCCGCAACTGAAGATTACCGATATTGCCGCTCTTGCCCAACTCGCCCATGAACACGACGCATTGTGTGGGGTTGACAATACCTGGGCCACGCCTGTTTTGCAACGCCCTCTCACCCTTGGAGCCGACCTGGTGCAACATTCGACCACCAAGTATTTTGGTGGACACAGCGATGTGCTGGGTGGCGCCTTAGTGGTCAAAGATGCCACTTTAGCCGACCGAATCAAAAAGATACAGTCGCTGGGCGGGGCGGTTCCTTCCCCCTTTGAATGCTGGCTGGTAACCCGCGGCATCAAAACACTCCCGTTGCGTGTCAAGGCACAGTCGGCCAGTGCCTTGGTAATAGCCAGTTTTTTAGCTTCGCATCCCAACGTTGAGGCCGTTCACTATCCCGGATTGGAAACACATGTCAGCCATGCCCTTGCCAGCCGACAGATGATCAATGGATACGGAGGTATGCTTTCGTTTCAGGTCAGAGGCGATGCAGCCGAAGCTCTGCGTGTAGCCTCACACACCAAGCTTTTCATTCAGGCAACCAGCCTGGGCGGTGTCGAAAGTCTGATTGAACATCGCTATTCGGTAGAAGGCCCTACCAGCACTTCGCCCGAAAACCTGCTGCGCGTGTCTGTAGGGCTTGAGCATCCTGATGATCTTATTGCCGATTTGCAACAAGCACTGGAAGCAAAATAGCGCTCTTACACTTTAGTTTCAATAAAATCATAACAAAGTACAATTTATATCAAAATAAATAGTACCTTTTCAACAAACAAAACCTGCCATCCTCCAATCGCCTTTTTCAAGGAGTGGATACCACCGTTTTTATGAAGAACCAATTTTTACTTAGTCTGGCACTTCTCTTGTGTGCCTGTACCTCTACACAGCAAACAGAAAATCAGACAAACGCTGCAGTCGCCGATACAGCACTGACCGAAAAATCGATAGAACCGGATGCTACGCCTACCCAACGGGTAGTCCATCAACTGATTGGGCAGCAAAACCAACTGAAAGCAAAGCTAAAATCAGCCACTCCGGAAGCAGCCAATCAATTGTATGAAGCCAGCCAAGAAGAAACCTACGCTTTATTGAATCAGCTGGACAGCCTGGAAGAAAATGTTCTGGTCAAATACGTAGAATATTACGATCAGAAAACCGAAAAAATAGTACTCCCCGATTCGGTAAAACCCACCCAACAGTTGCTGGATAAAGCCGGGCTCGAATTTTGGGAAATCGGTGAAGGAATGACAGAGATTCGCCCGAAGCCGCGTTATTTTCTGGAGATTTTTGAAAACTACGTCACGCCGGATTATCGGGAATTTCTGAAAATCAACGCCAAAGAAGACGAAAAGCTCTACAGTGCCGATGCCGGGCTGGTTATTTCGTTTGAAGAACTCGGGGACCGCATCCTTACCTGGGAAAATTTCCTCAGGCAATATCCCAATAGCAAGTTGATGGAGAAAGCCAAAACAATTTACAAAAGCTATCAGCATACTTATTTGATAGGTATGGTCAATACGCCGGTGGTTGATGAACAAACGGGAAAAATCTATCCCGAAAGCCTGGCTGAGTTCAAACGTTTCAGTGAAAAACATCCGGATAGTCCGACAACCCACCTGATCAAACTCGTACAGGCCCATCAGGGTTCGTTTGATGCGTTGCTAAAAGTAATCGAAAATGAACAAAACAAGCTGTAAATCAATCCATGCCGTTTTTGTCCTGACGCTTTGGCAGATGCCCTGGCAGTCAATCTTGGATAAATACGTGTTTATCTGGGTTAAACCCGAGTTTGGCAGAATGGGGAGTAGGCTTTCCAAAACGGACTATTAATTGTATCAACAGTATATGTTGTTACATACTTAATAAACTACACACATTTATGAACACACTTGTTAATGGCTTGCATCACGTAACTGCGCTGGCAAGCGGCCCTCAAAAAAACGTTGATTTTTATGCAGGCATCCTCGGATTACGGTTGGTAAAGAAAACCATCAATTTTGACGCACCTGATGTATACCATTTGTATTACGGCGATGAAGTGGGCAATCCGGGTTCCATCATGACCTTTTTTCCTTACAGTGGCTTGACCCGAGGCCGCAAAGGTGTAAACCAGATGACCTACACGGCTTTTTCCATTCCATTGACCGCATTAAGTTTTTGGATGGACCGGCTTACTAAGTTTCACATTGCGTTTGGCAAACCCGAAAAACGGTTTGACGAAATGGTGCTTCAGTTTGAAGACTTTGACGGACTTGGCATTGAGTTGGTGGCTACCGATAAAGATACACGTGCAGGCTGGGACAATGGTGTGATTCCGGCAGACAAATCGATCAGGGGTTTTCACCATGTGACGCTCTACGAAAACCTGGCCGACAAAACGGTTAAGTTACTTACTGAAACCATGCAGCACCGTCTGGTAGCCGAAGAAGGAAACCGAATCCGGTTGGAAGCCGGGCTGGGCGGCAGCGGTAATATAGTAGATGTGCTCTATAACCCAACTGCGTTGCGGGGTTTGCAAGGGGCCGGTACCATACACCACGTGGCTTTTAGCACCGATAGCGATGCTACCCAACTGGAGATCCGGGAAAAATTGCTGGAAGCCAATTATGGTCCCACTACGGTGCAGGACAGAAACTATTTTCATTCGATCTATTTTCGGGAACCCGGTGGAATCTTATTTGAAATCGCCACCAATCCTCCCGGATTTGCGGTAGACGAAGAGGTTAGTCATTTGGGTGAACATCTGAAATTACCGGCCTGGTACGAACCGCGCCGCGCCGAAATCGAGAAACACCTGGAACCGATTACACTGAAAATTCAGGAATAATGATTTTTTTGAGAACAGTGGTTTGGATAGTATCCCAGATGCCGTTTGCAAATAGTAGCCATACAAAACCCAAAACCTACCATTTCTGCACCAGTGTCCGTACGTTTTTCTATTCAATTCAACTCTCTTCACTCATATGATTCATCAAGCAAGCAATTACCTCAAAAGTGGCGCTTCGTTGTCAGAAGCCGAACGGGTAATGATTCTGGTACATGGGCGGGGTGCCTCGGCACAAAATATCATGGGACTGAGCTCTTATTTCGCGCATCCGAACATGGCATTTCTGGCACCGCAAGCCACTGACAGTACCTGGTACCCTTACTCATTTCTGGTGCCCATTGAGCAAAACGAGCCCTATCTTACTTCGGCCCTGAGTGTGCTGAAAAGTCTGGTGGAACAGGTGCAATACAATGGCATCCGTACGGAAAACATTTACCTGCTGGGGTTTTCGCAGGGGGCTTGTTTGTCCCTGGAGTTTGCCGCCCGCAACGCCAACACGTATGGTGGGGTTTTTGGGCTCAGCGGTGGGCTGATCGGCCCGCCGGGTACGCCACGTGATTACGAAGGAAGTCTGGCGGGTACATCGGTTTTTCTGGGGTGTAGCGACGTCGATGCGCACATTCCCAAAAACCGGGTACTCGAAACTGCCGAGGTTTTCAAACAGATGGGCGCCCATGTCAATGCCAAGATTTATCCGGATATGCCGCATACCATTATTGAAGATGAGATCAAGCATATCCAGCATATTCTGGCCTCCAAGCAGCCTACTCAGTCGGCCACCTGAACCAATTCGAAACTTTTTAGGGCTGTTCTAAGTTCAAAAGGTAATTCAGGGAACTTGCCCTGATTTACCTTTTGACTTTATCCACTGAACAAAATTCCACTATGAATCTAACCATTGTATCGGCCAGTACGCGTATCGGCAGGCAGTCGCACCGAGTAGCGCTGGGGCTCGAAAAATATTTCCAACAGTACGCCAACCTGCAGATTACTATTGCCGATCTGGCGGAGTATCCGTTGCCGCTTTTTGAAGAAGTCATTCACCGGCACCCCCAACCGCCGCAGGCGATCCTCGAATTGGGTGGTATTCTGCAAAAATCCGATGCATTTCTGTTTGTCACGCCTGAGTACAACGGCAGCTATACGCCTGCCCTAAAAAACATGGTGGATACGTACAACAAAACCGAATTTGCCAAAAAAGCCATCGGCATTGTCACAGTCACTACCGGTGGGCTGGGTGGCATGCGGGCAGCCATGCAAATGCAGCAACTCATTCCGGCTTTGTTTGCGTTTGTGGCACCCCACATGTTGCTGGTCTCCAGCCTGGGGCAACGCTTTGACGAAGAAGGCAATCTGCTGGACGAAAGTTTCCGCAAAAGTCTGGACAATTTTGCCAAGGAATTTCTCTGGCTGGCCGAAGCCGTACACGATAAAAAACAGAAAGAGTTGGTTGTAAACGGCTAAGTCACTCCGGGGTTTTTGCTTTTGGAAAGATACTATTCTGGAGTTGCCTGTTTGCACAGGTGACTCTTTTTTTGTGCCATCAGCCTAAAAAACGGCACATACAGAAATTAAAAATCTTGTTTGGAGATAAAGTGAATCCCAAACTTACGTGTGTGCAGTCCTGTACCATTTGGTAACAAATGGCACTACCGACTTTTCTACATTTACCCGCAAATCTGACACCAACCGTTCGCAGTAGTTATGAACAAAGACATTCTTCAAAATCGTTTTGAAGTCATTTGCGGTTTAGTTTTATCCATTTTTGCATCCGTGCTGGCAGTAGTGCAAATCGGTGCTGGTCAGGCGGGCGGCGATGAGTTAAAGGCCCTCAACGAAAAAGCGTCGGCGTACCAGTGGTATCAGTCCAAAGGCATCAAGCAAAGCCTGGTGGAAGGTCAAATCGGCATGCTGGAAATCCTGTTGAAAGCCAATTCGGTTAGGGCAGCCGATACCGCTGCGCTGAGCCAGAGTTTGAAAAGCCTGAAACAAAAAGTGGACCGCTACGAATTAGAGAAAGACGAAATTTTTCGGGGATCGGCAACCGTAGGTGAGAAAAACTGGGTGCAGGCCAAAGACGGCAAAATGGGCCAGATTATTGGGGCGCAGGAATGGGACATCGAAGGCGAAACCCTCGGAAAAATAGGCGACATGTACGATACAGCCTCGTTGTTTCTGCAATTGTGCATCGTGATGGGCGGCGTTGCGTTGGTCATTCACCGTCCTCAAACCAAGTGGGTTTTCTTTGGTCTGATGTCTATGCTGGGCCTGTTGGGCACGGGAATTGGCCTGTATACATATATGGCTTTCTGATAAAATCGTTTTTCTATAAAATGAATAACGGACTTTCAAGCACCTTATCATTTCTGTATTTGTCACACCTGTTCCTTTTTTTTGCTTGTCCAAAAAAGTACACTACCTTTGAAATCGAAGATTCGACGAAGTCAATGCCCGCCCCTCGCCAAAGAAAGAGGCCAGCCCGCTTTTTACTGGCTGATACTATCATCTTTGCTATTGTCTAAACCGGATTATAAAGTAAGGCAACTAGCAGATCGCCTTGCTTCCCCAAAGAATTGACTAGATTTGAAACGAATAAGGGCGACCAGCCAGTCGCCTTACAATTTGCATCATCAAAAATAGTATCGAGAAAAACACCAAAACCTGCAATCCGTTCAATCCCTAAAACCCGTTTCAATCAGCGGACAAAAATAGTATCTTTCAAAACGTCAAAGCCTCTCAAGCCTCCTGCTTGCGCAGAATGATGATTTCTCCTTCGTAATTAAAGTAATAATTGCCATCCAGTTGCTGCAAGGTTTGCACGTAGGTTTGCAATGGCATTATTTTACCTGACCAGTTGTGGTCATCACTCATCAGGTAGTTCAGTGCCTGCACCATGTCTTCGGGGCGCTGCGTATTTACCTCAACCGGAAACAGGTAATGCTCCGCTGAAAACTGTTTGTTAATTTGTTCAAAAAGCTTTCCGGATTCTTCAGACGGAGTAACTTCCAGGTATTCAAGCAGTTGCTTGTAATTGTTCTGGGTCCGGTTCTGCATCAGCACCAGCATGCCGCCCTCTTCCAGCGAGCCCAGGTAATGACGGATAAAGGCCATGCGCTGGTGGTTGCGTTCTTCAGGCGTTTCCAGCCAGGCACCCAGCGACTGCAGCAAATGCGCCACCAGGATCAGGTCGGTGCGGCCAATCAGCTTAAAATCGTCCGGTTCAATCTGGCAAGCGACTATTTTGGGTTGCTGAGCCGTGATCTCGGCCAAGGTCGAGGCGTTTTCTTCCACGGCGATCATAGCCGGAAAAAACTTAGCCAGATGTACGGCAAGAAAAATCTCCCGACACCCAATGACCACACAACTCCGCTGCTGCGGCAGGTTGCGTAACACATAATTTTCCAGCGCAGCCACAGTATTGCGTTGCACATTACTCGACTGATAAAAGCTATCCTTCAACAAAGCAAAACTCAATGCATGGGTTGATGCTTGCTCGGGATTAGGAGATATCCGCATAGGACAAAATGGGTTGAGACGTGGTTTACTCTCAAATATACATTTCTTTTATGCTTAAATCAAGCAAATGGATTCCATGACTTGGAATTTGCCTAAAATGAAGATTTTTTTCTTGGTCTTCCCCCTGAGGCGGCTTATGTTTGCGACCTGTTTCTCATTTTTACATTCTTTTTAGCACAATACCTTTCTATGCATATTGCGGCGCACCTGAACCAGTTATTCAATGAACGTTTTGGACAGAACCCTTTGATCGTTCGTTCTCCGGGACGCATCAATCTGATTGGCGAACATACCGACTACAACCAGGGCTTTGTATTGCCGGCAGCCACCGACAAAGCCGTCTGGATAGCACTGGCGGCCAGTAAGGACGACACCTGCCACTGGATGGCTGCCGACTTTGCGGATGAATACACAACTACGCTTGACACCTTGAAACCATCCGATAAAGGCTGGCCCAATTACCTGCTGGGCATGATCGATCAGTTTCGCAAGGCCGGGCATACCATTCCGGCATTTGATTGCATCATCAGTGGCGATGTGCCTGCAGGCGGCGGCATGTCGTCGTCGGCTGCCCTGGAGTGCGCCACCGGCTGGGGCATCAGTCAGTTGTTTGGCATTGAGCTGGACCGGATGACGCTGACTAAAATGGCCCAAAAATCAGAGAATGAATTTGTGGGTCTGCAGTGTGGCATCATGGATATGTTTGCCAGTGCATTCGGACAAAAAAACCAGGTAATCCGGCTCGATTGCCGTTCGTTGGAATACGAATATTTTCCTTTGCAGCTGAACGACTACCAGATTGTGCTGTTCGACACGGGTGTAAAACATTCACTGGCATCGAGTGAATACAATACCCGCCGACAGGAATGCGAAGCGGGCATTCGATTGCTCCAGCAATTCGAGCCGCAGGTGAGTAGCCTGCGCGATGTCACCGAAGCGATGCTGCTGCAATACCAGCGCAAATTTGATCCGCTCATTTTTGTGCGTTGCATGTATGTGGTGCAGGAAAACGAACGTTTGCTGGCCGCTTGCGAAGACTTGCAACGCGGTGACCTAGAGACATTTGGCCAGCGGATGTATGGCTCTCACTACGGCCTGCGCGACATGTACGAAGTGAGCTGTCCCGAACTGGACTACCTGGTTTCATTCACCACTACCGAGCCCAGCGTGCTGGGCGCCCGCATGATGGGAGGCGGTTTTGGTGGCTGCACCATCAACCTGGTGCTCAAAGATGCCACCCAGGAATTGTTTGAACGGCTGCAAAAGGCGTACAAAATGGCCATGGACCTTGATCTGAAGATGTATGTAGTCAGTATAGAAGATGGTACCAGTGTAGTTATACCTTAAAAGAAGCAGCCGTTTTTAGTAAAGTCTACTAACGCGAGTAACGGAGTTTCTGAAACGTTAACATTCTTCTCTTTGTTTCAAGTGTCTTTGTGTCACCTGTTCCTTTTTAGGGCAGCAAAAAAGGAACAGGTGACACAAGTACAGAAAGATAACTATTGGGAATAACATCGCACCAGACCCAACTTGAATCACACTTTGCAAGCCTCGTTACACGCGTTAAAATAGTATGTTTTAAAAAGGAAAAACCTGCCGCTCTTTTAGAAAACGCTTAAGCCTGGGAACCCTTTTAACACATTATACTGATTAATCACCAGAAAAGCACCGCGCTGGGTATTCAGATTCAGCTTTCGTCTGTGAATAAATGACTCCAAGGCTTGTTTGTATTCCGCAATGATCTGTCCAAAGCCTTTTTTCTTGAAGTCGTGAAAAGAGGTCAGCTTTTCTTCATTGTAGATATAGTAATTGTAATAATTTCGGCTATCATACCAGATTTCTTCCGCTTCGTTTCGGGCTCTGCGTGCAATGGTTGCCGACTTGTACCGACGCAGTAGAGTCAGCTCTCCATCCAGTACTTTTTCAAAGAAAACCCGGTTGCTCCGAAAGCGATTGCCGAAGAACATACTGACAAAATAACGTTGCGTATTGTTACTATCGTCAAAATAGGCAAACGACTGTATTTGTCTGGCGTTGAGAATTTTAACCCGATTATCCTCTTTCACTTGCAGCAGATCGGTAAACGGATCATAGTTGTATTCACATAGTAGTACCTGATTATTTCGTAATGTTATTTCACCTGTGTACCAGTGGGGAGTCAGGGGTTTGCGTGCCTGGGCAGTAAAAGCCAGTAAAAATGCGGCGGTCATCAGTAAATTTTTCATAGTCCTTTTGCAATCGGAGTGAAACATGTAAAAAATGAATTATCTGGGGGATGCAAGTGGACGGTACAATTGGAGCTGGTAAATGAAACACACAACCGTTTCTGAGCAACTTTCTGAAACAAAGATACAAGGCTTGGCGCGCCTATACTGTTGATTGTAAGCCTATTACTAATTTATGTATGTTTTTGAAAGAGTACGAAAACGTACAGAAAGACGGGAGCTGCAGATATTGGATTTATTCCTAAAAAAACAGCCCTGACACGCGTCAGGGCTGTTGGCAATTGACTCTACGACAGATTCTTACACCGAATCCGGATGTATGAAAGTTACCTTTTTCGGCAATTGTGTATTCAGGTGCTTACATTGGCTGGAAACCCAGCCGCGGCAATCCGGTTTTTATCTCCGGGCAACTCATAAACATGTTCCACAGAAGCTTCGAACGGTGGTTTTCGATCATGACCACGATGGGCCCCTGGTCGATGGCCAGAAACGAATCGGCAAACCACACATTGGTCAGGTTAAAGGCATCGACAAACCCATAGTTTTTCCAGGCTTTGTCACCCAGCTTGTAATAAAAGAAACGCAAGGCTTTCATCGACTGCTCCGGGGTATAGGGCATTGATGACAAGGCAGCGGTAGGTGTAATAATTCCCAGGTCGTTGTTGGGCTCGTGTGCCGAATAGCCTGAAATGTTGTCATCGCTGGCCGTTAAGCCCCAGCACGATTCGCTGTAGCCGTTGTATCCTCTGGGATTGGCTTTGCAGTAATTATAATTGATTTGGGAATGTGCCACATTCTGCTCCCAATAGTTGGCATAGGTATCGGTCAGGTTTCGCGGGTCCAGCCCCAGAAAGGAATAATGCGCAAAAAACAATGGTCCGCCGTTATCGGAACCCAGAGGCAGCTTAACCCCGTAAAACGTCTTGTTATTGACCATGGCGCCGTTGCGGGCCCAACCGTTGGTATAGACTTCTTTGGAAATGGGATGCGTAGGCGATGATGCAGCCAGCACATACACAATCAGTGCCTCGTTCCAGCCGCGGATTTGCATGTTCATATCCCAGTTGTATTGGGGCGACCAGTGCCAGTACAGCACGTTTTCGTTGTTTTTCTGAAACCAGGTCCACTCTACCGCTTCCCACAGTTCGTTGATGGCCGTGCGGAGTGGTGCTTCACCGGCTTGATTGAAGTATTGCCGCGCCGAGAGCAAGCCTTGCATCAGAAAAGACGTTTCCACCAGGTCGGCGCCGTTGTCTTTGGCACTGAACGGAACGGTGGCTCCGGTGCTGCCGTTGATCCAGTGGGCAAAGGCCCCGTGATAAGGAGTGGCTTTGGTTTGCAGGAAAGTGGTAATCTTGGCGATCTGGTCATAGCCCTGCTGACGGGTAATGAACTTTCGGTCCACACCGGCAATCAATGCCATGATGCCAAAGCCGGTTCCGCCGGTGGTGACAATGTCACCGGAGGTATTGCGTTCCCGTGCCATTCCTGAGACCGGATGCGCAAAATCATAAAAATAGGCCAGCGTCTGTTTCTGAACCAAATCCAGCAGGGCATCGTCCGTGATGCGCGGGAATTTGTCGGTGGTGTCCAGCGTGGTCACAAAGGTGGCATTCACATTGGAACTCAAAGCGGTAGCCCGTTTGGATTGCAAATTCGTACTGACCGTGAAATTATACTTGGTCAGATAGTTGAGCGGAGATTTTGGGGTAACCAGCAGCGTACTGTCGCCATTGGCAAGGGTAAAATCAAAGGCCAGCGGGGTAGCGGAGTTGCTGCTGTTCAATGTCACGGCATTGTCAACACTGGCACTATTGATCGGTACCGAAAACGATACCTTAAGGGTGGGTTTGGTTTTAATGTTGGTGTACCGGGAATTGCTGATTCCGTCTACCTCAATCTGGTTGGCAAAAAAGGATTCAGGGGTTTCCGTAGTGTCCTTCTTGCAGGAAGCGATTCCGGCTCCGATCACGATAGCCAAAAGTATCCGATAGTTCTTCATAGAGCCCATGTAAAATAGTATGTTTTGAAACGGCAAAACCTCCCAGACTGCCATCAGCCTGATTATAAAGTCAAACATCCGGAGACAAGTTGTCTTCGGATGTTTGTGAATATGTATTTAACCCTATAATAGTATATATCTGTATTTAAAATATATCACAAGAGAGTAACACTTTCAATTAAGAATAATGAACCACATAAACGAAATGTATATTAGTAACCTTATTTTTAATATATAGCTGTTATATCCATGGAACCAACTATTAAAAAGCATAAAAAGCAATTCCTTGATTCGTATAACCCACAGGAGTAGGCGAAGAATTTTTTGTTAATAAATATACTTTATTAGCACTATTATAAAATCTATAAATAGGCACACTACCGCTTGTTTGATAAGTAGATACGTAACCAGCCAAATGAACTGTTCCATAAAAGCCACTTGGACTCGGGCTAGGAGGACCGCAATAAAAGCGCCATTCATTATTAGACACAGTTAATAAGTCATATAACACTATAGAACCTGACATTCCCGACGCTGCATATGCATAAAATGCAACTCCTTCTAGAACCAAATTAACATTGTAGTTATTTGCAGGTCCATAAGTTGAAGATATACCATTACTACCCGCATAAAAGCGGTCATTTTTTCCATTAGCTATATCACGTAATTGAAAAACAGGTTTTAAGTCACTGCCAAATGGTGGATTTGCAAGTGGATAAAGCCTTATAGCAGCCATTTTATCATAGTTAGATAATTGAATAGCACCGGTTCCACACTGTCCACCGTTCATCAAAGAACTAGCATCTGTTCCGCCAATATAAGGCACAGGAACTGAGTTAACAAAAGTGCCATTGTCATCGTATCCAGTTTGGGATTCAATTGAGGACCAGTTAGTATGTCTAAAGCCTATAGTATGACCTAGTTCATGAGTAATAGTGCGGCTCCTTTGTTCAAAACTATTTCCAGAAATATAGCTTTTATTTATCCTTATAACACCACCAGCAATGCCGGAAACAGGGAAATAAGCTGCACCACAATAACCTGATCCTAAATTCTCATCCCTTATTAAAATATCATATGGAGTACTGGTAACAACACGAAATTTTATTCGACAATCAGGAATCGAATTCCATTGTGTTATAGCAGCAGTAATTTCATTAGTCATATCTGTCCCTGTAACCATAGAGTTGTCAATTCTAACCTTAATATCTGCCTGATTATTAGCACTAACTAGACTACCTGTGTAAAATTGATTTACTCGTCCACTTTTAACATCGTTAATAGGAACAGTCATATTTTTCGGAAAAGCTATATCTCCTTCTACGATATAGTACTCATGATTTTCTTGAATATCTTTTTCAGAAAAACCAAGGCTTTTAATATAATTCAAAACAGCATCTTGTTTTGAATTATCTGTCGGTTGCACACTCTCTTCTTTTCTGGAGCATGAGAATACAATTAAACAAAGAACGAAGTAAATGGATAACTTTTTCATAAGTATAAATTTAAGTAACTTAACAACACCTTAAAATTATACTTATACACATAGATTCAAATAAAAATCAAAAAAAACCTCATTTAAATGTTACTTTACATTAAACATCTAAGCAGATTAGCTTAGATGTTTAATGTAAAAGCTATAATTTCTTTCCAATGATTATCTGCCTGCCAGTTCCAATTGGTATAAAGCGTTAATATCTGTAGCTGGCAAAGCCTTACTGTAAACCCGAATCTCATCTATTTGTCCAGTGTATAAACCTTGCCAAGGCTGAACACTAGAATTGGTATATCCAGTAGCGGTATTAGGCCATCCACCAATCACTACTTGGGTTGGAGTAGACAAAACCATATTACCAAGAGGTACACCTTGGTTATCTCTTTTTCTGAATTTATTGTTTGAAACGACTACACCATTTGCATACAAGTCAATTGTAGAGGCAGATCCATCATAAACCATTACATAATGCACCCATTTATTAGCCCCTAACACTGTTTTGAAATCAGTTTCTCTTACGCCAAAATCATTGATGTTATCACCGCCTAAATCATAATTATTGTTTGAATAAATATGGAAGGCACTGTGTAAGACCAGTGTATCTTTAGTAGAAACAGGTTTGTTGTTTTCAAGATACATGTTAATTGGGCCTTTATTCCAATCCGTTTGTGCGGAAGTAGCTTGTGTTAATGCAAATACAGATGAAGCTGTAGCTCCATTCACATCTGTATTAATCCATGTGCTTACTGTAAAGCTCGGGATGGCATTGGCACTACTCAAAGCAGAAATTGTAGGATATAACAGAAAACCATTAGTTAAGCTCACAGCTTGCCCTTTTATACCTGTGGTAAAAGAAGCGTTGCTTGTATTGGAAGGGCCAGTGTTGGATTTAACTTCTGTGTTATTACCGTCAAAAGACCAGTAAGCAAGCAAATTATTGGAAGCTATATCACTAGAACTATTATAGCCGCCAATAGGAGGCAGTTTTTTATCGTCATCTTTACAAGAAGTAAAGACAGTTGCAGTGGTTAATGCCAGGATTGCCATTGCAAGCGAGATTTGTTTCTTTTTCATAATGTATCAAGTGTTAAAAAATGGATGAATTGTGATAAGTAAAAACTCAGATTTAAGGTTTATCAAAAAATAGTATCTTTTATAAGGGCAAAACCCACCAGCTTGCTTAATAGCCCGTATTCTGGTCAAGCTGGCCGCCGCTGAGAGCAATCTGCAACGCAGGGATAGGCAACAATTCGTTTTTGCCCGCCGCAAAGTTTTTACCGGCAGCCTGCATTACCTGCGCGGCCCTGCCCTGGCGTACAATGTCAAAGAACCGGTCGTGCTCCATTGCCAGTTCGACGCGACGTTCTTTCCAGATGGCAGTGCGCACATCGGCTTGGGAAGAAGCGCCAGTAGTCCCCAATTTGGCCCGAGTACGCACCTCGTTTAGCAAGCCGGTAGCCACGCCCGTTTGGCCTAGTTCGTTGGCCGCTTCGGCATTCATGAGCAGCACTTCAGCATAGCGCAGCAGCTTCACGTTTTTCTGCTTGCGGTCCCGGTTACCCAGGTACGACTCCACTTGTCGGTTTTCGCTGTGGTAGGCTTTGTAGTTGTAATACAGGTTTTGCACCGAATCGGCACTGGGAATGCGAAAACCGTCAAACAGAACCGTTCCTTTGTGTTGCCCGCTGTTGTCAATGACAATGACGGTGGCGGCTTTCCGAACATCATTGGGTTCGTAGGCATTGACCAGATTGGCAGAAGGTGTACAAAAGCCGAAACCCAGATCGGTCCAGCCCCCCTTGCCGCCTACACGTGGTCCTTGCCAGGTGCAATACCCCTGAATGCCATAGTCGGAGTTATTGAACTGGCCCGTCTGAATCTCAAAAACCGACTCCGGACTATTGTCGCCCACTTGCCGCCAAAGGGTTGAATAATCCGGCACCAGGGCGTACTGTCCTGAGGTGATGACTTCCTGCGTCAGGTCAAACACCTTCTGCCAATCCTGGCGATACATGTACACTTTAGCCAGAAGCGTCTGAGCGGCACCTTTGTTTACGTGTCCCGCCGCCGCTTTGTTGCGAAGCGGCAAGTTGGTGGCGGCAAATTGCAAATCCTGAATGATGACATTGTAAATAGTGTCTATGGGTGCACGAGTCTGAAATTCAGGATCCTCGTTGGCATCCTGGGCATCTTTGGGAACCCGCAATACTTTGGGAACCTTACCAAACAAACGCACCAGGTTAAAGTAATAGTATCCCCTCAGGAACCGAACCTCCCCTATCAACTGGTTTTTGGTGGTTGCGTCCAAAGAAGCCGTTGACAAGGCGGCCAATGCCTGGTTGGACTTGGAAATGCCGGTATAGTAGCCGTTCCATAAAGCAGCAACGAAGGTATTGGTAGGCGAAATGGTGAAATTGTCAATGTCAGCAATGGCCGACTGGTCGCTGGGCGTACTTCCTTTGTCGGCGTCGTCCGACATGATGTTGGTGGCTGCAATGAAACTGATGCCGTGCGTGTCGCCTCCTTCTCCGCCAAAAGCTTCTCCGGCCAGCAAGCTGTTGTACACACCCGTCACCAGATTTTGTGCCAATGCCGGATCGGTGGCCGTCGTTGCTTGCCCCTGCACGGGTACGTTCAGAAAGTCTTTGGAACAGGAAACAAACAACACAGTGCCCGCCAGGATGAAAAGACTAAGTATATGAATTGATTTCATGACTGATCAAGAATTAAAAGTTAACATTTAGCCCTGCCGCAACAGTGCGGGTCGTTGGATACGCATTCAGCTCTATTCCCGCCTTGGTCGGGTCACCCGGTAGTTCGGCCGTAAACCCGCTGTACTTCATGTAGGTGTACAGGTTTTGTGCGGTAACAAACACACGCACGCTTTTGAGCTTGATCCGTTGCATCAGGGTTTGTGGCAATGTGTAGCCAAACGTCACATTGTTCAAGCGGATAAACGAACCGGACTCCATGAAGTAGGTAGACGCAGGCAGAAAACCGCCATTGGCGGCAGGCTCGGTTTGGGAGCCGTTGGAAGGCGTCCAGCGGTTATAGGCCATGTCAGACTCAATATTGTCGAGCAGCCCTTGCCGAAACGCTTTCTTTCCGTTATAGACCTGATTGCCCACGTTTCCGTAAACATCGAGGCTAAAGTCAAATCCTTTGTAAGCCAGGCTGCCCGTGATTCCAAAGTACGCCTTGGGCTGGTAGGAACCGGCAAAGATCCGGTCTTCATCGTCGATTCGTCCGTTTCCGTCGGTATCCTGGTATTTGAAATCGCCGGGAGAAGCACTGGGCTGTATGACCTGTCCCTGGTTGTTTTTGTAGCTGTCAATCTCGCTCTGGTTCTGGAAAACACCCAGCACTTTCAACAAATAGAAACTTCCTACGGGCTGGCCGTTGTCGGTTTTGGTCGTGTAGATCTGGTTACCCCCAACGCCGCCGTCCAGAATGGGCTGGCCGCCATTCAGGCCAATAACCTTGTTCTGGTTCAGTGTCAAATTACCGCCTACTTTATAAGTCAGTTCTTCGGTAATGTTGCCACGCCAGTTCAATGCAACTTCCAGGCCGTTGTTTTGGATGGATGCAGCATTGGTAAGCACCACCCCGTCGGCATCACCTGTTACGGAAGGCACCTTTACATTGATCAGCAGGTCTTTGGATTTCTTGGTATAGTAGCCTATTTCACCCGTCAGTCTTCCTTTCATCATGGAAAAATCAAGCCCAAGGTCAAACTCTTCGGTTACTTCCCACTTCAGGTTGGGATCTTTGATCTGAGTGATGGCGCTGCCGGGTGTGGCAATGCCTCCCCCATACGGATAAGCCAGGTTAGGTGTGACTGTTACCGTAAACGCATCCGAAGGAATGCGGTCATTGCCTACCCGACCCCAGCTGGCCCGTAATTTCAGGGTCTCAAATAGCTGCTGCGACTGCATGAAGTTTTCGTTGCTGAGCACCCAACCCGCTCCTACAGACGGAAAATAGCCCCAGCGATTTTTGGAAGGGAAGCGGGAACTCCCATCGGCCCGCAAGGTGGCGGTAAACAAGTACCGGTCATTGAAATTGTAATTTACACGTCCCAAGTACGAGTTCCGAGCCCATTTGTCGCCGTTGCCATCGTTAGTAGAGGTATTGGCATTGCCTGTGCCAATGTACCAAAGGCTGGGCTCGGCGGGTACATCCTTGCGGAACGAAGAAATCCAGTCTTGTTTGTACTGCTCGGCGGTGGTTCCCAGCAACACAGTCAAGTGATGCTTGTCGAAGGTGCGGTCAAAAGTCACAGTATTGTCCCACACCCAGCGGAATGTCTTGGTATAGCGAATGTCCAGTGTGCTGTTGGGGTTACGCTGATTGCCACCGGGTGCAATAAAGGTAGACGTATCATTGTCAAACTGATACACATACACCCGGTCGTTCAGCGTGTTCCAGTCGCCCCCCAGGCTGCTGCGGTAGGTCAGCCACTCGACAGGCTTGAATTCCAGGTATCCCGACCCTTGCAGGCGATTGGTCAGGGCAATATCGTTGTTGTTGCGAATGTCCAGTATCGGATTGCCTACATTCTGATACACAGATGTGTTGCCATATTTTCCGTTTTCCATTCCGGCAATGGTTGGTGCCGCCCGGTAAGCGTTGTTGTACGCCGCTCCCAGATTTACCTGACGATCATTTCCGTTGGAATACGAGGTCATCATTCCCACTTTGATTTTATCCGTCAGTATAAAGTCGTTGTTCGAACGAATATTGAAACGCTTGAACTTGTTGTCAATCACAATGCCTTCGTCCGAGAAATAGCCCAGGCTCAGAAAATAAGTAGCCTTGTCCGAGCCTCCGGCGAGGGACAGATTGTGGTTCTGATACCAGGCCTTGCGGAGAATTTTGCCGTACCAGTCTGTCGAAACAGTGCCTGCCTGCACTGCATTTCCACTGGCCGCACTTACATAGTTGGCATATTCCTCGGCATTGGCCATCTGTACCAGATTGGCCGCAGTGCGCATGCCTACATTGTTGGTGTAGTTTATCTTAAGCCCTCCCGCAGAACCTTTGCGCGTAGTGATGATCACTACCCCGTTTGCTCCTCTGGAACCGTAAATAGCTGTCGCAGAGGCATCTTTCAGCACATCCATCGATACGATATCGGCCGTATTGATGTTGCTGATGTCGTCGGTCAGTACGCCGTCCACTACAAACAACGCCGCTGTACCGGCCAGCGCCGTTCCGGTGCCCCGCACCCGGATCACGGGTGAGGAGCCCGGCTGCCCGCTGCTGATGATCTGTACACCGGCCGCTTTGCCTTGTATGGCCTGCGTGGCAGTCAGTACGGGTTGTTTCGCCAGTTCTTCGCCTTTCACACTTGCCGTAGCACCCGTAACGTCTACTTTGCGCTGGGCCCCGTAGCCCACTACCACTACTTCATTTAATGTGGTAACGTCTTGAACCAGTTTGACATTCAGCGTAGTCTGGTTGTTAACGGCAACTTCCTGGGTTACATACCCAATAAAAGTGACGACTAACGTAGCATTTCCGGGAGCAGACAGCGTAAATTTTCCATCTGTGTCGGTCACGGTTCCGGTAGTGGTCCCTTTGATGACCACCGAAGCTCCCGGAATCCCGCTTCCATCGGCTTCGGTAACAGTTCCTGAAATGGAAACGGGCGTCTGGGCGAACACCACCGTCATACACAAAAAGGCCAAACCAGCTAAAATCAGCCGCTCCACGCAGATGCGCTGTCTGCCAGGCAGTTGATGGGTATCATTGCGTAATTGATTTATCTTCATAAGGTGATTGGTTAGTAGTAACATGCCTTCGCATTGGTTAAAAAAATAGTATCTTTCAAAAAGCAAAAACCGGCAGTCGGAGGGGTTATTTAAGATTAACCCGTTGCATTTCTTTTTTGTTTTTCTGGGTCAGGATAGCCTGATACTTGCCCGGTTTGGCGGTAAAAGGCTGCTCGTGTATGCCTTCTGCTATCACTTTTGAATCGATCAGCACCTGTGACTTTCCATTGCCATCCATTATTTCCAGACGAACTGGATCTTTGCCTTTGACAGCAAAGTCGAGTACATAGTGCGACAAATCGGTATGCTTCATCAAATCCACTTCCTGGGTCTTGGGGTCGGGCATGTACATGTAAAAACCTGTTGGATAGCTCGGTGGCGCAATTCCCATTTTCTTCAATCCATTCCACAGTTCCGGAATGGTCTTGCCCAGTTTCCAGAGCAATCCGGAACGGTAATTTTCCATCATAACCACAATGGGCCCTTGATCAATGGCCAGGTACTGATTGGAATACCAGTTTTTGGTGGCATTGAAGGCATCGTAAAACCCGTAAGGGCCAAAGAACGGATTTCCTTTTTTCAGATACCAGTACCGCATTGCCTGGTAGGCCGCATAGGGCATGTAAGGGAAAGACGACAAAGCGGCGGTCGGGCTGATGGTGCCGTTGTCGTTGGTGGGGGAATGGGCATCGTAAAAGTTATAATCGTCACTGGCAGTAAGTCCCCAGTTCTCAGGCGAGTAGCCGTATTTTTCGCCTTGTGTAACACAGTGTGTATAATTAATCAGCGTATGCGCCAGGTTTTGTTTCCAATAGTTGGTCTTTCCGTCATCCATCAGCCGTGGGTCCAGGCTCAGGTACGAATAATGCGCAAAAAACAACGGTCCGCCGGACGGAAAACCCAGCGGCAAGGTATAGCCTGAATACGAATTGCCATTGGCGTAAAAATCGCTTTTCTTCCAGGTGTTCTGATATACCTCGGGCTTAATGGCGTGTGTAGGCGATCCCAATGCCAGCACATACGTAATCAGGCATTCGTTGTAACCCCTGATGGGCATGTTCATCTTCCAGTCATACACCGGCGACCAGTGCCAATACAAGAAACCATCACCACGGGATGCATACCAGTCCCATTCCACTGTTTCCCAGAGTTGGGTTATCTGCTGGCGCAATAGCTTTTCTTCTTCCAATTGCCCGTCAAAATAGGCCCGCGCCACCAACAACCCATTGACCAGATAGGCGGTTTCTACCAGGTCGCCGCCGTTGTCAAACTCACCGAAAGGAACGGTTTTCCCCGTACGGCCATCCAGCCAGTGTGACCAGGCACCATGATGCCGGTCGGCGGCCGCCAGAAACCGCGTCATGCGTGCTAAGTGGGCAACCGCCTGCGGGCGTGTAATCCATCCGCGCTGGGTAGCCACCACAATGGCCATTACCCCGAAACCAGTGCCACCTGATGTTACGATGTTGGGTGTAGCGGTCCGTTCGGCTGCCATTCCCGAGACCGGATGGGCAAAATCCCAGAAGTATCGAAAGGTTGCCTTCTGAACGGTTTCCATGTATTCGCTTTGCTCAGTGGCTATCGTTTGGGCATTTCCCCAATACCCGGCCAAACACAAGAGAAGGCATCCTATCCTTTTAAAATAAGCGTGCATGAGCTGGCGTTTTTTAATTACAACAGGCATTATGATTTTTTCTACAAAAAATAGAAATTTGTAGGGCAAATGTAATGCATCTGAAAGGGCATCACCAAAAAAACGGGTACATCATTACCACATCAAAACGCAATAATTTCGTTGAATTCGCACATTCCGACTACGTCATTCGCTTTTTCTTCTTGTTTTTGGCAAAAATCCGCATTGCGGCGACTGAAAAATCAGATTCGCCTTGTGCAGGCTCTGCTGGTGGTGGGTTTAGCCGTTCTGAATCCTAGTATTTTCGCAACCGCCCAAACGATTGAAGCCCTGTGCAAGCCTGAGATACTGAACTTCAGCAAACAAACCTACCATGCCTATCATCAAAACTGGGACATCTCCCAGAGTGCCACAACCAAGTTTGTGTATGTAGCCAACTCTAAGGGACTGCTGGAATATGATGGCAGCCAATGGCAGGTTTACGAACTACCCAACAAGCAAAAAGTGCGTTCGGTAGCGACAGGACCAACCGGCGAAATATATACCGGCGGGCTGGGCGAATTCGGATACTGGAACACCGATCCATCAGGCAAGCTGGTCTATCATTCGCTGCGGTACCTGATCAAAGACCCTTATTTTTTCAATGAAGAAATCTGGAACATTCTTCCCACCCAGCAAGGCATTCTGTTCCAGTCTTTTGCGGTCATTTACCGCTACCGGGATAAGAAACTCCAAAAGCTTGATCCTCCCGGCAACATTCTGTTTGCCTATGAAGTCAATGGCCGCATTTTGCTGGAAGTTCTGGACAAAGGTTTGTACGAGCTGAAAGGAAACGCGTTTGAGTTACTGCCCAACAGTCGTTTTCTGGGCCAGGAATCGGTAAACACCATCTTACCGGCTCCGGAGGCCAACGAATTACTGGTAGGCACCAACAAGGGCATTTACATTTACAACAACGGTGAATTTCGGGTTTGGAACACAGCTACGCAGGCTTTTGTGCAGCAATACCAACTCAACAAAGGAATTCAGCTTTCTTCGGACCTGTATGCCTTCGGGTCCATTCTCAATGGCATTATACTGACCGACGCTACGGGCCGTATTGTGCAGCATTTGAATCAAAAGAACGGCCTGCAAAACAACACCATTCTTTCTCTATTCAAAGATGAGTATGGAAACTTATGGACAGGCATGGACAAAGGCATTGACCTGGTGCTGATCAGCTCTCCGGTTCGTCACTACACGGATTACGAGGGGCGGCTGGGCACCGTGTATGATGTCGCACACCATCAGGGCAAACTTTACCTGGGCACCAATCAGGGGTTATTTTACACCGAATTACAGTCGCCCGAGCCCAATTTCCGGCTCATTCCCAAAACCCAGGGCCAAGTGTGGGACCTGGCTGTGATTGACGGTCAGTTGCTGTGCGGACACAATAATGGCACCTACCTGATCGAAGATACGCAGGCCAAACTGCTTTCTTCCATTACGGGCGGATGGGTCATTAAGAAACTCAGCAAACACCCGGATTTACTGATTCAGGGAACCTATACGCAGTTATGCATTTACCGGAAAGACATTCACCAGCAGTGGAAGTTGTCCCACACCCTGCCGGGCTTTTCGGCTCCGGTGCATCAGTTGGAAGAAGATGGCCGGGGCGACATCTGGGTGAACAAGGCATCCAAAGGCCTGAGCCGCATCCGGTTGTCACTTAATGCGCAAACAATCGATTCCGTTTGGAACTATGACGACCCGGAACTCATCCGTGCCCATGTGAACCTGGCTTCGCATAACCATCAGATTCTGGCTACTACCACGTATCAGCTACTTCAATTCCAACCCACTCTCAATCAATTCGTTCCGGCTACCGACCTGCAACACCAACTGGGGGGCAGTACGGTGAATAAGTTTTTTCCCATGGATGCAACGCGTGCGTTCGTTCTCAAAAAAGGGGGTGAACTGGGCTATTTGGAAGCAGGCAAAGCCTTAGAAGAACTGCCCGTCAAGCGATTTCAGTGGTTTGATGAATACGAAAATCTGGTAATGCTTGACAGTGCACATATTGTGGTGTGTACAGAAAACGGATTTGCCTTATTGCCGCGCAACCCCATTGCAAAGCTATGGGCGGCAGCCGTGCCTAAGCCAATGATTCGGGGCCTTTCGCTGGTCGATTATCCGGAACTGAATCATACGTTTTCCCGAGATACCATTGCCGACGAATTTTCCTTCGCTTACAATCAAAACAGCATGGTCATCAATTTCAGCACGCCTTATTACAGCAATCAAATCAAATACAGTTACTGGCTCGAACATTCTTCCGAGCCGCACTGGTCGGGCTATCAGGAGATTCACCAGAAAGAGTTTAACAACCTGGCTCCCGGAAAGTATACGTTTCACCTGCGTTCTAACCTGAGCGAACAAGAAACGACGTTCGCATTCGAAATACGCCAGCCCTGGTACTGGAACCGGTGGAGCATTTCGCTCTATGTGTGTCTGATCCTCGGCCTTGCCTGGTTTGCCTATCAGATGCATTTGCGCAATGTGAGAGCACAGCAGGAACGCATTCATAAGAAACTGGAACGGAAGCTGCGCAAACAGGAAGAGGAAAGCAAACGCGAAATCATGCGGTTACGCAACGAGCAACTGGAAAAAGACGTAGTCCGGAAATCGGAAGAACTGGCAAACTCGACCATGGCACTAATCAAAAAGAATGAACTCCTGTACCAGATCAGGCAGGAAGTTCTTTCGCTCAAAGCCGATAGTGGGAGTCGGCTCAATCCGCAGTCGTACCAACAGATCATGGGCCTGATCGAAAGCAACATTTCTTCAGATCACGACTGGAAAGTGTTTGAAACCAATTTTAACCGCGTACACGAAGAGTTTCTCCAAAAACTGATTCACGAATACCCCAGCCTGACGCCCAATGACCTGAAACTGGCCGCGTATTTACGAATGAATTTGTCGACCAAAGAAATTGCCCAGCTTTTCAATATCACCTATCGCAGCCTGGAACTGAAGCGCTACCGGCTGCGCAAGAAAATGAACCTGGATACCACTGTAAACCTGGGCGAGTTTATGATGAAATACAACGGCAACACGCCCCACTTCAACCTGACGACGCAGGTGGAATAAGGTAACCGCGCAGCCAAAAGCAAGCACGTAAGTTTGCCGCTGCATTTGTTAAAACAAAACCCTGGTACAGGATGTGTCCGAAAATCTTACACATTCCAGAACCAGGTTTTTCCTTTTGACGGGATACTATTTTTAACGTGAACTACGGGGTTTATAGATTCAAAGATTGCTCTTCCTGAGCCTTTTACTTTTCTTTTGCTTGTCCAAAAGAAAAGTAACAAAAGAAAAAAACACTTTGCTTAATGCTTCCGCCCGCAAAATCCAACCCGCCCCTCGCTAAGCAAAGAGGCTTACGCACTTTTCTAATCGCTAGTGCTTCGCACTGCGCCTTTGTTGTAGATTATGAGTGATTTAAGTCTAACCCATAGTTCAAGTTATTTTTAAAACAACGTAATGAGGGATGGGTCTTTGAGTATGTTGTACTGATTGATGAGCATAAACTTGCCGCGCTGCGTATACAGGTTCAGTTTTTTTTCGGCCATAAACGCCTGTAACTCTTCCCCGTATTCGCCCATGATTTTGGAATAAATTTGTTTGCGGAAATGCCGGATGGGAATAAGCCGGTTGTGCGAATACGTGTAATAGTCAAAGATATTCTTCCGGTCGTACCACGGCGATTCCACTTCTGTAAGGCTGGGGCTGGCAGCCATCAGAGGACCTCGCGGATGCAACCGACGCAACAGGTACATCTCACCTGTCAGCACGATTTCATAGAACACTTTCCGGTTCCGGTGTCGCCGGTCTGGTACCGTTAGGCTCAGGAAACGGCGCATCTGGTTGGTTGTCTCATCAAAAAAGCCAAAGGTATTGACCTGCCGGGCCGAATAGACGCGTATCACATTTTCTTCTTTCACCTGAATCAGATCTGTGAAAGAATCGTACCGGATCTCTCCTTCAACGGTCTGATTATCAGAAAAAAGCAATTCTCCTCTGTGCCATTTGTTCAGATTGGGGTTGACAGCCAAGGCACTTAGAGAGGCCAAAAACACCCCTATGAAACCAAATATCTTCATTGTAAGTAAAGCTGGTAGCAAATAAAATTTGGAAATAGAAAAGAGTTAACAGAGGACGTATGGTAAAAGTGGGGTTAGAGAAAATTTTATTTAAAAAAATAGTATAAATTTTTCTTTAAATAGTACCACAAAAATAAAAAACAATAGACCTTAAACAATATTTTTTTGCACTTTTTACCAGCATGTAGGAAAACCGCAAAAAGAGAACGCTTATTACGGAAAGATGAGAAGGGAAAGGCTTAGATACTTAATTTAGAGTATAGAGGTTTTGCCTTTGCAAAAGGTACTATTTTGAGGGGGCCTATCTCACAGCAGTTAGGCTTTTAGCATTTGGAGCGGCGTTCCTTAGTTTGTGTCATACAGAGTAGAATACGCCTACTCATTCGGCCTGGCTTGGCGTGGGTTCGGCCCGGCGAAACCAACCGAAGAAACCTTTCTTTACCGTATTGGTAGCCCGGCCGGCCATAGCAACGCCCGACTTGACGGTGTTGATACCGGCATTTTTGGTTGCCTTCATAATGGAACTCACGACTTGTCCGGAAGTCTGCATGACAAGGGTTCGCAGCATACCTGATGCTTCTATCAATGCCGCCTTACGCACTTTTTTCGCGTTAAAAGGCTCCAGCGTGCCGCAATATCTTTTTGCGATGATGCCAACCCGTAACGTCAGAAACGCGTTGATGGAACCTTCCATTAGTGAATCGAGGGCGACGCTGCTCATGGGCCCGATAAAGGGAATCGATTTCATGGCCGAGTTTTGCAACACGGTTCCGAGGACGGGCTCGATTTGCTCCGAAATATCCAGATCTTCCAGTTGGGACGCCAGCAGTGTGGTAGCCGCCACATTCGAGTAAAGAGCCAGCAAATCGCGGGGGGCAGGCCGCTGGTAGTAAATATGAGCAATGTCCCAGAGCATTTTGGTGTGGGTTGAAAGCACCATCAACGCATCCAGTTTGCCGTTTTGCGAAATGGATGTAGCCAGAAACACATTCCGGGCCGTTTTCTGAATGATTTCATTGGTGCGTACATCCAGCATCGCCAGTGCCCGCTGCACATCTTCTTTCTGCGACCAGTCAAACGTATGGCCAGTCAGTAACTTGTTCTTTGCCAGACGCCCTGTCAGTTTGGGCAGATAGTCTGTCATTTCCTCTTCCGAATCGGGTGGGATCAGGGCTTTGGGCAAACGTAAAAACAGTAGGATCGGCGCAAGCAAAAGTGCCAGAAACACCATGCCGAGTACCGTTGCCACTACAATGCCAAATGTTTGATTGACAGCCGACGCGTACAAATACACCTGCATCACCTGGTTAAAAATAATGACCAGAAACGCGACCAGAATTAGTATCCCGGCGGCAACCAAAACCTTCTTTATCTGCTTCATTGTCAGTATAGATAGAATGCTAACACTAGTTACACACTTCTGTGCATATGTGCAACAATATGTGTACCCGTATTGGTTACTCTCCTTTTTTAAAGATAAATTGCTGGAGACAAAGAAACGCATATTAGATTTTTATTACCCACTTTCCATCAAAACATGATTCAATTTCGAAACGCACAAGCCAAAGATGACAAAGCCATTGCCCAGTTGCATGCCAATAGCTGGAAAGTAGCCTACCGGGGCGTACTAAGCGACGCCTATCTGGACAATGAAGTGGAACAGGATCGGCTGGCAACCTGGCAACAACGCTTGAAAGAACCGGCTCCAAATCAAGTGATTGTATTAGCCGAAGACGCTGGCAAGCTGGTTGGCTTTGTGTGCATTTACCTGAACGACGACCCGGCATTTGGTTCGCTGGTGGATAACCTGCACGTAGCTCCGGGGTTACTGAAATCGGGAATCGGCCGAAAACTCTTACAAGAAGCCGCACACGTCATTGAAGGCAAAGCGAAAACCAAGCGGATGTATTTGTGGGTGTTTGAGAAGAACGAAAACGCCATTCAGTTTTACAACCGGGTGGGCGGCACCAACTACGAGGTAGTTCAGAAGGAAAGTTTTGATGGTCAGCTTTCGAATATATGCCGCTATGTATGGGAAGATGTTTCTGTACTGAAATAAAACCTGCATTTCTGGACAACTAGTCAGACAAGGCAGGTTTTCGGTTTTTCAGGGATACTATTTTTAACAGGACTGTTGCGGCCGTTCCGTACCCGACTGCCACGCCTGATGAGATAGACATGGCATGCCTGGTAGGCATGCCATGTCTATTTTTCCCTGCCGGGTTTTGCCTTTTGTCAGCATACTATTTTACAGACAAAAGAAGAAAGACGCTAGACAAAAGACAAGTCTTTGAAAGCTAGCAACCTACAATTCAGCAAAATACACTTTTGGTTTGGCTCACTGCTTAGAACCCCTGTCTATTCCTGAATCACAACCTTGTGCTGCTGCACATTGCCTTGCTCATCGGTCACTTTCAGGTAATACAACCCGGCGGCAAAACCGCGAATGCTTAACCGCTTCAAGCCAGCTTCTGATTGCGTAATGGCCGGAAACATCTGCTGTCCCTGAAAATTAAATAGCTGAACACTGTAATTTACTTTGTTTTCCGAAGTCAGTTCAATAATCAGCCAGTCGCGTGCCGGATTGGGATATACGGAATAAGCAGGTTGGGCTTCAACAAGGAGTTCTTCTTCGCCTTTGCGGGCACTCCGTGGCGTATCACAGCCTTTCTGGCACAGTTCCGCATCCACATTCAGGCTCCCCATCCCTTTCAAAGCCACTTTGCTTTTGTACCACAACCATTGGTATTGCACCTCCCCCCGGTAAAAAAACTCGCCGCTCAATCCTAAATCACCATCCTGTGCATTGGCACCTTTGCCAAGCTGGAAACCGGTTTTCAAGCTGGTTGGGGCGTGTTGCAATTGCAGCGTTCCTTCCACGGCTCCTTTGCCTTTCAGGTAGCTTTCGTCTGATAGTGTCCAGTACGTCCAGTCCTGATGATTCTGGAAAGCCACTTTCTGCGCTTCCAGCGTATTGGCCTTGTAGGTGCGTCGTTGTGAAGACCATTCGTCCCAATCCTGGGGTTTTACCAGCTTCAGATACACTTCAAATTGGGCATAGCGATTTTCCTGGCTCACAATGGTGCCGGTTATTTCCGCATAATCGTCGTAAACGCGTAGCTGAGCCGGAGATTGCCAGCTAAACTGCTGCACTTTTTCATTGATGGTCATTTGTACTGCCCACGGGCAACTCAGGCAAATGGGCCGAATAACTTTCCACGGATACAACCAGTAAATTTTAGGTCTGGGAATCTGCAAGGAATAACGTTCGTAGGCGCCCATGTCAACTTTCGAGTTCTGCACACGAGCCTCACCGGCAAAATCGGTTGCGATGCCTGCCAGATTGGCAACGGCGTTATTACCTGTATTGATAACCGGCGAACCCATTTGTACCCGCAGCCCATCGTCATTGGTACCCGCCACATTGTCGGCACCATCCGGGTCGGCTGCGTTGACAAAACTAGGCGATGAAGCGATGTTATTTCCTCCGTCGGTGCCTACACTGGCAACCCAACCGCCGCCACTGCCGCCCGAACCCTGCACCAAACTATACGAGACGGTACACACGTTGCCATCATTGTAGATCTGTGGTCCATTTGTGGTTGCCGCATTTCCGTACAAAATAGAATTTTCAACTTTGACTTTCAACACCTCGGAGCCAGAAGCCAAATACCCATCGTTGTAAAGTCCTCCACCGAATCGTCCGGCAGAGTTGCCGTAAAAGGTGCTGTTGGTAAAATCGACACTCAGTAACGGGGTAAACGCCGGGGTACTGATTACCCGGGTAAAGTTGGCTACGCCTCCCCCATCGTTTTGGGCCTGGTTGTTGGCAAAAACGCAATTGACGTATTTGGCGGTCAGTCGGCCCCCGTCGTTTAGGTGCACGGCTGCTCCACCCCAGGCCCCTGTATTGCCATTGGCAATGTTGGCATAAAAGCCACAACTTAAAAACGTTGCCGTGGTTTGGCCTAAGCTGGTCGTTTGCGGTTCGTTGGTGGAGATGTAAACTGCGCCGCCGCCACCGCCTTCGTACGCACCAGTGGGATTGCCCGTTGCCGAGTTTCCGATAAACAGGCATTTGCGGAAAGTTGATTTGGTAGCCACCATGCTTACGCCGCCACCCGAGCCAGGCAAGGTACTGCCATCGCCGGAAATGACTGTCACCACATTGTTGCGAAACACACATGTATCCACCCGGGCACTGTCGCCGATAAACGAAACGGCTCCACCCCGACGATACGCCTGATTGCCAGTAAATTCGCATTGGGCAATGACTGGCCGGTAATTGCCTTTCTGAAAAGAACCTAGAAAAATGGCACCACCAGCAAAGTTGGATTGGTTTTGGATGAACTTGCAATTCCGGATTTCGGATTCCATGGTTACTGAAATAGTACCTGGCGTAGCATAAAAACCTGCCCCTTCGGAAGAAGCGTAATTTCCCTGAAAGGTACAATTGCGAAGGGTTGGACTACTGGCATTATGGGGCGCGCTGATGCGGTTGTACCATCCGGCCCCATCCAGCTGCGATACATTCGGATTGGGAGGTGCCACCAGATACGCTCTGCCAGCGGTGATGACAAACCCATCCAATTGCGTAGCTGCGGTTACATTGGACGTATACACCACGTGGTAGGCGTTATTTCCGACAATATTAGCCGTGGTTTCGGCAATGTTGTTTCCATCCAGATTGATGTCATCATTATCAATGTCGCCACTTAAAATCGTCAGGTTTGCATTCCAGTTTCGTTCGCTTAATATGGCTTCTGTACCGGCAAAACCGCCGTACAGTTTCACTCCTTGCGGCAATTGAAAGGTAACATCACGCGCATCGGCACCACCGCCATCAATATCAACCTGCACAGAAGGCTTGTAAACCCCCGCTGCCACCCAGATTTCATCGCCACTGGCAGCTGCGGTTAACGCACTTTGAAGGCTGGTGTACGCATTGGCCCAACTGGTGCCATTGTTAGCTCCGGCAGCGGTAGATTTGACATAAATAATAGCGGCATTTGTGGAAAAGGAAAGGATGCAGCATGCCATCAGCAGCACCACTTTGGTACAGAGGCTAAAACGACTCAGTTTCATTGTACGAGTGTAAGTGAATGGAAAATAGATTTTCGGTATTTCACTTGTTAGTGTATTGAACCTGAGGCGGGTAAACAGTTTTTCGAAGAGAATATTTGTTTATTGCACCAATTGAGAATAGAGTCGCTGGAAGGTTTGCTCGGCCTGACTGCACAAGCCCGGATGCACGGCCGAAGTCTGAATAATGGTGCTGCGCGTAGCGGCTAACCAGCGAAACCGGGAAGCAATGGGCAGCGCCCCGATAGGCCCACCGGCCGGGCCACCTTCGCACACACGCACAAAGGCATTGAGTCGCAGAGTCACTTCGTCCAGGTCAATTTCCGGCGCAAACGCACAAATGCGTGAAGCATTGATTTCAAACCGGGTACGCAAAAACCCTTCGGCAGAACAATACAAGATAAGCCCCACGTTGATAAACTCTTCGCGTTCCACCCGGGGAACCAGTCGAATAACGGCATATTCAAATACGTGCATCTCTTGCTTGCTTCGCTTCGTTGACAAAATGTTCGGACCAGGCAAATCGGCTTTCCAGAAATTGACTGTACATCTGGCGTTCTTCTTTGGCAGAGATAAAAGCCGAACCGCCCGTAAGCCACACCTCCGGAATCAGGTTCACAATGGCTTGAATATGCGCGGTTGTCAAGCGGGCATGAATATCTTGATTCACCTGATCCAGTTCAGACGCTTGCACCAACAGCACGTGATCTTTGATTTGAGGAAAAGTACGCTGGCTATTCTGGTGCCAGTTGTCGCCCGAATGATGAAAATACAGCGAAGCGCCATAGTCGATCATCCAGAGTTCTTTGTGCCACATGAGCATATTAGTATTGCGTGCCGTGCGGTCCACATTGACCAGCAGCGAATCGAGCCAGACAATTTGCGAAGCTTGGTAAGTATCTATGGCATTGACAATGGGATCGAAGGTGATGGCTCCGGAAAGGTAATGCAAGGCCAGATTCACATTAGGGTCGCTGGAACGCAGCAAGTCCTGAATCTCTTCGTCGGGTTCGGTGCGACTCAAGGCGGGATCAATGGTGGCAAACACCAGTTCGGGTACACGCAACCCGATGAGTCGCGCCAATTCGCTGCCAATCAATTCGGCAATGAGGGCTTTCATCCCCTGTCCGGCTCCCGAAAATTTGAGCACATACAAGAAATCATCGTCGGCCTCGACCAGTGCCGGCAGTGAACCGCCTTCCCGCAAAGGAGTGACGTATCGGGTAACATGCACGGTGCGTAACTCAGGTGAAAAATCAGACACAACAATCAGGATAAGATAAAACAGGCTGGCAAGTTACGATTTTTCAAGATTTGTCTGAAAACTAGTAAGCGAAAACAGAGAGTCTTCCTTTTAACTGATAAAATCTTATATAATTGCGGCTGTCATACAAACGGACATTCAATAATTTATCACTATTTTATACTTTGTTAATTGAAACTCATGGCAGAAAATTCGAACATAAGATTTCTTGATATTTTAATTGGAGAAAAAGTTAGCTCTGTAACTTTTGTTATGAACTATTTACAGATTGATTTTGAGGGAAATCGATTTACATTTAATATTTGGCCAATGATTACGGTTGATAACATTGACTTTAAATTTGGAGACACACTTTACCGTGATAAATTATGTTCATTAATTTTTAAAATCGTTTCAGGAATAGAATTAATTGATAATGAAAAACTGATAATTGCATTTGATGAATCGAACAGAATTTATTTATCTCTTGACCCTAATAATCCTGAAATAAGTGGGCCAGAAATTGCGTACTTTTCAGACATCAATAAGAACTTTTATGTCTTTCAATGAACGATAAAAAAAGCATTAATATAAAGTTTCAAAATGGAAGATAAACAACTTAAGCAATTGTACAGGTAACGGCTACACCAAACCATAAATCATTTGCAAAATATTCTCGATTTCTGTCAAGGTTGCAAACATTTTACCCGATCATGGATTAGCCTACAAATTCGCTAAAACAATAAATGCTAGTAAATATTATAAATCAAAGAAACTGGAATGAAACCAACTTTTAGATGTGGGACAAGAAAAGCAATTGATGAGTTATCAGAAGAGTTAAACATTCCATTTGACGAGTCAATGCAAGATTGGTCTTATACAGAAGGAAATCCTGCTGATATAGAAAAGTATATTTCGCACTATGAGTTGACAAAAGATGATGACAAGAAATTTGTTTTAATGGAATTTATTATCCAAGCTACTGAAGATCAACAAAATGAAGCTTTGTTTCTAAAATATTGCAATAAGGTTAAACCTCTTTTACAGGCAGAATCTAAACTTCATGAATACACTATTCATTATTGGGCTTGTTTTGACAATGACAATATTGAAGACTGTTGGAAAACAACTCAATTATTGAGACAAATTTGGGCTGACATAAAGCGTTAAGTTTCTTCTGAAATCAAAATAGTACCTTATCACAAGCCAAAACCTGCCTACTGCACTACATATTCCCCTTTGGCATTTACCGTTACTTTGGGCAGTTTGTGGTTGGTTTCAAAATACTCGTAACCGGGTTGTAGGTTTTTCCAGAAAGCCGTCAGTTGTGGGTTGCTCTTATACGACTCGGCGACTTGGCTCCAGGTTGATTTGGCGATTAGCTTAGTGGGAAAAATATGGACGGGCACCTGGACTTGTCCGGCATTTTTGGCTTCGACAAACGCCACGTAGATTTCCTTAATAACCGGGTCGGTCATGGCCATGCATCCAATGCTCACACAGTTGCCATGAATGAATATATCGCCACCGGGATTGGCTTTGTCTGACAGGATTTTATCGGAAGCGTTGGG
The DNA here is from genome assembly GCA_963520985.1 of uncultured Sphingobacteriales bacterium. GTDB lineage: Bacteria > Bacteroidota > Bacteroidia > Cytophagales > 172606-1 > Xanthocytophaga. The sequence continues at coordinate 279,826 of CAUQTA010000006.1, forward strand.
GTAATTGATACCCAGCGACAAGTAAAAATTGCTCTGCGGATTCCAGCGGTTGACCACGTAAAACCCTTCGGGCACCTGGGAGTCGCCCATTTTGCGTTTGGGGCCTACGTCTCCCGAAGCCGAACAAATGGCGTAGGTTTTCAACAATTGAAAGGTACTATTTTGTCCTTTGGCCCGTGCCCACAATTCAAGTTGGTTTTCACGCTTAAACACTCGCAAAAAAATCTCAGATTGATTAATGGTCAGACCTTTATCCGAAAACAATTTCTTTGCTGCCGCTTCTTTTTCTTCATAAGCCACTTTGACCCGCTCAAAAGTAAGTTGAGTAGTCTTGAAATCTTTGGCAGGCGCAAAACTTCCCAGAATCATTCCGGCAATTAGCAGATACACCCACGCGATTTTTGATTTAATTTTCATCGTATTTTCCCAAAGTAATATAAGAACTATAAACCTGCTGTTAGTCTTGTAATGCATCAGTCTTTTTAGTTTGCAAATCCAACTCCGCTTTAAATCGTTTAAACTTTCTTAAAAACTCACTGTGTGTATTATATATACTTGGTTCATACACTATCCTGACACTTTCAAAGATTTGCCTGGCGTTTGGATTCTCTTTATTTGCTCTCATATAAGTCGAAAACAATTCGTTTAGCATGGCTGTATTCCTGTACAGATTAGCCGTCTCAAGGTAGTATTTTTCATTTGATTTGAGTTTAGTATTGATTATGGTTCCCAATACCAAACTATCCTTTATTGTTTGAATGCGTAGATGCTTCCCTTTCTGATAAATGGTTGTTTTCCTGCCCATCCAAACGTTTCTAGTCGAATCAAATGCCAATGTATCTGACTCAAGACTTCTAGGAAAATGATCCCATGCGATAAAATCTGCAATGGCTCTGTTGCCTTCGATTTTCACATAGGTAAGGAGAAGAAAGTCACCTCTGCCAACATAATAGCCATTCAAGGGCAGATTTTCAGTACAATGAAAGCAGGATAAATAAACACTTAAAAGGAGTATAGTTGTATACATGATAAATTTGCAGCAATAGGTATTCTGCCACACACACTACTTGGAGATTGCTTTACTCGCAATGACGGACCGATTAACTACAAAAATTAAAAGCAGGCAGATTTTTCGTTTTTGAAAGATACTATTTTTCCAATCCGAAATCCGCATTCCCAATTCCAAATTAGAAAGTTACCGTATGTTAAACGTAAGACCACGCCACTGGTCGGTACGGAAAGGCGATGCAGGTAATCCTTCTATATTATACAGATTGCATCCTTCCGGATTGTCGGCCCAAGCATAGCGGGCAGCGGTAGGTTTGGGTACCATTTCCGACCAGACTACTACTTCATTGCCCTCGATACGGGCATTGGCCCATACAAATTTCTTGTCAATTCCGGCAATAGCAAATCCTTTCAGTTCGCCTTTTTTAGCAATCAATCCTTCGCCTGCATAGTCAAACAGCAACCGGATTTTATTGCCTTCCACGGACATGGCTTTGTAAATGGGCCCCGAATGCTCTTTTAACGTACTGTCCTGGTAGGCTACCCTGCGGGCGGCCAAGGCCAGTCGTCGGCCTACGTCCACTTTGTTGCGCGGGTGAATGTCCGTGGCCTCGCCGATGTCGATGGTAACGGCCATTCCCGTTTGAGGCTCGTTTAAAGCAAATACCTGAGCTTCACGCAGTTCGGCCCAATCGCTTTCGCAGGGTTGTTGCTGAATGGTCTTGTAATTGGCCAGTTGCACAAACAAAAACGAAAAATCGCCTTCCTGTTTCCAGGCGGTGCGCCAGTCGCGAATCAGTGCCGGAAACAGGTTGCGGTACTGATACGCGCGACTCGTATTGGATTCGCCCTGGTACCAGATCACGCCTTTGAGGGTATAGGGAATCACCGGCGCAATCATGCCATTGTAAAGCACACCCGGTGCGTTCTGGTCGCGAAACTCGGCGGGCGGTTTGGGCATCTGGCTTACGTTAATGGCGGTGCGGTAGTGCCACTGGCCGCCAATGGGCAATTTGAAATAATTGGATTGCAACGACATCTGCGTAGAATCGCTGCCAAAGCCGCCATTGCCGTAGGTATCGTTCACCCGAATCACGATGACGTTTTTGCCGGATTTCACCAATTCGCCCGGAACGGTGTATTTGCGCATCTGATTCGCGTCTTTGGTCTCTCCTATTTTCACGCCGTTAAACCAGACAATGTCTTCCTCGTCTATCTTTCCCAGATTGAGGGTCAGGGGCAATTTGGCTTCGGATTTGGGTATCTGCACGGTTTTGCGAAACCAGGTAACACCGTCATAGCCATTGAGTCCGGCGGTTTCCCAGTAGCATGGTAATTTCATGGTTTTCCAGTCCTCTTCCTCTTTCAGCTTTTTTTCATACCACGGCTTGTCCGAGTTATACCCCCTGTCCACATTGGGCACTTTGGCTTTCCAGGCATCACGTTTGGCTATGTAATCGGCATGGATTTCGGCCAGATTGGCGTCGGATTTTTCCAGCTTTTCGGCCGAAGCCTTAAACTCCGGAAATTGCTTCAGCGTAGACGTACTCACCCAGGATTCGGCAGGTGTTCCACCCCATTCAGCCTGAATGATTCCGACCGGAACGTTGAAATTCTTGTGCAGTTCGCGGGCGAAAAAATATCCTACCGCCGACATTTTTCCGGCGGTTTTGGGAGAACACAATTGCCAACCTTCCGACTCAAAAGTACGTTGAGGCTGGGCGGCAAGGGTGTTTTTTACGTCGATAAACCGAATGTCGGGGTAATTGGCGTTGTTGATTTCAAACTGGTAATTGGTCACTTTGTCGGCCAGCTTCCACTCCATGTTCGACTGCCCCGATGCCAGCCACACATCGCCAATCATAATGTTGCTGATTTTCAGGGTATTCTTCCCAAAAATCTCCATTTCGTAAGGCCCGCCCGCAGGCAACGGCGGCAAGGATATATACCACTCGCTGTGCTCGTCGGGCAGGGCCGCGTAAATATGATTCAGGAAAACGACCGTGACCCGTTCTACCCGCAAAGCTTTGCCAAAAATGGTAATGCGGGTATCGCGCTGCATAATCATGTTATCGCCAACCAGCTTGGGCAATTGCACATCGGCCTGGGCCAAATGCCAGTTCAGTAGAAAAAATAGTAATAAAGAAAGAAGGGTAAATCGTTTATCCATAGAATTGAGGGTAAGTGTTTCTTCAGAATTAGTTGACTTTCAGCCTAAAAAGTAAACGTCGGGAACGTCATTGCTTTTAGTCGGGTTGGATTCGTAAAAAGATACTATTTTCGCACGATGACTACCGAATTGTTTTTTTCAGAAAATAACCATCCGCTGCACACGCATTCCACTCCCGGGCGACTGGATGTAATGGGAGGATTTGCGGATTATTCAGGGTCGCTGGTGTTGCAGATGCCCATTGGCGAACGGGTACACGTATCGCTGGCATTCCGCAATGATACAACGATTCGGATGCATGTGCAAACCAAAACTCAACTCCTGGCAGATAAAATAGTATCGTTTGAAAATGAAAAACCCGGCCATGTACCTGATACTCAAAAGAGTGTGGAATCTCGCTGGACGCAATTAATTTTAGCGTGTGCAGATACGTTCTGGCAAAGCAGCAACGTGCTAGCCAAAGGACTCGACATTTGGGCTGCCATTGACATTCCGTTGCAGAAAGAACTGGCCGAAAAATCGGCGTTGTGCCTATCCGTTATTCAGACATTGGCTCAGGCCTATAACTCGCCTTTAGCCGAAACGGAAGCCTCTCTCCTCGCCCATCAGGCATTGCAACGCGTAGACTCATCCGCTTGCTTAGCCGATGCTCTGACTCAGCAAATAGGCCCACCTCATGCGCTGTTGCCGATTTTGTGTCAGCCCGGTCACGTATCGGCTCCGGTGTTTTTGCCGGAAGGTGTGCATCTGGTCTGGCTGGATACGGATGTTGCGCAACCGGAGGAAAATAGTATCTACCAACAAATCAAAACCGCCGCCTTTATGGGGTATTCCATGATGGCCTTGTCGGATGGGGTTTTTCCGCACGAACTGGACCGGGCCCGCCGGACGGGCAATCGTGAGGAACTGCTTTACAACGGCTATCTGGCGAACATTACACCCACCGAATTTGAAAGTCGCTACAAGTGGCTGCCGCCCTATGTGAAAGGCAGTGTGTTTCTGGAGAAATCGGGATTGCTGATCGACCCCACATTGACTGTGGAACCGGAAACGGTGTATCCCATCGTGCAAGCCATGCGGCATCCGATGTATGAGAATGTACGGTGTCAGTATTTTTCGCTGTTGCTGCAACACCTGCCCCCGATTACCGAAGCCGAACGACGCGAAAAATCGCTGCAACAACTCGGCAATTGGCTATTTCAGTCGCACGACAGCTACAAGGCTTGTGGCCTCAGTCACCCGAAAGCGGATGCCTTGGTGCAGCAGGTAAAGTCGCTGGCTGGCCAGGGTGTCTACGGTGCCCGCATTACCGACCGTGGAGCCGGCGGCAGCGTGTGTGTGCTGTGTGAAGGTGAGAAGGGATTGGAAGCTGTAGGGCAGTTGTAATTGTTTTATCTCTAGTATCAATTAAAATAGCTAGACAAGAATACTTTCAATGGATCTATATAAGAATGATTTAAATCAAAAAAATCTGGATTATCATAGAACCGTTCTTTTTTATTTTTAAATTTTTCCCATTGGCTTCTGCTCATTGGCATGATCTCCCAATAAGCATAAATCTTTGATTTTGTGGGTGGTAATCGCAATTCTATTTTCTGTTGGTTGCTACGTTGCAAACAATTTGAATAACTATCAAAACAGTCCAGAATAAATTGATTATGCGGATTTATAATCTTCTCTAATAGATTTTCAAAGTCTCCATCATCTTGATTGTTTGGAAATAAAAACATCTCGAAATCAATTTTCAGAACAGATTTCTGACTTTCAAGATGTTGTTTTCTTACTCCAAAGCCTCCATTATTTTTATCAGAATCGGCATCAAAAATCAGAAGGTTTATTCCACCACTATCTGAATTTGCTAGGAAACGATTTTGTACAGTTTCTTCTGCAATCTTTGTAAAACCGCCCGTTGGAACAATTTCAACAGGCGGTAAGCCTAGAAATGTCAGATATTTACCAATAAAAATCTCATCCCCATCACCCTCTACAAAAATCAGTATGGGTTTATCCATAAACTTTACCTCCTCTGATATTAATATGCATATCAATGGCGTGCTGAAACCCTTCAAATCCCGTTTTATATGCCTTTACATTACCATCCTTCACTTCTTGCAATGTGAAGCATCTAGCATTCTTTTGTAACTCTTGCATGTCCTCCTCTTCCAGAGCTTCTTTAAAATATCTCAAGCATTCTTCATTGTGAGTAGTAACAAAAAGTTGTACTTTATTGTCTTTTGCAGCATTTAATATTGTTTTCCAAAATAATTTCATACGACTAAAATGAATACCTGCATCTATTTCGTCTATCATAAGTCGTTTCTCTTGGCTAAGAATAATTTGACAAAGAATTCTAAAAAGCTTAATAGAACCTTCACCAAAAATAGCTAAGGGTATAACTGCATCCATGTCTTTTTGAGCTACCAATAAAGTTGGAGAACTTTTAATTGATATCTCAATATCTTCAATATTTGGTATTAATACTTTTAAAGAATTAATAAGGTGTCTTTTTAAGTTACGACTCTCTTGAACAAAAGAATAATAGTTTATCAAGTCATTATCATATCCAGCATTTAAATACACATAAGGGAGATAAATAGTATCCTCATCCGAATACAATTGCAATTCGTTTCCCTCTAACAAATTATTATTTATGTGTGGTACTTCTATATGTTGAATACTCCATTTATCAGTTTTATCGATTTGTTTTAAGGTTATTGTTGTAAAAACTCCATTTATTTTATACTTAAAAATCAAAATAAGATCTTCAGAACTTTTATTTACAAAATATTGAATGTAATCATAATCAGATTCTGTAAATTTCTTTACTTCATATATTAATGTAGCTAGACGCTTACTAAAAACTTGCGTATTTTCATCTATCAACAAAGCTTCTAAAACGGAGGTCTTTCCAACATTATTATCCCCAACAATTAGATTGAACTGGCCTATATCATCCAATTCAAACGATTTGAATCGTTTGAAATTTTCTACTTTAAAATATGTTAAATGTTCCATTAGCATACAGTGATTAACCCTACTAAGTACCTACAGTAATGTCAAAATAACAAAATCTTCCCATTTAATTTCCTACTCATATCTCTTTTCTTTTTGTAAACAACAAAAAATACTATCTTCAAAAACCTAAAAACCTCCATTCCTCAACAAACCACATGAAGAAAACCGTTGCTTTCCTTTTGCTTGCGCTTTATTGCCCTTTTCTATTTGCCCAAACGGCTGTATATTACCGCATTTCGTTTCCCAACGCCATTCACCACGAAGCCGAGATTACCGCTAACTTTACCGGACTTTCCTCAGCGCCGCTGATTGTGCGAATGAGCCGGTCGTCGCCGGGACGGTATGCCACCCACGAATTTGGCAAAAACATTTACAACCTGAAAGCTACCGACGCCAACGGCAATTACATAGCTGTCAATCGGTTATCGCCCGACGAATGGGAAATTCCCAAGCATAACGCTACCGTAAACGTTTTGTATACTCTCTTTGGCAACCTGGTAGACGGCACGTACACCGGCATTGACCAAACCCACGCTCACCTGAACATGCCCGCTACGTTTCTGTGGGCCAAAGGACTTGAAAACGCCCCGATCAATATTACGTTTGACGTTCCACCCAATTCCAAATGGCGGGTAGCGTCCCAGCTTCGTCCTACCAACGATCCCAATACGTTTGCAGCGCCTAACCTGCAATATTTCATGGATTCGCCTACCGAGTTGAGCACGTATTCCCTGAAAGAATGGCCCGTCACCAATACCGATGGAAAACCCCTCACCATGCGTCTGGCCTTGCATCACGATGGAACCCAGGCTGATGTGGATACCTATGCCGATATGGTCAAAAAAGTGGTGCAGGAAGCCCGCGGTGTGTTTGGCGAGTGGCCCAGCTACGATTACGGCAATTACACGTTTATTCAGGATGTGTCGCCTTACAACAAAGGTGACGGCATGGAACACCGCAACTCGACCATTATCAGCGATCCGGCTTCATTTAAGACTGATGCCTTTACCGATTTTCTGGGTACGGTTTCGCACGAGTTTTTCCATTGCTGGAACGTAGAACGCATCCGTCCCAAAGCACTGGAACCGTTTAACTTCGAGCATTCGAACATGAGTAGCGAACTGTGGTTTGCCGAAGGCTTTACCAACTACTATGGGGAATTGATCTTGCGTCGGGCCGGATTTTACAACGACGCCCGCTATGCCCAAAGCCTTTCCGGCCAGCTCAATTATGTATTCAATTCACCGGGCACCTACCGCATCTCGCCCGTCGAGGCCAGTCAGCAGGCTCCCTTTGTGGATGCCGCCGTGTACGTGGATCCGGTTAATTTTGCCAACACCTATACGTCCTATTACCCGTATGGCTGCGTAGTAGGTTTGGCGTTGGATTTGAACCTGCGCACCAAGTTCAAAAATCTCACGTTGGACGATTTTATGAAAGCCGTATGGCAAGCCCATGGCAAGCCCGAAAAGCCGTATGCCGTTGCCGATTTACAGGCAGTTCTAGGACAAGTAACCAAAGACACTGCTTTTGCCAACGGATTTTTTCGCAAGCACGTATGGGGCCATGAAGTAGCTGATTATAAAACACTTCTGGGCAAAATGGGATTTTTGCTGCGTCAGGCTCGCATCAACGAAGCCTACCTGGGACGAAACCTAAGCGTTGCCAACGGGCACCTTATGATTACATCAGGTACGCAAATCCATACCCCTTTGTATGATGCGGGTGTAGAGCAAGGCGATGTCCTGTTGTCACTGGAAAATAGTACCCTTACCGATGCACAAACCCTCGAAGACCTATTGCGCAAGCACAAGCCCGGCGATGTGCTCACGCTGGAATACACCCACCGGGGTGTTGACAAAACAACCAAAGTGACGCTGTCGGGCAATCCGCAATGGGAAGTGGTTCCCTATGAAGCGGCAGGCATGAAACTAACGAAAGACATGCTTCCCCTGCGCGAAAGCTGGCTCAAGAGCAAATCATTGTAACAATTCAAACCCTCTTCCTCACCGGAGAGGGTTTTTTATTTCGCTTTTGCCAGAGAGATTATACGAAATTAGTATCGTTGAAAAGGCCAAAACCACCTAACCATACAAACCATGCAAGAATCTGAAAACAACCCTAAACTCAAGAAAGAAATCAATACCATCCAATTGTGGTCACTGGCCGTTGGCATGGTGATCTCAGGCGAATACTTTGGCTGGAACTACGGATGGGAATCGTCGGGCACGATTGGCTTTCTGTTTTCGACGTTGATCGTAACGGTCATGTACATCACCTTCATTTTCAGTTATACCGAACTGACGGCAGCCATTCCCGAGGCGGGCGGGCCGTTTGCCTTTGCCACCCGTGCTTTTGGGCCCATTGGCGGTTTTATTGCCGGATTCGCCACGCTGGTCGATTTTCTGCTGGCAATGCCAGCCATTTCGTACGCACTGGGGGCTTACATTCATTTCCTGCTTCCGCAAATTCCAGTGGTGCACACGGCTATTGCCATGTACGTCATTTTTATCGCCATTAATTGGTTTGGCATCAAAGAAGGAGCCCGTCTTTCGCTCATTATCACGCTACTATCGGTAGCCGAACTGATACTTTTTATTGGTTTGATTTTCACCAGTTTCAAAACCGAAAACTTCCTGGCTCACAATCCTCCAGCGGTTAGTGTAGGCGGAATATTTGCCGGAATCCCGTTCGCCATCTGGTTTTTTGTAGCCATTGAAGGCGTTGCGATGGTTGCCGAAGAAGTGAAAAATCCGCAGAAAACCATTCCCCGCGGCTACCTCTCAGCCATTGCGACCCTAGTTATTCTGGCTTTGGGAATCATGATTCTCAGTGCCGGCGTGGGCGATTGGCGGAAGCTGCAAAACATTGACCATCCCCTACCCGAAGTGCTCGCCATGATTTTCGGGCACGAAAGCGGATGGACCAAGGTGTTTACCAGTCTGGGCCTGTTTGGCCTCATTGCTTCGTTTCATGGCAATACCATCAGCTATTCGCGGCAAATTTTCGCCCTGGCTCGCGAAAATTATTTGCCCGTTCAACTCAGCAAACTCAACCGTTTTCAAACGCCGCACTGGGCGTTGATAGCGGGCGGCATTGTGGGCATTATTGCTATCTTTTCCGGCAAAGCCAACGAGATCATTGTCATGTCAGGCTTAGGGGCGGTGATCATGTACGCCATAAGCATGATTAGCTTGATCCGTTTGCGCAAAAAAGAACCTGATTTGCATCGCCCTTACAAAACACCGTTTTATCCGTTGTTTCCGTATTTGGCATTGGTATTGTCATTGGTCAGTGCAGCTGCCATCATTTATTTTTACCCCTTGCTCAGTGCCTTGTTTTTTGGATTGCTTGGCCTATTTCTGCTGCTGTTCTGGCTCGTTGGACTTAAATATGTCCAAAAAGAAAGCATGGCCTAGCCGGAACTGTCAAACAATTTTCAGATGTTTGCACTGGGCAGGTTTTGCATTCTTAAATCCTACTATTTTTTGTTCTGTTCCTGATCGCATTTTGCTATCAGGCTTTATGTTGGTAGTCTGAGACTACCAACATAAAGCCTCGAAGTCAGAGACTTCGAGGAACCAAGAAACCCGAAAACAACTACAATATACTTTTAAGTCAGTAAGTGGGATTTTCCTTTTTTAAAACATACTATTTTTCTGACAAATTTTCTCAAAATGAAAGCCATACAAGTCACCCAACCTGGCGGCCCCGAAGCTCTGGAATACCGCGAAATACCAATGCCGACACCCAAAGCTGGTGACGCCTTGGTGAAACTCAAAGCCATCGGAGTTAACTTCATTGATGTGTATCACCGCGAAGGCCGTTACCCAATGGCTACTCCTTTTACACCCGGCTCCGAAGCGGCGGGCATTGTCGAATCCGTTGGGGAAGGTGTTACAGAGGTAAAACCTGGCGACCGGGTAGCCTACGCCATGCACGTGGGCAGCTATGCCGAATATGCCGCCGTGCCTGCCAGTAAACTAGTCCCTATTCCGGATGGCATGGATGACCAGCAAGCCGCTGCGGCGCTGCTCCAAGGCATGACGGCCCATTATCTCTGCTACAGTACTTATCCGGTAAAACCGACGGATACTGTTTTGATTCACGCCGGGGCTGGCGGTGTAGGCTTGTTGCTCACCCAACTGATACGGAAAATCGGAGCCCGCATCTTTACCACTGTTTCTACGCAAGAGAAGGCCGCACTTTCGCGTCAGGCGGGTGCCGATGAAGTGATATTGTATACCGAGCAGGATTTTGAAGCAGAAGTCATGAAACTTACCGCTAACAAAGGAGTTCAGGTTGTATACGATTCGGTAGGAAAAACCACGTTTGACAAAAGCCTAGCCAGTTTAGCTCCGCGTGGGTACCTGGTATTATTCGGTGCATCCAGCGGAGCCGTTCCTCCGTTTGACCCCATTGCGTTGGGCAAAAAATCGCTATTCCTCACCCGTCCTTCGTTGGCTCACTACGTTCTGACACGCGACGAATTGCTTCAGCGCGCCGGAGAGGTTTTGAGCTGGATAAAAGATGGCACCCTGAAATTGCAAGCAGACCACGTGTATCCGCTAAAAGATGCCGCACAAGCACATCGCGACTTGGAAGCCCGCAAAACCACTGGCAAGCTGATTCTCACGGTATAAGGGCAGGTGTAAATTCACTCTTATATGAAACCTATTCAACTAATATCGGCTCCATCCATCTTAGGTTTATTCCCCGGCGGCGTAGAAAACCTAAGCAAATCGTTTCTCAGCCACGGACTGGCAGACAAATTAACGAGTGACCAACCGGTGATTCATGTTCCCATTCTCAATCACCTATACCATACGGAAAGAGACATCAGAACCAATTGCCTGAATACAGAATCGATTGTACGGTTTTCGTCATCCCTGATCGAGCATGTAACCAGGACCATTACCAAGCAACAGTTTGCCTTGGTTTTAGGAGGAGATTGCAGCATTCTTCTAGGGATTATGCCAGCCCTTAAAAAATTGGGGACATATGGCCTTATATTCTTAGATGCCCATGCTGATTTTTATGAACCGGAAAAATCAACAACTGGTCAGGTGGCTGACATGGATCTGGCCATAGTATCTGGCCGCGGGCCTGAACCATTGACCAATATGGATGAATTGAAACCCTATGTTGCCGACCGGCATATCGTACACATCGGGCAGAGGGACTGGCAGGAAACCAAAAAGTACAGGTCACAGGATATTAAAGAGACACCGATCAAGTGTTTTGACCTTGCTGAAATTGAAACAAAGGGAATCAAAGATGTCTCGGCAGAGATGTTACGCTACATTAGTAACCTGGCTTATGACGGCTTCTGGATTCATTTTGATACGGATGTGCTTTCTGATCAGGTAAATCCGGCAGTCGACTACCGGTTGCCCGGAGGTCTGCAAATCGAGCAGGCTGTTTATTTGATAACCGAACTGATAAAGACAAACAAGTCCGTGGGAATGAGTGTTACAATTTTTAATCCGACCCTAGATACAGATGGCCGTATTGCAAAATCCATTGTTGACAGTTTGGAAAAGATGTTAATTTAAAGGCCAACCTTATACCTTTTTTAGGGCTGTATTTCTATGGGTATTCCATCAGGCACCAGCTGCCAGATTTCGTCCATTTCGTCATTCGAAACAGCCACACAGCCATTCGTCCAATCCCAGACCGTGTGCCAACTCCCTAGCCATGCCACACTTGGGTGCAATCCATGAATCATGACCATGCCACCCGGCGATACCCCTTGTTTTTGGGCGTGTGACTTATCGGCTTCGTTGGGATACGAAATGTGCAGCGATTTGTAGCAACTGCTTTTGGCGTTACGCCAATCGAGTGTGTATTCTCCCTCGGGGGTTCGTTCGTCGCCTTCCTGCGTTTTGTGTCCTTCAGGTTCGGCTCCTAATGCGATTGCATACGAAGCAATCACTTGCTGATTGTGCATCAGCCACATTTTGCGTTCTGCTTTAAACACCACCACTTTATCCGCTTTTTTGTGTATCTTATTTGGTGCGTCATCACAGCCACATACACTCATGGCCAGAAACAAAGTCAATAAGAAAGATATGGGATTTGGCTTCATGTATTCAATAAAAATGAACGGGCAATTTAAACGTTTTGCCCATACCTGCATCTAACCCAGCGAAACATCCTTGAGATTTTTCAAAATAGTATCTTTTCAAAGGATAAAACCTACCTATGACTGCTATGCATAAAAAAATCACCCTTGAGCAAAAAATAAAGCATTTATACAACCGGGCCGGGTTTGGCATTGCACCTGCTCACTTGAAAGCCGTTTCGCACAAATCGCTAGATAAAGCGGTGAAAGAATTGTTTACACAATCGAGTGAAACAAAGCCCCTGGATGTAGTCAGTTTAGAAGAAGTAAGGATGGTTAAGCAAGAAAAAAGGAATGCCAAATCGCAGGCCGATACTACCCAAAACCGGACGGAGAAAATAAAGGCCATTATCAAAGACCGGGCACAGGATATGAAAACGGTAAACCTGGCCTGGCTGAACCGGATGGTGAGCGGAGAAGCGGTGTTGCGTGAAAAAATGACATTATTCTGGCACGGGCATTTTGCGTGTCGTAATCCGAATGCGTTTTTCATGCAAAGCCAGAACAACACTTTGCGGAAACACGCGCTGGGTAAGTTTGGCGATCTGCTGATGGCGATTTCCAAAGATGCCGCCATGCTGGCATTTCTCAACAACCGGCAGAACCGCAAAGACAGTCCCAACGAAAATTTTGCGCGGGAAGTAATGGAGCTATTTACCTTAGGAAGAGGCAATTACACAGAGCAAGACATTAAAAACGCAGCCAAAGCCTTTACGGGTTGGCAGTTCAGAGGCGACGGTGAATTTTATTTCAACGAACGGCAGCACGACTTTGGTGCGAAAACGTTTTTCGGCAAAACGGGTAATTTTTCGGGCGAAGAGATTTTGAAACTCCTGCTGGAAAACAAACAAACGGCCCGTTTCATTACGACCAAAATATACCGCTACTTTGTCAATGACACGCCTAACGAATTGCATATCAATCAACTCAGCGAGCAGTTTTACCGGTCCGACTACGACATTGCACAACTGATGGAAGCCATTTTCAAGGCAGATTGGTTTTACGAGCCGTCCACTATTGGCAGTCGGGTTAAAAGCCCCATCGAATTGCTGGTCGGACTGCAACAAACCTTCGGCATTCAGTTTCAGGAAGCTCAGAATCAGATCTTTATTCAGAAGGTACTCGGACAAACCTTGCTCAATCCGCCTAACGTAGCTGGCTGGAAAGAAGGACGCAACTGGATTGACAGCAGCAGTTTGTTGTTCCGCATGCAGCTTCCGGAAATGATTTTCCAATCGACCGAAGTAACGATTGATGCCAAAGAAGAGGGCGATGTCAATACAGCGTACCTAATCAATCGGAAAGGACGGTTCATCCAAGCCTCGGCCAACTGGACCGGATTGCAACAAGCTTTCCGGAACGTTAAAGACACCGAGACACTGGATGCCTTGGCCGGCTACCTGCTTTCGATGCCCATTACCCTGAAGCAGAAAGACTTGATCTGGCGAAAGGCTGATAAATCGACCAAAGAAAAGCTTATTCGCAGCCTTTCGTCGGCGCTGGTTTCCTTACCAGAATACCAGCTTTGCTGATCGGAACGCGAAATTGTCTGAACCATGATTTATGGTATTAATTTGATTAACAGGATGAAAGGAAGCAGATTTAACATTGTATGTCAGACTGTGAAAGAAAACCTGCCCCCAACCCCCGAAGGAGGCTAAAAATGTCTTGTAACAAACCTGTTTCCGAACATGAAGGCAAAAACTCCCCCATCGGGGGTTGGGGCCGGTTTTCCGTTTTTAAAACATACTATTTTCTGCAATCCCAAATCCGCATTCTCTCATTCAAAATTCAACATCGACTATCTGAACTATGAAAAGACGCGAATTTTTGACCCGTTCGGCATTAGCCACCGCAGGGTCACTCTGGATACCCAATTTCCTGAAAGCATTTGAACAACAGCATTTGAATGCATCCGGATTGAATCCTAAAAAACTGATAATCATTCAGTTATCAGGCGGAAATGATGGGTTGAATACCGTGATTCCCTACCAGGACGATACGTATTACAAACTACGCCCTAAATTGGCGGTAGAAAAAGCCAAAGTGCTCACCTTAAACGACACCCAAGGGTTGAACCCAGTAATGACCGGGCTACTGCAGTTGTATGATGACGGCTTGCTCACCATTCTCAACAGTGTGGGCTATCCCAATCCGGACCGTTCGCATTTCCGGTCGATGGACATCTGGCAAACGGCGTCTGGTTCGGATGAGTTTTTGGGCACCGGCTGGATTGGTCGCTACCTGGATGCAGCCTGCTCAGGAACTTGTGCCCAGCCTTACAATGCCATAGAAGTGGATGATACGCTGAGCCTTGCCCTGAAAGGAGAACGCCTGAAAGGACTGGCCGTGCAAGACCCGCAAAAGATTTACCGGTTAACCCACAATCCGTTAATTTCCAGCATCAACGATTTACACGAAGCCCATCCTGACCACGATCAGGTGAGCTATCTGTACAAAACCCTGGGCGAAACCGTATCGTCGGCTGCGTATATTTACGATAAATCCAAGATTTACAAATCCAAAGCTGCGTATCCCACTACCGAACTGGGTCGTAAGCTCAAAACCATTTCAGAATTGATCGTATCAGGCGTGGAAACCAACATATTCTACGTTTCCATTTCCGGTTTTGACACCCATGTGAATCAGAAAATTCGCCAGGAACAGCTGCTGAAACAATACTCGGATGCCGTACAGGCTTTTGTACAGGATTTGAAACAAAACCAGCACCTGGACCAGACTCTAGTCATGACTTTCTCCGAATTTGGCCGACGTGTAGCCCAGAATGGCAGCGGTGGCACCGACCACGGCACCGCCAACAATGTTTTCCTGATGGGAGGCCAACTCCAAAAACCCGGCTTTTTCAACGAAGCCCCCAGCCTGCAATCCCTGGACGAAGGTGACCTAAAATATCAGATTGATTTCCGTAACATTTATGCGACACTGCTTCATAACTGGCTGGAGGTAGATGACAAAGTCATCTTGGGTAATCAAATGGAGTCATTGAAATTGGTATAACTGACAAACCCAGGCAAGTAATCCTGGGCTTGTCTGGGTTTAAGTAAGGGGTTTTGTCTTTTTCAGGGATACTATTTCTCTACTGTTGGGTTCATCATTTTTCCCATAAACAAAATGGCTCCTGAGTTCTTTTCCCGAATCAGGTAGACAAATGGGCGGTTAAAAACAAAAGAGGTTGGCCCGGCACTTGTATATGCAATTCCAATCGAAGTAACGGCCGCAGCCTCACTTCCTTCTTCATCCACTTTTACAAAGGTTTTGTGTGCCACTTCATCAATTTTTAAATCTCCTTTAGTAAATCCAACCAGCATCCGGCTAAAATCGGCATTATCACTAAACGCTTCGTTCATACCCAAATTGGCTAAAATCTTATTAAATTCTTTTTTGGTATAATCTCCTTCAAACGAAAACTTAGGTAAGCTGATTTGAATTTTACCGGGAGAGGCAGTTGTCAGCCACTGAGCAAAATTCTCCGAAGTAAGCTGGCTCATCAATGTTGTCATTGGCTTGCCAGGTTGGGGCATAATTAACGTCATTACAAATTGCTGATTTCTATAAGGCAACTCCACCAGGACTTTATCCGCATCTACCAGGTGATTTACTGTAGCCTCACCATTCATGAAATCTTTGGTAACTGTAGCGCCATTTTCCAGATAAAAAGTAGCAGGAAGAGTTTGATTTTTATTAAATTGGTAAGTCCATGTACCTTTAAAATAAATGGCGTTGATTAAAAACATCACCTGACCCGGCAAAACTCTATCAATAATCTTATCAATCTTATCATTTGTCTTGTCTTTTACCCAGGCATTGATTGTATTTTTGGAGCCTTCCGAGTTTCCTATCATATCCAGGCCTTTTACCTCTGCATTGAAATACGTCTGGTTTTGTTTGACAAAGTCATCCTGCGGGGTAAATGTTTCCTGATACCAGATCGAATTTGCCGGTGAAAATGTTACCGTTTTATCAACTCCATTCAAACATTCCACCAAAGATTGATACGAGGAGTTTAATTCTGCATCTGTGACACCCTCTAATCGAATCGCTTTTTTTATCCCATCTTTGGTAGTGCCATTTGCCTCGTTGTATGCCATTGCTACTGCCGTTGAGAGGCTAAAGGGAGAAATAAACAGGTTTTCGCCAGCAGACTTCGTGTTGTTCATTTTATCAAAAACCGCAAAAGCAAAGTCAGTTGAGTTTTCAACTGTCTGCTTTTCGGCACTTCTTAAGCTTCTGAGGTTAGGTGTATTATCAGGCGTTACTTCAGAGGAAGTACAACCATATACAATAAGAAATACGGCTAAAATCAAGCTCAGAAACGGTTTGTTTTTTTTCATAGCAGTTGAGCTTTCGGAAAAAGTATACCCATACATATATGCCAGACCCTCAAAGATTTCAAAAGGTTGCATATTAGCCAATTTTTCGTGAGAATGTTTATATTTGCGTATAACTCGCTTCACTGATATTCTCTGTTCTATGCATAAAATCATCATTAGCCGTACTGATAACCTTGGCGACGTGGTGCTTTCTT
Source organism: uncultured Sphingobacteriales bacterium (assembly GCA_963520985.1). Classification (GTDB taxonomy): domain Bacteria; phylum Bacteroidota; class Bacteroidia; order Cytophagales; family 172606-1; genus Xanthocytophaga. Next base: position 296,689 of record CAUQTA010000006.1, read on the forward strand.
TACCGATTGCAGGTAAATTAAAACAAACTTTTCCCGATTGTAAGGTCATCTTCATTGGTAAAAGCTATACTGAGCCCCTCATTAATGCCTGTATCTATATAGATGACTATTGGGATAGTGCCCAACTAGACCAATACGATACACAAGACATTGATGCCATCCTGTTTTTGTTTCCGGATCTGAAAATAGCCAAATGGGCCGAGCAACAAAACATTCCATTACGCATCGGCACCAGTCATCGCTGGTGGCATTGGGTATATTGCAATGAACGGGTAAACTTTACCCGACGCAATTCGGACTTGCACGAAATTCAATTGAATGCCAAACTGTTAAAACCTTTAGGAGTACTTCATGAATTGGTTTTGGAAGAAGCTTCGGCATTGTATGGCCTGAAAAGACTTAAACAGACACTTCCGGAATTTGTCAGCAGCGAACTGCTCAATCATGCAGAGGCCTATAAGCTGGTTTTACATCCTAAGTCGAAAGGAAGTGCCCGGGAATGGCCTGCCAAAAATTATTACGTCTTAGCCAAGTCTTTACCTAGCAGCATTCAGGTATTTTTGACAGGAACTGCACTGGAAGAAGAGATGCTGCGCAGAGAAGCCCCCGAGTTGCTTGTTTTGCCAAATGTGACCAATCTGATGGGCAAGCTAACACTGGTTGAGTTATTGTTTTTCTTAAGTCAGATTGATGCTCTGGTTGCCTGTAGTACCGGCCCGCTTCACATTGCAGCGGCTTTAGGCAAATATGCCATTGGCATTTATCCTAACCTTCGTCCCATGCACCCGGGTCGCTGGAAACCTGTAGGAAAATATACCGATGTTATGATTTATTCCAGACCGGCCTGCAACGAATGCGAAAACAAACCAACAGCCTGTAGCTGTATACAAAAAATTTCCATTTCAGATATCAAGAATCGGTTACTGATTGCCCATACACCCCCTCCTGAACCTGTCAAAGTGGTTGGTAATTGAGTATATCATACTCATGTTCACCCTGCTATTCACTGATGAGTAAATCGAAATCACATTTTTTATACATGCCTATTTCATGCGCTTAGCCATCTATTGCTCTTCCCTTGCCTGGGGAGGACTCGAAATGAACTTATTCCGCTTAGCAACTCGGTTACATGACCAAGGACATCATATCAGTGTTTATGCCATTCCCAATAGTACATTTTATGAGCATGCAAAAAAGTCGGTATTAACGCTAATACCTATTTCGGTAAAATATCACTATTTTGATTTATTTACGGCCTACCAGTTAGCAAAAAAATTAAAAAAAGATGAATGTGAGGTACTGCTTTTTTCCATTGCAAAAGACAATTATGTTACAGGATGGGCAAAAGTCTTTTTTTACCCCAACCTACACCTGATCTATTTGCAGCAAATGATATTGGGAATACCTAAAAAAGGCATTGTTCAAACTTTTCTCTACAAAAAACTTTCTGCCTGGATTGCCCCGACGCAGGAATTAGCCCAACAGGTTTTAGTACAAACGCATATGCCCAAAGAACGAATTCATCTAATCCCTTTAGGCATTGATACCTTAGAGTTTGCCAATTCTAAACTTACTAAAGAGCAAGCCCGCCAACAGTTAAATCTACCTGAATCTGTGTTTCTGGTGGGAATAATCGGACGTTTTGACCCTTCAAAAGGACAGGACATCTTAATTAAAGCAATCACACATTTAAAACAAGAGATTCACATATTGTTTGTTGGTAAAGAAACGTTTGGGGATACGCGTAAGTATTATACCCATCTGCAAGAATTAACCCAAAACTTAAATTTAGAAAAACGAATTCATTTCAGAGATTTTACAGATGAACCTGCAGTAGCATTTAAGGCACTAGATGTGTTTGTGATGGCATCTCATGCTGAAGCATTCGGTATGGTTACTGTAGAAGCCATGGCTTCCTGCTTGCCAGTCATTGGTACCGAAAGTGGAAGTACTCCCGAGTTGTTGGAAAATGGAAAACTAGGATTATTGGTTCCTCCCAATGACGATATTAGTCTTGCCAAAGATATTGAAACGCTTTATTGGAATGATGAATTAAGGTCGTCTTTAGGAGTATTAGCCCAGAAAGCCGCACTAATAAAATACTCATATCAAACTCAATGCAATATGTTAAAGCAATTACTAAGCCATTTGGACAATTAATCAGGAGCATTGAGTTTAGTCGAATTTCGACAATAAAAAAGAGCCGCGTCTTCAAATACTAGATTTTGAAGACGCGTATCAATGCAATCAATCAGCACTTTTGTGGTTAAGCAAACTTTGTTTGATTCCATATTGGGTAAAAGCGTGATTCTCTTCCAAAGTTAGCTTTTGCAAATCCAGTGTAGCCTGAGGAACTTGAGTGGGCTTGTGATAAAGATGATATACTAATGCCGAATACGCAACCGATTTAATGTCCATTCCAGCTAATCGCAATCTACGCCCTACATCTACATCCTCTCCTACACCCGGATTAACAAACCGTTCGTCAAAACCATTTAATTTCAAAAAGTCATTTTTAAACATTGAAAAGTTGCATCCCAATAATTCGTGTTTTCGGTGTTTGTCTAATTGACTGGATAGCCAAGGCCACCTCACAAACACGGCTCGTTCACTTTGTTTTACTTGCTTGTCTAACAATAATTTCAGTAATTGTTTACGAAAAAAACCTTGACGCACTTTATCCGGATTAATTTGTTGGGTTATTATAGGTGATAAGTTTACCCTACGTCCAGCTAATGCGTATCCAGGTTCACGAGCTTTCAAATGGTTTTGCACAAAGTAATCATCTGGAATGCAATCTCCATCAATGAAAACCAGATAATTAGTCTGTGCAGCCTCAATTGCTTGGTTCAGTATCTTATTTTTTCGCCACCCCCGATCGGGCTGCCAAAGATGAAGTATCTGGAAAGAAAATTGTGGAATTAACGCATTGATTTGGCTCACTATTTCTTCCCTAGAACCATCGTCAGCAATAATAACTTCAAAATCGCTATAAGTTTGTCGCTCTAAGCCTGCTAAGATGAGTTTTAACGCCGAAATATTATTATAAAAGGCAACAATTACAGAGCACTTCATATAAGCTTTATAAAATTAATGAACCAAATGCTTTTTTAGAAACACAAAAATAAGCATCTATCCTCCATTTATATATACCTTTTTTCAAACTGGTTAGAAAAATGTTTAATTCAACCGCGGATCGGTGGGATAGTTGGCGATAGACTTGTATTTCCCGTCCATGCGGCGCAGTACACTCCGCCAGAACTGATTGGGGGCTGTTGTAAAGATAAAATCCGAATCGGCATCGGTGACTATCCAGGCATTCTGGTTAAGTTCGTTTTCCAGTTGCCCGCCTCCCCAGCCCGAATACCCCACAAAAAAACGTACGTCTTGCTGGGTAATTTTGCCCATATTTAACAGACTGCGAAGCTGTTCAAAATCGCCGCCCCAATACAAGCCCTCCGAAATTTGAATGGCATCGTCAATCATTTCGCCCATCCGGTGAATAAAATGCAGGGTATTCTGCTCTACCGGCCCACCGACCTGCAAGGGGGCCGGTACATAGATTTCATCTTCAATGACGTCTTTGAGAGTCAACTCGGTGGTCTGATTCAGCACCAAACCAAATGTGCCACTTTCGTTGTGTTCGCAAAGCAATACAACGCTACGTTCAAAATTGGGATCACCCAGGAAAGGTTCGGCAATCAAGAGTTTGCCTTTGGCTGGAGTTTGTTCGTTCATGCGTGCGGGTAGTTAAGTATGATTTGCGTCAGAATCACTAGAAATACACTGAATTAAGCTAAATAAATAAATCAAATTTTCAAAATGGTAGCAGTTTAATCTTACATAGGTATATTCTGCTTGCAAATATTTCTATGTTCGTACAAGAAAGGCCTTATTTTTGCGAGACTACTTTTACACCTTGCCTGAGACAACAAAACAAGGTGAAGTACTTCAAATCTTATTTAAAAATACTATACCCATGACAACAAAAACCTCCTTCATTTGGATTGCTCTTGTAGTACTGGTAGCGACTTCCTGTACACAGTTAAAGCAAATGGCTAATTTTACCAAATGTGAATTCCGAATGAATTCGGTCCAAAATACCACCTTGGCCGGAGTGAATGTGCAACAGATACAAAACTACTCCGACTTGAATTTGTTGCAGATTGGCAAACTGACCGCCGCGTATGCTTCGGGCTCGGTACCCATAACCATGACCATTAACGTAGATGCCCAAAACCCCAACGATGCCACGGCGGCCATGAACCGCATGGACTGGATCTTGCTGATTGACGGCAAAGAGCTGGTGACCGGCACGCTTAACGAACGGGTAACCATTGCTCCCAGCGGCGGCACGGCAACCATTCCGGTACGCATCAGTGCCGATTTGAGGAAAATTATGGCCAAGAACTCAACGGAGGAGAACATCAATATGGGCCTGGGTTTGGTTGGCGGCGGCAATAAGCCTTCGCCAAAGTTGTCGCTCAAGATCAAACCTTCTCTCATGGTCGGTAGCTTTACCGTTCCCTATCCCGGATACATTACGCTAAGCACCAATTTCGGTGCAGGCAGTTAAACAAAATAGTATCTCCGGAAAAGACAAAACCCCGACTGTTGCACAATCGGGGTTTTTCGTTTGCTACCTGGACTTGTTCAGAGTTTATAACCGGTTACATTGTAGTTGTAATACGAGCCATAATCAAAATCAAAGTCAATTTCGATGGTAGTACCATCCAATGTGCCAGACCCTGAAACTTTTACCGAAGTTGTTCCGTTGATGCGCACACTCTGGGAGGCTATTGTAATCTGATTTCCAACAACAGTGGCAATCACCTGATCCTTGAAGGGCCGCAGGTTACTGAGCAAGATTTCGTTGCTATTGCTGCCGGCCTGGATCGAAAGTGTGTAGTTTTCGGAATTAGACGTCCCCACTTCGGTTTGGTTTACGCTAAAACTACCCACAAAGGCTTGCCGCGAATTGAGCACCTCATCATCCAGCAAACCGCAACCATACATAAACAGCATCCCTACCATCAGAAAGCGGTAGCGATGAGTACGCAGAAAATGCCACACAGGAGTCAGGTTTTTACGTTTCATAAGATACTATTTGGTAAAAATGGTTTCGAAATTGTTGTTTAAAGTGAGCCTCTACCAAAAACAATGCCATTTACCAATCAATTTCGGCCTTGCCGTGTTCTCTCAGGTAAGTATTGGCTTGGCTAAAGTGTTTGCAACCAAAAAAACCTTTGTCTGCGGCAAACGGCGAGGGATGTGCCGCCTTGAGTACCAGGTGTTTACTACCATCGATGATGGCACCTTTCTTTTGGGCGTAAGCACCCCAGAGAATAAAAACCAGGTTTTCTTTCTGGTCTGAAAGGGTCTTGATCACGGCATCGGTAAACTCCTCCCAGCCTTTTTTCTGGTGCGAACCGGCCGTATTGGCACGCACTGTAAGGGTGGCATTGAGCAATAATACTCCCTGCTCAGCCCACCGCGTCAGATTGCCCGATTTTGGAATGGGTTTGCCCAGATCATCCCGGATTTCCTTGTAAATATTGTACAAAGAGGGCGGCGTGGTGACACCATCATTCACCGAAAAAGCCAGTCCGTGGGCTTGCCCGGCACCATGATAGGGATCCTGGCCCAAAATCACTACTTCCACCTCATCAAAAGGGGTAGCATCAAAGCCGTAAAAAATTTTATTTCCGGGTGGATAAACGGTATGCTCGGCATACTCTTTTTTGACAAAATCAATAAGCTTGGTAAAGTACGGTTTTTCGAATTCGCCTTCCAGGTGTTCCTTCCAGGAGGATTCAATTTTTACTTCCATAGGGTGTAAGAGTTAAAAATAACAAATGGTAAAAGTGTGTAATTAAAAATAATATCTTTGAAATACGCAAAACCCCTGGCCTTTGTTTTACAGGCTAACTTTTTACGAAAATAGGGATTTAGACGTCATGTGTCATATTTTTTGCGTATATTTATCCGTTTTTGAAGTAAATACAAAAATATGCAATTATGGTAACCGAAATTACAGAGGGAGTCAAAGTAACCGTAGCTACCGAATTTCAACCGGAATATTCCAGTCCGGCTCAGGAACATTATGTATTTACTTACAAAATCAGTATCGAAAATTGCAGCGAATACACCGTCCAGTTGCTGCGTCGGCACTGGCACATCCATGATTCCAATGGGGCCATCCGCGAAGTGGAAGGCGAAGGAGTGATTGGCCTGCAACCAGTGCTGGAACCCGGCGAATTGCACGAATACATATCGGGATGTAACCTGAAAACCAACATCGGAAAAATGAGGGGCACCTACCTGATGGAACGCATTGTGGATGGCAAGCAGTTTCGGGTACGCATTCCGGAATTTACCATGATTGTTCCTTACCGGCTCAACTAAGTTGCGAGTTAGACTGTTTCCATTGATCTTTAGTTAATTTTTGTTTCCTTGATTCTTTTTCGTTACCTGCAATTCTGGCTGAGTTCGGGCAATGCCCATGCCATCCATTCTCCTTTTGTTTTTCAACTTTATACGCAGGTCATCACCAATCCCATTCTATATTATTGCTTCGAGACCCTTGAACTGTCGCGAGGCGATCTGCTGGCCTCAACCCAGGAACTGGAAGTACAGGATTTTGGAGCGGGCTCTAAAATCCTATCTTCCCGAAAGCGAAAAGTCCGGGAAATGGCGCGTCATTCGGAAAAATCACCGCAACTGGCCCAGGTACTTTTCCGGCTGGTCAACTGGTTTCAGCCAAAGACCGTCTTTGATTTGGGCACTTGCCTGGGAACCACCACTTTATACATGGCCCATGCCTGCAAACAGGCTCAGCTCTATACATTTGAAGGAGATCCCGGACTGGCTCGGCTGGCGGCAGAACGATTTCAGAAATTCAAATTGGAAAACATAAGTTCGGTGGTAGGCAACATTGATCAGACGCTTCCGGAAACGATACAATGTGTTGAGAAGCTGGATTTTGTCTTCTTTGATGCCAATCATCGCCTGGAACCAACAGTGCGCTACTTTGAGCAATGCCTCTCCAAAGCACATTCAGAATCAGTGTTTGTTTTTGACGATATTTACTGGTCAGCCGAAATGCAGCAAGCCTGGCAGCAAATCAAGAGTCACCCGTCGGTAACCCTCACTATCGATTTGTTTTACATTGGCGTGGTCTTTTTCAGAGAAAAACAGCCGGTACAGCATTTTAAATTACGAATCTGAACTGTGATTTATGGGATTGATCTGAGTGAAAGGAATGTAAAACACGCTTTCGCTTTTTCCTTTCAAGCGATTCCAGCTTTTGAAAAGCATGCAGGTCTGACACTGTGTGTCTGACCGGAAACCAAAGGCTCGGATTAAATTAATCAATCGGACGGGAAAGAGGGCAACCACAAGGGTTGCCCCTACTAATACCTGAAAATAAACAAATGAACAAGCTAAAGCGTGTTCTACCTTTTCATCCCATCAATCCGAAAATCCGACGAATCACGGTTCAGACAAATAGTATCTCAAAAAAAGCAAAAACCTCCCTAACTTTACAGGTTTATTTTTGTCTTGAACCTTGAACCTTGAACCTTGAACCTTGAACCTTGAACCTTGAACCTTGAACCTTGAA
>CAUQTA010000007.1:0-295995 GCA_963520985.1 uncultured Sphingobacteriales bacterium
GAAGAGAATTCACCCCCTTTTACCAAAAAATAAATTCCTGTTGAAAAAGACCGGCTTCCTCCAAAACGGGATGGCAAATGGGATTGTTTGATAAACTCTGCACTACGGTACGTTTCAACAAAGTACCCTCCCTCCGGGTGAGGCTGAAGATTAAGTTTTTGAATCCAGTAGGCAGCTGTTTTTGTCAAAAGATGTAAAGTAGAATTTTCAAAAAAGCTTATTCAAGGTCGTGACTAGCAAAAAACTTTTCGCGGATCTGCTGCAAATGGGCCGCTGTCAAGGGTTTTGTAATGTAGTCGGCTACCGAAGAATACATTTTAGCCCGATTGATATCATCTACATACATAGAAGAAGAGAGCATAATCAGTACAATGTCACGACTTTTCAGAGCTTCGATCTTTTCGTACTGATTCAAAAAATCCCACCCATTCATGGCTGGCATATTAATATCCAAAAAAATAAGGTCGGGTAACACCTTATCATTCTCATCTAATAATGCTTCCTGAAGATAATTCAATGCCTGTTTAGCCCCTAAGCAAGTTACGATAGTCTCAGCAAAATCATTTTTCTTAATAATCTTGGTGCAAATAAGATTGTTAATTTCATCATCGTCTATTAACAATACTGTATTGAGTTTGCTCATGTTGCTGAGATTTTGAATGATTGTGAATGTAAGTGCTGGTAGCCTTACATCATACAAGAGATTAATGAGAAGTTTAGTGTTACGAAAATAGGATAATCTGCGGGGCAAATCAATACAATAGAGCAATTTTTTTTGAAAATTCCACATCTGGAGATATTTTCTCCGAAAACGGCACAATATACTGTAATGATTTTATGCTTTTTTAGCTTTGTAGCCTGACTGTCAAGCGGTTATTTAAAGATGATAATCGGAATGCCTTTCTGTTCTCAATGCTGATTGTCAGTAGTTTGGCTCTTTTATCAGAAGAAATTTTTCAATTGTCTGTATAATGGTACATGAGCAGCTGATTCAATGATTTCATAGATCTGTGGAATTCACTTGTTGTATCATCTCCATCAATTTCTTAATGTCGCTTTAATTATATTGTAAACTTTGTAAAATACCATCAAGTTTTGGATCAGCTATGATTTCTATTGAGCGAAGAATAGGCTTTTCAGTGCTTTTTCTTGTATTATTCACTGCTTTGCTTTCATTCTGAGTGGATATAGTTATTTTGTTTAAAGTAACGCCTTCTTTTAGAAAAAACTTAAAAATTTCGCTTGAGAAAACACTTGAAAAAGGGTCCTGCTGAGAAGGTGAAGTTGTGTTTATAATATAATTAAAACCAGAATGGTTTTTGAATACGGATGCAATTTTTTTTAGTAATGCCGATCCTTGTATTGAAATTGCAACTGGATTTTGAGTAAACATCGCTGCTTCTGAAATGCCGATTACCACTCTGCCTGCACGTTGCTCAATTTTAATGATACTGTCTGGTGTGGATACTTGTGCCTTTTCAATGCGGCTTTTGAGATCACTGGCAGTTTTGTTCATTTTCTGGATACTATTTTCAAAGGCAATCAGACGGGCTTCACGTTCCTGCAGTTCCATGTTTAGCCTGTCATTCTGTGACTGTTGTGCCAAAAGCTTTTGTTCCAGAATAAGTAACTCCTTTTGCTTCTGAGAAACATCTTGTGTCAGATTTAGGGCATCGGACGAAATGCTTCCGCTGAGTTGCTTGTAGGACTTATCTAATTTATCATACTTCTCAAACAATTCGTCTAGCAAGGCCTTGTTTCGGCGATAAGTTTGTGACAAAATTATACTATCGTTTTTGAGCTGCAAATAGTTGTTTTCTAGTTGAGTATACCGGGACTTCAAGCTGTCATGGGAGTTCCTGGCTTCTTCATTCTTCTGAGAAAGCCGAATGGTATCAGCTGCAAACCTTTGAGACAAATTAGTGTACCGATTGGTCAATGCCTGATATTTCTTTGAACTTACACAGGCCGATAACAAAAGAACTACTGCACACGCTACAAATCGAATTGTCATAACCTTGCCAATCAATTGTTTAAATATAACAACACTAAAAATAGTATCGGTTAAAATTGAAAAAACTCTTTTGAAAATTAGGCGGGCTCCTGTTGACTTAAGCAATGAAAACTGCCCAGCCCCCAGATGATATCAGTTGAATCCAAGCCTATGACCTTTCGATCCGGAAAACAGTTAGTTAGAATTTCCAGTGCTTTGTCGTCGTTCTTATCACGGTAAGTAGGCACAACTACAGCTGCGTTGCCAATGTAAAAATTTGCGTATGACGCAGGCAAACGCTGATCTTCATAAATGACAGCCGAAGGCATCGGTAACTCAATGATGTTGAGAGGTTTGCCATTTTCGAGCCGCATCTGATGTAAAAGCTTCAGATTTTCCTGCAAAGGTTCGTAATTTTCATCATTCCGGTTTTCTTCCACTATCGTCACCACGGTATCTTCGTTTACAAAACGGGTAATGTCGTCGATGTGCCCATCTGTGTCGTCACCCACAATGCCGTCGCCCAGCCAAAGCACATTGGTTACTCCGTAATAGTCGCACAGGTACTGCTCAATCTGGGTCTGGGTTAGCTGTGGGTTACGGTTGGGATTAAGCAAACAGGCAGTGGTTGTTAACACAGTACCTTTGCCATTAAATTCCACAGATCCGCCTTCCATCACAATACCCGGCTGGAAAACAGGTAATTTCCGCACTTCCGCAATGCGGAACGGAATCTGATTGTCCAGGTCGTGCGGAGGATATTTCTCCCCCCAGGCGTTGTATTTCCACTTTACTACTACTTTCTTCCAGGGCGCATCCGGACTGACCAAAAAGGCAGGTCCATGGTCGCGGCACCAGGCGTCGTTAGTGGAGTGAAGGTAGAAAGAAACCTTGCTTAGATCCGTTCCGATCTCTGAGAGCCAGCGTTGGGCTTCTTCCTGCATGGAAGCATTATTGACATTAATGCATACCTGTTCGCCTTCGGTTAATGCCTTTACAAATTGAGCATAAATAGGATAGACCGTTTGAATCTTACCGGGCCAGGATGCGTCTTTGTGGGGCCAGCTAAGCCATGTAGCAGCATGAGGAGCCCATTCGGCAGGAAAATAATATTTTAATTGTGATGGAGTCATGAACAAAAGATGCGGTTAAGCAAACCTAGAACGGAATGAGTGATAAGTAAATAATGTAGTCAAACACCAGGTAAAAGGGAGAGTTCCATAATTGAATATTCACTTTCATTATGTTACACTACTTAAACCAATTTTGTGCAAAGATATTTTCTATTTTCAACGAAAAAAGCAAAATACCCAAATTACCTGACAGCCGGTTTTCCGAATTGAAAAGATACTATTTTGCAACACTGTTTTTGCCAAGCGGTTGCAAATGTGTGCATATTGTAAACATAGTGAAAACACACGTTTTTACGCTGGTTTTATTTTCATCAGAAAAGCTTAAAAAAACAACATGATTCAAACATTGGAACTCGTAATCTGGATTTTTTCCGAGCCCTTGCCTACAGCGCATGTACCTGCAGATTTTATGTTTTTGTTTGGACAGACGCTTGATAATCAGGAGTCGGTATTGCAAATGGCTGAAAAAGCGTTATTGACCGGCATTACGCAGCGAGTTGGATTTTTACAATCTCCCGCTCTCAGTGGATATCCCGGTTATGACGCATGGCACCAAATGTTATCCGAAAGAGGCATAAAATCCGACCAGTTGGAAGGCGTGCCCTTCGACAATCCGACGATGATTCATACACGCATTGAAGCAGAAGCGATGATTCTGTACACTAAGAAGCAGAACTTCAGACAGATATACATTACAGCGGCCCCTTTTCATCAGTTGCGGGCATTTATGACTGCCGTTACGGTTGCATTGGAGCATTATCCAACGGTAAAGCTGCACAGCTTGCCAGGGAAACCCTTGCCGTGGTTAGAGAAAGTAGCTCACTCACAGGGACAAGTGCTGGGAACCCGTAGCCAACTTATTGCTGGCGAATGGGAGCGAATTGAGAAATATACGCAAAAAGGCGATCTGGCAACCATAACACAAGTATTGGATTACCTGAATCAGAGGGACAGCTAAAAATAGTATCCGTTCATTTACCAAAACCGGCCTGTTGATTTTCTTTTTCCAATAAATATTTGGACAAGTTGACAAGCCGCGTAATCTTTGTGTTTATTTGTCTGTGATTTGCAAAATAATATGATTGAAACCACCCAAACCCCTGCCTCTTCTCGTTCGGTTACTGCCATCGTAATGGTTGCCGCTTTAGGGTATTTTGTCGATATCTATGACTTGCTTCTGTTTGGCATTGTGCGTGTGCCCAGCCTGATTAGTTTGGGTTATGAGAAAGGGTCTCCCTTATTGACGCAAAAAGGAGAGTTTTTAATAACCATGCAGATGTTTGGAATGCTGATTGGCGGCATTTTGTGGGGCGTAATTGGCGACAAAAAAGGACGACTTTCGGTGTTGTTTGGTTCTATATTCTTGTATTCGATAGCCAACATTGCCAATGGCATGGTGGATACGGTAGCCGCTTACGCCACCTGGCGGTTTATTGCTGGGGTGGGCTTGGCCGGCGAGCTTGGTGCGGGCATCACACTGGTAGCAGAAGTAATGCCTAAGGAGAAACGCGGGGTAGGAACGATGATCGTAGCTTCGGTTGGTTTGACGGGTGCCGTGGTAGCCAACTTGGTCTATCGGTTTTCAAGCGACTGGCGGTTGTGCTATTACATTGGGGGTGGACTAGGATTAGGCTTGTTGCTGTTGCGTATCGGTGTTAGCGAATCGGGAATGTTCAAGACTGCTCAGAGCGAAAAGGTTTCCCGTGGCAATTTTGTGGCTTTATTTACGGATGGAAAACGACTGGGCAAATATTTGCGTTGCATTCTCATTGGCATGCCTACCTGGTATGTAATTGGCGTATTAGTCACTTTCTCACCTGAGTTTGCCAAAGCGTTGGGAATAGAAGGGGAGGTAAAAGGCGGTGATGCAATCATGTATGCTTATACGGGTATTGTCTTGGGTGATCTGGCAACCGGAGCGTTGAGTCAACTGCTGAAAAGTCGTTTACGGGTAATGTATATATTCCTGGCAATGACTGCCGTAACGGTACTGATCTATCTGAATGCCTATGGCGTGTCGGTAGGTACGCTGTATTTGCTGTGTGGCCTGCTGGGTTTTGTAACCGGTTTTTGGGTGATTTTTGTCACTATCTCGGCCGAGCAGTTTGGTACCAACCTGCGGGCTACCGTTACCACTACTACGCCCAATTTTGTGCGTGGTGCCTTGCCTTTGATTCTCTTCCTGTTTACCTTTTTCCAGAATCAATTGGCGCACCTCGGAAGCGGTCCCGCCCGTATCAATGCCGGATTGATTGTTGGAGCAATCGTTATCCTGATTTCAGGCATAGCACTCCGCGGCTTAAAAGAAACCTTCCACGAAGACCTCAATTATGTAGAGCAGTTATAAGCGGAAAAATAGTATCTTTTCAATTCGAAAAACCAGCCTATTGTTCAAACTTTTTTCGCAGTTTCTTCATTCGGTTGCGGTTTACCTCCAGGTCATATTTGCCCATACGGGACGCCGACCGAAAATGTACTAAATGCGTTGCTTCATCGGCCCAGTATTCGACATCGTCAATAAAGCCAAATAGGGCTATTGTAAATTCGGCATGTAGATATGTATCCGTTTGGGTAACGATGTGCGTGCGTTTTTGTGTTCGGATGATGGCCGCCATTTTCTCAATAGCTTCCTTGGCGGTTGAGCTAAATGGAATAGGCTCTGCAAAATGCTTTTTGTCTGATGGACTTGCTTGTGTGCAAACGCAGTTAGGGGTATCCGGACAAGCCTTGAATTTTCCGTTTTTTACACCTAAGTCCGTTGGTTGCTGGTTGTTGTAACGACTTGCCATGGCAGGGTTTTGGTTTTTTGGAAGATACTATTTTACATTGCTAGTAATTTGTTCCACATTTCCTCGTTCACCAATACGCCTTCTTTTTCGCTTTGTAACCGAGTTTTCAGCGTATTTTCTCCCGGATAAGAAATAGGTTTGGACGCATCGGCTGGCTGGCCGCTTTTGACAAACGCCAATATCTCTTCTACTAAATCTTCGTGCCGGTTGGGCTGGTAAATGGCAATGAAGCATTGCGATACGCCAAATTCTTTACCATCGGCGGTTATTTGCACACTGGATCGTCCACCGGCCAACGACATCAGCAGAATATCCATTAACATGGCCAAACCACTTCCTTTCCAAAAGCCAATAGGCAGAGCTCGTTTATTATTGCGAATAACGGAAGGATCATGAGTCAGATTTCCGTTGTCGTCATAGCCTCCGGGAAACGGCAATTGCTTTCCGTCCAGTTGGTATTCCTGCATTTTACCGTACGAAAATTGTGACATGGCCATATCGAGTACAATGTGGCCCTGCTGGCGGGGTACGGCAAGCACCAAAGGATTGTTGCCCAAAGCCGGTTCTGTACCGCCCCAGGCCGGCATGGTGGCTTGCGCATTGGTAAAGCAAATGCCAAGGCAACCGGCATCGGCTGCCTGCCAGCCGTAGGTGCCGCCGCGCATCCAGTGGCTGGTATTTTGTAGCGCTACACAACCCATGCCGTTTTGCCGGGCAATTTCAACGGCTCGTTTCATCGCTTGGGTGGCATTGTAAATACCCGGTGCCCGGTGCCCGTTCCAGGTTTCAAGCACACCTTGCTGCGCTATGACTTCCGGCTCAGCCTGAGGGTTTACGTAACCTTGCTGCACGAATTCCACAAATACCGGAAACCGGTTTAATCCATGGGATGCGACCCCATCGCGGCTATTGGCGGCAAACGTATAGGCACATAGAGCCGCTTTGTCCTCCAGAAAGTTCAGTTTAAGCAATACACGCTTAAATTCTTGTTCGAGTTGTTGAAAAGGAATTCGCATGGGAATCAGTAGTTTAAGCCGAAAGTAAAATAGTATCTTCGGAAAACAAAAAAGCACCGGATTATTCCGGTGCTTTCTTCGAAAAAATGAACGGAGTTTGACTTAGCTACTTGCTGTCGACTTCCGGTTTTGGATGGAATAAACTATAAGCAGGCCGACACCTATCATAATTGAGACATCGGCCATGTTAAAAATACCCGTTTGGGCCCAGCCCAGGTCAATGTGCAGGAAATCAGTGACAGAGCCATAGCGTATACGGTCATACACATTGCCAATGCCGCCACCTACCACGAAGCAAAGCCCCACCAATGCCAGCTTGCTTAAATTGCGGTAGAACAAAGCCACGCCTAATGTTCCCATCAACACAAGAGCTGGCAGCAGTGATAGCAATACTTTGCGAACTGGCAAAGGCAGTGAGCCGCCTGCACTCAGAAAGGCACCCGTATTTTCTACATTGGTCAGTATCAGGTTGTCGCCGATAAGGGGAATCTGCTCATCAAACTCTATATTTTGCCGCACGATGGATTTGGAAACCTGGTCGCAACCTACATTTATAATTACAATCAAAAGTATAACAATCCCACGGATGAGTTTCTGTCCATTCATGTAAATGAGGTAATAAGTTATAGCACTTAACGCTTGGCAATTTGTTTTAGTACTCTTGTTCTCTATTTTGTTTACAAAGAAACGAATTTTGCCTAACCATGTATACTTACTAAACCACAAAACCGACTTAGATATAAGCCGGTTTTGTAGATTTTGAAGATACTATTTGGAAAGTAGATGCCTTATAAATGCGAAAGCTCTGCTATTCTTGTTTCCAGATCCTGAATACGCTGTATGTATTGCTGTTCTTTGCGGGCCAGTTCTTCCTGTGTGGCCGAAATCTCTTCCAGGTTTTGCCGCATTTCTTCTTCCTGAGCTTGCAGTATCTCTGCTTTCTCTTGAGAATCGATAAGAAGCGTATCCGCTTGTTTTTTTGCACGCATCATTTCGGTAATGTCCTTGGTGAAGCAGGCCACTGCAAATATTTGTTTGTTGGCATCATACAGAGGCGCATAATTGCCTAAATAGTAAGATGATTCTCCTTGACCAGCGTATTCTTCTATCTGTTCAAAATTTTCGCCGGCAAAGGCTCTTTCATAAAGCTTTATTTGTTTCTCTTTTTGAGTGGCATCTGGGAACAATTGCATGAAAGCAAATCCTTTTTCTACAACTATACCCAACGCCTCAAGCGATTTGCTGAACGATTTATTGAAGGTAAGCACCTTGAAGCTTCTATCCAGTGTGAAAATGCTGTCCTTAGGTACGTTGATCAGTTCATTTAAGTATTGCTCTTTGCCTCCAATATCTCTCAGAACGCGGTGCATTTCTTCCTGTGTGGCCGACAGTTCCTCCATGTTCTGGCGCATTTCTTCTTCCTGAGCCCGTAGTTCCTCGGTTTTCTGTTGAGAGTCAGACAAGAGTCGGGTAGTATGGTGGCTGATTTGTGTAGAAGCAATGACCGATGCCAGTTGTTCACTTATCTTGTCGATCAGTTCTTTGTGATGCTCTTCAAATACAGTGAAAGACGCCAGTTCAAGTACACCATATACTTCGTCTTTCATGATTAGCGGACAAATGAGAATGCAACGTGGAGGTGCATCACCCAGGCCTGAAGTAATGGTGAGGTAATCGTCAGGTACTTGTTTTAGGAAGATCGGTTCTTTTTCCAGATAGGTTTGTCCTACCAGTCCTTCGCCCGGTTTGATACTTTTGTGAAGGTATTTTTTTCGGTTAAAGGCATAACAGCCCACCAGTTCTAATTCGGAGTTCTTATTAACAAACAATCCACCTTGGTTGGCACTTACATATTTTACAATGAAAGTCAGCACATCGCTGTAAAAAGTGGGGGAAGAATGATCTGTTTTGCGGAGTATCTCACCCAGTTCTGCCAATCCTTGGGTAATCCAGTTGCGTTTCTGGTCCTCTTGGGCCACCCGCAAAAGCTTATCCCGCATTTGTACCAGCGAATTGCCCAATACATCGTTTTCGCTCAAGGCTGTGAAAGGATGATCAAAGTTGCCTTCGCCAATGTCTTTGGCAAACGAACTGGCATTGCGCAGATTTTCAATGACCTGGTTGCCTGCCACAATGATCGAGTTAAGCTCGTCTTTCGATTCTTTGACCGCTTCCGTCAGTTCGCCCATCTGCAACTTTTGCAGCATGTCTACCGGTTTCTGGATAGAACGGCGCAACGATCTGCTGATGTAATAACCCAGAATGATCCAGACTGTGGCCGCAATCAGCATAGTACCAAACGCAAATGCGTTGGTAAGCATGATCTCTTCATTGATGTTTTCAGTATCGGCGTGCAAGTCTCTTTCCTGGGCATCTTTGATGTATTGCAACAGCTTCTGGTATTCTTGCCGCAATGTTCTTGATTTCTGCGAGATTAACTCATGGATTTCCTGGTCCAGTTTCTCTTTCCGGATCAAATCGTCAAAAGTCGCTTTTTGTACACTATCTCCATTGATCGTTTCTTTCAGCCGAAGATGAATAGGTAAAATATTCTCATCGTAATACTTTTCCAGATTGTCCTGGATGGATTTGTATACGAGCAGTTTTTCGGAAACCTGGTTGATAGCCTGTTGCTCTTCGGCTGTAAGAGAAGCTTGAAAATCCTTAAGCGTTTCCATTGGCTTTTCGATGCTGTTTTGCCAGATTTCCTGTCTTTCTTTTTTGTACTTTTCATCCGAAGACATAAAGTATCCGCGTTGGGCGGTTGCCAGGCGGTTGGTTCCTATCAGTATTTCGTTCACTGCCGCTCTCACCGGAATTCTTATTTTTTCTACACGATGAATTACCTCTTGCGACTTCTTGTTTTGCAAATAGACTCCCAGTGTGTATACGGCTAGGGTCACCATAAACAAAACAATCATTAAAATCATTTTAGGCGTAATCTTATTCAAATCCAAATAAGCAAACGCTTTATATTCTTTAACTGAATTCATGGGGCTTAATCAATATAATAAAGTTTGGTTATTGGTTTTCCTATTGGCCTATGCGATGATAAATGGTTAGGCGTACAATATTTCTGTCAGTAAACAGAGATTCTTTTCGCTGTTGATGCAAATACATATAGCCTATTTCTGATCCCAGTTTCTTGCTGAAACTATATTCAATGCCTGCATAGATTCGGTTTTGTTCAAACCACAACCCTTTTGTGTTTACGAAAAGCTCATCATTGGCTTTTAAGGCTATTTTTTCGTTCAGTTGATAGGTAATGAAGATCCTATATCTGGCACGAAACACGAACGTATATCCATCTGTCAGCTCACCAGCTTGTGTATTATGAATGAACCGTTCGTCTAGACGAATGCGCTGCTGGACTGAAAGTTTTGAAGACAGCTTCGTCCGATGATTGATTTCCTGAAAAGGCCTGATTTCGGGAACTGTCAGGGTATGCTCAGAAGTGCTATTGTAGGAGTGTTGCCATGAAAATGTCATTCCAACGGCAGGCTCCCAGTTGCTCCATTTGTAATGCAAATGCGAATGGGCGATTACCTGATTCTGGATGCCATTGTCAAAAAGTCTACGGTTGTCTACTTCGTTATGCCAGATCAGGTTTTTATTGAGCGTCCACTGATTGTAGTACCGCAACCAGTACATAGACTCGTGCGTCGTGATTTTTTGTGCACTGACGCTTGCAGACATGAGAAAGAAAAAACCTGCAAACAGGGCAGAAAGTTTTTCAGACTGGCTGATGACCAGAGCCTTATTTGACGTTAAAGAAGCTTTTGATTTCATTTTCACAACACACCTGTTTCCTTATCACAATATAATTAACAAATGTCTCACTCTGAGACAAATCTGCAAAAAGTATAAAGCATACAAGCCTACAGATGTGGGTTTTAGGAGAAATTGCATCGCACTAATGCGTATGTGTTTTCTGTGTGTGTACACTGAATCCGGACGGCGAAGCCACAAAATTTCTCGGAGGATTGATTATTCCACCGAGAAATGATAAATGTCTCAATAAGCAGAGAATGCTCCGTATAGGACTAAAGATTTAAAATTATAGAGAAAGAAAAGCGAGATGAAAAGATGTAAGATTACCAAGCTGAAACAATGATTCTACTCCGTTAACACTACCGAAGCAGCTAAAGCCCGCCTTAAATAGCAGGGTATCAGTGTGTAAAACCTTCATCTGAGAGTTACAAATCAACTGCATGGTTAAATGTTTTCTGACTGGCATAAGCCAATCCTAAGCCTACACTGGAGAGTTTGTTTTCGTCCGAAAATGCAGCTGCCGGAAACAGCTTTCGGAAAGCCTGCTGTATTAATGGCACTTCTGTGGAACCACCTGTGAGTATGACCAGTTCAATGGCCTGTGGTTGAATGCCCGCATCGTTGACGCATTGCGAAGCGGAACTGACAATTTTGGCTACCTCCTGCTGAATGGAGTCTTCAAACGCTTCTCTTTGTATGGCAATGGCAAAGCTATCCTCGATGAAACCAAATGGCGTAGGATAGGTTTCAGTTGTAGT
This sequence comes from uncultured Sphingobacteriales bacterium, assembly GCA_963520985.1. GTDB lineage: Bacteria > Bacteroidota > Bacteroidia > Cytophagales > 172606-1 > Xanthocytophaga. The sequence goes on from CAUQTA010000007.1 coordinate 11,461, forward strand.
CAGAGCGATTTTGGCTTCTTCCACCGCAGCCAGTACACTGTGCCCGGTCTCTTGTTCCAATACCTTGAGCAGCCTTCCGAGGCGTTGCTTGTCGTGCGATTGATGGAGCAGTTGCCGGGTTTGCACCAACAGTTTCGTTGTATACAGGAAATTGACCTTGCTCCATTCCGATAAGTCGTAATAAGGCTTCAGGGGCACTTCCAGGCGTTTATCGCCATAGACACTTTTAAAGCCTAGCTCAGGCATGATAGCCGCCATGCTCAAGTCTTTGTCAAAGTCGTTGCCGCCTACCCGTACACCGGTGTTTGCCAAAATATCGGAAGCCCGATTGGTCTTGCCCATGTATTGGTGCGAAAGCCGGATGACGGTAAAGTCGGACGTGCCACCGCCTAAATCGGCTACCAGGGCCAACTTTTCACCGGATAGCTTGGCTTCGTGTGCAAAGGCGGCCGCGATAGGTTCGAACTGGAAGGCAATGTGCTTGAATCCTATCTGCTCGGCAATGACACGTAGTTGGGCCTCGGCCTGAGTGTCGGCAGCGGGGTCATTGTCTACAAAGTGAACCGGTCTCCCCATCACCACATGTTCCAGCGATTGACCGAGCTGATCTTCTGCTTTTTCTTTCAGATTGCGCAAAAAAGAGCCGATGATTTTCTCAAATCGGATGGGACGACCATTGAGCATAGTGCCCTGCTTCATGAGTGAAGTGCCGAGGACCCGTTTGAGGCTTCGCAGCAGACGACCTTCCTTTCGCTCAAAAAATGCCTGCATGGCGGCCCGGCCATACAAGGGAGTAAAATGATGGGCTGGGTAAAAAATGGCGCTGGGAATGGTAACAGCCTCATTTTCGACTGGAATGAGGCGAACCGTATGGCCTTGGGCAACGGCAATGCTGGAATTGGAAGTACCAAAGTCTATTCCGCACGAGATGGACTGCATGTATGTAGGGGTTTGGTTGGCAACTGGGCATAGACAACAAAACCACGAAGTGCACTTTACAGGCGCGACGTGGCAAAACAGCAATAAAAAAGTTTTGTTTGAGATATTGTCGGAATCCGCTTTTGAAAAACGGGGGGCAAAACTACGAAATATCTTTGGGAGTTTGCCAGAAAAATGCAAAAAATGCATCCTACCTGTCCGTCAGACGGCTGCAAAATAGTATCTTTTCAAAAAGCAAAACCCTCCCTGTTGTTCAGGCCGCACCCGAAGAATATTATTTTTTGTAAGCTCAATTAAACGCTATCAACGCATTGCTATCTAAATAGCCAAACCAAAAACTTGATAAAATGAAGTTATTTTTTCGCTCAACAGCTATGGCATTGCTAATGGTGCCCGTTTTTTTATTCTTTTCTTCCTGCTCCGACGGTTCGTCGCCTACTCCCGTAACTGACGACGATCTGGCGGGACCCATTTCCCGGCCACAAAGTGGGTATGGATCTGATGGTTCCAATAATGTGGCAAAAATCGTATTTCCAAGCCCTTTGTACAAGGGTAAGAATGTGGAGATATTTTATCCGGAGGAGGTTACCTCGCCCAAGCCTGTTATTTTTTACTCGCATCCTTTTGGCGGTGAAGAGAGTTCGTACAACATAGGTTTATATGAGTTTTTTGCCAAAAAAGGATATGTGACTGTTTTTGCACCTTATCCTACTTTGGGGGCTTCGGTAGATGAGCGGTACAATACGCTATGGGAAAGTTTCAGCAAGGCCGTTGCCGATCACAAGGATATCATTGATACGACTAAAGTGGCCTTTGTAGGCCATTCGTTTGGTGGAGGCGCATCCTTCGGGCTTGGGTACCGGGGATTCGTGCAACGCGGCTGGGGAGCCAACGGGCGGTTTGTTTTCGCCATGGCGCAGTGGTATGCGCATCAACTGACGGATGATCAACTGAAAAGCTTTCCGGCCAATACCAAACTGATCACGCAGGTGTATGACGACGATGTGACCAACGACCATCGCTTGGCAATAGATATTTACAAAAACATCAACATTGCCGACTCGGAGAAAGACTTTATTCTGATTAAGAAAAGCGTGTTGCCAGGCTATACCTATACCGCTGAACATAACCTGCCCAATACCCGCACTGCGTACGATGCATATGACTATTATGGCATTTATCGCTTGCTGGATGCGATGATTGACTATAGTTTTAATGGCAATGCCACTGCCAAAAATGTGGCATTGGGAAATGGTTCTAAAGAACAGGTTACTATGCCTTCGTACAACGGACAAGCATTGGAACCCTTGGTTGTAACAGATAATCCAACTGCCGCCTATCCGCAAAGTCGTTATGAGTTTAAGTGTGATAACAAAGAATACAATTCGAGAATTGATAAATGTAACTGATAGAAAAATAGTATGGTTTTAGAATACAAAACCCCTGGCTTTGGAAGTCAGGGGTTTTGTGTTTTTGGGAGATACTATTTCAGATACTTAATTTCCGGTACTGTCCGAGTTATTCACACGGCTCACAACTTTGATTTGGCCGGCACCGTTTACCGAATGGTATTCGCCATTGTACATGGCATCGGCTTGTACGGGTCCCATGCGGAAGGTTCCCGTCGAAACGGCACGTACCACATAGTAATAGTTTTTCGCGTATCCGGTAGCGGTGGTAAACAAATTGATCCGGTCGTCGCGAATGTCAAAATATTCCGGTGTGCTTACATCTCGTGCCCAGTTCATGGCCGGTACTTCCGAAATGCGCGGATTTTCGATTTCAAATCCGGCAGGCAGCATGTCGGTGATCACAACATTCGGTACCGAGCTGCCATCCGTGGTTGACAATGAAATTTTTATCACCACCATGTCATTCTGCTTGAACGAATTGCCCGACACCGCATTGCCAAAACGGTCATAGAAGGTCTTGCGAACCTGAAGGAAACTGTCTTCTTCTTTTACCTCGCTGCTGCGGGTTAAGCCTTCAGCTTGCCAGAAGTAGTACAAACTGCCCGATCCGTTTGGAGTGATGCTTATGGTCTGATTCACAATGCCTTTGGTCGCTACCAGATCATTCGGTCCGGCTTCGCCCAGCGTTGTGTTGCCGGCTTTTACGGTTCCGGTTACATTGGACGCATTGGCTTGTTTTGCCAGTTTACCCAACGCCAGCAAACCAAAAGCTTGTTCCTGCGTATTCAAATACCTTTGTTGTTTCATCTGCTCTGACAAATGCTTGGCCATTATCGGTATTTGCAGGTTTTTCGGATCGGTGTCAATCAGCGCATTGAGTGAAATGGCTTCATCCCGAATGTAGGAATAAAAACTGCCGCCCAATGCCTGGACCGAACGTTCACCGGCAAACTCGGATGGAATGACACCTCTTGCTGATGCTCCATCGCCCAGCATCTGGTACGCCGCCGCAAGCAAATACCGTGAATCCAGAGCCAGCAATGCTTTGCTTGCCTTGTAATAGTTCATGGTGGGTACATCCTGCCGACGCGCCAATGCCAATACATAAAGCGTATACGCAATTTCTTTCGGAGCAATCTGTTTGCGTTGACGTGTATTTGCAACGGTATAGTAGAAATACTCTTCCAGTTCTTTTTGCTTTACTTTTTGCTGCAGGAAAGATAGTATTTTGTCCAGGAAAGTGTCACTCACCTGGAACCCAGCCCGTTGAGCTTCTATCAGGAAATGAGCCGCGTAGGTAGTTCCCCACCAGTTTACTTGTCCGCCTTCGGGCCAGTAGCTCAACCCTCCATTGTACATCTGGAACGACTGCAAACGATTAATGGCTTCCTGGACATTGTAATTGGCTACCGAAACCTGCGTGGCATTGGCTTTTCCTTTGGATAGGGTTTTGCTCAGATCGGCAAAATACAATTGAGGAAAAGCCGTAGACGTGGTTTGTTCCACACAGCCATACGGATACCACAGCAAGTTGTCCAGGCTTTCGGCAAACTGCACCAGCGGAGAGCGACTGACTACCAGCTTGCCCTCCGTCGTATTTGGAATGAAATCAGTTGTCAGATTAAAACTTTTGGCGCCACCAGCTACGGCTCCGGAGCCACTGCGTTTCAATAAAGACTGGATCGGGCGAATGGTAATGTCGTTTTTCTCGCTGTAGTTGCCACCCAGGCCGCTTACTTCCACAATTACCTGCCCGGCACCTACGGCATCTTTGGCATTGATGGTGAAATTTACACGACCTTCGCTGTTGGCTGGCACATTTATCGTTTGCGAATCATCTCCTTCTACTGATAAATTACCGGTTACCTTCACTTTAGCGGTTACACTGCCCGGCTTGCTGGTCGTATTGCTCAGAGTTACAGGCATTTCCAGTTGGTCGCCAGGGCTAAAGAAACGAGGCAACGAACTGCTGATAACCACCGGATCCGCTACTTTCATGTTGGTATTGGCCGAGCCAAACGCATCGTCTTTGTAGGCCACTGCCATGATCCGCAAATCACCCGAGAATTGGGGCAGATTAATCGTGTATTTTGCTTCACCGCTGCCATCAGTAGTTAGTTTTCCGCTCCAGAAAGATACTAATTTCACACGCTTGTTGGTAAGCGGATTAACCCGTTTCTCCAGGCCTGCACCGTCACCGCCCACGCTGCTTTTGCTCACACGCAAGTCAGGGAACAGTTTGGGATACAAATCATACGCATTCACTTCCAAAGCACGTTTCTGGAAGAAGAATCCGTGAGGGTCAGGCGTTTTGTAACCTGTCAATTGCAAAATGCCCTCATCCACAATGGCCAGCGTGATTTCTGTATTGGGTTTGGACTTTACCGTAATGGTTTGTTGCGTTTGAGACCGTGACTGGGCAGCGGCCGCAATTTCCACGGGTAGTTTACGTTCCGGATCTTCTACTTTTATCGCGGCGTATCCGTGTGCAACCGTTAGCGGCATGGCGCCATCATCGAGTGGCTTGATGAGTGTGGCCGAAATGTACATGTTAGGCAAATGATCCGCTTTGATCGGAACACTGATTTTGGCCGAACGTTTGTCGGTGTTGACGTAGTAATATTCAAATACCTTGTTGCGTTCAATGCTGACCAGCACTTTTCCGGCAAACGGAGTTTTCATCAGTACTTCAGCCGTTTCGCCTACCTGGTAGGTTTCCTTGTTGGTTTCAATCGTGATTTGTCCTTCCCGGTTCACCTCAAACGATGTATTGGCCGTCATGCCCCAGCCATACGCATACAACGAAGCTCCAACATAGTTTTCGGCCCCCGGACGCATCAGCCGTACTTCGTACTCGCCGGAAACATTGGGCACAAAGCTGAAATTGGTGCTGGTGCCATTGAGGGTAATGGTCCGGTCTATCAGCACCTGTTCCTTTTTCTGCGAGACATAACTTAACTGTCCGTAATCGTTCTTTTGCAATACCGTTTGCCAATTCAGTTTTATTACCTGCAAATGCGCTTTTACGTTTTGCAAGGCTTGCCCATCCTTATTTACCGCAACCAGCGGAATTTGTACCGGCTCACGAGTATTGACATACGTATCGGCTAGTTTCAATCCATAGAATACGTCCTGGGTGTAGGCATCAAAGCGGTTAACACGGTTTACTGGGCGGCCTGTTTCGTCAAACACCGTTGTGAAAATGCTGCCTTCCAACACCCCGATGTCTTTGAAATCGTCTGGAACTGAGAAGTTTTCTTCAGCGATACCTTCGTCATTCGTTGTACCCTGCCGAACTTCCTGCTCAAACCGGAATGGCTTTTCATTAGCCTGATAGAAGGTATATTCCGGATATTTGGTAGCAGAGAAATACTTCCGTGTCAAGTTAAAGGTAATTTCATAATTGCGATTGGCAGCCGGTGGACCAAACAGGTTGACGGCCGTTGCGGTAGCAGTCAACTCTTCACCTGCTTTCAAGAACGGCTTACTTGTTTGTACAGTCACCTTGATACGGTCAGGAATGAATTCTTCCACACTCATGGAGCGACTGGTAAGCAGTACATCGTTGGCGGTGTATACCTCCGCATTGTAAGTGCCCGTAATAGCACTCACGGGCAGTTTGACGGATGTGCTGAAGGCGCCTTGTTCGTTCAAAGTACCTTTTTGCGTGGAAAATTCCTTGCCGTTAGGCAGTAAGATTTTGATCTTTACCGGAATAGCGCCTGCACTTTTCCATTTGCCGTCACGTACAATGGTATTCAGATTCACCGTTTCGCCGGGGCGGTAAATGTTGCGATCTCCGTAAATAAATGCCTGATAGCCAGAAAGGTTTTCGCGAATACCGCCCACTTCGTAACGCGAGGTTTCGACACTGTTCTGGCTTAGTAACAAATAGTTAAAGTCTTTGTCGGCCGTGCCTGTAACCATGCCCACACTGAAGCGGGGAAATTTCTTGCGAACATCCGTAAATTTAGCCACTCCTTCGCCATCTGTATCGGCGGTTGCCAGCGTCTGGTTATTGGTACTGATCAGGTTTACTTTGACCCCAGCCATCGGTTGAGCGGTCAGAATCGAATTGGCAAAGACATACACTTCTTCCGGGGTTTCTTTGACCATGAAGCCAATGTCCGAAATAGAGACTAATTGCGTGGCCTGCATGTATTGCTCGTCATCCGAACGTACTTTGACGATGTAGATACCTTTAAAATCGTCAAATTGGGCAAAGTCGAGATTCAACAGATTAACTCCGCTGTTTTTGGGAAGAGTACTGGTCAATATCTTTTTCTCGTACACTACGTCACCAAATGGGCTACCGTACTCATCAAAATAATAGGACGGGCCGTAATCCGATTCATCGTAATAGCCGTAATCGTAACTATTGTTGTTGAAAAACGAATTGATGTTGTTTTCGTAGACTTTGAAGATCTTTACCTCGATTTTAGGTATGTTAATGATCCGGATGCCTATGTTTTTGCTACCTTTGCTTGATAGATAAATGGATTTTTTGTGGGTGAAAGCAATGGTCGGCTTCATCTCTCCAAATACCACTACCTGGGTGAAATCCTCTTTCAATGCACCACCAAATACGCCACGCAACTGCTTGGAAATAACCAGGTCATAATTGCCTTCTTTGAAATTGCCTTTGATATCAAACCCATAATCCTGGCGTTCAATAGTAAAATTGACGGAAGGCGAGAAGGAGATAAAGCGTTCTAGTTTGCCTTCTTCTACCGACTGGTTTGTGTATACATGAATGATGCCTTTTTCATATTCGTATTCATTCAATACCTGAATCACCTGAAAATCGCTTTTGTCGGGAGCCTGGGTTTTAAATTCAAGCGGTTTGGGAGTGGTGTAAGCACTCTCGGCACATTTCAGGCCTTCCCGAATGGTAAGCTGAACCGATTTTTTATCGAAATTGGTATTGCCTTGGGATACTGCTACCGGAATCACCGAAGATACTTCAGTTGTCAGTTCTTTGGGTGTTACGCTTTTGCAGTCAATATTCATTGCCAGCAAACCACCCAGTTGAGTAGGATTGACGCGGTAGTTAAAATTAACATTAAACCGGAGTTCGGTGCCACCTTCGCTGTTTTTTACCCAGTACAAATCAGTGCCTTCCAGGTTAAGATAAGGGGTATGGAACTTGATGGGTTCAATGGAGCTGACCGAAACTTTCTCTTGCTTTTCTTTGGAGAGTGTTTTGATGTGTCTGGTAAGTTCGTCGGTTGCTTTGGCTATGTAGTCGGTACTGGGTGCAAAACCGGCATCGGGCGAAAACGTAAGTTCATTGGGGGCAACCCACTTGAATTTCCCCTTTATCTTAGGCTCAAACTCAATGTAGTGGGTACTGTCCCATTTGTCAATCAGGGTGTCTCCGACCAAATCGTGTGAAAAAATGAAAGAAAGGTTTTGTTGCTGGGCAATCTCGTCCTGAAAGTTACGTCCGCTGATTTCGACTTTGTTACCTTTGCAGGAAAATAGTAGGAAAAAAATGCCTAAAAGCCAGGCACTGGCAAAAAGTTTTTTCATGAGTGGGTGATGGTTGAATTTGGGGAAAAGATAAAGAAAAAATAGTATCTTTTCAAAATGAAAAACCTTTCTGCCAGTGTTATGCTGATTACTTGAATAACAGACTCGTGGGATGCATTTCGATAAAAGAAAAACCTCCGTTAAAAACGGAGGTTTTTTTATAATACACAGAAAATTTCCAAAAAAGTGGAGTGAGCGGATTGCTTTACAGGTGTTGACTTTGATTTTATGCGGCTACTGGTTCTAGTTCTACCTGAATTTCCCTCAGTACCGTTTCGAAAGAAAATTTGATTTCATGCCAGTATACATCAATCGTATGATGCCAACTGGTTTCTTCTTTTGCATATTTCTCAATCCAGGCCAGCCGGTCATAGGTTTGGTTCATTCCAAACAAGTTCAGATTGCCTTTCAGGCTATGGGCTCTACGGGCTAGTATCGGCAGGTTTCGGGTTTGAATGGCTTCCTCCAGGTATTGTAACTCAAGCGGTTTTTGCTGCATGAACAAGCAAATGATTTCACGCAGACTTTCCGGGTTATAAGCAATGGATTTCTTTAACAATTCCAGATTGTACGACTTAGACATGGGAACAGCTACCGACTGTTCGGATGCACTTCCAAAAAGTTTTTTCAGGGTAGAGATCATTTGCTCGTAAAAACTACGTTTATGAGTCAAAAATACACTTTATTGCCTATCAGTAAATAATCTATAAAATTTGGTAACCTTCCTACATGGTAGCATTGGCCTATAAACAAAAACATTTCACCCCCGTTTGGTGGTTTATGAGTAAGAACTTACATATTTCTTACAAATCGTATTAACAATTAGCAGAACAACTGTGCTCTAGGTTCTGGAACCGGAAGCGGGTTTTGACAAATTAAAACGTAGTATTTTCAAGTGTATCAAGGCATTTTGGCAAATGCCGGGTTTTAGTAAAAGACAGGTAGTTGGGTGCATATATAACCAAGAATCCCCAATTTAGAGATGAAACATACACATGTATCGTTTCGTAAAATAACAAGCAAAAGCAACTGTGCAAGCACGCTGTGCGGGGAAAGGTGGCAATTGTGCAAAAGGTAAAAAAACTGCATTTTCAGCGGCTATTATTGGTAATCTTTGTACTTTCGTATTACTTGCGTCTAACCATTTGACTTTTTATCTTATCTATATTCAAAATCTTATCTATCCATAAAGCATGAATTCAGTTAAAATTATTTTCGCCGTGTTGGTCTGCTTGCTGATGACTGATGCTTGGGCTCAACAGAAACGGGAAGTTAAGCCGACCGCTTATGAGATTGAGAATCTTGGCGACTCGATTAACACCACCTACGAAGAGTTGGGCCCTGTAATGACACCCGACGGTCAAACGCTGTATTTTGTAGTAGACGGGCGGCCCGATAATATTTTCGGCGCCGATGAATCGCAAGAGATATGGTATAGTACTAAGCGAAAAGATGGCACTTGGAGCAAATCCAAGCGAATGCCACTTCCCTTTAATCTGGAACAGTTTAACTCGGTCGAAAGTGTGACCACAGATGGCAGCACCCTGATCATCCGGGGAGCTTTTAAAAATGGCCGTTACAAAGGGCCCGGATTCTCTTCTTCCAGTCGCACGGCCAACGGTTGGTCTATTCCGCAGCAAATTGAAATAGACGGTTTTACGGATATGAACAAAGGGATATTCACCAATGCGTTCCTTTCGATTGATGGCAAAATACTTTTGCTGGCATTTAGTGAAACAAAAAAGAGTGAGGCCAACGATCTCTATTTTAGTCGGTTACAGGAAAACGGCAAATGGTCCAAACCCCAATCCCTGGGAATGAATATAAATACTGATGTCAGTGAAGATACACCGTACCTGGCAGCCGACGGCAAAACCTTGTATTTCAGTAGCGACCGTCCGGGAGGCATGGGAGAGCATGACATTTACATGACCCGTCGCATGGACGATACCTGGCAAAAATGGTCTGCCCCTGTAAACTTGGGGGCACCTATCAATACCGAGCAGTCGGATACTTACTATACCATGGATGCCACTGGCGAATACGCCTACCTGGTATCTGACAAAAACAGCCGCGGGCAAGGTGACATTGTACGTGTGAAGCTAAAAGAAGAATTCCGTCCTGATCCTGTGGTACTGGTAGCCGGTAAAGTATTTAACTCAAAAACGCACCAGCCTTTGGATGCCATGATTAGTTATGAAGTACTGCCGGGCGGAGGTGAAGTGGGCGTAGCACGGAGCAATGCAACTACGGGAGATTACAAAATTGTGTTGCCTTACGGAAAACGCTATGGCTTCCTGGCAAAGGCTCCTGGATTTGTTTCGGTATCGGATAACATTGATCTGACAGGCCTGAAAGCAGATAAAGACAGTAAAATGTTATTGGATACAACATTGCGCAGTGTGAGTGTACTGGAAAACAAAGATCAGTTTGTAGTGGCGGCTACTGGCAATACAAATGATGCCGTATTGAAATCGGACGACGCCTCTCTGCTGCCAGCTACCACCAAAGATACGACAGTGAGCATTGGCAAAATTATCAGCCGGGACCTGTATCTTGTACCTATCGAAGTTGGACAAGTAGTTCGATTGAACAACGTTTTCTTCGACTTTGACAAAGTACAGCTTCAAGAAGAATCTTTCCCTGAGCTAGACCGCGTGGCGGAGTTTATGATGGAAAATCCTAAAGTTACCATCGAAATTGCCGGCCATACCGATGCCATGGGTTCTGAAGATTACAATCTGAATCTTTCTGGAGGACGTGTAGCTAGTGTGCGTGACTATCTGGTAACCCGAAAGCAACTGGATACCAACCGAATTGTAATCAAAAGCTACGGAGAATCGGTCCCGATTGCTGACAACGAAACCGAAGAAGGACGGGCTCAGAACCGCCGCGTGGAATTTAAAATATTGAAGAACTGATTTCACTTCAACGGAGAAATTCTACCGTTAAACTCGCATTTCTGCCAAAACCCCTGATTTTATGTGTGTTAGCACAATCAGGGGTTTTATATTTGCATAGGGTACTATTTGCTGGACAGTTGGGAAAATGCGGCCAAAACTTACGTTGAAACCAAAGTTAGCACGGAATTTGTAATTTTGTTAAATGCAACTACGTTTATTACATACATTAAAGAGTAGCCTTGCTATGAAAAAAATAATTCTTTCAAGTTTAGTACTGGTCCTGATAAGTCTCTGTAGCTTTTATGTGACAGATTCGTATCGCGACGTAGAAAATGAAAGCTTTGGCCCTGGTGAAGTACTGGAATACAGAGTGCATTATGGTTTCATTAATGCCGGCGAAGGTGTGGTCAAAGTGAGTAATCAAATTCACAAAGTAAACAATCGGCCTTGCTACGAAGTTACAGCTTATGGAAAGTCAGTAGGCGCCTTTGACTGGGTAATCCGGATTCGGGATACGTGGCGGTCATACATCGATACCTCTGCGTTGGTGCCGCATCGTTTTCAAACCGATATTCAGGAGGGCAAATACCGAAAAGCAGAAACGGTCTATTTTAATCACTCCAATCGCACCATCCGCTCCGAAGAAAAAAACGATACTAAAGAATTTCAGATGCCGCCCAATGTGCAGGATATCATCAGCGGCTATTGTTACATGCGAGTGATTGATTTTAACTCCCTGCATCTCAATGAAGAAGTTCCGATTCCGGCATTTTTCGATGACAAGTTTTATGATTTTAAAGTAAAATACCGGGGCAAAGAAGACGTCAAAACCAAATATGGAACCACCCGTTGCATCAAGCTGACACCTGTGATGCCTAAAAATGAGATGTTTGATGGTGAGTCCTCGATTCGGGTCTGGATTACAGACGACAAAAACCGGATTCCCATTAAGATAGAAGCTGACATGTTTGTGGGAGCTGTAGAAATGGAGTTGAAAAACTACAAAGGATTGAAGCATAAAATTGCGTTTCGCTAATCCATTACCCATGTTTTTTCGTACATTCTTATAAAACCAATACCCTTGCCCAATGAATACTATTTTAAAAACAAGTCTGATTTTAACCATTCTTTTTGCTGCGGTTTCGTTTAAAGCTCCATCCGGAACACCCGAAGCCGGCGACAAGGCCCCTGAAATTGCGTTACCTTCACCCGATGGCAAAACCATTAAACTTTCCTCTTTGAAAGGAAAAGTGGTACTGCTCGATTTCTGGGCTTCCTGGTGCGGCCCGTGCCGCAAAGCGAATCCGGATGTGGTAAAGCTTTATGAAAAATACAAAGATCAGGGCTTTACTGTATACAGCGTCTCTCTTGACCAAAGCAAACAAAAATGGCAACAAGCCATTGCCAAAGATGGTCTGGTTTGGGAAAACCATGTTTCTGATTTGAAATTCTGGTATAGCAAAGCGGCCGAAGATTATGGCATAGAAGCCATTCCGGCCACGTTTCTAATCGACAAAGAAGGCATGATTATTGACACCGACCTGCACGGCAATGGCCTGGAAAATGCAGTAAAGAAAGCACTGAAAAAATAACTCAGGTATACCTCAGAACGGTTGGGCTGTTCTCTGCAAACCGAAATGCTGACCGACAGCATTTCGGTTTTCTTTTTATAAAACAGGCGTTCTTTGTGCACATATTGGTTTTTTATCCAAAAAAGATACTATTTTTGAGAAAGCAAACCGATTTTAACGGATACGCGACATCCTCCTTTATTTATAACCCTTTTTATGAGCACCAATCAAACATACAAAGTCCTGATTGTAGATGACGAGGCCGATATTGCAGAGCTGCTCCAATACAACTTAACCAAAGAAGGCTATGAGGTAAAAGTGGCTTCGGATGGCAGAAAAGCGCTGGAAGCTGCAAAGACATTTTTGCCTCATCTGATTCTGATGGATATTATGATGCCTAACATGGATGGGGTAGAGGCAGGACGACGGTTGCGTGAAATGCCTGAACTGAGCAGTACATACATTATTTACCTGACGGCCCGTGCCGAAGAATATTCGGAAGTAGCCGCATTTGACGTAGGTGCTGACGATTACATTACCAAACCCATTAAGCCCCGTGCCTTGATGAGCCGCATCAATGCATTGTTTCGGCGCGAATCCAAAAAAGGCAAGCAGGAAGACAAGGTATCTGTAGGCGACCTGACGATTGACCGCAAAAGCTATACCGTTACCAACCGCGGCAATCAGATTACGCTGCCCAAAAAGGAATTTGAGTTATTGTACTTTCTGGCGCAGAATCCGAATAAAGTATTCAGTCGCGATGACTTGTTGCAAAACATCTGGGGGACAGACGTTTATGTGCTAGCCCGCACAGTAGACGTACACATTCGGAAAGTACGGGAGAAAATCGGAGAAGATCATATCAAAACAGTCAAAGGGGTAGGGTACAAATTCGATTTGGCAGACTAGTCTTTGTTATGCGTGTCTCCGGTGGCTGTTTTACCGGGCAACTGCTCTCTGGCTCCAATAGCCGGTTTCTTTGCCTGAAAAGATACTATTTGGTAACCGCCGCTGCCAACCGATAGACGTCAATCACAATCCATCATGCTTTTTGGTTCTAAGGGAGTTGCTTTACTTTCGGCATTGCTTATTGCAGGCATCACCACATTTTTTCTGTCCTTTGTAGAAAACACATCTGCACGTACCCTGGTTATTGCCTTTAGCCTGTCATTCTCTACATCATTTTTGCTCATTTACGTTGCCCTAGAATTTCTCGTTTTTCGTGAGCTGAACATGATTTACGAAATGCTTGACCGCATCAAGCAAAAGGATTTTAAAGTGCCCAAAAAGCGGATCTTTCGGGATGCCAATCCGATCAAGCGACTCAACAAGGAAATTTATACGTATACCACGCGCAAACAGCAGGAAATAGACGAACTTAAACGCATGGAGGAATATCGCCGTGAGTTTGTTGCCAATATTTCACACGAACTGAAAACGCCCATTTTTGCAGCACAGGGATTCATTCATACGCTGCTCGACGGGGCCATGGAGGATGAAAAAGTCCGGGATAAATTTCTGGAAAAAGCGGCCCGGAGTCTTGACAATCTCAATATTCTGGTGCAGGACCTGCTCACCTTGTCGCGAATGGAAAGCGGCGACATCAAGATGCAGTTCAGTCATTTTGATTTGTATCAGCTCACCAGCGATATTTTTGAACAACTCGAAGAAAAAGCACAAGCTCGCAACATCCGGCTGAAGTTTGACAAAAATCAGATTCCCCGAACGTATGCATATGCCGACCGAAACCGAATAGGGCAGGTAATGACCAATCTGATTGACAATGCCATCAAATATGGCAATGAAGACGGAAAGGTAGTGGTAGAAATCGAAAGCGAAAAAGACCATCTGGTGGTAGCTGTCAGAGACGACGGACCCGGAATAGAACCCGAACATCTGAAGCGAATTTTTGAGCGGTTTTATCGCGTTGAAAAAAGTCGCTCAAAAGACAGTGGCGGCACCGGCCTGGGCCTGGCCATTACCAAACACATTGTAGAGGCACACGGCTCCAAAATAAGCGTTACCAGCAAGCCCGGCAAAGGCACGCAATTCCGGTTTAAGCTACCCAGAGGAAAAGCCGACGCAGAGGTAAAAAAATAGTAGGTTTGAAAACGGCAAAACCTGCCCATATCAGACATACCGAAGCCACCCATACGGATGCGTACTTTTGAAGGTGCTGTAGAATTTGCAAACCGGATACAAAATACCAAGAACACAAAAACAGGTGAGGTAGACGCGGGGCCATTGATAGCCAAACTCGTGAGGCAATCCCCAAAGACCATTGGTAAAATCAATTTCGTGCCACTGGTAGCCCGCTGAGAACGCCGTTATCCAAGCAAGCAACTGCACAAATACCAGCATGATAACAAAGAAAAACAGAGGCGACTGGCCGAATACCAGCATGACTTTGCGAAAGTCGTGTTTGCGGGCCATGTAAATGGCATAATCTTCGGATTCTAGCAGAAGGCGGTTCTGAAACAACATACCCAATAGCCAGCCTAGACCAAACGCTCCGGCAAATACCGACCCCCAAACAACCAGCGTAATGACAGGAGATATTATCAGAATAGACGCCGAGAAAAACAGGCGATAGGTGATCAGGATGAGCAGCGAAACAACAAACAGACTATACTTTTCACCCGAAAAATGGTATTTGCGAAAGAAGAAAAAGCTCATTCCCATCACCAGAATCAACCCCAAGCTGCCGGCATCGGCCAGGTATTGCGTAAATGTAACCATAGGAGAAGCTGGAATAGACTGCAGCCGGGAAGAAGCATGAAAACCGATGAGTACGCAGCCCAATGTCAATAAGATGAGTGCAATGCCCCGTAGCATGTCTACCACTGCAATGCGGCGGGCAATGATTTCCGGGTCATGACTTTTTACGAGGGTGGGAGGCGTATTCATTGTAGTAGATTGCTTGAGATAGAACGTGTTATCTTCCACGTTTGCCTAATTCAATTACCTCTAAGTTACTGATTTTCTTTTGATTTACCTCAAAACGCAAGATTGTTCGCATCGAGTGAAACCCTTCCTGACCTGCCGCTCCGGGATTCATGTAGAGCAGGCTAGGAAAGTTGGCATCTGGCATGACACGCAGAATATGCGAATGCCCGCAAATGAATAATGCAGGCGTTTCTTCTTTTAATTGGTTCAATACTTTGGGATTGTAGCGGGGAGGATAGCCGCCGATATGCGTTATCCATACACTGACTTGCTCACAAACAAACCGTTGATTTTCAGGATATCTTTGCCTGATTTCGGCCCCATCTATGTTTCCGTATACGGCGCGTACCGGCTTAAAGTTTTCCAAGGCATCCATCACCACAAGCGAACCTATGTCGCCGGCGTGCCAGATCTCGTCACAATCCTTAAAATATTCGGTTATCCGGTGGTCCAAATAACTGTGTGTGTCAGAAAGCAATCCTATTTTCATGAAATAACGTAAGTGTGGCAGTAAGTCCTTCGGATAGTCTGTAAATGCGATCCAAGCTTTCTGAAATAGTATCTTTTAAAATTAAAAAACCGGCGCGGGTACATTTACTCTTACCGGACAAATCTCACCAAAAGCTAGTATAGTAACGAAAAGAAATCTATAAAAGTGCAGCGGTTTTAGCCTATGAAAAGATACTGTTTTTTTACACTGTTAATTGTCTGTTTACCTGCTGCTGTGTTTGGGCAGTCGGTTTTGCAACTCGTAGAAGCCTTTCCCAAACTGACTATTCCGTTTGGTAGTCCCATAGAGCTTACCCACGCAAACGACCAGAGCAATCGCATTTTTATAGCCCGGCAGTCGGGGTTTATCCATGTCATGCCCAACGATTCCAACCTTACCCAAGGGCAGGTAACTACATTTCTGGACATTAGCAGGCAAATTACCTTTGCCGGAGAGGCGGGCTTGCTGGGACTTGCCTTTGACCCGAGTTACGCCAGAAACGGCTATTTTTATCTCAACTATACACGTATGGTGCAAGGGCAGTTGCAGTCGGTCATTTCCCGTTTTCGGGTTAGCGAAGCCGACTCCAATAAGGCCGATGCCGCTACTGAAAAGATTCTGCTTACATTTAACCAGCCTTACAGCAATCACAACGGCGGAAAAATTACCTTCGGAACCGACGGCTACCTGTACATTGCCACAGGCGATGGAGGCAGCGGAGGCGATCCGCAAAACAACGCACAGAACCTGGGAACATGGCTCGGAAAGATATTACGCATCAATGTGCATGCTGGCGACAATGCGTACTCCATTCCATCTAACAATCCATTTGTAAATACTTCAGGAGCCAGACCGGAGATTTATGCGTACGGGTTACGCAATCCGTGGCGAATCAGCATTGACCGATCTACCGGCCAATTGTGGGCAGGCGATGTAGGTCAAAACGCCCGAGAAGAAGTCAATCTCATTGTAAAAGGCGGCAATTACGGATGGCGGCTGCGTGAAGGAAAAGCGTGCTACAACCCCGCTGCCAACTGTCCTACGGCCAATCTGATAGACCCGGTTTGGGAATATACTCATGCCTCAGGCGATGGCCGTTCAATTACGGGTGGATTTGTGTACCGGGGTGCCCGGTTGCCCGAGTTACAGGGCAAGTATATCTATGGCGATTTTGCATCCGGTAAACTGTGGGCACTCACCTACAATGCGGCTACCAAGGAAGCCACCAACACATTTCTGATGCAGTTTCCGGGAACGGTTTCGGCTTTTGGTGAGGATGAGTACAATGAATTGTTCATGTGCAATTATTCCACAGGACGCATCTGGAAGCTGAAAGACCCGCTGGTGTTAGGAAATGAAAAACCCGTTGCCAATTCGCCGTTGGTGGCTGTGTTTCCCAATCCTGCTAGTCGCCAGCTTACCGTTCGTGTTCAGTTACAACAGCCTGCACGCACTACTTTGCAACTGTATTCTTTGCAAGGGCGGTTGTTGTATTCGTTTTCAGAAAACAAACTATTAAATGCCGGTGAGCAAACCTTTGAAGTAGATACAAAAGCATTGCCTGCTGGCCTGTACCTGTATCGCCTGGACGCCGGGAATTTGAGCCATACCGGAAAAATACAGATTGTACGGTAGGGGGTTTTGCTTAGCTGAAAGATACTATTTTGGGATGATAATCGCTGAACTGCCACGGTGCTACTAGCTAGTAGCACCGTGGCAGTTCAGTGATTATTTGGGTAAACTTCGGATGAGCAATACAAGCGAACTGACGATGCCAAGCAAGGGCAGTGTCACAGTAAATACGGGAAATTTCCAGCCGGTCCATTGGTCTATTTTCATCCCACCCCACACGCCCAGTCCAATGGTCGCCATCAGCTGAAAGGCTAACCCCGAATATTTGACATAATCATTTAATGGGCTCTTTTTGTTCATTGAGTTTTTCATTGACAATTTCTCCAATTCGATTGTTGTTGCCTGGCGTTACGGTAGCTCCCATCTTAATGGTACCGTTCCAGACTGCTCCGGCCTCTACAATGAGTTTTCCGGTAATGATATCGCCTATGATATTGGCGGTAGATTTGAGCGAGAGAATATCCGAAACTTCTACGGTTCCTTTTACTTCGCCGGCAATTTCGGCATTTTGTGCTACAATGTTGCCCTCGATGTACGAGGATTCGCCCAAGGCAACTTTGGTTTTTGACTTGATATTACCAACTACTTTCCCTTCGATACGCAGATTGCCATAAGTATCTATGTTGCCTTCAATGGTAGTCCCTTTCATGATTTGGGTACTGGCATTGGTTAGTTCCATTGTCTCCTGTACTTCGCGGTTTCTGTTAAACATAATCGTTGTTGGTTAATATGAGTGAGAAAAATAACTGTCGAGAGGATACAGAGTTGGTGAATGTATAGAGTTCACAAAAAATAGTATGTTTTAAAACTGAAAAACCCTAACCAATATTCAATAAAGCAATTTGTCTGATTAAAATGCAATAAAATCTTCAGGATTTACAGGATTTCCTTTGTTCCACAATTCAAAATGCAGGTGCGGGCCCGTTGTCAGTTCGCCGCTGTTGCCTATGATGGCAATGGTTTCGCCCGCTTTTACAAAGTCGCCCGTTTTTTTGAGCAGCGACGAATTATGTTTGTATACAGAAATCAACTGATTGGGATGCTGTATGGCAATCACATTGCCACTGTCCTGGGTCCAGGAAGCCAGAATGACCGTGCCGCTGGTGATGGCATGGATGGGTTCGTCCTTTTTAGCCACCAGGTCCACACCCCAGTGCCTAGTCTGCGGGTTAAATTTATCGGAGAGAATGGCTCCATGCAGCGGCGCAAACAAAAAAACATTGGAAGAGACATTTCCGGTTTCGGCCGCGGCCTGTGCCTGGTTTTGCGTTTCAAATTCACTGCGAAATTCGGCATCCACCGGATTTACGTTTTTTAAATCGGCTACCTTAACTGGTGTTTTGTTTTTCTTGGGATCGTCATTGGTCGTATCTTGGCTACCCGCTTTCAGAAATTCGTTATCGCCTTGAATGGTTTTCTGAATGCGCAGCAGGTACTCGTCGCGCGCGGCAATTGCATCTTGCAGCGAGTCGACCACGGCTGTGAGTTCAATTAGTTTGCGGGTAGTCTGGGCTTCTTTGGTGGCCGGGCTTAGCCAGCGTGCCAGAAGAAAGTTGGACACAAACAGGCTAAATAAAAATAAAATCACCAAAATTGCCGTTGTAATGACAAGCAACTTGGCGTATGTAAAGGAGAAAGAGGTTTTTTCGGCAAAATTATCTTCATTCCGGATAACCAGCAGGTATCTTTCAGTCAGGCGCGTCCATAACGTATTTTCAGTTTTCATGTAAAACGGCGAAAAGCAAAGGGCTTTTGAAAATGTAAGTTTTTAATTTAGAAACCGTTGCAGCAAACCCCGGGAACTCGTACTTTCCCGTTTCTGAACCTGAAGAGCCACTGACAGCCACACTAACGGCGAGTGAATACCAAACCAGAGGCATCAAGTAGGGTTGAAATTTGCGGGCTTGGTAACAATCTTGAATGGTCTATATCCAACCAAATTTAGAAGTATTCGTTTATTTGCCAATAGGTTTGCAATTCTTTTTGTAAACGAAAATCCCCGCAATGGGTTACGTCAAAATACAATCTTGTTTAGAATTAGTTTCAAATTCATTTATCAGTATATAAAATTGCCAGTCTCGATTTTACAAAATAGTATAGATAAAGACAGCGAAACCGCCATGCTTAGAAGTAAAGCATCGTTTCTTCGGGAAGTAGCTGGGTCTGGGGTGGTAGGTTTGCTTTGCCTGATTGCAATTGCTGTATTCTCGTCTTGTTCGCAATACAACAAGGGACCCGTCAGTGTGGCTTACCACGATCTCAACTCGCACTACAATGCTTATTTTTTGGCCAATGAAAGACTGACCGAGGCCGAAAAAGTGCTGTTTGCCAGCCGCAAAGACGATTACAACCAGATGCTGGATATATTGATTCCACACGATACCACTCGGGCTTCGGCGGTGAAGGCACAGACCGAATACGCCATTCAGAAAGCTTCATTGCCAATTCAGAACCACAAAAACAGCCATTGGCTCGACGACTGTTACCTGCAATTGGCCCGGGCCCGTTTTCTGCAGGCTGACTTTGAAAATGCCATCGAGACGTACAAATACGTCAACAGCGAAAGCAAAGACGACGCGCTGAAACAACGCGCCATGATTGGGTTGTTGCGCTGTTTTACGGAATTGAAGAATTACGATTATGCCAGTGCTGTCATCAGTCGGCTGCGCCGGGAGAAGCTTTCCAAGCAGGATCTGGTTGATTTCTATGAAGCCAGGGCTCGCTTTCACCAATCACGCCAGGAATATGACCAGACGCTGGCCATCCTGAAGCAAACCGTGAAACGCATGCACGCCAGCGACCGGAGGGCGAGGTTGCATTACATCATCGGGCAATTGCATCAGCGGAACAACCGGGCCAAAGATGCCTACACCAGCTTTGAGCGGGTGACCAAAAGCAATGCTTCTTATGAATTGGCCTTGCAGGCAAAACTGCAAATGATCCAGATGTATGCCGGCAATGATGAAAAAAAACTCCTGAAGCAGTTTAACAAAACACTGCGTGACGAAAAGAACAAGGAATACAAAGACCGCATTCTGTACGCCATGGGGATGTATGAATACCGCAAAGAGAGATACGAAACCGCCACAGACTATTTTAAAAAGTCGGTTCAGGCCAAAGGTACCGACAATCAGACGCGGGCACTGGCATTTTTGCGCCTCGCCGAAATTTATTACGACAAGCAGCAAAATTACCGAGCTGCAAAAAGTTATTACGACAGCACGTTGAGTTCGGGGCTGGCCCGCACCACGCCCAATTATGATGTGGTGACCAAACGGCAAAAAGTACTGGATTCTTTTGTGCATCATTATACCGTATTACAGACCGAAGACAGCCTGCAACGCCTGGCCCGCATGGACGAAACCACCCGAAATAAGTTTTTCGATGCTGTGCTCGACAAGCAGGAAGCTGAAGAACGCGAGGCCGAACGCAAGAAAAACGACGAGATGGCACAGGAAATAGGGGCTATCTTTGATAACCTGGATTTGGCTAGTGGCAAGAACAACAAGAGCGACAACGACAATTCCAGTTGGTATTTCAGTAATCCGACGGCTTTGGCTCAAGGACGAACTTCTTTTAACCGCAAATGGGGCAACCGTCCGCTGGAAGACAATTGGCGACGTTCGCAGAAGGAAGCCGTTCTTGTCGATAATCAAACAGATAATACCCCTGACGCAAGCAAAACCCCGGTTGCCGAAAAGCCCAAAAAGCCAGGTCGCGAAGAACTGAAGCGCAACATGCTGGCTACGTTGCCCATGACCGATGACGCCCTTGCCCAGTCGGACGAAAAAATTGAAACGGCCTATTATGAGTTAGGAAAGATTCTGGACAAAGAGTTGCTGGAAAAAAACAAAGCCATCACCGATTACGATTCGCTTCTGATACGCTTTCCCAAAACCGAATATGCGCCTGAAGTATTGTATGCGCTGTTTCTGATTTATCAGGAAATGGGCGATGAAAAGCAGAACGAAGTAAAAAACCGATTGCTACGCGACTATGCTTCTACCAAATACGCCCAACTGGCGGCCAACCCCAATTACACCCGCGATGGCAACATTGCCGATATGCAGGCCGATCGGGTATTTCAGGAGGCTTATCAACTGTTTGAGGCTCAGAATTTTGTAGAAGCAGAACAGCAGATCCGGAGTGGCTTGCAGCAATATGCCGGAACCGTTACCGAGCAACGGCTGAAAATCCTGGAAATCAAACTGATTGGCAAGACACAAGGCGTAGAACCTTACCGCAAGGCCCTGCAGGATTTTGTAACGGCGTATCCCCAGAGCACATTTGTCCCTTATGTGCAAAATCTCCTCCGCCACACGGATGGCCTCAGTAAAGGCAATGGCAACAAATAGATGATAACCCAAGCCGGGGTTTTGGTAGAGTCACGGGTACTATTTTTGTGAGAGAATAACTGGCAACCTATTCTTTTTGTTATGAAAACACGGATGGTTCGGGTATCTCTCCGAAAGGCAGCGACGAGCATGGCTAATCCAGCAGTGAGCAGGTTTTGGTGTTTGAAAAGATACTATTTCGCCAAATCGAATTAATTGCGTGCCAGCTAAACCATCCGTCGAAATTTGCGTACTTTTACATAAACAAATCAATAATCAAGCATGATTATTTTTAAAAGCGGCCACTACCGCACCCTTATCCGTATTGTATGGCTGGGATTTTTAGCATTCTGGTTACTGCTGTTTTTTTACGTCTTTGCTGTATCTGTTGATTTTCTGGGATGGTTTGGCCCGATGCCCGATTTGAAATCACTGGAAAATCCCCGCAATGAACTTGCCTCCGAGGTGTATTCAGCCGACGGCGAATTGCTCGGTAAATACTTCATCTCCAATCGCTCACCCATCGAATACGAAGACATTTCGCCTAACCTGATCAATGCTTTGGTAGCTACCGAAGATGCCCGTTTCGAGCGGCATTCGGGCATTGATTTCAAAGGCACTTTTGCCATTCTGGGTTCCATTGTTACATTCGATCCACGCGGCTCCAGCACCATTTCGCAGCAGCTGGCCAAAAACCTGTACAAAACCCGCAGTACCGATAGTGAAGGTTCGTTGTCGTCGAACAAGTACATGAAAATGCTTGTTATCAAGACCAAAGAATGGATGACAGCCATTAAGCTGGAACGCAGCTATACCAAACGCGAAATCATTACCATGTACCTGAATACAGTGGATTTTGGTAGCAATGCGTATGGCATTAAAACAGCAGCGCAGACTTTCTTTCATAAAAAGCCTTCCGAACTAACCGTACCTGAATCGGCCGTATTGGTGGGTTTGCTGAAATCGACTACAGCCTACAATCCCAAACGCAATCCGGAGCGTGCCAAGATGCGGCGCAACACCGTTATGGCACAGATGGTTAAGTATGGCTATCTGGATGAAAGCGAATATGCAAAACTGAAAGAAAAGCCCATCGAAAAGATGATTGAAAATTACGCTGTTGAAAATCACAGCAAGGGATTGGCTACGTATTTCCGGTCGGTGGTGCAACGGGAGTTGCAGCGCTGGTGCCGTGAGAATGGCTATGACATTTACCGTGATGGATTACGCATTTACACCACCATTGATTCGCGGATGCAGGCTCACGCTGAAGCAGCTATGGCTCAATGGATGACGCAACTGCAAACGAAATTTAACGCCCACTGGAAAGGCCGCAATCCGTGGGTAGACGAATCATACAAAGAGATTCCGAACTTTATCGAACGTGCTGCTAAAAACACGCCACATTACCGTGAGCTTAGGAAAGCCGGAATATCCGACGACGAAATATGGGCGGAAATGAATAAAAAAGTGCCCATGCGCATTTTTAGCTGGAAAGGCGACATTGATACAGTACTAAGCCCGATGGACTCGATTCGGTATTACAAACGCTTCTTGCAAGCTGGATTGATGTCGATGGAGCCTGCTACCGGTGAAATCAAAGCTTGGGTGGGTGGTCTGGATTTCAAGTATTTCCAGTTTGACCACGTCAAGCAAGGCAGACGCCAGCCCGGTTCGTCGTTCAAACCGATTGTGTACGCTACTGCCATTGATAATGGATATTCGCCTTGCTACAATGTTGTGGATGCACCCATTACGTTTTCACAAGACGTAGGCGGCAAGCCCTGGACACCCAACAATTCTGATGGGCCACCCAGTGGTCGGCAGTTTACGCTACGCCAGGCCATGGGACGTTCGATCAACACTATATCAGCGTATCTGGTCAAGAATCTGGGTCCACAAAAAGTGGTCGATTATGCCAAGCGTCTAGGAATTACCAGTCCGTTGGAAGCGGTTCCTTCCATTGCCTTAGGTACGCAGGATGTTTCCATTTACGAGTTGCTGGGCGTATATGCGACCTTTGCTAATAGTGGTGTCTGGAACGAGCCCCGTTACATCACCCGCATCGAAGACCGCAATGGCAGCGTCATTTGGGAAGCTGTACCTCGCAGCGTGGAAGTGCTCAGCGAAGAAACTTCTTATCTGATGACCTATATGCTGAAAGGAGCTACACAGGAACGAGGCGGAACGGCTTTGGGACTGCGCCGATACAAGATATGGAAAGATAACCCGGAGGTGGGGGCCAAAACCGGAACGACTCAGAATCACTCGGATGGTTGGTTTATGGGCTTGATGCCAAACCTGGCAACGGGCGTATGGATTGGCGGCGATGACCGAAGCATTCACTTCCGTGACCGTACCGGGGAAGGTGGAAAAATGTCGTTGCCTTTGTGGGGAATGTACATGGAAAAAGTGGTAAATGATCCCAGCATTGATTTCAAACCCGGCCAATTTAAAAAGCCAGCCACGCTTTCGGTTTCGCTTAATTGCGATGATTACCAATTGACCGTGTCTGCCGATTCGGCAGTGAGCAAGGAGGTCTACAGCGTTCCCAAAGCCAAAGACCTGAAAGATGAAGGTTTTAAATAAGCAGGGTTTTACCTTTTCAAAACATACTATTTTGCTTCTTGTCTGGATGGGTTTTACGATTCGGGCAGAGGCAAAATTATTGGGACCGGCTCTGAATATGTCTGTTAGTGTGAATGATACATTGGATGGTGAGATTTTCACTGCCGTTGAACAAATGCCTGAATTTCCGGGTGGAATGTCTGCACTTAACCGTTATCTAGCAAAAAACATTCGCCATCCCAAAGAGTGCGCAAATCCTGTGGGGAGAGTTACTGTTTCTTTTGTTATTACAAAAACAGGCAAAGTCAAAGATGCAGATGTTAAGGCAAGGAATTGCGATGCATCTCAGTGGAAGCAAGAGATGATTGCTGTAATTAAATCCATGCCAGTTTGGAAACCAGGAAAACATCAGGGAAAACCCGTAAATGTGCGTTATAGTATGCCTATACGGTTTCCATTTTCACAATAATAGCCCTCTGAACTCACCAAATCATACAATTTCATTGTATCTTTGCAGCCTACTTCATCGTCAAAATACGTACGCTAAAAGCAGCTCGCTGCATTGTTAAACCCATGATTGACCCGAGCCCGGTGACTAGTTCCCCGCAAAACCTTTCTTTTAATGACACGGCGATAGCCTTCTCTTCCAAATCAAACGCCGAGCTTCGCAAAATGTACGGACTTTTTGCGGCTATGAACAACAACCTGCTGGTTAAGTTTGGAACAGCTGCTTTGAAGTTTGCCTTTGCCATTCGGTTTCCTTTTATCAAAGGCTTGGTGAAAAATACCGTGTTTGAACATTTTTGCGGAGGTGAAACCATCGCCGAATGTGAACAAACCACTCAGAACCTTTGGAAGTTTCATATAGGGACTATTCTTGATTATTCGGTGGAAGGAGCTAAAACCGACGAAGGGTTTGAAGCTACGACACAAGAAATCATCGCGACCATTCAGAAAGCCACTGACAATCCAGCCATCCCATTTTCGGTATTTAAAGTGACCGGCTTGGCTTCTACTGAACTGCTGACCAAAGTGCAGAATGGAACAACCCTAACGGAAAAAGAACAAGCCGATTATAAGCATGTAAAAGAACGTGTGGAACGCATTTGCCGGAAAGCGTATGAAAACAAGGTGCGCATTTTCATTGATGCCGAAGAAACCTGGATTCAGGACACCATTGATGCCCTGACGTATGAGATGATGGAGAAGTTTAACAAGCAACAACCCATTGTGTACAATACGTATCAGTTGTATCGCTGGGATATGTTGGGTAAACTAAAAGATGCCTACGAAGTGGCTGCCGAAAAAGGCTATTTTCTGGGTGCTAAGTTGGTGCGTGGTGCCTATATGGAAAAAGAAGCAAGACTAGCCGAAGCCGAAGACCGGCCCAATCCGATTCAACCCAATAAGCCTTCCACTGACCGTGACTATGACGATGCACTCCGCTTTTGCATCGAAAAATACCCGAAAATTGCCATTTGCGCGGGCACACACAACGAAGAAAGTACCTATTTTCTGGTTGCCTTGATGAAAGAACGTGGCATCGCGCCCAATGATCCACGCGTGTTCTTTGCCCAGTTATACGGTATGAGCGACAATCTTTCGTACAATCTGGCTCATGCCGGTTACAACGTGGCCAAATACGTTCCCTATGGACCTGTTTCGGCGGTAATGCCGTATTTGTTTCGGCGAGCCAGCGAAAATACAGCCATTGCCGGGCAAAGCAGCCGTGAGTTCCGCCTCATTAAGAAAGAGATGCGTCGCCGCCAGCAAAAAGCCTAAATCCGTTCCTTTCCAGTATGTGGATAAAAGTGGCGAATCTGAGTCGCCAGATTTTCTATGTCTTCGAGGGTGTGTAAGGCATTGATAATGACTCGTGTAATGGGTGAGTCGTGCGGAGAAGGGTAGGGGAAACTGGAGATCAGCATTTTTTGGGTTTGCAGATGAGAATACAAACCGTTTTGGTTGGTATGAAAAACCGGATATGCATCAAAAAAACGAAACAGTTGAGTGGCCGAGGTTTTTTGCTGGAAAAAGATACTATTTTCAAACAGCTTTTTTCGCAGCCTATCATAAAGATTGGCTGCTTGCAGGTATGCATAGGCATACGCTGGCGGCATGGGCGATCCTGCCGTAAAAAAGGGAGTTTTACGTAACTGGTCTATGCGTTTCTGACTACCTAACACAACACCGCCAGGCAAACCCAATGCCTTTCCCAACGAGCCCACACTCAACACTTCTATATGAGGCGGCAGCACCGGCAGCTGACTGAGGATGCCGTTGCCATTTTGGCCAATAACGCCTAGCCCATGCGAATCATCAATAACGACTGTAAACTGGTGCATAGTAGGTAGGTGGGCGAGCCAACGGAAATCATACTTTTCCGCATAGAGCGGATCCAATGAATTAACCAGTAAAATCAAGTGTGGCTCGGTCGTTTCTGCAATAAGTGATGGCAGGTTTTGCACCCATTCTGCATAGTATTTTTGCGAGGTTACAGATTGATTCTCAACACTCAATGCCGGATGCGTGCGCGGTGCGTAAATGAGCGTGCCTTCTGTTTGGAGCAACCTGACCAAAGCCTGGCCGGCCAGAAAACCGGAAGAAAACGTGAGTGCTGCTTCTGCGCTTGTGAAAGCAGCCAATTGAGATTCAATTTCTTCGAAAACGGCCAACTGTACATTGGAAATCCGCGAACTGGAATAATTGGTGCCGTACCGGGCAAATCCTTCCTGTAAGTAATCCTGAAACTCCGCATTGCGCGAAATTCCCAGATACGAGGTGCCGCCAAAATAAAGGTATTCGTTTCCGTCCAGCGTAACCGTACGACTGGGAAGAAAAGGAAGAAGATGAGTCATTCCAAATAGTATCTTTGCAAACGTGAAAACCTTCTCCTATTTTCCAATCAATTCGGCTCCGGTTCCGTTGCGAGGAGCAAAGGATACTTTGCCATACGCAATGGTTACACCTATCGCAATATCTTTGCTAAGTAGTAAGGCGCCATCCATATCCACATAATCAAGCATAGGCAGCAACTGAGCAATGGCCGATATGCCTACGGTTGATTCGGTCATGCAGCCTACCATTGCTTTCATTCCCAGTTTTTTGGCTTCGGCAATCATGCGGCGGGCCGGAGTAAGGCCTCCACATTTGACCAGCTTGACATTGACTCCGTGAAAATAGCCTTGGCATTTGGCTACATCGCTTTCCGTGATGCAGCTTTCGTCGGCAATGAGTGGCAGCGCCGAATGTTGGTACACTTCTTTCATGCCCTCCCAGTTGTTCGCTTTGAGGGGTTGTTCGATAAACTCAACGCCAAGTTTTTTGAGTTCGTATGAATTGCGAATGGCTTCTTCCGCTGTCCAGGCACCGTTGGCGTCCACCCGAAACACGGCATCGGTATGGTTGCGCAATTCACGTACAATGGCCACATCCTCAGGCGTACCCAGCTTGATCTTATAAATAGGCCAGGGCATTTCGTTTAGCTTCATCACCATTTTGTCAATCGAATCAATGCCAATGGTGTAATTAGTCAGTGGCACCTTATCGGCAGCTAGCCCCCAAAGCTGATACAACGGCTTGCCTAACTGCTTGCCGTACAAATCGTTGGCTGCCATATCCAAGGCACATTGGGCAAACGGATTGTCTTTCAGAAAGGGCTGCATGTAAGACCAGAAGGTTTCAGGGTTTGAAAACCTACTATTCTCAATCGGCTCCCGCAGGCTTTCCAGAAGTTGGGTCATTGCGGCAATGGTTACTCCATAATACGGATTGGAAGTGGCTTCGCCATAACCGCTATGAATGCCGTCTGTTAATTTAACAATCAAGGTAGGTTGCGTATCCCGGGAGTCGTACGAGATGGTAAATGTATGTTTTAGAGGCAGTTCGAACGGAAGGAGATGAAGTTTCATGGGATTCTTAAGTAATTATGCGTACGTAACGTATTGCAAAGTACTATTTTCTATTAGGTTTCTCCAAGTGATTTGTAATCAACGGGTTGTAAGAGAATGGCCGATTTTAGGTTTGTTCCCGACCTTAGTCTTTCTAATTTGGCACAGGTTTTGACAATAGCACTACAACTATTGATTAGTTACTATGAGCAACTTAAAACAGATTACCTTCGGATTGTGTACCCTGCTGGCTGCCAGCTTCTATGCCTGTAGCCCCGACTCTTCCGAAAACCCACAACCAGACTTGCTGGCCGGTGGTTCGTCGAAAACGTGGCAAATGACTGATGCTACACAAAACGGACTTTCGTCGCCCAGCAAGTCTTGTCTGGTGGGAGATGTATACACGTTTTCCAATGACAAGACGTTTGTTTTCGACGAAGGTGCTGACAAATGTAGCGAATCGGCGCCGCAAACTGTAAATGGAAATTGGGAACTGTACAATTCCACCATTACCATGAAACAGTCAGGCAATCAAACCTTTGTGGTTCTCAAAATTAAAAGCCTGAACTCCTCCAAGCTGATCACCGTACTGGATAACAACGGTGGTCCGGTGATCGAATACACCTTTACAGCAAAATAACGAATCTCTTTGTCAATTGTAATGTAGATAAGTCCCGAAAAAACATAACTTTGTTTCTTCAAACAACCTTATTTACCGTTGTTGAAGAAACGGGTCTTATTCGGATTCTTATTTTCTGTTTTTTCGTTCACTTTTGCTCAAAACAAGTCACCTAAAACACACATGAGTCACATCAAAAAAGGATTTGTACATACGGTCTATTTCTATCTGAAAGAGCCCAATAGCCAAACAGCGAAAGATTCTCTTTACGAAGGACTTCAATTATTGGCTTCGATCAAAGAAATTGAGGAAGGATACATTGGTGTACCGGCCTCTACGCGTCGTCCGGTAATTGACCATACCTATGCCTATTCCATTACCTTTGTATTCAAAAGCGAAGCAGACCAGGACATTTACCAGGAGCATCCTACGCACAAGCAATTCATTGCCCAATACGGACATTTGTGGGAAACGGTGAAAGTGTACGATGCGACCAGCCTATGATTCGAACTTGAGATCAAAAGATATATTTTTCTGCAAGCCTTGAAAGGATTCTTTCAAGGCTTGTTTGTTTATGCAGATACCAATTACCGAAGTCCAACTAAACCTTTTGCCTGTTAGTTAATCTAAGAGCGGAAAATACTTAATTGTATGCATAAAACCGTTGCGATGCTTATTCTTCTCTTTGTGAGTCTAACCGCTTGTACTTCCAAAGAGACCACATCCATCCAATGCCCGAATGGATTCTGTGAAAAGATTTTTTATGGAACTGATGAAGTACAATGGCTAAACGTGTTTCAGGCGAAAAGTTCGGTACGTACGCCGGTGTATGTATGGGCTCACCCCAATGGCAGCAGTCTTTCGAGCCCTGGGTCGGCATACTCGTTTTCCGAAAAAGTTAAAAACGAGTTAGTAGCGGCTGGGATCAGCGTAATCAGTTGGGAATCGGTACCGCAAGTACAAACCGAAGCCGATTTGGCAAAAACAGAAGCGGATTTTAAACTGATGATGAGTTGGCTGGAAAAAAATGCCGATGCCTACAACATTGACAGAAACAAAATCGTGGTGGGTGGCCGAAGCCGCGGCACTTGGGCCAGTTGGCCGGGTGCCAATGCGACAGGCAGTATAAAAGGCTTTTACGGTGTGCAGGCGTTTCCGCAAAATGGCTGGTTGGTTCGCGACCCACGTGCGTATGTTACAACCCAGTCGCCAGCTTTGTTCCTGACTTACGATCAGCCATTGAATTCGGTAGACAATCATAAACCGGAATATGGCATCCTGGTGAAAGAGGCGTATGATTCTGTTGGGATAGGCAATAAGGCTTCCTTATATTACGGTCTGGCCGAAAGCCAGTTGCATGATTCGTTGGTGGTATTCGTAAAGCGATGCACCGATACAAAATAGTATCTTTCAAAAAGCAAAAACCCCGACGCTAGCCGGGGTTTTTGCCTGTTATTCTAAGATTGCTTACGACCACAATTTTTCCGGGTATTTGCCTTCAGAAACCAGTTTTTTGATGGCATCCACCACCATCTGGCGGTCTTCGCGGTAGGTTACGCCAAACCATTTGGCTGGGGTCGAAATCACTTTGGTGTGTGCTTTTCCAGCTTTCGACATATCGCCCATGAAGTTAGGAATGTAACACTCCGATTTCAGTTCGCCGCCTTTTTCTTTCAGGAAATCAAGGAAGTACTGGCGCATCAGCGGGAACGCCGACGGGGGAAAGCCCATGAAGTTCATGGATACGGGTTCGTCACCTTTCAGTTCTACCCAAGAACCATCTTCTTTCTGGTAGCGGGCTCCGGTCGGTGTTTTTTCTACGGTGGTGCGTTCTACCAGTTGCGTCAGGTTGCCGTTGGCATCCGATTCCAGAATGCCGCGCGCCACCGAACCGTGTTCGGAAAGTGTGTTTTTGATTTGGTAGCCGATGTTGATGTATTCGCTGCCATTCGGATCCATTTTGGCTAATTCTTTGGCAATGATGTCAAACGACTCAAACCCATAGAAATCGTCAGCGTTGATCATGCAGAAAGGTTCGTTTACCGTACCGTCGCCCATTAATACAGCATGTACCGTTCCCCAGGGCTTGGTGCGGCCTTCGGGTGGGGTAAAGCCTTCAGGCAACTTGTCTAGCTCCTGGAATACGTATTCTACCGGGAAACGGCTGCTGAAACGTTCGTGAAAAATGGCTTTGAAATCGGCTTCAATGTCTTTACGGATTACGAAAACCACTTTGCCAAATCCGGCCCGGATGGCATCGTACACCGAATAGTCGAGAAGAGTTTCGCCCGATGGACCCATGCCGTCCATCTGCTTCAAACCACCGTATCGGCTTCCGACGCCGGCTGCAAGAATAAGTAATGTTGGTTTCAAAATCGAAAAATTGGTTTATTGGTAAATAAGTGAATCAATAAAAAAAAGTGCCCGCAGAAGGTAAATAAGACGCATTCAGGCAAAAATAGATCAATGATCGACTCTAAGGAAAAGACAACGGATTAACGGTGAATCAGTTACAGTTTATTTGATGCATAGTTGATTTTACATTCTCCTATGTGTTTTACATTTTGTCGCCAAGATCTGTGGTGTACAGGCCACGAGCAGTTCATTTCTTTCTGCGGCTTAAAAAAATAGTATCTTTTCAAAGAGCAAAACCCCGTCATTATTTTGCCTTTTCTACGATGGACGTAACCGGCAAGCGGGCTTTGTTACACACGTCAATCACTTTGATCACTTCGCCATAGGTAAGCGACTGGTCGGCCCGCAGTGATACGGACGGTTTTTCCATTTTGGAAGCAATCTGCTCCAGGGCTGCCTGCATTTCTACCAGGGTAGTCGGCTCTTTTTCAATGTAATACTCAATGGCTCCGTTTTCTTCACGCACATAGAGATTGATACGCTGGCTGTTTGGCACCGTCTGACCGGTAGATGCTTTAGGCAAAGTCAATTTGATTGCATTTGCACTGGCTAATGTACTCATAATGAGAAAGAAAACCAGCAATACAAACAGAATATCCGAAAGGGCGGCAGCTTCGACGGCTACTTCTTTGCGATGATTGCGGCGAAAGTTCATGTATTCAAGGTCTTAATGATGAGTCAAAATATTGTAGATGCCCCGTGTTTTGGATAGGCAAACGCCTCGGGAGCAATGCTATGCCTGCATCGGGTTCTATTTCCGAACCGAAACGGGTTTGTACAGAATGTCCATGAACTCGATGGCTGTTACTTCCATTTTGTGGGTATTCCGCTCGATCATGTTGTTCAGATAGGTGTAAAACATATAGGCAATCAAACCTACGATCAGCCCGGACGCCGAAGTGATCATTTTGGTGTAAATACCACGGGTAATAACCCCTAGACTTAGGTTTTCGGCTACCGCCAAATCCTGAAACAATTGCAGCAACCCCATTACCGTGCCCAAAAAGCCAAAAACAGGCGCAATGGCGGCAATGGCCGAAATGAAACTGAGGTTTTTTTCCATCTTATAGATTTCGACACGGGCCGTATTTTCAATCGCCGACTCTACATCGCGGATGGGCGAGCCCAGACGCGACAGTCCTTTTTCGAGCATACGGGCTATCGGGAATTTGAAACTCTGACATACATCCAGTGCTCCCTTAATGTCTTCGTCGCGAAGCTTGTCGCGCAGGCGATTCAAAAAATCAGCATCCAGCCGACTGGCACCTTTGATGGTCAGGTACCGTTCGATGAACAAATAAATGGCCGAAAACAGCAACAAACTGATTGGAAGCATAACCCAGCCACCCTGAATGATCAAATCAAATAAGCTGATTTCTACTTGTTTGCTAACGGTGCCTGAGGTGTCGGTAGTGGTAGTGTCACCCGCTACAATCTGCAAAAGAATGGTTAAAAGCATTGTTGGGAGTTGAGTTTTAAAAGTTCAGTTTTTCAGCGGAATCCAGATTCAGTGGCTTTGCATTGTCTGTTCGGTGGTTTCAGGGCCTGTGGCCCGCTACAGACGTGTGTCTGCGTAATCAACGAACTATTAACTTCAAAATTATGACAAACCGAATAAATTCCGCAAGTTTCCGGTGTTTTCTTTTTCATAATAGTGAATTGGGCTACAGGGCAGAGGGCGGTTTTCGCTTTGCAAAAGATACTATTTTCTTGCTTTGCGCATGCCTGTATTCTGTGGATAGGCTTTCGTATCTTTGCCTGATTGGAGGGACGATTGATTTTTGATACACCAGAAAATGGACCAAAAATGAACAGGCTTGCAAAAAATGCCCATAACAAACAATTCTTTATCCAACTCGTCGTTTCCTTTGGCATAAGGATTAGCTAAGCAGATTCACGTGTTATGGCTATACGAACAGAAATTTTGCCTCAGCTAGCAATGGCCAACGAGAAAATAAATCAAGTAAGAGGCCTGATACACGCTTTGGAAAATGCGAGTGATACCGATGCTAAGCAGATTTTGGCTGAGCTAAACGGATACACCGGAAAAAACTATGACCTGGATTTCTTTCAGGAATGCTGGGGATGGACGGATTTGGAGGATTTAGCATTCATTGTGGCATTGCCTGAACCGCCGAGATGTAGCTTTTTATTTGAAGAAGAATTGTCGTTCATAATCAAGCGAATACAAGAAATACCAACCATGCCAGGCATTATTGAATACTATTTGCAATTATTGGATTACACCTATTCTTATCCAGCAATAAGTGATCTGTTCTTTTCCAAAGAAAATGAAAGCCTTTCGGTTCAAGACATTATAAGTAGAATTATTTCTCACAGACCTATACAACTTTGAAAAATAGTATCTACAGAAAACACAAAACCTGCATACTTTTGCAACCGTAGGGGCATACTTTCACTTCTACACCGTTGCACATTTATTTTATGAGCATGACGCAAAAACACTGGAATAGAGGAATTATCATTTTTATACTGTTAAGTTGCTGTTTTTCCGCGCTTTCGGTAAAGGCGCAAAATACCAAACGCCCTAGTTTATACAGCTTGCACCTGCCTGACTACGACGACAAGCAAATTCACTATGGGTTTTTCATCGCAGGACACATGTCTACACTAAACCGTCGGTATTCAGGACAGTTTGTGAACGGCAACGATACCATTGCGGCTATTAACAACCGCTGGTCGCCAAGCTACGGATTGGGATTTATTGTGGCTTATGCGCTTGATCCTCAGTTTGACCTGTGTCTGGTGCCGGCCTTTGCCTATTACGAACGCAACGTGGATTACATTTCAACGGCGGGCCATACCAAAACCCAGACCGTTGAATCGGGTTTCATTGAACTTTCGATGCTGGCACGCTACAAGTCCATACGGCGGGGCAACATCCGCATGTACATGCTCGGTGGCATTAAGCCCGGCATCGAAGTGGGTTCCAACATCAAAAGCCGCGGCCTGAATGCTTTGCGTACCCAAAACTGGGACGTAAGCGTGGAATACGGCTTTGGCTTCGATCTGTTTTACGAGTATTTCAAGTTTTCTCCGGAGATTCGTTTTTCGCATGGCCTCACCAACTTGCTGGTCAAAGACAGCAATATCTACAGTCGCGGTCTGAGCCGCCTGGGCGCCCATTCGGTTTCGCTGTATCTGTATTTCTAGCTTCAAAAAATAGTATCGCCGCAAATCTCAAAACCCCCATATTGCATTTGTGCGTTAGGATACATACATTGGTTGACTAAACCTGAGTCTGGTAAATGCTGAACTCAGGTTTATTGTTTGCGTACAAGTCAACATTTGCTGTCATTTTAGCATAAATACTTTTTTCAGCCACTTACGCACCTTAAAGCTCCTGACCCATACATATGGAAATAGCACTAGTACTCAGTCTTTTAGTTATTGCTATTATTTTATTCGCTACCGAAAAGCTATCGGTCGATATTGTTACCATTCTACTGCTCATCGTTCTGATTGTATCGGGAATATTAACCCCCGCCGAAGCATTTGAAGGCTTTAGCAGCGATTTTATTGTCATCCTGGCATCTATTTTTGTGGTAAGTGGCGCCTTGCAGGAAACCGGAGTGCTGGACCGCATCGGCTCTTCGCTGGTCAAAGTTTCTTCCAAAGCCTCAGCGGGCGTTGTGGCCATTCTGGTCATGCTGATTGCCGGAACAGTTTCGGCTTTCATGAATAATACGACTGTGACGGCTATCTTTGTGGGGCCAGTCATAGGCATTGCCAAAAAGTTGAGAATCAGCCCTTCCAAACTGCTAATGCCACTAGCCTTTGCGTCTATTCTCGGCGGAACGTGTACACTTATCGGCACGTCTACCAACGTGGCCGTGAGCGGTTACCTGGAAAAAAGCAAGTATGAAACCATCGGCATGTTTGAACTAACGCCCGTGGGTGTGGTACTTTTTCTGGTGGGTATCGGTTTTATGTACGTGTTTGGAAACCGGATGTTACCCGACAACAAAGACGCCAGTTATGTAGACGACTATTCGATGCGGGAATACCTCAGCGAAATCATTGTCACACCAGGTTCGCCTTTGATCGGGCAGCGGATTTTCAATACCGAGCTGAGCAAAATGGACATCCGGATTTTGAAAGTAATCCGCGGAAACCAGGTGAATTTTCCTCATCCCGACTTGGTCATTCAGGAAAACGATCTGATGCTGGTAGAAGCAAAACTTGATGATCTGATCAAGATCAAGGAAACCAATGGAATTGAAATCAGGGCCGACGTGCTTAGCGATGCGGCCCTGCAATCTCCCGAAATTCAGTTGGCAGAAGTGCTGGTTACACGTACCGAATCCGATTTGGTGGGCAGCACCATCAAGGAAGCTAATTTCCGGCAGCGTTTTGGGTTGGTTGTACTGGCCATTCACCGCTATGGCGAAACATTAAAAGAGCGAATCCACAACATTGAACTGAAGCTGGGCGACTTGCTGCTGGTGCAGGGTGTGCCCGATAAGCTGAATTACTTGCGCGAAAACCGCGACCTGGCCGTATTGGGTGAGTTTACGCCTTTGCTTTTTCGGCAAAAGCGAGGTGCCATTGTGGTTATCATGTTTATGGCCGCGGTGATGATCGGTTCGTTTACCAAAATACCTCTGTCGGTGTGCTTTTTGGCAGCGGCGGCAGGCTCGGTAATGACACGTTCGGTCAGTTCGCAAAAAGCGTATGAAATCATCGACTGGCGACTGTTGATTCTGATTGGTGGCATGAGTGCTTTTGGTACGGCCATGCAAAAAACCGGCGCCTCCGAATGGCTGGCTCATGTGATCGTCGACTGGTTCAAGCCCTACGGAAATGTTTCCATTCTGGCAGGATTTGTAATACTTACGGTGCTGCTTACACAGCCCATGTCCAATGCGGCGGCTGCGTTAGTAGTGTTGCCTATCGCTTTGGAAACAGCCACCTCGTTGAGTGTTAGTCCGCGAACTTTTTCTATTGCAGTGATGCTGGCCGCTTCTATTTCGTTAGTAACTCCGTTTGAGCCATCGTGCATTCTGGTCTATGCGCCGGGCAAGTATAAGTTTGCCGATTTCTTCAAAATAGGTTCTTTGCTTACGTTTATTCTGGTGATCATTATCGTGCTGATGGTTCCGTATTTCTGGCCGTTCTAGGCACGCAATTTTTAGGCTTCTGACTGAAAACCTGTACAGGCAGGTTTTTGATTCTGTACAGATACTATTTTGCTTACTTACTTCAGACCAAACTGATGCATATTGCGATATCCGGAAATATAGGAGCCGGCAAAACCACACTGGCAGACTTGCTAGCCAAGCATTATGGCTGGGAAATGCTTCCCGAACTGCCTGAGGAAAATCCCTATCTGGCCGATTTTTACGAAGACATGCCTCGCTGGGCCTTTCAGGTGCAGGTGCACTTTCTGACCAGCCGGTTTGACCAGGTGATGAAAATAAGCCAGGCTAAAGGCGTTATCATTCAGGACCGCACCATTTATGAAGATGCTTCTGTGTTTGCCAAGAACCTGTACGAATCGGAGCTGATGAGTCTTCAGGATTATGAAACTTACCTGCGGCTATTTGAAATCATCATGCAGTTGGTAAAACCGCCGGATCTGCTGATTTTTCTGGATGCGGGATTACCCAAGCTAACCCTGCAGGTCAAAAAGCGGGGCAAGGTGTACGAAAAAAATGTGGAGGCGGCTTACCTGGCAGCCTTGCAGGTGCATTACCGCGAATGGATTCAGAACTATACCAAAAGTCCCGTTTTGCGGATCGATGTAAACGAACTGGATTTTCTGAAACGGCCGGAAGATTTTCGGAAAATTACCGAGAAGACCGACGAGGCATTGACCTCATTGCTCAAATAAGTCGTGTGTCTACTCCAAATACACACGACTCAAAGCGATAGGTCAGTTGTCTTAATAAACAGTTCCAAAATAGTATCTTTCTAAAAGGCAAAACCTCTACCGCTCAAAAGCAATGGGAACCGCCACTTTGGTTTTGTCCCAGATCAGTTGCATGTCTACCCCGTTCCGGGTTTCTTCAAACTTGATGGTAAACGCTTCGTAGATTTCTTTTACCGAACTGGCCGCTACTTCGGTGGTAAGCACGTTTTTGGCGGCATTGTAACTGAACGCACCCCATTGGCCTAACTCACTGTTGAAGATGATGGTCCACTTGCTGGCATTGGGGATGCTAAACAGCGTGTAGGTTCCGGCCCGTAACGGCTTACCGTTGATGCGAACATCGCTGGTAAACGTTATTTCGGTGGCTTCATTGGCTCCGGTGCGCCATACTTGTCCAAAAGGCTCTAACACACCAAATATTTCACGGCCTCTTTTCAGCGGTTGCCCGTACACAACACGTATGTATTTCTCACCCGATTTGTACTGTGCCAGTGCCACCGGACTAGTGCGTGGCCGAGGTAATACCACGGAATCAATTTGGGTAACCATCTTGGAAGAAGGCTCTGTTGTATTTTGCGCCACCGCTGAGGCGCTTACTAGGCTTACAAGAAGCAAAAAGGAGGCAATCAGTTTCATTTGTGGATCGGAAAGAATAATACAAAAAGGTGTTGTCACTTTTAGTAATCGATTGTGCAAAACATAAACGTAGTTTTGCGTTTTTTGTTAAAAACAGATCATTGTTTTGTGAGTGTTTCGCAAAATAAATGCCAATCTCTGTTTACTAGTGTAGAAATAGTATCTTTTTGAAAGCCAAAACCTGCCAGTATGCCCAAAGGCGACAGCAAAAATACACAAAAAAACCACCTCATAAAATGTAGGTGGTTTTCGTGAGTTTCGATTAAACTTCTAGACTTATTGGGGTTTGCTAATGGTTACATTAGTGATCTCTACCCGCCGTTCAGTCGAAGCCGAAGGGCTATACCACGAACTGCGGGTATCAGTGCGATCATCGCTGATATTCTGCTTGGCCTGGTCTTCACCGGAGGTTTGTTCTGTAATAACAAGTAGGCCTTTGTCCATGTACTCTTTAAACTGGCCGTCTTTGTAGGTGCGAAAATGATTTTCGATGCTATTGACCCGTCGGCTTGTAAGCATTTTGTTGTAATCGCCGGTTGCTAACGGACTGGCAAAGCCGGTTACAGTAATCTCAACTTTGTTGCCTGCTTTCAGTTTGTCCAGCAGTTTGTCTGACAGACTCACCAAATCTGCGTATCCTTTCTTTACCTTGTCATCAAAGAAACTGGTTACTTCCTGTTTGGCATTGCCGGCATCCGGGGTTCCGGTGCTGTATTCCCTTTCAAATGTACTCCTCTGCTTATAATAGGCATTGTAGGTCTCGCCATACGTGAGTGTAGTAGTTGGCGATTTGGTACGTGGATTGGGATGGTCGTTATTGAAGTACAACGCGATGGGTTGAAAGTTCTCGATGGTTTCAGGTGCCACTGCAGCAACAGGCTCTTCAGCTACTACCGGGTCTGCCGTATTTGCATTCATCTCGGTTTCAACAGGTGCTGCTGACGAAACTGAAATGGGAGGCTCTTGATTGTTGTACCACCACAGTCCTCCAATGAGGGCCGCCGCCGCTATGCCTCCGATAATCCAACCGGCCCGGCTGCCTCCTGTAGTCGTAGTTTCTGTTATCGCAGCCATGGGTACCGGTTCGGTCACCGCAGACTTTGACTTGACAGGTTCGGGTATGTCCACTAGTTTAATGGGTTCAGCAGATAAGGTCCTTTCTTTCAGCACAGGTTCATCCAATGGCAGTGCGGCTACAGGCGTTTCTTTCATTTCTTCTAATACAGGCACTTCTTCGGCCATATCCATCGGTTGCATACCTGAAAGGATAGAAGCTGTACCTGCCGCTAAGGCCGCCAATCCGTTAGAGGTGCCAGATTTTATCGAGGCTAGTTTGGCTAAGGCCGCTGCTTCGGTATTGTACGAAGGGCCGCGGGCGATTTCCTGGTTGTTGCCCGATCGAAGGGTATAGTAATAGCTTCCGTCTTCTTCTACCATTTTCCAGCGTGTATCCAATGGTGCATTTTTCTTTACGGATGCCAGCCCATTGTCGCGTACAGCGGCATCGGGATACGATTCGCTAAAAAGTACCGGGTTGCCGTCTTCATCATTGTAATGGAAGTAGTACGCCTGATTC
Organism: uncultured Sphingobacteriales bacterium; assembly: GCA_963520985.1. Taxonomy (GTDB): domain Bacteria; phylum Bacteroidota; class Bacteroidia; order Cytophagales; family 172606-1; genus Xanthocytophaga. Next base: position 50,817 of record CAUQTA010000007.1, read on the forward strand.
TTGTCACTGTAAAACGTCTCAAAGCCGGGCTTGCCTACCGGCGACTTCTGTGTGAAATCGTACTGGTCGATGTTGCGGTCTGTAACAACTAGTGTTGCCGGTTCGGGTCGGTCAATGTGGAGGGTAAATTGCTGTGTTTCGGCGGTTTGAATCTCTTCAGTTCGCAAGTCGACACCGTACTGTTGTGCAAAAGTGACCGAGTGGCCTTTCAGGTATTCGATGGCCGCTTCCATTTCGGCTGCAGAGCCAAACCAGGGGCTACGTGCAATTTCCTGGTTGTTACCCGCTTTCAGAATAAAGTAATGCTGGCCCTCTTGCTCTCCACGCTGGTAACGAGAATCGAGATACGCATTTTTAATCACCGACCGGATGCCATTTTCGCGGCCAGCCACATTGCCATAGCCCTGGCTATAAAGAATGGCTTTGCCGCTGGCATCGTTAAAGTGAAAATAGTGCTGCCTGTTTTCCGGTTGCTGAAAACTTTCAAATCCACCTTTTCCTGATTGAGAAAGAGTACTAAAGTTGTATTTGTCTTCGGCCGGATTGCCGTTGCGGGTGCGTATTTTCTCGGGCTTTTTATATTGTTCGGCAAACCTAGCAACCTGGGTCTGCAATAACGCAATTGCCTGATCCCGCTCTACGGCTGTGGCAAACTGGCAGCTGCGGGCTACTTCGCGTCCGTTGATTGCCTTCAGAACAAAATAAAAGCTGCCATTCTGACCTTGCAGTTCATAGCGTTCCTTTTTACTGCCGTTCTGAATCACCGACCGGATGCCGTTGTCGCGGGTAAGCTCACTGGCGTAAGCCTGACTGTACAAAAAGGCGCGACCGGCAGAATCGTTGAAATGGAAGTAATAAAGATTGTTTTTGGCATTTTGAAAGGCCTCAAATCCCAGCTGACCCATCTGCGAAACCTGCGTAAAATCGTACGAATCCAGGTCGATTGCAAAGCTGGGACGTTGGATGGATTGCGTACTGACTTCGGTAAACGCCACTTCGTAGTCATTGGTTTCCTGTATGTCTGCGGCCAGTTCGGCAATCATTTCACTTGCTTCTGTCGCTGTGGCATACGATACACTGCGGACCAGGTCCTGTCCATCTGCCTGTAGTGTATTCACATAGCTGCCGTTTTCGGCAGTTGTTGCGAAGTGAGCAGGGGAGGAGGCCAGTTGAACAAAAGTGCGGATGCCTTCGGTACAGGCATTCATATCCGTGAAAGTCCGACTGGTAAGAAGCAACTGAGCGTTGTCATCCAATAGCTGAAAAGCATATGAGCGGGAAGAACGAAAAATTTCAAAGTGCATAACAAAAGGGGAGCTAGGTGGCTGAGAATTGGAAGCAGATTGAACAGTGCAAAAACTGTTGCAAACTATAAATTATGCCGGTTGCCGTATGTGCAGTTTGAACTGATGCAGACCAAAATAGGATGAAAAAAACGAAAATAAAAGCAATTTTTCGTTTTTTCTACAGAAAGGCAGCGAAGAAAATCTGCCAAAGATAATAAATGCGAATCCTTGTATGTCAGGCAGATGTGCTGAAAATAGTATGATTCTCAAAACCAAAACCCCGACACTACCCAAAGCAACAATGCGGACCCAATGCGATTTGAAGCTCAACGAAAATAGTATCTCTGAAAAGGCAAAAACCTCCTGGGCTGGGTTAGGCTCGCGACTGCACCTGTTCTCGCCGTATGAAGTTTCAGCAGGTGTTGCCAGATAAATACGGAAATTTTTCTCTATTCGGGAATAATCTTGTTATTTAAGGGGCTTAATCTTACAATCAATGAGAAAAATTTTAGTATTTATTTTAGGTGCCAGCCTTGCGGCACAAGCCCAAACCACCCCCGTTTCCGATCTCATTCCGTACGTCAATCCCATGATTGGTACCCACAAAATGGGGCATACGTACCCAGGTGCTACCGTACCTTTCGGCATGGTACAACTTAGTCCGGATACCGATACCATTCCCTACGAAGCCAATGGCAAATACAATCCGGATGTGTATAAGTATTGCGCGGGTTATCAGTACGATGATCCCACCATCGTAGGATTCAGTCATACGCATTTCAGTGGCACCGGTCACTCCGATCTGGGCGATTTCCTGATTATGCCTACCGTTGGAGCATTGCAGTTAAATCCGGGTACGGAAGCGCATCCGGAAACGGGTTATCGCTCTGCGTTTTCGCATGATGAGGAGAAAGCCCAAGCCAATTATTACCGGGTCAAACTCAAAGAGCATAACATCACTGCTGAGCTGACAGCCACGAACCGGGTTGGTTTTCACCAATATACATTCCCTAAAACCGCCGACGCACATATCATTCTAGACCTGATGCATGGTTTGTATAATTACGCTGAAAAAAACGTATGGACATTTATACGGGTAGAAAACGATACCCTTATTACCGGTTACCGGCAAACCAACGGCTGGGCTCGTACGCGCGTGGTGTATTTTGCCATGACGTTTTCCAAGCCCTTTAAGCAATACGGTGCCAAGGATTACACCAAACCAGCCGTGTACAAAGGATTCTGGCGAAAGTTTGACCAAACGAAAAACTTTCCGGAGCTAGCCGGACAGCAACTGCGAATGCACTTCGATTTTGACGCTGCCGAAAATGAAAAGATCAAAATCAAGTTTGCACTTTCGCCGGTAAGCATGGAAGGGGCACTGGCCAACCTGAAGGCCGAAACACCGCATTGGGATTTTGAACGCACCAAAGCGGATGGGCAGAAGCAATGGAACCAGGAATTGGGTAAAATCCAGATTCAGGGCTCACCTACCACACTGACGAATTTCTATACGGCCCTGTACCATACGTTCTTAACGCCCACTACTTACATGGATGCGGATGGGCAATACCGCGGACTCGACCAGAATATTCACAAGGCAAACGGCTTTACGAACTACACCACGTTTTCGTTGTGGGACACGTACCGAGCACTGCACCCGTTCTTTAACCTGATTCAGCCGACCCGCAATGCCGACATGGTTTCGTCGATGCTGGCCCACTACAACCAAAGCGTGCACAAAATGCTGCCGGTGTGGTCGCATTATGCCAATGAAAACTGGTGCATGATTGGCTACCACAGTGTGTCGGTCATTGCCGATGCGATTATGAAAGGAACGTACAAAGGGGATGCGTTGCAGGCGCTGAATTCCTGCGTGCAAACTGCCAAATACAGCCGTTACGATGGCATTGGCGATTACATGAAACTAGGGTATGTGCCGGAAGACAAAAGCTCTTCGTCGGTTTCCAAAACGCTTGAATATGCGTATGACGACTGGTGCATTGCACAAGTGGCATTGAAACTCAATCAAAAAGCTATTTACGATGAATTTATGGCGCGGGCACAGAACTGGAAAAATGTGTATGATCCCACCATCGGATACATGCGGCCTCGCCTGAGCGATGGTACGTTTCGGAAAGAATTTGATGTGCTGAGTACGCACGGACAAGGGTTTATCGAAGGCAATGCCTGGAATTACAGCTTGTATGTGCCTCAGAATCCAGAAGAAATGATCAAGCTGATGGGAGGCAAAAAGCAGTTTACCCAGCATTTGGATTCGCTGTTTACCATGTATCTGCCCGATGAGTTTTTTGCGCATACCGAAGACATTACCCGTGAAGGAATCATCGGAAACTATGTGCATGGCAACGAGCCTGCCCATCATGCGGCGTATCTGTACAACTGGCTGGATCAGCCGCATAAGACGCAGGAACGCATTCGGATGATTCTGAAGAAGCAATATCAGGCTACGCCGGATGGCTTGGGTGGCAACGATGATTGCGGACAAATGAGTGCGTGGTACATTTTCTCGTCACTGGGTTTTTATCCGGTTGCACCCGGTTCGGATCGGTATTGGCTGGGTAGCCCGGCTGTCAATCAGGCTACATTGAAACTGGAAAACGGCCGAACCTTTGAACTCATCGCCCAAAAACAAAGCGATAAAAACGTGTATGTGCAAAGCGTTTCGCTGAATGGAAAACCACTGGGTCGGTTGTATCTGACGCATTCTGAGATTCAGGAGGGAGGCAAGTTGGTTTTTGTGATGGGGCCCAAACCCAAAAAATAAAATCCGGGGTTTTGCCTTTTCTGAGCCTACTATTTTCCTGACAAACAAAAACTCCCAAGCTAGTAGCGGCTTGGGAGTTTTTGTTTTAGAAATAATTGAGTGCGAAAGAAAAAATAATCGAATTAGGTGTAATTTTTCTTCACTAGGGCGACTAACTGGTTGTATCATCTGACATTGCCGATCAATGGAAAAAGAATTCGTACTGTTACTCAACAAGCATCCGGGCATTCTCTACAAAGTTTGTCGGCTCTATTGCCCGCAGGAAGAAGACCGCCGTGATCTGTTTCAGGAAATTGTACTCCAACTCTGGAAGGCCTTTCCTACGTTCAGGCGCGAATCGCAGGCCAGTACCTGGATGTACCGGATTGCGTTGAATACGGCGATTTCGTATGTACGGAAGCAGGTGCGTACTCCCAAACAAGAATCACTGACAAAGACCGTTTTTCAGCTTCCGGCACTGGAAGAAATAAACCAGGATGAACAGCTTGGTTTGTTGCACCGGGCCATTGAACAATTGTCATCCATCGAAAAAGCCGTAATAATGCTGCACCTGGAAGGAAAGAGTTACGAGGAAATGGCGGAGATTCTCGGTATTTCCCGATCCAATGTCGGTGTGAAACTAAGCCGAATCAAACTGAAACTAGAACAGAAAATAAAATCGCTCACATTTTAACGAAACTGACGATGAACTTTGACGAACTGAAAACGATATGGGCTACCTATGACCAAACCCTGCAAGCCCATGCGCGACTAAATGAATACATGGTGGCATCCATGCTGAAAGAACGCTCCAAAGGCACCATCACCGGTATGCTTCAGAAATTGCGGCTAACGTCAGCTATTTTTGCAGGGCTGTTTCTTTTTCTGACCGCGGCTATCGCTGGCAACGCTTTTGATTTTGTGCACTGTCTTCAGTATGTCCCCATGGCGCTTTACATGTTGCTCTCTATCATGGCTTTAGTGGTTGTAACAAAAGAATACCGGATTTTGCGAGAAACCGATCTGACAACGGCCAATTTGCGGGAAAGCTTGCAAGTGATCATTGCGGCGCACGAACGGAGTTTTAAAGCCATGGGTACCATCTGGAAGCTTTGCATGGCCGCGGGTTTTTTGTTTGGAGTATCCATGATGTATCGCATCGTGGATACGCGCGGATGGTTGGTGGCAGGATTGTTTCTCGGCGGGCAGCTGATCTTTTTAGCTGGTCTCTATTGGCTGGCAACCCGGCAATTGGCCATTTCGCGGGATGTGAGTACCCAGGAATTGAGACAAAACCTTAAGGAACTGGAAGAATACACAAATGCCTGATTCTTCCGGACGCGAAAGGCAGGTTTTGTGTTTTGAAAAGATACTATTTTCAGCGTGAATGACGAGTCTTTTTGGATTTAAGCCGCTCGTAATCAGCAATAAAGGCGAATTGCGAAGCAAAAGCAAGTAAAAAAGGTACGTAGGGTTCTTTGCTTAGCGAGGGGCGGGTAGCATTGACTTCGTCGAATCTTCGATTTAAGCAAAGTCTCCTTTTCTTTTGTTACAGCCGCACAAGTCTGGCTCAAAACTCTCGTTTTGCCCTCTTTTGGACAAGCAAAAGAAAAGTAACAGCACAGGAAGAGCAATCTCCGGGCTTAATAAACCCCATAGTTTACGTTAGTTTAATATGGGCAGGTTTTGCTTTTTTTGAAGATACTATTTTCGTTGAGGCAGAAAAAGGATAGTGCTTGTCATATGTGATTATTATGTATATTTCGTTGGTAATCAACGTATCACTTAAAATCACTTGTACACCGATGGATCAGCGAATTATTAATCTGTTTGACGAATATACCCACAAGCCACTCACCCGGGAAGATTTTCTGAAACGCCTCACCCGCCTTGTCGGCAGCAGTGCCGCGGCTTTGGCTATTCTGCCGCTGTTGGAAGTAAATTATGCCCAGGCCACCACCATTCTGGAAGATGACAAGGACTTGATTGCCGAAGACATTACCTACCCGGGAGAAGGAGGGACCATGAAAGGCTACTTGGTGCGCCCCAAAGACAAGAAAAAGCATGGGGCTGTGGTGGTGATTCATGAAAACCGCGGATTGAACCCGCACATTCGCGATGTGGCTCGCCGGGTAGCCAAGGCCGGATACGTAGCGTTGGCTCCGGATGCGTTGGCTTCCATGGGTGGCACTCCGGCAAATGAAGATACGGCTCGGGATATGATTGGCAAACTGGATGCCGCTGCAAATCTGAAAAACTTTCTGAAGTCGGTTGAATACCTGCAAACGTATGCGTCCAGCAACGGTAAAGTGGGGTGTGTGGGTTTTTGCTGGGGTGGCGCCATGTCCAATCAACTGGCAGTTAATTCGCCGGAGCTCAAAGCGGCTGTAGCCTACTATGGTCGCCAGCCCGATGCCGCTGACGTTCCGAAAATCAAATCAGCGGTGCAGTTGCACTACGGCGGCCTGGACGAACGTGTCAACGCGGGCATTCCGGCTTACGAAGAGGCATTGAAGAAAGCCGGCGTGAAATACGAAGTCTTCATTTACGAAGGGGCGCAACATGCGTTTAACAACGATACGGCACCCACCCGCTACAATGCGGAGGCGGCTAAACTGGCCTGGGAAAGAACGATGAAGCTTTTTAAAGACACATTGAGCTGATTCGTTGCCAATCAGACACCATCCGCTTCCCTCTGTCAAGTGGCAAGCGGATGGTGTCTGCAATGGATTGATTTTTACATACAACACTTTCCCTCTTTCCAAGTCCGGCCTGTGATTAGCAAGCCGGGTTTTTGCTTTTTCAATGATACTATTTTCCTTTCAGATCCGACTGTATTGTTTGGGTTTCATTCCGATGTGTTCGTTAAAGACTTTGGAAAAATGACTCAGATTGGTAAATCCGACCCGGTAACCTACCTCTGACACTGCCAGCTTTTCCTCTTTCAGCAGCCGGGCGGCTTCTTTCATCCGGAATTCCTGGTAGTACCTGAAAATGCTGTTACCGAAAACTTGCTTAAACAGACGTTTCAGTTTGGTTGGGCTCATCGTGGCAAGGAGAGCCAACTCGCTGATAACCGGCGGCGTGTCCAAACGTTGCAGGATTTGCTCTTTTATCTGGTAAAGCATTTGCACATCGCGACTGTTCAATGCGTACAACTGTTGTTCATTCCGCTTTTCTAATTCCATTAACAGCCTGCACACCAATTCTTCCGCTTTTATTCGCAGAAAAAACAATTCAAACGTTTTGCTGATCGGCTCGTTGATTATTTCATTCACGATTTTTTGCAACGACGGATAGATCAGTTGTTCGAATAGCAGCGGTTGTGTATTCTGTAAAAGGCTTTGCAGCACTGGCGATTTTGCTGACAGGTCAAATAACCCTTTCAAATAATTTGCATCTACTTCTATTGTGACGGTTGCAGTATTGGTATGGATTGAAATGACCTCGTCGGTATTGAGACGGCTGGTAGCAATCAAAACAGAAGGCGTTTTCAGTGTAGGCTTTTCTGTTGCTACGTCTTCCGACTTAGGAAAGATGTTCTGAAACTTAAAAAAAATCATTTGCCCGTAAACAGGCAACTCCGGATTCTTGATCAGCAAGTCTTCATTCAATTCATAGTTGCTGATTAGCATCCGGATATGCGCATTGAAAACAAATCCGGCACAGTAACCTTTTCCCATTTTTTCAGGGATTTCCAATCTTCTGTTCCTTACTTCTACGCCGAGTACCTGAGCAAACTTGATCAGAATGCTCGGTACGGCTTGCAGATTCGCTTTTTCCATTACGTGTCCGATACGACTATTTTTGTAGCTAATATAGGTATTTTGTCCCTAGAATGCCAAGTATCTTTGCAATACAATACACCCATGCAAGACGATGATACTGGAAAACAAAAAAGTAGCCATTATTGGCGCAGGCCCGGTCGGCCTGACGCTGGCCCGATTGTTACAGCAAAACGGAGCAGCCGTAACCGTTTATGAAAGAGACAAAGATCCGCAGGCCCGGATATGGGGCGGTACGCTGGACTTGCACCGAGAGTCAGGCCAGCAAGCCATGCGAAAAGCCGGATTGCTGGAACAGTACTATGCGTTGGCTCTTCCCATGGGCATCCTCTTTGCGAACGAACACGGCCAGGTTCTGGCTGCCAGAGAAATAACACCCCAAAACTGGCATGACAATCCGGAAATAAGCCGGAACGCCTTGCGAACCATGCTGCTTGACAGCCTAGCCAATGACACCGTTGTTTGGGATAGGCAATGTATAGGACTTGAACCTCAGGCCGGAAAATGGGTGCTGCATTTTGAAAATAAACCGGACGCAACCGCCGATGTGGTGATTGGCGCAAATGGCGGAATGTCTAAGGTAAGACACTATGTGACGGATGCAAAAGCCGAAGAAACAGGCACTTTTATCATACAAGGAGACATATACCAACCCGAAACAAGCTGTCCGGAATTTTACCGCTTATGCAATGGGCACAAGCTGATGGCTGCCCACCAAGGCAATCTGTTGGTCGCCAATCCGAATAACAGCGGGGCATTGACTTACGGCGTGATTTTCAGGAAGCCCGAAGAATGGATGCAAACGGGTTGAACTTTCAGGATACGAACCGCATTGCCGAGTTCCTTTCTGACCGGTTGTACCAATGGGATGCACGTTACAGAGAACTGATCGGAGCAACATCACTTTTTGTGGGATTACCGACAAGAAAATTGCCGCTGGATAAACCCTGGAAAAACAACCGGCCTTTGCCTGTTACGCTTGTTGGGGATGCCGCTCATTTGATGCCCCCGTTTGCCGGCCAAGGTGTGAATACGGGACTGATGGATGCCCTCATTTTGGCGGATAACCTTACCGGCGGAGAGTTTGAAACGGTGGAAGCGGCAATCCAGGACTATGAACAAAAGATGTTTGGCTATGCCACCCAAGCCCAACAGGCATCCAGCCAGAACGAGAAACAGATGCGTTCTCCCGACTTTTCGTTTCAGCAGCTTTTGCAGTAAGTTTTTTGCTTGGCACAATGGCTCAATCCCTTGATTTAAACCAGAGGGGTTTTGCCTTTTTGAAAGATACTATTTCGAAAACAATAAAACAGCATTTGTACTTACTGGACCACGTACCACTTGTAGCCAAAGGCAGGTAGTGGAACGGTCTCCTGCGTAGGAACAGATTCGGACGAAAACGCATCGGATAGTTTCTTGGCAGTTATCTCTTCAGGGAGAGATGCTTCAGATGGGGCGTCGCTGAAATTGTGCAAGGTGAGCAGCCGCTTTCCATTCCAGTCGTAATAGATTCCGATTACATGCTTTGATTTGGTCTGGATGAGTTTCCATTTGCCAAAAGCAATTTCTGGGTGTTGTTTTCGCAAACGAATCATTTGCCGCGTCCAGTTGAGCAACGAACGGCTGTCTGTCTGTTGAGTCGCCACGTTTACCTTAGGATAACCAAACACGGCATCATTCACTACGGGCCGCACCGGTTGAGTGCCAGTGGTAAAGCCTGCGTTTCGCGTGGCGGTCCACTGCATGGGTGTTCGTACGGCAAGCCGTTCCTGCAGTTTCAGGTCGTCACCCATGCCTATTTCGTCGCCATAGCGCATCACCGGCGTGCTCTGAAGCGAAAACAGGAAGCTGTAGGCGAGTTCCAGCTGTTTCCGGTTGTTGCCGAGCATAGGTGCCAGCCTGCGCCGGATGCCCCGGTCGTAGAGTTGCATCGACTTGGCTGGGCCCATTTTTTCGTATACTTTTTCCCGGTCTTTTTTGCTGAGCCTTCCCAAGTCCACTTCATCGTGGTTGCGCAGGAATTGCCCCCATTGCGACGAGCCGGGTATTTTGGCCGTCTGATGCATGGCGTCTTCCAGAGGTTTGGTGTCGCCTGTAGCCAGGGCGTAAAACAAGTGCTGGTTCACGAAGAAATTGAACATCATGTGTAGGCCTTCGCCTTTTTCACCAAAGAAGTCCTTGTTTTCATCGGGCGTTACGTTCGCTTCTCCCAGAATGACAGCGTCTTTTTTTAGTTTGTTGAGGTAGCTGCGCATTCGGTGCAACAGCGCGAAGTCATGGTCAAATTTCTCGCCTTTGGTTTCTACTTTCTCAATGTAAAAAGGAACGGCGTCCAACCGGAAACCGCTTAAACCACGTTCAATCCAGAATTTCATCACTTTTTCCATTTCTGCTGGAACGGCCGGATTCTCGGTGTTCAGGTCGGGTTGAAATTTATAGAAGCGGTGGTAATAGTATTCCTTGGCTGTGTTGTCGTAGGTCCATATCTCCTTTTGTACACCCGGAAACACCATGCCGACGTCGTGATTGTCGGGTTTGGATTTGTTCCACACATACCACGAACGGTAGGGCGAGTTTGGGTTGGCGCGTGCCTGCTGAAACCACGGGTGCTGGTCGGAGGTATGATTGGCGACCAGATCCATGATCACTTTGATCTTTTTGGCATTGGCAGCCTGAATGAACCGGTCAAAATCGGATAGCGTGCCGAGTCGCGGATCGATGCTGTAAAAGTCGGTTATGTCATACCCGTCGTCCTTGTTAGGCGTAGGCTGGAAAGGGGCAATCCAGATCACATTGGCACCCATGGAATCGATGTATCCCAATTTCGACGTCAATCCGTTGAAGTCACCGGTGCCATCTCCGTCACTGTCTTTGAACACTTCCACATCCAGGGTGTAGATCACACTGTTTTTGTACCAGAGTTCGTCGGTGGAATCGGCCACGACTGTGGTTTCATTAACTGTATATTTCTTCGCCTCTTTTGATTTGTGCAGGATCAGAAACACTGCCAATCCGGCAACGACAACGACAACAATAAGACCGACTAGATATATTTTTCTCATGTAAAAGGATTCGGTTATTTAATTACGGGGTAGGTAGCGTATGCTTCAAGAACAATACTGCCAGGTAGTTAAAAAACCATGCCTTTTGGGAATCCCAAAGATTAAATCTGAGTGGCTGCATAATGGAAAAAATAGTATCTCTCGAAAACGCAAAATCGGCTTTTCACTTCGGAAAGGTTTCTCTCCCTTTCTGATAATGGCAGTTTTGCGTTTTCGAGAGATACTATTTCGTTTTGTCTCTACCGACTTACTGTTGCGCATACACAAGCAAAGATGCCTTTGCCAGTGTGTTCATGTTCAGCATAAAGCCGGTAAGGGCGGCACTTGTGTTTTCATTTACCTGAATGGGTTCTTTCAGAGCATGCACCGTAAGAATGTAACGGTGAAGCTGACCTGCCGGCGGACACGGCCCAAAGTACCCTTTGACGCCCGCATCGCTTAGCCCGCCTACGGCACCGTGAGGTAAGTTGTTGGTAGACAGACTACCTGCATCGCTGTTGAGTGAGGTGACCGCAGGCGGAATGTTATACACAACCCAATGCCACAGTCCACTTCCTGTCGGGGCGTCTATGTCGTACATGGTTACGGCAAACGCTTGCGTTTCTTTGGGGGCATTTTCCCAGTGCAACTCGGGTGAAATGTTTTCTCCGGTACAGCCTGCGCCATTGCCAAAGTGCTTGCGGGTAAATTGCCCGCCGATTTCATTACTTTTCAGGGTAAATGTGCGAGTTGTTTCTGCTTGTGTTTCCATTATTTTGTATGTTTTAAAGTTTATACAAAGGTACAGGCAAGCATACATCCGGGTTATCGCGGATCGATCAAAGACTGTTGGGAACAGGTCATTTTTTGTTGTTGGTATTGTTTTGGGCTTACGCCATACACCTGTTTGAACGATTGGGAAAAGCTGGAGTGATTCTCGAAGCCAATTTTGTAAAACACTTCGCTTGGATTTTCATTTTGTAGCAATAGCCCTGTGGCGATTTCCATTTTTCGTTGCAGGAAGTATTGGCGAGGCGAAATACGGTAGAGTTTCAGAAATCTTCGTTTGAAGGTAGAAACACTGGTATTACACAAAAAAGCCAGTTCTTCCAGCGTCAGATTGCTTGTTATGTTCTGCTCCACGGCTTTTTGCAGTTCAAAATCGGAATATTCCACCTGGTTTCTTAACTGAAACGCCAGCATCTGGCTTGGGTATTTTTCGAGAAGATGAAGCATTAGTTCGTCAAACTTCAGTTCTATCTTTTGATTTGCCAGCGGAGATCGCTGTGCTAAAATGAATTGCAGCGACGCTATGTAATTTCGGATAAAATCATCTTTTTCGAAAACAAGGAACGGCTCCTTGCTTTGTGTGGGAATTGAGGAAATCGCCTCAAGGCCGGGTGCGTATTTGATAAAAAGTTTTGTGAGTACTGTGCTGTCAAAAAAGAACATGGTGCTGCGATAACTCCTGTTTACGGGTCGCTTTTCGGTCATTAAGCAATTTCCGGAAGAAAGCAGCACAAACTGATTATCGGTAATCAGAGTTGCCTTGCTAGCGTAATGCACTACTTTTTCGCCTTGTTCAAGCAAGGAAAGAAGGTTTTGCGAAAGAAGTACTTTGTTTCTCTGGGCCTGTTTGTCGGAGACGTAATTTAACAAAACCAGTTTTTGGTCTTGGACTTGAGAGGGATGGGAAGTAGTAAAATGGTCTGTCACGATTTTTCTCAGGGGAATAATGCATGGGAGGTTTTAACTTCTGACAAGATACTATTTTTCTCTTTTCGCAGGCTAGTGCTATGGCTTGAATGCCAAAAGCCAATGGCTACCCAATCAGCCACGTTTGATGCCTTTATGGTGCAACCTGGCTTTGCTATCGCCGAAATAGATGCAGGCCTCTTCCAAACTCAACAAAAATACATTGTTTATGGTATTTTTGCCTCCTTTTGTCTTAAACCATGGGTGATCCGGATTCGCGTTTGTAACGGGCACAATCTGCGCCTTATCATCCTGGCTGAAGATACCGTAAAATTCAGTGTTGAGGTAGTGCCTTACTGCGCAATCGGCCCAGGTTGTATCGGCAAATGCATTGTGGTACCAGCGCAGTTCCAGTATGTCTTCCGTGATAATCCATGTCTTGTCTTCTGCTGCCTTAGGCACCTGCCAGCGATACTTACCAAAGTGAATTCTGTCCTCTTTCTTAAACATTTACTATTCGCAGTCACTGTATCGCACTATCTACCAGCTTTCCGGATGGTTGTCCAGCAACAATCGGATGACGAGAAAACAGATAATTGCTGCTAACACCAGAATTGTTCTTTTCGTGAATTGAAAGCTGCTTTTGATCTGAATCCATTTTACGGATCTAAATTTCATTCCATTCCTAATCCAATTGAAAATCCAAAAAAATAGCGTTAACATCAGAATAATGAAAGCCAAAGGGAAAATGATAACAATCATCGTAAAGGTGATTGCATCATAAAACTTCCAGTTATCTGAATGCCAGCGTGTCCAAAATACAGGTTCCAACTGGTTAGATTCTAAATAGGCTTTCCACTCTTGTTCAGAAGCAAAATATTTTACCTCGCCATTGATTTCGTTAACACCTATATATTCCGTCCCGTTGACAATCAGAATATGTTGCTTATAAAAGTACCAGGAGCGAATACCTGTTATGGATTGATGCGTTTTAGAAATAGCAACTACAGTACCGCTGCCTGCATCATACATGATATTTCCTCCGGGGGTTGTGTTCTGCCAATCGGCATACCCTTGGGCCGAACTGTTGGAAAACACAAAAAAGAAGAGGAGTATGAAACCACCGAATAGACGCATATACACAAACAGGCAGGTTTTGACTTTTTAAAACATACTATTTTTACTCCCGAAGTAACTACAAAGAAGATTGCAACTACAGCTGTGTGACGGATACATTCGGTTGTCAGAATGGCTTGGGCTTTTGCTTTCTGCTGGCACATTCGGCAATTTCGGCAATCCGCTTTTGCCGGGTTTCCGGCCGCCGGGCTAGTACAAGCCATTGCAAAATGGCTTTTCGCATTGATTTGCTCAGGCTTGTAAAATAGTCCAGGGCATTCTCTCTTGCTTTCAATGCGGTTTCCAGATCGGCAGGAAGTATCAGCAATTCAATTGTGTCCAGGATTTCCCAGGAACCATTCTGTTTGGCGATGGCGATGCAATCCAGCCCGGCCTGGGTCATAAGCCCAGCCTCTTGAAGTTTCTGAACTTTGTCTTTGTTGATTTTTGACCAGGTGCTTTTGGGTTTTCGTTTGCTGAAAAATTGAATGGCACTTTCTGCATCGTACGTTTTCTTTACGCTGTCAATCCAGCCAAAGCAGAGAGCTTCGTCCACGGCGTCAGACCACGACAAGGTGGGTCGGTTTGTGGCTTTTTTGTAGAAAACCACCCATACCGCGTCTTTGCGGGTGTGGTTTTGTTCCAGCCATTGTCGCCACTCCTGTCGGGTTGCCGGATAAAAAATATCTGTATCGGTTATCGGCATAGTTATTTCATACTCACCACAATAAGGTTGACAATCAAAATACCCGTTAAATGATAGCTGCCACTGATGATTCCGTAATGAATAGGTCTTGGCATGTTGGGGTTGATGGCAATGTTGATTGTGTTAGCCACCAAAAGCCCAATTCCAATAACCAGTGCCAGTTCCATTGCCGCGGGTGTAGTCTGTATGTGCAAGGCATACAGCAACAGCGCACTTGCAATGGTAATGACCAGTGAACACACCGCCGGACCAACAATAAAGATAGGTGCGGGTTTTTCGGGCAACTGATTTTCTTTGCCTAGCGATAGGGCATACTGTTTCTTGAAAAACAGCGTAAACCATAATGCTCCCAAAACAAAGTAAGCGACAAAGGCGATAAAAACACTAATCCAATTCAAGTTTGCGAGTTGACTGATCATATTTCTTTGGGTTTAAAAGTTACATTGCAAAGGTACCATCAGTCAGTGACAGCCGTATGTCAGGGGTAAAAACCGGTTAGTGGTTTTTATCGAAAAAATCTTGCAGGGTCATTTTGTGAGGCGTAAATTTTTCGTGCAGCACCTCCGTTTTGGTGATCCGGTCAAGCCTGAAATACCGAAACTCCTCGCGCAACCGACACCAGGCAATCAGCAGCCAGTTTTCGGTGGTGCTCACTAGGGCAAACGGTTCTATAAGCCGGGTAGTTTCCTGGTTCGCTTTGTTGGTGTAGGCAATTCGGGTCAGGCAAAAATTGGTCAGGGCATTTTGCAGAAGTGACAAATTATTGCTGGTTCGTTGCCTGTTTACGTTTTGCTCAAAATGGGTTCTGTCGGCAAGCAGGTTGGCTTTGTCTTTTTCGGTTTGTCGCAAGACGGCTTTTATTTTGTCTACCGCTTCCCGGTAATCATTGATAAAGGAGACATCTTTGTTTTTCAAAACCAGTTGCTCGGCAAGAATCAATGCGTTGGCCTGGCTTTCGGTAAACATAACCGGCGGAATCTTGTAGCCTTCCATCAGTGAATACCCTTTTCCCTCTTCGGTAACAACCGGCACACCGGCCTGCTCCAGAGCCCGGATGTCTCTGTAAATGGTTCGGATGCTGACCTTAAACTTCTCGGCCAGATTGGTTGCGGTTACCAGTCGTTTGGTTTGCAATTGGGTCAAAATTGCGGTCAGTCTGGAAAGACGTTTGGTGTCGTTATCGTTCATAGTTTGTCTGATAGTGCATGAAATCGCTGCATTAGTCACTTTTCGGAATGGCCTGGCTTGGCAAACTAGTGGCTTGGCGTCTGCTTCTCTTCCAAAAGCTCGGTTACCACACTGCGGATGTAGTCTTTCAACGCATCTTTAGGCGGTTCAGCGGGTTTGAGCAACGGTTCCCCTTCGCCAGTCAGAAGGAAACGGCAGTCAATCTGCGGATAAGCCTTAACAATGGCTTGCAGGGTTTCGTAGCTGGGGTTCGACTTACCCGAACGCATGTTGTAAAACAAATTGGGTCGGTTCATGCCAAGGGTGCGGGCTAGGTCTACATAATTGATGCCCAAAGCTTCAACAATGGTATCCAGAATTTCTCCGGTGGTTTTCATGGCAGTAGGAGTGAGGTTGGCTGCTGTGTGGAAAGAAAATAGTATGTTTTAAAAAGACAAAACCCCTTCTGCAAGAATGATAGACGGGTTCATCTGTTTCATGGGTATTTCTTTTCCTGACGGGATTATCAGACTAGCTGTTTTATAACGAAACGGCCTGTCTGACAACGGAAAGTTTTCAGGTTTTGAATATAACAGACTATCGTGTATAATGCAACTTTTTACCTTAATTTATGGTGTATTTTAGGCGAAAAAGGTTTGTTTTATATGAGTATTTGTGTTATATTTATACCTCTAAAACAACGATGATAAACTATGAAAAACACCTCACCTTATCTTGTTCGCCGAGCGTATGTAATACAAGGAAGCCCTACGTTTATTGGCGTTTTTGGCAGTGGCTTGGCTGCTCGTTGCCGCATTGTAACCATTCATGACAATTACATGAGTTGTGAAGTGCTCACAGTTGCTGCCTGCAGAGAACGATTTGCTACTGAGTATCAGATGGGAAGGGTTCGTGAAATAGAAGGGCACCACTTTACGAATGCCGAAACCGAAGCCAGTAGGAAATTGCTGGAATTGTTTCAGGTGCAATATACCATGAACCTGGCCGAGCCTGAGAGAAAAGAGGCGCTTATTATCCCGCTTACATTCCTAGATGGAAAAACCGGATCGAATGAAGAAACGCTGTTTCCTGCCGCCTGACACCCAAAACCTGATTCAGGAGAACTGGTTCAAAATAGTATCTTTTGAAAAGATAAAACCGGTTTGTTACGGTTAGAGTCAAACCTATTTACGATTCATTTAGACTAACATGATGCTATGAAAACTTCTTTTGGTGTACAATACCATTCTTCCCGAAAATATTCCGGACTTGTGATTGCCTACCGCTATGATCCGCAGGAAGATGATGTGGAAATTCTGGGCGTAACGGCCAGATCGGACGAAGTAGAATTATTGAATTTCTTTGAAATGCCTTACCTGTTGGAAAATCTGCGCTACGAATGTTGGGAGGAAGGTCGTGACGAATATCAATTTTCAGAAGCTGCTTAAGAGCAGCTTTTTTTGTTTTCCAATGCACTAGGATGTCTGAACAGCCGAAAGCAAAATAGTATGTTTTGAAAAGGCAAAACCTACCCGGATAATTTCAGAGAAATCAGGTTCCTTATTAGGTCCACATATTCAGAATGATTCATTTCAAGTATGCGACCTTAGTTTATGGCTTCATCAGAAGTTTGTTTGTTTATGAGACAAGTAATAAAAAGCCCGCAAACATCTGTTTGCGGGCTTTCTTGAATGAATCTGCTATAAACAGTCAATATTTTTCAATGTTTGTCAAATACCGTATCTGCTAATAGAAAATAGCACTCGGTATTAGGCCACTTTTAGAACAAGTATCCCACCGTTACACGAAAAGAACGCGGCATGCCAGCCCAGAAAATACCCCGACCGTAGCCTCCAGTATAGTGACGTACGTTCGTGAGATTGTTTGCATTCAAGGCCAAGCTGGCTCCCTTTAGGCGATAAGCCAATCCGGCATCTAGAGTAGTAAAGCCGGGTAGCACAAAACCTTCGGTAAACGTGTTACGCTTACTTACATGTTGTAAGCCTGCATTTACATTTAAGCCGTTTAGGATTCCACTCATAAAACTGTATTTGAGCCAGGTATTGGCTGTGTGATTAGGGGCCATCGGATACCAGGAGCCCTCTGGAGCACCAAATTCGCCTCCCTTTTGGTTCCGCGTCTCGTTGTAAGAATAGGAAGTAATCAGACTAATTTGGCGGGTCAGATTACCCTGCACGGCAATCTCAACGCCCTTGCTGCGCGCCTGTCCACCAGAAAGCTGCCGGATTCCATCTGGATCGGAGGGGTCAGGAATGAGAATGTTTCCCTTGTCCAACTGGTAAAAAGCAACGCTAGGCACCAACTTTCCATGCAATAGCTCGCCTTTAACCCCGATTTCATACTGTACGCCACGTTCGGGATCAAAGGGACCGCCTGCATTGTTTAGGTTAGAGTACTGGGGTTGAAATCCTTCGCTATAACTAGCATAGAGTGAAAGTGTAGGCACAGGCTGGTATACCAAGCCTAGCCTGGGGAGTAATACGGTGGCCGTTGACGAATCCCGCCCGGCGTAGGAAGCATCAAAGTCGTCGGTAGAAGAATTTTTGTAGTGATAGGTGTCATAACGGAGTCCTAGGAGAGCTTTCAAGCCTCGGGCCAGGCTTATTTGGTCCTGTATGTAACCACCCAATAGCCATGTGTTTTCTGTAGTATATCCACCAAAGCTTTGGTTGTCTTGTATGCGGTCAATGGGGTAATCGCGGCTAAAATCTGGTGTATAAATGGCCAGAGAGGGTGCTCCCCAAGATCCGTAGTAATAGGTCCGTCCCATATTGGCTACGTCAATTCCGGCAATGAGCAAATGAGCAACCGGCCCGGTTTGCAATTTGGCTTCGGCGTAGAGGTTACCCTGAGTGCTGAACAGAGGACTTTGTTTAAAATACTGATAATTACGGTTATCCAATGAATCTATACCGGCAATGACCAGTCCACCAAATCCGCTGGTAATGTCCTGTTGCTCCTGATAAGAATTAACCGAACGTACCATGGCATGCAAACTTAACTGAGGCGTAAACTGATGACTGAAACGTACCTGTGCTGAGATACCCCGAGTCTTGCTGAAATCATTTTCATTGTGGCGGGTCCAGCGAATAGGCAAAGCCGCCAGATCATAGGTGCCGTCAGCACGTTGCGGTGCCAGGATGCCCCGTTCAAAACCCACCGTGCGGCGGTCATTATACAGGTTTACTTCTAAAGTAGCCTGAGTGCGTTCAGAGAATTGATAACGCAACGAAGGAGCTAGGAAAAGGTGACGGATGTCTTGTATACGGCTAATAGCACCGCTGTTTTCATAACCAATGATCAGACGGTAATATAGTTTGGACGAAAGTGGTCCGGTTGCATCTGCCATCAGGCGAAATTGATTGTAAGTGCCAAAGGACACTGAAAGCTCGTAACGCTGGGTTGTCAGAGGTTGTTTGGTAACGATATTGACAATCCCCCCCGGACTAGTATTGCTGAACAGCGAAGAAGCAGGACCTTTGATCGCCTCTATCTTGTCTACGTTGAACAACTGGCCTGGCTGGTCAAATTGATAAAGAGCTCCACGTACACCATTGTAGGCGAAGTTGCCGTCGTTGGAGCGGAAACCGCGCATTGTATAATCCTGATACACAGAAAATAGATTCATTCCTGCTACGTTGCGCAGTGCCTCATTAATGGTAAAGGCCTGTTGGTCACGTAGCACTTGCTGCGGAATTACCTGAATGGACTGAGGAATTTGGGATAGCGGTGTGGCAGTACGAGTTGCTAGGTTAGTTACATCGTTGCGGTAAGCTACATACCCATTTACTACCACCTCATTGAGTTGTTCGCTGGTTTCTTTCAGTATAATCTCAACCTTGCTTGTCTCATTGGCACGAATACTTATGGATTGACTAGCGGGTTCGAAACCAACAAAACGGGCCTGGATAGTTTGTTCTCCTATAGGAACTTTGATAAATAGAAAATTGCCGCTTGGATCGGTTTGTCCATTTAATACCGTACCAGATAGAGAGATAGTAACGTAGGGCACCGGTTGCCCGTCAGCACTGCGGATGTGGCCTTCAATGGTGCCCGTTTGCCCCAAAAGGGAGAAACGGCAAATAAGTATTAAAAACAAGGGTAGTAATCGATGCATATTAAAGTGGTTTTTATTTAAACTAATTCTAAATAAGGCCAAAAGTAATATGACTCTTTAAGAAATAAAATTTTTTAGACTAATTCTAAATAATAATTAGTACTAACTTCTTTGCAATTATGAATAGAATATTCAGAAAGAATGAATGCCATAGCACCCAATCGATTAAAAAGCCGATCATATATAATTCTAGTAAAAAGATTTAGGGATGAGGTTAATCCGAATGCCGAATTACCAAATAGAACAGCGTGGTATCCTAAGTAGGAGAGATTAGGTAATTTAACTTGGGTACAGGATGCAAATTCTATTTTAGAAGG
The DNA here is from genome assembly GCA_963520985.1 of uncultured Sphingobacteriales bacterium. GTDB lineage: Bacteria > Bacteroidota > Bacteroidia > Cytophagales > 172606-1 > Xanthocytophaga. Next base: position 70,835 of record CAUQTA010000007.1, read on the forward strand.
TCCTGGAAATAAAAAATCCCTTAAATCGGAAGATTCAAGGGATTTTGGGTGGAGCGTATCGGAGTCGAACCGATGACCTCTACAATGCCATTGTAGCGCTCTAGCCAGCTGAGCTAACACCCCGAACGGAGTGCAAATATATACGCCACACTATACTTGTCAAATAAAGTGCCTAGAAAATATTTTTTATCTATCAAATAACATGCTTCACAGCTACTGCAAAATACTATAACTTGCAGGCGCAAAACCTATCGGTCTTATTTAAAAACTATATTTTCAAACTTTTGAGTTACTATTTATGAATCCATTTGGTAGTCATTTTAAACTAGGTGTTTTAGGCGGAGGGCAGTTGGGGCGCATGCTCATTCAGGCAGCGATTGATTTGAATACATATATAAAAATAATGGATGGGGATGCGGACGCTCCTTGCAAACACCTGGCCCATGAGTTTATACAAGGCTCCCTAATGGATTTTGATGCGGTATATGACTTTGGCAAAACAGTGGATGTGCTTACCATTGAGATAGAGCATGTAAATGTGGATGCGCTGGATAAATTGCAGGCCGAAGGAGTGAAAGTGTACCCGCAGCCGGAAGTGATTCGCATTATTCAGGATAAACGTGAACAAAAACAGTTTTACCAGAAGCACAATATCCCCACGGCCGAATTTGTACTAACGGATACGGCTGAACACGTTGCACAGCAAGAAGGTTTTCTACCCGCATTTCAAAAACTGGGGAAAGCCGGTTACGATGGCCGCGGTGTGCAGCGGCTTACTTCGTCCGCAGATTTCCACAAGGTATTTACAGAGCCAAGTTTACTCGAAAAAGCCGTTGATTTCGAAAAGGAAATCTCGGTGATCGTGGCTCGCTCGGTTACTGGTGAAATTTCGACCTTTCCCGTAGTAGAACTTGTCTTTCATCCCGAGCACAACTTGGTTGAATACCTGTTTGCGCCTGCCCAGTTATCTGCCTCTATCGAACAGCAAGCACAAAAGATTGCTACTACGGTAGCCGAAAAGCTTGGAATCGTAGGATTGCTGGCCGTAGAAATGTTTTTAACCAGAGACGGTGACATCCTGGTAAATGAATCGGCACCCCGCCCGCATAACAGCGGACATCACACCATTAAAGCGAACTACACCTCACAGTTTGAGCAACACCTGCGTGCCATACTTGGCTTGCCATTAGGAAGTACGAAAACGAAATCGCTGGCTGCGATGGTCAATTTGCTGGGCGAGGCTGGCCATACGGGCGAAGCTTATTATGAAGGAATGGAAGATATACTTTCCCTTTCGGGTGTATATCCGCACTTATATAGCAAGCGGATTACCAAACCTTTTCGTAAAATGGGGCATGTCACCATTCTGGATACCGAATTAGAATCACTAAAACAGAAGGTGTCCACTGTAAAAGATACTATTAAAGTGATTAGTAAGTAGCCGGTTTCAGTCTTCAGAAACATACTATTTTGCCAGGGTGCCAATTCGCATCTTTTTTCATTGAACCCGCTTTGAGCGATAAAATTTTGTTCTGTTAATTTGAGGTAATGCAGAATGAATAGTTTACATTTGTATGTTGCTTTAGCTGGAAAAAATAGTAGTTAGCGAATACCTCTGTCCCTTTATACTGAGTGAAGTTCCTTTTATTAATCATTTATCAGTGTTTAATTTTAATACTTTAACCAAATTATGGTAGGAATAATAATGGGCAGCGAGTCTGATTTTCGGGTTATGTCTGATGCTGCCAATATCTTACAAGAGTTGTCCATTCCTTACGAAATATCCATTGTGTCGGCGCACCGAACCCCCTTACGCATGGTTGAATATGCACAAAACGCACGTGGGCGTGGCATCAAGGTGATCGTTGCGGGAGCAGGAGGGGCTGCGCACTTACCGGGGATGGTGGCTTCATTAACTGTATTGCCAGTGATCGGAGTGCCTGTCAAGTCTTCCCATTCGACAGACGGATGGGATTCCATCTTGTCAATCTTGCAGATGCCCGGAGGCGTACCTGTAGCCACCGTAGCCTTGGATGGTGCCAAAAATGCAGGAATTCTGGCTGCGCAGATTCTGGCTGTATCTGACGAGAAGATTGCCGATCGTCTGGCAGCTTACAAGGATGATCTGAAACGCAAAGTGGAGAAAATGAATGAACGCCTCAATCAGCCACAATTTTAAGTGGTGAAACCTGAGAAGAAAGAAGACAGTTTATTGAAAGTCAGGAATGAGTACTTTTGGAAACTGCATTCCATTCATGGAAATTTAATACGGATTCATGCCAGACATGAATCCGTATTTTCATTTTGTAGTCTATAAAATAGTATCTTTTCAACGGCCCAAACCTCTCACTTTCAAGGAGCTTAAAAAGCCTGTTTTTCCGTTAAAGAAAATTTTTGTCTTATTTTTGCATTGTTGCTAAAATACTCTACCTTTGCGTTCCCAAAAATGAAAAGGTATTGAAAATCATAAAAATTTATTTATAAATGCCTACTATTCAACAATTAGTACGTAAAGGAAGAACGCAATTGGAGTTCAAATCCAAGTCTCCGGCTTTGGATTCTTGCCCTCAGCGTCGTGGGGTATGTACCCGTGTTTACACAACTACTCCTAAAAAGCCAAACTCTGCCTTGCGCAAAGTAGCCCGTGTTCGTTTGACCAACCAAAAAGAAGTAAACGCATACATTCCAGGTGAAGGACATAACCTGCAAGAGCACTCTATCGTGTTGATTCGCGGTGGCCGTGTGAAAGATTTGCCAGGTGTTCGTTATCACATTGTACGTGGTGCTTTGGATACGGCTGGTGTAGCTAATCGCAAACAAGGTCGTTCTAAATACGGTGCTAAGCGTCCTAAGCCAGGTCAGCCAGCGGCACCTGTAAAAGGAAAAGGCGGCAAAAAATAATCCGTTCAAAGTTTCGTAACGCTTAAAGCGAGGCATTTTGCTTTAAGCGTTACAGCTTTTTTTAATTTTTATTTATCTAAAACAAAAATCGTGAGTATTCGGCTACGTGCCGGAGAAGCGTTGTATTGCACACACGAGAAATCATGAGAAAGTCTAAACCCCAAAAACGCTACGTTTTACCAGATCCTAAGTTTAAAGATGTACTGGTAACCAAGTTTGTAAATTCCTTGATGTACGAAGGAAAGAAGAGTATTGCGTATTCTATTTTCTACGACGCAGTTGACCTGATTGCATCTCGTACAAATGAAAACGGCTTGGATGTATGGAGAAAGGCATTGAATAACATCATGCCAACAGTTGAAGTGCGTAGCCGCCGGGTAGGTGGGGCTACTTTCCAGGTTCCTACTGAAGTACGTCCGGAGCGTCGTCAGGCATTAGGTATCAAATGGATGATTATGTATGCACGTAGACGTGGTGAGAAGACTATGACTGAAAGATTGGCTGGCGAAGTAATTGCGGCTGCTAAAGGTGAAGGCGCTGCTGTGAAAAAGAAAGATGATACCCACCGTATGGCTGATGCTAACAAGGCCTTCTCTCACTTTAGATTCTAAGCAGGTAGCACCTGAAAATAGTATCTCAAAAGATGCTAAAACCTCCATGTTTTGATAGCGGGCAGCCTGCCCGCTTTTCCCATAAAATAGAAATTGTTTTTAAATCAAACCTATAATTACCGGAAGGTAACACTATGGCCGACTTAAAATATTTGCGTAACATCGGTATCATGGCTCACATTGATGCCGGAAAAACAACAACCAGTGAGCGTATTCTGTATTACACAGGAAAAACGCACAAGATTGGTGAGGTGCACGAAGGAGCTGCTACCATGGACTGGATGGTGCAGGAGCAAGAACGTGGTATCACTATTACTTCGGCTGCTACCCACGCCCAATGGAATTACCCAACAGAACAGGGTGAAATCATTGATGGGGAAACCAAAACATATGAAATTAACCTGATTGATACTCCAGGTCACGTTGACTTTACCGTAGAAGTAGAGCGTTCATTGCGTGTGTTGGATGGTGCAGTAGCTTTATTCGATGCGGTATCAGGTGTTGAGCCTCAGTCAGAAACTGTATGGCGTCAAGCTAATAAATACCATGTGCCTCGTCTGTGTTTTGTAAACAAGATGGACCGTGCAGGTGCTGATTTCTTTAATTGCGTGAAAGAAATTAAAGAAAAACTGAATGCAAAGCCTGTTCCATTACAAGTGCCTATTGGAGCTGAAGATCAGTTTAAAGGTGTAGTTGATTTGCTTGTGATGAAAGGAATTATCTGGAATGAAGCAGACAAAGGAAAGACATATAAAATCGTTGAAATCCCTGAAGATCTAGTTGAGACTGCTAATGAGTGGAGACAGTATCTGGTAGAATCGGTAGCAGAATACGACGATCATCTGTTGGAGAAGTTTTTCGATGATCCGGACACAATTACGCGTGAAGAAATGATGGTAGCCATTCGTAAAGCTACTATTGACATGACTATCACGCCTGTACTGTGTGGAACTGCCTTCAAGAACAAAGGTGTACAAACCATGCTTGATGCAGTTATTGCCTATCTTCCATCTCCATTGGATATGCCGGCTATTATGGGTGAAAATCCTGATACTGGCCAAGAAGAAGAAAGAAAGCCGGATTCTAATGGACCCTTTGCCGCATTGGCATTTAAGATTGCTACTGATCCTTACGTAGGTCGTTTGGCATTCTTCCGGGTTTATTCAGGTGTATTGGATGCAGGTTCATATGTTTTGAATATGCGTACCGGTAAAAAAGAACGTATTTCTCGGTTGATGCAAATGCACGCCAACAAGCAGAACCCAATTGACAAGGTAGAAGCTGGTGATATTGCAGCGGGTGTTGGTTTTAAAGATATCAAAACAGGGGATACATTGGTGGATGAAAAGAAACCAATCATTCTGGAGTCCATGAGCTTCCCTGAGCCGGTAATTGGCTATGCTATCGAGCCTAAGAAACAAGCCGATGTGGATAAATTAAGCAACGCAATTACCAAACTGGTAGAAGAAGATCCTACTTTACACGTAGAAACTGATCAGGAAACGGGCCAGACTGTATTGAAAGGTATGGGTGAGTTGCACTTGGAGATTATCATTGATCGGATGAGGCGTGAATTCAACGTTGAGATCAATCAGGGTGCTCCTCAAGTTGCTTACAAAGAAACGATCACAAAAACCATCGAACACCGGGAGGTATTCAAGAAACAAACGGGTGGTCGTGGTAAATTTGCCGATATCGTATTTGAGATCGGGCCAATAGATGAAGAATTTAAAGCGGCTAATCCAACTGAAAGCTTCCAGTTTGTAAATGCAATTGTGGGCGGTGCCATTCCTCGCGAATTCATTCCTGCAGTTCAAAAAGGCTTTAATGAAGCAATGAAAAACGGACCAATGGCTGGTTATCCTGTTGACAGCATGAAAGTGCGGTTGTTCCATGGTTCGTTCCACGCAGTTGACTCTGATTCCTTGTCTTTCGAAATCGCCGCCCGTGACGGTTTCCGTGAAGCCGCTAAACAAGCTGGCCCAAAATTACTGGAACCTATAATGAGTGTAGAAGTTACTACACCTGACGAATTTACAGGTCCGGTAACAGGTGACTTGAACCGGCGTCGTGGTTTAATGAAAGGCATGGACAGCAAAGGCGGAGCTCAAATTGTAAAGGCTGACGTTCCATTGTCTGAGTTATTCGGCTATGTGACAGATCTGCGCACCATTTCTTCTGGACGTGCGTCTGCTACGCTAACGTTCTCTCATTACGAGATTCTACCTCCAAATATGGCTGAAACTGTAATCGCTAAGCTTAAAGGAGCTAAAGTGTAAGTATAAAACAGGCTCAGAGCTTTTTAAGCTTTGAGCCATTATAAAATAGTATCTTTTTCAAAGTCAAAACCTGCCGATCAAACGTGTATCGGCCCAAGAAAAACTAACAAAATGACTCAGAAAATCCGGATTAAATTAAAATCATTCGACCATAGCTTGGTAGACAAGTCATGTGAGAGAATTGTAAAGGCTGTAAAGTCTACAGGTGCTGTAGTAAGTGGTCCTATCCCATTACCCACAGAGAAAGAAAAATTTACGGTATTGCGTTCTCCACACGTAAACAAAAAGTCTCGTGAGCAGTTTCAGTTGTGTACTTACAAGCGTTTAATAGACATCCATTCTTCAAGTGCTAAGACCGTAGATGCTTTGATGAAACTGGAGCTTCCAAGTGGGGTAGACGTAGAAATTAAAGTGTAACGAATAGTATCTTTTTATATCGAAAAACCTGCCTTTCTCTTAGAGATAGAAGCAGGTTTTTTGTTTGAACCTCAAATATTAAAGTTTAGTCTTTTAAATTGGCAACCTTCTGGTTAACAGGTTAGGTCGTAGGTCGCAATGAAACAAATAAAGCCAGACTAAAAATAATTCAAAAAAAGTCTACTGAAGATTTGCATTGTTATTCTAATCTACTACCTTTGCAGTCCGTTTTGAAAAAGCTGACCGCTGGTTGTCCAGATCAAGTCATAAGCTTTAAAACATTCACGTAAGTTTTTAAGCAATCATGTCAGGTATTATAGGAAAAAAAATTGGAATGACAAGCATTTTTACTCCTGAGGGTGAGAGTGTTGCATGTACAGTAATTGAGGCTGGGCCTTGTGTGGTTACACAGCTTAAGACTCTGGGCGTAGATGGTTATGAGGCTGTTCAGCTTGCATTTGGTGAAAAGAAAGAAAAAAACACAACAAAGCCTTTGTTGGGTCACTTCAAAAAAGCAAATACCACTCCTAAGAGAAAGTTAGTAGAGTTTAAGGATTTCACCACTAAGGTTTCCTTAGGAGATACTGTTAATGCTACTGATGTATGTGAGGCTGGTGAATTTGTGGATGTTGTTGGAACTTCAAAAGGCAAAGGTTTTCAAGGTGTAGTTAAACGTCATGGTTTTAGCGGTGTTGGTGGTCAAACACATGGTCAACACAACAGAGGTCGTCACCCGGGCTCTATCGGTGCCTGTTCGTTTCCTGCTCGTGTGTTTAAGGGCATACGGATGGCGGGTAGGACTGGAGGAAGCCGTGTAACTGTGCAAAACCTTCGCGTACTTCGTGTTATCCCTGAAAAGAATCTGGTTTTGATAAGCGGCTCCGTTCCAGGAGCAAAAAATTCCTTTGTTATCATTGATAATCATAGAGAAATCGTTTAATCAAGAAGGTAAGTACTCAATAAAGGCAAACAACAATGGAAGTATCGATATATAACATTACAGGTAAAGAGACGGGTCGGAAAGCTAATCTGATAGACGAAATTTATAGCATCACACCTAATGATCATGCCATCTATCTTGACGTAAAGCAGTATCTGGCTAATCAGCGCCAAGGAACGCACAAGTCGAAGCAAAGAAATGAAGTGCACGGTTCTACACGCAAGTTGCATAAGCAAAAAGGAACAGGTGGTTCGCGTAAAGGGAGTATCAAGAACCCTTTATATCGTCATGGTGGTCGTATTTTTGGTCCGGTTCCACGTGATTATAGTTTTAAGCTGAACAAAAAAGTGAAAGAGTTGGCTAGAAAGTCAGCACTTGCTTATAAAGCTACTAACGATAGTCTGACTGTAGTTGAGAATTTTACAATAGAACAGCCAAAGACTAAAGAATATATTAAAATTTTGCAGGGACTTTCTGCGGCTGATAAAAAGACCTTGTTGGTATTGTCAGAAGTAAACAAAAACATAGTATTGTCTAGCCGCAATTTGCCAAAGGCAAAAGTTGTATTGGCAAGCCAATTGAATACCTATGAACTTATGAATGCTGATCATGTTCTTCTTAGTGAAGGTGCATTAGCTAAAATCGAAGAACTTCTTAAATAAGTCAACTCATGAGCATCATTAAAAGACCTTTGATTACAGAAAAAGCAAACGCTCAGACAGAAAAAGGTATTTATACTTTTATTGTGGAGAAAAAGGCCAATAAAATTGAGATTAAAAAGGCTATTGAGCGTGCTTATGGAGTTAACGTAGAAGGCGTTAGAACCATTCGCTATGCAGGAAAAGCAAAAACAAGATTTTCTCAGTCTCAAGTGCTTTCAGGTCGTACTGCTTCTTATAAAAAAGCGATTATTACTTTGGCCGAGGGTGAAGCGATTGATTTTTACGGAGATATTTAATCAGTAAAGTTATGTGGCACGGCACGATAATCCGTGTGTAAAGTAAAATGGCTATTAAGAAATTAAAACCAATTACTCCGGGTCAGCGGTTTAGAACAGCTCCTGCATTTGAGGAGATTACCACGGATAAACCCGAGAAATCCTTGACCGTCACCCTGAAGAAGACTGGTGGTCGTAATGACAGTGGGCATCGTGCCATGCGTTACATTGGAGGAGGTCACAAGCGCAGATATCGTATCATCGATTTTAAACGCGACAAGTTTGACATCACTGCTACTGTGGATACCGTTGAATACGATCCAAATCGTTCTGCTCGCATTGCTCTTGTTACATATGCAGATGGCGAAAAGCGCTACATATTAGCTCCTAGTGGGATAGTAGTAGGCCAGACGATTGTTTCAGGACAAAGTGTGGCACCAGAAGTAGGAAATGCATTGCCTTTGGCTTCTATTCCACTTGGTACAATTGTGCATAATATTGAGATTCAGCCTGGCAAAGGGGGCTCAATGGCGCGTAGTGCAGGTACCTATGCCCAATTAGTGGCACGTGAAGGTAAATATGCTACGTTGAAATTACCTTCAGGTGAAATGCGGTTGGTTCTGTCTTCTTGTATTGCTACAGTAGGGTCCGTATCTAATGCAGACCATATGAATGTTAGTCTCGGGAAAGCCGGTCGCAGACGTTGGTTAGGTCGCCGTCCTCGCGTTCGGGGTGTTGCAATGAATCCAGTTGATCACCCAATGGGTGGTGGTGAAGGTAGAGCTTCTGGGGGCCATCCTCGCTCACGCAAAGGTCTATATACTAAAGGTAAAAAGACTCGCAGACCTAAGAAGTATTCTAACAGCCTGATTATCGGCCGTAAAAAATAGTATAAAAAAGAAGATTAAAAGCTAAACATAATCCATTTTACATAGATGGGACGTTCCATAAAAAAAGGACCTTACGTAGATTTCCGGTTAGTATCAAAGATTGATGGCATGAGTAAGTCTGGTAAAAAGACTGTTATTAAGACTTGGGCTCGTCGTTCAACTATCTCCCCGGATTTTGTAGGTCATACTTTTGCTGTACACAATGGCAATAAGTTTATACCAGTTTATGTAACCGAGAATATGGTAGGTCATAAGCTAGGCGAATTTGCACCTACTCGTAATTTTAGAGGTCACGCAGGTAATAAAGATAAAGGTAAAAAATAATAATGGAAGCAATAGCCAAACTAAGAAATGTGCCAACCTCTCCTCGTAAGATGAGACTTGTAGCAGATATGGTAAGAGGGAAGCGGGTGAATGATGCACTGAATATTCTTCGATTTGATTCGAAGTCAGGTTCTAAAAAGATAGAACATTTGCTTTTGTCTGCAATTGCAAACTGGGAACAGACACACGAAGGCGAAAAAATTGAAGATGCTGATCTTTATATCAAAACGATTTTTGTAGATGGCGGTCGTGTTCTGAAACGTTTGCGTCCGGCACCTCAAGGTCGGGGTTATCGCGTTCGTAAACGTTCTAATCACATTACCCTTGTGTTAGATTCAAGATTGAATCCGGCCATACTTAAACAGAACCAAAACCAAGAAACTGAATAATAATACGCATGGGACAAAAAGTAAATCCAACAGGCTTTCGCTTAGGCGTTGTTAAAGGGTGGGACTCAAACTGGTATGGAGGAAAAAACTTTGCTGAAAAGTTAGTAGAAGATGAAAAAATACGCAAATACGTATTGGCTCGTTTTCCTAAAGGAGGCATTGCCAAAGTGGTTATTGAACGTACATTAAAGCGTATTACACTGACAATCAATACCGCTCGTCCAGGTGTAGTTATAGGTAAGAATGGAATTGAGGTAGAGAGGGTTAAAGAAGAGTTGAAAAAGCTTACAGGCAAAGATGTTCAGATCAATATTTTTGAAATAAAAAGACCTGAACTAGATGCCAAGCTTATTGGCGAATCTATCGCGCAACAGCTAGAAGCTCGTATCTCTTATCGTCGGGCTATGAAACAAGCCATTTCATTGGCTATTCGTGTAGGAGCTCAGGGCATTAAAGTTCGTTTGTCTGGTCGTTTGGCTGGTGCCGAGATGGCTCGTACTGAAGAGTACAAAGAAGGGCGTATTCCATTGCATACATTGCGTGCAGATATCGATTATGCTATTTCTGAAGCATTAACAGTATACGGTAAAATCGGTATTAAGGTGTGGGTATTCAAAGGAGAGGTATTTGGTAAAAGAGATCTTTCTCCAAATGCAACTTATGGAAACGCTGCAGCTGCTTCAGGTAATGTAGGTGGTGGAGACAGAGGTGGTCGCCGGGGTGAAGGAACAGAGCGTGGAGACCGTCGTGATAGAAATGATAGAGACGGCAACAAACGTAAGAAGAAAAAGAAAAATAATAATACTGGTAGATAATCATTTGGCTGCTTTGCCAAATTGTAATAAATAGAAAGAAAATGTTACAGCCGAAAAGAACCAAGTTTAGAAAAATGCAAAAAGGCCGGGTACGTGGGCTTGCTACACGTGGTCACGAAATTGCATTTGGATCATTTGCTGTTAAATCTTTGGAGCCTGGTTGGATTACTGCTCGTCAGATTGAAGCTGCTCGTATATCCATGACCCGTACGATGAAGCGGGAAGGCCAGGTATGGATTCGCATATTTCCAGATAAGCCTATTACAAAAAAACCTGCAGAGGTTCGTATGGGTAAAGGAAAAGGTGCTCCTGAATATTGGGTGGCTGTTGTAAAACCCGGTACTATTCTATTCGAAGTTGCCGGAGTCAATCAGGAAATAGGGCAAGAAGCCTTACGTCTAGCAGCCCAGAAATTACCTATTAAAACGAAATTTATTGTACGTAGAGATTACGTTGAAGGACAATGAAAAATAATGACATCAAATCATTGAGTGTAGAAGAGCTGCAAGAGCGTATTGGAGCCGAAAAAGCTTCTTTACAAAAGTTGAAGTTTGCTCATGCCATCACACCTATTGAGAATCCTGCGCGCATTCGCGCCTCCCGTAGGCTAATTGCTCAGTTAGCTACAGAATTACAAGCAAGACAAATTGCAAACGCCAAATAAATAAAGAAAATGGAGCAGCAGCAATTACAAAGAAATGCCAGAAAAGAAAGAATCGGGCGTGTCGTAAGTGACAAAATGGATAAATCCATTACCGTAGCCATCGAACGAAAAGTAAAACACCCAAAGTATGGTAAGTTTATGAAAAAGACTACCAAACTTATGGCTCATGATGAGAAGAATGAGTGCGGGTTGGGTGATACTGTGAAAATAATGGAAACACGCCCATTAAGCCGCAACAAGCGTTGGAGACTCATTGAAATTATTGAAAAAGCTAAATAACTATGGTGCAACAAGAATCTCGGCTTACTGTAGCCGACAATAGCGGTGCTAAAGAAGTACTTGTAATACGAGTTTTAGGTGGTACAGGCAAAAGATATGCTACCATTGGTGATAAGATTGTGGTTTCAGTAAAATCAGCCTTATCCTCCAGTAACTTAAAAAAAGGTGCTGTATCAAAAGCTGTTGTCGTTCGTACAAAGAAAGAAATACGACGTAAAGATGGCTCATACATTCGGTTTGAAGATAATGCTGCTGTTTTGTTAAATAATAACGATGAGCCCAGAGGAACTCGTATTTTTGGGCCAGTAGCACGTGAATTGCGTGAAAAACAATTTATGAAAATTGTTTCGTTAGCACCGGAAGTTTTATAATAGACTTTGACTCTAAATTTTAAAATGAAAGCAAAAACCAAAACTACAGCAAAACTGCATCTGCGTAAAGGTGATACCGTAATGGTTATTGCTGGCGATGAAAAAGGAAAGACAGGCAAGATAACGTCAATAAGTAAAGAAAAGCAGAAAGCAGTTGTAGAAGGCCTAAATATGATTAAGAAGAGTGTTAAACCTTCAGCAGAGAATCCTCAGGGTGGTTTTTCTCAACAGGAAGCACCTATTCATATAAGTAATTTGATGGTGATTGACCCCTCTACAGGAAAACCTTCTAAAATATCTCGTAAGCTGGATGATAAAGGAAAAAAACAGCGATATTCGAAGAAAACTGGAACCCTTATAAAGGCTGAGTTTTAATATTTCTAGTTACTGATAGATACTACAAAGAATACATATTAAGTCTGTAAAAATGGCTACTACAAATTCTAATAAGACAAGTGAAAACCCGCGGGTTAAAGATAAGTATTTAAACGAGGTAGTGCCTTTGTTAAAGGACAAGTTTAAATACAAATCTATAATGCAAGTGCCTAAGATTACAAAAATTGTAATTAACAAAGGAATTGGTGCTGCTGTAGCAGATAAAAAGCTAGTGGACATAGGTGTTGAAGAATTGACTACCATTTCAGGTCAGAAGGCGATTGCTACTTTCTCAAAGAAAGCGATTTCAAACTTCAAGTTGCGTGAGAATATGCCTATTGGTGCAAAAGTTACCTTACGTGGAGATAGAATGTTTGAATTTATGGACCGTCTAATGACAGTAGCTTTGCCTCGTGTGCGTGACTTCAAAGGTGTTAGTGACAAAGGGTTTGATGGCAGAGGTAATTATACACTTGGTGTAAAAGAACAAATTATTTTCCCCGAGATTAGTATTGATAAAGTAACTAAAATCTCTGGTATGGATATTACATTCGTGACAACTGCGGAGACAGATGAAGAAAGCTTGGAGTTGTTAAAAGCGTTGGGAATGCCATTTGCAAACCAGAAAAAATAACATAATATAAAATATCGATATGGCAAAAGAATCCATAAAAGCCCGCGAATTAAAAAGAGAAAAATTAGTGACCAAATATGCTGCTAAAAGAGCTGCTTTAAAAGCTGCCGGAGATTATGAGGCATTAGATAAATTGCCAAGAAATGCATCGCCTGTACGTTTGCGCAATCGGTGTAAGCTGACTGGCAGACCAAGAGGGTATATGCGTAAGTTTGGAATCTGCCGTAATGTGTTTCGCGATATGGCTTCCGATGGTAAAATACCAGGCTTGACTAAGGCTAGCTGGTAAAATGTAATATTTCTTTTGTTTTTAATATTTATTTTTGTAGTTTTGCAGTCCCGTTTCAAAAACGGGATTTTTGTCAAAAAAATGTGTCAAAAATGACTGATCCAATATCAGATTACTTAACGAGATTAAGAAATGCTATCAAGGCACGTCACCGGATAGTTGAGATTCCTGCGTCTAATATAAAAAAGGAAATTACAAAAGTATTATTCGACAAAGGATATATTCAGAATTATAAATTCGAGGATAGCCAAGTGCAGGGTCTTATCAAGATTGCTTTGAAATACGATCCTGTTAGCAAGGAGTCGGCGATTGTGAATTTGCAAAGAATAAGCAAGCCTGGCCTGAGAAAATATACAGGGGTGGATGGTATGCCGCGTGTACTAAATGGCTTGGGTATTGCTATATTGTCTACTCCTAAAGGAGTAATGACTGATAAAGAAGCCCGTTCTTTGAATGTGGGTGGCGAAATTTTGTGTTACGTATATTAATAATCTGTCATGTCAAGAATAGGTAAAAAGCCAATCGACTTGCCCGCAAATGTTACTATTTCAGTAGGGAATGGTAATGTGGTGACTGTTAAAGGCCCTAAAGGTTCTCTTTCTCGTAAGATTGACGCTGATATTGCTGTGAAGCAAGTAGATAATCAGGTAGTAGTTGAAAGGCCTACAGATCAAAAAAGACATAAGGCACTGCATGGTTTGTACCGTGCATTGGTAAATAATATGATTGAAGGGGTAAATACCGGCTTTAAGCAACAATTGGAGATAGTGGGAGTAGGCTATAAAGCAAATGTTAATAATAACGTTTTAGAGCTAAGTCTTGGTTATTCACATGGGTTATATCTGGCTCTTCCTATAGAGATAACTGCCTCTGCAGTTACAGAAAAAGGAAAGAACCCTGTAGTAACTTTAGAAGGAATTGATAAAGAGTTGGTTGGACAAATTGCTGCTAAGATCAAGTCTTTAAGAAAAGTTGAGCCTTACAAAGGAAAAGGTATTAGAAATCTAGGTCAAGCTATTAGAAGAAAAGCTGGTAAGACAGCCGCTAAGAAATAAAATATATGGCTACACAAAAAGAGCTTCGTAGACTGCGTATTAGAAAAAATATACGTTCTAAAGTGGTTGGTTCATCAGAAAAGCCACGGCTATCAGTGTTTCGGTCGAATACTGCAATATATGTGCAATTAATTGATGATGCTTCTGGTAAAACTTTAGCCAGTGCTTCTTCTTCAGAGTCGGCACAAAGTAAATCTACTAATTTAGATGCTGCTAAAGAGGTAGGAAAAAAGATTGCTGAAAAAGCCTTATCAAGCGGAATCTCTACTATTGTATTTGATAGAGGTGGCTATCTCTATCATGGAAAAGTAAAAGCCTTGGCAGAAGGAGCACGTGAAGCAGGACTTAAGTTTTAAAATCCAATAAATCTATATGGCACAAATTAATAAACCTATTGTCAGAGCTAACGATCAAGAGCTGAAAGAACGAGTTGTTGCTATTAAACGTGTTGCAAAGGTAGTGAAGGGTGGACGTCGTTTTAGCTTTTCTGCAATTGTTGTAGTTGGGGATGGACATGGAGTCGTAGGGTATGGGTTAGGTAAAGCTAACGAAGTAACAGATGCAATTACCAAAGGGGTAGAAGACGCAAAAAAGAATTTGATAAAAATTCCTATTCTAAAGTCAACAGTCCCTCACGATATGCATGGTAAATATAGTGGTGGTTATGTCTTCTTAAAACCTGCCGCAGCGGGTACAGGTGTGATTGCAGGTGGGGCAATGCGTGCTGTATTAGAAAGTGCTGGGATTAAAGATGTTTTGGCGAAATCAAAAGGATCTTCCAATCCACACAACGTAGTAAAAGCAACCTTTGATGCCTTGCTTAAAATGCGTGCTCCACATCAGGTAGCTGTTCAGCGAAGAATATCACTTACAAAAGTATTTAATGGCTAAAAGAGATATGGCAAAGGTTCAGGTTACTCAAGTAAGAAGTGCAATAAAAAGACCTAAGGATCAGCAACTTACAGTGAAAGCTTTAGGCTTAGGAAAAATTAATCGTACAATTGAGGTTGAAAATACTCCTCAGGTAGCAGGTATGATTAAAAAAATTAGTCATTTAGTGGTAGTAAAAGAATTATAATCCTCATGAAACTACATACACTTAAGCCGGCTGATAATTCAGTAAGGTCAAAGAAAAGGATAGGTCGTGGTACTGGGTCAGGAATGGGCGGTACTTCTACCAGAGGTCATAAAGGTGCTGGTTCGCGTTCTGGTAATAGTACTAAACGTGGCTTTGAAGGTGGTCAAATGCCTTTACAGCGCCGGATTCCAAAATTTGGTTTCAAATCTATTAATCGCGTTGAATACAAACCTATTAATTTAGATACTATTCAACAGTTACTGGAGATCTATAAGGTTTCTGTTGTAGATATAGATTTCCTGAAGCAGCACGGATTGGCTTCAAAAAGTGACCGTGTGAAGGTCCTAGGACGTGGAGAAGTAAAAGCAGCGGCTGAGATCAAAGTACACGCATTTTCTTCTTCGGCAATTGCTGCAATTGAAAAAGTTGGTGGTAAGGCTACTGTTATCTAAGATATGAAAAAGATTATCGAAACAATTAAGAATATCTTCTCAATCGAGGATTTAAGAACACGTATTCTAAATACGTTGTGGTTCTTATTGATTTTTCGACTGGGATCATATATCGTATTGCCAGGTATTGACCCGACCCGGTTAGAATCAGGTACAAGCAAAGGTATTCTTGGTTTGTTAGATACTTTTTCAGGTGGAGCTTTTAGTAATGCCTCTATTTTTGGATTAGGAATTATGCCTTACATAACTGCTTCCATTATTGTGCAGTTATTAACTGTTGCTGTTCCTTACTTTCAGAAAATGCAGAAAGAAGGAGAATCAGGAAGGCAAAAAATCAATCGTATTACAAGAGCATTAACTATATTAGTTACTTTGCCTCAGTCGTACACTTATCTGATTGGAACAATTGCAGATGATGCTATCATTCCCGGAGTTGGCCGTACTGCTTTCACTATAGTTGCTATGATTATCTTAACTACAGGAACCATGTTCTGTATGTGGTTGGGAGAAAGAATTACAGAGAAGGGAATTGGCAATGGAACATCAATGCTTATAATGATTGGAATTATTTCCCGTTTGCCTAATGCTTTATTAGGAGAGGCTGTAACAAGAGGCGCGGAAGGGATTCTATTCTTTATCCTTGAATTAATCGCATTGTTCTTTATCGTAATGGGTGTAGTTCTTGTGTTGCAAGCCACTCGCCGCATTCCAATCCAATATGCCAAACAAGTAGTAGGTAACAGGGTTTATGGCGGACAACGTCAGTATTTGCCTTTGAAGCTGAATGCTGCTGGTGTAATGCCAATTATTTTCGCTCAATCATTGATGTTTTTGCCTGGACTGTTAGTTCCATATCTTTCAGATAAAAGCCAAACAGCAGGCTCTATTGCACAGGCATTCTCTGATTTTACTCATCCTGCTTATAATATACTGTTTGCCGTACTTATTATCTTGTTTAGTTTTTTCTATACGGCTATTACAGTTAACCCAACTCAGATTGCAGAAGAAATGAAACGCAACGGAGGGTTTATTCCGAGTGTGAAGCCAGGTATCCAGACTGCAGAATACATTGATACGATTTTATCACGGATTACACTTCCTGGTGCGGTCTTTTTAGCTCTCTTGGCCGTTCTTCCTGCAATTGCAAGTTTATTTGGGATTACTTCTGAGCTATCCAGATTTTATGGCGGAACATCCTTGTTGATTATGGTAGGTGTGATTTTGGATACGTTGCAGCAAATAGAAAGTTATCTGCTCATGCGCCATTACGAAGGATTAATGCAATCTGGTAGAGTGAAAGGTCGTTCTGAAAGTATAGCTACTGTTTAACTTTATAAGATTGAAAAAGAAAGCTTTCTTTTTAAAGACGAAAGAAGAGATAGAACTGATTCGGGAAAGCGGCATCCTTCTGGGTAAAACGCATGCCGAAATAGCAAATCATATAGAGCCAGGTGTTAAAACTTCTTTCTTAAATAAATTAGCTGAAGAGTACATCCAAGATAATGGAGCTTGGCCTTCATTTAAAAATTACAATGGCTTTCCATCGGGCCTTTGTATTTCAGTGAATGAAAAAGTAGTACATGGAATACCCAATGAGTATTTGTTGAAAGAAGGTGATATTGTTTCAATAGATTGCGGTGTTCTCCTAAACGATTTTCATAGTGATAGTGCATACACCTATCCCGTTGGTCCAATTGATTCTAAGGTTGAAGAATTACTCAGAGTCACAAAAGAATCATTGTACATAGGGATTAATGCAGTTGGAGCTGGGGCACGAATTGGAGATGTGGGTTTTGCAATACAGCAACATATATCAAAAAGTGGATTTTCTATTGTAAGAGAGTTAGTAGGTCATGGAGTAGGAAGATTTCTGCATGAAGAACCAGAGGTTCCTAATTATGGCAAAAGAGGACAAGGAGTAAAGATGCAAGAAGGGATGGTGATTGCTATAGAGCCAATGATCAACTTAGGTACTAGAAATGTAGTACAAGAAAGAGATAATTGGACTATCAGAACTGCCGACCGGAAACCATCTGCCCACTTTGAACATACAGTTGCATTAAATGATGGTAAAGCAGATATACTAACAACCTTTGAATTTATAGAAGAGGTTTTAAAAAACAAGTATGGCAAAACAGTCATCAATTGAACAAGACGGTACTATAGTAGAAGCATTGTCAAATGCAATGTTTCGTGTAGAACTTCAAAATGGACATCAGCTTATCGCACATATATCCGGGAAAATGCGGATGAATTATATAAAGATCTTACCTGGAGATAAAGTAAAGATTGAAATGTCTCCTTATGATTTAACAAAAGGTAGAATTGTATATCGCTACAAATAGTTTATAATTAATAAAATATAACATACAATGAAAGTTAAAGCATCTATCAAGAAACGTAGTGCTGATTGTAAGGTTATCCGCCGCAAGGGTAAACTGTATGTAATCAACAAGAAGAATCCTAAATTTAAACAAAGACAAGGTTAATTCACTATGGCACGTATTGCAGGAGTAGATATTCCAGATAAAAAACGCGGTGAGATAGCATTGACTTATATCTTTGGTATTGGTCGCCGGTCTGCACAGCAAATCTTAACGAAGGCTCAGATCAGCTTGGATAAAAAAGTTAGCCAGTGGTCAGATGATGAGGCTAATGCTATCCGTAATATTATCAGTACTGAATTTAAAGTAGAAGGTGCTCTTAAATCAGAAGTTCAATTGAATATTAAGCGTCTGATGGATATTGGTTGCTATCGTGGTCTTCGTCATCGTAAAGGTTTGCCAGTGCGTGGGCAGAGTACAAAAAACAATGCTCGTACTCGTAAAGGAAAACGTAAGACTGTGGCTAACAAGAAAAAAGCAACTAAATAATTAAGTTTTTACAGTATCGTACTTTATTAATCGTACAGGTAACAAATTTATAATAAGATGGCGCAAGCTAAAAGAAAAGATAAAGCCAAGAAAAGGGTTGTTGTTGTTGAGCCCATTGGCCAGGTACATATCAAGGCTTCTTTCAATAATATCATCGTATCTATTACGAATTCAAGTGGCCAGGTAATTTCTTGGGCATCGGCTGGTAAAATGGGTTTCAAAGGGTCTAAGAAAAATACACCTTATGCCGCTCAGGTAGCAGCCTCTAACTGTGCACAGACTGCTTTTGATCTGGGAATGCGTAAAGCTGAGGTTTTTGTCAAAGGTCCTGGCGCTGGCCGTGAGTCTGCAATCCGGACCATTCAAAATGCAGGTATCGAAGTAACTTCCATTAAAGACGTTACTCCACTTCCTCACAACGGATGTCGGCCTCCTAAACGCAGAAGAGTCTAATCTATATGTGTCTTTGTCTAAATATCGGGCTGTGAAGTTCGGTATTTAGCATTTTATAATCACTCCTTCAGAATTATTACTACTGAGAAATGGCAAGATATACAGGTCCTAAAGCAAAGATTTCGCGTAAATTTGGCGAACCTATTTTGGGTGGTAACAAAGCTTTAGCAAAAAAGAACTATGCTCCAGGTCAGCACGGACGTGGACGTAAGCGCAAGCAATCAGAATACGCTGTACAGTTACAGGAAAAACAAAAAGCAAAATATACATACGGTGTTTTGGAAAGACAATTTGCAAATACTTTCCAAAAAGCAGCTCGTTTGCAAGGAATTACCGGTGAAAATCTTTTACGTTTGTTAGAAGCAAGATTGGATAATACTGTTTATCGTTTAGGTATTGCTCCTACTCGCCGTGCAGCGCGTCAGTTGGTTGTTCACAAACACATTACAATTAACGGAGATGTGGTAAACATTCCATCGTATTCACTGCGCCCCGGTGATGTAATCGGAGTTCGTGAAAAATCTAAGTCGCTGGAATCAATTACTGTCAGCTTGTCAGGTCGCAATGCAAAGCGTTACAATTGGCTTGAGTGGGATGGCGGTATCATGACAGGGAAATTTGTTAGTTATCCTGAAAGAGATCAAATTCCTGAAAATATTCAGGAACAGCTTATCGTCGAACTCTATTCTAAATAATCTGCATGATTATTGTTCTGGAGTTCTTTTTCTAACAAAATGTAAATTCCCAACCTATGTCAATATTAGCTTTTCAAATGCCTGACAAGGTGGTGATGGAGAAGGCCGATGATTTTCACGGCCTATTCGAATTCAAACCACTTGAAAAAGGATATGGTGTAACAATCGGAAATGCTTTGCGTCGTATTCTGTTGTCTTCATTGGAAGGATATGCAATTACCTCGGTAAAGATTCCGGGTGTGTTGCATGAGTTTTCTTCAATTGAAGGTGTGGTAGAGGATGTGAGTGAGATTATTCTGAATCTTAAAATGGTTCGTTTCAAGAAAATTTCTGACGTTGCAGACAGTAAGATTGTAGTTAACATCAAAAATTCGAAAGTACTTACTGCTGGAGATATTGGTAAATTTACTTCTGCATTTCAGATTCTGAATCCGGAGCATGTTATTTGTAACATGGATGAGTCGGTAAATCTAGAAGTAGATTTAGTGATTGAAAAAGGAAGAGGATATGTTCCTGCCGAAGAAAATAAAATCAATGATCAAGCAATCGGTTTTGTTGCGGTAGATGCCATTTTTACACCTATCAAAAATGTAAAATACAGCATCGAAAATACCCGTGTAGAACAAAAAACGGATTACGAAAGGTTGTTGATTGACATTCAGACAGATGGTTCTATTCACCCGGAAGACGCACTTAAAGGCGCCGCAAAAATACTGATCCAACACTTCATGTTATTCTCTGATCAAACAATGACGTTTGATACAATGAAGCCTGAAGAAGAAAATACAGTAGATGAAGAGTACCTGCATATGCGTAAACTGTTGAAGACGCCGCTGGCAGATTTAGATTTGTCGGTGCGTGCTTACAACTGCTTGAAGTCTGCGGATGTGCGTACCCTTGGCGATCTGGTGAAACTGGATATTTCTGAAATGATGAAATTTAGAAACTTTGGTAAGAAATCATTGACCGAGTTGGAACAACTGGTTTCAGACAAAGGCTTATCATTTGGCATGGATGTTTCTAAATATAAACTAGACGAAGATTAATAATACGATTGATTGTTGGCAGTAGTTGGTAATCAAATAGTATCTTTCTACTTACCAAAACCTGGCAACGTAAAGATTTAACTAAAATGAGACACGGAAAAACAGATAATCACCTAGGTAGAACGGTAGGACATCGCCGCGCGTTATTGTCCAATATGGCTTCTTCGTTGATTTTGCATAAGCGTATTAAAACTACAGTAGCGAAGGCAAAAGAATTGCGTAAGTATGTTGAGCCTTTGTTAACAAAAGCCAAATCAGATACGACTCACTCACGTCGTATTGTATTTTCGTACTTGCAAAACAAGGATTCAGTAAAAGTATTGTTTGGCGATGTTGCTGAGAAAATAGCAAGCCGCGAAGGAGGATATACCCGTATTATCAAACTAGGTAATCGCTTGGGTGATAATGCTGATATGTGCTTGATTGAACTAGTTGATTACAATGAGACTTTGCTTAGTGCCAAGGCAGAAAGTAAAACCAAAACTCGTCGTAGCCGCCGTGGTTCAGGAAAAGCTACTGTGGAAGCTCAAAGCCAACCTGTTGCTACTGAAACAAAAGCACAAGAGGCAGTTGAGCCTAATGAAGAAACCAGTGCAGAAACTGAACAAGACGAAACTAAAGAATGATCTTATTCATTGCAATATGGAAAAAGGATTAGAACTTGGTTCTAATCCTTTTTTTATGTGCTATCGAATTATTTCCTCTAAAATCTGTTTATCAAATAGTATCTATCAAATCTTAAAAACCCCTTATTCCAGACATGAAGTATCCGACCCGCACTGAAGCCTTACTTTTGTTACAAGATGGTACGCTATACCGCGGTTATGCACTTGGCAAAATTGGAACCACCGGAGGCGAGTTGTGTTTTAACACGGGAATGACCGGTTATCAGGAAATTTATACTGACCCGTCGTATTATGGCCAAATCATTGTAAATACAAACTCGCACATCGGCAACTATGGTACACTAAATCTAGAGGATGAATCTAGTTCAGTGAAAATCAGTGGCATGGTTTGTAATGCGTTTTCATCGGTTCACTCACGCAATGTGGCAGATGCTTCTTTGCAAGCCTATTTTGAAAAAGCAGGTATCACCGGTATCTATGGAATTGATACACGCCAGATTGTACGACACATCCGTAGTCAGGGTGCCATGAATGCCGTTATTTCTTCCGAGATTCTGGATGAGGCCGTGCTTCGGCAAAAGTTGACGGAGGTACCTGATATGAATGGCTTAGAGCTGTCGTCAAAAGTAAGTACAGACAAACCTTACTTTATAGGAAGTGAAGATGCTCCGCTAAAAGTAGCCGTCCTGGATTTGGGTATAAAACAAAGCATTTTAAATAATCTGGCAGGCCGAGGCGTATACTGCAAGGTGTTTCCGGCAAAGACTCCTTTTGAAGAAATGCAGCAATGGAACCCTGATGGCTATTTCATCTCCAACGGACCCGGAGACCCTGCCGCCATGCCTTATGCCGTAGATACTGTAAAAGATGTGTTGGAAGCAGAAAAACCAATGTTTGGCATTTGTTTAGGACACCAGATTCTGGCACTAGCCAGTGGAATTGAAACGTACAAAATGCATCATGGACACAGAGGGCTCAACCATCCGGTCAAGAACTTACTAACCGGAAAGGGAGAGATTACCTCGCAAAATCACGGGTTTGCGGTAAAAGGAGATGTAGTGCGTGATATTACAAATATAGAAGTGACTCACATGAATCTGAACGATAATACTATTGAAGGCATACGCCGGAAAGATAAGCCTGCATTCTCGGTTCAGTACCACCCAGAATCTTCGCCAGGACCGCACGATTCGCGTTACTTGTTTGATGATTTTGTGAAATTAATGCAAGACTAAAATAGTATCTTCTAAAAACAGAAAACCTCCCACTTTTTCAATGGGAGGTTTTTTAGTTATAAAGTATAGTGTTTTATTTTTTGGCAACCGAAACTGGTTTGCAGCAAGTCATTGTTTTGGTTTGCTTTTCAGCTTTCGGACTCAGGTAAGCAATTCCTAAATTCATGCCACGTACGATAAAAAGCATCCCGATAAATAAGGTGAATACTGGAATCCATTTGGATAGTTTCACTTGAAAAGTCGGCTTGATTAGTTTCTTAGATAGACTGACTGCCAGCATTAAAGGTAACGTACCCAGACCGAACAAAGCCATGTATCCGGCTCCTGCCATTGCATCTGACATGGTCATGGCTCCGATAAGTGCTACGTACACCATTCCACAAGGCAGCAATCCGTTGAGTACGCCAATCATAAACAGGGCAAATGCATTTTTTTGTTTGAAAAATGGCGTAAACCGTTTCCGGAGCCATAGGGTCAATTTATTCATGACAGGCAAATGCGTTTTGGGAAGCACCACTATCAGAATAATCCCTACTCCCAAGACAATAGACAAAGGCTGTTGAATGCCCGCTAAGTACAAGCCCCGTCCGAATAAGCCGAATAGCAGGCCTAACAGAGAGTAGGTGAAAACACGACCCACATTATACAAAAAGGCATTGGTTGGATTTTTAACGGGCAAAGCCAACGCAATGGGGCCACACATGCCTATGCAATGCAAACTGCTAACCAAACCCGTGATAAATGCGATATACATGATTGACAGAGGTCTATTTCACAATTTCCCAGCGGGGGCTTTGATACGACTTATCATTCATTTGCCAGTTTACCTGCACATGCCATAACCCTTTGGTCAGGTTGTCGGTTGCAATGATCTGTTGGCCGGTACTGTCCAGAGTGAGATTCACGCTAAAATCCTGGCTTGCATCAGAAGGACGGGTAAATTGAATTTTTCCTTTGGTAGCCGCCTTTGTAGTAAGGGTTACTACGGAATTCTGCTGGTCGGCATGGTAGGCAAACTGAATGGGAGCCGACAAGGCTGCCGCATTTTTTTGCGCTTCCATCTCTTTCTGGTAAATCAAATCCTGCTCGTAATAGTTTTCGGTTTCCAGTTCAGGCCTCTGACTCATCAGATAGACGCTCAAGCCGAGAATAAATGCCATAAATGTGGCTGCTGCCAGTATTAGTCCTTTGCCCCAGTTCCTAGTTGCTGAATTTTCCACAATCAAAGGTTTTTAATTTTGAAAAGATACTATTTTGAATCCCTGCCAATAAAAAGGATTTATTCGACGGGACCTAAGAACGAAGTTTTTACCTCACTGACGAGTTTGTTTTGCGAGTAAAAATCTACTGCAATGGATGTGTTGTTTTCCTTGATCTGCGATTTGGGCATGTCAATGAAAAAGACCGCTTTGGCAACGCCTTGTCCGGGTACAACTACCTTTTCAGTGCCACCTACCACTCGGATGCGGCCTGTGTTGTCTTTTAGCCGGATATCAACTGTAATGTCTTTAAAGGTTTTATTAACTAATTCGACATTGTATAAATTGCCTATTGTTTGATTATCAATGCGTTGATAGAGCATGCCCGGTGTACGCAGCAGCGTTACGTCTACTTCTTTGCGATTAATCAGCATACCGGCTGTCAATGTGAAAAGAAGTACCAATACTGCCGTATATCCAATGATGCGAGGTGTAAATCGAAACTTAGTGCCTTGCTGAATACCCAGCATAGAAGCAAAGCGAATCAGTCCTGTGGGCCGGTTGATCTTGATCATAACCTCATCGCAGGCATCAATGCAAGCCGTACAGTTAATGCATTCCAACTGAGTGCCATTGCGGATGTCTATTCCGGTCGGGCAAACGTGCACACACAATTTGCAGTCGATGCAGTCGCCATGGGCAGACACCTCATTTTTCTTGATCTTGCCACGGGGTTCGCCACGCACAAAGTCGTAGGCCACCACGATAGACCGGTTGTCGAGCATAACGCCTTGCAAGCGGCCATACGGACAGATGACAATGCAGACAATCTCCCGCAAAAACGCAAAAACAGCATAAAAAACTCCAGTAAAGATGACCAGTGCGATGAATGTACCCAGATGCTGAGCCGGAGTGTCGATAATGAGTTTTTCGAGTGATTCGATGCCAATGAGATAAGCCAGAAACGTATTGGCAATCAAGAAAGAAATAAGAAAGAAAATGCTGTGTTTAGCCGTTTTCTTTGCGATCTTCTGGATGGTCCAGGGAGCCGCATCCAGTTTGCGACGTTGGTTGGCATCGCCTTCGATCCAGAACTCCACACGCCGGAAAACCATTTCCATAAAAATGGTTTGCGGACAAGCCCAGCCACAAAATACCCTGCCAAACAATACTGTAAATAAGACGATGAATACAATGAAGGTAAGCATGCTGAGAGCCAGCAGGTAAAAGTCCTGCGGAAAGAATGCCTGCCCAAAAATGATAAACTTACGGTCGAGTATATTAAACAATAGAAACGGTTGCCCATTGACTTTCACAAAAGGCGTTCCGAACAAAACAACCAGCAGCACAACTCCTACTATAGTGCGGGCTCTGTAATACCAGCCGCTAACGGCCTTGGGGTACAGCCACTCGCGATGCCCTTTTTTGTCTAATACACCTAATTTCTCCCGGAAGCCAGGCTCATTTTCAGCTGCAATGGTACTCATAATTGTAGTTAATTGAAGTGGGTGAGTAAAGGCGATATGGTTTCCGATAATACCTTTGGTTATTGGTTAGGGGGTGGGTTTCGCTTTACCAAAAGATACTATTTTGTCTGCTGCACGATCAATACACCTTTACTCACTCACAGTTAGTTCATAGATAATTTACCCTCGCCAACTTTTTCGCCTTGCGGTTCTTTGCCATTGGGAGGGTTGGTTCCTTGCAGGCTCAGAATATAGCTGGAGACTTGTTGTAGTTGCAGAGGGTTTAGTTTCTTATCCCAAGAGATCATCCCTTTGGCCGGAACCCCGTATTTTACAGTTTTAAATACATCCGAGATGGTACCGCCGTGCAGCCAGTAAGGGTCTGTCAGATTAGGACCAACCAGGCCTTCGCCTTGCTGGCCATGACACGACGCACAATTCGCTGCAAACACATCCTTGCCTTTTGCCAGGTCAGCTTCTTTTGTGGCCAGAACTACCGAGTTTTCATCAATGTTGTTGGCAAACTTTTTCAGGTATTCTTCCCGCTGTACTTCGGCCAGCTGCACTTCCTTGTTGTATTCTTCGTCTTGCAGGTCAGATGTTTTCCAGACGTGAAAAACAAGCATGTACACAATGCCGATGCCGATAGTACCGTAAAACAGGGCGTTGAACCAACCCGGAACCGGATTGTTTAATTCATGGATGCCGTCAAAGTCTTCATCCAGAATCAATTCTTTTTCTTTGGCAATCGGCTTCAACCCAAGCAAGCTTAGCCATATAGAAGTGCGTTCTTCTACAGGAGTCGCAACGGTTGATTTCTTTTCCATCAGCATGGTGAGCTGAAAGAGAACCAGCACCACGATGACCAACAAGAAGATGACTAACCCGAACAGGATTACTAACAGAGAGCGGTTAAGATGTTCGGTATCGCCGGGGGCACTGGCCTCCTGAGCCATGGCTGGCACCAGTGCCGCGAAACTGAGAACAAATGAGAGAACTTTGCGCATATGGATTGAGTGTTTTTTATTGAATAGTCGTTCGATGGACAGCCCGGTTACGGACGAGGATCTTCTTCTACCGGCAGTTGTTTCATTTTCTGGATGTATTTCTTATCTACAAACAGCAACCAAATCAGCATTGACAAAAAGAAGAGGAAAAATATCAGAAAGGAAGCACTCAGGTATACGTCGGCTCCGGCTACTTTATCAATGAATTGCTTAAACATATCGTTAAAATTTAAAAGTTGATTTTAGTGAAAAGCAAGTGAGGTTTTTCTCCTTACAGAGATACTATTTTACAGAGGTGATTCTTCAATCACCTCTGTGTGATATTACTTCATACTTACTTCTTCTTTGATCTTGATGTCGGTGCCGAGCCGTTGCAGATACGCAATCATTGCTATGATCTCGCGGTCAGCAGACACTTTCACACCATCTTTCTGCAGGCTGGCTACTATTCCGTCCGCTTGCTTTTTCATATCGGCCTCGGCATTGGCAATGGCTTCGTCGCTGTAAGGGACGCCCACTTTGCGAAGGGCCTCCATTTTGCCTTTGGTCAGCGAGGTGTTCAGGTGATTTTCGATCAGCCAGCCGTATTTTGGCATAATGGAGCCCGGCGACATGGTAACCGGATTGTTCATGTGATGGTAGTGCCAACTGTCTCCGTATTTTTTACCTTCGCGCAACAAATCCGGGCCGGTACGTTTGGAACCCCACAAGAACGGATGGTCATATACATACTCACCCGATTTGGCGTATTCACCATAGCGTTCTGTTTCACTACGGAACGGACGAACCAATTGTGTGTGACAGGAAACGCAGCCTTCGCGGATGTACAAGTCGCGGCCTTCCAGTTCCAGTGCGGTATAAGGTTTCACACTGGCAATGGTCGGAATGTTTTCGTCCACAGTAAGCATAGGAACAATCTGAATCAAGCCGCCGATGGCAACTACTACCAGTGAGGCAACGGTGAGCAACAGCGGTTTGCGTTCAAACACTTTATGCCAGTAGGTATCGTGTACGGCGGTATGTTTTTCCAGCGCCGGAGCCGAAGCTGCTTCGTTGGCCAGGAAAGAACCGACCTTGGCTGTCATCAATAAGTTGTACACCATCACCAACGTACCAGTCAAGTACATAACTCCGCCAATGCCACGCAACGCGTAGAAAGGAATCATTTTAGTGACAGTCTCCAGAAAGTTTGCGTATTGCAGCGTGCCATCCGGATTGAATTCTTTCAGCATCAAGCCGCTCATAAAGCCCGCCCAGTACATCGGAATGGCATAGAACAAAATACCCAGCGTACCGATCCAGAAGTGGAAGTTCATCAGTTTCTTAGAGTACACTTCAGTCTGGTACATTTTAGGAATCAGGTAATACAGCAAGGCGAATGTCATAAAGCCGTTCCATCCCAGGCCGCCTACGTGTACGTGGGCTACAATCCAATCGGTAAAGTGCGCAATGGCGTTAACGTTTTTCAGCGATAAAAGCGGACCTTCGAATGTTGCCATCAGGTAAGCTGTCACCGCTACCACCATGAATTTCAAGCGAGTATCTTCACGTACTTTATCCCAGGCACCACGCAACGTCAGCAAGCCGTTGATACCACCACCCCACGACGGAGCGATCAGCATGACCGAAAACACAACCCCCAACGACTGCACCCAGTCGGGCAAAGACGAATACAACAAATGGTGCGGACCTGCCCAGATGTAAATGAAAATCAGTGTCCAGAAGTGCAGAATCGATAGTTTATAGGAATACACCGGACGGTTGGCCATTTTGGGCAGGTAGTAATACATCAGGCCCAGAAAAGGCGTAGTCAGGAAGAATGCCACCGCGTTGTGTCCGTACCACCACTGCACCAGCGCATCCTGTACCCCTGCATAGGCCGAATAGCTTTTGAAGAAACTCACAGGCATCTCAAACGAATTGACGATGTGCAGCATGGCCACAGTAACCCAGGTAGCAATGTAAAACCAGATGGCTACGTAAATGTGACGTTCGCGGCGTTTCAGAATGGTGCCCACCATGTTAATGCCAAACACAACCCATACCAGCGTAATCGCAATGTCAATCGGCCATTCCAGTTCCGCGTATTCTTTGGACGTAGTGAAACCCAGTGGCAAGGTAATGGCTGCCGAGGCAATAATGGCCTGCCAGCCCCAGAAGTGAATCTGGCTGAGTAAGTCGCTAAACATGCGTGCTTTGCAGAGGCGCTGCAGAGAGTGGTAAATACCCATGAAAATGGCATTGCCCACAAAAGCAAAAATGATCGCATTGGTATGCAACGGACGAATACGCCCAAAGGAAGTATAAGAAATGCCAAAATTCAGATCAGGAAAAACCAACTGAAAGGCAATCAGTACTCCGACCAGCATACCGACAACCCCGAAGACTACGGTGGCAATCCCGAAGTTGCGGACTATTTTGTTGTCGTACTGAAAATGTTCGATTTGCATGTATGTAATTGTTAATTGTTTGATTGTGTTGTTGTAATGCGGATTGGCTTTGCCGAAATAGTATCTTTTTCTATCTCAAAACCTCCCCTTTTATTTATGACTGATTGGAGTGTTTGTCTTTCTCGGCGGCGTTGTCTTCAAACAGCACCCGCACCGAAGGTGTGTAATCGTCGTCAAATTGGCCGTTGCGCAGGTTCCAGATAAACACACCCAGGAAAATGCTGGCCATTATCAAGCTGACAGTGAGTAAAACATAGATGATTGTCATAGCGATTTTCGAGTTTGGTAGATAACTTATTGAGATGCCAGGCGTTTGCCATACCATTTGACCAAAAAGGTGGTGAACAGGATGACATTGATCGAACTGACGGGCATCAGAATGGCGGCTACCAGTGGCGATAAAGTACCCTGCACGGCAAAGCTCAGTCCCACCAGGTTATACATGGCGGCCAGTACCATGGCTGCTTTCACAACATTGACACTTTGTCGGCAAAACCGGATGAACTTGGGCAGCAGCGCCAGCGATGCCGCATCCAGAATCACGTCTGATGCTGGCGTAAAGTAGGCAACATTGTCACTTACCGCCACTCCAACATTGCTTTGTTGCAGGGCACCGGCATCGTTAAGGCCATCGCCGAGCATCATGACATTTTTATGGTTGTCCTGCAATTTTTTGATGAACTCCAGCTTGTTTTTTGGACTTTGGCGGAAGTGCAGGTTTTCGGCTTTGGGAAAATAGTATTTCAGACAGGTTGCCTCGCCTGAATTATCGCCCGACAACAGATGCAACTCATAAGTAGGAGCCAAATCCTGCATCATGGCTTCCAGTCCGCTGCGGTAGTGATTCCGGAAACGGAAATATCCCAAATAGGCTCCGTCAATTCCGGTAAGTACCCGGGTTGATAGCCCAGACTCGGGTAGCTGGAATTTTGCCGCTTTTTCGCCTAATTTCTCTTGCAGGAAAGCCGCCGAGCCTACCCAAACTTTATGTCCGTTGACACTGCCTTCAAGCCCTTTTCCCATCCGCTCCTGAAAAGACTGCGTTTCGTACGGATTTTCTGGATTATTCAAATGCTTATACAAATGTTGCGACAACGGGTGCACCGAATTGCGAACCAATGCCTGAATGTATTTTTGCTCGTCCAGGGTGAGACTGTGTTCGTAGCCTACAAATTCCACATCCGATACCTGGCTTTCGGTGATGGTGCCTGTTTTGTCAAACACCAGCGTATCAATGCGGGCAATGTTTTCAATGGCTTGTGTATTCTTGGCAAAAAACTTGAAATTGCCCAGGATACGGATGGCATTGCCGAGTGCAAAGGAAGAGCCTAACACCAATGCACAAGGACAAGCCACAATGAGAACAGCCGTAAAGGCATTCAAGGCTTTGCCAGATTCATTTTGCAACAGCCAGTAACTGCCGGCCGCTGTGGAGATCACCAACAACGCCACCGTAAAATATCGGTTAAATAAGGTTTGTAATGTGGGTGAGGTTTTTGCTTTTTCACCGATACTATTTTGTTGCTCGTTACCAACACAGCTTTTGCAGTCGGCAAAGGCTTCGTCATTCCAGAGTTGGGTAAGGTAGCTTTGTGACACGGGTTTCACTACTTCCAACTGCACGGCGTTTCCGATCTGGCGGCCTCCCGCATAAATGATTTCACCACTTGTTTTGGGCACAGGCAGCGATTCGCCGGTTACAAAGCTGTAGTCAATGTGCGCCTTTTCGCTGTATAAAATGCTGTCGGCAGGAATTAACTCCTGGTTACGTATAATTATCCGGTCACCTACTTGCAAATCGTTTACCGCTACTTGCTTTTCGGTGCCATTTGTTACCACGGTAACCGCCACCGGAAAATACGATTTGAAATCACGGTCATAACGCAGGGTGTCATAGGTTTTTTGCTGAAACCATTTGCCCAACAGAGAGAAGAATACAAATCCGGCCAGCGTGTCCATGTAGCCAGGGCCATAACCCATGACAATGTCAACCAGGCTACGGGTAAAAATGACAATCATACCCAGTGCCAGCGGTGTATCCACATTCAGAATGCCGCGTTTCAGATTCTGATACGCCGACGTGAGGTAGCCCCAACCGCTGAAAAAGAAGACCGGCAGTGCCAGCAGAATATTCAGGAAGTTGAACAAATACCGAAACGAACGTTCTGACTGGCTGTCAAACCCGAAATACTCGGGAAAGCTGATCAGCATCACATTGCCAAAGGCGAAACCGGCTACGGCGATTTTGGCAATCAGCAGCTTGTGCGAGGTGAAGGTTTTGGGAATATCAGAGATACTATTTTTGTCGGCGTTCTCCACACTGTCCAGCGTGATTTGCGGCTTGTAGCCCAGGCTGGTCAGCAGTTCGGCAAGTTGGCGCAGCGAAACGGCTTGAGCCGAATACGTGATCGAAATACGTTTTTTCAGAAAGTCGGTTCTCGAAAAAACGATAGCTGCATTGATGCGGTGCAGGTTTTCCAAAAGCCAGATACATGAGCTGCAATGAATAGAAGGTAAGAAGAAACTAACTTTTGCGGTTTTTCCGTCGGTGAAGTCGAGCAGGCGGGCTTCAATTTCCGGCAAATCCAGATACGCAAATTCATCCTTGGCCAGGCCTTCGGCACGTACACCTGCTTTCTTATCCAATTCGTAGAAGGTGCCCAACTGGTTGTCGTCCAGAATCTGGTAAACCGTCTGGCAGCCACTGCAACAAAATACCTTGTCGCCTGCCTGATGCGTGTGGTCGGCACAAGGCTCACCACAGTGCGCACAAGCTGTCTGCGTAGTTTCTTTTGTTGTTGTCAGAATTGAAGCCATACGATGCGGATGTTTGATGCTTCAAAACTACTGCGTATGCCGCCCTTTGCGTATGAGAAATACCGGTGGGAAGGTTGATTTTTAGCAGGTATAGAAAATGACGAAAATCATTTTTTGCCAGACAACACATCTGCACAAAGCAGGAAACGAATTTGCGGGCAGGTAACATTGCGGCAAAAATAGTATCGGCGTACAAGGCAAAACCTCCTATTTTTGTTTGTCTGCTTTTTCATGTCCAGATGAGTGCGTTATGGAATTTCACCAACTGCTAAAAAAACACCCTCAGGCCATCGGCATCCGGTTCGGCATTCGATCTTACGGTACCGAGCCTTTTCAGGTCAAACTGATACTGCCGTCAGCAACAGCCGCTTCCGAAATAGATCATGAGTTAACCTACTCCGAAACGTCTGCAACGGTAGACGGAGACCTGCTGGACGAAATACTGGCAGAGCCACGCTGGCAAGTGCTGGTGGTGCATTTGGAGCAGCGCGACCCTTTGATACAGAGACTGCTCGATAATCTGCATCGGTTCAAGCATTTGCGTCGGTTGGAATACAAGCACCCGTTTCAGATGCGGGACGGCAAAATCTCACTGGACGGGCTGCCAAAATTGGAAATGGTCAACTTGCACGAAGTAGAAATACTGGTAAGCGAGCCGCTGACCCATGTGCACACCTTCTGGCTCGATAGCTTTCAGAAGATTGATGTTGCGCCCATTCTAGCCGTGCTCAATCCGGAAGTGTTTCAGAAGCTGGACCTGCGCCATGCCGAGCTAACGGAGTTCCCTGCGGATCTGCAGCGCTTTAAAAAGCTGAACCAACTCGGACTAACCGGCAACAAAATAGCCAGTTTGCAAGGCATTGAGACGCTTACGCAGCTTACGCACCTGAACCTGAACAACAACCAACTGAAACACCTGCCGATTGAGTTGTTTTCATTGACGCAACTGGAAGAACTGTCCCTGAACCAGAATCCCATCACCAGCGATACCGAAATCAAAGGCAAAACGGTGGTTTTGAAACTCATGCACTGGTGCGAAGCGCATCAATTTCCCATTCCGCTGCGGCAATTTTTTGTAAATCTGATTCAGGAAACACTCACAGACGCATCCGACAATGATATTCCCGGCCTGGTGTGGGCGTTGGCTTCGGATGTGGAGCTTTTGCGCAGAAAAGCCATGAACCGGCTGGCAGAAACGGTGCCTGATTCATTAAGACAGGGTTTTGATGCTACCAGGGATACTATTTCGATTATTGGCAAAATAAAAGGATTGACTGCCAAAGACATTCTGACTCAGTTGAAAAAACACAGCATCAAAGCAAGCGACAAACTGAAAGACGATACGACCATAGTGTGCCTGGGGGAGTCGGTTACCATGGAGCAGGCCGAAGCCGTTATTCGCAAAAATCCGCAATTGATTGTGCCTCAGCACCTGAAAGAATTCCTGGAACAACTGGAGACGCCTTACCTGAAAGAGTCGGATGAGGAGATGCAGCGCAACCTAAGTCGGCTGATTCGCAGTGAGGAAGAGAGTAACCTGAAAATTGCCGTACAGATGATCATGACAGGTGGGATGCCCGAAGGGTTGTTTTACCAGGTGCTGTGGCTGGGCATGCGCAAAGGCAGCGTGCACTGGAAACCGTTTCGGACGTTGCTGGAAAAATATGCAACGCCGCAGCAATACGATTTTATTAAAAAATACCGCCAGAAAGAATTTGCCGATGTCATTGAAGAATTGCTGGGCGCATCGGTGTTTGATCAGCCTGCGTTGATAAAAGCGGGCATCCAGATATTTCATACACCATTGGAGGTCCGGAGCAAATCCTATCCATCCAACCGGACCAATTACTACGCATTCAGGGACATATTCCGAAAGGGGCTGCGACAGGGTGGCGACACCGCCCGGTATCTGTATCAGACTATGTTGCAGGATACTACAATCGACCTGCTGTTTTCGGCGGCGACAGTCAGCGATAAATTTCAGTTTGCCAAAGAGTTGCTGGAGCTGGAACAGGTCGAAAAGGTGATCTGCTCGCATGTATGCGCCATCATGCCCAGCAATACCAAATTGTTAAATAAAATGAAGAGCCTGAAAGAACTGGAACTGTACAAGCAATCCAATGTGTCTGTGGATCTGCCCGCCATGGCCGAGGTATTTCCTGCGCTGAAAGTGACAGTGAAAAACTACAAGTAGCCGGTTTTTACTTTTTCAGCGATACTATTTTTAATCCTTACATTTCTATGAAACCACACTATTGGTTTGTCCTGTGTCTTCTGTTTGCCTGCCAGCACAAGAAGACAGAGCATATTGCAAAGCTTCCTGATGCACCCAAAGAAGATACCACGCTTTCGTATCGAAAATTGCTGCATATTCCATCTAAGGAACAAGAAGGCAGCCGATATTATGAATATTTCCTGGAGGGTAAAAAGTTGTTGCAGTTGTCGGATTCCCTGGCTTTTACAAATGATTATGAGATACGCCTTTATATATTTGGCAGAGTTGCCAACTGCTTTCGATATGTACTTCATAATGATCGATGGGAAGGTGAAGAGATTCTTAAAATTGACACTTCAGTAACACCTCCAATAAGACATTCCGTTTATCCTT
This sequence comes from uncultured Sphingobacteriales bacterium, assembly GCA_963520985.1. Taxonomy (GTDB): domain Bacteria; phylum Bacteroidota; class Bacteroidia; order Cytophagales; family 172606-1; genus Xanthocytophaga. Next base: position 105,010 of record CAUQTA010000007.1, read on the forward strand.
ACTACGGCTGGAAAGTTTTTATCGAAAATGCGGTCAAAAATGGATTGCTAGAAATGCCTACCAGCAACCAAATGGATGAAGAGTTGAAAAAGCTTGGTAAGCTATATCCAAATCATGCATTGGATGTCATGGATGGCCATGGACAATCAGTAATGATAGAGCTCATCTCAAAAGATTTCTATGACTTGAGAATGTACGATAGAAGGTATGACTTTGCAGAAGAATTTCCTATAAAGAAATACCCTGAAGCAGTGGTTTTGGATCGGATTCATAACCTGGTCAGTGCTTTGACCCAAATTAAAGTTAACGATGCTCAGTAGTGGGTGCTTTTTTGATTGGGAGAGATACTATTTTTCACAACTCTTCATAATCTGTTTTAACCTGACTTTTTTTCAAAAACGCATTCCATGAAAATCTACCGTTGGTTGTTTCTTTGTCTTCTGTTCAGTTGTGGAAACGAAAAGAAGCCTACCCAAAAAGTACAAACCCTTCCGGATACAACAGGGTCTTTCTATTCCATGTTGCGTCTTCAGCGTAATAGTAAAGGTGGCAACTATGAAGATTTTGTGTATTTCAAGAAATTGTTCCAAATCTCAGATACAGGAGTAATCAAAAAGGATTATGAAATACGCTTATATAAATTTGGCGGTATGAGAGGACCTGATTGCTTCCGATATACTTTTCATAAGGATAAATGGCACGGAGAACGTAGGTACTTTGAGGCTTCTTTTATAGAAGAAGGAGAAAATCCCAAGGGCAATTATATGATGAAGAAAGATTCCATCCGACCTAAATATGGATGGAAAGTTTTTGTCAAAAATGCAACAGACAATGGCTTACTAGATATGCCTACCAATGAAGCAATAGCGCAGGAATATGTTAAACTAAGCAAGATTTATCCTGAAAAAGCTGATCGGATATTGAACTCCTTTAATATGGATGCAGGATATATTGCGATAGAAATTATTTCAAAAGACCATTACGATTTCAGGCTTTATGAAGATAGGGAACTGCATAATGCCGGTGAATACAAAGGATTGATTATGATTGAACGACTGAATAAATTAATAAAGGAATTGATTGTGATGAAATACGAAACCTATCCCTGAAAATAGTATCTCACAAACCCCTAAAACCCCGATCCTGTCATTTCGAAACTACCATTTTTTACTCTATGTCCAGCTATTCTTCTTTAATGTCGGCCCTGGCCGCACACCCCGACTGCATCGGGATTGGGATTACCGATTTTTCATCATTCTACAAATTTGAACTTGCTTTTCGTGACGCAAACGGTGCTGTCAAGTTTACCACTGTTGAGATTGCTACCCGAGACACACAGTTGCTGGAACAGGAAATCCTGAGCCAGACGCACTGGCAGGTGTTGGGATTAAGTGTCTGGGAAGCTGAAGGCCGCCTAGCCCGGCAAATTGCTCCGCATCTCCCGCTCTTTCAAAACCTGATTCATTTGTCGGTAAGTTACCGGGAGCCTTTTGGCAAACAGGCTTTAGGCAAGCCTTTTCCGGTTGTGCTAAAAAAACTGGCGCCGCTCGAATTTCTCAGACTGGAAAATACGGTGATAGAAGGTGTGGAGCCCTTGCCCAAAGTGAAGCAGCTCATATTGAATCGTTTACACCCAGCACAGTCGATGCAGATAGTGGAAAACGCCAATCCGGAAATACTGACCAGCCTTTTACTGGAAAGCAGTCCGTTGGATACGCTGCCGGAGCAATTGGTCCGGTTTGCCAGACTTGAGCGGTTGGGCCTGACCGGCAATCAACTGACACAACTGCCGGGATGGATCATGCAACTGGAGAATTTGAAAGGCGTGTCTTTGTACGCCAATCCCATTTTGAAACAAACCGAACTGAAGGAGACTACCGTTGCCAAACTGATCAAGCTGTGCACCAAACGAAAATTGCCGCAACCCTTGCGGGCTGCATTTTTAGATTTGTGCCAGAATCAGTTGCCGGAGCTGGCTGTCAATGAGTTGCTGCTGGCGTTGAGTCTGGACATCGAACTGCTAAATCGGAAAGCGATGAACGAATTACTGAAAAAAGTCGCCAATCCGTTTCGGGCCGGTTTTGATGCCCAAAAAGATACTATGTCTCTGATTGGCACCCTGAAAGGCCTATCCGTCGCAGAAGCGATGGAACAACTGGCGCAACACAACATCAAGGTTACCGATACGATTACTGCTGAAACAACACGGATTTGCATAGGTGACACCCTGGCTCAGAAACAAGCCGACGAGGTGATCAAATCGCGGTTGCCATTGGCATTGCCTCCGCATCTGCGTGAATTTTTGCAGCGACTCGATACGCCCTACCTGAAAGAATCCGATGAACAGACGAAAGAAAACATATTGCGGTTGTTGCACAGCCGGGATGAAAACAACATTAACCTTGCCGCCCAACTTATGCTCACGGGCGGCATTCCGGATGAGTTATTCTACTGCGTTTTTCTGTTGAGTTTCTGGAGAGGCAAAGGATATAAAACGCATTTTAAAACCTTACTGGAAAAGTATACTACCCCCGAACAATATAATTTTTTTAAGAAGCAGCAAAAAGCAGGATTTTATAAAACGGTAGACGAACTGTTTAAATCGAGCATGTTTGATGTAAGTGCCATAGCGGATGCGGGACTAAAAGCATTTGCCCTACCGGATCAGGAACGCAGAGGAGGGTATGATAGCGACGAAAGCTTTTATCGTCCCTTTCATCACATCGTGAAGCGTTGCTTCGTAGCCGGAGGCGAGCCTGCTCGCCTGGCCTATCAGGCTCAGATACAGGGAGCTACACTGAATGTGCTATTTGCAGATGATAGCCACTTCGGAAAGTTTAAGCTACCCGTCGAAATTCTGGAGTTTGAACAGATCGAGAGAATCATCTGTGCACAGAATGTCGTGACCGAAGTGGTAACCAACCGGAAGACACTGAAAAAAATGAAAAACCTGAAAGAACTGGAGTTGTATCATTACCGCTCTAGTTCGGCCTATGGTGGCAAGTCTAAATTTGAGGAAATGCAAGACAGAATCACAAAGCTCAGAGCCGAGCTGCCGCATATTCAGATTACAACCCAATCATTCTGAGTTTTTATGACAAATGACAAGTTGTATACCGTTGCCGAAGCCCTGAGCCAACCCCAGTATGCGACTCGGGTAGTGGCCCGTTCTCCAAAAGACATGAGTTTGGTAAGCCGTTTTCCTTCGCTGGAAGAACTGCATTGTCATTTGAGCGACGAAGCCCTTGACTGGAACCATGCCAAAAGTGAACTGATAAAATTACAGACACTCAAAACGCTGCATTTGATTTATCCGTATCCTGATAGCCAGATGCTGGAAGTGGTTGCTGTATTGCCCCGATTGAAAGAACTGCATCTGGTAATTGCAAAAGGCATCAAGAAGAAGATACCTGTTGACTGGCTGGCGCAACTCGGCAAACTCAGCCAGTTAACACATTTGTCGATTATTCGGCATAAGCTAACTGAGGTTCCTGAATCTATGGGCCAACTCACTCATTTACAGGAACTCAGCCTGGCGTATAACCGGTTCACCCATTTGTCTTTCCGGGAAGGTGATTTTCCCAATCTCTATACACTGCGGCTGTATGGGAACAAATTGACGCAATTGCCAGCAGGACTGATTCATCTGAAAAGCCTGCAACAGTTGGAATTATCCGAAAATACCCTTGGGCCGAACGTTGCCTACAAGATTCAACTGCTGAAAAAAATACGGTTGTTGGCCGAGCCGCTGCGTTCAAGGGCGTGGGCTGTGTTTGTAGACGATGAGCCTGAAACCGAGCCGATGGATGGGTGGGAGTTAAGCGCACTATTAAGCATTGAACTCAAAGTCTTCCAGCAGAAAGTGCATCAGATGCTTCATCAGCGTATTAAAAATTCATTCCAGCCGGAGCCGGTCATTAATGAGGTGCGCATTTGCCTGTTAGGCAATGAGTTCTTCGGTGTTAGAAAGAAAGAATTGACAGAACGCCTGCAAATGCAACAGATAACTGTACACAGCAAATGGCAAGCAGACACTACCCATGTGGTAGCCGGAGATAACCTGAAGGCAAATAGTATCGCTGAAATAGACAAAACCTCCGTGTCATTGGCAACGGCTGATCACCTACGCCAATGGCTTGAGCATCTGGAACAGCCCTACCTGAAGCAAAGCGATGAGGCAATGGCTGAAAATCTGTTGCGGCTGGTGCAGTCGGCCGAGGAAGAGAATGTGGTGCTGGCGGCCCAGATGATAACCACTGGTGGCATTCCAGAGGCTGTTTTGTACCATGTGTTTTGTTTGTGTTTTCCCAAAATCAATCTGATGTATAACCTGGCTCCGACGTTGCGGAAAGCATTTGTTCGGACAGGGCCGTTTGAAATGGTGCACCTGGTAAAGAAATACTGGCAAAAGGAAAACGAAGGCTTGGCTTCCGCGCTGTTACAAGACGAAACCTTGGATAAAAAACGGCTTCTTGACGCGGCCTTCGACTTATTTTTACCTGAAGCAGACAATCCACCTAGGTATATGTTGCGTCTTCCGAATAGCAAGGAGCAGCTGCAACAGTGGTGTTACCGTTTTTTTCAAAGTCTGATTGTCCAGATTACATACAAGGACGATAATCTGGCCGAATATGCGTTGGCAATGCTCAAAAAAGAAAATATATTTCAGCGCATTGCCAGCCAGGATGTTACTTTGCTGTATCCCTGGCTGAAAACAAAAGGAAAAATTCATGCGTATGTAGCGGACATAGCCATTGGCAACCGAGAATTGGACCTTCGTGGCACGTGGACAAACCTGATGACTTTGCCTCACTACCTGCCCATTGAGACTTTGATTGTTTATGAACACAACATGAGCGGCATGAATGACTACGTAATCAGACACTTGGCACAGATAAAACAGCTGAAAACCATCGTCATACACAAAGACGAAAACAACTGGAACATAGACGAGGCATTAAAGCTGTGGCAGCAAATCGCGCCACGCATTCAACTGATTCGGGTGGAGAAAGAAGTGTAGGGTCGGTTTTTTAATTTGAAAACATACTATTTACTATGCAAAATATTTTAGACGAAGTAGCCCGGGTAGGAGTGGAGTTCATTCTCAACGAGCCGTATTACGCCCACTTTCTGTCAAGCCTCAATAAGCAGATCGACAACTCGTTCGGTACCATGGCGGTTGGCGTCAATGGCGATACGTATGTGCTGTATGTCAATCCCAAGTTCTGGACAGAAACCCTCACAACCAAAGAGTTGAGGCTGGGCCTGGTGAAACACGAAGTGCTGCATCTGGTATTCAAACACGTGACCCGGCTCGAAAAACACCACATTCCGTTTATGTACAATGTCGCCGCCGACTTGGTGGTGAACCAATACATTACACGTGCCCATTTGCCCCAAACGGGCATGTTTCTCGATACCTTTCCCGACCTGGAACTGGCGCCTTTCGAAAGTGTGGATTATTATTACGACAAGTTGAAAAAAGTGTGGGATAGCAAAGGATGCTGCAACTGTCAAGGCGAAATGCCTGGACAAGGCGGAATACCTGGGCAAGGAACTGCTGGAATGGGTGGTCCGGGTGCTGGAATGGATGGTTCAGGTGATGGAATGGGCGGTGCGGGTAATGGTTCCTCCGAAAATAGTACCGGAGAAAATGCCGAAACCCCCACCCGGGGAACGTACGATCTGTTGGTTAACATCAGTAAAAACTGGACCGAGGAAATGCTGCGCCACAAAGGCTGGGACGCTCTGGCGCGTATGAGTCCTGTGGAAAAAAGCATTTACGACATGCAACTCGATAACCTAATCCGCATCTCGGTAGAGCGGGCAGGAATGAAAGGCATTGGCAAGCTGCCCCTCCATTTGCAACGCTACCTGGAACTGTTCATGATTCGGAAAGTGCCGCAACTCAACTGGCGCAAGGCTCTGCGGATTTTTTCGGAAAGCAGTCGCAAAACCTACATCAAAAACACCCTTAAAAAACCTTCCAAACGGTACGGAACCGTGCCGGGTATCAAAGTAAAACGGAAGCAGAAAGTATTGCTTGCCATTGACACTTCGGGAAGTATCGGTGCTGAAGAATTAGCTACCTTCTTCAGCGAAATCTACCATATCTGGCGGGCTGGAGCCGAGGTCCGGATTGTGGAATGCGATGCGGCTATCGGGAATGTGTACGATTACCGCGGCATTGTACCTCAATCGGTTACGGGAGGCGGGGGAACCAGCTTTGAGCCTCCGCTTATTTATGCCAACCAGGAATACCTGCCCGATATGATGATTTATTTTACGGATGGACATGCGGCAGTACCACAGGTAACGCTTCGGTTTCCGTTGTTATGGGTCATTACCAAAGAAGGCATTGAGCAAAGCAGCGAAACCTTTCAGCAATTGCCCGGCCGGCGAGTGAAGTTAAGGGAGTAAACTTTATTGTTTGTAAAGGAAAATCTGAAGGCTCACTTGGTGCTGTGACAAATTTAACCATTAAAATGCCAATCAGTGCGTCATTGCGAGCAAAGCGAAGCAATCTCCCAACTTATATCGCGAATCTTTGGGAAGGATATTTAGCCGAGTCTGCTGTTTGGGGATTGCGTCACGTCGTTCGCAATGATGCAATCATTCACAATCCAAGCAACATGCTGTAAGAAGAATAATGTCAGGATTGAAGAGGCTCATTGAGATTAACAACTAAACAGGTTTTGCCTTTTGTAGAGATACTATTTTCCCTGTCAGCCCGTAGGGCTGATTGCCTTATTGGAAATCATTAAACAATCCCAGTATTCACGATTAGAATAAAAAACCAAAGCTACTATTCGTTTTCCTCAAAAAACAGATAGTAACTTTGGGTACTTAAAAACCGGCTTGTTTAGCGTTTGTTACCTACCATATCCATCACAGGCTGAGCCGTGATTTTGACTTTATTGCCTGTATTGGCCGCTTCAAATGTGGAGTTGACAATGCTGACATCACGCATGCCCATTTCGCCGGGCACCCGTGTGGGTTTGTTATTGATGATGCAATCGGCAAAATCATCCATTTGCAGCGCCTGCTGGGGTACATTGGGAAGGTTCATCAGGCCTTTATCGGTTTTGCCTTTCAAGCCTTCATACGCATAAGAGGGGTCCATTTCTATCCAGCCTTTTGTGCCTTCAATGCGCAGCTTGTTGTATTTGTCGTTGAAGCTGGCGCGGCATTCGGCAGTGCTTCCATCGGCAAACTGCAGCTGAAAATCAATACCTTCTTCGATAAGCTTAAATTTGACCGGATCTTTTTTGGGATGGTACTGCGCCGTTACTGATACGGGCAATTCGCCTTTGCTGTAAATGCTGCCCTGAATGCAATATACACCTAAGTCGCGCATGGGGCCACCGCCGCCCACGCCCTTGCCGAGCCGCCACGGACTTTCCTCTCCCTGAATCTGTCCGTCATCGGCGATGATTTTCTTTACCGTTCCTAGGCCGCCGTTTTGGGCCGTTTGCATGATGTACTGATGGTGCGGCTCAAAATGCAACCGGTAGCCAATGGACAGTTTCCGGTTGGCATTTTTGCAGGCATCAATCATATTCTGGCATTCCTGAACAGTCATCGCCATGGGTTTTTCGCAAATGACGTGCTTACCGGCCTTCGCTGCCCGGATGACGTATTCTTCGTGCATGGGGTTTGGCAATACGATGTAGATAATATCAATAGCGGGATTGTTGGCAATCTCCTCAAAGTTCTGGTAGTTATACACATTGCCGTCCGGAATGTTGTATTTTTTCTTCCATTGTTCGGCTTTGGCGGGAGTTCCTGTCACAATTCCCGCCAGGGTGCAAAGCTTGGTTTTTTGCAGTGCGGGGCCCAGTTCTTCGGTGCTGTATTTGCCCAGACCCACCAGCGCAACGCCTAATTTTTTACCCGACTGCAGCCATTCCAGGGTTTGCTCGGAGGGTTGGTCAGCAAAATGCCCATCCAACTTGTTGGAACCGCCAAACGAAGCAAACGGCAGTAACAACGAACCCGACAAGCCGAAAGAAAGGTCACGCAGAAACTTTCGCCGGTTAGCCATTTTAATGTCGTCGGCCAGCAGGTGTTTCAGATGGGCCGGAATGGATTGTGTGAAATGAAAAAGATTCATAGCCAGGAATGAGGTTAAGTAAGAAGTAGAGAAAAATATGTCGGAAATTCTTTTGGGGAAGTATGGACAAAAAATATACCTGCACTGCCGTTGAGTAATGAAAAAGAACTGAAGTTGGGCACTGTTTTTTACAGAACTCAGATAAAGCAGGGTGATTTGAGTATTTTAACTTAATTGTTTTTTGGTCCTAGTAACTATTTTTATGAAAGCAAAGCAGCCTTCTTTTTGGTATCGCAATAGTTTGTCATTGGTACTGGGTCTTTTGTTTTTACTTATTTGGATGGGACAGATTTATGCCGGTTGGGCCACCAACAACCAGGAACGCATGGAAGAAGGAGACAGCCCACTCACCTGGGTTCAATACCTGAGCAGCGGGCATTTCATTTCGTCAACTTTTGAGAACTGGGAAAGCGAATTTTTACAGATGGCCGCCTACGTGCTGCTAACAGTACACTTGCGGCAAAAAGGTTCGTCCGAGTCTAAGTCGCTGGACGAAGAAGAGGAAGTGGATCGTGAGCCTGTTAATTCCATCCACGCGCCATGGCCTGTACGCAAAGGCGGCCTTTGGCTGGCAGTGTACAAAAATTCACTGAGTCTGGCTTTCGCCTTCTTATTTTTACTCTCATTTGTATTGCATCTGCACGGCAGCTACCTGAAATACAAAGATGAGCAAATTGAAAAGAAACTACCCATTGAGTCTCTGAGTGATTACGGAACAGGCAGCGAATTCTGGTTTGAGTCGCTGCAAAACTGGCAAAGTGAGTTTCTGGCGGTGTTCTCGATAGTTGTGCTCAGCATTTTTCTGCGCCAGTACGGGTCGCCGGAATCCAAGCCGGTAGATGCACCCGATTCGGAAACCGGAAATTAAATGCATCCCGGCTCATGTTAAAATGCGTTAGCATCATTATCCTGAAATCTTTGCTGACACTTATTCTTTAATCTGATAATTTGTAACTCATGCCTGTTCCCCATAGCAAAACTTCCCAACCTACACTACCCGATCAGTCTCCGGTAGTGCTTCTGTTAATAGATCTGATCAGTGACTTTACATTTGAAGATGCCGATGCAATTTTTGATGAATACGCGAAAATTGTCCCTAACATCGCGGCCTTAAAAGCAAGAGCAAAAAAGGCTGGTATTCCGGTTGTTTATATCAATGACAACTTCGGAAAGTGGCATTCGGATTTTCGCGAATTAGTGGAGCATTGCCTGCAGGATTCCGTGCGAAGCAGTCCGTACATCCGGATGATTGAGCCCGATGCTGACGATTACACGGTACTGAAGCCCAAACATTCGGCCTTTTACTCAACCACGCTCGATGTTTTGCTGGCTTATTTGAAAGCGAAAGTGTTGATTCTGACTGGCATCACCGGCAATATCTGTGTGCTGTTTACCGCCAATGATGCCTATATGCGCGATTATCAGTTGGTCATTCCCAAAGACTGCATTGCTTCCATTTCCGAAAAAGACAACAAATATGCCCTGGAGCAGATGAAGAAAGTGCTCAACGCTTCCACACAGCTTTCTTCCGGTATCCGTTTTCAATCCCTGGGATAACCGTCCTGCAGCCAACAGGCAAGGAGAAGCCGAAACAGGTAGGTTTTGGCTTTGAAAAAGATACTATTTTGCCTGCAGGTGTTTTGCCCATGCGGATGGTACTTGAGTTGCGTTTAAGAAAGCGTTCATGCGTGGTTTTGGTTGGATATTTTTGATAGATTTACCCAGGCAATCTGCACCCGTGGCAGTAAATGCTCATTTGTCAGAAAAACCATCGCTATGCATTCCGCAAGAATATTTACGTATCAAAAATACCCCGTTACCTTTGAAGAGTTCCAGAAAAGTAATTACACCGATCTTGAATACAACGTTTACCAGAGAACGCACACCCTCTTTGCCGGGTCAGACACGCCCCGTTCGCTGGTAGAAATTCTGAAAGCCTGTCCGCAACTGGAGCACCTTTGGATTGGCTGTTACGACCTGGATTTGCGAAACAATGCCGATTTTACGTTTGCCATGCTGCCCAAGCTGAAATCGCTGCGGTTAATGATCGAAGGGCCGTTTAACCTGCCCACCGACTGGCAGAATGCAACCCAACTGGAAAAGCTTGTTCTGAAAGTAGGCCCCCATACCGGCGGGCTGGCCGAAGTGGCCGATCAGTTGCATTTGCTGACGAAACTAACGTATATGCAGCCGCCTAAAACCACCGATTTTCAGTGGTTTAGTCGGTTGTCCGAGTTGCCCGCCCTGCATTCGCTGGATTTGTCGTCGTACACCACCATGCCGTTTGCCGTCCCTGAAATGATAAAGCTACTGCGTACGTTTCCCCAGCTAAAGAAAGTGTTCAACTTTTATCCCAAGAAAAACGAGGCGCTGACCGATGCCTTGCTGGGGCTGGATTTTCTGGAAACCGTCGAACTGATATCAACCGTTTTCAAAGATCCGACCAGCCTGCCGCTTTTCTTCTGCCGGTTCAAAAATGTGAAATTTTTCAGCTACCGCAGCACCGGATACAAGGAATGCAATACGTTTCGGGAGCAATATGCGGCACAGCCCTTACCCGATGCACAGCGGGAGTTGTTGTTTTTGTGCTGGATTAAAAGCTGGAATCGGGTAAAAGAACGCACCGTCAATCATTTGCTGGAAAGACACAAGGCAGGCATTCCGACTGTACTGGCCGGATACGACAAATTGTCGTCGCTTACCAAAACGGCACTCAAAGCAAAGCTAAAAGCTACGCGTGTAAGTCTGGACGAAAAAACAGAGGGTGAAACTGTGCATCTCTTGCATAGCAAAAGCCCGTGGGAATTTGTCGAAAAGGTGGTGCTGGAAAAGAAACCGTTTGTGGTGGAGGAGCAACTAACCGAGTTTCTGCATTTTCTGGAAACGCCTTATCTGCTTGAAAGCGAAAACAAAGAGTTGAGTCAAAGCATTGTTCGGCTGTTGGCGAGTGAAGAAGCCGATAACCTGATGCTGGCTTTTGAAATGATTCAGAATGGCGGAGCCACCCGCGAAGTGCAGAGCATGGTGGCCGCCATTGCATTGGCACATTATGAAACCACCATCCGCAAGAAAGCAAAACAAGTGTACATCAAAGTTGGCAGTGCAGCATTTGTGCCTCTGATGAGCAAAACCAGCTACAAACGGACCGATTTTGAATTACGCCTGAGCAAGCACGAAAACATCAGCCGGACCGACTTCTTGCTGATGGTACACTTTCTGGATTACGTTCGCTACAAAAGGTACCACGACACTACCCGGTTTACCTTGTCATGGAGTCGGCTGGATATCCAAACGTTATCTGAAAACATCTTGCTTTTTCCGGGTTTGCAAGCCATGAGACTTTCGCAGAATACCGAGCTGGATATGCAACAGGTGTTGCCTTTGCTGGCGCAGATACCCTCATTGGAAATGCTTTATCTGAACGGTTGTAAAACCACTGTTCCTGAATCGATTATACAGGTACAATCACTGACAACGCTCGATTTGTCAGGCAACCGCATGGATGATTTCAGCGTTTTAAGCCAGTTGCCTCACCTGGAACAGTTGACCGTAAAAGGGTGCAAAATCAAGAACTGGGATTGGCTACAGCAATGTCCGGCCTTGCAGTGGCTATGCGTGAGCACCGCCGACCAGGCAAAAGTGCCGCATATTGGCACTAAAAAGCAATACGGCGACACCTTGTTGCAATTAAAATAAGGAAATTGTGGAGATAGTTTCTGTGCTTTTTTTCAAAACCTTCCGGAACACTAGTTGGAAATGTGTCAGTATGCGAAGTTCTGTCTGCAGGAAAAATAGTAGGATTTAGAAAGCAAAAAACTCATACCTGAATCGTTGTTTATGGGCAAATCCGAAAGCTTACGCAACTCCGCGCAAGGGATTGGAAGAAGACCAAATAGTATATTTTAAATTAACAAAACCCCGTATATTCAGTAGCTATGGCAAAAAATGACAATCCGAACAGTCAGAATTTCAATTACATTACTTACGGCTCCAAATGCAACAGTCTAGAGTTGGAAGGATTTCTGGAACATGTACTCAAGCATACGTTTACCGAACCTGCCAAGCCCAACGACCCACCCACTCCCGTTTGTATCTGGGGGCGACATGGCGTAGGTAAAACCCAGATTGTCAGAAATGTAGCCGAACAACTCGGTGCCGAATTCGTTTACATCGCCCCGGCACAGTTTGAAGAAATGGGCGACTTGGTGGGCATGCCAAAGATTGATGAAGATGGACAAAAGACCCATTTCATCCCGCCCGACTGGGTGCCCCGCACCGAAGGCCCCGGCATTTTCTTGATTGATGACGTGAACCGGGCCGATGACCGGATTTTGCGGGGTATCATGCAATTGCTGCAAAACTACGAATTGGTAAGCTGGAAGATGCCCGCCAAATGGCACATTGTGCTTACTGCCAACCCCGACGGGGGCGATTATTCGGTAACTTCCATGGACGATGCCGTGTTGACGCGGATGCTGCACATTACGTTGCAGTTTGAGGTGCAAAGCTGGGCTCGCTGGGCCGAAGCGGCCAAAATCGATCCGCGTGGCATCAACTTCATTCTGACCTATCCGGAAATGGTAACGGGCAACCGGACCACGCCCCGTTCGCTGGTGCAGTTTTTCAAGGAAACCGAAAAAATTGACAACCTGGCCGATAACCTGCCGCTGGTAAAAATGTTGGCCGATGCCTCGCTGGATGAAGAAACCGCTGCCGCCTTTTTGAGCTTCGTGAAGCTTCAACTCAATCAGTTGATCAGTCCGGAAGAAATCATCAACGCCAAAAAGTTTGACAACATCGACAAGCAGTTGCGCGGGCTAGTGGAACAGAAAACCAAACGACTGGACATCCTGTCGGTAATCTGTACCCGTTTGATCAACTACCTCATTGTGAACAACGTTAGCATTGATAAAACTCAGACCGAAAACCTGAAACAGTTTCTGTTGCTCGATTTTGTTCCCAACGACATGCGGTTGTTCATGGCGCAGGAATTGGTAAACAGCAAGAATATTTCCCTGAAAAAGCTGCTGGCCATTCCGGAAATCGGCAAGTTGCTGTTGTCGAAGATGTAGTTTGCATATTTCAAAATAGTATCTTTTGAAAACGAAAAATCTATGGCTCAGGCTTTGGCAAAATCTGAAAATACCATACTTATCATCCTATTTCTGGGCTCTTGGGTATTGACCATTGTTTTTGGTTTTCTGTGGTTTTCAGATGGATTCCTATGGAAAATTATTTCCGTATTTGGTATTTTAGTATTCGGTACAATGGCGATTGTTTACTCCATTGCCTGGGGAACTGTACTAAAAGCTAAAAAACGCATGGTGAAATAAGGAGGAATCGAAGCCGCAGAAAAAGGTTTACTAACGCCCACCAGAAATGAAAATAGTATCTTTCAAAATTGAAAAAACTCTTTCATAAGTAACGATCTGATACTGAGCCAATCAACAATCCTGTACATCTTTTGCATTTGTGTGTTGCAAGCCGTTCCTTTGTGAAAGAAAAAATGATTCATTGATCACTCTAAAATAGTTTTAGCTATGCCAGGAATTGAATTTTTTGGAGAAGAAGAGCGTCGCGAAGTGATGGACGTTCTGGAAACCGGCGTAATGTTTCGTTACAACCATGATAATGAACGCAAAGGCCACTGGAAAGCGCGCGATTTTGAAAAATCAGTCGCCGACTTTGTAGGAGCCAAATATGCTCATGCCGTAAGCAATGGAAGTGCCGCCGTGGTGTGCGCCTTGGCCGCTTGTGGCGTAGGGTACAACGACGAGGTAATTGTGCCTCCGTTTACCTTCATTGCTACCGTAGAAGCGGTATTGTGGATGGGAGCCATTCCGGTATTCGCTGAAATTGACGAAACCCTGAACTTGTCACCCGAAGGCATCAAAGCATGTATCACACCCAAAACCAAAGCCGTTTTATTAGTGCAAATGTGCGGTGCCATGGCCAAAATGGACGAGATCATGAAAGTGTGCCAGGACAATAACGTGATGCTGATCGAAGATACCGCTCAGGCATTGGGAGCCAGCTACAAAGGCAAATCGGCCGGTTTGTGGGGACGCATGGGTTGCTATTCATTCGATTTCTTCAAGATTACCACTTGCGGCGAAGGCGGCGTATTGGTTACCAACGACGAACAGCTTTATAAAAACGCTGATGTATTCTCTGACCACGGCCACGACCACATTGGCAACAACCGCGGCATGGAAAAACACCCTGCGCTGGGCATCAACTTCCGGATCGGGGAGTTTAATGCCGCCGTGGGCTTGGCGCAAATGCGTAAAATCAAGCAATTTATCGAGATTCAACGTACGAATAAGGCGAAACTGGTGGAGACATTGAGCAAGTTTCCGTTCATCCAGTTCCGCGAAATGACCGACGAAGCAGGCGATTCCGCCACATTCCTGTCGTTCTTCCTGCCGGATGAAGCTGCTGCCCGTTTGGCTCTGGAAGAAATGAAAGCCGTTGGACTGGATGGATTCCAGTACTGGTTTGATAACAACTACCATTACATTAAAAAGTGGGATCATGTGGTGAACCTAACTACCGTAAACCGCATGCCGATTCACGAGCAGGAGAAGCCGCAGGATTGGTCTAAGATACGCAGCTATATTCCCAAAACCGACAATCTGATCAGCCGGTTGATTTCGGTGCAAGTCAAAATCGGCTGGACCGACGAGCAACTCGCCGAACGTTGCCAGAAATTTGCCCAGGCAATGGAAGCTGTCAGCAAGAAATTGTCGGTAACAGCGTAAAAAGCCTCACCCCAGCCCCTCTCCGCGGAGAGGGGTTTTTCATTTTCGGAAGATACTATTTTTTTATCGTCCATTGTTTGATGTTGCCATCATATGAGGCACTGAGCAGGGTAGTTGCCTCCAGTCGTTCCAGCGACTGAACAAAGTTTTGATGCGGAAACTCAGCCAGGCATTGCCAACTGGTCCGATTCCAAACACGAACAGTATTATCTTCGCCGCCACTAACCAATCTGTTTTCATCCCAGATCAGTATATCGCGAATAATTCCCTGATGTGATGCTATGCGGGTTTGCTTCGTCTCTCGAAACGTTTCATCCAGTGTTCGGATGACTAGCTCGCCATCCAGATTTCCACTGAAAAGCTGCCTGGAATGTTCATCAAACGCCATGCAGATAACCGCACAAGGCTCGGTAAATGTATAGATGAGTTGGCCGGCTTGGTAATTCCAGATGTGAATGGTGCCGTCTTCTGAACAGGATGCCAGGTGATTGTTTGCCAACAAGCGAACCTGCCAAACCCAATTGGTATGCCCTTCCAGTGTGTTTATAATTTCCCCTTTCAGATTGCTGATCACAATGCGGCCATCACCACCTGCGGAAGCGAATAAGTCGCCGGTCAGTCGGCACAGCGACAAGACCAACGCTGAATGGTGCTGAAACGTGTTGGTCAGTTGAAATTTTCCATCGGCCTGCCGTTGCCAAAGGCAGATTTGCTTGTCGCGCGAACCGGAAATAAATGCATCTTCATTCAGTTTCTCCAGGCATAAAATGGAATTTTGGTGACCCTGCAAAATCTGTAGCAATTGGCCCTCCGCATTCCAGATACGGATGGATTTGTCGCGGCCACCACTCAGAAACATATGGGCATTCAGTCGTAGTATTTTCCAAATGTAGCCCAGATGCCCGATAAAAGGTTGCGCAACAGTATTGGTTTGCGTTCTTTCGTATAGAATATCACTGCGCAATACAAATTTTTCGCCGCTTTGGAGTTCTTCGCCTTCGTGCCAGATGTTGTGGTCAAACACAATTAGATCGCCCTGTTGCGGAATGTACGATGCCCAAATTTCGGTAGCGTCTTTGGTACGGTAAAACAACGTGCGGCCTCCTTCAAATTCGCTGGCGTTGTTCAGGTAAATCATGAATGTGAGCTTAGACTGCTGCGTTTCGGACCGGTAATGCACCCCATCCAGATGCCGATGAAAATACTGATGCGCCGAATACTTGCAGAATCGCAACCGTGAATTCAGCTCTTGCAACTTCCAGCTACCATTTTCCGATTCTACTTCCGAGTTTACCTCTATTGTCTCAGGCAGATACGGTTTTACTTTGGCAAAAAGCCGGGCTGCCAGCGAGTCATTGTCCACCACGAGCCGTTCATTGTTGCGGTAATAGGTAGGGTAATGCGAGATGGCTTCCTGAAACGAATTCTGCACCTCTGGTGTAAGGAGTTTGTTGCATTCTGCCGGACTAAACAATCCCGGAACCACAAAGCAAACCCAGTGGGTATCTGTCAATAAAGGTCGGGTTTGAATTAGTTGTGGCATGGTTCACAGGTTCATTGTAAATGTTTTCTTGTACTCTATCCTTTCCAATTCTTTTTTTTAATTGATACGTTCAAGCATTGTCACTTCAATTTTTACCACATCTCCTGGCCATACTTCTTTCATTTTAAGTAGTTGGGTAGTTGCTCCTTCAAATAAGTCAACCAGAATTCCTTTGCGCCACACTTCCACTTTCGTTGCAGTGGCTCTGTAGCGTGCATCCCTCGGACATTGCAGTACAAATTTACCATCTGGAACCGCACGCACATTTACATGCAATGGGGCTTGTGGTTTGGGAGAGTGAGCACCGTCAAAACCAAGACTAAAAAGTTTTAGCGATGGAAGAGTGATTTGCTTGACCGGGTAACGCAACACTTTTACTACATTGTTTTCTTGTACCTTCAAAACAACCTGATTTGCAAAGGGGATAAGGGTTTGTTTACCTTCATTCATAGAAATTTCCGCTCCCGAGGCAGATAATATTTTTGTCTGTAAGGTATCAATAGAAAGGATGTTTTGACACTTGAAATACAAAGTGTCTTGCGCCAAGCTTATAGTACTACACAGCAGAAATAATAAAGTTGACAAATGCATGGAGTATAAGCAGGTTTTGCTTTTCTAAAAGATACTATTTTTTCTTATTTCAGAATCTCTTTTAGCGATGTTTTATACTCTAAATTCTCCGTCATGCCATTGTGGCCTTGCCCGTTGAGTGTAATTAGCGTATCGGTAGATTTGAGAAACTGCTTCAATCGCAAAGACGATGCATAGTCAATCACTTCGTCCTGATTTCCGTGAAAAATCACAATGGGCATTTTACATTTTTGGATGTATTCATTGGTTTCAAACCTGTATTTTAGAAGAAACGTTGGAATGATGGGGTAGGTCTTTTTCATCATATCTTTCAAGCTAAAATAAGGAGCCTGCAAAATCAAACGTTGCGGGTGATTGGTGGCTGCCAGATAAGAAGCTGCACCCGTTCCTACAGAATACCCGAGAATTGTGATTCTGTTTTCCGGATAAGAAGATAAAAGGGAGTTATACACAGTTTGTACGTCCTCAAAAAACTGCTCCTGGCTTTGTATTTTGCCGCTGCTTTTCCCAAAGCCTCTGTAATCGATGATAAAAACATCATAGTTTAACTGCGTGTACGTTTTTGCCACTCCGCCCCATGAACGCAACGAGCCGGCATTGCCATGCAAATAAAAAATAAGCCCTTTTGAACCAGGTGCTTTGAAAAGAAGTCCGTTAATGGAATGCCCGTCTTTTGTTTGGACAGTTACTTCTTCAAACTCATTCTCAAATGTGTAGCGATAGTCCTGGTTGAGTTTTTCGGGAAAGAAAATGAAGTCTTCCTGAAATAGAAACAGGTAACAACAGACACCTAAATACAGAATGGCAACAAAGACCGCAATTCCAAAAAATACGCTTTTCATAGGTATAGAAAACGAAATAAGTTGAGTTAATGGTAATCATTCTCGCTTAATACTCCAAAAAGTCCGTAACTTTCGCAATTCATTCCATCTAATTCCAAGTCTGTGACACAAAATAGTATCCCGGAAGCGGGCAAAATCCCGCCCTTTACGATTGTTTACGAAGATAACCACCTGATTGTAGTCAATAAAGCCAGTGGCGTTTTGGTGCAAACTGACAAAAGCAACGATGTGGCGCTAGAAGATTTGTTGAAGCTGTACATTCAGCAAAAATACGACAAACCCGGCGATGCATTTCTGGGCGTGGTGCATCGCCTTGACCGCCCCGTGAGCGGACTGGTGATCTTTGCCCGGACATCCAAGGCGCTGACACGCATGAACGAACTGTTTAAACAGCGGCAGATTGAAAAAGTGTACTGGGCGGTGGTAGCCAATACGCCGCCTGAACCCGAAGGAAAGCTGGTGCACTGGATTACAAGGCAGGAAAAAAACAATATCTCCAAAGCGCACAAAACCGAGATCAAAAACAGCCTGCGCGCCGAGTTGAGTTACCAATTGATTCAGAATTCGGAAAAATACAAGTTGCTGGAAATCCAATTGATGACGGGACGCCACCATCAGATACGGGCTCAGTTGCAAGCCATTAACAGCCCCATTGTCGGTGATTTGAAATACGGCTATCCGCGTAGCAGCCCTGACGGAAGCATTTTTCTGCATTCGCGCCGCACCACGTTCATTCACCCGGTGAAGAAAGAAGAAATTACGCTGGAAGCTCCGATGCCGGAACTGTGGCGCAAGTACGGGTTCGATTCCTGACGTTTCTACTGGAAGTCTGTCATCTTTGCAAACCTGGGTTGGTATGATATTTTGATAGTCAATGTCGATAATTTGAAACGGATTGTCAGTATCGTATACCATACAACGAAAACAAACATGAAAGACATAAAAGAAATCGCATTGAAATACCAGGTGAGTGAAGCCACAGTAACTGGCTTGCTGGAAGGATTTAAGCGGACGGGCGGTTCGCAGATCCAGTTTAACAGCCCTGAACTGGGGGGCATGGGTCAGTGGCAACCCGGTATGATTATGATCGGTGATATGTTTAACAACAGCCTCAAAGACAAGGTGTATCAGCTTTGTACAGATGTAGCGGCTCTTGCAGCATCTTTGCCTGCCGAGACTGCCGCACAAATTGTTGCTAAGACCGGCCCGGAGAGTCATCGGCATGCCGCTTTCCGGGGAAGCCAGAACAATTACCATTACGCCTATTACGCCTCCGAGAATGTACTGGAGATTGAGGAAAACGGCAAGAGGACCAAATACAGTACTAAGGGTTATTCGCTAACCGGTGTGCAACAGGCGCAAAGCAACAGTGTGCAAAGTCTGAGTTTTACGTATCCGGGCGGGACGGTGTCGCTGAAAGATCTGAAAGAGATAAAAGATAAATAGATGAAAACCCCTCATGTAGAGGGGTTTTTCGTTTTTAAAAGATACTATTTCTTGAAAACGAAAAGTTTCTTTTACACAGGCAAGTAGACATAGAACGTAGTTCCTTTGCCCACGGTGCTTTCCACTTCCAGTCGCCCGCCCAGCGCAGTTACCTGTGTTTTTACCAAGTACAAGCCCATGCCTTTGCCATTTACGTGAAAATGAAACCGTTTGTAGAGATTAAACAATTGAGTGCCATAATTTTCCAAGTCAATGCCTAGGCCATTATCTTGCACCATCAAACAAAAGAAACCGTCTTTTTTCGAAGAACGAATTCGGATCTGGGCCTGTCGGTCGGGATGGCGGTATTTGATGGCATTGCTAACCAGGTTATACAGAATGTTATGAATGTATACGCTCTGCGATTGTGCCGTTGGAGCCAAGCTGAAATCGGTTGAAACAGAGGCGCCGCTCTGCAAAATTTCATCATCGAGCAGGTATGTAACCTTATTCATTTCATCCTCCAAAACCACTTGAGTAAGCGTAGGCTCCGCCGCATTGTTCGTTTCCAGAATAAAGCTCAGATCCTTAATGACTTCATCCAGCTTTTGCGCCGTAGTGACCAGGTCGCGCATCACGCGATGGCTTTCCTCGGTGTTCAAATTGGGCAGTTCCAGCAGATTGCCCAAGCCTTGAATGCGTGCCACCGGCGACCGAAGGTTGTGAGCCGTGATAAACGCGAACTGCTCCAGTTGCAGGTTGTATTTGATGAGCGTATCGTTGGCTTTCTGCAAATCTTCGGTGCGGTTGTATACTTCGGTTTCCAGGTTCTGGTTGTATTTGCGGATAAGCGATTGGGCTTTTTTCAGCTTTTTGTTTTGTCGCAACAGCATATCGCGTTGTGCCGCAATTTCTTCCTGGGTTTGGGCCAATTCTTCATTCTGTGCTGTTATTTCATTGTTTTGCATTGCTATTTCTTCGGTGCGTTTTTGCACCAGTTGTTCCAGCCGGTTATTCTGATTCTGAATCAAATCCAACTGTTCTTCTTCCATTCTCTTCTTGGATGCACGCAATATTCGGAGACGGTCGGCGAAGGCAAATGAAAACAGAATTGACTCCACCGCCGAGCTGACGAGCAGCGCATTGTGTACCCAGAAGTTGTCGGAAATGACATTGGCACCCAACAACGATAGCACCACGGCTCCCGTCAAAAATACGCATTGGCCCAGAATATAGAAGCGGGCTTGTTTGGTGCCGCGCCGATAGCTGATAATGGCTATCGTAACCAGGTACACAATCATAGCCAGGGCATTGAGTTGCAGCAAAATGCGACTGATGCGAAACAGCTGAACCAAATTTAGCCCAATAACCAGGAGGAATACACTTATAATGATTGGCAACCCTTTGTCGAGCAAAGGCAATTGCTGACGGGTTTCCAAAAAATGACGCGTAAATACGATCAGGAAAATACAGCCAAAAGCCAGCCAGCTGTGCGTATAGTAGTTGAATGAGGGAAATGCCGACCACAAAAATTCGAAGGTGTAGCCTATGTTGATGGATGCATTGAAAAGAGCAAACCCTAACGTGGATAATACATAATACAGATAAACTCGTTCGCGGACAAACAAGAAAATGAAAAAATTAAGCACCAGGATCACCAGCATGGCACCGAAGTAAATTCCGTAAAACAGGTCGTAGTGGTGCTGCTGCTGCATGAATGCTTTGGCTGTGCCTAGTTGCAACGAAAGCAGCAGCGTACCACCGGAACGGAACCGGACATAGAACGTCTTGGGCTGCGTATCATTGGCGGCAATGGCTTTGTATCGGAATGTATTGAGCTGATAATCACGCTGATGAAAGGGAACCAGAAAGCCCGTTGATTTTATCTGGAAGTGATTGGACTGATCCGGAATGTAAAAATCCACGTAATGGATACCTGCACAAGCCAGGTCGAGCAGGTAATCTTCCTGGCTCTGATTCTGAACTGTAAACTTGCACCAAATAGTAGCTTTTGTATTGGCAAAAGTGGGGATGCTGTGAGTAGACCGAACAAACCGTTTTTGAATGGATGGCTGCAAGATGTCATCAAAAGTAAGCTTACCTGTTTCATCCTCAAATAGATAAGCGGATAGTCCCACTGCAAGTGGTGTAGTCTGTTGGGGAGTAAGTACAAGTGTACCGGGCTGAGCCTGAGCCGCCAAGGCTACCCATAACAGGCACAGCAACAGACGCATTTGGGTCATTTAAGGAAGGTGGTTTTTGCCGGTAAGTAGTAATACATGGAATTTAGAATGGCTAAAATATCAAAATTTTCAGGATAAAGGTTTTCATATATGAAAATTTTGTAGCCCGGACTCATTTAAAATAGGGATAGATTGCCGTAAAAGGAAGTAAAGCGAATCACTTGTCAGAGAAATAGTATCTCCTGTGAATGCAAAACCCCCCGCTCCATTATCTCAACCAGGTTGATAATTTATCGAAAGAATAGTGATCGAGTTGCTGCTGCATGTTTTTAACCGACCGAGGCGATAGATACCAGTTTAACGGAATGCGGGCATTGCGTCGGTTGAGTTGAATGGTCATAAAATCGGACTTGCCTACCAGTTGACGGCCAATGAAATGGGTTCCTACACTACGTCTTCCCCAAGCATTGTAAAAAGCCGACAAGGGCGTTTGCAGTTCGTACAAAAAACGGTTGCGTGATACCTGATCGCTGGTACTGTAATCGTCGTTAACGATACTGATGATAACCGGACGAATCTTAAGTTGTTGCTGAGAGGCTAATTGTTGCAGAAAAAGATAAAGTTCGGTGGCCGTTCCCAATCCCGTGTTTTCGAAATAACCGCCATCCACGGCGTGCCCCCACAACGTGTCGGCGGCGTAGTTGCGGATACGCCCACCGGGAGTGACCAGCGGAAAGCGTGCACTCAGCGAAACCGCCGTTTTCAAAGGCAAATCTCTAGCCGAAATCTTCAACAGGTCAATGGCATCTTTGAAGTACGTCGTATCAGTCTGAACGGCACTAATCAGGATTTTCTGGCCTGTTTCTACTTTCGTGCTATTTAAGAATAACAATGGAGCGGAGGCATCGGCTGGCTGCCAGAGAGAGAGAAACGACTCATCCCAGGTAGGTTTGGACAACGTGCTTTTGTACATCTGCGACCAGCTGTCTTCGAGCCAGCGAGCCCGGTCAAAGATCGGAATAGGGAAAGGAAGCACCTTCTGCACCAGTTCCGGGTACAGCAACGCCGAGGTAACAGGCGTGAGGTAATCTTTGCTCACCATACGCTTCAGGGAAACGGTATCAGGCTGATTGTGAAGGTCGCGCCGAAAGGAAAGGTACATGGCTGCTCCCAAACTGCCGCCTGACACACTGCTGATGGCGAAGGTATACGTATACGCTTCGGGGTACTGCTGGTAAAGTTTCTGTAAGGCCATACCCGCCCAATACGCCGCCCGGCTGCCTCCTCCTTCGGCGGCAATAATGAAAATCGGAAGAGTATCCGAATGCATGGTTGAGTCTTTTTGCCACGTTTGCTGCTTTTGGCGGTACCAATGCGCAAAATAGTCGGGCAATGAAGGGCGTTGGGCAATCTGCGCAGTAGATGGAGCAATGGTGCGAATCTGGTGGTTGTTATTCAGGAAACTGAAAAGCATCATCAATACCAACAAGCTGGTAAACAGTCGGATGCGCATTCGTTTGGCGAGTTGCTGCAGATACATGCCTAGTGTAAGCCACACAAAAAGCGAAATCAGCAGGATAATCAGCGCATTCAGAAAATGCATGCTCGAATATGCAGATGCGACCAAAGTTGTTTCTTCATAGAAAGCCAATTGCCACGACCGGGGCGTACATACCAGACAAAGAAACAAAACCCCACTCAGCCACAAGCTGGTTCGGATGAATTTTCGTTCCGCAGGCCGCAATTTGTCCCAGGTATAGATAGAACATGGGTCAAACCGTTGTTGCAGATAAGAATAACGAAACGCGTTGGAAATGGAAAATTTGAGCGTAACGGATTCGCTCCGAAAAAAGACAAACACCAGATAGATCACTGTTAAAACAGAGTACAAGGCTACTTCCTTGCCTAACGGTTCGATGCGGGCAAACGCCACGATAATGACTAGATGACAAATCAGGCCAAGCAAACGAGGCACAAACGCCATCAGAAAAACGACGCGCCGATAGGAGGGGGTTTTCTGCAATAGGGAGATACTATTTCCTCGCTGGTTCAGCATGGATTCATATAAGCAATTGGCATCCAGCGAGTAGCGGGCCGAAAACCAGCTGGCATACGCCCAACTGCTGAAGGCTATCAGGAATACAGCGCGGGCAGTCCAGAATTCTTCAGCCACCATGATTTGCAGGATTTCGGAAAGCTGCTCAAAGGTGAGCAATGCAAAACTGCCTATCACCAGCATAAAGCAAACCAGACGGATGGGCCAGAGCACCAAAACCAGATCACGGAAAAACTGAACCAGAAAGCTGCCGCGAATCCAAACGGCCAGGCGTATCAAACGCGATTCGAGAAAAGAAACAAACGTACTTAGCATTCCTACAAGCTGATTGTCAGTGATTTATTTATTAGTAGAGCTGCTGAGGGAATGTAACCAAATCGCAGGTTCATAAGCTGGGTTTTGGTAGTTACGGGGGTACTATTTTATGGTGGGAAACAACTCAGGTTGATGTTCTTTTAAATAATCGTACTGCCTTTTCGTTAGAAAGATATAGCCACCATCTTGGTCATCAGTAATGCAGTAATAATAGTTTCTGTCTATGCTATTTTCTTCTAGAGCGATTCTTATCAGTTCAAGAAAAGCGGAGTCAAGCCAGTCTCCATTCATTGCCAACTGTTTATTATCGGTTTTATTCTCGAAGCGAAAACTATAAGTAGTCATGGTACAACTTGTTTGGCAATATGTTTATACCTTTTACTCCTTCGTTGAGTTCTTGCTTTTACCAAAATGCCAACGTCCGGCTTAGTTAAGAGTGACCATCCCAAAAATCGTTTTTATGATTTTCTTTCCTTCTTTGTCAAAAAAGAAAGTATAGACAGGAAATTGTCCCCCTGCAAAATCCATAATCTGAGGATCATCATCATAATACATCTTTGGAAAGAGATGCGTCTGGATAACTCGTGCGTTTACTCTTGTAAAAAAGATTACCAAATGGGTTTTATACCCGGGTGACAATTTAACCCAATCATGATTGATTTTTACCTGATAATTTACTTCTGTATTCCATAAGTTTGCTAAAGAGTCTTCAATTCTTCGCTTTATCTGTTCGGGTTCGGTTGCCTTGATGTCGAAAAAATTCAACCATTCCTGTTGGCTTAGACCTCTGAAAGGTCCCTGATTCAATCTGTGGTCCCTCCACGCTACGGCCAGGTCTACACCGGTTAATTCATTGTGTTTAAGCTTGTACTCATAAAACTCATCCGTAGAATCGTAAAACGCGTGTAGTGCCGAATCTTGTTTCAGGTAGGTGAGTATATGTACAAACTGACTGGAATCCAATGCATACGTGGTATCTTTCTGAACATGATTCGAGCAGGAAGAAGTTGCAAAGCCTAGTATTGCAAGACAACACAAGAAACCAGAATGCATGATTTTAAGAGATTCCATTGCATCTTTTTGTTAAAAATCATCAATCTATGGGTTGTGTAAGTTAAAAATAGGATATTTTATGTGGTTAAGGCCTCTTTCCCTAATTTGGAAAGAATTTCTTTCTCATACAGTTTATTTGCATAACTGATAGCCTGCTCTTGCGTTAATCTTTGTGCGTACATAGTGAGTGGAGAACACCATAAAAGAATCCAAACAATAGTGTATTTGTGACGTATTCTTTTGTTGAAAATAAGGCGGGTTTTGACTCTACGGAAGATACTGTTTTGGAAAATGGAAACGTAAGACCTCTTACGTTTCCATGAGTGCATCATTTCTTCCAGAACTTATTCATCAGCGATTTTAGCGGATTTTCTTTCGTTTCTGTGGGTGTTTCTGGTTTTTTCTCCGGAGTAGCCTGTGATACAGGTTGTTTGTCGGCAGGTTGCAGGCTGTATTTGCCTTTGGGATAGCTTTTTGTAGCAGGTTTGGACAACCCGTATTGTGCCTGAATCTTCTTCACTTTCTCTTTCAGGGCTTTGCCTTTGGCCGCATCCACCATGCAGACGTAGTTGGCGTAGCCTTCGATAGACGAAAGCAAATCGCCGCCTTTGCCCCAGGTTTTTCCAGCGATTCCGGTTTTCTCGATTTGGTGCAAGAGTGCCCGGAACCGATGCAATGTTGGGCGGTCAACAGCCGGTTTGTCGTTTACCACAATGCCCGTTACTTCTTTGCGGCTGCCTTTGCGCATCACTTTGTCTTTTTCGGGATGTACCTGAAAGCCTTCGTTTTGCACAATTTCATAGACCAGGCTTTTCAGTTTGTTCACATTCTTGGTGCCTTCGCCACTGGCCGAAAACGTAAGATCATCGGCATAGCGCGTGTAGGTAAATCCTAGTTTCTGAGCCAATCCTTGCAGGCGGCAGTCCAGCTTGTGACACAGCACATTGGTAATGGCCGGACTAGTGGGAGCTCCCTGCGGCAAAAAACGTTCGCCCGAGCAAACGTACCAGGTTTCGCCATCGAGTTGAGCTTCATCAATCTCGGGTTCGGTGCAGAGCAAGGCCATCAGAGTAGCTACTGATTCGGCATAACCCAATTTTTGAAAAACGCCTTTGACGCGCGGATACGTAATGGTCGGGAAAAAATCTTTCAGGTCCAGATTGATGACAACTTCAGCACCTACGTGTGGCAATGCATTGCTCACAATGGATTTTTGTGCCAAGAATCCATGCGCCGCAGGGTGGGTTTGCGTCTTGGAAAAGATACTATTTAAAATCCAGTACTGGGCTTTTTTGAGGCGTGGCATGGGTGCCGAAATGAGCCGCTTGCCTCCCGTCTTCTTAGCTATGTGAAAGCGTCGGTAATGACTGGTTTTGGATACGCCCCGGCAAAACGACAAGAACCGTAGTTCGTTGACACTCAGATTCATACTCTTGGCTAGCGAAGCCGGATCTTGAAAAATCGGCAAACCCGCCTCCGTTAATTTCTGCGTGTCGGATTCGGTATGGCTTAACCCACCCGAATAGCCTTTTCCGGCATATAAAATTTCATTCTCTTTGCGTTGCTTCCACCGTTCGGCGCGTTCCTTGCGTTCCAGTTCGCGGCGTTGTTTAGTTTCTTCGCGTTTTTTCTTCGACTCGGCCATGCGTTGTTTGCGCATTTCCTTTAGCAACGCTTCTGGGTTGGCAACCCGGCGTTGTTCAGTCAAAATGGCCCGGATTTCTCCGTTCAGTTCGGCTTCACGGTTAATGATTTGCTCGGGAACTGACGGGGCATTTTCATTTTTAGGCCAGAAACCCAGCCGAATCATGTCATCTAAAATAAATTTTTCTTTGGAGCTTTGCCGGATGCGGTCATACAGTTCCTGCCGGTCGCGCGGGCGGGTTTCTTCGGGTAATGCGGTTGAATTATCAGCCATAAAAAAATACTCTTTACTAAAAATATCTGGTTGATTGAGACAGTCTTCAGGTTCTGTTTTCTACTGAGATGATACTGTATAAGTTTCCAAAACTAGGAGTTTTGGATAGAAAAACAAGAAAAAAAGTTCAGGAAAATAGTATGTTTTAAAAATGAAAAAGCCTCACCCCCAACCCCCTCTCCCGTGGAGAGGGGGGCTAAGTTTCACGAATCAAAAGTCCCTTCTCTTTCTGAGAAGGGATTTAGGGATGAGGCCCTTATTCAATCTTAAAGATATTGCCCAATACACGGTAAAAACCACCTTGTGCCGACTCTTTCAACTCCTCCACAATGTATTGCATGCCTTCCTGCCGAATGTCACGGGGAAACTGCACGTACCAGTCTTTGTGATATCCGTCTGACAGTACTTTGACGCGCAACTTGCCGCCTTCTCTAATGCATTGTACCCGAATGCCTTGCGTATTTTGCGAAGCCACTTCCAGCAAATTGGTTTGGGCTACGGCTACCGCTTCCGGTGCTTTAATATCGTTTAGGGTAGGCGTGTCACCTGCCTGTGCTTTTTGGATCGCTTCTTCACTCACATCCACACAGGCCAGGTAGCCAAAGGTGGTAACCACGTAAAGCTTGTCCTTGAAATGCTGCATGGAAAGCACCGAACCCAACCCGGTGGCCAGTTTCCATAAACGCGTTCCGTCGGCATTGAAGCAATAGACATGTCCCTGATTATCACCACCAAATACGTACTTGCCGTCTTCGGTTGCGGCACACGAATACATGGATGCATCCGTATTGAACGTTTGCAGAATCTCGCCCGACTTGCTCATGCACACGAGATTGGCACGGCTGGTACCAGCGTAGAGAACAAACTTGTCCTGGTAACCAAACAGCACAGGTCCGGTTTTGGTATGCCATACTTCGCTGCCAGAACCGTCGTAACAGGTAACACCCGCCGAATCGCCGGAGAATACCTGTCCGTTAAAATTGACCCGCACCATCCACGCCGATTCTCCACGGCCTTTTTTGCGCCAGCTCTGATTTCCTTCGTAGTCAAACAGGGCCGCATTGCCGTTGTCGTCCGATACGGCCAGCCAGCCATTTTGTACGTCCAGCCAGTAAATATCCACATCGTCGCTGATTTCGTAGGCAATACGCGGCAGTTTGCCGGTAAGATCATACACATTGCCGTCGTCACAACCGGCGTAAATCCATTCGCTATCCGCTACGATGCACTTTACTCCGTCGCGGAGTTTGTACTGTTCCAGTACTTCGCCAGTATGCGAAAGCTTGAATATGCGCCCATCCTGATTGCCAACCCAGCACGAGTTTTCGTTGATGGAAATGCCAAATGCCATGGCTTCTGAGCCAAATTGCCACACGGTGGGGAGTTTTACTTTGGGCTGAGGAGGCGTTGCAACTCGGCTACGCGAAGACGATGAGTTGTTGGAACGGGTAGAGTTGCTAACTGAAGAGGTAGAAGTGGGTGTAGCTTCTACAAACCGGCGGGTGATTTTGCGTTTTTTGCGAACACCCTGAACGGCATCTTCATAGCCTTTTTTGCGCTTTTCCTTGAGTTTTTTTTCGGCTTCTTTCTGAGCAGCAGCTGCATCTGCAAAGCTCAGGGATTGTTTGGTGCCATCGGTGCCAATGCGACCGTAGCGAATGGTTAGGGCGGTGCCGTCTATTTCGACTTCATAAAATTTGTGTGAACCGTCCGATTCGGATAGTTCGAGATAGGTTTTTTCAGCCATAGCTACTAAATAACGGGTTGATTATTGATGGGTTGATGGTTTTGGACTTGCCGGAGATACTATTTCTTTGGTTGTTTTCTATAGATGTGTTTGCGTTAAAAAATACCTACCGCATTTTGGCTCGTTTGGCCAGGTATTCTTTCAGAATGTGGTCAAAGCCTTCGGCAATGTCGGTTTCGATCAGGTCAATTTTGTATTGCCCGCACTTGAGTTTGAGTTCAGTGTTGAACTTATGGATCGACTCACGGTAATATTCCTTGATTTGAGCAGGCTGTACTTTGAGCCGCTCGCCACTTTCCAGGTCTATGAACTCATACGGACGGTCATCAAAGTCAAATTCCTCTTCCGTTTTCTTGTCAATGACGTGGAAAAGCAGCACCTCATGCTGGTTGTGTTTCAAGTGCTGCAAGGCTGAGAAAAGCTTGTCGGCGTGGGCGATGTTGTCAAACATATCGCTGAAAATAATCACCAGTGACCGACGCGGAATTTTATCGGCAATCTCGTGCAACACTTCCGTTACGGCGGTACCACCGACAGGCTTGTCGGTCTGCAACAGAGTTTGCAGCAGCAAAAACAGCTTATGAATGTGCGAAGGCGTGGATTTGGTTTGGGTATGGGTAATGACTTTATCCGAAAACGTGCACAAACTTACTGCATCTTTCTGTTTCTGAAGCAGATACGCCAGGCAGGCTGCCGCCATCACTGAAAACGTGATTTTGCCTTTGTTGTCCTGCGGATAAAACATGGACGGCGACACATCGACCAAGAGTTGGCACCGCAAATTGGTTTCTTCTTCGTATCGTTTGGTAAACAGCCGGTCGGTTTTGGCGTATACTTTCCAGTCGATGTGGCGGGTGCTTTCGCCGGTGTTGTACAGCCGGTGCTCGGCAAACTCAACCGAAAAACCGTGGAAAGGCGATTTGTGCAGTCCGGTGATAAACCCTTCCACCATCTGCTTGGCCAAAAATTCGATGTTGCCAAACTCACGAATCTGTTTTAATTCCATAACATAGCTTTGTTTAGTACGCAGACGTATCGACGCCAAAAGAATTGGTTAGTTACAAAAAAATGTCTGAATAGTAAAAAGATATGTCAGAAAACAGGAGGTTTTGTCTTTGTAAAACATAGGCCTCCCCAGCCCCTTCCGTGGAGGGAGTAAAAAGAAGCCTCATCCCTAAGTCCCTGTCTGCCGACAGGCAGGCCTTCTCCTACAGAGAAGGGACTTCTATACCGTGTAACTTAGCTCCCCTCTCCACGGGAGAGGGGTTGGGGGTGAGGCTTTAGTAGCTCCGAATGTTATTCGGAGTAGCATCCATAGGATGCTTTAAACCGAAATCTTCCGACTGCGGGCAATTACCTGCCAGGTTTGGGAAACGTGCTGGTTTTCGGCAACATACACCTCCTGATACAGATTGACCGTAGGGCAAATGTGGTACGGAATCCCATACAATACATCGCCTATCTGAACGTTGTTCCAGTCCTTTACCGAAAGCACCAGGTGTTCTTCACTCTGCGAAACAAATTCATAATCCGTTAGATTCAGAAACGAAATGCGGTTGGGCAGCGGGTTTTCGGCTGCCACTCCCTTGTGGCCCAGATCCAATGTAATATAGCCTTCTTTGGGTTTGGAAATGACGCGGGTAAGCAACACTCCTGCCCACAAAAACGGTTGTTCGGGCAACGAATGGCCATACCCCCAATCGGAAATAAGACATGTGCCAGGGCTACACAACACACCAGCGTGCAAGGCATGGCTGGTAAACGTCGGCGTGCCTCCGCAAACCACCATCGGCGCAGGCAAGCCAGCCGCTTTCACTTTTTCCAGCCACGTTTCCACCGGTTCAAAGGCCGCATTGACAGCTTGTTTGCGTTCTTCAAAATCAACCTGCCGTAAATTGCCATCGTACACATGAATGCCCTCACACATGACATGGGGATATTGAGCAGTGACAAGGTTTTGGTACAAATCAAACAGGGCTGTGTTAACAGCATGTCCGGTGCGGTTCATACCATTGTTCACATCAATGAAAACCGATGTGGTGATTCCGTAATTGCCAAAGACTTCACTTAAATGGATCGCCATTTCGGGGCAGTCGATCAGCGAGGCAAAATGGGTGTTTGGGTATTTCTGTTGCAACTGCACCAGACGTTCCGCTTTTGGCCCCACCAACTGATGCGCTATCAGCACAAACGAGGCACCTGCCATGGCCGTCATTTCGGCTTCGGCAATGGTAGCCGCTTTGAATTTGGTAATGCCCGCCTGGATCTGCATCTGCACCACTTCCGCCATTTTGTAGGTTTTCACGTGCGGCATCAGTCGTTTTGCACTTCCGGCAATGCCGATCATGGTTTGGATGTTTTGCTCGATGCGGTCCTTGTGGATAATGAGTGAAGGCGAGTCGAGTTCGTCCACATTGTCAATTTCGTACCAGTGAGAATTCATTTGATTACGTAAATGGTTTGATTGTCAGGACACCAAAGGTCCCAGAATAAAAATAGTATCATTGAAAAAGGCAAAACCTGCCGTTTACAGAATGGCATTTAACAGAAGCACACCTATTAAACCTACAATGGCAACCAGCGTTTCCATCACCGTCCAGGTGCGCAACGTTTGCTTTACCGTCAGGTTAAAATATTCCTTGAACAGCCAGAAACCCCCATCGTTGATGTGTGACAAAATAAGGCTGCCTGCTCCGATGGACAATACCATGAGTTCGGGACGGACGTCCGAATGCTGAATCATCGGCGCCAGAATGCCCACTGCCGTCAAACCGGCTACTGTTGCCGAGCCCACGCATACCCGGATGGCTCCTGCCATGAGCCAACCCAGCACCAGCGGCGAAACAGGCAATGTATTGAGTTGTTCGCCGATGTAGCTGCTGATTCCGGTATCTTCCAATACTTGCTTCAACGCTCCGGCCCCAGCAATAATCAATAAAATGACGGCAATGGCCTTGAACGATTCTTCCAGGTGTTTCATCAGAACTTTCATGGGTGTGCCCCGCCGAAGCCCCAACAGATACACGGCCAATAGCACGGAAATAAGCATGACAATGTAAGGCTCAGACAACAGACGGATGATCAGAGACTGGCTCGCCAATCCCTTGATGGCCGATATGACAGACAGCAACACCAATGGCAATAGGGCAACAAACAGACTGATGCCTAAACCGGGTAATTCGTTTTCAGGTTTGAGAACGGTTTGCACGGGAGTTTCGCCTTTGGCAATTTCAAAGCTTCGGAGAGTTCCGCCAAAAAAGACACCCGCTATGATAATGGCAATGATGGCAATGGGAATGCCGTAAATCAGTGTCAATCCTACGTCAGCATGCAACTGTGAGGCAATGCCTGCCGGTGAAGGATGCGGAGGAAGGTACCCGTGAGCCACCGACAATGCCGAACACATCGGAATGGCAATGTACAGCAGAGGTAGTTCCGCTACGGATGCAATGGCAAAAATCAGCGGCACAATGATGATGAAGCCTGCGTTGTAAAATAGCGGAATGCCGATCACGAACCCTGCCAGTGCCACCCCCCACTGGATGTATTTACGACCGAAAATCTTGATCAGGGTTTGGGTAATGCGTTGAGCGGCGCCACTTTCGGCCACTATCTTGCCCAGCATGGCACCAAAACCAATGATGAGGATCAGATCGCCCAGTGTTTTGCCAATGCCCGACTGAATGGATTTTCCCACTGCTTCCACGGGCAATCCCGCTACCAAACCCAACCCTATCGAAACCAGAATAAACGAAATAAAAGTGTCAAGTTTTACATAGGATATGAGCAAAATGAGAACGAGAATTCCGGCTAAGGCGAATACAATCGGCATACGTGGTGTGGTTAGAAAAGAGAGAAAACACTGATTGGCAGAGGCACAAGATATAACCCCTAATTAAAATAAAAAAATGAAAAATTTTCGATATGCATTCAAAAGGTAGCCGTAAATTGCTGCACTTTATCCATTTTCGACCCAGGCCCGGCCCCATTTCAGCGGGTTCATCACCTTTTCACTCTTCAAAATAGTATGGTTTTAGATTCCGAAACCCTGGCTTTGGCCAAACGCATCTGGGAATACCACCACGTGAATCATCTTTTGCAACAGTCGGATTGCATTATGGTACTTGGGAGCCATGATACACGGGTAGCCGAGCGGGGTGCAGAGTTGTTTTTGGAAGGATATGCGCCGTGGATTGCGTTTTCGGGTGGATTAGGACGGTTGACAGAAGGCGTTTTTGCCGAGCCTGAGGCTGACCTGTTTGCGAACATAGCCCAGAAAATGGGGGTTCCTGCCTCGCAAATCCTCATTGAAAACCGCTCTACCAACACCGGACAGAACATTGCGATGACTCATGCTTTATTGAAGCAGCGAAACATAGCGGTGCAGAAAATGATACTGGTGCAGAAACCGTATATGGAACGCCGTGCTTTGGCAACGTTTCAAAAGCAATGGCCGGGACCGGAAATAGACATCCGGGTCACCTCGCCGCAGATTGCGTTTGAAGATTACCCCAATGCCGACATTTCGCTGGAAGATGTCATTCACATCATGATTGGCGACTTGCAACGGATCCGCATTTACCCGGCCAAAGGCTTTCAGACCTACCAGGAAATCCCTGCGAATGTCTGGCAGGCTTACGAACAACTGGTAGCCAAAGGATTTACGCACCATCTGTCAACAGAAGCCTAGAAATAGTATCTTTTCTAGAGGCAAAACCCTTACTGTGTAATAAAGTCTACACTCTAAAGAGCGGTAACGCAGTAAAACTAACCTTTGCCGGAAGGAGTTGCCGAAAAGGAATGGGAATTATAATTGCTATTCTAACAAGAATAGAATGCGTTTGGAAAACGCCGGGCGAGGAATTGCCCGAAAGTATATTTGTGTTGTCTAGCTCCGTTTTTATGATTTTTTTGAATGACCTCAAGCAATCCACTGCCGATCTGCACCAACAAACCGAATCGCAACTGTACGCCAGCCAGATCATGGAAGGCAGTTTGTCACTGAACGAATACAAACACTTGTTGCTTACCCACTTTCAGTTTCACGCCGCCTTGGAAGCGGAACTGATAAATCGGAATGCTGGTTCGCAACTGCCTGATTTTGAGTCGCGTTGCAAACTGTCTGCCTTAAAAAAAGACTTAGCTGAAGTGCATCTGCCCGAACCGGTTGTAGAAGACCTGTTTGCTGACTGGACTTGGGGGCAGTTGGTAGGCGCCTGGTACGTGGCCGAAGGATCCACACTGGGTGGAAAAGTCATTGAAAAGCACCTGCGCAAAAGCACCGCGTTGCAACCCATCCCATATTTTTATTTTTATGGCGTATACGGCGAAGAGACGGGGCCTAAATGGAAGGCGTTTTCACAATTCTTGCTCGATCAGTCTGCATCGCTGGGTGAGCAGATCATTCAGGGAGCCAACGACGCCTTCCAATTGTTTCAGAAACTTGCTCAAGCAACAAAAGATCACTTACAGCTGGATTCATAACCTTTGCGGTTGGCCCTGTTTACCGAAGAAATATCAACAGAAGGAATGATTTTTTAGCCTGAAGCTTTGTCAATTCGTAAATGGTAAACGATTGTTAAAAGCAAAACCTATCACCCGAAATCGAGAGGTTTTTCATTTTTGCAGCCTACTATTTTCTCGTCTCTTGGCAACTTCCCTTGTGGAAACCCCCTCATTCACTATGTGTGATTGCATCAGACTGAATGCAGTTGCATGAACTTAACAACGAACCCGGTCAAGAGAAGCATGACAAAGAAGACAGTTATAGATCTGCAGAATAAGACCTATGCCACCATAGATTCCTGCGATAAGGAACCTATCCATGTACCAGGTACGATTCAATCCTACGGTTATTTGCTTGCTTTAGATATTGATTCCGAACAGATTACTCACTGCAGCGCGAATATTGAGGAATTTACGCACCTGGCTCCGGGGCAGGTGCTCGGCGCTTCCTTGCAAAGCCTCTTCGAAAGACACTATCACACGTTGGTTTCGTTTCTGAGCAGAGAAAAATCGGAGATCCATCAGACACTGCTAATCGAGCACCACGAGGTGTACTATCATTTGTCGGTATACCGAATCTACCACCGGTATGTGCTTGAGTTTGAAAAATGCGGCGACCTGTCAGACGATTTGTCGGCTGCCCGGACGGACATCAATGAGCTGATGGCTTTGGTCCAAAAGCCCCAGACCTTACAGTTGCTGTGCCAGTCGATGGCCGATTACATCAAAAGGAAACTCGAATTTGACCGGGTTATGATTTATCGGTTTCATCCTGATTTCAGTGGCGAAGTCTATGCCGAAGCTGTCAATGAAGACATGGAACCTTTCCTGGGATTGCGTTATCCGGCCGGTGACATTCCGCCACAAGCCAGAGAACTCTACCTGCGCAACCGTTTGCGCATCATCTCCGATGTGCAGTCTCAGCCGGTACCGCTGCTAACCAGCGATGAGCCGGGTTTGCCGCCCGAACAAATCGATCTGTCGGATTCGGTGTTGCGCAGTGTGTCGCCTATTCACATCCAGTATTTGAAGAACATGGGTATCGGCGCTTCCTTCTCGCTGTCAATCATCAAAGACGGCAAGCTCTGGGGATTGATTGCCTGCCACCACAACGGCTCCAAATGCTTGAGCCCCAGCCAGCGGCAAGCTGCCCTGCTGTATGGATTGGTGCTGAGTTCGCAGCTGGAGGTACACGAACGGGCCGAATCCTTGCAGTTAATTGCCCGGGTAGACGGTGCACTGGACCTGTTGCTGAGAGATTTGCATCAGAACGATCTGACCTTGCAGGAAATCGTCACCGATCCGCGTATGCTGGATATTTCAGGGGCTCAGACTGTGATCGCTTACGTAAACGGCACCTTGTACCAAAGCAATAACCTTCTGACCGACGAGCAGGCAATGGCGCTAGTTCATTTCCTGACTCATAATGCCACCCAGGGATCACTGATTACGCAAAAACTGATGGATCTTTTTCCGGATTCCGAATCGTTTGCCTCAGTGGTTTCCGGACTGATTTACCATCGTTTGTCAAATGCTACCGAAGACTGCATCCTGTGGGCCAAGCCCGGCCTGGAGCAGGAAATTATCTGGGCTGGCAATCCGGAAAAAGCCGTACAACGCGATACCCTGACGCTCCAACTGACGCCTCGAAGTTCATTTGAAGCCTGGAAGCAGATCGTCAGGAATATCAGCGACCAGTGGCATAGTTATCAGATCAATGCCTCCCATCTGTTTACCTCGGCTTTGCAGAAACATTTGCATTTGGACTATCTGCGCAAGGAAGAAGAGAAACAGAGAGTGCTGGCTGAAGAACTGAAACGGTCTAATGAAGAACTCGAAAACATCAACTGGATCAGTGCCCATGACTTGAAAGAACCGCTGCGTAAGATACGGGTATTTACTTCGCGGATGATGCACATGAATGACCTGCCCGAAGCCGTAGTCGCTGATTTGCACAAAGTGAACAACTCGGCAACGCGTATGCAGTCGCTGCTGGACGACATCATGAGTTACGCCCGGGTAGCCGCCCGCGAGCAACTGTACAGTCACGAAGCCGACCTGAATCAGATTCTTGGTGAAGTGGTGGAGCATTTTGCAGACGAATTGACGGGCAGCCATGCCAGAATAACATTCGCCGATCTGCCAACCATTTACGGAAGTACGTTTCAGTTGCGTCAACTGTTTATGAATCTGATTGGAAATGCCCTGAAGTTCAGCCGGGAAGATGTACCTCCCGAAATACAAGTAACTTACCTGCCCTACCAAGCGTCAGAAGCGGAAGCGCAGGATGACACGTTTTTTGTGATTGAGGTAACCGACAACGGGCAGGGATTTGATGAGCAATACAAAGAGCGTATTTTCAAGTTGTTTCAACGACTGGATACACAAATTCAAGGCACGGGCATCGGATTGTCAATCTGTCGGAAAGTAATGGAAAACCATCAGGGCAAGATAGACGTAGCCAGCTGCATTAACCAGGGAAGTACGTTTCGGCTCTACTTTCCGGCTCGGTTATTGGCCTGACAATCAAATAATATTTCGCGGCTCACCAGCAGTCAGACAAAAGACACAACTTTTTTCCCAAAAAAGCAGTTATTTTGGCATTTGATTCAAACCAATTGCCTTATGCCACAAGTAACCGCCTCTGCTCACTCAAATAGTATCCCTGAAAAGACCAAAACCCCAGCCCGTATTGGTGTTCTGCTGGTGCAGCTAGGCACTCCCGACAGCCCCTCGGTTCCGGATGTACGGAAATACCTGCGGGAATTCCTCATGGATGAGCGGGTAATCGACATTGCCTATGTGCCCCGGTTTTTATTGGTCAATGGCGTCATTACTACATTTCGGGCTCCGAAGTCGGCCAAGATTTATCAGCAGCTCTGGACCGAACGGGGGTCGCCGCTCAAGTATTACAGCGAAGACGTAGTGAAACTATTGCAAGCACAACTGGGCGACGAATACAAAGTAGTTTTGGGCATGCGGTATCAGAATCCGAGTATTGAAAGTGCGTTAAATCAGCTGAAAGATGCCGGATTGGAAAAAATAGTCGTGATTCCGTTGTTTCCTCAATACGCTTCGGCCACTACAGGTTCGGTGCAGCAGAAAGTAATGGAACTGATTCAAGGCTGGCAGATTATTCCGGAAATGAGTTTTGTAAGCTATTTCCTGGATCATCCCAAGTTCATAGAGGCTTTTGCCGAGATTGGTCGCCGTTACATACAGGAGCATGAGTATGAGCATTTTGTATTCAGCTATCACGGCTTGCCCGAGCGGCAGATTCGGAAAGGAGACGCCGCAGGTACATGTTTGAAGGAAAACTGTTGCGACACGTGGCACATGGGAAACCGCCAGTGCTACCGGGCTCAATGCTTTGAAACAACGCGTCGATTGGCGGTTGCGTTGGGCATTCCTGCTGATAAATACACCGTTTGCTTTCAGTCGCGTTTGGGCAAAGAGATCTGGGTACAGCCTTACACCGAAGACGTGGTGAAAGACCTGGCCAAACGGGGCGTTAAGAAAGTACTGGCGTTTTCGCCCGCTTTCGTTGCCGACTGCCTGGAAACGACCATTGAAGTAGGCGAAGAATACAAAGAACTGTTTGAAGAGCATGGTGGCAAACATTGGCAACTGGTTGAAAGCCTGAATACGCATCCGCTGTGGATTGACTTGTTGGCTGATCTGGTGCAGACACGTTCTGCAAAATAACGCTTTGTTCGTAAGTCAAAGTATAGTTTTTGGCTAAAAGCGCACTCGGTAAAATAGTATCTTTGAGAATGGCAAAACCCCGCCATTGGTACTGACATCGGTCAGGTTTGTCTAATAGATTAGGTAACTTGGTTACCTATACAGCTGTGTAATTTATTAATGCTAACACTGTGATACTGATGAAATAATTTGTTGGTAAGGCACAAATTTAGTTTCAAAAAAAACATGTCTGATTCTTCGGCTTCTTATTCCTTTCAGGATTATCTCCTACTCAAGCCCGTTTTAAAGAAGCAACACCATTTCAAACAGCTGCGGGCTTTAATCAACTATCAGTTTTTGATTACCTGTGTGGGTGTTTTTGTGCTGGCGTCTGTTGCTGACGTGGTACTGGGCGTATATTGGCTGGCAGCAATCTGTATACTTGGTGTTGGCTTGTTTGTTGGCAATCTCTACCTGCATTACAAAGAACGCTATTTGTGGTCCACCTCTGTGTCAATTGTTTTCATCAATCTCCTGATTTTGGTGCACGACTCCTGGTATGGCTCCAAGGCAGGTGTATACTTATTCTATTTTCCGCTCTTCTTTTCCATCTTTACCACGCTGGCTTTTCGCCGGAACGGATGGTTTGCGGTACAGTTGCTGTTTACCATGGTATGCTGGCTAATAGTCGAATACACGGACCACCCCCTGGGGTATTCAGATTCTTTTTCGGAAACAACGTTACATTCTGTATTTGTCTTCTGCATGGTAGTGGCCCTAATGGCAACAAACGCCTTTGTTTTTTTCATTTTTGCCCAAATTCGCAACAACGTAGTCGGAAAAGAGAGGGAAAAGCTCAAAGCCGTACTGGATAGCAATGCGCAGATGATTATGTTGCTGGACAAGCAGGGGAACATTGAAATTTGTAACAAGAACTTCTTTGATTTCTATCTGAACGAATACGGCTACGAATTGGAAATAGGAGCCAATTACTTTGCGTATGTACAACCGGAAAACCGAGACATACTGGAGCAGGGCTGGAAAACTGCCTTAACTGGCAAAGACTTTCAGAACGATGCGGAGATAAAAGTGAGCGAAAACTACTATTGGGTCAGCATCCATTTTGTTCCCATCTTCGACTCAAACCAACAGGTAAAAAGTGTTTCCTTCTCGGTACTCGATATTTCGCAACGAAAAGATTATGAAAAGAACCTGAGCGAAACCAACAACATGCTGTCCAAGCTCAACAATGAGCTGGATAACTTCATCTACCGTTCGTCACATGACATGCGGGCTCCGCTCACATCGGTTTTGGGGTTGGTCGAGTTGATTCAGGAAGAGCATGACCAATTGGAGCGAGATGCTTATGTAGGCCTGATCGGGAAAAGTGTAAGTAAACTGGACCAGCTGTTGGTAAATATTTCCCAGTACGCCAAAAATAAAAAATTGGCTGTAAAACAGCAGCGCATTGATTTTCAGTCTATTGTTGACGAGCTGATTGAAGGAATGCGTTATGCGAAAAATGCGCAGGATATTGACTTCAGAGTGGATGTGCAACAAGCCTCTGCCTTTTACTGTGATGAAGAACGCATTCGGTCCGTCCTGGGAAACCTTATTTCAAACGCCATCCGCTATCGATCTATTGGTGCCAATGCGTTTGTGCAAGTAAAGGTGATTGTAACAGCGCAGAATGCTCATATAGAGGTAGTTGATAACGGAATTGGCATCGCACCCGAATACCAGACCCGCATTTTTGACATGTTCTTCAAAGCCTCTGACAAGTCGGTTGGTTCGGGCTTGGGGCTTTACATTGTCAAGGAAATGGTTGCTGCCATGCAGGGCACTATCTCGGTGGCATCGGTGCAATACGAGGGCAGCAGGTTTATAGTGGATATTCCCAATCATCCATTGGCCTTGTCGCCTGCGGATGTGCCATCTCTGGCCGAAGTACATTAATTGGTTTTGATTGCTTTTGTTTCTTACGGCGGGTTTTTGTTATTTTCCGGATACTATTTTCTCGGAACACAAAACCGACCAGACAACTATGCTTTTAACAATCTCTACGACCCATCAGCCCGCCACTGATTTGGGGTATCTGCTCTACAAACACCCGCAGAAAGTCCAATCCATTGATATTTCGGTAGGCAAAGCCCATATTTTTTATCCGCAAGCTACCGAAGAACGCTGCACCATTGCGTTGGTATTGGACATTGATCCCATTGGATTGGTTCGTGGCGGCAAATTTCCGGCGGGCGACAATTTTGTGCTTGAACACTATGTCAACGACCGTCCGTATGTATCGTCTTCGTTTATGAGCGTGGCATTGTCTGGCGCATTTAGCACCGCCATGAACGGTACCTGCCGCGATAAACCCGAACTGGTAGATGTCAAACTTCCGCTGGAAGTAACCATTGCCGTTGTTTCGGCCAAAGGCGGCGAATCGCTGATCCGTCGGTTGTTTGAGCCACTGGGGTATGAACTGGAACTGGAAAATTACGTGCTTGACGAAACCGTGCCCGAGTGGGGAGCCAGCAAATACTATCTGCTAAAACTGAAAAACCACCTTCGTTTGCAAGATCTGCTGTCGCATTTGTATGTGCTTATTCCTGTTTTGGACAATGACAAACATTACTTTGTCGCGAAGCAAGAGATCGAGAAACTGATGGACAAAGGCAAAGACTGGTTGCCTGCCCATCCCGAAAAAGAGCTGATTGCCAAACGGTATTTGAAAAATATTGGCAAACTCGCCAAACAGGCTTTTGACATTCTGATGCAACAGGAGGAAACAGAAGGTGACGAACTGGAAGATGAAATGATGCCGGAAGAAAGCGAAACGAAAGCCATCAGGCAAAAACGCATTTCGCTGCATCAGCAACGGCTGCAAACGGTTTGTGAAAAAATAGTATCTTCCGGAAGCAAAAAAGTCCTGGATCTGGGTTGCGGCGAAGGCAAGTTATTGCAACTTCTCCTGAAAGAAAACCAGTTTGAAGAGATTTTGGGCATGGATGTGTCGCACCGCAGCCTTGAAATTGCCGCTGACAAACTACGCCTTGACCGCCTGCCTACCCACATGCGAAACCGGATTTCGTTGATCCAAGGTTCGCTTACCTACAAAGACAAACGGTTGCTGGGATACGATGCCGCAACATTGGTGGAAGTAATCGAACATTTGGATGTGAATCGGCTGCAAGCATTGGAAAATGCGGTTTTTGGTTTTGCACGGCCCAAAAAAGTGTTTCTCACCACACCCAATGCCGAATACAACCAGAAATACGCAACCCTGACCGCTGGCAAATTCCGTCACGAAGACCACCGCTTTGAATGGACACGTGCCGAGTTTGCCGCATGGGCCAATCGCGTTGCCGGCGAGTTCAAGTATGAGCCTGAATTCTTTGAAGTGGGCGAAGTGGACGAGACGGTAGGCGCCTCCTCGCAAGGCGCTGTTTTCACGCGGATTGCCTGAAAAGGAATGATGAACCGCATGGATGCGACAACGAATGGCAGGGTTTTGATACTGAAAAGAATACTATTTTAACCACAGACCACACATGCAACGATACATTGTGATAGGGGACATTCATGGCTGTTACGATGAGCTAATGCAATTATTGGAAGCGGTCCAGGTAACGGAAAAGGATATTGTAGTAGCAGTCGGTGATATAGTAGACCGTGGCCCCGATTCGGTGAAAGTGTATGAGTTCTTCAAGGCTCATCCTCAGCACAAGGTAATTATGGGAAATCATGAACGCAAACACCTGAAACAGGTATTGCATTATGGACAGGAAATCGTAAAGCTACAGTTTGGAGAGCAATACCGCGAATTTCTGGAGTGGGCCGCCCAACTTCCCTATTTCTACAAAACGTCCGATGCCATTATCGTGCATGGCGGCTTTGTGAATGGCGTGGAGGCGTATGAACAGAAAGAAGAGGTGTTGTGTGCCTCCACCGCAGGTGAAAAGTACCTGACAAACCTATACGGAACCGAGCACTACTGGCCCGAATTCTACACCGGAACCAAGCCGATTGTTTTTGGTCATCACGTAGTGGGCGAGCAGCCGCAAGTCTGGCACAATACGGTGTATGGCATTGATACCGGAGCTTGTCATGGCATGCGATTGACCGCTATTTCGCTGCCTGATTTTACCGTGTATTCTGTTCCGGCTCGCGCCAATCACTGGGGGCACGAACGTTACAACTGGCAATTGCCTGTCTTGAAAGCCAAACCCTGGAAAACCTTTCTTTTCAAGAAGATCGAGGAGGAAATTCAACCTTTCAGAGATTCGGAAAGAGAGGATGTACAAGCCTTTGTGGCCGCTCTGGACAACTGGTTACAAGAACTGAAAGCGCTTGTTCCTGAACTGATGCAGCGGGTTTTGCAAAAAGTACGGGAATTGGAACAGCAACACGGCGAAAATTTTAACCGCGAAGCTCACAAGCTTTTCTACAGTTCCCTTTTGTTTGCCAGCCGGAAAGGCAGCCTGACCGAAACCACGTTGTGGCAAACACTGAATTCCCCAGAGAAAATTAGGCATGTGGCCCAGGAATTCGGATTGCCTGTACCGGAGTTCAATCCCTAGGTTTTGGCTTTTTCAACCATACTATTTTTTCAGATTTTAGCTGATAGCCATTGGCTTTTAGTATTCAAAGCTGTATTGCCAGGGAACCCATAGACTATTGCATTTTTCCTGAATTGAATTTTCGCTAAGATCTAATGGCTTAAGCTAACTGCTAGTAACCTGGTTTTCAAATCATGTTGTTCTTTGCGGCAAAGGTGACCAGAGCGGCTGTATTCGCAACTTCAAATTTAGTCAGCAAGCTTTTTCGATGACTGATAACCGTTAATACACTGATAAAGAGCTTGTCCGCAATTTCCTGGTTGGTCAGCCCGTCGGCAACCATTTTCAGAATCTGCTGCTCGCGACGGGTAATCTTGGGTAATTTGCCGGGAGGGTCAATGACCCGTTGCAGCAACGTATTTGTGGCATCCGAGCTGATGTATTTGCGATTGGCATGTGCCGCCAGCACTGCGTCTACCAATTCCTCTTTGGTCGCATTTTTCAATACATACCCTGCCGCGCCGCTTTGCATCATTTCGGTAATGTAGTCATACTGATTAAACGTGGTCAAGGCAACCACTTTCACTGCCGGAAACTGATCCCGAATTTTGCGGCAAAGTTCAATGCCGTTGATATCCGGCAAACTGATGTCAGACAAAACTACTTCGGCTGGTGTTCGTTGCAAAAAATCCAAACCTTCGGCGCCTGTCAGTGCACAGCCCACCACTTCTACGGTGTCGGTGTGAGTGAGTGCGCTGCGTACACCTTCCAAAATCATGGGATGATCATCAATCAGCAATACTTTTATTCGTTCCATAGGTGGTTTATTCGGTAGCAGATGAATCAATGAAAAAATCAATATTGATGGCCGTGCCAGCACCCGGCGCAGTCTGTATGTCCAATGTGCCTTTGAGGTAGTCGACGCGTGAGCGGATGTTGGCCAAGCCGATGCCTTCCGAAATCTGCTCGGGTGCAAACCCCTGGCCATTGTCTTCAATCGTCAGGCTGAGCAGTTCGTCGGTCTGCGCAATTTGCACCAGTACCGTGGTGGCGTTGGCGTGCCTGACCACGTTGTTGAGCAATTCCTGTACAATGCGGTAAATTGTTATCTCAATGTCAGAATGCAAGCGGGTATCTATTCCAATGATTTGCAGATCAATGTGCAGTTGAGCCGCCCGGCCCAGTTCGTTGCAGAAATCCTGGAGGGCGCGCGTCAATCCAAACCGCACCAGCGCCTCGGGCATTAGACTATGCGCTACGCGGCGTAGTTCGCGAATGGTGTTGTCGAGCTGTTCCAGCGAAACCGAAAACCGAGCCGCATTTTCTTCGGAGAGAATAAGATTACCTTTCATATCACTAAGAGAGAGTTTGATGCCTGATAACATGCCGCCGAGCCCATCGTGTAAATCTTGTGCCAGGCGGCGGCGTTCCACTTCCTGGCCTTGTATCATCGAATTGGCGGCAAGCAATTGCTGTGACTGCTCCAGTTCCCGAATGCGCTGCTGCTGAAGGGTTTGGGTTTGGCGGGTAATGATTTTCTGATTTCGGGTGGTTTTGTAAAAGAGCAAACCAACCGAAAGGAGAGAGATGAGAGCTCCGGAGAAAACATAATTAAGCGTGTTCTTTTGTTTAAGGCTCAACTGCTGGATCTGCTTTTCTTTTTGCAGTTGCCCAATCAGAGCTATTTTTTTTCCGGTTTCGTATTTGGCTTCCAACTCGCGCAGATTTTGTTGGCTTTTTTCGGTGAGAGTCAGGTTTTGAATCGAATCCCCTTCTTGCCACAGGTCATTGTATCCTTTCAAGTTGCCCAAGGCCAGTTCGATGTCAGACCAGATAAAGGCACTGTGGTCCCATATTTCGAGCAGGCTGTGTTTGCGGCACAGTTCCACCGATTGGCGGGCATACTGTTGAGCTTTGTGCAACTGCTTGGTATTGAGATGACAAACCGCCAATCCACGAAATGCCATTGCCTGTGAAGCTATGTTTGGCGTTTGCTGAGTTAGCTGTAGCATTTGATCAAAGAACGGAATGGCTTCGGCGTAATGCCGGGTTTGCAGCTGAACATCGCCCAGACTTAATAAGGCAATGGATTGCACATAGGTATTGGACGCCTCTTTGGATCGCACATAGGCCTCCTGAAAAGAGACTTTGGCTTCCGAATA
The DNA here is from genome assembly GCA_963520985.1 of uncultured Sphingobacteriales bacterium. Lineage (GTDB taxonomy): Bacteria > Bacteroidota > Bacteroidia > Cytophagales > 172606-1 > Xanthocytophaga. The sequence continues at coordinate 149,464 of CAUQTA010000007.1, forward strand.
TTTTTTTAAATGCATCAAGGCCGCTCCCATGTTGAGTCGGGCGGAGGCAATGGCCGTATTATCTTGGCTTTCATGAGCCAACTGCAAGGCTTTCTCGCCATAGTAAATGGCTTTGGAATAGTCACGAATGTTGATCGTATACAAAGCACACAGATTAGAATACGTAATCTGCAAGCTGGGTTTGGACTGCAATCCCTCGTAAATCGACAGCGATTTCAGATAATAATCCAGAGAAGTTTCGTATTCGCCTTTGTACGAATAGCTGATTCCTAGATTCTGATACGAATTGGCAATCTGTTGTTTCAACCGATGTTTTTTTGCCAGCGCCAGTGATTTCCGATTCAACTGCAGGGCCTGATCAAACGCAAGCTGCCGGTTGAGCACATCCGTCTGATTGGCGTACGCGCGGATGATTCCTTTGATATAGCCAATAGTTTGCGCCAGGTTGGCGGCTTTGTTCAGATAAAGCAAGGCCGAATCCGGATGCTGATTGATGTATTGTTTGCCCAGGGCAATGTACAGTTGCACCCGACTGGTATCGGGCATTTCGTGCCTTAGTTGCTGGTATAAGCTATCTTGTATTTTGGATTGTCCCTTGAGTTTTATGACGGGTGCTGTTACCAGAAGTAGAAACAATCCCCACATCCCTGCTACTTTCATACGTACGAATCGAAAAGAATCAATGTGGCTTTGCCTATGGTTTTGCTGCACTTGTAAGCCTGTTTTGAATCCGTTTTTGTTTTGCCATCCTAAGTTTTGCAATACTTTTTACTCTTGCAAACCATACATCAAAATTCCCCTAAATTGAGGATTGCGACATCCTCATTAATGAGGATGGAAAAATCATTACTAATCAGGATTGTACCAAGGATATTTGATTTAGACCTTTGTCCAACACAAATCATTCATCATTTACCTTCAATTTCTAAACTATGAAAACTTTACAAGTTACAGATTCGCTCAGGTTTGCGTTTTTCGTTTTGTTTTTGGGTGCAATGGCAACCCTGAGTTCCTGCAAAAAGGACGACAAACAAGTGACTCCGCAAAACTTGATTTCGGCCAAACCTTGGATCGTAACCGGAGCCACTGTAGACGGAACCGATGCCTATGGGTCGTTGGCGAGTTGCGTTAGAGACGATGTGTTTCGGTACAATGCCGATGGCTCCTATACGCTGGAAGAAGGCGACAGCAAATGCGATGCGAGTGATCCGCAGATTTTTGCGCGCGGCAACTGGACCTACGACGAATCGACCCAGGTACTTGTGATGACCCAAACCAGCGGGGCTGGCTTTTCGGGTACCGTGAAAGTAACCGAGCTAACGGCCAGCAAACTAACCATGGAATACAACGGAACCATTGGCGGCAGCACCCGCAAAGTAGTGCAGCAACTAACACCCATAAATTAGCATTTTACCAGTATTGCAGCCGGCTAATTCACTTAGAACTAGCCGGTTTTTCGTTTTCAAAAGATACTATTTTTTACTTGCTGGGTAGTTGGCTAATATGTTGCAAGTCTCTTTCCGTTAATCCGTCACCATCCGTGATACTCCATAATGCATCCTGCACGTATTCCTGGTTTTCAAAAAACAAATCACTGCCCTGATATTCGCTGTACTTGGTTCTCTTGGTGGACAGCCTGTGAATAAAATCCTTTAAAAGTGACGAAGACGTAATTGGTCCCAACTTGTAGCTTGCTTCCGCAGAGGAGGGATGACGGCTCGCATTCAGGCAAGAGAGCATAAGCGTCACCTTGCAAGGTTGGCCGGGACCGCCGTTTTCTTTGGGTGGCAGTGTGACCAACACCCGTTCTATCAGCAACCCATGCTGAAAACCTTCGGCGGCCGAAGTGACGATAAGGCCGGGCGGAAACTCAACCGTAACGGGGCTCGAAATGCTGTCGTTGCGCAGAGTCATGGTAACGTTTACCCAAAAACCGGATCCGTCGTACACACATTGCCCGTTGTCCGGTCCGCTTTCTTTCCCTACAATGTCGCCAATCAGTTTTATTCCCTTGGGAAGTGTAAACTGGGTTCCGATGGGAGAACCTGCAGCCTCGCCCATGCCAGGAATATGGCCAGGCTTTTCATTGGCAGAAGAGATCGGTTCCGATTCTTTTTTGCAATTGACCAGAAAGAATAAGATCAGTAAAAACAAACCGAAATTTCGAACGTTGCGCAGCTTGCAGAGTTTCATAGACGTAGCAGGGTTTACTGATGGTATAAAGGAGTGTTCTTTGTTCTGTACAAAATTCCGGCTAATCCCATCCCTAGGCAATCCTGATAAATCAGGTATTTTCCATCCTCATTTATCAGGATGTGTTTTATAGTTGGGCTAATGAAAGGGGATTTGGAAAAAATAGTATGTTTTGAAAATACAAAACCCATTGTTATTCCCGGAGCCCGCTTCCTCATTTTTTAGGAGAAAAAAATCCTATTTTATGGGGATTGTGTGAGCCGTTGCCTACCCCTACTTTTGCCACTGTGTAAGAAACGTCTCCGTCTACCATATGAATGAGAGTTGCTGCACACCCACTGAAAATCTATCATTTACTAACATTTAATTTCTATGAAAACTGCAATTGTTTTGCGAATCTCATTTGCCCTTGCCTTACTCGGATATTTGTTTCTGGGAGCTTGCAAGGGAAAGACCCACGAGCCTGAGCCGGATGCGGCCACTTCAGTTGCCGGTATGTATACTGTAAGCTATTTGAGTTTCAACGGGCAGGGAGTAAACCTACCCCAGAATGGTGTCAGTGCTACCATGCAACTCACCCGCACCAATGAAACCACTATTCAGGTTGCTCTGGAAGTAAACGACAATGGAAACAAGGAAACAACCGATTTGGGAGCATTGACCGTAGCCCGGCAAACGGACGGAACTGTGAATCTGACCGATCAGGGCCAGCAGATAGGGACTATCAAAAACAAGCAGCTGTCAGTTTCGGGCAGCGATGGCACAGATAGCATCGAGATAAAAGCTGTGCGTCAATAATAGTTTATAAGGGATTATAAAAATGAAAACTATGCATAAAACAGTAGTAACATTGCTGATGCTCGCTTATTGCCTGCTAAGCTGTACAAACGATGATTCGGGTCCAGGGCCATCCAAAGGGTTTGCCACCGGGAAAGTGGTGGATGCCCAGGGAAAACCGCTGGCAGGAGTGCGCATCCTGCTCAGAAATACACTAATCTACAATAGCTTTTTGGAAGGGAACACTGACCAGGACGGCAATTATCGTATCAGCACGAACAGTGCCGGAAGCAGTTTCACTTACATTGCCTACGCCGAAATAGAACGTGACTACAATGGCCGCCATTACAAGTTAGATCTCAAACCAGACAACACGGCCGGGTTTGCCGGAGCCGAAGGTGCCGTCCGAAATTTTCAATGGCTGCTTTCGGGGCGTGATGCGCACAATCCGAATTCGTTTTATGGCGGTACCGTCTCTTTTGATTCCGATATACACAGCCAGATTTACGACGCAGAGAACCTGGAATTTACCTTTACTCCGGTGGGAACTCTCATCGATGGATCAACCGGACAGGTAATCAAACGGCAACTCAACGCCGAAACCAACAATGAAATGCGTGACATCCCGATTGGTAGTTACCGGATTACGGGTATCTACAAGCCTACTGGAAAAGTAGTAAAACTCAAGACCCGCCCGAATGGAACATATAGTGCAGATGGTTCGGTAACGGCAGATTTTTACGGTACTTCGGGCCCGTGGGCTTGCACCAATTGCATTTCGCTGGAATACCTGGAAGCTAATTAATGCTAATTCGGAATGGAGAAGGCGAATTGCGGAATAGAATAAAAACACTCACTTCATTTGCCAAAAGAATAGAATCCAAACACTACACTCACACTACTTACAATCCAGGCAGCTCGTTTCCTTTGGGAACGGGCTGCTTTTTTATGGCGAATAGTCGTAATCATGATTTATAGGATTGAATGGATGGGCAGGATGAAAAAACACGTGGGGCTGACACAGTGTGTCTGACCGGAATCCCAAGGCTCGATTAAAATTTGGTATTGAAAGTCTGGATTTATGCGTCATTGCTAGCAGAGCGAAGCAATCTCCAAGTTTGAACGCACATCTTTGTAATCGTTTTTTCCGAGCCTGCAACCAGCAGATTGCTTCGCTCTGCTAGCAATGACGGTGACGATTGGCAGGTTTTGCCTTCTTAAAACATACTATTTTTTCGTGTTCCGTAGAAGGCTTTGCACCATTGCACATCTTCAGGTTTAATCCATTTTCTTGGCGATTTTTGTTTTAATAAATCCAAGAAAATGAGAATTTTGGAAAGAAAAGCGTTCTTGCAAAAAACAACAAATCCCAAGGAGAACGCTATTACCTGACTATGAATATCAAAATCCCCGAATTTGCACTGGTTGTTTTAATCGGTTCCACCGGCTCTGGAAAGTCGTCGTTTGCCCGCAAGTTTTTTAAGTCCACCGAAATCATCTCATCCGATGTGTGCCGGGGCATTGTTTCCAATGATGAAAATAGCCAGGCCGCCACTGGCGATGCTTTTGAGTTGCTTCATTACATTCTACGCAAACGGTTGAAAAACGGACTGTTAACCGTTATTGATGCCACCAATGTGCAAAAGGAATCCCGACTCTCATTGATCAAGGTAGCCCGCGAATACCACGCCTTGCCCGTTGCCATTGTACTCAACTTGCCCGAACGCATATGCCAGACTCGTAACGACCAGCGGCCAGACCGTCAGTTTGGCCACCATGTGGTGCGTCAGCATTGCCAGAATCTGCGCAAATCGTTGGGTTCGTTGCGCACTGAAGGTTTTCGACACATATTTGAGTTGAAATCGGAAGAAGAGGTCAATGCCGTGGAAAGCATTGTGCGTGAACCGCTTTATAACAACAAAAAGCAGGAAACGGGACCTTTCGACATCATTGGCGATGTGCATGGTTGCCTGGATGAATTGAAAAAGTTGCTCGAAAGATTAGGGTATCAGATTGCGCAGACTGTAAATGGAAATTTTGAAGTGACGCCACCAACGGGCCGAAAAGCCTTCTTCGTGGGCGATCTGGTAGACCGCGGACCCAACAGCCCGGATGTGTTGCGCTTGGTGATGGGAATGGTAAAAGCCGGAAGCGCCCTTTGTGTACCCGGCAACCATGATGCAAAATTGTTGAAATACCTAAACGGACGGCAGGTGCAACTGAAGCACGGATTGGATGTGACCGTTGCTCAATTCGCCAGCGAATCGCCCGAGTTTATTGATGAAGTAAAAGCATTTCTGGATGGATTGGTCAGTCATTATGTGGTGGATGGAGGAAAGCTGGTCGTTGCCCATGCCGGCCTGAAAGAAGAAATGCAAGGGCGTGGTTCAGGAGCCGTACGCGAATTTTGTTTATATGGCGAAACCACCGGAGAAACCGACGAATTTGGCTTGCCTGTACGCCTGAACTGGGCGGCTGATTACCGTGGCAAAGCCATGGTGGTGTATGGACATACGCCAGTGGTGGAAGCGCAATGGCTCAACAATACCATTGACATTGACACAGGTTGCGTATTTGGCGGCAAACTGACGGCTCTTCGTTATCCCGAGAAAGAATTGGTATCTGTCAAAGCGCAAAAAGCCTATGCTCAGTCAAGTCGCCCGATTGATTTTGACGGCAAGCAACCTACCGAGCCCGATACGATGCTCGATATTGAGGAAGTGATTGGCAAACAGATCATTCATACTCGGCTGCACCACAGTGTAACCATTCGGGAACAAAACGCCATGGCTGCTCTGGAAGTGATGAGTCGCTTTGCCGTTAATCCGAAATGGTTGATTTACCTGCCGCCCACGATGTCGCCCACCGAAACCAGCAAACTGCCCGATTTGCTCGAATACCCATCGGAGGCGTTTGCGTATTACACGGCACAAGGCGTGACTACCGTTGTGTGCGAAGAGAAACACATGGGTTCCAGGGCGGTGGTAGTACTTTGTCGTGATGAGGACGCCGCCCTCAAGCGATTTGGCGTATCGGGCGAAGGGATTGGCGTGTGCTACACCCGTACCGGACGCAGCTTCTTCAACGAACAGGAATTAGAGCAGGCTTTTTTGCAACGCATCAAATCCGCGTGTGACAAAACTAGTTTCTGGGAAAAATTCCAGACCGACTGGGTATTGCTCGATTGCGAACTGATGCCGTGGTCGGCCAAAGCACAGGCGTTGCTCCAAAACCAATATGCGGCTGTAGGAGCAGCCGCAACCCATGCGTTGCCCATGGTAAATAGTATCCTGCACCAAGCCAAAACCCAGGGGTTGGAAGTCGATACCTTGCTGAAACGCTATACCGAACGCCAACACATGGCCGAAAAATTTGTAGCTGCCTACCGCCAGTATTGCTGGCCTGTAAGCAGTCTCGATGATTACAAGCTGGCTCCGTTTCATTTGCTGGCAACCGAAGGTGTCGTGCATACCGACAAAACGCACGTCTGGCACATGGAAAACCTGGCCGAGCTTTGTGAAGGAGATCCGCAACTGCTTTTCAAAACACCTTACAAAGTGATTGATCTAGCAAATGAAACTCAGTTTCAGGAGGGCATTGGGTGGTGGGAACAGCTTACCGCTGCCGGAGGAGAAGGCTTTGTGGTAAAACCGTTGGATTTTATCGCCACTAACGAGAAAGGCCTGATACAACCTGCCATCAAATGTCGGGGACGCGAATACCTGCGCATCATTTACGGCCTGGAGTATACTGCACCTGAGCACATTACGCGCCTGAAAGCCCGTAGCTTGGGAGGGAAACGGTCGCTGGCCTTGCGCGAGTTTGCCTTGGGAATGGAAGCTTTGGAACGTTTTGTCAAGAACGAACCGTTGCGTACGGTGCATCCGTGTGTGTTTGGTGTGCTGGCTCTGGAAAGCGAACCTGTGGATCCACGGTTGTAGCTATCCGGCTGTGTTATTTACAGGAAGATTTAGTAAGAGGTTTTGTATTTTCAAAACATACTATTTTAAAACAGATTTACTTGCCTGCGAGAATGGACTATGATTTTCTAAACCGAGCCTATGCTGTTGTGTTGATTCTTTTGGCTTTATATTTAGCGCTACTTCCTGGGGCTGGTTCGCATTCTATTTCTCTTGCGAATTCAGAAACACGGGTTTTTCTGTTATTAGGATATGTCTTTTTTCTGACCGGTTTGCTGTGTTGGAAAAAGGAGCTTAAAGCTATATACCTGCAAAAAGCGAGAACTTTATTTTTAGTCTTTTCTCTGACGATTCAGATAATTGCATTAATCTTCCTTTTAAAAGATGGGCATTGGTTGGAAATCATTTGGATACTTATGCTACTCTTAGTTTTTATACTGGGTGCTATTTTCCTATTGCGGCATTACTGGCTTACAGATGATTACTGACACAAAAACCTCCTGAACGGGAGGTTTTTGTGTTTTGAAAGGTATTGTTTTCAGTAAGGAGTGATTACGCGGCAACCGCAGACGGATTGAGAATGTCTTTTTGAACCGCCATCAAATGCTTGAAGGATTGGTCGAATAAGTCGCTGCCTTTTTCTAGAATAGCATACGACTGATGAATAAACTGATTGTACACATCGCTTGTAAATTCAGCAAGTACATCGGGTAGCGGCTCTTGGAGCAGTTGTGTACGCAAGGTTGCTTGCATCGGATTAGGCGCAGGAAGCAGCAGCTTTTCCGAATCCAGAAGCACTTGTTCCAGGTTGCCGTGTAACGTAATGGTTTCCTGCTTCAATTGATTGAAGTTCTCTTCCACCCAGTGTTGTTGCAGCGACACCCAGTATTGTACAATGTGCAGTCGGGAACGAAAATCCATCATCTTTTGGAAGAATGCTTGCAACTCCAGGTGATTCCTCATGGCTCGTTTGTACAGTTCGGCCTGTTCAGGGGATTGCTGCAATGCCTTGTGGTAATAAAACCGGAACACGTTTTCATCCTGGTGCCGGAGCCATTGCTGCTGTTCTTTTATCTCCTGTTCCAGCTGAGTAAACAAACGTGCACTGTCAGCAATCTGGTATTTCGCTCCGTCAAAGTCAAACGTGCGGGCTTGCATGTGTCCATCGCGCAAACTGGCCAATGTATCCAGATCTTGCTGGTTGTTGATGTAGAAGGTTATTTTCTCCTTTATCTCATCGGTAAAGAGTTGTTCAGCTTGCGTGGTCACCGCTAACGCTGAATTTTGTGAGGCGGCTTCCACATCAAACACCTCCAGGTAGCGGTTGCTGTAATAGCCGTTATAAACCGGGTCGAGCTGTTTTTTCTCCAGATGTTCCACAATCAGTTGTTGCGTTTCACTAGCCTGCTTTTGTTCGCTTTTTTCTGATTCCGAGAGATCGGTGCTATAGAGCAGTTGTGTCAGTTTTTGCTGAATGGACTCTGTGTTGCCAAACAAAAGCCAGGGAGACTGCTGGTCAATGGGTGTTTCCACCGGAATCTTGAAAATATGGGCTTCTCGTTCCGCCAAACTCGGGTGCGAGGCCCATTGGTCTTTGATGTATACCCGCGACGATTGGGTGTATTTTTTCAGCATTTCATCACTGATAACCGGAAGCCCTTCCACCTGTTGCAATTCAAACTCCTTGGCCAGATAGGCAATCATTCCTTTGTGGTTCACGAATGCATTATTGGTCTGGATCTTCTCCTGTGCCAGGCGATTCAGTTGCGTCATCGTGGATTGGTAAGCCGAACTGCCAAACTCAATTCGGCGCAGGGCACTGCTGATCGCTTCCGAGCCGGCCAGACTCACGGCTATCGAATCGGCGTGGTATTCCATCTCGCGTGATAAGCTCATGTAAGCCAGGTTAATTTGCTCATACGCTTTGCGCAAAATCCATCGGACGCCCTGCACCAGCCGGAACGTAATCAACGCGAACCAACTGAATACGCCGCCCACTTCGGCCCATTTGACCAGGGTTTCATCCCAATTGTCGTATTCATATATCAAGTTATACAGAATACGGTTAACGGTATACGTGTAGCTGCCGAGTTTCATGCTGCGCTGCGAGAAATGGCCAAACTCGTGTGCCAGCACCGCTTTGAATTCGCTCATGTTCAATGAGTTGACCAAGCCCAGGCCAATTTCCAGGTTTTTGGAGACAGGCAGAAAAAGACTGAGGAAGCTGGAATCGTAAAACACGCAGGCGTTGACATCGGGGCTCAGGAAAACGCGTTTTGGCTTGGGCGCTTTTACTTCCGCAGCCACCTGGTGAATAAAGGCGAACAGTTCGGGATAGTCTTTTGCGAAAATCTCCATCCGTTGCGGATTTTCATTGCGATGGGTTTTGAAAATAAACTTGATCAGAAACCAGCAGAACATGACCGTCAAGGCTACAATTCCGGCTCCCGCACCTATGGTCAGTAAGTTAACGCGTAAGGTGACGATGAAAAAGCCTACGATGACTCCGTAATAGAGCATAAACACGGAGGCCACCAGCAAAAGAACATAGAGCAGGATAAAGAGCACAATGCTTCCCATGACTTTGCCAATGTTGGCAGCATACGCTTTGGAGGGTTGCGTTAATGACGGCGGAACATACTGCGGGGAGGGTGGGTAGAACTGAGACATCTATTTTAGCATTAAAAATGGACAAATCGCTTTTAATACCAAAAGGATGACAGATGTAAATAAATGCGGATAAAAATAAAGTGGTGAATAATGTACCTTTTCACTAAATTAACCCGTGTTGGTTTACCATTTAGCGGGCAAGTTTTTGCTTTGGCAAAGATACTATTTTGATTGCCATCTGAGAACCCGCGGTTAAACATTTAGACAACCTCACAGTTAGTTCAATTATCACCCAATCAACATCTGCCATGAAATCATTTACCCAAAAATCAACCCGAATTGCCTGGATTGCCATTGCCTTGGGCTCGGCATTTATCTTTTATGCGTGCACCACTCACTTAGGAGCAGGAACTATTGCAAGTGCCTGTGGCTAGTTCTGAATCCAGAAGGGGAGGAGCGTAATCAGACTCCGCACATAGATGCTGAGGTAGTCGCGCATGAGCTTGAGGGCCTTTCCCATTTGGTTTTCCACCGTTTTGGGCGAAATCTGCATGGATTCGGCTATTTCGCGGTAGCTCATGTCTTCGTAGCGGCTCAGTACAAAAATGGCCTTGCAGGCAGGCGGTAGGTTATTTATCGCATCCTGTATATGCGTTTCCACTTCGCGTAGGTTAAACTGATCTTCTACTTCGGTGTGCGAAGGCTCATGGATCGAGTCCGTATCCAGCGATACGGATTTCTTGCTTTTTTCGAGGTAATTCAGCGCTGCGTTAATGGCAGCCCGGTACAGGTACGACTTGATGGAATGATTGAATTGAAGCGTTTCGCGGCTGTTCCATACCTTGATAAAAACATCCTGCACAATGTCTTCGGTAGCATCGGGATCGTTGAGCATCCGGTTCACGGTGCGGCCCAGCGGCACGTAAAACCGACGGAACACGACTTCCATGAATCTCGATTGGTCGGTTTGCCATAGCGTCGCCCAAGCGATTTCCTCTTCCTTTCGAGAATCAGGTGATATGTCCGATGCGGGTTCCAAGGATGCAGATTCACAGGTTTTTGCAAAAATAGGAGTAAAATCCGGAATGCGGTGCGCAATGTTTACTTTTTAACCTATTTTCACAGCCAGAGTGTCATAAGCGGCGTATGAGTTGGATAAAAGGTTAAATTTACTTAAAAAAACAGGCTGAAAAATACAGCTTCCAACGGGTTTAGGACGAAAGGATTGGTTGCTAATTTGGATTGGCGGGGTTTTGCCTGTCTCAGGGATACTATTTTTATTTCTCTTACCGTTCCAAAAAGTTTATTTCCAGACAACTTCTGGCAATAGCAGAATCTTCAGATGTGAAAGCCGGCATGTGGAACATTTCTTTGTCACTAATGGACTGTGCGGCAACGGGTAACCTGCTATCTTGCTGTCTGCAACATGAAAATAGTATCTTTGCAAAGAGCAAAACCCCGGTCAGGGTACCGGGTCGTAGCCATGACCGCCCCACGGATGGCAGCGGGAAATGCGGCGCAGGGTAAGCCAGCCTCCTTTGAATGCACCGTGCTTGCGGATGGCGTCAATGCCGTATTGTGAACAGCTCGGCGAAAACCGGCAACTGCTGGTCAGGTAAGGGCTGATGCCGTATTGATAAAAGCGGATGAGAGCAATAAAGAGATATTTCATGCGTTGATTGCAATAAAGTTTCGGACTGGGTATATGCAGCAAAATGAGAAGCGAAGTCGTATTATAACCCTTTTTGGAGCGAACACGTTTCTCCTTGTTTACATTTCTTCAATCTATCCATTAAATAACACGTTTCAGCATCCATTCATTGCGGTCTGGTTCGGTGAATCTTTTCGGAATCTAAGCTATTCGTTAAATTGTTCAATCTTAAGAAAGGGTTTTTTACGTACATCAGATAATTTGTATATTTACAGAACGATCACACTTTTTGACCGTCCGGTCACAATCTCTTTAAATAAAAATCGGAATTATTGATTAAAGCTATTACTGAATAGTCCATGTTAGCGTTTTTGGTTGGTTTTTGGTTAGGTTTGGCAGCTTGTTGTGATTCGGCTCCTGCGGCGGGTGCACCTGCTCACGAGCCATTCCTCATCATTCACCACATTCAGATTGAAGGAAACAAAAAGACTAATCCCGAAGTCATTCTTCGCGAATTGGACATTGCACCTGGCGACACCCTTCCCGGAACCCAGATTGAGGTAGTGCTAAAGCGCAACAAAAACAAGATTTTCAATACCAACCTGTTTACCAGTGTAGACCTGACACTGCAACCCAACGAGTTCGGCAACATTGATTTGATGATTCAGGTGGCCGAACGATGGTATATTTTTCCGATGGTCATTCTGGAGCTGGGCGACCGGAATTTTAACGAGTGGTGGAACGAACGGGGGCGCGACATCCGACGCATCAACTACGGCATACGGCTGGCCCACAAAAACGTGTTTGGCAACGGGGAAGAGTTGCGGGCTACGGTTCAGTTCGGATTTACCCAACGCTACGATCTGGGCTATACCATCCGTTACCTGGACAAAGCCCGCAAAAACGGACTGAGTTTTCTGGCGTCGTATTCGACCAACAAGAATATGGCATACCAGACCGAAGGAAACAAGCTTAAGTTTTTGAATACGAGTGATTTAATGCGCGAACGTTTTTCGGTGTTGGCGCACTTTTCGCATCGGCAGAAGTTTTATACTCAGCATCATTTTGAGGCGCGCTTTCACTACAACACCATTTCCGATACCATTGCCAAGCTGAATCCCAATTATTTCCTGGATGGCAAGACGCATCAGCGTTATGTGCAACTCAGCTACTCACTTGTCAATGACCGGCGCGATGTGCAGGCGTATCCGCTGCGGGGCCATTATTTTGAGGGCGAACTGAGCCGGGCGGGTTTGTTGCCTTCCGACAACTTGAATCGGACGGCTATCCGGGCAAGCTTTGCGTTTTACCGGCCTCTGGGAAACAAGTTTTTCTGGAACATGAACCTGCAGGGGATGACTTCCTATCCGTCTGTGCAGCCCTATGTGCAATACAAAGCACTCGGATTTGGTTTTGAATACATGCGCGGCTACGAACGGTACATCATCGACGGACAACATTACGGACTGGCAAAGGTCACTTTTAAGCGGGAAATTTTCTCCAAAGAATTCAACATATCCGGGTTGCCTCTCTCTCAGTTTTCTACCATTCCCATCAGCGTTTACCTGACTACCTTCGGAGATATGGGGTATGTGCACGATTCGATGCGCAATCCGGGTAACAGCCTGCTAGCCAATAAGGTGTTGTACAGTACGGGTGTGGGTATGGACGTGGTGACTTTCTACAATCTGGTCATGCGGTTTAACTATGCCGTAAACAGTGTTGGCGACCGGGGCATCTTCTTCAATTTTGTGCGCGACATCTGACCGTAGCCATTAATTGAATGGTTCACAGAGCCGCTTACCGAAAATAATATCTTTTTCAGGGCAAAAACCTCCCTTGTTTCTTCTATCTTTGCGCGAGTTAGTTAGAAAATGATTCGCAATGAAGCACTTATACAGTGTTCTTATTTTTTCCTGGCTTTGCTTTGCCTGTGGCAGTTCCAATGATTCGGTTCAGGAAACCGCTACTGCTCCCGATACGGTATTGGCTCCGTCAGCACCTCCAACGTTACTAAGCCGTTTTAGCACAAGGGCACAACAGATGATCAGCCTGGATTCGGGCCTAGTGCGGGGTTTTACACCGGGTGACGTACTGGATTCGGTGATGCGCCACGAAACCGCCGTGTTTCACGAAGACAGCATCCGGTACAAAGGCTATTTCGTGGGCGATTCGCTCAGCACCGATGTACTGGACATCCGCTACTTTTTCAATCCCAAATCTCGCATCACTGATAGCTTAGTGATTGATACCTACTCGGAGCCCGATAGCCTGATGAAAGAATTGTCCGAATACTTTACGATACGCTTTGGCGAGCCTGCCACCAAACAGAAAAAGACACTTGCCTGGAAAGTAGGAGATAACCAACTGGTTGTCAGGGATGTGAGCGTTGAGTTATCGCCGGGACTGCAAGTGGTAGCAAAGAAGAGCAAGAAAAAATAAATTAGTTAAGCATAAATTGGATCGGCAAGAGGAACTGAACCGCTATTGGTTTGCCATACTTGTATCCTGGAGTCCATTTAGGCATTTCTACTACTACTCTTGTTGCTTCATCTTCTAAACCGTATCCAATGTATCGCCCGGTATATATAATGTTCTTTAATGTCCCGTCTTTACTTACTGTAAATTTCACATATACAGTTCCTGAAATCCTCCCGCTTCGTGCTTTTCTCGGATATTTCAGGTTATTTTGAAGGTATTTCATTAATTTGGGTATTCCTCCATGAAATTCTGCCATCTTTTCACGCTTTTCGTAGGTCCACTCTTTGCCAGTCTCATCATAGGCAATTCCCGTAAGCATAATTCCGTTTTTATATGTCTCTTTGCGAAGAATGTTCCCTTGTTCAGAGTATTCAATTAAGCTGCCATCGCCTTTGATTATATGGCTCGTGCCAGTAGAATCCCAAGATGACTCTAAAAAATATATGGGAAAAAATTCTTTCGTTTGAACCCATTCCCCTTCCTCTTTTAACTGACCGTTTTTATACCAAGCCTGAAACTTTCCAAGCCGTTTTCCTTCTGCATAGTTTGTTTTTGCCTCTACTTTTCCATTTGGGTAATATTCTGTCATTATACCATCTTCTTTGCCATAGTAATAGGTAACCTGACTCACCAATGTACCATTGAGCGTAAAAGTTTTTACTAGCCCATGTTTATTGCCTCTATCTGATAATTCTCCAGTTTGATAGTAGATGGCGTTAGATGGTAAATCTGTTTCAACTCCATCCTCATCTAAGTAGATTTTAAACGACTCTTGTCCTTGAACGCCAAAGGAGATTATCCAAAGGCTAAAAAATAAGAAGATTGATTTCATGGATTAAATATAACAGATTTATTGTAAGAACGGATTCCAGCGTTTTTCGTCGCCTACCTGCGTCATAGGGCCGTGGCCGGGATACACTTTTACGGAATCGCCCAACGGAAATACTTTTTCGCGGATGCTGCGCAACAACGTCTGGTGGTTGCCACCGGGCAAATCGGTGCGGCCAATGCTGTTTTGAAACAGCACATCGCCCGCAATCAGAATCTCTTCTTTTTCGCAGTAAAAGCCAATGTGACCCGGCGCGTGGCCCGGCAGAAACAAAACCTTCAGTTGCGTATTGCCAAACGAAACCACGTCTCCTTCTTCCAAATACCCGTCGGCTTCGGCAGGTTCATATCGGTGAAATCCCCAGATAGGCGCATAGGCGGCCACTGCCCGCAAGGTGGCCTCATCTTTGGGGTGCACATACAGCGACACGCCAAACGTCCGCTTAACATATGCATTGCCAAGCACGTGATCTACGTGGCCGTGCGTGTTGAGCAGCTTTACTACTTTCAGTTCTTCCGCTTCAATAAACTCTTTGAGCAGTTGCTGCTCGTTGCGGTCATAACAGCCTGGATCGATGATGACGCATTCCCGGGTTTCGTCATAGAGCACATAGGTGTTTTCTGCAAGGGCATTAAACGTGAACAGCTTGATTTGTAGCATGGCATTCGGACAAACGTATGTGGCAAAGATAGGAGGTTTTGGGTTTGAAAAAGATACTATTCGGAATCTTGATTTGTTGGATTGACAGGATTGAAAAGCAAGCAGGTCTGATGCTGTGCGTCTGACCGGAATCGAAAGGCCTTTACTTCGTTTTTGCAATCAATCTGCATTCAGGTGCTGTAAAGCAAGAAGATGGTCGGTTTCTTGTGCAAATCCGGTTTATTGATTTTCCATTGCTTCACCGTTCGGGTGACAATCATTTCATCGGGAGCCGTTATCTGGGTGGCAATGCAAAGCAAGGTTTGGGGTTGGCAGTTTTGCAGAATATCGCCTAGCACCGCATTGTTTCGGTAAGGCGTTTCCATGAAAATCTGTGTTTGGTGTTTCTGAATCGCTTCTTTTTCCAGGTTTTTCAGTGATTTGATGCGTTCATTCTTATCAATGGGCAGATAACCGTGAAACGCAAACGACTGGCCGTTCATGCCCGACGCCATCAGAGCCAGCAGAATAGACGAAGGCCCCACCAGCGGAACTACCTGTACCTCATTGCGGTGCGCCCACTGTACGGCTACATTGCCCGGATCGGCAATGCCCGGACAGCCCGCTTCGGACAAGACCCCGGCGTCGTGTCCTTGCAGCAAGACGGGCAGTTGCTGGGCCGATTCGGTTTCGGGGGTGTTCTTGTTTAATTCGTAAAACGTAAGCGATTCAATGCGCCGCCCCGTTTGCAGTTCGCTGATAAACCGACGGGCCGTACGCAGTTCTTCGGCAAAGAAATAATCCAGATGCAAGATCACTTCCCTGATTTGGGGCGACAACACACGGGCTGAGGTTTCAGGGGCCAGCACCGTCGGAATCAAATACAATTTACCTTTGTTCAAAACGATAAGCGGAAAATGTAAACGCAAAAGAAGAAAGACCGCACGCAAAAGACAAATTTATTCGCATTAGATGCCTTTTGCAAAAGCAGAAACTCACTGGCGCTGGTTTGGCATTCGGTAACAACGGACTTTAAACGAAAAAAACATATGGGGCGTACATTAATCATTATCGGTGTCATGCTGGTTCTGGCGGGTTTGTGGATTTCCTACGGGCCACGCATTCCGCTGATTGGCAAACTTCCGGGGGACATTCTGGTCAAGCGGGAAAACTTTACATTTTACTTTCCGCTGGCAACCAGCATTTTACTCAGTGTTCTGCTTTCAGTGGTCTTGTATCTGATCCGCAAGTTCGGGCAATAGTTGTCTAACTAAGTAGCCAAAATAGATGTTTTGAAAACA
The DNA here is from genome assembly GCA_963520985.1 of uncultured Sphingobacteriales bacterium. GTDB lineage: Bacteria > Bacteroidota > Bacteroidia > Cytophagales > 172606-1 > Xanthocytophaga. The sequence goes on from CAUQTA010000007.1 coordinate 165,865, forward strand.
GAAAACCCCTGCCTGTTACGGCAAGGGTTTTTGATCTTATTTTTTCTTAACCGAATCATCCACTTTCAGGATCAGTACCCAATCGTTGGCATCGGGTGAGTCGAAGGCCATCTTGTATCCAACGGGATACTGATCGGCGCCCCGTTTTTCGCCCGTTCGGGGATTGTACCAAGTAGGGATCAGCAATTTTCCATTGAGCATGGCTGTATTCACGGTAAGCGACCGGGCCGAAGGCACATAAATTACCGCTACCTTTCCGTCGCGGGTGATCGCTCCCGTGGCAAAGTCGTTGGTCGCGTATTTTTCATTGCCTTTCGCAATCAGATCGCCCGAAAAGTCGGGTACCAGTGTGGTCCAGTCAAACGTCTGAAACAAAGTGTTCAGGTGCTTTAGCGAGTTGGCCCCCGGCAAATCAAGGTAAGTGTTCCACTTCTCGTCTACCTGCCAGAAAGGCGAGCCGTACGAATGTCCAGCCGCCCCTGAAAGCATAGCCCAGTAGGCTTGCTTGCGTATCTGCAGTGCCGATCCCTGTGGCCCGTGTTCACCTTCGTAGGTAGACTCGCCCAGTACAAACGGACGTGCCGGGGTTTTGCGGTATTCCGTCGCACTAGCCTCATACACATCGGGTTGTACTTTGTTCCAGGCTTTGGTAAATCCCCGGAAATAGGTGTAAACCATTGAAAAGTCGAGCCAGCTTTCGTTGGCAGGCCACACATCGGTGCTCGAGTGTGACGATGCCGCATGGTAGGTGATCAGGTGCTGCGGATCGGCTTGCTTTAAGCCGCGGGCCATGTTGCGTACTTCTTCCAGATTGCCGTAAGGGTCTTCATCGCCACCGATGATCCAAACGATGTTGCCAAATTTTTTGTAGCGGTTGCCTACAAACTGCCCGAACAAATACGATTTTTCCTTGCCATTGCGCTGCATGTATTTCTGCGGATGTGAACCCCAGCCGTCGTTGCAGGCATTGCAGCTGTACCAGAGCGGTGCAATAGCCAGCAGCAGATTCATCGAATCGGCAATGCTAACCACGCGGTCAATGTGTTTGAAATACGACTCATTGGTTTTCATAAAGTCGTAATTTTCAAATGGTTCGTTGCCTTGACGGTCTTTTTTGCCCGGAATTGCTGTTAGCATCGCATGAATGGTATTGAATCCCTGCTCTTTCCGTTTCTGGAAATACTGCCGTGTTTCCGCTTCGGTCATATTTACAAACAGGAGCCATCCGGAGTCGGACGTATACAGGAAAGGAGTGCTATTCTGGTCGACCAGATGGCGTTTGTCCGGACTTACTTTTAGCGGAAAGGCTACTTGGGTTTGTGCCGCCACCGATAGGCAGGCAAAAAGGAGAAAAAAAGGAATAAGCCGGTTTTGATACATGCAGAGATACTATTTTCGAATGAGTAAAAAGCAAACATCTTTCCGATACCTGTGCTTCGTTCAGAAAGACTCTTTAATAACGTTAAAAATATCCTTTTTGGTTTAAAACCAGGTTTTTCACTTTCAAAAGATACTATTTTGCTTTTAAGCTTCGGCAAAAAACGCCTGGATCAACGCAAGCAGCTCGGTTGGTTTCTCGGCATGTACCCAGTGCCCCGCCCCGGCTACTGTTTCGAGCCGGGAGTTGGGGAAATGTTCCTGAATCAACTCCAGATCGGCATCTTTGATGTAGTATGATTTCTCGCCACGCACAAATAAGGCAGGTCGTTCCGAATGAAAGTGAGCAGGCAACGCCTCGCCCACGTTTTCAATCTGCTCGTCAATGGCCTGCAGGTTAAACCGCCAGTCAAAGCCGCCGGCATCGGTGCGGTACAGGTTTTTAAGGAGAAACTGGCGTACATCCACTTCCAGAATGGATTTGCCCAGTTGCTCATCCGCTTGCTGGCGTGACTGTAATCCAGTCAACCTGACACTCTGCAACGCATCGAGAATGGCCCGATGATGCACCGGATAATACTTGGGGGCAATGTCGACCACGACCAGCTTGTCAAACAACTCGGGCTGGTACCGACCGGCAAAATACATGGCCACTTTGCCACCCATCGAATGGCCGATGATGTGTGGGTTGTGTATCTGGTGTTCTTCCATGAAATCATACAAATCCTGGCTCATGGCCTCGTAATCAAACACTGCCTCTTGCGGCGAACGGCCATGATTACGCAGGTCGATGAGAAACACCTGGTTCGTTTGTGAAAAACTTTTGGCTAGCCCCATCCAGTTATCCATCAGCCCGAATAAGCCGTGCATTATAATTAATGGCTTGCCTTCACCCAGTACTTTGTAATTCAGTTGCATAAGCTTACTTTTTGATTATCTCACCGATGACCGGCCTCAAACAATGAACAATCGTGTAAATAAGAGTGTAATTAACTAAGAAAAGATTGATTTCCTTACATAATTCAATTGTTGTTATTTTCGGACCTTCTGCCGCTGATTTTCGTCCTTCTTTTCTCGGAGTATTCTGCAAGTTAATGGCACTCTTTAAATTTTTTGCATTTAAAAAATTAAATTTTTTGATTTCGGAAAATAAATCTATTTTTGGCAAGCAATAGTCATTGCTATGGCTATTCCCTTCAAAAATCACCGTTGTCTTGACAAAAACCAGCCATTTGACACGTAAAAGACCAGCTATAAAACTACTTTGGTGAACTAAGTCCTGCTTTTAGTTAATCGTTTTGTTTAAGTATTTCTTTAAAAAGTACAAAGTCTTTTAATCCACTGTTAACAATAAATTAACAATGAATATTCCCAAAGAATACGCATTGTCCCTAGCTTTGCATCGCAAAATTCAGATGTAAGGTATGAATGATTTTGGTCTTTTCGGCAAGTGATTACTCATACTTCGTACATTTTCTTCACATCATCTAAATCCAATTTCTTCATTCTAAATTATCCCCTATGTTAAAAAGATTACTCGCATTTACCGTTTTGCTGGTAGCTCTTTTTGCTGGCAAAGAAGCGACGGCGCAAGGAGTTACAACGGCAGCTATCAGTGGTCTGGTAGCAGACAACAAAGGTGAAGGTTTGCCAGGGGCAACTGTCATCGCAGTGCATACACCTTCCGGTACACAATATGCAACTACTACACGCCCCGATGGTCGATATAATTTTCCAAACGTACGTATCGGTGGTCCTTATACCATTACCATTTCTTTTGTTGGTTTTAAAGAACAAAAAGTAGAGGGAGTTAACCTGGCTATCGGGCAAAATTTCAACTTTAGCCCCACATTGTCTGACAGTGGCGTAGAACTGAGTGAAATTGTTGTTAGTTCAACTCGCAACCCAGTAATGAACTCAGACCGCACCGGTGCAGCGACTAATATCACTCGTGAAACTATTCAGGCGTTGCCTACGCTGAACCGTAGCTTTAACGACTATGTACGTTTAACCCCACAGGCAGGTTCTGGTAGTAGCTTCGCTGGCCGTAACGGCGGATATAACAACATTACAATTGATGGCGCTTTATTTAACAATGCGTTTGGTCTTTCAGGCCAAGTGGGTGGTCAAACCAACGCGCAGCCGATCAGTTTGGATGCTGTAGATCAAATCGCCGTTAGCATTGCTCCCTATGATGTGCGTGAAGGTAGCTTTACAGGTGCAGGTGTCAATGTAGTAACTCGCAGTGGTACCAACGACTTTTCGGGTTCTGCCTATTACTTTACTCGTAATCAGAGCTTTATTGGCAAGAAAGTAGCCGGAACAGAAAACCCGCTGTCAAATTTCAAATTGAATAATTATGGTTTCCGTTTGGGTGGTCCTATCATCAAAAACAAGCTTTTCTTCTTTGTAAATGCAGAAAGAGAACGTCGTGATGATCCTCCTACACCAAATTACGTAGCGTCACGTTCTGGATTGCCTGCACCTGCGGCTAACAATAACGTTTCTGCCGCGACTGCGGAAGATTTAGACGCAATCAGCAACTTTCTACAGACAAAGTTTGGCTACAATGCAGGGCCTTATGAAAATTATCAATTAGCACAGAATAGTGATAAAGCCACTGTGAAACTTGATTGGAATATCACGAATCAACATAAGCTCTCAGTTAAATACAATTACCTTAAATCCTACAGAGACGTGAACCCAAGTAACAGTGGAGCTATTACCAGTAGTCCTGGCCGTCAGCCCTCTAATACAGGATTGCCTTTCTTGGGAGCGTTTTATCGTATTAACAACAATTTGAACTCTGCTATTGCAGAGTTAAACAGTTCTTTTGGTACTAAGTTTTCGAATAAATTTCAGGTTGGTTATACTGCATTCCGCGACTTTCGTGAGACTCCAACTTCCAGCGTGATTTTCCCTGGCGTTGATATTGGAAATAGAGCTGGCGGGCAGCTAACGGCTTTTGGATATGAGCCTTTTTCAGCTTTCAATATATTGAATACCAATGTGTTTCAGTTTTCTGATAACTTTGATATTTATTTGGGAAAGCATACATTAACAATAGGAACTTACAATGAATTTTATAAATTCCAGAACGGGTTTGCTCCTAATTATTACGGAACGTACCAATTTGCTTCACCGGAAGACTTCTATGACAATGTGAATGGTGTGACAAGACCCAATCTGATTGATTCGGTGAACAATCCAGAAGGTAGAGTATTACCTTCTCGTTATCAGTTCCGTTATTCGACCAATGCCGATGGCTCATTCCCATTAGCCGAAATCAGTGCTCGCCAGTTGGGTTTCTATTTGCAGGATAAGTTTGAGATAAGTCCAAAATTCAACATAACCTTGGGTGTGCGGGCTGATATACCAACTATCAATACTGATATTGCTCGTAATGAGAGCGCCGCTGGTCTAACTTTCCGTGATGGACAAAAAATATTCACCGATCAAGTACAGAAAACACAAGTGTTGTGGTCTCCACGTTTGGGATTCAATTGGGATGTTATGGGTGATCGCAGCACACAAGTACGTGGGGGTACAGGGATATTTACCGGTCGTGTGCCTTATGTATGGATTTCTAATCAGGCAAGTAACAACGGCGTCCTTTTTGGTAGCATTGATTTGCTAAATTCAAGCAATGGCTTTGTAACTAAATCAAACGGCAAGTTCAGCGGATATCGTCCAGAATCTCAATTTAGTCCGGATGTTGATGCTTACCGCCCGGCGAACGGAACTGCAAGTACCACATACAACTTGGCAGTTACCGATAGAAACTTTAAGTTCCCTCAGGTGTGGCGTACTAACCTGGCCATTGATCAGCAACTGCCTTGGGGCATTGTGGGTACATTAGAAGCAGCATATACGAAAGATATCAACGCTGTTTATCACCAAAATATTAACCTGCCTAATTCCATAACAACTGCTGCCGGTACTGATGGAAGTGGTGCGGACAAGCGTCCAATTTTCTACAACAGAGTGGTTGACGCGACAACTGGTGCAGTATCGTACAACGCTGTTAATCGTATCAACGGCACATCACCGAACAACATCACCGATGCTATTCTGATGAAGAATACCAATAAAGGATACAGCTACTTTGTCACAGCGCAGTTGCAGAAGACCTTTACCAATGGTTTCTACGCAAGTGCTGCCTATACCTATTCCGATTCCAAGTCGGTTAATGACGGTGGTTCCATTGCACAGTCAATATGGAGAGACCGCGTTGTATCAGGTGATCCTAACGCGAATGTATTGGCCAATAGTCAATATTTGCAGAAGCACAGATTCGTGTTGTCAGGTTCATACAGCAAAGAATATATGGGCTTCATGAAGACTACGCTTTCGTTATTCTATGAAGCAAGTCCTAGTGGTTTGGTTGGTGGGTTCCAACAGGGATATTTCTCTTATACTTACTCAGGTGACATGAATGGCGACGGACAGACTACCAATGACCTGATCTATGTTCCTCGCTCACAAAGCGAAATCGTACTACGCGACTTGTATTTTACTAAAAATAACAGTGGAGCTATTACTGGTACTACTACCACCAAACCTGCTGGCGCAGAAGCTCCTGATTATTCTGCTGCTCAGCAATGGGCTGATTTGGATGCATATATTAACCAGGACAAATATTTAAGTTCTCGTCGGGGTCAATATGCAGAACGTAACGGAGCAAGAGTTCCGTGGAGAGGCCAACTGGATGTGCGGTTGCTACAGGACTTCTATATTAAAGTTGGACAAAAACGCAATACGTTGCAGTTTAGTCTGGACATCTTTAACTTCGCCAACATGCTGAATTCTGATTGGGGCGTATTTAAAACCCCGAATCGGGCGTCCCTGTTGAATTTTTCACGAATCAACCCAACAACGGGCTTACCTGAATTTACATTCCCGTACTTAAATGCAGCGAACCAAACGAAACTAAAGGAAACGTTCCAAAATTCTTTCAATGTGACTTCCCGTTGGCAAATGCAATTTGGTGTGAGATACATCTTCAACTAAAAAACAGTATATTTTTCAAACAAAAAACCCCGGATCGTTTTCGGGGTTTTTTGTTTACTCTAATTTGCCTGTAAACTTGTGAGGATGTACTACTTACTGTTGTGTTTCTTCGTAGCGCAAGTGTCCGTGCCCGATTTTCATCAATACTACCGCTTTTTCATTCTCAAAAACTTCCTGAATACGCACTGGCAATAATTCTTTCATCACAAAGTCGTAATCGCCGAAAATCTGCGTGCTAAGGCCATTCGTCTCTACCACGATTTCGGGGTACTGGTGCAGCTTTTCGATAAATGCCAATACGGAACTTTCGTATTCATTGTGTAAGGGATAAAGACTGATTTCTACGGTTACTTTCATGGTTTGTCTGATTAAATGTGAATGGTTGAGGCTTGCAAGGTAGGGGTTTTGTTCTTTTAAAACCTACTATTTTAATCGTCATACCTGAAGAATGGAACGCAGCGTCCATGCATTGCGAACTGCGTTGCCGCCACCATCGTTGTTAAAATAGACATAAACGTCTTTGCCCAGGTATTGCCATTCGCGAATACGGGACGCCCACCAATGCAAATCCTCATCGGAATAGCAGCCACCGTATAAGTGATGATGATCGGGACCGTGCAAACGAACGTACACAAACGAAGCGGTAACTTCCAGAATGCAAGGCAAGTACGCACCACTCATGATGCAATACGCTACCTGATGCTGCCTGAGCAAATCAAAAATCTCGGGGCGGTGCCAGCTTTCATGTCTAAACTCAATCGTAGTCGGCATCCAGTATGGAATTTCCTTCAGGAAATACGCCAGCCGGTCATAATCGTAGGCGAATAAGGGTGAGAGTTGCACCAGCAAAACGGCACGTTTGTCACCCAAAATGTGCCAGCATTTGCGCAGGCGATGCATCCATCGTTCGGGAGCATAGAGGCGTTTGCTGTGGGTAAGCCCACGGGGAGCTTTCACGCTTAACTGAAATCCTTCAGGCAGGCGGCGTTGCCAATGCCGGAATGCGGATTCGGAAGGCCAGCGGTAAAAGCTGCTATTCAATTCAACGGTTTGAAAATGAGATGTATAATGCCCCAGCCTATCCCAAACCGGGCTGCCGTGTGGATACAACACGCCATGCCAATGGTCATAACTCCATCCCGAAGTGCCAATCCATATATTCATCTTTTGCAGGGATTTCTTAAAAGAAAAAACTTCTTGGGTAGGATAAAAAGAAATGCCAGGAGATTGTCTGAACTGGGATTCGTCAGCTTTGTGGATTGACGGGATTGAAAAAACAGGTAGGTCTGACACTGTGTATCTGACCGAAAAACCAAGGCTCGGATAAATTCTGGTACTGCAAGTTCAAATTTGCTCGTAATGAATGTGAAATTTACAAAGATGATTATTCTAAAAGAAAAAGTGGTTTTAGCACGGAAAATCTGTCCATGCCAAAACCACTTTATATACCGAATGGTTGGGATTACATCATCCGGTACCAATTCATGATTTTTTCTTTGGTGAGTATGTTACGCCAATCCGGACCGTATGCGTGAATCCACATGTGTTCCAAAGCAAAGGCAACGTCGGCCATCTTGGAAATTTCTTCGCCAGTCCAGGTAGCGGCCAGGTTCTTAGGCAAGGTTACGTTGTGCAACTTCAGCATCTGACGGAATTCATTGACGTAGTCGCCATACACTTCGTCCAATACGTCAAAAGCGATGCAATTGGCAATGCCGTGACGGTACCCAAACACAAACGACAATCCGTAGGACAACGCGTGACACGCACCTACTTCAGAATACGTCAAACTCAACCCGCCCATGTACGACGAAATCATCAGTTTTTCATCGGCTTCGGTGCGCGAAATGTCTTCGCGCAGAAACACTTCCTGGCAAAGTTCCAGGGCTTTCTCGCCGAAAGCGGTACTGAATGCATTATTTTTGGTGCCTGTTAGCGACTCTACACAGTGAATGTATGAATCCATACCTGTGTAAAAGCGTTGGTCGGTAGGGGCAGTGGCCACTACTTCAGGGTCCAGAATGATCTGGTCAAAAATGGTGTAATCGCATTTGATGCCCAGTTTCTTCACTGGCCCGGTCAACACGGCTGTCATCGAAACTTCGGCTCCGGTACCGGCCAGGGTTGGCACACCCACTTTGTAAATGCCGCGATTTTTAATCAGGTTCAGGCCCTGGTATTGCGTAGCCGGACCGGGATTGGTGAGCAACATGGAGGTAGCCTTAGCAATGTCCATCACGCTACCGCCACCAATGCCAATTAGCCCGGCAGGTAATTTGCCAAAGCCGTGCATTTGTGTAGTAAGGGCGTCTACTTGCTCGGTAGTAGGTTCTTTGTCCACATTTACCCAGATGAGTTTGTCTACATTTTCCTGAATGGGAATGCGTTGCGCAAAAGAAGAATTTTGAAATACATCGTCTACCAGAAATACAAAATAATCATCGCTGGCTGTCTTTTTGGCATCAATGATTTCGCGAAGCTGGTTGAAACTACCATTGCCAAACACACATTTTTCAACGCTTTTAAAATTTTTGTAATTCGTCATATGATTGAAGGAAAGAAAAAGACAATAGAATAAAGAGTTTGTAAAACTGCCGCAAAGGTAGGGCGATTTGCAGATTATTCATATAAAAACCAGCACAATATGCGTATATAGGTCTGACGCTGTGCGTCTGACCGGGAACACAAAGCTCGGCTCAAATTTTGTCAATCGGATAAGAAAATAAGGATTGCCCATATAACTGATTCAAGTTGTGTGTTAAGCTAAGTGTGTTTTCATAACTCATAGATTTCTCTTCCAACCATCTGTCACTTTTTTGCTTGTCCAAAAAAGCAGGCAAAAAAGGGCACTTTGCTTAATGCTTCCGCCCGCAATTCAGTCCGCCCCTCGCTAAGCAAAGAACCAGCCCGATTTTTTTACTCGCTGATGCTTCGCACCGCGTCTTGTTTTCATATTACGCAACTTGAATTAACTAGCTGAACAAGCTAAAGTGTGTTCTACATTCCTGCTAATCCAATAATCCTGCAAATCCTGATTCAGAAATAGTATCTCCCAAAAAGCAAAAACCCCAGTTCTTCACTGAGGTCTTTGTAGAAATGGTCAGACTTACCTTCGTACAATTCTTAGGACTAGTTTGTTAAGCTCGAGGCGCTACGGTAAATATAAAGTATCACATTGTTTTCCTGAAAGCATACCGTCATAGACATATTTACCGTAGCGCTTTGATCAAGAATAAACTCGTGATGCGTGAGGAAACTATGAACAAGGCCAACGAAACATTGGCCAGATTGCAAGGTTTGGGAAGTCTTTTTTATTGACTATTTCTTTCCTAAAAATGCACTTATTTTTCGGAAAAAGCAATAACATAAAAGCAAAAACCCCAGCTATTGCCAGGGTTTTGAATGCTTGACCAAAATCGCCCACCTTCGTACATTCTCAGGACGGGGATGCTCAACTCGATGCCGTACTTGCACCCTGGGCCACACATTTATTTCCTTAAATCAAACGGAAATTGGGCCCAGGGTGCAAGTACGGCTTAGTCAAGAGGAGACCCGTGATGCGTGGGTAAACTGTTGACATGAACGACGAAACATCGTTCGGATTGCAAGGTTATTTGGCTTTGGGCGATTCCGGTCTATAGATCAAAGATGCACATTTGCCCGCGGAAAAGCAAGCAAGACCTTGCAATGTTTTTAAAAACCTTGCAAGGTCTGAACGGGCATTAGTTTAGAAACTTGGTCCACCAGCTGCGTTTGTTATAGGCAATCCGCAAGGCCAGAATGTGCTCGCAGGGGCCTTTGAACAGTTTGTTCTGCATAAAGAAATGGCAGGTACATTTGCCTTCGGCCATGCGTTCATCTTTGTCAATCACGACTTCGGGCTTAAACTGCTGCGTCTTTTCTTTCACCACACCGCTCAGCTTCAGTCCATTAGGCGTTTGAATGGCTTCTACAGTTACGGCATTATTGGCAACCAGTTCGTTGGCAGTCGCTTCACGCGGATTGTCAAACCGGAGCTTGTCCATTGGAAGCGGTTCCTGGCTGAGTTCGCGTACCCGGTATACTTTCTGGTTCAGATCGTAAATGGCTCGTCCGGCTTGGGTATATGCCGATAATGCGCCTTCCACCAGTTTCTTATCCAAGCCCAACCGTTTGGAAAGGGATTCGGACGACTCTCGCCAGTTTTCGCGTAACGCTTTGAAAACCCGTTCTTTGGTAAAGTTATCCACTTCCGCACGGGGAGCCATCAGGTCAAAATTTCCAGCGCGCGACCAGTCGTTGGCTGTCCAGCCCGACATGCCCAGGGTAAAATTCATGTAGCCTAAATCGGCAATGAAAAACGAAGGCATGCCGTTGCCCAACAAATGCACAATGAATTTTTGGGTAACCGGAATGAGCCGTTCCAGAATAAGCAAACGACGGCGACCCCACAGCCGGATTTCGTCGGGCTCGCTACCCAAATAGATCGACCGACGGCAGATTAACTCATGTCCCCACGGTTCGAAAAGCAACTTGACCGGCTGGCCGGGTGTGAGTATGAACCGAATGGAACGCGGACCTACTTTTTCTTTCTGCCGACGCAAAATGTGGCAGATGTTGTGCACATCCATCGGGTGCAGTTCAAAGGTTTTGGCCGGAAGCGTCATCGCCGAGCTTACCTGCAAAAATCCCCGCACCCAGCTATCCGGCAGGTCTATCTTTACTTCGGTGTAGCTGTCTTCGTTGGTGGTTTGCACCTGAAAACCGCTGGGATCAACGGTAAAGTTGGTTTCCTTGTAATTGCGGATTTTCTGAAATTCATTGTACAAATCGGCAGAATAGTCGATGTTGGTGGTGCCGCATTCAAACTCGTTGATGTTTTTGAATACTTCGTAATTGCAGCCCAACTTGCCGTACGTGGATTCATCCTGGCTGAAACATTCGAAGAAAATCTCATCGGGATGCACCGTAATGACTGGGTCGAGTACAAACCAAGTGTCACGTTCCTTCTGGTAGAGGTAATCAAAGTATTTTTGACGCGCCGTATAGAAAGGAGTCATCAGCCGGGCCCGGTCCTGCTGAATGGTCGAGAGTTCTTCGCGCAATACGTTGAGTTTGTTTTTCAGGTTGGTCTGGTATTCCGCACCAAACTCAGCCATCCACATCGCTTCCTGCGATGCCGCCCATTCTTTATAAGACGTTTTGTCTTGGGGTTTGAACCGCAAATCGGATACGACCACGTCGTGCAGCGCCGATATGGCCTCGCGAAAGTTAATGTTTTTGGCTAGCACGCCCGAAAAGTAGGTCGGTTGCCGCAACGTATCCGGTGCAAACGACATGTCGGTTGCATTGGCGTTGCTGTTTACTGCGGTGCTTCCGTGAAATTTGTAGTTAAAAAGCATATAAAAAGTTGTTGATTACTAGCTGGGTTTTTGGTTTTGAAAGGATACTATTTTTAACCCCACCCTAAATCCCTCCGCACAAGGGAGGGACTTTTCGATTCGCGAATCTGACTCCCCTCTCTGTAGGAGAGGGGTGGGGGTGAGGTTTTTCATTTTCAAGTTCAGACACTGGCCACTTCTCTCAGCGTCAGCGGCATATCAATGGACGGATATTTCTTCCGAATGTCGCGCATGATCTGGATGCAGGCGGCTTTGTTATCCACGGCCATGGTTGCTGACTGCCGACCCATGATTTTGCCAATCAGCGCCGCAGCCTGTTCGTTTTTCATCGCTTCCTGATGCAGGAAGTTGAAAATCCGCGTTTTCGCTGTGCCCGATTTGTTTACCTGTGACAGAACCGTCACAAAATACAGTTCCAGTTTTTCCAGGTGATCCATGCTGTCCACGGCGAACTGCTCCAGGTAATTGGTCGCAAACGTTTGCAGACTTTGTGACGGATGCTGACTGAGTTGCAGCAAGTAATCCGAGCCGTTTTCGGTCTGGAAATACTTGCTAATCATTTCTTTGCCAAACTGTTGCACATCGTCGCGGGTGCTGTCGCATACACTTACCAGCAGGGTAGGCGTCCAGTCTTCGGCCGTGAAATGCTGGCGGAAATAGCCAAAACCAAACTGACGGCTGTCGTCCCACTTGCAATCCAGAATGCGCAGGGCTTCGCTGGCTTCTTGTCGCATGCGGGCAACTTGCTGATTGTAAATGCTTTGCGCGTATTCGCGAGCTGCCAGAATTTCGTGATTCGCTAGTTTGATGATCTCGCGAACGGTCAACTGCTCTGGCGAAATAGTATGTCGGATAATGAGAAAACCTGCCCGTTTGGTGGCGTTGCGGCGCGAAGCCAGCAGAATCCAGGCATCTTCCGGTGTGATTTCGGATAGATAAGGCACCAGATAGGTTTCCAACGCATGAAGCAAATCTTCGTGTATGCCTTCGGTTTCTTCTTTCTGATTCAGCAGATGAACGATTTGTTTGATAATGGATTTGCCAAACACGGGCGATTGAGCCGCTAGTTTTCCGATGGTTGGGAAAATAGACTGCCGGATTTCGGCAAATGGCGAAGTGGCAAAACCCAGCAAAATATCTTCACTGGCAAGCAGTTGCGATTCAGGAAGCTTGCCAAACAATTGCACGCCAATGCCCCGGACTTGCGGAACCGACGAATTGATCAACGACGAAATCAGACCGGAAGGAAATTCAGTGACCGGAGACGTGTGTTTGAGCAAAATACCCGCTCCCAACACCTGCACCATAGGTACCGGATGTTGCAGCAATTCCTGCACCACTTCCAGGCTCACATCTTGCAGCAAACTCATAAAGTAGGTTGCTAACGTATATCCGGCTCCGTCGGCAATGGTATTGCTTTGCGGGTCTTCGGGTTTTAATTCCAATAAATCCGTAATGGACCGGATGATGATCATCTGCGCCTGTTCTTCGGTCAGCGTCACCTTATCGAACAGTTTGCGTCCCCACGCCCAAACATCTTCATAAGGGTTAATAACCAGATCGGCAAACACCAGGGTCTGGTTGGCAAAGTAATCGGGCTGAGCCTCAATCCATTGCTTTGCCAGATCGCGGGCAAAAGGCTTGGGATGCTTCACCAACAGACTTACCAAGTCGGCATCGGGTTGCTGTGGATTGTAAAACTGCTTCACCAGATCGAGCCCAAGTTGTACGGTTTCGTCGTACTCCTGTGACAGCAGTTGGGTTGCAAACTGGCTGTCTGTTACCTGTGCAAAGCGTGGATTGGCACGCAACGCACGAGTGGCAAACGCATGTACAGGCTCGCAACGACTCTCGATCAACAGCTTTTTCAAGGCTTCCGGATGCTTGTCCCAATGCTCGGGAAATGCCTCTTCCCGTTGGGTAGCGGGTGTTGTATTGGCTACGTTGGTTTTAAATCGCCAGGCTTTGGTGTTTTTCTTTAGTTCAAATCGCGGACTGTTCTGGTGCAAAATGCCAAACAGATTGATGGAACCCGCAAAAGCCGGATAATGGGTGACGCGGCTCAGGTAATTGCGGCTCTGCCAGTCGTACCAGCTGAAATTCACCTGCCGGGCTTCGGTTTTGTCTTTTATATCTGAGTATTGCAGCAAAACCGCAGTGGCTATCGTTACATATGCCTCACTGTTCTGATCTTCGCCAAGGGTGCGCAGGGTGCGCCAGGTACGTCGTTTCAGGTAAGCATGGGTTTTATCCGAATACGCCAGTCGGCTGTTTTGCTTCTGCATTTCCACCTTCACATCATTGACCCAGGTCCAGTTGCCATCGGGCAAATACGTTCCATCGCTCCAGTAGCTTTTGCGGAAATACGGTTTCTGTTTTTCAAACTGATACGCAATGGCGGCCAGCACTTCGGCATCTTCACGGAACTCGGCAATTTTGAAAATGTGCCGAACATACTTGAACGTATCAGGCTGAAACGTGAGTGCCTGCAACGACGAAACCACTACCGGTCTGACATGCGGAAATTTCTCGGCCAGCAGGTATAACTGTTCCAGCATTTCGTAGGTAAACGTCTTTGCCTGAATCCCCGTATTGAACGCTGAGTGTACGGCATTGATGTCACCAGAGGCAATAGCTGCTTGCATGGTGGAATGTACTTTCTGGTAGATGCTGGTCAGCAGCGTGTCTTTTTTGCTTGCATCCGCTAATTCGAGCAGGCTAACCAGTGCCATTCGTTTCACAAAATCTTTGGAGGCAGCCGCCTGATGCAATTGTTCAAGCAAAACGGTTGCTGCCCGGTCACCGCAACGCCCCAATGCCCAGCAAATGCAGTATTGCTGCAACGGATTGGCTTTGATGGCAAACTTGGTCAGGTCAGAAACGGCCTCGGCAATGCGCAACTCACCTACGCGCCAGATGATGCGGGAAACCGGCCATTTTTTGTCCGAAAAGCCAGGTTGCAGGGCTTCGCGTAACTTGGCTAAAACAAAGTCTTTCTTATTGGTAAATTGTTGCGGATTAACCGTTTGTGTTGCAACTGTTGGGCGAGTGGTCGGTTGCTGGGGTGTGGCCGAATACCGCCCCGTTTCCTGGTAGCCGCCTTTTTTCTTGTCGGCTATCAAGTCGTTGAAAATCTTCTGCGCACTAGTCAAATCGACCGAAGCGGCGGTTTTGGAACCATCTTTTAGAGTTCCGCCCCGGCGGCCATACCGAAAATTGACAACGTATTTGCTGGCTCCAACTTCACATAAATCCACTTCGTACACTTTGTCTGCATTGCCTTCGCGGCACCACAGCGAGACTTGTTCAATGAGTTTCATTAAAAATAAAAAATAGACTGGTTATCAGTGAATTAGCTATGCATTTAAATTGGCTTTACCCACGGGAAAAGCGGGTTTTCAATATCAAAAATATCATCCTAACAAGCAATTTTTATGTGTTCTTTTTTCGTTTTCATGCCGAAAATAAAGGCGGGTTTTTACTTTTGAAAAGATACTATTTTGTAACCCATGCTACCGATAATGCAATACAAAATGATAGCAATCACGGATTGGAAAAACAACCGGCGCAGGTTTCCCAAATCTTTTTTGCGAATCAACTCCCAATCAGCGATTTTTGTACAGAGGAACGAAAAGCGGGGTTTTGCCTGTCTGAAAGATACTATTTTGAATTCCCTTACATTCTGATTCGGAAGAAATATGAGCATAAAGAAAGCCATTCTTGTTCGGGTGCGTATTGCCTATCTGCTGGTTGCCGTTTTTGCACTGGCTGTTGTATTTCGCATTTTCTGGCTACAGTGGGTTGACGGTGCCAAATGGAAAAACATTGCCCGCGAAAAAATGACCCAGGAACGCGTGGTGAAAGCCGTACGGGGCAATATTTATGCCGACGACGGAAGTTTGCTGGCTACGTCACTGCCCTTTTACCGGGTTGCCATCGACCCCACCGTGCCCGAAGACTCGATTCTGAACAAAGGGCTGGATTCGTTGGCATATCTGCTTTCACACTATTTTGGTGATCGTACACCTGACGAATACCGGCGTCGGATCAAAGACATTCGCAGATTCAACGAAAAAGCGAAAAAAGATAAGCGACCCGAACGTCAGTATTTGGTTATGAACCAGAAACTGATTGATTATCAGGCAAAAAAAATGATGGAAACCTGGCCCGTTTTCCGACTGGGACGTGCCAAAGGGGGCGTTATCTTTGAGCGACTCGACCGACGGTACCGTCCGTTTAATTTCCTGGCGCAACGTACCATTGGTTTTCTGAACGAAAAAAGTCAAGGTGCCGGTTTGGAATTCAGTTACAACAAACAACTGGCCGGGCAGGATGGCCGGGCGGTGTTTCAGCGGATGTCGGGTGGCGCCTGGAAACCCCTCGGCGATGCCGATGAAATGCGCCCCGCACAAGGCTACGACATGATGACCACCATCAATGTGAACATACAAGACGTAGCCGAAACCTCGCTGCTGCAGGCCTTGCAAAAACACGAGGCGCATTATGGTTGCGTGATCGTAATGGAAGTGGCTACGGGCGAAATCAAGGCCATTGCCAATCTCGGGCGACTCAAAAATGGCAACTATGCCGAAAATTACAACTACGCGGTAGGCCAGCAGGGCCGCACCAACCCGGGATCTACGTTCAAGCTGGCTTCGATGATTGCCTTGCTCGAAGAAACGAAGATTTCGCCACGGGATAGCGTCGAAACCGGCAATGGAGAATACAAGTTTTATGACCGTGTAATGCGCGATTCCAAAGCTCACGGCAAAATAACCGTGCAGCAGGCCCTGGAAATGTCATCCAACATTGCGTTTGTGAAACTGGTGCACCAGAATTTTGGCAACAATCCGGACCGGTTTATTCAATACCTGGAATCGTTTGGACTGACCAAGCCGTTGGGATTTCAGATGGTTGGCGAAGCAGTACCACTAATCCGAACCCCCAAGAACCCGACCTGGAGCGGATTGTCGTTGCCATGGATGGCGGTAGGCTACGAAAACGAGATTTCGCCTTTGCAGGTACTGACGTTTTACAATGCTGTTGCCAATCAAGGAAAGCTGATTCAACCATTGATTGTCAGGCAGATTCGAACGGCTGATGAAAACGTGGAGTCGTTTCAGTCACGGGTGATCAACGAAAAAATTTGTTCCGATGAAACCCTGGAAAAAGTGACCCGCATGCTGGAAGGCGTGGTAGAACGCGGTACGGCCAGCAACATTGCCGGCAGTGCCTACAAAATTGCGGGAAAGACCGGAACGACCCAGAAGCTGCGCAATGGCCGCTACATCAAGAGTTACTATACTTCCTTTGCCGGATTTTTCCCGGCACACCGCCCCAAGTACAGTTGCATCGTGGTGATTGACAGCCCACAAGGGGTGCAGCAGTTTGGTTCGGATGTGGCCGCTCCGGTCTTCAAGGAGGTTGCCGATAAAATTTACGCACTGGACGTGGAAATGCACAAAACCATGCCGCAGCAACGCAACGATTCGGCTGGTTTTCCCATCGTGCGTGCAGGCTATCTGGAAGATATGAAGTATCTGTGCAATGAAATCGGCATCTCGAATCACGACAACGGCAACTTGCAGGAGTGGGCGGCAGCGGCTCCCAACGGGCGTAGTCTCACCTGGCGTAACCGCCAGGCAAAACCCGGCCAGGTGCCCGATGTGACTGGAATGACACTCCGCGATGCCTTGTACATTCTGGAAAACCGCGGGCTGAGGGTAAGGTATTCGGGCAAAGGTAGGGTGGTATCCCAATCCCAGAGTCCGGGAGCTTTGGCCTTGAGAAACAGTACGATTTCCATTCAATTGGATGAGCCCTGAGCCGGTTGAAGGTTACAGGTTGTAAGTTGCAGATTGCCACGGCATTCTGTCAGATGTCTTGCGGCTTTGTTGGGGTTTTGCCTTTTTCAAGGATACTATTTTCTGTTGGGTACGGTTTTCTTGTGTGTTTGCCTGATCCGATTTTTTGACTTTTATGAAACAACTTGTTTCTGCCTTAGATAAGCTGGGACTGTCACTGCAAACCTTCAAAACCGCACTAGCGTCGGCGTTGGCTTGGATCGTTGCCCACGATCTTTTTGCTTTTCCTTTTCCGTATTTTGCCCCGCTTTCGGCAATGCTGACGGTGCAGGTAAGTGTAGCCGATTCCTGGGAAAAAGCCGCACAACGCATCATCGGGCTCATCGGTGGCGTGTTGGTGAGTTTGGTGATCAGCCACTGGTTTCCTTTGGGGACAGTATCCATTTTCCTGACCATTCTGCTGGGTATGGCACTTGCCAAGGTGTTTCGGATGAACAGCCAGATTATTTCGCAGGTGGCGGTGAGTTCGTTTCTGGTGCTGGCTTTCGGAAGCACTAAAGGCTACGTAATCAACCGGATTTTCGAGACTTTCCTGGGGTCGGGCATTGCCATTGCCGTCAATGCGCTGATTGTTCCGCAGAAAACCATTCCCACCATGTACGCACACATCCGAACACTAAGTGAATTGTCTTCCAGTGCGTTGCTCGGACTCATTTCGTTGCTGGATAGTGCGGAGAACAATCAGGCTGCCCGCGAAAAAATACTGGCATTGGTAGCTAAAACCGAAGAAACCGCTCTTGCCGGAAAAACGACTGAAAAAGCGTTGCGTTATACTCCTTTTTTATCCAGCGTGAAAAAGCGGCTGGCCCAGCTTAATGATCATGTGGTGTATCTGGAGCATATAACGGTACAGATTCGCGGAATGCGCCGTGGCATTTTTGATTTGTATTCCGAAATGAACTGGCAGCCTAGCGGGCCTGTTGCTCAAAGTTTGAAAGCTTCTTTTGCCTCCACGGCAGACTGCATCACCGCTTACGGCAAAGCGGTAATCTCAGATTCGCCGGAAGACAAGGAAGAGCTAGCCGACAAGATTGAACACGCCAAACTGGTGCAGCTCCAGTGCCTGGCCGAAATTCAGCACATTACCGCTTTGCCCATTCTACGTGATATGGGAAGTGTGCTAACCGATCTGAAACGGATTCTGAAAGAATTGGAGTTGGAAAAAACGCAATAGATAGCTCAAAGATGATTGCAATAGGAGTAGAGGCAATTCAAGAAATAGACCAACTTATAGGCGAACGATACAGAATTGAATATGGAGGATCAGAGATTCTTAGTGATGAATTTCTTTGGGCAATCAATTCAATAGCTGGAAGTGGAGAATTTGCCGCCTTGGGAAAACTTGCCAAAACCAATGTGAGGCTATTTGAGAAAATGACCCGATATGGAGAGGATCCGTGGAATGAGAATCAGTATTCTGTAGAGGTCTATACTGAAGAACTAGCAAAAAAGCTGGAAAAGAAATGGAAACGAAAGCTTAGACAAAAAATAGACGTTATTTTAATAGTAAGCGGTAAATTATTACGCATTCTCTCAAATAATAAAATAATAGAAAAAGTGCATTATTCGCAAGAAAGCCATTGGCTGAAAGCTTATTTTAGTGGGGAAAGCGGGAATTCATTAGAAAATGATTTGCAAAAAATCATCGACTATTTAACCATTGCAAAAGAGGAAGGTGCAGAATATACTTATTTTTTTATTGACTAAATACTATCCTTTATAAAGCCAAAACCCGCTCTACAGCCAAAGCAGCGGCTACCACCGCCAGCATAGGTGCCAGCAAGACTCCGGCTATAGGAATAGCCAACGAAAGCGTAAAAACCAAGCCGATTCCTACGGCCAGACCCCGATGACTTCGCACCAGTTGCCGACTTTCCCGGCCCGACATCCGGCGGAATTCGTTGCGGTAATCAATCATCGAAAAACCGACAAAGTAGCTTTCGATACACAAAATGAGGATGCTGACAAAAAAATTGAGTACGGGTACCAACAATAGGAAATAAAGCGGAATGGTAAGCAGCCACTCGACCAGCAGGTTGCGCAGAGAAAGACGAATGCCCCGCCACACATCGCGAATAAACTGCTGCCGATCAAACGGATGGCTGATTCCAGTTAGGATTTCCTGTGTCCGTTCGGCCAGCATTGCCATTGCCGGAGCGGCCAAAATCAGAATTATGTAGCGGAACAGTTTGAAATACAGCAAAAACAGCAACGCACGTACTATCCAGTTTACGGCACCTGTCAGAAAGTCGCCCCAGCCTCCTTGCACCGTGTCGGCGTGCAGCCAATGTGCCAGTAGATCGCTTAACCAATGACTTTCGGCAAAAATCAGCACCAACAGCCCGCCGTAGATAAGCAGGTAAATCAGTGCCGGAATGAAAACGTATTTCCAAAGACGATGCTGACTCAGAAAGCGAAACGCGCGACCATACGAAGCAATGGCAACGAACAAGTGCTGAAAAAATGCTTTCA
The DNA here is from genome assembly GCA_963520985.1 of uncultured Sphingobacteriales bacterium. Lineage (GTDB taxonomy): Bacteria > Bacteroidota > Bacteroidia > Cytophagales > 172606-1 > Xanthocytophaga. The sequence continues at coordinate 185,969 of CAUQTA010000007.1, forward strand.
TGAAAGGCAGGTTTTTACTGCGGAAAAGATACTATTTTACAAAACAAAAAAGGTGAAAACGTCCGCGTCTTCACCCTTACTCAAAAGTTGTATCAATTGCTTATTTGGCAGCTTTGGCTTTTGCTTCAAATTCGGCTTTGATCGCCTCTACATCTACGTTTTCGATGATTGGCTTCTTGATCAATTGCTTGATACGTTCCACACGATTGTTGGCAACCGCACGGTTACGCTTTTCTTTGCGTTTTAATCTGGTAACTCCCATGTTCGCTACAATTAATATTTTATAAAATATGAAGTAAAATTCTCCGATTCCGGGTATGGGTAAATGGAAATGAGGCGCAAATGTAAGGCTTTTGTCGGGTAAGTACAAACTTGTTTCTAAGAAAATTTTATAAATAAAACAGCATTGCTATTTTGCCAGAAATAATAGCTTTGGCTCACCAATTTGAGAACTAACTCATACCCGGACTCGTTCTAGCGTATACCATTTTCTTAAAAATTGACTTTTTCATTGTTTTTTGTGATCTGAAATACTATGTCTGAAAACACGAAAACCCAGCTTACTGACACCGGCAATCCGTTTTTTGTGCCATTTGCTACCCCGCACGAAACGTTTCCGTTTGATAAAATTCGCAATGAACATTATTTGCCTGCGCTGAAAAAAGCCATTGCCGATGGCAAAGCCGAGATAGATGCCATTGTCAGCAATCCGGGGGCGCCTACATTGGAAAACACCATCGTGGCACTGGACCGAAGCGGCACATTGGTCGACAAAGTTTCGGCGGTGATGTTCAATCTCAATTCGGCCGAAACCAACGCCGAACTGCAGAAAATCGTCAAAGAAGCTTCTCCGCTCTTATCCGAATACGGCAACGACATTCGTCTGAATCAGGCGCTTTTTGAGCGGATCAGGCAGGTGTATGAATCGATGGAAGAACTGGAACTGAATCTGGATGCCGAAAGCCGCACATTGCTGGATAAGACGTACAAAAGTTTTTCGCGCAACGGAGCCAACCTGCACGAAGGCGACAAAGCCAAACTACGCGAAATAGACGTTCGTTTGTCGCAATTGGGATTGACCTTCGGCGAACATGTGCTCAACGAAACCAACGCTTTCATGTTGGAAATCACTGATGAAAACGACCTGGCCGGTTTGCCTGATTTTGCCCGTGAAGCTGCTCGCCAAACGGCCAAAGAAAAAGGAAAAGACGGGTGGGTAGTTACCTTGCAGGCACCCAGCTACATTCCGTTCATGACTTATGCCGAAAACCGCGAACTGCGGAAAAAACTGGCACTGGCTTACAATTCACGGTCGTTTCAGAACAATGAAAACGATAATCGTGAAATTGTCAAAGAGATTGTAGAACTGCGCCACAAGCGGGCTCAATTGCTGGGCTATAGCACACACGCCGATTTTGTATTGGAAGAACGCATGGCCGGTTCGGCGGGTAAGGTCATGGGGTTTTTGGAGGAATTGCTTGGACATGCCAAACCGGTTGCCGAACAGCAAATGCAGGAGTTGACAGCCTATGCCAGATCCAAAGGATTTGCCGATGACCGCTTGCAGCGCTGGGACTTTGCGTTTTATTCGGAAAAGCTGAAAAAGGAAAAATACGCTATTGACGACGAAATTTTGAAGCCGTATTTCAAACTTGAAAATGTCATTGATGGTGTTTTTTCAATTGCTGAAAAGCTTTTTGGATTGCATTTCAAGCAAAATCCTGCCATTCCCGTTTACCATACTGAAGTAACGGCATATGATGTAACCGATGACAACGGCAATTTTGTAGCTGTGTTTTATGCTGATTTCTTCCCGCGCGAAGGCAAACGCAACGGTGCCTGGATGACCAGCTTCCGGGATCAGCGTATTGTAAATGGAACAGACATTCGTCCTCATGTGTCCATTGTCTGCAATTTTACCAAGCCCACCGAAACCAAACCGTCGCTGCTCACTTTTGACGAAGTGACTACGCTGTTTCATGAGTTTGGTCACGCACTGCATGGCATGCTTTCCAAATGCAAATACGGCTCTACCTCGGGTACTAATGTGTACTGGGATTTTGTGGAGTTGCCGTCGCAAATCATGGAGAACTGGTGCTATGAAAAAGAAGCCTTGGATTTGTTTGCCCGTCATTACCAAACCAACGAGCCCATTCCGCAGGAATTGATTGAGAAAATAATTGACAGCGCTAACTTTATGGAAGGCTACGCTACCCTGCGCCAATTAAGCTTTGGCATGCTGGATATGGCCTATCACGGCAAAGCCCAGCCCGTTTCGGATGTGGCTGAATTTGAACGGCTAGCTATCCAGCACACCAGCCTTTTTCCGGAAACGGCGGGCATCAACACCAGCGTAGCGTTCTCGCATATTTTTGCCGGTGGGTATTCGGCCGGGTATTACAGCTACAAGTGGGCCGAAGTACTGGATGCCGATGCGTTTGAGTTTTTCAAGGAAAAAGGAATCTTTAACCGGCAGATTGCCGATGCTTTCCGCGAAAACATCTTATCAAAAGGGGGAAGTGAACCGCCGATGGACTTATACAAGCGGTTCCGGGGACACGAACCTTCACCGAAAGCTTTGCTGAAACGCAGCGGTTTACTGGCCGATGCGTAGGAAAACAAAAAAGGAGAAATTTGATTTCTCCTTTTTTTGTTTTAGGCAGACAAATATTTCAGAGCAAAATTGAAAAACCTCTTACGTGAAAGTAGCGCAAATAAGGAAATGTTGTAAATTGCTCCCCCAAAATCAGTTGAACTCAATTCCGGAATAAAAAAATAGTATCATGAAAAATCTGAAAACCCCGTTTCTTGTTGCTCTTGTTTTGACTTCATTAAGCAGTTGCAAAGTGCCTTCTTCTTTTAGCTATGCCTTTTTCGGAACGGCGGTTCTATTGGTTATCTCTTTGTTTATCGCTTCCAGCATCACCAAAAAGGGCGAGGGAAAACACTGATCCGGAGTATGTTACTTGCGCATCTGGATGCGTAGGTATTTTGAAGAGGCTTTTTCAAAACGGAGTTTTATTAGGAAGGACTGCTCATTTTCCCAGATGAGGTTGCATTCCTGCGGATAATGCTCGTCACCAATCTGAATAAAAGTAGTGTGAGTGCCTACAATCTGTTTGTTTATCAGGCGGTAGGTGCTCACCTGTATGGCTTGTGCATCGGTTTGGTATACGTCAAAATACACGTAGGCGATTCGTGTATTTTTGGGCGACACTTTGGGCTCCGCAAAGAAGATGGCCGTATCACCGGTTTGTTTGTCCACCATTATATAATCGCCATATTCCCATCCTCCACAATACAAGACGTATTTATTGATTGCCTGCACCTGCCCTTTGTAATGATAGTCTTTGTAGTTCTCATTGTTCGACAAATCGTTCTTGACAATATACGATTTGCCTGTTGTCAGCGGCAGCCGCAACTGATTGTTGATTACCCGATAGGTGTTTGTATCTCGCAACAGCTTGTCTGAGTAAACAACGGCAACTGACGAAAATTCCTTTTCCGTAGTTTCGGACAGAACATACCGCACCGAATCTTTCGGTTCCACAAAGGAAAACCGGGCAGAAGCTACCACCTGGGCAGCCTTTCCATTGCCTACAGAACGTACGGCCATGGATTGTGCCACCGCAGATTGCTTTGCGCTGCTGCACGAAAAAGCCGTGAGCGGAATAGCCAGTATGCATAGTATCTTTCTCACCATAAACGAACGCCTGAACAGGAAAAAACGCTAAAAAGCCTACGGGTTTTGCTTCTAAAAAAGATACTATTTTCGAAAAAGTAACAGGTGTATTGCAGACAAAGGCAAAGAAGTTTCGATTTATTCTTCATAAGCCCAGGCAATACCGGTTTTCATATCACGTACAACCACACCAATTTGTTTCAACTGACTACGGATTTCATCTACTTTGGTGTAATTTTTTTCGGTCTTTGCGTCTTTATAGAAGGTTAATAGTTCGTTTAACAGCAATTCAAAGGCATCCGGCTTTTCTTCCTGGAGCCCCAGAATTTCTTCCATAAACGAGATGTAGGTGGTTTTCAGTAAGTTAAATCCTTCAATTCCCAATTCGGCTGGTTGTAATTGACCTAATTGCAACTGGTTGATTTTTTTGAGCAAATCGAACAATTTGGCAATGGCAACGGCCGTATTCAGATCGTCGTTCATCGCATCATAGCAGCCTTTCACCGCGTTGGCAATTTCCTGCACGTGTTTTTCATTGACAGGCAGGGTTTCACCTTCGGCAAGGCTAGTATTTTTAATAAAACGCAGGCCGTTAACCAACCGACGGAAGCCTTTGCCCGCTGCTTGTAACGCCTCATTGCTGAAATCAAGCGTACTTCTGTATTGCGACTGCAACATAAAGAACCGTACCGTCATGGGGCTATAGGCCTGAGACAGAATAGGATGAGGTTCATCGGTCAACTGGTTTTCGTCAACTTTAAATTTCTTTCCAGAGAATAACTCTACCGGTAAAAACGAATTGCCTTTCGACTTGGCCATCTTGTCTCCATTGACAGTGAGCATGTTGGAGTGCATCCAATACCTGACCGGATTCACGCCAGTGATACCTACCGCTTGGGCAATTTCACATTCGTGGTGTGGGAATTTTAAATCCATACCACCTCCGTGAATGTCAAACTGCTGGCCTAAATATTTGGTACTCATGCATGTACATTCCAGATGCCAGCCCGGGAAACCATCACTCCACGGTGACTTCCAGCGCATAATGTGTTCGGGGGCGGCTTTTTTCCAGATCGCGAAATCCAACGGATTGCGCTTTTCGGCCTGTCCGTCCAGCTCGCGGGTTTCGTTGATCAGGTCGTCAATGACCCGGCCCGACAGTTGTCCATAGCTTTGGTGAAGGCTCTGGTATTTATTGACATCAAAATAAACCGAGCCATTGGCCTCATACGCATAGCCTTTCGCAATCAGTTCTTTTACAGCCTCGATCTGCTCTACCAGATGTCCCGTAGCGGTTGGCTCTATGCTGGGTGGCAGCAGGTTCATGGTTTTCAATACATCATGAAAATCGTTGGTGTAGCGTTGCACAATTTCCATCGGTTCCAGCTGCTCCAGACGGGCCTTTTTGGCAATTTTGTCTTCTCCTTCGTCTCCATCGCCTACCAGGTGGCCTACATCGGTGATGTTGCGCACATACCGCACCTTGTAACCCAGATGCAACAGGTAACGGTACAGGGTGTCGAAAGTAAGAAACGTGCGGATATTGCCCAGGTGCACAAAGTTATATACGGTTGGGCCACAGACGTACATGCCTACATACGGAGGCTTGAGTGGCTCGAATAATTCTTTCTGACGTGTAAGTGTATTGTACAGCTTTAACGGTTGGGTATTCACGAGGAATAAAAAATTTAGATTGAAAAATGACGCAAGAATTGGTTTCTTCACCTATGCAGGTCAACAACCGCAACAAATTTTGTTAGGGAAGAACATAGTTCTTTGGAGGAAAGTTTGGTATTGGCTGATGAATTCTTTCGACAAAGATAGGTAGGTTTTGGGTTGCAAAACTATATTATTTTTGTCAAATGATTGCAAACCCAACACGAAGATAAAATTGTAACTTTCTGACTCTCACAATTCTCCTCCCAATACTTTTACGATCGGTTTCATTGACAAATACTATCTACAGAAAGTTCAAAACCCGGCTTGTGGGAATTGGGTCAGGCAAATTCAAGTTTTAGCGTAAAGCGAGGGAAAAAACTTGTTTTTAAGCCATTTTGTTAAAATTTTTTCGCTTTACTTTGCGTTTTAGTGCTTTAGACGAATTCCTCTAGCTACTTTATATGGAAAAAATACAAAAGAAACTCTTTTTTTTATTAGTTTTTAGTACGGCAATTTATTCTGCTCAGGGGCAAAATGAGGCGGCGGGTTCGGGTGTCAAACTCTTTTTTCCAGGCTACGCCAACTGGAATACATTGGAAGAAGGCAAAGAATTGGTGTTTACCTTACGTGCGGCCGGAGGTACCGGAACCCGATACACCTTTAGCATTACTCAGGGCAAGCAGGATGGGATGGATTTTGATACCAGCGGTTATTTTGCCTGGAAGCCCGAGTACAATTTCGTGGACCGGCTGAGCAAAGAAAAGACTGTGCAAGTCATTTTTGAAGCCCGCAGTGATAAAGGGGAAACGGTCTCGCAAGCCATTGATTTTAAGGTGAAACACATAAACCAGCCGCCTACCGTTGGCGACATGCGAACCTGGTATGTAGGCTACAATGCCTCTAACAAGTACAAAATAGCACCAGAAGCTGTGAAAGACGAAGACAATGACCCGATTGTCTTTATTCCGGCGGATAATTTGCCTGAGGGAATGCAGATGAACTCCCAGGGAGAAATAAGTTGGAAACCTTCGCTTATGCAGTTTAATTCATTGAAGACTAAGCCAATCTACATTGAGTTTACAGTTGAAGATCAGCCGGGCAAGCTGCAGAGCAAAGGCAAAATACGGGTAGACGCCACCCAGCAGGACCTGGCGCCGGAAATTACGGCAGTGCCTAAAGAAAGCACCGTTCGTCTCAGAGAAAATACGACTACAGACATTCGGTTTTACATTGCCGACCCTAACGGAGACGATGACGTAACAGCCTTCGACTTTTTGTCGAACAACCCGAATGTTCCTAAAACGGTTCTGAAAAAGAATACAGCAAACCAGTATGAATTTATCTGGACTCCGGGCTACGATTTTGTCAAAGATCCGCTGGATTCAACTAATTTTCAGATTACGTTTTTTGCACTGGACAAGTCGCAAAAACGCGCCGAAATCAAGATGAATTTTGTCGTCTATAATGCCACCAATGAACTGGCCCGGGACTTGCAACTCTATACTCAGTACCGCGTGGCAATGATGCGGGCCTGGGACTTGCTGGAGCAACTGAAAGAGAAAGAGCAGGAACTGAAACGGGCTTATCGGCGGGCCAAAAAGGGCAAAACCAATCGTTCCATTACCAATGCATCGCTGGGAGCCGTATCCGGACTGGCCCCGGTGGTCATGCAAAAAGACCCTACTACGCAGCGTACGGTAAGCACCTTAGGCGGCACGGCCGTTGCAACCATCGGTACTTTGGAGGCTACGGAGGTGATTGGCCGATCTATGAAAGATCTGATTGACCGTCTGAATTACATCATTGAAAAGAAAAACGAACTCCAGACCAAAGGCGATATCTTTGCCCGCAAATATTCACTGAAGTCGTTGCGTCGGGGCAAAGACTTTATTCCGGATCTGGATAACTTTGTGGGTTTGCTAAACCTGAAAGGAATGGTGGCACTGGAACTGGATGCTGGCTGGGAAAACAAAAAGCAGGCAACGGATAAGGCCATTAAAGCCACTTTCAAAGATTTCAATCCAATGGAAGAAGCCAACGACTGACGCTAAAATAGTATCTCCAAAAAGCAAAAACCTCCGTTTGTAAACATAGACATGGCATGACTGGTAGTCATGCCATGTCTATGTTTACCGGGAGAGAAATCTCAAGAGACAACCCATCCAGAACTTACATTAGCTTAATGCTTTGGTTTGGGAGATTACCTCGTAAATAGTTTCAAAAAGAGCTTCCCGCTGAAAGGGCTTGGTGACACAGGCATTCATGCCGTTAGCGGTATATTCCTGAATATTGCCCGAAATGGCGTTTGCGGTCAGGGCAATGATGGGTGTGTGCAACTGCAATTCGTTGCGGATGATCTGCGTGGCTTCTATGCCCCCCATCACCGGCATTTGAATATCCATCAGAATGACGTCAAATTCCTGCAGTTTCACTTTATCTATGGCTTCCTGTCCATTCTGCGCCAGGGTTACTTTCGTGTTCCATTGTTCGAGAATGGTAGCCGCCAGCAGTTGGTTAAACTCATTGTCTTCTACCAGCAGTACCGTCTTTCCCTGCAGCAGGTCAGGGTGCGTTTTGTGAAGTGTTTGCTTCGCCTCGATCTGTTTTTTGCCTTTTTCCACTGTTATCTTCAATGTAAATGTAGAGCCAACGGCAGGTTTGCTTTTGACCGAAAGGGTTCCCTGCATGAGCTGGGCCATTTTTCGGCTAATGGAGAGTCCTAAGCCCGTACCGCCGTATTTACGGGTGGTCGAAGTATCAGCCTGTGTAAAATCATCAAAGATGGATTCCAGCTTGTCATCGCTAATTCCAATACCGGTGTCTTCCACCACAAACGCCAGTGTTTGGTGAGTAGGTGTGTCTTTGATAACGGATAGTTTTAACGCAACGCTACCCTGATCGGTAAATTTGAGGGCATTGCTAAGCAGATTCATCAAAACCTGATTGAGGCGATAAGGATCGCCTTTGACCCAAGTGCCTACCCCGGTGTCAATTGCAAGTGACAGGTAGAGGCTTTTCTCGGAAGCTTTGAGTTGCAACGACCGCACCAGCGTGCTTAGCTTTTCTTTCAAATCAAAGTCTATGTTTTCCAGCGTTAGCTTCCCCGCTTCTATTTTGGACAGATCCAGAATGTCATTGATGATGACCAGTAAGTTTTCGGAAGAAGTATGAATGGAGTGCACATACTCCCGCTGCTTGTCGGTCAGGTTGGTTTCTTTGAGCAGGTTGCTGATGCCAATGATGGCGTTCATGGGCGTGCGTATTTCGTGGCTGGTATTGGCCAGGAACCGTTCACGGGTTACTACCAGTTCCAGGGCTTCTTTACGTGACCGTACCAGCTCTTTTTCTATTTCTTTTTTATAGGTAATGTCGCGGGCAATGCAGGTAAAACCGACCAACTGATCGTTTTCGAAAACGGCAATGGTATTTTGAGAAAACCAGACCGGGTAGCCCTTCTTATGGAAAACAATGTAGTCGTAATTGCTGTACTGTACTTTGTTGTAGGCCTGTTCCAGGATAGCGGCTTTTACCTCTTCCCGAAAATCGGGTGAAACCAGGTTGTATATTTTGTGGCCGACAATTTCATCTACAGTATAGCCGGTTATTTCGTACGCCGCCGGATTGATGTAGCTAATGCGTCCCTCTGCGTCGCACCGGCAGATCAAATCCGTGGCATTTTCGACCAATTGACGGTACGAGTATTCTTTTTCTTCCAGTCGCTTCTTTTGCTGGTTCAGGTTGTCGAGCAGTAGCCGTATTTCCCGGTTATTTATCTCATTGATTTGCAGCAGTTGCAGGGTGTCGGTAAACGAATCGCTCAAGACAAAATCCTGTAATACCAGCGAGTTAGTCGTGAGCTGAGCCACTTCCGTAAACCAGGGCGTACCCAGAAACAACAAAGCTTGTTTGTGCTCCAGCAAAATCACTTGGCCGCGCAGGGTAAGCTGCTGGTTTTGTATCCTTAAGATGAATAGATGCGCAGAAAACTCGGCAAATCCCAGAAACGATAGTTTCATGCTCCAGGGCCGCTGAATGGAAAAACACGCTTCGAAGGGTTGCGGTGTTTCCAATGAGGGAATCAATTTTATCAAACTCCGCCCGGCTTTGCGAATGCAAAGGGTATGGTCCATTTCGAAAAAGAATGGAAACAACTGATTAAAATCAATTGCATCATTTTCGTATAAAACGTTCATCGGCTCAATTCTCCACAGATTTGTAAAATAGGAAAAGACAATGTATTACCAGAGAATTTGAAATACATCGTTTGGGTGATTGTCTTCTTTGGCTTGCAACACGTTTACTGTAACCTTTTCCTGAAATGTGTCAGCCAATCCCTGGACGAACCCCCGGGCAAAGCTTGTCAGTCCGGTGCGAATCGAAATGTAATGCAGCCGGATCTCGGTGTCACTGATTACGTTGGTTTTGAACTCAGGCGGGGTAATGTCGGGATATAACAGCATGACCCGGCTATGAAAATTGGGCAGGTTAATCAGAAAATCACGCAGATTCAGTCCACCTGCCGACATGAGAGGTCCGTAGTGCTGCCTGCCTGTTTGCAATACCCAATGTCTGCCAAAGTCATGGAGGATTTTGTCTGTACTCAGGCTCAGTACTGAACTGGCAGCTTCGGCCAGTTGAAACATGACAGCATCGTCGTATTGGTGGTTGCTGACAAAGCCATCGATTTCCAGGCCGCTCTTGGCTTTGACTTGTTCCCACTTTTCCTGACCAAATTTTTCAGTAATAAGCTCCTGAATGGCTTTGTTTACAATTCCGTACATAATTGATGAATGATTCGAGCAAAAAAGATCGGTATGTTGTCATTTCTTACACGTAGCCACTGAAAATCTCGTTTGGTGTGGCTATACGCACAAGCGGACTGCTGATGATAGAAATGATTTTTGCCCGTTGATAAGAACTTATTTTTATGCTTGGGTGCTCGTAAATGACGAAAATTCTGAATACAGGTGAGGTTGCAGAGGTTAGTTTAAAATTCGCCAGAACTTGGAAGATAGCAAAGGGAAACCTGGGATATTATAGAGTAAAACTACTCTAAAAGCTACACTTGTAGTGAAACTAGATGACCCTGCCAAAACGACTGCTGAGCAAAACGGACCAGCTGCATCAGTTTGTAAATTATAGCAGGCCCGAACTTGGGAATGCAAGCAAAGACTTGCACAAGAGTTGTGCATTGCTATATTTGTGGGATAACGATCTTACGCATTACTCACCTTGAACCCTGAGCTACAGTCTTTTCTGGCGCGTTTGTCCTACCTGCGTAGTGCCAGTTCTTTTATTCCAATAAAAGACTAGGGGCTTTTTCCATTTTTGAACATACTATTTTTTGCAATGACTTCCGTAGCGATTTGCCACGTGGAGAACTGTCTTTTTCTCTTTTACCCAAATAACTTTTCTTAATTTTTAACATCATGAAAAACGTGTTGGTTATTGGCATGGGCAAAGTGGGCTCGCTGGTTGGTGTATTGCTTAGCAAACGCTTTACCGTAACGGGGCTCGACAAAAGCAAGCCACATTACTCGTTTCCGCTGCCATTTGAAACCGTGCAAGGCGATGTAGCCGATCACGCTTTTTTGAAAAAAACACTCAAAGGTTTTGATGCTGTAGTGTCTTGCCTGCCTTACAACCTGAACTTGCCCATTGCCCAAACAGCTTACGAACTGGGCATTCATTATTTTGACCTTACCGAAGACGTACCTACCACAAATAGTATCCGCGAAATGGCCAAAACCTCCCGTGGCGTTATGGCGCCTCAGTGCGGGTTGGCTCCCGGTCTGATTGGCATTGTAGGGGCTGACCTGGCCAGGCGGTTTGACAAGCTGCGCGACATTGAGTTGCGGGTAGGGGCGCTGCCTCGCTATCCAAATGGGTTGTTGGGTTATTCCTTCACTTGGTCGCCGGCTGGAGTGATCAATGAATACATCAACGATGCCGAAGTGATTCACAACGGAACGCGTAAAATGGTGCCTTCGCTGGACGGCATTGAAGTGATCAACATTGAAGGGCAGGAGTTTGAGGCCTTTAGCACATCGGGTGGATTGGGAACCATGTGCGAAACCTACGATGGCAAAGTGGATACGCTCAACTACAAAACCATCCGGTATCCGGGCCACGCCAAGCTGATGCGGTTTATGCTCTATGAACTGATTATGAAGGATGACCGCCAACTGACCGAACAAATCCTGACCAACGCCAAACCTCCCGTGCAGGAGGACGTTGTATATGTGTATGCCGTAGTGGAAGGCTGGCGTGACGATAAAATCGAACGCGAAGAGTTTTATCAGGCCTATTATCCGATTCAAATTGAAGGCCAACACTGGCGGGCTATTTCTTGGACCACCGCCGCATCGGTAGCCGCAGTGGTGGAAATGGTTGCCAATGAATCGTTGCCGCAAAAGGGATTTTTGAAACAGGAAGACATACCATTCGATTTGTTTCTAGCTACGTCTAACGGAGGATTGTACAAATAACTAACGCTATGGACTCAACAACTAAAAATACACTTGAATTTGTATTGAACGGCCTGATGTACCGCTACAAAGAACGTGTGCCCGATGTAAACCGTATTTTGAATGCACTGGTCGCCGAAAACGTGATTGCGCAACCGGATGACATTGAAAATGACCACATTGCATTTCGAACCATGGGCGTGCCCCAGCTGGGCATTCAGTCATTTGAAAAGATATTCCTGCATTATGGCTATCAAAAGCGCGATTACTTTTACTTTGAAGGCAAGAAACTGAATGCGTACTGGTTTTCGCCTCCGGAGCCGCATTTTCCACGTATTTTCGTGAGTGAATTGCGCATCGGCGATTTGTCCGAAACAGCTCAGAAAATCATTGCCAGTTATACCGATGAAGTAAAAACCGATCCGGTCGATTCGCTGGATTTGAATGATGGCGGAGCCGTAGATGCGTTTTTGCACCAGCCTTTGTGGCGAATCCCTACCTGGAGCGATTACCAGCAACTACAAGCCGAAAGTGAATATGCCGCCTGGGTTATTTACAATCGGTATTACCTGAATCACTACACCGTTAGTGTGCAAAACCTAAAGGCCGGTTACAATACGTTGCCTGAGTTCAATGCATTCCTAGAACGCATCGACATTAAACTCAACGATTCGGGCGGCAAAATCAAGACGAGTCCAGACGGAGGCTTGCTGCAAAGTTCGTCTGTGGCCGAAATGATCGAAGCTATATTTGCCGGAGGTGAAACGCATAAGATATCAGGTAGCTACGTCGAGTTTGCCGAGCGGAAAGTGCTGCCGCAATTCCAGCATTTGCCCGCTAACCAGATCAGGCGAGAACACCTGCGCGATGGGTTTGAGACCAATAACGCCGACAAGATTTTCGAAAGCACGTTTTCCAGCCAGACCAAGAAATAAGCTGCTGCATTGTTTGAAAATAGTATGATTTCGAAAGGCAAAACCCTGTGTCAGAGTGAGATAACTTTAAGGCGGGATTTACTGTTTCTGAAAGTTAATTATGCGTAATGTCTTGATAGACAGATAAGTATCGTTTTAGAGAGAATTAACCTTCCACAACGCTTGTTTTTCTAAGCGTAATTCCGCTTTTTTAACTTGCGTAAGTTGCTCACAAACCAGTTATTATTATTTGAACCAATCAAATTAACCTGACATTCAAACATTTTTATCATTATGGGTTTTATATCTGAGTTTAAAGAATTTGCGCTAAAAGGCAACGTTGTCGATCTGGCAGTCGGTGTCATCATTGGTGCAGCATTTGGAAAAATCATTGACTCTATTGTGAAAGACATGATTATGCCTTTGGTAGGTATCTTTGGTAGTGTCGATTTCAGTAATATGTATTTTCCTCTTTCAAGCGATGTTTCTGATGCCATTGCAAAAGCGGGTGGCAAACTTGGCCTGGAAGAAGCTCGCAAAGCAGGTCCGGTACTCGCTTATGGAAGTTTTATTACCGTTGCCATTAACTTTGTTATTCTGGCTCTGATTATTTTTCTAATGGTTAAGGCCATCAACAGCCTTAAACGCAAACACGAGAATGCGCCGCCGCCGCCAGCACCTCCTACCAAAGAAGAAGTTTTGCTTACCGAAATACGGGATCTGTTAAAAGCTGGACGATAAACGAAAAGACTTGTAACTTATGCAAAAACGCACCTCGGGTGCGTTTTTACTTTCGTAAGGTTTTGCCTTTTGAAAAGATACTATTTCCGAAATGCATGAAAACAAAAAAAGCGCAACCGAGGTCACGCTTTGAATATCGCAAGGGTTTGTGAATTATTTCTTAGGAGCTGCTTTGGCTGGCTTGTTCAGCGAGTTGATCCAGGCAGCGATTTTTTGCGCATCCGCTTTTGGCACTTGGGTCATCGGAGCCATTGGCGGATAACCCGGCCAGTTGGCAGGCTGCGGTTTGTAAATCAACTCTACGATTTTGTCATTGGTATATTTTTTCTTGGCAACATCTACATAAGCAGGCCCTACCAGTTTGGCATCGGCTTTGTGGCAGGCCAGGCAAGTGTATTTGGATAATAAGTCGTTGATTTCTTTGGGAGGAGTAACTTGCGCATAGCTTACGTTCCATCCGGCAGCGGCTACAAATAACGCAGCAAAAGCAAACAAAATTTTGTAATTACGGGTGTTCATCAGTCTACTGGGTGATAAAGGTTATAATAAATAAAAGAAAATTTCACTCCAACGGGCTAACAAAGCTAAATCAATTTTTGCTATAAAACCCGAAAATCTTCCCAAATCTTTTATACATTTACTAGTAGGAATGTAAGTATGTACGCATTTGGAAAAACACGATTCTAAGTTTTCAAAAAACGTGCCATACTCTCATCGTGAGCTTTGAAATCTATACAAAATTAGCAGACAACATGGACGATTTCTCCTCAAAGCCCTAACCCTGCATCATCAAACTAAAACCAACGTTACAATCTTGTATGAAGAAGATTTCTCTGCTTTTTCTGAGTCTGGTCTATTGTGCCAGCTTATCTGCGCAAAAAATTGATCCAGAAACCGCCCATTCCAAATTCGAGCAACTCGGCACCACGCTGCCAACTCCCAACAATTACCGTAGTGCTTCAGGTGCTCCCGGACAAGAATACTGGCAGCAACGCGCCGATTACGACATCCGTGCGGAGCTCGACGATGAGAAGCAGCGCATTACCGGCTCAGAAACCATTACCTACCACAACAATTCGCCCGACGAGTTAGGTTACGTATGGATGCAGCTTGACCAGAATATCTTTGAAAAAGAATCCATGGCGGCCAAAACCCGTACCGGTGAAATAGACAAAAATGTTTCGTTCATGGCCATGAGTTACATCATGGATAGCCAATTTGACGGAGGTTTTAAAATTACTTCGGTCAAAGACAAATCGGGTAAGCCGCTCAAGTACATCATTAACAACACCATGATGCGCGTAAATCTGCCACAGCCGTTGCGTCCGGGCCAGTCGGTTGTGTTTTCCATTGACTGGAACTACAACATTACCGATATGAACAAACAACGCGGCCGCAGCGGTTACGAGTATTTTCCGGGCGATGGCAATTATACCTACACCATTGCGCAGTGGTTTCCTCGTATGGCCGTGTACGACGACGTGTGGGGCTGGCAGCACAAGCAATTCCTGGGGCAGGGCGAGTTTGCCCTTACGTTTGGCAACTATAAAGTGGCCATTACCGTTCCTGACGACCACATTGTTGGAGCTACGGGTAATTTAATGAACGAAAAACAGGTATTGACTTCCACTCAGTTGCAGCGGTTGCGCCAAGCCGAAACCGCCAAAGACCCGGTAGTGATTGTAACTCAGGACGAAATAGTACAGGCTGAAAAAGGAAAACCCAAAGGAAAAAAGACCTGGATTTTCCAGGCCAGCGACGTACGGGATTTTGCATTTTGTAGCTCACGCAAATACATTTGGGATGCCAAGCTATGCGATGTGGAAGGACGGCCGGTTTGGGCCATGAGCTATTACCCGAAAGAAGGCAATCCGCTTTGGGGCAAATATTCGACCCGCGCCGTAGAGCATACCCTGAAAAGCTATTCCAATCACAGCATTGCCTATCCGTATCCCAAAGCCATCTCAACCCACTGGATTGCCAATGGCGGCGGCATGGAATACCCTATGATCTGCTTTAATGGAGGTCGCCCCGAAACTGACGGAACGTATTCGGCACAAACGAAGTACAGCATGATTTCGGTGATTATCCATGAGGTAGGTCACAACTTCTTTCCGATGATTGTCAACTCCGATGAACGTCAGTGGAGCTGGATGGATGAAGGCTTGAACTCGTTTTTGCAATACCTGGCCGAGCAGGAGTGGGAACGTGATTACCCGAGTCGGGGTGGCGAACCGTACCAGATTGTGCCTTACATGTCGTCTAGCAAAGAAACGCTGGTACCCATCATGACTAATTCTGAGCAGATTTTGCAGTTTGGTCCCAATGCGTATACCAAGCCAGCCACAGCGTTGAACATTCTGCGCGAAACGGTCATGGGACGCGAACTGTTCGACATGGCTTTCAAGGAATACGCGCAGCGTTGGGCGTTCAAACATCCGCATCCGGCCGACTTTTTCCGCAGCATGGAAAATGCGTCAGGTGTTGATCTGGACTGGTTTTGGAGAGGCTGGTTTTATGGCGTCGAGCCGGTAGACGTGTCGCTGGAAGACGTGAATTACTATAAAATCAACAGCCAAAACCCCGACGTGGAAAAGCCGCTGGCGCAGAACGAAGCCAATGCCAAGCCTAAAACCCTGAGCCAGCAACGCAATGCCGAGCAAATCAAAAGCACGCTGGTTGATAAGAATCCGGAGCTGAACGACTTTTACAATAGCTACAATCCGTATCAGATCACACCTGAAGACAAAGCACAGTTTGAAGCGTATCAGAAAACCTTGACTCCGGAGGAGAAGAAAATGCTGGAATCCGGGTTGCATTTCTACACACTGAAACTGACCAACAAAGGAGGTTTGCTGAGTCCGGTGATTGTGAAAATGGAGTTTGAAGACGGTTCGGAAAAAACAGAAACCTATCCGGCCGAAATCTGGCGTCGCAATGCCAAGGAGATCAACAAAGTAATTGTCACGGATAAGCCCGTGAAACAATTTTCGCTGGACCCGTATCTGCAAACGGCCGATATCGATACGGAAAACAATTATTTTCCACGCAAATCGGTGCCTAGCCGCTTCCAGTTGTACAAACAACAAGGAGGTCGGGCACGTAACCCAATGCAGCAGTCGCAACAGGCATCCGGTCAACAGAAATAGTATCTCTTAAAACACAAAAACCCCGGAGATCTGGGGTTTTTGTGTTTAGTAGGCTAAAAATCCGCGTCAACTAATTCTTTATTGAGAACAGCCCCAGCTTTGGTTCCGGCGGCTACTGCGGCAGATACCGAACGCATTGGGGTTGTATTGTCGCCTACTGCGTAAATTCCTGCCACGGTAGTTCGCTGAAAATCATCTACTTGTATGTGTCCCATATCGGTCAGGGCGCAACCCAATTCGGCAGGTAAGTGGCTGTGCTGTGTAAAGGGCACCCGTGCAAAAAGGGCCGTAATGGCGTGTGTTTTTCCCTGTACAAATTCCAGATGCGTCAGGTATCCGTTTTGGTGATGTATCTGAATCAGTTCGCCTTCTTCTATCCGAATGTTGCGCTGGGTTAATTTCTGAAGTTGTTCTGGTGTGAAAGAGGCTGGGCCGTTGGTGAAAACGGTAAGTTGCGGACTCCATTGGTGCAGCAGTTTCGCAAACTCAAATCCGTCGTTGCCGTTGGCCAGCATGCCCAACGGTTCGTTGCGAACTTCGTAGCCGTGACAATAGGGGCAATGCAGCACCGAAATGCCCCAGCATTCGGCAAAACCCGGAATCGAAGGCAATTGATCGGTGATGCCTGTTGCAAAGACCAACTTACGGGCACGCGCCGTTAAGCCTGATGCGGTGGAAACGGTAAATCCATTTTCGGTTTGCTGCGCCTGAGTAGCGGTGTCTGTTTGAAATGTAACCGTTGGATACATGCCTACTTGTTGTCTGGCAAGGGCTGCAATGGCCGCCGGTGTCTGCCCATCTTGCGTGATAAAGTTATGAGAATGAGGCGTTTGTCGATTACAGGGTTTGCCTGCATCCAAAATCAGCGTGTTGCGGCTTGCCCGGCCCAATGTCATGGCTGTAGATAGGCCGGCATAGCTGCCACCGATAATAATTACATCATATGTGTGCATAGAGAAAAAGTAGGAAGTTTCAAATGCAACAATGTTGCATTTGAAAAGAGTTCATTCTGTTGCCTCTTTTTTTATTTCGCTTTTGTTTCTTTCAAACAAATACTATCTTCCCAAATCAGAAAACCCCGTGAATAAATCATGGGGTGGTTTTTCGTTTTGGGAAGATACTAATTGACTCCACCAAACTCTTCCAGGCGCTGTTGTTCTTCGGCTGCTTTGCGGGCTATGCCATCTTCTGCTTTGTATTGAATGAATTTAGGCAGTAATAAGGCCAGAATAACGGTGCCAAGTACCGTCAGGATGCCGCCCGAAACAATGGAAACTTTCAGACTAAAAAAGTGCGCAATAATGCCTGCTTCCGCATCGCCCAACATCGGGCCTGTCAAAAAGCTAATCATCTCTATGCCTGCCAGTCGGCCACGCAAATGATCCGGAATGGTCTGGTTCCAGATGGTGCCCCGAAAAACGCCGCTGATCATATCGAAAAATCCGGCCAATCCTAAAAATACTAAACCGACATACAGACTGTCGGACAAACCGAAGAAAATAATGGCTACTCCCCACAACGCGGCTGCCAGGGTAATAAACAAACCGTGCCGCTGTACTTTGTTGGCCCAGCCCGATGTAAGTGTAGCTACCAGAGCTCCGGTTGCAATGGCTGAATAAAACAACCCAACTGACGAGGCTCCCAAGCGTAGTGCCAGGGCCGGAAATAAGGCTTTAGGCATACCAAACAACATCGCGTTGATGTCGATCAGATACGTTCCCAGCAAATCTTGCCGACGCATGGCATACTGAAATCCTTTTTTGATGGATTGCAGATTGGGTTGATCCGCATTATCGGGAGGTGGCACGGCCCGAATCATCCAAACGGCTAGCAACGATGCAATAAACGTCAGTAAATCAATGCCATACGCCACAGACGCACTGAACCGGGCAGCGATGAGCCCGCCGATAAGCGGACTGATAATGGCACCCACATTGAATCGGACCGAGTTGAGGGCTGCCACGGCAGTCATGTGTTCAGGTTCTACAATGCGCGGAATCAACGACTCAAACGAAGGCCGTTGCAATCCGGCCAGGCCCGCTTGCAGACCCACTACCACAAATAACACCCAAATGCTTGGATTGGGCAGAAGCGAATTGACAAATAAAATGGCGATGGTTAGCGTAAGGCCTATTTCGGTGATTCGCAGCATTTTACGGCGGTCAATGGCATCGGCCAAGGCACCACCCACAAAGGCCAATAGAAACATGGGAACAAACTCGGCCACACCCAGCAAACCCACGTACAAATTGGATTTAGTGAGCTTAAACATCTGCACCGGAACCACCACGAAGGTCATCATGGTGCCGAAAAAGGAAATGAGTTGCCCAAAAAATAGAAGCCGGTAATCGCGGGAAACTCTCAGGGGAGTCAGGTCAAGTAACATGGTTGGCTGGTTGTTTGCCGCTAAGCTATTGATTTGTTGGCAAATCTGGTACAGTTTTTCAGTTATCTTCCGGTTTTATAAATCTGTAAAGCAAATAAGGTGGAACCGCCAGCAACCTTGGGTTGTTTGTCAATAACTGGATTTATTTTTTGACAGTGCTTCAACACGTATGTCTGTATGCATTGGCGCTTCATTTCGCAACTAACCTAATAGGAGCAAACAATCGAATAGAAAATTACCTGCTTAGGGATAAATTACTCAACATTAACTTTGTTTACTTGACTAAAATGAAAGAGCTGATTGACTATATTTTGCAGTTAGGCAACTTGAGCAAACAACACATTGACCTGATCGAACAGAAGGGGACCGAAATACAACTGGAGAAAGATGCTTATTTTTCGGAAGCCGGAAAAATCCCCCGGCAAATGGGCATTTTGGTCGAAGGGGTCATGCGGGCTTGCTACTACAACAACGAAGGCCAGCAGGTGACTCGCTGCTTTATCTGTGAAGATAACATGGTGGTGGATTATGTTCATTTTGAGGCCAATACGGCCGCTACCGAATATTTGCAGGCCATAACAACCTGCAAACTGATTGTTTTTTCCAAGCAAAACTGGGAAGAGCTATGCCTGTCCATTGCCGGGTGGGACACCATCAAAGAAAAAATGGTCCAGAAATGCATGTTCCAGAAGTTTACAAAAGGACCGGTTATTTCACAAGATGCCACTACACGTTATGAAGAGTTCATGGAAAACTATCCCTCGCTTACCAACCGCGTTCCGTTGGCTTATATCGCTTCTTTCCTGGGTGTGACCCAGCAGTCCTTGAGTAGAATCCGAAGAAACATTCGCTGATTTGCTTTTTACCAAATGGTAAACGGTTTCATTTTTTGTTGGTAGACCTTTGCATTGTTAACCAAAACAAGCAAAAAATGAAAAACATCCTAATGACCAGAGCCAATCAAGGCATTGATCTGGAAACCGTAATACAAACTTCAAAACTGCCTCTGTGGGCCAAGATTGGCGGGTATTTTCTCGGATTGGGTTTAGTCTATGTCGGGCTGCGCTTCCTGCTTGAACCTGAAGCTGCCGAGCAAGGTTTCGGGTTGATTTACAAGCAGCCTGATTACTCATTTCATTACACCAAAGGGGCTCGGGACCTGTCTTGGGGCCTTCTTCTAACTGTCCTCACCATCCTTAACTGGCGCAAACCGCTTGGGGTAGCCATGCTGGCCGGATCGCTGGTTCCGGTAGTGGATATGCTAGTGGTGCTCCGTGCGCCAATGGCTGTTTCATGGACGGCCTGGGTACATGGCGGTACGGCCATACTGTGCTTGGTAATCGGGTGTTTTTTGCTTCGTAATCAGACCAATCCACGTCATGCTGCTGTTTAACGGTCTGTTATATCTTCATTTTGCCGCATTTCTGGTATACCTTTCCACCTTGTTGTTGCAGTGGAACGAGCCAGTCAAGCGTACAAACGAGTGGATGCTTCGTTGCGGAATCACTTTGCTGCTGACCGGTGCAGGTCTGGTTGCTGTTCGGTTTCCGGAAATTAACTATTGGAAAGTGGTTCCCAAGAGTGTGCTTTTTCTGGCAATTGCGGTTATCACGGCTACCCACAAGAAGAGGACACTTTCCCTTCAAACCTGGAGGCTGTTGATTGGAATGACGTTGCTGGCTGCGGCCATTGCCTTGTGGCGGGTGGGTTAAGTTGAAGGACAAGATACTTTAACAAAGCACCAACCTTTGGGCAGTGATTTTAAAAGGTTGGTATTTGTAAGCCATCCCAACTGTTAGCAGGCTGAGTAGTTTAAACGTTTTTCACATACTTGGCTGATTTGGTGCAGTTTAGGCTTGCTCAATCCTCAAAAAAACGGCCTGTAGATTTTCTTTTTCCAAGTTATATTTGTAGATAACGGAAAAGTTAAAAAAATGACATCTACGATTCTGGTGGTTGGTAGCACCAATACCGACATGGTGATAAAAGCGGCCAAATTGCCAGCCAAAGGGGAAACCGTCATCGGGGGAACTTTTCTGATGACAGCTGGTGGCAAAGGAGCCAACCAGGCAGTAGCCGCTGCTCGCCTTGGCGGACAGGTGACATTTGTGACCAAAGTGGGTGACGATGTATTTGGGCGACAATCGGTGCAGGGATTTGAAAAAGAAGGCATTGATACCGCATTTGTTTATCGTGATTCAGAAAATCCTTCGGGAGTTGCGTTGATTGGTGTGGATGCTGAAGGAGAAAACAGCATTATGGTGGCTTCCGGTGCCAATGCGACGTTGATACCGGACGAAGCAACTCGCGCCATTGATGCCATTACTGATGGGCAATGGCTGCTGTTGCAACTGGAAATACCCATGCCAACGGTGGAAGCCGCCATCGTCTATGCTGCTGCTCGTGGATGGAAAGTGATTTTAAATCCGGCTCCTGCGCAAACTTTGCCACCGACTATTTTCAAATACTTGTTTGCCATTACTCCCAACGAATCTGAAACTGAATTGCTGACGGGAATCAAAGTCACAGATTTGGAAACAGCCCGGCAAGCAGCCCAACAGTTGTTTGGTGCCGGGGTGCCCAATGTCATTGTCACGTTAGGCGCGAAAGGCGTCTTGGTATGCAATGCGACCGGTTGCAAACACATGGCTGCGCCCGTTGTGGAGGCGATGGATACAACGGCTGCGGGCGATGTATTCAACGGCGCGTTGGTGGTGGCGCTGGCCGAAGGCCAAGCATTGGATGAGGCACTGGTGTTTGCCTGCCAAGCCGCAGCTATTTCAGTGACACGCATGGGTGCGCAGGCATCGGCTCCTTTTCGCAACGAAATCGTAATTCATTGATCTGATAAAACCACCTACTCACGTATGAAAAAACTGTTCGTTTTCAGGCTGGGAATCACTCTGAGTTTTGCCTTGTTTTCCTTTTGTGTCTCGGCGCAAAATAGTACCTCTGCCAAACCGAAAACCGTCACTTTTACCCAACAGACTCTCAAAGACAAAGTGATGGGAGGGTGGGCCGGACAAACCATTGGCTGCACGTTTGGCGGGCCAACGGAATTCCGTTTTCAGGGAACGATGATTCAGGATTACCAGAAAATCGCCTGGTACGATGGCTACCTCAAACATACGATGGAAACCAACTGGGGCTTGTACGACGACATTTATATGGATTTGACTTTTGTAGAAGTATTTGAAAAACAAGGGTTTAATGCACCTGTGGAAGCTCACGCCAATGCCTATGCCCACGCCGAATACATGCTCTGGCACGCCAACCAGGCCGGACGATACAATATTTTGCATGGCATTATGCCGCCGCAATCGGGCCACTGGATTAACAATCCGCATGCCGATGACATTGATTACCAGATAGAAGCGGATTTTGCCGGATTGATGAGTCCGGGTATGCCCAATACCGCTGCCGAAATTTCGGACAAAATCGGACACATCATGAATTACGGCGACGGCTGGTATGGCGGCGTGTATATGGCAGCCATGTATTCGCTGGCTTTTGTGTCGCAGGATGTTAATTATGTGGTGAAAGAAGGCCTGAAGACCATTCCGCCCCAAAGCCAGTTTCATCAGTGCATCAGCGATGTCATTGCCTGGCATCAGAAATACCCCAACGATTGGAAAACCACCTGGTTTGAACTGGAAAAGAAATGGTCGGAAGACATTGGCTGTCCCGACGGTGCCCTTCGTGCCTTTAACATTGATGCCAAGCTAAATGCGGCCTATGTGGTGATGGGATTGCTGTATGGCAAAGGCGATTTTACCAAAACCCTGGAAATCTCAACACGAACCGGACAAGACTCGGATTGCAATCCGGCATCGGCAGGCGGTATTCTGGGGGCAATGCTCGGATACAGCAAAATTCCGGATTACTGGAAAATGGGTTTGAAAGAAGCCGAGTCCATTGATTTCAAATTTACCACCATGTCGCTGAGTGATGTATACGAAATCGGTACGCGCCATGCTGTGGAAATGATTCGACGGAACGGCGGTACGGTATCGGGCGAGTCCATTACGGTGGCTGTGCAAACCCCCAAGGCGGTTCGTTTGGAACAAGCATTTGAGGGACATTATCCACTGGAAACAAAAGCCATTGACAAAAAGCTAAGTAAACCGGGCGATGAAATCTCCCTTGAGTTTACCGGAATTGGATTTGCTCTTAGGGGCGAAGCCCGCAATCCCGCCAATGCCAAACACGCTTACAAAGCGGAAGTGTATCTGGATGGGAAATTGTTGGAAACGGCCGATTTGCCGATTCAATTCAGCGAGCGGCGCCACGAATTATGCTGGAAATACCAGCTTCCCAAAGGCAAACATACCGTACGTTTCAAACTGATCGAAGGCAATTTTGAAGGCATTTACCTAGATGTGCAGAACGCCCTCATTTATGACGATACTCCTTATCGGTATACGTTGAAGTAATTCAAGTTGCATGATATGAAATGTTGGTTTATTGACCAAACCATTTCTCTACCCAACCACCTGTTACTTTTTTGAACAAGCAAAAAAGTAACCAAAAAAAGACACTTTACTTAAATCGAAGATTCGACTAAGTCAATGCCCGCCCCTCGCTAAGCAAAGAGGCTTACACACTTTTTTTACAGGCTCTTGCTTTGCAATTTGCCTCGATGCTGATAGTATACAGCTTGAATTAAAATAGTATCTCTGGCAAAGTGAAAACCCCCTGACCAACTCATCCCAAACTAAAGCCATGTTTATTGTTGAAACCTATCCGCTGGCCATTTTTTTCTGCGTCATTACGATGCTTTGCTGGGGTTCGTGGGCCAATACCACCAAGCTGGCTTCGTCCGATTGGCGGTTTGAGTTGTTTTACTGGGATTATTCACTCGGAATTTTACTTTTCGCTGTCATCTCTGCGCTAACGTTTGGCAGCATCGGCAGCGAAGGGCGGTCTTTTCTGAACGATGTGGCCCAAGCCGATAGAGCCAGTGTTCAGTCGGCCTTATTAGGAGGTGTGGTTTTCAACGCTGCTAATATTTTACTGGGAGCCGCTATCACCATTGCTGGTATGTCGGTGGCGTTTCCGGTCGGCATAGGCTTGGCGTTGGTGATTGGTGTCATTGTCAATTACCTGGATAATCCAACGGGAAACAGTGTGTTGCTGTTCAGCGGAGTGGCCTTGATTGTGGTGGCTATCTTACTCAATGCCAGTGCCTACCGCCGCATGATGAGTGGAGCCGCCAACATTTCAACCAAAGGCTTGCTGTTGTCGGTGATAAGCGGTGCCATGATGGGGTTATTTTACAAATACGTCGCCAATTCCATGTTCGCCGATTTCCACGTGCCCGAAGCCGGAAAACTAAGTCCGTATACCGCCGTTTTTTTCTTTGCAGTTGGCATTGCGGTGAGTAATTTTCTCTTCAATACGTTTCTCATGTACCGGCCTTTTGTGGGCGAACCTGTCTCGTTTCGCCAATACCTGACGGGATCACCCAAAAACCATTTGGTCGGAATTTTGGGTGGAATCATCTGGAACATTGGCATGTCATTCAACATCATTGCGTCGGGCAAGGCAGGTCCGGCTATTTCTTACGGATTAGGGCAGGGCGCAACGGTAATTGCCGCCATTTGGGGCATCTTTATCTGGAAAGAATTTAAAGCGTCTCCTGCCGGAACGCAACGACTGCTGAACGGCATGTTGGTGCTGTATGTACTAGGTCTCGCTTTGATTATTGCCGCCCGCTAACCCATTGCCATTGCTAAAATAGTATCTTTCATAAAGCCAAAACCCCTTGCTCAACCGGGAATGAAAATTGTTGCGTATTTGGTCAGTCACAAATTGTAAACTACATTTTTAACCTGAATACGTTATGGCAAAAAATAAGAAAAAGAGCAAAGCAAAGAAAAAAAGCTCATTGTACAAATCCATCAAGCCCTTTGTAAAAGACAACCGGGTATTGTTGTCCATGTTGGGCGCCGCAGGAGTGGGAGTCGCCTTAGCGGCTGCGTTTGGTACTGACAATGTAAAATCGTGGATCGATAAAATTTCTGATCTTGTAACCGATACCCCGGCCAATCATTCGGGAAAACAAGGTCGTAGTACCAAATTTCCGGTGACGGCCTGATGCCTGTTTTCCGGAAAGACTCACACAATGTCTTTCCGGAAAATACTATCTTTTTTATAGGCAAAACCTCATCTGTGTGCGAATGTTGCTTTAGGGCAATGGCATACTTATTTTACAGGTAGTGTTATTTCTATTTTTTTCCTATGCGCTACCCCAAACTCATCAAAGTAGCAGCTGTGCTGGCCATCCTGGTCTTAGCAGTCGTTATTCTGGTTTATGCCAAACCTTTTCTGGCTCCCATTACTTTTGCGGCTTTGCTAGCCATGTTGCTACTCCCCGTGAGTGAGTGGCTGGAACGCAAAGGCGTTGGCAAAGTAGTTTCCATTCTTCTTTCCATCCTGTTGCTCATTGGCTTTTTTGCCTTGGTAGGTTTTTTTCTCAGCTGGCAAATATCCGACTTGTCGGGAGACCTTTCAGACATTGAGAAAAAAGTGGGTACGCAGTACCAGAAAGCCCAGCATTGGATCGGTAAAAAAGTAGGCATTTCGCCCGAAAAGCAAGAAGAAATGATCAAGCAGCAACAGAAATCCTCGTCGGGACAGATGTCGTCTATGATCACGGGTTTTCTGAGCGGGTTGGGAGGTATTCTGACGGATATTGTACTGGTGCTGGTCTACATCTTTTTGTTCATGTACTTTCAAGATCGTCTCAAGAAATTTGTCATTCGGGTGGTACCTGATTCGCAGGAAAAGAATGCCCAGCAGATTGTAAATGACGCACAGCAGGTAACCCAAAAATACCTGTCAGGAATGGCACTCATGATTGCTGCCTTGTGGATTATGTATGGCATCGGCTTTTCGATTGTCGGAATCAAGAACGCGGTTTTATTTGCCATCCTTTGCGGGATTCTGGAAATTATTCCGTTTGTGGGAAACCTGACGGGGACCGTTCTGACGGTGGTAATGACTCTGGTACAGGGTGGGGATAGCCGCATGATTGTGGGCATTCTGATTACGTATGGACTGGTGCAATTCATTCAGACCTATCTGTTAGAGCCGTTGGTGGTAGGTTCTGAGGTAAACATCAATCCTTTGTTTACCATTATGGGGTTGGTCGCAGGAGAGTTAGTGTGGGGCGTTGCGGGTATGGTCGTGGCTATTCCGGTGCTGGGCATTACCAAAATTATTTGCGATCACATCGAACCGCTCAAGCCGTACGGGTATCTGATAGGTGCAGAGAAATCTGAAAGCTCAATAAAGGGTAAATTGAAACAACTCGGCCAAACCGTAAAAGGCTGGTTTGGGAAAAAGAAATAAACGTTGGAATTCTGCATTCCTTTGCCAACCGGAGGTTTTGCCATTTTCAAACCTAGTATTTGCAAAGGCCCAAAAAAGCCCATGTGAAATTCTCACATGGGCTTTTTTTATTGCCAAGAGGCTGTTCTAAGCATTTCCCAGCAAGATATCGCCGGTGCCTGTGAGCAGCCAATTAATATTTACATTGAAGGTTTGCTGGAACTTATCGAGCAGCTGTGCACTGGGTTTGCGGATATCACGCTCAAGCACTGCAATATTGACTGGTTTGCTTCCTAGTTTCTGAGCAAAGTCAGTGCGGGTAAGACCCGCAATACGAGTTCTTAGAAAACGAATGCGTATACCAATTGTTGGATTGTCTGATGTCATGAAGAAAGGATTGTTGTTTATGTGTGACAATGAATCATTAACCGAAAAAAGCAGAAGGCGGTACGCACTATTTAATCTCAATGAATTCTGAAGACAGACTGCCAGGTGCTCTATTCTACTACAAGAACGTAAAAAATCTGAATATAGTATGTCTTAACAAAATATTATTTTGTTAAGACTTGATAATTTACGAGATTTCTGCCTTAGCATGGCGCATTGCGGTATTGCAATATCCGATTTGTATGCGTTTCTTTGAAAATGACACATCGAAATACCTCTTTTTTGTGGAATGGGAGTAGCGTTAAGTCGCTCATTCTGTTTTTTACTTTTTCGGTTAGCTGGTGTTACGGACAGTTCCAACCTTCTTCCGCTGAAAACCGGCTAAATCAGTTGCAGCAACAATTTGTCGATTTGCGTTTCGGGATGTTCATTCACTTTAACATTCCTACCTATGCCAATCACGACTGGCCTGATCCGGAAACGTCGCCTTCCGTATTTAATCCCGTAAAGCTTGACGCTGCGCAATGGGCCAAAGCCGCCAAGTCGGCCAATATGACGTACGGTTGCCTGACCACCAAGCACCACAGCGGGTTTTGCATCTGGGATACCAAAACCACCGATTACTCGGTGATGAGCAGTCCGTACAAAAAAGACGTGGTGAGACAGTTTGTGAATGCCTTTCGCGACAATGGACTGAAAGTGATGCTGTATTATTCCATTCTGGACACCCATCATAAACTCAGACCGAACCAGATTACCCCGCAACACATCGAAATGGTGAAAAGCCAACTTACCGAGTTGCTCACCCAATACGGCAAGATTGAAGCCCTGATTATTGACGGATGGGATGCGCCCTGGTCGCGGATTTCGTACGACGACATTCCGTTTGAGGATATTTACTTGCTGGTGAAGCGGTTGCAACCCGATTGCCTGGTGATGGACCTGAACGGAGCCAAATACCCCGCTGAAGGATTGTATTACACCGATATCAAAACCTACGAAATGGGTGCCGGGCAGCGGTTGCAAATGGATGGCGAAGAAGCCGAACACAAACGGATGCCTTCGCTGGCGTGTTTGCCGATCAACAGTGCCTGGTTTTGGAAAACCGATTTCCCAACTGTACCCGTGCGTGACCCCGAACAATTGGTGAAACAAACACTGGAGCCACTGAACGCCAACAGTTGCAACTTTATTTTGAACGTGGCTCCCAACCGCCAGGGATTAATTGATCCTAATGCGTTGGAGGGGCTGAAAAAGATTGGTAGTATCTGGAAAAACCAAGGCTCTACGGATAAACTGGCCTCCTTGCCTGCTCCCGTCATTTCCAGTAACATTGCTAAAAATGAGCCCTCCAATTCCTCCTGGAGTGACGACATGAACATCATGGACTTTGCCTCCGACGATAGTTACCGTACTTCCTGGCAATCGAGTGCAACCGTTGAAAAGCCTTGGTACGAAGTTGACTTTCAGAAAGACAAACCCTTTAATGCCATTTCCATTGCGCAGCCTTCGCTTACGTTTAACCAGTACACGCTGGAATACTGGAACGGCACCGAGTGGAAATTGCTTTTCAACGGTTCCAATGCCGATAAAATCAAGCTTCACCGATTTGAGCGGGTGTGGGGAAGCAAAGTTCGCATCACCATTCAAAAATCGGGCAAAGCCCCTTCCATCTCCGAGTTCCAAGTATATGATGAACGGAGAAGCTGATTCGGAATAAGAGAGGTTTTTGCTTTTCAAAGGATACTATTTTTTAGCTATAAGATGTTGGCTAATAGCTGTTAGCATTTAAAAAAAATAAACCTCATCCCTAAATCCCTTCTCCTTCTGAGAAGGGACTTCCGTGTCGCGAAAATCAAGTCCCTCCCTAACGGGGAGGGATTTAGGGTGAGGTTTCTCAAAGCCAGAAACCTTTGGGTATTAAACTCGATCACTTACATTATTTTATAACCAGGCAGTTTTTCGTTTTTCGAAGACACTATTTTTAGATACTCTACTTCATACCTATGATACGTGTTCTCTTCCTGATTTTATTCGGCTTTGCCGCCACTTCTCTGAAGGCGCAACTTGTCAAGCAAGTAAAGCAACTAGCCAATGCGGATTCCGTCCGGTTGGTGGGCATCTTCAAGGATTTGCACCAGAATCCGGAGCTGGCTTTTATGGAAGTGCGAACGTCGGGTATCATCGCCAAGGAGTTACAAACCTTAGGATACGAAGTACTTACGGGCATTGGCAAAACGGGCGTCGTTGGTATTCTGAAAAACGGCACGGGACCCGTCGTAATGTTTCGGGCTGATATGGATTGCAACGCCGTAAAAGAAACCACCGGCTTGCCCTATGCCAGCACCAAAACCATGGCCAATGCCGCTGGAATGGAAGTGCCTGTGATGCATGCCTGCGGCCATGATGCTCACGTAACCTGGTTGTTAGGCATTGCCAAGCAAATGATCACGCTGAAAAAAGAGTGGAAAGGAACCGTAGTGTTTGTGGCGCAACCCGCCGAAGAAATTGGCCAGGGAGCCAATGCCATGGTTGCTGATAAAATGTACGAAAAAGGCGTGCCGGTTCCTGATTTCTTGTTTGGCATGCATACCCGACCCATTCCGGTTGGCAGCATCGAAAATGGCATTGGAGACCGCATGGCCGGAACCGACCAACTCGATGTGACTTTCTATGGCGTAGGTGGGCACGGTGCCTCGCCTGAGTACACCAAAGATCCCGTGGTGATGGCTAGCAATGCTGTCATGCAGTACCAGACCATCATTAGCCGCAATGTTGGGGCCCAAGACGTGGCCGTGCTTACCATTGGTTCTTTTCAAGCCGGCAACTCCAATAACATCATTCCTCCGTCGGCTTTATTGAAAGTAAACCTTCGATGGTTCACCGAAGCCACCCGTAATCTGTTATTGGAACGAATCAAGCAGATTAACGAAGGCATTGCCGTAGCCAATGGGCTGCCCAAAGACATGTACCCAACCCTGCAACTAAAGGCAATGGCCTATCCGCTGGTGAACAACGCTGCCCTGACCAATAAAGTAAACGCGGCACTGGCTCAGGTTTTGGATAAAAAACAAATACTCACCCAAGTGCCTGCCCTGATGATTTCGGAAGATTTCCATCATCTGGTATTAGGCAACAAAAAAACAGCGTACGATTTTGTGTTTGTGGGCACCGCCAACCCCGATGCGGTTGCCAAAGCCAGGAAAGAAGGCAAAGAATACCCGTTTTACAACCACAACAGCAATTACGAAGTGGATCTGGCCGCCATTCCCCTAGGCGTAGTGATCGGCACCACAGCCTTGCTGGAGATATTTAGAAAGTGATGAAACTGCTTTGGGGAATGCTTTCAATTAAATGATTCTTGATCGTTATGGCTTGTCGCAGATGCGTTCCGGTTGACATACACATGGCATGACTGGTAGTCATGCCATGTGTATTTTTACCTGCCGGGTTTTGCCTTTTCAAAAGATACTATTTTTTCTCAGCAGACAGATGGGTTTTCAGAAAAGCCAGTACTTTGGTTCGTACGGATTCTGTGTCAAACATTTCACCAAAATGAGGCGCATCTTTGACCAAAACAAACTCGTTGGGCACACCTGATATGGTGAGCCAACTGCTGAGTAACTTAGATTGTTGGTAAGGGACTTGCTCGTCTTTTTCGCCGTGGATGATCAGAAAAGGCGGATCATTCTTGTCTACATACGTAACCGGACTGGCGGTTTTCGCCAAATCGGGTCGGGTAAGCGGCGCCGCCCCGATGAGCAGACCTTCGGGCGATTTTTCATCCTCACTGCTCCGCAGCGAAACCAGTTCCGACGGCCCGTAGAAATCAACCACTGCCCGAAAGGTAAATGGGGTTGGTTTTGAACCAACATAAAATTTCGGGATTTTGTTGTTAGTAGCCAGTCCCACCAACGAAGCCAAGTGCCCGCCCGCCGAAAAACCCATCAGCACAAAACGATTTTTGTCAAACCCATAACGGGTAGCATTTTCATACAAATACCCGATGGCTTGGTTGCAGTCCTGAATCTGGGCCGGAAAAACCGCCTGTGTACTAAACCGGTAGTCAATGGAAGCCAATGCGTAGCCATTGTTAATCATTTCCCGAATCGTGTTTTTCATGTAACTCATGTCGGCATATTTATCGTTGCTCAGCCAGCCTCCTCCGTGCACCCATATGACTAACGGCATGTTTTTTCCGGCCTGGGGCGGAATGTAAATATCCAACAGATGCTTTTTCAACGTGTCATTTGCGTAGGCAATGTTATCGTGCAAGCGGGTTCCCTGAGGGAAAAAAGGGAACACACGGTTGGTCTGACTGTAACCGTCCGTTTGCCAGATCACAGCGACAATAACAAGCAACACCAGTCGTATTGGGAGAATGGATTTTTTGGAGATCATAAGAGCCTGCACAGGAATGATTGGAAATGCAATTAATCATTCTGAAATGAACCAACCAAATCCAGTAGGCCTCTTGTGTCGACTAACAGCTTAATTTTTAGTCAGATAGTAGAAATATATGCACCACAGCAATGAAAAGTATGAGCGAATAGCAATGAATGGGTAAGGTATGATTTTGGTACGTGCTGACAGTCAACATCTGTACATATGGAGACCTCACTTACCTTAACCGTTAACCGACAGGAATACGTCCTTCGTGTATCCCCTTGGGTTACCTTGCTGGATGCCTTGCGTGACCATCTGGAACTGACAGGAACGAAAAAAGGCTGCGATCACGGCCAATGCGGCGCCTGTACCGTGCTCTGCGATGACAAACGCATCCTGAGTTGCCTGACACTGGCCGTCATGCATCCGAATGCCCAGGTTACCACCATCGAAGGAATTGCCCAGGGCGAAGAATTGCATCCCTTGCAAGAAGCCTTTATCAAGCACGATGCGTTTCAGTGCGGCTACTGTACGCCCGGCCAGATTTGCAGTGCCATCGGGATGCTCATGGAAGGCAAGGCCAACACCCGTGAAGAAGTGCAGGAGCTGATGAGCGGCAATTTGTGCCGTTGCGGGGCCAATGTCGGTATCATTGATGCCATCATGGAAGTAAAACAGGCTGGTAATCAGCAAGGAGGTAGCCATGAATAATTTTAACTATACCAAGGCAACCGATATTCCGCAGGCGATTCATCAGGTAGAAAATACCAAGGAGGCATATTTCATTGCGGGTGGTACCAATCTGCTCGATCTGTGGAAGTACAATCTGCTGCATCCGCAATTATTGGTTGACATCAATGGTTTTACCGATGAGTCTGCAGTAGTTCCCAGCGAAAATGGAGGTGTTAAGCTGAATGCCTTTGCTACCAATGCGCAAACGGCCTGGCATCCGCTGATTGAGAAAAATTATCCGTTGTTGTCCAAAGCCATACTGGCCGGTGCTTCGGCACAGATACGCAATATGGCTACCAATGGCGGCAATTTGTTGCAACGCACCCGCTGTTATTATTTCTACGACCCCGATGCTCCTTGCAACAAACGCGTGCCGGGTTCGGGATGTGGCGCCTTGGAAGGCTACAACCGCATACATGCCATACTGGGCACCAGTCCGCAATGCATTGCCGTGTTTCCATCGGATATGTGTGTGGCCCTGGCGGCTCTGGAAGCCGTTGTGCATGTCACCGGTCCGACTGGCGCGCGTACCATTGCCTTTGCTGATTTTCACCGCCTGCCAGAAGACACACCTGAGGTAGACAACGCCTTGACTACCGGCGAGTTAATCACTGCCATTGAATTGCCTGCGCAGGGATTTGCCTCGCATTATTCGTACTTGAAACTGCGGGATCGGAGTTCTTACGCATTTGCATTGGTATCGGTGGCAACCGGTTTGGAGTTGGAAGAGAATCGAATCAAAACCATCCGAATTGCTTTGGGTGGGGTGGCTCACAAACCCTGGCGCATTCCGGAAGCCGAAGACTTTCTGAAAGGAAAAGAACCCACAGCGGAAAACTTTGCTACTGCTGCCAATCAGATTCTTCAGGGAGCCAAAGGATTTGGCTACAATGACTTTAAGATTAAGTTAGCTAAAAAAGCCATTGTCCGTAATTGCCTGATGGCTTTGCATCCCGAAACCCAGCAACCCGGTGCACGACCCTCCCTCTAGCTATCTCAGTTAGATTTTAGGTAAGCTATGCCACCACAAAATAGTATCTTTTTAAAAGCCAAAACCCCTATGTCGTCATCCTATATTCAAAAGCCGATTAGTCGCTTGGAGGGCAAGTCAAAAGTGACGGGTGCCGCTCAATATGCGGCCGATTACAAAATTCCCGATTTGTTGCACGGGTATGTACTCAACAGTTCCATTCCCAAAGGCAAGATTGTGGCCATTGACACCAATGCTGCCATGGCGCTGGAGGGTGTATTGGACATACTTACGCACGAAAACCGCTTGAAATTGCCTTGGTTCGAAATGCTGTACAACGACATGGATGCGCCGCCGGGTGTTGTATTCAAACCGCTTGACAATGAGGAGATAAAATATTACGGTCAGCCCATTGCACTCATCGTTGCCGAAACCTTCGAACTGGCCCGGTATGCAGCTACTTTGGTAAAAGTCACTTACGTGGCCGAACCCTTTGCTACCTGCCTGGATACGAATCTGGATAAGGCGCGTGATCAGAAAAAAGGAATTGCCACCCTGCTACTCAAACCCCCGCCGCCCAAGCCGACCGGTGATTTTGAAGCAGCCTACCTAGCCGCTCCATTCAAAACCACATCAGAATTTCGGCACGGGGCCGAGCATCACAATCCCATGGAGCTTTTTGCGACTACTACTGTGTATGAAGGTGATGGCAAGCTGACCATCTACGACAAAACGCAGGGGACTAATAACAATCAGGCATTTGTGGCCAATGTGTTTGGCTTGCATTACAAAGATGTGCGGGTACTGGCTCCGTTTGTGGGTGGCGCATTTGGTTCGGGCCTACGGCCTCAATACCAGCTTTTTCTGTCGGTAATGGCGGCTTTGAAATTGAAGCGGAATGTAAGAGTAGTGCTTGACCGCAAACAAATGTTCACCTTCGGGCATCGGCCGCAAACGATCCAATATGCCCGTTTTGCTGCTGATGCAAACGGAAAGCTAACCGGTTTGAATCACAAGGCATTGGCCGAGACTTCGCAGTTTGAAGACTACACCGAAAATGTAGTCACCTGGTCAGGGATGCTGTATCCGGCAGAAAATACCCTGTTTGAATACAAACTGGTGCCTCTGGACGTATATACTCCGCTGGATATGCGGGCTCCGGGCGGTTGTACGGGGCAGCACGCCACCGAAATTGCCATGGATGAGTTGGCCTATCAGTTGAATATGGATCCTTTGCAACTGCGCCTGGTCAACTATTCGGAAGAAAATCCACTGGAGAAGAAAAAATATACAAGCAAAGAACTGAAACAGTGCTACTTAAAGGGCGCAGAAGCATTCGGCTGGAACCAGCGGCATCCGCAACCGGGCAGTATGACACGCGGCAACCGACTGGTAGGCTATGGCATAGCGACCGGCATATGGGATGCCATACAGGTGCCTGCACGGGTGGAACTGACGCTGACTGCCGAAGGAAAACTGCTGGTAAAAAGTGCGGTAACTGATATCGGGGTTGGCACTTATACGGCCATCAGCCAGATTGCCGCCGATGCTTGCGGAGTTGCCCTGGAAAATGTCAGTTTTGACTATGGAAACAGTGCGCTTCCGCTTTCGTTTATTCAGGGTGGTTCCGCTACGACCTCATCGCTGGGGTCGGCCGTTGTGATTGCGGCCGAAAAACTGAAGAAAAAGCTCATTAAATTGGCTATGCGTAGCAAGGATTCGCCGCTTAAAGAGGTGAATGTCAAAGAGTTAGTGTGCGGCGAAGGGCGTATATACAATCGCTCCAATCCCTCGCAGTCGGTGAGTTATACGGATTTGGTTGCACAGACCTCAAAGCGAAAATTATCCCTGACCATTACCGGCGCACCGCATGCCTTCAAACTACGGAAATATGCCAAAGCCGTGCACAGCGCCGCTTTTATAGAAGTGGAGATTGACAAAGATCTGAAAACCATCACCGTAACCCGTGCATTGACGGCCGTTGCCGCCGGGAAAATCATTAATCCGAAAACGGCCCGAAGCCAGGTATTGGGCGGTATGGTATGGGGCATCAGCAAAACGCTGCGTGAAGAGAGCATCATGGATGAAAAGCTGGGCAAATACATGAACGATAATTTAGCCGAATACCACATTCCTGTCCATGCCGACATTCACCAACTGGAAGTGATCTTTGCGGAAGAAAACGATGAACTCATTAATGAACTCGGTATCAAAGGTGTCGGCGAAATCGGCATTGTAGCTATGCCAGCGGCCATTTCCAATGCCATTTATCATGCCACTGGAAAACGCATCTACAAACTGCCCATCCATTTTGACGAATTACTGGATAGTTAGGAAACGCCATCTGATGCTAACCTGCCTTTGACAAAGGGCAGGTTTTTGCAT
This sequence comes from uncultured Sphingobacteriales bacterium, assembly GCA_963520985.1. GTDB lineage: Bacteria > Bacteroidota > Bacteroidia > Cytophagales > 172606-1 > Xanthocytophaga. Next base: position 221,159 of record CAUQTA010000007.1, read on the forward strand.
TTGTGAGGATACTATTTTGTTTCTCTGTATAAGGGAGCAGGCTGTAAACCAAAGATATCGCGTAAGGCACGGCGAGCCGCATAATAGCCGCACATGCCGTGTACACCGCCACCCGGAGGAGTTGAGGAAGAACAAATGTACATGCCTTTGGCAGAGGTACGATAGGGCGAAAGTCGCAAAGCCGGGCGGGTAAAAAGCTGGCTTACATCAATCACACCGCCATTGATATCGCCACCTACGTAATTCGGATTGTAGTCTTCCATTTGGGTGGCGTCCATGGTGCTGCGTGCCAGGATTCGTTCCCGAAACCCCGGTGCAAACCGTTCAACCTGCTTTTCGATGATAGAAGTCATGTCGAGCCGAGAGCCACTGGGCACATGGCAATAGCCCCATAAGGTGTGCTTGCCTTCCGGCGCGCGTGAGGAATCAAACGGGCTCGGCTGGGCCAGCAATACAAAAGGCTGCTGAGGGGATGCTCCTTTCCAGATGGCTTTTTCCTCATACGCAATTTCTTCATACGTATTGCCAATGTGTACGGTTCCGGCCCGGTAGCAATCCGGATCGGTAAAGGGTACAGGAGCATCCAGGGCCCAGTCTATTTTATAGACGCCTACCCCGTAGCGATAACGCTTTAACTGCCACTGATAAATGCTTGAAAACGAATGGCCTGCAATCTGAAGCAACTGCTTAGGCGTAATGTCAAATAAGAGAGACCGCCAGGAAGGCAGTTGATTCAAAGAACGCACATACGTATCCGTTTGGATCTGCCCGCCAATGGACTGAAAATAAGAAGCCAACGCATTGGCAATGGCTTGTGACCCTCCCTTGGGAATGGGCCAGCCACGGCGATGACCTGCAGCCATCAACACCAATCCGATGGCAGACGTAGTCAGGTTAGACAACGGTTGCATGGCATGGGCACACATACCAGCCCAGAGCCCACGCGCCTGGGCGGTGGAGAAGCGGTGGGCGGTCCAGCGGGCACTGGGAATTGCCTTTAGTCCAAACCGGGCCATTGCCAACGGATTGTCCGGAAATTCCAAGGGACCCAGAATGCTGGCGGCCAATCGGGGCCAATCGGCCACTACCGGTTCCATTAATCGCTGGTAGGCGTCTTTATCAGCTCCCAGTCGTTGGGCGGTTTCGGATAGCGATGACGTCAGAATGGCAGCTGGCCCATTATCAAACGGGTGAGCTGCCGCCAAGGGGGGGTAGATGTATTCCAGGCCGTGCTCATGTAAAGGCAGAGTCTGGAAAAAAGGTGAAGCTACAGCCAACGGATGCACCGCCGAACAGACGTCGTGGTAGTACCCCGGAAGGGTCAGTTCCTTGGTGCGCAAGCCACCGCCAATGGTGTCTTTTCCTTCCAGTACTAAAACCGAAAGTCCGGCTTGTTGCATTGTGATGGCCGCTGCCAGTCCATTAGGACCTGAACCTACCACCACCACATCGTAATCGGGTATATTCATAAAAAATGAAAAAAATCATTGGTACATAACTGGTAACCAAAATTTGTGTGCAGCAAAATTACTCAAACAAGCCCTCGTCAGGATGTACCACTTACAATATAGTCAGTAACTTTATCCCATTGGTGTTTCTGAAATCCTAGCCAGCCTCCTTCGGCTACCAAGGTATTCATCATGCCTTTTCCGCCAGCCTGATCAGGCGAATTATTGATTTTTTCGTTCAGGCCAATTTGCATCGCAGTGAGTTGGTTTCCGATGCATTGCAAGCGAAAAACACTGCGGGCCGTTGGCTCGAAAAAGTGATCGGTAACGGCAGCATTGGGTTTTGCCTTGCCAGCCTCGTGTGATAAACGCTCCGGAGCCGCCGTAGGCGTCGCTGTAAACCCCGCCTGACTGGGCTCGATGTACAATTCGGTTACTTGCACCCAATACACTGGTGTGGGCCCCGGTAACTCGATCCGGATGTAATCGCCGGGCTTTAGGGTATCGCGGTTCTGGGGATACCCAGTCAGATCATACACCTGGAAATTAGCCGTCAGGCTGTCCAACTGGCTCCAGGCGTTTACATTCAACAAACGGGCTACTGCCTGAGGCCAGTGCTGTTGTGCCAGCTTTGCTGTGTCAAAAGTGCGGACACTCTGGTACAGTGTATTCTTTTCTTTTTTGCCTCTCAAAAGTTTCCAATGATGATTGATGCGTCCCATCGCTTGGAAAAGGAATGTTTTTAGACTCATCGGATTGGCTGTTACATGCTTGGTTGAAAAAATGTGCTGCAATGGAGCAGAGTCACCGATTGGTAGTAATAATATTGTGCCTGCCCTTTTGTGTGATGGCTTTCGTAAAAAGAAATTGCCGGATTGTGTGATTTCGGGTAGGCAGGTTTTGGCTTTTTGAAGGATACTATTTTTAGCTACAAGTTTTAGCTACACGCTTTTCGCATTTTTGGTGGAGTGCCAACAACCGGTCAGTAAAAATAAGGTTGAGTCCTTTTGTGTTAATAGACCCCATAGTTGACGTTGAAATAGTATCTTTCTTCGCACCAAAACCCCCAAGAAATTTACAACTTATTACACAATCTTAAAGCCGAATAGTGTCGGCGATTAGTTTTTTACTACTTTCAATCGCCAGACATTTTCGGCTTGATGCAATTCCAGTATGTAAACACCAGCGGCTAATTGGATGGATTGGCACTGCAACGCAGACGAAAGAATTTCTGACGAGCCTTGCCATTGACCCAGCACTTTGCCTTGTACAGTAAAAAGCTTCATCGCTAGGTCAGTAGCATTGGGTACAATAAGCTCCGAGTGTTCGGTGATGGGATTGGGATAAACGACAGGAGCCGGATCTGCCGGTTTTTGACATCTGACTGGTACTATTTTGCTATAGGCTGTATGGCCGTCCCAATCCCGTTGCTGAAGACGGTAATAGCCACAGTTACCGGAAGCGTCTGCAAATGAATACGATAAAGGAATATTTGGCTGATTGGACGCAGCACTCACAAAGCCAATGCGTTGGAATAATCTTCCGTCGGGCGACCATTGCACTTCAAACCCGTAATTGTTTTGTTCGTCGGTAGTGATCCATTCCAGCTGCGTTTGTCCGTTTTCGTACGAACTCGTAAAGCTGAGCCAACGGACAGGCAAAGGTTCTACAGTAGTAGCAATGGCAAAATTGGAAAAACCTGCCAACCCCGTACGAATCACCGAAAGATCGTTTTGCACCTGAGACGCATGTCCATCCGGATTGCTCAGTGAACCGTTCTGTTGCCAGTTGCCAGAACCTACCCGTTTGGCAATGGTAAAAGGCTGCCCATTCTGGCCGTAGCCACCAAACTGATTGGGATACAATTGCAGGCGGTATTCCGAGGCCAGGGCATTGCCGCAATTGGTGGTGCATTCCCAATACCCATCAGTCAGAAGTTGCGAAAAACTCAGGCCATTTTCGGTAAACGGTATAATGGAAGTTGTATTCGGATCGGTAGCATGAAAACGAACCGCTACATCGGTGATGCAATCGGTAGTGGCAAACTGAATAAGGGAGTTCTGAACGTGGCTGGCATTGCCTACCGGAAAGGCATACGGCTGACCGGACAGTAATTTGCGCCGAAGGGCACCGTTTACAAATCCATCGGTTGTTGTTAATGCATTGGTTGCCTGGTTGTTCAGGAATAGTTCATTGGCAGGCGCGTGAATTAGACCTGTTTTTAGGTGTACAGTACCGGCCGTAGTTAGATTGCGGTTTAGAGTGAAGCCACTGGCGTTATCAAAAATCACTTCGGTGTTATTCCCCAAATTGATTGTCCCGGTTCCTGAAATCGTCTGCATGGCGGAGCCACTCAAAGTGAGAGAAGACTTGGCACTGGCATTTCCAGGATTAAAGTTCAGGGTCGCTCCGCTCTGAACGGTCAGATTTCCCTTGATCACTAGATTCAGGGGTTGGTTGTTGCTGCTCAGCTGGAAGTTAAGTGTGCCTTGTACAAAGTTCAGATTGTCCATAGTGGCAACACCCGACCCGCCAAACAAGTTGTTGATAACGCTGGTCGTATTGATTTCGACATTGGCGTAGGTGCGTCCCAGTAACTGAAAACCAATGCCCTGTTCCAGTTTGAACAAACTGCCACTTTGGAACACTACTTTTGAAGCCGGTTGTGCCAATCCGAAGGGACTGGCACCATCCTGTGAAACATACGTAGAGCCCGATTGAAAGAGAACGGTATTGGCCTGACCGGTGCCACCAAACGGATTGCCACTTAAATCGGCCGCTGTAAAAACAGCACCACTCTGAAATACAATGGCTCCTGCATCTGCTGCCTGCAACCGATGACTGCGTGGACTTCCGTTGGCGGTATTGATAAACGTAACCGTACCTCCGATGGCGGCGGTAGCACCTGTCAGCAGGTTTATCACCATACCCGTGTCGGCATCCATAACCAGGCTGCTTCCTGATGCAACCTGAAAATCGGTTCCCGTGCCACCACTCAGCGAAATTGTTTTGGTGCCACCAGCATTGGGTGTACGCAAGGTAACGGTTCGGTTGTCAGAAATAACGATTTGTCCAACTGTATCCGTTGGGACATTGGTCACGGTTGCATTGGACGGACTGGAAGCATTCCATAGCAAAACATCACTCATCCGTGGACAATTGCGGCTGGGTGTCCAGTTGGTCGCCAGTCGGTAGTCTGTAGTGGTGCCATTCCAGACGTATTGATTAGCCGCCGCCGAGGCCGTAGGAATGTAAAAATTATCAAACCGAGCTCCTGTACATCCGGTACTGTGCTGCCACAGAGCTCCTAAGTAAGACAAGTCAAGCCGGGTGTGGGTGTAATGAAAAGCGGTAAGGGCGGTGCCCAATGTTCCCGTTTTGGGATCGGTAAACGCCGTGGAGCCGTCGTCCCGTACGGCCAGCGACCATTGTTTGGTGCAGGGATTAAACGTTACTTTTACACTGTAATAATTATTGGCAACGGTCGTGCCAGAGCTAATGATGTCGGTAATGTTGGAGTTGACCGAAAGCCCATTCTGAAAAGCCACCAGTCGAACCGGATCTGGCGAACCGCTGTTGCCGATTACGACTGCATAGCCATCGGCGGTGCTACTAGTGAAGTTGGCCTCGTCACAGCCTAGCACAAACGCAATGCCGTATGTAGTAGTTCCAAAACCCGACGGCGAGCTTTGCGGGTTGCGGAAATTGAAATACCATTCCAGTGTGGTCGTTGCAGTATTAAAAACAGTGGCGTACCGCCCGGTCATATTCATGCTAATCTGCTCATTTCCACTGACCGGGGCACTGTTATCGGCATTGCAGGCACTCATCTGCACGACCTGATTGGAGGCAGAAATGGACACAAGACGTATTTTAGAACCGTCGCTGCCCGCACTTTCGGTTTCTAGCCAGGGTAACCCTGTGGTAGTTAGTGAGTTACCTGCTGTGCGGTTAAAATCGTCTAATAAGGTAGATTGTGCCTGTATAACAAATGGGTTTGATAAAGAATTTACCAGAAAGATAAACACAAAAGCAGGTAAGTTTCTCATTAGTAGCATTTTTGTAACTTGTAATCGTGCAAATTTAGAGGCTTTGCTTATATTAGAACGTTACTAACGACTGGTTTTAGTTGCGTGCGTAATGAATAGGGGAGAATCTGGGAATGATTTTTTTGTTGTTTGGATTTTATGAATCTTTTTGTTTGTTTTCCCTACAAAAGCAAACATTCACTTAACATCATTCATTTTTATGGCAGCTTGCGATCCCGTAACTTTTTCAGGAGTAACCCCTACTGCATTTGCAACCTTAAGAGACGAACTGGCCAAGCGAGGTTTTACGCTGGAAGGCACCAGTGGAATCATCAACGGGCCATTTGGCATTTCGATCCAGTATGCCTGGGATGAGGCTACCGAAACCTTGCATACAGAAGTATTGGAGAAGAGTTTTTTTGTGTCTTGCGGACAGATTTACAGCCAGTTATCCGAAACAATCGAAAAGTTTACAGCCTGATCGGAGTCAATACATGCATGTAAGAAAAATAGTATCTCTTCGAGAGGCAAAACCCCTGAATGCATGTATTGCTTCTTTTTCTAATGTTTGATTCTCTGTGGATTAGCTTTTCAGCTACCCTCTGTTGCATAAACGCTTTCCTAGCAATGCGCGTGGATTTGTCGCCCTAATCAGTTGACTTGAAAAAGGCCAAGAATGGGCCTTAAAAGCTAAAAACTATCAGTTAAAAAAGTGTGAATCAAAATAGTATCTTCTCAAAAGGCAAAACTTGGCCGTTATTAATCCGGCTTTTTCCGGCGATAGCGGTGAATGATTAAAAATGCCAGAAATGTGAATGTCTGAGACTGCACTGCACGATGGTCATCCGGACCCCACCAGATGTGTACCCAAATGTGACCAGAAGAAACAGGCCTACTCCAGCTAACTGAAAGCAATTGTTGCGACGTTTGTCAAAAGAAAATAAATTTCTGTGTACCGGCAGGTTGGTTAGCCATGCATCGGCTGCAATTTTGAAGCGCATCCAGATAAGCAGAAATGCAGCCCAGAATACCAGTACATCGTTAATGCCAACCGAAATAAAACCCGATTTTATTTAACCGGCTGTTACCCGAGCCAGCAGCATTTTGCCGCATCCTGGTAACTCTGCGGATCCTGAAGCGGATAAATTACCTTTAATGCACTTTCTTCTTTTACTTTATCCATCCCGCCCACTTTGTTGAAAGTAATTGTAGGGCGTTCAATTTCCGTTCGGTAAAGTCTGGGTTTTCCTCTGCCGAAGGCATACTTACAGACAGGACAGGCCCAGCATGGGTAAGGTAATTATTGAGTTTAACTTCAAATTCTCTGTCAGGGCGGGTTCATGGCCAATCGCCGATTGGTAATTGTCGTAAGCGTCTTTGTAAGCTTGTTGCTCAAACAAAATCCGGGCGTGCAGCAGCAACACAGGGTCAGTTGGGCATTCTGACAATAATTCTTCGGTAACAATCAGGGCTGCTCGCGTAAGACTACATTGGTAGGCGAAAAGGTTAAGGCCGTTGGCTGGGGTTTGCTGATGCGATCTTTACGTGCTTTTTCTTTCTTCTGATGTTTCTGTTTAAAGTTGTGCGCTTAGTGTAATAATCTAAAGATAAAATAAACCGGATTTTTTGAGCCTTTTTAGACCAAAACATCCGGTTCGCGTGTTATATAACTGACGTTAGGATTGGTCGTGTATGAGTTCCATTTGGTTATGCCTGAAATTTTATTTTTCTTTCTGCTGCAAACCGCCTTTCTAAGCACAATCCTTTGGTTACTTTTTTGGGAAGTGATTCATTAACTGGTAAATTTTGTACACAGCTTGCTTGTATTCATTCATTTTAAAACGTTATAAGTTATATGGCTCTATTTAAATCGTCTAACCCCGCATTAAAATCCTCCGCATTTGAAGCACTGGCTGGCTCCGCCTACGAATCAGATGCAATGACCGTGCAAGGAGCAATTAACAAATCGGCTACGTTGCTGCTGATTCTGGTTGGTGCTGCCGGGCTTTCGTGGTACCTGATGCTGGCAAATCCTGTAGTTGCGTTTCCGCTCATTCTAGGTGGCGTTTTTGGTGGGCTGCTGGTTGCTATTGTAATGGCATTTAAAAAAGAATGGTCGCCGTTTCTGGCTCCTGCCTATGCCGTACTCGAAGGCTTGGCTTTGGGTGCTATTTCGCTGCTCTATGAAGCCGCTTTTTCAGGGTTGGTGCTAACCGCCATTGTATTAACAGTTGGCGTTTTTGCGGCTATGTTGTTTCTGTATGCTACGCGCATTATTCAGGTTACGCAACAATTCCGTATGATCGTTACGGCGGCTACAGCAGGCATTGCACTGTTTTACCTGCTGGCATTTGTGTTGCGTTTTTTCAGCATTGAGATGCCTTTGATTCACGAAACCGGAACGGCAGGCATTGTATTTAGCCTTCTGGTGGTAGGCATTGCCGCCTTCAATCTGGCGCTGGACTTCGATTTTATCGAACGGGGAGCACAACAGGGTGTGCCTAAATACATGGAATGGTACAGTGCCTTTGGACTGTTGGTCACCTTGGTGTGGCTTTACCTGGAAATTCTGCGTTTGTTATCTAAACTGAGAAGCAGGTAATACGTTTAAGACAGAAAACAAAAAGCGGGTTGTTGCAAAACAATCCGCTTTTTGTTTTCTGTCTTAAACGTATTACTGGGTTTTGCTGGTTGAAAAGGTATTATTTTTAGAGACCTAACGGCAAGCAGGTAATAGCTTTAACTATAAAAAACACTAGGCTTCAAAATATGAAAACCGCTATTGTTGTAGGAGCAACCGGCTTGATTGGCTCTACCTTACTTACCCAATTAACGGCAGATAATCGCTACGATCAAATCAAGGTTTTGGTGCGACGCCCTACAGCTATGCGACAATTAAAAACAAAAGAATACGTGATTGACTTTAATAGGCTTGCCGATTATGCGGAAGCATTTGCCGGAGATGACTTGTTTTGTTGCCTGGGCACAACGCTGAAAACGGCCGGGTCGGCAGAGGCGCGCCGCAAAGTAGACCGCGATTTGGTGATAGCCGTAGCCAAAGCCGCCGAAGGAAAAACGAGACGGTTTGCCGTAGTTTCATCCGTGGGAGCCAATGCCCAGTCGGGTAATTCGTACCTGCGTGACAAAGGCGAGATGGAAGAAGCCATAGCTGCAATGAATTTTGAAACGGTAATTATCGCTCAACCCTCGTTTTTCTACGGCAACCGCAAAGAAATACGGATCGGGGAACGCATCGGGCTGGTATTTGCCCGGCTGCTCAACCCCCTTATGGGAAAATACAAAGCCGTACCTGCCAGCCAAGTAGCCGCTTCAATGATCCACTATGCCAACCAGTCCGTGAAAGGAATACGCCGAATCGGTGTGCAGGAAATGACTTGACAAACTTCGCTTCATACACAAAAAGGGTAATCAACCGATTACCCTTTTTGTATGGAATTCTTTTTTAGTTTTACCAGCGGCGGTATCCGTGTCTTCTGCCGTAGCCGGGGTGTCCATATACCCGATAGGCGGGAACCATTACGACAGGTGCCGGCCGAACAATGACTGCCGGACGGGGAGCTACATACACCGGTGCATACACTACCTGAGGTGGCGGCATTGGCCGCGCATACACTACCCGGCGGGGTGGCGGCGTACCAATGCGAACATTAACATACGTTTGCGAGAAAGCTTCCTGTGTCAATGCAACACCTGCTAATACCAATAAACTTAAAAGAACGCGTTTCATAGTTGTATTTGTTGTTTTGTAGATGTTAGAGCACAAAAACCATGCAGAGTTTAATAACCTGATGCACTTTTTTAACAACTATTTTATAATTGGTTGGTTCTCTGTTTATTAGTGAAATAGTATCTTTTCAGACAGAAAAACCTCGCCTACACTTCGCTCACACTCGCCGCCTGTGTTTTTAAAGAAGGTGCTGCTTTGCCGGTTTTCTGGACCACATACAGGTGGATCAGGTACATCATCCCCATGGTGATCACAATGGAACCAATGACTACATAGCTAAGCAGGTCGTATCGTTCCAGGTAACCGCTGGGCGTCTGTATTACAATAAGACCGGCAACTGCCGAGGCAATACCCCCTGAAATTTGTTGTACTGATGAGTTAATTCCCATAAAAGCACCTCTGTCCTGCGGTTGGGGCACTGCACTTACCAACGCCGAAGAGGAAATCATCCGCGAAGAAATCCCCGTAAACAGAATCACGTTGATCACAATAACCTGCCACAGCGGAGTGATTCCCAGGTGGCAATAGATGAATATCATCACCATGCTGATAACGGAACCAATGCAAAACATCAGGTATTTGCCAATCTTATCACTGACTTTGCCCACAATAGGTCCCATGATTATAGCAGAAACACCTGTAATCATGTATATCATAGGGAGCTGGTCTAGTGTAATTCCTAAGTTATGAACACTGAACGCACTCCCAAAAGGCATAAGCATAAAGCCGCCTGTAGCCAGTAGGGTAGTGGCAGCAAAGGCCTTCAGGTAATCGGGTTGGGCAATGGTTTTTCCCAGATGTTCAAATGGATTGTTTTTCGACTGCAATTGCAGATGAGCATCAATGGGTTGCATGTACATGAATATCGCTATCCAGATAAAGATGCTCAGCCCTACAATCATCAGAAACGGAGAATGCCAGCCCAGATGATTGGCCAGATACAACCCTACCGGAATGCCCAGAATCTGGCTGGAGGCAAAAGCCATCTGCACAAATCCCATCACCTGGCCGCGCACTTCCAGTTTGAACAAATCGGTGATGATGGCAAAACCAATGGAACCAATAACCCCGCCAAAAATACCGGTGACGATGCGTGCTCCCAGTAAGAATTGATAATCGGGCGCAATGCCACAAAGCAAGGTGCCTCCAATAAAGCCGGTGTAAAAGAAGAGAAGTAGTTTTTTGCGGTCAAATCGGTCGGCAAAACCTGCCGCTAACAAACCTGCCGCCCCGGCACTGAATGCATAGGCCGACACTACCCAGCCGAACTGCTTGGTAGAAATGTCTAGTTCTTTCATGAGTTGAGCTCCCAATGGCGACAATACCATGAAATCAAGAATGACCGAAAACTGAAGAATAGTCAGTATGGCAATGATAAAGACCTGATAACCTGTAAATTTTTTTTCCTTTGCGCTGTTTGCTTGTTGCATAAAATGTCTTTGGTTAAGAATGCATCAGTCGGGCAGTTCTTCACAGAAAAAGCCCGCCTGAGTGAGTGTTGAAATGACGTCATGAGGCTGTAGTATTGAGGATTGGATGCGCAGCACTTTGTCCGAATCGTCCAGGGCTACGTTCCAGCGGTTAATGCGAAGGTCGGTATCTAAAAGAGTAGCTACGGCTTTCAAATCTCGGGAATGCCGGATGTTGGTTTTGAAAACCAGAATCTGCCCAGAAATTTCACGCAATAGAGTCATAGTAGAAGTGTGTTTTGATACGTAAAAAATTTATCTCACTCAGAAGACGGAAGCAAGCGGGGTTTTACTTTAGAAAAATATACTATTTTCTCCGCTGGTACTTAAGAAAGTTGTTGAACCAACTGTTTGAATATGTGAAATGCTTTTTTAGGCGTATAATCGTCACGTATCAAACCAAACTGAAAACCCTGAGCCGAGCTATTGGCATCCCGTAAATCGAAAAATGCATAATGCGTAATAGTAAGTTGGTGGCGTTGCTCGTAAATGGTCTCCACCATGGTTTTTACATTGTCGGCTTGCTCGTCTTCAGTGCGGGTTTCACTGGTCGGAAATCCATTCTCGGTAATGTGAATGGGTATGGACTCGGGAATGCCACCAGCCACTAAATTTTGGTTTCTGAATTGTTGCAGAACCGACTTAACAGCGTCTTTCATCGAAAAGTTCGGGGGCAGTGGCCTGAAAACGCCCGGATAAAAATCCAAACCCACATAGTCAAGCGAGGCAAGAAATTCGGGAGTGCCCAATTGTTTTATTTTCGCCCAGAATGCATCTTCCGGCTGAAAAGAAATAACGGCATTGAAGCCGACCAACAGGCTTATTCCCAAACGTTTCGCTTCTTTTTTGGCGGCAATCACGCCATCAATGAGGGCTTGTTCGATCATGGGCGAGCTGCCATCTCCTCCCGCCGCCGTAACCGGATTGTTGGGCTCTTCGGTGATCTGAATTTTGACGAGCAGGTCCTTATATTGGCATATTTTGCTACGGATATAGTGTTCCCAATCGGTTTTGTCATACACTTTGGGCCGGAAGCAAAGCGTCAGATCGAGTTTTTTCGTGTCGGTGCAATACTGCTCCACGGCCACATGCGTCTCTATTCTTACCGCAGCATTCTCTTCGGTATCTGGCATGTAACCTTGGTAGGCTCTGACCAGGAACGGCTTATCGCCGGCCAACTGATTGAGGGCAGCCGTTACTTTTTCCGGAATATCCAATGGACTATCGCCTGCATGAATACCGCTTTCGGGATGCGTAGGAAGCCAGCCTCCCGGATAAATACCGAAAATGAGTCCGTCAGATTGGGTAAAGTTGGTATTCATAGCTAGATAGTTAATGAACATTCGTTTATGAATGATGCGAAAAAAACTTATTCGGGTTTTACTGCTTTCAGTACTAGTTCCAGGGTCTGATTCATCAGTTTGTCGTCCCAGGTAAAGGGTCGGCCTCCGATACTGGTTCCTTCCTGATGAAACCGGACCAGGTTGTACAAAGGGGCGTACATAATGGACCAGGCAACTTCCAGGGGCATTGGGGTAATTTCTTTGTTGGCAATGGCATTGTGCATAAACTCACCCATCACTTTCGCAAAATCCGAAGTAATGGCACTCATGATGCGGTCCCGGTAAGGAGTATGTTTGATTTGTTCAAAAAAACAGGATGCCATACTATTCTCCAGATTAAACCGGGCCCGATTTTCCCATTGTTTGCGCAATCCTTCGGCAAAGGACATTTTCGGGTCAAAATTGTGCAGAACGGCATCTGTAAAACGTTTGCCTTCTTCAATGCCTAATTTTATAATAAGATCGTCTTTGTCTTTGTAGTAAATGTAAAGTGTGGCTGGCGATACTCCGGCGGCTTTGGCTAACTTTTGCATGCTAAAGCCGTCAAAGCCTTCTTTTACCAGCATTTCCATGGCCTTTTCACGCACCAGGTTTTCTTTTGCTTCGTCTCTTGGTCTCATGGGATACAAATATAAATGAATGTTCGTTCACTTAAAAACAAAAAGACAATTTTTTCAAATAGTATCTTAAAAAAAGTAGAAACCCACCCTTCGGATATATAATTTATTGCTTTTTGCGGGCCAGCAACAGATTGTCTTTGTGTGTGCCCCAGTGGTAGCCAATCTCAAAAGGAAGCCGTTTGACACGCGTAGTGTCCTGGTAGTCCTTGTCGAGTTGGGTTTGGAAACGTCCTTTAAATTCTTCAATGGGCGGTGTATATACACCGTACAGCTGAATGTTCCACGCCGCTGGGTTGAGGTATTTGTAGGCAATGCCCGTATCATCCTGAAGCAGGGTTTTGCATTTTTCCAGCATACTATTTCGGATGGTCGAAAACGAATCGTAGTGCATCAGGTAGCTGGCTGATTTTAAATAACCCGTGCAGTTATCAGGCAACTGATTCAGGTAGGCGGCCACCGCGGGTTTGGCTTTGATGCCCGCATCCGATAAGTCGCCTGAGTAATAATAAATGGATTTGGGTGTTTGCGTAGTTGCATCCAAAAAGTCAATCCGGATGAGCCTGAGCTTATTTTGGGGGTTAGTGTCGGTGGGGCCTTTCCAATTCATGGTTTGTCCGTTTTCCAGAAGCACCAGCGGCTGCACGTTGGTGACCACATTGCCTGTCCGTACCAGAAAGACACACATCAGTGGAAGCATGCCGCTAATGTGCGGCACCGCATTAGACATTCGTTTGGTAAGAAAATAGCTGCGCTGGAAAACATCACGCAGGGCATCGCGAACCGCTTCACAGTATTGAACCGCTTGATTCGTCGTTTGTTTGCTGAGATCGGGCAGATCACCGATAGGTTCCAGACCAAAAAGGTAATAGTGATCGGCCGCCGGGAAAAACGTATAGGCATGAATGAAGTCGGGACCGGAAAAAGGATAAAACACCTCGGTGGTAGACGCATCGGCCAATTCGGTTTCGGCCCAGGCGCGCATCTTGTGGAGCCGTTGCTGCTCTACTTTGTGCCAACTGCTATCCATGGAGGCCGCGTATCGTTTCCAGGCCGCCGATTCACAGATGGCTGCGTATTTGTCATCTTCGGTTACAGCCATGCCCGCAATGACCCGTGAAACGTAGTCGGCGGTGCGGTCAAAGGTTCTCGTCGCAGGTTTTGGGGGAATGGCCTCTGTTTTTGCCGAATCGGTCGCTTGGGTTGCAACGTTTTGCTTGGTAGAAGTGTCTGTGTTGCAAGCAGTAAAAAAAGAAAGCAATCCAAAAAATAAGGTAGTTTGTAAGGACCTGATTTTCATGTAGGCTGGTCTAGGTTAAAAGTTGTTAAATTTCTGCGAATACAGCGTAAAGGTAGTAGGTTTGTAGCACCCGGCGGCATTACCCAAAAAATACGCTGGAAAAGTTTACCATTTCAGATTTATTGTTGCAGGTTTAGAAATACATTTGCACGTTTTCTGGCAGTTGTTATTTGTAAATCTGAATGTCTAATGAATCTGGTTATTGACGTTGGTAATTCTTCGGCGAAGATAGGGTGTTTTCTGGAAAATCCGGCAAAAAACACGTATAGGCGCATCACACATCCTGAACTGCTGGCAGTGGCAAAAGAATTGCGGCCACGTCACATTCTGATTTCATCCGTTACCGGAGAAGCCGAAAAATGGCAGGCCGAACTGGCTAGCATGGCCGATACCGTGTTGGTTTTGGATCATCGGTTGCCTCTGCCGTTTGTAAATCATTATGCGACCCCGCAAACATTGGGAACCGACCGGCTGGCGGGTGTGGCGGGTGCTCAGGCACTGTATCCAGGCCAAACCAGCCTGATTATCGATGCCGGAACGTGTATCAAATACGAATGGCTCGAAAACGGGACACACTATCGGGGTGGCAGCATTTCGCCCGGATTGCGTATGCGTTTTGAGGCCATGCATACGTTTACGAGTCGTTTGCCGTTAGTAGAACCAGAACCTGCTGCGCCACTCACCGGCAAGTCGACCCACGAAGCTATGCAGAGTGGCGTTTTGTACGGAATGCTGGCCGAAATGGAAGGAATTATTGCCCGTTACCGGAAGCTGGAACCCGCAGCAAACGTAATTCTTTGCGGTGGAGATGCACATTTTTTTGAAAGGCAGTTGAAAACTCCGATATTTGCTGTTTCGGAATTAGTACTGATTGGACTAAATCACATTCTTAACTTTAATATTAAATAAGTTTCAGGACTTACGTTGCAGGTTTCAGATTGAAAAAACAGACAGGAGGAACACAATGCAGCCTTCTTTTTTAGCCTTAATTTCAAACTTTGAATCGCTAGCCTGTCACCTTGACTCACTCTTTTCCATGCGTTTTTTTGTCAGAGTATCTGTTGTTGTTGGTTTTTTATTAGCTGGTTTTTGTCTTCAGGCCCAGAACATGGGCAGTTCGCCTTATTCACAGTTAGGCATTGGGGATGTGGTAAACCCCGCCTTTGGTCCGCACCAGGCAATGGGAAGTGCCGGAGTTGCCTATAGCAATGGTTTTTTTATTAACAACATCAACCCGGCATTGCTGGCCCGTAACCGCAGTGTGGTGCTCGAACTGGGCGTAGCCGGCCAGTACAAGCGCATGACCAGCGGAGACGCTACCCGCCGTCTGATCGGGGGGAATCTGAACTACCTGGCCATTGCGTTGCCCATAGCCCGTTACTGGACGTCTAGTGTTGTTCTTTCGCCAACCAGTTCAGTAAATTACGATATCAGCACTAACTCAACCATCGCGGGAACGGGCAACCTGGCCAATTACCGGTTTGTGGGCAGGGGTGGCCTAAGCAGCGTGAGTTGGAACAACGGCTTCAGCATGTTTAAAAATCGTTTTTACCTGGGTTTGCAAACTTCCTATGTTTTTGGTGCAACTACTTACGAGTTTATATCCAAAGTGGATACCTTGCAATACAGCACCGCTTACCAACAGCGGATCAACGCTTCCGGCTTTAATTTCAAACCCGGAGTGGCGTATCGGGGGCGCATTCGCTACAACAAGGCGGATAGCCTGAAAGTTATTTTTCTGAATGTAGGTGCTACCTACGATATTGCTTCCAATATCGGCGTTTCGCGTGACGTAGTGCTGGAAAACCGTGGGATTAATGGAGATGGGGCTGCCATTATCTCCGATACGCTTGTCAACAACCAGTCGGGAAAGCTAAAGCTGCCCGGCGGCTACCGCATTGGATTTAACATTGAAAAACCATTTCACTGGGCAATTTCGGCTGATTTTTACCAGCGCAACTGGTCTGACTACCACAATTCGTTTGGCGGAGATACCTTACGCAATGCCTATGGAATTGGGTTAGGCGCCGAATGGACCCCTGACATCAACTCAGTGAACAGCTACCTGAAGCGGATGACCTTTCGGGCTGGGGTAAACTACAGCCAGATGCCCCTGGCCTACCAAGGCAAGCAACTGACCGACCGGAGTGTGAGTTTTGGGGTGTTTCTGCCCATTACGCCACAAGACCGTAGTGGCGTTTCGTATATCAACACTACATTTATCTTAGGTCAGCGCGGCGACCAGGCATTGCTGAAAGAAAACTATTTCCGGGTTGTTTTTGGGTTTAGCATCAATGCCTTTGACTGGTTCCGTCGCTACCGCGTTGACTAACAGCATTTATTGCAACTATGAAACGAATAAAACAACAGCTATGGGTAGTGATTGCCGGTTTGCTACTAGGGCTGACAGCCTGTGATGAAGAGCAGAAAGTGGAAGCTAAGGTAAAATACAAAGGCCCACACCAGCAGACAGATAGCATAGAAATGATTCTGACTGACTCGGCCCGCATGAACGTGCGGCTTACGGCCTCCAGGCAGTTGGAGCTTCAAGGTGGCGATCTTTATTTTCCTAAGGGTGTGTATCTGGAATTTTACAACAAGAAAGGTGTAAAAACGACCACGTTGCGAGCCGACAGAGCTGTAAAGTTTCACAGCACTAACCTCCATACGGCCGTTGGAAACGTAGTAGTGACCAATCTGGAAAAGAACCAGACTCTGAAAACACAAAAATTAAACTGGAATCCCAATACCAAGAAACTATATACCAGCCAGTTTGTGACCGTAATCACTCCGGATGAACGGATTGAAGGTACCGGGCTGGAGGCTACCGAAGACTTCAGTTCGTACAAAATGCGCAAAATTTCAGGCATTGTTTCAGTAGAACAATAAATCCCGGCGCAAAAAAATAGTATCCCTGCCAAACACAAAAACCCCTATTGTCGTTATCGTATCGTGAAATTACTGGATGCCCTTCTGTTATATCCTTCTTTTGCTTTGCTGATTATTGGCTTGCACCAGATTATTACGCGTAGCCTTGCCGAAGGCTCTTTTGCCAAGGGATTTGCCCAAAGCTACTGGATTGTAATGCTGGCCCTGATCCTGTTGTATGTGTATCAGCTACGCCGCAACAAACGCCAGACCGATCAAACCCAGAACCCCAAGCCCGCACCCAAATCCAATACCGCCAAGCGGAAAAAGTAGTATCCGCCGGAAGGCCAAAACCCCCGGGTTCCGGAAGTTGCGGCATTTGTGCTATATTTGCACTCATGAACCCCATTCTTGGCATATTGCTGGCATTACTCGGAGCGGTATTTTTTACCAGCATCGAAATTGCATTTGCTTCAGCCAATAAGTTGCATATCGAGTTTCAGGAAGAAGAAGGCATTTATTCCGGAAGAATCCTTTCCCGCTTTGTCAAAAACCCGTCGGGGCTGATCGGTACTACGCTGATCGGCAAAATCCTGACTACGGTGACATACATCATCCTGTCGCTGAGCCAGTTGTATCCCTGGCTAAAATCGATGCTGGCTGATACCGGCTACAATCACAGCCTGGTGTTGCTTCCTCTTTCGGTGGCAATCATTTTTATCGGTTATTTTCTGGTTGTGGAGTGCCTCACCAAGTTTGTTTTTCTGATTGACGCCAGTCGCTGGCTCAAAACGTTTCTGATCCCGTTGCGCGTGGTGTATGGTATTTTGTATCCGCTGGTGGCGAGCATGGCAGTCGGCTCGCGATGGGTCATTACGCACATATTGCGCATCCCGGAAGCGGCCTCAACGCCTATTTTCAATCTGACCGACCTGAACACCTACATCGAACAACCCGAGGCGTCTGATCTGGAGAAAGAAGAAGAGGAGGTAGATACCCGCATTTTTAACAATGCGCTTTTGTTTAAAAACATCCGGGTACGCGACTGCATGGTACCTCGCCCCGAAATATCGGCCATTGACCTTACCGATGGGATGGACGTATTAAAAGAAACATTTGTGGAAAGCGGCCATTCCAAAATTCTCGTTTATAAAGACAACATCGATACCATTGTGGGCTATTGTCATGCCCTGGAACTTTTTCGCAAGCCCAAAGACATCCAGCAGATACTGACGCCGATCAAAATTGTGGCCGAAACCACACCCATTACCGATCTGTTCATTGAGTTTACCAAAGAGCAGAAAACCCTTGCGGTAGTGGTGGACGAATACGGCGGCACGGCGGGACTGATCAGCCTGGAAGACATTGTGGAACAGTTGTTTGGGGAAATTCAGGATGAATACGATGTGAGCGAAGATTGGGTGGAGGAAAAACTGGACGAATACACTTACCTGCTCAGTGCCCGCCACGAGATTGACTACCTGAACGAAAAATATGAACTGAACTTGCCCGAAGGTGATTACAGTACCCTGGGCGGGCTGATTATTTCCATCTACGGCGATTTGCCTTCGGTTAACGATGTCGTGCAATTGTTTCCCTTCTCGTTCACCATTCTTTCCATGCAGGAATCGCACATTGACGTAGTGAAACTTTCTGTCGCCGAAACAAAATGAATCTCAGTGGTTTCTGATGGAAACGGAGGTTTTGCCCCTGGAAAAGATACTATTTTGCAACTCTACCCATGAATAAAGCCGAACTGCGTCGCGTGTATCTGAATCAATTGAAGAGCCTGACTCCGGCAGAAGTTGAAACGCTAAGCCAGCAAATTACCGACCAGTTGTTTGCTTCGTTTGACTTTTCATGCTTTGAGACGGTGCATGCTTTTTTGCCCATCCGGAAGAATAATGAAATCAATACCTGGTTGATTGTCAAACGGATCTGGAACAGTTTTCCCGCCGTGAAAGTGGTGGTGCCCCGCACGGATCCCGCTACCTACGTCATGACCAGTCATTTGCTAACGGCGGCAACTACACTCACCGAAACCCGTTGGGGCGTACCAGAGCCTGAAGCGACCAATGCCATTGAGCCTGAGCAAGTGGATTGCGTGTTAGTGCCGCTATTGGCATATGACCAGACGGGCTATCGGGTAGGATATGGCAAAGGATTTTATGACCGTTTTCTGGCGCAGTGCCGTGCCGATGTGCTGAAAATCGGATTGTCGTATTTTGGGCCTGTTACAAAGATTGAGGATACGGATGAGTACGACATTCCGCTCAGCTACTGCGTGACCGCTGAAGAAGTATGGAACTTCAAGCCCTTGCAAGGTTTTTAAAAACCTTGCAAGGGCTTGCCGCAACTTTTCCCGATTTTATTTCACATAGCCGCCTTTCCGGCCTAACTTTGTTGCCTGCCTGCGGGATTTTTTTGCGCGGTTTTTTTGTTAGAGAAAATAGTACCTGTAAAAAAGAAAAAACCTGCCTGTTTATATATTAATCAATCAAACGCAAACGATTTTGCTTGCATCGATATGGGAAGCATGACCATTACCAAAGAAATAATTCTGGAAGCACTGAGTACCGTGCAAGAACCCGACCTGAAACGCGACCTGGTGTCGCTGGGAATGATTCGTGATATAGAACTGGGAGTCAATCAGGTGCGGTTTACCGTAGTGCTGACCACTCCTGCGTGTCCCCTGAAAGAAAAAATCCGCCAGGATTGCGTGGATGCCATCGAAAAAGCCGTAGGCGAAGGCGTCGATATTGAAATCAAGATGATTGCCGATGTCACCTCAACGCGTTTGAATGGCCCGGTGCTGCCTGGCGTGAAAAACATCATTGCCATTGCTTCGGGCAAAGGCGGTGTAGGGAAGTCAACCGTAACGGCTAATCTGGCCATTGCCTTGCACAAACTGGGTGCCAAAGTAGGCCTGATCGATGCCGATATTTACGGACCGTCCATGCCGACCATGTTTGATACCGAAGGCATGCGACCCTTGGTAACCCAGAAAGAGGGCAAGAACTTTATTGTGCCCATTCATCAGTACGGTGTCAAATTGCTATCCATGGGCTTTCTGACCGGTAAAGCGGACGAAGCCGTTGTGTGGCGAGGACCCATGGCAAGTTCGGCTTTGAAGCAGTTTATCACCGATACCGATTGGGGCGACTTGGACTACCTGCTGATTGACCTGCCGCCCGGCACCAGCGACATTCACCTGACCTTGGTGCAAACCGTACCCGTAACCGGAGCCATTATCGTGACTACGCCCCAGAAAGTAGCTTTGGCTGATGCCCGTCGGGGTTTGGCAATGTTCCGTCAACCGGCCATTAACGTGCCGGTGCTCGGAGTAGTCGAAAATATGGCGTATTTCACACCTGCCGAACTGCCTGAAAATAAGTATTACATTTTTGGAAAAGACGGCGGCAAGCAACTGGCCGAGCAATACGATGTGCCGCTGTTGGGTCAAATCCCGTTGGTGCAGAGCATTCGTGAGTCGGGGGATAATGGTAAGCCTGTAGTAATGAGTGATGCCGTTTCCGGACAAGCCTTCCGTGATCTGGCCGAAGAGATGGCGCGGGAAGTTTCCATTCGCAATGCTACCTTAGACAAAACCAAACCGGTCGAAATCAGAGTGTAATCAACCTGAGGCAGGTAGCTCCGATTGGTAATCGGAGCAGCATACATCGTATACAAACCGGTGGGTAGTAGTTTGGTTAATCCCAGTCAGCCGCCACAGCCAGGATAAAAAAAGTATCGTTGATAAAAAGTGTCAGGTGATGTCCGCTGATTCTGTAAGTAGTAATTTGAGGCATCGTTTGAGTGAGTGTGTCGGCCAATTGGTGCGAAAGTGTATCACAAGCGGCAGTTGTCACTGAAAGCTTCGAAAAACGGACTCTGCCTCTGCTTCGAATTTCTGTCTGGTAAGTGGCTGTATAACAACCACCCTTTACAGCAGTAGCAGGCAAATCCTGCCAGTCTATTTGGGCATGAGCTGCAATCAATTGGTCACGCGTAAATCCAGGTAGTTGGATGAGCATCCATTTCCGGGTAATAGGCTGGGCAGTGCGGTTCTTGGAAACGCTACAGGCCGACGCGAGCGGAAAACAGCAAAGTAAAACAAAGCAACGGAAAAAGACGGATGGATGCATGATTGCGGAGGTTTTATATGGAACGATTCTGGGCTGCTTTATTTTCACCGGCAGGTAGATAATCCAAAAAACATTGGGTTTGACCTGCGATCTTGTTGAACACACAAACGAAATTAGGTTTTTTGGTGTTTGCATAGTAAAATTACCCTTTTAGAAAGCAGATTTTGTACAAAAAAATTATATTCTTTATCTTTGCTATTATTCCATGACAACAACGATGCAAGATACATTAGGCGCACGGGTAGAATTGGCACTGAATTCCATACGTCCTTACCTGGAGGCAGACGGTGGAGATGTTCGGGTGCTGGAAATCACAGAAGAAAAAGTGTTGCGGCTCGAAATGCTTGGTAGCTGCGGTTCTTGTCCGATGTCGGCCATGACGCTGAAAGCTGGCGTAGAGGAAGCCATCAAACGGGCAGTTCCAGAGATTATAGCCGTAGAGGCCATCAATGTGACGCCGCTCGAATTCTAAAAAAACATAACTCAAAGTAAACAGACGTGTTAGGTTACCTGACACGTTTTTTGTTTTTTGCAGCATAATTTCTGATCTGACAGGATTGTTGACTACGCACTGTCTGAAATAACCGATCGACCCTAAGCTCGAACGAGAAACTATCCAAGAACTTTAAAAATTAACGATAGCGATGTTAAAAGTAGGAATCATCTTTGGGGGAACCTCCCGGGAACGCGAAATTTCGTTTGCCGGAGGGCGTACCGTATACGATAACCTGAACAAAAGTCTGTTTGAGCCCGTCCCGATTTTTGTGGATAGCCTGGGCAATTTTATTTTACTGAACTGGGAGTTTATTTACAAAGGCACCATCCGCGATTTTTATCCGCCGGTATCTGCCTTGCCTGCATCCTCTCACGGATTTCAGATTTACATCGAATCGCTGGGCAAGCTGTCGGACGAGGAACTGAATAAAATAGTATCGCAGGTAGGGCGAAAAGTGGAGCCTCATGAGTTTGCCGGTCTGTTTGATTTTGCCTTTCTGACATTGCACGGCCCACAGGGCGAAGACGGAGCCATTCAGGGGTTATTGGAATGGTACGGCATTCCGTATAGCGGTTCGGGTATTGTTTCGTCGGCTATTGGTGTGAGCAAAACGGCACAGAAAGCCTTGATGCGTGCTGCCGGATTTGCCACACCCAAAACCGCCACTATTTCGCGCAGCGAATGGTTGGCTACCGATTACAAAGGCGACATCATTTACAAACTCATTCACCAGATCGGACTGCCATTTGTGATCAAAGCACCCAACCAGGGCTCGTCGATTGGCGTATCGGTGGTGACTGAAAACGATGTGCAGCAGATTGCTACGGCCATCAACAAGAGCTTTTTCATTCAGGAAATTACTGCCGGTGAATGGCGAAGTTACACGCCGGAACAAAAATTCCGTTTCATCTCTTCCCTGACCGATATTCGCGAAGGCATCGGTTTGCCAATCCAATTTGATATTCAGATTATAGAAGAGGGCGTAAACTCCGATTTCCAGCTTCCGGGCTCTGAATTTATTTCCCATCCGGAAGACCTGTACAATGCGCTGGAAAAAATAGTATCGCTGGAAAACGCAAAAGCGGTGCTTGCCAACACAAACGGGGAAGAAGAAGTACTGATCGAAGGATTTTTGCCGGGCAAGGAATTTTCGTGCATTGTGATTCAGGGTGAAGACGGTGAGCCCATTGCGTTGCCACCCACACAGATTATCAAAAGCAACAATGTGTTTGACTACCGCAGCAAATACCTGCCCGGCATGACGCGCAAAGTAACGCCTATTGACGTGCCTACCGAGCACTTGGAACGCATCCGTCAGGAGTGTTGCCGGTTGTTTAAAGCGCTGCATTTCAACGTGTATGCCCGCATTGACGGTTTCATTAATTCACTGGGCGAAGTGTTTTTGAACGACCCAAACACCACGTCGGGCATGTTGCCATCGTCGTTCTTCTTCCATCAGGCGGCGGAAATTGGAATGAATCCGTCACAATTCCTGACCTACATCATCCGGACGTCGCTGGTAGAACGTACCAAGGCAGGTAAAAATAGTATCTTTCTCAAAGCGAAAACCTCGGCTCTGGATCAATCCATTGTCGATTTGCAAAACAGCGATATTCAGAAAACCCGCGTTGCCGTTATCATGGGCGGCTTTTCGTCCGAACGGCATATTTCGGTGGAAAGCGGCCGCAATATTTACGAAAAACTGGCTTCGTCAGGCAAATACGATCCACTGCCGATTTTCCTGACGGGCACCGAGCAGAAACACGAATTGTATGTGATGCCCATTAACATCATGCTGAAAGACAATGCCGACGACATTAAAGAGAAAATTCTGAGCGGCGGTAAAAAACACTCGATCATTCAGCAGATTGTACAGGAAGCCAATAAAATCACGCAGAAATACGTGGGCAAATCGATTGATTACCCATATGCGTTGAGCTATGCCGAATTGGCCGAGGCCGTGGATGAAGTGTTCATTGCGCTGCACGGTCGGCCTGGCGAAGATGGGGCAGTGCAAAGTGAACTCGAAAAAGTGGGCTTGCCTTACAATGGTTCGGGTGTGGAAAGTTCGCAAACGACCATCAACAAATACGAAACCAACAAACGGTTGCGGCAACACGGCATTGCGGTAGCCAATCACGATGTGGTTTACCAAACCGAATGGGAAAAAGACGCCGATGCCGTAATTCAGCGGCTTGAATCGCAATTCGCCTATCCGATCATCGCCAAACCGGCCGATGACGGGTGCAGTTCGGCGGTGAAAAAGATTGATTCGCGCGAAGAATTGGTGGCATTTGCCCAGATGATGTTTCGTCCGACATTGGCATTTTTGCGCGAACCGGCCCAGATTCTGGAATTGAAAGCCAACGAAGAATTTCCGCAAAAAACCTGGTTTTTGGTCGAAGAATTGATTTCGCGCAAAGGAGCCAAGCATTTTCTGGAGATTACCGGAGGGCTGCTCACCAAACTCAACGAAGCAGGCGAACGGGTCTACGAAGTTTTCGAACCGTCGGAAGCACTGGCTTCTGGCGAAATCCTGAGCCTGGAGGAAAAATTCCTGGCAGGAGAGGGGCAAAACATCACACCGGCTCGTTTTTCAAAGGATATCGAAGCGCAGAAATACATTTCGCAGCAGGTGCGGACTACGTTGCGGAAAACGGCCGAAATACTGCACGTTGAAGGCTACGCCCGGATTGATGCGTTTGTCCGGATTTTTGACGACAACCGCGCCGAAACCATCATCATTGAAGTCAACTCACTGCCCGGCATGACTCCGGCCACGTGTATTTTCCACCAAACGGCCATTAACGGCTACAAACCGTATCAGTTTATTGATGCCATTCTGGAATACGGCCGTCAGCGCAGCGCGGTGACGCAGTAAAGGACCATGTCCTTGTATAGAAAACACCTTGCCTACTTAAGAGACAAGGTGTTTTTGTTTTAATACGTTATATTATCAGTAATATTCTGATTTTTTTATCTTTGAGTAAGTCTCTAAAATCTTTTAGCTCTATCAGGATGCAAAAACTAAGAGTGCCTCAAGCCGAAATAAATGGAGAGCAAGAAAAATTTGTGCCATATAACAGGCTCTCCAAATTTAAGAACCAATCCTTCTTTCCTATATATAGCTTACCATCTGATAGAGATTTTGAGAGACTATTATACTTTCTTTTTACAAATAATATTGAGCAGATAACTTCACGCTATTCTACCAAATATGAGGAAGTTTGGTTAATGCAAGGCTCTAAAGGGAAGGGTAGAGATGTTGCTCTTAAAAGCCAAGGTAATGATATTGGATTGGTTCAATGTAAATTTTACAAAGACAAACTTAATAGAGGTCAGGTAGGAAAAGAGATATTGAAGTTTACACTATATGTAGTCCAGAATCAGGAGCTAATCCAAGTTATAGACACAAAGTTTCATTATTATTTAGCAAGTGTTTTGGGAATAAATGATCCTGCTAAGGAATTTATTGAGGATATTAAATATAATCATTTGAACGAGCTCGACGGTGAGATTAAAGAATGGTGTGAGAGTTTGATAAAAGATAAAAATTATAACTTTTCAGAATTACACTTTCCTGATATAAAAGATCAGATATATGAGGTGCTGAAAAAAGTAGATGTATATTCTATTGATCAAGAGTACATTTCTGATCTTATAAAAAATGATAGTGATACACGGGATAAATTTTTTATTCTAGATACTGTAATAGATAGAGCAACCTTTGAAAGCCTTTTACAAGAAAGAGAGAAAAAACACCTTGAGTTATTGAGTAATTTATCAGAATTAGAGAAAGCTTTAAGCGATAAAGACAATGGATTGTTTACTCGCTTCATACAAATAAGAAACTATGTTCTCACTTTAATCAATGAATACTCGACTAATTTTATAGTATTTGCGAAACATAGAAAAGTTCACACCTTACAACTACCTATTATTTTAAGTGCTCTATCCAATATAGGTACTCAACTTAATGCTGAAGAAATTTTTATTTTATTGTTGGCTTCTTACTTAAGTGACATTGGGGTTTGTCAGTCATATAATGAAATAATTGGAGTACACCCTGAACTTCAAGATGATGAAGCAATTAGAAATTCTCATCACTTAATATCAGCTCGATTCATTCGAGAAAGCGGAACAGAGGTCTTAGGGATTGAGAATAAATACATTGAAAGCGTAGCATTACTAGTTGAGGCAACAGGAGATGTTTTATTGCATCCTAAAGATAGAAGCAGATTTAAAAGCGACTATACCATTGGCTCTTGGTCAACTAACAAAATAAATCTTTCTTATCTGGGAATATTACTTTGGATTGCGGACTTAAGTGATCTTGAGAATATCAATGCAGAGGTGTTACTTCATGTATATAAACGCTATCCTAATTATGGCGTTTCTGTAAGTAGATGGAATGAGATAGACCTGAAATGGAAACATGAAACTAAGGATGAGAGGATTATTTTTGAAACAGAAAAAAAGATTGAAGACCAGTTAATTTACCTATCACTAAATAATTCGATAGAGCACCTGAAATCAGTTTTAGATGTTGCAAGTTCTATACTCATTAAAGAGAATCAAAAGCTGTCAATTAAATTCATTGATAACAACTTGATTTCTGGTTTTAAAAGAAAAATAGGGATAACAGTAGATTCACCAACCATACTCTCCTCCTTGTTGGGCAAAAAACTTTATCCTAAGGAAATAGATGCTGTACGCGAGCTTGTACAAAATGCTATGGATGCATGTTTCTTAATGGAAAAACTCAATCCTAAACATCAGTCAAGAATTGATATTTTATTTGAGAATAACTCTTTAGTTGTTGCCGATAATGGTGTTGGAATGACAGAAGAAATTATAAGTCTCTATTTTGCTAAGATAGGTAGGTCATATCATGTAGAAAATGAAAACAACAGAGCCATAGGACAATTTGGAATAGGAGTTTTCTCTTATTTTATGCTTAATACCTCTTTCATTGTTGAAACTAAACATAAAAAAGATTCTGCAATGAAGTTTAAGGTTGATGAGAAAGCTCCAGATCTTTTCTATTTCTATGATGAGTGTTATTTAGAACAAGGTACAAGAATTTGTTTTGAACAGCTAACGTATGATTTATCGGAGTTTGAATTAGAAGAATATTTGAAGTTAACTTTTCGATGGAGTGAAATACCAATTTATTTTAATGGAACGAAGATAAATGTTCGTGAGCAAATTGATTTTGTAAACACAGAAGAGTTAATAAATAAATTTATAAAAATAGAACATCGCGATGGTTTTCAGAATTCCTACAAATTTGTATTTCTCAAAGTTGATGATGAAAATATAGATGGATGGCTTGGTGGGATTGTACCATTGGGAAATCACTTTGAAGATATAAGACGTAGATGTTCTCAAAGCCTACTAGTTTATAATAAGGGTGTTTTTGTACAAAATCGTACTTCATTTATTGGAGAAATAAATATAAAGAAAGGAATACAGCTTAAACTCAATAGAAATGAGTTTGAACATAATAGTGATATACAAGAAATAACTGATCTACTAGAGTTTCAGATGTATGTGAGAATGTTCGCTGAATCTTGTTCTATTGATCAGAATTCTAATATTAGTTTTAATGTACTGCCTGTTTGGTTAACCTTTTTTTATTTGTTTAACTATGCAGGAGGAAGTAAGTTTAATAAACACTTACATCAAGCTGAAGGAATTTTGTTCCCTTTTGTATTTGAATCAGGAAATTTTTTAATGCTTTCGCTGGCTGCAATCATAAATACGCAAAGATCAGTTGAAATAGGGGTAAGTCGATTTGATTTTCCAAACGATGGAATAGAAAAATCAAAAGCCACAAGTAATTGTTTTATACCAGTAATCAGCATTTATACTGATTATACTTACATAAATTATTTTAAGGAAAAGGGATATAGCTTTAAGATAATTAATCATACCATTTGTTCAAATTTCCTATTCTATAAAAGAGGTCATACTGACGACTTTTCTTTTTCGTTAACAGAGGAAGGTGGACAATATGAATTTATTCAATTCAATGATAATCTGTTTTGTACTTCCTATTCTCATAAAACTTACTTCAATTTTAATCATTCCATCTGTCAACATTATCTAAGTATTAGGGATAATAAGACTAAGAAAAATACCACATTAAAATTTAAAGGTTTTTTTAACGATGTGCATAGTGTAATAATGAACGCCTTTAGCTCATTGACGCGAAGTGAGAAGTATCAAAATGCCAATGTACTTGGCTTAAATAAGAGAATAAGTGAGATTAATGAAATAGAAGGTACAAATCTTAGTTTTGGTAAAGAGGATTTTCCTATATGGATGCAGTCCTATATAATTTAAAACTATTTATGAAAATAACCTCTACCATCACCTCCATTTGCCTTATCATCAGTTTGCTGGCTATTGCAGGCAAGGCATTTCACATAGATGGAATGGCTGTGCTGTTGATTCTTTCACTCACTCTCGCCAGTTCAATCTTTTTTCTGGAAATTCCGTTAAGTATCCTTTACTTCAAGGGAACGGGCAATGTTATTGCCATCAGTGTGTTGGTTTGTTTCGGGTTAAGCATCCTATTAGTGGGAATACTGTTTCGGATTATGTTCTGGCCCGGCTCCATGCCCATGGTGATTGCCGGTTTACCGTTTTTAGTGATTGCGCTGATTTTGGCCGGAATGAATCAGGCCACGATTAGAAGCATGGATGATAGCAAACGAAAAGTGCTGATTTGGGGTGTAATCTTACCTGCTGTCGTTTTCCTGGTTGTGGGACTTTCTGGGTGGCTGATACCATCCGATGTATTTTGGAGTATTTTCAGTAGCCAGTCGGTACGATAAGCGGGTTTCGACGTTTTGAAACATAGTATTTATATGTTTTTAATCCTACACGTAAAGGCTGGTGCTAAATTGGATAGTACTATAAAAAACGCCTGAATGAGCAGAATACTCATTCAGGCGTTTTATCTGATTACAATCTTAGGCATTGACCAATTCTTCGATATTCAGCTTCTTCATGGGCATCAATACGTGCATCACCCGCTGGGCTCGTTCCGGATCACTCATGATCTGACCCATCATGGACGGCACGATTTGCCACGAAACCCCAAACTTGTCTTTCAGCCAGCCGCATTGACTTTCCTTGCCGCCGTTGGCCGTGAGGGTATTCCAGTAATGATCTATTTCCTGCTGGGTATCGCAATTAACCACAAACGAAACCGCTTCGTTAAAGACAAATTCGGGGCCACCGTTCAAGCCCATGAATTGCTTTCCATCCAACTCAAACATCACCACCATCGGATTCTCAGATGTGATTTTTGAATTCTTGAAAACAGAACAATAGAAATCCGCGGCTTCTTTGGCATTGCCATTGAACCACAAGCAGGGAAAAATGCAGTTTTGCATAAATAGGAAAGGTTAAAGAGTGAAAATACTATCTTTTTACAATCAAAAACCTGCCATTGAGAGCAGGACTGCGAGATGACAGAAACAAAGGTAATTACTTCTGACATGGCGAAAAGTGTGCAAATGCGACATTCTTGCGGGGGTATAGCGACAAGCTTTTTTGTCAAACAATGTACTTCTATGCAATGGGTTTTGCTTTGCACCGTTGGGCGTAGTTTGAAAAATAGTATGTCCTAAAAAGGCAAAACCTCCACTTGTTGCGGTGGAGGTTTTGATCAGTTCTTGTATATGCAAAACTTAGTGACTGTGACCAGGCGAGTCCTCTTCTGGTTTGGCATTGACCTGAATTTCGGCTAGCTTTTTCTTGCCGTATGCCAGTTTGGTAATGGTTACGTAGAGTACCGGCACAAAGAAAATCGCGAGTAGCGTTGCGGCCAGCATCCCGCCAAACACCGTCCAGCCGATGGTGCGACGCGCCAAGGCACCCGCTCCAGATGAGAATGCCAAAGGCAATACGCCCAAAATAAATGCCAGCGATGTCATCACAATGGGTCGGAGACGCAACCTAACCGCCTCTAGCGTAGCCGCTACCACTTCCTTACCCGCATCGACTCGTTCTTTGGCAAACTCCACAATCAGGATGGCGTTTTTCGCGGCCAACCCAATCAGTGTAATCAATCCGATCTGCGCATAGACGTTATTGGTCAGTTTGGCCGATAACGTCAGCGTAAGAATGGCACCGAAGGCACCAATCGGTACGGCCAGCAATACCGAAAACGGAACCGACCAGCTTTCGTAAAGTGCGGTAAGAAAGAGAAATACAAACAGAACCGACAGGCCGAAAATGTAAATCGTACTCGATCCGGCTGCAATCTCTTCACGACTCAGAGCCGAGAATTCGTAGCCATAACCGGTAGGCAATACCTCCGCCGCAACTTCCCGCAACGCTTGGATGGCTTCCCCACTGCTGTAGCCCGGTGCCGATTCGCCGTTGATATCTGCCGAACGGAACAAGTTGAAATGCGAAATCAACGGCGCGCTTTCCACTATTTTATAAGATGTTAGGGTGCTCAGCGGAATCATTTCACCCGCTTGATTGCGTACATAATACTGTCCTAATTCATCAATGGTGGCCCGGTAACTGGTATCGGCTTGGGCTACCACGCGGAAATTGCGGCCGTACAATGTAAAGTCGTTCACATAGGTGCTCCCCATCAGTGTTTGCATTGTGCTGAATACATCCGAAACGGGTACGCCCAGTTTTTTGCATTTTTCGCGGTCTACAATTACCTGATAACCAGGAGTTTTGGCGGTAAAGAAAGAAAATGTTCGGCTAATTTCGGGCCGTTGGTTAGCGGCGGCGATGAATTGCTGCAACACCCGTTCAAACTCTTTGATGTCTTGTGAGGCCTGTCGCTGTTCCAAAACGAAAGTAAAACCGGCCGTCTGTCCCAAACCCGGAATCGGAGGAGGAGGAATGACGACAATATTGGCTTCTTTGATGGCGGCAAATTTTTTCCGCAAGGTTCCAATCAAGGCTTCGGCCTGCAACGAATCCGCTTTGCGGTCTTCCCACGGTTCCAACTGGCAGAACAACGTGCCACTGCTGGATTTGGAGGAGAAGTTTACTACGTTCAGTCCGCCCAAACCGGCGTAGTGCGCAATGCCGGGAGTCTCTTTCAATATGCCCATCATTTGTTTCAACACATTGACTGTTCGGGTAGACGAAGACGCGTCGGGCAATTCGAAGGTGATGATAATCCGGCCTTCGTCTTCGGTAGGAATGAAGCCTGTGGGCTTTTTGACAAATAGTACCCCTGTAGCAACAAAAAGGCAGACCAATATAATCAACGCATACCGACTGTGTTTGATGGTTTTTTGTACACCGTTGCCGTATCGTTCAGTGACACGCCCAAACCAACCGTTGAATTTATAGAAGAAACGATTTAATCCGCGTGAGTTTTTATCAAGCTTCATGGGTTTCAAAAACAACGAACACAAGGCCGGAGTAAGCGAAAGCGCCACAAAGGCCGAAATCAACACCGAAACGGCAATGGTGATGGCAAACTGCTGGTACAGCCGCCCCACAATGCCCGGAATAAACCCAACCGGCACAAACACCGCCGCCAGAATCAGGGCAATGGCAATTACCGGAGCCGAAATGTCTTTCATGGCTTTCTGGGTGGCTTCCTTGGCCGAAATGCCTTCGGTATCCATGTAGTGCTGCACGGCTTCCACCACCACAATGGCGTCATCCACCACAATTCCGATGGCCAGTACTAAGCCAAAGAGAGTCAGTGTGTTAATAGTAAATCCGAGCGGAATGAACATGGCAAACGTGGCGATAATCGAAACCGGAATGGCCAGAATGGGAATCAAGGTTGCCCGCCAGCTTTGCAGAAACAGAAACACCACAATAACCACCAGAATCAGGGCTTCTATCAGCGTTTCCACAACTTCCGTAATGGACACTTGCACCACTGAAACGGCTTCGAAGGGCACCACATAATCAACATCCGCTGGAAACGTTTTTTTCAACTCTTCCATGGCATTATACACACCCTGGGCCGTTTCCAGAGAATTACTGCCAGGAGCTTGATAGACAAGTAGATACGACGCCGGACGACCATCTACAAAGGAGTTACTGGCGTAATTGAATTTGCCCAACTGCACCCGCGCCACATCTTTCAGATACACCAGCGCGCCACTTTTGGGGTCGCTTTTGACGATAATCTTCTCAAACTCTTCTGAACGTGCCAGCCGACCGTTTACATAAATGGTATATTCAAATGCCTGAGCGCTTTGTTGCGGAGGAACCCCCACCGAACCCGCCGCCACTTGTATGTTTTGTTCCCTTAGCGAACTCAATACATCGGTAGTGGTCATGCCCACTTTGGCCAGCTGGTCGGGTCGAAGCCAGATACGCATGCTGAAATCATCGGCACGACTGAAAATATCGCCCACGCCTTTTACCCGCAACAAGGCATCGCGGATATAAATGTTGGTATAGTTGTCGGTAAAAGGAACATTGTGGGTGCCTTTGGGCGAATACAAGGCTACCAGCATCAGGATACTGGGATTCCGTTTCCGAACAATTAGCCCGAGCCGGCGCACTTCGTCGGGCAACTGCGGATTGGCTACACTCACCCGGTTTTGCACATCCAGCGTGGCAATGTCCACGTTGGTACCTACTTCGAAGGTAACGTTCATGGTCATGCGGCCGTCGTTGGTGCTGTTGGTGGACAGATACATCATACCCGGCGTACCGTTTACCTGCGCTTCTACCGGCGTGGCTACGGTCTGTTCCACCGTTTGGGCATCGGCACCGGTAAAGGTTCCCGTTACCTGCACCACCGGCGGGGTGATTTCCGGATACTGGCTCACGGGCAGGTTAATCAAAGCTAAGATGCCGACTAGTAAAAGAACGATAGAGGCGACAATAGCGGTTTGTGGGCGTCTTATAAATACATCGGCAATCATAACTGAAGGAGTATTCGTTGTGGTTTGATTCGAAAACCGCTTTTACTATGGGGTTTTCGTATAAGTAAGGATACTATTTTCTGTTCCAGACCGTGGAAACAGCATTAAAAAATCATTTCTGGACTTGTACAGGTGCGTCGTTTTTCAGCTTTTGCAATCCATCTACGGCAATTTGTTCACCGGCCTGCAATCCTTCTTTGATAATGATCTTGTCTTGAATGACTGGGCCGGTTAGCACTTTGCGTTGTTCCGCTTTGTTGTCTTTGATCACATAGACAAAGTATTCGCCCATTTGTTCGGTAATGGCTTTGGACGGAACCAACAACTGTTTTTTGCCCTGCTGATTCAGCACACGGACGGTTGCACTCATACCTGTTCTCAGTTTTTTGTCTGGGTTCGGAAATTGAAGGCGTACTTTGATGGTTCCCGTTTGCGGATTCACTGCACGGTCAATCAACGCTAATTTACCCATTTTTGCGTATGGCACTTTTCCAGGCAACAGCAAAGTAAAGGTAGAATCAGTGGCGGAAGTCTGTTTGGGTAAGTCGTAAAACCGGACCATGGCTTGTTCATCTACTTCAAAGTCAACGGCCATGGGGTCGTCAGAAGAAATGGTGTTGAGTAACGTTTGGCCTTGGTTAACCAATGCTCCCATTTTTACTTGCGACAACCCGATGGTTCCGGTGAAAGGTGCTGTCAGCACGGAATAACTCAGGTTGGTGCGGGCGGTGGTTACATTGGCCTGCGCCGCAACTACCTGCGATTTGGCGCTTTGCAAATCGGTTTCGGCATTTTCGGCAATCTGGCGGGCTACTGCCTCTTGTTTCAAAAGCCGGGCGTAGCGGTCCGCATCGCGTTGAGCACGCTGCTGATTGGATTCGGCAATGCGCAAATTGGCTATGGCCTGATCGTAAGCTGCCTGATAGCGGGTGCGGTCAATCTCATATAGTTTCTGTCCTTTCTTTACTACCTCGCCTTCTTTGAAGAAAATACCTGTCACATAGCCACTTACCTCAGCCAGTAGCGTTACTTCATTCAGGGCAACCAGAGTTCCCGGATAGGTTTCGTAATAGATGGGCTCGCCTTCGGTGGCGGTCTGTACTGTCACGGCGGCAGGGGGTACCTCTGGCGGTTTCGAATCTGCTGCCGATTTTTTGCCGCAGGCTCCCATGCCTGCCAGAAAAAGAATAATAAAAACGCTTACTAAACGATTCATAAAAGAAAAAGTAGGTTTTGGCTCTTCAAAGGATACTATTTTTATTCGGCATTGGGTACGGTTCCCGTGGCACGTAGCAGATCGTATTTGCTGGAAAGAACGCGCAGAAGAGCATTACGGGCATCCAACTGGGCACTTCGCAGGTCAGTTTCGGCAACAATCACTTCCAGATAGTTTTTAATGCCTTCCTGGTATTGCAGATTTACGGTGTTGTACACTTCGCGGGCTATAGACTCGTTTTCTTCAAGCGACTGCCAATCTGCCAGCGCACTTTTGTAGTTTGCCAGTGCCAGTTGGTATTCCGAGCTGATCTGGTTTTTGAGTCCGGTTCGTTGCCATTCCAGGCTTTTGATTTGCAGTTCGGCGCGCTGCGTACTGCGGATTCGTTTGAATCCTTGGAATACGGGCAGCGAAACCCGAAGCCCGTAGTACGTGTACGGATAGGAATGGGTGTAGAGCTGGCCTAGATTATCGTTCAGAAACAGATAGTCGTGCGTAAAAATAGCCGATACCGTTGGCAAAAACGCCCAACGGTAGTAATTCAGGTTGGTTTGTTGTAACTGTACGGAGGTCTCCAACTGGCGGTATTCAATTCGGTTGGTATATTCCTGTGATTGCAGTGTGTCAATAATCGCTTCCTTGCGTAGTTGCGTAGTGTCATAGACTACTTCCAACGGTGTTTGTGTCGGATAGCCCATGGTTTGTTTAAGCACCGCTGCTTTGTACCGAATGCCTTCCTCCGCAGCTTTCCGCTGCGACCGGGCACTGTTCAAGGCGATTGTTGCTCGTTTGTAGTCAATTTTATCGGTGGCGCCACTTTCAAACTGATTGTAGGTATCGTGCAGGTTACGTTCCAGCCGTTGAATGTCTTCATTCAAAATAGACAATTGATCAGTCGTAATCAGCAAATCAAAAAAGGCCTTGCTCACATTGACAACTACATTGATTTTGGTAGCCGTGGTATTCTGAGTGGCTTGCTTGCGAATGACGGGTGCCGTACGGCTGGCTAACCGCAAACTATTGCTAAACAGGGTTTGGCTGGCCGAAAAAATGATGTTGGAGTTGTTTTTCAATCCAAACTGTACCGCCCGGCGCTGCCCTGTAGCCGCATCGGGAATGATGTTGGTTTGCAACTTGATGTAATGCGTAATGTCATAGTTGACATTGAGCTGCGGATACCAGTCGCCCAGGCTGATTTGTACATCTTTCTGGGCTATCTGCTCGGCTACTTTGGCTTGTTGCAGCGAAGGTTCATTTTGCAGCGCATACTGGATGCATTCTTCCAGTGTTAGGTTTTTCTGAGTTGTCTGCGCCAGGCAGCATAAAGGAAAAAAAGCGAAAAAATAGAATAATTTCCAGCTTAGTAAAGCATTTTTTCTCATAAACCGGTTAGGAATAGTCAGTAAAAAGTAGGTTTGTATGGCCCGGTTTATGCTCAACACAGGGTTATACAAAAAAGTGCAACAGGATAGGAAAATATTTTTCTATTCTTCCGATAGCCGGTCGGTTATGTATTTTGTATGAGGTGTAATTCTACGATTATCAGAGAGTTAGCTTATGGGTCCTAAACACTAAAATAAAGGAATTGTTTGGAAAAGTTAGTTGGGAGAAATATAATTTTTCACAGAAATGATGAGACTGACAATGTATTTTGAAAAACCGTCGGGTTAGGAATGCGAATGCGGAGTTTGCAACGGATCTTGGCGCCAATGACGGTCTGAGAAATAGTAGGTTTGAAAAAGGAAAAACTCCCGTTCGTATAAATAGACATGGCATGACTGGTAGTCATGCCATGTCTATCGCAACTGGGAGCGAATTTTCCAACTACCAATCCCTGCAATTAGTACACCATCTGGTAGGTGACCTGCTCGCCCGAAGGATCAAGGCCTTCAATGATCATACGGCCGCGGGCATTGCCCAAGAGTTCGACTACCTGCTTGGGAGAAGTAACCGCCTGCCTGTTAATGGCCGTAATGACAAAGCCTTCTTCCAACTGACTCAACACGCCCCGGCCGGTTACTTTTACAATCCGCACTCCGCTTTGCAGACGCCATTTGTCTTTTTCAACTTTTGACAACGATTCCAGTTCTACGCCCAGGTTTTCGGCTTTGTACGTTTCATGTTTGATTATTCCAGTGGTTCCTTCTCTGTTGGTGAGCGTCAATTGCCCTTCTTTGGTGTCATTGCCACGCCGATAGGTAACGGTAATTTTGTCGCCGGGACGATAGAAACTGAGTTGTTCGTCAAATTCGGCTTTGCTGTTGATGCTCTGCCCGTTTACTTTCACAATCACATCTCCTTTTTGCAAACCTAGTTTTCCGCCAGCCGCGGCTGGATCGCTGTATGTAACCACCGCCCCGCTGTAATCGTTCAAACTGTATTTTTCGGCTGTCTGGCTGTTGATATCGGCTACTTCCAAGCCAATGAATCCCGTTTGTACTTCGCCATAGCGCACCAGGTCATTGAAAATTTTGTTCACAATATCTACTGGAACAGCAAATCCATATCCGGTATAGCTGCCTGTTCGTGAGAGGATTGCGCTGTTGATTCCAATCAGTTCGCCTTTGATATTCACCAGGGCCCCACCGCTGTTGCCGGGATTAATGGCTGCGTCGGTTTGGATAAACGACTCAATCGGAAACTGGCTACCCAAAATACCAATGTTTCTTCCTTTGGCACTGACAATACCCGCCGTAACTGTTGAGGTAAGATTAAACGGATTGCCCACGGCCAGCACCCATTCGCCCACCTGCACATCGCGACTGTGCCCCAACTTAATGGCGGGTAGACTTTTGCCCTCAATTTTCAGAACGGCAATATCAGTAGAAGGGTCACTGCCAACGAGTTTGGCCTTGTACGAACGTTTGTTGTGTACCACTTCGATGGCATTGGCATTTTCAATCACGTGATTGTTGGTCACAATGTAGCCATCCTGGGTAAATACCACGCCTGATCCTGATCCCGAAACTTTCTGTTCGCGGCCACCTCCGCCCCCAAAAAACCAGTCAAACATGTCGTACTGATTGGCAATGGTTGACGTAGTTTTGATGAAAACCACACTCGAAGTACTAGCGGCCGAGGCTGCTACGAAATCGGCATTAATAGGTGAGTTGGTGTATACCTGGCTGACCGTACGGGCAACTGAAGTGGTCGCTTCGGGCAGCGCAGTTTCGGGAGAGGGCCCGAAGTGCTGGAACAGGAATGCTCCTGCCATACCTGAGCCCACACTTAACAAGATCGTTTTCAGCGTTTTCATGGACGAATGAAAATTGTTAAAAATAGCCATTACAAAAATAGTATCTTTTCTTATACCAAAACCCACCCGACCCAAAAGGATTCTGAAAGGGATTATTGAATGTAAACCGTCTTGGCAAGGCAATAGTCTTTGATACCGGCTTCAGCCAGTTCTTTGCCGTAACCGGATCGTTTGGTGCCGCCAATCGGCAGACGGGAATCGGACCGTACCACGGCATTGACAAACACACTGCCCGCATCAAGTTGCAGCGCCATCTGCTGAGCCTTGGCGGTATTGGCTGTCCAAATGGCGGCACTGAGCCCATATGATGTGGCATTGGCAAGTTGGATGGCTTCCGTTTCGGTTTCAAATGTTTTGATTACAGCAACCGGACCAAAGGTTTCTTCCTGAAAGACAATATTTTGACTGTCATCTACTTCCAACAGAGATGGCGCCATCAAGCAGCCGTTTCGCTGGCCTTTGTGTAATACTCGGGCTCCTTGCGTAATGGCTTTTTCAAGTTGTTTCTCCAGGTTTTCGGCCAAGTCGAGCCGTGCCAGCGGGCCTATTTTGGTTTCCGGATTTTTCGGGTCGCCTACCTGCCATTGCTGCATCTTAGCGATGAATTGCCCCACAAATGCTTCTTTGATGGAAGCATGGACCAGAAAACGCTTGGCCGCAATGCAAACCTGACCTGCATTCTGAAAACGCGACGTAACGGCGGCGGCACTGGCTTTGTCCAGATCCGCATCTGGCAATACAATGAATGCATCGCTTCCGCCCAATTCCAAAACGCTTTTTTTGATGTGTTTTCCGGCCAGCGCCGCCACACTCGATCCGGCCCGTTCGCTACCTGTCAATGTGACCATTGCAATTCGGTCATCGGCCAAAATGGTTTCGGTGGCGTCTACATCGCAAATCACCGTTTGAAAGATGCCTGCTGCAAAACCGCTTTCGCGAAACGCTTTTTCAATTGCCAATGCGCAGCTCATCACATTTGGTGCGTGTTTGAGCAAAGTCGTATTGCCTGCCATCAGTGCCGGAATGGCGTAGCGAAACACCTGCCAGAAGGGAAAATTCCACGGCATAATGGCAAATACGATACCAATGGGTTGATAATAAACGCCGCTTTGCGCCGCTTCTGTGGCAATGGAATCATAACGAAGAAGCTGTTCGGTATGTTGGGCGTAGTAGTCGCATTGGGCGGCACATTTCTCTATTTCGGCCCTTGACTCAGCAAGTGCCTTTCCCATTTCCTCAGTAATCAGATTGGCTAGCTCGTCTATGTTGTTCCGCAAATGGAATGCGAGTTGTTGCATGCAAATTCCTCGTTCAGCAAAAGAAAGCTGCCTCCATCGAATTTGTGCCTGAAACGTTTGTTCTATCTTCTGTTGAATTGCCTCCGGTGAATCAGCTTCGTAGG
Source organism: uncultured Sphingobacteriales bacterium (assembly GCA_963520985.1). GTDB lineage: Bacteria > Bacteroidota > Bacteroidia > Cytophagales > 172606-1 > Xanthocytophaga. The sequence continues at coordinate 259,381 of CAUQTA010000007.1, forward strand.
TGGCAATGACTTGCTGTGTATACGGATTGATGCTTTGAAATGTCATAGTATTGGCCTCCCCCAACCCCTCCCGTGGAGGGGAGTTTTTAAGTTTTGAAAGATATTAATTGTCTGAACCTTGATTGCAGGATTATTGGATTGACAGAATGAATAGTAGAACACACTTGGCAGGCTCTGTGTTTTTGTCTTGTTTATTGTAATGGTAGGGGCAACCCTTGTGGTTGCCCACTATCCCATCCGATTCATAACTTTATTCGAGCCTCTCGATTCAGGTCAGACATCCCGCTGTGCGGGACAAGCTCCGTGTCAGACCTGCATAATTTCATCCTGTTAATCCTTTAATCCGACGAATTAGGGTTCAGATAATTTCCGCAATCTAAACGGTTTCCTTGCTAAAAATACGTTCTACGGCTTAAAATCGTTCGTTCCGATAAATCCGAACGTCGAACTTATCGGTTCTGTCGTTTGTAGCTGGCCGCTTTCCTAGTTTTGTGTCGTTCATTTAATGCATCACACACGTATGGAAACTCTTGCAACAACACAACGGCAGTATGGCCTCGACTGGATTCGCGTACTGGCTTTTTCTCTCCTTATCTTTTATCACACAGGTATGTTTTTCGTTACCTGGGACTTTCACCTGAAAAACGCCCAAACCAGCGAAAGCATGGAAATCTGGATGTTGTTTCTCAATCAATGGCGGCTTTCGCTTCTCTTTTTCGTATCGGGAGCAGGAGTGAGCTTTGCCCTTCGCAAACGCAGCGGCTGGCAGTTTACCAAAGAACGTTTTCTAAGGTTGTTTATTCCCATCGTATTTGGCATGTTGGTGATAGTGCCTCCTCAAATCTATTTTGAACGCCTGTACCGGAATCAGTTTTCGGGGTCGTATTTAGACTTTTATCCGTCTGTTTTTCAGTTTGTTCCCTATCCTGAAGGGGGTAGTTTAAGCTGGCATCACTTGTGGTTTATAGTTTATCTGTTTTTCTATTCGCTTATTGGGCTGCCTTTATTCCTGTATTTTCGGAAAGAAAGCGGACAGCGTTTGCTGAAAAAAATAGTATCCGCTGTAACTGCAAAACCCGCCTGGTTGTTTTTGCCCATTCTTCCTGTGTGGGGGTACTTTCTGGTGTTGGCGCCGCGGTTTGAAACAACACACGGTTTGTTCGACGATTGGTTTAATCATGCTTTGTCGTTTACGATATTTGTATTAGGATACATTATTGCATCGCAAACGGCTCTGTTAGAGACGATTCAGCGGGTTCGCAAGGTTTCTCTCATCACAGGTGTTGTGTGCATTTCTACTATGATGGTCGTGTATTCGCTGCCTAATCGCGATTTGATTTCGTGGCCACCTAAAGTGGGAGATTTTGATGCCTATTCCGCGCACTTTTACTTTTACATGACGATCAAAAGCATCAACCTTTGGTGCTGGATTCTGGCACTGACAGGCTACGCGCTGAAATACCTTAACTTCTCCAATCGGTTTTTGCGATATGGCAACGAGGCGGTCTATCCGTTTTACATTCTGCACCAGACCGTTATGATTGTCATTGGCTACTACGTTATTCAATGGAATATGGGTGTGGTGCCTAAGTTTTTCATCATTGCTTTTGCCCTATTTGGCGCCACCATGCTGATTTACGAATTGCTGATTCGGCGGTTTAATCTGATGCGTGTATTGTTTGGGTTAAAGCCGAAGACGGTTGATTCTCAGCCGGTTTCACTACAGAAGGCAGAAGCATAAATGAGAAGAGTAGCTTTTCAAAATTAAAAACCTCCTACTTCTCTAAGATTCGTTTCACAGTTGGGTTACCTCGCAAAGGCTGTTGTATTAAAATCGTCTATTTTTTACTACAGAAAACACAACTATGAAGCGAATCTTGTTTTTTATTGGATGCATGGCGATGCTAGTCGCTTGCGGAGAACAAATGGATGAAGTAACTTTTGATAGCCCGCAACCCGCTGATATTGAGAATGAAACCACTTTTGGAAAACGCATTCAAGGTCGGTATGAACAACAGGTCTACTCTACCTCGTTTGCGGATGAAAGCCTGCTTCCAATGTCCGATGATACGACTATACTGACCGTAGGTGCCGACCGGATTACTGCTTTGCACAAAACCTGGTACAAAGGCCACCGCAACGACCTGACTTTGGCCGATTCCAGCATGCGCGAAAACAAGGAAGCCATTGCCACTTATGCCGAACAACAAGGGTTTTCACTGGTGCGTTGGGAAGGGGATACGCTACGGGCTTTTCAGGAAACAAAAGATACTATTTTTCAGCTGAACAAAATAAATGTGCTTCGGCATTTCAGAGATTCGTACTTTATGAATAAACAACTATCCAATGGACGCTGGTCGCTGACTCGTGCCAAACTTCAGGGTAAGTATCTGACTCTTAGTAAAGTATATGCCTATGACAGCACCGGTACACTTTATCAGGAGATTACCCCTGTGAAGCTTACCAAGATGCAGAAAGATACAACGGAAACCACCGAACTTTCAATCAACCCAACCAGAAAAGAACTGAAACGCATCATTCGGGAAGATTTGTTTCAGACTGAAAGCGTATATAAACGAGTGAAATAGAGGCCTCCCCCATCCCCTCCCGTGGAGGGGAGCTTTTTTGAATTTCGGTAATTGAGAATTTGGATTGCGAATCTAGAAAATAGTATGTTTCTAAAACAGAAAACTCTGCCATTCAAAACAGGGTTTTCTGTTTTACTCCCCTCCACGGGAGGGGATGGGGGAGGCCTCAATGCTTTTGTTGTAAAATGCCACCATTGTTGTATTCTTTTCCTCTTCCCAAAACTGTTTCACCCGAGTCAGGTGCATTTGGGCGGGTTGCTTAAAATTCCAGCAATATTTTGCCAGGCAATCGGGGCAAAAATAAGTAGGCCGATCATCCAGTTCGTACAAATGATTGCTTCCGTTCATGCAGCATTCGTATTTGACACAATGCCTGAGCGTAAACATATGACCGATTTCGTGAGTGGCCGTCCGGATGGTGCGTTGAAAACAGTTGTCGAAACCCTCAGGCTGACTGGCATCTCCAAACCGTTTCATCGACCAAACGCCTACCCGTTTTTTCAACGTTGCCAATCCGAATATGTAATTCCAGTCATTGCCCGGATACAAATCAATGTTGGTCAGTGCAATCAGAATGGCAGCATCCGGAGGCACAATCGGGGCCAATACTTGATTAAGAACATGAGTGGCATTGAGTTGCATTCCAAAATCGGCAGTGTCTTTTTCGCGTACTCCTTGCAGGTAGTTGGAGGTATCGGGCAGATCGACATATTTTACCTGCAATCCATAGAAAGCCTGCAAATACCGGGCGGTCTTGGTCACAATCTGATTTTCGGCAGTTGAAAACTTGCCAATGCGGGTAATGTAAATTTTATTGCGAATGCTATCCGTTTGGGTAGGGTTGGTTTGAATGTATTGTGCCAGCGTCTGGTATTTTTCTTTGTGTTCGGCCAGCCATTCGCCAGGTTGTGGGTCGTCTTTGAGTTTGTGTAGCGGGGCTAGTTTTTGCTGGATTTGTTCATATTCAGATGGTTGGGTAGAATCGCACGCCAATAGCCCTAAAATGAACAGGCAAACCACGCCCTGAATGATTTTCATAGGTGTAGAATAATGAAATGGTAGCTGTACAAAGATAAAAATAGCTGGGAAAAATGCAAGATCCTCGTGTTCGGTCTTGTTGCTACCCGGATGGTAAGACCGTGATTGTGTAAAATAGTATCTTTCCAAAATGGAAAACCTGCCATTTTAGAAATGTCAGACAGATATAAGAAAAAGGTGTATTTTTACCGCATGGGAATTCGTTCATTTTTAGCAAAACCCTTTGCAACTTCCGTAGTAAAGTCGCAAAATCAGTGGGCCGCATCTCCGATTGAGTCGCAAAATGCTGTGTTTCAGGAGTTATTGGCAGGAGGAAAAGATACCTTGTTTGGAAAGGAACACGGGTTTGCGTCCATTCGCAGTTATGAAGATTTTAAGCGTCAAGTACCCATCCGGGACTACGAAGATATCAAATCCTATATTCAGAAAGTAAAGGAAGGCCAAGCGGACGTGCTCTGGAAAGGCAAACCTCTGTACTTTGCCAAAACCTCAGGGACAACATCGGGAGTCAAGTACATTCCCATCTCGCGCGAGTCCATTCCCAATCACATCAATTCGGCACGCAATGCCCTGCTTACGTATGTGCACGAAACGGGCAATGCCGGTTTTCTGGACAAAAAGCTGATTTTCTTATCAGGCAGTCCGGTTTTGGATACGTCGGGAGCCATTCCGACGGGCCGACTTTCGGGCATTGTCAATCACCATGTGCCGGGTTATTTGCGTACCAACCAAATGCCTAGCTACGAAACCAACTGCATCGAAGATTGGGAAACCAAGCTCGACCGGATTATTGACGAAACGCTGCCGGTAAACATGTCGCTGATTTCGGGCATTCCGCCGTGGGTGCAGATGTATTTTGACCGGATCATGGCTCATACAGGCAAACGAATCAAAGACGTTTTTCCGGATTTTTCATTGTTTGTCTATGGAGGTGTGAATTTTGAACCCTATCGGGCCAAAATTTTCGAATCCATCGGCAAAAAGATTGATTCCATTGAGATGTTCCCGGCTTCGGAAGGCTTTTTTGCCTACCAGGACAAACAAACCCATGAGGGATTGTTGTTATTGTTAAACAGCGGCATCTTCTACGAATTCATTCCGGCGGAGGAGTTTTTCAACGAAAATCCTACTCGGTTGAGCATTGCCGATGTGGAGCTAGGCAAAAACTACGCGATGATCGTCAATAACAACGCCGGTTTGTGGGGTTATAACTTGGGCGATACTGTGAAGTTTGTCTCCAAAAACCCGTATCGGTTGATTGTGTCGGGCCGGATCAAGCATTTTATTTCGGCTTTTGGTGAACATGTGATTGGTGAAGAAGTGGAAAAAGCCATGCAATACGCCATGCAGCAGCATCCGGAAGTAGAACTGATTGAGTTTACCGTGGCTCCCATGGTAACACCCGGCAACGGCGAATTGCCTTATCACGAGTGGTTGGTTGAGTTTGCCAAACCGCCGCAGGATATGAAAGCCTTTGCCGAAGCCATCGATAAGAAACTCACGCAACTGAATGTATATTACAAGGATTTGATCAGTGGCACTATTTTGCAAACGCTCAAAATCACGCCTTTGCAAACCGATGCGTTTCGTAACTACATGAAATCGCAAGGCAAACTGGGTGGGCAAAACAAAGTTCCTCGCCTAGCAAATGACCGCAAACTTGCCGACGAAATCGTACAATTCAGGAAGTGAGGTTTTGGCGTTTTAAAAGATACTATTTTCCATGGATATTCCAAAAAAACGGGTTGCCATTCTGGGCTCAACCGGGTCGATAGGTACACAGGCACTGGCAGTGATTCAGTCCAATCCCGATGTGTTTGAAGTTGAGGTGCTCACCGCCCAGAACAATGCTGACATGCTGATTCTGCAAGCCATTCAGTTTCAGCCCAATGTAGTAGTTATCTGCAACGAAGATCATTACGAAAAAGTGGCGGCTGCCCTCATCAACGAGCCCATAAAAGTGTATGCGGGTGCAAAATCGCTGTCATCGGTGGTGCAAATGGAAAGCGTGGACATCGTGCTAACGGCCTTGGTCGGTTATGCCGGATTGATTCCCACCATCAAAGCCATTGAAGCAGGCAAACCCATTGCCTTAGCCAACAAAGAAACTTTGGTAGTTGCCGGTGAATTGGTAACTCAACTGGCTCGTGAGAAGGGTGTAAGTATTTATCCGGTTGATTCGGAACATTCGGCCATCTTTCAATGTCTAGCCGGAGAATGGCACAATCCCATTGAGAAAATCATTTTAACCGCTTCGGGCGGTCCGTTTCGGGGCAAAGACCGCGCGTTTTTGCAGACTGTGACCAAAGCACAAGCCCTAAAACATCCCAATTGGGAAATGGGCGCCAAGATTACCATTGATTCGGCTACGTTAATGAACAAAGGCCTGGAGGTAATCGAAGCCAAATGGTTATTCGGCATTGCGGCCGACCAGATTGACGTAGTGGTGCATCCGCAATCTATCATTCACTCACTGGTGCAGTTTCAGGATGGCAGCCTCAAAGCCCAGATGGGATTGCCCGACATGAAACTTCCCATTCAATATGCATTGAGTTATCCGCAGCGCCTGCCTTCCGATTTTCCACGTTTCAATTTTGCCGCGTATCCTTCACTTACTTTCGAAGAGCCTGACAAAAAGACATTTGTAAACCTGCAACTTGCCTTTGACGCACTTGAAAAAGGCGGAAATATGCCGTGCATCATTAATGCCGCCAACGAAATGGCCGTGGCAGCATTTTTGAGAGAAGAAATCCGGTTTCTGGAAATATCAGAGTGGATTATTCGTTGTATGGCAAAAGTGCCGTATATTGCTCATCCTACGTTGGACGATTACATACAAACCGACCATGAAACTCGTCAGTCAGTTCAGAGTACTGAATTCAAAGCGCAAAAATTTTCCGTCTGATACTGAGGGTTTTGGCTTTTTCGAAGGATACTATTTTATTCACTTGTTTCACTTTATAGAATTTAAATTTAGCACTTAAAAGTAAATGGATGTTATTGTAATGATTGCCCAGCTGTTGTTGGGTTTGTCGATTTTGGTGGGTGTGCATGAGATGGGTCACTTTTTGACGGCCAAATGGTTTAAAATGCGCGTAGAGCAATTTGCTTTGGGATTGCCGCCCCAAATGTTTGGATTGAAATTCTTACCTTCCAAGATATTCAGCATACGCAAAGGAGAAACTGAATATTTGCTGTCACCATTGCCACTGGGTGGCTATGTGAAAATATCGGGCATGATGGACGAGTCGATGGATACCGATCAAATGGCCAGTGAACCCCAACCCTGGGAATTTAGGAGCAAGCCAGCCTGGCAGCGCCTGATTGTGATGATGGGCGGCATCATTGTCAATGTCATTACAGGGATTGTCATTTTTGGATTTTTGCTGTGGATTTACGGAGAAGAATACATTCCTGCCAAAGAGGTAAAATACGGCATTGTGGCCGGACCCGTGGCTCAAAAAATAGGATTACAGACTGGCGATAAAATTGTAAAAGTCAACGGAAAGGAATTTGAAAACTTTGCCGACGCTACAGGTTCTAAAACATTACTCGAGTCGGGCAGCTATTATACTATTGAACGCAACGGGAAACAGATGGATGTGCAGATTCCCAATGAGTTGCTGAACGATTTGTCGGATAAGAAAAATGCGCAAAGTTTCATCGTTCCACGGTTGCCGTTTACGGTAGGTGAAGTAGCTGTTCCGAAAGAGCCTGGTTTCCTGGCCAAGATGATTCTGAAAATGAAAGGCAAGGAAACTACCGTGCCACCTAGCCCTGCTCAAAAAATAGGCTTGCAAGCAGGTGACCGGATTACTAAGGTAAATGATACGCCCATTCGTTTTTTTGACGAAATGCAGGACGCCTTGAAAGCCAACAAAGGTAAACAGATCAATGTAACCATTGAAAGAAAAGGCGTTGCAAAAGAGTCAACGGTACAGTTAGATACCACTGGTGCATTGGGTTTTTATCCGAAACAGGAATTGAAAACGGCAACGAATTCCTATTCATTTGGAGAAGCGTTTGCCAAAGCACCCGGAAAGGCGTTTGGAATCATTACAGATCAGCTGAAAGCTTTTGGAAAAATATTTAGAGGAGAGTTGTCTCCAACCAACTCACTTGGAAGTTTTGTTTCGATTGGCAAACTGTACGGCGGTGTTTGGGATTGGGAACGTTTCTGGTCGCTGACTGCCATGCTTTCTATGGTGTTAGCCTTCATGAATTTCCTGCCTATTCCGGTATTAGATGGTGGCCATGTGGTGTTTCTATTGTATGAAATGGTTGCTGGCCGGGCTCCTTCACAAAAATTCATGGAAGTTGCTTTGCGTATTGGGATGGTACTCCTCTTCGGACTTATGGCCTTTGCCATCGGCTTGGATTTTTACCGATTGGTGCGATAAGAAAATAGTATATTTTAAAAACAGAAAACCCCGGCTTTGATTAGCCGGGGTTTTCTGTTTTTAATCAAACAAATTCTCAGTGCGTTCGAGCATCAGGATGGCTGATTGAGGAATGATAATGTATTTTTCATCCTGATAAACAACCTCAAGTGCGTTTCGTTGTAAATAAATGGCCAGATCGCCTTCTTGAGCCTGTAAGGGCATGTATTTAATCTTTTCTTCGGTTTGTTTCCAGGGTTCTTCTTCCGTTACTGCCGGAATTGGGTAGCCTGGTCCCACTTTGACAACATATCCACTCTGTATTTCTTCTTTTTCCTGAACTGTAGGTGGGAGATATAATCCACTTGTTGTACGGTCTGTTGGACTTTTAGGTTTGATTAATACCCGGTCTCCTACAATGATAAGATTCTTCAATTGATTGTTGGCAGTAATTTCCATCATAAGTCTATATATAAATTGCGCTTTAGTCTTTCAAAAATCCCCAACAAAAATCAGACGAATAAAGAAGAAGTGTCATTGTGGCAGAAAAAAGCGGGCTTACCAATAAGGCAAGCCCGCTGAAATAGTATCTTTTGAAAATGAAAAACCTTCGTTTATTCGTGGTAGTTCAACACACGGTGACCTTCTGATGCCAGCAATTGGTCACGCTTGAACAGAGCTAAGTCTGACTCCATCATGTCTTTTACCAGAGCAGGTAAGTCGTATTTCAATTTCCAGTTCAGTTTTTCTTTGGCTTTCGTTGGATCACCCAACAACAAGTCTACTTCAGTTGGACGGAAATAACGAGGATCGATACCAACGATTTCTTTGCCAATAGGAAGCTGATATTCTGGATTTTTGCAGGCGGTTACTACGCCTTTTTCATCAACACCTTCGCCTTTGAATTCCAGTTCAATACCTACTTCGCCAAAAGCCATAATCACAAAATCGCGAATGGTAGTAGTAACACCTGTTGCAATAACAAAATCTTCCGGTTTTTCTTGTTGCAGAATTAGCCACATGGCTTCAACGTAATCTTTCGCATGGCCCCAGTCACGTTTGGCATCCATGTTTCCGAGATACAACTTGTCCTGAAAACCAAGAGCAATACGCGAAGCAGCACGGGTAATTTTGCGAGTTACGAAGGTTTCGCCACGCAAAGGAGATTCGTGGTTGAATAAGATACCGTTACAGGCATACATGTTGTAAGCTTCACGGTAGTTTACAGTAATCCAGTATCCATACAGTTTGGCTACTGCATAAGGAGAGCGTGGATAAAAAGGCGTGGTTTCCGATTGGGCATGGCCTTGTACTCCACCATATAGTTCAGAAGTTGATGCCTGATAAATGCGGGTTTTCTCAGTTAAACCCAGTAGACGAACCGCTTCCAAAATCCGCAAAGTACCAATACCATCTACTTGTGCGGTATATTCAGGTTCATCAAAACTCACCCGTACGTGTGACATTGCACCCAAGTTATAAATCTCGTCAGGTTGTACTTCCTGGATGATGCGAATGATATTAGTCGAGTCACTCAAATCACCGTAGTGAAGTTTCATACGTACGCCTTTTTCGTGCGGGTCCTGATACAGATGATCAATCCGTTCCGTGTTAAATAAAGAGCTTCTTCTTTTAATACCGTGTACTTCGTAGCCTTTGTTTAACAATAGTTCGGCCAGATAAGCACCATCTTGTCCTGTAATACCTGTAATGAGAGCTTTTTTCATAAAAAGTAAATAGTGTAACAACTGTTGAAGGATGCAAATATGTCAATTAAAATACTGAGATTCAATTCTTTTGACAAAAACCTGAACAGACATTCAAACCTGCCAGACTACGTATGTGCTTATTAATCAACAATTACTGGAAAAGGTAAATGCGTACAAACCTTTTTGTCAGATAAACCAAACATAATCTAAAAAAAATACCAGACAAGCAAGATTGAGCGTAGGAAACGCAGCAGCATGTCTACGTATGATTTGCCAAAATATCGTCCTGTATACGATTGATTTGCACAATAGGTTGTTATAGCACAACGCCCTACTCCTGAAAGGGTAAGGCGTTGGGTGAGGAGTAGGAGTTGTGTAAGAAATATTTTATTCGTTTGAGGACGACTGAATTAAGCGGGATAAAATTGCGTCAGGTGTTTTTTGTTGAAGATGAGCCGCATAGGTCTCATTTTTTATACTTTCGGTCAGGGTGGCCAGCATTTTGGGAACCTGCTGATTCAGTTGTAATTTTAAATCTTTCCATACCAGATCGTACCAGGGCTTTTCTACCGTGCTGATTTTATAAGGAAAATTAGGATAAGTAGTCAGGGTATGAAACTTGATCTTGGCATCGTGGCGAAAGTTGGTCAGGATGAAGCGAAATCCGTTTTCAACAGCAACTACTTTAAAGTCGTACAAAATATAGCCCTGTGTCAAATTGCCTGCAGCAGATACATTGCTGGTATAACGTAAAAAAGAGGTTCCTTTAAGTTCACTTTTCGCTTCATTGATTTCGCGTAAAGCGTCTTTGGGCATGTTCTGCTGATGCCATACCAGCATGCGTTTGAATACTTCGTCTTTGTCCAGGTTGCCTACAGGAGTTTCGCCTGCAAACGAGACCATTTCTGTCGATTGCTGTGCCACTACTGACAAGCTTACCGCTACTAACATCCATACGCTTAATACAAATCTTTTCATACACGTTCTGAAGAATAAATGAACACACTGTTTACACTTCTCTATACGTATAGCTAGTAAGCGAGTAAATGGGCTGCCAGCGAACCAGGTGTTAGTTTTATAACGTATATTTATACTTATGGCCTCGCGCGATTACAAATGGCTCTAAAACTTTTGTTTCCGAAGCAAGTATCGATAAACGCTGACATAAACTCGATAAACATTGAATTTTCGCAGATAAAAATCAAACGCTGCAAACGGCAGGCCCGTGCTCCTATGAAACGCTGGTTGCTGTTTGTAACTAATTGATAGCCAGACAGACAGATTAACTTTGGTTGGATGTGAGTTATAAAATAGTATCTTTTTAGAGGCAAAAACCCTGGATCAAGCTAAGGTAGGAGTGTAGAATATCTCGATAGCAGGATTGGGTTTGGGAAAAAACTTACATAAAATGAAAAAATGATTTTTGACCGGCTGCCTGTTTTGGCAGTAAAATAAAATTTGTGGTCAGGCGTTGATTTTTACTGGTTATATAATCCATAAAATCCTTATTTTTGAAAGTTCTTGTCGTCTATTTATATGTGTGATCGGTTCTCATTTAGTCTTCCGAAAGAAAAAGTAGTTCGCCGCTTTGGGGTAAAAGTAGCCGGGCAGTTGGTAGCGAATTACAATATTTCGCCAGGACAAACGGTTGCCATTATCACAGATCATAAAACGCAACAACTGAGTTGGGCCCATTGGGGATTGCCGCAGCCCGCGGGAGCATTGCCAGACGTATTTGTAAAATCAACCACCGAAAAACCCATTGCCCGCACGGCTCAGTGGTTAGCCCATCGATGCCTGATCTTGGCGGATGGTTTTTATCTCTGGAAACGGATGTCGCGTAAGAGCCGGGTTCCCTACCGGGTTATCTTAAAGTGGAACATGCCTTTTGCCTGTGCGGGAGTTTGGTATGCCTCAGATGCCGAACCCGACAAAATCCATTGTGCCCTGGTAACTACCAACAGCAACGAACTGATTGCGCCGGTTTCGGCTCGTATGCCGGTGATAATGCCTTTGGAACAGGAAAGAGAATGGTTGCAACCAGTTGAGAACCTCTCTGAACTTACCCGGTATATAATGCCTTATTCATCTGACCAAATGCGTTTGTTTCCTGTTTCTGCGCAAGTAAATCAGCCGGAACTGAATATTCCTGAACTGATTCAGCCTGCCCAGCCCGCCGACCAGTTTGGAAATTATGTTCTTTTCGAATGAAAGTCGAAATAGTATCTTCCATACAGTAAAAACCGACCCTCATTCTCTGACAAAAAAAGAACCACTTACTCAGGGCAAGTGGTCAAGGTTTTGCTGTGGTATACAAAGTACTGAGCGGTTAAACAGAATCTTGGGTAGTCGAAGTCGTATCGTTGTAAGGGGTATTGGTGCTGTCAGCATCTGTTCCCATTTGGGTAGGTGCGCCATTTGACTCCGAGTTGGTTTGATCGTTGCTACCACAGCCGGTAAAGGCCATTGTTCCCAGCACCAGGGCAGCTACAAGCATTGATTTTTTCATATTCATAGCAAGGTTAAGTTTTGATTGTAAGTAGATGATCAACGAATTGTAACAGGTTGAAAGTAAGTTAGCTAACGTATTGATATTCTGGCTTCCTGCAACGGGTTTTAAGAGTTGCAGTCTTTGATTTAGCTAAAATATTCTGAATAAGGATAAAAAGATGTGCCAGCCCATAAACACCAAAAGCCACTACCTCGGTAGTGGCTTTTGCCATTGTTGTAAAACAATATGATTAGTGAGCTGCAGTATCTGTGCTCATAGTAGCAGCAGTGTCTGTGCTCATTGTATCTACTGTAGTTTCTGTAGTAGTCTCAGTAGTTTCTGTAGTAGTTTCTGTTTCTTTTTTCTCTCCACCACAAGCAGAGAAAGCAACAGTTCCTAGAACGATAGCAGCAGCAATAAATAGATTTTTCATGATAACAGTTAGGTTTAAGGTTAAAATCCGGCGTTTTATACCTGAATTTCCGGAAGGTAACCCAATGAAAATAATTTTTTTTGTTCTTTTCAAGGTGTATCCTTTAAATAGTGATACTGTACGCTTGAATAGATAATGACGATATCTTTAAATATAGGTACCGTTTTTTATGTTTAACGAATTAGTGTTTTGCAGTATCAGCAGCAGCCTTGATAGAGTCTGTAGCAGCATCTTTAGTAGAGTCGATAACTTCTTCAGCTGCGTCTGCAGTAGAATCAACAGCTTCAACTGCCGCATCAGTAGCATCAGCAGCAGGTTTAGATTCGCCACAAGCAGAGAAAGCAACAGTTCCTAGAACGATAGCAGCAGCAACAAATAATTTTTTCATCTTTACGTTTTTTAAGTTAGGTTTAAAACTAAAATCCGGCTTTTATACCCTGACTTCCGGAAGGTAACCCAATGAAAATAAAAAATATTTTTCGCGGGTTACGTTGCCAACCTTTTTGTATTAAAAGAGCCTTGCATGACCAAAGTTCAATTTCAGTCAGAAGAAGAGTTGTTATCTTCCATTCGTAATGGGGATGAACGTGCCCTTGGAATCGTTTACAAGACGTATTTTCCGATGGTTCTGCACTTTGTCTCACACAATACAGGCACCGAGCAAGAGGCCAAAGACATTTACCAGGAAGCGATGATGATTTTCTATGAAAACATGCAGAATCCTGACTTTGAGCTGTCCTGCAAGGTAAAAACGTATCTGTATTCGGTAAGCCGGCGACTGTGGCTCAAAAAGCTGACACAAAAAAACCGTTATGTTGGCAAAATCGATGACTTCGAAAGTTTTATTCCGTTTGTTAAAGACGAAATTGATCCCGAAGAACAGGATGCGCAGTTTAAGGCAATGAACGAGGCGTTGTCGCAATTGGGCGAACCCTGCCGCACCATTCTGGAAGATTTTTTTATCAATGAATTTTCCATGCAGCAGATTACCGACAAAATGGGATATACCAATACCGATAACGCAAAGAATCAGAAATACAAATGTCTGATGCGGTTGAAAAAGATATTTTTCTCAAAATACACGGGATAGTGATGAGCTGATTCTCACCAACGTTCCTAACGCGAAATAGTATCTTTTGAAACACAAAAACCTACCCGAAAGAGCTGAGAAGAACCAGAGACAATTGATTAAAAACATGATTAATAAAGAAACATACGAACAAATTGAGAGTTATGTAGCTGGTCAGATGCCCTTTTCCGAAAAAGAGGCTTTTGAACAGCAGATGCTGCATGACAAACACCTGGCCGAGGAGGTTCGTCAACACAAACTGATGCTTGAAGGGTTTGCTACCTTTGGGCGTCGCACCAAACTGAAAAAACAGTTTGACGGTTTTCACAAAGAGTGGAAAGCGGAAAGCAAAGACCAGCCTTTTATTCATACGTATGGCGTGAGGGCCTTCTGGCGCAAACACATGGCAACCGTAGGCGTGGCGGCTTCGGTGGCTGTCATAACCGTACTGAGTACCATCGTCGTTACCAACTACCTGCGTTCGCTGGAGCACCAGCAAGTGAGCAACTACGCGGAGTTGAAAAGAGAGAACAACCACATCCGCAAGCGGCTGAGTGACTTGTCGGTTTCCTTGCAACAGGAAGAAAACCGAGCCGATTATGCGGCCAGTGCCACCGGTTTCATGATTTCGGCCAATGGATACATTGTGACCAACCGCCACGTAGTGAGTGGTGCTGATGAAGTCTATGTCGAATCTACTTCTTATGACAACATCAGGCAACGGTACAAAGCCAAAGTAGTGCACAAAAACTCGGATCTGGACCTGGCCCTACTCAAAATCTCCGATTCTACCTTTAAGCCGATGGCTTACATGCCGTATTCGGTCAATACCCGTGAAGCCGATCTGGGCGAAGCGGTCTATACACTGGCTTATCCGCGGGAAGACATTGTGTATGGCGATGGTGCCATCAGTGCGCATACAGGCAATGAAGGCGATACCTCTAAATACCAGATTTCAGTACCCGTAAACCCCGGTAACAGTGGTGCGCCACTGCTGGATGCAAAAGGAAATCTGGTGGGCATTGTAACGGGCAAAAACCCCAATGCGGATGGTGCAGCCTTTGCCATCAAATCCAAACACTTGATTACACTGGCTCGCGAAATACCCAGTGATTCACTCACAGAGCCTTTGGTGTTGCCCAAGAAAAACTACATGCACTACCTGCGCCGTCCCGACCAGATCAAAAAACTGCAGGCACTAGTATTCAATGTGAAAGTATATAAGAATCAGTAAGAGTTAGTCGATAAAAAGCAAAAACCTGCCAACCGCTATGCGGAGGCAGGTTTTTGCTTTTTGGAAGATACTAGTTGATGAGGTATTTTCGGAAATTCCACAGAGGCCTATACCGCAAATAATCCAGATCGTATTCCCGGTCATACGCTTCTTTTTCGAAGCTTATATTGTAGTAAGCTTGCTTGTGTTTCTGGCCTTTGAGTCGCAGAATCAGATACTCCGTCAGGTACCAGATGTAAAACGGCAGAATCAGCATTTCCAGTTGTTGCCGCAAATGAATCTGTTCGTGGTTGAGCAGCCGTTCGTTGTGTGCATAGTGCTTGTACTTAATGAGCACAAAGGGAAACAGCGCCATGCCATGCACCCACAAAAACGGAACGTGTATGAGAATCAATGCCTTACGGGTTAGTGAATCGAAATACTATCTTTTTAAAAGCAAAAACCCTTCCAGGTTTATTTTGTGACAGACGCTATGTGGGCATAATGGTGATTGCAGTGCCAGGCGTACAACGAAACCACCTGCCGCAAAGGAAAAGTCCGCTGACTTTCGGGATGAAAATAAGTGCGGTTGAAGTCGGCTTCTTTCATCGATTTCAACAAGATTTCCCAGCGTTTGTGCAAGGCCATCAGTAATTGCAGCGATACTTCTACGGGTGTGTCTTTGCTATCTGCCAGCTCGGCCCACAAGTTTTCCATGTAAGGCTTAATGGTGGGATTATCTTCGGTCAGGGTCAACTTAAATCGAATCAGCGCATTGCAGTGGCTGTCGGCCAAATGGTGCACTACCTGTGCCGCCGTCCAGCCACCGGGACGGTAGGGCATGGCGAGTTGTTCAGGTGCA
Organism: uncultured Sphingobacteriales bacterium; assembly: GCA_963520985.1. Lineage (GTDB taxonomy): Bacteria > Bacteroidota > Bacteroidia > Cytophagales > 172606-1 > Xanthocytophaga. The sequence goes on from CAUQTA010000007.1 coordinate 275,163, forward strand.
AGCGACTCGACCAGGACAGTCAGTTTGATCGGAAATTCTGCAATGGTTTGTATGGATGTAGGCACATCGGCAAAAGATATGGTTTTTACATAATCAAATTTGCCAATGGGATATTTTAGCTGTTCTAGCTCCATAAAAAGACAGGTAGGTTTGATTGTTCAAAAAGATACTATTTTTTGAGACAAAAGAAGAAAAAACGCAAAAGGGTAAAATTTTGGAAATCAGAGGGTTAATGTTTGTGAAACACGTTTCTAATTTGTCTGAGGGTTTATTTGGAATTCAATTAGGTTTCGGTCAGCTTGGTTGATAGCCCGGCCCACTTGCCCGAAGGCGTTTTTCCTACGATATACGCATCAATCTCCTTTTTGCCCAGCTTGTACACGTGCACATCCGACAGATTAGATTTTATTTTTTCTTCCAGTCCTTTGAATTTTTCCACCAGTTTGATCTCTTCTTCCTGATACCAGTCTTTTACCTCCGTAACCCGCTTGAAAAACGCATCAACCGACTGTGTTTCGACAGGTGTTTGGCGCGATTTCTGGGCAAACTTCTTGATGTCGGCCTCGCTGAGTGGTTTGGAGTTGTTAAAATCCCATTCAAAATAGCCAAACGGCTCGTCCGATTCGCTGGGATAATACAAGTCTTCTGCTGCTTGTAATAGCACCTGTTTCAGGCTATTTTCCGTATTCTCAACCGCATTCATAGACAAAGTGGAATGTTTCAGTCAAGTATAGAATTTGTTCGGCAGTAAATCAACAGACACAAACATTTTATAAAATAATTTTGATTTTGGTAGCCGATACACCACGGGAATTTGTAAGTTTGTAGCCCTCTTTTTAAGAGAGTTGCTACCGCCCGATCTCCGGATTGTTTTGTGAACGGATATCCGGAATTCCTTTCTCAAAGCAAAACGATTAAAGAAACCGTATTAAACAATCACTAAAGAAACAAACTGTATGACTGCAGAAATTCACACCGACAAAGGCGTAATGAAGGTAATGTTTTTTGAAGAAGACGCCCCAGGTACTGTTGCTAACTTTGTAAAGCTTGCCAAATCAGGCTTTTATGACGGACTTACTTTTCACCGCGTTATTCCCAACTTCATGGTGCAGACAGGCGATCCCACCGGCACCGGAGCAGGGGGCCCAGGTTATATGATTCCCTGCGAAACCACAGGTGGCAATCAGTTTCACGACCGGGGCGTGCTTTCAATGGCCAAACGGCAACAGCCAAATACAGGCGGTTCGCAGTTTTTTATTTGTCACAACCGTATGAATACCAAGCACCTGGACGGCGTACACACCGTATTTGGCAAAGTGACTGAAGGCCTTGATATCGTAGATGAAATTCGTCAAGGTGACAAAATGACAAAAGTTGTCATTATCGACGACGCAAAATAAAAAATATTATTAGCCCTTATCTAATCTTCGGAAACGGATAAGGGCTTTCCTATGCCAAAAATACACTACTTTGTGGTACGGGTATGTTGCATGAAGCGTATAATCATATAATTACCTTCGAAAGTACACTTCCAGAATTGTCTTTGCTTATCGAGCAGGCCACAAAAAGGGCGGAAACGAGTATTGGATATGCTAAAGAGGAGCATAGCATCTGTTGTGAAACTGATAATTGCTGGATTTATTTCTTACCAGAAGAAAACAGTATTCATTTGGAGGGGCGGCAAAGGTATATTCTGAGCGTTTTGCTACTCATACTTATTGAACTGGGCGGCCAATATAAGGGACATATTCCTCATTATGCTAAGTGGCCTTGGCATCGGGTGAAAGACAATTTGGCCAAGCTTCCGCCTTATGACGCAGTACCTACTTGGTTGGAATATGAAATCATGGGAGAAGGCTAAGTGTTTGATTTTGAGTTTATTATACAAAGATTGATTTTTCTGTCATTCCATCCATATTTGTTGTAAATTTGTTTAGGACCTCTCTGACTCAACCGGGAGGTTTTATTATCGTAAAAGATAGTATTTAGATTAAGAGCCGCCTACTTTCATTATACAACCTATGCTAGAACGTCCCGGAAAACCTGTGAAAAAAGCATTTACTGATAATTCTCGATTTAACCGGAATGGCGCCCCTCGTTTCTTAGATGCTGATTTGGGAAAACTTCCTCCACAAGCTCCTGAACTGGAAGAAGCAGTGCTAGGTGCACTGATGCTCGAAAAAGACGCGCTGACGACAGTAATTGACATGTTGAAACCGGATAGCTTCTACAAAGATGCGCATCAGGAAATTTACCGGGCTATTCTGGATCTGTTTGCCCAATCAGAACCGGTTGATTTGCTGACGGTTACGGAAAAACTGCGCGAAATGGGCAAGATTGAGATTGTGGGAGGGGTAGGGTACATTGCTCAGTTAACCAACCGCGTCAATTCGGCGGCCAACATCGAGGCCCACGCCCGGATTATCGGTGAAAAAGCCATTAAACGCGAGTTGATTTCGCAAGCATCTGAGATTCTGAAACATGCCTACGAAGATACCACTGATGTATTCAACCTGATGGATTTTGCCGAGCAGGGCTTATTCCAGATTTCCGAATCCAATATCCGCAAAAAAGTTGCGGGCATGCGTGACCTGATGCAGATTGCCATCAAAGAACTGGAAGCGAAGAAAGATCACAAGGACGGCCTCACGGGTATTCCATCCGGGTTTAGTGCCTTGGATCGTGTGACATCCGGCTGGCAACGTTCCGATTTAATTATCCTCGCGGCTCGTCCGGCGATGGGAAAAACGGCGTTTGTTATCTCTGCGATGCGTAATGCCGCCGTGATGTTTAACATGCCGGTAGCTATCTTTTCGTTGGAGATGTCGTCGGTGCAGTTGGTAAACCGTCTGATATCGGCCGAAGCAGAACTGGAAAGTGAAAAAATCAAGAAAGGAAACCTTGCGGCTTACGAATGGGAACAATTGCACGCCAAAATCCGAAACCTGGAAGCAGCGCCTATTTTTATTGACGATACACCCGCACTTTCCATCCTCGAATTGCGCGCCAAATGTCGCCGTTTGAAAGCACAACACGACATTCAGTGTATCATCATTGACTACTTGCAGTTGATGAGTGGGGATTCGGGAGGGAAAAGCGGCGGTAATCGTGAACAGGAAGTTGCCCAGATTTCAAGGGCTTTGAAAGGGTTGGCGAAGGAATTGAATGTACCCGTGATTGCCTTGTCGCAGTTGAGCCGGGCGGTAGAAACCCGGGGCGGCGACAAGCGGCCACAACTTTCGGATTTGCGGGAATCAGGTTCCATCGAGCAGGATGCCGATATGGTGGTATTCTTGTATCGTCCTGAATACTATGGCATTACACAAGATGAAAACGGTAGCCCGACTACCAATATGGGTGAAGTAATCATTGCCAAGCACCGGAACGGTTCGCTGGAAAACGTACCGCTGAAATTTATCGGTAAGTACACTAAGTTCTCCGATTGGGATGGGGCTGAGTCGTTTACTAACTTGGCGGCGTTGCCAAATACGGGCATGATTCCGGCAGAGTTTGACGACGACCTGCCAAACGGAACCATTCGATTGGGCAGCAAGGCCAATAACTTGCCACCACAGCTTCCACCTCAGATTCTGGATGACAATCCTCCATTCTAATCCTGAAAAAATAGTATCTTTCAAAAAGACAAAACCCTCTGTTGTTACTCCGCAGAGGGTTTTGCTTTATTGCTAAGCCTGTAATTGATAAGGATAAATAACTGACTAACAGAGGTTATGAGGAACAATACAAAACTAAAATCAATATCCACACGCGGCTTATATACTACTAGAATGAGTTCAATTATTCCTGCGATTGCCAAATGAAAGTAAGATAGCCATATAACCAATTGTTGATTACGCCATAAAATAATTTGATAAAGAATGGCAACAACCCCAAAGTAAACGCCTCCCATAGTGGAATGAGAATGCATAACGATAAATTTGTCAGGTATTTCTATTTCAATAGAGTTCTCTGGAAAATAGACTTTATGGACTATACTTACCACTACCAACAATCCAAAGCCAACACTAACCTTTGTAAACTTTTTGTTTAATCCCAAAATAAGGATTAAGAATAGAAGAACAGCCAGTAATTCCCAGTTATCCGGTGCAATTATGGACCAGATATTCGGTTTTGGAGCTTGCGACAAGGAAGGTCCGGCAATATAAATATCAGATAGAAAAATAGAAGGATAAAATAGTAGGCTTAAGAAAAATCCATTCATTATCAGAAACACCAGTCCTGTTAGCCCCGTCAATGCGCTGATCAAGAAAGTAACTAACCTGATACTTTTTTGAGTAACATTATTTCTATTGATCCAAATAGTTGTACAAACAGCAATACTCTGAATAACAGTGGCTAGACCTACTAAAATTGTTGAGAGAAGCGAGGCAGAATAGTTACTAATGAAATTCAGTTCTAAGTTTTGTGGTTTATCCAGCGCATCTAAGGGCGGATAAACAGTGGCCCCATTAAGGATAGGCATGGCATCAGGCAATAATTCAATTCCTGCAACCATAACCCAAAACAAAGCCATTAATACAAATCCCATCCACCAAAGCTTTTGCAGAAACGCGAGTTTTCGGCTTGATCCGGAAAGATCTACCACGCGTATCCACAACACACTTAATGCATAGGGAAAAAAGAACGCATTAATGGCCGATGCAAAAGAATAGGGGAGTAGAAACGTATTTTCGCTTGGCGGTTGTGTGTAAATTCCCGCTATCCAGGTAAGGCTAATCAGCAAGATAGGTAAGATGCCCAGCCAGATACTGGCTATGTAGTAGAGCTTTGTGTTCATGCGTTGTACAAAATAGTATCTCTCAAAATGCCAAAACCCCAGCCTTATACTGAGGTTTTGTGTTTGATGGATATTCGGCTAAAGCCAAATATCCCAATTAGCAAGTCGCAATTTTATCAACGCGGTTTTGGTGGCGGCCACCTTCAAACGGCGCTGTCAGGAAAGCACTTACGCAGGCTTTGGCCACGTCAACACTGATAAACCGTTCGGGCAGGCACAATACATTGGCATTGTTATGCTGGCGCGAAAGCTCGGCTAGTTCTACCTGCCAGCACAGCGCCGCTCGGATGCCTTTGTGTTTGTTGGCCGTGATGGCCACGCCATTGCCGCTGCCGCATACCAGTATGCCAAATTCAAATTCGTTGTTTTCAACGGCAGTAGCTAGTGGATGCACAAAATCAGGATAATCGACTGAGGCTGTGCTGAACGGACCAAAGTCTTTGACTTCGTGACCCTGGCCGGTCAGCATTTCCTTAATGGCTTCTTTATACGTAAATCCGGCGTGGTCGCCACCAATGGCTATTTTCATACAACAGAGATAGATAGGTTTTAATGCCGGCAAAGATATGAGTTTTGCCTATATCTATCATATAAAAAAAGCCCGTTGATGCTAACATAACGGGCTTTTGGCTGGAAGAAGGAGACTAGAAGAATTATTTTATTTCTGTAGGGAATACAACCTCCACATCGGTTTCGCCTTTGGTGATCGGATCGCTATCGGTTTTGGCTCCGTATACACTGGCTGGTTTGTGTTTCAGGGTAATGGCAAGCGTACCTTGTGCTGTTGAAGCAGCCGTAGTTGTAAAAGTAGCTTTTGTCCCAAGTGGTTTGCCATTGGCATCTGCATTGCGATTGGAAACGACTAGTTGCAGCCCATTGGAAATGGTATAAAAAACTTCGTGTTCTGCCGATTTTTCATCTTCTACCTCTTCGGTTACGTTTTCCACCGGATTGGCATTTTCATTTAGAAAACGCAATTGAGAAGCATAAGTCGTGCTAGGCGCCAATGACAACACCGCCGGAGAAATCACGGGTGCAGAACCACCGTCGCCATCCAAATCTTTGTAAGTAATGACAACAGGTGATCCAGAAGTAGGAGTCAGAGTCAGCTCAACGGTAGTCAATTCTTCGCCTTCATCGATAGGGGCGGGATTGTTTTCTTTTTTGCAACTGCTGGCGAGCAATGCTACTACCAGACTTCCCGATAAAAAAATCTTTCCAAATGAATGAGTCATAGGTTTGATAGGGGTTTGTAATGAAAAATGCAATTGTGTTGCAAATATACAAACCTTAAGTAATGTTACAATGTTGCAAAAACATTTTTTTTCTAAAGGGTCTAAAAATAAAAAACCTCCTTGCGCCAACGGAAAGGAGGGTTTTTATTTTTTAGAAGATACTATTTGGACGAAGCCTTGGTTGGCTCCGGGGTGGCAACCGATTCGGCCACAGGCAATTTGCTGCGGTTACTGAATGCTATAATAATGATGACAATGCCCGCCAGTACGGCCGGAATACTCAGCCATTGGCCCATGTATAACGGTAACTCATTTTCAAAGGCAACCTGTGGCTCTTTTAAAAATTCATATGCAAAACGCAATCCGAAGCAAACAATCAAAAACGTACCTAACAATAAGCCTTGTGGCGTGCGTGCCTTGTATTTGTTCCAGATCAGGAATAGGAAAACGAAAAGAGCAATACACGACAACGACTCATACAGCTGAGCAGGATGGCGCGGTACGCCGTACACATTGCCGGTGACAACCGTCTGGTGATCTTCCTGCGAAATGGTTGCCGCAAACGGAGTGACGTCCCAGCGAAAATGTTCTTCCACTTCGCGGCTACGTTGCAGGGCACTCCGAAAATCGTTTTTGGAAAAACTGTCGATGTCGTTATTGACCAATTCTTCCTTTACAAATGCCTTTACTTTGAGTGGCACATACACTTGTCCGTCAATAACCGTATCGGCTTTAGCGGTATTGCGTTCTGTGCGGACTTTACTGATAAATTCCTGCTGTGGATACGGCGCACTGCGAGCCGGGCCCGCAAACACAAATCCCCAGGAAGCATTGGTGGGCTTGCCAATGATTTCGGAGTTCATCAGGTTGCCCAGGCGAATCAAACACCCGCAAAGCGCCACAATGATCACAATGCGGTCGGCCACCCAAAGATAGGTTTGTCCGCTCTTTTTCTTCTTGCGTACGTATAACCAGAAAGTAAACAAAATGGCAATGGCCGCTCCGTGACTGGCCAAACCGCCATGCCAGATGGCAAACACCTCCAGGGCATTGCGCCAGTCTTCTTTCCACTTGGCAAAATTAAAATAGTTTTCAGGTTCGTAAAACAACACGTGACCCAGCCGGGCTCCGATAACCGTTGCCAGCACCATATAAACAGTCAGAGTTTCGACGTCTTGGGCGGGCTTGCCTTCTTTTTTGAAAATATAAAATAGTATCTGCTGACCAATCAAAAACCCGAGGGCAAAAAACAAACCGTACCAGCGGGGTTCGAGTAGGAAATCACCAATTTTAAATCGAAAGATTTCGGGTGCGACATCCCAGATAATAAAAGAAAACATGCGTTCTGATAGGAAAAATGGACCAATGAGGTGCGTTGGCAATATGCATTGCCGCGTAAAGATAGAAAAGGATTGTGAAATGCAGCTAGATAAAACGGTTGTAATTGCACATTGGCTGTGTTATCAAATAGTTATTAGGCAGGTTTTGGCATTTTTCCAGATACTATTCTCCTGCCACTAGTTGGTGACAACCGCGATGCGACTGCGTTATTTCACTTCTTCGTAATCAATATCGATGTAATCGCCACCTTTGGAAGAGGAGTTGGGGCGGTTGGTGTTCTTATAGGAATTGTAGTCGACATGGACATCCCCTTCGCGGCGACGAGGCTGTTGCTGTTGTTGCGAATTACGCATTTGTTTGTCCATGGCACGCATGCCAAGCATCCAGAAAATGCTGCGAAACAGAAATCCACCCACACGGGAGAGCAGGTAGATGATCAGAAAAGTAATAATCAGGTATTTTAACACTAGCGTAAAGGGGTTTCTTTAATTGACGAATAAAACCGGAATTTATTGTGCCCTTGCGGTAAGTTACAAAGATAACGCAAACAAAATAGTATCTTTTAAATAGCAAAAAGCCTGCCCTGCATTTTTGTGCTAAAACAAAAAAGCCCCTCCACAGGAGAGGCTTTTCGTTGTTAACGGCTTAAGTATAAGTTTCGTTCCGAATATACTTTCTGAAAGAAATCATCGTCCAGATCGTCAATGAAGTAGATCGCTTCACCAGTCGATTTCATTTCTGGACCCAGTTCTTTGTTCACATTCGGGAATTTGTTGAACGAGAATACCGGCAACTTGATGGCATAGCCTTCCTTGCGCGGATTGAACGTAAAGTCTTTTACTTTTTTCTCACCCAGCATCACCTTGGTAGCGTAATTTACGTACGGCTCGTCGTATGCCTTGCAGATAAACGGTACCGTCCGCGATGCCCGTGGATTGGCTTCAATGATGTATACTTTCTCGTCTTTGATGGCAAACTGAATGTTGATCAGACCTACTGTATTGAGTGCCAATGCGATTTGCTTGGTGTATTTTTCGATCTGCTTGATTTCCAGTGCGCCCAAGTTAAACGGTGGCAACACCGCATTGGAGTCGCCGGAGTGAATGCCCGCCGGTTCAATGTGCTCCATAATGCCAATGATATACACATCTTCACCGTCACAAATGGCGTCAGCCTCGGCTTCAATGGCATTTTCAAGGAAGTGATCGAGCAGCACTTTGTTATCCGGCATATCCTTGAATATATCCACCACGTGGTTTTCCAACTCCTTCTCATTAATCACGATTTTCATTCCTTGCCCACCCAGTACATAACTTGGACGAACCAGTAACGGGAAACCTAACTCGCGTGAAAGTTCCAGAGCTTCGTCTGCATTCTGAACCGTACCGAATTTTGGATACGGAATGTTGTTGTCTTTAAGCAGGTTAGAGAAACTACCACGATCTTCGGCCAGATCCAGCGATTCAAAATTGGTTCCGATGATTTTAATGCCGTAGCGATGGAGTTTTTCGGCTAGTTTCAGCGCCGTTTGCCCGCCCAGCTGTACAATCACTCCTTCCGGTTTTTCGTGCTGAATGATGTCATAGATGTGTTCCCAGAAAACCGGCTCAAAATACAGTTTGTCCGCAATGTCAAAATCGGTGGAAACTGTTTCCGGGTTGCAGTTGATCATAATGGTTTCGTAGCCACATTCTTTCGCAGCCAGAATGCCATGCACACACGAATAGTCAAATTCAATGCCTTGCCCGATCCGGTTTGGACCTGAACCGAGCACGATAATTTTCTTTTTATCCGAAACAATGGATTCGTTATCAGGACCGGCAATCGTTTCTCCTTCCGGAGCCAATGCAAACGTAGAATAATAATAAGGTGTTCGGGCTTCAAATTCCGCGGCACAGGTATCCACGCATTTGTATACTCGTTTGATACCCATATCGATACGTTTCTTATACACTTCGCTTTCGTAGCAATCGAGCAAGTGGGCAATCTGGCGGTCGGCGTAGCCTTTGTTCTTGGCCTCAAACATCAACGAAGCCGGAATAGACTCCAGGTCATATTTCTCGATTTCTTTTTCCAGCGTGATGAGTTCTTCCACCTGATTCAGGAACCACGGATCGATTTTGGTGAGTTTCTGAATGGTTTTGAATGGAATGCCCAGTTTGAAGGCGTCGTATATATGGAATAGTCGGTTCCAGCTCGGGTGTTCCAGACTATGTAGCAATTGTTCCTGGTTAGTCAATTCTTTTCCATCGGCACCCAATCCGTTCCGCTTGATTTCCAGCGACTGACAGGCTTTTTGCAATGCTTCCTGGAAGTTGCGGCCAATACCCATGGCTTCACCTACCGATTTCATCTGCAATCCCAGGCTGCGGTCAGCACCTTTGAATTTGTCAAAGTTCCAACGGGGTACTTTTACAATGACATAGTCAATGGCTGGTTCAAAATAAGCCGAAGTAGTTTTGGTGATGGCGTTTTTCAGTTCATCCAGGTTGTAGCCAATAGCCAGTTTTGCCGCAATCTTCGCAATCGGATAACCCGTTGCTTTTGAAGCCAATGCGGAAGAACGGGAAACGCGCGGATTGATTTCAATGACAATAATCTCATCGTTTGCTGGATTCACTGAAAACTGAATGTTGCATCCACCGGCAAATTTCCCAATACCGTCCATCGTTTTGATGGCGAGGTCGCGCATTTTCTGATACAATGTGTCCGGAAGAGTCATCGCCGGAGCCACTGTGATTGAGTCGCCGGTGTGTACGCCCATCGGATCAAAGTTCTCAATCGAACAGATGATGATAAAGTTACCAATGCTGTCGCGTAACAATTCGAGTTCGTATTCTTTCCAACCCATGATGCTTTGTTCCACCAGCACTTCGTGAATAGGCGAAGCGTGCAAGCCTGCGTTTAAGGCTGCGTCGAATTTGGATGGGTCGTTAACAAAACCACCACCGGTACCTCCCAATGTAAATGACGGACGAATTACCAGCGGAAACCCGATTTCCTGCGCAATTTCTTTGCCTTCCAAATACGAACGGGCCGTGCGGCCTTTGCACACATTGGCGTCCAGTTCCATCATTTTCAGGCGGAATTTCTCACGGTCTTCAGTTGTCTCAATGGCGTGGATGTCTACACCGATGATTCGTACTCCGTATTTTTTCCAGATTCCGGCTTTTTCGCAGTCAATCGCCAGATTCAGAGCCGTTTGTCCCCCCATAGTGGGCAGTACCGCGTCAATTTTGTGCTTTTCCAAAATCTGACGGATGTACTTCTTTTCCAGCGGCCACAGATACACATGATCAGCAGTCACCTTGTCGGTCATGATAGTCGCCGGATTGGAGTTGATAAGAATGACTTCAATCCCTTCTTCACGTAGCGAACGAGCAGCTTGCGAGCCAGCATAATCAAATTCACATGCTTGTCCAATGATAATAGGACCAGAACCAATAATGAGGACGGATTTGATGGAGTTGTCTTTAGGCATTTCGGATTGGTTGGAGGTATGTTAAAAATCCCGCAAAGTTAATGTAAAAACCAATATGAGGAACGAAGTTTTTGAAGAAAAAATAGTAACTTAACGTGAGAATACAATCGGTGCAAATACTATCTTTTCATACCTAAAAACCTCCTGCTATGTGTGGTCGTTATTCCATAATTACCGATGAATCGGCTATTTATCAGTCCTTTAAAGCAAAATTGGTTCAGCCTGTTCCGGCGCATTACAATGCTTCGCCAGGCCAATCGCTTCCTGTGATCACCAACGACAATCCGGCTCAGGTACAGCTGTTTCGCTGGGGATTTATCCCTGACTGGGCCAAAGACGAAAAGGAAGGCTACAAAATGATCAATGCCCGTGCCGATGGCATTGAAGATAAAACATCATTTAAGAAAGCCGTACAGAAGCAGCATTGCTTGGTGCTGGCCAATAGCTTTTTCGAGTGGCAGCAAAATAGTACCTCCAAAACCGGCAAAACTCCTTACCGCATTCGTCCTACTGATCAGGAACTGTTTGCGATGGCTGGTATCTGGAACCGCTGGACCAATTATGCAACAGGCGAAATCATCCATTCGTTTGCCATCATTACAACAGACGCCAATGAATTGATGCACGGCATTCATGAACGCATGCCCGTGATTCTTCCGCAAGACAAAGCCTTGCAATGGATTGAAAAACAGGCTGATGTGAAGCCGCAACTCAGCCTGTTGCAGCCCTATGCCGCCAACGAAATGGAGGCCTTTGAAGTGACGCGTGAAGTGAACAAAACCGTGAACGACTATCCGCAGTTGCTTGAGCCTCTCGGAAACCCGATACGTGTACAGGTCGGGGAGGCTTCCTAGCCCACAAAAGATGCAGCGATTCTGATTGATTTTGTTTACTTTTCCCAGGCAAAATCAATCACTTCCTGTATATGCGAAAACGAATGCTGGTTGTGATGAGCCTGATTGCTTTTTCGGCTCATGCACAACTCAAGGTTAATCCGTTGTTTACCAGCCACATGGTATTGCAGCAAGGCGTAGCTGTACCCATATGGGGCACGGCTGCCAAAGGCGAAAAAATTAGTATCTTTTTCGATGGCAAAACCCTCACCGCATCAGCCAATAGCAAAGGAGAATGGGAACTGAAATTGCCGCCAACTGCCGCCGGGAAATCAGTTGAACTCAGTGTTACGGGAAAAAAAGATAAAATTATCCTTAGCGATGTGATTTTTGGGGATGTGTGGCTATGTTCCGGGCAGTCGAATATGGAATGGTCTGTTCGCAATTCCAATAACTACGAAGTTGAAGAATCATCCGCAAACGATTCATACATCCGGCATTTTAAAGTAGAACGAGGCACTAATACAGTTGCACAAAACACCATTCCAAGTGCCGACTGGCAAGTCACTTCGCCTGATAACGTAGGCAATTTTACGGCAGTAGGCTACTTCTTTGCCCGTGAACTTCGCAAACACCAACAAGTGCCTATCGGCTTGCTCAATACGAGTTGGGGTGGCACCCGCATTGAAAGTTGGATGAGCCTGCAAGCCCACGGCTACAAAACCTTAGCCGATGCCCAGGAATACCACAAGGCTGAAGAAGCCCGGCGACGTGCCGATATTGCCAAGTTTCACCCGGATGTTCCCACAGAAGACATTGGTTTTCAGAATGGCAAAGCGGTATGGTCCGCTACCGATGTAGATGATTCGCAATGGCACACCATGCAATTGCCCGCGTGGTTTGCCGGTGAAGGCAAAGAAAATTTTGACGGCGTATTTTGGTTGCGCAAATCCTTCGAGTTGCCGACAAGTTCATTAATAGAGTCGATCTTAAATATGGGCTATTATGCCGATGCTGCTCAAATCTGGATCAATGGTGTGCAATTGGATTCGACAAGCCAACCCACCAATAAACTACGCAAATACACTATTCCGGCCTCGGTATTGAAAGCTGGAAAAAACGTGGTAACCGTTCGGATTTATGATGCAGGTGGCGCGACCAACAGTTGGAACGAAGGCAATGACGTATGGCTGGAGAATGCTTCCGGAAAAATGTCACTAGGAAAAGACTGGAAATACAAGTTGACTAAGTTTCAATACCTGCCCAATGAGCAATACAATACGGCTCCTGTGCTGATTTACAACGCCATGATTGCGCCGCTTCACAAGTTTCCGATCAAAGGAATTCTTTGGTACCAGGGCGAATCAAATGCCGAATCGATGCCGGATGCTAAAAAGTATGAGAGTCAATTAACTCATATGGCTACCGACTGGCGCCAAAAATGGGGGCAAGGCAATGTGCCTTTTCTGACGGTGCAATTAACCGGCTATGGCGAAAACGCTCCGCAACCTTCGGAGAATGTGTGGGCTATCTTGCGAGAAAGTCAGAACAAAGCCATGCAAAGCATTCCCAATGGAGCTATTGTAGTTACGCTTGATGCTGGAAATCCACAAGACATTCACCCGCGTGATAAGCAAACGGTAGGCTATCGGCTGGCACAAGCTGCGCGTGAGGTGGCCTATGGTGAAAAAATCAACGGCAGAAGTCCATCGTATGAAAGCATGAGTGTGGAAGGAAATAGTATCCGCATAAAGTTCAAAACCCCCAGTAGTGGACTAGTTATAAAAGACCGCTATGGTTATCTGAAAGGATTTGCCATTGCCGGAGAGGATCGAAAGTTTCATTGGGCTAGTGCTTATCTGGAAGGAAACGACGTAATTGTTTCTTCACCGGAAGTTAACAAACCCGTTGCCGTGCGATATGCCTGGGAGTCAAGTCCAGTGGATGCAAACCTATACAGCAAAGAAGGCTTGCAGATAGGTTCTTTTCGGACGGATAGTTGGTAATAAAGACATATTAATCAATTATAATTATTAAACAATTCTATTAAAGATGGGATTTTCCAGGTAACTGCAAGTAAATAAGGGGTCTTACCAACATTATTGAGAGAGTTTTTATTAGCTCCATTTTCTAAAAGTAACTGTACAAATTCGCCGTCATTTGTCCGAGCATTAAAGGTGGCAGTCCATAGTGGATTATTTCCATAAGCATCTCTGATGTTCACATCGGCGCCTGCCTTAATTAGTAATTGACCAATCTCTACTAAATGGAATGTTGCCGCAAAATGTAGTAAAGTATATTCTTTATCTTGGTACTTTTCATTAGGGTTTGCTCCATTTTCTAATAAGATTCTCACCATTCTGGAATGTTTTGCAAGCACTGCTACATATAATGGCGTTCTATCCACTTCATCTCTGTAGTTTACATCTACCCCCATTTCTATGTATGACAGAACTGTCGTTAAATTATTTTCCTCAACTGCATATAAAAAGTAGTTTTGACTTAGTGCCATATCATTACTTCATTAAATTGTAAGTTGGAGTTTCTGTTTGCTAAAATATACTATTTCGTTTTGCCCAATGAAAAAGCCCGACTGGAAAGCCGGGCTTTTGTATGAATGCATCTCAACGAGATTATTTGGCAACTGATTGACGGATGATATTCAGTGCTGCACCTGCTTTGAACCACTCAATTTGTTGTTCGTTATAGGTATGGTTTACTTTGAACTCATCTTTTGTACCATCTGCGTGATTTAAAACAACCGTCAGCTGAACACCTGGTGCAAAGTTCGTTAAGCCCAGAATATCAAGGCTGTCATCCTCTTTCACTTTGTCATAATCGGCAGGATCTGCAAATGTCAGGGCAAGCATTCCTTGTTTTTTCAGGTTGGTTTCGTGAATACGGGCGAATGATTTCACCAGAATCACGCGTACGCCCAAGAAACGAGGCTCCATAGCCGCATGTTCCCGTGAAGAACCTTCGCCGTAGTTTTCGTCACCCACTACAATCGAGCCAATGCCCGCAGCTTTGTAAGCACGCTGTACTTTAGGCACTTCGTCGTAATTTCCAGTCAATTGGTTTTTCACTTTGTTGGCTTCTTCGTTCACAAAGTTGATGGCGCCAATCAACATGTTGTTCGAAATGTTGTCCAGGTGACCACGGTATTTCAACCAAGGACCTGCCATAGAGATATGATCGGTCGTACATTTTCCTTTGGCTTTGATCAACAGTTTCAGTCCGTGCAGATCGGTGCCTTCCCAAGCCGGGAACGGAGCGAGCAATTGCAAACGATCTGATTTTGGATCAACCAACACCTGTACATTGCTACCGTCCTCGGCAGGTGCCTGATAACCAGCGTCTTCCACGGCATAGCCTTTGGTAGGAGCTTCCAAACCGGCAGGCTCGTCGAGCATTACTTCCTGGCCATCTTCGTTGATTAGTTTGTCTTTCAACGGGTTAAAAGTCAAATCACCGGCAATTACCATGGCGGTCACAATTTCGGGGGAGGCAACAAAGGCCCGAGTGGCCGACAAACCGTCGTTCCGTTTTGCGAAGTTACGGTTAAATGAAGTGATGATGGAGTTGGCTCGGTTCGGATCGTCAATGTGGCGGGCCCACTGACCGATGCAAGGACCGCAGGCATTAGCCATTACCACACCGCCAATGCTTTCAAAAATACCCAGCAACCCATCCCGTTCAGCTGTATAGCGTACCAGTTCAGAACCAGGAGTTACCGTAAATTCGGCTTTCGCCTTTAGTTTTTTAGAGGCCGCTTGTTTGGCAACCGAAGCCGCACGGGTCATGTCTTCGTAAGAAGAGTTGGTGCAAGAACCGATCAAGCCTACGTCCAGTTTCTGAGGATAGTTGTTTTCTTTTACGGCTTGGGCAAATTTAGAAAGAGGCCACGCCAAATCAGGAGTGTATGGACCGTTTACGTAAGGCTCTAGTTCAGAAAGGTTTAGCTCCAGCACCTGATCGTAGAATTGGCTTGGATCTGCGTATACTTCATTATCTGAACGCAAATATTCTTTCACTTTATCGGCCTCTGCAGCGACATCGGCACGACTGGTTGATTCCAGGTACGATTTCATTTTTTCATCGTAGGCGAAGATGGAAGTAGTCGCTCCGATCTCGGCGCCCATGTTGCAGATCGTTCCTTTGCCCGTTGCCGAAAGGCTCTCAGCTCCTTCACCAAAATATTCGACAATGTAACCGGTTCCGCCTTTTACAGTTAGCTGACCCGCTACCCAAAGAATTACGTCTTTGGCTGAAGCCCAGCCACTTAGTTTGCCGGTAAGTTTCACACCGATCAGTTTTGGCATTTTCAGTTCCCATGCCAGGCCCGCCATTACGTCACAGGCATCGGCACCACCTACCCCAATGGCAATCATACCCAAACCGCCCGCATTCGGCGTGTGCGAGTCGGTACCGATCATCATTCCACCCGGAAACGCATAATTCTCAATCACTACCTGGTGAATGATACCGGCGCCGGGTTTCCAGAAACCAATGCCATATTTATCGGATACAGAGGACAGGAAATCATAAACTTCCTTATTGATATCTTTTGCTACTGCCAGATCGGTAGTGGCACCTACTTTGGCCTGAATCAGGTGGTCACAGTGAACCGTACTGGGCACAGCCACTTTGGCCCGACCTGCCTGCATAAACTGCAACAGCGCCATCTGAGCGGTAGCATCCTGCATGGCTACCCGGTCAGGAGCAAAGTCTACATAATCTTTGCCACGTGCGTAGGATTTTGTAGGCGTTCCTTCAAACAGGTGTCCGTATAAAATCTTTTCAGCCAAAGTCAGTGGGCGGCCTACTACCTTACGGGCAGCGGTAATCCGCTCTCCCATACGGGCATATACGCCCTTAATCATTTCAATATCAAAAGCCATGTTCAGTAAATTGAGGTTAAAAATTCAAAGAAAGACGCTTTGCATGCATTGGATATGCAAGATTACGTGACACCCGCGAAATTACCAAAACCTATTCAATTTTAATAATATTTGGCATTTTACCCTTTCGGCTATCTCAGCAGCCTGGTAGGTTTTGACTTTTTAAAAGATACTATTTTCCTGAAAAAACTTACCTGCCTTTTTTTCGAAGCGGCTCCGAATGCCTGTTCCATAATCCCTAGAAATGTTACATGCGTACCCAAAGCCGGTTTTCTTGTATGGGTTTCGGAGGTTACCTCACGTAAATTGGATATACCGATTCGAGATAAGCACTTGATTATCATGTCTCAGTAAAAACCTTTAAACCATGGGAATTAGGCGGATTCAGTCTAGGAACAGTAATAAAAGCCTGTAGCCTATATGCGTTGAGAAGCTGAAAAAGGATGGAAGAGCAGGGCGAAACGAAGCTAACGTAAGCTTAACAGAATCTCAATAATGATTGTAAGCAGGGCTTTTGAAAAGCGTCACATAGTAAATATTACGAATTCAATTACTCAAAAATAATCAACATCCATAACCTGTATTTTTTTAACCAGTGAAAGAAATGAAAACGATACAAAAATTCTTACAGGCTTTTCTGCTGATACTAGGAATATTCCTGATCGCTCAAGCAGGCCAGGCTCAGTGTAATGTACGTGCCCTAGTAAAAGATGCCAGCTGTTTCAGCAATAACGGACAAATCAACCTGCAGGTTACAGGCACTCCTCCTTATAAGTATGAGTGGAGTAACGGACAAAAGACTTCACAGCTATCTCATGCGATGGCTGGTCGCTATACCGTCACCGTTACAGATGCCAAAGGAGGCAAAGCCAGCACAACAGCCGTGGTACAAAATGCCTCTTCACTGGAGGTGAATCTGACAAGTACAGGAAGCAATATCTACACCACAGTGACCGGAGGGCAAGAGCCTTACAGATTTACGGCTAATAATATATCTAATTCATCCAAACAGGAAACATACACCACCGGTAATGGAACATTTGCGGTTCGTTCTGGCGGGGAGTATGTAGTTGTAGTAACCGATGCCAAAGGGTGCTCTATTGCAAAGAGCATCGTAGTGAACAAATAATCCTAACAGCAAACGTAACACAGCTTTGGAAAAGAAAATACCATTACCTATGAAACAATATCTACAAAGTGCAGGCGTATTTATTTTTATCTTATGGGCAACCATACTGAATGCCTCTGCTCAATGTCCATCACTTAATGCGGCAAATACATCGGTTACTGTTACAGATGTCACCTGTCATGGGGCCAATGATGGAATCATTGTCTTTACTGTCACAGACGGGGTGCCAGCATTCAACTTTCTGTTGTGGAGTTTTAAGGCGGGAAGCTTGACTCCCCTGCCATTAACTACGCAAGCGATATCCAATGGCGGACGAACTGTAACGTTCAGCAACCTGCCTGGCTTGCCAATTGACGAAAACTACATGATTTCGGTTGGCAAAACAGGTTGTGCAAACAAATTCTATCCGGGACTACTGTCTTTGACTGAACCCGAAGAGTTGGTGCTGACCGTAACTTCCCAGACAAACATCAGTGGTTGTTTTGGCGATGCGACAGGTGCTTTTACAGTGGATGCAACGGGTGGCAATGGCAGCTACGAATATTCGTTTGACAATGGTGCAACTTTTTCGGCAGTAGCGTCTAACTCCAATTTGACGGCTGGTAACTACAAAGTAATTGTAAGAGACGGGAAAAACTGTACGAAAGAACTAACCGTTACCATTACACAGCCTTCACTTTTACAACTAGCCTTAGGCAGCTCAACCAACCCTTTGTGTGCAGGCAGCACCGATGGAACCATTTCGGTTAATCCTACCGGAGGAACTGCTCCTTACACTTTTGCTACTGATGGCGTTAATTTTTCGAATACTACAGGTAATTTTACTGGCTTAGCAGGTGGAACTTATGAAATAACCGTAAAAGATAGCAAAGGTTGTATTGCCAAAGTTTCGAATATCGAATTGGTAAACCCGCCCGTGCTGACTATCGCTCTGGATAACAAAACCGACATTCTGGGATGCTTTGGTGATAAGACCGGGGTTATTAATGTGTCTGTTAACGGGGGAACACCAGGTTACACGTATTCTGTTAATGGAGGGGCTTTTACAGCGGGAACCGGAAGTATTACAGGTTTAGGAGCCGGTACATATACTATTACTGTCAGAGATGCCAATGGCTGTATTGTTACCTTGTCTCCGGCTGTAACACTGACAGAACCTGCCCGACTGACTCTTGCCATACAATCGCAGACCAATGTTTTGGGTTGTTTTGGGGATAATAGTGGTTCGGTTACTGTCGTTGCTTCCGGTGGACAACCTGCGTATGAATATTCCATTGATAATGGAGCTACCTACCAGTCTTCCGCTACTTTTTCCAGTTTATTGGCTGGCAGCTATGCCATAACTGTACGTGATACAAAAGGATGTACCACTACCGTTCCGGTTACAATTACACAACCAACTCAGGTAACAGCTTCTACTTCCTTTGCCAATCCGCTTTGTAATGCAGATGTCAATGGCTCCATTACAATAACTGCTTCAGGTGGGCAGCCAGGTTATACTTATTCTATCAACGGAGGTGGTTTTCAGGCTAGCAACGTATTTTCAGGTTTAGCGGCAGGTACCTATACCATTCGTGTGCAAGACAGCAAAAATTGCGAAATTGCACTACCCGATGTTACCTTGACCGAGCCCGCAGTACTTGCTCTATCTATATCTTCACAACAAGATGTTCAAAATTGCTTTGGTGATGCGTCTGGTTCCATTACAGTAACCGCTACAGGTGGTACTACTGCTTATGAATATTCGATCAATGGGGGGACTACTTTTCAGCCTTCTGCTACCTTCGGGAGTTTAGTAGCCGGGAACTATACTATTTTGGTAAGAGATGCGCATAACTGTACGGCAACTGTTAGCACTACCATCAGCCAACCTCCGGTATTGGCTATTAGCTTAACCAGCCAAACCAATATTTTAGGTTGTTTTGGTGATGCTACCGGGGATATTACCGTTTCAGCAACAGGTGGTACGTCAACGTATCAATATTCAAAAGACGGCACTACTTTCCAGGCTTCGCCTACTTTTACAGGTTTGACCGCCGGTAATTATACCATTACTGTAAAGGATGCTAAAGGATGTACAGCCTCGATTCCGGTAACGTTAACCCAGCCTGTACAGATTACCGCTTCCATAGCTTCCCAAACCAATGTTCTTTGTTTTGGCAATGCCTCAGGAGAAATTACTGTAAATGCAGCAGGTGGAACCGGTACCTTGTCTTATGCCATTGACGGCGGTTCATTTGGCGCTTCAAATTCGTTTACAGGTTTGGCTACCGGAAATCATACGATTACCGTACGTGATGCCAATGGATGTACCGCAACCGTTCCGGTTACAATTACACAACCAACTGTACTTGCAGGTTCCATTTCTTCTCAACAGAATATCAGCTGTAACGGCGGAGCGAACGGTTCTATTGCTACTTCGGTTACGGGTGGCGTAGGGCCTTACACATTCTCCAAAGACGGAACAACATTCGTTTCCAATGGAGGCAACTTTACGGGTTTGAATGCTGGTACTTATACTATTTCAGTAAGAGATGCCAATGGCTGTACAACTGCTATTGGAACAGTTACCTTAACAGAGCCAACTGCTTTGCAATTAACAGTTGCTTCCACTACGGATGCAAGTTGCAATGGCGGAAGCAATGGCGTAATAACGGTAAATGCCAGTGGCGGTACAGCGACGTATCAATATTCAAAAGACGGCACCAGTTTCCAGGCTTCGCCTACTTTTACAGGTTTGACCGCCGGTAATTATACCATTACCGTTAGAGATAATAATAACTGTACCGCTACCGTTGCTACAACCATTGGTCAGCCAACAGCGTTGGTTTTGACTACAAGCAAAACAGACGCAACCTGTAATGGTACCACTGATGGAACCGCAACTGTAAGTGTAAGTGGTGGAACAGGTGCATATACCTATAGCTGGAATACGACCCCTGCGCAAACCAATGCTACCGCTACAGGGTTAGCGGCGGGTAATTACACAGTAACAGTAACAGATACCAATGGTTGTACACAAACAGCAAATATAACTATCGGACAACCGGCTGTTGTTGCCGCCCCATTGGCATCAAGTCCGTCAGCCATATGCAGCGGGGGAGTGATCCCGACT
>CAUQTA010000008.1:0-294345 GCA_963520985.1 uncultured Sphingobacteriales bacterium
GGTGTCAATATACTGGATTCGGCAGATACGAAAATATATTTTGAGAAAAAGTCTAATGTAATAGATATAATTCAATTCACTGCCAGATTTAGAAACACCTATCCAAAGATTTATATTTTTTCCAATGGTAATTACCATGCAACTTACAATGTTAAATGGCAAATAGAGCAATTATTAAAGACTTTTTCAGATGATGCCGATAGACTATCAAAAGGTGAGATTGTCCTATCTAAGATGAAGCAAAAAATAGAGGTAGATGATTTCAACTATAATATGTTTTTTGAAAAACTCACAACACGATATGATGGATTATATAAGCAGAATGAAAAATGGTATATAGACGAATTTTATTTTAACTCAGAACGCTTCAAATTTATCATATCGAATTGTTCGGCTAATATCAATTATTTCACGCAGTATCTTCACTTAGCAGATTATATATGTATCGGAAAAAGGTATCTGAATAATGAAGATGCTGACTTTGGTAAGGCGAAGAGAGATATCAAGGCATTTGTGAAAATGACCAATGAGGAATTTTCTAACTATGTTATCACCACGACAGACTCAATTACGACATTATCTGATTATAAACCAGTTCAGAAAGAGATTATTCAGCGATACCGAAAGTTGAAAAGTTATGGATATCAAGTCAAAATAGAAGACATTTCAACTAAGGCTGGATATGAGAAGATGTATATGCGTTTGAAAATTTTGAAGAATGAATATTCTCTTAAGAATACATCTATTGTATCAACAACTCAGGACTATGTGGATAATCAGCATTATATGTATTTGAAAAAACTTTTGAATGTTGGTGAATATACCTCCAATGATTTACGTGTTTTGCTTGATAGGGCTGGATTTAAAAACACATCTATAACTTCGGTAATTGAATTAGTATGGCATATTGAAGGGGATAAGGTGAAGAAAATTGATGGTAAGGCTGTACGTGTCTATAACCTAATAAAACCCATTAAAGCTGATGACTATAATATACATTTTACTGAAACTTCCGGTTTATTTTAGTCGTCATTTGGAATTGAATGAAAATATTTTTCCGAAGAAAACACATAAGAGAAAGGCTGTATATATAATGCAGCCTTTCTCTTATTTATAGGTATTCTATCATTGGTTGAATATATAGTTTAAGGAATCGGCTGTTTTTATGTAGAAATAATTTTAGACAATTCTACATCTAATGTTTATGGTCAAGCATACTTGTGTACAATCTTTCCAGCAACTTATTGTTAAACTATTTACCATTATTTTTGGAATATGCTTTAAAAATGTTATTTCTTAAAAAGAAATAACATTAAGCTGCCGATTTAAAATACTCCTTAAAAAAGTTAAACAGAACATCCGTCTTCTGAGAGATATCATCATCTTGATAAGTAGGGTACGGCAAGTGATTAAATAAATAATCAGTAATTGCTTTTTTTACGGCAGATGCGGTTTGAACCTTCTCCATCCATCGGCTAATTTTGAACTCATTATTTTGCAAACGCTCCAGCAATCTCTTTGCAATCTCCTTCAATTCAGCCTTCTCTTCATCAGATATTTTTTTATCTCTACCCAGCATATCAAATACGGCTAATTCTTCCTCTGACAACTCTTCTCTGGCAGACCGCTTTTGTTCTTCGTTTAAATCCCCAAATAAACTCAAAAGCTTATCAAATATTTCTTTAATTGCTTGGTATTCCTTACCATTATTGTACTCAGCAATAATTTCCTGATAGCGTTCATGATAATCAATACGATATGGATTTTGTTGAAGCATCTGGTTTAATTTGTTCTCCACTCTGTTTTTGAGTGATTGAACAGCCACATTCTTTTTTCCATCCAATTTCAGAAATTCTTTCTCTATCCGGTCAAAATCCAGTTGGCTAAGGTCTACTTTGTTACCATAACCTTCTACAGGTTCCAGTGCCAAGTTGAGACTATTTATCGATTCATCAACCACATTTTGCACTTGTTTGACCAAAGTGGTTATATCTGCTTCGTATTGATTATCGGAAATTACTGCATAAATGGCATTAAGCGCATCTCGTTTGGCTTTAAATTCATAGATAGCCTGATTGGGCATAAGAGCTTTGTATTTTTTGAAAACTTCCCTACAAAGTATTCCAAACTTATTCTTGGTTTCGTCAGTAGTATAAACGGCGTTTACTCCTTTCTGGATAGCAGCAATTTTCAATAGACCCTCATTTTTAATAATTTCATTCAGGTCAAACTGAACTTCATCTATTAAAAAACTAATAGTGGCATCAACGGCTTCCTGTAATTCTTCAATTAATTTTTCCAAGAGTTGAACAGGTGGCTCTGCTTCTGCTCCACCCGTTGTACTACCATTTATCTTACTACCACCTACTGCATAAATAGCTAGTGCTTCCAGCAAAGCTTTGTAGGTTTCAATATAATCTACAATCAATCCGTTGTTTTTACCTTCATATACTCGATTTGCACGAGCAATGGTCTGCATGAGCGTATGCGATTTCAAAGGTTTATCCAGATAAAGCGTTGAAAGGCTTTTTACGTCAAAGCCCGTTATCCACATGGCGCATACAACAGCCAATCGGAATGGATGTTTTTCATCTTTGAATTCAGTTTCCAAATCGCGCGTGTTCATCTTCAGGCGATGTGGCTCTATATCCAGTTCCCATGCTTTGAACTTGGCAATCTCATTCTGCTCATGGCTGACTACAACGGCAATTTCCGTTTCCTTCGTCCACTGAAAATCGCGTAACTGTACCTGCTTTTCTTGTTCATCATCCAACCGTTCGATTTCCTTCTCCCGCTTTATCAAGTACTTTTCCCATTCCTCAATTATGAAATTGTACATTTTCACTGCTGTAACTTTATCCAATGCCACAAACATGGCTTTGCCCTTATAACCGCGTGTGTTAAAATGTTCCACTACATCCTTGGCAATGGCGCGTAGCCGCTTTTCTGAGGTTAGAATAGGGTAATCTCTGGCAAAAAGTCGTTTCAACTTATCTTCTTGGTCGGAATCCAGTTCGGTGGCTTCTATTGCGTCCCGTATCTGTTGGTTGATGGCAGGATTTTCCAGCTTTAGTTTTTCGCCTCGGTTTTCATAGTAGAGTGGAACGGTGGCACCGTCTTCGGCAGACCGTTTAAAGTCATAGACCGAAACATATTCCCCAAAGATTCTGCGGGTTAATTCGTCATCTTTAAATAGTGGTGTACCAGTGAAACCCAAATAAGCCGCGTTGGGAAGTGCTTTACGTAAGTTTACTGCCAGTGTTCCACCTTGTGTTCGGTGAGCTTCATCGGAAATGACTATTATGTTTTCCCGACTGGTAATTGTCTCAGTAAAGTTGAATTTCTGAATCAGGGTAAAAATGTATTTTTCCTCAGTCTTTAATAGTTCTTTCAAAGAGTCGCCACTTTCGGCTCTAACAGTATCATCGGCTACGGCTCCCACTCCGGCAAACGTACCATAAATTTGTTTGTCCAGCTCCTGCCGGTCTGTTACCAATAAAAAGGTATAAGAACCGCCTAATTTGCGATGAATCTTCTCTGCAAGGAAAACCATTGAATAGGATTTTCCACTCCCCTGAGTATGCCAAAATACACCCAGACGTTGCCCATCTTCTTTGCTAAGTAATCCAGCTTTTACTCTTGCCTGTTGGTGTTTAAAATGGTCAATGGCTTTGTTTACCCCAATGAATTGATGATTTCTCGCAATGAGTTTTACAACGGAGCCAACAGATTTATCGAATAGTATGAAATTCTCGAACAAATCCATGAACCGTTTCTTTTCACAGACTCCTTTGATAATGGTTTCGAGACTAATGATGCCTTCTTCATTCTCTTCAATGCGCTTCCATTCATGAAAGTGTTCATAACCAGATGTAATGGCTCCTATTTTACTTTCTAGCCCGTTACTGAGAATGATAAAAGCATTGCAATGGAATATTTTAGGAATAGTATCTTTGTAATCTTTAAAATTGTGTTCATAGGCTAGCCTAATCTTGCGGTGGTGGGCTTTTAATTCAACGAATAAAAGTGGTATTCCATTGACAAAACCTATTATATCTGGGCGTTTTCTACGCTTGGATTTTCCTTCAATCCATAATTGCTGGACTGCTAGAAAATGATTGTTTTCAGGGGTGTCAAAGTCAAAAACTCTTAACCTTTTATTTCGGATTATTTCGTTTTTTTCATTTTTGAAATCAACGGGAATACCATCTTTTAAATAGCTGTATTTTTCTTTGTTGATTTCTCCTAATGGCTTGGTATAAATATCAGAAATAATTACTTCATAGGCATTATCATATGCTTGTTGGGGAAGATTAGGATTAAATTTTAGAAGAGCCTTATAAAAATGATTACGCAGAATAACATCATATTCCGATTGACGACCCAGCGTTCCTGATTCTCCAAATTTTTCGCCTTTCTGTACGTTAATTGTTTGCCAACCCAGTTGTTCCTTGAATAAGGAAATACAGGTCTGTTCAATTAGTTTGTCTTCTGAGTAATCGTGGGTCATATGTCTATTTTTCTGCGCATTAGTTGGGGTAAGAGAAGGGTTCTTGCTTCATTTAATTTTTCATTTTGTTGAGTCAATTTAAGTACTTGCCATAGAATTGGCTCAATGATTAAATTGAAAGATTTTGTAATTTCTTTTGAAGGTTTCCAATAAAATACGTTGTCTAATTCAGACCTTTTGATATGTTTCATCGTAGCTCCATTTGCTCTACTCCTAAAGATGTTTATAGAATTTTTGAGTGAGTAAAAAAAATGCGTTTTTTCTATTTCATCTTTAGGTTGGACAATGAATAAATGTTGGTTTAATAAAGCTTCACCTCCAGCCCACCAGTAGACATCAATATCCGCAGACCAGCTAAAAAGTATAGTACCATTGTTGAATAAATATTTTTTAGGAACATCAATTCCAGAATATCTAGGAGTATCATCTAAAACACCTGTTTTCAGCTCTTTAATTTTTACTATTGGTATTCCCTTGTTTGAATGATGTTCTGGTTTAAATGCGAAACCATTTGTATATACTGCACAGTTGGAAAAAGCGATTTTATCCCATTCCTTCGGAAAACCATCCACAAACTCAACATTCTCGTAACCCGGAAAGCGGAAATTTACAAACCATTCCTCGTAAATATTTTGAGCTGCTTCTTCCAATAATTTTATTCGTTTTAAATTATTCTCAAGCAAATCATCATATGCAGAAAGTATTGAGGCAATTTTTTGCTGCGTTTCTAGTTTTTTTGGAACAATCAAGGTTAAACTTGCAAAGTTACTTTTACTAACATTTTCTCTTCCAGAGGAAGCGCCTGTGTCTGCTAATTTTACTTTATTTAGTATATTTTTTAAAGCATAGAATACAAAATGAGGGTCAAATTTCTCTTTATTTGGAATAACTGCATTTACTGCTTGGTTGGTAAAGCAAAAGCTATCCGTCAAAGTGATTTTTTTTCCAATGCTTCCAATTGTTACTACACATGTTGATAATGGGGGTATCAAAGCCCTATTGTATTTTTTAAAAGCTTCTTCAGAATAATATTCTTCTGTTGTAGGAGTATATCTCATGCCTATCTCCATATCTGTAGGCTTAATGAACTTATATTCCTTACCATAATATTCAGTTCGGCTCTTAGGTGGTGTATTTCCAGTAATAATTTCACCTATATCACCTATTTTAATTGTATGCCACATTAGATTCCTAATTCTTGAAACTTATCTTCGATAGTCTTTGCTAATATTTCAGATTCTTTGTTTAAATCAAGTAACTCAAGTTTTATTTCTCTCATTCGGGTCTCAAAATCAAAGTCTTCATCTATAATTTGAGACTCTACACCAACATATCTACCTGCTGTTAAACTATAGTCGCTCTCTGCAATTTGTTTCTTAGTAACAATCTTACACAATCCTGATACATCTGTATATTCACCAATAGGAAAACGACTTAATAACCATAGTTCTTCCTTATGGAAATAAAGTCCAGTATCAGCTAATTCCTGAAACTGAAATACCAATTCTTCTATTTGGTTAAGTCCATTTGTCAATTTTTCCTTCAATACTTTATCTTTTCGTATTGTCTCTTCTCTCAACTTTTCCTTTACTGTCTGTTCAAAAGATTTGAATGATTGAGTTATAAAACGTTTCTGTTTTTTTAATTCATCTAGTGCAATGGTTTGTCCAACATCTGTCAATGACATAATCAACTCATCATTCAATTTGGCTTTCTTATGTAACTCTGCTAATATGTCATTCAAAGAATTCAAGACTTCTCTGACATTTGTCCGGTATTCATTTAAAGTTTGGTGAAAATACGCTGCATTTCCTCTGTAAAGCCCAACAATAGATTTTATATTTTTTAAATGTTCAGGAGTAAAATCATGTAGATTAGAGGATACTTTTCGGTATACATCCCGCAAATCAAGCATCAATGTTTTATCTTTGCGTTCTGGGTCGTTTTCTTTTGCTCGGTCAAAAAACCATAATGTACAAGGCAAAGAGCGGGTGTAGAAAAACTTGGTGCCGATGCTTACCATTACATCTACCGCACCTGTTTCAACCAATTCTTTGCGGATGTCTTTTTCTGAATGCCCAGCATCAGATGCAGAACTTGCCATCACAAAACCAGCTCTACCTTTGGAGTTGAGATATGCATAGAAGTATTGAATCCAGAGATAATTGGCGTTGTCATTTTTAGGTAAGCCAAATGGTAATCGTCGGTCTTGCTTTACACTGTCTTTGCTCTTATCTACTCCGTCTACATTGAAAGGAGGATTTGCCATCACAAAATCACATTTACCTACTAGGGCATGATGGTCTTCGTAAAAACTATTTCCTTGTAAGATGCTTGCTTCTAATCCATGAACAGCAATGTTCATTTTTGCAAGCTTGGTATTGGTATCCGTTTTCTCCTGACCAAAAAACGTAACCTTACTGGTCGGGTCTTCACCTCTATCTTCCAGAAAGTGACCGGTCTGCACAAACATACCCGCAGACCCACAAGCTGGGTCAAATACCACTCCATTGGCTGGCTCAATAATAGCGACAATAGTATTTACCAGACTAGGAGGGGTGAAGAATTCGCCGCCTTCCTGCGCACCGCTTTTAGCAAATTCATTCAGAAAATATTCATAAATACGTCCAAACACATCACCACTGATAGTATCTAGTGCTTCTTTGTTGAAAATACGTACTAGCCGTTGAAGCAAGTCTTTTTCAAATAGGTAATAGTTTTTGGGTAAAACGCCATCCAACACGTCATATTCTCTTTCGATACTTCGCATGGCTTCATCCAATTCTTCGCCAATGTCTTTCGCTTCGGGCAAAGATGCTATGTAATCCCATCGGGATTGCTCAGGTAAAAATATGGCTTTGGCTTGTAGAAAATCATCTTTAGTAATCGCTCTGCGTCCACGTTGCGGATGCACAGGCAACTCTTTCTCAATTTTCTCTTTAGCGTCTTTAAAGCGGCTAAAAGCATGTCGAAGGAAGATAAGCCCAAGAACTGGAAAATTGTACTCGGTAGCAGTTAATTTGGAGTTAGCTCGTAATTGGTCGGCGGCTTCCCAGAGGTCTTTCTCTAATTGTTTTAATTCGTTGGCGGTCATATTGTTAATTATTCCTTCAAAAGTAGGAATGGTAAATTGATTCCTTTATACACACTTCAAAAAAATCTTACAAAATAAAAATGATTTCTGAAAAAAATCTTATTACGTGTAACATGTAAATAAATACATAAAATTAATCTATAAGCCGCTGGTTTATCCAAATATCGATTCCAAGTGAGCTTGATTTTTTCGTAAAACAGCTTAAATATTACTTGTCTTATTATATATGAAAATCCTATTGTATTGGGTATCTATGTTTTTTAAACTTAATTAGTAAACATAAGACTCTCAAAATAAGATGTTTACCTAAGAGTAGAGCAAAATTTGTATGAATAACTATTCATTGCATTAATCCTTTTTTACGGGCTAACTATGCTTGAGATAAGAAAAAACACCTTTTCAAAGAATTACGAGAATTCCTTTTTTAGAGAGTTTTCCCGTAGTCTCAATAAATCCTTTGCCGAAAAGAATATTCAGGGTGTTTTGATTGGAAGTCCACAATGCATAAAGGAAGAACGCCTACAAATAGATGCCCTTTTATTGACACCCAATGTAGTTTGTATCATTGATTTCAAGAACTTTGAAGGTTCCGTTCAATTACCTTCCGAACATAACTTTGAACTGGGACTATGGATGCATGCAGGTAATGACATAATAAAAGGAGGGAGTTCAATCAATCCCTTTATCCAACTTAAAAATCAAAAGTGGAAATTTACCGATGTCTATAAACGTTTTATAAAAACCAACTTAGCCGATGGCGATGTATTTGACCCAAACCATGTAGTAAGAGTCGTTTGCTTTCAAGGCAAAATTGAAATAACTGGACGAATTCCGCGTAGGGATGAACAGAATTTCTTCATACTAGACCAAGCCGATTATCTGGAGGGTATCTTGGATATTGTCGATGTGGTAGATAAAGATGTAAAGTTAAGTGAACAATCATACTTGGCTTTCAAAGAAGTATTTAGAGCCGATTTGTTCAATCCAAGCGAAAGTGCCGTAATAGAATCCGTTTCAGAAATACAATCTCATTCAATATCCATCTCCAATGGTCTATTATTTGAAGACCAGAAAGCCGCACTGGAAAAAATAAAGTTATTCTTACAAAATCCGGAACAGCAAGTTTTTATACTTCAAGGAACGGTAAATGCAGGAAAATCGGTTCTAGTACCCTATATAGTTGATTTGGCTTTTGAGGCTGGAATTATTGATGCAAAATGTTTTGCCGTATCAAATCGAGTTGCACAAAACTTACGGCATCTGAATGGGCTGGAAAATACTGCTGGTATATACTCTTATATCTACGGAGGCAATTCCGAAGAATCATCTGAACTCGATGATGAAGATACAGATGAAAATAGTTTGACAAATGCGGTAAGAGAAGAAAATCTGTTAAAAGAGAATGAATCTAAGGTAGAAGATACTGAAAAGATAGAGTGTGAAATTGTACCTCTAAAATACTGTGATGATTCGGAAAATGCTTTGTTCATAGTTGAAGAAGCACAACTAATTTCTGATAGTTACCATGAATCCATTGATTTAAGATTTGGCTCTGGTCATTTGCTCAGGGATTTTCTGAATTTTGTAAACATCTCTGATACTAAAAGAAAAGTAATCTTCATTGGCGACCCATTCCAACTTCACATAGGAAAGAAAGAAGAATCACCTTTAAACCCGGATTATATTGAAAATACCTACAAATTAAAAACTGGCAGATTTCAACTTATAGATAAAGACACATATTCCGAAATTACACATGAGGCATTACGATGCGTAACAGGCATCCGGACGCGTCTTTACAATTCTCTTCACTTCAATCTTCAAATTAAAAATCAGGGAACGGGACTATCAAAAATAGAAGAAGAACAGAGAACCGAATACACTAAACAACTTTTCAAATCCAATATCGATTTTCGTTTTCTGTGCTATAGTAATGAGGAATCTCAAAAAGTTAATTACTGGATAAAAGAGGTTATTCTAACTAATGGCAAAGAGCTAAGCAAAGGAGACCTTCTGCTTTTTAACAACAATATCAAGGTTGAAAAAGAAAATGACCCGTTTTCCCAGCCTAAGAAAATATACAATGGTCAGTTTGGTCATTTAGAAAGTGTTAGTGATAGTATTCAAACCCATATCCATAAGGATATTACTCTCACCTTTAGACCGCTGACTATCAAACTCTCTAAAGATAAATACTCAATTGATGTATTAAGTCTTGAAAATTATCGCCTAAGTCCCTCTGGCGAACTCTCAAAAAATGAGAAAATAGCTCTGATGGTTACGCTTAATAAGATTTTATCAATAGAACTGGAAAAGCACCCTTTTGGTACTAGTGAAGTTTATAAAAAGTTAATACAGTCGAATGAATTTCTGGAACTTGAAGAGACAATTGCTGAATTAAAAGCAGAATTGTCCAAAGGAGAAAAAGTAAAAACTGAGTTAATCCAAAATCAAAGATTACAAAGTAAATTAATAAAAAAAGAGAAGAAAAAATACACCAAGCAATTAAAACTGAATCTGTTAAATAACCCATCTTCTCAATACTATAAAATTAGAAATGCAGCTTTTTTAAAATTTGGCTGGGCTATGACTGTCCATAAATCCATGTCCGGAAAATGGGATGAAGTTATAATTAATACAAATTCCGGAGATAAAACGGGCAGAACCAATGAAAGCTACTACCGATGGCTTTACACCGGTATTACACGTGGAAAAGAAAGAGTAACACTACTTA
The DNA here is from genome assembly GCA_963520985.1 of uncultured Sphingobacteriales bacterium. Taxonomy (GTDB): domain Bacteria; phylum Bacteroidota; class Bacteroidia; order Cytophagales; family 172606-1; genus Xanthocytophaga. The sequence goes on from CAUQTA010000008.1 coordinate 10,339, forward strand.
ATTACAGTCCCATCACTCCATTTGACAAATTTGTAACAAAGGACGCAAGCACCAATTCCAAATTACCTGATGTTTTTTTTGTTACAGACCATAATGAACTAGGTGATAAACAAGACGCCTTAAAAGAATTTGTTTCCAATAAGCTTTTAACTTCCAATATAAAAATAGCCACTGTAAATCACTTTAATTTTCAAGAAGTCTACTTTTTAGAAAGAAGCCCTGCCGAAAGCACTTCGATTTCCATTTATTATACTAAAGAAGGTAAGTTTAAAAAACCATCATTGATGAAGAGCTCATCCAGCGAGTTTGGTAGTGAAGTCATGAGAGTTTTAACACAAAAATCGGCTCTGACTAATTATTATTTCATTACCGATGTTTGGCGTAAAAAACTGTATCAATTCCTAAGCCAGCATATTGTCACTCAAAACTTTTTTATTGAACATATCATTCAATATGCCTATCTGGATAGACTTAAAATCAATTGTTTGGAAGAAGAAATGAATATTGATGTATACTACAATGGGGATGGTTTCATTACTTCTGTAATTGCCCAATACTACAGTAGTATAGAGATATGGAATACATTTAAATCCCTTATTGAAAACATAAAAACAAATTACACCAATGAGTAGTAAAGAAGTCTTTGCTTTGCGAAAAAGTGGGTCTTTGAGTGAAGCCTTTGCAATGGCAGCCGAATTAGTTAAACAAAATGCTTCGGATGAGTGGAATATCAAGGCATTTGCTTGGTGTGCATATGATTTAGCGAAAAATGCCATTGTGGAGAAAAACTATTCCGCTGCTCAAAAGTATGTACAACAATTAACAGAACTTAATATTAGTTCAGATGATGATGTCCTTTACAAATCCATTGAGAAAATAAAGACCCAATGCAATCCTGAACGTCAGATAATCCTTACGGCTAAAGAAAAGAGCAAGCAGGGATTACATTCAGAAGCTCTTGTATTATTCAGACAGGCAATTCAGAAATTTCCGGATGACTTTGAGGTGAATGAACAATTCGGTTGGGAATTATATAAAGAAGGTAAAATTTTATTTGAAAAAGAGCCAATCGATGTTGTAAGTGTTAGAAAACTACTTGCTGAATACATTAAGCTAAAAAATACAAGACCCTCTCGTTTGCATTCTCACTTTTTACGATTTGCCGATAAAATCATCGAGAATGAATCATTTAATCTTGTCTCCTTCATAAAACTGTGGGGCTTGGATAATTTAATGGAAGAAGACTATGAGGGATTTCAAAAAGATGGAAAGACCTACCCAAGCCTTGGAGAAAAAGTGATTCAACATGCTTCAAAAATGATTGAAGAAAAGAAGATTACGGCTGATGTGGATTATATTCTGCCTTATCTAAACTCTGCTATTTCTAAATTTCCCGAAAATATATGGCTGACATATAACAAAGCAAAATTACTTCATCTAGTTAATCGCAATGAAGATGCCATTACCTCTTTGATACCTGTTGTAAAAGAAAAAATATCAGACTATTGGGCATGGGGATTACTAGGCGATATTCTTCTTAGAATGGATGCGGACAAGGCAATTTCATGTTATTGCAAAGCACTGCTATGCAGAACGGAGGAAAAGTTTGTTGGTGGTATCAGAATATCCCTTGCAGAACAGATGATTCAAAAAAAGCTTTATCATGAGGCTAAACATGAAATTGCATTGGTAATAAAATCAAAAAATGAGCAAGGAGTAAAAATTCCAGAAAGAATAAGAGAACTTCAAAGCAATGGTTGGTATGATACCACTGTTGAAAGGGATGATAACATTGGTTTCTATAATAAGAACTTGCAAGCAGCAGAAGAGATAATCTTCAGTTATCTGCCTTGGCTGGATGGATGCATTGGAGAATCCTTTACCACACCGGAAAAACCGGATAAGCCTAGGCGAAAGTTATTTATCAAAGGCGGCAATAATCCTATTGAAGTAGTTGTATCAGATAAAAAGTTTAATATTTCAAAACGTTTCAAAGCTGGAGACGCCATTAAAGTGAAAGGTGAATATGACAATGAAAAGATATTCAGAGTATATCTGCTTGACAAAAGGCATCAGCTAGAAACTTGGGATATATTTCCATGGACACCGGCAACTGTAGTTCACTCGATAAAGGATGGTGATAAAATTTCTGGATGGAAAATAGCTGTTAATTCGGGAAGAAACATAATAGAAGGAAATATTGCTGTATCGCTTGTGCCTGATAACCTGATTCTCAAAGAAGGGTATCCGATTAATGCTAAGTTTATTAAGAAAGAATTAGGAAAGCAACCTGATTATTTTTCTTTCAAAAAAGAAATAAAGCCTCAATACTTAGCCATTACAAATCGAGTTGAAGGTAAATTATGGGATATTTATCCCGAAAGCATAGGTGTGATTGACCACATTAATCAGGAAAAAGGGGTTGCTCATTTTATCGTTAATAGACAAACTACCGGAGTTGTTCATTTAAATAAACTCAATGGTAAAATTGAGATTGGAAGTTGTTTATCAGTCAAGTTGCGTAAAGTAACGAAAGAAAAAGAATCATACTTTACTACATTAGAAGCAGCCCTGACAACGGAAAATCCAATAGAAAAACTCGTGATGAATTTTCAGGGAGAAGTGAAACTTTCAGGTACAGTCGGGTTTGTGAAAGACATATACGTAGATAGCTCGACATTACAGAAGCATAATATTGAAGATGGGCAACAAATCAAAGGAATTGCTATCTTGAACTTTAATCAAAAGAAAGCTGCTTGGGGTTGGAAAGCCTTTAAAATAGCGGATTGAAAAACTGCTTTTATTTCTTCTTTTAATCTAAAGATTCCTGTAGAATTACAGGAATCTTTCTACCATGTCAAAACTGAATTATAAATATACACTTAGATTTGTCAGACTCTCACTGCCAACTTGTTTTCGGCTAAATTGAATTGTTGGTAATAGATAGGTAATTGAAATTGGTTTCTCAGGTGTTGAATATACAGGATGATTTCCTTCGTAGCAGGCAAATGAGATACTATTACCAATTCTTTGGCAAGAGAACTGTTCGGGTAGAAACTGTATTCTAATAGCTGACCTAATGCTTCCCGAATGTTAGCTTTTGTGGAGTTATATGTTTTTATCTCAAAGAAAGTGAGGTTGTCGGATACATTCAGTACCATATCTATTTTTGTTCCATGCCCAGTGTCTTGCTCAGTCGAAACTTTGCCAGTAGGGTGGGTTTGTTTCAAATGCAGATAAAGTTGCTGGCTTATCTGTTTGTGTGTATGGACAAGTTCAATTAACCTAGAATCACGAGTATAAGATGAGACATAGTCTTGCGAATCAAGGGGTGGCTTCTCAATGAAAATGAATTTACCGTCAGTTCTTCTTTCAAAGGTCGGCTCCACTTTCTTATTCAAAAGAATATAGCGTCCTGATAAAATCGATTCATCATCTGCACTTATTTTCAGAGGTTCTTCCAATAACTCAGCATCTTGAGGTTTAAAACGAATATTGAAAAGATTTTCCGCTATAGAGTATAACAAATTAGATTCTATACCTTCGTAAACCAGCTGGCTTGCCATTTCGTCAATCCAGCCATTTTGCTTATAGTAGTCAAATATCTGGTTAGAGCTTTTAATCGATAAGACCTCTGCTTCTTTAAGTCGTCCAATCCAATATTTCTGTTTAGAAATGCTATTTATGGTGTATAAGGAAATATTGAATTTTTGACCAGCATAAAGTTTCCGATTTCGATGTATGGGTTCCAAAAATGCATAGTGATATCCGTCAATTTGCTTATCGAAATCAAACAGCCATTCTTCATATCCAAACCCGTTCTCATATTCATAACTATTTTTGTACTGACTTTTGCCTTTTGCCCCTGAAGGTTTTACCCAACCATACTCATTCCAACATACGCGGGATATTTTCTCTGGATTTTGCCATACCCGGCTTATTACTTCTTCATAAAGAGCTTCATATTTATTTATAAATTCTATCGTTACTTCAATTAAGTTGTCCCAATTAATTTTTCCTTTTTGGATTTCCTTTATCGAAATAGACTGCCAACTCGCTTCCGATTCTTTTATTAACAATTCACATTCCTTTTTTTGGTCTTTACTCAGATTCGAGTCTCCTTCCCATTGAAAGTCTAATTTAAATACAAGCGATTGCTCCGTTGCATCAACCCCAACAGTGAAATAGATACCTTTCCCTCTATCTTCTTTTTTAAATATTTTGACCCAAGTATAAGGTTTAAATTGAGTGCCACTACGTCCTAGTTTTTGCCATGCCTTTTTACCTTCCACCTGAAACTTTGGTAATGCATTCGCAACCCTCTCTCCCCAATAAAAGGTGTTCTTCCACAAACCATTCAGCAGGGTCTGGACTACATCATGGTGAGTACTATTATTTTTGTCATATGGCTTATTAGCATACTGAGCGAAAAGTTCTAGTTCATCGTTACTGAAAAATGCGGGATGTTTCATATAGTGCCAGTAAACAGATTTAAGTCCAGAAGAGACATGGATGAATTGTGTTTAAGTACTTCCAATATTTAAACATAGTTTACAAAAGAATAACATGCTTATGCTTAAATCTATTAATGGATGCATGTAAGAAAAAAAACGAAATTAATTTTATCATGTTTCGTTTATGTTACTTTATATGGACAATTGCCTGATTACCAACCATGCGGAATTGGTAGACGCACACGTTTCAGGGGCGTGCGAGGGTAACCTTGTACGAGTTCGACTCTCGTCTTCGGCACATGTATAGTATTAAGTCCTTGATAATTAGCCAGCTATGGCTTTTTATCAAGGACTTTTCCTTTTGTGAACATCGAACATGTAAGGGATAAAACGTTGTAATTTTCACAGATGGCCTCACCTTATGCAGGTCGGGCCTGAAAGCCGGTTAGCTCAGGCAAATTTCTCAACCGGAAGGTTAATCATATTGGGAAGTTGAACGGTAAAACGCGTACCCACGCCCAATTCACTCTCAAACGTAAGAGTCCCACCCAATCGCTCTACAATTTGCTTGACAATGTATAGCCCCAGGCCCGATCCGTCTGATTTATCGCTGGCCCTGAAAAACATTCGAAAAATTCGGTTCTGATACTGACGTTCTATTCCCAACCCATTGTCTTCAATCATCAGTATAGCTTTTTGTGTATTCCATTCGAGCTTAAAATGCACATACGAATCTTCTCTGTGTGTATTCTGATATTTGATGGCATTGGAGTAGAAATTCTTTAGTACAGCCGCAATCTGCAAGGAATCGCTGAAAAAATCGGCCTCCCCATTCAACGTAACTTGAACATGGAGCCGATCAGCAGCGGGCATGTATTGCAGTTCCTGCTTACATTCCTCCAGAAGTTGGGCAAAATCGATCAGACCGGGCTGAATGTCCAGATTCAAGGCTTTAGAATGCGACAACACCGACTGAATAAACCGGTCGGCTTTGCACACACTTGCATCAATCAGGTCGATGTAGTGGGCCAGCCCCGCAGGCGGCTTCTCCATGTGAATCAGTTGCACCAGTCCCATAACAGAAGTAAGCGGAGCCCGCAAATCATGCGAAACCTTATACACGTATTGATCCAGCTCCTGATTGCGTTTTTGCAAGGTCAGCAAGGTTTGCTCCAGTTCAGACGTGCGCAGGCCCACCTGGGTTTCCAGTTGGTTTGTCATCTGTTGCAGCTGTACATTCGTGTCTTCCAATGCCAGTCGGCTGGCCCACAAATCTTCGTTGGTGGTGTGTTGTTCTTCGTTCAGTGCCGTCAATTCTTCATTGGTAGCCACCAGTTCTTGATTCAACTCCTGTAATTGATGCTGCTGTTGGCGTTGCTGGCCCATATAACTCAACATCTGCCAGAAATAAATGCATGCCAGAGCCGTCGTCAGAAAAAGAATCGCGAACAAGGTCCATTCAGCATGCTGGTTGGCGGTTTGCTGGTTTTTAGTACGAATAGCCAATAGCTCTCGTTCAACAGCCAAAATACCGGCCAGTCTCATTTGTGTCTGCTCGATCTGTGTTTTGAGCCGAGTTTGTAAGTGTAATTTTTCATCCGCAAAGGGGAGATTGCCATCGGTGTAGCCATGCCATTTCTGGAAATAGTTTTGCAGTATGTCAATGTCCGTACCCAGTTCAGCGATGCGTTTTTGCTGCGCAGGATTGTCACCGGTTAAGGTTATTAACACCTGCAACTGTCCGGGTATCGAATTCCAGATTGCATTGTCAGATTCCAGGTATGTGGCATTGAGCAGGTGTTCCCTATAATGGGATTGCAACTCTTTGAGCGATACCAGCAGGTGCCCACCCCCCGTCATAACCTGATAGGTATGCACTACCCACTGATTTTGTGATTCAAAAGCCTTAAAGCGCTGATAACAAATCCAACTAACCAGAATTCCTACTAGTAATGCAAACAAATAACTAATCTGTGTTATTCTAAAAATAGAGAAACGCATGAATAAATAAAGACAGAGATAAAACTACATTGAACACTCTTTACCGGGTGTAAATGCCTTCTGGTCTGTGGTTTGTGTAATAAGTGAAAGCATTTCCAGAGAATAGGGAAGCTACATCTGTATTTATGAAAGCGAAAGATTTTCTCAATAATGAGAAGGAAAGCGATGGGTGGTGATCCTGAAAATTAATTAAACTACTAAGTTAATCTTTACTTATCAAAGGAATGATACGCAAAAAGGCTTCCTCCAAACGAAATGTAAAAAATTATTGGAAATTTACCCAATAAATTCATTCAAAAATGGCCTATTTTGTAAACTTTTTTTCTTTTATCCGCATTATTCTTTTTCATAAAATAAAGTGTATGATTAAGTACATCAGCAGGTTACCACCTAAAAGCCGAAAACAGGTTCTTTTCATCCAAGATTCAGAAAGCAGTTAGTCTTGTGGCATAAAAAAACGCGGTACAACTCCTTCCGTTTTTTCCAATGGAAACCGCAAGTGGGTGCAACGTTTTTATAAGATAGACAAATGAGATACCGAAAACAGTATCTCTCAGAAAGACAAAACCCCGGATTTTACATACATACCAACTTAGACAAGGCAGTATTGCATGCATGGGTTTTGTGCTTGTGAAACATACTATTTTCGCTTTCACAAAATGAGTGGCAGGAACTAGTGAATATCAGGGTTTGTCCAATCAAATTGGCTCCTAATGCGCACACAATGCGTACTGAGGCAGCAGCATTCAAAGAAAATGTCTTTTTTTGAATGCTTTTTTGCTTGTCCAAAAAAGGAAAAGGCGATACAAGGAGGAAAATCCCGGATTGAATAAATCCCATCTGTCACATTAAAAATGTAACGCCGGGATATCTATTGGCAGCAATAGATTTATCCCACCGCCACATTCTTGTACTGCATGCGGTAAAGTTGGGCATAATATCCCTCCTGAGCCAGCAGTTGCTCATGAGTGCCCTGCTCCTTGATTTCCCCTTTGTCCATGACAATGATCTTGGTAGCATTCTGAATGGTGCTGAGCCGATGGGCAATCACAATGGAAGTGCGTCCCTTCATCAACTTCTGAATGGCATCCCCGATCATCTCTTCGGTTTCGCTATCTACCGACGAAGTGGCTTCGTCCAGAACGATGATCTTAGGATCGTATACCAGTGCCCTCACAAACGAAATCAACTGACGCTGCCCCACCGAAAGGGTTGCTCCGCGTTCCATCACGTTGTACTCGTACCCACCCGGCAGGCGTTCAATAAACGGATGAGCCCCTACCAGTTTGGCCGCTTCTACAACCCGCTCCATCGGTATGTCCGGGTTGCCCAGGGTAATATTGTTCAGAATCGAATCGGAAAACAAAAACACATCCTGTAAAACCACACTGATTTGCCGACGGAGTGCGCTGAGTTCGTATTCGTGCAAGTCCCGCCCGTCAATTTGAATGGAACCTTTATTAATATCATAAAACCGGCTCAGCAGATTGATCACCGACGATTTGCCGGCCCCGGTGGCTCCTACCAACGCAACCGTTTCGCCTTTTTTTACCCCAAACGAAATGCCCCGCAGCACGTAATTTTCTTCATTGTAAGCAAACCAGACATTGTCAAAAGCCACATTGCCTTCGATGTTTTCAGGTGCCAGCGTTCCTTTGTTGGAAATGTATTCGTCGCTATCGAGCAGTCTGACAATACGTTCGGTGCTTACAATGCCCATTTGCAAGGTATTGAACCGGTCTGCAATCATGCGCAACGGACGGAAAAACATGGAAATGTACATAATAAACGCAATCAGTGTACCGAGCGTAATATCCTCAGCCAGAACGCCCTTAGCGCCGTACCAAACCAGCAGACCCGTACAGCCCGCCGCTATTACCTCGGCTACCGGGAAATAGATGGAGTAGTACAACACCGATTTCAGGTTGGCCCGCTTATGCTCGCGGTTAATTTCTTCAAATTTTTTGTATTCAGTATTTTCGCTGTTAAAAATCTGCACGATGCTCATGCCGGTAATGTGTTCCTGCACAAAGGAATTCAGATTGGCTACAGCCGTACGCACTTCGTTAAACGACTCCTTGATCTTTTCTTTGAAAATATACGTTCCCAAAAACATAAAAGGCAGTATGGACAAACTCACCAGGGTCAGTCGCCATTCGGTGTAGAACATAATCACCAGAATCACAACGATTTGCAGCAAGTCTCCGGCAATGGCCGCAATGCCTTCGCTGAACACATCGGCCAGAGTTTCGATATCCGAAATGGTACGCGTCACTAGGCGACCGATGGGCGTATTGTCGTAAAACTTCAGTCGCAAATCGAGCAAATGCTGGTATAGCTGCACGCGAATGTCGCGAATAATGTTTTGGCCCAGCCAGCCTGACAAATACGTGTTACTGTACTGAATCAGGGCTTGTGCCACCAGTAACCCAATCATGATTAGCGACATTCGCACCAACCCCTGGTAATTCATCTGCAGAATGTATTTGTCGATGGTATACTGAATGAGCAAAGGCAACGCCGGAGCCAATGCCGCCGATACCAGAATAAGCACAACCAAAACCACGAAGTACTTCAGATAGGGCCGAAGAAACCCGAAAAGACGGCGAAGAATCACTAAATCGAATATTTTTCCACTTTTTTCTTCTAGTTGCATAGGAATAGGTCCTGGGGATTTGAAGTTCGGCAACCAGTGACCGAACCTAAAAAATAGTATCTTTAAAAATATAAAAACCTGTGTATTACGGTAATCTGTTATGGACGATTCAATACTTCCGCTGGATATTCAACCCGGGTCAGAAACAATCCTTCGGGAGGTACGGCCCGTCCGGCTTTTTTTCGGTCTTTGCTCAGAATAATCTGCTCAAATTGCGCAACGGTCATCTTGCCCTCTCCTACTTCGAGCAACGTCCCTACGATGGCCCGTACCATGCCCCGCAAAAACCGGTTGGCTGAGATGTGAAAAACCAGCAGACGGCCTTCATATACCCACTCGGCCCGAGTTATGGTACAGTGAAATGTATTGACATCCGTTTTGACTTTGCTGAAGCATTCGAAGTCTTCGTATTGCAATAACAACCGCGCTGCGGCATTCATAGCAATTACATCCGGATGCACCCTGTAGCGGTAACACATTTTTGGTAGAAAAGGGTTCTTTTCATGGCAAATTCGGTATTCGTAACTCCGGCTTATGGCATCAAAACGTGCATGGGCAGTTTGGCTTACGGCAAAGATACTATTTGCTACGACATCGGGCGGCAGTAAGGCATTGAGAGAATGCAAAAAAGAACCAGCAGTTAGATCAGATTCGCAATCCAGATGCACAAACTGCTGAGTAGCATGCACACCGGTATCCGTACGGCCGCTTCCCAGGGTTTCAACAGGCTGCCGGAGCAGCGTTTCTAATGCCCGGTTGAGCTCTGCTTGCACCGTATGCGCATTGGCCTGCATTTGCCATCCGTGATAATTGGTACCGTTGTAAGCTACTTCCAGAAAATATCGTTTCACACAGAATTGCAATAATTGGTTAATACAAGAAGCGAAAGTACAAATCAAATGGCAACTACAAAAAAGACATTTTCAGATTGCTGAAACCGTTTTTCGTTTCCTTTTTGCACATTTTTCGAAGATTACAGAGCAATAGTACCTAAAAAACAGTCGAAACCCCGGCTTTTTTAGAAAGTAATGCTACTCATAACGCAAATCGTCCGTTGCTCATTTACTTGAATACACAAATTTACTTATCTGTTAACTTGCCCCCATCTTAGTAGCAGTAGAATCAAACTGAGTTTAGCAATTAAGCCAGGTTTTGCCGTTTAAGAGTAATTTGAGCCGCTTAACCCAAAAACCGCATCGCAGTGCAACTAACAGGGGTAGCTCTGTATCTATTAGCTAAACAATGAGCAACTTCTCTGTGAATTAAGATTTTTTTAACTACAACTGTTTAATCTACAACACACATGAAAACAAATGCATTTCGCAAATTAGGACAATCTGTCCTGGTTGCTACCGTATTGACTGTATTTTCGCAAATTCAATCCATGGGCCAGACAACGGCCAGTGCCAAACCAGTAGAAACGCTGGGCACAATGGAAACCGCAGTGTATCAGGTTCCTGAGACCACCAAATTCAAAGTTCACTTCATCAACCCATCGGCCCGTAAAACTACTGTAAAGTTACTCAATGCCAAAAATGAGGTGCTTTACACAGAAGTGGTCACCAATCAGAATTACATCCGGAAGTTTGATCTTGAAAATCTGGCCGATGGAATGTATCACTTTGAAATTTCCAATGGACAACAAAAAATTCGCAAAGATGTAGAATTGCAAACTACAACTGCGCGCAACGTGCAAATACAATGATTGAGATCCGGCCCTCTCTCCCAACGAGAAGGTTTCTCTGAACAAGTAAACTATTTGCAAGCGAATTTGCGTTATATACACACGGCACTGTTTAAAACAACATTCTAGAAAGCCAATATCTTAAGCAAAACCAGTTTATCACAAAAAAATTTTTACAATCAAGCTCATGGAAAATTTAGCTAAACTTGACAAAATTGACTACCACTTGCTTAATTTATTGCAGTGTAATGCTAAAGTTACCAATGCGTATCTTTCACAAAAAATAGGATTATCGCAAGCTGCTGTTTTTGAACGGGTAAAGAGACTGGAAAATGATGGATACATCAAAAATTATTATGCGCAGATAGATGGTGCCAAAGCGGGAATCGGGGCTACGTTTTTTGTGCAGGTTTCGCTGTCAAGCAATACCCGCCAGGCAACAAGCAGCTTTTTGGCAAAGATTGAGGAATTGGATGAAGTTATTGAATGCCACAACATTACAGGGTCTTCCAACTTTTTGCTCAAGATCGTTTCCAAAGACCTGCATTCGTTTCAGGAACTGATTATGGGCGAAATGAGCAAAGTAGAAGAAATCGGAAGCCTGGAATCCATGATTGTCTTGTCCGTCATGAAGGATAGCAAGACGGTACCTCTTCCTATGAATTAGTGGCGTAATCAGGGCGTACCAGTCAGAACTCATGGTTCTTTATTCCAACTAGTAGGATTTCAAAAGGCAAAACCCTGCCTTTGCTACTTTGGATGTGAGAACTGTGAGTTCTTCCTATTTATGCCGCATCACGGTAAGGATTCCTTAGATCGACCGAAGTGGGTGCATCGGTGTCATCGTAAAAATAGCCTTCGTCAAACGTGCGGCCCGAAGGCTTTCCGTTTTTTAACACACAGATCACCATCCAGATTACCAGAAAAGGAGAAACGGCATAGGCCAATGAAATGACCCAGGCAGGCACACCCATAAACGGACTCAGTGTATAGCACACAAGAAACAGCGTCACTATACCAATCGAAAGTTTGTAATTTTGCATAGGCAGGTTTTGTAGAAGTTAATATAACTAACTTCCCACAAAAAAGCTGTGCCTGTGTCCGTTTTTTATCGCATTGCTTAGCGTTGCAGCCAGCTTTTTATCATTTGCTCAAACTCTTCCTGTAGTTGCTGCCCTTTGTTGCGTGCATACCATCCGTGCAGCTGTTCGTAAAGTTGGTCGCGGGTTCGGCCAGCAGGGTTATTTTTAAAGTCAAGCAGCATGTGTTGTGCATCGGCGGGCCGCGGGCCCCAGGTACCTAACTCTTTCAGCGTTTCGGCATCCAGTGCAATCAATTTAGGAATGGAACGGGCTCCGTTGGTCAGGTAGGCATCCATTACCTGCAAATGTTCGTCCCGTAAAATAATGCGTAAATCTATTTTGGGATTTATCTGGGCCATTTTGGCAATCACCGGAATGTTCTGTGCCGCATCGCCGCACCAAGCTTCGGTCAGTACCAGCCATACCATGGGCGTATCTATCCGGTGTAGTTGTTGCACCAAACTGGCTTCCAGCACAGCAGTCTTATCCCATTTTCGCATCCGTTGCCGGTTCAGTTCGGTGTATTTCACCAAACCTTCCGACTGGTCGGGTCCGGTGGTGCGGTGCTGGCTCAGCAAGTCGTCAATCAGGGTTTTGTATTGTTCGTAAGTCAGTGCCTGTTCAATCAGCACTTTATCAATGACAGGGCGTGTCTCGGTAGTCATAAAGAGTACGTATTTTAGCCTAAAAAATGGGTTTCTTTAGTATAAAACTTCCTCTTCGGGCCTAAAGTTCCTGGCCGAATAAAGCACTCTGTTACAAAACGTTTTGTCAGCGTCATAATCTTCCGCTATTTTTGTACAGACAGAGGTTACCAAATCAGCTTTGTGACATTAACCCTTGAAACTATGTCAGACGACGCTATCATTGCACGCATCCGGCAGGGTGACGAATCGAAACTAATGGCGATTTACCGTGCCTACCGGAATGATTTTATTTATTGGGCTATGCGACATTTCTCGTGCGATGAAGACGTTGCCAAAGATGTTTTCCAGATTGCCATTACCATATTTTACGAAAACATCATGTCGGGTAAGCTTACCAAGCTGAGCAGTTCGGTAAAGACCTATCTGTTTGCCATCGGCAAAAACAAATTGCACGAAAACCAGGTTGCCCGCGAACGGGATTTCCGCATTCAGCAATACGAACAGGAAAAAATCAAATCGGGTTTTCAGATAGAAGCCTCTGCCGGTGAGACTCCGGAAGAAAAAGAAGCCATGTTCAAAATGCTGGAAACGGCCATGAACGAACTCGGCGAGCCTTGCCGCACCGTACTTGAAATGTATTATTACCGCGACATGAGCATCGAAGACATTGCCCAAGAAATGGATTACAAAAGCAGCGACTCGGCCAAGACCCAAAAATACAAGTGCCTGACGCGGTTGAAGAAAATTGTACAGGAATCGGTACTGCGCAATCCGCAATAAACGATTGGTAAGGTTTTTGTACACGAATACAGGAAAAGGGATACAAGTTACAAAAACCATTTGAGTGACAACTAACTAGCACACAACAGGAAACTACAACTATACTCAAATCTTTTAAGATGTAAATTGTTATGGAAAATACGGAATTAATCGAACGATACTTTGAGGGTCAGCTTAGCTCTGCCGAGAGACAAGCCTTTGAAGAACGGGTGGCTCACGAAGAATCCTTCTCGGAGGAAGTGACATTGCAGCGAAATATTCGTGAAAGTTTGCGTGCGGTAGGCCGTGCCCGCATGCTGTCGCAACTCGAAATGGTCGAAAGCCGCATGTCAGAATATCACCCTCCTACCCAGGTAATTCGTTTTGATGAACGTACCCGTCAACGATTTTACTGGGCGGCAGCTGCGGCCATTCTGTTGCTCATTCCGGTGTATCTGCTCCTCAAAGCTAACTCATCTGAAGACAAGCTGTTTGCCCGTTATTTTACGCCGTACGAAAACGTAGCCACTCAGTCGTCCCAGGACCCACTCAATCAGGCACTGGAACAATACCGCAGTAAAAACTATGCAAAAGCCCTGGGTATTCTCGAAAACCTGGAAGATCAGGGTGAAACCTCCGACTCGACGTTGTTTTACAAAGGAAATGTAGAATTGCAGTTAAGTCATCCCCGCGAAGCCATTGCCGCCCTGGAAAGAGTGCCAGAAGCATCTACTTTCTACGATGAGGCCCAGTGGTATCTGGCGTTGGCTTTTTTGAAAGACAATGATGCGGGAGAAGCGTACAAAATAGTATCTTCCATCGCCCAAAAACCGGAACACCCTTATTACCAGAAGGCAATACAACTCGAAAAAGAGCTAAAGTAAACAACCTGATAGTCAACATTATACGCAAAAAAGGACAACTTTTGAAGTTGTCCTTTTTTGTACTATACCCATAGCTGATTTTATACAGCAGCAAAACAAGTCGTTACCAAAAAAAGCCACTCAGATTGGCAAACTTCATTGCTTACGCTAAAATAGTATGACTGGAGAATCCAAAACCCCCGATTTTACAACCTCATCCAATCATGGCATTCACTTTGTGAATTTGTTCTTTTGAGCCCATCAAAATCAGACGGTCGCCTACATGCAGATGCATCGTCGGTTGTGGATTAAGCACATAGTCATCTGCTAAGGTTTTGATGCCCAGCACAGTAGCTCCGGTGCTTCGCCAGGTATCGAGCATGGCCAGACTCGAACTCCGGCTCACGGTCAGCTCGGCAATCTGGAAGCTGTCACTCATTTGGGTGCTCATCAGGTCAATAAACTCCTTTACATCGGGCATCAGGGTAAGCATAGCCATGTGGGCCCCGCCGATGGTATCAGGCATGATTACGTTGTTTGCACCTGCTATCTTTAGTTTACGTACACTGGTATAATCAGATGCCCGGCTAATGATGGTAAACACGCGGTTCAGTTCGCGGGCCGTGAGCACCACAAACACATTGTCAGCATCGTTGGGCATGGCACAAATCAGTGACCGGGCCCGTTCGATACCCGCCTCCACGAGGGTTTCATCTTTGGTGGCGTCGGCAATCAACCGGTACGGCACCGGGTAATCGGCGTTTTCCAGCTTTTCCGGATTGTTTTCTACAATTACGAACGGAACGTTGTTTTTGTGCATGACCGAAGCGGCTTCGCGGCCGTTGCGGCCAAATCCGCAAATGATGACGTGGTCCCGAATCTCTTTCAGCGATTCTTTCATTTTAAAGGCTTTGTAAGAATTGATAAATTCTCCATCAAACACAAACCGACTGATAACCGTGATGAAGTATGTAAAAATACTGATGTTAAATAGTATCAGGAAAATAGTAAAAACCCGGCCTGCATCCGAAAGCGGATGCACTTCCATAAACCCGACCGTTGAAACAGTAATGACGGTCATGTAAAGCGCATCAATCCACGAAAAACCCGCAATGACTACATATCCAACAACACCAGACAACAATGAACCCAGAAAAAGCAAGAGAGGAATGTAAATTTTGGAGACAACGTAAAGATAGGAACGCATGGCGTGAACAAAATTGACGGTCGCCCCAACTTACAAAAAATAGTATCTTTTTAAAACAAAAAACCCCTCAGGGTGAGGGGCTTTGTTGTCAGAATTTCAGATTGACCGAAACCAGAAAATTGCGTCCGGCCTGCGGGTAGTAGTAATTTTCGGTGGTTGTCTGGCCTTCGGCTATGTAACTGAATGTGTATCCGTTGGGCTCATACAAATAATCAAAGAGGTTGTTAGCCAGCAGGTTCACGCCAATCTCTTTCATGAACTTGGGTTTGAATGTGTAGTTAAGGCGAAGGTTATTGACAAAAAAAGCATCCAGTTTGCGGTTTTCATTCGACGTATTATCGAGATATTGCTTGCCTACATACTTGGACAACCAGCTTACTTCCAACCCTTTGAATGGCTTATAGGCCAGTGTGCCTGCCGCGATTACATTGGGAGAAAACGAAATATCGGTTTGCGAATAAGTATTCTCAACCTGGGTGCCGGTATCGTAATTGTCGATAAACTCGCGGTAGTTGCGGATCTTGTTCTGGCTAAAAGTGGCATTGGCACTGAGCACCCACTGGCGGGCCAGTTGCACGCTACCTTCCAGTTCCACTCCCATCCGGTAACTGCGTGCTATGTTGGTTCGGATGTACGCCCCCACGTCATTGATCTGGCCGGTGAGTACCAGTTGATTCCGGTAGTCCATCAGGTAGTAATTGGCCGACAGCAGGTACCGTTTGCTTTGTTTGCGAAAACCCACTTCCAGGTTTTTCAGGTTTTCGGGCTTAGGGCGGCTCAGCGGTGTCGATTCTACCAGATCATCGCGGGTAGGTTCGCGGTTGCCAATGCTATAGGAAGCAGACAAACGAGATTCATTGGTAAGTTGATACGTTAGGCCTACTTTCGGATTGAAAAACGAATAGTTTACATCTTGCTCCACATTACGCAGATTGCGGTCAAATCCCAAAAAAGAATAGTCAATGCGGCGATATTGCAGATCGACAAAGGCATTGAACCGGTCGGTAAAATCATAGTTACCCTTGGCATAAAAATTAAAATCTCCTTTGCGGGCATCGTCACTATAATACCGCTGATTAATTTCGCTGGTACTGGCAAACCTTGCCCAGATGACTTCCCCAAAATGGGCTCCTGAGTAAGCATTCCATCCACCACCCATAGTACCCGAAAAGCGTTTCAGATTGTTGTAATTGACCGACCACACACCTCCATAAAAATCGTTATCCAGCCAGCGTCTCCGTATCAGATCGGTCCGGGTAATGGTAGAGTCTCTGATTACCACAGCAGGCAAGTTATAACTGCTCAACGCCTGATCGGGCTTGTATTCTTCGTAATAGCCTGAGCCGTGTGTATAATGCAGCGCCACATTGGCATTCCAGTTGCGGTTAAACTCCTGCGTCAGAAATAGCTGATAGTGGTCTTGCTGGTAGTTATCCGTCTGGTTAGCATACGTATAGGCATTGTAGGTACGGTTCGTTTTCAGCAGGTTTTCGGGTACTCCGTTCCAAGCCTGGTAAGTGACTTCTTTGCCTGAGAAAACGTTCAGCTTAATCATCGTCCCACCTGAGTAATAACCGCCCGACAAAAAGAACGATTTCAGATTGCTCGAAGCCCGGTCTATGTAACCATCAGAAGACACTTTGGACAAACGTGCATCAATGGCCCATTTTCCATCAATCAGTCCCGTTCCAACCTTGGCTGTATGTTTCCAGGTATTGAAAGAGCCATACGAATTGTTAATCTCCGCATAGGGCTTTTCGTTGAGCTGGTTGGTTTGCACATTGATAGACGCCCCAAACGAAGCTGCCCCATTGGTAGAAGTGCCAACGCCCCGCTGAATCTGAATGTTATCCACAGAAGAAGCAAAATCGGGCATATTGACCCAATAGACGCCATGCGATTCGGCATCGTTCAGGGGTATGCCATTGACAGTCACATTAATGCGCGTAGGATCGCTTCCGCGTATGCGAATGCCCGTATAGCCTACACCGGCACCAGCATCCGAATTGACCACCACCGAAGGCGTCTGATTGAGCAGAAACGGCAAATCCTGGCCCAGGTTTTGCTTTTCCAAAGCGGCTTTGTCTACATTGGTAAACGTGGTGCCCGATTTTTGCGATGCTCGGGTAGCCGTCACCACAATTTCATCGGCAATTAATGTTGCTTTGATCAGATTAAAGTCCAGAGTTACGTCCCCGGATACGGTCACTTCTCGGGTTATTTTTTCGTAGCCGATAAAGCTGACCAAAAGCGTGTAAGTACCCACAGGCAAGTTGCGTAACTGGTAACTACCATCGGCATTTGATTGGGTACCTTTGAACGTATTCTGTACAGAAACAGTGGCTCCCGGCAGGGGTTCGTTTTGTGACATTATTTTGCCGGAAAGGGTGTACTGGGCCCAAAGCGCAAGCGGAAACAGCTGCACAGCCAAGAGCAGAGAGAGCTTTTTCATTGGAAAAAGATAGTATTTGGTATGGTGAAACATAGGACAAGCCAGGGGTTGGCTCACCCAATAATCATTGTCTTTTCCTTCGCCGGTACTAACCGGAGCAGGTTCAAGGGTATGATCTCAGCCCGTTGTATTAAGGCACCCCTAAGACCAGTTATTTAGTCTATAATGCGAGCAAAGGTAACGCGAAACCGAATAGAATGCAATAAAAAAAGCCCTGTTTGCAAACAGGGCTTTTTTTTAGACGAATGTGTATTTGTTACTTAGGAAGTAACCCAACTCTTGGCATGAGCCATATTAGAGAAATGTTTTACCAATTCATTTTCTTCTACTTTGCCTTTTGTCTGGCTTTCAAAGTTTTTTACAGACATTTGTGCAAAGGCATTTTCAGAGAGAACAAACGCCATTTTTTGCAATCCATTCTGGATCAGCTCTGGCATAACAGATGCGGCATATTCAGTATCTTCCCGACGAACAATGGATAATTGGGTAGTATCAGAAATAAGCGACTTTACTGTATTTTCTTTGGAAAACTCAACTGTTTTGTCAATGGCTCTTCTGAAATTATCACTGGTAATAAAGCCTAGCCAGGTTTGGGTTAGCAAGCTATTTTCAGGGTCAAATTCGATGGTAACAAACTTTTCGTCAAGAACTTTCATATGTGCTGTGAATTTTGGTAAAAAATAGTTGGCAAGCAAAGGTGCAAAATTGTCAAATATGAAAAAAGCTTCCATTTGAACACTTCTCCTTTTCTTACATTGTAAAATAAAATTGCCTCATTCTGTAGTAGAATTTTACTAGCTGAGATAACAAGCTGTTTCTCAAATAGTAAAGCCACTATTTATGAGGCAATTAAGCAATTCTCACCAACTATTCATAGAAAATAGTTTTGAAAAAAAACAAGCTTATTCGATGTTTACCAAATAAGCACTGGTCTTCTTCTCAAACAAATCCGTTAATACAGCTTCCAAAGGTTCAGCCAAAATGACAGAGATAATATCCTGCCCTTTGTAGCGAACACTCCAGAAATCATAGTAATTGCCATGAAGTTCAATGTTAGATTCTTCCTCAAAGAATAAATTTTTATCCTTTTTGGTTGCAATAAACCCAACTTCTTGCAAGGCAGCCAACCATTGACCTACGGCATAGTGTTTTTCCACACGATCTTCTTCTTTCACTCCCAGGATGTCATCCACCTCGCGGCTAAAAAACAATTTCAATGCATTCTTCTCTTCATCTGTCAGATCCAGTTCATCAATAGCTTCGAATATCTGACTGAACAGGTGCAGGCAATTCTTGAACCGCTGGTAATAGTTAGCTTCATAATGATCGACGTTCGGCTCTGACAAAACAATGGCATTTACCGAAATTTCGCGAAGATTCTGAAACACTTTGATGCGATCTTTGTGCGAACGAATGTGGTGCAACGCAAACGAAGCATTGACTACAATGTTTTCTCCCAGTCCCGAAAGCAACTCTGACCAGTCACGAAGCGACATATTTTCTGCAAACTCGTTTTTCAGAATGTAGTTTACTTCAAACGGCACTTCTTTGGCAATTTCCTCAAAGTTTTGCTTAGCCGACTCCAAAGCACCTGCAAAGGGCTCTACCGCCACAATGGTCAGCTTCTGAGTTTGCCGCAAAGGCTCATTGCCCAGACGCCGTACAATTTCGCGAGCCTGAAAACCCGTACCTGCGCCAATATCCACCAGAACTGCTTCCTTCCAGTTGCGCAACCGGTCACAAATCAGCGTATTTGCCAGTTGCTGCGTCATTCCAATCATAGGAAATTTTTTGATCAACAATTCAAATAGTTTAATCTGCGGAATCTCAAACTTTTTAGTATAGATGTGCTCATACTTCTCAGCGCTGTCTTTGGAAAACTGTTTCATGGCCCGGGCAAACACAAAGTCAAGCATTGTATTTTCTTCGTCAATATTCTGCCAGCTTTCTTGCTCTATCTGGTGAATGGGGTTCATGATTTCCTCGTATACGTAATGAGGAAAGCAACGTGCTAATTGTGTTAGTTTTTCGGTGTTTCGCGTTAAAAACTTGTTTCTGAACATGGGAGTGGGATAATTAGTTGTGGGGATTCGATGTAACAAAAATATGGTATTTCAGTGTTACTTACAAGTGGTTTTACAGAAGAAAAATCATATTAAAATATTTTATAAATCAGTTTCTAGGCCAATATAAATTTTATTATACGGAAATGTTTTATTTTGAGTGATAAGTCTGGCTACCCTATTGGCCAATGTACAGTGAATATATCTCACATAGTACAACATGCTTATTTACATGATCTTACGATTTGCTCAATAGCCTGTTTGGCTACCAGAAAACGGTTAGCCTCCGAACCGGAAATAAGCACGTACGGCAAATGCCGCATCAGCAACTCTTGTAAGAATTGCTGATGCATTTGCTCCCGGTTAGTGGGCATGTCTCGGATGCCATCGGCCTGCCAGGCAATATCAATGTCTGTCAGCAAATACAAGTCCGCATACTGGCTCGGTATGCAAGTAGCCAGCCATTTGGGATGCTTCCCGTAATAAGCTTCGCTATAAACTTTGGTTTCAAGGATATCGGTGTCACAGATCAGTAGATTTCGCACTTTTGAAAGATAGTATTTTTCCAGGCGCAGCTGTCCTTTTGCAATCGGTGTTACATCACGGTACGTCAATAAACGCTGGTGCTTTTCCTGATACAGGCGGGAATATTCGGGAACCCATTCGGTCTGAAAAAAATCGGCTAATTGTTGTGCCAGGGTCGTTTTACCGGTTGATTCGGAGCCAAACAATGTTATTTTAATCATATTTCGTTCAATAGGCAAGAGACACAAGAAGAAATACATCAGATAAAAGACAAGGCCACTGATAGCCAAGGCACTACGCTATCTTCACTCTCTGACTCTCTGTACATCTGCTTAGGCAGTAAGATGCGCTGTGTTTAGGCTGCTGACTCTTGAATTTCCATCGACAGTTTCACTCTGTAAAAGCATCGGTGGCGATATGAAGATTGTTGTTAGGAAAATAGTATCGTTGAAAAAGTAAAAACCTGCCTGTGGTTAGAAGCCTGAACAGGACGGGCAAAAAAATAACAACCCAACGCGGAGTTGAGTTGTTATTTTTGGTGTTTATAGCTTTATTGTCTGCTTAACTTACCTTTATCAAAAACAAATCCTGTTTGCCATCTTTCTTGGCTTTCTTGTCCACCACCGGTTGAAAGCCCCTGATTTCCTGGCCATTGCGATTGAACTTCACAAAATAGCCCAGCACTTTTTTCTTCACCACCAGTTTATTTCCGTCCAGTTTAATGTCTTTGGGGTTATTGGATTGCACACGCCATCCGTAGCCCATCCATTCTTTCGGAATCAGCGTTATGTTGTCCCATTCAAATAGCCAGGCAGTTTCGCGTCCACCCTTATCCGACGATTTCCACTGGTATTCGCCTGCATATTCGGCAGGAAGCCTCTCGTCTTTCTCTACACCGTTTTTGGGAACTTTGTCTATGTCCAATCCCGTAAAATCAGCAGAAGGCAGGATAATCGCTTCTTGCTTGCCATCGAGTTTGGTAACCGTTGTTTTCGAGTCGTCACCGGAAGCGGCTTCTCTGGTATTTTTACCGGAATTTTCGATAACCGTTACTTTCTCTTTCTTTTCTTTCTTGGTTTTCTTTTCTGTATTTGTCGCCACCTCTGTTTCGGGTTTATCTGTCGGCACAGGGTCTTTCTTCACAACCGGCTCTGTGGTTGTATTTTTGGGCTCTACACTTGTGTTTTTAACTACTGGCGCAGCCACGGTGGCCTCATCCGCATCCATCACGTCAATGTAGCCACTTGCATACACAATGCTGGAAACCTCAGAGGTGGGAACCGAAAAAGTAGCACCTTTGGGCGACGAAAACTTTTTGTATTGAATTTCATTTTTAGAGATTTCCAGTACAATGGCATCAATTTCCGTCTTGTCTTTCTTTTGGATTTTGTCCGGCGTAGTTTGTGCTAGTGCCCATTGCCCTATAAAAAGCAGGAAAATAAACAGGAGGTTTCTCATTTTTACGTTGTTTTGTTTAAGAAGCAGAAATCAAAATCCATACCATTTTGCAAAATAAAAACAGAATATGCAAATAATGAAAGACTTCAGACCAGATTTCCGTGCAGTGTTGGATTAGATGTGAGAGTTATATGTACGACGAATTGGTGTGGTTAGTCCGTTAGAAAATAGTATCTTCTATCAATCAAAAACCTGCTTATCTATTATTTCAGGTAGCTTTTTTTGAGAGCTTCGTATTTTTTGCGATACTCTTTGTTATCAGCCAGCGTGCGCAGGTAGCGGCTTTCGTCTTGTTTTACCTGGTCTTTGCTAATCTTTCCTGTTTTAAAGGCGGTTTCTAACCACGCCAAGGCGTTTTCCCATTGATTCTGTTTCACATACGTGCAAGCCATTCCGTATTGTGCCTGAGCATAAGGGTTTTCCACCTTCAGTGCATTTTCAAATTGCTTTAAAGCTTCGTTGGCGTTGCTCATATCCAGGTACACAAATCCCAGTTCCGAATAAAAACGCGCATCTGCCGCTTCCGGGTACTTTTTCATAAACGACTGCATGTCTTGCAGGGCTTCGTTGTATTTGCCTTGGCGGGCATAGGCAATTCCGCGTACGAATATAGCATCTTTGGCTATGGCCTGGCTATCCGCCCGAATCACCATGCTCAGGTCGGTAACGGCTTCGGCGGCTTTTCCGTTGGCAATATAAGAAAGTGCCCGGTCTCGGTAGGCCTGGTAATTTTTCTTATCCCGTTTAATGGCCTCATTAAAATCGTCAATGGCCTTTTTCTGTTCGCCCTGCTGCTGGTAGATAAGACCCCGATACCGATAAGCATCGGCATAGTCATCAGCATACTCCAGGCCCTTTTTCAAATCAGCCAGGCCGGCATTCCCTTCATTTGATAAATACCGGGCATAGCCCAGCATGCTGTAAAGCTCGGCAAGTTGGCTTTTGAAAAGCTGCACATTGGCCTTGGCATCGCTTTTCTTGTCTTTCTGAGCCTGCGACAATAAGGGCAAAGTCAGGTTAATGGCTTTTGTCAGGTCGGCCTTTGCTTCGGTATACTCCTTCAGTAGCGAATGTGCATACCCTCTTCCTTTCAAGCCATCAATGTAAGTAGGCTCAAGATCTACTGCCGTGCTGAAGTCTTCCAAGGCCCGTGTGTATTCATTGGCGTGTGTATACGCCATGCCTCTTGCGTAATATCCTTCTTTGTAGCGTTCATTGCCCAGCAGAGCCTGGTTGTATTGCTCAATGGCTTTCTTGTAGTTGCCTTGTTTTTCCCAAAGCTTGCCTTGCATATACCACGCGGCCGCATATTTAGGCCGGAGAGAAACCGCACTGGTTAGTGATTTCTGCGCTTTACCCAAATCGCCGTGATTGAGTGCCACCACTCCTTCGTCGTAATACTTCACGGCTTTGCCCTGAATGTTCATCACCAAGGCCGATTCCAGTCCCAGCCCTTCTGCCTTGGTAAAATCAGCCGCTGCTTCTTTTAATTTGTTCACTTCCATCCAAAGCATGCCCCGCTGGTAATACGCCTTGGCGAACTCAGGCTCTACCCGAATGGCTTTTTCCAGATTTTCTTTAGCCGCGTTGAAATCTTTTGTTTTAATCAAAACCAAAGCCTTGGAATAAGGATACACGCCCCGTTTCGGAGCCAGTGCAATGGCTTTGTCATAGTCTTCCAGTGCACCTTTGATGTTGTTAATTTTCTCTTTCAGCTCCGCCTTTTTCGCGTGATAAGCCGGGTTCAGCGGATCAATGGCTTTGGTAATAATGTCATAATCGGCAATGGCGGCAACGATGTCGTTTTTACGCGTTTCGTTGAGTTCGGCACGGGCCAGGCGCGCCTCCAGGTAGTTCTGATCTATTTTA
Source organism: uncultured Sphingobacteriales bacterium (assembly GCA_963520985.1). GTDB lineage: Bacteria > Bacteroidota > Bacteroidia > Cytophagales > 172606-1 > Xanthocytophaga. Next base: position 34,059 of record CAUQTA010000008.1, read on the forward strand.
ATAGCTTCATTGAAATCATCCATGGCCTTATCGGCGGCTTTCTTATCACTGGTTTGCAAATAGCTTTTGCCACGGAGCAAGTAAATTTCGGGAAAATCGTTGATGGTTTTCTGCTTTTTCTTCTGCTTGATCATATCCTCCGCCTGATCAAGTACCTCTTTGTATTTCTTGGCCTCAAACTGGGTTCTCAAACCGGATATTTCCTGAACAAAATTAGACAGACGTTTAATTTCAGGATCCAGGGTACTGAGCATCTCGGGCTTTGCGTTCAAGGCTTTTCTGTAATATTCTATAGAAGCTTCGTAGTCGCGGTAGTTACGGGCAATGTCGCCTTTCTTCTTTAACTCATCGTAAGAGAAATAAGTAGCGATGATGCGGTTTACTTCGTTGATCCGGATTTTTGGGTACGTACGGAAAGGATATACCTCTGCAGCAGCCAGGTACGCATCTTTAGACGCCAGGTAGTCTTCGGTAGAAAACGCCAGATCGGCACGCTGAATGGCTTGGGCATATTCGTTTTCCCGTTCTTTTTTATCGGATTCTTCCCGTTCACGCATGTACCGGCTCACGGCTTCTTCTATCTCTTTCTGAGAGGCAACGCTGCCATCTTTATTGCCACTTGCTCCGTTAGGAGTGGCATCATCTGCCAGCAAAGCCAGGTCGTTGTCTTTGGCCTCAATGGGCAGGTTCGGATCGGCGAATCCAATGCCAATGATCTTTACTTTCCAGCGGGTTCCTGCTTTGTCGGCACGCAGTTGGGCTACACGTTTGACAGGATGGTAGGCGGCTCCATTCTTTTTAAACTTACTGCCGAACTCGCTGTCAAAATAAACTTTTACGTAGATATAGTCTTTTTTCTTTACGTTCGAAACCTTGATGTTGGCAAAATTAATGGAGGCATCAATGGTTTTTTCATAGAAAACATCCAGGGTGTTGAGGTACTTCTCAATATCCAGATCACGCGTATTGCCCGGTTTGTAATTCGGATCAATGTCATCTTCAATTACAACATCCTTGCTATAAAAAATCTGGTTCTTGCTGGAAGAATAACTATTGGCGATTACTTCTTTCAGTTCGTTAGGAGGCAAATCGGCAAAAGTGACAAAGTTCAACAAATCCTGTAATTCGGTAATGGCGTTTTTGGCCTGATAGCTGATTTCTGCTCCATCCTTTACAGTCAGATTCTGAGCCAGGGTTGCTGCACTTACCAACATCAAGGTTCCGAGAGTGTAGAGGGTTTTATGAATTTTAGACATAGTATTTTTAGGTTGTTAAAATCACAAACAGCATTGAGGAAATACGCATGAATACATCAATCCGGGGTTACAAATTGCGTCAGTTCGTCGGGTAGGTTCAGCTTTTCCTTTGCATAGCGGTGCTTTTCGTCTGCACTTACCGGCATGAGTTTGCTCAGAAGCCATCCGGAGTTGCGCGACTGCCGACTAAACCGGTTTACAGTAAATATCCAGCCATTGATCTGGAGAAAATGATAGGTTATTTTGTTGACTTGCTTGATAACAAGCTGGTTATGCTGCGATTCGTATAAGAACACCGAAAGCACATCGTCACGGTACTGGTTAGGCAGGTAATTGCGAATATTCTTTTTGTCGGTAGCCAGCAAATCTATATTCATAAAATCGGTAGCATGGCTCAGCGGATTCAGTCCTGTAGTGGTATCTCTGCGTACGGGAAGCCGCAGAAAATCGGCCACGGCACTGACTGCGATCCATTTTGACATTCCGTTTTTTTCCCGCTGGATTTTCAATATCAAGGTAATGGGGGTAGGCTTGCCTTTATAAACGGCGGCACAGTTTACTTCGGCATACCAGTGATTGTCAAAGAAGTTCAAGTAAGTGGGTTTGCTGGCATCGGTCACCTGCCCGATAAACCGCATGATTTCCTCCTTTCTCCAGCTTGTATCCGAAGCATTGAACAGACTCTTGATTAGATTTTCCCGCTTAAACTTTGCCGCTGTATCCAGTTTCTGAACGTACTGCTTGATCAGCGTTTTGTCTTTGTTATTAAATCGTTCTATAAATTCGTCGATCTGCTTGACCTGGTAGGCAAAATTGGCAGTTACTTCATCCTGAAATATTTGCGAAAACGCTGACTGGCACGTTACAAAGGCTAATAACCAAATGAGAAATCTCATGAAAGGAAAGTTTGGGGTCGTCTACAATTCAATAGTTGTGTATTTCATGCTTCATACGTTAGTATGGGTAAGGGGTTGAAAGTAATCGTGTCCGAAAAAGAAAAATGTTTTTTTAAGAATCCGGTCCTTGCGTGCTCCCGCAAAGACCGGAAAAACAGTATCCTCAGAGAAGGAAAAACTGACTGCTTTTACAATTTGCGTGTTTCTTCAATGCCAACGTCCGCTAAGAAAACATCCCATATCTTCTTGGTTTCGCCATCCACCACTTTGTCATACAGCTTCAGAATGACAGTCACATTGCGCTGAGTCACGTCGCCATACACCACTTTTCCGTCTACTAGTCCTTTGAAGGTCTGCACAAAGGATACCACACCATAGTAGTTGCCATCGGGTCCTTTGCGAAAATCGGTGGCATAACTGATATCGGCATACGACACTTCTACTTCCTGGTAGTCGGAGCCCACCAGTTTCAGGCGGCGCAGGTAATCCCTAATCTTGTATTTGTTCTTAACGCCGGTATTTACATTGGATACTTCTACGCGTGCATCCTCATTGACAAACAAGGTAACGGCCAGATTGATGGTCGAATTGGCTTTTTCGGTGGGTGTTTTAGGATTGACAATGGTAGCCAGGTAAGTGCCTAATTCATCTACTTTAATCAGCGCTTTGTTGCGGAATTTCTCGAACTCTTCGGGACCACCAGGAAAAGCTACATCGTCGGCACCGGCATCGGTATTGGAAACGGGCTTTGCATTGGAAACGCCGGTTAGGTTGTCCACCTGCGTCTTGACTGATTTCAAGGCGGCAACGGCTTTATCGGGCTCGGTGAGCATGTCATGGCGGCCGTCCTGATACAAAATCACTGCTGCCTTGTTTTTAGCTAGTTTCTGTTCCTTGGCTTTTTTATCGTCCGTTTTTTTATATTTTACTTCTTTATCCCCCACACTCACACCCGTTACAGCCATAGCATGGTTATCCAGCGTAACGAGAATATCGGAATTTTTACTGGTAGGAGTTGCCATAAAACCCGCTGCTGCGGCATTATCCGCTAGTGGGAAGGTCAGGTAATTGCCGGTACTGCTAAAGGCAACTAACACATCGGCGGCATCCATGGAATAGGAAGGTCCGGGATTTTGCGGAATTTTGTATTTGATTTTCTGGGCGGTGATGTCCACAATTTTACAGTCAACTTTCTTTCCGTTTGTCTGGTAGATAATGTCCTGTGCACCCGCTTGAGCGACAATCAGAAGCAATGTTACAAATGTGCTAATGTACCTGCTTAATGTGGTAAACATATGGTGTGTTTTTTATTTGTAGAAAAGTTCCTGCATTTTGTAACCCTTCCGTTTTTCCGGCCCCGGATGCTATTTACAAGGTGTTTTACCGAAAAACCGCTTTCAAAGTTACGATTTATTGCCTAATCTCTATCAATTTCAATACCAAAACTCTTTTTCTGATTATTAATCAGGAAAAAAGGGAAATTGTAAACGAAATCTTATTTTTATGTACATGGATTGCAAGGGGAAAGTTGGCAATTTTCTTTTAGAAAAACAATTTCGGCCATTGATTAGTAGCGAATTAGCGGGAAGGCCGCTCCCGTAAAAAAATGAAACATTACATAATCCGTCGGGCAACGGCAGCCCGGTCAGCGGTTACCTTTTGCAGTACATAAACCAAGCGGGTGGGTTGGGTTCACTGGCTATAAACGCACAAAAGCCAGACGGATGTCTGGCTTTTGTGCATATTTCAGATACTATTTTGATTACTCCCCGTAGGTAACGGTCGGTACAGCTTTGTCGATTTCCCAACGGCCGGTTCCTTCTTCACCAATCACCTCAAACAGTTCGAGGCACCGACGGGCCACGTACTCTTCTTCACGCTGTTCTTTGTGGAACCAGTTCAGAAACTCGATGGTCACAAAATCTTTTTCTTTGTGGCAGCGGTCTGCAATGTTATTGATCGACTGTGTCGTTTTTACTTCCAGTTCCAGGGCCATTTCAAATACCTCGCGGAACGATTCAAACTCCTGCGGAATGCTGTCTACGGCTGGCGAAACGGCTGTTCCGCCCATATCGCATACATATTTGAAAAAGCGAAGCATGTGGTCACGTTCATCTTCGGCTTGTTTGTAAAAATGCTCGGCACTGTAGTCAAACCCGTTACGGTCGCACCAGGAAGCCATTGCCAGATAGACCGACGAGTTATAAGCCTCCATTTTGATCTGGTTGTTTAGCAACACTTCTACCTCGGTGCTAAGCAAGCTTTTTAATCGCATTAAATCTTTCATATACGTCTATTTTTGAAGGTTCTGAATGGAATTCATGAGTTAAACCAAAAGTAAGTATATTCTGTTCAAATCGCCAATCAGGGATTTCTTTTTAGGAAATTTATAACTAATCTGAATAGAATTAGCGATGAAAGCATGCCTGAAAATGACACTCAACCCGGAAAATAGTAGGATTTAAGAAGCAAAAGCCCCCGCTTGTTTTAAGAATAAACAGGCAGCGCGTAGATTCTTTCCTGAATGATGCTATTCAGCTCAAACATGACAAATGTCCCTTCCAATAATTCGCGAAAAGCCAGGATTTCGCTCAAAGTCAGCACATAACAATGCTCACAGGCACACAACCGAATGATCTCTATGTCTGTGCCACGCGAGGTCTCGGTGGCCATGGCTTCCAGATCAATGCGAAAGATGGCTTTTTTCAAACGCAAAAAACAGCGGATGTCATAACGGGCCTGTTTCCCGGCAAATTCGACCAGAAGTAACTTTTCGGTGTCTGATTGCGATACACAACCCGCAGCAGTGCGGAAAACTTCATGATAAGAGGAAATATTGGAAGGGATGGTGTTTTTGCACATGTAATCCAGGAATTGCGATGAACATGACAAAGATAGAGTCTATTTAGAATTAATCCAAACAAAAATAATCAGAAAAGTACATGACAGAAATCATTGGTGCAGAAAATAGCAGCGGCCTGTTTTGTCATTCAAAAAGATACTATTTTTGTTTTTCCACTCAATCTCTTCTGGCATGGCTCTCATCTTACCTGTACGCGGCATATCTCCTCAAATCGGAAACGACTGTTTCATCGCTCCCAACGCAACGGTAGTCGGAGAAGTGACAATGGGCGATTTTTGCAGCGTGTGGTTCAATGCCGTGGTGCGGGGCGATGTCAATTCGATCACGATTGGGCATCATTCCAATATCCAGGATGGCGCCGTGATTCACTGCACGTACCAGCGTCACAAGACGGTCATCGGCAATTACGTTTCCATTGCGCACAATGCCATTGTGCACGGCTGCACCATCGAAGACGAAGTACTCATTGGGATGGGTGCCATTGTCATGGATGGCGCTGTGATTAAGAAAAATGCCATTGTGGCCGCCGGAGCCATTATATTGCAAAATACGGTAGTGGAAGAAGGCACTATTTACGGCGGTAACCCGGCACGTTTCCTGAAAAACGTGAGCCCCGAACAATCCGAGATTTTTCTTCGTACCGCTAACAATTATGTCATGTACAAAGACTGGTTCAAAGACGCCGAATGATCGGTAGTCATTGGAAAATAGTATCTTTTTCTTCTTCAAAACCTCCCCTTTGCGTAATCCTAAAATATTTTTCATCAAAACAAAGCGTTAATAATCAATAACTTAACAATAAAACCCTTCCGCTACAGATTTTTTTTCATTTTTATTTATGGAAAACCCTCCCTAACCGCATCTATTCTGTAGCAGCGCGTTGCAATAGTTTCTTTGTTCACTTTTAACTATCCATATGTCATGGAAAAAGCAGACACTATTGCCCTATCTTTAACTGATCTTGTATTTGAGCACCGCAACAAAAGTTATGGCGCCTACGAGTTACGTACCATTCACAAAAAGTACCTTCAGAAAGCTACCGTTATTGGGGTTACGGCGTTTGGCCTTATCCTGGCTGTGCTTTGGAATGCGTTTGCCTATTCTTCTAGCGATATAATAGAAGAAACAGGTCCTGTAGTATTAACAAATGTACCAGAGCCTCCAGCTGTTGAACCTCCACCAACTCTTCCTCCTCCTCCAGCTCCTAAACCTATTGCCAGTGCAGCCTGGATGGAAATGCAAGTAGTTACCGAAGAAGAAGCCACACCACAGGAAGATTTAACAAAAAATGAAGACTTAGTAGATAAGATTATCTCTACCGTAAACGTAGATGGAGATGCCCCTGATGGTGATAATTTAGATTTAGGTGTTGGAACAAAAACAAGTGTAGAAGAACTTTTTGAAAAAACAGATAATGAGATCTTTGTAACTGCCGAGCAAATGCCGCAGTTTCCAGGCGGCCAAGAAGCGTTGATTAAGTTCTTGTCTTCAAACCTACATTTTCCTAATTCTGCTCAGCAAAAAGGCATATCAGGAGTGGTGTATGTAAGTTTTGTCATTAGTTCAAAAGGTGAGGTTACAGATATTCAACTGGCCAAAGGTATTGATGCAGATTGTGATAAAGAAGCATTACGTGTAATAGGCAAAATGCCAAACTGGAAACCAGGTAAACAGAATGGAAGAAATGTTTCCGTGCGTTATTCACTGCCTTTGCGTTTTGCCATTACACAACAAAATTAAAATCGAATTGTACCTGTATACAACTATGGAAACTTAAAAATTTTAGTGAAGAGGAGTTTATTGGTTTTCGAAAACCCGCCGGTTTTGCTGGCGGGTTTTTGTTTTCCCTATAAAATTTTAGCTTTGTCAAATCCCCTTGCACGAGGCGAGGGGGATAAAATAGTATCTTCATTCACGCCAAAACCTGCCCATCTTAAAACAAGGGCCAATGATCGTATGAAATTTGCAACCAAAGCTATCCACGCCGGCGTAGAACCCGACCCAACGACGGGTGCCATCATGACGCCCATCTATCAGACATCCACCTATGTGCAGGAAGCTCCCGGCAAGCACAAAGGCTATGAATATGCCCGTACCCAAAACCCAACCCGTAATGCCTTGCAAGCCGCGTTGGCCGCACTGGAAAACGGCAAGCACGGTCTCTGTTACGCTTCGGGTCTGGCCGCTACCGATGCCATTCTGAAACTGTTCAAACCGGGCGATGAAATTATTGCGACCAACGATTTGTACGGCGGCTCGTACCGGATTTTCACCAAGATCTTCGGCAATTTCGGTTTGAAGTTTCATTTCATCCCGATGCAGGATATGGCTTCTGTCGAACATCACATCAATGCCAATACTCGGATGCTGTGGCTCGAAACGCCAACCAATCCGCTCATGCGGTTGATTGACATTCAGGCGGCGGGTTTGCTCGCAAAAAAACATCGCATTTTGCTGGCAGTAGACAATACCTTTGCCACGCCGTATCTGCAAAATCCGCTGGACCTGGGTGCCGACCTGGTGATGCATTCGGTTACCAAATACCTGGGGGGGCATTCGGATACGGTGATGGGAGCCGTCATTACCAACGATGATGAGTTGGCGCAGCGATTGGCCTTTATTCAGAATGCCAGTGGTGCCGTGCCGGGCCCTCAGGATTGTTTTCTGGTGTTACGCGGCTTGAAAACGTTGCATGTGCGTATGCAGCGCCATTGTGAGAATGGTCGCGCAGTAGCCGATTTCCTGGCTAATCATCCCAAAGTAGATACAGTAAACTATCCCGGCTTTTCCACTCATCCGGCCAAAAGTCAGATGCGCGATTTTGGAGGCATGGTTTCGTTTACTTTAAAAGGAGACGATCTGGAAGAAGCCATACGCGTCATGTCAAGCTTTCAGGTGTTTTCGCTGGGAGAATCGCTGGGAGGAGTGGAAAGTCTGGTGACGCATCCGGCCACGATGACCCATGCCAGCATTCCCAAAGAAGAACGCATGCAATCCGGGTTAAAAGATACCCTGATCCGGCTTAGCGTAGGAATTGAAGACATTGAAGACTTGCTTGCCGATTTGACACAGGCAATTGGCTAGAAACAGATGAACAACTCAAAGTTGCAGATTTTAGATTAAAGATAAACCAAACTCTAAAAACGACAACTTTGAGTTGTTTCATTAAGCCGACTTTGCGGCGTAAGAAAGGACAGAGCTATTAATATAAGAGTAGAAATAATTCTGCATTAATGTTTTAAAATCTTCTACACAACGAACAATCAGAACCAGATTTCCGTGTTCACGTAATTGACTCAAACTGCATTTCTCCAACGGACAAATACGTTCACCCGGTTCTTTAAAGTGAAAGTAGACCCCAAGCCAAGGTCCTACAGACACATCTATTTGTGAAAGCAAACATTCTTCTTCAACTCCTGCATTCTCTTCTTGCGCCACAACTAGTTTTTTTGCCCGTTTGTAATACCCCTGAAACAACTCCGGCAGGCTTTCTTTCATCCAAGATTCACATTGGATACGCAGCCATTGTGAATATAATTCTTTCATAGTCAAACTTTTTTCAAATGAACGATGGGTAAATAATTGAATAGAGCGGTGAATCGAAGTTATGGGTTTACTTATCAAATTTAGTATTTTTTCGACTAAAAATATAATTTTTTCGACCAAAAAAAACTACATTAACAAATACCACGTAAAACCTCACACTTTTTTTGGTTGTTCTCATGGCTTACTGTTTGCAGAAAACATAACTTGCTGCCATGACTCGCTTGGTATCCTTCATGCTTTTAGTGCTATTTCCGATAGCGTATGGAAATTTACCCAAGTCTTTTACTTTTTTACAGAAAACGATGAATTCGTCCGATTTTTACCAGCAGCTTTTCGAACAGCATTCCGCTTATCAGGAAAACCGCCTTCTGGAACGCAGATTCAAACATCAGGCATTGATTCCGGTGCTGGAACAATGGAAACAAGATAAAAACTTTGAGGTCAGAATCATAGGAAAGTCGCATCAGAAACGGGACATTTATTTACTTAAAGCCGGTCACGGGCCTACCAAGGTTTTGCTTTGGTCGCAAATGCACGGCGATGAGGCAACAGCCACTCTGGCGCTGCTGGATATTTTTCACTTTTTTGCGAAAAAAGACAAATTAAACTCTTTTCGTAACAAAATCCTCTCAGAACTTACATTGTACTTTGTACCGATGCTGAATCCGGATGGTGCGGAAGTATTCGAAAGACGTACTGCGCAAGGCATTGATATGAACCGAGATGCCTTGCAGCTGCAAACGCCGGAAGCCCGGTTACTCAAAAAATTGCAAAATGAACTGAAGCCCGAATTTGGTTTTAACTTACATGACCAGAACATCCGGTATACGGCCGGCAAGTCGCGTTACCCGGCTACCATTTCATTTCTTGCTCCTCCGATTGATGCAAAAAACACGGTAAACGACGTCAGAAAACGCGCCATCCAACTCATCGTGCAGCTTAACCGACATGTGCAAACGCTGATTCCGCACCAGGTGGGTCGATGGTCTGACGAATTTGAGCCGCGTGCCTTTGGTGAAAACATGCAGATATGGGGCACCAGTACGGTGCTCGTGGAGTCGGGAGGATATGCCAATGATCCGGAAAAACAAGTTATCCGCAAGCTCAATTTCACTTTGCTGCTCGATGCTTTTTACCAGATTGCAACGAAAAGTTATACAAATGAACCCTTAGAAGAATACTCAGAAATTCCGCACAACGAAAAAGGACTGTTTGATTTGCTGCTGAAGAATGTAGCGGTTCACGATAGCCTTGTTGACATGGGCATTAACCGGACTGAGAAAACCTTAGCGGGCACCAACCGGTTTTACCACACCAGCCAGATAGACGACTGGGGCGATTTGTCGGTATTTTACGGCTACCACGAAATGGACGCCAAAGGAATGCAACTGGTGGAGGGAAAACTGTATCCGAAGCAATTGTCGGGCATGGCCGATTTTAAACAACTGGATACCAAGGAGTTACTAAAACAAGGCTATACCACTGTGCAGATGGATCAGGTTACGCCGGAAGAACGCGCCGGTTTTTCGCTTCCAATTCATATTATTTCATCTCGCGATGAGTTCAGTCCGAGGGTAGGTGAAGGCAAAGAGGCTCATTTTCTTTTGGCCAAAGACGGTCAAATCCGGTATGCGGTAATCAATGGCGTTTTGCATTCGCTAGAATAGACTCAATTTTAAGAGGGTTATTCCAGGCAAGTTGGTTTTCAGGTGCAACTACCCGGAAAAATAGTATCTTTTGAAAAGCAAAAACCGGCCTTTGTTTTTCATTCAATATTCACTCATTCAACGTTGTAACGAATGGCTCTTAATTACGTTTGGATTGCCTTTTTCCTCATCGCTTTTGCAGTAGCATTGTTCAAATACATTTTCCTGGGTGATACCGAAATCTTCAAACTTATCATCGACGGCTCGTTTGATATGGCTAAAATCGCCATTATGGACATTGCGTTGCCATTGGCGGGCATCATGACGTTTTTCCTGGGCATTCTGAACATTGGCGAACGGGCCGGCGCCATTCACTTCCTTTCCCGGATCATCGGCCCGTTTTTCAATCGGTTGTTTCCGGGAGTTCCCAAAGGTCATCCGGCCAGCGGGCAGATGATGATTAACTTTTCGGCCAATATGCTGGGACTCGACAATGCCGCCACGCCGTTTGGATTAAGAGCAATGCAAAGCCTGCAGGACCTGAATACCGAAAAAGAAACAGCCACCAACGCCCAGATCATGTTTCTGGTGCTGCATACGGCCGGGCCGGTGCTCATTCCGCTCAGCATTATGGCGCAGCGGGCCCTGCTTGGTGCCGCCAATCCGTCGGATGTTTTCATTCCTTGCCTGATCGGAACGTACATCACTACGTTTGTCGGCATGATAGTGGTAGCAATCTGGCAGAAAATCAATCTGTTACATCCGGTTGTGCTGGCGTGGCTGGTAGGCATCACCGGCATTGTAGGCTTGTTGCTTTGGTATCTTTCCGGTCTTAATAAAGATCAGTTGGAGACTTTTTCGAAAGTAGCTGGGCCGCTGATTCTGTTTATCATCATTGTTGCGTTCATTCTGGGGGGCATTCGCAAGCGAATCAATGTGTTTGATGCGTTCATCGACGGTGCCAGGAACGGGTTTGACACTTCGCTGAAAATTTTGCCGTATCTGGTGGGTATGCTGGTGGCAATCAGTGTTTTCCGTAATTCGGGCACATTGGATTACATTGTCAATGCGCTGGGCAGCGTGTTTGTTGCCATGGGAATAAACACAGACTTTGTACCTGCTCTGCCGGTTGCACTGATGAAACCCTTCAGCGGTAGTGGCGCCCGCGGCCTGATGATTGATGTGATGAAACAATACGGCGCTGATTCATTCGCAGGTCGGGTGGCGTGTATCTTCAACGGCTCGGCTGACACGACTTTTTACATTGTAGCCCTTTATTTTGGCTCGGTGGGTATCAAAAACGTTCGCTACGCCATTGTCGTCGGCCTCATTGCGGATTTAGTTGGCATTATTGCCGGAATCATGTTGGGTTATCTGTTCTTTCATTAACAGTTGCACACAGATGTGACCAAAACTGAAAGGCTTGGATTAAACCAATCAGTCGGAAGGCAACCGCAATGCCTGCTCCTACAACTACCCGACCAAGCTAAAGCGTGTTTTACAATCATTTAAATCGGCTTCAATAAATAGTATCCTGCAAAAAGCAAAAACCCCAATCAAAGCTGGGGTTTTTGCTTAGCGTTTCGTTCTGTTTTCGATTACTTTACCAAAAGCCGCTTTACTGCTTCCGAAATCAGTTTTCCTTCGGTTTGTCCGGCGAGTTCTTTGGTAGCTACACCCATCACTTTTCCCATATCAGAAGGACCGGTTGCCCCTACCCGACCGATGATGTCTTTTACCTTGGTTTCCAGTTCCTCGGCTGATAGTTGTTTGGGCAAATACCGTTCGATAATGGCCAGTTCGGCCATTTCTTTGCTTGCCAGGTCTTCGCGGTTCTGAGTCTTGAAAATATCCGCTGATTCCCGGCGTTGTTTGGCCGCCTTGGTTAATAATTTCAACTCGTCTTCGGTTTTCAAGTCACCGCCTGTGGCTCCTTCTTTGGTTTCTTCGAGCAAAATCAGCGACTTAATAGACCGCAGGGCGATTAGTGCATCTTTTTCCTTGGCTAGCATGGCCTGCTTGATATCAGCATCTATTTGAGATTTGAGAGACATAAGTCGGTAAAAAATTAAGATTTAAAAATGCGTTTGTAAAAACCTGCAATCCTGTTTATCCTGCAAGTATAGGCATTTGGCCGTAATTGGGAAAATAGTATCTTTTCAATTTGAAAAACCCCGGCTTGGCAAGGAAAAGTTCCTAGCATTGAAAAGAACAGAACACGGATTTACCAAGTGCGTGTGAATCAACCTGTGCTTTTATTCTGGCTCTGTACTTATTATTTAGCCAAGTCTGGTTTTAGCATTTCAAAAGATACTATTTTTGTAGCTGCCATACCAAACCTTTACTCCTTGAATCCGTTGCCTTCCAAGTTGCCCCATGTGGGCACTACCATCTTTACTGTCATGTCGCAGTTGGCCCAGCAGCACAACGCCATTAATCTGGGACAGGGCTTTCCTGATTTCGCCGCTTCCAATGAGTTGATTGCACTGGTGGCCAAAGCCATGACCAGCGGACACAATCAGTATGCTCCCATGCCCGGCTTATTGTCGCTGCGTGAGCAGATTGCCATCAAAACCGAACGTTGCTACGGTTATGCGCCTGATCCCGAAAGTGATATAACCGTAACATCCGGTGGAACGGAAGCATTGTATGCGGCCATTAGTGCCGTGGTGCGGCCGGGCGATGAGGTCATTGTACTGGAGCCGTGTTACGACAGTTACATTCCGGCAATTGAACTGAGTGGCGGCATTCCGGTGGGAATTTCGCTTAAAGCCGATGATTTCTCCATCGACTTTGCACTTCTGAAAGCAAAAATCTCTGCCAAAACCAAAGCGATTCTCATCAATACGCCGCACAACCCAACCGGAAGCATTTTGTCCCAATCGGATATGCGGCAATTGGCCGGGTTGATACGCGATACCGACATCTATCTGATCAGTGATGAGGTGTATGAGCACATTATTTTTGATGGAGAACAGCACCAAAGCGTACTTCGCTATCCCGATTTACGCGAACGAAGTTTTGTAATCTCATCCTTTGGAAAAACATATCACGTAACCGGCTGGAAGCTAGGATACTGCATTGCCCCAAAGGCACTCACCGCCGAGTTTCGGAAAATACACCAATACCTTACTTTCTCCTCATTCACGCCTTTGCAAGTTGCCCTGGCCGAGTACCTGAGAGATCCGGCTCCCTACGAGTTACTGCCGCAGTTTTACCAGCAAAAGCGGGATTATTTTCTTGAGCTGATGCAACAAACGCCTTTTCAGATGAAAGCAAGCCGGGGCAGTTATTTTGTACTGGCTTCGTACGCACATTTAAGCGACGAGGATGATTACCATTACGCCATTCGGCTCACTAAAGAGACAGGCGTAGCTACAGTGCCTTTATCGGTTTTTTACCGGGACAAAACTGACCTAAAATTGCTACGTTTTTGCTTTGCCAAACAGAACGAAACCCTGGAAAAAGCGGTAGAAAAGCTGACTATGAGTTATTTAACAAAAAAGTAAAAAATATTTCTTCCGTTTGCTCATTCTGTATTTACTCCATTGGCAGGTGCAGCACGCAAATCGGTATTTTCAAGTAAGTGTCTATCATTCAGAAAGATAAGCCCACCTGCATCGGCAAGGAGTCCATCTTTCTCTTTCTAATATACTGTTTATCAAAAGCTTCTGTGCGTTTTTCAATAGCTGAGCACCCTGTTTTTACACTACTTGTGGTACAGATTTTTTGTACTTTTCGACTTATACCCAAGCCTCATTTCTTTCATACGGAAATCTTATTCATTCTTTCATCCATCCCCATGAGTGATTCTACTGTTTTCATTCTACGTGCCAGCGTTTTATCGCTCAACTACCATCCTCCCCCATTGCGTACCAAGCTTTTTTGTGTTAATACACGTTTCCTTGCCATCACTTCATTACGGTAGGTTTTGCCTATTTAAAAGATACTATTTTTATCAACGGTGATACAGAAGGTAAATACCTGAGAGTCCTAAATTTATCTCCTTGTTTTTATTCGTACTCGTTCCTGATTCTTGTTTTTTCCTTTACAATAGCTGATTCTAACGATTAAAACCTTTACAACCCTATTTACATGAGAACACTTTTAACTACCCTGAGCTTATTTCTTTGGGGACTAGCCAGCACATTGGCAACCAATTACTATGTCCGTACCGACGGCAGCGATAGCAATGCAGGTACATCCAATAGTGCAGGCGGGGCATTCCGTACCATTGGCAAAGCCTGCGCCATAGCCCAGCCCGGCGATATTGTCAATATCAACGACGGGATTTATGTAGAAGGCGAAATCGGCATCAACAACAAAGCCGGCTCTAAGAACAATGTCCTCACCATCCGGGCTATTAACAAACACAAAGCCATTATTCAGAGCATCACAGGCGGCAGTGTCGTTTCCATTTCCAATTGCACCGGCATTGTAGTAGACGGCCTGGAAGTAACCTTCCAGAACCCGGCAAACAGTTATTTTTTCGGTATTTTGGCAGACAACAGCTATTGGGTAACCATCAAAAACTGTTTCGTGCACGACATTGGCGCATCAGGCATCCAGGTCAATAACGGGGAATACTTTATCGTAGAAAACAACATTGTTCGTGACAACGCCAAAAATACCGGCAACCCGAACGGCAGCGGCATTTCTGTGTATCACCCCAAATACAGCCCAAGCTATGTCGCTGGCGACTGGGGCGTCATCATTCGTAATAACATTTGTTTTGAAAATACTTGTCCCTACCCATTGGCCGGATACAGCACTCCGGTAGACGGAAATGGAATTATCCTGGATGATTTCCGTAATGAGCAGGGCGGCGGGCAGTCGGGTGGGTACAGCCATCCAAGTCTGGTGGAAAATAACCTGAGCTTCAATAATGGTGGCCGAGGGGTGCACGTATACCAAAGTGATAATATCACCGTTCGCAACAATACCCTTTACCACAATAACGCTGAATTATCTAAGTATTACGCGTTTGGCTGGAATGGCGATCTGAATATGGATGCAAGCACCGGTTCAAAAGTATACAATAACATCATGGTGATGAACAGCGCCAATGCCCGTGGATTTGCGATGCTGGTACCTTCGGATGCCGATGTGCGTAACAATCTCATTATCGGGCCTGCCGGGAAGATGGTGAGTGGCCGACCTCAGGAAGGAATTTTATCATCCGACAATCAGGTTCAGCAGTTGAACAATCAGTCGTATGTAAAGTTTGTCAATGCTACCACCAACTTTGGGAGCATAAACACCGTTAACCCGCAATTCAGCAATTATTTCGGATTAGCGGCTGGTAGCCCCGCCATTGACGCCGGTACTACCAGCAATACCGCCAACATTGATCAGGAATACAAATCGCGTCCGATTGGTTCGGGCATTGACATTGGCAGCTACGAAGCCGGAACCTCCAGTTCGGATACTCAGCCACCCAGTGCGCCTACTAATTTAGCCGCTTCGGCCATTACAGCCACAAGCTTTACTTTATCCTGGGTAGCGGCAACCGACAATGTCGCGGTAACCGGTTATGAAGTGTTCCGCAATGGCACTTCCATTGGCCTGACTACTGCCACGAGTTTCAGTGTAACCGGCCTTACCGCAGGCACTGCCTATTCGATGACCGTCAGAGCCAAAGATGCCGCTGGAAACTCTTCCGTTGCAAGCAATGCGCTTTCGGTAACCACAAGTTCCGCTTCAGACACTCAAGCACCCAGTGCGCCAACGAGCCTGAACTCTCCCAGCAAAACAGCCACCAGCGTCAGCCTGGCCTGGACCGCTTCGACCGACAATGTCGGTGTGACCGGATACGATATCTACAATGGCAATACGCTGGCGGGCAGTTCCAACACCACTTCCTTCACTGTTACCAATCTGAGTGCCAGCACCGCTTACTCTTTCTCGGTCAAAGCCCGCGACGCGGCCGGCAACGTTTCACCAGCCAGCAACACCTTGGCAGTCACCACGGCAACAGCCTCCGACAGCCAGGCTCCGAGTGTGCCGACCAACCTGGCAGCTTCCTCGATCACGTCCTCGGGCTTCACTTTATCCTGGAATGCATCAACGGACAATGTGGGCGTAACGGGTTACGAAGTGTTCCGAAACGGCGCATCGATCGGCACAACGGCCAGCACTTCCCTTGCCGTCACCGGCCTTGCTGCCAGCACCGCTTACTCGATGAGTGTGCGGGCCAGGGATGCGGCGGGCAACAATTCGGCCACCAGCACTGCCTTGTCAGTGACCACCGCTTCCGGACCGGTTGCCGGAGGCAGCGGACTGAAAGGCGAGTTCTTCACCCAGTTCGGTTACGGGGTGAATGCTTCCCGATCGGCCATTTCGGGTCAGAATGCGGCATTTGCGTTTACTGCCACTTCGATCGATTATCCCAACGGAAGTGCCACGACCAGCACGGCCAACTGGGCCGCTTGGCTGGGCGGTGACGGAAGCGGGGCTCCGGCCGAATCAATCCAGACATCGGTGCTTCGCCTGAGTGGATTCATCCAGATCAAGCCCGAATTTGACATTCAATCTGGCAACTCCACCATTGATGTTGACTTCCAGTTGGCGTCCCAGGGGTATGCAGCCTTAACTGTAAACGGCTCACAAGTCATTCTGGATGAAGCGAACTGGGCATTTGCTACCGCTAATGCGCGGGTTAGTTTCCCGGCAGCAGGTTACTATGCCATTGAGGTGCTGCACGGAACCGCTTATGATGCCAGCGGAATAGAATTGTACAGTAGCATCGCGGGAACTTCCAATCCGGGACGGGGAACAGCACAAACACCCTACATAGTGCCCGTAAGTGTGTTATTCAAAACAGCCACTTCAACACCTGATACTCAGGCACCCAGTGCGCCAACGAGCCTGAACTCTCCCAGCAAAACAGCCACCAGCGTCAGCCTGGCCTGGACCGCTTCGACCGACAATGTCGGTGTGACCGGATACGATATCTACAATGGCAATACGCTGGCGGGCAGTTCCAACACCACTTCCTTCACTGTTACCAATCTGAGTGCCAGCACCGCTTACTCTTTCTCGGTCAAAGCCCGCGACGCGGCCGGCAACGTTTCACCAGCCAGCAACACCTTGGCAGTCACCACGGCAACAGCCTCCGACAGCCAGGCTCCGAGTGTGCCGACCAACCTGGCAGCTTCCTCGATCACGTCCTCGGGCTTCACTTTATCCTGGAATGCATCAACGGACAATGTGGGCGTAACGGGTTACGAAGTGTTCCGAAACGGCGCATCGATCGGCACAACGGCCAGCACTTCCCTTGCCGTCACCGGCCTTGCTGCCAGCACCGCTTACTCGATGAGTGTGCGGGCCAGGGATGCGGCGGGCAACAATTCGGCCACCAGCACTGCCTTGTCAGTGACCACCGCTTCCGGACCGGTTGCCGGAGGCAGCGGACTGAAAGGCGAGTTCTTCACCCAGTTCGGTTACGGGGTGAATGCTTCCCGATCGGCCATTTCGGGTCAGAATGCGGCATTTGCGTTTACTGCCACTTCGATCGATTATCCCAACGGAAGTGCCACGACCAGCACGGCCAACTGGGCCGCTTGGCTGGGCGGTGACGGAAGCGGGGCTCCGGCCGAATCAATCCAGACATCGGTGCTTCGCCTGAGTGGATTCATCCAGATCAAGCCCGAATTTGACATTCAATCTGGCAACTCCACCATTGATGTTGATTTTGCGGTAAGTTCACAAGGCTACATGGCACTTACTGTAAACAATGCGCAAGTGCTGATCAACGAAGAAAACTGGGCGTTTGGAACGCGTAGCACGCGGGTAAGTTTCCCGGCGGCGGGCTATTATTCTATCGAACTGTTGCATTCAACAGGATACGACGCGAGTGGTGTCGAATTGTACAGCAGCATTCCCGGAACGGTAAACTCAGGTCACGGCAGCGGACTGGCAACATATATCGTTCCGAAAACCGTCTTATTCCCGCAAAATCCGGGAGCACGGACTTCTGCCGAAACCTTAGTGGCTACAGAATTAAGTCTTTACCCGAATCCGGCGGCAGCCCAACAAACGGTTTTGATTTCATCCGAATTGTTTGTCAATCAGAAAGCGATGATTTACCTGAAAGACCTGACTGGCCGCACCGTTTCCATACAGCACAATTCCTTCGAAGGCAATACGCTGAAGTTGCAACTCAACGCGCTTTCAAAAGGAATGTACGTCATTCTGGTTACCGACGGACAAACCTCTCAGCAGGGAAAACTCATTGTACGTTAACGCGAAAGCGGTTTTTACCAAAGCCTTACTTAGTTAAGTAAGGCTTTTTTCATTTGAGCCCGCATACCTGGCAAACGGCAAAGTAGTATCTTTTCAAAAGTCAAAACCCTCCTTTGTTTATTCTCGTGCTGCTGGGTATATTTGTTCACTGCTGTCTCAACCAATTGTCATTCTTTGTACGGGTCATTTATGGAAAACATTCGTGTAACGCTTATTCAAACGGAACTTTACTGGGAAAACATAACGGCCAATCTGCATTCGCTGGAAGAAAAAATCCGTAACATTCAGGACGTTACCGATTTGATTGTGCTTCCGGAAATGTTCAGTACGGGCTTTACCATGAATGCCCCATCCGTAGCCGAGCCCATGAACCTGACCACGTTCAAATGGATGAAAATGATGGCCGCTGAAACAAAGGCCGTTGTGACGGGCAGTTTTGTAGCCAAAGAAAACGGCAATTTTTACAACCGTCTGATCTGGATGCGTCCCGACGGCAGTTACGAAAGCTACGACAAACGCCACTTATTTCGGATGGCTCACGAACACAAAACCTACACGGGCGGTTCGCAAGTGATTTTTCCGACGCTGAAAGGCTGGCGTTTTTTGCCGCTGGTTTGTTACGACTTACGCTTTCCGGTGTGGAGCCGGCAACCGCCGGCCACTGGCACCGGTAGCGCCGACTGCATTTTGTACGTAGCCAACTGGCCCGAGGCGCGCCGCCTGCACTGGAGCACGTTGCTACGGGCCCGTGCCATTGAAAATCTGGCTTATGTGGTAGGTGTTAATCGGGTGGGTGCGGATGGCAAAAACATTCCCTATAGTGGAGACTCCACGGTAATCGGTCCGCGCGGGGAGATTTTGTTTCATGCCGAATACACAGAAGTAATTCAGACCATCGAGTTAAGTGGCAACGAACTCCAAACATATCGTGCTGCATTTCCAGCTTATCTGGATGCGGATGCCTTTGAAATCAAATCATAAAAAAATAGTATCTTTTCAAAGCACAAAACCTCCGCATAGCATGCTATGCGGAGGTTTTGTGCTTTGAAAGCGAAGCCGACGAACAATAAATTTCAAAATTTCCTAAAATAATTATTTCTTTTAATCGTTTTGTACCATATCATGCTTTTCTGCCGAGCCTTAATGCCAACAACCCTCTTTTGAAAAGTTTTACTGTTTAGAGTGCCTTTTGGAAAAGGCAGATTACCCATGTACATAAAACAATTTGTCACAAGACGAACAAAAATGTCTTTGGGTTTGTTGGCTTTTTACCCGGGCATAGTTTTTGTGCAGGATGTTTCCCAGCATTAATTCTGCCTCACATACAATCCAAGGAAAATCTAATTTCATTTGTTCGCATTTTATCACCTGTTCATAAACCGGCTTACTATCATGAATCGTGCATTCAATCAAAACTCCCCCATCAAGCAAGTCTGGCTTTTCTTATTTGGCTCTATGCGCAAAAATCGCCGGACCGTTGTACGTACTACAACCACTTCAACCCGTCAAGGTGCGCAGTCCCAAAAACAGGTAACTTCTCATTCGCTGGCATCTGTCAACCTGCTACGCGATTTCATCTTTGACGGCTATGTAACTCCGCATAATTCGTTAAAAGAGCAGACACAAATGCCCAAAGAGGAAAAAACTTCCGCAACGAAAACTGCCAAGGCGAAATCAGAACGCAATTCGTTTTCGGCAGGCTATCTAACACCTTGCGAAGACGCATTTTGTTGCACTCTCGGCTAAAGCTTTCGTTTCAAAATACTATCTTTACCCAACACAAAACCCTTGCCTTTCGGAGGCAGGGGTTTTGTGTTAAATAAGCCGCCTACCGGTCTTTCCCAAGCAGAGTTTACTAATTCTAATTGATGATCAACACCTTACAAGTCTACAACGGAATCAATTGTTTTGAAATAGTATCTTTGGAAATTGAAAAAGTACCATTAGCGCGATAAAATAATGTAAAACCGAACCAGAAACCCCTACATTTGTTTAACAATCTGATTATATACCAAACCTTCCAAGCCTAGTGTATTAAAACCATGAAACAAAACCAGATCACAAAAACAGCCTTGACACTTCTGGCGGCGGCAATCACGCTGACAGCCTGTGAAAAAAGTCCTTCGGAAAAATCAAAGGACACACCCAAAGACAGCACCGCCATCACCACCGGCCCACCCGTAGAAACCAAGGAACCCAATACCAAATACCCGTCCGCCTTTCCGGGACAAACCCGCATTGGCAGTATAAAAACAACGACCCCCTACGAAGGCAAGGTACTTGCCAGCGACCTGAAAAATCCCTGGGGTATTACTCCTTTACCCGACGGACGTCTATTGATCACGGAAAAGGCCGGAACCATGCGCATCGCTACCAACGCCGGTGAGTTGAGTGCTCCCATTACAGGCCTTCCGAAGGTTAATTCAGAAGGACAGGGCGGCTTGCTGGGTCTTCGGGTTGATCCCGATTTTGCGCAGAACCGAATGGTGTACTGGACGTTTTCCGAACCACTCCCGGAAGGTAACCTGACAGCGGTTGCAAAGGGAAAACTGTCGGCCGATGACAAAAAAATCGAAGGTGCAACGGTCATTTACCGCGCTACGCCTGCCTACAAAGGCACATTGCATTACGGTGGCCGGATTGTGTTTGACAAAGACGGTAATCTTTTCATCAGCACCGGCGAACGGTCCGATCTGGTTACCCGGCCACAAGCCCAGCAATTGAATTCCAGTCTCGGCAAGGTGATTCACATTACCAAAGACGGAAAGCCGGTTGCCGGAAATCCGTTTGAAGGCAAGGCCGATGCCAAACCTGAGCTGTACTCATACGGACATCGCAATGTGCAGGGGCTTGCGTTCCACCCGGTTACAGGCGACTTGTGGGAAACCGAGTTTGGTCCCCGCGGAGGTGATGAGCTGAACCGCATTGAAGCGGGTAAAAACTACGGCTGGCCTACCATTACGTATGGCATTGAATATTCGGGAGAGAAAATAGGCGGTGCCATTCAACAGCAAGCGGGTATGGAGCAACCTGTGTATTACTGGGATCCGGTGCTATCGCCCAGCGGCATTACGTTTTATAGCGGTGACGCCATTCCTGAGTGGAAAAACAACCTGTTTATCGGTGGCCTCAGCAGCATGCACATTGCCCGCCTGGTGATTGAAAACAACAAAGTAGTAGGCGAAGAACGACTACTTGTCGACGAGAACCAGCGGTTCCGCGATGTGACAGAAAGCAAAGACGGTGCTTTGTACGCCATTACCGATCAGGGCAGATTGTACCGGATTGCAAAGAAATGACACGAATAGGAAGTGCGAATTTCGGAATGACAGCACGGATAATACAAGCCTTGATTCGTTCAGGATACGTACGTCATCTACAAAATTAACATAGGAACAGGATGTCTACTGGAACATTTACCTTAGAGTACTCCAGTAGACATTTTTTTCAGATGCTCACCCTTACAGGTCACACAAAATAACTCTCCAAGTATGTAAAACACGGGTTATTGAATCGGGTTAATCCAAAAAATCCGTTTCAATAGGTAGTCCAAAATAGTATCTTTTAAAAACCCAAAACCCTGCCTTGGCTCATCACAAATCTTCCGGCGTCTGATTGGCCAGTACATCATGCATCTCTTTTACAATCTGGTCAAGCTGTTGCGTAGATGTTATCATTTTCTCGATGTAGAGCTTTTCTTCATCCGGTCGGTTGTCGGGCATATGCAAGAGCTGACCCAGGCCCAGAATCTGGGCAACGGGTGCCCGCAGATTGTGCGCCGTAATGAAGGCAAACTCCTGAAGTTGGCGGGTATATTCTACCAGTTTCTGTGTGCGGGCCTGCACTTGTTGTTCCAGTTGCAGGTTTTTCATCTGGATTTCTTCATTCTGTAGGGTAATGATCTCCTGCACCCGGTGCAACTCCCGGTTTTGGACAGAGAGCAAATCCCGTTGCGTTGCAATCTCCTCCTGGTTTTGGGTGAGCTCTTCATTCTGGCTTTCAATCTCCAGGCGCTGAATTTCCAGTTGCTCATTCTTTTCTTCCAGTTCTTGCTTCTGCCCGGATAATAGCCGATTCACCTTTATCTTCTGATATACCTGCAAGGTTAACAGCAGTGCCAGCACTAGCAATCCGGAGGCTACAAAAACAAATACCATGATTTGTTCCCGGCGATGCTCCTGGTCAAAGAGATTTTTGAGTTCCAGTTCCTTTTTCTGTAAGTCAAACGACGACTGGGCTTTGATGATGGCAATCTCCTTGTGCTGCTGAGCCAGTGAATCACTCACCTGCACATGCAACTGCAGGTAAGTCAGCGACTTTTCCAATTGCTTTGCCTGCTGGTAGGTTTGCGACAGGTTTTTGTATATGTCTCCCAATACCGGCAGATCATTGTCTTTTTTTGCAATTTCAGCCGCATGCAAATAATAACGCAATGCCTGAGTCAGGTTGTTTTTCAGACGATACGCATTTCCAATGGCATAACAGTCACTGGCAGCCGTTGACCAGTCGCTGGATTGAAGGCTCGTTTTCAGATCATATTCCAGGTAAGCCAAGGCCTCATCAGGCTTACCCAGGCTTACAAAACAAATGCCTATGTTTCCTTTGGCGATATTGATCCAGGCAGAGTCCTGTACGGCAATAGCAATATCCAGCGTCTTTTGAAAGTAAGAGATGGCCGACTCATACTTGCGTTGTGAACGTTTGATCAGTCCCAGCGTATTGTAACTGCTTATCCGAGTCCGCAAGGGCATCGAATCGACTCCCATGACCAGGGCGCGCAGAAAGTATTCCTCACACCCTTTCCTTTCGTTGTATTTATAACACGCATCGCCCATGGCATACAACATAAGGCTGGCACGCCGCTGCCAACCCAGTTGCTGATACAGCTCAGAGGCCTGCTCCATGTACCGGCTGGCCTCCGGATATTTGTGCAATTCGTTGTATAAATACCCTAACTCCCGCAAGGTATGGGCCTGCTCCAAGGGCAACTTTTGCGCCTGTGCGTATGTCAGATTTTTCTGAAGCAAGTTATCGGCAGTAGCGTACTGCTTGTGTAACTGATAAATATGAAACAGAGAGTTGGTAAGGAAATAGTCCAGGTTTGGAGATTGTTCGGAGGTTGGCAAAGATCGGAAGTGCTCAATGACGGCAAGAGCCTGTTCCAGCGAAAGGTTCTTCAGGTGTTCATCCAGTACATCAAAGAATGCTTTGTATTGGGAAGGCTCTGTACGCACAAACGCATTCTTCAGACTATCTACCGGAGGTGACTGCGCCAGACAGATGCGTACTGAGTAAAAGAGCAAAATCAATACGTACAAACGTCTCATTCTTCCGTGGCAACAGGAAATACTCTCCTGGCAAAGGTTATTTTCAAAAAATATTACACCACACCAATGAATTCAGCGGGTATGACTTCCTATAAAGAGAGCTGGCCGTGGATCAGGATTGCTATATAAATAAATTTCGCTATTTTTTCGTCATTATCCATGTTTTCGGTTAAAATTCAACGATTTTGCCATGTAATTTTTATTCAGCAAAGTAGCGTTTAAATCACATACAAACCTGCCGGAAAATTTTACTACAACCGCATTCCCTGATTTCAGACTGATCAGCCTGGCCTTCCGACCAACTGTAAATCAACTCAGTAAAGAAAAACTTTCTGCTATCCGGACTAAGATGACTGCTATCAATGAGACAAAAAAATAGTATCTTTCAACAAAGCAAAACCCTGCTTTGATTTATCTGCAAATTAGCCCACTTGTTTTTGCAACTGTCTGACATTAGCAAGGCGGGTAGTTTTGCCTTTTCTGAATATACTATTTTCCGTTCTCATTTTTGTCGTTTCATAGGCATCGTCACGCATTTGCAGCGATGCACCTACAAAAAGCAGCATACTAACTTGGCAAGACATAAATCTAATTCCTAAATCCCGGTACACAGGGATCTCATCTCAGAAAGAGAGGGCTTGGGGAGCGCCACATCGGTATGCTTGTCCAAAAGAGCAGAAAAGAAAAAATAGCCAAAGAAATGGCTCCGTGAGTTTGAACACCCATTGGGTAAGGCGGAACGGGAACGAAATAGCATCGTTTTGAAAGTCAAAACCCCACCTTAACCAAAACATGTCTTTCTGAGTTATGTCTCGGTTTGTTTGTCGGGCAGGATGATATGGAACACAGACCCCTCTCCTACGACTGATTCGGCATAAAGTACACCGCCCATGTTAGCCACAATGCGGCGACACAAAGCCAGTCCGATGCCCGATCCCGAGTAGGTATCACGCGTATGCAGCCGCTTGAATACTTCAAAAATGTGTTCGGCATAGTCAGCTTCAAAGCCAATCCCATTGTCGGCAATGCTGATGCGGTAGTACTTGGCAAAAGGCAACGGCTTCTTGATAAAGGGCTCGAGTTGTTCTTCCGTCAGGGTACTGGCCTGAATGTAAATCTGCGGTTGGCGTTCTTTTAGCGTAAACTTCAGCGCATTGCCGATCAGGTTATAAAACAACTGGTTCATCCGCAAGGGTGTAGCTTCTATGGTTGGCAAGGGGTCAATGCGGATAACGGCATTCTTTTCGGAGATAATCAGTTCAAAGTCTTTTTCAATGCTCTGGGCCACTTCTGTCAGATTGACGGACAACGCCAGCGAATCGGTATGGGTCAGGTTCGAAAACTCCAGCAGATCCCGGATCAGGTTACTCATACGGAACGCCGATTGGATAATTTTACCAACCGCCAGTTGGTCTTTGTCGGTTAACACCCCCGACTTGCCCAGCATCCCGGAAAATACCTGGATTTTTCGCAACGGCTCCTGAAGGTCATGGCTGGCTACGTAGGCGTATTGCGCCAGTTCTTCGTTGGAACGACGCAAATTTTGATTCGCTTCGGCCAGTTCTTCATTGGTAGCCTGCAATTCTTCATTCGTAGCGGCCAGCTCTTCGGTCCGCTCCTGCACTTTCTGGGTCAGGGCCAACTGAAGCTGTTGCTGAATGGTGACATCCTGAGCAGTGCCTGTTATGTACAACGCATTGCCCTGCGCATCAAAAACCGCCTGACCAAGCGCATGTATAATGCGTTCATATCCAGTTTTATGGTGAATAATGGTGTAGACCTGATTAAACTTGCCAGAACCGCCTTTGGCTATTGCCTCAGCCATTGCCTGCCCTACCCGCTGCCGGTCTCTGGGATGAATGCGCGGCGAATTCATGATTTCCAGATCGGCGCCTTCTACACCCAGCCATTCTTTCAGTCGTTCAGAATAGATGATCTTTCCTCCTTGAATATCAATGGTCCAGGTTCCCAGCTCCGCCAGCTCAATGGCTCCCAGCAAACGGGTTTCGGCCTCTTCGATCTGTTGGCGGGCTTGTACCTGTTCACTAACATCCACGGCCATGTTCAAAATCGCGTATATCTCTCCTGCAGCATTGCGCAGGGGTTTGTAGGTGAAGTTAAACCAGAACCGTTGCAGTTTTCCATCTACAACCAGGTCGGCGTGCTGGTCTTTGGCATGATAGGCCACCCCGGTACGCATCACCTCTTGCAACAGATCAACAAAGGGCTGTCCCTCCAGCTCTGGCAGGGCCTTTTCCAATCGCATGCCTATGACAGCCGGTGTTTTTCCCCACAAGTGTATCATGGCATCGTTTGCGGTGTCGATAATCAGGTCGGTACCCACATACAAAGCGGTAGCAAAAGGAGCCTGTTCAATCAGCGTGCGAAACTTAGCTTCTCGTTCTTCGATTTCGGCACGCGCCTCTACCTGTTCGGTAACATCAGTAGCGATAACCAGCACGCCTTCAATATTCTCACTGATGCCACGGTAGGGCTGATAAGCCAGATCTACATATACAGTGCTTATTTGTTCATTCTTTTTCAGATCGACCGATACTTGCCTTGATACGTAAGGAATGCCAGTCGCAATCACCTCTTCCAGCAATTTGTCAAATCCTTGTCCGGCAATTTCCGGCAAAGCTTCAAGCATGGGCTTCCCGATGATCTGGTCCAGCGTACGCCCCACCAGTTGCCCATAGAACGGATTAGCCATCCGAAACGTGAGCTGGTGTTTGTCGATGATGGCAATGGCTACCGGCGACTGCTCAAACAAAGAAAGCAGTTGTCGCTGGCTTTCTGCCATTCGCTGCAGAGTCAGTGCCTGCCGGGTGATGTCTTGCAGGGTGCCATTGAAACGATAAACCGTCTGATCGGCACCGAACCAGGCTCGTCCTTTGGCACGTACAATACGTGGGACGGCGGTTTCCGGATGAAGGATTGTGTACTCGGTTTCATAAAGTCCTCCCGACGAAAATTGCATCGCTTCGGCAATGGCCGCAGCCACCCGTTCCCGATCCGATTCGACAATCACATCAATGGCCAGCTGAAGCGGTATTTCGTCTTCCGGTTTCAAGCCAAACCATTCTTTGAGGCGGGCATTTGCGACAAATTTTCCGGTAACCGGATTCAGATCCCAGGTGCCTAGCTCGGTAGCTTCAATGGCAAACTCCAGTTGTTGCCTGCTTTCGGTTTCCTGCTGCATGTAGCGTACCTTGTGGGTCGATTCGAAGCAGGCCACAAACACACCCGCAATGTCGCCCTTTTCGTCGGTAATGGGGCTATAGCTGGCCGTCCAGTACACTTCGTCCAGTACACCGTTGCGAAAAATGGGCAATCGTTTGTCTTCTGAATAGGTCGAAGGCCCTCCGGCAAGTACCTGGCTCACCAGCGGCTGGATGTCGGGCCATATATCGGGCCAGGCTTCGGCACCGGGCATGCCCAACGCCATCGGATGCCGTCCGTTTTCGCCCAGGCTGGGCCGGTAGGCATCGTTATAAAAGCACAGATGCTGCGGCCCCCAGAACAAGAACATCGGAAAGCGGGAATTTAGCAGTATGCTTAGGGTGGTGCGCAGGCTTTGCGGCCAGGTGTCGGGTGTGCCCAGTGGGGTTTGCGACCAGTCGCGCGTATTGATTAAAGCTCCGATTTCGCCTCCTCCGGCTAAAAAAGAAAATTCAGGTGTATGTTGCTCCATGACTTAGACGGCTCCAGAACGCTTCATCCGCTTTCAAAAATAAATCACAATGTGCCGTGTTGCAGGATGAAAAGTACGCATCGGTCCATCTTTCGCAAGATAAAGGCTCCGTTCATTTTTTCATAATGCATCCCGGGATAAAGCTCAGATTTATCTGAAAGCAGTTGCGGAAAATAGTATGCACAAAAAAGTAAAAACCTCGATTCTCCTAACCAGTAAAAATCAGCAGGATGAGGGATTCTGAAAACGCTTTCGTTAAACTGAAAATAGTATCTTTCTAAAAACAGAAACCCATCCTTTGCAAAATTGTTAGATTAAAACAACGTAAACCATAGAATTTATCAATGTAATCGGCCGGGATAAGCAAGCGGCCCCGTTTTGCTTTTGAGAAAACACTATTTTTCACCTGATTTAATTGGCGTAAATCGGCGTGCCAGAATTTCTCGCAGGTTACGCCAATCCACACACCGGGGGTTTTGCCTTTTGAAAAGATACTATTTTCTCTGTCAGATTGAAGAGATAGAAAAGGAGGAAGTCACAAAGAGAGAGATCGTTGAACTTACAAACCTCATAACTCACCTTAATTTATAGTTTTTGTATAATTTATAGTTTTTGTATAATTTATAGCTTTTGTATCTGGCTTGCCAAAGGAGGCGAAACAGAAAGCGGCAGCGTAACCAAATCGCCTGCCTGCCAATGTACAGATACATCTGTCTGTACCTGAATCTGTTGCAAACCTGTGCTCATTTCCAAACCGAGCACCCAGCCTTTATCAGAAGCCGTGATTGTGCGGATGGTTCCCTGTATCCATACCACTTGGGCACCTTCGGCTTGAATTGTATTGGGGTGCTGCGGAAACAACGTGAACGGATGGCCCTGCTGACTGATTTTCCCCCGCTCCAGCACAATGACTTCATCGGCCATCCGGGCCACTTCGTCGGCATCATGGCTCACCAGCAGGGTTGTCATGCGGAAATGTTCATGCAGGCGACGAATCTCTTGCTGCAACCGCCGCCGCGTTGGCGAATCGAGTGACGACAAGGGTTCGTCCAGTAATAAAATGCGGGGTTTGCGAGCCAGGGCACGGATCAACGCCACCCGTTGCTGCTGCCCCCCCGAAAGTGCCGACGGCCTTCGATGCGCCAGCTCGGTCAACTGGCTCAGTTGCAGGAGTTCGTTCACCCAGGCTTGGTCGCTGGATGTCTCCAACGCGTATTCCAGATTCTGGCGCACAGTCATGTGCGGAAACAAGGCGTACTGCTGAAATACCAATCCGACTTCCCTTTTCTGGGGAGGCAGATGCAGATACGGAGTCTGTTCAAACCAGCTTTTTCCAGCTACGCGAATGTATCCGCCATCGGGCAAGGTAAGCCCGGCCAGCATACGCAAAAGTGTGGTTTTGCCCACACCCGACTCGCCGTACAATGCCAGCAAACTGCCTTCTCTGACCCGAAAAGCCACATCCAGCAACTGATCACCTTCCGAAGTATGTAGCTTTTTTTGTAAATGCAAATCAATCATAAAAATCAGAGCAGTTGGCGCGACTGTAATTTACGCGAAACCAGGTAAAGCAACACCAGCAGTACAAACGAAATCAGCAATAAGACCAAGGCATAGGTATTGGCTTGGTCGTATTTCATGTTTTCCACCAGATCGTAGATGGCAATGGAAGCCACGCGGGTTTCGCCGGGAATGCTTCCACCAATCATGAGTATGACCCCAAACTCGCCTATGGTATGTGCAAACGACAACACAATGCCGCTAAGCAACGACGGAATGATGTTGGGCAGAATCACGCGCCAGAGCGTTGTTAGCCGGGACTTGCCCATCGTGTAGGAAGCTTCGATCAGCAGTGTAGGGAAACTTTCAAAGGCTGCCTGAATGGGATGTATCATAAACGGCAAACTATAAACCACCGACCCGATGAGAATACCCGAAAAAGTAAAATTCAGCGAAGTATTCAGGTAGCTGTCCAGCCAGTGCCCCAGCCAGTTTTCCGGACTGAAAGACACCAGCAGGTAAAACCCCAGCACGGTGGGAGGCAACACCAGCGGCAAACTGATCAGGGCCTCGATCCAGGTTTTGAAACGAAACTTGCCGAAAGCCAGCAGGTAAGCGATAGGAATGCCTAAAAGTAACAGAATCAGGGTGGTCAGTCCAGCCAGCTTGAAAGTAAGTACCAGGGTTTGTATGTATTCTTCCATAAGCCAGCTTATCTTTTGCCAGGAAGGGAAAATCCGTATTCTTTCAAGACGGCCTGAGCCGATGCGGAAGAAACAAACGAAGCAAAAGCCTGCGCTGCCGGATTCTGACTCCCGGGTTTTAATACCACATAGGCTTGTTCCAGAGGCGTATGCGAATCGGCAGGAATCAGAAAATACGAACCCTGCTTTTGCAATTCCGGACTCAGCGCCAGCGATAAGGCCAGAATGCCCATGTCCGCCGCACCTGTAGAAGCATATTGGGTTGCTTGTGAGATGTTTTCGCCGAACACCAGCCGCGATTTCACTTTTTCATACAGGTTGTAGTGAATCAGGCATTCTTTGGCCCGCTTGCCATACGGCGCATGGTCCGGGTTGGCAATGGCTATCTTTTTCACCGATGTTCCCAACAAAGCATTCATCCCGTTCGGCTTGGTCTTTTTGCTCCACAACACCAGGCGGCCAATGGCGTAAAGCTGAATGGGCGAAGCGGTCAGCTTCTTATCCTGCAATTGTTGCGGGTATTCCTTATCGGCCGAGAAAAACACATCAAACGGAGCCCCGTTGACAATCTGCTGAAAAAACTTGCCCGACGAACCATAAACAACCGTTACTTTCTGATTAGGATGCGTTTTTTTGAAAACAGCCACCAGCGAATCCATGGCAAACCGCAGATCAGAAGCAGCCGCAATGGTGATCGGTTTTGTTTGCAGCATGCTTACTTGTGGATCGGCAGGGCAGGGACTCGCTACAAAAAGCGGGGTTACGCTGAGCATCCCAATCAGCGAGGCAATCCAAACAAGGCAATGAACAAAAGCTGTTTTCATCTGCTATTCGTACGAATCTAGTTGCGGGTATAGGCATGTCTTTGTACCGCAAAATACAAAACATCACCGAAAATCACACGACCCTGTCGGGTCAGACAAGCAACAACCGGGGTTTTTCACTTTTCGGAGATACTATTTTTTTGAGCTGTGTGAAAACAAACGGCAAGTTCACTTCATTCAGGTTGTGTGTTATTTCAAGTTTATCTTCAACTAGTAGCATTCGTAGCTGCATCGCTTCCGTCCATACTTCCCTGCTCTGTGAGCCACAGACCAAGGTGTAATCCATGGCACCTCTAGCCGAAAACCCTGCCCGGTTGTTTATAGGCTTGTGCCTCTCATTACGCCTACAATCCTAAAAAATAAAAGTCCTACCCTGTCAACGAACCTTCTGCGCTTTTTTGAGCCATTCCACCACCTGCTTTTCAGGCAGTTCTTCCATGCGGTGACCCTGATAGCCTTCCAGCGTTTTCGCTGCAAAAAGCGAATTGATGATCGCTTCTTCGGTGGCCTCAATGGCGGCCATAAACAGCGGCGACACATTGTCGTTGCGCAGCACCTGCACCGATTCCAGGGCATTTTCGCTTTGGTTGGCAATCTGATAAGCCGTAGACACCGCAATCACATAATCGCCGCTCCCATTAGAAGCAATGCCGCCCGTCTGGGCCAGTCCCATAAAAGCCCGCTTGGCGAGGCGCTTCAGGTTACGTGCATCCAGTGGCGCATCGGTAAGCACCACCATCATGCAAGAACCATCTAACCGGGTTTTAAAATCGTATGTACCCAATAGCTCACCTACGGGTACACCGGCAATTTGCAGGTTTCCGCCAAAATTGGTTTGCACCAGCACACCCACCGTGTAGCCGCCGAGCGAAGCGGGCAGCTTGCGTGAAGAAGTCCCGATGCCTCCCTTGAATCCAAAACAGATCGTACCGGTACCGGCTCCCACATTGCCTTCTTCTACCGGCCCGGAAGTAGCTTTGCCAATGGCAGCCAGTACGTGTTGCCGGGTTACATGCCTCCCGCGAATGTCGTTCAGATAGCCGTCGTTGGTTTCTCCAACTACTGCATTTACCGACCGAACATCTTCGTTGCCTGGCTGTGTCAGGGTATACTCTACCAGGGCGTCTACGGCTGTTGCCACATTGAGCGTATTTGTGAGTACGATAGGGGTTTCCAGCGTGCCCAGTTCCTCTACCTGGCTATAGCCGGTCAGTTTGCCAAATCCGTTGCCAATGTACATCGCAGCCGGACTTTTCTGCTGAAACTGATTGCCCGTATGCGGTAAAATAGCCGTAACGCCAGTCCGGATGTTGTTTCCTTCACTGAGCGTCACTTGCCCTACCCGCACACCGGGCACATCCGTAATGGCATTGAGCGGACCCGTAGGGATAACGCCGATGCGGATGCCGTATTCTCTCAGTCGCTTGTCTGGCTGAGCCTGACTTTGTTGCAGGCCCAGCAGAACACTGATTCCCAAAAACAACTGGAAGCATCTACCTTGTATCATCAAGTTAATCTGTAGGTTTTGTCTTTTCAAAAGATATTATTTGGCACAGGCTCAAACAAGAAGCGGCGCACTGAGTTATTTTAATAATGGGCTACCCAACCATAGCCCATCGCTTTTAAGGCAACAATCCGTAAATAAACGCTTTTTCTGAGCAGTTCTCATTCATTTTATTTATATTTCTATCAATTAATTAGGTAGTTTTAGGCTATTATAGTCCAACAAACAAATATGAAAGTCAGCAATCAGTCGGTCAAACCCGTTGTTCTCTCTGGAGGTGGCGAAATGGGGCAGCGAGTTCGGGAGTACAACTGGTCGCAAACTTCTCTGGGCACACCTGACACCTGGCCGCAAAGCCTGCTTATCACGCTCAACCTCATTCTTCACTCACGGTTTCCGATGTTCCTGTTCTGGGGACCTGAGTTGCTGTGCTTTTACAATGACGCTTACCGACCCAGCCTCGGAGCCGACGGCAAACATCCCTACGCCTTGGGAAAGCCTGGCAGCGAGGTATGGCCCGAAATATGGGACACCATCAAGCCGCTGATTGATCAGGCATTGACTACCGGCGAGGCCAGTTGGAACGAAGACCAGCTGATTCCGATTTACCGCAATGGCAAACTGGAAGATGTCTACTGGACATTCAGCTACAGTCCGGTATACGACGAATATGGTAACGCTGCGGGGGTATTTGTGGCCTGTACCGAAACCACCGAAAAAGTAAAGAATCTCAAACAACTCGAAGAAAGCAAAAAACAACTGGAATTTGCCCTGGAAGCCGCCGAACTGGGTACCTGGGACCTCGATTTGCAAACGTACACGTTTACGGCTAATGCACAGCTCAGACAATGGATTGGCATTCCGCTGGAAGACGAAGGCCCGTTTCCGCTGGATCCGCATTTGCAGGCCATTGCGCCAACGGATATTCCCTACGTACTTGACTTCATTCATTCTGTAGGGAAATTTGATCCCGGCCACACCCATGAACTCGAATGTACGCTGATTGATCCCCATACGCACGTTGATAGAATTGTAAAAGTAAAAGGAAAAGCCTGGTTTGACGCCAATCAGGCGGCGTATCGGTTTAACGGTACCGTGCAAGACATTACCACACAGGTCAAGACCCGCCGGAAAATTGAAGAAAGCGAACTGTATTTCCGCCGAATGGCCGATACTGTGCCCATTACCCTATGGACGACCGACGCACAAGGCAATTGCACCTATCTCAATGCGTGGTGGTCTTGGGTAACGGGACAGTCTTTGGAAGAGTCTTTGGGATTGGGTTGGGTAAAAATGGTGCATCCGGACGATCAGGAAAATACCAAAAACATCTTTTTACAAGCCAATGCCCGCCAGGTACCGTTTCAGTTGTTGTATCGACGGCGTACCAAAGAGGGAGACTACCGATGGGTGCTCGACAAAGGCGAACCCCGCTTTAACGAAAACGATGAATTTGAAGGCTACATAGGCATATTAGTGGATGTACATGAGCAAAAACTAGCCGAAGAAACCCTGCGGCAGAGCGAAAAACGCTTTCAGGGAGCCGTTGCGGCCGTGCAGGGAATCTTGTGGACCAACAACGCCCAGGGCCAGATGGAAGGCGAGCAACTGGGCTGGGAAGCTTTGACCGGCCAAACTTATGAAGAATACCAGGGCTACGGCTGGGCAAAAGTAGTGCATCCGGACGATGTGCAGCCTGCGCTGGATACCTGGAAGGAAGCCGTTGCGGAACGCAAGCCTTACATTTTTGAGCACCGGCTGCGGATGAAAAACGGCCAGTGGGGCAACTTTGCTATCCGGGCCATTCCTTCACTCAACCCCGACCAAACCATCCGGGAGTGGGTGGGTGTGCACACCAACATTACCGAACAGCGACAAGCTGAAAAAGCTCTCCGGGAAAGCGAAGAAACCTTCCGCAGCTTTGCCGACAATCTGTACAACCTGGCCTGGATGGCTACGAATGAGGGCTGGGTGTACTGGTATAACCAACGGTGGTATGAATACACTGGTACCGCCCTGGAACAGGTGCAGGGCTGGGATTGGCAAAAAGTACTGCATCCCGAACATGCGGAACGGGTAATCGAACATTTGAAAGAAGCCTGGCTCCGCGACGGGCCCTGGGAGCTGACCTTTCCTTTGCGTGGCCAAGACGGCCAGTACCGGTGGTTTCTGACACGCGCTGTTCCAGTCAAAAACCAGGAAGGGCAGATTTACCGCTGGGTAGGCACCAATACCGATGTGCATGAACAGAAGCTCAGCGAAGAAGCGATTAAAGTCAGTGAAAACCGGTTCAGGACCCTTGCCGAAACCCTGCCTCAGATGGTATGGGTCATGGATGGTGAAGGCCATATTGAATACGCCTCCGGCAAATGGGAAGAATATTCGGGGTTTGAATACACGGCAGACTCCTGGCTCAGAATCGTACATCCGCAGGATAAGGACATGTCATTGGCATACTGGCAAATCTGCCGGGCGTCAGGACAAAGTTTTCGGACGGAACTGCGGATGCGAGACAAGAATGGCGAATACCGCTGGCACAGTTCTTCGGCCGAGCCGGTCAAGGATTCATCGGGCAAGATTGCCAAATGGATTGGCGCCATCCATGACATCCACGACCAGAAAACGCTTTCGGAGCAACTCGAAAAACTGGTGACTGAACGGACCCGGGAGTTGCAGCGTTCCAACGAAGACTTGCAGCAGTTTGCGCATGTAGCCAGCCACGATTTGAAAGAACCTGTTCGCAAAATCAGGTTGTTCAGCAATTTTCTCGCCAATAGCTTTTCGGACACTTTGCCTAACGAAGGTCTGCTGTACCTGAGCAAAATTCAGGATGCGGCCAGCCGCATGTACGCCATGATTGACGGGGTACTTCATTACTCGTCGCTCAACACATCCGGTCAGGTCATTGAATCAGTGAACCTGAACCAACTGTTGCAACACATTGAGTCAGACCTGGAATTACCCATCAAGCAAAAAAACGCCAGCATCACTTACACTTCAATGCCTACCATTGAGGGATATTCGGTGCTGCTCTACCAATTGTTTTATAACCTGATCAACAACTCACTCAAATTTTCTAAAGCGGACGTTTCTCCCGTGATTACACTGACGTTTGAGGAAATCACCGCTCCGCCCCTGACACAATCGGTTTCTGACACTTGGATCCGTTTGCAACTCAGTGACAACGGCATTGGGTTTCGGCCGGTTGATGCCCAAAAAATCTTCAAAACCTTTGTCCGGCTCAACTCCAAAGATCAATACGAAGGCACCGGATTGGGTCTAGCGTTATGCCATCGCATTGTAGAACGGCACGGCGGCTCCATTGCCGCTACCGGCGAAGAAGGCGTGGGAGCCATATTCACCATTGAATTGCCGGTACGCCAACAGATACCCTGAGTGGGGTTTTGGTGTTTTCAACGATACTATTCTGAACCTAGATTCGTGGGATTAAGGGTATTGACAGGATTAAAAATGCAGGCCTGACACTATGTATCTGACCGGATACTCAAGGCTTGATTAAATCCGACATTGCAATTTCAAAATTCAGCGTCATTGTAAACGAAAACGAAGTAAAGCCTGGCTGCTGGCCCGATAGGCGACAACAATAAGAAACATGCAGGTTTTGGCTTCCGAAAAGATACTATTTTCTTCCAATCGTCAGCGACTTTCCGTTTTCGATTTCCGTAGCTTTTGCAGCAGATAAGTCCGGACGGGTATGTCATAAAACACCATTACCACAGTTGCCAGGCCGATCAGAGCCACAACGGCAAGGGCAATGAACAGGTACAGGGAATAGCCCGCCGGTTTGTGGAGCGTGCAATAATGACCGAAAATCCATATCACCGCGTAATGGGTCATGTACAACGGATAAGACACGTTTCCCAGAAAGACGCACACCTTTTTCATGCCTGCCGACACGGCAGTACCGGCTCCCAATGCTACAAGCAATGGAAAATACAGCCATATCACCAGAGCTTCGGCCAGCCAGTTGTATGGAAAAGACGGCATCAGAAAAACCCCACACAAAAGCACGGCCAGCCCGATAAAGCCAAGCCGGTTTTTAAGAATCCACTGCGACCGGTGTATCAGCAGGCCTGCCAGAAAGGAATACGCCACGCGGGCACCGCCATCCCAGAAACTGTCTTTGCCCCAGCCTCCCAGCAGATTGCCCGCCCGGTAGCCCACCCAGCCCAGCAGCACGGCCGCCAGAATCGTAGCAATGATCAAATACCGGCGCGAAAGCCTGTACAACATGCACGCATAGGCCACATTGGCGATGTATTCCCAAAACAGCGACCACGCCGGCGCATTGAACCCAAAAAGGTTAAAGGCACGGTCTTCCATTACCGGAAACGGAACCAACAACACGGAACATCCGAAAAGGACCACCAGTTTGCCGGTGGTATATAACTCAGAAGTATTTTCGAACGGGTCAAAAAGAAAACCCAGCAAACCCAGTACCGAACCCAAAACCACCAACGGATGCAACCGGATGATTCTTAGCGTAAAAAACTCCAGGATGCCCATTTTCCCCATCCGGCTGTCGTAGGCATAGCCAATGACAAACCCCGACAGGCAAAAGAAAAAATCAACCGCCAGAAAACCGTGACCGATAAAATTTTGGGTGTAATCGGTATAGATCCACTCCATGAAGTGAAAAATGACAACTGCTATGGCGGCTACCCCCCGCATGCCGTCCAGTACTTCAAAATGGGGCTTGTTCTGTAAACTTTCAGTCTTCAATTCGTTTGTCCGCATTTTCAATGCTTGTTTTTGTGTAGCCGTTCTTTCTTAAGGGGCCGCCGGCAAAGCCATCCAAATCAGCTGATTATCAGACAATTGACGCCATTTACCCTTACAACTTGCCACTCGTTGAAAATAGTATGTTTTCAAAAGGCAAAACCCCGTCACAGAAAAATCCGGACAAGTTCTATAAATTCCGGATTTCCTTCTGTATACTTCCTTTGTTTTTTCTACAAAAGTGCTTATCGACATGGATGCCCTATTTCGCAAAAAACTGGATGACTTGTATGCGCAACTCAAAGCGGAAGACAGCCAGAAAACCAACCGTCTGGAACGCTGGCGCAATCTGGAGCCTGAGTCGGCCTTATTTATCGCCATGCTTATTCGCAGTCAGCAAACCCGGCAGTTGCTGGAGATAGGCACCTCCAACGGCTATTCGACGCTGTGGTTTGCCGATGCCCTGCAAACCACACACGGCCAACTGACCAGTCTGGAAATTGAACCGGCCCGCACCCAACTGGCAATGGAACGCTTAGACGAATTTCATTTGCTGGAAAATGCCCGTTGCCTGACCACCGATGCCGGGGATTTTCTGGCTACGGCCGAGCCTGTATATGACTTGATTTTCTTGGATGCCGAACGCGCCTATTACAGCAGCTACTGGCCCCACCTGCAACGGTTGCTTACGCACAAAAAAGGAACCCTGCTTGTGGTCGACAATGCCCTTTCGCATCAGCAAGAGGTAGTATCATTTACGGATCTCATTCAGGCCGACGAATCCATGCTGCACACGCTTGTTCCCATCGGAGCCGGATTGCTGCTAGTTACACATGTGTAAGAGCTGAGGTTTTTGCTTTTCAAAAGATACTATTTTGCTTACACAGTTATGTCTGAGTCGCTTGTTCATTCCCCTTACTACTTTTTCGGTTCGGCCAATAGTCTTGATAAGGACGTTTTATTGGAATGCGACCGTATTCCCGACAAGCAAACCGCTCAGGAATGGATACAAGCCTATAAGCAAACGCATGCCGTTGACTGGAACATTAACCTGATTACGGTGCGGAACGGAATCGTGGCTGACACCATTCCGTCCAAATCCACGATTGACGGCGTGAACAATGCCTTGCTGGCAACCTATGCCTTGCATGTGCAGCAGCATCCGTTGCCGATTACGCACAAAGTGCCGCGCCATTTGCTGCTGAACATCTATCGTTGCATCCGTACGATTCTCACCTTTTGCACCCGCACCCGGTACCGGTCGCAGATACGCCCCACCCTCAACGGCATTCATCCGTTTCACCACAAACTGGAGTCAATGGCCCTGCTTGATTTTACGACACTGGATACGTTTGACGCCAAATACACCCGCGATGTCGATATCTGGAAAACGATTCCGTTTTACCTGGGGCAAACGATTGCCTTAATGAAAGGAATTGAGATTTACACCAAAGATGCGCTGGTTGCGGAGTTTCCGCAATTCAGCCGGTTCATTTACCGCCAGCCATTCACAACCGAAGAGGTGCGGCAGTTGCAGCAAACCAAAAACGGCTTTGTTACCACGCTCAGAGAACTGCCTTTTCAGAACCCCAAAAGCGGCTTACTGATTCTGGGCGAAGAAAAGATAAACATGAGCCTGGAAGTGGCCGTATGATATTTTATTGCCACACAATCAACAGTTTGTGCCTAATCATCATTTCCATACTGCTTTATTATACAGCATTATACAGCACTGGTGGTAGCAGCGGGCGTCAGCACTTCCAGCGTCTGCGTATTCACAATCAGCTTCTCTACGGTTTGGTAGCCCATCTGTTTCAATGCCTTGGCGTAGCGGTTGAGCAGCTTTTCGGCATCCTCGGCATCGTCGCTGGCAACGTAACTGAGAATGGTAACCGAGCTTCCATGAATTACTACCCGGTCGGGCGGCATCAGATTCAGCGTATGGCGAGACAAGATGTCTTTCACCGGCTTTACCTGGGCCGTGGGCGCAAACTGGGGTTTTAACACGCTCAGCGATACTATTTCCTGCAAGTCTTTCCGGAACGCCACCCGTTCCTGTTCGCTGATGGTACCTTCGCCTTCCATTTTGTCGAGGCAAAGTTCGATTTGCGCGTCGCTTTCCAGCGTACGTAAGGCTTCGCATAGTTTCTGGGCGTTGTCTTTGCCTTTTTCGAAGGTTTCGGTGTCAAACATCCGCGAAGCCATGCGGCGCAAACGGGCTTTTTTGTGCCAGTCGGCAGTGGGATCGTTGGTGAGCAGCAGCGTTTCCGGTACAGCGGCTTCCGGTTTGGCCAATGGTTTCAGAGAGCCTTGTTTGAGGATGTAATGCGGCCGATGCGGTTCCCATAACTCCTTATGGTCCAGGTAGTCATGCAGCAGCATGCTGACATTGATACGGTCGTTGCGTTTGGAGAAATCAAACTCCTTACCCAGTAGATAGAGCCGGTCAATGGGGCGGGTCAGAGCCACGTACAGCATGTTCAGGTTTTCGATAAACAGCTTTTCGGTGTCTTCCTCGTATTGCTTTTTGAGGGGTGTACGCAGCAGTTCTTTTTTAGGCGTAATGGGCGTAGAGCGCAGCGGAATGTCTTTCAGGTACGGTGATTCGTACGACAATCGGCTCGTATCCAGGCTCATCCACCAGATTTCGCCCGGACGCGGAAACATGTCCCAGTCGGCAAATGGCACCAGCACCACCGGGTATTCCAGTCCTTTGGATTTGTGCACCGATGTCACCGTAACGGCATTTTTATCTTTGGGCGTATTAATGGACAGATTCTCTTTCTTGCGGTCCCAGTAATCCATAAACTCACCCAGGTGATTGCTTTGCTTCACTGAGAAATCGAGCAGAATGTCCAAAAACCGGTAGACATACGGCGTCTGGCCGTGCATTTCCTTCAACTGGAACGTTTGCACCAACGTAGCGCCCAGTTCATACAGGCCCATTTGTTGCAACCGAAACGGATTGAGCAAAAACTCCCGTCCTTCCAGGTGCAAAAACAACGGCTTTAGCGAGGCCGATTTGCGCATGCCTTCCCACTCGTTGGGCGTGAGCTGAGGCATTTCGTTGAGTACATGCTGGTAAAACAAATGCAAGGCTTCGTAACGGGCCAGGGCGTCGTCCGGGTTGTAGAGAATCTTGAAAAAAGACACCAGCAGCGAAACGGCCGGCGACGATTGCAACAACAGCGAATCCTGGGAAATCACATCAATGCCCCGGTCTTTTAAGAAATTGGCAACCATGCGCGCGTATTTGTTTTGGCGGCAGAGCACGGCCACATCGCGGTAGACATAGCCAAAATCAACTGTATCCTGGATATTGCGCAGCACGGCTTCCAGCGTACGCCGTTCGTAGGCCGACAGCCCGTCGGTAGACGTGTCATCGTCTTCTTTGGCCGAGTCAATGAACTGGATTTCAATGTGTCCGCCGGTTTTGGCAGTCAAGGGCACTTCCTGGCTCGAAAACAGATCGTACACCTCCATGAGCAACTGGCGGCTGGCACCGTGCATGTCGGCCAGCGTACGGAAAATGTCGTTGTTAAACTCAATGATTTCGCGGCTGCTGCGGTAGTTGGTGTTCAGGCGTTCCTGCGACAGGGTGTAATTGATGGTTTCGTAGCGAATGCCCATCAGGTCGGGTTGCTGATGTCGGCTCAGCAAGACATCAAACCGCTTGTTGGCCAGGTGTACAATCTGCTCCATATCGCCGCCCCGCCAGCGGTAAATGGCCTGCTTGGCATCGCCTACTATCAGGCTGAAATGGCCTTTGGCGAGTCCGTTTTCGAGCAATGGCAACAGGTTGTTCCACTGCAATACCGACGTATCCTGAAACTCATCAATCAAAATGTGGTTGTATTTCTCGCCGAGGCGTTCATAAATAAACGGTACGGGCTCTTTGAGAATGATGTTGACCAGGGCCTGGTTGAAATCGGAGATCAGCACCTGGTTTTTGTCTGACTTGATCAAGCGCAACTCGTGGCTGATTTCATGAATGACCGATAACTTGTAAAAATGCTGCAACATGTTTTCCAACAGCAGCCAGTCGCCTTTCATTTTTTCAATGTTCTCAAACATGCCGAAAAGCATTGGTTGCAACTCCCCTATCGCCATCCGTTGGGCCTCCCGGGTGGTTTTGGTAGCCCACTCATCGGCATAAAACAGTTCGGTCAGCGTAGCACTGGGTTCTTTTTCCAGTTCCCGTTCGGTGCTGTTGGCATTTTTCTCAAAATACCCCCATATCCCCTTGGACCCTTGTTGAAAATGCTTGCTGTCAAGCCCATACGCATCCAGTGCATCGAGGCAGGTTTTGGCATTGGCCGAGATACTATTTTTAATTTCTTCCTTGCGTTGCTCGATCTGCAGGCGAATGGCCCGGAAATCGTCCAAGGTTAGTGACCGGATGCGCTCCATCACCTCCGTCATTTTCTCGTTCAGCAGCTGATTGCCAAACTCAGCCAGATTGACCGAAAGTCCGTTCCAGCTTTTGCCTTCGTCGGTGATTTCCAGGGCATAGGCCTCCAGCATTTCCGACAAAATCTGCTCTTCGTCGTGCCCGATGCGGTTAAGCATGCGGTCTACGGCGTTGGAAACCAGTTCCAACCCTTCCATAGTCACTTCGTAGTTAAACGGAATGTCCAGTTCTTCGGTAAAAGCCCCAACCAGCCGGTTCACGAAGCTGTCAATGGTACTGACGGCAAAGTCGGAGTAATCGTGCAGGATGTGCGAGAATGTACGCCCGGCCCGGCGGCGAAGCATCTTTTCGGTGAGCATTTCCACCCGTTCGGTCTGGTTGAGTTCCTGTACGATTACATCGAGCAGTTGCTGATTACCCGCCCGCCTTCCTTCCGGCAGCGATTCCGGATCGGCAAAACCCCGCAAAGCAGCCAGAATCCGTTCTTTCATCTCGTTGGCGGCGTCGTTGGTGAAGGTTATGGCCAGAATATGCCGGAAATAAAAAGGATCGTCGTTTTTGAGGGCCAGCTTCAGGTATTCTTTGGTGAGGGTGTAGGTTTTTCCTGAACCAGCCGATGACGTATAAATTTTGAAAGGTTTTTCCATGAACAAATGCGAACAAAGGCAACTGGAATGCCGGGTTTTCTCCTTTTTCGGGATACTATTTCCAGCACATGAGTGATAACCTGCATAGGCGGCAATTCTCAAAAGGAGAAGGTTGCCTGAGCAGGCAGGCTTTTTACAAATGTACGAAAACCCACCCGCTTTTTTCATAGATTTTTGCCCGCAGCTTCTATAGTTGCCCAACAAACTTACATCGTACCCGACGGTCAATATACGCACCAATTGAAAAGCCAGAAATCGACTTTTATTTTAGTATCGTGAGGAATTGCCAGCACACTTCTGAAATCACAAAATTGTGAAAATTTGCAGAAAACAAATACAATTCCCTTTGCAGTGGCTAAGTGCAGATCAAACACGAGTACAGAATGCAAATGAGAATGAATCTGTAGTCGGATAACTGATTTGTACAGACAACGCCTTAAGCAACATTATTCCTCAGAATATTACTTTTGTGAGTTTATATAAAATTATTTCAAGAATAAGACAACTAAAACAGGTTTTGTTTCCTACAAGGCAGGTTTTTCACTTTTCAGAGATACTATTTTTGGTATCTGCTATTGCCACTGCTGTTAAAAACAGGCTCCCTAGAAAACAATTCGAGCAGTCTGTTATCCAGGTCAATTCGTAGTACGACAATCTAATAACTATTTTATGAAAAAGATTCTTCAGAAACAGGGTGTTACAACGGCACTGCTCAGCGTCATGGTTTTAATCATTACGGGAGCGGGATTTTCCATTTACAACAAACAAGTGATTCTGCGTACGCTGGAAACCATCCGCCAGACCGAAGTCATCAAACGGCAAAGCGAATATTTCTTCGAAAACATCAAGAATATGGACATCAGCGGTCGGGGCTACGCCATCCTGAAAACCGATCAGATGTTGTTTCACAGTCCGGAAATGGCCAGGCAGTCAAACAAGCACCAGTTCCGGATCATGGATAGCCTGATGGCCCTGCAAGGCTACAGCGACCCGGTCAACTACCCGGTGCTGAAGAAACACCTGGAAGACTATGTGGTCATGTTTGAGCAGATGGTGAATCACTTGAAACAGGGCAACGACGATGCCTACAAGGCCTTGCTCAGCGAAGACCGCGGGGCAGTGGTGTGGAAACCCTTTTTTGCTTACAAAACCAAACTCTTTGAATTTGAAGATAAGATTTACGAAGAAGCCAAAGCCGAATACGACACGGCCATGTTCCGGAATAGCCTCACTCAGTGGCTATTGGTTCTGATCGGCTTACCCACCCTGGGAATGGCGCTGTACAACCTGCGGCGAGAAACTAAAAACCGCACCACGCTGCTGCTGGAACTGGAAGAAAACAATCACCAGTATCTGTTTGACCCCGGTAACGAACAAACGGACGATGCCCAGGAGATCCTTTCAAATTCCATCGGCAATCTGAAAAGAGCGGCCGATTTCATCACCCAGATTTCCAAAGGAAACTACCAGGTAG
Source organism: uncultured Sphingobacteriales bacterium (assembly GCA_963520985.1). Classification (GTDB taxonomy): domain Bacteria; phylum Bacteroidota; class Bacteroidia; order Cytophagales; family 172606-1; genus Xanthocytophaga. The sequence goes on from CAUQTA010000008.1 coordinate 77,335, forward strand.
ACTGGGAAGGTCTTACGGAACAGAACAAAATCCTCAACCAGACCAATCTGGTGGGACAATTGCTGCAAATGCGCGACCAGATGAAGAAAATCAAGCAGGAAGATGAGAAACACTTGTGGACGACCGAAGGCTTGGCCCGTTTTTCCGAAATCATCCGTGGGCATCAGCATAATCTCTCCGACTTGTCACATCATGCCCTGGTATTCCTAACCAAATACCTCAAGGCACAGCAAGGCAGTTTGTTTGTATTGCATGCGGAGGAATCGGAAAAATACTTGCAACTGACGGCCTGTTACGCCTTTGACCGGAAGAAGTTTGTGGAAAAACGCATTGAAATCGGTCAGGGATTGATCGGGCAAACGTACCTGGAGGCCCAAACCATCGTCATGACTCAGCTTCCTGAAGGCTATACCGCCATTACGTCGGGCCTAGGCGATACCACGCCCGGCTGCCTGCTGATTGTGCCCATGAAATACAACGACCAGGTACAGGCCATTGTCGAGTTGGCTTCTTTCTACCGGTACGAACCGCACCAGATTGCTTTCCTCGAAAAAGCGGGTGAATTTGTAGCTTCGGCCATTGCTTCAGCCCAAACCAGTGAGAAAACGAGAATCCTGCTGGAACAATTCCGCGGGCAAACCGAGCAGTTGCGCAGCCAGGAAGAGGAAATGCGCCAGAACATGGAAGAGCTGGCCGCCACCCAGGAAGAGATGGAACGCCGACAAGCCGAAATGGAAGAAACCAGACAACAGGAAATCCGGCGTTTTCAGCAGCGCATTGCACAACTGGAAAGCCAATTACCTCATAATTAACTACTTTACGACTAAACAATACATGTAATCTCATTTACTTACAGGTATCTAAACCGAATCAATGTGTAGATGTGTTCCACTTGGCTGTGTTACATCTACACATTGATTCGGTTTTTGATTTTTTTTGTCAACACGTTTCTATTTTTCAAGGTATGAGTGCTAACCTTCAGAAAAAGAAACCTAAAGGAAGTGAGAAAAATGAAAAATAAGATTGCAGTTGCACTGCTATTACTGATAACCTTTGGAGGAATCGGGACGTTCTTCTGGAAACAGGAAATGGTCTATCAACTTCCGACGCCCATCCCGGGTGATTATCAACCTGTGGCAATTGGTATGACATTAAAATTGCCCCCAGACCTGTACTCCAATGCCACAAAGCCTATCTTACTCCATTTTTTTAATCCTGACTGTCCCTATTCTCACTTTAATCTCAAACATTTTCTGACTCTGGCAAGAACCCACTACAACGAGATCGATTTTATTGTAGTTGTTCCAGAAATGGAAGATGTGGGGAAAGTAAGAGTACTAGTCGACAAACAGATCAGAATCGTTCCTGATACAAAGCAATGGCTGTCTAAACAATGCGGTGTATACTCTTCTCCACAAGCCGTATTGGTAAACTCAGATGGCCTTCTGTATTACAAAGGAAACTACAACCGTGCACGTTATTGCACTCAACAAAAAACCAGCTATACAGCACTGGCAATCAACCAATTGCTAGCTCATCAGCCACCACCCATATTTGATACACTTGCCACCATTGCCTATGGTTGTCAACTCCCGGGCAGAAAATAAAAACAGGATTCTCTCATATTATCTTCAATATCTCTACCTACAGAAAATCTACTCCTATGCAGCACGATCTTTCGCAAACAAATTCATTGGACTACTTAAACGACAATGCGATTGTCCGAATCAAACGCACTGGTGACCAAGTCTTTACCATTGCTCTGATCAGTTATTACCTCTTTGGTTTGTTAATCGCATTTGAATACAACACCTTTTTTATTGCTTTTGGGGTAGGTACTCTCTCTCTGATCGCATATTATGGTAGCAAAATATTATTGCCCGATCAAACTTTGTATCAATATGTGGGCAGTGCCATAGTAGCTGTATTCACGGCTCAGTTCATCTATCAAATGCATGGTCTGGCCGAAATGCACTTTTTTGTATTCATCGGTGCTACTCTTCTCATTGCGTATCAAAACTGGCTTTTGCAATTGCCTAATATCATTCTGGTGGTTGCGCACCATGGCGCATTTGCGTACTGGCAATACCAGGGCAACAAGGAAATTTATTTTACGCAACAAGACTACATGGATTTGCAAACATTTGTAATTCATGGAGCCCTGGCAGCAGTGGTAGTGCTAATCTCAGGCTACTGGTCGTATATCCTGGAAAAAAGGACTACCAAAGAGACACAAATCAAGAGTGAGATGACACGGCATATGACAAACATCAAAAACAACATTGCCTTTGCCGAATTTATCAGTCAAGGCAAACTGGATGTAGATTACAGTCTTGCCGATGAAAAGGATGAATTAGGTACATCGCTTTTAAAAATGCAGAAAAGCTTGGTAATAGCCCAGAAGAAAGACAATCAGGATCGGTTTGTTACTGTAGGAATTGCTCAGATGAGTGAAATTCTGCGTAGTGGCGCTGATATTCAGACGCTTTCCTACCAAATTATTTCGAATTTGGTCAAATATCTGAATGCTAACCAAGGAGGCATTTTTATTATACAAGACAAAGAAACAGATCCGCACTTGCAACTGACAGCCTGTTATGCTTATGACCGGCGCAAATACCAACAAAAACGTGTGGACATTGGTGAAGGATTAGTAGGGCAGTGCTATTTAGAAGGTGATACTATGTTCCTAACCGATTTACCACAGAGCTATATGCAGATTACCTCTGGCTTAGGCAAAGCCAATCCCAACTGTGTGCTTATCGTTCCTCTTAAGTTTAATGATACCATAGAAGGTGTCATCGAATTGGCTTCGTTTAGTGTTTTTGAAGAACATCAGGTACGATTTGTTAACATGTTGGCAGAAATGACCGCCTCGGCTGTTTCTACCACCCGCACCAATGAAGTTACAAAGAAATTGCTGGATGAGCTAAAACAACAAACCGAGATGCTGCGCAGCCAGGAAGAAGAAATGCGCCAGAACATGGAAGAGCTGGCCGCCACCCAGGAAGAGATGGAACGCCGACAAGCCGAAATGGAAGAAACCAGACAACAGGAAATCCGGCGTTTTCAGCAGCACATTGCACAACTGGAAAGCCAGCTGAAAACCGAATCCTGACATACCGTTACAGTTATCAATCCTGAAACCTCCTGATAAACAGGAGGTTTTTCTTTTTTACAGGATACTATTTTATTTTTTTTTATTTTCCTTAAAACTTTCTGCCCCTTGCCTGCATCTGTAAAGTAAACCTAACCAAACCTAACTGTACTTGGAATCGAAACTCTACGCTGACTCCTGGATTCGCGAAGCCCAGCAAGGCAATCAATCGGCTTTCAGTCGGCTGGTAAAGTATTGGTATCCTCGTATTTACAACTTCGCTTACAAGTATTTCACTGAACACGACGTAGCCATGGAGGTCACTCAGCAAACCTTCATAACGGTTCACAAAAATTTGAGCAACCTGCAATCGGCTGAGCATTTCCGAAGCTGGCTTTACCGCATTGCCACCAACTGTTGCCACCAGGAAAGCCGGCGACAAAAACGTAAAAAACTATTTCCCTTCAGTTTCTGGCAGTCCAGTGACGATGGCAGCACCATCCGAATGCGCGACTGGGTAGATGAACCGGATACGGAATCCGAAAAGACGGAAATGACTGAATACCTGCTCAAAGCACTGCATCAGTTGCCCGCCGAGCAACGGGTGGTGGTGATCATGAAAGAATACGAAGGACTGAAGTTTCGGGAGATTGCCGCGGCACTGCAAGTTTCGGAAAACACCGTAAAATCGCGCATGTATTACGGATTGGAAAACATGCGCAAGCAATTGGAAAAGTGGAACATAACCCGCGATATGATTTGTATGTAACTGTAGGTACTGGCGATTAGCTGTTAGGTATCAGCCAAAAGGCAATCGCTAAATTCTAATAACGAAGCTAAAATGAAAAAAATAGATAAAAATACGTTGATGGATTACCTCTACGGCGAATTGCCGGAAGCGGAAGCGGCGCAGGTAGCCCGGTATCTGGAGGAAAACCCGGAACTGAAAGCCGAATACAAACGGCTTCACGAAACGCATGCCAAACTCGGGCAACTTGACGACGAGCCGGTTACCGAACCGCTGGTCTTTTCGGGTGCGTCGGCCAAACGCAAAAGCACCGGCTGGCAAAAATGGACGGCCGCCGCGGCCATTTTCGTCCTGGGGCTGCTTACGGCCGCCTGGCTCGACATTCACATCAGCTTTCGTAATCAGGAGCTGGCCATCCGGTTTGGTGAGCCCCAAACCGAGCAAGTGCAGCCACCGAACCCAACTACTGTAGCCACTGCCAGCCCGGTTGCAGAAACAAAAATAGTATCTGTACAAAACCCAAAACCTGCCTTGCCCGATAGCATTGCTTTGCAACAGATTGCGCAACTGGAGCAAAAACTACAACGGCAAATTCAGGAACTACGCAAACAGCAACTGGCGTTGAAAGCAGCCTCTGCCGGGATGTCGTCCGATCAGGTGGCAAGTCTGATGAACGAACTGCAGCAGGACAATTACGAAACCATGCAACAATTGTTGCTTACGGCCAATCAGCAGCAGCAACTGTATTCGCAGAAAATGCTGGCCCAACTGACTGACTACCTGGCAACCCAACGCACAGAAGATTTGCAGAAAATCAGTGTCGTGCTCAACAGCATTGTACAGAATACCGACCAGAAACAACAGCAAACGGATGTTGTGCTGAACCAGTTGATTTCGAAGCTGAACGAAAAAAACACCCGCCAACGCCCTAACTAAACGAGTAGACAACCGAAAAAACAGCACGATTATGTTCTCTAAAAATAGTATCTCTAAAAAAGCCAAAACCCCCTCTTTGTTTTTGAAAATTGTGTGGGTTTTGTTGTCCTTGCCAATGCCTTTACTGGCCCAGAAACCTATGGACAATCCCCGTACCCAACGCGATGTGGAAGTATTGCGCACGGTGCTTCAGGAATATTTCAAAGAAGCCAATCCCGACAAGAAACAGTTGGTGGTTAGTCGGCAAAAGGCAAGTGTGCAGTATTTCACTGGGTTTGGCTTACTGATTTCGGCGCCCACCTATGTACCCGTATCCAGCCGCTGGGCCGTCAAAACCAACTCCTTTGCTTATTCCATCACCACCGATTCCGACGATTGTGATTGCGAAGAGGATGAAAAGGAAGAAAACGCAGCGCGTTCCGGTTCATCAATTCCCAAAGGCCCCACCAGTGAACAGATTTCCTCCATTATGCAGGGATTCGTAACTAACTATGGCAGCCTGATGGGATTTGTACAGCCCGGCGAACGGATTCTGTTCTACTATGACAAGAAAGAGGAAGGAACATTGCCTAAAGGAGCCGCAACCAACGAAAAACCGACCAAGCCCGAACGCATTTTAATCGAAATGTCGCAAGCTGATACCCGTTTGTCGGTTCAGGAGCTTACCAGTAAGATAAAACCTACCCTGTTGCCACTTGACAAAACAAGTAAGCCCGAATTTGAGATCATGGGTAAGATTTTTAACAGCAGTTTCGGCAATTCGGTGGGAGGAACGTTCGTCTCTTCAAACAACAACATGGTTTTCTTTGACAATCAGGTTAAGCACAACCCCAACTCATATCAACTCTTTAAAGGGCTGGGAGTGATCTACAATTTTTCCGTCAATTACAACAAAGCCCTTCGCATGCAATACAGCTTTGCGCCGGGTGCCGTGATTACCCGTACAATGTCTTCGTCTGACGATGTTATCACCGAAGTCATTACTCCCGACGACCACGACGGCACCGTAACCATTATCCGAGGCGATAAAGATAAAATCAAAACCAAAACGGCAAAGCCTGAAAAAGCGGAGAAGACAGAAAAAGCAGAAAAGCCCGCCAAAGCGGAAAAAGTGGCCAAACCCGCCCCTGCCGAAAAAGCGTCGCCTGTTGCGAAGGTAGACAAAGCCGAAGCTGATAAGCTGTACGCCAAAAAAGCAGAAGAAGAGTATGACCTGTTTCTGACCGAAGTGAAAAACTACATGATCGAGTATGGACGTACGCTACGTAGCCTGGACCCCGCCGAACGGCTGATTGTTGCAATCTCGATCAACACCTGGAACAGCAACGCCCTGCCACAAAGAGTAGAACTATCGGTATTGAAATCAGTGTTGGACGAATACGACAAACGAAACGTAAGCCTGGAAAATGCGGTTTCTAAAATAGAAGTACGCGAACAGAAACGCGAAACCAAAGGCAAATCAGGAATGTGGCTGGAAAATGACAAGTAATTCCCGCAGCAACGTCCTGTGGCTTGGCTCTGCCGAGTGACGACTATCCGGAGGCCTCTGGCCGACTGATGGCCGGAAAAAACCGTTGGCAATCCAAATAGTATCTTCCCAAAAGCAAAAAGTCTCTCAACCAGCGAGAGACTTTTTGCTTTCTTTCTGAATGAAAAAAGAAAAACAGGCACCGTCAGGGAAATTTTTCGCGGCTCAAATGAGTTACTGAATCAGCAATTAACGGAGTGTGTATTTTTTACCAATTGGTAAATCGCTCCGGATTGATTTTGGGTAACTTGCGAGTATGGAACAATTGATTGACTACATTTTGCAGTTTGGCGATTTAAACAAACAGCAGATAAACCTTGTCGAAAAAAGCGTGACCAGACTAACGCTTCACAAGGACGACTATTTCTCAGAGGCCGGAAAAATTCCCCGGCAAGTCGGTTTTCTGGTTTCGGGCGTGATGCGAGGCTGTTATTACAACAACAAAGGCGACGAAATCACCCGCTGTTTTATCAGCGAAAACAATCTGGTATCCGACTATGTGAACTTTGAGGCCAATACAGCCTCTTCCGAATATTTGCAGGCCATCACCGATTGCCAGCTTCTGGTGTTTTCCAAACAAGACTGGGAAGAACTCAATCACACAATTGTGGGCTGGGATCTTATTAAAAACAAGATGGTCCAAAAATGCCTCTACCAGAAATCCAGAAAAGGTCCGGTCATTTCACAGGATGCCACCACCCGTTACTTGGAATTCATGAAAAATTATCCGTCACTCACAACGCGTATTCCCTTGGCCTATATTGCTTCGTACCTGGGAGTGACCCAGCAGTCCTTGAGTAGAATCCGAAAAAACATCCGCTGATTTGCTTTTTACCAAATGGTAAACGGTTTCATTTTGTGACGGTGCACTTTTGCTGTGTTAATTTTAAAAACGATCAAATAAAATGAAAACAGCACTAATTACCGGAGCCAACAAAGGCATCGGCCTGGAAACTGCCAAACAACTTTCCCAGCAAGACATATTCGTTTATCTGGGTAGTCGGGATCTTGCAAAAGGGGAAGCCATTGCAAAAGACTTGAAAGACAAGGGGCTTCAGAATATACAGGCCATTGAAATTGATGTCACAAATCCTGACACCATACTGTCTGCCAGAGACCGGATTACTAAAGAAAAAGGCCGTCTCGATATCCTGATCAACAACGCGGGCATCAGCGGAACGGTCCCGCAAAATGCACTTGAAACCGGCATTGACGCGTACAAAGAAGTGTTCGAAGTCAATTTGTACGGGGTGGTCAGGGTTACGCAGGCTTTTCTGGAACTACTGAAAAAATCGCCCGAGCCCAGAATCGTCAATGTAAGTACCAGCGTGGGTTCGCTGACACTACAAAGCAACCCAGACTGGCCCGCGTACAACTACGCCAAATATGCCGTGTATGGATCATCCAAATCGGCCATGAACATGTATACCGTTCATTTGGCGTACGAATTGCGAGACACCGCCTTTAAGATCAACGCCGTTTGTCCGGGTTACACCAAAACCGATTTCACCAATTACAACGGCGGCGAAGTGAAAGATGCCGGAAAACGCATTGTCAAATACGCACTGATCGGCTCGGACGGTCCGACTGGCAAGTTTTTCAGTGAAGAAAGTAATCCGGAAACGGGCGAAATTTCATGGTAATGAAGCAGGCGCCGATTAGACGAAATAGTATCGCCAGAAAAGCAAAAACCTCTATGCATTTCAAATGGATAGAGGTTTTTGTATTCTGAAAGATACTATTTTTCAGCGCTGCGGTACAGGAACCACCGGCAGGCTTTCGTTGCCCGTTTCGCTCACGGCCTGTACGGCAAAAAAGTAATTGTCTTTGGAATAAGGCAATGTCAGTTTCACATCGGTAGTGAAGAATTTCTTTTGCCAGAAAGGCTGATACGTTTCGCGCATCAACACATAATAGCCTTTTACTTTGCCGCTTTTGGGAGCGGCCCACCGCAATGTACTGGAATTGGCCAGGCCGCTTACCTCAATTACGACCGACTGCGGCATGGCGGGCGACTTTGCCAGGTTTGCCAGGCACGCCAGGTTAATACCGGTGTTTTTGCGCAGGTATTCAAAATCCATAAACTTGAGCAAGTCACCGTATTCCACGCCTTTTTCGGTACGCAAATCCTGGTGCTGATGCAGGAAGTTTTCGTTCATTTCCGAAAAACGCACCGCTGCAAATCCTTTCGTGACAAACGGCGTATGGTCGCCACCGCGCAGAAAACGGTCGTTGCGATACACCATTACCACTTCCAGGTTTTCCACATACCGCTCCCCTACTTCTTTTACATAGCGGGCCAGTTGGCGGGCTTTGCCATCGTTCTCCAATCCATACTGCCGGATGGAAGCGGCTTGTTTATCCATTTCAAAAGCGGGCAGCCCTTCGCTGAACACCCGCAGACGCGTGTTGTCAATGATATTGGTTTCGTTGCTGTTATTGGCCCCCATGATGTCGTTGTTAAGCACGGCTTCCACATTCCACTTCTCCTGTACGGCCCGCTCGGCCAGGTGTTCGGCACCTAAAAGTCCTTGCTCTTCGCCGCTTACCGCCACAAAAATAATGGTCGCCGGAAACGCCGATTTTGCCATCACACGAGCCAGTTCGATTACCGCCGCTACACCGCTGGCGTCGTCGTTGGCACCGGGGGCATCGGCGGTGCGGTTCATCACATCCGTTACCCGGCTGTCGATGTGCCCGCTCACGATAAAAATGCGGTCATCGGCGGGATCGGTGCCTTTGAGTGTCGCCATCACATTGCCGGTTTCCTGGTCTTTGTCCACTCGTTTCCCATCCGCTTTCAGGGTCCAGGTGTCAATGGTAGCCGTCATTCGTCCGGCCGACTGGCCTGCAAATTCCTGAAATTTGCTGAGCACCCACCGCCTTGATGCACCGATTCCCTTCTTCTTGTCCGTTGTGTTGCTTAAGGTATGTCGTGTGCCAAAACTCACCAGCTTGGCGACATGGGCTTGCAGGCTATCGCGCGAAATCTGACTTACCAATGCGGCAATGTCCGGGTCGCGGTTGATGATTTGCTGCGCAGAGGCAGTTGCCAGTGTGGTGAGGAATACAAGCAGGTGTACACATTTTTTCATGGAATGGCAGGTTTTGGTTTGTGAGAAGATACTATTTTGCGCAACAAAGATTAAATACCCAGATTGCTGCGGAACAGCTTAATGGCAATGGCCAGCAGAATGATGCCGAATACTTTGCGCAGCGTTTCGGTACCGGCAATTCCCAGCTTTTGTTCAATCCATTCGGAGGTACGCAATACAATGTACACCACCAGCAAATTGAGCAATATTCCCACAACGATGTTGGTTGTCTGGTACTGCGATTTCAGGGAAATGATGGTAGTCATGGTTCCGGCACCGGCGATGAGCGGAAAAGCCAGCGGCACAATGGAAGAGGTATTGGTGTCGGTATCGGGCCGGAAAATATGACGTCCCAGAATCATTTCCATGCCGATTAGAAAAATAATGATCCCACCGGCTACGGCAAACGACTGTACATCTACGCCAAACAGTTTCAGAATGGCCTCGCCTATGTACAGAAATACGATCATCAGGGCACCGGCTACCAGCGTTGCTTTCTCCGATTCGATGCGGCCGTTTTTCTTGCGTAAATCAATGACAATGGGAATGGACCCAATGATATCAATCACCGAAAACAGAATGAGTGTAACCGAAAACATCTCTTTGAAATCCAGCATGTCTGAAAGGAAAGTTAGCCGTGAATCGATTTGCAAAAATAGTATCTTTTTGAATGGCAAAACCTCCCCGCATCACATTTGGCACTGCCAATAACAAAAGCCCATTCGACGAACGGGCTTTTGTTGCAAAATTTAACGGTGCCAACAAGCATTTAATCGCAAATGCACAGAAACAATCCCGAAATATCCTTAACCCATCTAACTGATTATCAAGTCAGTACCTTTCTTATTTATTTCCGACTATCGCGGATGTCCTTTTTTTTAAATACTGACCGAGTTCTTTCATGCTTTCCCGGCTGATGTATTTGTCTTTGCCGTCTTCGGCTTTGAGCATTACAAATCCCAGGGGCAGGCCCGTCATGCTGTCAATAACAGCGTGAAGGTAGTTTGTTACAATTTTCTGTTTGCGGGAGTGTACTTCCGGAACAATCTCCAGCAAAGCCAGATTCGGATTGCCTTTCATGGCGCTTTCGTTGAAACGCCTGGCATCCACGATCACAAACGGATACGGATATACGTCTTTAATATCATCATGAGTAAGCCCGGTAGCCAGCCAGTCTTTGCGCAGAAGCAGCGTTTTGGTAGTCATATCCATTTCGGCACGGGGCAGTACTTCTTCCCATTCGTAGGGTTCGGCTTTGGGTTTCAGGGTGCTATCGGCCAGGTAATGCTGCACGGCCTGTATGCCAAATACCACATCGGCCTTCTCCGGAATGATGTTGGCCAGGTTTTGCCGGTAAATCGGTTGCGACTTGGCCAGGTCTTCCAGAAACTTGATCTCCATTACACTGTAATTGTGCCAGTGCTCCCGCTGACTGTTGAGCAATTTGTAATTTTCGGGGAAGGTAATTCGTTGAAAATTACGGCCGCCTTCGTCGCCGCGTATCGTAAAGTTATCAATAGTGGTACAATACAGAACCGCATAATTTTTGGCCTGGGTTTTCCGTAGACGGTCGGCGTCGTTCATGGTCATGTAATTGGCCGAGCTGTCCCATTGCCAGTATTTTTCAACCGCTTGTGTCAATGCCGTATTGTAGGCTTCTACCATGGCCTCATAAGCCGGAATCTGATCTTGCTTTTTCTTCTTTTTCATTAACTCAATCACCTTCTGCGAAGGCTGCTCCAGCACAACGATCAATTCCCGTCCTTCCAGTTTCTTTAGCAAAGCCGGATTGCCAAAGCCACATTGCCCCCAACTACCCATGGATATGGCGAAAAAACAAAATAAGAAAAACAATTTTATAGAAGAAAAATACATAAAAAACAGTTTCCTATTAGAAAAATTATATTATTTTGCGTGCAACCTTCCCACGATATTCCGGGTCTTGGGTATAACAAAGTTCTAAATTTCTCATGAGAGATTCATACATTCTCTCATTTTTTTAAAAAATCACTCATACAACCGATTATTCATACAAAACTACTCCATTCCTTTGGCCAAATTCTACACTGAGTGGCTGCGAATTGCTTTTGGTACAATCCGCCCTATGCTATTGGTATGTCTTGTGTTCTGGACGCAAACAAGTTTTGCCCAACAAAATCCGGAAGTGAAGATTACCGGACAATACACCAACCAATCCCTCGAATCTGTACTGGCATCGTTTGAGCAGCAAGCGGCTCAGCAACAGCATCCGATTCATTTTTTCTATGATGCGGCCCAAGCCGGTGACGTAAAGATCAACGCCCGGTTTGCCAACGAACCCTTCTCTCAGGCTCTGGCTACCGTGCTGCAAAACACTCCGCTGGGGTTTTTGCCTTACGAAGGATACTATTTTGTATTGGTACGTAAAGACGATGTCTCGCTGCTGACTCCTGTCGCTCCTACCGACTCGAGTCCGGCGGCGGTGAATGTGCCCACCACCGAAACCATCGAAGACCCGGCCAAGAACATCCGTGAAGGCATGACGCTGATGACCCAGAAACGCAATGCCAAAACGTTTGCCGTCAGCGGAACCTTAAAGGACGGCACCAACGGCAAAAAGCTGGAAGGGGCTACGGTGTTTGTGGAAGAAATGCGTTCGGGCGTGCTGTCAGACCCGAACGGCGCGTATCAGCTAAACCTTGCACCGGGAAATTACAATCTGGTATTCAGCTACATAGGGTATCAGTCCAAGCGTCGCCAGCTTTCGGTTCGCAGCAATATGATTGTTAACATGGATTTGCTCAATGCCGATATTCGCCTGCGGGAAGTGGTAGTAACCGCCGAAGCGGTAGACCGCAACGTTTCTACCACCCAGATGAGCATTACCAAGCTTAACATCCGCACCATCAAGAAAATCCCGCCGCTGCTGGGTGAGGTAGACGTGGTACGCAGCGTGCTGCTGTTGCCGGGCGTGAGTACGGTAGGCGAAGGCTCCACGGGTTTTAACGTGCGGGGTGGCAGCATTGACCAGAACCTGATTCTGATGGACAATGCCCCCATCTACAATACTTCGCACATGTTTGGCTTGTTTTCGGTGTTTAATCCCGACATTGTCAAAGATGTAACCTTGCACCGAGGCGGCATTTCGGCACGGTACGGTGGGCGGGCTTCGTCGGTGATGGACATTCAGCTCAAAGATGCCAATGCCACCAAAACCACTTTCAGAGGAGGTATCGGATTGGTAGCCAGCCGTTTGTCAGTAGAGGCACCACTTGTTAAAGATAAGCTTTCGTTTGTAGCCGCCGGCCGGGGAAGCTTTACCGATTTTCTGCTGAAAAGCCTGCCCAATGAGTCGTTGAAAAACACCAAGGCCAACTTTTACGATTTCAACGCCAAAATCGATTACCACATCAACACCAAAAACACCCTGAGCCTATCGGGCTACTTCAGCGGCGATTTGCTCCAGATCAGCGCCGATTCCATTCTGACCATTGCGGTCAATTCGTCTGTCACGCAATACCGGTGGGGCAATCAGTACGGTACCCTGAAATGGCAACACTACTTCAGTGACAAGCTCACCAGTTCCACGGCACTTACTTACAGCAACTATACCGCCAAAATCATTAATCCCATTGCCCCTAACCGCTTTGAGATTCCCACACAGCTGGCACAAATGAATTTTTCGAGTGATTTCAGCTATCAACTCAACGACAAACACAAACTTGGCTTTGGTGTGCAAGCCATTCGGTATCAGTCGCATCCCGAAAATCTGAATGTGATTGGCAGCAATGACATCAATCCAGTACGGCTTTCCAAAGAACAAGGAAATGAGGCGGCGGTTTATCTGGAAGACGATTACGTCATTTCACCTAAGGTGACATTAACGGCAGGCCTTCGGGTTTCGGGCTACATGAGCACCGGGCCCGCCACGGTTTACAATTACGGCAGCGATGCTCCCCGCGAATCACTGAACGTGACCGACTCAACGGTGTATGGCAGCGGACAAAGCATCAAAACCTATGGCGGACTTGAGCCCCGGCTGGCGTTGAAAATCAGCACTTCCGAAAGCGGCTCCATCAAAATCGGCTACAACCGCATGCGACAATACATCAGTCTTGTTTCGAACACGGCGGCAGCGGTACCTACGGCACGCTGGCAATTGAGCAATACGTACATCAAGCCGCAAATCAGCGACCAGATTGCCGTGGGGTATTTCCGAAACTTTACCGGCAATATGTTTGAAACTTCGGTGGAAGTGTATTACAAAAAGATTTACAACTTCCTCGATTACAAAGACAATGCCGTTGTTTTTCTGAACCGGAATATCGAAACAGCCATACTGCAAGGCACCGGACGTTCGTACGGGGTCGAGTTCCTGTTGCGGAAAAACGTAGGCGAATACCTAACCGGTTGGGTAAGCTATACCTATGCCCGTACGTTTGTGCAGATGCAAAGCCAGTTTGACCGCGAACAGGTGAACAATGGCAACTGGTACGCAGCCAATTACGACAAGCCGCACACGTTCAATCTGGTGCTTAACTACCAGTTAAAGAAGCGAACCGGCTTTTCGCTGAACTATACCTACAGTACGGGCCGCCCGATTACCTATCCCGAATCGAAGTTTGTCTATTCGGGCATTATCGTACCCGATTTCGGGCTGCGCAATCAGTACCGCATTCCCGACTACCACCGGCTCGACGTGGCGATCAACCTTGAAAGTGGGTATCGCAAAAAGAAGAAAGTGGACAAAAGCTGGACGTTTGCCATTTATAACCTCTATAGCCGAAACAACGCTTACTCTGTGTTCTTCCGGCAAAGCGGGGGCAGTGCCGAAGCTTACAAGCTATCCATTTTTGGAGCTGCATTCCCATCGCTTACTTACAATTTCAAATTCTAGAAACCAAGCGGGCTCCATTGCCTGAAAAAAATAGTATCTCTGAGAAATCAAAAACCTCCCTGCTACCCAGATATGTATTCCATCCTAAAAAGATATTTGCCCATTGTGCTTTTGTTTGCATTTTCGTGCATTACCCCGTACGACCCAAACATCAAAAGCGGCGAACCCCGCATTGTGGTAGAAGGCTTGCTGTCCAACCTGCCGGGTGTTCAGAAAGTCCGCATTACCCAGAGTGCCGCCTATGCCAATGGATCTGCCGGCATTACCCCGGGAATCGACAATGCAACGGTGTATGTCACAGATGATTTAGGCCGCCGGATTGACTACTTTTTATCGGGTCGGGGATACTATTTCACTTCATCCGATGTACAGGGCGAGGTAGGCCGCAGCTATCAGCTCCATATCACACTAGCCGACGGCACCGAATACCTTTCAGAACCGGATCTGCTCAAGCCTGTCCCACCCATCGATAGTTTGTATTGGGAGTACGACCCTGCTAAGAAACTCATTAACGTGTATGTAGACATCACAGACCCCGAAACCACAGGAGACGGGTACTACTGGCGGTGGGAACATTACGGACTGCTTCAGTATTGCAAGTTGTCAGAAACCATCGTAATCAACGGCCAGTCATCAGAAACTCCATGTTTGACTTGCTGTGATTTCTGCTGGCAGATTGAACAGTGCTACACTTGTGTCAATGTTGCTAATGATCAGTATGTTAACGGTAAAAAGGTAAAAAAACAATTCATTACAGCAGTGCCTTACGATGGCACAACCCCTTATTACTTGTTGATTGAGCAACGTTCGCTTAGCAGCAATGCCTATCAATTCTGGAATTCCATCAAGGTTCAAAGTTCCAATACGGGTGGTCCATTTGACGCCGCACCGGCTCCCATCATCGGTAATATCAAAAACAGCAGTGATTCCCGCGAGAAGGTACTAGGTTTTTTTGGAGCCTCCTCAGTGATCATGAAGCCTTACTGGATAGAGAGAAATCAGATCAACGATTCTCCCGTTATTCCAGCCCAACCCATTTGTCCGGCCATTGTCGGTCCGCCGCCGCCCTGTTATCCGTGCATGGAAGAAGCCGGAAAACGTACAGGCATCGCTCCACCCCAATGGCGTTTTTAATTACAGCTCGCCCGATTCAATTTCAGTAAAGCAATTTATTACCTGTTTGATAATGAAAAAAGTTCGGTTGTTTTCAACATTGCTGTTTGGCATGCTGGTTTTTGTAGGCACGGCGTTTATCTTTCCTCCCGATGATGCAATCACGCGTGTTTTGCAACAGCTTTCGGCTTATACCCAAACCTCTGCCTCCGAAAAGGTGTATCTGCATCTTGATAAACCCTATTACTTTGCCGGCGACGATATCTGGTTCAAGGCCTATCTGGTAAGTTCAGTTACGCATCAGCCCGATTCGGCAAGCGGTGTGCTGTATGTAGAACTGCTCAATGACAAGGGGGGCACCGTGGCGGCCGAAAAAGTAAAGCTGACACATGGACAAGGGCACGGCGACTTTACACTAAGCGAAGGATTGCCAAGTGCGACCTATCAGATTCGGGCCTATACCCGCTGGATGCGCAACGGAAATCCCGACTATTTCTTTGCCCAGCAAATTTCCGTTTTCAATTCGATGGATCCTTTGCCTGCCACTGCCGCCGCTACAGATGGACTGGACGTACAGTTTTTCCCGGAAGGCGGCGACTTGATCGAAGGCATTGAGAATACGCTGGCTTTCAAGGCTACAGATAAACAAGGCAAAGGCGTACCTGCCCAATTACTCCTGGTTGCCGACCGGGACACCCTGGGACGTTATCAGAGCCAGCATCTGGGCATGGGTTCGTTTCGGTTTACGCCCAAAGCCGGCATCACCTATCAGGCATTTGCCAGAACACCTTCCGGCAAAATAGTATCTTTTTCCATGCCAAAAGCCCGTCCTCAAGGCTGGGCCATGCACATCGACAATACGCCTTCGGCTCTGGTGCTAACGGTGAAATCGAATAAAGACGCGGAAGAGAAAGTGTACATAGTGGCTCAAACACGCGGCAAGGTGACGTTTCAGAGCGAAGGACGGATTATTAATAATACGCTCACGACGCAGATACCGACGTCGCAACTGCCCAGTGGTGTAACTCAACTTACCCTTTTCAATGCCAATGCTGCCCCCCAATGCGAAAGGCTGGTATTCGTCAATCACCAGGACCACATTCAGTTGCAGATCACTGCTGACAAAAAGACCTACCAGCCCCGTGAAAAAGTAACGCTTAGCCTCACGGCGCGTGATGCCCAGGGAAATCCGGTTACCAGCCAGTTCTCCATGGCAGTCAGGGATGGCCAGGCTTTTGCCTCTGCTGAACATACTATTTTGACCAACCTGTTGCTCACCTCCGATCTGCGCGGCAACATCGAAAATCCGGGTTATTATTTTCAGCAAACCACACCCGAAATCACCCAGGCATTAGACAACCTGATGCTGACGCAAGGCTGGCGGCGGTTTACCTGGAAAGAGGTGCAGCAAGCCTCGCTGCCCGAGCCGGTTTATGAACACGAATCGGACATCAGCCTCACCGTGCAGATGATTGACAAAACTACCCAGAAGCCATTGCCTTCAAAGATTCTGCTCATCTCGGCACCCGGCACAAAATCCGTGTTCCGCTATGGCTACACCAACCCCGAAGGCAAAATCACACTCAGCAGTCTTGACTTTTACGATTACCGCAATGTCATTGTCAGCATTTACAATTCTGAATACCTGACTACGGCCCGCGTAGTAACCGATTCTACCAATGCAGCTCCGGTATTTTCCGGCTTTTCCAATGCCCTTGCTTTTTCTCCGGCAGCGAAACAGGCGGTTCAACACAAGAAAGTGTGGTCAGTGATTCAACGCAATTACACTCCTGTCTCCGAAGCCAGTTCAACGCTGGTTGTCGTTAACGATACGCTTCGCCCGGTGCAGCCGGTTTATCCCAAAGCAGACAATGTGATCAAACTGGCCGATTTCACGCTGTTTCCGACTATGGAAGAAGTAATCCGTGACATTGTGCCCTGGGGCATTGTGACGCACAAAAAAGGCAAGACTGGATTCCGGCTTCTCGATCCTGTCACCAAGCTTTACTTTAAACCCAATCCGATTTACTTGATAGACAATGTGCCCGTTCGGAGCATGGAGCCGGTACTCGCCATTGACCCGGCATCAGTCTATTCGCTGGAGTGCGTGCGTAACGGTGTAGGCAGAGCCCAGTTCGGCGAAATCGGGTACGGCGGTATTTTTTCCGTATTTACAAAAGCCGGTGATTATTATCCTTCCAACGAGCAGGGTCTGTTCAACTTTTCGGTACGTGGCTTTCAGCATGCCCGCGAATACTATGCTCCCAAATACGAAAACCCGGCACAGAATCGCCGCCAGCCGGATTTCCGTAATCTGTTGTACTGGAACCCCGATGTTGCAACGGATGCCTCGGGCAAAGCCACAGTAACCTTCTATAACTCAGATGATTTGACAACCTGGCAAGTCGTCACAGAAGGCATTTCGGCACAAGGCAAACCAGCCGTGGGAAAATTGGAATATGAAGTTAAAATGCCTCCAAATTAAAATCCCGGTATTTGTATTTCTTAACGTCAACTATGGGTTTTTTCAAAAAACTCGCTTATTATCAATATTCAAGGCGAATTGCGAAGCACTAGCCAGTAAAAAAGGTAGGTAAGCCTCTTTGCCTAGCGAGGGATGGGCTGGACTACGGGCGGAAGCATTAGGCAAAGTGTCCTTTTTTGCTGGTACACAGTCTGGCTCAAAACTCTCGTTTTGCCCCTATTTTGGGCATGCAAAAAAGGAATAGGTGGTTGTGCAGGGAAACGACAAAGCTTTGAAAACCCCATGATTCACAATAATTAGGATTTCCGTTGCCAACTGGACAAGAAAAGCAGAAAAACGGCTCCCCATAAAGTGATACTCAGGCCAAGCAAGGCCGGGTAAAAAATAGTATGGATCCAGAGGGCAAAAGGTTGCATGACTAAAATCAGTTCGTGCGCCACAAAGGCAATGGCGAATATGCGTATGCCCCATACCAACCAGGGCGACTGTGCGGAAAGCAGCTTGTGTTGGAGCAAATGGCCGATCATGAAAAAGCTGATAATGCCAATGAAGACCAAATGCAAATACGCAATGACAATGTTCCGTTGCTCGTAAGCCAGTTGGGCCAATATTGGCGATACGGAAACGGCTTGCAGTATATTTTTAAGCACAAAAGCTAATCCAGCCATGCCCCATAAAAACCCAACGATAGGACTTTGGGTTAGTTGCGCCCATTTTCCTTTCAGGCTGAAAATAAGAATCGCTACGCTGCTCAATTGGGCTATCACACCCAAGCCACTCAACAAGTACACCCAAGTTGGAGGTTCAGTCCATAGTGCCGACAATCCATAGGTAAGGAATCCCGCTGGCACCATCAAGCGTAGCATCCAATGGGATTTTTGGTAGGACAACGAAAGGTTGTTTTGCTCCATCCAACGGAGAAACAAACCTATGATTCCAAACAACAACCAGCCATTGTATTGAAAATGAAGGTAAAAATATAAGGAGAGCGAGTACCAATGGGTATCGCTTAAGCCTTTTGCCTTCAGTATGCCCAGAGCCATCGGTCCTAACGAAGAAAGTATCAGGAAGGCAAAGGCCCAGTAAATCCACTTTATCGAAATAGTATCTTTTGCAAAAGCAAAACCTCGCGTGTCTTTTACGAAAAGACCGCAAAACACGAAAGAGGCCACCATGTGCAGCGACGAAAACGCAATGGAAAAAAGTGCGTAGCCTTGAATGGGAAACGCAACCAGCATGCCTGCCACAGCAATCTGCAAAACCCAGAAAACGACACGATACCTGGACAGTTTGGCGGCAGGAACAAACGCCACTAGCAAGCCTACCATCAGCAGAGTAAAGGCCCATCCCAGCAACATTACATGTGAATGGGCATGCAGCAAAAAGCGGTAATTCCAGAATGCCGGAACCGGACCTACAAACGTGTAACGCAGCCCCACCCCTATGGCGGCAGCTAGCAGCAACCACAACAGTGCCCAGCGAACCATCTGTTTCAGTAAAACCGTTTTCGTATCCGGTATCATTTTTCAATTAGTATCTTTTACAAATCAAAAACCGGCGGTCTGCCTTGGGACAACGTTAGTTTTTTACAAATACCTTTCCCGATACCAGTTCTTCTTTCAGGTCCGCGATTTTTTGTTCGGTCAGCACCTTCAGCAGGTTGTCGCGATGGCCTTTGATCTGAAAATGCAGCGGACAGGGTTGCGTTCCGGAACACTGATGCAAGCCCAGGGCGCATTTCTGAAAGGCACCCAGGCCGTCAATGGCTTCCACCACTTTGATCACGGGTGTTTGCAGCGTATTCTCATTGACGAAAAAACCGCCGTTGGGTCCTTTGACTGAGTTCAGAATATCGCGCCGCACCAAATCCTGCATGATTTTGCCCAGAAATGGCTGAGGCACTTCCAATGCCTCAGCCATTTCCTTGATGCCGACCGTTTTCACTTCCATATTTTTGAGGGCGACGTACAAAATGCCCCGTATGGCATACCCAAACGTTTTAGATAACATAATCGTCAGTGGAATGAAGTGGGTTTAGCAATTGCCCCTCCAAAGCAATGCTTTTTGGAAACAAGATATTGTTTTCCAGATGAATATGCGTGTGCAAATCTTTTTCCAGGCCAATAATCCGGGCAAACGTGACCCGGTAAGTCGTGCAGGCGTCTTCCGGCAACGCAAAGTTATGCGTGATTTCACGTATTTCTTTCAGCACATCCCCCGCGGTTTCGTGCTCGGTTTCCATGATGGTGATCGGGCTGGCAACAAACGTACGCTCCAGTGCCCCTTTCGCCTTGTGCAAGGATACTATTTTTTTGATATACGGAAACAGAATATTCTCCTCCTTCCACAAATGCGAAAGCAACTCATCCTGAAGCGACAGGAACAATTCCTCCACGTCCAGCAGTTCGGGATGGTGGCCGCCGTGCACCGAAACCAGTTTGCGCAGATACGCCGCAATGGCAGGCAATTCCTCCTGCAAGTACTGGTGATGCGTTTGCACGATGTAGTCGATCAGAAAATCCAGCGCCCATTCCTGGTAAGACAACGCGGGCATATGAGCACCAATCTCCTCCAGTTGATTCACTTCCTGAATGACCCGCTCAAACGAAATTCCTTTCTGACCACACACATCCGCCAATCGCTTCTTTCCGCCGCAACAGAAGTCGATTCCGTACTTATCGAATATATCGGACGTACGGTAATTGGTTGCGACGATTTCGCCAATGGTCACTAACTCAGGGGTTTTCTCTAACGTTTCCATACTATTTTGAAGGTAAAGTTAACAATTAATAAAATACTTTAAAATCTTTTTCTCTTTAATAATTGCAAATATGAAAACGATAAATTAGAATTGCAAAATAAAAGATAAAAAAGTATTTTATTCTTTAAATAATGACAAATGTCAGTTTTTCTCCTAGCCATGCTCATCTTTTTTCCCAATCAGCCGCCTTAGTATTGCAGAGTAATTTTACTCATTAAAAAATAAGTACAAATACTCTTCAAATACACCGTCCACGTCCTATACGCACACACCCCATGAAAAAGATCACACTCCTATTCCTAATCGCCCTCATAGCCGGAGCCTGTTCATCCGGCAGTTCGGATGGCAGCGCCGAATCCAGTGAAGGACAACAAGTACTGGAAGAAGCCATGAAAGAAGGAGAAACCAAAGAAGTACACGGCACTCAACTTTCCGAATCAGACATTAAACTCACCACTCCCCTGGACCAGGCAATGGTAACCGCTGGAGAGGCTATCTATGACACCAAATGCAGCGCCTGCCACAAGCTTACCGATGAACGGCTGGTGGGACCTGGCTGGAAAGACGTAACCAAACGCCGCCAACCCGTGTGGATCATGAATATGATCACCAACGTAGACATGATGCTGGAAAAGGACCCCGAAGCGCAGAAATTACTGGAACAATGCCTGGTACGGATGCCTAACCAGAACGTAACCCAGGAGGATGCCCGCGCTTTGCTGGAATACATGCGCAAAAACGACGGTGAAAAATAGTATCGTCCATGGAGTCAAAACCTGCTTATTCAAAATACATTACCCGATACATCCAACCTTATTATTAGCTAACCCACTGTAATTGTATGAAAAAGAACCAATATATATGGATTGCCCTGGCGCTGGTTGCTACCAGTTTGGGCATTCCGTTCTTAAATAGCTGTCAGAAAAGAGGCAATGCGGCCTCTGCCGTTGGTGGCGATGCTGCCGCCAAAGTATACGTGGCCCCTGGCAAATATGACGAGTTTTACAACTTCGTTTCGGGCGGCTTCAACGGACAAATGAGTGTGTACGGCTTGCCATCGGGACGGTTGTTTCGCATCATTCCGGTGTTTTCGGTATTTCCGGAAAACGGCTACGGATACAGCGAAGAAACAAAACCGATGCTGAACACCTCGCACGGATTTGTGCCCTGGGACGATTTGCACCACATCGCCATGTCCGAAACCAAAGGCGAACAGGATGGCCGCTGGGCGTTTGGCAATGCCAACAACACGCCACGCATTGGCCGGGTGGACTTGAAAACGTTCCGTGCTACGGAGATCATCGAAGTGCCCAACAGTGCAGGCAATCACTCTTCGCCGTTCATTACCGAAAATTCGGAATACGTAGTGGCCGGTACCCGTTTCAGCGTGCCTACCGACGACAATGCCGACGTACCCATTGATTCGTACAAGAAAAACTTCCAGGGCTCGATCAGCTTTATCAAGGCCGACGAGCCGGGCAAAATGGACATTGCCTTTCAGTTGCGGCTGCCAGGGGTAAACTTTGACTTGTCGCGGGCCGGAAAAGGCAAATCGCACGGCTGGTTTTTCTTCTCCTGCTACAACTCAGAGCAAGCCAGTACGTTGCTGGAAGTCAATGCTTCCCAGAAAGACAAAGACTTTATCCTGGCCATTAACTGGAAAAAAGCCGAAGAATACGCTAAGGCGGGCAAAGGCAAAAAAGAAAAAGTACGCTATGCCCACAATTACCTCGACGAAAGCACCCACACCGCCACTTCGACCATCAAAACCGAAGTACTGGTATTGGACTACCGCGATCCCGAACTGAAAGACTTGTTTTACTTCATTCCGTGTCCGAAATCACCCCACGGTTGTGACACCGACCCAAGCGGCGAGTACATTGTGGGCAGTGGCAAACTGGCGGCGATCATTCCGGTATTTTCATTCACCAAAATTCAGCAGGCCATTGCCAACAAAACCTACGACGGCGATTTTGACGGCATTCCGGTGATCAAATACGAAGCTGCGTTGCACGGTGAAGTGCAAAAACCCGGCTTAGGGCCGTTGCACACCGAATTTGACGGCAAAGGATTTGCGTATACCTCGTTCTTCGTTTCGTCCGAGATTGTGAAATGGAACATCGAAAAACTGGAAGTGGTAGACCGCGTGCCCACCTATTATTCCATCGGTCACTTGTGCATTCCGGGCGGGCCAACGGCCAAGCCGCACGGCAAATACGTGATTGCGTACAACAAAATCACCAAAGACCGCTACTTGCCTACCGGTCCGGAACTGACACAATCTGCCCAGTTGTACGACATTTCGGGTGAGAAAATGAAACTATTGCTCGACTTCCCGACTACCGGCGAACCGCACTACGCCGAAGCCATTCCAGCCGAACTGATCGTGAAAAATTCGACCAAGATTTTCAAAATAGAGGAAAACAATCACCCCTATGCAGCCAAAGGCGAAAAGCAAACCAAAGTAACCCGCGAAGGCAATCAGGTGCACGTGTACATGACAGCCATCCGATCACACCTGACACCAGACAACATTGAAGGTGTAAAACTGGGCGACGAAGTGTATTTCCACGTAACCAACCTCGAACAGGACTGGGATGTACCACACGGATTTGCCATCAAAGGAGCCAACAACGCCGAGATTCTGATTATGCCCGGCGAAACCTGCACGTTGAAATGGAAGCCAGACCGCATCGGCATGTTCCCCTTCTATTGCACCGACTTCTGCTCGGCTCTGCATCAGGAAATGCAAGGATATTTACGGGTGTCTCCCGCCAACTCGAAGGTGGAACTGAGCTTCAGTACCGGCAAAAAAGTCACTGAACCCACCGCCAGCACCAAGTAAATCAGCTCACCAGATACCGGAAAATAGTATGTTTCAAACACGCAAAACCCCGGTATCTGGTTTCTGAAAACCACTCCTTCCACCAATCAAAACTAATAACCTAGCGTCATGAAATCACTATCTATTTTTTCATGTGTATTGCTACTAGCCTGGTCGCTAACCAGTTGCAACTCCGAACAAGCCGCTGAAACCGCAAATACAGAAACGGCTGCAACCGAGGCAGTTGACCCAGGCGGACAAGCGGCCGTAAAAGACGACGAATCCGAAAAAGACGTGGTAAAAGTAGCCGTTGGCTCACCCGACCACAGCACACTGGTCAAAGCGGTTCAAGCGGCTGATCTGGTCAATGCGCTGTCCAATGCCGGTCCGTTTACCGTATTCGCACCCACCAATGCTGCGTTTGACAAACTGCCTGCCGGAACGGTTGAAGAACTGCTCAAACCGGAGAAAAAATCGGATTTACAGAACATTCTGCAATACCATGTATACGTCGGAGCCCTGAATGCCGACCAGCTCACCGACGGTCAAACACTCAATCAGGTAAACGGTGATAACATTACCGTACAGGTAAAGGATGGAAAAATCACCCTCAATAACACCGCAACCGTAGTGGCCTCGGTGAAGGCTTCCAATGGCGTGGTACATGTCATTGACGGGGTGTTGTTGCCTCCAAAAAAATAAAATGCTTCGCCGTGAATGAACGGGTGGAAAATAGTATCTGCCGAAAGGCAAAAACCCCGATCCGCATTTTCTTCCGTTCATTCACTTACTTCTTAGTTACAAAGCAATGAAACCTATCTCAGCATTATCCCGCATTCTGGTAGCAGTCGCCTCCCTTTCCCTGGTGGCAACTTATTTTGTGCCCGTTTGGCGCATCGATTTGTCGGCGCCGCAGTATCCCGAAGGACTTTCCATGCAAATCTGGCACAATCATCTCAGCGGTGATGTGGACATTATCAATGGCCTGAACCACTACATCGGCATGGCTACGCTGCACAACGAATCGTTTCCGGAATTTCAGTTTTTGGGCTATATGATTGCCTTTTACATCGCGGCCGGACTGCTTACTGCCTTGGTAGGGAAGCGGCCTGTGTTGTTGGGATATGTTGTTCTGTTGCTGCTGGGAGCAGCCGTTGCCTTGGTCGATTTTTATCGTTGGGGCTACGAATACGGCCATAACCTGGACCCGAATGCCGCGATTCAGGTGCCGGGCATGTCGTACCAGCCTCCGGTAATTGGCTTCAAAAACCTGCTCAATTTCGGCGCCTGGTCACTACCCGACGTTGGCGGCTGGGTGTTTATTGTTGCCGGGATAGTAGCCGTGGGAACTTATGGATACGAAGCATTTTGGCGAAAAACCGTTGCCTTACCCGGATACGGAAAAGCAATGGCACTGGTCTCAATGGGATGGCTGTTGGCAAGTTGCACGCCCGAATCCGAACTGATTCAATACGGCAAAGACAACTGCCATTTCTGCAAAATGGGTATGGCCGATTCCAAATTCGGAGCCGAGATCGTGACAAAAAAAGGCAAAGTGTACAAGTTTGACGACATCAACTGCATGCTCAATTACCAGAAAACGGCTGAGCTGCCCGCAGCCGACATTGCCCTGCAACTGGTAGCCGACTTTTCAGCTCCTGAAACCCTGATTCCAGCCGAAAGCGCCTTTTTCTTATACGGCCCCGATGTACGCAGCCCGATGAACAGCCAAGTAGCTGCATTCAAAAGTCAGGAGGCAAGCCAGAAAGCCAATCAGGAACTCAAAGCCGAACCGTTAACCTGGGCGCAAGTCCGTGAGAAGTTTGAAAAATGAATTTGTTCAGTGTCACCAATCAAAAAATAAAACAATCCAAATTGTCTAATCTCAATGCGAATTGCGAAGCAACAGCCTGTAAAAAAATAGGGTTGGCCTCTTTGCTTAGCGAGGGGCGGGTTGGCTATGCGGGCGGAAGCGTTCAAAGAAAGTGCCCTTTTTGCACTCACACAAAGCTGGCTCAAAACTCTCGTTTTGCCCCTATTTTGGACAAGCAAAAAAGTAACAGGTGACACAAACAGAGCTAAGTTAACTTTAATAAACATTTCCGGATTGTCACTTGAATTCTAAATAGTATCTCCCCAAACAGCAAAACCCCATGCATCGCCTCTGTCTCTGTCTCATTCTCCTTTCCGTGTCGCTAC
Organism: uncultured Sphingobacteriales bacterium; assembly: GCA_963520985.1. Classification (GTDB taxonomy): domain Bacteria; phylum Bacteroidota; class Bacteroidia; order Cytophagales; family 172606-1; genus Xanthocytophaga. The sequence goes on from CAUQTA010000008.1 coordinate 102,997, forward strand.
CCGCGTGGACCCGAACCTGGCCGGTGGCTCCTCAAAGCGCGGTAAATTCTATTCACAAAGCGGTGGGTTTGGCTCAGTCCGGAGATACTATTTTGATACACAAAGGCATCTATCGCGAGGGCAATAATTTACTGATAGACAAGCCATTGACTCTCATCGGCCAAGGCTACCCAACCCTCGATGGCGAAAACAAATACCAGGTACTCACCATCCGAGCCAATCAGGTACTTGTACAGGGGCTGCGCATCATTCGTTCCGGAAAAGGAAGCATCGAAGACTTAGCCGGCATCAAAATCATCGGAAGCCAGAACGTGGTGATCCAGAACAATCGCCTCGAAAACAACTTTTTTGGCATTTACCTGCAAGGCGTCAGTTACTGCCAGGTCATTGGCAACGACGTGATTAGTCACTACCAAAGCGAACAAAACTCAGGCAACGGCATTCACGCTTGGAAAAGCGACCACATCCACATTGCCAATAACCACACCCAAGGCCACCGCGACGGCATCTACTTCGAGTTTGTGACCGACTCGAAAATTGAAAACAACCGGAGTGAAAAAAACATCCGGTACGGGCTGCACTTCATGTTTTCGCACCAGGATACTTACCTCAACAATCGGTTTCGCAACAACGGCGCCGGCGTGGCGGTGATGTATTCCAAAGGCGTCACCATGCAGCAAAACCATTTTGAAAAGAACTGGGGCAGCGCTGCGTACGCGTTGCTGCTGAAAGACATTTCGGACAGCCGCATTCAGCACAATGCGTTTTACGAAAATACGGTGGGCATTTTCATGGAAGGCACCAGCCGATGCCAGGTCACTAAAAACCAGTTTCAGAACAATGGCTGGGCGGCTCGCATTCAGGCCAGTTGCAACGACAACACCTTTACGCAGAATAACTTCCAGGGCAATTCGTTTGACATTGCCACCAACGGCTCGCTGGTGCTCAACACCTTTGACCGCAACTACTGGGACAAATACGAAGGCTACGACCTCAACCGCGACCGTGTGGGCGATGTGCCGTATCATCCGGTCAGTTTGTACGCTATGATTATCGAACAAATGCCGCATTCGGTGATGCTGTACCGGAGTTTCATGGTCTCGCTGATGGAGAAAGCCGAAAAAGCCATTCCAAGCCTGACACCCGAAAACCTGATTGACAATCAACCGCTTATGAAACCACTTTCTTTCCACACTCATTCGGCAAACTGATACAAGCATGATACAGATACAGCATTTGTGCAAAACCTTCGGCAAACTAAGCGCACTGGACGATGTGAGTATTGACCTGGAAGCGGGTCGGGCCATTTCACTCATCGGCCCCAACGGATCGGGCAAAACCACCTTTCTCAAATGCCTGTTGGGAATGGTGGTACCCGACAGCGGACAGATTCTGTTTCAGGGAAAAAACATTGCCAAAGACTACACCTACCGCAGCCAGATCGGGTACATGCCGCAGATTGGTCGCTACCCCGACAACCTGACCATCAGGCAACTGATCGAGATGATGAAAGACATTCGCAAAGGCATGTACCGCGAACTGGATGAGGAATTGATGGAGGCGTTTGCCCTGAAAAACCTGTACGAAAAACAAATGCGCACCTTGTCGGGTGGCACACGCCAGAAAGTAAGTGCGTGCCTGGCGTTTCTGTTCAATCCGCCGGTGCTGATTCTCGACGAACCTACCGCCGGTCTGGACCCGTTGTCGGCCGAGATTCTGAAAGAGAAAATCCAGCACGAAAAACGCAAAGGCAAACTGATACTCATTACCTCGCACATTCTCAGCGATTTGGAAGAACTGACCACCGATGTGATGTACCTGATGGAAGGCAAACTTCAGTTTTACAAGACTTTGCAGGAATTAAAAGCCGAAACCAGCGAAGACAAACTCAGCCGCGTGCTGGCCAAAGTCATGCGCAACGGAACGAATATTGATTCAGCCATAAAACCGTTCGTAAAATCCATTTTGCAAGAACGGATCATTGCGTAACCTCTTGTTTCCCTTGGTATGTGTGCCACAGACCAAGGGAAACAAGAGTCACTAACCAAATAGTATGTTTCAAAACTGAAAAACCTCCGTTGCCATGCACAACAAAATCATTAAATACGTACTCTACGATATTCTGCGTAACAAAATTGTCATTGCGTATACGTTGTTTCTGCTGGCCGTTTCGCTGAGTCTGTTTCAGTTGGAAGACAACCCGTCCAAAGGCATTCTAAGTCTGCTGAACATCGTTCTGATCGTTGTGCCGCTGGTCAGCGTTATTTTCTCAACCATTCATTTCTACAATTCCTACGAATTCATTGAACTGCTCGTGGCCCAGCCCCTGCCCCGCAACAAAATTCTGCTTAGTCAGTACGGCGGGCTTGCCATTGCGTTTTCGCTGGCGTTTTACATCGGTGTCGGTTTGCCCATCCTGTTTTTTAGCCCTACCGCAACCGGGTTCATGTTGATGCTCGCAGGCATCATTCTGAGTCTGGTGTTTGTGTCGCTGGCGTTTCTGGCGGCCGTCATCACCCGCGACAAAGCCAAAGGCATAGGTATGTCGTTGATGTTGTGGTTTTACTTTGCGCTGCTCTACGACGGGCTAGTGCTTTTCATTCTGTTTGCGTTTCAAGATTATCCGCTCGAAAAAACGACCATCATTTTGGCCTCATTGAATCCGGTGGATCTGGGTCGCATTCTTATTTTGCTGAAAATGGACATTTCCGCATTGATGGGCTATACGGGTGCGGTGTATCAGGAAGTACTTGGCAGCCAGGGAGGTAGCTTGGGAGCCGTAAGTCTTATGTTGCTGTGGGCCATTGTGCCACTGGCCATAGCCGTATTTATATTCCGTAAAAAAGATCTGTAAAGTCTGTAATGCATAGCACTATGAAACCCACTCCTGTTCTTTGGATCATACCGTTGGCACTATTGTCATTGGTGATGGGCATTCTGGGCGGTTTGTTTCGGTTAGGCTGGCAAATTCCAATTAGTCAAGCCGCCGGGCAGCATGGATTGCTCATGGTAGGGAGTTTTTTGGGTACGTTGATTTTGCTGGAAAAGGCGGTGGTTTTGCCTCAAAAAAAGATACTATTTTTTCCTTTCGTTAACGGCCTGAGCCTTGTTTTCTTTCTGGCGGGCTGTTCGTCCTTCGCACTGGTTTGCTTGCTTATTGGTGCCCTGAGTCTGATCGGCATTTGCCTTTATTTTGCGCAAAAATATCCTTCCGATCACGCTACGTTATTACTTGCAGGGGCTGTTTTTCTGGCTGCCGGCCATATCCTGTTGCTTCTCAAAGGTTTGTATCCTCTGGCAGTGCCATACTGGATGGGCTTCCTGCTTTGCACCATCACCTCCGAACGGCTCGAACTGACAAAGTTCTTGCCTGTGCGAGCCCGTCAGAAAAACCTCTTGTGGGGTATTCTGTTTGTACTTTTCATTGGAATTGTAGCTCCTTTTCATACCTGGGGACAAGCTGTACTGGCTCTGGCGATGGTAGGCATCAGTCTGTGGCTCTTGAAATACGACATGGTTTCGGTAGCGGTGCGGAAATCGGGCCTTCATCGCTATAACGGATCGTTACTCGGCACGGGCTATATCTGGCTGGCTGCCAGCGGTTTTCTGACCGGACTTGCCAGCCATGCCCCTTTTTATTACGATGCCTTGCTGCACACCTTCTTCATCGGATTTGTGTTCAATATGATTTTTGCCCATGCACCCGTCATATTGCCTTCCGTTTTGGGTCAGACCGTCAAACCCTATCATCCGGTGTTGTATCTTTGGGCCGTGGTATTGCAAGGTTCGTTGCTATTGCGGATTCTGGCCGACCTGAGTGGATGGGTTTTGGTGCGCCGCTGGGCAGGCATGAGTAACGGAATCGCCATTGTTGGATTTTTTATCACGCTACTGGTGTTACTTATTCAGTCACAAAGACAAATTGCCAAACCGAAACGCTTTAAACTACCTATCAATCACTAATTCAAGACAACACAAGGTTGGCGCGAGGCTCTGCCTCGTGCCGGTTATTCCCAGGCATCTGGCCTGTACATACAAAAGCTAAATCCTGTTTTTATGCAAACAATAAAAAACGATATTACCGAACGCAAAGACATCGAAACCTTTGTAAATGCGTTTTATGACAAATCCAAACAAGACGATCTGATTGGCCCCGTGTTTATGAACGCTGTTGCCGACTGGAACAAACATTTGCCCGTCATGTACGAATTCTGGAGCCAGTTGCTTTTAGGAACAATGAATTATCACGGCAGTCCGTTTGCCAAACACATTCCGTTACCCGTTGACAAGCCGCACTTTGACCGCTGGATCGAGCTATTTCACCAAACCATCGACGAACATTTTGAAGGCCCAAAAGCCACCGAAACCAAAGAACGCGCCTTCGCCATTGCATCCACATTTGAGTATAAAATGCGCACCATCCGCAAGTTGTCCGCATCCTGAAAAAACACAAACAAGTAGCTCCAATTGCCAATCGGAGCCTATCCGTAGGATGTAAAAAAACGCCATTTACAACTCTATTTATATTCAGGTTTCGTTTTATGCTTTTCAAGGCGAATTGCAAAGCAAGATCCTATAAAGAAAGCGTAGGGTTCTTTATTTGGCGGGGGGAGGGCATTGACTTCGTCGAATCTTCGATTTCAAAGGTAGTGTACTTTTTTGGACAAGCAAAAAAGGAGGACACGGTAGGAAGAGAAATGGTTTGGACTATAAACTAACATCGCCTATCACACAATTGGAATTAAGTGAAACCATTCGCATTAGTACACTTGCATAGCCGGCTTCATGATCAGCATAATTCCTGAGAAAAATCATAGTTGTTTCACAGCCATACACTACCTTTGTTACATTCGAGGTTTTCCACCTTTACCGGATACTATTTTTCACTCATGCGAAATTGGATTGCCATACTGATTCTCAGTTCCATTCTGCTGCAAACATTCAGCAGAGCCGGCATTTACATTTCGTTTAAAGTCAATCAGAATTACATTGCCCGCGTGCTTTGCGTCAACAAAGACAAGCCCAAATTGAATTGCAACGGGAAATGTTTTCTGGCTAAAAAACTGAAACAGGCCGAGCAACAGGAACAACAAAAGGTCTTGCTCAAAACCCTGGAAGTGAATCTGTGCTACCAGGACTGGTATGCCTTTGACTTCCAACGCGCATCTTCTGTGGTGGTGCCGCAAATAGTATCTTTTTATTTGCAAAAACCCACCATTGCTTCATCCCTGAGCATTTTCCATCCTCCCCAGGCGTAAAATCACCTAGTATCCGCTTCCATTTACAGGCAATTCACTGCCTGAACGGATATTCCTTTTCCACATTCTGTGATTTTATTGATTTTCATCCGCTGATCATTTATGAAACCTTTTTTTTACAAAGGACTGCTACTGCTTTGTAGCATCTGTAGCCTTGTGCTGCCGGTACAAGCGCAACAAACCATTCAGGGCCTCGTGTTTGATGCCCAGACACTGGAACCGCTTACCGGAGCTACGGTCCTGATTCCCAACACCACACAAGGCACCCAAACCGATGTCAAAGGGGCTTTTAGCCTACAAACATCGTCCGACAAAATTCAAATTTCTTTTATCGGCTACGAAAAAACCGAAGTAGCTGTTACCAACAGTCCGCTGAAAATCGCATTGGCACCTGTGGTTGGCAATCTGCAAACGGTGGTCGTAACCGCTAATCGCGAAGCGGGGTTACGCACCGAATCGCCGGTAGCTATCAGCAAACTTTCGCCTACGCTGATCAACGATACCAAACCCACCAGTCTATACGAAATCATCAACAAAACGCCGGGTGTGGCCATGCTCAACTACAACAACGAGCAACACGCCATGAGCATTCGGCAGCCGATGACAACCAACGCATATTTCCTGTACCTGGAAGACGGTATCCCGATTCGGCCGATGGGTGTGTTTAATCACAACGCCCTGATTGAAATGAACACGCTTGCCGTATCCTCGGTGGAAGTGGTGAAAGGGCCAGCCTCGTCACTGTATGGACCGGAAGCTGTGGGCGGAGCCATCAATTTCATTACCCAACGCCCAACGGCGGTTCCTACGGCTCGCGCGGGCATTCAGTTCGATAATTACGGCTATCGTCGGGTGCAGTACGGAGCCGGGGCAACTTTAGGCAAGTTCGGGATCTACCTGGGCGGGTATGTGGCCAAACAAACCGATTCGTGGCAGGCACGCAGTGATTTTGACAAGTCGTCGGTTAATGCCCGTTTGGAATACACACTCACCAACCAAACCTGCCTGACTGGAACGTTTGCCTACAACAACTACGAGTCGCAAACCGGTGGCAGCATCGATAGCACCGCATTTTACAGCCGTCGGTATCCGGCCAACAACAATTTCACCTACCGATCTGTAAAGGCGGTGCGGGCTCGCATCTCACTGGAACACAGCTGGAACGCTCAGTCGGAAACCACTATCACCCCTTATTTCCGGGACAATTCCATCGGACAAAACCCAAGCTATTCCATTATCTGGAAAACGGGTGATACCACCGCCACCGGGCAGATCAACGACAATTCGTTTACTTCGTATGGCATTCTGGCGCAGCATTCCCAACGTTTCGATTTTCTGAAATCCCGTTTGCTGGCGGGTGGCATGTACGACTATTCCACCAATCCCTATTACGCCTACCAAACGCAACTCGCCGCCAAGCTCCGTGCCGATGGCAAATCGGTGGAACAATACACACTGGTGAAAGAATTGCCCGATGTTTTTCTGGTCCATTACGATGCCAAAATTTACAATAAGGCGATCTTTACTCAGTATGACTTTGAGCCTGTTAATCGCCTGCGGGTATCACTGGGATTGCGCTACGACCAAATGGCGTTTGACTACGTCAATTACCTGGATAACAACGCCACTGGCAGCAAATCCTACAGTCAGTTGACGCCTAAAGTTGGCGTAACGTATGATCTAGGCCACGACAAAGGCTTGTACGTCAATTATTCGCAGGGTTTTTCGCCTCCCGGATTGACGGCCGTTTTTCGCAAAAATCCCAATGCAACTGCCGGAGAAGCACCTTTCTATTACAACTTGGCACCGGCCCGGTTTGACAACATGGAAATCGGCGGATGGGCGGCATTCCTGAACAACAAAGTATACTTCGACTGGGCTGTGTATCAGATGAATGGCCGTAACGAATTGCTCAGCATCCGTCAACCGGACAACAGTTACGACTACCAGTCAGCCGGTAAAACGCTGCACCGGGGCATCGAATACAGCCTTACCTGGAAACCGACCCGCGAATGGTTTTTCCGGTTTGGGGGCACCAATGCCGTTCACAAATTCGTCGAATTCACCTTGAGTGAACGAGCCTCAGATGCAGTGAAAAACGTGAACGACAAAGTAATGCCGCAATCTCCTTCCTGGATTGCCAATACCGAAGTGACATACAAACCGCACTGGCTCAAAGGCTTCCGCGCTTCGTTGGAATGGCAGCGCATCAGCAGTTGGTACAACAATCAGGTGAACACCGCACAATACAACGACCGTACGGCTTTTGGAGCCAAAGGCATCAGTGTATTGAACTTCCGCACCGGTTACGAATGGAAAGGACTGGAAGTGTTTGTCAATGTGCAGAACCTAACTGACGAACTGTACGCCAACTCAACCAGCCAGGGCAATGGTCCCACCGACCGGATCACGTACACACCCGCCGCACCACGCACGTTTGTGATGGGCGTTCAATATAATTTTACTGGTAAGAAATAGGCCTCCCCCCAGCCCCTCCCGTGGAGGGGAGCTTTAACAGGCACTTTTCAAAATAGTATCTTTTAAAAAGGAAAAACCTCACCTAGCTCTCTCTCTCCTTCGAGACTTTTGCGTCTCGACTCTGAAAGTCCCCTCCACGGGAGGGGATTTAGGGGAGGCCTCCAACACAAAATCCATATGCAAACACAACCCGTTATTTCTCAGAATAGTATCTCCCAAAAGAGCAAAACCTCCCGGTTCATTCAGCGCAACATGTACCGCTGGCACCGGGTGCTGGGGTTGCTTACGGTGATTCCCGTTATCTTCTGGACGCTTTCCGGACTGATGCATCCATTTATGTCGCACTGGTTCAAGCCGAGCATTGCGCATGAGTCGGTGCCTGTAAAGCCTTTGCAGAAAGATCAAATTACTGTTTCGCTGGTGCAGGTGCTCAAGCAAAACCGGATTGCTCAGATCAAAAACTCGCGTCTGGTATCGTTTCAAAATAGTACCTTTTACCAGGTCAAAACCCCGGCCAATGCCCTGTTGTACTTCGATGCCCGTACCGGAAAACCGCTGCCCAATGGCGATACCCGCTATGCCGAATCGCTGGCCCGTTACCTGATCGAGGATTACCAGTCGCCGGTGAAATCCATAACGCAGATTACCGATTTTGATAACGAATACAAGTTTATCAATCGGTTGCTGTCGGTTTGGAAAGTGAGCTTTGACCGCCCCGATGGCATGGATGTGATGATTGAAACGGAGCAAAGTCGCATGGCTACGTTTAATACAACTTCCCGCAAAGCATTCATCTGGATCTTTGATGTTTTTCACAACTGGTCGTTTCTCGAAAAAATCTCCAACAATACCGTTCGCATCGTTGTCATGCTTACGCTGCTTTCCATTATTGGCCTTTCCACGCTGAGCGGCGTGGTGATTTACGGCTTTTTGTGGAAGCGTTTTAAGAAACCACAGACGCGTAATAAAACGGGCATTCTAAAAAAATACCACCGGCAGATTGGTATCGCCGTGTCGCTGGTTACTTTTACGTTTGCGTTTAGCGGTGGCTGGCACGCAACCCGCAAGCTGACACCCGATTCGCGAAACCAGTTTGTGTATGAGCCTGTTTTTAAAACGACGGACTTAGAAACGGCCTCGCTCTCAACTGATTTGCAATGGGAACGCTTGCTCAACATTCAGTTGGTGCGATTGGGTCGGAAAAACTACTTTCAGATCTTTTATGACAAAACCGAAACGGAAGCCAGCGAAGTGATCTACCAGCAGATGGAGACGGGCGAAATGCTGAAAGAGGGAACGATTACGTATGCCAAATACCTGGCCAACAAATTTGCCAACCTGAGCAACACAACCGGCGATTTTCAGTCGGCGTGCTGCGATGCGATGTCGGATGTGGCCAACAACGAAATTTCGCCGGATAATTTGCAGGAAGCCAAACTGCTGACGCATTTTGACAAGGAATACAGGTTTGTAAACAAGCGGCTGCCAGTCGTGAAACTGGCCTACAATACGGCTCAGGAAACAACGTATTACATCGAACCGGCCACATCGCGACTGGCCGCCAAAATCGAAAATGCCGACCGTGCCGAAGGTTGGTCATTTGCCATCTTGCACAAATACCTGCTGATGGAATGGGCCGGCAAAAATGTACGGGATGCGGTTACACTGATTTCGGCGTTGGGCGTGCTAGTGGTGAGTTTGTTTGGGTTGGCGGTATTTGTGAAGAAATAAGGGGCCTCCCCCATCCCCTCCCGTGGAGGGGAGCTTTTTTAATTTTGGAATTGGGAAGGCGAATTGCAGAGTTGAAAGCACCTTTTTTATGAGCGTCATTGCTTGGTCATTTCGCTTCGCTGTATTTCTCGCAATGACGCTCATAAACCCAAAATTGCAATGACCGATTCAAACAAAGCCTCGCGATTCTGGTCAGACACAGTGTCAGATCGGCCTGAATTGTGAATCTGTTTAATCAATTAAAACCCGCTACAATCTGCGGTCAGAAATAGTATCTTTTTAAAACCAAAAACCTCCTAAAAAACTCCCCTCCACGGGAGGGGATGGGGGAGGCCAAACCTAACTTACTTTTATGAAAAACACCTCTTTTGCTTTTTTGATTGCCTCTTCTCTCTTGCTTTCGGATTGTTCTGAACAAAAACACAACCATGAACACGAGCATGGTTCTGAATCGTCGGGCAATGTCCAGGTTGATTCGCTGAAAAAGAATGTCATGGCGGTACACGATGCGGTGATGCCCAAAATGGACGCCATCATGAGCCTGCGAATGCAGACGCAACAGCAACTGAAACAATTGGATAGCCTGGAAAAAGCCAATCCAAAGCAGGCCAATCCACCACAGCGCCAGGAATTGAGCACACTACTAACTGAACTCGATGCTGCCGATGAAGCCATGATGCAGTGGATGCAACAGTACGACGGGCAGCTGAAAGATAAAACCGACGAACAGAAAATAGTATACCTGCAAAACGAAAAAGTGCGCATTGATTCAGTGCAAACGCTGATGCTTAACAGTATTTCTAAAGGCGAACAACTGCTTCAGAAAAAGTAACCATTCTCAACAAACCTGTTATCTTAGACCAAAACCGTAAAATGATAAAAGTTTCCATTTCCTGCCTGCTGGTTTTTGTACTACTAATGACCAGTTGCAATCAGTCGCAAAACAAGGCATTGCCCATTCTGGGGCCGGTCCGTACTGAGAACGGCAAAACCATTTACCACACTGTTCCGGCCTTTGCGTACCGTGATCAGGATAGCACGCTGATCACCAACGAGACACTAAAGGGTAAAATTTACATCGCCGATTTTTTCTATTCCTACTGCCCTACCATTTGTCCGATTGTCAAAAAAGAATCGATGCGGGTGTATGAGAAATTCAAGGACAACCCGGATGTGGTGTTTGTCTCCATCACCCTCGACCCCAAACACGATAATGTGGCTTATTTGAAAGACTATGCCGCTACACTATCGGCGGATAGTAAAAAATGGCATTTCCTCACTGGCGACAAAACCCAAACCTATGAGCTAGCCCAAAAAGGCCTGATGGTTACCGCACTGGAAGATAAAAACGAACCGGGTGGCATTGTACATAGTGGTGCCCTGGTTCTGATTGACCGCCAAGGGCGAATCCGGGGATTTTATGATGGCACCAAATCGGATGATGTCACCGAGCTGATTTACGACCTTCCCACGCTAATTGAGGAAAAGGAAGAGTCCAATTAAGCCATAAGCTGATTAAGCTATTAACTGATAGCTGTTAGCCATTGGTTTTTAGCATTTTAGGCAAACTGTAAAGCACTAGCTTGCAAAAGTGGTCTGGTTTCTTTGTTTAGAAAAAACCTCATCCCTAAGTTCCTTCTCCTTCTGAGAAGGGACTTTCTAATATACGAAACAAATCTCCTTATCCTATTGGAAAGGACTTTTGACTGTCGCGAAACAAACTCCCCTCTCAGAAGGAGAGGGGCTGGGGGTGAGGTCTTTTGATTCCTTTTTTGGACAAGCAAAAAAGGAACAGGTGGTTGGGTAGAGAAACGATAAAGATTTACAAACCCCTTATCATACAACTTCAACCAATACTTATTGCCTAAAATTGTTCGGCCTCGGCTTACAATGTTTACACTATTAAAATAGTTATATCAATAATAAAACCACTTCCGACTTTGTTATGACTTTGCCACAGGTTTTTCTTCGTGTGAGTAGCCTGCTACTTCTGCTTTCCGTTGTCGGTTGCGATACTACCGACGACGTTCCGCCTAGCGGGAATGCTCTATTTCAGTTTTCGCATTGGGTTGGAACGGAAAAGCTGAAACTGAACGACGCCGAATACACCAATCCGGCCGGAGAAGCGTACCGCATCAGCATGTTCAAGTATTACATCAGCAACATTGAATTTATCAAGGCAGACGGCTCTTCCTACAAACAGCCCGACAGCTACTACCTTATCGACGAGGCTGACACGACAACCAAGGCGGTTACTTTAAAAGATATTCATATTGGAAATTATACCCAGGTTCGCTTTATCATTGGCGTGGATAGCACGCACAACGTTTCGGGAGCCCAAACCGGCGCACTGGACCCGCTGAATGGTATGTTTTGGGAATGGAAAACCGGCTATATTTTTGTCAAGCTGGAAGGCACCTCTCCAGCCTCCACCGATTCGTTGAAACGGGTACGGTATCACATTGGTGGCTTTCAAAATCCGAACAACATACGTACGGTTACTTTGCCACTGACCGGAAACATGAACATTGCCACGGGTGGTACGGCGGTGGTAAACTGGAAAGTGAATGTCAATGAGATGCTACAAACACCGCATCCAATCAAATTTGCCGACTATCCGGAACTGATGTTTAATCCGGCCACCTCGCAGGTTGCCGACAATTACACCGATATGTTTTCCATCCCGTCTATCAGCTACATTCAGTTATGAGAATTTCTATTGTACGCATCTGGCAAACAGGCGGGGTTTTTGCCTTGCTGCTCCTACTATTTTTCGGCTGCAATCACGGCGACAATCCCACCCCCACGCCTCCCAAGGATGAGTACAGTCTGATAGTTCCTAAAAACTTTCCCCAACCCAAGTTTACATTTGACCAGAATCCGATTACCAAAGAAGGCTTCGAACTGGGCCGGTTGTTGTTCTACGATCCCCGGCTTTCCAGTTCGGGTACCATTGCCTGTGGCACCTGTCACCGGCAACTCTTTGCCTTTGCCGATCATGGCCACGATGTAAGCCACGGCGTAGGCGACAAACTGGGCTTTCGCAATACTCCCGCCATTCAGAATCTGGCGTTTCAACCCGATTTCTTCTGGGATGGTGGTGTGAATCACATCGAACTGGCTCCGCTCAATGCGATTCAGAATCCGGTGGAAATGAATGAAAATCTTGCCAATATCCTTACCAAACTACAGGGTATCCCTACATACAAGCAGCAATTCAAAACCGTGTTCGGGTCCGACTCCATCACCTCGCAACGGATGTTGCGGGCACTGGCGCAATTTACAGGCATGCTGGTTTCGTCTAACTCGCGGTACGACAATTACATTCGGGGCGAAAACAATGTGGTATTTACCGATAGCGAAAAATCGGGTTTGGCTCTTTTCAAGGCCAAATGCGCCAACTGCCACGCCACTGATCTGTTTACTGACCATTCCTTTCGCAACAACGGGCTGGATGTAACACCCACCGACAAAGGCCGTGAACTGATCACCAACAACATTGCCGACCGGGGCAAATTCAAAGTACCGTCGCTCCGCAATGTAGAACGCACCGGCCCTTACATGCACGACGGACGATTTTATTCGCTGGATGCCGTGCTGAACCACTATGCTTCTGGGGTGAAAGAATCGGCCACACTGGATCCTGTGCTGAAAAACGGAACAACGTTAGGCATTCCTCTCACGGATACGGAGAAAAAAGATCTGATTGCCTTTCTGAAAACCCTTACCGACCCCTCCTATCTGATCGATAAGCGGTTTGTTGACCCTCTTGGCGCCGCTAATCAGCAGTAATTAATAAAATATACTTTACTTGTGACTATCATACCAAGAAATGGATTGACCTATATCTCAGAATGGCTATATGAATTCGATATTCCAAATTTCGAATTCAATGCACATACATTTTCTCAGCAAATAATCAATCTAGAGAAAATGATAACTATCCTGTCTAAGCACAATTTGTTTGTTCTAGAGACAATTCAAGTAGATGCATGGCGATCTTTTGATCTATACTCTGAAACAATCCGAGAAAGTGAGGCATATCAGATTTCTGAGTTTTCAGGTTTTTCAGACTTTGTGTTTACTTATGTCCAAAAGAACAAATCAGGTCAGATTTTCTATCCAATCGATATGGTTTTACTCGGTAGGACGTATTTAGTAGATAAGAATGACAACCTAAAAAGTTTCAATGACATTCTTTGGATTTGGAGCCACACTAATTATAACAATGTCATTCATATTTTTAACAATTCAGATGTGTGGATGCCATTTGATTTATTTGCAAGACCACAAGAAGTAATATTCCAAAAGAATGCACCTAATTTAGAGAAAGCATTAACTGAGATTGAATTGCTCTTGCAACAACCAGATTGGTCGATGGATGGATTGAGACGCGGCTACGCAGGACTTGACAAATATAAATTAAAGAATGTGACTTGGTCTGATGGAACACCTATGAATTTGTGTGAAATCTACCCAAATTTGTCTGCATCTGTAATAAGTATTGATTTCTAGGTCTATTTTTATTCGATATACTCTTGATTTCAGTTTTCTTCAATACCCCATCATTAAGTCTTTTTCAATTTTTGCAAGGTTGATGTGATAGCATTGTGAGCAAACATTAATTAAGCGACTAAAGGCTTTTTTTTCTGCAATTATCGTTCAATTTTCAGGATTTTTCCTTAGTCTTGCAGCCGAAAGAAGCGGGGTTTTGGCAGTTGAAAACATACTATTTTCCATCCCGGCACATTTCCTTATTCATTAGCAATTCTACATTTTATTTCCATATGCTTTCTTTCCGTATTGAAGGAGGCCACCGCCTCAAAGGAGAAATTGTTCCGCAGGGAGCCAAAAACGAAGCGTTACAGATATTGTGCGCCGTATTATTAACCCCCGAGCCGGTTACCATTCACAACATACCCGACATCCGGGACGTGAACAAACTCATTGAGCTGCTGGGCGATATGGGCGTGAAAGTAGAAAAACTCAGTGCGTCTTCGTACCAGTTTACGTCTAACAACATCAATCTGGAATACCTGGAAAGTGAAGCATATCGCATCAAAGGCGGATCGCTCCGTGGTTCCATCATGGTGTTGGGGCCACTGTTGGCTCGGTTTGGCAAAAGCCGCATTCCCAAACCCGGTGGCGACAAGATTGGCCGTCGGCGGTTGGATACGCACTTTTTGGGATTTGAGAAACTGGGTGCCAAATTTAACTACGATCCGCAAAACGGTTTTTATAACATTGATGCCAGTAATCTGCAGGGCTGCTACATGCTGCTTGACGAAGCTTCAGTAACGGGCACGGCAAACATTCTGATGGCAGCCGTGTTAGCTAAAGGCAAAACCACCATTTACCATGCCGCTTGTGAGCCGTATATTCAGCAGTTGAGCAAGATGCTTAACCGGATGGGTGCCAAAATCAGCGGTATTGGTTCTAACCTACTGACGATTGAAGGCGTAGAATACCTGAGTGGAACCGAACATACCATGCTACCCGACATGATCGAGATTGGGTCGTTTATTGGGATGGCAGCCATGACGCAGTCGGAAATTACGATTAAAAACGCAGGAATCGAACACCTGGGTATCATTCCAGAAACGTTTCGCCGGTTGGGCATTCAGATGGATCTTCGCGGCGATGACATTTACATTCCGGCACAGGAACACTATGAAATCGACACGTTTATCGATGGCTCCATCATGACCGTTTCGGATCATCCATGGCCGGGCTTTACGCCTGACTTGCTGAGCATTGTGCTGGTAACGGCCGTGCAAGCCAAAGGAACCGTGCTGATTCACCAGAAAATGTTTGAAAGCCGCCTGTTCTTTGTCGACAAGTTGATCGAGATGGGTTCGCAGATCATCCTGTGCGACCCGCACCGGGCTACGGTCATTGGTCTGAACCGGGCCGTTCCGTTGCGCGGCATCCGCATGACCAGTCCCGACATTCGGGCGGGTGTTTCGTTGCTGATTGCAGCCATGTCGGCCAAAGGTACCAGCATCATTGACAACGCCGAACAGATTGACCGCGGCTATCAGCAAATCGATTCCCGCCTCCGCAGCCTGGGTGCGGTAATTGAACGCATCGACGGCTCGAAGTAAAAATAGTATCTTTTAAAAACAGAAAACCCCTCGATGTAAAATCAGTATCGAGGGGTTTTGTTATATGGGACTTTTATCTTTATAAAGAACATCTTAAATTTAGATTTCCTTCAATTCCATTTCTACATGAGAAAGTCATTAGTCTTAGTATGTCTATGTTTGTTAGCTTCCGTCTTAGTATATGTATGTTTATTAGCTTCAACCACCAAGATTTACTCACAAGAAATACCCAGATGGTTTATTGAAAAAGCAGATGGTCGACAAGGATTTATTGATTCGACTGGCAAGGAGATTTTTACAGGAGACTACTATATTTTAGATCGAAACTATCACGATGGATTGGTTTTCGTTTTCTTCCAGGATAAAAAGACAAGAGGTTTTTTAGATGTAAATGGAAAAGTTGTTTTTACTTCTAAATATATATGGGGTTCTTTTTCAGAAGGTCTTATTGCCATCAAAGACCAAACAGGATTCTCATACCTAAATACGATGGGCAAAAAGGAAATAGATCTGCACTCACTACCAATGCCAGATGGAAAAGAAATTTCATCCATATTTAGTTTCAAAGATGGACTGGCTATGATTCGAATAAAAAATATTGGCTTTGATGATTCGCGTAAAAGTGATGTACCATCATGTATTTCTTTTCCTGAAAATTTCAACCTTTATCCTGGTAATTGGCTTTATGGGTTTATTAATAAAAAAGGACAATGGGCAATAGCACCTACGTTAGAATCTGCAACAACATTTGACAATGAGCTCTCTGTGGTAAAGAAAAATGGGGATTCATTTTTTATGAACACAAAAGGAGAATTCATAAGTAAATTCAGTGAATATGCTAAAAGTTATCCAGCAAGCAGTTGCTCAGAAGGATATGCAATGTTTGAAACAAGCAAAGGATCCTATTTCATTGGTCACCAAGGCAAACGACTGGGTAACCGATTATTTCAATATGCACTTCCTTTTTCTGAAGGGATGGCAGCAATACAAATAAAAGATAGATGGGGTTTCATTGATACAACAGGAAAGATTGTAATTGAGCCAAAATTCTATGGTCCGAGTAAATTTAAAGAAGGAATGGCACCTGTATCAATGGAAGTTACTATTTCTGGTAAAGGAAGTTATTTTATGCATGCCTTTATCGACAAAAAAGGAGTTGAAGTGATTCCTTTTGTAGAAAATACACACTACGACAACTTTCAGAACGGTCTTGCCCAAGGCCGAAGATCTATTTATTCTGAGGGCAATCGGTATACCGGTTATTATGAACTTTTCTATATCAACAAAAAAGGAGAAAAGATCTGGAGTGAAATAGTAAAACAGTAGATCACTATGCTCATATTTCTAGTTCCACATTATTAAGTTAACTATGGGACAAAGTCCGACTCTCTATCGTATTGACAAATCCGACTTTCCAAATTATTGATAATCCTAACGACTTTGAACGACAACCTGTTTACTATAATGCACTAAGCAAGGTTTATAACATTTTCAATTTGTTAGATACAATTTCAATTGACAAATTTCAAAACAATTTTGACCATAACGAATTGAATGTTGCAGGAATTTATCCAAGCGATATTTGGAATGATGAAACTGAGGAGAACATTGCTTTTAACGTTAGCCACATGACCGTAGAGTTTGAAAAACTTAAATTAATTTTTAAGACAGCCAAAGAGAATGATGAATATCTATTAAGCTACGTTGGATAAAACAATACCCAACAGTGCATTTGCATTACGTCGACGGACAAGTAACATCACTTCTACTTCACTTATACTTCAGCTGCAGTTCCAAGCTGGACGTTAGAAATTGAACATTAGAATTACTGATGAACTTTTGTAAATTTATTCAACATTTGTTCCAGCATGCCATATTTCAAATCCCGCTAAATTCAAAACAATCCCAATGGCAATCTCAAAAACCTTAGCCTTTTCTCTCTTTATTAGTTTAAATCTAGCGTCTATCACCCATTCGATAGCCCAGAAAACAAATTCCAAAAGTTCAAAAAAGGAACAAGCAAAATCGTCCCTGGCATCGTATGAAAAATACATCGACACCCATAACGATGCGCATTTAAAGGAGTTTTTGGAGTTGATATCTATCCCGAGTATATCGTCTATACCGGCGCACAAACCCGATGTGGAACGGGCGGCTAGCTGGATAGTGAACAAACTCAAGGCGATTGGCATGACCACGGCACAAACATTGCCTACCGAAGGCAACCCCATCGTGTACGGCAGTTGGGACAAAGCACCGGGCAAGCCTACCGTGCTGGTATATGCCCATTACGATGTGCAGCCGGTAAAGGAATCGGAATGGATAAATCCGCCGTTTGCCCCCAAAATAATGGATGGCAAAATATACGGCCGCGGAGCCAGTGACGACAAAAGCGGCGTGATGATAAGTATCTGGGCCGTAGAAGCAATGCTAAAAACCGACGGCAAACTACCTGTGAATGTAAAATTTGTTTTTGATGGCGAGGAAGAAAAAGGCAGTCCCAATTTTAAAAGCTTCATTGCTCAGAATGCGGCTTTATTGAAAGCCGATTTTGCATTAAATGCCGATGGAGACCAATACAACGAAACGACGCCCTCTATGCTTATGAGTCTGAGAGGCGGGGCTGTCATGGAATTCACCATAAAGACAGCCAATACGGATGCGCATTCGGGGCAGTTTGGAGGCAAAACGCCCAATTCAGCCGTAATCATGTCACAAATCATTTCTTCCTTTTATACCAAAGAAGGCAATGTGGCTGTCGAAGGATTTTACGATAAAGTGGTGCCCGCCACCGCCCAGGAAAAAGAGATGATCAAGAAAATGAATTACGATAAAACGGAAGATATGAAACTGCTTGGCACTACCGCCGAAGCAGGCGATACTACGTATTCGGCATTGGAACGGGTCTGGTACAGACCCACCCTTGAAATAATTGGGCTACAAAGTGGCTATACGGCTCCCGAAGGGCATTCCAATATTATTCCGGGCACCGCAATGGCAAGGATTACCTGCCGGTTGGTAAACAACCAGAGCGGCAATGAAATTCTGGATCTGATCGTGAAGCACATCGACAAGAATTTACCACCCGGAGCCTCCGTCACGTACAAATTTAGCCGAGGCAAGGCGGGCTCTAGACCCCTAAAATTTCCTTCCGATACCAAAGCCTACCAATATGTGGAAGATGCCTTAATGAAGATTTACGGTAAGCAACCCATCCAAACCGCCACGGGTGGCAGCATTGGTCCTTTGATTGATATCAAGGAGACCTTGGGTATTTATGCGTACTCATTAGGCTTTGAACTGCCCGACGAAATGTGGCATGCCTCCAACGAATTTTTCAGGCTGTCAAGCATGCGCAAAGGACAATTGATTTATTGCTACTACTTGCAGCACCTGGCTGAGGAGGAAAGTAAATCGAAGAAGTAAAAATCACTACAGCCAACAAAACAGTTGCAAAAGCAGGTCTTGCGAAGGATTCTGTGCACGTATCAGCGGTGATTGGCAGTTCGAATGCCAATTGCCACCTGCTCAAAGCCCTGTTGGTTCGCAAAATAGTATCCTGCAAAACACAAAAACCTCTTGTTATCGGTAAAAGCTTTGTGATGTTAGCCATCATAAAGAAGTGCTTTCTGATTTTAACTTTTCAGAACTTCAGGCTTTGCCAATCGATACCTACCTGCACGAAGATGTATCTCTTGCAACGCTTTAAAAAACAAGCGTCCTTTTGTAGCTTTGTTTCATGCAAGCCAGCAGGTTTGTATATTCACGAGTTGGCGGTCATTCTAAAACGACACTATGAAACCAAACGATATACAAATAGAATACGGATTCAACTATTATTTTAAAGACGAAAGTGACAAGATAAAAAGTATTGTTGAACTTTCAGAATACAGCGGTGAGGATAAACTTTCAATAAATTGTACCCAACTTGATTATTGGATAGAAGAACACAGGAAAAAAGAGAGAGACAAAAAGAGAATTTTAAATGAGTGGTGTGAGTTTTTAAAACAAAATCCAACAGCTTTTACCAAATTGCATTTTGGAACAAGAATGACGCAGGAATTATTTGACGCTGTTTGTAACCAAAAGCAATTAAAACGGCTAGAAATAAAATGGGGAGCTTACAAGAACCTTTCTTCAGTTGAAAACCTGACAACTATTGAATTGTTGCATATTGGCTCCGGAGCAAATGTTGAGAGCATAAAACCGCTATCAAACCTTAAAAGTATTCTCGCATTGTCTGTAGAAAACTTTCAAAAAATCACAAACTATGACGACTTGTCGCAATTAACGACACTTGAAAGTTTAAGTATCGAGGGCGATGGAATGGGACCTCAATACATTAAGATTGACAACCTTGACTTTGTAAGTAGATTGCCTCAACTTCGTTTTTTTAGACTTTTAACAGAACGCCTTCAAACTAAAGACTACACCCCCATTTTAGAATTAAAAAACGTAGAACATTTGTCTTTAAGTAGCAATCGAGAAGTGTCAAAACTTTACAACGAACTGGCAGGATTGCCTAAATTGAAATGGGGACTTTTGAAAGCGAAACCAGAATTATACAAATAGTAAAAGAACAAATTACTAACACGGTTTTTGTATCAGGCGAAGTGACATGCAAACCGGGAGCTTTGTGCTTTTATTCAAGTTCGGTGCTGGTTGACAGTTTTGTACTCCAAAATCTCGCACGAATGCCAAGACGCAAAACGTTAGGTGCAATCCTAAAAGAAAGATACAACAAATAGTAAACGAATAAAAACAAGCAAAAATGATTTCAAAAATTGCGATTTTCAACTCTAAAAAACACGCAAAAGCAGTTATTACACTTGACAGAAATTCTATACAGTTGGTAGGCGAAAACCAAATCGGGAAAACTACACTAATTGACACACTTAACTTTTTGTATTGCATCAAACAGCAGTATATGTCTTTTGACAATGACAAATAAAACTTCAAACAAACCCTTGACCATCTTTTCCCTTCCGACAAAAATAGTTATATCATTTTTGAAAACTTCAAAAAGAAAGCAGGCGGATATTACTGCATTTTGCTGAAACGAAAAATTGATGAGTTGGAATATTACAAAATAGATTTTCCTTTTGATGAATTAGTTTTTTTTGAAGAAAACGGAAAAATCAAAGATTTTCAGGCTTTTACTGATTATCTTCTAAGCAATGATATTAACTACCGAAAATTAGACAAAGCTAAGTTGTTTGACGAGTTCTATAGCTTTGACCAAAGCAAAAACGCTGTCGTTTGGCTCAAAAACAAAGTACAACGCAGAGAAATGTTTGCGGAAATTTATCAACACTTGATAAATTCAAAATCTATCAATTCCGAGAACCTGCAAAAGGCTTTGATAATTGCTAATAACCGCAAAAGTGCTGTATTGAAAGTCTTTGCAGACAATATCAAAAAAGATAGCCTTATTCAGTTAAAGAAAATTCACCAAGACATAGAAATTTTTAAAAGCCTCAAAAAGGATTTCGAAGACTTTAAAGATTGCGTAGTGCGTTTTGAAGTTCAAAAAGAAAAAGTCGGACAACTGTTTTATACATTCAACGAGTATTTTAGCAAACGTACCCAAGAGTTACAACTTCAAATCATGCAAGCAGAAGACCAAGCAAGCATCTATGAAAGAGTGAATGAAGAAATAGAACCCAAAAAATCTGTTTTGGATAGAGAAGTAGGCGGACTAGAAAAAGATATTTCAGGCCGAGAAAATCGCATAGAAAAATCAAATCAAACTTTGCGTGAAATTTCTTTGCTTAACCCTTTGAATATGCCTACTGAAAGTTTAATAGAAACTTTTGAAGACAAAATTGAAAGCCTAAACAAGAAGCTTGAAGAAGTCAATTACTACTTAAACAATGTGGCTAAAAATCAAATTTCAGAGCAACAAATTCGCAAAGAATCAGCAGAGTTAAAAAAGAAAAAAGAAAGTCTCACAATCAATATTGAAGGTAAAGGGAAATTATTACTTTTCAATATTACGGAAGATGCAGAAAAGCAAAAACTACTCAATGCCTTGCTTTCACAAGATGTTTTGGATAGAGGAAAATTGGTAAAAAAGATTAGCAATTTTACTAATCTGATGAAAGTGTTTGATGGTGGAATTGATATTTCAGCCATCAGTCCGAAGCAAGTTCAAACCCTTGTAGAAATGCAAAAAGAATTAGAACAAACTGAAAATAAAATTTCTGAATTAGAAAACGTTTTGCCATATGTAGTAGAGAAAGAAAATAAGGAAAAAGAATTGTCACAACTTAAAATTCAATCCAGAAATGAAAACGATAATCTAAAACTTGTTCAACAAAAAGAAAAAATAGAAGTAGACATTGAAAAAATAACTAAAGAGCTTGAAAGCTTAAACAAGCAACTTGCTGAAAGAAGTGAGGACCTTGAAAAAATTAAAGAGCAAATCAAAAAGAATAGAGAAGATATAAAAAAGTATAATAACCAGCAAACTAAATTTAAAACCGAACTTGCCGAACTAATTACAAACAACAAGATTCTTGTGGATGATAAGCTGCCCGAATTGGTTTGCGATTACATTCCCGTTTTGGATATTGAACTTTTTATAACCGATTTTCGCAAGCAAATTCATAACTACAAAGAATTGGAAAGAGCAAAAAACAGCCTTTTCAATGACCTGAAAAATAAATCAGGACGAGAATATGCCTACGAAAAAGATTTTATTGAAAATGTAGAAAAGGAATTAGAAGCCATTACCGAAAGAGAAAAGCAAAAGCAGGAACATCTGAAAATCATTTCTAACCAAATTATTCATCCTATTTTGGCTTATTTGAAGGAATACAAAGAGTTTAAACGAGATTTTATTAGCGAGTTTAATAATTGGGTGCGTAAATATCCTATTTCGCGCATCAAAGAAATGATTATCAAAATCGTTGATAATGAAAGCTTTATCAAGGAACTCACTTTAATAAGCAAAGTTGAAAAACTAAATATTGGGCAAACCCAAGAACTTATTTTTAATACTAATGATCAAGAGCAACAACAAGGTTTGCAAAAACTTGACGAATATTTGAACAGTTCCAAATCAAGACAATACGAATTTGCAGAACTTTTTAGTATAAAAATTGACGCAGTATATGAAGATGGTAGCAAAAAGGAAATTGATTTAAAAAAGCAAAATGAAAGTACAGGTACAATCCGAATGATAAACCTAATTTTGTTTTTGCTCATTATCAAATACTTCAAAGTGGATAGCGATGAAAACAAAGTGGTTTTCTTTGTTGATGAACTTACGATTGACCCCAAAAATATTGGCGAGTTGGTGCAATTCTGTAAAGACAATGGTTTCATTATCATTTTCGCTGCCAATATTATGGGCTATGGTTTTGAAAAGTACTACTTTATGCGAACTTCTCCCGAAAATAAAAGTAAAGTAGTTTTGGACGAAACTCACACAGGAAAAACCCGAAAATACAATGACTGAAGCCCTACTCAAATATTTTCAATTACTCAAAACCGAAAAATTATTGTCTTCACAAGTTCCAAAAGGATTGTTAGAAAATAACGATTTTAAAAATCTGTCAGATAGTGGCATACTTCTAAGATCAAGCGTAGGGCGTGGTTATGTCTATGAGTTGAGCGAAGAAAAAAGACATGTTTTTGAAAGTTGGTTTGCTAAAAAGTTCCCTGATGCAGGAATTGAAGTTTTAGACCGAGCAAGCAGTATTGCTAAATTGAAGGACAGTAAGAGAAGTAAAGAAAAAGCAGTCATTGTATTTCTGAAAGGAAACAAGCAGGTGCAACTCAATAACGAAACAATTGATTTAAAAAAAATTACCCAAAAATTCGGCTTTTTTGCTTGTGTGTTGGCAAGTTTGGAAACGGATAAGTTATGCTTTGTAGAAAATAAAGAATGCTTTTTGCGAGCCGAAGAAGTAATTTTACAAGACTATATTTTTGTTCATTCCTATGGTAGAATAGGCAAAAATTTATTAGAAAAAATACAAATAAAAGAAGTGCTAGTTTTTTCAGATTATGATTACATTGGCCTAAACGAATACTTGAAATGTAAATCTTTTTGTGAAAACACACACTTTTTTGTGCCTGAAAACTACGATTTACTTTTTGCAAAATACGCCAAAGAGATTACTTTAAATCGCAAAAGAGGGCAAAAAGCATCAAAAAATGTATTGGCTTCACAAGACGAGACTGTTTTAAGAATTTGTCAGGATTTACAAACGAAACAAAAATTTTTAGAACAAGAAAGCTTACTGATAAATCGATGAATATTAATGGAAGGAGCATATTAGGATTCTTGCACCGCAACTATGACTTTGTGCATAGGCTGTTTTCAATTGCCAAACAAAGTATTTTTTTCATCAAAGAAGAAACCTTAAAAGACGTTTGCAAAGAGTTTGAAGTTCCTTTTGATGCACTCAAAGAATATAGAATTGTAAGAGAACAACGCAATAATGAATATAATTTACCTTCTGTGTATGTCCAGTTCTTGTCGCATTTATTTAGTGATTTTTCTATGCCTTTACACGAAAGTGTAGATAAATATAGGGGTTCTATTGCTAATTATTACACGCGACTTCTGCAGGAAAAAGAACATAACAAAGTCAATGACCTTATAAACAGTTTGGTAAGTGAAATAGAAGAGTTTAGTAAAATTATAGAAAATCGTACTCAACAACTTTTGAAAGAAACGAGAGAACTCAAAAGTAATCTTTCCCAAATTGATTATTTGGAAAAAGCACAAAAAGCAAGTTATTGGATCGACAACTATATCATCCCTTTGAATGATATTTTGGAACGTTAAAACCCCCATTCTGTTTATCAGGAACTTACCCGCATCAGCGATTTTGCAAGCCGACAACAGTATGAATATGAACGTTTTGAAATTCGCAAACAATTCACAGCCTTATACTTACATTCTAAAAGCATTATTGACGAAGTGCTGAAAAATTCGGCAATTATTTCAAAAGAACTCTTGCCTTTGGCTGAACGTATTAAAAGCGAAAGTCAAATATTAACGGGTGCGATTGTCTATTTGGAAGATGTTAGGCAAGTAGCATTAGGTTTGAAAAAAGTAGGAGAATTACCACAAATAGCCTTTTTTGAAAACACACGCCTAAATCACACTTTGATATTCGGAAAGTTTTGGGCAAGATGCTAAATTTTTGTGGAAAAAACTGCAGGAAGATGAGAGCTTTGTATTGCAACCTACTGAAAATGAGTTTTTTGATACTTGTTTTTTTGATTTAGACACCAAACCTTCCATTCGATAACTGACTCAAGCACTCTTTTGACTCTGAGAGCTGGTAAAGATGTATCCACTTCAATAGCTAACACTTCCCGGTTGTAATCATCAATGATATTTAACGTTCGAAAACGCATGCCAGTAGTTAACACATCACTCATGAAGTCCATCGACCAAGTTTGATTAATCTGCCCAGGTTGCACTAATGGTTCTTTTATTCTTTCTAGCAAGCGACGTTTGTACTTACGTTTCAGGTTCATTCCCAGCTTCTTGTAGACTCGGTGTACTCGCTTGTGATTCCACACCAGTCCCTCACCGCGAATTCTGCCGAATAGCTTCCAGAAGCCTTCGGTCGGTTTTCTCCCTGCCCATTCACAGAGTTTTTCAGCCACAGGCTCATCTTGCTTGCGAGAACAGTAATATATCCCTGACCGACTGTAACCAATGATACGACAGGCCCGGCTAATGCTACTTCTATGCTCTTTTCGAATGTAATCAACAATCCCTTTGGCTTCAGCGGGCCTTATAGCTTTTTTTCATGAATCAGATACGATTCATTTACATCTTTTAAGATTTTGTAATCCAGGCTTAATTCTGCAAACATCTGCTTGAGCTTGCGATTCTCTTCCTCCAATTGCTTAAGTCGTTGCATCTCCTGCATCTGCATGCCACCATACTTTTTCTTCCAGTTATATTAGGTTGACTCATGGATACCATGTTCTCGACAAAGGTCAGGCACAGCTCTTCCGGCTTCTGCTTCTTGGAGAATCTTGATGATTTGGGGTTCTGTAAAGCGAGTCTTTTTCATAAGGACAAATCAAATCGGTGAATAAATTTAGTACATTTCTCGATTTGTTCCCTGTCTGAATTTTGGGGGGCTTACATAGCCGTTACAAGGGTTTGTAGAAAATACAACGATGCAACTAAAAGCTCCTTCCAAATAGTAGAAGGTGTTGAATGACTTGCTTAAAAGGAAGACTTAAGTGAAGGCACCAAAATCCTTTACGTAATATATTAGGCGGTTTTCATAACAGTTAGTACTAGTCAACGGCTAATACTGTGTTTTGAGGATAGTTCAATGGCCATTTTGTAGTCCTTTACACACCTAAAACTGTCTAAAAATGGGGTACTGATTAGCGTTCTGAACAATAAAAAAATCTCTAACTATCAATTAGTTAGAGATTTAATTCATTTTTCAAGTGATCCCGCTGGGACTCGAACCCAGGACCCATACATTAAAAGTGTATTGCTCTACCAACTGAGCTACGGAATCTTTTTACTTTCTTTCTCTTCTTTTGCTATTCCCTTTTCGTAAATTGCGGTGCAAAGATATGAACTCTAAAAAGACGATGCAAGCCCAATCTATAAAAAAAATAATAATTTCTTTTATCTTCCTGACAATGAATCCTTTGTGCTTCGCACAAAATTCAGCATCAACCGCTATTGTGGCTGCCGATTCACTTTTTGCGCAAAAAAACTACACGCAGGCCCTGGATTTTTACGAACACATTCTCACGCGGACAGGTGAAGTTTCTCCGGCCATGTTATTGAAGATGGCCTTCGTAAGTGAGAGCCTGGGCGACTATGCCAAAAGTTTGTACTACCTCAATCTGTATTACCAAAGGCGTCCCAGCCAACAGGTCGCCTTAAAAATGAATGAAATAGCCAGCCGGAACAATTTATCAGGCTACGATTACGGAGACTGGGATTTGTTTCTCATTTTTTACCAGCAATATTATATCTGGGTGACAGTGGGCTTAACGGTATTGGCATTCTGGATGATAGGCGGCATGATTCGCAAAAAGATCAGGGGATCGTTTGTCGCAGGTAGGCATGGCATGGCTCTGGTCTTTTTTCTGGGATGTATTTTGGCCATGCTCAATCTTCAACTCAACAGTCGCAAAGCCATTGTATCGGAAGATTATTCGTATCTGATGAATGCCCCCTCAGCCGGTGCCAAACTGGTGCGGGTGGTTCGGAAAGGCCACCGCATGGACATTCGCAACGAAGCGGACATATGGCTACAAACCGAGTGGGCTGGCAAGCGGGCTTACATACGGAAACAAAACGTATGGCTGATCCAATAACGAATTGCCTTGCAACCAAACTCCGCAAGTTTCGCAATTTTCCTGAGCGGTCTTGTACTTTTAAAGGATAGGCTTTTCTTCTTCATTTTCGTGCTAGCACACATATTCAAAAGCCATAAGTTCATTTGCATTCCAGGCATGCTCTTTTTGGCAAATTATAAAAATAGTATCTTTTAAAAACCGAAAACCTATGCCTGCATCTACACATGCCTGGAATGTAACCATCCCGGAAGCCATTGCATTACAAAAACAATTGCGCAGCCAGATTTCTCTCGTTTCTTTGGAAAAAGAGGTACGGTATGTAGCCGGAGCCGACATTTCGTTCAATAAATTTTCGGACACCGTATATGCGGGCATTGTGGTACTTGACGCTGAAACGCTGCAGGAAGTAACCCGTTCGATGGTGGTGACAGAAACCCATTTTCCGTACGTACCGGGCTTGTTGTCGTTTCGTGAAATTCCCGCTTTGCTACAGGCTTGGGAACAATTGTCGCTCAAACCGGATGTGGTGATTGTAGACGGCCACGGCATTGCGCATCCGCGCCGGCTGGGCATTGCCACCCATTTTGGATTGCTCATCGATACGCCAACCATTGGCTGCGGCAAAAGCAAGCTAACGGGCCATTTCACAGAACCTGCCAACGAAACGGGAGCGACTTCGCCCCTGCTAGACCGTCAGGAACAAATCGGAATTGTGTTGCGTACCAAGAAAAACGTATTGCCTGTCTTTGTTTCGCCTGGTCATAAAATCACCTTCGACGAAAGTCTGGCTCTGGTGCGTAAATGCATTACCAAATACCGCCTGCCCGAAACAACGCGTCACGCCCACAATGCCGTAAACGAACTGCGCATTCAGCATAAAGCCGATACAAACGATTGAATTTTAGTTAGCCCATTTCGATTGAAAATACATTGGCAGGTTTTTGCATTGCCAAACCTACTATTTTAAAACCAATAAGTAAGTAGTATCCCCCATCAGATAAATGCAAAAACTAGTTGCAAATTTTCTTCTTCCGACACCTTTTTTAGCTAATTGGAGTTTCAGTTTACCAGTTTGACATGTCAAGAAACACCTTGTCCGAATGCAACTAACTGTTAAACAGACATTTAATCAAAACTATCAGGCGTAAGATTATTTTCTTACATACAAATGCTGTTTCTCACACTCATCTCTCCCGTTTAAACAATAGTTTAAAATATTGAATATCAATTACTTAAACTAAAAAACTCTTCCTGACCGCCAATTTCCTTCTTCAAAAACCGTGTCATTTCCAAATAAGAAAGTTTAATTTCCAGGCCTTTTCTTACATGATTTTGGAGCTTTTTTAAAAATTTTATCTTTTTTTTTCTGCTATTCCTACCTCAAAGCGGGCTGTTCCGCACCGTTCTGCACGTTGGAGCACTTCCAAATCAAGTTATATCACTATATTGGCAAAGTCCTATTTCTACCGATTTGCGAGGATAAAATTCCGCATTTTCTTCTTCCTTTTTGATTCCTTTTTCGTGGGTCAAAATCCAGGATTTAACAGCTAATTTTACACAAATAGTACTATTCAAAGATAATGACAGCACTTTTTTTGTACCACCTTTCAGCTTTTTCTATTTTTATTACTGCACTTGTCAAGTCCCCAAAACGCACTTTTTTTCCGGGAAAGCTGCCTTACCTTTGTATCGTCGGTAAAACAAATGAAGACACCAAAATTTAAAACAATACAAATACACAGAATCAATAATCAATTTAAAACTATGAAAAACTCAATCCTTTCTTTCGCTCTTGCTCTGGTTGTTTCGGCTAATGTGTTTGCTAACAATGCTGCTGATGAAGTAAAAGCTGCTTCACGTGTAGAAGTAAGTACTACCAGCCGTGCTGCGGTTTACAATCTGGTTTATTCTTCTGCAAAAACAGGTCTGGTACGTGTTGCCATCAAAAATCAGGCAGGTACAGTAGTAATGCAAGACGAAATCTTCAACACAAACAAAGGATTTATTCGCCCGTATAACTTCTCCATCATGCCTTCCGGCAACTACTCGATCATTGTAAAAGACGCCGCCGGACAAACCGAATTAGCTGTTTCTTATGCCAATGTAGCCATCAGCGGCGTACGCAAGGCCGAAGTAAAAGCAACTGAAGCAAGCAAATACCAACTGCGTTTGATTGGCAATGTATCGGAAGTAGTAGAAGTAACTATCTTCGACAAATCAGGTACTGCCATTTATTCAGAAGCATTGACTCAGAAAGGCAGCCTGGTTCGTTCATACGACCTGAGCAAAATGAAAAATGCAGCCGCTACTTTCGAAATCAAATCTGATGGCAAAGTGGTAAACCGTGTAGAACTGTAAGCAATACAAAGTCTGATTATAGATTATTAAACAAAAAGCCCCCCGGCGCCACTCAGGTACCGGGGTTTTGCTTTTTTCGGAGATACTATTTTTCCGGGCTCCTTCGGCCAGTGGATTATTTCACATTCCTGTTCGGCTTTCCTCCAAAAATCCTTACTTTTGCCGCTCATTTTTATTGATACATTGTAACCCCGCATCTGACTATGTCTGAATACAACTTTCGCGAAATAGAGCAAAAGTGGCAAAAACGCTGGGATGACCAGCAAACCTACCAAACCGAGATTGACACTACTAAGCCCAAATACTACGTGTTGGATATGTTTCCGTATCCGTCCGGAGCCGGGCTGCACGTGGGGCACCCACTCGGTTACATTGCCTCAGACATTGTGTCGCGTTACAAACGCCTCAAAGGGTTCAATGTGCTGCATCCGATGGGTTTCGACTCATTTGGGTTGCCTGCCGAGCAGTACGCCATCCAGACAGGCCAGCATCCGGCCATTACCACCGAGCAAAACATTGCCACCTATATTTCTCAGCTCAAGAAAATCGGTTTCAGCTACGACTGGAGCCGGGAAGTCCGTACGTCTGACCCGCAGTTTTACAAGTGGACGCAGTGGATTTTCATGCAGCTGTTCAATCACTATTACGACAAAGACGCGGATAAAGCACTACCCATCAGTCAATTGACAGCTCGCTTTGCCCAATCGGGCAATGCCGATATGAATGCCGTTTGTGACGATGATACGCCAAGCTTTACAGCCGCCGAATGGAACGCAATGAGTGAAAACGAGCAGTTGACATTGCTTTTGAAATACCGCCTGACCATGCCCGATGAAGCGTTTGTCAACTGGTGCGCCGCCTTGGGCAGTGTATTGAGCAACGACGAAGTGAAAGACGGTGTTTCAGAGCGGGGCGGCTATCCGGTCGAACGCAAGCTGATGAAGCAGTGGTCAATGCGCATTACCGCTTATGCCGACCGTTTGCTGGATGGATTAAACGAGATTGACTGGTCCGATTCGATCAAAGAGCAACAGCGCAACTGGATTGGCCGTTCGCAGGGAGCCAGTGTGAAGTTTCAGATTGCGGAACATGAAGGAACCATCGAAGTATTTACCACTCGCGTGGATACCATTTATGGCGTTAGCTTCATGGTATTGGCGCCTGAACATGAGTTGGTTGCAGCTTTGACCACGCCTGCTCAGAAAGAAGAAGTAGAGGCGTATGTCAAATGGGCCGCAAGCCGGTCGGAAGTAGACCGCATGGCCGAAGTGAAGAAAGTGACCGGAGCTTTTACCGGAAGTTACGTGATCAATCCGTTCAACGGCGAAAAAGTGCCGATTTACATTGCCGACTACGTACTGGCAGGCTACGGTACCGGCGCCGTAATGGGCGTACCTTCCGGCGATCAGCGCGACTGGAATTTTGCCACGCACTTCAATCTGCCCATCATTCCGATTCTGGATAGCCAGCGCGATATTGACAAGCAGGCCGATAATACCAAAGAAGGCACATACATCAATTCGGGTCTGATCAATGGCATGGAATACAAACAAGCCACCGAAACTCTGATCAAATGGCTGGAAGAACGCGGCTTGGGTAAAGGCAAAGTGCAATACCGGTTGCGCAACGCCGTATTCAGCCGGCAACGGTATTGGGGCGAACCCGTTCCGGTCTATTACAAAGACGGCTTGCCGTACCTGATTGACGAGCAGGATTTGCCGTTGACCTTGCCCGAAATCGATAAGTATCAGCCAACCGAAACCGGAGAACCGCCGCTGGGACGGGCCGAAAACTGGAAATACAAAGGCCAGTACGAATACGAACTGAGCACCATGCCGGGCTGGGCGGGATCGAGCTGGTATTTTTACCGCTACATGGACCCGCAAAATAGTACCGAATTTGCAGACAAAACCGCCGTGGATTACTGGCAAAACGTGGACTTGTACCTGGGCGGCTCAGAACACGCCACCGGGCACCTGTTGTATTCGCGTTTCTGGAACCACTTCCTGTACGATTTGGGATTGGTACCGCAAAAGGAATACGCGAAAAAGCTGATCAATCAGGGAATGATTTTGGGTCGTAGCAATTATGTATATCGAGTTAACTACTCATATGATAACAAGACAGGAGATCTCCCTCCAATATTTATATCGAAGAACAAAAAGGTTACCTATTCATTAGAAAAAACAAATGATCTTAGCTTATTGATAGTTGGTATTCTTGAGAAACAAGGCATACTTCAAGATACCAAGGGAGCATTGCTAGTGAATGAATCTTTTACTGCTCTTCATGTGGATGTAAATATTGTTGAAAACGATGAATTAGATATTGAAGCCTTCAAAAAATGGCGACCTGAATACAGCAACGCACAGTTTATTTTAGAAGACGATGGAAAATACATATGCGGCTGGGAAATTGACAAAATGTCAAAACGCTATTACAATGTTGTTAACCCAGATGACATTGTAGCCAGATACGGAGCAGACACCTTGCGTTTGTATGAAATGTTTTTAGGTCCGTTGACCGAAGCCAAACCCTGGAACACCAATGGCATCAGTGGCGTACACAACTTCTTGCGCAAACTCTGGCGGTTGTTCTACAACGAAGCCGGACAGCTGATTGTCACCGACGCCGAGCCGACGCGTGAAGAATACAAAACGCTGCACAAAACCATCAAAAAGGTAGCCGACGACATTGAGAATTACTCCTTTAACACAACGGTGAGTGCCTTCATGATCTGTGTGAATGAGTTGTCGTCGCAGAAATGCCACAAACGCGCCATTCTCAGCGATTTGGTTGTGATTCTGTCGCCTTATGCGCCGCACATTGCCGAAGAGCTGTGGGAACAATTGGGCCAGAGAAGCAGTGTCACCCAAGCCAGCTACCCTGAATTCAATGCCAGCTACCTAGTGGAAGACAGCTTTGAATACCCGATCTCGATCAATGGCAAGGTTCGCATCAAGATGACCTTCCCGGCTGATGCGTTGCCCGCTGACATTGAGCAGTCAGTACTGGCCGAGGAAACGGTGCAGAAGTGGCTGGAAGGCAAAGCACCCAAAAAGGTGATTGTGGTTCCCAAACGCATTGTAAACGTCGTAATCTGACCAATTGAAAATAGTATCTTTTCAATTGCAAAAACCTCCTTGTCCAAAAGCAAGGAGGTTTTTCACTTTCCAGCCCTACTATTTTCACAGAGAAACCATTCCAACCGAACTATCAGAGCAGCTCTCAAGGTAACTTCTGGCATTTTACTGTTTTCCTTCTTAGAATCCGGTGGATTCACCCTTCTGGCATAAGCATCCGCTTTCTAATGTGTAGCCAGTGGACACTGGCAATTGTATTTCCGACAAAAGCAGACACTTAAATCAAAAAAGACGTTCCGGCAATAATTCACAAACCAGGCTTTCGGACGCATGGTCAGTGCTAATTTTCTTTTTCACTTCCATGCTGACAAAAATCAGGAAGCTATCCAATATTGCTCATGCTTTTTTGTAAGGATTCTCCTCAACTTGATGACTATCAAGGGAATTGTAAGATCTGTTTTTCAGGGTTGGCTAACCTTAGTCTTCCTCAGATGCCGTTTGGTGATTCGGATACCGAGCTTTGTCTAATTTCTGTAAACAAATTCGTATCACAACAGTATTTAGATAGCAACGCATTACAATTCTGCTTTTCAAGCCACTGATAAACATGAAGTCAAAAGTTTACCCAGAAAAGACAAATCAGTCCGAAAAAAATAGTATCTTTTACGAACCCAAAACCCCATACCCTGAACATGTTAGGCAATCCGGAAGGCACAGGTTTCAATTCGGTTAATAGATATCCCTTCTCAAAGCTCTTCCTCTACGCCAGACGGCATTTATTTTTAGGCTTGATTACGGGTCTTCTTGTTAGCACGGCAGAGAGAGGCTATGCACAGAGCCCTTATTCCACGATCATTGATAGCCTACAGACCAACCTGGCAGCCAAGGCGTTGACCGACTCGTTGCGTATTGAATACTTAAACCGGCTGGCCCGCGAATATGCGTATATCTCATCAGCACAAGCTTCCCTGTATGCCGAACAAGCCCTGGAACTCAGCCTGTCCACCCACAACAAAGCCGGTGAAGCCTACGCATACCGAAACCTCGGCTCCATTTATGCCGTGCAGGAATCCTTTTACCTGAGCCTGGAATTTACCAGCAAAGCGCTGCAATTGTTCGAACGGCTGGGCGACTCTACCGGCATTGGTAACTGCTACATTACCTTGGGCCATACCTACAAAAATCAGCAGGAGTACACCAAGGCAGTGGATTTTCACCGGCGGGCAGTGGCTATCTTTCGGCACCAGCATCTCCCCGAACGGCTGGCCGTTGGCTTGCACAACCTGGGTGAGGCCCAATTGCTGGCGGGTAAACTCGACTCGTCATGGATAAATACGCAGGAAGCCATTCACCTGTGCCGCACGTTGAACAACCAAAGCGTACTCTCGGCTTGTTACCGGGTGCTGGGAGCGATTTATTACCGGAGAAACGACTTTGCCCGTGCCCAGGAAATCTTTCAGAACGTAATTCTCATCAGCGAACGACTGGGTGCCAATGCCCAGAACGAAGCGACAACCGAATCACTGATTTATTTAGCCCGGCTGGCCGAAAGACAAAACCAGCCACAACGACAGATTGACTATCTAAAGCGAGCCATTCGACTGGCAAATGCCAAGCATTATACGCAATTTCTCCGGACTGGCTACCAGCTGGCAGGGAAATATTACCTGGCGCATCACGATGTGGCAGCAGCTCAGCGGTTGCTTGAGGAGTACAGTCAAGTGGTGGAGGAGAACAACCGCTGGCAGAACAAAGATAAGTCGGCCATGATCGAAACGGTGCTCAATGCACTGAAGCTTTCGGAACAAAACCGGTTTCTGGCCCAACAATCGCAACTGGAAAAGCAGATTATTGACAACCAGCGCCGGCAACTGATCTGGGTGAGCATTGCGGCTGCCTTTGTAACCGTTGTCCTGGCAGCTGTGCTGTATTCATACCGACGGCGGCAGCAGTTGATCCAACAGGTGCTTTCCCAGAAATCCATTATTGAACAAAACGCCCGCGAACTGGAAATCACCACCCAAAAGCTGCGGCAAATGAATCAGGTAAAAAACAAGTTTTTCAAGATTGTTGCTCACGACCTGATTTCACCCTTAAGCAGCATGAGCGGCGTAGCTACCCTGTTGAGTGAAGACAGTGAATCGTTGAGCAAAGAAGAAACCAGCTGGATTCTAAAGCGATGGAACCAAACCCTGCATTCTACCTTGGAGCTCGCCCATAACCTGATCAACTGGGCC
The DNA here is from genome assembly GCA_963520985.1 of uncultured Sphingobacteriales bacterium. Taxonomy (GTDB): domain Bacteria; phylum Bacteroidota; class Bacteroidia; order Cytophagales; family 172606-1; genus Xanthocytophaga. Next base: position 137,556 of record CAUQTA010000008.1, read on the forward strand.
CATTCGCAAATGGACGCCACTCCACCGCACTCTCAGTCCATAGCCCTCTATCCGCTATTGGATAAGATAAAGAACATTTACAGTTCCATGGCCTATCAGAAAGAGATCGATTTGCAAGTCCAGTTTCTGGATTATGACGCCAAAGACTCGGTACAGGTGTATGCAGATGCCGACCAGATTGAATTTGTCATCCGAAACCTCGTTAATAATGCGCTGAAGTTTACCCCGCGGAACGGCCAGGTGTACATACAGGTACACAACGAAGGGCAAACAACCGTTATTTCCGTCATCGATACGGGGATCGGTTTGTCGCCAGAGAAGCTCGAACATTTGTTCAGCATCGACAAATTTCAGCGAACCGAAGGCACCGAAGGCGAACAGGGAAGCGGAATGGGGCTGGTACTCTGCCAGGAATTCATTCAGAAAAACAACGGTACCATCCGGGTAGAAAGCCACCAGGGAGAAGGAACCCGTGTTTTCGTCTATTTGCCATCCGGTGTCATTCATTCAGCCAAATCACTGAAAGTGAGCACATAAGAAACTCCTTTTTCGTTCTGGAATGGCGTACCGGGCCACCTGCTAGCCCGGTACGCCTGTAATAATTTTGCATTTTCTCTACTACTGACGGGTAAAACAGCAGGTATCCCGCGGTTATCTATCGCTTGTCAATTTACTTCCTTACGGGTGTATTCCCCAAGCAACGTATGCATTCTGATAACCAGGCCCATCCTTTACAGGCCTTGGTTGAGTTACCCATCCGCTTAGCTTCTGAAAGAAGAAATCAGGTAGCACCTTTGTAAGAAATGATTTTGTTCTGACATCGTCGCCAGCCTGATGCAATGTATATTTGTTCGGGCACAGATCTACAGTTTCTGCCAGATGTTGCATCACTAAAGAATCGCAAGTCTGCTAAAACAGGTATTGCCCATCGGCTTTCCCTTTACGCGTTTTTCAACAGAAACCCCGCACTATATAAATCCCTGTTACCCATGATGCACTCTGACAAGTATCCTTTGCATGCCCGGGAAATGGAAAGAATCATTGAACTTTCGGACCTGGATCTGGATTACGGCAGTTTGCAAGATCAATTCAAAGAGCTAACTACGCTAGCCGCCAAAGTGGCAAATACGCACATTTCGCTGATCAATCTGATTGATAGCTTTACTTCCTGGACCATTGCCCATCATGGCCTGCCTGTAGAGCAACTCCCTCGTGAAGACGTTGTGTGCCAGTACACCATTTTGCAAGAAGAACCCTTTGAAGTACCTGATCTTTCAGCTGATAGACGATTTAAGGACAAAGCCTATGTTGCCGGTGATCTGGGATTGCGGTACTACCTGGGCATTCCCTTGAAAACAGCGGCAGGCCACAATCTGGGATCGTTGTGTGTACTGGATAAAGAAAGCAAGCCGCTTACGCCCGAAAAGATCGAAATGCTCAAAATCATTGCAGGCGAAATCGTAAGCCGCTTGCAGAATTATAAACTCATTCATTCCTTGCAACATGGCCTTCAAGAAGCCTTAGCTAGCAAGGCCCGCGTGGCTCACGACATTCGGGGGCCCATTGGTGGCATTGTGGGACTGGCACAAATCATCCGTGAGCAAGGCGATAAAAATACGCTGGACAAAATACTGGAATTCATTCGTGTCATTCACCAAAGCGGAAACTCGATTCTGGAAATGGCCAATGAAATCCTGAGTGACGATGCTTCCACATCACAGCTTAAAGTAAGTGCCCATGAGTTGAACCAGCTACGATTCAAAGACAAACTGGAAAAACTCTATACACCCCAGGCACTAAACAAGGATATTGCTTTTACAGTGATTACGCAAACCCATACAGAAACCATTCCCTTTCCCAAAACCAGGCTTTTACAGATTGTAGGAAATCTGATTTCCAATTCCATGAAATTTACGCCTGTGGGTGGCAAGATATCGGTAAATCTGGACTTGCATACGGATATTGAGGAAAACCAGTTGTATGTTACCGTTCAGGATACCGGCGTAGGCATGACTCCCGACAAAATACAAGCTATCATGAAAGGCCAGGGAACATCAACCCACGGCACCCACGGCGAACAAGGCTATGGATTGGGACTGGCTTTGGTAAAACATCTGGTAGACGGCCTCAATGGAGAAATGAAAATCACCTCGGATTTGAATCAGAGTACTATCTTCAAAATCCGTATTCCATACAAGAAAACGAGCATTGGGCAACCTCTGTCCGAGGCTTTGGTGTAACACACGTCTGGTAAGCTTTTAAAAACCGGCTGATTTAAATCAGCCGGTTTTCGCTTTTTCAACCATACTATTCTTACCGCTGCGCCGAAAGCAGTTGCGCCACAATCCACATGGCCGAGGCCGTTGTGTGCGTCCATACTTCTTTGTACGTCGCGTTTACCTGCATGGGCATATACGGTTCGTCGTCGTTTTCAAATGTCTCAATGCCCACCGGCACCGACCCCACCACATCGCCCAGGTAGGCACCATACAGCGGCGGATAGTCGTAGCCTTCGCCGTAGATGGTACTCATGGCAAAAGGGTTGTAGCCCACAAGGTATTCAAACTGGCGAGTCGCAATGTCTCGCAACGCCTTATCGGAGAGCAAGCCGGCCAGCAGAAAGGCGGCCTGTGCCTTTCCCATCAGCACCGCATGAAATCCCCGAAACTGGTAAGCTACCGGAAAACGCCGCAGGTAATAGTCTTTACCCAGCTGAATGCCATTTTTCACCTGAGCATTGTATTCTTCCATAGAAGGCAACCCAATGCGAGCCCCTTCGTGGTAAATGCCACCGAAATCGGCATTGTTTACCTGATACACCGCCGCCGGCAGAATTTCATACGGAACGATGGTTTTGGCAATGTCGTGCAGGTAATCGGCATACGCCTTACAGGAAGTCATCCATTTGGAAGCGTTTGGATGATTGGGAGCCAGCTTTGCCAGTAAATACAGACCCTGAATGATAAACTCTTCGCTGCTACGGTGAAAATACTCGAGTGGCCGCTTCTTGCTGCGCGACTCAAAAAAGAACCCGTGCAAGGGAATGGACCAGTCTTTCCGACGCTCCTGTTGCTGGCACGCCATCACCACATCGGCGAACTGAGCGGCTTTGTTCAGATACTGTTCGTTGTGGGTAAGTTCGTAAAGACGCATGGCCGATATAGTAGCCAATGAAAACACTTCCACCTCGTTTTTTTCATCGATCACCTGCCCCATGGCATCTACGGCGAAGTCAAAATCTTCAATGGCCGCCTTCTGGCACCAGGCTGCAAAAACCGGATCTGCGGATTGGTAATACGGCACCGCCATAGCCGTTGCAATGGACGAAATGAAGTTATCAAAAGGATTGTTGGACGCCTTGGCCTCCATGTCGTCTTTGGTGCCCAGTTCATTATCGGTCCAGATGCCCATAATCAGCGAGCCGTGCCGGTAGCCATCGCCAAAACGGGTAGTCAAAGCCCAGTTCAATCCCCAGCGGGCTTCTTCCAATACCCGTGTGTACAATTCAGGCTGTGTGTTCTTCACCGGTTTTGCCAGTTCGAGCATGGCAATAATGGCTCGGGCCGTATTCCCCAGCCCTTGTGTCAGGTCGGCGGCATCGTGCCAGCCCCCGTTTACGCCGATGCGCCGCCCATCGGGATGCACGCAAAACGCATCCTTATGACACGCCTGATGAATACCGGGCTGATCGTAGCCGCATCGTTCAGCAAAGAAGAAATTCAATGTCCGCCATGCGGTTGATATATAGGCCTGGTCGCCAATGGGAAACAAACCCGACGTAATTTCGCCGGTCTTTAGTTTGTACAATCCGGATTTGTCTACCGAACTGAAATCCAGCAAGGCAAAGCCTTTGTCCAGTTTTTTGCCGGTTGCGGCATATACTTCCTGCCCTTTTTCGTCGAGTAATTGGAAACGGGTATCGGCTACGTTTTGCACCAACGCCTGCTTGCGGGCTCCGGCCACGTAGCCACTGTGGCTATAGGCAATGGCATTTTGCCGGAGGTTAAATCCGCGTGTGTTTTCAGGCGATACGGTTTCGAGCCGCAAGTCGTCAATGTACAGTTTCATCCGGTCGCTGGCTCCGGTTGGCGAGCCGCTCAGCATCATGTTAATCGAAATGCCGCTTACTTTGTCACGGTACAGGTCTGGAATTTCCCATACGATCTGTTGCCACTGGCCGGGATATACGGTTAGGAAATGCTGCCCTTCAAACCGACCCGGCATGGGCATTACATTCTTACCTTCATTGTACAAGGTCACACCCACAAAAGCGGAGTAAAATCCCGGAGCATCCAGCTTGACCCAAGCCGAAATGCGATTGAAATTCGTCAGATTTTCGTAGTTCAGCGGCCGTATCATTTCGGCAAAGGCGTAGCTGCGATTACTCGGATTTTTCACGCCCAACGAACTTGGCGTCTCTAACAAAATGCTTCCTTCGCCCGAAATGGTATTGGCTTTATCAATTTTCAAACTTCCGGGCCCTTTGATTTTCAGGGCATTGAAATCGGTTACGAGTGGCAGTTTCCGTGACTGGCTGGGTTTCTTCTTTTGCCAGCGGGTCAGACCCATGGTAGCCGAATCGGGCTTGAGGGTGGTTTTCAAGTACTGGCTTTGTTTGAGTTGCTGTTCAAAATTATGAGTCTGTCCCAAGCTTTTAAAAGGAGTTAGTGCCAACAGACAGATAAAAAGAAAAAATGAAGTAAAGGTTTGGGGGTAGGGAATGAATTGCATAAAAGTGATTTTGAGGCAGATGTCACTAGACAAGGCCCTACAACAATAGGTGGTAAAAAATTACGGCTTAAGGGGAAGGTACAGCTATTCTGATGGAGGCATCTTTAGAATGACATGCATTTGGTTTCAATGGATTCATTCTGTGCATTAAAGCTATAAAAGAAAATGGAAATTTGATTCCAGTGCTTGTGAAAAACCATCATTTATTCAAATAGTATGTTTTGAAAACGCAAAACCTATCTCTCATCATACTGTAAAACAACTTAGTCTGACATGGTAAATCGAAGCAATAACTTCTAACTTGAATTAATTTAGAAATTTCTTATGTTTAAATTGAACTCAAGGCAATGATAAAAAATATAATTGATAAGAATGGATAAACCAATTGAATATGAATTCGTTGGAAATACCGATTTGCTTCGATTGGTAAAACCGGAATTGAAGGGATACTGCATTGAATCAGGGGCAGATATCGAATATTGGATTAAGAAAAACGACCAGAAACTGGACGGAAACTCGGAGATAACAGCCACGTTTATTATTGACTTGAATCACAATCTGTTAATCAACGATAGACATTCCGAACACGTTGTCTGTGCTGCCGGAGGAAACATCTTATCAGCAGGTGAGATAGCATTTGAATTGCTTAAAAACAAAACATATGTAATTAGTCAAATCACCAATCTATCAACCGGATATTGCCCTTCGCCCAAATCGTGGAATGCAGTAAAACATGCATTGGAAAAGATTGGAATTCCATTTCCAGATTTTTTCACAACCGCCTTTGAATTCCGAATTTGCAGTCAGTGTGGTTGGATCAATGTAATCAAAGACAATTATTTTGTTTGCATTAACAGTGAATGTCAAAATGAATTACCTATTCATGAAAATTGATCCACAATAAAAAAATAGTATCTCGCCAAATATAAAAACCTCCCAGTTCTTGGCAAGGCTTTTGCGGCTGGAAGAAACCATTTGCCTATAAATTCAAAGAATTATCTATTAACAATCTATGCGAGCATTCTTACTATTATTCTGTTGTTTTTATCTTTTAGCTTGTCAAACAGAGGCGTCAAAAATTGAATCTGTCAATACTAACCGTTATTTAGTTCACTTGAAAGATTCTGTTTTAAAGCAAACCATACGAGAATATATGGACACGTTTCATCTCCATCATGATAGTATTATGATTAAAATATATGAAACTTCTTGTTGGGAAAATCATGAACTAGTATTTCAGATTGATTACAATAAGTTTGAAGATTTAGTCATTAGACCAGGGGATTTGCCTGCCTATTATACATTCATAGATAGTACGCTGGTCACTATTTATAACAATTCATTTGATTACATAGATTCAAGCAGTATTGAGCAAGAAGTTAGAAGTATAGTAAAAAATCGAAATATTCACTTAAGAAAGTCTGAAGATTATATATTTGACCCTCCATTATGGACAATAAGAAGAAAAAATGACAGTGTGGCCATCACGAGACGGCATCGACGATAAATGCCAATACAAGAAAAAATTTCCCTATCAGAATTTGAATTGTAAAAGTTCATCTGGGTTATAAAAAATAGTATCCCTATAAAAGCAAAAACCTCCCTATGTTTAAATCACAAGGAGGTTTTCACAACCGTTTTCTTAGCACGCACATTCAACCGAACCATCAGCAACTACCGCTGTACCCTCCGTAGCATAGCCGTCGCGTTTCCACCATTCTATGCCGCCAATCAGCTCCTTCACCCGAAAGCCGAGTCGTGCCAGATTCAACGCGCCTTTAGTAGAGGCATTGCACCCGATGCCGTCGCAATAGGTCACGTACAGCGTATTCTTGTCCAGGTGGCGGGTGGTTTCCTCGGTCATCTACCGGTGCGGAAAGTTGATGGCTCCGGCAATGTGTTCTTTGTCGTAGCCGTGTTGCTTGCGGGCATCGATTACCACTACGTTTTCGTCCTTTTCCAGAGCCTCATACAGGTCAAAGGCGTCCATTTCGTACGTCAGCTTGTTTTCGTAATGTGTGATTTGGTCATTCATAAAAATTGCCGTTTTTGAAAAGTAGAACATGAATTTCGTTGCAAAAGTGACGGTTTCGGAATTGCCAGTCAAACGAGTTTTTTTAATGGATTTCATGAAAAAAACGCATTGTTAGAAACCATTTTTTTGCTATACTTTTGTCAGGTATGGAACTACGACATTTACGGCTGGTGCAGATTCTGGCCGACGAAGGAGGCATTACCAAATCGCTGGAACGGTTGTATCTGACCCAATCGGCGGTGAGCCACCAGCTTAAAGACATTGAGGAACGGCTCGGCACCAAGCTCTTTTTCCGGAGTAAAAACGAGTGGCGACTCACCGAAGAAGGCAAAGTGATCTACGAAACGGCGCGCATTGTACTAGCTGAAGTCGACAGAGCCAAAGCTGCCATTGCCGCCATGAAAGACGGACAAGTGGGCACCATCCGGCTCAGTACCGAGTGCTACACCACGTATCACTGGTTTCCGTCGTTCATGCAGAAAATGCGGTTGCTCTATCCTAACCTCACCATTAGGATTGTGATGGAAGCCACCCACCAGCCGCTTCAGAAACTGTTGGAAAACGAACTCGACGTAGCCCTCACCTCCGACCCTATTGCCGACAAAAGCATTCTGTACACCGAACTCTTTCAGGACGAAGTACTGGCTGTAGTGAGTGCGGCACATCCGTGGGCCCGAAAAAAACACGTAACGGCCGAAGACTTTGCCACAGAAAATCTCATCATTCACTCCTATCCGCTGGAAACAGTGACCGTGTATGAACATTTTCTGAAGAAAGCAGGCGTAACGCCGCAGCAAATTACGGCGATTCCACTCACCGAAGTATCGTTGGAAATGGTGAAAGCGGGCATGGGTGTGACGTGCATGGCACTTTGGGCTCTCAAATCGTTTGCCGTTTCGCCTGACATCGCCTTTGTGCGCATTGGCAAGAAAGGGCTGTTTCGCACCCATCTGGCTGCTATCAAACAAACCGACAGCCATAAAAAACACATCACCGATTTTATCCAACTACTCAAAGAAGAAATCAGCGAATGAGTGATTCAAATAGTATGTTTTCAGAAGGCAAAACCTCCCCTTCCGCACCCGAATTTCAGTTTCGGAACGTGCAACCCGCTGATATGCCCGCTTTGATGGAACTGATGAAAGCCCACACCGCTTATGAGGAAGCTACCTGGAACGATGCGCTTTCAGCCCAGAATTGGGAACCGTTGTTTTTCGCGGATGTGCCCAAGATTCATTGCTACGTTATCGAAATCAATTCCATATTGGAAGGCTATTTTGCCTACACCGTTGACTATTCCACCTGGCAGGCTGCTTCGTATCTGCACATGGATTGCCTGTATCTGAATCCGCAGTGGCGCGGCAAACGCACCGGAACTGCCGTGCTACAGTTTTTGCAAACCATTGCCAGTCAGCAAAATAGTATCGGTTTGCAATGGCAAACCCCCATCGCAAATACTTCTGCCATTCGGTTTTACCAACGGCACGGAGCCCTCGGCAAAGAAAAGATGCGCTTCTTTTTGAATGTATAGAAACTGCAACAAAAACAGTTAGGCTGAAGTATATTTGTATACTTTCAGATGCAATTCTTCACAGTCCTCATTAGTATCTTTTATCAAATCTCAAAAGAATGAGTGATACCCAACTAATACAGCAACAATTTTTCCATTCACTGAAATTGGGCACAGGTGAAGCTTATCTTATACTAAAACAGAATCTCAACATAGATTTTTCCAATCTGATTATTAAAGGTGCTACTACAACCTTCACTTATGATCGGCAATTTGAAGGAAGTCGTGCTTCTTACATCTTCAGATTAATCCAAAAATCCAAACAAAGGGAAAAGATAATAAAAGCTGTTCTGAAGAAGTTAAAAACTCAGAAACATGACTACTATGGATTAGATCAACTATGCGATCTGGCTGTATTTTTCTATAAATCAGGTTATAGAGAGGCCAAAACAGTTTTATATGACCGATTTGAAAAAGGCAGCTTGGCCGACTTTATCCTTTGCGGACAAAGTCAGGTAATGGAAGTAGGTGGTATTGAAGGTGTACTAAAAGTGGCCGAGGCCATAGGTAAAGATCTGTTAGCCGACCCAGAAGATTACGAAGACAGTTGGCGTATTGATGAGTTTCAGAAGAAACATAAATCAATCTCTGTATATACTGTTCTGGAACAGGCCAGTCAAAACAATCCTGCTATTAAGACCTATTATGATTCTATTCTGAAACACAAACGGACCGTATACAGGCGTAAAAAACAATCAAGATTTACATATGAAACCCTCAAAGAGCGAATGGAGAAAAATATCTTCTATGTGAGTAAAGAAAATGCTAGCCAGCTAAGTACAGAAGAAGTGGAAAAACTGGCAACTGAGCTTCTCAATGAAACCGACCCTAAACAACAAGAATTGTATTTGCATTTTTTCACTGAACGCAAATTTCCTTTTGATTTCAATTATCTTCTGAAAATAGCCACAAGTAAACCGCGCAAGAAAACACGGCTCACCAACCTAGCTCTAGAATCTCTTAAACATTTTAGGGCTGATGAAATAAGACAACTGGCACTTGAAAAGCTTGGTACAGCAAAAAATCCTGCTCATTATTTGTACCTGCTGGTCAGCAACTACCAAAACGGCGATTATCAGCTTCTATGTGAAGTAGCCAACCGTTCGGATGATTACGATTACATTCATTCGCTTGTCTCTGGGTTTATTGAAATCTATAGAAACAACCCAACTACAGAATGCAAAGAACCGTTAGAACTCATCTACAATAAAATGAATTGTGGCATCCATAGAAAAAGTATTGTATAGTTACTGTTAGATAACAACGTATTATCAGACAAGATTATCAAAGAGATTGAATTTGATAGTTATCAAGGAGTAAGAGCTTTGCACAGAAAGATAAAAAGGAACATGAGATGAATTTTCAAACCTTCACGCCGGACAAATCCATTGCCCTGTTTGTCAAAAACATTTGGGTGTTTGAAAACACAGATGCCAGCCTCAAAACGAGCCTGCCGTTTTTTGCCGACGGTTATCCGGGACTGCTGTTTCAGCAGACGCAAAATGGACTGATTGTCAATCCGCACAAAAAGCAGATGCCGGTCTTGTTTCTCTATGGACAGACGCTTCACCCCATTGAACTGGAAATGGATGGTGCATACCAACTCATTATCTATCAACTCTATCCGTTTGTTTTAAAAAGCTTTTTCAACGTGGATCCCAAATCCATCAACGACAACTGTTATGATCTGCACCAATTAGCCGATTTTGATAGTGCGGAATTGATTACACAAGTGCTGACTCACACGCAAGTTCAGCCGAAAGTGGAAGCCCTTTCCGGCTTTCTATATCAGTTATTTCAACTCAAAAAACAACGTCTCGACCTGAAAATCAGACAGGCAATAGAACAGATTGTAATTTCCAAAGGACAGACAACCATCAACACCATTGCGGAAACATTGGAATTGAATGCCCGCACCCTTGAACGGCGGTTTGTCAGCGAAACGGGACTGTTACCCAAACAGTTTGCCCAAATCATTCAGTTTCAGTCATCGCTGGAACAACTCACGGTGAAAGACTACAACAAGCTCACCGACATTGTGTACGAAAACGGATTTGCGGACCAATCGCATTTTATCCGGGTTTTCAAGGCTTTTACCGGAAAGACCCCCAAAGCTTTTTCAAAAAAATAGCCAACTGTCGTTTTTATTCTATTTTTCGTGTTGGGTATGGCCCACCTTTGTAGTGTAACTTAAAAACACGTATACTATGAAGCTGATTATTTTTGGTGCCACGGGCACGGTGGGCACCCAACTCGTAAAACAAGCCCTCGAACAAGGTCATTTGGTAACGGCATTTACCCGATCACCCGAAAAGCTGGCCAACTTGCCTCAACACAACCTGACAATCGTCAAAGGCGATTTGCAAAACGCGGAACAAGTTGAACAAGCACTTCTACATCAGGATGCCGTGTTGTGCGCCATTGGCGACGGTGCCAAGGGAAAAGTGCGCGCCGCCGGAACACAACACATCTTGGATGCAATGAAAAAGACAGGTTTGAAACGATTCGTCTGCCAAACTACGCTGGGGTTAGGCAATAGTGCAGGCAACCTGAATTTTTTCTGGAAGTACGTTATGTTTGGATGGCTGCTCAAAAAAGCCTTTAAAGACCACCAGCTTCAGGAACAACACATCTTTGACAGTTCACTGGATTACACCATTGTTCGTCCCAGTGCCTTTACTGACGGTCCGGTGACCAACAGCTACAAAATAGGTTTCGGCGGGAATTACAAAAACCTGAGCCTGAAAATTTCACGCGCCGATGTAGCCGACTTCATGTTGCAGCAACTGCGGAACAGCCAGTACTTGAAAACAGCCGTTAGCATCTCCAACTAAGATCACCAAGCCCCTGAAAGTCAGGGGTTTTAGTGAAATCAATCCTACTATTTTTTTGAAAAACAACCATGAAACTATCAACAATCGCGTTGCTTGTTGCCACAACCCTGTCTGCCCTGATGGCAGGGTTGTTCTTCGCCTATTCCGTATCCGTAAGTCTGGGCCTGGGCAAGCTATCTGATTCGGAATACATTAAGGCGATGCAATCCATCAATCGTGAAATTCAGAATCCGTTGTTTTTTATCTGTTTCTTCGGCACGTTGGTGTTGCTGCCGTATGCCAGCTTTCAGTACCATTCCCTGTACAAAACCGCATTTGCATTGTTGCTTGCAGCATCCTTGCTTTATGCCATTGGCGTATTTGGCGTCACCGTTGTGATCAATGTGCCTTTAAATAACCAACTGGAAGCGTTTCAACTATCCACTGCCAATCTGGAACAAATAAAAGCGCAACGAGCCATATTTGAAAACAAATGGAATGCATGGAATCATGTGCGCACCATCTGTTCATTGCTTTCAACTACGCTGGCAATTGGGGCGTGTCTGGTGCGTAACGACTATTAAAAACAAAATAGTATCTTCCGAAATAGAAAACCCCACTTCCAGGAAAATCGCATTCTGTACAGGTTCAGCTAAATCGATAAAAGTTTAAATTGTAAATTTTGCTCGCATTATTTCCAGTATAGTGACTGTTTCGGATTAGTAATCAGGTAGGTTTTGCTTTTTTCAACCATACTATTTTTTGTCTTCCTGAAGGGATCTTCGCGCATTTACAGTGGTATTCCCCATTGGAAAAAATGCATCCGATAATGAAAACCGTGAGTTTGCACGAAGATTTCTGCCAAAAGACAATCTACCCATAAATCCGAAACAATCTCATAAAGTTAAATTATCAGGTGCGATAATTGTTGATGGATTTTGTATCAACCAAAACAGGAACAACATGATACAAGCCAAAAGTGAGAACGAAGCCATGGATACGCTCAATACCTTGGCTGAAGATTTGATTCAAGATACCCAACTGGATATGGTGCTGAAAGCACAGGCTCTGAATTGCCTGGAAGCCATGCGAACGCCCCTTACCCTGGGACAGTCGCCGGAAAAAGTGCAGTGGGATACCCTGCTGAAAACAGTGGAAGGCCACCCGGCATTAGCCGATCAGGTGATGCGATTTGCCGAAACATTTGGCTACTTGCCTACGGCTTAGCTAACAACTGCTCGGCAACGGCTTTTCCACTGGCCAGTGCGGCTTCAACCGTTCCCATTTCGGGACCTTCGTACAGGGCTTCGCCCGCAAAGAACAAGGTATTTTCCACAGGTTGTGCCAACAATTGGCGTGCTTCGGCGCCGCCCACGGTAGCATAAGCATACGCGCCTTGGGTCAAAGGGTCGGTTGTCCAGTTGAAGACTTCGCCATGACGCAGTTCGTTTTGAATAAACGCCGGAGTGGTATCAAAAATCTGCGCCAGCGAATCGATGGCTAGCTTGAGCAATTGTTCCTGACTCAGCGACTGGTATTGCAATGCGTTGGGCCCGGCCAGCCAACCCGCCAGCAGAGGAATGGGTTGCGGCAGTTGCGTCCACCAGGTAGGAATAGTAGCATCGGAAAAGAGAAAACCCAGGTTCGGCATTTTCCGGGTAGGCGTTTCGCCTTTTTCCTCCCAGAATGGCCGACGAAACTCCAGCAAGAATTTAATCACTTGCCCAAACCCCATGCGTTGGGCAGCGTCTCGTTTTTCTGACAGTTCAGGCTCAAAAGCCACATATCCTTCGTTGCCAGGCTTGGCTTGCCATATTCCCAAGGGCAGCGTCAGAATTACGCGATTCGCCTGATGCGTTTCCCCATCGCGAGTGGTAAGGGTTACATGTCCTGCTTGCCAGTTTATGTGTGTCACCCAAGTGTTTAATGCAATCTTTCCTTCTCGGCGTTGAGTTTCGTTCGCCAAATACTGCACCAACTTTCCATATCCATCGGGCATGCGATGTTGCGGAGCATCGTCTTCGCTCATCCACTCTTCCCGCAAGGCCAATGTGCTGGCTTTGGTGGTATCGGCGGCATCATAGCCCTGCACAAACCCAATCACCGACTGCTTCAGCGCAGCGTCTTTTTCATCCGAAAAGTGCGTATTTAGAAACTCCTCAATCGATTGATCCTCAGTCACCCGACTTAGTTTTTCCAACAACACATCCCATCCTTCCATATAGAGGGTTTCGCTCTTTTTCAGGATACTATTTTCTACTTCCCAAGTAGTGCCTTGCATTTGCCGGTTTTTGATATCGGCTTCTTTGAGCAATTGCAATGAAAGCGGCAAGTCGCCATGCACAAACTCTGCCCCGGCTTCGGCCGGCACCGAAAAACCCGCATCATAAAGCGTATGGATGCGGCCCCCCAACCGGTTACGCGCCTCCAAAACAAGTACTTGCTTTCCTGCCTTTGTCAACTCGTAAGCGGCCATCAATCCGGCGGCTCCGGCTCCTATTATCACAATGTCAGTATGTTGCATAAGTATGTAGCTATGTCCGATTGTTATTCTTTTCCAACCTGGGGTTTTGTTGTTTTGAAAGATACTATTTTTAATCAAGTTGTACGTCATTTAAGCTTTTCGCCAATTTCATCCAATTCTATTTTCCCTGGTCTGTGTGCCACAGACCTTGGTGAGCTGCCCCCTCGCCAAAGAAAGAGGCTTTGAAAACCTCACCCCCAGCCCCTCTCCTTCTCAGAGGGAGAACCCCACCCTAAATCCCCCTCTGAGAGAGGGACTTTCCTATTCGCGAAACAAAAGACCCTTCTCTGTAGGAGAAGGGATGAGGTTCATTGCTAAGCAAAAAGACCTACCTGCTTTTAACTAGATCCTGCTGCGCATCGTGCCTTTATTGGCATAAAAACAATGCCACAACTCCGTTATTTTCTGATAACGGAGTTGTGGCAAAGGTAGCAGGGTTTTACAAAAAGCCTCCGCAGTTTATGGGATTGTCACGACAACCTTCCCGACAGTTCTTCCGCTTTCTACCTGTTGGTGGGCTTTGCCCATGTCTTCAAATGCAAAGGTTTGGGATACATGCGATTTCACAATTCCCTGCTGTAAATAATCGGCAAGCACATTCATGTCGGCACCATTGGAGGAAACCAGAAAGAAATAGCCGTTGACGCCTTTGGCTTTTGCCTTTTCGGTAACTTCTTCGCTCAATCCGCTGGGAATGCTGATGAGTGTACCACCCGGTTTGGTTACTTGCAACGACAAATCAATATTGGGACCGCCAATGGCATCCAACGTGAAGTCAAACTCTTTGCTGGCATGCTGCCAATCGTAGGTTTTGTAGTCAATGTGTGCATCAGCCCCCAGTGACAGCACAAATTCTTTGTTGGCGGCTGAAGATGTTCCCGTCACATGAGCTTCCAGGTGTTTGGCAATCTGAACGGCATAGTGTCCTACTCCACCCGCCGCGGCATGAATCAACACCCGCTGGCCGGGTTGCACGTTGGCTTTGGTCACCAATGCCTGATATGCTGTCAGCGCAGCAAGGGTAGCCGCCGCCGCTTCCGGATGCGATATACGCTGCGGTTTGTGTGCCAAATGGCTGGCCGGAGCCGCTACGTATTCGGCGTAGGCTTTGCCATGGCCGGGAAAGTTGACCATGCCAAATACTTCGTCACTGGGCTTGAACTCTGCCGACTTCGACTCGGTAACTACACCCGAGATGTCCCATCCCAAAATCAACGGCTTGAATTCTTTAAAGCGGCCATACAATCCTTTGCCTGCACGGGTTTTTACATCCACAGGGTTGATGCTGATTGCTTTCACTTGCACCAATACTTCTCCGTCCTGGAGGGTGGGTACGGGCAAATCTACTATTAATAACTGCGAGGTGTCTCCGGGTTGTTCTAACGTAATTGCTTTCATTGGTTTGATCATTGATTATTTACACAGCAAATATATACGACTTCTATGGCTTGTTACTGGTATATATTTTCCATTCTTTGGTATAGTTTGTCCTTGCTAGAAAAATGGTAAGAATAATGAATGATCAACATCATTCAATTGCTAAGGGAATATGCAAGTATATCTTGCATTTAGGATTAGCTAATCGAAACCTTTGCAGACGATTTTGGGCATTTTGAGCTAAAGGAGTAAACCCCAAGCGTAATTCCTTCAAATCAGACAACATCTCAGCCTGATTCGGAAGATATTTGACTTGCGTATATTGGAGGTTTAGTTTGGATAAGTTCTCCAGATAGGAAACTGTTTCATCCAATGAAGTAAAGTGTGTGTTGTTGGACAGATCCAATACTTTCAGTTGTTTGTAGGATTTGTTAAATACAAGTATTGAAAGTCCTTCTCTCAAACTCAAAATTTCTAGTGAATCTGGTAATTGAATATGTGGAGAGATAGATTTCAGACAAGAATCTGTAATACTTAATTCCCTTAAACTTTTTAAGGTGTAAATATTTTCAGGAAGGGTTCGTATGGTACATTCTAAGATATGCAACTCTTTAAATTTGTTCAGTTTACTTAAACTTTCAATAAGCACATTCAGATTTAAATTTTTTATTTCCTTTAAACTCAAATATTCCAAATTAGAGAGTGTTCTTAGGTCTTTCATTTGGGAAAGAGTAAGACGTTTATCAATGTATAAAGTAGTAACATATTTCTTGCAATTAAGGGCTTGATTCAAATCAGTACATAAATCACAGGTATCAGCCTCTACATTTGGTGTGACAATTATTCCAGCTTTAGCTTTTTGCTGTACAGAGTCTTTTATTGGATTAGGATGAGTGATGGCAATTTCAGAACTCTGCTTTTTGGATGAGCAGTATACTGTCATTCCTATTAAAACAGTGATAATTAACAATCTAAACACAAAGAAAATTATTGAATACTGCATACTGATTACAAATAATATCTATAGATTTTAACTTCAAACAACGAGATTTATTAATAAGCATCATTGTGGATTTTTACAGTAATTTTATTTTAATTTTTCAACTCTCTCAGTTGAAACCTCAAGTATTATCGCAAAGCAGGGATTTTGGGTGAGGTTTTTATGACTGAAGATGCGACGGGGCTATGCCGAACTGCTTTTTGAATGCAAACGAAAAATGAGACAAATCCTCGAAGCCCAATTGCAGGTACACGTCCGATGACTTGAGGCCTTTGCTGGCAATCAGGCGGTAGGCCACCTCCAGGCGCTTTTGCATTATCCAGCGACCCGGTGAGGTATGAAATAATTTTTCAAAATCGCGTTTGAAGGTAGCCAAACTTCTTCCGGTCAGGTAGGCAAATTTGGGCAGACCGACATTGAACTGATAATTCTGCTGCATAAAAGCTTCCAAATCTATTTTTCCGGGTTCAGCAAAATCAAAGAGCACATTTTTCAGTTCTGGATTGACCTGCAACAGCAGCAGAACGGCTTCTTTAATCTTCAGATCAACCAAATCAATATTCTCATCTTGAGCAAGTTGGACATAGGGCAAAATGGATTCGATGAAACTCCGATACAACGCATTTGCATGCAGTTTGGTTACAGGTCGCCAATCCGTTTTCTGTTCCACCATAAAGCCGTATTCCCGACTTATTTCCTGCAAAATTTTCGCATCCAACAGAATGGAAACCGACTTAAACTTCCCGTTTTCGCCTGGTTGTTTGCCGAACCGGGCCAATTGGTTTTTCCGGCTGATGTAAAAATCGCCTGCCCGAAATTGCGATTCACCGCGGGCGTCGGTAACAAACAACGTTCCCGATAGCTGGTAGCTAAAAAAATAGTCAGAGATGAAGTTTTCTCCGTCATAATTCTGTTGGTAGTAACACGACTGAACAATTTTGGAACGCTTGGCTTTGTCTGGCATAGTCGCAAAACAGATAGACACAAAGCCAACCGATTTATTTCGGCTGGCTTTGTGTCAGATTAGAAACAGTTAGACTTCTTTAACGAATCCTTTGCCGAATTCCGTTTCCAGAAAATCGGAAGATTCGGTATGGTCGGTGGAAAGCGTAACAGGCATCCATTTTTCAAACTCGGTTTTCCGCCTTTCATCGGCCTGCTTCAATATTGCTGCAGCTTCGCTACCCAATACCAGATGCACAGGTGGCTCCGGATGTTCTGCCAAGGCCAGAATGGCTTGTGCTGCCTTCGCCGGATCGCCCACGGCTACAAATTTACCGTGTTTGAAATAATCGGCGCGGGCATCCACGGTGGTTTCGTAGCCTTCCACTTTGGGTGCATAACTCATGGAAGCACCCGCCCAGTCGGTCCGAAAACCGCCCGGTTCCACAGCCGTCACGTGAATTCCTAACGGTGCCACTTCCGAAGCCAGGGCTTCCACAAAACCACTCAGCCCAAACTTGGCCGCCTGATAGATAGAAATACCAGCATTCCCGACCCGTCCGCCAATGGAACTGATCTGCAAAATGCGGCCACTTCCTCGCTTGCGCATGTACGGCAATACCACACGGGTAATCTCAATGGGTGCATACAGGTTGGTTTCGAGTTGGCTACGCACCTGCTCGTCGGTAAACGCTTCGGCGGCACCGATGATTCCAAACCCGGCGTTGTTTACCAATACATCGATGTGTCCAAAATGGCTGATGGCCGTTGCAACTGCCGCCTTGATTTGCCCGGAATCCGTTACGTCCAAAGCTATCGGAAGAATCTGATCAGGGTATCGTTTCTGTAAATCAGCCAATGCATCGATGTTGCGGGCCGTGGCAGCGACCTTGTCGCCAGCCGCCAACACTGCTTCTGTCAGGTTTCTTCCCAATCCGCGGGAACTTCCTGTAATAAACCAAGTCTTTGTCATACGTATTTGTTTTAATTCGTATGCAAAACTAGGCCAAAGCCAGCATCTCAACTTTGTTAAAAAGCTCAAAGTGACTTTGTTTAAAAGCTCACTTTGAACAAAAAATAGTATATCTGGAAAACGAAAAACCCCCATCCTTAATTCAGCGATTGTCTTTTGAATTCGAGCGGTTTTAAACCTACCTGTTTTTTGAAAAGCCTTGTAAAATAAGACGTATTTTCAAACCCTAGACCATAGGCAATTTCGGCCACACTCTGGTTGGAGATCCGCAACTGGTTTTTGGCTTCCGAAACCAAGGAAATATGAATCAGGTCCATGGCCGTTTTGCCCGTTTCCTGTTTGAGTAGATCGCTCAGGTAACGCGGCGACACATACAACTGATCAGCCAGATTTTGCACCGATGGCAGCCCCTTGGTTTGCAGATACCCCGCATTGTAGTAGGCTTGCAAGGCTTCGTTGAACCGGGTGACGGTTTTGCCCGACATGTCGGTACGGTTGATGAACTGCCGTTTGTAAAACCGTTGCGAATACATCAGAATGGAAGCGATATGCCCGATGATGATGTCGCGGCTATATTCATCGGGATTGGTGCTGTATTCGTTCACGATCTTGTGATACAGATCCCACACAAGTGCTTCTTCTTTGGGCGACAAATGCAGCGCTTCGTTGATTTCGTAGTCAAAGAATCCGTATTTCTGAATAACCTGATGCAACTCATGCCCAGCCAAGTAGTCTTCGTGAATCCAGATCATAAAACCCGTTTCTTCAAATTCCAGGTTTTTCATTTCGATGATCTGCCGGGGTTTGACAAACATCATGGAGCCATTGGTATGGTCATATTGCGTGCGGCCGTAAAGGATCACTCCTGACTTTAGCTTCTTGAAAGAAATCAGGTAGCAGTCGCTGCTAAACTCCCGGTCGCCCAGCGGGCAATTGGCGACACAACTCACCACACTTACAAACGGATGTTCGGGTGGAGGCCAGCCATTGCCTTTGTGCAGGTCGGCGAGGGATTTGTAATGCACGGTTTTGTTCATAGGAATACTATGTTATCGAGATTATTCAACAGTATAGGTTTTGCCTTCTGAAAAGATACTATTTTCGGTTGGCGTTACACGATGTTGGTTCCAAAAACATTGATTGATCTCTTTGCAGCATTCTTACTTTCTTTGCTTATCCAAAGAAAGTAACAAAGAAAAGACACTTTCTTTGCACGCTTCCGCACGCAAACCCAGCCCGCCCCTCGCCAAAGAAAGATCCGTGCGTTTTGTACTGGCTAGTGCTGCGCACTGCGCCTTGAATGCTAAAAGCTAATTGCTATTAGCTTTTAGCTTAACATATTGCTGGTAACAAAGCCCATCGAGATTTAGTGTCCGTGTGCCGCAATACTTACTTCTTTCCAGGTTTCGATGTCGGCTAGTTGTTGGGTAAAGGCATCTTTCACAGCATGATAAGCCATTTTTCCCAGCAACAACCGGGATGGAGGATTGGCACTGTCGACTACTTGTAAGATAGGGGCTACGGTAGCTTCCGGAATACCCCAGATGGATGGATCTTCCACGGCTTTGCCAAAAGATTCACGCACGGCAGTGTAATCGCCAATCTGCACTTCCGTTTGTTCGGCGGATGCTCCCGCCCACTCGGTTGAAAATCCGTTTGGCTCGATCAGCGTTACGTTAATGCCCAGATGCGCCACTTCGCTGGCCAACGTTTCACTTAAGCCTTCCACCGCAAATTTGGAAGCGTTGTAGAGACCCAATGTTGGCAATGCAATGCGACCTAACAAACTGGAAACCTGAATGATGTGACCGCTTTTTTGAGCACGCATCACCGGCAATACGGCCTGTGTCACCCAAAGCAAGCCAAAGAAGTTGGTTTCCATCTGAGCCCGAGCCTGCTGTTCGGTTGATTCCTCCACCATTCCAAACAATCCATATCCGGCATTGTTAATCAGAACGTCGATCCGTCCAAAATGCTGCGCCACGTGGTTTACTGAGTTCTGGGTAGCTTCCCGGTTGGTCACATCCAATTGGATCGGCAACAGGTTGTCGCCATAAGTTGCAACCAGATCATCTAATGCTGACAGGTTACGAGCGGTAGCGGCTACTTTGTCGCCGCGTTTCAAAAAGGCTTCTGCCCACAATTTACCAAACCCTCTGGAGGCTCCGGTAATAAAGATTACTTTTGACATAACAGTGTTGTTTTGTTGTTTTTGAATAAGACAAAAGTATAGGCAACGCAGCGGGATAAATAGCCCATTTGTCGGGAAGAATAGCACAGAATTACAGAAGCTGTGCGAATTGTTAGTTCAGGAAAGAAAAGCGTGGGTTTTGTGTTTGGAAAAGGTACTATTCTTCTAGGGCTTAGAGATTCCTGGCCCAGGTATTTTTTCCCTTTGTTCCTTTCACGATTGAAGTGGACTTGAAAATCTCACTCTAAATTCCAACCGCACAAAGCTGGCTCCTCAAACTCTGGTTTGATGCCTCCTTCTGAAGGTAGTAAAAAGAACCACTATCCCCTACTCTTCCCCCATTAGGGGAAGGGAGTTTGTTTCGCGACTGTAAAAACCCCACCTCAGTGGGGAGGCCTGCCTGCCGGACAGGCAGGGAGGGTTTCTTACACCCTCCACGGGGCTGAGGGGTGGTTTTGGCTTTTCAAAACATACTATTTCGGAACAGTTACTTGTTGCCATTTTCAAGCACCACCGAATGTATCAGTGGCTGACCGTACAGCGTAATTCCTTCCAGCACGCACCGCCATTTGGTAGCCATGTCCGAGTTATAGAAATCAATGGTTGCCTTGCCTTCTTCGTCCAGTTTCAGATTCGGATTCCAATACAGAGTAGCCCGCACATCCGTTTTGGGTTTATCGGCGGCAGGTACATCGTAGTTGGGCTGGTAAAACTGACGGGGCGCTTGGAGCCCTTTCAGCCAGAGAAACAGCGGTTCCAGTGTTTTTGCCTCCCGGCTGCGCGAACTTTTGCGCGTGTAAATGGCAATGATGCCGTTCCCACCGCGGGCACCATACATCGAAGCACCCGAATTCTTAACGACATCAATGCGAGCCACATCACGCGGATTGATAAATGACAGATCCACTCCGGAATCGGAATTGGCACCAATGGGAACACCGTCCAGTAAAAACAACGGTTCTGAACTGCCAAAGGAACTGGCTCCCCGTATTGTGACGTGGTATCCTCCGCTGGCGTCTGGCCCGGTCACCTGCACGCCTGACAATCTCCCGCGCAGAATGTCATAAATGGTTCCCAACGAGCCCGAGTTGGCGTCTACCTCGATGGTTCCATCGGGTGCATCGTAGAGCTTTACGGCTCCCCGGTAGGCATCGTCTTCCGGTTTCACCGCCTGTGCCTTCACCACCACTTCTTTTAAAAACTGTGTGCGCATGGGGCGTTCGGCTTTCATGAAAGTAGCATTCTGTTGATAAGTCCGGATCACCGAATCGGCGTGTTGCGGAGAGAGCCACCGTCTGGCTGTAAAGTGTCTTAACGTGCTATCCAGCAAAGTAGTGGCCCAACGAATGGTACCACGCACCTGTTGCCCTTTCGGATTCAATACCTGCACCATCACTTTCAGCGAATCTTCAAATCTCAGATGAGAAATCGAAAACCTTCCGGCCGCATCGGTTGTGGTTTGGATAAAGCCCTTGGCCAGCGAATCCTGCGAGATAAAAAGCAAGCCATGACCCGCCAAGGCTTTGCGGGCATCGAGTGGGTCGAGCAATGTTCCGCTTAACTCGAAACCCTCATTGGCGATGGGTGGCGGAACAGAATCTTTCTTAAAATCCATCCAGGTAAATCTCCGCCATCCCTGTGTCATCAGCAGGTTGTCCAGTGCCTCCAACGTGGGTTCGGCGTTGTCTTTGAAATAAAAATCAGGATTTTCAACGTAGCCCCGCAAATCGGACGCAAGCAGCAGATACGAAGGAATTTGCATTGGCTGCTGATTCGTTTCTGTCTGGCTGGCATCGGTGATGGCAAGGGACAAACTCGCCTCCTGGGGCACACCAGTCGTGTCGGTTACCTCTAGTTCTACACGTACTTTTTCACGAAACGTGTGGTGCGGCTTGGCGGGTGTAATCCGGATTGTCAGCGGAATGGATTGCGGCTGGCTGAAAAACAGCCGTTCACATACAGGCACAGCTTGTTCGTTAAACAAGGTTAGCTGGCATACCCCACCGGGAAACCGGGCCTTGGGAATTTTAAAAGCCACCAGCTCGTGATCAAACAAGCCCTTGCCCACGTAATAAATCTGGCCGTGGCTCTGAACCACGATGTAAAAAGGCTGTTGCAGGTAGTCGGGAGTAGCACGGATGTACAGATAAATGTCATCGCCAAAATGCACATTGTCCAGTTTCATTGAGATGCCGCTTTTCAAAGGTGCAGGCAAGGCAAATGACTGGCTGCTATTGGAGTCCAGCAGTACCCGATACGTTCGTCCGGGCTCGGGTTTTATAAAAAAATGGCCCATTCCCAATGCATTGCTTTCAAAATTGGTAATCAGATTGTCCTGGTTGTCTTTGACCACTCCCTGTACTTTGCGCGACCGACCGTCGCGGCCGATGGCTTTAAAGGCAATCCGTCCGCTCTGGTTTTCAATCCAGTCACCTCCCTCAGGGAAAAACTGCATGTCCAGGGTGTGCCCGTCCACTGTATCGGCTATCAGTATCGGCGAAGCAGAAGTCGGTACGGGTTCTTTGTCTTTGCGTCTTTTTCGGAGTGGAGTGGCTTCTGCGGCAGAAGGCGTCTGTACGATCGGGTACACATTGTAAATCTCCAGCGGCTGGTCAAAAAAATAGCCCGGATCAAAGTTACGCATGTGTTGGGTATAGGCTCTGAGCCGATACATTCCCGTTGACAGTGTATCGGGCAGGGTAAACGAACCCGCCGCCCAGTGGGTATTAGTCTGCAACTGTATCTGGTCTATCAACCGGTTGTTTGCCGATAGCAGTTCAACGGTAATGATTTCGTTTTTGTCAGCGACGGGCACACCCGCCAGGTCGGTCAGGTATGCTTTGAACCACACTTCATCGGCACTGCGGTAATACGGCTTGTCTGGATGCAGATACAGTTTTTGCTGGTTTCGAAAAAAAGCATCCTGGTTGTAATGCACCAGCAAAGAATCCATTGCGGCATTGCCCAACACATTGGCGGTGGGCAATGCCGCCGAGGCAGGCAGGTTGCGGTTTGCGCCTTCGGGCAGATAATCAAACGGCAGCAGATCGGCAATGCGGTAATTGCTCAGATCGCCCGAAATTTTCAGGGGCAAAATGCCAGTGGCCCAGCCATCGACGTGTATGTCAAAGGCGGGCACATTCATTTCAATGGTGGAAGACTGGTAATTGATGTCTTTGTAGCGTAACGGCGGCTCGGCCCGTTTGCGCGTATAAATGATTTCCAGCTTTCCATTGAACGCAAATTCCCTTTCGGCCGGGTTGCGACTGGGACGAATCAGTTCTGCAACCTGAATGGGAATCAAGCGTTGGCCTACCAGATCATAAAACCGGTTGGAGGGCACCTTACGAATATCGTGGTAGGCAAGAAATCCCTCCTGCTCCCAATTCTGGTACACCAGTGACCGTAAAAAATGGTAGAGCGAACCTCGGTAAGTGGTCTGTCGGTTGCGTCGCCAACGCACTTGCATTCGTTTCTGGGTGGTTTTCAGAGGTTCAAATTTGGGTACACCGTAATACACCGTCAGTGAATTGGCTGTTTCAAACTTTTCCAGGTAAAACGTGATTTTGTAGCCCAGCGACCGGTTTTCAATCTCCAGCGGCTCGGCAGCCGTTGCCTTTAGCTTGTCGCTTTCCTTATCATAGTCAAAATGCAGCACTTCCGGATTCAGAATGTGGCAACCGGCAGCATTACCTGAGAATCCGATAAAAGCTTCCCGAAACCGCCGCAGGTTTTTTGCCCAGTCTTTGCCGTACTTAGCCACAACCTTCACCTCTGTCAGCTCTCTGTCCTGAGGTTGCAGCGCCAGATTGAGTTCCATCTTTCCGGTTACTTCGATTCGCTGGCGGGTATTGGCGTAACCCACAAACGAAGCCACAATCTCCACGGTGCCCATGGGTACATTGTACAACGTGTACTTACCGTTTTCGTCGGCAGTGGTGCCAATGGTCGTGTTAGCGATAAAGACTACCGCCAGCGGCATAGGCTGTTTGGTTTTGGCGTCTGTAACAACGCCCGTCACTACACCTGTCTGGGCTTTGGCAGCAAAGCAGCAAACCACCAGACCCAGCAAAAGACGAAAGGCAGCACCCAGACAAGGCGGAAATGGATTCATGGAAGTATATTTTCCAACAAAAGGTACTATTCGGCTTTGGTTTATCAAAGAAAATACTGACAGAATGCAATTTAATCCTATCTGATTTCTTTGGAGAGAAAGAGCTGGTTTTTTGCTTTTGTGGAGATACTATTTTGACGGACGTTCGAGTTTTGCTTTTTGGTTTATTCAGAAAGAGAACGCGTTCCCCCTGTTCGATGTGCCACGAACAAGCTCCATTATTATAATTGGTCCGTCATTGCAACCGAATCGAAGCCTGTCTGCCGGCACCTGCACGCCGAGGCATAGGCAGGCAATCTGCTAACTAAAGTCGCGAGCCTTCCGTATCCGTTTTTGCCGAGCCTGCAACTCGGGGATTGACTACGTCGAACTTACGTTTGCTTTGCTCGCAATGATGCACAAATTTGAGATGTTCCATAACATAACTGGTCAAGCAATTATAACTCGTTCATCATCAGCAATTAAGGCGCAGTGCTTGCACTAGCCAGTAAAAATCGGGTAGGCCTCTTTGCTTAGCGAGGGGCGGGATGGATATGAACGGGGAAGCGTTAAGCAAAGTATCCTTTTTTGCCTCCTTTTTTGGACAAGCAAAAAAGGAGGGGCACATGGAAAGAGAAATGCACTGGACTAAAAACCAACCTGATAACCGACTCAAAATAGTATCTTTCCAAAACGCAAAACTGCCTGTTAATTCATGTTGTTGCTGGCAGCTTCCAGTACATGCACAATCTCCCTGAGTTTGTCCTGCGTGATGGGTTTGATAAGGTAATCCGAAACTTCGCTTATCTTTTTCGCCCGTTCAATGTCTACCGGGTCGACAGAGGAGCTTATCATGTAGAGGATGATTTTCTTGGGCAACTGAGGCTTCACCTTGACGTATTCCTCCAGAAACTCCCAGCCATCCATGATGGGCATGTTGATATCGAGCAAAATCGCATCGGGCAGTTCTGCATTATTGGTCCGGTTGCTGTTCAAAAAAGCCAGGGCTTCTTCGCCATCCGAGAACGCAATCACCTTCCTGGCCAGGTTGTTTTTCTCAATCACCCGCGATACGGTAAATTGAGCAATGGGGTCGTCATCAATGACACAAATGACAAAGGGAGGTTTCATATCCGCCTTATTTTTTCTTAAAAACTATCTTAAACGTGGTTCCTTTGTTAACTTCGCTTTTGGCCGAAATGCTCCCTCCCATGGCTTCCACCTGCATTTTGGTCATAAACAAACCTACCCCTTTGGCATCCGGATTCCGGTGAAACGTTTTATTCAATCCAAAAAGTTTGTGACCGTAGCGGGCCAGGTCTATCCCTAATCCATTGTCTTTTACCCACAAAATGGATTCTCCTTCCTGGGTATCGGTCTCAAAATGAATGATGGGTTTCCGATACGGAACCCGGTACTTGATCGAATTGGAGAACAGATTGAGCAATATGCTTTCTAGGTACGACTTGGAATAGGGAATGACCGGCACTTTGGAAAAATCGTACGTCACCTGGGCTTCGGCCTCCATGATCTGGCCGGCTAGGATTTCCTGCACTTTCTGAAACACCTCTTCCAGCTGAATGGGCTCGGTGATCTGGGTCAGGTCTTCCTGAATCTTCAGGGCTTCGATCAGCTCGTTCAGCGTTTGGGAAAGGTGATTGACCACAATTTCAAACTTCTGATAAAGCATTTCTTTTTCCTCGTTGCTTTCACTTTCGTTGTAAAACGACACCAGTGCATTCAGGTTGCTCACCGGTGAACGCAGGTTGTGCGAAGTGATGTGCGCAAAGTTGAGTAGCTGCTTGTTTTTATTTTGAAGGTGATGCGTAAGCTTTTCCAGGTCGGCTTTGGCCCGTTTGAGTTCAGAGACGTTGGTTGCCACGGCCAGATAGCCCGCCACATTCTGCTTATCATCTTTGATCGTTGTCACGGCCATTTCGATGGTAAGCGTATTGCCGTCTTCACGGCGGTAAGTCCACTCCCGCACTTCCGAGCCAAGCAACTCCGATTTGGCAATGAATACCTGAAACCCTTTTACGGGATGCTCCAGTTCTCGGCTGAGTTCTGCGGCACGGCTACGGATTTCGTCTTTGACAAAATGCAATACCCGCATTACATTCCGGCCAATTACGTCAACGGCAAACTGCCCTAATAATTTCTCAGCCCCCTTGTTAAAAACGGTAAGGGTACCGCTGGCGTCTGTTGCGATAATGCCTACTTCTGTGGCAGAGTCGAGCACATCGGCGAGTAGCTTCTGTGATTTCTTCAGTTTAATCTCGGCACTTTTTTTCTCGTGTATGTCTTGCAATGTTCCATACACACGGATTACCCGGTCGTTTCTCCGCTCCACATTGCCAATTGCCCGAACCCATTTTTCTTTTCCTTGCAGCGTGACGATCTGCGTTTCCACGTCCCAGGAGCCATTTCCAGCAATGGCGTCGCTTACCATCCTGGCGATCCACTCCCGGTTTTCCTGTGTGTAAAAACCAGCGGCTATGTCCGAGTCAGGCTGAAAATCCTGAGGTACCCCGTAAATTTCCTTCATCACTCCCGACCAGTACAGTTGGGAGGTACTCACGTTGTACTCCCAGCCGCCGATACGGGCTATCCGGCTGGTTTGTTCAAGCATTTCCTGCGAATGGTGCAGCTTCTGTTCCAGTTCGTATTTTTCGGTAATGTCAGTAGAGTTACCGATTACATATCCATTTCCGTCAAAAGTTTGCACAAATGCGTCGTTGTACAGCAACACCAGTTGCTGCCGGTCTTTACGCCACACCGTAACCTGGCCTTTGGTATGGCCTTTTTCTCTCAGCTGGGCAATGTGAGCGTCAATGGCGGGCTTGCCCCCCACCACAATATCGCATACATTCTGGGTCAGAAGTTCTTGCTGAGTGTATCCCAATGCACTGGCAAATGCTTTGTTAACAGTAAGGATAATCCCCTGCGTATCGTAGGTGCACATAAGCCCCTGCGAGTTTTCAAAAAAAGTCCGCATCTTTTCCTCACTCGCCGCCAGTTCCTGTTCGCGTTGCTTTTCCAGCGTCACATCGCGGCCGATGGCAAACACATTGTCGGTGCCCGGTTCGGGTGTGGCCACCCACTGGATGAGACGGGGTTCCTGAGCCTGCGTGTAACACCGTACTTCAAAAGTGACCGTATCGGCACTTTTGGTTAGCTGGCCTACCTTTGCCTGGGCAAAGGGCAAGTCGTCCGGATGAAACAATTCACAGAACAACTTTTCGGATAGCTCGTCCATGCCCCATCCCAGGATGGATTCAAAAGCCGGATTTATTTTTTTTACGACGCCATCTTGTGTAAATACACAAATAATGTCTTTTGAAAACTTAAAAAGCCGCTCCAAATGACGAAGTTCTTCTTTTTGCCGACGTTCGACAATGGCTGCTACAACTTCCTTTGCGAGCAATTCCAGAGCCCGCCGTTGCTGGGGGGTCAGTTTCTTGGGCTCTGACCCCATCACACACAACGATCCCAGGGCGTACCCGGCGGGATCGGTAAGAGGAAAACCGGCGTAGAAACGAATGTTGGGAGAGCCTGTAACCAGTTCGCTATCCTGAAACTGCGTGACAGACTGAGCGTCTTCGACCTCAAAAATAACATCGTTCAAAATAGTATAGTTGCAAAAGGCAAAACCTCGGCTTGTTTCGGATATGTCCAACCCAATGCGGGACTTGAACCATTGTCGGTCCTGGTCGACTAGCGAAACAAGGGCGATGGGTGTTTGGCAAATGATCGAAGCTAGTTCAGTGATGCGGTCAAAATCCTCTTCCCCAATGGAGTCTAGGATTTCATAACTATACAGCGCCTGTAGTCGCTGTTTTTCATTGTCCGGAACCGGATATTTTGCCATACAGATATCGTACGTTAGGAATCATGCCCGATTTTCACCTTTTTTACTTTAGTCTTCAAAAACCACATACTCGTGTAAAAAATCTGGAATCGGCCAACCAATGGCATTAAGCGTAAAAACAAATATGGGTATTTTTTTCAAAAAATAGCGAAATCCGGCTACAAACTTTCAACGTTGTCATTTTCATTAGAAATCTTTTTAATTCGGCCGCACATTCAGTCATTTCACAAAAATATTTACCAAATTCTGTAATTTACTAAAAAATATTTTCCCTTTACGAATTCCTGATTACCTTGTTTGACTCTTTCACTCAACCCTGTATTGAATCCATGCTTAAGTATTCGTTTCTGCTGCTGATTCTGCTTTGTGCCTGTACGTCGGCCCCCGCGCAAACTCCCAATATGTACAATCTGATTCCGGAGCCGGTGAGTCTGCAACCTGCCACCGGAAGCTTTGCTCTTACGCCGGAGGTTACGCTGGTAGCTCCCAACAACGCAGACGCAAACAGAATAGTATCTTTTTTTACGGCAAAAGTAAGGCCTTCCACCGGGTTAAATCTGAAGACCGGCGAATCGGCTTCCGGTCCTAAAATTCAGTTTGTACTGAATGCCAAGCCCGACGCCGTTATTAAAACCAACGGCTACACCCTGGATGTAACGCCGACCGAAGTAACCATCAAAGCCAACCAGCCTACCGGATTGTTTTACGGCATGCAAACGCTGCTGCAACTGCTTCCTCCGCAGATCGAAAGCAAGACACCGGTCTCGGGAGTGACCTGGCAGATACCGTGCGTTAAAATCAACGACTACCCACGCTTCGGCTGGCGGGGCATCATGCTGGATGTGAGCCGCCATTTCTTTCCCAAAGAATACGTCAAGGAATACATTGACCAACTGGTTCGTTACAAATACAACGTGCTGCACTGGCACCTGACCGACGATGAAGGCTGGCGGGTCGAAATCAAGAGCTATCCCAAGCTGACCGAAGTAGGTGCCTGGCGGGTAGAACGTACCGGCTATTTTGGTGACCGCAAGCCGACCCAGCCTGGTGAAAAGGCTACTTACGGCGGTTTTTATACGCAGGAAGACATCAAGGAAATCGTCAAGTATGCTCAGGACCGTTTTGTTACCATTGTGCCAGAGGTAGATGTGCCGGGCCACAGCATGGCGGCCATTGCGGCCTATCCGTGGTTGTCGTGCACCAAAGATCCTAATACAAAAGTGAGTCCGGGCAGCAAGTTTTCGGAATGGTATGGTAATGGCAAATTCAAAATGCTGATCGACAATACGTTTAATCCTTCGGACGAGAAAGTCTATGAATTTCTGGATAAGGTAATCGGCGAATTAGCCACGTTATTTCCGGGTCAGTACATCCACATGGGTGGCGACGAATGCTACCACGGGTACTGGGAAAAAGATCCGGGCTGCCAGGCGCTGATGAAAAAAGAAGGACTGAAAACGCTGGAACAACTGCAGGGATATTTTGAAAAACGGGTTGAAAAGATAGTGGAGAAGAAAGGAAAGAAATTCATCGGTTGGGACGAGATTCTGGAAGGCGGGCTCGGGCCTAATGCGGCCGTTATGAGTTGGCGTAGCATCAAAGGCGGCATTGAAGCGGCCAAACTGAAGCACCCCGTGGTGATGACCCCCGTGCAGCACTGTTACCTGGACTACATGCAGGGCGATGTGGCTACCGAAATCCGCATTTACAGCACGTTGCGCCTGAAAACCAGCTACGAATGGAATCCCGTACCTCCGGGTGTGGATTCGACGTACATTATGGGGGGACAGGGCAACCTCTGGACGGAGCAAATCCCTACCACCCGTCAGGTGGAATACATGACCTGGCCGCGCGGATGGGCACTGGCCGAAACCTACTGGTCGCCTCAAACCAAGAAAAACTGGGACAACTTTGCCAAACGGGTCGAAACTCATTTTGAACGGGCCGATGCTGCCGAGGTGAAACATGCCACCACGGTATTTGACCCGATTATCAAGATCCAGAAAAACGGCGCCGGAAAACTGGTTGCCGACCTGAGTACCGAAATCAAGGGCATCGACATTTATTACACTACCGACAACACTTTTCCGGATAAGTTTTCGCCCAAATACACGGGTCCGGTCGAGTTGCCGGAAGGAACCGATATTTTCCGCATCATTACCTATCGCGATGGAAAGCCGCTGGGCAAGCTGATTACCTTTAAAGCCGAAGATCTGAACAAACGCGTTACCAAGTAACTGGTGTCAGCCTCCTCACATTGAGGGGGCTTTATTTTTAAATAGTATCCTCTCATCGATAAAAACCTCCCCTCGTCCACATACTCATAAGTCACTGCAGTAAAAAAACAGTATCTTTCCTTTGTAGAAAACCCGCCTGTTTGAAAGAGCCTATGACTGAGATTTTTGACAATATCCGCAAGCTGTACCAGTTCCATACTCCCGCCACTGAGTTAGCACCCTACATTGAGTTCTTCTCCGAATCGTCAGCCAAAGCCACGTACCGGCAGGTAGCCAACAATCCGTTTTCCGTTCGCATGTTCCCCAGTTGGACGCCTACCTGCTACATCAACTTGGGCGAGCCGTATCAATTGCATGCAGGAACCAATAGTTACAGCATTGGGAAAGATACAAACGTGCTGATTTTGCGCAACAACATTGTGGAACGGCGCAACTTGCCTACCGACCATATTTTTACCATTAAGTTTTCTCCGGGTGGGCTGGAAGCCATTCTGGGCATCAATCAGGTGGCGTTGACCAACCAGGTGGCGGAATTGGAAACCATTCTTCCTGCCACACTCATTCATCAAGTAAAAAAAGCCGGTTCATTTCCGGAACGCGTTTCCCTTTTGGAGCAATTTTTCCTGAGTCAATACCGCCGACAAAAAGCCGATTACTACAACAAATTCATTGCCGATACCATCAGTGTGTACCAATCCAGCGGCATGACGTTGAGTACAGCTCAACTGGCGGACCGGCTATTCCTGACATCTAAAACCATCAACCGGTATTTTCATCGGGTGGTAGGCACGGCTCCCAAAAACTACCTGGCTACGTTTCGGGCCCGGGCGGCCTTGTCGGCTTATGTAACCGATTCGCAGGCCTTTTTCCCTGACAACTACGGGTATTACGACATGAGTCATTTTTACAAAGAAGTGATCAATTTTACCGGACAAAAACTGATTGCCTTGAAAGCCTGAGATTGTCCGATTTTTACTAAACTCGGCCCTTTCCATCCGTTTATTTTGCACAAACCAATTCTCATTTCACAACTATGCAAAGCAAACGAATTTCTTCTCCCATTTTTTACTGCACAGCTTTTGTGTGCTTATTGCTGAGCTTGACGCAAGCTCATAGCCAAAGCGGCGTACAACGACCCTTGGAACCTTGCCAGTGCCCGGTGACCATCGACAGCAGTTTTCGCACCCGTTGCGCCTATCTGATCGTGCCTGAGAACCGCAAGAAGAAAAACGGTAAAACCGTCAAACTGCCCTTTATCTGGGTCGAAAGCAAGAATCCGAACAAACGAAAAGACCCCATCATCAGTACTGCAGGCGGACCTGGAGGCAGTTCGCTGGGCTGGGCCCGAGGTGCTACCCGCCATACGCTGATCAATGACCGGGATTGCATTGCCTTCGAGCAACGAGGCACCCGATTTGCCATTCCCAGTTTGTGGAGCCCGGAACTGAGCGATGCCATCAAGGAGTCGTACCGCAAAAACCTGAACAAAGACAGCATGGTGGTCGTTGGCACCAAAAGATATAAGAAAGCACTGGAAGCACGCGGGATTGATCTGTCAGGCTACAATACCGACGAAACCGTGGCCGATATTCATGATTTGATTGCCACTCTGAAGCTGGATTCGGTAAATCTGATAGGCGGCTCATACAGTGGAGGATTAATGCTGGCGGTTTTGCAGAAAGACCCCACACACATCCGTTCGATGATTCTGGACTCTCCCTTACCCACGTTTGTCCCCATCGACGAGCAGGAACCCGCCAACTTTGCAAAGGCACTCAATCTGGTTTTTGCCCGCGCGGCGAAAGATTCGGTAACCAATCGCCTTTATCCCAATCTGAAGCAACGGTTTGAGCAGTATTTCAATTCGATTGAAAACAAGCAATTCTACATTTCCTATAAGGAGAAAGGTACCAAAGACAGCTTACGTATTGCCTACACCCGCAATGAGTTACTGGATTATCTTGTCAATACGCTTTCCGACCCCTCCCAGGTCAAGGAAATTCCGGCCATTATCACCCAAATGATCACCGGACATCACTATGATTATGTAAGGTCATTTCTGGATAGTGTTTTTGAACACAACCGGGCTCCGTCGGGCATGCGAATTTCGGTGTACTGCGCCGACCAGACGGCATACCACAGCGAACAGATTCTTCAGCAGCAATATACCGTGTATCCCTACCTCAGGGGCTACCACATCAATGATGTATACAAAGCCATGTGCGACTGCTGGAAGGTGCCGCCTATTTGCCCGGAAACCAAGCAACCGTTTTATTCCAACGTACCGGTGCTACTGGCCGATGGCGAACTGGATAATGCCTGTAATCCGATCTACATCGACATGATTCACCAGTACATGCCCAACAGCCAGCGGATTTTGTGCCGAAACGGTTCGCATATGGTACTTTCCAGCCGGCTCGAACCTCTCATGCGTTCTTTCCTGGCAAATCCTTCTCAAAAACTGGTTTCTGACATTCCGGATGTGATTGTATACTGAAGTCATCACGCGACAACTAGCGGGCCGGCAAATGCAGTTCTTAAATTAGTTTCCCTATCATTGCCTTATAAAGCAAAAGAATTAACTTTATCCATATGAAACAGATGGATAACTGGCTTTTTCTTGCGCTGCTTTCGATGTTTTTTGCGGGGCTCACCTCGGTAATTGCCAAGTTCGGCCTCAAAGACATCTCTGCCGATCTGGGGCTGGCTGTCCGCACCGCGGTGGTGTTTGTGCTGGTTATCCTCAATTTCCTGTTCTGGCAACAGACTGATAGCATATCTCAGCTCACGCCCAAAGCCATCGGGTTTCTGGCCGTTTCGGGTCTTACCACTTCGCTTTCGTGGATCTTCTATTACAAAGCCATCAAGATTGGCAATGTTTCGCAGGTAGCCCTCATCGACAAAGGCAGCATTCTCATTACGTTGCTTTTGTCGTTTCTGATTCTGAAAGAGCCCTTGACTCCCAAGATTCTGCTCGGCAGTCTGCTGATCTTCGCCGGTCTGCTGGTGCTGATATGGAAGTAGTTTCCGGGGTTTGGGCTTGTAAAAAGATACTATTTCATAGCCTAATCATCCGGTTAGTGTTAGCATTCAGGCAAGGTTCCCCAACTTACTGAAAATAGGACTTTTATTGTTGTGTTTTTCTAACTATATTTTGCAGGATTGCCATAAACAGTTCCTTGTGTATGAACGGGAACATTCGCGGCCCAAATGTCGTTGTAATGAAAAACATGCGAACACACCCGTAAGTGTTTGCTTTTATTTGTTCTTTGTATGGGTAAGAAAGTATTAGTACTAAACCAGGATTATTCCGCTTTCTCGATTTGTAGCGTAGAAAAAGCGTTTATTTTAATCTTCTTGAACAAAGCCGAAATGATCAGCGAATCGCAGAAGAACTACCTGCGCACCATTTCGGCCGTATTTCCGCTTCCGTCTATCATTCGCCTGCATCGGTATGTGCATTTGCCGTACAAGGGCGTTATTCTGACACGGCAAAACATTTTCAAACGTGACGGCCACCGTTGCCAATACTGCGGCACGCATGAAGACCTGACCCTCGACCACGTAATGCCTAAGTCGCGCGGAGGCAAATCGTCGTGGGACAATCTGGTGGCAGCCTGTCGCCGGTGCAATGCCCACAAAGGAGATTACACACCTGAAGAAGCCGAAATGGCTCTACGGCAAAAACCGTATAAGCCTTCGTTTATCATGTTTCTCCGTGACTTATCCGGTCATCTGGAAGAAGAATGGTATCCGTATCTAAGCAAAAAAACGAAGGCACTGGATTTTGAGTAAAGAAAATAGTATCTTCCAGAAACAGAAAAACCCCGCTTTGCATAAGCGGGGTTTTTCTGTTTTTCAGCAGTTTCAGATTTTCTCAAGGACAGGCTTTCAGGTTTGGAAAAAGACTGTTTTCAAGCTTCCCAACGGAAAGATGATGCGTAGTTCTGTTACTTTACTCTGGCCATTTCATCTGGCGCACAGGCTGACAGATGCAATGCATCAATTCCCAGTTTACCAAAAACCTGATTCCATCCGCAGATCAAAATAGTATCCCTGAAGAAGCAAAAAGTGCCTTATACCAGAGGGCTGAACACCGACAAAAAACCTTCCTCTTCATGTCCAAAAACTAGGAAGCTCTGCTCTTTTTTTATTTTTTGCATAACATTCCTGATTGCCGATTTAGCTTTGTCAATTATTTACTACCGTCTTCTCAATACATGCATTCTGAAAAGTCAGTACTCAAGCAAATTGTGATTCACGTCTGTGTTTGGATTGCGTACATCCTTTACGAATCGCTGTTGTTTATCGCCATCGACAGCCGCAGCCTCAACCTTTGGGAAACGGGTCTTAACTTTTCATTGTATGCGGGCGTATTTTATTTGAACAGTCTGCTGCTCTGGCCCAGGTACTACCGC
The DNA here is from genome assembly GCA_963520985.1 of uncultured Sphingobacteriales bacterium. Lineage (GTDB taxonomy): Bacteria > Bacteroidota > Bacteroidia > Cytophagales > 172606-1 > Xanthocytophaga. Next base: position 172,328 of record CAUQTA010000008.1, read on the forward strand.
ACCCGGAAATACGTCTGGCTTTGCCTGTCGATGACGGCTATGATCATGCTTTTTTTAGGTCTGCGTTATTTTTTCAATTATTACCTGATTCCCCGTTTATCGGATGCCATGATCTATCCGGTGGGGTCTATGCGCATTTTTATAGCTGAAAGCATCTGGCGGTTGATCTATTTTGTAACCATTAGCTTTGTCTACTTTTTTGCCTCCTCTTCCATCCGTTTTGAACGCGAACGGCGAATTCTGGAAGAGGAGCAGCGCCGAAAAGACATTCAATTGTTGCAGATCGAAAAGGGATTGAAAGAAGCGGAAGTGAATTACCTGAAAACACAGATAAATCCCCACTTTTTATTTAATTCGCTAAACTTCTTTTATGCACAGGTGTATCCGCTGTCGGAAGACCTGGCGAAAGGCATTCTGCTTCTGTCTGATATCATGCGCTATGCCCTTAAGGAGGAGTCCATCAATGGCAAAGTGATGCTGGAAGACGAACTAAAGCACTTGCAGGATTACATTTCTCTCAATCAGCTTCGGTTTAATCATACGCTTCAGATACAGTATGAAGTAGTGGGCCAGAGCCATTACCGGATGGTGATGCCCCTGCTGTTGATTACCTTTGTCGAAAACGGGTTCAAACACGGCGATTTGCAGGACCCCGACGTTCCCTTTGTGATCCGCTTGGAAATTACCCATGACCAGCTCATTTTACTTACGCACAACAAGAAGAAAGTGGGCCACAAAGAAAAATCGACCGGCATCGGGCTTTCGAACACCCAGAAACGATTGGATTTGTGGTATCCCAATCAGTACGAGTGGAACATTGAACAGACACACGACACCTATTTTACCAAACTGACTATAAATCTGTAACTGCTATGCTTTCTTGCCTCATTGTTGACGACGAACAAAGTGCCATCGATATCCTGAAAAGCTTTGTTGAAAAAGTGCCCTTCTTGAAACTGATAGACACCACTACCCGTCCGCTGGCTGCACTGGAGATGGTAGGCAGACAACCCATAGACCTTATTTTTCTGGACATTAACATGCCAGAAATCTCGGGGCTGGAGTTTATGAAACTCATCCCTTCCCAAACCAAAGTGGTGCTTACTACCGCCTACAGCGAATTTGCCCTACAAGGCTTTGAACAGGAAGCGCTGGACTATTTGCTAAAGCCCATCGCCTTTGAGCGGTTTCTGAAAGCAGCCCAGAAAGCCATCAATCAGTCGTCGGTCAATACAGCCAACTGGCAACCGGTGGAGATGGAAAGCGACTACATTTTTGTCAAAACAGAAAACAAAGGCAAAATGGTCAAAGTCAATTTTAATGAGATCACCTATGTGGAAGGGCTCAAAAATTACCTTTCCATCTACACCAAAGATGACCGCATCATTGCCTTGCTCAATGTCAAAGATCTGGAAGAAGCCCTGCCCGCCAATCATTTTATGCGTGTACACAAATCGTACATTGTCTCCTTGGACAAGATCAAGGCCGTAGACGGCAACATGATTTACCTCAAAGACATGAAAGCCCACATTCCTCTGGGAGAAACCTACCGGACCATTTTTTTTAATACGCTGCAACAACGCATCATGGGCGGTAAAAAGTAATTCACTCCCATACGCTAGCAGTCTTTCCATCTATCTGTATCAACAATTAACAGCAGAGGTACGAAACCCCAGCCCCTCCCCTAGTGGGGAGGGATTTAGAGTGGGGGGTAAAATAGTATCTCGCCAAAATGCCAATCCGGCAATATGTAGCCGGTTGGCCGTTATACTCCCCTCCACGGGAGAGGCTTCATCTCCAAGCCCTTCAGTGCCGCATGCATCCAAGATTGCCATCTTATTTGGCAAATTGGTATTGCTAAAGCGGGTGTTGGTGTAACATTTTTGGGTAGTTCATCTTTCTACTCCACCTTTAGAGGCACGCGATATTGTCATTTTTAACGGATAGGCAATGCCCGATTAGCCGATAACAAGTGTACACAACTGACTCATTGCCTACCTCGCAATGTCCTGAAAAATGATGTCCTACTTGCTTACATAACCTAGATATGCAAACACTACATGCTACCTATACACTGGCTGACATAGCCATTCAGAGCGAAAAGCTTCTGAATCAATACACTTCGCGTTTGCTTTTAAACGCCTTTCACCAAATGGGCCTGTTTACCCAACCCAACGAAAAACATACGCTGCAACAGATGCATCAGAAAGTAAAACTGCTCGATACGCATCGGCAGTTGTTTTCGGCGTTGCTGGATATTCTGGAGCGGAACGACTTCATTACCCATCGATACAATCAGTTTTTCAGTACCCGGGCTGCCAGTGCCAAAGAAACCCTGGTAGAAATCAGAGACTTTAAGCAACTGGGTGTCAATGGCCTCACCGACGACCCCGACCTTCAGGATTTCATCAAAGACTACCTCAAGCTGATAACCGTTTGTGTAGATGCGCTGCCCGAGATTCTGAGCGGAGAATATCACTATACTGACGTCATGTTTCCCCAGGGAGACCGTTCGCTGGTAAGCAATATCTATAAAAGCAACATTCATCAGTACCTGAGCCAAGCTGTTGCCGAAACCGCCCTGCAACTAGCCCAAAAAGCCCTTACACGCAATCCTGGCCGCAAGATTCAGCTTATCGAAATCGGTGCGGGTGCAGGCATCACTACCGGCCCTATTCTGGCGGCATTGCAACCACTGGCCCAGCACATGACCTACTGGTACACGGACATGGTACCGGCCTTTGTCCGGGTAGGCCAGCGTGACTTTGGCAATCAGTATTCTTTTCTGAAATTTCGGGCTCTGGATATCAGTCGGTCGCCCATCGAGCAAGGCTTTACCGAGGGCTCTTTTGACTTGGTGATCTGCAACAATGTGCTGCATGCCACTCCGGTTGTTACCGATGCACTGACCCACATTCACCGACTCTTACAAATGAACGGGCAGCTTATCCTCAACGAGATTACCAAACGACTCGACTACAACACGGTTACGTTTGGACTGGCCAGAGACTGGTGGACTTTCCGCGATGCCAAATACCGGACGCCGTTTGCCCCTACGCTTGCTTGCCCGCAGTGGGAACGCCTGCTTACGCAAACCCACTTTCAGGACAGTCTGCTCATGGGACTTCCCGGACTAGCTTCCGACGAACACCCGCAGAGCATCCTCACCGCCACCCGAAAGTAATGGCCTTTCCCTGTGGTCTAGTTGAGACCGGAATGCAGGGAATCGCATAAAACCGACTGAGGTTTTTCATTTTTACAGGATACTATTTTTTGCCCCGGTATACTTTTGGCCAGCCGACTCATGTTAGTCCGGCTGGCCGTATTTTTTGCTACCCGATGCAGGTGTACTATCCATCTAGAAAGTCCGTTTCGAAAATCCTTTCTTGCTCAAAAACAGCGGGTTAATACCGCCAAAGCGGGTGTTGGTGTAACATTTTTTAACAGCCCGCTTTCATCTCCCACCTTTGAATCATCAAGTTCGACACAAGGGCTTTTTACTCTCATCTTTTACTCAATTACTAACCTTCAATACATATGAAAGCAACTAACACTTCCGCAAAACTGCAATTGAAAAAACAAACACTTGTTTGCCTGACTCCTTCTGCTTCACAAGTGAGCCAGCCGACCATTCCTACCTTGACTACCGTTATGTAAGTCAATGCAGCGGCCATTTCATAGAATATTCTTTTCTCTCGCCCGACGAGAATACCAATGAACAAAATACTAGAAGACATACGGCAACACGACACGCTGGCCTCTTTGCTGGTAGTCAACCAATCGATTCAGGCGTTGTTTTCGACCCACGATTCATTGACACCCTTACTAACGTACCGGTTCCTACTCTACAAAGTATTGCCTATCCCCGCACACCGCAATGCGCTTCGCCTGATAGTGAATCAACTGCAGCAGTTGCCTATGGCTGCCCATTTTGCTAAGGAAAATACAGATCCTGCTTCCAGCTGCATGTCGGTGGGGCAGGATTTGTGTTCTCCTGCATTGGGATATGTTTTGGCGTTACTGGAAGAAGAACAACTCTTGCCCGATGATTTTTATATCAACTGGCTGGCCCTGGACAAAGCCGTCGCTGCAAACGCCCTTCAACTGCTGAGGCAAAGTACGTATACAACGGCCAAACATACCACCCTATTGCAAACCATTCAGTACCTGGTAAAGCGGTCTGCCACCTCCACAGCAATGGAGCAACTCAAACTGGTTCTGTACGAAAGCCTGCCTTTTTTTGCCAATCAGTATGTGGGCATGGTGGCGGCAGAAGACCATGAGCATCCTGCACACATCTCGCTGGGACTGGACCGGGGCATTGCCGCCAATCAGCTTACCCTCATCAATGCTTACAAAGCCTATCCTCATCCGGCCATTAGTCACGTAATCCGGCAGGGCATTTCGTATGTTCTTTCGTTTCGGCGCGACATTGACTTTTCGGAAGGCAATTATTCGGCGTTTCCGGCCAATATCAGCAGTGGCTACGGCCAGAGTCATTTTACGAATGCCCTAAACTGGCAGTCGGGCGATCTGGTGCAGGCCTTGGTGTTTTATCAGGCAGCCGAGCTATTTGAGGATGCCTTTCTGGAAAACCTGGCAAACCTGATTGGCTTGAACACCTTGCTTCGCACCAGTCAGGACTCTACCCGTATTACCGACATTGGCCTGGAAAAAGGCAGTGCCGGCCTAGCCCTCCTGTATCATTCTGCTTACCAGATTACCCAAAACACATCCTACCAGCGCGGCAGCGCATACTGGCTCAAATACACACTGGACCAGTGCCAAGCAACCAGTATTGCACCAGCCAGATTTATTCACACAGCGTTAGATTTGCCCCTAACAGACGAACTTCTGGGCGTAGCATTTGTGCTTGCCTGCATTGAGCACGAGAAAAAGAACACGTGGATCGATTGGTTCCTTGGTTAATCAGAAAGGCCATTCTGAGTTTTCCGATGCTGGGGTTTTTCGTTTTTTGCAGATACTATTTTGTTTCTCTGCTACAGCGTACAATCCAACTTATGAACAGGTCCCACGACCAACTCTAAAAACAAAGCCCCTTGCTCCTACCAAAGTAATTCGCCACAATTCAAAATAGAATTTGCATTTAACCAATAACAACTATTACTTTTAGAAAAAAACAAGCCTTACGCTTTTTCTCAGTAATTAGTAGTATGCGTATTCAATGCAACAATCCCATCCTCATTGCTTTCCTGGTGCTGGGCGCTGGCCTCACCCATAAGGCACAAAGTCAAGGCAATGCCTATCCGGGAAAACCCTACCGGGATGCCCGCTACACCCAAGGAGCCCAACTCATTCCCGGAAAACTTCAATGTGAATATTATGACCAGGGCGGTGAAGGCATGGCTTACCACGACAACGACGCAGTCAACTCGGGGAGCGGGCAACTCAACAAAGCGGATGGCAGCTATCTGCACGAATTTCGCAAGAAAGAATCGGTAGACATTTCCTATACCAAGTTTCAGACGCCAGCCATTGACAACTCGGCCTACAATCTGGTGCAACCTGAGAAAGACCAGCTGTACGTGGGCTGGACACAACCCGGCGAATGGATCAAATACACCATCCAAGTCAAGGAAGCAGGCAGGTATCAGCTCGGCATCCAGTTTACGGCCAATCAAAATGCCAAAATTGCTTTTGCGGTCAACGATGTACCTGTTACACAGCCTATTGCTATTCCCGCGACTTTTGCTGCTGCCGACACCGTTGCCTGGAGACAATGGCACCACTGGAATTACATGGACAACATTGCAACGATCTATTTGAAGAAGGGCATCCAGACTTTCACCATTCATACTGTTGAAACAGGTAACATGAATTATGACTTTATTACTTTCAGGAAAATCCAATAGCGATTTTTTCCATGACAACAACCGGTTTTGGCTTCTAAAACCCTAGTATTTTGTCTGCCTCGATCCCATCCATTTCAATACTTAATTCCTTATCTCAATCTCATCCAAAAATCACTTTATGAAAAAGCTATTTCTTTGCTTGTGCTCCTTTTGTCTGTTTCTGCTTGTTTACACACAATCGTGGGCGCAGGACAAAAAGCAATTCAGTGCCTTGCTGGTCACCAAAACGGCCGGCTGGCATCACGAATCCATTAATGAAGGCATTACAGCCATGAAAGAACTGGCGGCCCGCAACTTTTTTGATTTGCAGTGGCACCAGGAAGGCATGCCCGTTACAGACAAATACCTGCAAAACTTCCAGGTGATCATTTTCCTGAATACCACCGGCGATATTTTCAAGGATGAAGAACAGAAAGCCATCGAACGGTTCATTCAGTCGGGCAAAGGATTTGTGGGCATTCACGCCGCTTCCGATACCGAATACGGCTGGCCCTGGTATACCAAAATGGTAGGGCGTATGTTTCACATCCACCCTGTAATCCAGTCGGCTAAGTTGCGATTCACCAACACCAAGTTTCCGGGATTGGAAGGCTTTACCGATGGCCAGTGGTGGACCGACGAATGGTACGAGTTTGGGCCCGAAACCACCAGCGGACTCAACTACATATTGGCGGTAGATGAATCTTCGTATAATCCGAAAACCGACTGGGGCGCCAAAAAAGGACAGGGAATGGGAAACTTCCACCCAATTGCCTGGTACCATGATTATGACGGCGGCCGGGCTTTTTATACGGCATTGGGGCACGTGCCGACGGTTTACAGCGAAGCCAAATTCCAGAATCACATTTATGCAGCTCTTCTCTGGGCGGCAACCGGCCGAAAATAGTATCTTTAAAAAAGGAAAAACCTTTGGCTGCATGGCATTGCCTACATGCCGCCAATTGAGCAGAAGCAAATTATCATAGATTTAAACTATTAAAATATAGAAACAATTGATTTCTATTATAAGTATCTATATTCTACTTTTATAGTCTCGTATAAGAACAAGGTATCCACCGAGATTTATTCAACACCTAAACGCATACCCATGGAAACAGAATCAAACGACATCAGTAAATGCCCATTTCACAATGGCAGTATGAAACAAAATATAGGAGGTGGCGGCACCCGCAATCGTGACTGGTGGCCTGGTCAGTTGAAACTGAACATCCTGCGCCAGTTCTCACCTTTGTCAAACCCGATGGAGAAAGAGTTTAACTACGCCGAAGAGTTCAAAAGCCTGGACCTGGAGGCCGTTAAGCAAGACCTGCATGCGCTGATGACCGATTCACAGGAATGGTGGCCAGCCGACTTTGGGCATTACGGTCCGCTGTTTATCCGCATGGCCTGGCACAGTGCCGGAACGTACCGGGTGTTTGATGGCCGTGGCGGCGGTGCAGCCGGGCAACAGCGTTTCGCTCCGCTCAATAGCTGGCCCGACAACGTAAGTCTGGACAAAGCGCGCCGGTTGTTGTGGCCGATCAAGCAGAAATACGGTCGCAAAATTTCGTGGGCCGATCTGATGATTCTGACGGGCAATGTGGCCCTGGAATCGATGGGCTTCAAAACTTTTGGCTTTGCCGGAGGACGCGAAGACGTATGGGAAGCCGACGAATCGGTGTACTGGGGTTCTGAAAACACATGGCTGGGCGGTGACATGCGTTATGCCCATGGCTCGGAAGGGGTAGTGGAAAATCACGGTGTACTGGTGTCGGACGATGATGCCGATGGCGATATACACTCGCGCAACCTGGAAAAACCGCTCGCAGCTGTACAGATGGGTCTGATTTACGTAAACCCCGAAGGGCCTGACGGCAACCCTGACCCGATTGCCGCCGCCAAAGACATCCGTGATACCTTTGGCCGGATGGCGATGAACGACGAGGAAACCGTTGCGTTGATTGCCGGAGGACACAGTTTTGGTAAAACACACGGCGCCGCTCCTGCCGACCACGTGGGCAAAGAGCCCGAAGCTTCTGACCTGGAATTGCAGGGTTTTGGCTGGAAAAACAGTTACGGCTCAGGCAAAGGTGCCGACACCATCACCAGCGGCCTGGAAGTAATATGGACCACCACCCCTACCCAATGGAGCAATAACTTCTTTGAAAACCTGTTCGGGTTTGAATGGGAACTGACCAAAAGCCCGGCGGGTGCACACCAATGGGTAGCCAAAGATGCCGACAGCATCATTCCCGATGCGTATGATGACGCCAAGAAGCACCGCCCTACCATGCTCACCACCGATCTGGCGCTGCGGTTTGATCCGGCTTACGAGAAAATCTCAAGGCATTTCCTCGAAAATCCGGATGCGTTTGCCGATGCCTTTGCCCGTGCCTGGTTTAAATTAACCCACCGCGACATGGGTCCGCGTGCCCGCTACCTGGGTCCGGAAGTGCCTCGGGAAGAATTGATCTGGCAAGACCCGATTCCGGCAGTTGACCACACGCTGATTGATGAAAACGATGCTGCAACGCTGAAAGCCAAGATACTGGCGTCAGGCCTGAGTGTATCCGAACTGGTTTCTACGGCGTGGGCTTCAGCCTCCACGTTCCGTGGTTCCGACAAACGGGGTGGTGCCAATGGTGCTCGCATCCGGCTGGCTCCGCAAAAAGACTGGAAGGTAAACAATCCGGCTCAACTCAAAAAAGTATTGGATGCACTGGAAGGCATTCAGAGAGAATTTAACGGTTCCCAAGCAGACGGCAAAAAGGTTTCCCTGGCCGACCTGATTGTGCTGGCAGGTGGCGCAGGAATCGAAAAAGCAGCCCAACACGCTGGCCACCAAGTACCTGTACCATTTACACCGGGCCGCATGGATGCGTCGCAGGAGCAAACCGATGTGGAATCGGTAAGTTACCTGGAGCCGCTGGCCGATGGTTTCCGCAACTATCGCAACGCCAGATCTGCTGTTTCTACGGAAGCCTTGCTGGTAGACAAGGCACACTTGCTTACCCTGACAGCACCGGAACTAACGGTATTGCTAGGTGGCATGCGTGTGCTTGATACCAACTTTGACAAATCAAAACACGGCGTTTTCACTCAGCATCCCGGCCAGCTTACCAACGATTTCTTTGTCAATTTACTGGATATGAACACATCTTGGAAAGCGATGTCGGACGACAAAGAAGTGTACATGGGCAGTGACCGCACCACTGGGCAGCCGAAGTGGACGGCCACTCGCGCCGACCTGGTATTTGGCTCTAATGCTGAATTGAGAGCCATTGCCGAAGTGTACGGAAGCTCGGATGCACAAGGCAAGTTTGTGAAAGACTTTGTCGCTGCCTGGAACAAGGTGATGAATCTGGACCGGTTTGATTTGGCTTAATCTTAATTGTAAATCAGCAGCATATCTTTGCAATTTTCTGCTGCATATACAGCTCCGAAATTGCTTCGTACACAGAAAAAGACACCCAAAATCGGGTGTCTTTTTTATTAATAGGATTGAGGTTGCATCCGGATTAAATCTTCCGGCTTTCCGTTTTTCAAAATAGTATCCTATGGTAAGCTAAAACCTCCTCTTTTTTGAAATCACAAAGCATCACCTATGAAAATTGATATTAGAATAGCCTTTTTGAGTGATACTCAATGACGGAATATCGACAGAATGTAGATATTTTTTTCCAAAAGGAAAAAGTGGGAAATATAAAAAAATTACAAAAAAAGCATACCTGTTTAGTAGTGTTTTTATCCATTCACCAAGTTTCATAGCTTTTGATTTGGCTAACTAATATAACTTTAATTTACCCTTAAAGTTAACCATCTAATTATCAGGTTTTTATATAAAAATTTCTTATAAGTTACAGGCATCAAGTCCAGTAATTCATGATTTATGCGGTAAACACTCATTTTATAAAACACGTATTTCACACAGGTAAAAACTGCCTCAAACAACAAGCTTGCCTTTGGGGCATTGTTTTTAGTACTGCATTAGTGCCACATGAAGAGTGCAACCGATAGAAGATACAACTACAGAAAGTACAACCAACAGATACACAGGCTTCAGCAGAATTTCAACGAAAAGTCTAAATAAAAACGAAGAATCGTTACCCAACGCTATGGAAAATAGTTCAAATGAATTAGTTAACCAGAATAATATAGTTGATCCAGAAACCCAAACCAATGCAAACTTCAGCGATCTTGTAAAGCAGACCCTTGAACGGAAAGACGCCAGAGCAGTGCATCCCTGGAATTTGGAAGAGAGCAAAAAAGCCGATCCAAAGGTCCGGGCTGTAGCTCAACCGGCAGGTGCATTCGTACAGCAAACCTCTACCCGGTTTGTTGTCTGGGCTCCCAATGCCCTCTCCGTCGAGTTGCAGTTGCAGTTCCCTGATTTTGAGCAGCGCCTACCCATGCAACGGCAAGATTGGGGTTACTGGACAGTTGAAACCGACAAGATCCGTTCAGAAAATATGCCGACGGATTGCCGCTATGGATATTGGCTAGACCACCAAGGGCCGTATGCCGATCCCGCTTCCCGTTTTCAACCCGAAGGTGTGCAGCACTTATCAGCTCTCGTTAGCCCTGCCTACTCCTGGAGCGATCAGAACTGGAAAGGCAAGCCACTATCCGAAATGATCATTTACGAATTGCACGTGGGCACCTTTACACCAGAGGGAACATTCGAGGCCATCATTGGCAAGCTGGATTATCTGCTTGACCTCGGCGTTACAACCCTTGAGCTTATGCCGGTGGCACAGTTTTCGGGGCAGCGGGGCTGGGGCTATGACGGGGTATTTCCGTATGCGGTGCAGCATTCGTACGGCGGACCTGAAGGACTCAAGAAACTTGTCAATGCCTGTCACCAGAGAGGCATCAGTGTATTACTGGATGTGGTCTACAATCACCTGGGGCCCGAGGGCAATTACCTCCCCTCCTTCGGTCCTTACCTGCACCAACGGTATCAGCAAGGCTGGGGCGACGCGATTAATTTTGACAACAAGCAGTCGGATCATGTACGGAGCTATTTCATTGAAAACGCCCTGATGTGGCTGAGAGATTACCACATCGACGGCCTGCGGCTCGATGCCGTTCACAGCATCTGGGATTTCGGGGCCACTCATTTTCTAACTGAGCTTTCGCAGGCGGTCAAGTCACTGAGCACACAAACCGGACGGGAGCACTTGCTCATTGCCGAGTCGGACCTGAATGATGCCAAACTACTGCATCCGGCTTCGGAAAAAGGCAATGGCCTTGATGCCCAATGGCTCGATGATTTTCACCATGCCTTGCATACCCTGGCAACTGGAGAAAATGACCATTATTATGCCGATTATGGTTCGCTGAATCATTTGCAGAAAGCCTTTCAGCACAGTTATGTATACAATGGCGTTTATTCGCCCTTCCGAGAGAAAACCTTTGGCAATCAGGCCGATGACACCCGCTATGACCAGTTTGTGGTGTATGCCCAGAATCATGACCAGATCGGCAACCGGCTGGGCAATGACCGTCTCACCAGCCTGGTAAACTTGCCTATGCTCAAAGCCATCGCCGGTACATATCTGCTGTCGCCGTATGTGCCTATGCTTTTTATGGGTGAAGAATACGGAGAAACCAATCCTTTCTTCTATTTCATTGACTATCAGGATGAAGAACTGGTTGAAGCAGTACGCAAGGGGCGACGGGAAGAATTTGCAGGGTTTCAGAAAGACGAACTGGAATACGAAGATCCTCAGGACATTCAGACGTTTGCCCGATCCCGTTTGTCCTGGGAACTAACGGCTGACCACCGCAGCGAATTACTCGACTGGTACAAGCAACTGATTCGGTTGCGCAAGTGGCATTCGGCCTTTGGCAATACCCAGCGCGGTACCGTTCAGAGCTGGATTGAAAACGACCGGGCACTGGCTTGGCTGCAACAGCCTCTGCTGGCCGAAGACGGTGCTTTGCTAAGCGTTGTTTCGTTTAGCGAAGAGGCAACCACCTTTGCATTGCCACCAAACCGAAAATGGAAACGTATACTGGATTCAGAGCACCTACCTGCAGACGAAATTGAGCAGCAGGGCGAAATAACGTTAATCGGGCCGCAATGCAAAGTATGGGTATCTGTAAAGGAATGAGATCTCATTGGCTAGCACCACGCTGCGGCAAATACGCAATTTTCAAAACAGGTATTTTAACCCTGCTCTGAATGTTTTAATTGGTGCACATCGAATTGCTCTGATTTTGGGAATAAAAAGCTTAGGGATGAGCGATAATAGGTATAGGAACGAAGGAGATGAATGAGTTGTGCTCACCCAGACCGTAGTAGTAAGTGTATAGCAAAAAAACTAGTTTTTGTTTCTTAATTGGTCTTCTTTGCTAATAAAAACGCCTGTCTGTTTCAGACAGGCGTTTTTCGTACACCAGCTTTTCCGTTCCTTCTCAGATCGGGGGTTCTTATTTCCCTGCCAGTGTGTCTGCATTGATAGCCGAAAACCGCGTTTTTGGGCCGCAACTGGAACCAAAGCCTTAAATTGCCAGAAAGAAGGAAAAGTATTTTCCCAGAAACCTGCTCATTTTAATTATGCGCAAAACGGATGTCCTGAAAGACATCCCTTAAAAATTGCAGGTGGTCGTCAGGCCATTCGGCTACTTCCAGAATGGTCTCCCTGTGCGGATACAGCTCATCGTTTTCGGCAAGAGACCTGGTCAAAAGTGCCTTAGCCGTACTGAGTTGGTGATGGGTTTTCAGGTGTCTTTCTAAACCTGATAGCAGTTGTCTGTTGGAATTTTCACTGAAATCCATGCGTCGGCAGTCCAGCAAGCTACGCACATAGTCGCCAAAAAGAGATTTGACATATTTTTCCGACAGCAGTCGTTTGAGTAATCCTTGTATAATAAAATGATCCAGTGCCTTCATTGAATAATAAATCTCACGGATGCAGACATAAAATAACATGCCACACCACTGTCGCACAGCGACAAACGAATGGAAAGCCAGACACAAATGCTGAAAACCCGAAATTGAACTTTTGCCAGATGGTCGTTTCCTCAAACCGGGAAAGTGTAGAAAAAAATCCACGTGCTTGCCCAAAGACTATGCCATAGCCACCCACCACCGGTCAAAGGAGTTGGGGCTTTTGCGATTTCCAAAGATACTATTTTCTAAAGCACCTGCTCGCGTTTGAACCGGTACAGGTACGGAGCTTTGTTCTGGGCTCCCGTAAACTTTTTTTCCAGCCGCTCCAGCACGTTCATGTCCAGTATTTTTTTCTGAAAATTGTTGCGCGGAAACGGCTTGTCGTACACAGCTTCGTAGAGTTCCTGCAGTTCACGCATGGTAAAGGTATCGGGTAGCAGATTGAAGGCAATCAGTTTTTGGTCCAAGTTTTGGCGCAACGTCTGCAAGGCGTGTTCCATGATCCGGTTGTGATCCATGATCATCTTCGGCAAATCAGCGACAGGGTACCAGGCAATGGATTCGTCAAAATCGACCTTTTGCGGATGTACTTTGTTGATATCCACCAAAGCATAGTAACCGATGGAAACAAACCGCTGAGTGAGCCATTGCAGATTCTCGGCCAGTAGCGGATGACCGGCCAGCAACTGGTCTTTTTGCTGAAGCAAGGAATCGAAGACTTCCTTGTTAGACCGCCCAACGTGCCCGAACACCCTGAATTGCTCAAGGTAAATGTCTTTCAGGCCAGTCCTTTCTTCCAGAATCCGGCGTGCTGCCTTATCAATGTCTTCTTCCTGTAAGATAAACCCTCCGGGCAGCGACCATATGTTGTCAGCTATGCCAATCTTGGGAACCAGTACTTTCAGTTTTTTATTCTTGTAGCCGAAAATGACGCAGTCGATCGAAAGCTGAGGAATGTAGTTTTGCTCGTTAAAAAGTTTCATACCGTACTTGAATGGTTGTTGCAAAAGTAACGGTTATCCCGTCATTTTACCGTCTATAAAATTGAACTATGCAAAGATAGAATAAGAATAAAATTTATTGTCTAAAAAATAGACAATAAAAATATTTTATTCATACCTTTGTTTCATTCGATCCATTGTTTTGAATGAAAGCCCTACACAATCGCTGGTGTCATTGAGGCATCAAACACGAAGAGGCCAATCCGAAGCGTGCGAAAGGCCGGGTTTTGGCTTTTCCAGAGATACTATTTTGCCAGATAGTATTTATTGATTGCACCGATTCTAATCCGATACAGAAGTGGAGGCTGGCACGGCATAAAACGGTTTTCCCTACCAGCATCATACACACACATAACTGATTTCTAACCAACCGATTCCATTTTCATGAAACACACTATAGCAAAGGGCATGCGGGTACTTTTACAAGTCACCTTCGTGTTGTTTTCTGCCAATTCGCTGTTGGCACAAACCAAACTAAACGTGCTGGTTTTCAGCAAGACAGCAGCCTTCCGGCATCAATCCATCGAGGCGGGCAAAAAAGCGCTTGACAAGATGTCCAAAGAAAAAGGGCTTGGCGTCAGCTTTACCGAAGATGCAAGCCTGTTTGCCGAACCCACTCTGAAGAAATACAACGCGGTGGTTTTTCTCAACACCACGGGCGATGTACTCAATGCGCATGAACAAAGTGCTTTTGAACGCTATATTCAGGCTGGGGGCGGTTATGTGGGCATCCATGCGGCTACTGACACCGAGTATGATTGGCCATGGTACAACAAGCTGGCCGGTGCCTGGTTTCTGGACCATCCCATGACGCCAAGCAATGTGCAGAAAGGAAAGTTTTATGTTGTCAAAGACAACGAACTGACGGCCGGCATGCCCAAAGAATTTGAACGGGCCGATGAGTTTTACAGCTTCCGCGACATTTCGCCCAAGATCACCGTCGTGCTTAAAATCGACGAGAAAAGCTATACGGGCGGTAAAAACGGGGCTGACCACCCAATGAGCTGGTACCAGGAGTTTGATGGGGGCCATTCGTTTTACACGGCTATGGGCCATACCGACGAAACCTTTGCCGAGCCTCTTTTTCTGAATCACCTGTGGGCAGGTATCCAATATGCTGCCGGAGGCAAAACACCCAAACCATTGGACTTCGGCAAAGCCCGCCCGGAAGAAAACCGCTTCACCAAAGTGGTGCTGGAAGAAAAACTCGACGAACCCATGGAACTGTCTCTGCTGGACAAAGACCGGGTTCTCTTCATTCAGCGCAAGGGCGAAATACGGCTCTACAACAACAAAACCAAGCAGTTGAAAACCATTGCCAAGCTGCCTGTCAGTTTGAAATACGTAAGCAAGGAAGGCAAAGAATCCGTTGCCGAAGACGGATTGCTGGGCCTGAACAAAGATCCGAATTTTGCCCAGAATCAGTGGATTTACCTGTACTACTCGTCACTGAAAGGTTCATACAATGTGCTATCGCGGTTTACGATGAAAGGTGATGACATTTTGCTGGATTCGGAAAAGGAAATACTCAAAGTGAATACCCAGCGCGAAGAATGCTGCCATACAGGCGGCTCCATTGCCTGGGACAAAGGCGGAAACCTGTACCTGTCAACCGGTGACAACACCAACCCGCACGGCTCGGACGGCTACAGTCCCAGCGATGAACGTGTCGGAAGAAGCGCCTGGGATGCCCAGAAATCATCCTCAAACACCAACGATTTGCGCGGCAAGATTCTCCGGATCAAACCGCAGCCCGACGGCAGCTACACCATTCCCGAAGGCAATCTGTTTGCCAAAGGTACCACCAAAACCCGTCCTGAAATCTATACCATGGGCCACCGCAATCCGTTCCGCATTTCCATTGACCCGCACACAGGTTATCTGTATTGGGGTGATGTCGGGCCGGATGCGTCCAAACCCGATTCGCTGAGAGGCCCTGCCGGGCATGACGAACTGGGTCAGGCCCGCAAGGCAGGCAATTTCGGCTGGCCCTATCTTGTGGGTGACAACAAAGCTTACACCAAATACGATTTTGCCAATCAGAAGGTGCTGGAAAAATGGGATGCCAACGCACCTAAAAACACCTCTCCCAACAATACAGGTTTGGAAGTGCTTCCGCCAGCCCAGAAAGCCTTTGTCTGGTATCCGTATGGCGAATCCAAGGAATTTCCGCTGGTGGGAGCCGGAGGGCGAAACGCCATGGCGGGCCCTGTGTTTTATTCAGACGATTTCAAAACCGCCACCCGGGCATTTCCAAATTATTATGATGGCAAACTACTCGAATATGACTGGATGCGGGGCTGGATCATAGCCGTCACCATGGACAAAGAAGGGAATCTTGTTTCGATGGAGCGGTTCATGCCCAGCTATAAGTTCAGCAACCCGATGGACATGGAATTTGCCGAAAACGGCGACTTGTACATGCTCGAATACGGAACGGGCTGGTTTACGGCCAACGACGACGCCCGTCTGATTCGCATTGAGTACAACGGCGGCAACCGCAAGCCGCAGCTACAAATGGCCGCAAACCAGATGGGCGGAGCTATTCCCTTTAACCTGAAGCTGACCTCCCAAGGTACGGTTGACGCCGATAACGATGCCTTGACCTACTCCTGGAAGATCACTTCCAAAAACGGTTTCTCTAAAATCATCAATACCCCCAATGCCAATGTGACATTGACTCAGAAAGGAACCTACAAAGTTACCCTTACCGTCAATGACGGCAAAGGAGGAGTTAATACACAAAGCATGGAAATTTACGCGGGCAACGAGCCGCCCGTCCTCACGCTGGAAATGCCCAAAAGTAATAAGTCTTTCTTTGTACCCAACCGGTCGTTGGATTACGAAATCAAAGTAAAAGACAAAGAAGACGGAACGCTTCATCAGGGCATTGATCCAGAACAGGTGGCTGTTACGATTGATTACCTGGCCGAAGGATACGACAAGATTACCATTGCCCAAGGGCACCGCTCAGCCGACGCCACCGCTCTTTTCGCCACCGGCAAGAAACTGATCGACGCCAGTGATTGCATGGCCTGCCACAAGAGAGAAGCCAAGTCAATCGGGCCGTCGTACCGGGATGTGGCGCTTAAATACAAAGGCGACAACACCGCACTGGAAAAACTGACAAAAAAAGTCATTGCCGGTGGCAGTGGCGTATGGGGAGAGACAGCTATGGCCGCACATCCCCAGTTGTCGACGGCCGATGCCTCTGAAATGGTCAAGTATATTCTGAATCTGTCCAACGAAAAACCCAAAGAGAAGACGCTGCCCGTAAAAGGAAGCTATGTGACCAAACTACCCGCTAACGACAAAGGCAAAGGCGTATTTGTGGTCCGGGCGTCATACGAAGACCAGGGAGCCAATGGTTTGCCTGCGTTGCGGTCTGAGCAAAGCTTTCTGTTACGGAATGCAAAAATCGATGCTCACGGCTTTGATGAGTACCAGGATGTGAACAAGATGGCTTACGGTGGAAACAACCTAGCCATTCCGGCCAAATCCGGTGCCTACATGGGCATGAAACAGATTGACCTGAGCGGGTTAAGCGAGCTGCAAGTAATGGCCGTGGCACCCAAGCCCCAGCTAAACGCTGTCGGCGGCAAAGCAGAATTACATATTGGCAATCCCAAGGGTACACTTATCGGTGAATCGCAATTTCTGGAAGCGTCTGATAAAATGGATTTCCAACCGAACGTGTTGCGTATACCCATCAAGCTGCCACAAAACCTGGCGGCCAAGCCTCAGGATGTCTACCTGGTTTTTGTCAACCCCAAATCGGAGGCACAGTCGCTGATGGTCGTCATGGGCCTCGAATTTAAACTAGCCAATGAAGGTACTCCTGCGCCTTCCCAATCGGCAGAGGCAAGTTCCTCCAGCTCTAACAAAGCGGATTTCTTTGCCGGAAAATGGGAAATCAAAGTAGCAGGCACTCCCAACGGTGATATTACCTTTGTGACGGATCTTATACGGAAGGATGGCAAACTCACAGGTGAACTAGCGGTTCCGGCCGATCCCAATGCACCTAAAATCCCAATCAGCCAGATTGATGAAACGGCTGACCGGATCACCATTGCATTCACTGCCCAAGGTTTTAATGTAACCGTCGATCTGAACAAAGTGGATGATAACAACCTGAAAGGCAAGATGATGAATATGTTTGATGCCAAAGCCAGCCGGATACCGTAGGCATAAACTCAGATATATTCAGAGACAGGAATGCAAAAGGGGCTTTGTATAAAAGCCCCTTTTGTTTATTCTGTCTTGATAACAGGAAAATAGTATCTCCACAAAAGCAAAAACCTCCCCTATTCTATTTTCACACTAAGCCTTTTTACAATTCTTATTTCTCCGCGCCAGTCGTTGCCTTCTTCTTGCTAGTGTTCTCTTTGATGGGTAGTTCAAACAAAAAGAATGGCAACTTATAACCGGCACTGGTCAGCACGGGCTTAGCCACGTTAAACACTTGTATTCCCTGTTTGGTAGCGCCTTTCAGGTGGCCCCGATGCGCATGGCCATGAAAGGCGGCGACAACCTCACGGCGTTCCAGCGGCTCTGCCAGGTACGAAGATCCCAAAAAAGGAAAGATCTCCTCGGGTTCGCCAACCACCGTTTCTTTGATGGGTGAATAATGCAGCACGGCTATCTTCAGAATGTCCAGGTCATCGCCTTCCAGATGGACCAAGGCCTGATCGAGTTTGAGTGACTCTTCTACGGCAGCCTGCACATAGGTTTTGTTCATTTCTTCACCAAATCGGGGAAGCATAAACCGGTCAAAGCCTCCTCCAAAACCTTTGACACCGGCAAATCCCACTCCATCGATGATCACCGATTCGCCGTCTAGCACATGCACTTTGTCGCTGCACAATATGCGCCTGATCTCGTCCTGCTGGTTGTCATGGTAATCGTGATTGCCCAGTACGGCTACCACCGGAATGGAGCAGGAATGCAACTCTTCCAGCAATATTTCGGCTTCGCTTGCCTGGCCGGTATCAGTCAGGTCGCCGCACAGAACCAATGCAAAGGCTTCTTCGGAGATAGCCTGAAAACATTCTTTCCATTTGCCCCGGTCCGATGCTTTCACATGAATGTCACCAACGGCAGCGATTTGTTTGCTTTTCTGTTTCATGATTTATACGCTTCTCATTGTGATTGTTTTGTAATTCCATTCCAGCACATCAATTCCGTACTGAGTCTGGTCAATGATAGGTCCCAGACACAGCATCTCCTGCGGAACGGGCAATTCGTACTGGTCCTGTACTTTTCCCAGCAGTTCATCCAATAGCCAGCGGGGTACTAGGTCTCTCTCCGACGGATAGCAGAACTGAAAGTTAATCAATTGCGAAAAAAGCAGATGCCAGTGTTGCTCCATCCGCATCCAGATCCGGCGCCAGTCCATGTGGTTGCTGTAGCGCAGAATCAGGTGATTCAGATCAGCGCCATCGTATCGCTCCCGGTTCTGGACATAGATTTTGCACCAGAACAATTCCTCCGCCGACAGAAATTTCGCCGGTACGCCCCAAAGCTCACCCGAATAGGCATTTTCGAGCCAACTGTCGTCTACTTTGCAGATGTTATTGACCGTATTGAAGATGATGTCCATGAAATAACCATCCTGGAAAAACACTTTTGCCAGCCATCTCGAATCGGTAATTTCAGTGGCATAGCCCAGCGACGAAAAGTGTTTGAGAATCTTCGGATATTCGCTCGGTTTGCAGAAAATGTCCAGGTCTTTTGTATCCCGGTAAATACCGGTATACTGTTTCAAGGCAAAGGCCCCTCCTACCATAAATGGCAGATTGGTATCGTTAAGCATCGTCAGGGCATATCTGTAGAAGTTCTCCGCCGTCTTCTTTTCTTCTTCTGTAACTTTAATCATAGCTGTTTATTGAATTAGTTATATTTCTCCTAAGTTTATTCTAAAATCATAAGTGGAGAACAGATGTAAAATTTTATGCCCTGCCCGTGTTTATTTAAAGAAAGTGAATTGAACTTTGCCGGCCATTCAAAAAGTGAGGGAGCGGATAGAAATTTTCCCGAAGAATTGCGTTTTCAAATGGGTTGCGGAGCCTGTAACTGAAGGCAATAGCTTCCAAAAAGACCTAGCTACCGCATTGAATGAGAAGAACTCCACCCTGTGTAAGAGCAAAAAAATAGTATCTTTTCAAAAGCAAAGACCGCCTTTCGTTTTTAAAGTAGACAGCTAGCGAAAATTATCGGTTTTTACGCATGTCAGGCTCGGTTGGCGATAAAACCGGCTGTTCAGGTATGGGAGGAAGTTTAGGGATGATACTCAGGCTTCCGGCGGTTTCGAGAACCACCGCATCGACATGCTCAATCGCATCCAGTCCTTTTTTGCGGAGTGCGGTCAGGATCTCTTCCTGAGTGATGCGTTCCTTTCGCATTTCCTGCCATAGGTAATGTCCCTGATAAACCAGCAACTTAGGCTCTGCCTTGACCAGACTGCTAAATGTACTGGAGCGGACGGAAACCCAGGATAGTACGAATTGAAGAAAAATCAACAACCCTAAAGCCAACAGGCCCTCCAGCAACGCGACATCTTTGGAGAGTATGACCGTGGACAGTGTTGAACCCAGCGCCACCGTCACCACCAGATCAAATGCATTCATTTTGGAAAGGGTCCTCTTGCCCGAAATTCTGAGCATAACTACTAAACTGCCGTAGGCCAGCGTGCCAACAATCAGAATTCGCAACAGACTCATCCCGCTATCAAAAAACAGTTTTTCCATACGATTACACGCACACAAATGAACGATAAAAATTCCTGAAAATAGTAGGCTGCGAAAAGCCAAAACCCGGCCTAAGGCCGAAATGCATTGCCTAACAACATGCTCGAATTTCTTCTTCCTATCTGATTCGAAAACGGGAGGCCAGGTATGAAAAACCTCAATCCAATGTTGGCTTTGCTAGTACAAAAGCCAACATTGGATTGAGGTAATTACACATCGGGCAAATCCCTTATCGGACTGCCTTGTTTATTTCGCGCGTAATCTGTTCTTGTGTCACTTGGGCTTCCATCTTGGCCGGGGCCTCCACATATTTGATTTCCGGACCTTGGTTCCAAGGGCCCCGCATATCTTTGTCACCCAAATCGCTTTCGCCTGTCGAGTCATTGTAAAACTGGTCTACAATGCCTGGTGTGGGCGCAATCAGGCCAATTGAAAGCGGATCTTTTCCGAGGCTGTCCAGAGCCGTCATGAAAGCGCGAAGGTGGGTAATCTCGCGGGTCATCAAAAACTGCAAGGCATCTTTGGAGCCTGCATCATCACAAAAATTGATAAGCCGCTCATACACAATCTTGGCCCGGGCTTCCGCCGCAATGTTACTGCGCAAATCCACGTCGGGCTCGCCCGTAATTTTCAGGTAATCGGCCGTCCAGGCACTGCCTTGCGAGTTGTACAGGTTTACGCCCCCTCCGCCTGCAATGGCAATGAGCGGATCGGCTTCGGCTGCCTCGCGCGATTGTTTGGCTGGCTTCAAATGCATACGGGCCAATGTGCCAATGATTTCCAGGTGACTCAACTCTTCCGTGCCAATATCCATCAGCAAATCCTTCAAGCCCGCATCTTCGCAATTGATTCCCTGGATGGAATACTGCATGGCGGCGGCTAATTCGCCATTAGCGCCACCAAATTGTTCAAGTAACATGTTGCCAAACCGTGGATCGGGCGTACCTACACGCACGGTATACATTAATTTTTTGATGTGATGATACATAAGCTCTGGTTGAAGGTAAGTAGTTAATAATTAACTCTGCGTCAGATCGCAGTGTATGTAGATTGACAAAAGAATTATACCATCAGCCAAAAGCCGGAATTACTTCGTGCAGGTTTTATTTATCCAGCGACGGATCAATGACCGCAGCCTCAAATTCTTTATTGAGCTTTTTATACAAAGCGGTTGGCTCCACGGTAACAATAACCTCCAAAGTAGGCCCAATGACTAGTTCGAGCAGGTGCCCTCCATGGCAGATGCCCTCCGAGTCTGAAACGGTAATGTGCGAATGAGCCACGGGTTTGCCATTGTACAGCGCAACATCGCCGAGCAGTGCCGTTACTTCCACGGGTTGAGTAATCGGGATAACTTTAAACATTTTACGTTCGTAATCATAGTAGCCTAGCTTGGCAGACATTGCGTCACCAATGGCTTGGTAATGAGCACTTTTAACGTTGTTCTTCTGGGCAAATTCCGTTAACCCGGATACCACTTCATCTCCTTTGGCAAAGACAAGCAGATATGTCTGGCTTTTTCCGTTGCTGCTCAACAACTTGACTTGCATACCCGGTGCCCGGCCTGTTTGCACCAGATTGGTTGGTGACACATATTCCTGAGCCTTGAGGGCTGGCAGCACAAGAATCGTCAAACAAAGGGTTAGAATCAGGTTGGTTTTCATAAAAGTTCAGGTTTGAAACATCTGAGATAAGTTGAGAACAATGAGGCTCAGAGCTATTTTATGGGAGGGTTTGGCCTCATGTATTGATACTATTTTCCGGCTGATGCAAGCATTGAGCCTTGCATCGTTGGCTTTCTGAGAAGATTGAAAAGCAAGGCTCAATCAAAAGCAGGTAGGTTTTTGCTTTTTGGATGATACTATTTCTGACCACCGAACGAAATGCAAATGGCTGTCGCCCGAATGATTGGAAAAAAGACGGTTAAAAGCATTTCCTGTTAACTGGACAATCCTGCTATTCCGTTTCCTTATCAATCAATGCGTTTGATAGTCGCCTCATTGTCAAGTACATAATTTTGCAATTTCGAAACAAAACAGAGAACAACTTGCCTCTATTTGAGTAATTACTTCCTCAAGCCGGGTTTTCAGGTTTCAAATCCTACTATTCCGGATTAGCAACTATTACAAAACCAGCTTGTTAACTTTGATAAATCCAGCACCCGAGAGGCAGCGACTGAAGCAACTGAGCAATGGATGGCTGTGTATTCAGTGAGAGCAGTTCGCCGGTAAACACATTCTGATACTGTCCAGCATATTCGTTGGGCCATTGCAAATACGTATCGCTCCAGAGTTGACCAATGGGCAATTGCTCTACAGAGCTCAGCCTTACAATTTCCAGTGGAAACACAACCAGAGCACGCTGTCCATTCCATTCGCGCATGTAAGCGGTTACCTGCCGTGCATACCGCCCTTGGGTTAGCACAGGCTTGTAGGTGCCCTCAACAAAGAGAGAGGCATGCGTACGCCTCATCTGTAGCAGCTTGTGCATGAAAAACAGTTTCAAGCCCGGATTTAACCGATTGGTCAGTGCCTGTTGCAACCGTTCGGCATCGGCTAGTGCCGGTAGCCATTCATTGAGCAACTGAAGCCGCTGGTGATAATTGACAGGACGCCGGTTGTCGGGGTCCACCATACTCAAATCCCACAGTTCCGTTCCCTGGTAAGTATCCGGAATTCCTGGTGCCGTTAGCCTGATTAATGTCTGAATCCAGGAGTAAACGGCTCCGTAAAGCGCTACTTTTTCCACAAAAGGAAGAAAAGATTGTAAAAAAGCCGGGTCCTGAAGCAGTGCATTGATAAACTGGCTTACCTTTTCCTCGTAACTACTCTCCGGACTGGCCCAGTTGGTGTGTACTTTAGCCTCTCTAAGCACTTTTTGAATGTATTCCTGCAGTCGCTGATGGTAATTTTCGTCTTCGGGGGCTATGTGCACCGGATACGTACCCACCAGCGTCTGGTAAATAAAGTAAACATCGTTGGCGTCGGGTTGTGCCGGGTATGTAGCTGTAATCGCCTGCCACTGTTCCAGATGCGTTTTCCACTCGTTGGCCAGTTCGCTTAGCACATTGATCCGCATCCGTACATCTTCGCCCCGCTTGGTATCGTGTGTCGCGGTCACGTTCATAGTTGTCAGTGAGCGGCTTTGCATTTGCTGGTGAAACAGCGTGGTGCTTATGTTCTCGTTTTCGTGAGGCGTGTCACCTACTTCGTTTCTGGAAATAAGCCGATTGTACACATAGAAGGTGGTATCTTCCACGCCTTTGGCCATCAGTGGACCGGTAAATTGCTGGGTGCGCCTCAAAAACCGCAGGATTTCCGGCGTAACAGTATCGGGTGAAGGAGCCAAAATCACGTGGCTTGTCTGAAAGAAATCTTTCAGGTCTTCGGCCCGGGAAACGGCTTGTTCAAATACCTTGGCCAGCGATTTCGCATTCTCATCCGACAGGTGATCTTCATCGATGTAAAGCCGGTAGACCGGAAAGGAAACCAGCCAATAGGCCAACACCTGCCGGAAGTTTGACCGATTGCCGGAAGGCTCAGCCTCGGCGGGCAGCAGTGGCAGCAGCAGATCGGTCAGGTTATCCAATTCGCCTCCCATGTGATGAATCAGCATGAAAAGCTTTTTGCGAAACACAGCCTCCTCGTATTCATAGGCCTGTACATGCATTTGTTTGTAAATGTCAGACAGCATCTCCGTCGACTGGTCGGAGATCAGTAACCGATTTACCAGCGAAAGAAAATCATAACCGGTAGTGCCATCCGTTGGCCAATCGACAGGCAGCAACTCATTGGGTTCGAGAATTTTTTCTACCACCAAATAGCGGTCGGCCCCGGTTAACTGGTGCAGCCGTTGCAGGTAAACCTTAGGATCGAGCAGGCCATCAATGTGGTCGATGCGCAAATGCTGGATCACATCCCGCTGGATCAACTCATTGATGTACCGATGATAGCGTTCAAAGACAGGTTGGAGCTCCATCCGTAAGCAGATCAATTCGTTAATGGTAAAGAACCGACGGTAGTTGATTGACTTATCCGTTTCCTGCCACTGCACCAGACAGAAATTCTGCTTGTTGACCAACTCTGTGAGTTGCGCCAGATCTGTTGATAGCGATGCCAAGTACCGTTCAAATGCCTGCTTGAGTGACGGCTGCGACTGCACAAAATCGTACAGGCTCTGGGTAAACTGCCGCCAACTGTCACAGTTCAACGAGCCTGCTGCTGTCTGGGAAAGCCATTGCTGCATCGCCTGATCAAGTTGGTCATAAGCAGTTTGAAGGAAAGCATCAGGTAGCATCTGCCTCAGTTTGTCCATGAAATACGGATACTGCTCTACACTCAAAGGCAACGAATGAGTGTACACCTGAAACCAGATTCCTGTTTTTTCCAGTTGCAGTTGCAGGTTTCCCTCTTGTATCAGTTGGTCCAGGGGTTTGTCCAGCAGAGGCATCATCAGTTTTCCAGCATACGCAGGATGTTCCCAGATGATGTCAAAAAAAGAATAGAATTCAGAAGCTCTACCTTTTTCGAGAACATCCATCAGCCACTCATTGCGACTGCGGAGCGACATATGGTTGGGCACGATGTCTTGCAGCCAGGTCATCTGGTGGTTGTGAAGCCACTGGCTAATCTCCAGCAGTTCGCTTTCGGTACCAATTTCCGGGTTGAGCTGCTGTGCACTAATGGCATCATAACAGTGCGTACTGCCCGGAACGGCTTCCATGAAAGGCGATGTATAAAGGGTTGTGATGCCCAACTGATGAAGGTAGGGCAGAATCTGTTTCAGATCCTTAAAGGTAAATTCGCTATACAATTGGATGCGATACGTTGAAACTGGAGTTCTCATAGATAGTTGAAAAGATAAAACAGCACAAAGGCACTAATTACTCTGAGTGCTTTTGGCCAGATGGCTAACTTGTAAGTAATGCAGGTGTAAACGTGCCTTCAAACACCCAGAAACTCTCGGCTGGCAAATTCAGGATGGGCAGATCTTCCAGGGCAAATTCGTGTTCTTGTGAGCCGGCTATCTGTTGCCAGTTGCCCGCAGGCAGTTGCACCGCATTGCTCGACTTGCCAAAGTTAGCCACACACAAAATCACCGGATTGTCGGCCTGCATGGGCTGGCGGGTCCACAGCAAGACGGCATCTTTCTCAATCCAGCAGTTCAGGCTTTGGCGCGAAAAGTTGGCAAAGGCTTCCTTGGTTTTGCGGATCTGGATGAGTTGTTGGTAATAGTGGAAAAGCGACTGGCGGCCTTCTGCCTGCAAATCCCAGGAGAGCTTTGACTGAAGAAATGTTTCTTCGGATTGCGGGTCCTGATACTCCAATCCTTCACGCTGAAAACCCATGAACTCCCGCTTCCGACCTTCACGTACGGCCTGAATCAGCTCCAGATCGCTGTGATGAATGAAAAAATAAAAAGGATTGGTTTCTCCGTACTCTTCACCCATAAACAACAGCGGCACGTAGGGCGACAGTAGGTATGTGCCTGCAACCACACGCAGCATGGCCGGTGAAACCTGTGTGGAGAGCCGGTCACTCAGAAGCCGGTTGCCGACCTGGTCGTGATTTTGTGAAAATGCCACAAACCGGTCATACGAAAACGCATCCACCGAAACACCGTGGGTGCGTTTTCGGTAGTGTGAATACGTGCCATTGTACACATACGAGTTTACAAACGCTTTCTGCAATTGTTTAATGCTGCCATAGTCGGCATAGTAGTGGCTGCGGTCCTGGGTAGCCAGGGTGCGCAGGGCATGGTGAAAATTATCCAGCCATTGCCCGTCAAAGCCGTATCCGCCCTGTTCCAGAGGTCGAAAAACGGTGGTGTCGTTCAAATCCCGCTCGGCCACCAAAAGGTACGATTTGCCCGACTGGGCTCGCAATTGCTGCACGTGTTCGGAAAGTTCGGCCAGAAAATGTTTGGCACTGAAGTCGAGAATATGATCGGTGGCATCGAGCCGCAGGGCGTCAATGTGGTATTCTTCAAACCACATCAGGGCATTGCCGATGAAGTAGTTGCGTACCTGGTCAGAATGCGGCTCGTCAAAATTGAACGGATGCCCCCACACAGGCATGTATTTGCTGCTGAAATACGGCCCGTAATGATGCATGCAACTGCCTTCCGGACCGATGTGGTTGTAAATGACATCCAGAAAAACGGCGATACCTTTCTGATGGCAGGCATCGACGAGCTTTTTCAATCCATCAGGGCCGCCGTATGAATGCTGCACCGCATAGGGAAATACGCCGTCATAGCCCCAGTTGCGGTTACCGGAAAATTGCGCCACGGGCATAAGCTCAATGGTGTTGACGCCCAGTTCGAGCAGGTAATCCAGTTTGTCGATGACGGCTTCAAAGGTGCCTTCGGGAGTGAAAGTGCCTACGTGCAATTCGTAAATGATCATTTCGGATAGCGGCTTGCCTGTCCACTGTGCATCCTGCCATTGGTAGGCATCCAACGCGGTCAGTGCCGATAAGCCAAAGACGCCATCGGGTTGTGAACGCGAAGCCGGATCGGGATAAGCCTGGCTATCGTCCAGTTTAAATCCGTATCGCTGGCCTGCCTGCATATTGTCCACCTGGGCATGCCAGTATCCATATTCTTCAGAATGCATCGAGATAATCTGCTTGTCGTTATCGCCGGTGAGTTCGAGTTCCACTTTGCTTACCAGTGGAGCCCATACGGTAAAGCTTGCTTTTCCTTGGTCTAACTTTGCGCCTACAAATTTTCGCATAAAAAAATGGTTTAATTGATCTTATTTGCCGGAAGCTGCCTGCCTTATTTGCTTTGCGTGAAACGTGACAGACAGCAAAAAAATAGTATCTGTGAAGCAAGCAAAACCTTTACTGCTACAATCCATTCGGACGGGGTCACTACTCAGAGAGTCGCATTGCCTGTCTGTGCAAAATTCTTGTGTCTTAATAAAATAGTATCTTTTTCTAAGCCAAAACCCCGACGTTTTTTAGCTGTAAGCTATCGGCTATTAGCTAAAAACAGGTTGGCAATACAATTGCAGCGAATGAGCCGAAAGCGTAATGGTTTCACCAGCAGCAACAATTTGTCCGCACTGGGTACAGGCAGTTTCGGTGTCGACCCACAAATGCCAGTGCGTTTGCTTTGGTGGATTGGGTAAAGTAAAGGCAACCGCATGGGAATGACTGTTGAGCAAAAGCAATACGCTGGCTGCTTGCAGGGAATTGCCCTCGCTGTCGTATTCGTTCAGCTTTGTTCCGTCCAGTAACATTCCCATGCATTGGGTAAGTTCATTACGCCATTCGGTATCGGTTATTTCCATGCCATCGGGCCGGACCCAGCGGATATCGGCCACCGAATCACCGTGAATGGAACGACCAGTGAAAAACTGCTTTCGGTGCAAAATCGGATTGTCCTTGCGGATCTGGATCAGCTGTCGCACGAAGTCAAACTGCTTCTCCTGTTCGGCTGTCCAGTTCCAGTCCAGCCAACTGATGGCATTGTCCTGGCAGTACACATTGTTATTGCCCTGCTGCGTGTTGCCGTATTCATCGCCATGGTAGATCATGGGCACTCCCTGGCTCAAGAGCAGCGTGGCCAGGAAGTTGCGTTTCTGCTTTTCGCGCAAGGCGTTGATTTTCGCATCCGTGGTCGGCCCCTCGGCACCGCAGTTCCAGCTTTCGTCTTCGTTTTCATCATCTGGTGCAGGAGGAGGCTCACCGTTGGCTTCATTGTGTTTACGATTGTAGCTAACCAGATCGTGCAGCGTAAAGCCGTCGTGCGAAATGATGAAGTTGACACTGGAAGCAGGCAACCGTCCGTTGGTCTGGTACAGATCGCTGCTGCCACTGAGCCGGTAAGCCAGCTCATTAATCGGAACTTGACCGCCTTTCCAGAACTTGCGGATCGAGTCGCGATACTGATCGTTCCATTCGCCCCATCGTCCCGGAAACTCACCTAACTGGTAACCTCCTTCACTCAGATCCCAGGGTTCGGCAATGAGCTTGACCTGCGATAGAATCGGGTCTTGCTGAACAGCAGTTAAAAAATTAGAAATCTTCTCTACTTCAGAAATTCCCCGCGACAAGGCCGGGGCCAGATCGAAGCGAAACCCATCCACATGCATCTCCGTGACCCAGTAGCGCAGGCTGTCCATGATCAGTTGCAAAACGCGGGGATGCCGAACGTTGAGTGTGTTCCCTGTGCCAGTGAAGTCGTGGTAATAGGCAGGCTCATTTTCCGCCAACCGGTAATAGGCCTGGTTGTCAATGCCTTTGAATGAAAGCGTGGGACCGAAGTGGTTGCCTTCGGCCGTGTGGTTGTAAACCACATCCAGAATCACTTCCAGGCCCGCCCGATGCAACTGCTTAACCATCTGTTTGAACTCAATGACAGATTGGTAGTTCTCTTTCTGTACAGCGTACTCGTTATGCGGGGCAAAGCATCCAAGGGTACTATAACCCCAATAATTTCGCAATCCTTTCTCCTGCAAGTGACTATCGTGTACAAACTGATATACTGGCATGAGTTCAAGGGTGGTCACGCCCAGCTTTTTCAAATAAGCGATGGATTCCGGCGCGGCCAGTCCGGCGTAGGTGCCCCGTAGGTGCGGTTTTAGTTGGGATTGCAATTGGGAAAATCCCTTCATATGCATTTCGTAAATGATGGACTGGTGCATGGGAATCTGCGGGGACTTGTCCTCTTCCCAGTCAAAAACCGGATCAATCACCACCGACTTGAGCGCATAGGCGGCGTTGTCTTCCGTGTTTGGCGTCAGATACCGCTCATCGCCCTGGGCTTCGATGTCATAACCGAACATGGACCGATGCCATTGGATATCGCCAGCAATGGCTTTGGCATACGGATCGAGCAAAAGCTTGGCCGCATTGAACAAAAGACCGTTTTGCGGCTCGAACGGACCGTAGACCCGGTAGCCGTAGAGCTGGCCCGGCTGGCAGTCGGGCAGGTAGATGTGCCACACGTAGTCGGTCTGTTCGCTGATGCGGATGCGGGTTTCACTGCCTTGTGCATCAAACAGGCACAGCTCGACGGCCTGGGCCTTTTCGCTGAAAAGGGCGAAATTGACTCCCTGCCCGTCGTAGCTGGCCCCCAGCGGATAAGGACTGCCCTCCCAACTTTTGGGGTTGGAGGTATATTGACTGTTGGTAGTTATAGAGACGGAGTCTGTTTCCTGTACGTCTAAAGTATGGATAGGCATAAGCGCATAAAAGTGAAGTAACGCTTGAATGCCCCCTAAACTTCTGTGCCCGAGGAGGTAGGACAGCCCAAATACAGGCAACCGGAAATAGGCTGGATTTACCGGAGAGGGTTTGGAGTCTTGAAAAGATACTATTTTGTCTTTTCTTTTTGCGGCTGTGCCATGTATTGATTAATGTCTGTTACCAACCCAGCCCCAAATTAGTTCAGGCATAGCACGGAAAGCAGAATGGGAAGGTTGTGGCTGCAGCCTCATGGAAACAATTCTACATTAAGTATTCCATCTATAAGTATTCTATCTACCTAATCCCATTCGTAATTCGTCTCTCCATCAAAAGCCAAGACCCGTGCGTACCAACACCTATTTTGCAAATTGCGTATTTAACGCAACTTTGCCGTTGTAATCCATCGAGGCCAGATCCGCTGCTTGCAGGGATTGCCTGAAGAAGATTTAGTTCTTAAACGGGATTTTCGAGTCAGCTACTGTACGGAAGCTGTAGCGGAAGATTTTGTGAACAGGATAGACGTAGCGGATCAAAAAATGACTGTGAATCAGTCAGTCATGAGGGCCTGTTTCCGACTAGTCTGTCCGCGAGGCACATTTTTTATAGACGTATCTTTAACCTGAATCAACTGAAAATTAACGATTCAAGTTGCGTGCCATGCGAGATAAGTTTGCCATACCTTCAGATTTCTCTCTTTGTAGCTGTTTCTACTCTTTTCGTTTGACCGGAGAAAGAACACACACTTTTTGCTTCAGGCTCTCATTACACAATTCATCTTAGCAAAGAGACACTTGACAACCAGCAACTTGAGCAAAACCGTATTCGTTGAAATCGCGGATCAAATTGGCAGAATGTATATTTCAGCACAGTCAAAAGCAAACCTCTGTTCATCAAAATCATAGACAATTATTTCATTCCCAACCCGCAAATGCCAGGCTATCAAAGCAAACTAGCCGATTCTAATCCTTCAAATTGTCCATGAAAGCAGAGCAGTATCAGTTATGGGATATCAAGCGGATTTTATTGGGTGACGCCCCTGTCGAATTCATGCTTGAAGTGTTTTTACGTACATTATTCATTTTCCTGTTTTTGCTGGTGATTGTCCGCTTGCTGGGCAAACGGATGAATGCCCAGCTCAGCCTGACCGAGATGTCGCTTATGATTACGCTGGGCGCCATTGTTTCAGCGCCCATGCAAGATCCGATGCGGGGATTGCTGCCGGGAGTCGTCATTCTCTTGTGTGCCTTGGCAGCTTTGCGGGGTGTCAATTTACTTTCGGTCAAATCCCGAAAAATAGAATTGCTCGTACAGGGTGATGTAAAACTATTAGTCAAAGACGGAGTGCTTCAACTAAAGCAATTGAAGCGCGAGGGCTTTGAACGTGAGCAAGTTTTTGCCCATATGCGTTCCGAAAAGATAACCCAGATGGGTCAGGTAGCACGGGTTTATCTGGAATCATGCGGCACCTTCAGTATTTACAAAAGCCCATCGCCTAAGCCCGGCTTATCGGTACTACCCGCCACCGATTACGACCTGATAGCCAAGCAGGTAAAGTCTCCTGACCTGATGACTTGCGACAGTTGCGGACTGGTGAGCCCAACGCCAAAATCGAATCCGCAAATGAGCTGTCCCAACTGCCAGAACACCAGCTGGACCGAAGCCATCATGGATACCGATGAGAAGCAATCGCAAAGCAGCCAAGCTTCGTCCAAACAAAGCTCGCTTGCCGAGTAGTCCTGTCTCCCTTGCTCTAACGGAAAGCAACAGGTAAGTACATAGAATCCTAAAAACCCGAAAAGTGTGAAAGCAGAAGACATCAAACTCAGTGACATCAGTCGCATTTTATTCGGACAAACGCCGCCTTCTTTTCTGATTGAGGTAATCATCCGTTTTCTGGTTATTTTCATCATACTGTTGGTTGCAATACGGCTATCGGGCAAATCGCAGGTAGGCAGTCAAAGCCGCACCCAACTTGCTTCCATGGTTTCGCTGGCTGCCGCCATCGGGATTGCCATGCAGGTGCCAGAGCGGGGCCTCGTTCCGGCACTGATAGTAGCCATCATCATTGTAAGCATTCAGCGTCTGGTATCGTACTGGGCGTTTCGGAACCGACGGTTTGCGAATGTGGTCCATGGCCAATATGCCAAGCTGGTAGAAAACGGCGTATTCCAGCTGAAAGACATGCGTAACATTGGGCTATCCAAAGAACGCGTATCGGCGGCAATCCGACAAAAACAGATTGCTCACCTGGGAATGATTGAACGCATGTACATGGAAGCCGACGGAACCTTCACCATTCTGGAGGCAAATGAACCCAAGCCCGGTTTGTCGATGTTCCCGCTCTGGGATCGTGAATTCAGAGCACTTCAAAAAAAAGACACTCAAACGCAGGCTTGTTCCAATTGTGGCAATTCGCAGCCCAAAGACACAAATCAGTGCAAAGTCTGTGGTCAGGAAAAATGGGAAGCGGCTGTTATTGCGTAAAATGATACGAACTCTGTATCAGGCAAATGCCTTTTCCGTTGGTGAGGGAAAGATGGAAATAACCGAATCCGTGCGATCAGGCTCCAATTGGCAGGAAGCAACTTTTGGAATAATCAGGCAGGTTTTTCGTTTTCAAAAGATACTATTTGGCAGGAGTACGACCAGGAGGCACTTTCTTTTAGCGAGGTTTACAGGTAAGAGTTATTGGCCTCTGATAGCCAATTCTATTTTTTTCTTAACGTAGCAAAGCACATATGAACCAGCAACAGAAACAATACCTTTGGTGGCAAAGGGGAATCATTTACCAGATTTACCCACGGTCTTTCCAGGATAGCAACCAAGACGGAATCGGGGATTTGCAGGGCATTCTGACGCGGCTCGACTACCTGAAATGGCTTGGCATTGATGCCATCTGGATTTCACCCATCTACCCTTCTCCCATGGCCGATTTCGGATACGACATTTCCGATTACACGGGCATTCATTCCTTGTTTGGGTCCCTGGCCGACTTTGACACATTGGTTGAGCAGGTGCATGCCCGGCAGATGAAGATCATACTGGACCTGGTGCCCAATCATACCTCCGACCAGCACCCCTGGTTTCTGGAAGCCCGCTCCTCGCGCGACAATCCCAAACGCGACTGGTACATCTGGCAGGATGCCCGCCCGGACGGAAGCCTGCCCAACAACTGGCTGAGTGTATTTGGAGGCAGCGCCTGGGAATGGGATGAACCAACGCAACAGTATTACTACCATGCGTTTCTGAAAGAACAACCCGACCTGAACTGGCGTAACCCGGAGGTGCAGAAAGCCATGCTCGATGTGATGCGTTTCTGGCTCGACAAGGGCGTGGATGGCTTCCGGATTGACGTGATGTGGCACATGATCAAAGACAAACAACTGCGCGACAATCCGGCCAATCCGGATTACCAGCAGCATATGGCTACCTATGAGCAACTGCTGCCATTTTACTCGACCGACCAGCCGGAAGTGCACGAAATCGTGAAGAAAATGCGTGACTTACTTGATTCGTACGATGACCGGATGATGATCGGAGAAATATACCTGCCCATTCATAAGCTGGTCATGTATTACGGTGTAAACAACAAAGGAGCCCACCTGCCGTTTAATTTTCAGCTGATTGCCTTGCCGTGGGACGCCAAAGTCATTGCCTCGGCCGTGGACCAGTACGAAGGTGCCTTGCCATCGGATGGCTGGCCCAACTGGGTGCTGGGCAATCACGACCAGCCACGCATCACCAGCCGGGTAGGTCTGGCACAGGCACGGGTGGCAGCCATGCTGTTGCTCACTTTGCGCGGCACACCTACCATTTACTACGGCGATGAGATTGGCATGCGCGATGTTCCCATTCCGTTTGAAGAAGTGCAGGACCCACAAGGATTGAATATGCCCGACAAAAACCTGAGCCGCGACCCTGCCCGCACGCCCATGCAGTGGAACCAGAGTGCACAGGCAGGCTTTACCCAAGGCAAGCCCTGGTTGCGCCTCGACCGGATTTACCAGCGGGTCAATGTTGAGAACCAGAAAGACGACCCGTATTCCATGCTATTGCTCTACAAGCGGCTGATTGAACTTCGGCACAGCGAACTTTCTTTGACGGTGGGCAATTACACACCGGTTTATTCAGATACGCAAATGCTGGCTTTTATCCGTCAGGCCGAAAATCAGCCCCGGTTTCTGGTTGTGCTGAACTTGAGCCATCGTCCGTGTTATTTCAAAAGCGGAGCTTTGTCATTCACGGGGATGGTGGTTGGGGCTACATCGCCCGAACTGGAGGGAACTGCGGTTAAAGATACGATAAGCCTCAGTGGTGACGAAGGCGTTATCATCCGACTTGACACTTAAACTCTTGCCAATTAAACTATAGAAGACCTGCTTAAAAGAAGACCGCGACTGAACTAAATAAAAGAACAAATCTTCCAAACAAGCGGGCCGGAGTATCTGATTGAATTACCTATTCCAGCAATTTAAAAGATGAGATTCACGGGAACCGAGTATCTGGGCAACAACCGGTGTACTTTTACCGTATGGGCGCCACTGAAAAAGAAAATGACCCTTTATATTGTTCATCCGGCCGAACGGCAAATTGAGATGGACAAAACCCGGGAAGGGTACTTTACAGCGACAGTGGACGACGTTCCGCCGGAGGCTTGTTATTATTTCGTACCGGATGGCAGCCAGCATTTGCCCGATCCGGGTTCGCATTTCCAGCCGCAGGGCGTTCACGGGCCATCACAGGTGGTTAATCATGCCGCTTATTTATGGCAAGATCAGGCGTGGCGAGGCATTCCTTTCAACGACCTTGTTTTCTATGAATTGCATGTAGGCACTTTTACACCTGAAGGTACGTTTGAAGCCATTATTCCAAGGCTTGACGAGCTGGCCGACACGGGCATCAACGCCTTGCAACTGATGCCCGTTGTTCAGTGTCCCGGTGTCCGCAACTGGGGCTATGACGGGGTATTTCCGTATGCAGTGCAGCATTCGTACGGTGGACCAGACGGGCTGAAAAAGCTCGTTGATGCCTGCCATCAGAAAGGCATTGCCGTTTTTCTCGATGTAGTCTATAACCATCTCGGGCCGGAGGGCAATTATTTCAGTCAGTTTGGTCCGTACTTTACCAAGCAGTATTGCACCCCCTGGGGCGATGCCGTTAATTTTGACAAAGAGTATTCGGATGGTGTACGCGACTTTTTTTCGGACAACCCTTTGTTCTGGTTTGAAGTGTATCACATTGACGGACTCCGGCTGGATGCCATTCACCTGATGTTTGACAGCAGTGCGGTAACTATATTCGAATTGATCCGGAACAAAGTGAATTGGTTGCAGCAAAAACTAGGCAGACCTCTGTATCTGGTTGCTGAGAGCGACCTGAACAGTCCACGGGTGATGCAGCCGACCGAACTGGGAGGATATGGCTTTGATGCCCAATGGCTTGACGACTTTCATCACTCCTTTTATGTGCTGCTCGACCCCAAAGGGTTACAGCGGTATGCCGATTACGGACGGATGGAGCAGCTGGCCAAAGCGTACAAAGAGGGGTTTGTTCATAGTGGCGAGTATGTACAGGCCCGAAAACAAAAGTATGGAGCCAGTTCGGCAGGTTTGCCCGGCAATAAATTCGTGGTTTTTACCATGAATCATGACCAGGTGGGCAACCGCGTCAAAGGAGACCGGCTCAGCACGCTAATGAACTTTGAACGGCTCAAGCTGGCTGCTGCTGCGATACTTTTGTCGCCTTACCTACCCATGCTGTTCATGGGCGAAGAATATGCCGAACAGGTACCCTTTTATTACTTTATCGATTATTCGGACCGAAATCTGATCCGGATGGTGCAGAAAAGCCGCAAAGAACAACTGGCCGACTACGGAGACGCGGGTACCCCGCCTGACCCACAGGCCGAAAAAACCTTCAAAGATTGCATACTTGATTGGGGCAAACGCAACACGGGCAAAAACAGGATCATGCTTGACTGGTACAAAACGCTAATTCGTTTGCGTAAAAGCCATCCGTTGTTGCAAAACTACGCAAAGAGCTGCCTTGCCGTCAACGTACTCGGGCAAGCCGGCTTTGTCTTGCAGCGGCAAAGCGAAGACGGTCTCCAGCAATTGGTTTGCGTATTTAACCTGACAGAAAAAAAACTGACCTATCCTTTGCCGGCTGGGTGGAAAAAAGCCAAGAAACTGCTCGACTCCACAGAGGCACACTGGCAGGAAAAACAACGGAAAGCCCAGCCTTGCCCGTCCATGCTTTCGGAAAAAAAGGTGTTGCAGCTTCCGCCCTTGAGCGTTGTCATTTACGAAAAGGAGATCACGGAATCCGACGGTTCCGATTGACAGTCCTCAGTCAGGCTGACAAGCGGAGCAGCCAAATTTAGTTCCTGAAAAACAGCCTTGAATTTGTGCGTTTGGGCTTAAATGGAGTTTAACCTGACCGGGGTTTTGGCATTTTAAAAGATACTATTTTTCTGACGGATTCCCGTTCAGGCAATCCCTGTAATTTTTACCACTGGCAGATGCATCAAGTGCGATCTGAACCCGCCACACCATTTACACCCCTAAGAATACCCAAATCCCCCTCCTGGAAACTGGACACACTGTATCAATTTCTGGTGCAGATGCTGTAAATTTGCACTTAGGTTAGAATTATTTAACTAAATTATTGACTGATTCTGAGAAAGACCGCCATGCATTTGTTTACGATACGGAAAGGATATTTACTGCTGCTTGCATTCGGGCTAAGCTTTACCAGCTTGCAAGCTCAGTTTCACGCCAAAAACCGGATTCGTCACTGGAACAGCAAAGAAGGCATTTCGCAGGGCGTTGTCAACAGCATTACCCAGGATACGCAGTCGCTGATGTGGTTTGCCACCGAAGACGGCCTCAATCGGTTTGACGGCTATTCGTTTCAGGTTTTCCGGTACAACCCGGACGCCAAAGGCAGCATTGCCGACAATTTTATTCAGTCTCTGCTCACCGACTCGGAAGGGAATCTCTGGGTTTCGTCCCGCAAAGGCTTACAGCAATTCGATCCCGTCCGTGAATCCTTTTCGCATTATTACCATGCCTTCGGCGATTACCAGAGTTACACGGGCAATGACGTAAGCTGCATCACCGAAGGCAGTGCGCACAACCTGTGGATTGGCTGGTACGGCAGC
This sequence comes from uncultured Sphingobacteriales bacterium, assembly GCA_963520985.1. Classification (GTDB taxonomy): domain Bacteria; phylum Bacteroidota; class Bacteroidia; order Cytophagales; family 172606-1; genus Xanthocytophaga. The sequence continues at coordinate 209,184 of CAUQTA010000008.1, forward strand.
GGCTTTGCTTCTTTCGATAAAAAGGCCAAGCGTTTTCAGCCGTATACTCCCGAAACCCGGCGCGACTTGCCTAGTTCCAAAACCATCAGCCTGCACGAAGACAAATTTGGCCTTTTGTGGGTGGGCAGTCAGCAGGGTGGCCTCAGTGTATTTCAGGTGAGCAGGGGGCGGGTCATCCAGAAAGTAACCCATTTGGTGCATCCCAGATTGCAGGCGGCCACCATTTACTGTTTTGAAGAAGACAAGTTGGGCAACATCTGGATTGGCTCCAATCTGGGGCTGGTGGTTTACAAACGTCAGGAAAACAGATTTGTTTTTTTTGATCATGTACAGTCGTCGCTGGCTTCTACGCCCATCAATTCGCTTCTGATCGATTCGGCTGAAAATCTGTGGATTGGCTCGTTGGCCGGTGGCATTTATCAGTTGGACTTGCGGCAGGTACTTACCCGTCCGACAGAGGACCTCCTGTTTGTCCAGATCAAAAACCTGGGGTCTTCGGATATTTCGCAACGCACCATCCAGTGCCTTTACGAAGACAAGGATAAAAACATCTGGGTGGGCACTTACGGGGACGGCATCTACCTGGTCAGCAGCGTAAGAGAGAACTTCACCCGAATCGAGAAGAGCATGTACCAACCAACGGCCAGCAGCCGGGTGCCTTATTACGGCATGTGTTACGACCTGCAAGGCAATTTGTGGCTGGGAACCGACGGCGACGGCATTTACCAATCGGATAGCTATGGCAACACTCTGAAACATTATCCAGGAAATGCCAAGCAACTGACCGATAATGCCATCTTGTCGGCACTGCGCGATGACAAAGGCCGTCTTTGGTTTGGCTCGTATTCGCATGGTGTGTTTTTGTACAACCCCGCTTCTGACGGATTCGTGAACTACCACTACCATTCGGGTAATGCCCTGAAGCGGGGCGGCAACGACGTTCGGGTCATTTTCCAGGATTCCAACAACCGGATCTGGATTGGCACCAACCGGGGCGGCTTGTGTTTGCTCGACGAGCAGAACCAGTCGTATGCCAATCCGGCCCATTTTAGCGGAGCCTTGCTCGACGGCGATGTACGTTCCATTACGGAAGACAAACAAGGCAACCTCTGGATCGGGTTTTATGGAGACGGGGTTTACAGTTATTCGCCCGACAAAAAGACGGTCAAACAGCATTTTGTCTCAGCTTACGAAAAGGATCAGATCAAAAGCGATGTGATTTTTGCCATCAAAGCCGATCAGAACGGACTGATCTGGATCGGCACCGGCGGCAGTGGCCTGTATGCTTTTGATAGTCAGCGGCACACCCTCAAACGCTACAGCGAAAAAAACGGCCTGGCCAACAATACCATTTACGCGATTCTGACTGACAACGATGAAAACATATGGGTGAGCACCAACCAGGGCATTTCGAAACTCGACCGCACCCAGAACCAGTTTTACAACTATGACGTATCGGACGGGCTGCAGGAAGGACAGTTCAATCCGGGCTCGGCGATGTACAACCAGGTAGGCGGCTACATGTGCATGGGCGGCACGCAGGGGCTGAACATTTTTTACCCCGACCAGGTCAGAGAAAGCACGCAGCATCCACAAATACTACTCTCGGGTTTGTCTATTTTCAATAAGCCCATTCACATTCAGGATAGTCTCGACGGAAAACCCATTCTTGAGCAAGCCATCAGCCAGACCCGTCACATCACATTGGCCCATGACCAGAATGTGCTCACCTTCGAGTTTGTGGGCATCAACTACAATTATCCGGATAAGAACAATTACATCTACACCCTGGAAGGGCTGGACCCCGACTGGAACTTTGTAGGCACTGCTCGCACGGCCACCTACCGCTACCTGAAACCCGGGCACTATGTATTTAAAGTAAAGTCATCGACCAACCCTGGGGTGTGGGGCGACGATTTTGCCAGCATATCCCTCACCATCACGCCCCCGTTCTGGCAGTCGGCGTGGGCTTACTGCCTGTATGTTTTGCTGTTCGTAGCCATTGGCTGGGTGGCATTCACGATCACCAAACGCGACCTGAAGTTAAAGAAACGATTGCTCATTGAACGAAAACAGCGTCATTACGAACGGCGCCTGGTGCAACAAAAGCTGACTTTTTTTACTGAAATTTCGCACGAATTCAAAACCCCGCTCACCCTGATGCTGGGACCGTTGGAAGAAATGCTGGGAAGCGAACCGGAAAAATCGCCGAGTGGCCGCAAGCTCCGGATGGTGCATCGCAATGCGCATAAACTGCTTTCGCTGATCAACAAACTGCTCGATTACCGCCGACTGGAAAGTGGAAAGGTAGTGCTAAAGGTGCGGCCCGACAATGTGGTATCGTTTGTACAAGAAATCGCCGCTACATTCAAATCCCTGGCACAGCACAAAAATATCCGGTTGCAGGTACATGCCAGCCAACCCAGCATTTTACTCTGGTTTGACAAAGAGAAACTGGAAATGGTGCTCAATAACCTGATTTCAAACGCATTCAAGTACATTGGCAAAGGACGCCACATCTCCATTCGGATTGCAGTCGAAACTACCAGCCAGCATCCTCACGGAAGAGCCATAATCTCCATCAAAGACGATGGAATGGGCATTTCCAAGAAACACCAGCAAGCCATTTTTGATTGGTTTCATCAGGGAGCACCGTCCAGTTCGATGAGCTCGGGCATCGGGCTGTCTCTGGCCAAAAAGCTTGTGGAGTTGCACAAAGGTGAGATTACCGTAGAGAGCCAAAAAGACATGGGTTCCAGATTCACCATCGGGTTGCCCTTAGGAAACGAACATTTCAGTTCTGAACAACTGCAGGACTATTATGCCTTGCCAGAGGTGGATTTTGTACCGGAAAGCGATCCGGGAAAAGAGTCTTTACCAACAGATTTGCCCAAAGACATTACGGATTTGTCTCAGGCAGTCCCTGCTGAAGAGTTGGCTTTGCCGGGCACCAAGAAAGGTTTCAAGAGTTTGCTGTTGGTGGAAGACGATGAGGAAATACGGCTTTTTTTACGGGAGTTTTTTGAAAAAGATTATAAAATATTCGAGGCGTCTAATGGCCGCGAAGGCTATGACCTGGCCCTGAGCTGCCATCCGGATCTGGTAATCAGCGACATCATGATGGCCGAGATGGACGGCATTCAGTTTTGCCGCACCCTTAAGGAAAACATGCGCACCAGCCATATCCCGGTTATCCTGCTGACGGCCAAGTCGGGGCTGTCGAGCCAGAAAGAAGGCATGCGAATGGGTGCCGATGCGTACCTGACCAAGCCATTCAGCGTCGAAATTCTACGCCTGACGGTGCACAACCTGCTTGAATCTCATCAAAAGCTCATGCGGTTTTACCGCAATCTTTTTTCCTCGCAAGCCACTTCGTCGCAGAAACCGGCCAGCGAAACCGGATTAAATCCGCTGGATGAGAAGTTTCTCCATTCCATTTATGAAATGCTCAAATCCAACCTGGACAATCCGGAGTTTACGGTGGAAGAACTGGCCGATGTGCTCAACATGAGCCGGTCGCTGGTGTACAAGAAAGTAAAGATGCTGACCGGGCTGTCGCCTAATGAGTACGTACGTTCGCTGCGACTAGCCGAAGCGGCCCGCCTGCTCAAGACGCGGCAGTACAAGGTGTTTGAAGTGGTTTACATGGTCGGTTTTACAGATCTGAAATATTTCCGGCAGTGCTTTGCCAAGGAGTTTGGCTGTTCCCCTTCCGAGTTCATCAAACAACCCGATGTAGTAACCTAAAGCATCCCCAACTCCCTCCCGTGTAGGGCTTTTTTTGCCTCTTACAGATTGGCCAGGTTTTGCCTTTTTGGGAGATACTATTTCTGAACGGTGAGTTACGCGATTTATCTGACAAAATTGTAGAACATGCTTTTGCTTGTTCCTTTGTCCTATTCAGAAAATCACCGAATACAAAGAGATGGCCTCCGAAAGCGGAGCTAAAAACACCAATTCAGACAGACTTGTTTCCGAGCAAGAAAGTAAACTCCCCCCTTTGGGGTTGGGGGCCAGTTTTGTCTTTTTTACAGATACTATTTTTCACATCCCCATTCCGAATTCAAACGGCGGTTTACCACAGGGGGCTATTGTTTATTTCCTCTGCAGGCCCCAAATTTTACTATAATTCTACATTTACCCCCTCTTTTTCGCTAATTATCCCCCTATCGAACCCGTAAAATTGCCTGACCTTTGAAACGTTTAAGGGGTAGTGTGGCGCCAAAGCCCATCCAACGGGATCTCTGGCGCCACCATTTATTGCATCACGCAAAACCCTTTTTCCTCAAACCATACTATGGGTGATTTCACGACAGAAGCAAATACCCATTCATTCAGAATAGTCAAAGAACAGCATTTCGCCAACAGGCCAGGAATGTGAGAAAACCTGTGTTTCCATGACACCGCTTTGACTTATTTCCGACTAGCAAAACCATACAAAGTATCTATACACACTTACTTGATTATTCATTCTATCCCCCACCTGTATGATTTTTTATTTACCAAAGAAAACAAAACAGATTGCCTTTCTGCTACTCCTGTTTGCACTGCAACTGAGTGCAAATTCGGTGTGGGCTCAGTCGGCCCGGCAGATTGAAGGCAAAGTGAAAGATGCGGAAACGGGCGAAGCCGTACCCGGTGTATCGGTAATCGTCAAAGGAACTACCAACGGAACAACCACCAATGCCTCCGGAGATTTTTCTTTATCGGTAAATTCAGCCAATGCCACTCTGGTGTTTTCGTTTATCGGCTATACGACCGAAGAAATCGCCGTTGGCGAGCAAACATCCGTTTCCGTAAGTTTGGTGCGCGATTTACAAACCCTGTCGGAGGTGATCGTTGTGGGTTACGGCGAAACCAAGAAAGAATCGCTGACCAGTGCCATTACATCCGTCAAAGGCAAAGAACTGGTCAAGAGTCCGCAGCCCAACCTTTCCAACTCCTTCGCCGGACGCGTATCGGGTGTGGTGGCCTCTTCGTCGAGTGGTGAGCCCGGTGCCGACGGAGCCCGCCTGCTGATCCGCGGACAAAGCACTACCGGCGATAATTCGCCCCTGATCGTCATTGACGGTGTGGCTAACCGGCTCGGTGGCTTGGAACGGCTCGATCCCAACGACATTGAAAGCATCTCGGTCCTGAAAGACGCCTCGGCGGCGATTTATGGTTCGCAGGCAGCTAACGGCGTTATCCTGGTAACGACCAAACGCGGTACCGCTGGTAGCGGACCGGTATTCAACTTTAGTTACAACCAGGGCCTGGTGAAGCCCACCCGCCTTCCGCAAATGGCCAATTCGGCTACGTATGCCACGATTCTGAACGAAATTCAGTATTACCGCAGCCCTACGGGCGGCATGAACCAGATCTATTCGGCGGAAGACATTCGGAAATTCGGCGACGGCTCCGATCCAATCAATCACCCCAACAGCAACTGGCTGGATGCCGTGATGAAATCGTATTCGTTGCAGGATCAGCAAAACCTTTCGGTATCGGGCGGTGGTTCAGAGGTGAAATACTTTGTATCGCTAGGCAGACGCCATCAGGAAGGCATTTACAAGAATACCAACCTGAAGTACGAACAATGGAACGTTCGTTCGAATGTCGATGTCAACCTGACCAAAAACCTGCGTGTGGGTATCGACCTGGCAGGCCGTGCCGAAGACCGCGTATTCCCTACTTCCTCAGCAGGCGATATTTTCCGTTCCACTTTCCGTACCTACCCCACGCTGGCGGTTTATTACCCAGGCAACCTGCCTTCGCCCGGCATTGAATCAGGTGCCAACCCGGTAGTTACAGCTACTGACGCAGCCGGTTCGGACAGGCAACCGACGACGGTCATTAATACCATGCTCAATTTTGAGTACAAGGCTCCTTTTCTCAAAGGTTTTTCGGTAAAAGGGTTTTATGCGCATGACCGCATCTTTGCGAGCCGCAAACTGTTCCGCACACCCTGGACGGTCTACCGCATCAACAACAGCACCAATCCGGTTTCCTTCGATCCGGTAAAATCAGGACCGGTGACACCGGAACTTACCCAAAGAGAACGCAACGACTGGTTTTCGACGGCCAACCTGAGCCTGAATTACGAAACGCAACTGGGAAAAACGTTTCTGAAAGCGTTTGTGGCCTATGAGCAAAACTTGCAAGCCGCCCAGTGGTTCGAAACCTTCCGCCGGGGCTTCCTTTCTCCACTGATTCCTGAAATAGATCTGGGCGGATCGGCTCCTGAAGAACGCACCAACAGCGGAAACAGTGAGAAATTCACCCGTCGCAATTACTTTGGCCGCCTCTCGGTTGACTTTGACCAGCGTTACCTGGCCGAAGTGCAATTCCGTTACGATGGTTCTTCCCGTTTTCCCAAAGGCAATCGGTTTGGTTTCTTCCCCAGTGCTTCGGCAGGCTGGCGTATTTCCTCCGAGCCGTGGTTTCAGGTGGCAGCCATCGATAACCTGAAAGTGCGGGCTTCCTATGGCGTATTGGGTAACGACCGGGTTCGGCCGTTCCAGTACCTGAACACCTTTAATCTGCGCAATGCCAATTATGTCATTGATGGAATACCCGTCCCTACGTTTGGCATTCAGCAACTGGCCAATGCGAACATTACCTGGGAAACAGCCCGCAAACTGGATATTGGTCTGGAAACGCGCATCTTCAAGAACTTTTCGCTGGAATTGGATTACTTCCGCGAACGTCGCACAGAGCTGCTTATACCGCGTAGTTCTCTACCCTATGTATCAGGTATTGTAAATGAATATGCAACAGGCGATCCTTTAAACCCTCAACCCATCATTCCGGATGAAAACATTGGGGAAGTGAAAAACCATGGCTTTGAGGCCCAGGCTACCTACACACGCACCATTGGAGACTTCAGCTTTAACATTGGCGGCAATTTTACCTACAACCGCAGCGAAGTGGTGTTTTTGGATGACCCAGCAGGCATTCCGGAATACCAGCAACGCGTAGGCCGTCCGCTAGGGTCGCAGCTGTTGTATAAAAACAAAGGTCTTTTCAGAACCAACGACGATTTAGCGGGTCCGAGCCAACCAGGCAACCAACTAGGCGACCTGATGTTTGAAGATGTGAATGGCGATGGGAAAATCACCGCCGATGACCGGGTGAGGGAAAGCCTGAGCAACGTACCGCAAATCGTGTATGGTTTTACGGCTGGTGCTTCTTACAAAAACTTCGATTTCAGCCTGTTGTTGCAGGGTCAGGCCCGGGTTGCGCAATATGTACTCACCGAATCGGGCGAAGTGGGTAACTTCTTCAGTTCCTGGGCCGACAACCGGTGGAGCCCTACCAATCCGGATGGCACGTATCCGCGGGTGGATGTTCGCACATCTTCGAGCATTAACGGTGGCCTGAACCGCAATGATTTCTGGTTGTACAACACGTCTTTCCTGCGCATCAAAAATATCGAACTGGGTTACACCATTCCTTCATCCCTTTCTCAGAAAGCGTATCTGAAAGGCGTTCGGATTTATGTAAACGCATTCAACCTGGCTACGTTCAGCAAAGTGAAAGATTTTGATCCGGAAGGCCAGAGCGAAAGTGCGCAGTTCTATCCGCAGCAGCAGATTTTCAATGCCGGCATCAACCTGCGGTTCTAATATTGAAATCAATCCATTTGGAAAGGCTAAAAATACTAGGTTTTCAAATTCAAAAACCTCCCTATGTTCTTTATTATGAAAAAAACAACGTTTTATATTATTCTCCTTCTGGCCGCCGTTACCGTATCGTGTAACAAGGATTATCTGGATGTGAAGCCAACTGCTCTTACCGATGAGGCCATTTGGAAAGATCAGAATCTGGTCGAAGCCTATATTTTAAATCTGTATACCGGCATCCGGATGTCGGACAAAGAACCCAGCAAGGATGAGAGGTACATTGGCTTTGGTCGCGGATTTCACTGGGCCATGTATGCATCCATTACCGACGAGGCCGTTTACAGCAACGATGACCAGACCTATCTGGTGCAGAAAGGCCAGCTGAGCCCAAGCAATTATGGCTGGACCAGCACCGTGTGGGGCCGCAGCTACCGCAGCATCCGCGAAGCCAATATGGTGCTGGAGAAAATCAACGAAACACCCCTTACCGAAGAACGCCGGGCCATCCTGAAAGCCGAAATTCGCTTCACGCGGGCATACCGGTATTTTGATTTGCTCAAAGGCTTCGGCGGAGTTCCGATTATCGGTGATCGGGTGACGCAACTGACAGATGATTTTTCAGATCTGTATCAACGGAAGAGCATTGAAGAAACGGTTTCGTACATCGTTTCCGAACTGGATGCGGTTATTGCTGTATTGCCTAAAGAATACAGCAACGACTGGAAACGGGGTCGTGCCACCGCTTATGCCGCCATGGCGCTGAAATCCAGAACGTTACTGTATGCAGCCAGTCCTTTGTACACCGGCTCGGCTAACAGCACCGCCAAATGGCAAGCTGCTGCCAAAGCCGCCAAAGACATCATGGATCTGAACAAATACAGCCTGGTAACCAACCTGGACGTTAATCCTTCGGAAAATTACCGCAAACTGTTTGTGTCAACGCCAACATCCGAAGATATTTTCTTCCGCGAATACACCAATACAAGTCCGTCAATGGCGATGGAACGCATGAATGCCCCCAATGGCTACGGCGGCTGGGGCGGCAACTGCCCAATGGAAAACCTGGTGGATGACTATGAGATGATGGACGGCACCAAGTTTGACTGGAGCAACCCGGCACACGCAAGCGCCCCATACGCCAATCGCGATCCGCGTTTCTATGCCACCATTCTGTACAACGGAGCCGATTACCGGAGCCGTAAAATAGAAACGTTTCTTCCCGGTGGAAAAGATAGCCCGGCTGGCAACGAACCCTGGAACACCTCACCGACAGGCTATTACCTGCGGAAGTTCTTAAAAGAAACCGTGGCCCTGGACGACTGGAACAACATGGGAACCGCTACGTGGCGCTATTTCCGCTATGCCGAAATCCTGCTCAATTATGCCGAGGCGCAAAACGAAGCTTCTGGCCCGGACGAATCAGTGTACGCTGCCGTGAATCAGGTTCGTACACGGGCGGGCATGCCTAATTTGCCGCAAGGCTTGTCGCAGGCGCAAATGCGTACCCGCATCCAGAACGAGCGGCGCATTGAGTTGGCTTACGAAGAGCACCGTTACTTTGATGTGCGTCGCTGGCTCATTGCCGAAGTGGAGGAAGATCAACCGGCGCAAGGCATTTCGATCCGAAAGAATGATGACGGTTCGCTGACATACACGGTAAAAGAGGCGTTGGCCGGTAAGAACTTTGAAAAGCAGCATTACTGGTTCCCGATTCCGATTGAAGAGATCAATGCCAGTAACAAAGCCATTCCGCAAAATCCGTTCTATTAAGCAATTTAAGCTTACAGCTGGTAGCGATTGGCTTTTAGCTGTAAGCTTTTGTATTCACGTCCATTCCAACCAGAGATATCGCTGTAAATGCGTGAAGATCTCTGCCAGATGACAAAAATCAGCTCAGAAAAATAGTATCTTTCAAAAAGGCAAAACCCCGGTCTCATCCACGCCGGTTTTAGGCTTGAGAAAGATACTATTTTCTCCCACCACGCGGACGCCGAAATTGCGCCCACGTGTTGGTTTATAACCCACCTTCCTTTACAGATCGAACAGAAGAGATGGATGTTTCAAGACTTTTTAAATTAAATTTTACCGAATGAATCTGTTCACTACTAACGTTTATCCAATTCTTTGTACAAAGAATTGGACTCGGATTGGTCTTGCGTTTGTTGCCATTTTGCTGGTCGCTTGTTCCAAGCAAAATCAGAAACAACCGCAAACGACCACAAACAACAATGCCGTTATTATTCACCTGGATCAACGTCAGCAACGTATCCGTAGTTTTGGCGCCTCCGACGCCTGGACCTGCCAATACGTGGGCCAGTGGCCCGAAGCAAAGAAAAATCAGGTGGCCGATTGGTTGTTCAGTACCGAAACCGATGCCAACGGCAAGCCCAAAGGCATTGGATTAAGCTGCTGGCGGTTTAACATCGGGGCGGGCAGTGCCCCTCAGAACAACATTTCCGATGCCTGGCGCCAAACCGAAGGGTTCATGAACGACAACCTGTCGTACGACTGGTCGCGGCAGGTCGGACAACGGTGGTTTATGCAAGCCGCCAAACAACGCGGTGTAGAACAATTGATTGGCTTTACCAACAGCCCGCCCATCCAGCTGACCCGCAACGGTAAAGCGTTTTCATCGGATGGTGAGCGTGCCAATATCGCTCCTGCAAACTATGTGGCTTTTGCCCGCTTTCTAGCTGATGTATCGCAACAATTTGCCAGTCAGGGAATGCCACTCACCTATTTGAGTCCGTTCAACGAACCCCAGTGGGACTGGACGGCCAATGGACAGGAAGGAACGCCTTACACCAATGCCGAAATGGCGGCGATTACCCGGATTCTGGATTCGGTGCTCATAGCCCGCAAACTGCCCGTAAAAGTAATGATTGCCGAAGCGGCCAAACTCAATTACCTGTACGAGAAAGCCGATAAGCCCACTCGCGGCGAACAGATCCAGCAGTTCTTCAACAAATCATCGCCTTTGTACGTAGGCAATCTGGCAACGGTGGAAAAAGTGATTTCCGGACACAGTTATTTCACCTCCGCACCCGCCGAAACCTTGAAAAGTGTGCGGCAGAAGCTGGCCCAGGCCATGCTTACCGCCAGTGAACCCACCGAGTTCTGGCAGAGTGAATACTGCGTCTTAGGCGATGACGAAGAAATAAAACCGTCGGGCAAGGATTTGGGGATGACATCTGCCCTGTACGTGGCCCGTCTCATTCACCACGACCTGGCCATTGCCAATGCCAGTGCCTGGCATTGGTGGCTGGCAGTTTCGGCCTATGACTACAAAGATGGCCTGGTGTATGCCACCAAAACGCCAACCGATGGGCAAGCAGAAGATTCCCGGCTTATGTGGGCAGTGGGAAACTTCAGCCGGTTCATCCGGCCGGGAGCTTACCGGGTAAACGTAACATCTGATAACCGGGATGTACACAATGCCCACGGACTGATGGTTTCGGCCTATGTATCGGCCGATGAGAAACAAATCATTACGGTACTGGTCAATAACGGCGACAGCGACGCAACCATCCAGTTGCAGACCGAAGGCGGCACTGCCACCGGTTGGCAGCCTTACCTCACGGGTGCAGGTACGGGCGAAACGTTAAAACCGCTAGCCGCTGTCTCAAAAGATTCACCCATTGTAATTGCCAAAAAATCCATCCTTACATTGGTTGGCAACCGGTAAGAAAACGTCGATTAGGTGTTTGTTATTTATAATTCACTCAGTAGCACTAGTCAAAACGCAGCATAAGCCAGAAAAAAGCAGTTCGTTTCTTTGGCGGAGTGCCTGCATTAACTTCACCGAAACATACGTTCAGCGAAGAGAATCTTCCATTTCAAAGCAAGCAGCCTAGTCGAATTAGCAATGCCAGGTTTTTCGTTTTCAAAAGATACTATTTTGTAAGGCTCTTACTGGCAACGAACTGATGCAAAACACGCAAAAAAGACACTGCTTAACTTATGATTAGCAGTGTCTTTTTTGTAAGGTGGCAAATCTATTTTTATTTAAAACCAAACAGAAACGGAAAGAGAAAAACCACGATAATCGTCCATCCGCAATAAACGGGCAAGTAAACAGCGATGGTTCTGCCAACAGCGGCCGGATGCGCTTTTTTCCTGATTATTTTGGATAACTGAATCGTTACCAACAACAGATTCACCAGAATCAGAACGTTACCTCCCAGAACAGCTGCACGGTTGGGTGTCATTCCCCATTCGGTAATCCGGAACAAGATAGCCGACAAAGCGATGCCGTTTACCACCACAGTGACCACCGACAGCAGAAAAAGAATCCAGATTTCCGCTCGGCTTTTGGATGTTTTCGAGGCATCGGCAACGGAAAAGAAAATAATGGCCATCACACCCACCAATAGTGCATTGAACAGCAGCAAAAAATCCCGGTCGTTGTAGGGGTCTTTTCCTGAATACACGATTGCCCCCAGGTAAACGAGCAACATGACCAATACCAGCGGACTGAACAATCGGGCAATTAAAGGCGAAACCTTGCCTACCAAATGCGGATTGGCTTGAGTAAGATAGGTGCCTAGAATAGGGGCGGCAGGTAAGGCAAATACCACGACATTCTCAAAATAAAAATTTTTAATGTCCAGACCCAGCAGTGAAAACAGACCAATGGTAATACCTGTCAAAAGTATACCCGCAATGACTATCAGGGTTGTAATTACCACCAAATCGCCGTTGTATTGCAGATAACTAAGCCGCTTGTCAACGTTGGTTGTGGTTTCCCCCACGAAGGCAAATCCGAGAATGGACCATAGAAATAAAAGCAGATGGATACACGACAAAACCAGCGTATCACTCTGTGTATTTTGCGGCAGAACGTTAATGAACCCCAAGCCCAGCAACATGGCACCGGCAATTCCCGCTAGTTTCGGAAGAGACAGTTGGTTTTTCCAGGCAAAAAAAGCGGTCAATGCCGGAAAGATGACAAAACCGATATTTCGCGGATAGAAAACCTCTTCTTCTATCCGGAAGAAAGCCGGAATCTTGGCGATCAGACCGGCCAGTACAGAGCTTATTATGACAAACAGAATCTCTTTGCCGGAAGCCCAGGAAATTTCTTCGCTGGCAAAGTTCAGCCGTTCGTTCCAGAAACTGCCCAGCAAGTGGTTTTTCAACTGGGGATACAAGGCATTGAATTCGCGCTTAAATGCGGGTTTATCCAGGCGATACAGCCTTTCGAGCTGCGCCGGATTGTCCAGATTGGCTAGAATTTCATTTTTCATAAAACAGCCTGTTAAAGTGAGTAGAATGGATTTTGTATGAAGTATTAATCTTGTTTATCTGGGTATCTGCTTTTTCATAAACTTTTGACAACAGACTTATTCACAGCATTTTATTGGCCTAACATCGTTTACCTCTCTCGATTTATCTACTACTTATCTACTACTTATCTACTACTCGGCAATACGGGGTTTTGCCATTTTAAAAGATACTATTTTCTTACAGCAAGAGCCTCAATCCTACCAAAATGGGTTTTGAACTACTGATTTCATAGATAAAAAGTACTTTGCATTACAAAGTTAAAAATAAATTTTAATTAAAACCAATTCCAATCCGTTTTTCTAAAAATGCGTAAGGAAGGGAATTTCAATTGGTTTGCCGATGCTTGGCAAGGCATTTTTTGGGAAAAACAACGTAAACAACCAAGCTTGACAAGATTAATTCGCTCACAATCAACACCTAGGGTGCAGTGCAGAGCTTAAGCCTGCAAAAAAGCGGGCTGGTCTCTTTCTTTGGTCAGGGCGGGAAACTCAGCAGCGGAGAAACGTGCAGGAAAAATGTCTTTTTGGTTTCTTTTTGCTTGCCCAAAAAGGAACAGGCTTGACAAACTGACCAATGATCAAGTTTTGAAAATCCCGTTATTCACTTAAAAAATACTATCTTCCACAAAGGCAAAACCTCATACTGACAAGCTATGTTTGAACTGCGCCTGCAGGCACCTTTGCTTTTTGCCAATTCTCGTAGTATATCTGCCTGATTTTGAAATATTTATTAAATAAAGCTTTTTATTCCGGATTAATAAGGTTACCTTTATAGAATCACAATTTAAAACATTCAATAATGAAATCTGGTATTGTAAAATTCTTTAATGAAACGAAAGGGTTCGGCTTCATTAAAACAAACGGTTCTAATGAAGAGATCTTCGTTCATGCTTCTGGCCTGATTGATGAAATCAAAGAAAACGATGAAGTGACTTTTGAAACTGAAAATGGTAAGAAAGGGCTAAATGCAGTTAATGTTCAATTAGCATAAGCAGTCTGTAGTAATAAAGGATAAATAAAGGTAATCTTTTACTGGAAGCTCCCTTAGAGGAGCTTCTGTGTTTTAGAGTATTTCAAAAAATGCTCCATTGTGTAACCAGCCACAACTTGTTTTTCATTTTATATGATCATTTCTCATGAATTGCGGTTAGGAAATTTGGTGTTAGCTCCCGCATTATGGGAAAATCAATATTTTAACATCATTGAATTGTATACTGAGGAATGTTCAGTATCGCCTGACCTGAAAAACGAGGCTCGCATTGTTACGTATCAGGAACTCGAACCCATTCACCTCACACTTTCTTTATTGAGGGGGTTTGGTTTTGAACTGGAAGAATATGGATTACATCAGCACCAGCATTCGTATTACGTATTGCTAACTCAGAACGCTGGTCAAGTCTACCTGAATCAAGAGTTACAACCCATCAAATCGCCCACCCACCCTATTGCTCTCTCCGGCTGCCGTGTGCAGTATTTTCATCAGCTTCAGAATCTGTTCTATTGCCTTACAGGTCAGGATTTATCCATTTATTCTTCCCGTCGCTGATTCTTTCTCTTGTGTTTCTACGCTTTCCTTTTATTTCTATCTATGTCAAAAATCAGCTTCTCTCATACGCAAAGCCCTTTTTTCAAATCATTAAAAACAAAAGTAGATCATTATTTTGCTACTACAGGCTTTAATCGGGCAGGCAACTCCCTTTTACTGGTAAAAGGTATCATTCAGGTCTCGGCGGCTATCTTCTTGTATAGCATTCTGGTATTCTTCACTCCTCCCGTTATCGTTTCCATCTTGCTTTGTGTGCTTCTGGGCTTTGTGCTGGCTCTGATAGGTTTTAACATCATGCACGAAGGCGGACACCAAACCTTCTCGTCTCGTCCCTGGCTCAATACACTGGCCGCTTATTTTCTGAACGTGCTGGGCGGCAATACCTATTATTGGAAAATCAAGCACAATATCAACCATCATACCTACACTAATATCGAAGGAATGGACTCTGATATAGATGTAAAGCCCTTCATGCGTTTGCATACCGAACAACCGCATCATTGGTTTCATCGGTATCAGTATGTATACTGGGTGGTTTTGTATGGCATATCGTATGTGGTCTGGGTGTTCTACCATGATTTTGAAAAGTATGTAACCGGAAAAATCACCATGGATGGCAAAGCTGAGAAACTGGCGCGGAAAGAACATGTTATTTTCTGGGTAACCAAGCTGTTTTACATAGGCGCGTATTTGGTGGTCCCTATCTATGCCGTAGGATGGCTTTGGGCACTGGTAGGCTTTGCCATTGTTACCTTTGTTTGCGGCCTAACAATAAGCGTCGTATTTCAGCTGGCCCATGTTGTCGAAGGCACTGACTTTCCCAAACCGGTGGGTACATCGGGCAAAGTGGCGCAGGAATGGGCCATTCACCAGTTGCAGACCACGTCAAACTTTGCGACACGAAGCCAGGTGGTTTCGTGGCTTCTGGGTGGACTCAATTTCCAGGTGGAGCATCACTTGTTCCCACGCATCAGTCACGTTCATTATCCGGCCATTAACCAACTGCTTAAACAAACCTGTCAGGAACATCAGATCCCATACCTGGAACAGAGTTCGTTCTTAGAAGCCTTTCGTTCGCACATACGTTACATTCATTCATTAGGAAAAGTGGCAGAGGCACATCCCATCGAAAATGGAATAGTATCTCTACAGATGGAAAAAGTGGATCCATTTCCTAAAAACACCAGATCTCTGAGCGAATCCTCTTTTTAGAAGAAAACCTCTTTGACGCAGTCCCTAACAGAGACGGATGACTTTAAATAAAGTCACCCGTCTCTGTTAGGGGTGATAGGATCCTGTTGCCTGGCTCATGGGTTGGTTGAAACGTGCAATCCTGTGATTACGGAGTAGGTACTGGCACCAGCTTCTCTTTTGCAAAAACGGAAAATAGTATCTTGGAAAACCAACAAACCCGGCTGACAAAAAATGCCAACCACTGACATTTCATTGTTGGTACCTTACGGCAACTGACTTGGCTTTCGCATTCGTTTTGCTCTTGCCTGCAGCACTGATTCCAATACGCGGAGCCCTGTCCCAGCGAGCCAAAAAACTACCATCTATTAACTGGCTATTCATAAAGGCAGGTTCCACTCGGCCTTTATACACCCATCCAAACTGATAATTACTTCCTTTTGTAGTGCTTACGAATAACTTAATAGGCAATTTGCTTTTGGTTAAAGATTTAGTTTGCAGAATCCGTGTTTTACCCTCCTTTACCTCCCAGAGCATCAATGAGTCATTTCGTATTCCCATGCCTAATGCATTGCTGGCATCTCCATACAGGCAAATGCTCTGCAATGTATTGGCTTGTGGCAAAAATTCCGCTGAAAGTGTGTAATCCCCTTTCTTCACTGTTAACCCCAGGAAATTGGATACTGGATTAGACGAATTGTCCGAAACCGCCAGTTGCAAATATCCTTTTTCGATGTGGTAATTCGGTTTGGGTTTGCTCACATCCCACACCCACGGCAAAGGCAATCCATTCGGCTTTGAAAAATCGGCTACCTGATTTCCGGTCTGATTTTGTATCTTTTTAGAGGGCAATTCGGCTTCTGCCGGAGCGGTTTTGCCATAACGGAAATTTGGCCAACCCGTGTTCTCGTCCCATACCATTTCACTCAGTATTCCCTGCCGCCCCACCAGCGTAAAATCCGTTGCGTGGTAGGCGTGGTGCAGGTAAAAATACCGGTTATCGGGCGTAGTCACCACCGTGCCATGGCCGGGACACTTCCAGGTATCGCCACTCACCAGCACCGGATTTTCCGAATACCGCTCCCAAGGACCTTGCAATTTTTCGGCACGTGCCAGCCCCACCTGGTAGTTGCAGTCGCGCCCACAACAATTGTTACCCGAATAGGTCATATAAAAATACTTACCCCGCTTAAACAACGCTTGCCCTTCGGCACCACCCGCTTCCCACGAGTTGGGATCAGCCTGTAATAAAGCAAACACCTCACCTGTCACTTTCAACCCATCAGGCGTCAGTTCCCGCCCTAACAATTCAATGCTTTTACCTTTGTCCAGTCCGTAGGCTTTCCAGGTAATGTACAGTTTACCCGCATCTTCGATTACAAACGCATCAATGGCTTCGTTGGTCCATTCGATGAGAAGGCCATGATCAGTAAATCCTTTTCGGATATCCGTCGTGGTTGCCACTCCAATGTAGGAATGCTTGTCTGACTTGCGGCGGGCCGTATAGTAAGCATAAAACGTACCGTTCCGATAAAACAACTCCGGTGCCCAGAAGCTGCCCATAGTCCAGGAAGGAAGCGTTGAAAAAATCGGCCCTATGTATTCCCAATTGACCAAATCTTTGGAAGTATAGACAGGATAGGCCGGTCCCCACTCAGAGGATGTGCCTGCTGCATAGTAGGTATCCCCTACCCGAATTACCGACGGGTCCGCAAAATCGCCCGCAATGATAGGATTGCGATACAGTTCTTTCGGCGCCGTTTGGGCATAGGCGGTTACCGGCAACAAAAACCAAAGAACTGAGAAAAGTACGGAACTTCGAAGCATAAGGTGTACCCTCAATAATCTTGCTTGACTGATTGCATGTGATTTTCTCTTAAATGTTCATAGAACATGAATGACGATCTCATGGAATTCGGGTCATACCCTTGCGTTTTCAGGCTTCGGACACGCTGCCCAGGGCTTGGGCCAGTTCCAGTACACTCAAGCGACGTTGGGCTAGTTGGTTTCTACTTTTATTTTCTTGCTTTTGTTGAAAGTTAACAATCTCAAATCTGTCAAGCAAGATTAGTAAGAGTACGGAATATCCAAAGCTTACGCCGTTGCCGGTTTCAGCACGTTTTCCATCAGGTATTCGGCAATCTGAACGGCGTTGGTAGCGGCACCTTTGCGCAGGTTGTCAGCCACAATCCACATGTTCAGGGTGTTAGGCTGGCTTTCATCACGACGGATACGGCCTACAAACACTTCGTCTTTACCATGTGCATCTTTCGGCATAGGGTATTTGAAATTGGCTACGTCGTCAACGACAACCACACCCGGTGCATTTTGCAACAGTTCAAACACGTCTTTCAGATCGAAGTCGTTGGCAAACTCAATATTCACAGACTCGGAGTGACCGCCGATTACCGGAATGCGAACGGTTGTTGCCGTTACCCGGATCGAGTCGTCACCCATGATTTTTGTCGTTTCTTTTACCATCTTCATTTCCTCTTTGGTGTAGCCGTTTTCCAGGAATACATCAATGTGCGGCAACACGTTCAGGTCAATGGTATGCGGATACACTTTCGGTACTTCGGTCTTTCCTTCGCGTTCCGCAAACAACTGGTCTACGGCTTTCTTGCCCGTTCCGGTTACGGATTGGTATGTCGAAACCACCACGCGTTTGATAGTGTATTTTTTATGCAATGGATTCAATGCCACCACCATCTGGATGGTAGAGCAGTTGGGATTTGCAATGATTTTATCTCCGGCTGTCAATACGTGTGCATTTACTTCGGGTACTACCAGTTTTTTGGTAGGGTCCATGCGCCACGCAGAGGAGTTGTCAATAACCACCGTGCCTACTTCAGCAAATTTCGGTGCCAATGCCAGTGACGTAGAACCGCCAGCCGAGAAAATGGCAATGTCAGGGTGTTGGGCAATGGCATCTTCTACACTTACGATCTTGTACGCCTTACCCTTAAACGTGATTTCCTTACCCACTGATTTCTCAGAAGCCGTAAGAATCAATTCAGTTACAGGGAAATTTCTTTCCTCCAGGACCTTCAGCATTTCGCCACCTACAAGCCCGGTGGCTCCTACAACGGCTACTTTCATAAGCGTTTTTTGAATTAAAAATGAGTTAAATAAAGAAATTTGATAAAAGGAGTGCAAAATTAGGAACTCTTCCGGAGAAAAGAGAATTTTTTGCCGACAAAGTTCATAGACGTAATAGAAAATTTTGCAGGCCTCCCCCAGCCCCTCCCGTGGAGGGGCGAAAAACAGAAAACCAGCAATACATGGCAGGGTTTCTGTTTTTGGAAGATACTATTTTCCACAATCCGCCTTTACAATTCCGAAATAAAAAAGCTCCCCTCCACGGGAGGGGCTGGGGGAGGCCCTTTTACTCTAGCTTCTTGCTACCATCGGGCTGGTAGATGTACCGAAACGTATAATACCGCGAAGCACTGGTGGCATCTGGCGCGGCTGGTGCATCTTTGTAATAACTCAAAATCTCCAGTTTGGCATACTTGCCATCAGCAGTACGAACCAATAACACCCGGCCGGGAATAGGCGTAATCACATTGGTAGTCTGGTTGTAATTGTACCATCCTTTGCCCGAAGCGGGTGCCAGGGCAGGACCCGTGGTAGCATTATCCGTACGAAAGGTAACGGTATCCGATACGGTAGTCCACTCACCAAACAATCCGGTTTGCAGGCTTACAGCGGCTTGTCCCGGGCCACTGGTACCGCCGTTGAAAATAATGCGGGTGGCACGGAAACCAATGTCCCAGTTAGCAGTCGCCGAATCGCTGTTTGGTACTACCTGCCCGGTTTTCAGACTAAAGAACGTGTATTTTCCGGTTGCTGCTGGAGGCTGCCCCTGACCAGCACTTACAATCGGATCGGCGGCCAGGTTGGTAAACGTGGTCGCTTCCAATGGGGTAGCCGGTTCCGGATTGTCGTCTTTACAAGAAGTCAAAGACAATGAAAAGCTGGCACAAATCAAGGTTGTCACGTAAAAAAATCGTTTTTTCATGGGTATAAATGCAAAAAGGTAAAAAATTAATCTGTGGTTTTAGTTTTCTTGGTTTGAAACTGATAGCTCAATGTGGTGTACCAAAGGCGACCGGCAATGCCCGGCATGTAGGTGGTGTTTCGGAAATTGAACACATTGTCAACACCCACCTGAAGCATGAAGGATTTGTAGGTTTTGGCAGCATTGACATTCCACTGGAAAAATCCTTTGACGTATTCTGATTCGTCGTCCAGAATCAGGTTTCCGTTGAAGTCGCCTACGCCGTATCGTCCGCGGTAAATGCCCCGAATGCTGCCCGAAAAGCCATTCTGCGGGTTCTCGTAAAACAGCTTCACATTCCCCGAATGCCGTGACCGGTTGAATAATCCGCCGTACTCGTTGCGTTTTACCCGCGAGGTGACAAAGGTGTTAGGGTCGCGGCGGTAGTATTCGCCTTTCGCGATTCCGTCCAACACATTTTCGTCGGCCGTAAACAGCAACTGGTATCCGGCTGATACTGATAGGTTTTTATGAATTTTATAGGACCAATCCGTTTCTACGCCTTGCGTATATACCCTGGCAATGTTGCGGTAGCTGAACACCGACTGGCCGTTAGTTTTGCGGGCTACAGCCTGGGTTTCGATCAGATCACGGATACTATTTCGGAAAAAGTTGATGTTGCCTTTGATCTTGTCCATAGGCGTTAACCGGAAACCGGCATTGTAAGCCAAAGAACTTTCGGCTTTCAGGTTGCCAAATTGAGTCGGGTCCAGTAAAATCTGAGCAATCTGATTTTCGGCCTGCAAACGAGCCAATCCTGCTGCTAGTTCTTCGGTACCTAACACCGAATAGCCAGCGACAGCATTTGTAAAGTTGAGATACAACTGCCGAAAATCGGGGGCTTTGAATCCGCGGCCTACGGATGCCTGCACAGCCAGCCAAGGCGTTACTTCATACTGGGATGAAAGTTTGGGATTGAACTGCCCGCCGTACACACTGTGCTTGTCGAGCCGCCCGCCGGCAATGACCTGCCATTTATCGGTGGGTTGCCACTGGTATTGCAGAAATCCGTACCAGGAACCAAACTGCTTTGTATCAGTGTAACGGGTGGCTTCCACGCTTTCGGCAATGTAGCCTGCACCAAACAAAAGACTGTGTTTGGTGCTAATAGTCAGATCGGTCACGATTTCCGGACGCAGAAAGGTTTGCCCGAAATTGCTTTCATCGTACACCTCGCCGTTCGTTTGATAGTCTACCCGCGAATGTGTGGCATACTGGCTTCCGTAAAAGCGAAAAGACGTTTTCCAGAATGGCTTGAACCGGACTTCCAACACCGGATTCACGTTCCAGTCGTGCACCCAACCGTTTCCCGCTACCCATGACGGACTATCCGAAGTGCCTACATCGTAACGGCTTTGTTGCGTTTCGGTAAAATACCGGCCCGAAAGAGTAAGTTTTACCCTAGGCGAAAATTCGTATTGCAGTTTAGATGTAAAGGTATAATTCCGAAACGGCTCCACCGTATTGCCAAACGTGGCCGGGGAAAGATCGTAGCCTGCCGTTTGGTAGCGATTTGCAAATCCGTAAAAACTCAGATTCCTGTTTTTAACTGAGAAATCTCCCGTCAGGTCGCTGGTCCGGTTGGCTCCATAACGAACCCGCAGATTGCCTTTTTGTCCGTCGGGCTTTTCGGTAATGATGTTGATCACCCCACCCATCGCTTCTGAGCCATACAAGCTCGACGAAGGCCCTTTGACAATCTCAATCTGACGGATGTTTCCCACCGCAATTCGCGAAAGTTCCAGCGTACCGGCTGTGCGGCCCACCAACGGTTCGCCATCAATCAGAATCAATGTATAATCTGGCGAAAATCCCTGCATCTGTATACCATTTCCATGGTCATTGATAATGGCCAGTCCGGTTTGTTCCTGCAATACTTCGGTCAGACGCAGCGAACCCATCTGTTGGATTTGCCTGCCCGAAATCAGCGTAACGGGTATGGCTACATTCGAAAGCTGTTGCTCGCTGCGGGTAGCCGTCACCACAATTTCGTCCAGATTGTAGTGCCGGATGGAGTCAGGTACCGCGGGTTGTTGGGCAAAGGCACTAGTAAATAGTAGGTTTACCAATGCCAAAACCCCAACCCGTGGCAGCATCGCTTTCATAGTTGAACCCCAGTGACTCATTTCCAATATTTCCGGATAGTAGCTTCAATGGCCGCTTTGCTGGTAGTGCCTTTGTTTTCCAGTTCTTCCAATGACTCATATAGATGTTTGCCATCCACTTTGCTCTGAAGCTGCACTTTATCGGCTTTGGCCAGCATGTCGTTCCACACAGTACGCACACTCACCCAGAACGTGCGGTGCTTTGCCCACCACGCACGCGCCACTTCGCAACGGCTATCATCGATGCGGCGGTAGGTGTTGTAGCCTTTCTCTCTCACTAATAACTGATCACCGGCTTCCGAACGAAGGACCTTTTCGTTGTCCTGTTCGTGCAGATAACCGTAGCTGGTAATCTCGTGGTGATTGGTGCGGCGCATCACATTGTAGTCGGTGCGTTTGGTGTATTCGCGACGCGGCAGCGGCGCATCGGTGGTGTTTTCCCAGTAATGTCGTCCGTCGGCGTGAATCCACGTGGCCGTACCTTCGTAGCGCGGCGCATCGTCTACCTCAAACACTTTCTGTGTCCATTGGCCGCTCACTTGGCTCGGGGTTAGTTTTTGTTTTTGCCAGGTGGCATCTTTTTCAAAATGCAGCAGATCGGTGTTTTCATACGCCCAGTCTTCGCGCCAGTGCTTGATAATCAGGGTATCGCCCACAATCAGCAAGTGCTGAATCACAATTTTATCGGGCGTGGTTTCATCGGCAAATACGTATTCCCAGCCTCCCACTTTGTACGGGTCATGCACTTTGTATTGCTTATCGGGCGACAGGGTTTCGGCGTATTCAAACATAACCTGGTGGCAGCCGCACTGTGCCTGAATAGACTGCGCATCTTGCGCTTTCTTGTTGTTTGCCTTGAAGGGGGTGGTTTTGCTCTTGGCGGCGGTACTATTTTGCGCGGTTGCGGCGCTGCTGGCAAAACCTAGCAACATTAAAAAAATGTACGAATGGAATTTCATGGAGTAACGGTTTACAAAAAGTAGATGGATTATTGTGTATTTGAGTGCAATGCATTCTGAATGTCAAGCATCAGGGCGGCCATTTCGACCAGATCGGTCAGTTGGGCAATTTCTTTGGGTGTATAAACCAGTTTCACCTGTTGGCCCACTTGCTGAAAATGAACGCATTTCATTTCCGGAAAAGGAGATTCCAGGTAAAATTCATGGCACTGCCGCAAATTCTGGCGTAGTTCTCTGAAATCCTCTGGCGAGTAGCTAATGGCTGTAGTGCCAAACCCTACCTGAATGTGATGGCAGTCGGAACAACGGACTACATAACCGTGGGCATTGTGATGGAGTGTAGTAAACTGGCACATAGGTCTCAACTGATTATCATTGGAAAAAGCTGTATAAGATCAAATGGTGCCTTTGCAGGCCCGTTCAACGGCCATATCGACAGTCAAACAGGCCTGAAGCAAAGGACTTAGAACTGGAAGTGATTTATAAGCCACGTAGTGGACGAAGACAAGTAAATTCGATCTTGTTTAGAATAATTCTAAACAATGCAAAAGAATAGCCAAGAAGCTTAAGAAGCAAATTTTATTTAGTCTATTTCTAAATAATTTTATAAAATATTAATAATCAATTAATTACATATTTCACTTACTACAGCTGATATATTAAACGACAACAGCCCGAAGCTCATGGCTTCGGGCTGTTGACATATGTATGGTTTGTCTTAATCGACTTTTATAAACTCCACTCGCCTGTTATTGGCCTTGCCGTCGGCAGTGGTATTCGAAGCAATGGGTTGGGTAGCGCCTTTTCCATCCGTAGTGAGGCGGGTGGCATCGATTCCGAATTCGGCCGATAAGGCATTTTTTACTGCGGCTGCCCGGCGTTTTGACAGATCTGTGTTTTTGGCAGCATCCCCGTCACTATCCGTATGACCAATGATTTTCACTTTCATGGCAGGTGTCGCTTTCAGGGCTTCGGCAATTTGTTTTAACACCCCATACGATTCGGGTTTGATACGGTCTTCATTTACATCAAACAGAATGCCGTTGGTAGTAAATTTGCCAGCCGCCAGTTTGGTGCGGATATCCGGAGAACCTACCGCCACACGTATATTGCGGATGTACACATCGTCGTCACTCCGTTTCACAAACTGGATGGTGTTGTAGGTAGTGGTGGGAGCACAAGCCCGGGCTATGTCCATCACCTTATGGTCATTCAAATACATACGTAACCGTTCCTTTTGCCGCCAGACCGACACTTTAATGGGTTTGTTGACATTTTCTTCGAAGAAACCTCTTACACTGTTATCCGAATTACTATGAAATGTTTCCTCGTTTGGAATGTAGGATTCCATCTGAATCCAGGCTCCGTACAGATCAATGGCAACTCCGTCGTTCTGATAGTCGTTCCAGTTTATTTTGCGGCGATTGTGTTCGGCATTGAAAAACTGAAAGTAAAGGATGCCACTGTCGTCTGTGGGAATCATTTCAAATTCGATGGTGGCATTTTCGGGAATGGATGTTACAAACTCAGGCAAAAAAGCAGAAAAGCTTGATCCCTTGAGTGCCATCCACTTGCCCGGATAGTTGTTCAGTGTCACCATTTCGCTGGATGCATTGGTATTCCATCCGGTAGGCAAGTCATCGTCGGGCCCAACCGAGCTGAAATCTTCGTAGGCAATGACTTTGTCGCCTGGGACGAAATCAAATTTGCTGTAAGCTTTGAGAGGTGTGATTTTCAATGAAGCATTTTCGGCGTTGGTTGCGGGTTCAGGAGTTGTATCCGAAGTGGGTTTGTCCGTTTCGGTTTGCGTATTGCCTGTGTCTGCATGGGTTGAAGGAGACTCTTCTTTCTGAGTTTTGTCTTTTTTCTTTTGTGAGGCTTTGTCAATGGCATCACCTGTCTTTTCTACTACTTTGTCTTCTACTTTTCGCATCATTCGGTCGATGAGCTGACCGTACGAAAGTACAGGTAGAAAAACAGTGAAAAGCGACAGATACAGTAGTTTTTTCATGCTCAGATTGTTTGTAAGTGAAAGATTGGTTTTCTTGGTTTGATGAGATTTATGTGCAAAGGTAAACCGGACAAAAAAATATTTTTTCATTTTTCCTGAAGCTCTTTAGGTCACACTCAAAAAAACCGCTCAATATCCCTATTCTTTACAAAGTGATTTTTCCGGCAAAATAGTATCCCCTCAAAAGCAAAAACCAGCCTATCTTTCGGTTGATTTTCAGTGCCTTATATGCTTCGATGTCTTTGCTTTCTGTGTCTTCTGGCAGGCATTTGTATTCCTGCTAACGCCCAATTTATGGATGACTTTTCAGACGGTTCTTTCACCAAAAATCCGGCTTGGCAAGGAGATACTGTGTCGTTTAAAATTACCGCCGACCAAAAACTGCAATCCAACGGGCCCAGCGCCACGGCGGTGCTGGCTCTGGCAACGCCCATCGCATTCTCGGGCAAAATGGAATGGCAGTTTATGTTATCACTCAACTTTGCCCCCAGCACCAGTAATTACGTTCGCATTTACCTGATGAGTACCCAGGCCGATCTGAAAAGCGCACTGAATGGCTATTACATCCGCATTGGCGAAAGTGGCAATACAGACGGCATTGATCTGTACCGGCAAAGCGGTACTACGTCTACAAAGATCATTGATGGGATTGCCGGGAGGGCAGCTACCAATCCTTCCTTTACGATTCGGGTCACGCGTGATGTGCAGGGCAACTGGCAGTTGTTTTCCAAAAGCGTTACCGAAAGCGCGTTTACCAGCGAAGGCACTGCCACCGACGATACTTTTTCCACGGGCAGCTATCTGGGCTTTGTGTGCAATCATACGTCTACCAACCGGCAAGGCTTTTTCTTTGACGATTTTCTGGTGAAGGTCGAACCAGTCGTTCCGGAACTTCCAATTGGCTACCGCGAACTGATTATCACCGAATTGCTGCCCGACGAATCGCCCAGAGTTGAGTTACCGTCGGCTGAGTTTGTGGAACTTTACAATCCGACTAATCGGGTCATTAACCTGAAAGGGTGCACCCTCAGCGATGGTTCCAGCACGGTTACGCTTCCCTCCTATTCACTGGCGAGCCAAGGCTATGTGATTTTGTGCAAATCGAGCTATGCTTCTGAATTTGAGCCTTTTGGTAAAGTCATCGGTTTATCATCTCTGCCTTCGCTCAATAATTCCAGCGATGAAATCACGCTTCGCAACTCCAGCAGTCAATTGATTGACCAGGTACGCTACGACATTTCCTGGTATCACGACAACACGAAAGCCGAAGGCGGCTGGTCGTTGGAACAGATCGATGTGACCAATTCCTGTGGCGAAGAAAACAACTGGACGGCTTCGGTAGCCAATGAAGGCGGCACACCCGGAAAAGCCAATTCGGTAGCCGCTTCCAAGCCCGATTTCACGCCTCCTTCCGTGCTGCTAACGGAAGTAATTTCGGCCAATCAGCTTCGGATTACTTTCAACGAAAAACTGGACAGCAATTCAATTACCGATGTACAGTATTACCAGCTTTCGCCTTCGGTAAAAATAGTATCGGCCCAGAGTCAGAAACCGGCATTGCGGGAAATAACGTTGCACTTACAGGACAATCTGCAAACCCGAACGGTGTACACGTTAAGTGTAAGTGGCATAAAAGACTGCAACCAGAATATACTCATGCAAGCGGCCCAAAGCCAGCTTGCCCTGCCCGAAGAAGCGGATTCAATGGATGTAGTGATCAACGAAGTATTGTTCAATCCGCGGGTAGGAGGCGTTGATTTTGTGGAAATCTACAACCGGTCAGACAAATACATCAATCTGAAAGACTGGCAGCTGGCCAATGTCGAAAATAGTATCGTCGCCAACCGCAAAACCGGCACTTCGGCCAATCGGCTGCTGCCGCCAAAAAGTTACGCGGTTTTTACCACCAATGCATCCATCCTGATCTCGCACTATCCCAGAACCAAATTGGAAACAGCTGTTCAGATGTCGTCTATGCCTACCTATTACGACGATGCCGGCAACGTAGTGTTGCTCAATCCCAGAGGAAAAACAATGGATCGGTTTGATTACCTGGACGATTACCACTTTGCCATGCTGAAAGACAAGGAAGGCGTTTCGCTGGAGCGGATCAGTGTCACAACGGCAACCAACTTGCCGGGCAACTGGCATTCGGCGGCAGCAACAGAAGGCTATGCGACTCCCGGTTACCGCAATTCGCAGACGATCGAGACCACCTCGTTGCTCAATGCGTTTCGCATCGAACCGCGCCTCATTACCCCCAACGAAGACGGCTACCACGATTTTGCCGCCTTGTACTATCAATTCCCTACGCAAGGCAACCTGGCTACCGTCACTGTTTTTGACATCATGGGCCGCGAAATCAAGAAAATAGCGGCAAATCAGTCGCTGGCTACGGACGGTTTTTTTACCTGGGACGGCTCGAATCAGAACGGCGAAAAGGTACGGTCGGGCCGGTACATCGTTGCATTTTCGGTGTTTAACACCAGCGGCTACCAGCATCTGTTCAAAGAAGACGTGGTGGTAAGCTGGTAAAATCTGACAATCTGGCGTCTTAACCTTACAGCACCTTTCCGGACAAAGCAAGCAACAGTCGCTTTTGTACTATAAATTCTACATATATTTGTAGCATGTCCAAATTCTACGAACTCGTCAGCATTTATCAGGCCGACCGGCAATTTTACCATTCGTACGAGCAGATCAGTTTTCGCTTCGCTCAACTATTGAGTCAGGCTATTCGGGATTTCTACACCATCCCGGAAGGCAACTTCTTTTACATCGGCAAAGAAGACCAGCAACAGACCGTTCCCAATCTGGCCGATACGCTAGACATGGACGACAAAGGGTTCTGGCACATACGCTACGGATTCAATCTTCCCTATGATTTGGCACAGCCGCAAGGTCAGGGCTTTTTGCTCATTTTTGAGATACTATTCAAAAAACTCAACGGCCGGTTTGTAGTCCGGATGCTCGATGAAGAAGACTTTTTTGTCGCATTCGATGAAAACGATACGCATTTTGATTCCTTTCTGCACTACCTGCACGATTTCCTAAGCCGCTTTCTGGACAACCGTTTCGAACGTTTCCTGAACGGAGAAGACACCCAACGCACTTCCATCGGATTCCGTATTCATGAAAAAGAAAGCTAGGGTTTTCGTTTTTATGGGGATACTATTTTTCTGCCAGCCCGGGGTTTGGTATCTTTGTCGTTCTACTGAAGCAGACGACCCTATGTATAAAAAGCTGGTAACCTTAGCCTTAAGTGTGAGTTATGTGGCCACTGTGCACGCCCAGGACACCCTACAGATTCGCAGGAACACAACTCTTATTGCGGATACATTTTCGCTGAAAGCCGATACGTTAACACTCATTGGTGTAGGCGACATCATGATGGGAACCGATTTTCCGGAAGCCACCTTTTTGCCCCCGCAAGACGGAGCCGTTATTTTCCCGGATTCGATCAAAACCATTCTTCGCAATGCCGATGTCACGTTTGGCAATCTGGAAGGTACGTTGCTCGACAAAAGCAAAGGCGGCAAAGTCAAAACCTGTTCCAATCCGGCCATCTGTTATGCGTTCCGTACGCCTACCCGTTACGGCAAATACCTCACCGACGCTGGTTTCGATCTGATGAGCCTGGCCAACAACCACAGTGGCGACTTTGGCCCTATAGGTCGCCAGAGTTCCATGCAAACGCTGGATAGCATTGGCATTCGCTATGCGGGCTTAGAGATAGCCCCCACGACCATTTATGAAAAAGACAGCACCCGTTACGGACTCATTGCGTTTGCTCCCAATGAAGGAACGCTGGATTTACGCAAAATAAAAGAGGCTCAGGAACGGGTGCGCAAACTGGCCGATTCGGTGGATATTGTCATTGTATCTTTTCATGGAGGAGCCGAAGGGCGCAGCGCCCAGCACGTTACCCGAAAAACGGAATTGTTTGTAGGCGAAAACCGCGGCAATCCGTACGACTTCGCACACAAGATGGTAGAGGCGGGTGCCGATGTGGTGTTTGGGCATGGCCCGCACGTAACCCGGTCGGTTGATCTGTACAAAGACCGTTTCATCATATACAGCATGGGCAATTTCTGTACCTACGCCCGGTTTAGTCTCACCGGCGAAGGCGGCGTAGCACCCATTGTCAAAGTATTTACCAACCGGCAGGGAGAGTTTCTGAAAGCGGAAATCACGCCCGTCAAACAGGTGGGAGAAGGTGGCTGCCAGCTGGACGAAGACAAAAAAGTCATCAAAACGCTGCAACGGCTACTCGCTTCCGATTTTCCGGAAGTGCCGCTGGTCATCGGTTCGGATGGGGTGATTACACGAAAAGCAGCGGAAGAAACAGCTCAGCAAAAATAGTATCTGATTCAAAGCCAAAACCGGCGGGTATGGCTATTCTGTAAAACGCGGAGTAAAATCAAATCAAAACGCCTTGCCTGCACGTAGCAAACAAGGCGTTTTGATTTTACTATCGGACAAAACCCGGTTATTTTTTGGCAGTATAAGATATCAGTTCAACCAGTTTGTTGGAATATCCCCACTCGTTGTCATACCAAGATACTACTTTCACAAAGGTTGGGCTCAGTTGAATGCCAGCTTTTGCATCAAAAATAGAAGTACGGGCATCGCTGATAAAATCAGAAGAAACCACTTCGTCTTCAGTATAACCCAGAATGCCTTTCATTTCATTTTCAGAAGCACGTTTCATTTCGGCTTTGATTTCTTCGTACGTAGCCGGAGTTTTCAAACGGGCCGTTAAGTCCACTACCGATACGTCGGCAACAGGCACACGGAACGACATACCGGTCAGTTTGCCTTTCAGTTGCGGAATTACCAGACCTACGGCTTTGGCAGCGCCAGTCGAAGATGGGATAATGTTTTGGTAAGCACCCCGGCCACCGCGCCAGTCTTTCGCAGAAGGACCGTCAACGGTTTTCTGTGTTGCGGTTACCGCGTGTACGGTTGTCATCAAGCCTTCTTCAATGCCCCATTTGTCGTTCAGTACTTTGGCTAGCGGCGCCAGACAGTTGGTAGTACAAGACGCATTGGAGATGATGGTCATATCCGAAGTAAACGAGTCGTTGTTTACTCCCATCACAAACGTAGGGGTATCGTCTTTGGCTGGAGCGGAGATCACTACACGTTTGGCACCCGCTTTCAGGTGTAATCCTGCTTTTTCTTTATCTAAAAACAATCCGGTTGATTCTACCACGTATTCCGCACCTACTTCGTCCCATTTCAGGTTAGCAGGGTCTTTTTCGGCAGTTACACGAATGGCATTTCCGTTTACTACCAACTTGCCGTCTTCCACTTTCACATCGCCTTTAAACATTCCGTGTGTAGAATCATACTTCAGCATATATGCCATGTAATCTACATCAATCAAGTCATTGATTCCTACAATTTCAATTTCAGGATGGTTTGTAACGGCAGCACGAAATACAAGGCGACCGATACGACCAAACCCATTGATACCTACTTTTATTTTTGCCATGAGTAATGTGTGGTTAAAAGGTTTCGAATTGAGACAGCAAATCTGAATAAACTTTTGAATACAAACAAGGGAGTTTTTGTTTTTTCAAAGATGGGATTGAAATAAACTGCCTGGTTTTTTACTTGCTTCCCTTATATAAATACAACTTAAATGCGGGCCAAATAATTCACTGAATGCGGTTTTGTGCGGTATAAAACGCAAACTGCACGGCAACGCACATAAGTAAATCTACTCATTTATGTATAATCATTCCACCACTACGTTGGGCCGACTCAAAACAAAACCTGGTATTTACATAGATAAAATAGAGAATCTGTTCATCAAAGGTTAATAAAAAGGTAAAGAGCCAGTTTTATCCGTCAAGATGAAATTTTACAAATTTGTACACATTTTATACGGTAGGTTTCAGGACCAACCCAGACAATTAAGGAATAACAGTCAGCATGATTCGACCAGGCAAATACGAAAAGAAATAAATTTCCCAAGTTTGAATTACACAATAAAAATTTTTACTTTTCCAGGAAATCTACGGATTTTCGCTTTTGTAAAGAAGGTATTCCCGTGCAAATGAGCCGGAAGACAAGCTAGCAGCGATTAGCAGTTGGCTTTATAACGAATGACTGGAAAAGAGAAGCGCAGGGATAGTTGAAGTAACCTTGAAACCTGCCAACTTGTACCTTTTCTGAACCTGTACCCTTTGGAAAATAGTATCCCTGAAAAAGCAAAAACCCGGCTTTTTCAGCAAACCCTTTGCCCCTTTTAATAACCCATAAATAAACTAACTCAATTTTCTCATTTTCATTCAATACAGGTATGAAAAAAGACAAACCGAACCACAAAGCCGGAAGGCGAACGTTTTTGAAGAGCACCGCATTGGCTGCTTCCAGCTTTATGATTGTGCCTCGTCACGTATTGGGACGAGGCTTTCTGGCCCCATCCGATAAACTCAACGTAGCCGGTATCGGCGTTGGCGGCATGGGTGCAGCCAACCTGCGCAACCTGGCTCCGACTGAAAACATTGTAGCCTTGTGCGATGTGGATGACGCCTACGCTGCCAAAACCTACGAAACGTACCCCAACGCCAAGCGATACAAGGATTTTCGCATCATGCTGGAACAGCAGAAAGACATTGACGGAGTGGTGATTGCAACGCCCGATCACCTGCATGCGGTGCAGGCTATTGCAGCCATGAAAGCAGGAAAGCACGTGTATGTGCAAAAGCCGCTGACGTATACCGTTGAAGAAGCCCGAACTCTGACCAAGCTTGCCAAGGAAATGCCCAAAATCGTGACCCAAATGGGAAACCAGGGCCACTCCAGCGACGATGCGCGTTTGATCAACGAAATCATCGCTGCCGGCATGATCGGCAATGTGTCGGAAGTGCATGTATGGACCAACCGTCCCATCTGGCCGCAAGGCATCTCTTTCCCGACCGATACGCCAGCCATCCCTCCTACCCTGGATTGGGACTTGTTTTTAGGACCGGCACAGCCTCGCACCTACAATCCGGCGTACCATCCGTTCAAGTGGCGCGGCTGGGTCGATTACGGTGTGGGCGCCCTGGGCGATATGGGAGCTCACCTGATTGACCACGCGGTATGGGCGTTGGGTCTGGGAGCACCTACCCACGTGGAGGCCTCTTCATCCAAATTCAACGGCGAAAGTTATCCGACGGCTTCCATTGTGTACTACGATTTTGCGGCTCGTGGAAAGATGCCGGCTGTACGCATGACCTGGTACGACGGTGGCCTGTTGCCAGAACGCCCCAAAGAACTATTGCCAGAAGAAAAAATAGACAAAGGCGGCGGCGTATTGTACATCGGCAGCAAAGGAAAACTGATGCATGGCACCTACGGCAGCAAGCCGCAACTGTTGCCAACTACGCTGATGAAAGACTTCAAGGCACCGAAACAACTCTTCCCACGCGTAGGCATGAGCCACGAACGCAACTGGGCCGAAGCCTGCAAAGGCAATGGAAAAGCGGTCTGTTCGTTTGACTACGCCGGTCCGCTTACCGAAACGATGATTCTAGGCGTGCTTGCCCTGCGTTCATCCGGAATGAAACTGGCCTGGGATTCGGCGGGCATGCAGTTTACCAATGCGCCTGAAGCAAATCAGTACATCAAACGCAACTACCGCACGGGCTATTCCCTGGCGTAGTCCGGAAACCCAACTCTTATTTCTCCGGGGATTTCAGGTTTTGAAAAGATACTATTTTCAAAACCTGTTTTTCCACCACACAAACAAGCCGCAACCATTTAAGTATAAGGCACGAAAAGCATCGAATAAATTCGGTGCTTTTTTCTCTTAAAATTATACTATTTTCTTACATCCGGTTTTGCTAAACACAACTTCAGATTTTGGATCAAAAACAAAAAGCCCCCTGCTCAGGGGGCTTTTTGTTTACCTATTCGGGATATTGTCTACTAACAAAGATATTTCCACGAATTGCTTTTTATACATTTGCGTATTTTTCTTACATTCGTGGTACTGTTAAAAATCCATCTAGACAAAAAAGTAAAACCGTAAGCCTTGAATCTGTTTTTAAACCTTACAAACCTGTTATGTCTTCGCGAAGACTTTACTCATCCGTCTCATTTTTAGGCCTGTTTCTGGCACTCTGTTCTTTTTTATCTGCCGATGAGCCAGCAAACCCACCAATTATGCTCGACAACATTCATTATTATGTGAATGATGCCAAAGCAGCGCGCGAATTTTTTGCCAGACACTTTTTAGCCCAGCCACTGGCCAAACCCGACAAAAACCCATTGCCTTTTGTGGATTACCTCGAAATCCGGCCCGAACAAGCGTCCATTGCCATCTCACCGCGCGGCCCTTATCCGGGCATGCACATGCAAGACCCCATGCGCTGGAAACGCCAGTCGGTTCGGATGACAGCCCAAACCCCGCCTGCCTATGGCGTGCACTGGCTGGCCCTGCGTACCGAAAGCCTGAAGTTTGCCTTGCGGTCATTGCAGGAACAAGGTGTGAAAATACTGGAAGAAGACGTCCGCATTCCGGGCGACCCTACCGCCAAAGCGGCCCTGATCTGGGGACCTGAATATACGAGGATTCTGATTGTGCAGCGCAACCGGGAACGTAGCAAAGAAACCCTTTACGGCATAGACCACCTGCTGATGATGGTTGACAATTTGTCTGCCAATGTTACGTTCTTTCAGGATGTGTACGCTGGCAAAATCATCAAACGGGGTTCCGATTTCTGCAAAATCCATGTAGGCGAGCATAGTATTGTGTTGGCAACTCCGGCGGCACTGGGTATTCCGGCTTCGACAGTTCAGCGGGTAGACACGGCTCAGTTTCGTCCGGGCATCGAGCAGTTAAGTTTTCTGTACAACAACCCACAGCCTGCCTATACGGCTGCCGCCACCAAAGGATATGAGTTTTCGCTTCGCCCCTCGCGATTGATTTACCGCAACAAGCCGACGTCTTATGTGGCGGCAATTACACGTTCGCCCGAAGGCATTTACTGCGAAATGCTGGCCGAAGACGGTCGCGAAGGACCGCGCAGCGTATACCTGAAGCCTGAAACCGCCACCATGAGTGGCAATAAGAAATAATATCCTTTCAAAAGCCAAAACCTGCATTCCCCTGATCTTTAACGGTAAAGATCGGGGGAGTTTGTTTTACCGGACTACAAGCCGGCGGGCGGCAATTCGGGTTAGTGCCGTCCATTGTTTCACATCTACACTTCGCTGCACCTCAAAAGAATCGTTTCGATTTTTCTATTCCGTAATTCAGCTTAACTCTACCTGCTTCCGATTGTGTTTCTTTAAAAGACACCAGACGCACTGGATCAGGTACCACTTGTCCAAAATCCGGTTGCTGATTTTCACAAATAGTATCTTTTTACAAGACAAAACCCCGTTATTTCTGCCATCGGGTTTTGTTGTGATTGTGGTGGGCGTATTTTTGCGTATCCGTACAGAATTTGCGACAGATTTCTGCTTAATTTGTATTTTACGGTCACTTATTCACTCAACAAACTTCCAAAACATATTTTCTATGATTTTTTTCCGAAAGTTCAGTATTTCCTTTGCTTTTGTAACCTGTTTTCTCTCATTTCAGTTAATCGCGCAGTCTCAATGGACCAAAGATGGCAATGGCCTCTACGAATACGACGATTCTGAACTCTTACTGACTGATCTCTCCACCCGCCAATCAAAAACCGTCATCAGCAAGCAGCAACTCACTCCCACCGGAACCACCACCCCGCTTCCGGTCAAAAGCTTCGCCTTTTCGGAAGACGGCCAGAAAGCCCTGATTTTCACCAACGCCAAACGGGTGTGGCGCTACGAAACCCGCGGCGATTACTGGGTATTGGATCTGAAGACCAACCAATTGCGTCAGATAGGCAAAGACCGGCCTGCCGCCTCACTGATGTTTGCCAAATTCTCGCCCGATGGCAGCAAAGTAGGCTACGTCAGCGAACACAATGTGTACGTAGAAAACCTGGCAACCGGCAAAAACACGGTGCTGACTTCAACCAACAATACCCGGAAACTGATTAACGGAACCTTTGACTGGGTGTACGAAGAAGAGTTTGACTGCCGGGATGGTTTTCGCTGGGGTCCGGATAGCAAGTCCATTGCCTACTGGCAGATTGACGCCAACCCCATCCGCGATTTTTACATGATCAACAATACCGATTCCATTTATTCGCAGATCATTCCCGTCGAGTATCCCAAGGTTGGTGAAGCCCCTTCGGCTTGCCGGGTGGGGGTTGTGGATATCAATTCGGCCAAAACTACCTGGATGAACGTGCCGGGTGATTCGCGTCAGCATTACATTCCGCACATGGAATGGGCCGGTGCCAATGAACTGATTGTGCAGCAACTGAATCGCAAACAAAACACGAGCAACATCATCATCTGCAATACCGCTACCGGCAATGCCACTCCTATTTTCACCGAAACCGATGCCGCCTGGATCGACATCAAGCCTCGCTGGGCCGGCGCAAACGGATGGGAATGGATCAACGGAGGGAAGGAATTTATCTGGGTAAGCGAAAAAGACGGGTGGCGGCATTTGTACCGCATCTCGCGGGACGGCAAGAAATCGACACTGCTCACCGCTGGCAATTACGATGTAATTTCTCCCGAACGGATCGATGAAAAAGGAGGCGTTATTTACTTCATGGCTTCACCAAAAAATGCGACGCAGGAATACCTGTACAAAGTAAGCCTGACTGGCAAAGGACAAGCCGAACAGGTTTCGCCGGCGATTGAAGAAGGCAGCCACTCATATGACATTTCGCCGAATGGCAAATACGCTTTGCATCAATTTTCAAATTACTACACCCGCCCGGCCCAGGAACTCATCACCCTTCCCAACCACAAGGCACTGAACCCGTCTGAGGATATTGCCAAAAAGATTTCATCGGATGCCAAGAAAGCTTCGCCAATCGAATTTCTGAAAATCACCACCGAAGATGGCGTGGAAATGGATGGATGGATGGTGAAACCGGCCAAATTTGATCCGAACAAGAAATACCCCATTGTCTTTCACGTGTATGGCGAACCCGCCTCTCAAACGGTACGTGATTCGTGGGGAAGCCAGCAAAACTTCCTGTATCGGGGCAATATGGCGGCCGATGGCTACATCTACGTTTCGTTTGATAACCGAGGAACGCCTGCACCCAAAGGACGCCAGTGGCGCAAGGCGATCTACCGGCAAATTGGCCGCATCAACATTCGTGACCAGGCAATGGCCGCTAAAAAGTTATTGCAACAAAATTCGTTTATCGATGCTTCACGCGTAGCCGTTTGGGGCTGGAGTGGCGGCGGCTCGTCTACGCTAAACCTGATGTTCCAATACCCGCAGATCTTCAAAACAGGCATTTCGGTGGCAGCCGTAGGTAACCAGTTGTCTTACGACAACATTTACCAGGAACGCTACATGGGGCTCCCACAGGAAAACCGCGATGATTTTGTACAGGGTTCACCCATTACGCATGCCAGCAAACTGGAAGGCAATTTGTTGTACATTCATGGCACCGGTGACGATAACGTCCATTACCAAAACGCAGAATTGCTTCTAAATGAATTGATTAAACACAACAAGGTATTTCAGTTCATGCCTTATCCCAACCGTTCGCATGGCATTTACGAAGGCGAAGGTACCTCGCGTCACTTGAGTACGTTGTATACACACTTCCTGCAAACGCACTGCCCTCCGGGAGGAAAATGACAGGGAGGTTTTGTCTTTTTGAGAGATACTATTTTGGACCGCTGATCGAAACGGATTTATTGGATTAAACCGATTAAAAAAAGTCTGTCTCGTCGGTGTGAAGAATAACAGGAAAAACCCCG
This sequence comes from uncultured Sphingobacteriales bacterium, assembly GCA_963520985.1. GTDB lineage: Bacteria > Bacteroidota > Bacteroidia > Cytophagales > 172606-1 > Xanthocytophaga. Next base: position 245,771 of record CAUQTA010000008.1, read on the forward strand.
CTTGCGTTGCAGGTAATCACCAGAAAATGCAAGCGGGGTTTTCCCTTCTGAAAAGATACTATTTTGAAACTCGGATAAGAACAAATAATGATTGCGTCTTATCCGAGTTTCATTTACAAACGAAATAATCCTCTACGGTAGCTACAAATGCCATTTGGAGGCAAAGAAACCTTACCCCCCAGCCATTCTCCTACAAGGAGAAGGGCATTTGTTTCGCAACGGCAAAAGCCGCTCTTAGGAGAGGGATTTAGGGATGCGGTCTTTAAACTTCACTCCAATCGCGTAAGGTGGTGTAGGTGCGATGGCCTCTTGCACCAGCGAGGTTGGCCTGGGCCTTGCGGGCAGAAGCATTGACTTCGTCGAATCTTCGATTTGGCGCAAGTGTACTTTTTTGTGTACTTTTTTGGTTACTTTTTTGGACAAGCAAAAAAGTAACAGATATTTGGAGAGAGATGACAAAGCTTTGAAAACAAACTTGGCCTAACGCACAACTTGAAGTGATCAACACTATGTCGCCCGCTTTCTTCAATCGCATTTTTGGCAGGCTTTCCTACGAAGAAAGGATTGCCGAAGTAGTGCAGCAAATGAACATCCAACTGGCAACTCATTCTGTAACAGCCGCTTACCTGACTCTATGGGATAAGGACGCGCCGGATAGCTACCTGATTTACTACTTGTTTCAGACGGATGACCAACTGGAATCGGCCAAGCAAACGGGATTGAAATCTCAGATTCTGCAACAAACCAAACAAGCACTCATTCAGCAAGGGTTTTCGGCGGGCTTCCTGCAAAAGAACCCGGGCTTTATTGCTTTCGTATCTGACGAAACGGTGAAGCGGGATTACGAAGGCAACCATTACTACTACTTTCGGTAAGGGTTCTTATTTCTTAGCCAAAACCGCACGTTCGGTGTAATAATCTTTTTTCTTGTAAAGCGTGTAAGCTCCCACACCTACAAATGCCAGCATCTCGGCCAGGAAACGAGCCAACCAAATGCCATCCAGTTCCAGATGAAAATAGGTGGGCAGAACAGCGACAAACAGAAAAACCAGCCCGCATCCTTTGGTAATGTTAATCACCGATGCCAATGCCGATTTGCCAATACTCTGCAAATAGGCACCCAGAATGTAGTTGGGCCCCGCAAAGAGGAATAACAAGAAATAAAGGGAAATAGCCCGGCTGGCAACAGACCTAAAGGCAACCGTATCGTCGCCAGCAAATATGCGCACCAGCAGATCAGGCACTAAAAATCCGATTGCGGTGACAACCGCACCAAAAACCAGGGTAAAAAGAAGTACAAACCGGAACGTAGCCAAAACCCGGTGTGGCAACTGAGCTCCGATGTTAAATGAGAAAATAGGCAGCGCCGCGATCATGGCGGCAGTGAGCGGCCTGAGAAAAATAAAACTAATGTAATTGACAAGTCCGAAAGCGGTAATCGCTAACGATCCGTAAGGCACAATTCGTTGATTGATCAGCAAAAGTCCCACCGAAAACGAAAGCTCTGACACAAAGGAAGGAAGTCCCAGATTCACCAACTCTTTCCATCCTTTGAGCCGCAGTCTAAACCGGAATTTCTTAAAACTATAATTCGTTTTTCCCTGAAAAATATACCAGAACAGATAACCCTGACTCACTAATAGTGAGAGTACAGTGGCAATGGAAGCTCCTTTGATACCCCATTTCAGACCCACGATCAGCAGCAGGTCCAGAACAAGATTCAATGTTACCGCAATCAGTGACGCATTTTTGGAAACCTTAGGGGCATTGTCGGTCCGGATAAAATTGCCCCACACCATACCCAGAAAGAAACACGGCGAGCCGAGCAATTGCCAGAAAATATAATCGGACAGGCTTTGTATCAGTATCATTGCCGGATCTTCTGAACCGGCCAGAAACACCGCCAACGGACGGGTGACCCAGGGAGCCAGAAAAAATAGTATCCCCGCAAATGCCAAAACCACCGTAGTCACAAATTCAAATACTGCTTGCACTTGGCTATAAAAACCAGCACCCAAACTCTTTCCGATCAGAATGCCTCCGCCGATTACCAACGGAAGAATGAGTGCAACAAAAATAATCACCACCGGACCATATAGGCCAACGACGGCCAGTCCATCCTTCCCTACCTGTTGCCCTAAAATGATGCCATTGATTACCTGATGCAGCGTGATGGACAGAATGCTGATCAGAGCCGGTACATAATACTGAAAAAACAAGGATGGTATCGATGCCTCCCGCAATCGATTGTCGTCTTTCATGGTACAGGCTTTTTGAAATGGGAGGCGAAGGTAAGGTTATCTTCCAGAAAAAGAAAGGCTTGGCTCCATAAGAAACCAAGCCTTTCCAAGATCAAATTAATTCGGTTTGCCCAAAGTCTTTTGCTATCAGTTTTCGGCCGCTATAGGTTTTTCGGTTTCAGCTTGGTCAGTAAGGCATCGAACCTAACCCAGTAGATATTGCAATCTTTTTCACTGGTACCTTTGGTATAAAACAAATAGCCGTTATCGGGAGACACATACTGACCAAAACGGTGCGCCAGTCCGGCATTGATTTTATCGCCCAGGCTCACGGGTTCGGTCCAGGTTTTGCCCTTTGTCCGAAAGCTAATCCAAAGCTCGCATTCGTAGTTTTTAGTCTCTTTGGTGCTGATGATGATGTACGATTCGTCAGGAGCAATGAAAAAATCACCGTCAAATGCCGGTGTATTCAAAGGCGAGCCCAGGCTTTTGATAACTGTATCGTTCTTGGCAAGGGTCAATGTACAGAAATCGTAGGTACTGTAGTCGGCCTTGCTGCCTTGTGTGCCATTGCTGCCTGTATAAAAAGTGCCGCTGTGGGTAGCCTGAAAATTATACAGACCGTAGGGTTTTTCCATCCAGAATTGCGGCTTTTTCCAGCCATTCGGGCTGCGGCTCATCGTCCAGACCACGCCTTGGGGAGCACCGAGATACAAGGTTTTGCCATTTGATGACAGAGCCGGGTTGGTCAAATCGCTAGCGATGACAGTCGGCTTTTGCCATGTTTTCCCGTCAAACCGGATTTGTTTGGTTCCAGAACCTTTGCTATCAAACCAATGCCGCGCAAAGGAATAATAGAATTCTTTGCCATCTTGGGAGAACGTTACGCGACCCAGCACAATCCCCGAATCGGCAAGCATTCCCGGTGCAAATACCTGCGGGTCATCGGCGGGCGGATTTTGTCCCAGATAAGCTTCTTTGGTATTCCAGAAGTTCGTTTGCGCCAGTCCAGTCTGGACAAAACAGATAATCAGAATCAATCCATACAGGTTGACTCGTTTCATAATTGTTTTCATTTTTTGATGATTGTTGTGTTCCGAAATAGTATCTCTTCAAAAGGCAAAACCTCCTCCCCGGTCAGAACGAGGCCTTCCCTATTTCTAACAGGCTTTTGCCTGGCAGTTCGCCCAAAAATACTAATAGCCATTAGCTAACAGCTTAATCACTTGATTACCAGATTGGCAAAATCGCCATCCGAGTTATTCCCTACCCAAAAACCGAGTTTTCCAGCAACGAGAGGAACTAATGGCTTTATGGTGAGGCTGGGCTCTGGATCGGCATTGACAAAGGCTTTGATGGCATCTGAACTCACAACAATCCGCACATGAAACCAACCGTTGGGATCTACTTTCGACAAGAGCGAATGTTCGTATTTGTCGGGATAGGTATCGCGCAGGTAGGACCAGTCGTATTTGGGAAGCGAGATGTACTGTACACCATGGCTCTTACGCACCGGATCGGCTGCCTGAAAATTGAACGGACGAAAATAAACGGATTCGTACGTGCTATCGTTCTGGCCATGAAAGGCAATTCCTACAAAGCTTTCCTGTAGTTTGTCTTTCCCTTTGATGTCAAATTCAATGGTACCTGTCGTAAAAGTCAAATTCGTTATCCAAACCACGCCTGCGCCAGGTTTGGCATCCAGGTACACCACAGCGTTTCCTTTTGCATCCTTAGAAACGGCTGCCTCTCGATTAACAGCCTGAAGATTTGTTTTGGTGGACAAATCCGGCTTTTGAAGTTTTGATTGTGCCAGGCCGTTTAAGCTAAAGGCCAGCATGTACCCATAAACCACAATGATTGATAGTGTCTTCATAGTCAAAATGTTAAGTTAAATAATAGAATTTATCAGATTAAAGTTGTTCATAATTAGGATACTCAAGGCGCAGTGCGCAGCACCAGCCAGTAAAAAAGTGCGAAGGGTTCTTTCTTTGGCGAGGGGCGGGATGGATTTGCGGGTGGAAGCATTCAAAGAAAGTGTCTTTTTCTTTTGTTACTTTTCTTTTGCTTGTCCAAAAGAAAAGTAAGAGCTCAGGAAGAGAAATCTTTGAGTTAACAAACACTATTCGTCACATTAAGTTACAAATAGTTGATCGTTTTGCTGGTCAGTCTTTCATCCAGGAGAGCCCGCCGGTATCGTCAAGTCGGGCGATGATGCCCCAGCCGTAGAAATAATGCGCGAGACCGATCAGGATTTCGTTTTTGCCTTCGCGCAACGGCAGTTTGACTTTGGCGTTTTCGATGGTGCATCGGGAATCGGGCATTTTTTGCTCGGGTGTGCCAAAATAGTTCTTGTCCACATACACGACTTGCCCGTTGACAAAGACCCAAACTTCGTCGCTAAAGCCCAAGCTCAGTGTTCTTTCCTGTACTTTGTCTGATTCAATGGTGGTTTTGAGCCAGGCCAGTCGCCGGCCATCGTGTTCTTTGGCCGCACCATACACCCGACTCAGATTCACAATGGCGCGGTTCTCGGCTTTGATGGGCTTCCACTGAGTGGTACTATCGGGCAGGTCCGACTTTTTCAATGCACCATACATGCTCGGCAAAGCGATGCGCACTTCTTGTCCAAACGGAAAATCGGCGGGCGGACTTACCAGCCAGTGGCGCAGGTAACGGGTTTCGTTCAGGGTTGAATTGTACGTGGCTTCCGAATTCAGGCCTTCGGTAGCATTGGGCTTGATCACCAGGTTGGCAAAAATCACATTGCCCATCAAGGAGATGCTCCCCGTTTCGGTCCCACTTTCTAGTTCAGGAACCAGCAGAGCCGGTTTGCTCATGTCGTTGACGTAGGCTTTGAGTTGCTTGCCCGAGACGACAAGTTTCACATGGTTCCACTGGTTTTGGTGAATCACCGCTCCCGACTGATATTCGTCCGACATGTCCCACATGCTGATGCCATCCAGAACGGCCGCGTATTGCAATGTGGTACGAACTTCCGGTTTTACAGGGCCGAATGAACGGATGTAAAAATTCTCGCCGTTTTTCCGGTCGGGCGACAGCCGGAAGTTGATTCCCGGAAAGCCCATGCCCGACAGTTCCACATCAAACTCAATGGTTCCGTTGGTAAAGGCCTGGTTCTTTAAGAAAATCTGGAATCCTTTTCCCGGCTTATTTCTAACGACAGGGGTATTTTTATACGTGACAAATTCGGTGGTGGCGCTGTCGTATTCCCAGTAGCTGGGCTGCATCGGAACTCGAATTTCGGCGGAAGGTGCGACTCGTTTTTTCGTTTGCCCAAAGCTGCTTGCAACGCACAGCAAGCCACAGACAAGCACGGTTAATACGCTTGTTTTCATAGGAGTAGGTTGGTTGGAGATTATTGCCCCAGTTGAAAATGCAGGGTAGAAGATTCCTGTAGTTTTAACTGGGTGCAGGAAAATAGTATGTTTTAAAAGACAAAAACCTCATAAGTAGTCAGAGGACAGAAGAAAGACATTAGACAAAAGACAATTCACTGATTGCCAGATACCAGCAATCAAGTATAAGCTACTTTTATTTCGTCCGACTACAGTAATGCGGCAAAACAGAAATGCGTTTTGCCTGATTCTGATTTATTGGTTTTCAAAAATTTGTCTTTTGTCTAACGTATTTCTTCTTGAGTCTCTTTGCTTACTTCACCTTAAAATCCACGGTGGCATCGGCCCAGTTCAGCGAAACGGTTCCGTTATTGACGATGGTGTAATTCAGTTTTTCGGCAAAGGTCTTGGCCTTTTTCACGGGTACCGTTACCCGTAGCACATCTTCGTCTTGCTTGTAACTGAAGGCTCCCCATTTGATGGTTTTGTTCAGGATGATGACCCATTCTTTTTCGCCGGGAATGGTAAAAAAGGCGTATTTCCCTTTGGCAACGGGTTTTCCTTCGAGAGTCACCACATCCGAAAATTCGATGGAAGTGGTTTCGTTGGCTCCGGCGCGCCACACTTGTCCGTAAGGAACCAGCTTGCCGTAAATTTCGCGGCCTTTCACCGATGGCTGGCTGTACTGGATGGTGATGGTTTTGCCGCCAACTTTCCCGGTGGCCGTAGCGGCTGGACTTTCGCGGGGTTTGTTGTCCTGGGCAAATGCCCCAAAGGTCAATAGAAATAGCAGGGCAATCAGAGTTCCGGTTGTAGCTCGGTTGTGCATGGGTCAAAAAGTTTTTAAATGAAACATGAGTCAAAAGTCGGATTTAGCGGCAAAAATCACCAATCACCGCTTGTGCAAGTTGGTGCAAGTGCGTGCAAGTCAGAAAAATAGTATCTTTGGAATACGTAAAACCCTACACCTATGCAAACCGAAGAAGCACTCATCGAAAAATGCAGAGAGCAGATTGAGCGAAAAACCGGCTGGGGAGCTAGCCAGCACTGGACCAATCAGGACTTTACCGAACTGAGCGAAAAGATATATGAACACACCCGCGTCAGCCTGAGCCCGACCACGTTAAAGCGTGTGTGGGGCAAAGTGAAATACGAAAGTCTGCCGACGGTGAATACCCTGAATACGCTGGCTCACTTTGCCGGTTACGAAAACTGGCGGGAGTTTAAAATCAAAAACACCAGCGAGAACGGCAGTGCCAACGGACATTCGATCATCGATTCATTGCCCGATGAATCGCCTTCCGTCACAATTGATTTTCCGGAAAACCCGCGGCGATTCAGCCAGAAAAGCATCGGGGTTTTGGCATTTGTGGTGATACTATTTTTGGGCGGCTGGGCGGCCATCCGCACCTTTTCCAAGCCTACTCCGCTTACCCTTTCGCCGGATGCGTTTTCGTTCAGCAGCAAGCCTCTTACCAAAGGCATTCCCAATTCGGTTGTGTTTACGTACGATGCCACTGCGGCCCCCACCGATTCGGTGTACATTCAGCAATCCTGGGACGAACGGCGGCGGGTGCAGGTTCCCAAAGACCAGCACCAGCACACGTCGGTGTATTACCAGCCGGGTTATTTCCGGGCCAAACTGGTGATCAACAATCAGATAGTGAAGGAACACGATTTGTTTATTCCTTCCAACGGCTGGGTGGCGTCAGTGGATCAGGAGCCGGTACCGGTTTATTTTCCGGCGAAGGACGTGAAAAAAAACGGCGTGCTAAGCCTTCCCGTTTCGCTGCTGGAAGCCAGTCATATTCCCATGCAACCCAAAGCCCCGATTGTCACTTTTCGAAACGTGCAGGAATTCAAGGATTTGCGTAGCGACAATTTTACGTTGGAAACCGAAATCCGCAATGATTACAAACAAGGCTCGTCAGTGTGCCAGTTTGCCCAGATCATGTTGCTACTGGAAAACGACATGATGCTCTTTCCGTTCAGCAACTTGGGCTGCGTGGGAGACTTGTATGTAAGCATAGCCGATACATCGGCCAACAGCAAAACCAGCGACATGTCAGGCTTTGGCAGCGACATGAGCCAGTGGACGCAGTTTCGGTGTGAAGCACGCAACAAGAAAGTTCAGCTGTTTGTCAATGGCAAAAAGGCATTTGAAACCACGTTTACCAATCCGGCGGCCCGCATTGTGGGCATTCACTATGGCTTTCAGGGAACGGGCTCCATCAACTATACCCGCTTGTCAAGAGCAAATGGCGAAGTGGTATTTGAAGATAATTTCTGATTACCGAAATAGTATCTTTTCAAACAGCAAAACCCCGGATCCTATAGAGAGCTTCCATTCAAAATAGCATTCAGGGCCGGTGCCGGGTTTTGCCATGCAGAGTCAACAGTTCTTCAAATTGCCGATTGGCTTTCACTGTTCCAAACTGCGCCGATATATACTTCAGATTGGTGCATCGCATCAGAAACTCCAGTTCTTCCGGTTTGTGCGGGGTATCTACAATGGTTAACTCTTCCAGATTCGGAATGCGGCTGAGGCTGGTAATGTCGGTCAGCCGTTTGCAGTTCCAAAGCATCACCTTTGTTAGTTGTGCACATGCTGACAAATCGGGCAATAGCTGTAACTGATTGAGATACAGCAAATCCAACTGCTTCAACTGGGTCAGTTCACTCATAAACGATACCTCTTCGTGCGGACGAATTCCACTGAGAAACAACTTTTCCAAGCAAGGCAGTTGTATCAATGCGCTGTAATCCGCTACTCGGGTAGCATACAACTCAACCGATTGCAGTTGCGGTAGGAGATGCAGAAAATCCAGATTTTCATGCCGGGTCTGGTGCAGGGCAATGGCGTGTAACTACGGTGTTTGCGCAGTTGGGCTAATTCTGATTCACCGAATTGCCTCTCAATGATGATTTTACGAAACTTTGTCGATTTATTAAATCCTTCCTTCATACAGTCTTTCGAAAGAACCGCAAAAATAGTATGTTTTTATACATCAAAACCCGCCTATTTCTCGTTTTGCTGTTTCCACTTGTCATACCTGCGGCGGAGCAATTCCACGGCATTCCAGCCGCCACGCTGCTGGTTAAAAACCGACAGATTCAGGTAGGGTCGTTGGGGTTTATCGTCCGGTTTGGCAACGATAATAAAGGCACTGGTTGCTTTTTGGTCGCCACACCGTTTGTCGCCACCCGTCTGAGAACCGGCTTCCAAAGCCTTCATAAGCAATGCGTGCAGGGAAAGACCTTCTTTTTGTCCCTGAACAATCACATCCATCATCGCTTGCAATTCCTGTAAGTTGGTCAATGTATTGCCTTGCACCGAAACGCCAGGAGCCGTCAAACTACCGCGAAAGGTATGCGTGGAATCGCCCGTAAAAGTAGCCGGGGCATTCATGGCATTCAGGCAGACAATGGCATATTGCTGGCGTTGCGGAGCAAACTCCGGATTCATCAGAACGGTAAGAATTTGCTGCGGCGTGGCGCCAGCCTCAATCAGTTCCAACGCTTTGTCTCTCGCCTGTTTGCTGCTCATGGCCTGCACAATGACGGCGCCTTTGTCGGGCACAATGGCCCCAATGCCATAGCAGTTAGGCGTACAGGAAGCACCGACAATTCCGATTTCGTGTGTGCGGGAATCGATAATGATCACCGACCAGGTAGCCCATGATTGGATGGGTAGGAGCAATAAACTAATAAAAACAATCCGGAGTAGAAGAATCATAATCTATCTGAGTAATAATGCCACTTTCCAAGTAGATGCATTTTTCCAGGTTGTCGTTGCAGCGATTACCTCTGTCCTGTATAAAGCTGATTCGCAAGAGCTTATCACTTTTGTATTTATCACGCTTCCTACTTTTTTACTTATCCAAAAAAATAGGCAAAAAGGACACTTTCTTTGAATGCCTGCCGACAGGCTTCCTTTCGCTAAGAGGCCTAGAAAAAACCTCACCCCCAGCCCTCTCCTTCTGAGAGGGGAGTTTGGTTTCGCGACTGTAAAAGTCCCTTCTCAGAAGGAGAAGGGATTTAGGGATGAGGTTCACTAGCCAAAGAAAGAAGCCAACGCTCTTTTTTTGGCTAGTGCTTCTCTGCTAAATGCTAAAAGCGGATAGCTAGAAGCTTGAATCATACTTCCACCAATGTTCCTTCGGTTTCGCCCAAGTCGCGGCCCCATTTGGCAATGGCATTCAGTACCGGAATCAAGGTTTTTCCAAAGTCAGTCAGGGAATATTCCACACGTACGGGTGGTTTGGTACCAAACACTTCGCGCTTGATCAAGCCGTCTTTTTCCAGTTGCTTCAGCTGAAGGCTCAGCATCTTTTCGGTAATGTCGGGAATTTGCTTTTTGATTTCGGCAAATCGCATGGTCTTGCCGCGCAGATACCACAAAATCACCGTTCGCCATTTGCCACCGATGTAATCCATGGTCACGTCCATGGCGCAGTGATACAATTTTTCGTGGAGCAGAAATGCCGTATTGACGCCTTTGATAATCATAACCCAATTTTTTTAGACCTGTCAAAGTTGACAGTTATTTACTTACAAAAGTAACAGACGTATGTTTGTCACATTCATTTTCGAGAAAGAAACAAACACACAACCGTTATGAAACAGATAGGTATTTTAGGCACCGGCGTAGTGGGGCAAACCCTCGGTGCCAGATTGATTGAATTGGGGTATGCTGTAAAACTGGGATCACGCACGGCTGACAATCCCAAAACGGCCGAATGGGTAACCAAACACGGTAATGCCGCCTCTCAGGGAACCTTCAATGATGCCGCCGCTTTTGGCGAAATCCTGTTTAACTGCACCAAAGGCGATGCTTCCGTTCTCATTTTGCAAAGCTGCGATGCGAACAATCTGGCAGGCAAAGTATTGATTGACGTGAGCAATCCGCTTGATTTTAGCCGGGGCATGCCGCCCATCCTGATCCCTGAACTGTGCAATACCACTTCGCTAGGTGAAACCATCCAGGCTACGTTTCCAGACTTGCGGGTAGTGAAAACGCTGAACATTGTTAACTGCGAAGTAATGGCGGATGCCCAGAAATGCGGCGGCAATGCCACGATGCTTTTAGCGGGCAACGATGACGATGCCAAACAGCAAACCCGCGAAATTTTGCGGCAGTTTGGTTGGTCCGACATTCTGGATCTGGGTGGAATTACCCATGCCCGCAGTACCGAAATGATGCTCCCCGTTTGGCTCAGCATCTACCTGGCAACGAAGAATATGCATTTCGGCTTTAAAATTTGTCAGTGACAGCTTCCTGATGTTGCTTTACTCCTTTTCTGAAAACAAATAGCTGTTGGCAGAAAAGGAGCTTTCAGTAATCGGGTCGAAAAAAATAGTATCTTTTTCAACTGCAAAACCTCGCCTTTTCAGCATCGTGCTTAGAAGACTTTCATTCAGTAGCTTCGAATGGCATTCGGAGTTGACCCGTAGGAGCATTAGTAGCTTTTGAGTCATGCTATGGCATGGCACTCCGAATCCCATTCGAAGCTACAAAAGAAAACCTCATTTGTAAGCGAAAGCTTTACGCGTTTGCAATGGAGATTATAATCGCATTCGGATAAGGCAAACAAAACAATTAATAATCCCTGATTATCTACTATTTTTCTCTTGTTTTTCGCGTCCGATTCTTATCTTTAACTCATTAAACTAGCTTTGTAAAATAGCGACCCTTTTCACAAGGCGATTCTCATTCCCAGAATTGCCTGATTGGCTGTGTTTTCCCAAAACACAACTTCCTACCTATGGTCTTACTTTTATGAAGCTTACCATGAATACATACTCAAAAATAGCCGTTATTGGCGGAGCCGGTAAAGCCGGCCAATTTCTGGTTCGTGAACTGCTAAACCAGGGGTACTTTCTTCATTTATTGCTTCGGCATCCCGAAAAACTTCCGATTCAACACGCTAACATTCGCATCATTCAAGGCGATGTGCGGGATTATGAAGCGGTTAGTCAACTGGTAACCGGTTGCGATGCCATCATCAGTACATTGGGACAACCCGCCGATGAACCGGTTGTGTTCAGCGAGGCCGAAAGCAACATTCTTCGGGCCATGCAAGCCTATCGGTTGCAGCGCTACCTTGTTGTGACTGGTCTGAGCATTGATCTGCCTTCAGACCAGAAAAGCGAGAAAACTCGCATGAAGGCGGATTGGATGAAAGCCCATTTTCCGGCGGTGATTGCCGACAAGCAAAAAGAAGCACAGATGCTACTTGAAAGCTCTGTTGACTGGACGCTGGTGCGGATTCCGATGCTGGAGCAAACCGATGCAACTGGAGAAACAGCAGTAAGTACCAAAGACTGCCTCGGTGACACCATTCGTGCAGGAGATTTGGCAAAGTTTCTAACAAATCAATTAACTGATACACAATACATAAAACTAGCTCCTTTTGTGGCAAGTTTATAATCAGATGCCCGTGAGTGCGATGCACTCACGGGTTCTTTTCAGTAGAAACGGGTTTAAATTACTTACATCAATCTTTCAAATTGCGAAACAAAAGCCTTATGTAAATGCAGGTTCTTTTGTAGTGGCTTTTAATCATCCTGTGGATGCTGCTCCGATTACCAATCGGAGCTACTTGTTTCGCATGAAGCAAATAGTATCTTTTTTGTGAGCAAAACCCCGCATCATTGCTTGGCACGGGCAGCATGCGTTGCAATCAGCGTTGCGATTTGGTTCCATAGCGGCTCTGGCAAACCGTGGCCCATGCCTTTGATCAGCTCAAAACGCGCATTCGGAATAAGCTTTGCCACCTCCTGTCCCGCTTCTACTACCACCAGCGGATCTTCGCTGCCGTGAATCACCAACGCCGGAGCCTGAATGGTTTTCAGTTGGTTCTGCCGACCTGCATAAAAAGCCGCTGTAGACGCCGCTCCCTGGCGATGCAGTCCGTCGGGATAGTAAGACCGCTGTACATCTTTTCGGATTACCTGAAGTAATTTCTGTTCATCCATGGGATATACGTTCCCACCTACCAGCTTCATAGTCAGCAATTCGCGTTGAATGTACGCATTGGTATCAAATGCGGCGGCCGGCAATGGAATCTGACTTAGCACATCTGGCTTGGCAATCATCGGAAACGTAGGACTTCCACCGCCTGCCATGATACTCACCAGCGACAAGGTATGCTCCGGATGGTTGTAAGCAACCCGCTGGGCAATCATCCCTCCCATAGAAGCCCCCACAATGTGGGCCTTTTTGATTTGCAAGGCCTTTAGCAATCCAACCGCATCGGTAGCCATATCGTCGAGGGTATAGGCCAAAGGCGGTTTGGAACCTTCTTGCAAAGCCTTTGTAATGGCAGCCCAATCAGGCATGCCCGCAGCCGCAAACTTGGTAGACAGGCCGATGTCCCGATTGTCGAACCGAATAACGCGGTATCCTTGTTTCACCAAGAGTTGACAAAACGCTTCCGGCCACATGGTCAGCTGCGCATTGGTACCCGAAATCAACAGAATGGTTTCCGTTTTCGGGTTGCCAAAACTTTCGTAAGCCAGCTTGATTCCGCTTGCCTCCACGATTCCTTTTTGGGTTTGGGCACGAAGATTCTGCGGATAAGCAGCAAGAATAAAGCAAAGCACTAGCCATACAATGCCGCCTCGCAGCATTGTTGCTGATGTAAATGATAACATAGTTTTGAGATAAGTTAGGTGAGAGATCGGATTAGTTCATTCTACAGAGAATAGAATAGGGATAAAGTAACTTAATGTGGGGGCTGGATTATTTTTTGTAATTGCCAGATTGGTTTATAGTCCAGTCGTTTCGTGTACCACACGCGTTGTCACTTTTTTGCTTGCCCAAAAAAGTAACCAAAAAAAGGCACTTTCTTTGAATGCTTCCCCGCGCAAGGCTAGCCCGCCCCTCGCCAAAGAAAGAGGCTTTCCCGCTTTTTCACTGGCTGGTGCTTCGCACTACGCCTTTATTGCTAAAAGCTAATAGCTAACAACTTGAATAAAATTAGTATCTTTTTTCAGGGCAAAACCGGATATCTATTCGCTTTTCTGGTATTCGTCCAAGGTTTGTTGCAATTGAGCCAACGGCTCGATGAAGCTCTTCTTGTTTTCGGAACGAATGGCAACATAACACGACAGCAGCGTAAGTCCATAGGTAATGGCAGCCCCCATCGGAAAGGCGGTGATTCCGCCGGGCACATACAGGGCAAACACCAGAAAAACGCCAATGGCCGAACTCAACGGAATCAGCACCCATTCGTAACGGCGCTTGAAGGTAAAAATCCCGTTCAGATGCTTTTTCTTTTGTTGCACATAGTCGTAAACCGAGGTTTCGCTAGTTGCACTGCCAAGTGCCAATTGCTTGAATTTTCGCAGAAGCACCACTGTAAAAGGCACATACAAAAGAATTCCGGCCAGGCTGAACAACACCAGTTGCCAATCACCCCACTGTTTGACAATCACGTGCGACAGCAAGGCATACACCAGAATTTGCAGCGCAAAAGACGCCCAGAAATACTGCATGGATTTTTGGAGGTGTTTGCGTACCCGGGTTTTGATAAGCGTCTGAAGCGAGCCTTGAGTATAGGTTTCTTGGGTAGCCGGAAAACCTTGTTTCCAGTCTTGTTGCCATTCATCGAGTACTGACATTGTCTTGTTTTTTAAGTTGTAGTTCCAATTCTTTTTTGATTCGGACCAATCGCACACTCACATTGGATTGCGAAAGTCCGGTAATGCTGGCAATTTCTTCGTAACTCAGCTGTTCCAGATACAAAAGCACAATGGCTTTGTTGAGAGCGGAAAGGGTTTGAATGGCTTGAAAAAGCTGCTGTATTTTCTCTTCCCTGGATTCCGCTAACGGTTCCGGTATTTGGTCGTGACGCAACGAAAGCCGTTCAGTAGTGGCTTGCTTGCTCTTGCGGAGCCATCCCAAAGCGGTGTTCAAACATACCTGATACATCCATGTCGAGAACTTCGCACTTCCCTCAAAACTCGGATACGCTTTCCACAACTGATACATCATTTCCTGCATCACATCGGCCCGCTGGTCGGCATCGTCAAAGTAAATGCGGCACACCTTATGCGCAATGCCCACATTTGCATTCATCTGCCGGATAAACGTTTCATCAATGGACTCGGCCATGTTTTGCTTTATTTTGTTTCTAACCAATAAGTAGCAGCTCCCAACGAAAAACTACAAGATTTTGAAAAATTTTTAACTGACCGATGTGGCAGTTCATAGAAATAGGGTAATAACTGGAAAGTCCAAAAACAAACCTGCCCGTTGCTTCTACAGACAACGGGCAGGTTTTCGTTTTTAAAAGCTACTATTTTTAACGCGATCAATGAAGCTTATCAGACATAACTATTTCATAATCAACCATTAAGGCGCAGTGCGCAGCACCAGCCAGTGAAAAAGCGGGAAAGCCTCTTTCTTTGGCGAGGGGCGGGCTAGCCTTGCGCGGGGAAGCATTCAAAGAAAGTGTCTTTTTCTTTTGTTACTTTTCTTTTGGACAAGCAAAAGAAAAGTAAGATCACAGGAAGTGCGATTTTTGAGCTTAACAAACCCATTACTCACGTTATTTTCACATCGTCTTAATGCGGATATTGCGGAATTTCACCACGTGGTCGTGATCCTGGAAGGCAAGCTTCCCTTTGGCGTGTGGAGTGGCATAGGCCCATTTGGTGAATTTACTCACCCCCAGTTGCTTTTTCCATTCAGGGCCGCCGTATTCGTATTCAACTACTTTCTCGCCGTTAAGCCAGTGTTCTACATGGTTTTTGTTTACAATCAAAACGGCCTCGTTCCATTCGCCGGGAGCATTGGCTTTGAATGCCGATGGAGCCTGCATGTCGTAATTAGCCCCTGATTTTTGCTTGTCGGTAATTCGGATTTCTTTGCCGTTTTCCATGTACGGCGGATACCCGTTGTCGTCAATAATCTGATACTCAGGACCCGACTGATAGGTAGCTGGATTCTTTTTATCTTCAATCACTTTGTAAATCACGCCGCTGTTGCCTTTGGCCTCCACATTCCAGTCAAACCGCAGTTCAAAGTTTTCAAACTCTTCGTTCGATACCAGGTCGGCTCCGGTCTTGCCGGGAGTTTGCAAAATGCCGTCTTCGGCTTTCCAGCCAACAACCGAGTCGCCTTTCAGGTAACTATGCCAGCCGCTGGTAGAGGTGCCGTCAAACAATAGTTTAAAGCCCTGCGATTTTTCGTCGTCGGTTAGTGTGTTCATAGCGGGCATGGCCGCCACGGTATCGGCGGTCAGTACGGCTGTGGTGTCAGAGGTTCCGTCTTGTTTGCCTGGAGAGTTGCAAGCAGACAGCCACACACCGCCAGCCACGGCAAGTAGCCACAAGTGATTTGTTTTCATGCGGTTTAGAAAGTTAGGATGAGGTTTAAAACAGATTTACAGTTGAATTAAGGTCGAGCCTACGCAAGTTGAAATAAATTACTGGCAACACAACGGCTTGGTTCAAAAAAATTGGGTAAGCTCTGTTTAATAAGAATAATCCGCATCAGAACTGAAATTTGCGGATCGGAGTTAAGGAATAAGACTACATTTGAAATAGTATCTTTTTGTAAGGCAAAACCCCGGAACCATTCAGCTTACCCACTCGCTGGAATCCTTTTCGGGCTTTCCTCTAATTACTGCTTATGACCACTCTTTACATTAAAAACATGGTGTGCCACCGGTGCAAACTGGTGGTCAAGCAAACGCTGGAAGAAGTCGGACTGCATCCGGTAGATGTACAGTTGGGCGAAGTTCAGGTAAAAGAAGACTTGCCAGCGGAGCAACTCAGGCAAGTGGAATCCTCGCTCAGAAAACTGGGGTTTGAGTTGCTTGATGACAAACGCCAGAAGCTGGTGGAACGCATTAAAACCGCCATTATCGAACTCATTCACAGCCAGAACGACCAGCTTTCGCGTGCCAATCACTCCGACTACATTGCCGAGCAACTCAACCGGGATTACGGCTACCTCAGCAGCCTGTTTTCGGAAGTGGAAGGCATTACCATCGAAAAATACATCATCAACCAGAAGATTGAACGCGTCAAGGAACTGCTCATGTATGACGAACTTTCGCTGAGCCAGATTGCCGATCTGTTGCATTACAGCAGCGTGCAGCATCTGTCCAATCAGTTCAAGAAAGTGACCGGCCTCACACCCAGTCATTTCAAAAACCTGAAAGACAACAAACGCAAATCACTGGACGAAGTATAAGCCTCATCCCTAAATCCCTTCTCCCGTGGAGAAGGGACTTTCCAATTCGTGAAACAAAACTCCCCTCTCAGAAGGAGAGGGGTCGGGGTGAGGTTTTTAACTTTCAAAACATACTATTTTGCGTCATTGAGAGAGATGTAGAGAAGCAAAATGACGAAGCAATCTCATAACAGCTGGCTCAGAGAAAATAGAATTAAAAGGCTCGCGATTTTAGTTGGCAGATTGCTTCGCGTTGCTCGCAAGGACGAGCTAAAAGAGATCTTCTCAGGAAATCTATTTCGGCAATGATGGAATAGATTGCGATTCTTCCACAAAATTTCTGATCTTTTGTGTATCCAGCCGGTCATTGAGGCGTTCCGAATAATGCACATCCTTGACAATCAGCCCTTCGGAAATCAGGAATTCGGCGGGCATTGTCGTATAGGATTCCCCTTCTTTGGGAAGCTGATTAGGAACACCTGCCGAACTGGCTTTAAACGCCGTTTGCACAAACGAAGAAATTATACTGAGTGAAGCTTTAAAAGTTGACGGCTCGAGCCCATAAGCGGCATACCATTGCTTTTCCGGATCAGCAATCAGCGGAATGGGCGATACTTCCTGGTGGAACGTGCTTTGCAGCAATACTTTTTCGGGCGACTCAAAGAAGAAGATCATCTCCAGCCCTTTGGAATGTAAGTCCTCGTATATTTTTGACAACTTATGCACCCGAATGTTGCAAAACGGGCATCCGGCATGCCGGAAAAACCCGATGAGTAGTTTCTTGTCCTGATAGGTGTTCAAATCGATCGTGCGGCCATAGATGTCTTTCAAATTAAATACAGGCGCTTTTACATCTCGTTGTAGTTTGGTGATGGGGTTTTGCATGGGTATTTGCTGGGAGGTAAAACAGATAAGTTGTTTTTTCAGAGAGAATCTATTGCCGTAAGTGTAGCTAACTTACGAATGTGAATAAGCAATGGATTTCGCTGCCTTTGCAAAAAGAATGGCGATTGATCTGGCACATGTGAGGTTTGTTTGACAATTAGTTGACAGCCAGCGAGCAACACTATAAAATTTTAGGCTATCACTGCCCCAAATCTTATACATCTCTTCCAAAATTCTGTAACACTTTCAGGTAGGCTCTGTTGTATTTTTGTAACAGATAAAATACAAACCGGTCGCAATATGGAAAATTCAGAGAAAGAAACGATACACCTACCACTGATTGGCGTCGATAATGAACATTGTGCCATGCTGGTAGACAACGAATTGGGAAAAATAGAAGGCATTACCCAACACCGGGTTGACGTAAATAACGAATGGGCAGAAATACAACTGGATCCGCAGAAAAATAGTATCCCGCAGATTGTCAAAACCATCCGCGATTTGGGCTATGACGTTGCGACGGTAAAGCAAACTTTCCCGGTGCTGGAAATGTCGTGTGCGGCCTGTGCCGTCAGTGTCGAAAGCATTCTCAAAACACAGAAAGGAATTGTGAACGCGTCGGTGAATTACGCCAACAACTCGGCCAATGTCGAATACATTCCGGGCGTTACCCAACCCGAGGACTTTCGAAAAGCCATTCAATCCATTGGCTATGACCTTGTTGTGGGGAAAAAGGACACGACCGATCTCGATGCCATTCAGGCAAAACGTTACCAGCAACTGCGCAATAAAACCATTGGTGCCACTATTTTAGCCATCCCGGTTGTCATCCTTGGTATGTTCTGGATGGATTTTCCGTATGGCAACTGGATTATGCTGGTGCTGACAGCCGTAATCCTGACTGTTTTTGGGCAAAACTTTTTCGTCAATGCCTTTAAACTAGCCCGTCATGGCAAATCGAATATGGATACGCTGGTGGCGCTGAGTACCGGAATTGCTTTTCTGTTCAGTGCGTTCAACACGGTTTATCCGGCGTTTTTTCATCATCGGGGCATTCATCCGCATGTGTACTACGAATCGGCCGCGGTAGTCATTGTATTTATTCTGTTGGGAAAATTACTGGAAGAACGAGCTAAATCGAACACATCGGCCGCCATCAAAAAACTGATCGGCCTGCAACCCAAGCAAGTGACTCTCATTGCCGAAGACGGACAGGAAAAAATAGTATCGGTAGCGGAGGTAAAACCCGGTGATAAACTATTGGTTCGTCCGGGCGATAAAATCCCGGTGGATGGGCTGATCACGTCCGGCAATTCGTTTGTGGACGAAAGCATGATCAGCGGCGAACCGATTCCGGTAGAGAAAAAAGAAGGGATGAAAGTGCTGGCCGGAACGGTGAATCAGAAAGGCAGCTTTCGGTTTATGGCCGAAAAAGTAGGCAGTGATACGCTGCTGGCCCACATCATTCGCATGGTGCAGGAAGCACAGGGCAGCAAGGCTCCGGTACAAAAGCTGGTCGACAAGATTGCGGGCATCTTTGTTCCGGTAGTGATTGGCATTTCTCTGCTGAGTTTTACACTCTGGCTGATCTTTGGCAGCGACAATGCCCTTACGCAAGGGCTGCTGGCGATGGTAACCGTATTGGTGATTGCCTGTCCTTGTGCGTTGGGATTGGCCACCCCTACCGCGTTGATGGTGGGCGTTGGCCGCGGAGCCGAAAACGGAATCCTCATCAAAGATGCCGAAAGCCTGGAACTGGCCCATAAGGTCAACGCGATTGTGCTTGATAAAACAGGCACGATTACCGAAGGCAAACCGGAAGTAACGGATTTATTAAATTCCGACTTGGCCGCTGCATCAAAGCTCAATATCTTGCTATCCATCGAGTCCCAGTCGGAACATCCGTTGGCGGAGGCCGTAGTCCGAAAACTTCGCAAGGAAGGCGTTACCTCCGTCACCTTGGATTCATTTGAAAGCATCACCGGCAAAGGAGCCGAAGCCATGTTCCAGGGCAAAATGTACCGTGTTGGAAGCCGGGGTTTTATGCTCGACAATCATACGATTTTGCCGGAGACCACGGAGCAAAAAGCAAAGCAGTGGCAGCAAGAAGGCAAAACCGTCATTTATTTTGCCGAAAACGCAACGCTTTTGGGCATTCTTGCTATTGCCGATACCATCAAGTCTACCTCAGCCGAAGCCATTCAGTACCTGCAGAATCAAGGTGTTGACGTGTATATGCTTACTGGTGACAATGCGCAAACGGCTCAGGCAGTAGCCAACCAGGTGGGTATCAAGCACTTCAAAGCCGAAGTAATGCCTTCCGACAAAGCTGATTTCGTTAAACAGCTTCAGCAGCAAGGCAAGGTGGTAGCCATGGTCGGTGATGGCATCAACGATTCGCAGGCACTGGCTCAAGCTGATGTAAGCATTGCCATGGGCAAAGGCTCTGACATTGCCATAGACGTGGCTAAGATGACGCTCATCTCGTCTGATTTACAGCGCATTCCGCAAGCATTCCGCTTGTCGCGACTTACCGTTGCAGCCATTCGCCAGAACCTGTTCTGGGCGTTTATCTACAACCTGATCGGCATTCCGGTCGCGGCGGGCATTCTCTATCCAGCCTTTGGTTTCATGCTCAGTCCGATGATTGCTGGTGCGGCCATGGCCTTGAGTTCGGTATCGGTGGTGAGTAATAGCCTGCGGTTGCGTTGGCAAAAGCTATAATACAAGGCATGAAAATAGTATCTGTTTTTTAGCCAAAACCGGCAGTTTAACCCCAAATTTTTTACCTTATATGGCACACTCGCATTCTCACTCTCATTCGCACGCACACGACCATTCGCATGTTTCCATTGACAATGTAAACACTGCCTTTTGGGCGGGAATTATATTAAACCTGCTGTTTGTGGTGATTGAGGCCGCCGTGGGATTCTGGTCCAAGTCGCTGGCCTTGCTCACCGATGCCGGCCACAACCTAAGCGATGTAGCCAGTCTGGCGTTGGCACTGCTGGCATTTCGGTTGGCAAAAGTGAAACCGACACAAACTTTCACCTACGGGTATCGCAAAACAACGGTGTTGGTAGCTTTGTTAAATGCAGTGATCTTATTGATTGCCGTAGGAGGCATTGGGTATGAGGCGGTTATGCGGCTGTTGCATCCCGAACCGGTAGCCGGTCAAAGCGTTGCCATTGTTGCCGGAGTGGGCATTGTAATCAATACCATAACGGCATTGCTTTTTTTCCGCAACAAGGAAAAAGACCTGAACATCAAAGGCGCTTATCTGCATTTGGCCGCTGACGCCATGGTATCGGTGGGTGTGGTGATTGCCGGCATTCTGATTTCTGTGACAGGCTTGTACTGGATTGACAGCGTGACCAGTTTTGTTGTCATCGTTGTGATTCTGGTCAGCACCTGGGGACTGCTCAAAGACAGTGTGGTGTTATCACTGGATGGCGTTCCCAAAGGAATTGACCTGCATGAAATCGAACAAAAAGCCCTGCAAATCAATGGGATTCAAAAAATTCACCACATTCACGTGTGGGCCATGAGCACCACTGAAAATGCACTTACCGCCCATCTGACTCTAGCCGAGAACGTTGACTTTCAGGCAGCCAACCAGATCAAAAAGAAGCTGCGTCACGAACTGGAACACCTGAACATTCAGCATGCCACGTTTGAAACCGAACTTCACGATCAAGCCAGCGTGGCAACTCAATGCCAACAACCCGAGGGTTTTTGATTTTTTGTAGATACTATTTTTTCTGTCAACAAATTCTGCACATCTCATCCATAATTGTGTAACAAGCTACCAACTAGGCTATTGTATCTTTGTAAAAGAAAACAATTAACCAATTATATCTCATGAAAACCCTGAAATTCAAAACCAACATCAAATGTGGCGGTTGTATAGCCGCTGTTACGCCTAGCCTTTCCCAAGTAGAAGGAATCGAGAAATGGGAAGTAGACACTGCCAATCCTGACAAAATACTATCGGTAGAAACGGAAAAAGTGACTGCGGATCAAATCAAACAAGCAGTAGAGAAAGCCGGATACAAAGCCGAAGAAGTCGTTTAAATCAGCACGTTACTCAAGCAGTTTGTAATCCGCACCGCTTTTTTTTATTCACCAAACTTCTACTACAATCTATGAAACTCTTATTTTTTCTCTTGGCAATCGGCAGCTTTGTTCCTGTGTGGGCGCAGCATGAGCACCATACCCAAACAGATACCACAAAGAAAAAACAACAAACCGTGCAAGATATGCTGCAAAATATGGTGCCATATGGTAATGTGAAGAAGAATTATGACAATGGACCCATGACGCATTCTTTTTCCCGAAGTCTACGTATGAACAGAAACGGTTCGGGTACAGCCTGGATGCCTGATCTAACGCCAATGTATGCATACATGAAACATGGACACAAATGGAATTACATGGTGCACGGAAGTGTGTTTTTGCGATACAACTGGCAAAACCTGAACAACAATTACCAGCGAGGCGGCAAACAATTGGATGCCCCCAACTGGGTGATGGGCATGGCGCAACGCAATGTGGGTAAAAACGGCTTGCTCACCCTGCGATTAATGATGTCGCTGGATGCTTTGGTGATGGGTGGAAATGGCTATCCACTGTTATTCCAATCGGGCGAATCGTACCAGGGCAAGCCGTTGATTGACAGGCAACATCCACACGATTTGTTCTCAGAGGTAGCCGTTGGTTATACGCACCGACTCAGCAAGGATATGGATGTGTACGGCTACGTAGGCTATCCCGGCGAGCCAGCCATTGGGCCCACCGCTTTCATGCACCGCATTTCGGCTTTTAACAATCCCGACGCACCGCTCAGCCATCATTGGCAGGATGCCACGCACATTGTCTTTGGGGTGGCCACGGCAGGTTTCCGCTACAAACTGTTCAAAGTAGAAGGCTCGTCGTTTACCGGTCGGGAGCCCGATGAGCATCGTTACGGCTTTGACAAACCTCGTTTTGACAGTTACAGTTACCGCATTTCGGCCAATCCGAATGCCAACTTCTCGCTTCAGTTTTCGCAAGCGTGGATCAAAAGTCCGGAGTCACTTCGTCCGAATGAAGACGTAAAACGTACCACGGCTTCCGTTTTACACAGCAAAATGCTGAGCCCAACCAGTCACTGGACTTCTTCGCTGGTGTGGGGGCTGAACAACAGCGGTGATCACCACAAAGAACACTCGGTTTTAGCTGAAAGCAACCTGCAACTCAATCGGGTAGCGGTGTATGGACGGTACGAATTTGTGCAGAAATCGTCAGAAGAACTCGGGCTTGACCAAGATACCGGCGACCCTTTGTATGCGGAACGAACCTTCAATGTTCACGCCTTTACGCTGGGTGCCAGCTATACGCTGTTTACCCAATTGAATACCAATTTCATTGTAGGAGCTCAAGGCACGCTTTATCAGCCCGAAAAATTACTTACCGGTTTATATGGCAGCAATCCGCTGTCGGCACAAGTTTACATCCGGCTTACGCCTAGTCTGTTGAAAATGAATACGATGTCGATGCGCTGAAACCAAAAGCCCGTCCATTCAGGACGGGCTTTTGGTGCATTGTGTTTGGAAAAATAGTATGTCTGCTAGAGGCAAAACCCCTACTCTATTGTTCTTCTAGCCGTTTGATCATTTCTTTCATTTCGGCAATTTCCCGCTCTTGTGCTTTGATGATATCTTCAGACAGCTTTTTCACTTCCGGATCTTGGATATTGGCGTTCTGGCTGGTCATGATGGCCGACGAATGGTGCGGAATCATGGCTTTCATGTATTGGACATCACTGATAAACACCTGTTTGCGAAGCATCACAAAAGCCAATATAAACACGACGATACTGGCAATCATAATTCCTGCATTCGCCTTTTTGTTGGGATACATAGCTGGCATGAATAGAAGCATCACCAGCGCCATCGGTGCCACCATCAGCAAGGTCATGTACAAACGCGTGGCGCTCAGGTAAATATGGTCTGTATCCGCCACATTCAGATACATGACGGCATACATAATCACAAACGACACAGTTAACATGCCTGCAAATTTCTGATAGTTCATCTTTGACATCGTATTCAGTAGTTAAATGAAAAAATAGGATTCTATCGGGTGAGTGTGTTTGAAACTGACCATCAGTTAAGACGGTGTCTTTTGCACCAGACCGGCACAGATAAAAAATAGTATCCTTCAAAAAGTCAAAACCTACCTTGTTGCTAAGTAGAGAACTGTGTTGTATTTCAAAACTTCAAGACCAATCCCGTTGAGGGGCGAATGATGGTTTTATCCAAATCTTTGCCGTACAAAAAGTTACAGTTGATCGTCCAGGCTATGACACCCAACTTTAGCTGTACACCAGCGGTAGAGGAATAGTAATTCAGGTGGTCGCGCTCCGTCGGATTTCCAGTTCCGTCAGTAATCATCTGACTCTGAAAATACTGCGTTCCCGAACCGGTACTGATGCGCAGCATTTCGGCCACCAGAATCCCGACTTCCCACTGATAGTTCAGATTGTACCGGCGCTGCTCAGTTTCATTCACCAGTGTCAGATTCTGGTCCTGCAACATGGCATTGATGGTTGCCCGGTTCAGAAATCCCGCTCCGCCATACACACCCAGGTATGTACGCCGATTATCCCTTCCTTCGACCAGTTTCAGGCCCACCAAACCGTCCAATTGCCAGTTCAGGTAGTCATTGCTGAAATTGTCGAAACTCTCGCTGCCAGGCCCCAGGTAGTAATTAACCGAGCCACCCAGTTGCACACGCAATGTTCCTTCGTCTTTGGGTTGTTTTTTGAACTTTTGCGAATTTCGCTGACCCATCGCCAGGCCCGAGCACCCGAGCAAGAAGACAACTAAATAGGTTTTTAATACATGCATAGCTGTAGTAGTTGTGAATAGATGAATAATCAGTGCCATTTAAAAACACCGGGGTTTTACTTTTTGAACCCTACTATTTGGCTGCTGTACTTGGCAACCGGTAGCCAATTCCAAATTGCAGGACCGAAAGCCCAGCACCGATATCACCAAACACCATCAATCCCGGATTGACTTCGTAATCAACTCCCAGGCGGGCCTGAATGCCCAGACTGAACGCGCGGCTATTGGAAGTCACTTGAATCCGGCGATCACTGGTGTTGTCAGCCGCAAAAACGGCTTTTGATTTCAGGAAAGACCCGTTGATGCCAAGCCCCAGTAACAAATAAGGTTTGAGACGGCCTTCGCCAAACCGACGCTTGGCGTATACATTCAACAGCAGCAGTGTCTCGTCTAAATCACGGTTGACCTGCAAGCTATCGTACGAATCGTACTGGGTTTGCTTGAAACGGCTACCTGCCACACCGAAAGTAACGCCCACCCGAAAGTTGTTTTTAAACTGCGAATCGTAGCTGATGCCAATGCCCGGAAAACGCATGGAGGCAGTATAGGCGTCAATGTTATTCACTTTGGTAAATCCGCGGATAAAGCCCAACTGAAACCGAATTTCGGGTGACGAGAAGTTTTCCTTGGCCAGCCATTTGTTCACTTTCTCGTCCATGTTACTGGACTCATCCTCAACCGAATCAACCGGAACAGCGGTGGTATCGACTACAACTGTGCGACTTGGCTGCCGGAACAAACTGCTATCGGCGGGAGCAAGTATATCCTTGACCTGGTTGCGGTAATTGATGGCGTAAACTTCCGAACGGCTAAGAGTGTAAATAGGGCCATCGGGAATATCGGTGCGTTTGTACTTGATGTACTGCATGTCCACTTCAGTGACTAGGCCGTTGATAAGCTCACCGTTCTTTTTGATGATGACATCAAACGAATTGGTGGCAACAGGTGCAGAAACCTGGGCAACTGCGGGCAAAAGCGACAGCCATAATCCGGTAAACAAAAGTAAAAATAAGGTTCTCATAGGTTGCTGTTTTGCCATTTTTGGTAAGAGATGTCTTTAAAGCTTCCATTGTCAGCCGAGATTTGCCGGGTACTGTCCTGGCTCACAACGGTAAAAGCAAATGTTCCGGCAATGAGCCGATTTTCGGTGCTTTGGCGGTCTATTTCCAGAAAACTCGTCGAATCGTCGGGAGCCAGTTGATAAAGTTCATATTCCTGAGCTGATACCTGATCGAGCACTTCGATGCGTGAAATGGCTCCACGTTCTGACAATTGAGTGGTGTAACGGCCCCGGAGTTCGTCTTGAGTTGGCACGGCAAACCGGATCGTAATTTTACGGCTCAGTCTGTTTTCGTTGCTGCCTACCAACACCATGCTATACCCGAAATAGAGCGGCCCTTGTTGTGTAGAATCAGTGACGAGTTCTTTTCCAAAACCAGCCACAATAATCTGAGAAGGTTGCCAGTTGGTCCCGTTAATGGCGATAGTGATGGTGGGATTACGCACAATTTCGATGTCGTCCACCGAATGGTTGCATCCCATTACACCAGTAATCAATACAAAAAAGAGTACTATTCGAAAGAGGCTTTGTAAACAGAAATGCATAATGGTGTAGGTGTGAGTAGATTGTGTATTATTCACAAAAAGACCATGCCGCCCGGCTTTCACCTGAAAAACGCCGGTTTGTTTATCAACAGATGTCAGAATATTTCCTAACATTGAGGCATCCATACTACAGTTGCACGCATTTTCGTTAGCAAAATAGTATGTATCTTCGCCAGCGTTAAAACCTCCGCTAGTCATTTACTCTCTTAATCTACTATCCTACTCATGCATATTGTCGGCGACGAAAAGAAGAAGAATACGTATGATGCCATTGTGATCGGTTCTGGAATCAGTGGCGGCTGGGCTGCCAAAGAACTGTGTGAAAAAGGCCTGAAGACACTGGTGCTGGAGCGGGGCCGTGACGTGCGCCACGTAACCGACTACCCGACTGCCACGAAAAACCCTTGGGATTTTCCGCATCGGGGACGGTTTCCGTCAGTTGTCGAACAGCAAAATCCGATTACAGGCAAGTGTTACGCTTTTGAAGAAGCTACCGAACACTTTTTTGTGAAAGATGCCGAACATCCGTATATTCAGGAAAAACAGTTTGACTGGATTCGCGGCTACCAGGTAGGTGGAAAATCGTTGATCTGGGCCCGCCAAACCCAACGCTGGAGCGATTACGAGTTTGAAGCTCCCGCGCGGGACGGATTTGCAGTCGATTGGCCCATTCGTTACAAAGACCTGGCGCCGTGGTACAGTTACGTCGAAAAGTTTGTGGGCATCAGCGGCAACCGCGATGGCATTGCCAATCTTCCTGATAGTGAGGTGCTGCCTCCGTTTGAACTGAACTGTGTGGAAAAACACATTCAGCAACGAGTCAAGGAGCAATACAAAGACCGGCAGGTGATTATCGGGCGGTGCGCCCATCTGACTCAGCCCAACGAAATTCATGCACAGCAAGGGCGCGGCCAGTGCCAGGCGCGTCATTTGTGTTACCGCGGCTGTCCGTATGGGGGATATTTCAGCAGCAATTCTTCTACCCTGCCCTGGGCAGCCAAAACAGGGAACCTCACCTTGCGGCCACATTCAGTAGTAGAATCGATCATTTACGATGAGCAAAAAGGCAAAGCTACGGGTGTGCGGGTAATAGACAGCGAAACCAAGGAGCTTTTTGAGTTTTTTGCGGATACTATTTTTGTCAACGCCGCCTGTTTGAATTCCAACCTGATTTTACTGAACTCAACTTCCCGTCGCTTTCCCAACGGACTAGGCAATGACAGCGGTTTGATGGGCAAATATGTAGCGTTTCACAATTACAGAGGCAGCCTTACGGCATCTTTTGAAGGCTACGAAGACGGCTATTATTACGGTCGGCGTCCAACCACGGCTTTTATGCCTTCTTTCCGGAATGTATTCAGACAAGACACCGATTTTCTGCGGGGCTACATGGTCGCATTTTCAGCCGGGCGGAGCGGTTGGTCGCAAGCCTACGGCGACGGGTTTGGAGCCGACTATAAAAACAAAGTCACCCAGCCCGGCCCATGGGGCGTATACATGATGATGCAGGGCGAAACCGTTCCCAAAGAAACCAATCACGTACGACTGAGCAAAGATGCAAAAGACGCGTGGGGCATTCCGCAACTGATTACCTCCATTGGATATGATGCCAACGACGAAAAAGTGCTGAAAGATTTTCTGGAACAGGGTGCCGAAATACTGGAAAAATCAGGTTGCAAAAACATAGCTTCCAACGACTCGGGTCAATCGCCGGGTCTGGACATCCACGAAATGGGCGGAGTACGCATGGGCAAAGATCCGAAAACGTCGCTGCTCAACGAATGGAATCAGTTTCATCACTGTAAAAACGTGTTTGTCACCGATGGGGCCTGCATGACTTCGGTAGGCAACCAGAATCCTTCACTCACGTTTATGGCCCTGACCGCCCGGGCCGTCAGCCATGCAGTAGAGCTACGCAGACGAAACGAATTATAAAATACTCTATTTTCATACACCAACACCCACTTCTATTTACCAAAGCGTTTGCCAACTGTATAAATGCTATTCAGATAATTGTATGGAAAATGCTGATTCTCTGCACAGTTGCCTTTTGAATAACTAAACTACTTGACAAAACTCAAACTTCGGTATTCCATAGGTATGTTGACAAATGCGCCACTCAACAATCAAAGATGCGATCATGTGTATGTGGGAGTGGTGCGTAATCTTATGAGGAGTTTCTATTGCTTATTGGTTTTATTGAGTTTTACCACCTTCTCCTGGGCGCAATCTGTAAAAACAGATAGCCTCAGGCAGTTGCTTACGCACACAAAAGACGAAAAGTCTAAAGCTATCCTATTAAACCAGTTGGCCTTTCAGTTGCGACAGGCCAACATCGCGCAGGCCCTGTACTATGCCAAACAAGCTCAGACGTTAGCTGAGAAACTTCGCTATACAAAGGCGTTAGGGCCTATTTACAGCAACCTGGGATGGATCTACTACCGTCAGTCCCGCTTCACTGAGGCTTTCAATTATTCACTCAAAGGACTGAAAATCAGCGAAGATCTGAATGATAAAGAAGAAATTGTACAGTGCCTCAATAACATGGGAGCGTTGTACTCCGACCAGTTCAAATATGACTTAGGCCTGAAGAGCTTAAAGAGGGCCCTGACTATCAGTGAAGAACTAGGCAATAACTACCTGATTGGTCGCACACTCAATAACCTGACCTTTAACTACATGGATCGCAATATGATCGATTCTGCCTACAGGTACGGAGTGCGGGCTGTACAGTTTTGTCAAAAGACCAAAGAACCTTATTTACATGCCTTTGCCTTACGTACCCTGGGCGATATTTACATAAAGCAACGCCAGTACATTCCCGCGGCGGGTACTTACCGCCAAAGCCTTCAGATTGCCTCATCCATACAGGATAACTTTCTGGTAGGCACCGTATCGTATCGCCTGGCGGAGGTGCATTATATTCAGAACCATTTCCTGACGGCTCTCTCGTATCTCAACGAAGGTTTGATCAGCATCGAAAAGTACGGAAACCCCGATGAACTATCTCGGATTTATCTGCTCATGTCTAAGATATACCACAAGAAAAACGAAGAAGCAAAAGCTTACGAGTATCTGAATAAACATACCCTCTTGCACGATTCGGTTTACAACCAGGAAAGTGCCCGCCAGCTCGCCCTACTGGAAAGCCGTTTTGAAGCAGAGAAAAAGCAGTCTCAGATTAACTCGCTTACCAAAAACAAACAAATGCAGGAGAAACAACTCCAAAGCCAGAAACAGCTCATCTATGTTGCCATTGGCGGACTGTTGGTTTTCACGTTGTTGTTTGCCCTGCTGGTTTATGTCAATCAGCAGCGCAGCCAGGTAACCCGCCAGCTGACAGAGCAAAAAAACGAACTGGCATCCAAGAACTCGGCCATTACAGTTCAGAGTGAGAAAATGCAGGCTCAGGCCGAGCATTTGAAAAAAGTAAACACGGTAAAAGACAAGCTGTTTTCCATTATCGGGCACGACCTGAGAGGACCGGTATACAGCCTGAAAAGCATCCTCGAATTTATGGATGATGACACCTTGTCGCAGGAAGAGTTTGCCGCAGTTTCTAAAAAATTACGTAAAAATGTAGACAGTACCCATGTAATTCTGGAAAATCTGCTGCAATGGTCGCGTGCTCAACTCGAAGGCATCCGCACTCACCCCGAACGAATACACCTGTTTCCGTTTGTAGAAGGAAAAAAAGAACTGTTTGCCAATAACGCCAAAGACAAAAACATAGAGATTGTAAACAATACGGTGCCTGGCATTTATGTTACCGCCGATTTTAATCAATTGCAGATTATTTTCAGAAACCTGCTTGGCAATGCGATCAAATTCACGCCTCAGGGGGGAAGCGTTTTTATAAGTGCTATCATTAAAGACGAACACGCAGAAATATCGGTTCGCGATACAGGTGTGGGAATGAAACCCGAAGAGTTGTCACTGCTGTTCCGGATGGATACCCATTTCAGCAAAAGCGGCACCAACCTGGAAAAAGGAACCGGTTTGGGTCTTCTTTTGTGCAAAGAATTTGTCGAAAACAACGGAGGGCAAATCTGGGCGGAAAGCCAGACCGACAAAGGTTCTGTGTTCCGATTTACTCTGCCTCTGTCTTAGTGTTTAAACACTGGTTTTGATACGATGGGCGGGTTTTTGCTTTTCAAAGAATACTATTTTATACCGCCATCAAGGTAGATAAAAAACTACCAGAGAAGAACAACGCACTAGCCGTTCTTGCTCTGGCAGCCAACAAAACCCACTAAAACTCACCTTTATCTCATAACTTTTTACGGACCTCGTTCATAAAGTCTCCAATCACTCCTGAACCTTCCATTTGCTCGTTCTGGGCGTGACCTTCGGGAGCAGGTTTGCCCAGTTTGGGTTCCTGTCCGTACGGTTGGGCTTTCTCAAATTTAAACTGACCTTTGCCATCAATCGACGTACCTGACGACCAACGTTGTCCCTTTTGCGATTCTCTGTCTGCCAGATTGGTGGAAATGAACGTATAGCTAAACTCCTGCTGCTCTTTGCTTTGCGGGAAACTGTTAGGAATAGGGTGAATGTTGTTGACTCCTCCCAGGTCTTCCAAAACAGCCAGCCATTGGTTTTGATGCATGGTGTCGCGGGCAATCAGAAACGACAGCATGTCTTTCATGCCAGGGTCATCGGTCATTTCCCACAAACGGGTAGCCAGTACACGTCCGGTACTCTCGGCCATTACATTGGCATACATATCGGCGGCCAGATTGCCACTGCCCACTACCCAGGAGCCGTTAAACGGTACTCCGTTGGAATCAACGGCCATGGCTCCCATGCCCGACGACAAGAGGTGACGAACATCCATACCGCCCATGGCTGCACCAATCAAAGGTTCCTCACGGGCCACCTGGTCTTTGAGTTCATTGGAAGCTGTTTCCAGATTCAAAGCGACAGCGGTAGCCAGCATCTCGATGTGGGCCATTTCTTCAGTACCAGTCTCTAACAACATGTCACGGTACTTCACCGGCCCCCGTGAATTCCAAGCCTGAAACAGATATTGTAAGCAAACCCGGATTTCTCCTTCAATTCCTCCTATGGCTTGTTGTAGCATTCTGGCAAACACCGGGTTAGGTTTATCTACCCGTACTTTATACTGAAGCTTCTTATCATGGTAAAACATATTGGTACTGGTTTGGTGAATAGATGTGCTATGCGACGAAGCTGCACAAAAAACATTCCTTTTCAGCCCACATGCCCTCTCCATCAAAACTAAACTTTTCTAATAAATTGCTACAGATTCCACTCAGAAAAACTGTAACTTTTTTTCACAAAAAAGTCTTATTTATTTGTATTTTGTTTTCAGAAACGCCACTAACTACAAATATACTTTATAGTGTAAATCATCTAGAAACAAGCATCATTCATTCACATAAAAAAACCACATTTAACACAACAGAAAATCCTTTTGTTTCATAGAAAAATCAAACACTATCAAACTCATAATCAGCACAAAACACAATAAACATCAACTACAATCAGCAAAAACAAATACAGGTCATGGGGAATCTTTTATCCAAAATGAGGAATTCATTCATCTATTCAAAGAAATTTTCCAGAGACAGCAAACCTGTACACAAGTCTAAGAAACGACAAAACAAAATCAGGTCTTTTATAATAAAAATCATATTTCTTTCTAAACAGTAAAAATTAGACGTTTCTCATTTTATAGTTATGCTTGTGCGGTAAAATCACCTTTTTCTCATTGTACGACTTTGAGTTGTCCTTTAGAAAAAAGTTTCAGATGCATTCCAAAAACCTGTTGGTATTTCCTGCCATAATACAACCCATGTGGATTCGAAACGATGTAAAAATGAGCTTACTGGCACCATCTTTTTGAGAACACGACGATTGATTAAATCATTTTATCCTAAAAATTCGTGTAAACAAAATTGTGATTTGTATGAAAACTTCCTTTGTAGCATCTATCAAAAGTTTTGGCTGGGCAATTTTATTAACAGCAGCGGTAACGGGTTTCAGTGCCTGTAATAAAGACGATGACGATAACAACACCACGCCTGACCCTCAACTAAACACGACTGACCAGCAATTTATGCGGACGGCAAAGCTGGGTAACAATGCTGAAATACAAACCAGCCGACTAGCCTTGACTAGCAGTATGGATGAGTCAGTAAAGAGCTTTGCTCAGATGATGATTACGCATCACACAGCAGCCAACAAGTCGTTGGATTCGCTGGCAAGCATAAATAAGCTTTCGCTGCCTGATTCTTCTCAGTTGGATAGCACAGCCAGTTCTATGCTCACCATGTTGAAGACCATGAAAGACTCAACCAATATGCAGGCTCCGGATTCGGTACAGCATGCATTTTCACGCAAATATGTGATGGGTCAGGTACAGGCTCACACCAAGGCTCAGACCGATTACCAATCGTATCTGAACAATTCACAAGCTGAAAATGCAGGGGTGAAATCGTATGCGACGAAGGTGTTGCCTATTGTACAAGGTCACTTGCAGGAAGCTCAGACTTTGAACAGCAAATATTCACCGCAATAATCCGCGGATCAAACATTTGTTTCCCGAAATCTCCTGGTTACCAGTTAGCCAGGAGATTTTTATATTTAGAAAAAACTGCTACAAAGTTGAATTTCCTCAACTCAGAATGAATGTCTGTCAAAATAGTATCTGGAAACAGGGCAAAACCTGCCTTATCTGGGTCCGATAACGGAGCTTACCTTAGAAACTCCATTTTCATTGAAAGCTTCAATAGCAAAATGATAGTTCACTCCTTTTGACAAAGCCCTCAGTTCCAGCATACTCGGCTCATCGTCCCAGATTTGGTGGGTCTGATAGAGCTTATCCGGTCCGATTCCCCAAAGAATGTTGTATCCCACAGCACCAGGCACTTTTTCCCAGGAAACCATTGCGTTTCGTTCATCGGTATCGCGGCGAACTGTTAGTTTAGCCGGTGTTTTAGGTGCTTTGCCCATTCCATTGCCGAATATCCGTAAATCACTGATGGCCAGGTTAGGAGATCGTACATATCCATGCTCATATTTGATATAACGGGCTTTTACCGGTTTCGGAAGCTCTACGTACGCACACGGACGGTCACGTTTGGGTTCCTGGGCGAGGTCGGCAATGAGGTTCCAGCTTTTGCCATCCACAGAGGAATAGAGCTTGAATTGAGTATAGGTTTTGGCGGGATCATTGTCAAAAATATCGGATTTGTAATCGGTGTAATTAATCTGCACAGCCCTCACATCGCTTACTTTCTGCAAATCAACGGTAAGCCATTCACCAGGTTTGTTTTGTCGGGCCACCCAAAAGCTGCGCGGATTTTCGTCAGTGACTTTGCTGGCTTGCATTGTGTCCAGTGCCGACGAAGCAGTACAGGGCTTTTTGTACGAAAGCAACATCCATCCGGTAAACAACTCATCCTTGTCAGTCCACTTTTTGGTGGGCAGGTAATGCGGAAAGTCGCCGAAGCGCGTGTTGGCAAATAGTTGATTATCCTTATCAAAGCCGGTGGGAAACATGGCAATGCGTCGTTCAAAATTCCAGTTTACGGCAATCCAGGGGGTTCCGGTGTTCCAGTAATTGCCGTAATTGTCCTGAAAGGTATTGCCATGGCCAGCTCCGTTCATAAATCCGCCGGGTTTGTACGAAATGGGGTTGTATGGCGCATATGTGAAAGGTCCAAGCGGATGGTCGCCTACATAGGTGCCGTTCGCATAGACGTTAAACTCCGTACCGGGCGCCCCGTATTGCAGAAAGTATTTTCCCTTGTGCTTGGTCATCCAGGCGCCTTCGGTAAAAGGCCGGATGGTATCCCGGTGATTGCGGCCAAACCGCTCCCAGCCGTGTTCTTCCGGATGCAGGTAAATCAACTCCTTGTAATTGTTTTTCTCCTTGTAGGTAAGGTTACGGCTCTTGTCAAGTTCGGCGCCAAAAATAGGATACACATTCGATGATCCCCAGTACATATACCATTTGTTCACGTCTTCGTCGTAAAACAAAGCCGGATCCCAGGGACCGATGTACTGAGGCAGGCGGGGAAGCCACCGATTGTAAAAAAGCAGCTTGCCTTTTTCGGGTTCCAGGCTGATGAAAATAGGCCGCTGCTCAAAAGTGGACTGAAACAGGTACAGGGTGTCCCGCACCGACAGAGCCGCCGGAGCACACATGTCTTCCATGGGCCATTTGTCAGGCACCACGTACTTCCAGTTTACCAAGTCTTTGGAGTGCCACCAGCCCCCCGAAATTGTGACAAACAGGTAATATTCGCCTTTGTGGTTGACAATCACCGGGTCGGCACCCGAACGATACGAAATGCGTTCGTTGAGTTGCTCAAAATTGTATTTGTAATCAATGTCCATCGGGTTGCAATACGTACGCTGCACGGATTGTGCTACCAGCGTCTGGACACAAAGCCAAAGGCCTATCAAGGAAAGAAGAAGTTTCATATCAAAACAAAAAGATGCTATTTCACCTAACTATAGTGCAAAATAACACCTTTCTTTGACTTGCCAAGTGCAGGAGGTTTTTGCTTTTGAAAAGATACTATTTTTCTCTTCCTGTTCAGATCTTTATACACTGAAAGAGTTTTTCAGAAAGAAACCTTCTAAGTTTGTACGAGAATATGATTACAAAAACAGATCTGTCTGACTGACACGTTGGAGCCTGGGCAGCATGTTATCAATTTTTTGCGTAAATTAAGGGCAGGTTTAGCGTATTTTCCCGATCCTATTTGTATTCATGTCTTATCTGAAAGCCGGCCTGGTATTGCTTACTGTAGGCATTCTTATCGTTGTGGGCTGTAATGTTTGGGTAAACCGGGTAACAGAACCTTACATTTTTACCAACAGCAGCCAAATGACTGCTCTCCCAACGGGGCTGGTATTAGGTACCAGCAAACGCGTGAGGGATGGCAACGAAAATATGTTCTTTAAATACCGCATCCAAGCGGCAGCCAAACTATACCATGAGGGCAAAGTACGCCACCTGATTCTGAGTGGCGATAACTCTTCGCGTTACTACAACGAGCCTTCGGACATGAAAAACGAGTTACTCAAGCTGGGCGTTCCGCAAAGCGCGATGACACTCGATTATGCCGGACAAAATACGTTGCAGTCGGTGGTGCGGTGCCATCTCCTGTACAATCGGGATAGTGTTGTGGTGATTTCGCAGGAATTTCACAGTGCCCGCGCCGTATTCATTGCCCGGCATTACCGGTTTCCGTTCATTGCCTACGCAGCTCAGGATGTTCCCTGGCATTCGGCGGTCAAAATTCGTTTCCGCGAATATTTGGCCCGTCCCAAGGCTATACTCGACATTTATCTGCTTCAACAGGAAGAGAAAATTTTTGCTGACGACGAAGAATAATTACCTGCTTAACGGGTTGTCTGCGGATGAAAAGTACGCCAGCTGTGCCAAAACTCCTGATACGCGTTGATTTTGATTAAAGACGGTTGGCTTCCTGCTACAGGTTTCCCGTCAAGCAGGTAAGCTACCTCTCCTACCCTGAGTGTGTCGTTTTGGATGGAAAACGAACTGCTGGCATCGGGCCGTTCGAAAGCGAAATAGCTTTTGTTATCCGACGCCAGTACCAATGCCACGGGTTTGTTACCCACCACATCAGCAATGAGGCGTTCTTTCTTCAGGCGGTTCCAGTCGAAGGCTTTGCTTCTGTTGTTTACCGTAACGCCCACTACCCACGACTTATCCTTCCACGACAACGAATCGGTGCGCGTAAGGTCGCTTTTGCCTTTGCCGTCTTCGTAAGTAAGCATGCCTTTGTATTGTTCTTCAAACGTAGCGTCGGGTTGCATCACCAGGCTGTTCGGATGCATAGCCAGCCACCGGGCCAGGGTCACTTGCTCCGAAGGCAATTCAGTCAACATTTTTCCCTTTTGCTGGCCTGTAATGGCTTCACCGGTAGCCTGCCTCCACCAACTGCCGGTAGTAGCATCCTCAAACATGGCGTTGAAACGATCCATGCCCACCAAACGGAAGGTTTCGGGCTTGCCATCCAGAGACGGATCAAAAATACGGCCAGTGCGGCACACGGTGCAATAGGTCACCATGATGGGTTTGCCACCTACCGTATCGCGCACCTGATGGTGATAGCCGATCAGCTGAATGGGATAAGCTTTGGCTTGCCCGTTCAGCACAATCCCAACCACCAGTTTTTCCGGCTTCACTTTGTTTTGCTGGGCGCTGCGCATATCCAGGGTAGTCGGCTGGTGAAACATATGGTCTGCCGACATCCGGAAGTTAAACACATACACGACAACCAGCAATGCCACCAGGCTGCCTGTAGCCCACCAACGCTGGCTCTGAAAAGCGGGCAACGCCCCTGTCAGGAGTGAGAGGATAAAAACGCCCCGGAAAACCCAGCGCCAGGAATACAGAAAGTACGCCAGGTCGATGCTCTGCATTCGCTGGCTGCCCGGCATGGGCATAATGAAATAGACGTTCAGAATCTCAAACAGCAACAAGCCAAAAACACCAAGGTAAAAGAATGCTTTCATGAAACGGTCAGATTAGGGTGTGTATCAGAAATGGTTTAATGCAAAGCCGGTTTTCCTGTTTATTTCTAAAATCGTTTTTGGGATTTTGCACTGCATGTCTTTTGGCAGAAATAGTATCCTTGAAAATGCCAAAACCCCGTCTGCGTAAATCTGTGTGCCCGGATTTCCTGCAGATCATACAGATTTGCTCAGATCAAAATAGTATCTTTTCTAATACGAAAACCTGCCCGATTGAAAAGCCTAAACACCACAAACTTTATATTTTCACACCGACGGCCACCACAAGGCTTCGTCCGTCCGAACTCCACACGCCTGGCCCCGGATACATGGTAGGTCGTTTGGTAAAGTATTGTTTGTTGGCGATGTTGTTCATACCCACGCGAAGGCTGTATCTGCCGCCCAGGTGATAAATGCAGTTCAAATCCCAGATTCCGTAGGCGGGCACCAAGCCCACGGCACCGGTAGCATTTGGCTTAACGGTATTGAGAGCATCGCCATAGCTTGAGCTTATGTAACTGTATTGGAGACTAGCTGCAAACGTCTTGTACCCTACCTGCAGCCCGCTTCGACTGATCCAGTCAGGCACGCCTTCCACGCGGTTGCCGCTAACCGATTGGTTTTCCTTGTTTACAACGACATTGCCCTTGCGGTAATGCGCATCAAACCAGGAAGTAGCCGTGAATACCGAAACCTGGGCATGGTCTTTTGCGTACAGTTTCCACTCCAGATACACCTCGGCACCGGTCGTCAGGGTGTTTCCGGTGTTGGTCTTGTAACTGTAATTCTGGTCATTTTCCGTAATTGCTATCGTTCCGATGCGGTTTTTGTAGTTGATCTGAAACAAACTGACATCATACGTCAGCCGCCCTCTCCATTTGCCTTTCATCCCCAGTTCCAGATTGTAGCCGCGGGCATCTTTCAGATTCGGATCGGTTTTATCCAGCGCAGTCGGTGGAATGATATCCGCAAAAATCATGGGGCGGTAGGCCTGCGACCATCCCGCGTACAGTTTATGGTTGTTATCGAAACGGTATTCGGTACTGGCGCCCCACAAGGGAAACCGATGCGCAATGGAAAGCGGCACCTGATTGTCAGGCAAGTAGCGTATCATGCCCGACATCCGGCTTACCCCACTTTCGTAACGCATCCCGACAGAGGCATTGAACCTGGGAGTGAGATAAATCATGTTTTCGGCAAACAAAGCGATGTTTTGCGTTTTGAAATGCAAATCTCTGCCAAAATTTCCCTCTACCAGTGTCAAATCATAATCTGACCCGGCACTGCCTTTCCCTAACTGCTGCCGGTGCAGGTTGTTATGAATGTAGCGCACCCCTGACACCACGACCAACGGAAAACGACTGATGCGGTACTGATGGCTCAGTCGCAGCTCGGAAGTATAGCTATTGAAATGGTCAACGTCTACCTGGCGATTGGCGTAGGCGTTGGTGACGGAACTAATCGTATCGGGCTGGTTGGCAAAGCCCACAAACTGCACACTGCTGCGCGTACCCAACACAGACGACGTAACCCAGGAAAGATGGGTACGTTCGCCTATTTGCCAGTTGAGCGTGAGTGAAGGTATGTAAATATCGGGCTTAAAGTAATTCCGGCTTCGGGTGGCTTGCCTGGCATCGGTCTGGAACTGACCATCCGTCAGCGGGCCCGGCAGCTGATACAGGTAAGTGGAACGGCCCAGTTCGGCACGCAAGTTCAACTTTGACGAAAACGCGTAGGTAAGACTTACAAACTGCGCCTCGCTTTCCGAATTGGCGTTTTTGCGGTATCCGTGCGAGTTGCGGCGCTGGTAATAAGCCTGATACGTAAGCTTGCCCACTCGCCCCCCAATGGCATTATACGAACTGAAAAGGCCGTAAGACCCAACTGAGGTCAGGCTTTCGAACCCAAATCTGCGGGTGGTATCGGCTTGCTTGGTCACGTAATTGATCATTCCGCCAAACTGCGAACCATACTGCAAGGCGGCCGTACCCCGAATCAGCTCGATGCGGGCTACGGCTTCCATGGGGGCGCTGTAATGGCTGGCCGGATAGCCATAAATATCCGAATTGGTCATGATGCCGTTTTGCCGGATGTTGTACTCCCAACTCCGGTGCGGGTCCAGGCCGCGGGTCGCCACATTCACCTGGTTGCCCGACCCGTCCATGTCGTATACAAACGTACCGGGAATCTTGGCAAACAGTTGCCGGCCTGTTTTCTCGGCCAGGTTGGCCGGCACATCCTGCAAGTTGATCACATCGCTTTTTTTGCCGGCGGTAATGTACATCTGATGCAAAACCGGCAAGCTTTCCACAGGTTGCACTTCCAACCGGTAGCCTTTCACAGTCACTTCTTTCAGGTCTTTGGTACGGATGGTATCCGTTTGGGCAGCCAGGCACACAGAAATAAAAACGAAACAGAGAGTAAAGGTATATTTCATCAGCAAAGAGATTGAGAAATCAGGCAACGGAATTGCATTGAGTATCCGTTGTTTATGTCTTGTTTATCAAAATGGCTTATTATCAAATAGTATCGTTGAAAAACCCAAAACCTGCCTGAATGTAATCAGACAAAGGAATCAGCTTGAACAGCTGCAGGTCGTGAAAATATGTATCCTTTTATGCATTGACTTGATGGTGATTTCATTAAATAGACCCTCCCGAAAAATTCAGGAGGGTCTATAACCCCTATTGTATGAACTTGTTACTTATATTTTTATAAATGATCCCGATAGCCCCATACATCCATATGGAGCACACAAGATGTGAATGTCAGCGGAAAAACGAGAATGTCTCTGCGCAATTACACGACAGAAAGCAAAGGCAAAGAATTGGGGAAGTTAGTAGTCGCCGTGTCCAATGAGCGAAACCAGAATAAAGCACACAGGATTACTTGTATAAACAAGCACTGCTCTTGATGGCACAGGCCATTAATGACGTGAAATACGTACGAGAAAATAGTATCTCCCCGAAAGGGAAAACCCTAACCCCAACTGTCAGGCTTGCTGGGGCGGATAAAATGGCGTATCCCAAGGACGGGCAACCAGTGAAAAGCTTGTTTGGAAGCCGTGGGTTTCCACTACTACAAAAGAAGGCAGAAGCAATGCATGCTTTTCTACCGGAAGATATTCCTGTACCAGAGACAACTTGGTGGCCTTCTGGGCTTTGTCTTTCTGAGGAGTCTGCGAATCAAGCAGGTGTGTCTTTACGTGAGCAGACAGGTCACTGCGTACTTGCTCCTGAACCTGATTATTGACACAATAAACATACAGCGTATCGTTGCGAATGCTGCGCATGGCCTTCTCATAGACTTTGTTCTGAAACAGAAACTCGCCTTCGGTAGGCTCTACGGCCCGGTCTGACTGGTGATAGAGCGTGATGGGAATCGAAAATAGAACCCATTTTCCCTGCTGCACTTTCTGGTCTGCCTCTTGCTGAGTGAGAAAAACATTTCGGGTCTGCAGCTGTTGTCTCAATTGCACGCGGGCCTGTGTCTGCCTGTACTCAAAGTATAGGTAATACCCAATGGCATTGTAGACAAGCAAACACAAAAGCAATATGGAGAGACCCTGCTTCAATAGATTTTATAGGTTTATCGCCCAAAGTTAGTTATCAATTAGATTTTAACAATACTATTTATGATTATTTTTACGAACACGACTCTTTTATACCACCAACCCTTTTTTCTATTTTAAAATATATTATTTTTAATAACGTCATCACTAGTAATTCTGGCTATGTGAGTTGTTATGTAAAAGCTTTTCCGGATCTGAAGGCATAATTTACAGACTAGTGCATCGCAGAAGCCTGGGTAAAAACGCTGATTTGTAACTGCCCGCATTATCTTTTTAGTTGAACTTATCGCCTGGCATAATAGTTTTCCATCTTAGTCGAACAACAACTTACACTTTACCATACAAACACACCGAAAACCCTTGCTTAAATTTTTACGCACATATTTTTTCTACATTTTTAGCTTTTGCTTCGTTTTCCACGCAATCCATGCCCAGACTACCTATGTGATTAGCGGACAGGTTACTGATAGCGAAACGGGCGAAGGAATGCCTTTTGCGACGGTGGCTTTCAAAGGAACGACCATAGGCACCACTACCGATTTCAGTGGCTTTTACAAAATTACCACCCGTGTTTTGCACGATTCACTGACAGTCACGGCCATCAGTTATGAGCCTAAATCGCGGATCGTCAACAAACAGGCCGCTACCCAAACCATCAATTTCCAGCTCTCTCCCTCGTCGATCAGCCTCAACGAAGTAAAAGTGTATGCAGGTGAAAACCCAGCGTATAGGCTGATGCGGAAGGTATTGCAGCACAAAGAGAAGAACGACAAACGGGCTCTGGATTATTACGAATACGAGAGTTACAACAAGATAGAAATTGATGTTGATAACTTGTCCGAAAAAATCCGAAAGCGCAAAGCCATTAAGAAGATCCAGCAGGTGATTGACAGCATTGACGTGATAGCGGGTGAAGACGGAAAGCCCATCCTGCCGATGTTTATTTCTGAATCGTTTTCCAATGTGTATTTTCGCAAAAACCCGGAGAAAAAACGGGAGCAGATACTCAAAACCCGCGTAACCGGTGTGGGTGTGCAAGACGGCACACTGATATCGCAGATGGCGGGTTCGTCGTTTCAGGAATACAACTTTTACCGCAACTGGCTCACTATCCTCGAAAAAGACTTTGTGTCGCCCATGGCCGACGGCTGGAAGCTTTATTACGAATACTTCCTGGTAGACAGCGCCGAAGTGAACGGGCACTTTAGCTACCGCATTGATTTTGAGCCCAAACGCCCCCAGGATCTGGCTTTTACAGGTACTATGTGGATCGAAAAATCGTCGTATGCGCTGGTTCAGATCGACGCCACCATGAACAAAACGGCAAACCTGAACTTTGTCGAGAAGATCAAACTGCAGCAGGAACTGGAACCAACCGAGGCCGGTCCGTGGATACCTGTCCGGACTCGGGTGCTGATTGATGTAGCCGAACTCACCAATCAGTCGGCGGGTATGCTGGCCAAGTTTTACACCTCCAACGAGCGGGTAGTGGTCAATCAGCCCCATAGCACCAAGTTTTACGAGATTGGCATTGAAATGGAGCCCACCGCTCAGCTAAAGGATGAAGCCTTCTGGGAGGAACACCGCCACGAACCGCTGACCGAGTCGGAAAAGAACGTGTATGCGATGATTGACTCGATCAAAAACATTCCTCTGATCCGTTCCTACATCGAAATTGCCAACATTGTGGTGAATGGCTATAAGAAAGCTGGCCCAATCGATATTGGTCCGTACATTCTGGCTTACAACTACAATACTGTAGAAGGCAGTTATGCCCGCCTGGGATTTAAAACCAACATCGACTTCAGTGACAAGTGGGTAGTAAAAGGCTATGCAGGCTACGGATTTGGCGATAACCGGATTAAGTACGGCGCTGAATTGCAGCGTATTTTTTCACGCAAACACTGGACCACCCTAAGCTTGCGCCACAGCTACGACCTGGAGCGAATCGGGGTGTTGTCGGAAGACGTATGGGACAATACGTTGTTTCTGGTATCGGCGCGGTTTGGCACCATCCGACGGCCCTTCATGCTCCGGAATAACCTGCTTGCATTCCAGACGGACTTTGTCAGGGGCTTTACCCAAAAGATCAAGCTGCGGCAATGGCAGTTTGACCCGCTGTACAATTTCCAGTATTACACCAAACCCGGCAGCGGGCAACTGGCTACTGATGATGATTTCCGGAGTACGGAAATTACCTTTGAGTCACGCTTTGCACAAAATGAACAGTTTCTGATCAATGACAACACCCGCATCAGTCTGGGCACCAAAAAACCAGTGCTTACTTTCCGATATACGCTGGGCCTGAAAAATGTACTGGGCGGCGGATTCAATTATCATAAGCTGGACCTGAATCTGGCACAGAATGTCAATGTGGGTTCGCTGGGCCGGTCTTCCTATTCCATCAGTGCGGGCATTATTCCGGCCACGGTTCCGTATCCGATACTCCAGTCTCATCTGGGCAACCAGACGT
The DNA here is from genome assembly GCA_963520985.1 of uncultured Sphingobacteriales bacterium. Classification (GTDB taxonomy): domain Bacteria; phylum Bacteroidota; class Bacteroidia; order Cytophagales; family 172606-1; genus Xanthocytophaga. The sequence continues at coordinate 288,497 of CAUQTA010000008.1, forward strand.
TCTTTTACATCAGCAATGCCTATAACCTGATGAACTTCTTCGAATTTGTCAGTGATCGCTATGCGTCGGTGCAGTTGCAGCACAACTTTGAAGGCTTGCTGTTCAACCGCATTCCGCTCATTCGCCGGTTCAAATGGCGGCTGGTAGCCACGGGCAATGTGCTCTACGGAGGCCTGAGTGACCGCAACTACAACCTGGTTCCGGTGGAGTACGATGACGCGGGCAATTCCACCCGCCCCATTGGCCGGCTGGGTAATACGCCTTACATCGAACTGGGCTATGGCATCGAAAACATCTTCCGTTTTCTGCGGGTAGATGCCATTCATCGCCTCACCTACCTGAACAATCCCGGTGCCAATCGGTTTGGGGTAAAGGTTTCCTTCCAGTTCAAATTATAAGAGCATAGACAGCGCCAATCCCTACGAAATAGTATGGTTGCAAAAGCCAAAACCCCTGTTTCTTTCAGTGAGGAAATTCAGGGTTAGGAATCAAAATGTCTTTGGCAGAAATCTTCGCGCAAACGCATAGTTGTTTCATTCAGATACACCGCTGTGAGTGTGCGAAGATCTCTGCGAGATGACAAAAAAGCGGAACGGGAAAATAGTATGTTTTGAAAAGGCGAAACCTGCCTGTTTGACAATCACAGAAGAAATCAGGTAGTTTCTCAGAAATTCATTACCAATGCATTATTCCGGATTCAGCCTAAAATCCTGTGCTGGTTGCCAGGGTTTCGTTTGCCGCTAATTCGTTTGAGATCATCTCTACCTTTGATTTCGCCATATTATAAGCATCCTGGCCCAGAAACAAATGCAACGGCGGATTGCCCCGTTCTGCCACTTCAATCAGTACCGATGCCGCTTTTTCCGGATCCCCGGGTTGATTGCCCACAATCTGGGTCTCATGAATCACTTCCAACTCGCGGGCTTCCTTGTAATCGGCTATGGGATGTTGCGGAAGAGCCAGTGAACCTTGCAATAAGAAGTTGGTGCGAAAATAACCCGGATATACAATGGTAGCCGTAATGCCCAACGATTTTGCTTCGGTGGCAAGGGCCTCTGTAAAACCAGCCACCGCAAATTTGGTAGCAGCATAGATGCCCCAACCCGGAAAAGTGCCCAGAAAACCCGCAATGGAGGAAATGTTGAAAATGGCTCCCGATTTCTTCTGCCGCAAATGCGGCATCACCTGGCGAATGACATTCAGCGAACCAAACACATTGATATCAAAGTTTTTACGGGCTTCCTCATCGCTGAGTTCTTCCAGCGTCCCAATCTGCCCGTAACCGGCATTGTTCACCACAATGTCCAGTGTTCCGAATTGCCGCAGGGTTTCGGATACCGCACCAGCAACGCTTTGCTCATTTACCAGATCCACCTGAAGGGGAAGGAAATCTGGTGACGCTGCACCTACTTCTTTTGTCAACTCGTTTGCATTTCGGGATGTTGCCGCTACCTGATAGCCCTCTTTCAATAGTCTTCTTACAAGTACAAGTCCCAGCCCTTTGGAGGCGCCGGTTACCAGCCAAACTTTTTTTGTGTCCATCGTCTTTTTATGTTTAATGATTTGATGGAACAAAATTAGATACAACCACACAGCTAGCCGCTATCCAAAACAAACCGATAGTTGCAAAAATCAAACCAGGGCTATCCGAAAAGATTTGGGAGTGGTGTGCGTGTGCTTTTTGAAAAAGTTGATAAAGTGCGGCGGTTCTTCAAAACCCAGGCAATACCCGATTTCGGAGATATTCCAGTCACTGTGCATCAGCAAGGCTTTCGCTTCCTGCACTATCCGTTCACCTATTGCTTGGGAAGTGGTTTTCCCAGTAGTTTCTTTCATTGCGCGGTTCAGGTAATTGACATGAATCGCCAGTTGGTCGGCAAAATCAACAGGAGAGCGCAGCTTGATTCGTTGTACAGGAGATTCTATCGGAAACTGTCGTTCGAGCAGTTCCATAAACAGCGACGCCACTCGTGTAGCTGCATTCTGATTGGTATACAACACAGTAGCCGGTTGCATCTTTTGTGCCAAATGGATCAGTTCAAACACAAGCGTCCGGATCAAATCATATTTGTACAGGTAGTCGGAATCAATTTCTTTGATGATTCGGAGGTAGATTTTCTTGATCCGTTTCATTTGCTTGTCGCTCAGAAAGAAAATGGGGTTACCGCCCGGCTTGAATACCGGGTACTCTTTGATGTTGCCAAACTGATGGAAGAACGTTTCGGTAAATATGCAGAAGAAACCCGATTGTTCTTCCTGCAAATACTCCCAGTTGTAGGGAATCTGTGGGTTGGCAAAAAACAATGCTTGCTTTTCGATTTCAATGGTTTTGTCGGCGTAGTGAACCTGATTCCTGCCAATGATCAGACTAATTTTGAAAAAGTCCTTGCGGTTGTAGGGGATTGACTGTGCGTATTTGGCCACAAAATCTTCCAGTTTGAACACATTGAAATGCCCCATTTCTTTGCCCAGATTGTCAGGCATCCAGTTCAGCTTAAGCTGGTAAAAGTCTTCAACGGTTTCGGTCTTGTTCATAGATCAAAGTTACAAAAATCAAACTTGCCGCTACAGGAAATTCTGAAACAATATTCTCTGGTTTTAAATGAAAATAGTATCCTGGAAAAAAGCAAAACCGGCTGGTTCACGGAAAGTGCCAAGCAAGCCATAGACCAGGCAATAGCAGGCACCAGACAGAGCTACGCGCCAATGCCATTGGAAACAACGCTAAATCCACCTTTCGCAGCAAACTAACTTTGCCGGTTGTGCAACCAATGCGTAAAACGCGTATCTTTGCCAACCAATGCGCAAAAAAGCAAATTTCCAACTCTCATGGCCATCTTAGGTACCGATATACAACAAGCCAGGCAATTTCTGGAACGAGGCGATGTGATTGGCCTTCCAACGGAGACGGTATACGGATTAGCCGGAAATGCGTTTAATGCTCAGGCGGTTACGCGTATATTCCAGGTCAAAAACCGCCCTTCGTTTGATCCGCTGATTGTCCATAGCAACAGCCTGGACAAGATTTCGCAGTTTGTGCGGGAAATTCCGCCGCTGGCGCAGCAGCTTGCCAGTCGGTTCTGGCCCGGTGCGTTAACCATTCTGTTGCCCAAAAGAGACATCATTCCCGACCTGGTTACTTCCGGTCTCGATACGGTTGCCGTTCGGATGCCCAGGCACCCGCTTACCCGTCAGTTGCTGGATGCCCTGGATTTTCCGCTGGCTGCTCCCAGTGCCAATCCGTTCGGGTACATCTCCCCTACCCGCGCCGAACACGTACAGGCCCAACTCGGCGACAAAATTCCGTACATTCTCGATGGTGGTCCGTGCGAAGTAGGCATCGAATCGACAATAGTAGGTTTTGAAGATCAAAAACCGATTATTTACCGGCTGGGCGGCATTTCGCTGGAAGCCATTCAACTGGCGATTGGTCCGGTGGAAGTGTTGCCACACTCAACTTCCAATCCGCAGGCTCCGGGAATGCTCAAAAGCCATTATGCGCCCCGCAAACCGCTGTCCATTGACAACCTGGAAGAAGTGCTCAAACACCATCCCGCCGAGAAAGTCGGTTTCATGGGATTTGCGACGCTAGCGACTCAGCTTCCGCAGGAAAACCAGGTGCTTTTGTCAGACCAGCAGGATTATGCAGAAGCGGCGCAGCAGTTGTTTGCCGCCATGCGGGCCCTGGATGCCATGCCGCAACTGGAAGTGATCGTGGCGCAACTGCTGCCCGAAGAAGACCTGGGCCGTGCCATCAATGACCGCATCCGGCGTGCCGCAGCCAAGTAAACCAATGTATCTATCGTCGCCACTGAGCTAATTTACTTTTACTATCTAATTCACGTTGTGCGTTATGTGATGTTGGTTCCAATAGTTATCATTGTTCTCTTTGTAACATCTTTTCTTTCTTTGCTTTCCCAAAGAAATGGTCAAAAGCGATAGCTTTTGAGCCAGCCTGTGTGATAGAAAGAAAAGTCACTTTGCCTAATGCTTCCCCGCTCAAATCCAACCTGCCCCTCTCTAGGCAAAGAAGCTTACGCACCTTTTTTCTGGCTCTTGCTTTGCAATTTGCCTTGATGACTCTATCAAGCAACTTGAGTTATAATAATAGAGGCGCAGTGCTTGCACTAGCCAGTAAAAAAGTGCGTAAGCCTCTTTCTTTGGCGAGGGGCGGGTTGGCCTGCAGCGGGGAAGCGTTCAAAGAAAGTGCCCTTTTTTGCCTACTTTTTTGCTTGCCCAAAAAAGTAGGACACGGTACAAGTAAAGTAATGATAAAGTGTTTGGGCAAAGCTGCAATTTGAATCACTTAGTAAAAACCAAATTATAATTTGCGAATTACTCGGCTTTGCGTTTGATTTGCAGCACTTTCATCATCAACTCCAAAATAGTATCGTTGAAAAAGGCAAAACCTGCCGATGCAACAAAGGTTTGTTTTGCCAAGAGTCACACCAATCAACCAAATCTATACGTATGATTACCCTTGACCAGTACAATTTTGCAGGAAAGAAAGCCCTCATCCGGGTCGATTTCAACGTTCCGCTCGATAGCAGCTACAAAGTAACCGACGATACGCGCATTCAGGCCACAGTTCCTACCATTACTAAAATCTTAAAAGATGGTGGATCGGTTATCCTGATGTCACACCTGGGTCGCCCGAAAGAAGGGCCGACCGAAAAATACTCGCTGAAACACCTGATTCCGTATTTGAATGATATTTTCAAGACGGACGTAAAATTTGCCAACGATTGCATTGGCGAAGAAGCCGTGCAGAAGGCTGCATCCCTGCAACCTGGCGAAATCCTGTTGTTGGAAAACCTGCGTTTTTACAAAGAAGAAGAAAAAGGCGATACAGGGTTTGCCGAAAAGCTTTCGAAACTGGGCGATGTCTGGGTAAACGACGCTTTCGGAACAGCGCACCGGGCTCACGCGTCAACGGCGGTGATGGGTCAGTTTTTCAAAGACCGCGTGTGCGGCTATGTGATGCAGGCTGAGCTGGACAATGCCCAGAAAGTACTGGATAAAGCCGAACGTCCGTTTACAGCCATCATGGGTGGAGCCAAGATTTCGGACAAGATCCTGATTATTGAACGTTTGCTGGATAAAGTGGACAATCTGTTGATTGGCGGTGGCATGGCGTACACGTTTTTCAAAGCTATGGGTGGCAACATCGGTTCTTCATTGCTGGAGGCCGACAAACTGGATCTGGCCAAAGAACTGATTGCCAAAGCAAAAGACAAAGGGGTAAACCTGTTGTTACCCGTTGACTCGGTGATTGCCGATGGGTTCAGCAACGACGCCAAGTTTGAGAATGCCAACAACACGGCTATTCCTGATGGCTGGATGGGTCTGGACATCGGTCCGGTTGCCAGCGAAGAGTTTGCCAAAGTAATCGAAGAATCCAAAACCATTCTGTGGAACGGCCCGATGGGCGTATTTGAGTTTTCTAATTTTGCCCAAGGCACCATTCGTGTAGCTGAAGCGGTAGTAAAAGCAACCGAAAACGGCGGCTTCTCGTTGATTGGTGGGGGCGATTCGGCAGCAGCCGTAAACAACCTGGGCTTTGGCGAAAAAGTCTCGTATGTATCGACAGGTGGCGGTGCGCTGCTCGAATACATGGAAGGCAAAGAACTACCCGGCGTAAAAGCATTGGCATAATCTTTATTTTACCAACAACCACGTACACCTGGCCCCGCTGCAAAGCGGGGTTTTTCGTTAGGTATCAGCAAGATTTCAGGGATTCAACGGATGAATCGTCTCTGTGGGCCACTAAGAAAGGTATACCCAGCTTAAAATACATAAAACCCCGGCAGTGAACTGCCGGGGTTTTATGGTTTTGAAAGATACTATTT
>CAUQTA010000009.1:0-240192 GCA_963520985.1 uncultured Sphingobacteriales bacterium
TTCTGCCACGCTGACGCTGCCTGCCAGCATCACCGCTACACTGAGTGCTAATAATGTGACCAGTTGCATCACTACCGATGGCAGCCTTTCGATCACTAATGTGGCCGGTGGCAATGGAACCTACCAATACTCACTGGACAATGTGACCTTCCAGGCAGCGGCTGTGTTCACAGGTTTGTCGGCAGGAAACTATACTGTTTTCATCAAGGATGGGGCCGGTTGCACTGCCAGCTTTGCCCAGGCAATCACAGCTCCTGCTGGCCTGAGTGCCAGCGTGAGTGCCAGCAATGAAACGGCTTGCAGCGCCAATGACGGCCAAGTGAACGTAAGCGTGACAAATGCCAGTGGCGCAGTGGAATACTATATCAATGGCGTGCCAAACCCGGCAGGTATCAATACCAATGTGTTCACTGCTTTGGCTCCGGGTAGTTATAGTATTGTGATCAAAGATGCGGCCGGTTGTCAGTTCACTTTGTCGGCAACGGTTACAGCGTTCACTTGCACAAGCTGTACTTTGACTGCATCGGCCAGTGAAACACAGCCGACCTGTGCTTCACCAAATGCGGGTTCGATCACAGTGACACCGATCAATGGAACGGCTCCCTATCAGTATTCGGTCAATGGAGGCGCATTCACCGCTGGTAATGGATTATTCAATAACTTAACTGCTGGTACGTATACGATTGTTGTTCGTGATGCTAAAGCTTGTCAGTTTACATTAAGCCCGATTACGCTAACAAATCCGGTCATTACACTGACGGTTAGCAGTACGAATCCGACCAGTTGCGGTGTTGATGATGCAACAATGACGGCTAATGTAAGCGGTGGCAGTACTCCCTATACCTATAGCCTGGATGGATTGAACTTCACAACAAATAATGTATTCACGAATCTGGCAGCAGGAAAATATACTGTGTTTGTGCAGGATGCAGCAGGTTGCGTAGTGAATCGGACTGTGACATTGGCAACGCCAAACGGTATTACGGCATTGACGTTAAATCCAACCTCCGAAACAGGTTGTGGCAAAACGGATGGAGCGATCACAGTAAGCGGAATTACAGGTGCAGTTGGTCCATATCAATACTACATTAATGGCGTGCCAAACCCTGCTGGAATCAATACCAATACGTTTGATGGCCTAGTAGCCGCTACATATACCATTCGTGTGGTAGCTGCCAATGGTTGCGAGTTTGTTTCATCCACAACTGTTTCTACTGCGTGTACAACTTGCAAATTAACGGCAAGTGTAAGCAGTACAAATCCAACTTCATGTAATTTAACAGATGGTAACATTACCATCACTAATGAAGCAAATGGTACGGCGCCTTATGAATACTCGATTGATGGGATAAACTTCCAGGCTTCTGCCACCTTTACGGGATTGGCTGATGGAAGCTATACTGTAATAGTAAGAGATGCCAACAAATGTACGTATAGCCAGATAGTAGTGATTACCGCTCCGATTGGGTTTACAGCTACATTGGTTACAACAGACGAAACTGCATGTAAGTCGAATGATGGATCCATTACTGTAACAGTTAATGGTGGAGTGGCTCCGTACAAATACTATATCAATGGCGTGCAAAACCTGGCAGGCAATGTATTCAGTGCGGTAACACCGGGTATATATACCATCCGGATTACAGATGCAAATAACTGTGAATTTACAAGTGTAGCTACGGTGAAAACTTTCACTTGTACGCCGCCAACCTGTACACTTACAGCAATTCCGTTTACGAATCCCGTTTTGTGTAATGGTGTAAATGATGGCGAAGCCATTCTGATCAATGTATCGGGTGGAAGTGGCAGCTACGAATACTCGATTGACAATGGGATAACCTATCAGGCTAATCCGATGTTTACGAGTTTGGGTGCTGGTAGCTATACTATTTTCGTTCGTGATAAAAATGACCTGGCTTGTTTTGCTTCATTCCAGGCGACGGTGGCAACTAAGTTTAACGTGGCTGGTATCATCATCGTAAATCAGCCAAAATCGTGCGGTGACAAAGGAACCATTACCTTTACCAATGTCTTCGGTGGGCAGGCTCCTTATCAGTTCAGTGTGGATGGTAGCACATTTGTTTCGGATACTGTATTTGCAAATCTGAATCCAGGAACATACAAAGCAACCATCCGTGATTCAAAAGGTTGCCAGTTCTCTGCCTCTATCCAAGTAATTGGTGGACAGGCCATCACGGCTACCGTAGCACAAGGCCAACAGGCATCGTGTGGCAAAGCAGATGGAAGCATCGTAATTAGCAATGTAAATGGGGGGTCGGGTGTGTTTGTTTACTCACTGGATGGAACCAACTTTACAGGTAACACTACATTTGCTAGCCTGGCTGCAGATGCCTACACTGTGTACATTAAAGAACAAAATGGATCGTGTGTGGCTACCTTCCCGGTAACTGTGACAGCTGCCGAATGTTGCAAACTGGCTCTGACACCAACGGCCAGTCAACCGACAACCTGTTCAAGCAAAGACGGTAACATTACCATCAATGCAACCGACGGAGTTGCACCGCTGACGTATCAATTGAACAACGGCGCTACTCAAAGCAGCAATGTATTCAGTGGTTTAGGCAATGGAATCTATACTATTTTGGTTACCGACGCCAATAAGTGTACAGCAACAATAACCGTATCTCTAACATCGCCGAATGCAGTGTCTGCTCAGGCAGAACAGGTAACTCCTGCATCGTGCTTCGGTAAGTCTGATGGGGCGGTTCGCCTGATCAATGTTGGTGGTGGAAGCGGAAGCTACGAGTTCTCAATCGATGGAATCAACTATCAATCCAGTGAGTTGTTTACCGGTCTGAAAGCCAATACCTATCTGCTGTATGTACGCGATAAAATAAGCACTTGTGTGGCTTCTTATCCAATAACTGTAAGCGAGGCAACTCAGATTACAGCAACGGTAACACCTACTAATCCGACAATCTGTAATGTGAAAGATGGCAAGATTGTCATCAGCAATATTGCAGGTGGAGTAGCACCTTACCAGGTAAGCATGGATAGTCTGGTCAATTACCAACAGACTCTGCAGTTCAGCAATCTGGGTAATGGAAGCTACAAAGTATACATAAAAGATAGCCGGGGATGTTTGGCGGTTTATTCACTGCGCCTGAGTTCACCGAATGCAGTGACAGCAGGTAGTCCAACCTTGATTAATCCAACATGCCAGGGTTCAAACAATGGCGAGATTCGGATGACGAATGTAACCGGCGGACAGGCTCCATACCAATACAACATCGATGGAGGTGCTTATCAGACATCGGGTGTATTTACGGCACTATCTGCTGGCAAACACATCATCAATGTAAAAGATCAGTCGGGCTGCGAATATCCGTTTGAGTACACATTGATTGAGCCTGCGACAATTACGTTTGATATCAAGCAGACCAAAGAAGCCACCTGTGCAGATCCGACAGGAGCCATAGAGGTTCAGAACCCGGCAGGAGGTATTCTTCCGTACAAATACAGTCTGAATAACTCTGAGTTCCAGACATCGCCAATCTTTGATAATCTGACTCCTGGCGATTACATTATGTATGTACGGGATGCTTCAAAGAATACCTGTGCCAGCACCAAGCCGTTCACCATTCGTGGTTCGAAAGCAGTAACCTATAATGTAACAAATACCAATATTGGTTGCTCAGGTACTGACAAGGCAAGTATTACAGTTTACAAGATTCAGGGAGGCATCGAAACAGGTTCTCCGGTCGAATACGGCATCAGTATCAACGGTGGCAAATCGTATCGTTACATTACAACAGACAGTACCACATTCGAAAATCTGGATGCCGGTCTGTATGACATTGTGATTGAATATGGCTCGGATTGTCGTACGGAGGCAAAACGAATCATTATCAATGCGGGCTCAATACCATTCACTGTAAACACAACAGCTGCTACCTGTGGTACTAACAATGGTTCGGCAGCGGTGGTGATTGCCAATCCAATTCCTGGTAAGACGTATTATTACTCAATGGATAACTTAAACTTCTTTACTACACCAAACTTCCCGAATCTGTATTCCGGAGCATATAAGATGTACATAAGAGAAAGTTTGACAGATGTGTGTCCGAATATTCAAGCATTTACAGTTCCAGGCCCTGATTCTGTGAGATACGTTATTCGTCGCCAGGATTGTAACACTGTAATTGTTGATAGCATTCGGGGTGGTATGGCACCTTATGTAATCACCATCAGTGGCCGGAAGGCAATTGTAACCGGCGATCTGTTTGCGAATCGCTACGTATTTACAGACTTGCCCGATGGCGACTATTCAATGATTATCACTGACAATGCAGGTTGTGGTACACTTCCATTCAATTTCCGGGTAGGTAACCGCATCACATATAAAGTGAAGACAACGCCATCCATTGCCGAAGAACCTACAGGTGGAGTAATGGTGTATGACATCACCGGTGGCCAGGCGCCATATCAGGTAAGTGTGGACGGACAGAACTGGGCAGTAATCAAAGACATGTCTATCCCAATAGATACAGTGATCAATGGCCTGCCTCTTGGTTTGCTGAAAGTATATGTACGCGATGCCAACGGTTGTATGATAGTACAGGATACCGAAATTAGGGAACTGAAGTTTGTCGTACCGAACATCTTTACACCCAACGGTGATGGTGTGAACGATACCTTCTTCATCACCAAACTTCCTGCGGGAACGTTTGTGAAAATTGTAGATCGTTGGGGACGCACCGTATTTGAAACCCGCGATTACAAAAATGAATGGGATGGTGGCAGTTACCCAGATGGCGTCTACTACTATACCATAGACATTGCAGGTGAACAAACCTACAAAGGCTGGGTTCAAATCTGGCGGTAAACTTCAAAAAGAACTCCTGTAAAGATATTCTTTACAGGAGTTTTTCATTTATGGAATTTCCAGAAACTCATTAATGAAAGCCTCTCCACCTCAAAGTATGTACCTCATAAAGTGTGCACTTTTCAACATTTAAAACATAGTATTTTTCTGTTTTTTTATTGTTGGGGCCAACGCTTGTTAGTGGGTTTTACGAATTGTTTGGTTTCCAAATGGTTAGCTTAGGAAGAGAGATTTGAACTAGAAAAGCGCAGAGTTCTGAGAGGAAAAAAGAATTTTTAAAAGTCTCTGTCAAGCCTGATTTGAGCATTTACAAACATTGATAAGGTTAATTGACTGGTTCTGTTGAGGTTAGCGACGAGAAGTTCTTTTTTATCGACGAATCGTCGAAAAATTTCGATAAATATTACACTGTAAAGTGATATCCGAATACGACAGGCATCTTAGATAAAAGATAGCGAATTTTACTTTGCTGAAAAACTCTACAGGCAACCTTAAAATTGAAAAGAGAATTACTATTGCTAATCAGGCAATTCAGTATTTACTACTACAGCTATGAAACAAAAATCTTTACTCTCTTATCCTGTTATAGCATTTTTTTTATTCTGGTCTGGGATCGTTACAGTATCAGCTCAAACTAAGGTCTATGATTCTACAGATCCAGTAAACAAGCGTGTATATGCCTATGAAGGGTTTGACTATTATAGTAGTACGTTTCGTCAGGCAGCAGGAACAGGACAGCGCCCTTCTTCGCGAGATGTAGGTAAAGTTAATACACTGGATATTATTGGTCCTCCAGCCAGATCCTCTAAGTATGATATACGCCAAACGGTAGCTTCAACCCCTAGTCTAACCACATTACCTCTACATAACATCAACACAACCAACAACGAGGTGAGTAACTCTTCTTATGCACTTGGGTGGGCAGGTGATTGGCTTGGTAACGGTTCTTCTCCATATGTGGTTAGTAATAGAACAGCTAATACAACTATTAATAGCCCTAATCCCAATGAAACATTTAGCTTAGTTAATGTTGGTTTTTACGCTGTAGGAGGAGGAGGGAATACGATAGGTCGTCGGTTACAAACAAGTACCGCGGGTTATTTTTATGAATACGAAATCTTGCAGGAAACAAATCAAACTAATAATGCTCCAGATGTATCGTATACAAATGAGTTTTATTTCCGTGGCGGTGTAGGAGCTGGTAACAACAATGACGAACGTTTTTCTAGAACACTGCCTGTAAGTCCTATTCGTTTGTTAAGCGGAGGGCCTGCCCATCATCGTAGATCTACAGGCGGAACCTATACTACACGAACTGCTTTAGGTTCTGCCGGAAGTACTATTTGGTTCGGATTCTTAGCACGTATCAACAGTACTAATCCTAGTGGTGGTGCATTTGCGAGTCCACAAGGAATAAATCAGGATGCGTATATACGGTTGCACAATGTTGGGAGCTCTCTTCCTGGCAATGTATGGGATGCCAACCCTACTTCCAAAATATGTATTGGTTATTTGCCTAATACAATGAATGGAACTCCTTTTGGAAGTGGCGCTACCCGTAAGTGGGGATTGTATATCAATGATCAGGCCTATGTTGCCAATGGTACTGCGCCAGTAGATAGCTCACTAATCAAACCCGATCAGTTTACCTTGTTGGTAACTCGAGTTGACTATATTTCAGAAACCGATACAAGGATTCGCTTATATGTAATTAATAATCACAGCCAATATTATAATGATGCTACTACTTCTGTAATTTCTGATGGCATATCTAATACAATTGATATACCGAAAGATCCTGTTGCTGATATAACCCTCACAGGTGTAGATCTTTCGTTTAATGCTGTAGCTTATCAAGGTGGTGCAGATTTTGGTTTTAGTAATATTGATGAATTACGTTTTGCAAGAACTTATGACCAAGCTGCACTCGCTACTCAAACAATATCTGTATTGCGTGACCTATGCGAAAGCGGTATAGATACGAATGGGGATGGTATTATAGACAAGCCAGGAGGAACCCCAGGGTTTAATGTAAATACTGGAGGGGACTTGGGAAGTATTGAATCTGCATCTGTAAGTTCAATCGATCCTACAGAGGAACTAGGTTCAAATGCTCCTTACAATGATGCATATGAACCTGTAAATGCAGCTCCATATCCTGTAATAGCACCCTTGAACCCAGCAACTAACAATCCAAGTCCGTATTCCCCTACACCCCCCGTGTTTTTTGGTACTATCGGAAATCCTAATTTCAGTGATGCAACCAACATTAATTCAAGAGTTGTATTTGAAAGAGGGTCGACTAGCTTTAACGGTCTTACCTATGCGACAATAGCACCTGCCTTCTTATATCGACCGAATCAGAGCAGTATGCCTAATGACGGAAGCTACTATGTAGGGAATCAGAGTCGTTCCCCTTTTGGCGGAGGTAGTGACTGGGTAGATTACAATGGGGATGGTATACAAACCGCTGATGAAAATATCTTTAGACCAATATGGATTACGGCATATGATAATAGTGGTGCCCAAAAAGGTAATATGATGGTTGTAAACGCTGCCTATAGTCGGGGTAAATTTTTTGAACAGACCGTATCTGGAATTTGTGATGGTACTCAATATGAATTCTACTGTGATATCATTAATCTCTTTAATGCCAATACTAAATCTATAACCAATTTAGCATATCACAATAATGCTTCCTTGGGGTTGAATGACTATGAATGTTATTATCGAAATGATTTAGAACCAGGAGCTAGTCAATTTGCTTTCCCAGGTACAGATTTGAATGGTAGCAGTGGGTTGGGGGCTGCTACCCGAGGTATGAGCGGTACACAGACATGCGGATCGCTAAATCCAGAAATTGAAATATTACTGGACGATGTACCTGTATATATTCCTCCAATTACGATTGCAAATGATGAAAAATGGCATCGTATTGGTTTTACATTTGTCACAAAGAATATACCTTCCCATTCTATCAAAGTTTCTGTTCGTAATCGTGCTCCAGGTGGCAATGGTAATGATCTCGCAATTGATAATTTTATTTTCCGTCCTTGCGGGCCATCACTGACCTTAAACCAAGGAACGGTCTGCAATGATCCTTCTTCTAACACTTACACCGCAGATCCTATTCGCTATTCTCCACAAGGCAAAACGTATCGTAAGCCACACTATCTGTGGATAGTCAAAAAATGTGTAGCCAACTGCAGCTTTTCAAACCCCAACAGTCGTACATATGCACCTGATTCTTTGATTGTTAATAATTCTGCAGTATTTGACCCAGATGATGTTGAGCTAACATTTAATGATATAATTAACTCTCCTGGATTTTTGACCTTATTTCCTGATGGCCAAATACCTATAGGTTCTGTCATATTTGCATATTCTGCAAGTGAGAATGATGGAAATACTCGGTCTGCAAGTTGCCGTATTGTTGGACAACCAGCTACTGTAGGATGTTTGGTAACACTTCCTACTAAACTTTTAGAATTTAAGGCACGCCTTGAAAACTCTAAATCGGTACGCTTGGATTGGAAAACTTTGAAAGAAGAAGCAATGAACGATTTTATTGTTGAACGTTCTGCTGATGGACAAAACTATGAGTCGATAGGCCGCGTAGCAGCAAAGAAGGACAATACTATTCATTCTTACTACTTTAACGATTACTCACCTCTGGAAGGAACTTCCTACTATCGTTTGAAGATAGAGAATACAAATGGCACATTGGAATTTTCAAATATCGAGACTATTCAAATAAAAGCTAAATATTTAGTATATCCGATACCTGCAGATGATAATCTCATGGTATCATTAATAGAGGAAAGCAATTCTTCAAAAAGTGTAAATGTAACTATTTATAACATTCTTGGCAACCCACTAGTGAGCGGCAAATATAATTTGACATTTGGGCAACAGGCTATTAAACTACCTGTATCTAATTTAAGCCCAGGAGTCTATGTGGTTGAGATAAATGATGGAATAGATACGATTAAGAAGCAAATTGTAATAGATCGCTAATAAAATAAGTCATAATAAAGAAATCTATATAAGTTCTATACAAATAAATTAAATGGTACAGTTCATACCTACATATCTTAATGTTAGAAGTATAGTTGTACTTTGGATACTAGCTTTTTATTGCACAATTCAGGTGGCCGCTCAAGGTCTGATTATTGATGTTGTTAGCAAATTTGAGGGCAACCTAACAGTTTCTAGTGGAACATTAACTTTACGGGTTTATGATAGTAATGGTAACGATATTACTAATTCTGTTGATGTTTTATTTGAATACAATTATAAGAATAATTGTGGACAGCCAATCAACTATGCGGTGACTTATCCCTTTGGTATTGGTAATACAAATCCTATTCAAGTAGATATATCCAGCTTAACAACCGGAGTTTACAACTATAGATTAAAAGCGGTTACACCAACTTTGTCAGGCTACTCACAGTGGTTTAGATTAGGCATTGTTAAGAAGGATAATACTCCTCCAATCGCTAATGCTCCTATTACACTTATTGATACAGTCAGGAGCAGCGACTCCAAAACTATTCCAGAATTATCACTTTGGGGAATGGCAACAGATGACTGTACAGATACTGTTACCATATATTGGGAGAAGATAGCTGGACCTGCTGCTATTTTGATAGATGACTTTAAAGGTAATTTGAAATTAAAGGATGTTGCAGAAGGAGAGTATACGTTCAATATAATTGCGAAAGATGATCGGGGAGGTATTACACGTGTAGAGGTGAAAGTCATTGTGAGACCTCCTCCTGTACCTCCTCCTCCTCCTACAATAACCTTTATGAAAGCATTCTCACCAAATGAGGATTCTATTGATGATTGGTGGAAAATAATAGGAATAAGTTCAATGACTGGTATTAGAGAAGTATTAATCATCAACCAATTCGGGCAGCCCGTCAATACACTCAAGCCGCCTTTTATAAATGATGAGGTGTGGGATGGAACAAGCTACGGAAAGCCATTGCCACAAGGCGCTTATTACTATATCATCACCGATGACAAAAAGCAGGAAGTAAAGCGTGGCAGCATTCTTCTGGTTAAATAAAAACCTCCTATTTATATTCAGATTCAATGAATATCAATGTAATTAACTGACCGGCTAGGTTTTTGAGTTTTGAAAGATACTATTTTGATATGGATTAGAATTACGTTACTAGCACTGGGTGTGTTGCTGAGTAAACTGCAGGTGGAGGCACAAGTGCTGAGTCCTAATCCTAATTATTACATTCAGACTTCTAATAATCTGTATTTGTTAAATCCGGCAATGGCGGGATACAACAAAGAACTTACTGGTTTTTTGACTTACCATCAGCAGGTTATCTCTGGGTTTGACGATGCGCCACGGCATATCTCGCTTAGTGCCGATGCTCCCTTTACCAAACAAAAGGAACAGTTACTGGCCTTTGGTGGCAACGTTTATACTTTCCGTCGGAGTATTTTACAGAGTACAGGCATGTCGGGTACGTTTGCCAAGAAGCTGATTCTTGGTAAGAAATGGCATACCTTGCGACTGGGCGTTACGGGTGGGTTCTTTTTTAACGGCATCAATCCGGACGGGGTCAATATGAGTGATCCGGCTATTGCCAGACTCAATGGAAAAATTCAGCCTGACGTTTCTTTTGGGTTGAATTACCAGATTCGTGGCTTTCAGTTTGGCCTCTCTTTTCCCAAACTATTGGGCTTTTCCACGATAAAGGCAACGGATGGGCAAAGTGCTTCCGCAATGAAAATCAATCCGTTGAGCAGCCAGATTCTTTACTTTCTCTATGATTGGGAAGTGAATGAGCGGTGGACTGTCCGGCCTATGTTTTTGTATCGGTCCATTGCCGATGCTTTTTCGGGTATGGAACTGAACACTCGTTTGCTTTATGATGAAAAAGTGTGGTTTGGCGGAAGTTGGCGGAGCGATTTTGGGGGAGCGGCTTTTGTCGGCTATAAAGCGAAAAAGCTCAGCGTCGGCTATGCGTACAAACTAGCAAATTCAAAACAATATGATTATTCCAATCCTGCACACGAAATTCAGTTAGGTGTGTACTTGGGTAGGGTTGGAAAACGCAAGACCATTGCCAGGGGTGGGGCACGTCTCAAAACCAACGATGCATTTGTGGCAAGCCAGGTGAAAAAGTCAAAATCAACGCAGCCCGGCAAGGCGCCTGCCAAGAGTGGAGTAGCCAGTAAGAATACGCCAAAAGAAATTCCGGGTAAAACCGATACAAAACAGCCGCCGCGAGTTCAACTGGAAACCATACGCAAAGGGGAGTCTTCCAACGATATGAATTCAGGCAATTATTTGGTTGTCAATTCGTATCAGAATATAGAGGATGCTCAAAAAGAACTGCTTCGGTTAAAACATGGTACTTATGGCGAAAATCAGTCTGATCCTAAGATAGGATACAACTCCGAAACAAAACGTTACTACGTATACATAGAATCGGGCAGCCTGGAAGACATGCAGAAAAAAGGAGAAGAGTTGAAGACGAAGAAAGGTTTTGAGAAAACATCGGTACTAAAAGTAACCAATCGTTCTCGGGAAGAGAGCATAAAATAAGTATAACAATCTGTATAGAAACGCAAAAGGCAAACCAATCCGGTTTGCCTTTTGCGTTTCAAAATAGTATCTGACGGGAAGGCAAAACCTCCTGTTTGACCGGAGTTAGGCAGGTAACGAAAGAAGAAACTGCATGGTATCTACACCATCAGCGTATTCCCACACAGCAGGAGACTGAGTTTGACCAAAATAAAGGCTATCCGGCAAAAGGCCCTCTTTGGTTACAACGCATTGAATTTTATCGCGATTAGCGTTTACAGAAGACTCTACCTCCGCAAAGCTTGCATACCGTTCATAGTAAACAACAGCCATTGGTGAGGCCAATGCTTCGTTTTCGGTCAAAAGCAGGAATCCATTGTCAAAATGAGGGATCTGATTTACCAGCAATACCGCCTTCTGGTAATCGTAATTGTTAGCATATTTGTAATGGTGAATGATGTCTTGTAATGGTTGAATGCTATCGAGAAAGTGCGTAAAGTTGTAATCTGAAGGGATGTAAAGTTTGGCTACATTGCGACAGCCCAATCCGAAGTACTGCATGATGTCCCGCCCCAGTGCCAGTAATTCTTCCGCTGTTTCGTCGCCGGTGAGCACGGCACAGGACGTTCGGTTTTGGCGGATGATATTGGGTTTCTTGCCAAAATAGTGATGAAAGTAACGCGCCGAGTTATCGCTTCCTGTCGCAATGAAAGCATCCGCGTCAGTGAGGCGTTCTACAAAGCGAATCTGTTCTTCAAATCTGGGCTCAATCGCAAGTAGTAATTTGGCGATCTCTTTTAGTAACACCGTATCTTGTGAACTGAGCTTAGCTAATAGAATGTGGCCGCTTAACAACACACATAAGAAATCGTGAAAGCCTACCGCTGGTATATTGCCCGCCATAACAACGCCTACTTTTAGCGGTGATTTGGGCTGGATTGAATACTTTTGGAGCCATTGAGTTAATTGTAAATCACTCAACATAAACGAAATTCCGGTCAGTGCACTGGCAACACTGTCAGGAGTAAACCAGGGATTTTCGTTACGGGCACGCGTTTGCCAATCATATAGTTGTTCGCTGGGAAGTGCATGTATTTGCTTTCCTAACGCAAGAAACGCTGCCATTCTATCTTGAATCGTCATAGAGGTTTTTGCTTTTGTAAAGATACTATTTTGGTTACAGCCTAACCCGGAGTTAGGATCAGCGCTGTGATTTATCTGCAAATTGTGACAAAATTGGTAACAATTCTGTTTTTAAAACAGTTTTAAGTACGTAATTTTGCAATCCGAATCTTACTTTAATTGAGAACCTACAAAACAGCAAGCATATTTTATGGCCATAATGATAACTGATGAGTGCATCAACTGTGGAGCCTGTGAACCGGAATGTCCCAATACGGCGATTTACGAAGGAGGAGTAGAATGGACGTGGGCGGGTGGCACGGATTTGACAGAAGTAGAAATGGAAGATGGTGTTGTAGTTGATGCAAAAACTGCTCAAGATCCTGTTTCCAACGAATATTACTACATTGTATCCGGCAAGTGTACCGAGTGTATGGGTTTTCATGAAGAACCTCAGTGTGCCGCCGTATGTCCGGTAGATTGCTGCGTGGATGACCCCGACTACCGTGAAACAGAAGATGAGCTATTGACAAAAAAGGCGTGGTTGCACAATGAAGAGGCTTGATCGAAAAAGCCGAAATAATTTTTCAAAAAAACATCGGAGTAGAGTTGCTTTGTATTACTAATACCTCTACCTTTGCGCCACGATTTTAGAAAAGGGTCCATTCGTCTAGGGGTTAGGACGCATCCCTTTCACGGATGAAACACGGGTTCGATTCCCGTATGGACTACACGTTTATCTGCTAAATGCCTGTAAATTAAATATTTACAGGCATTTTTATTTTGCGCATGTCTGTTTCAGGTGCAATTTGTTTCAACTTAGTGCATTGGGATTTTCTCTCACATAAGAAAACATGGATCAGCTTGTAAACTAGCAAAAATAATCTAAGCCCTCGCTTTTTGAAATTGTTCATAAAGCGAGGGCTTTTCGTTTTGAAAAGATACTATTTTCAACTTCTGGCCTTTACAAAGCGTCGTTTGATCTGCAAATGGATACCCAGTGAATACGGCTTTAGTCCGAAAGGCTCGCGTGACTGAAACGTAGAGCCCAGGAAATAGTTAAACGTAGGCATTACCTTTAATTCGTACGCACGGCCACTGGCAATGTTGTAACCCAATCCGAATGACAAATTGTAATTAGTTTGTTCCAGGAGATTGTTACGAGAAGGAAAGACAACAGTTTCGTCCAGAACACCATTAATGTATTGGTGTGTTTTTCCTTTTACCAGCAGATTAACTCCTCCCGAAAGCGTTACACTGAACCGGCGACGGGCATTTTGCCAGAAGTAATAGCTGGCCCCCAGCCGCCAGTTTCCATAAGCATACGAACTGACGAGCATTCGTTCGTTGGTCTGATAGACAGGGGTTACCTGCAATTGATTGTTGCCGGATACCGTTCGGATTACTGTGTCTATTTTGTCGGTGGCATACGCATACGATACATTTTCCTGTAATTGCATCCAGGCTATGGCACTTTCAATGTATACATTAGGGGCAATGGCTTTGCTCACTTCTATGCCCAGCTCATAACCCAGTCGCTGCGTATTGGACTGGTTCTTATTGTTGAGGCGCGTAATCAGAATTTCGTCCGAAACGGAAGGAATGAATTTACGGAATGCATAACGCGGCGTGAAAAATACACCGACTGTCCACTCGGGTGGCGTTTTTTGGCGTTGCTTTACCGGAATAATTTCATTTGGCTCTGCTAACGGAAGAGGTGAAAAATGCAATTGTGGAGACTTGGCCTGAATGTAACTTGGCGTAATACCCTTGCCATACAAATAGCCGAGCGATTGAGCTGGTGTCTCGTTAGCCAATCGATTTTGAGAATTTGTAGTCTCGGTTTCTGGTGATTTTTTAGTTGGTTCAGAACGGGCTATTCGTTTTGTTAAAAGAATCCTTTCCTTTGAAATGGATAGCTGCTTGAAAGAAGATTTAGACGTCTTTATCTGCCTGTTTCCTGCTGGCGAAGAACCAAGGTTTTTAGCTGGCTTAAGCGAAGCTTTGCCAGCTTTTGGGTTAGCCAAAGGAACAGGTTTGTTTATTGAGACGGATGTTTCTTTCGGAGCTTTACTAAGTGCTGCTTGAGTGGTTGTTTCAGGTTGTTTTGGGTTAGACAAAGCCTCTAAAGGACGGTTGGTTAGCTTATTTCCCTGTGGGCCATCGGTAGCGGTAGGCTCAACCAGCAGAAGTACAGCGCTGCCTACACCCACAGAAACCACTGCAGGCAACAGCCAAAACAGCCAGCGCCAGCGACGCCGGGGGCGGAGTTCGGCATCTATTTTGCGCCAACCCATGGCCGGGGGCTCTGCATCGAGTTCCTGCATTTTACGCCGTATTTCTTCTTGTTCTTTGTCAGTCAGCATTTTCTGAAACCGAATATTTTTGAAGGATATTCTTGAGGTAACTTTTCGCCTTGGCAAGCTGCGATTTGGAGGTGCCTTCGGCGATGGATAGCATGTCCGCAATCTCCCGGTGATTAAACCCTTCGATTACGTAAAGATTGAATACCAATCGGTAGCCTTCGGGTAACTGGTTGATCATTCCCAGCAGTTCCTGGCTACTGATGCTACTGATAATATTGTCGTCAGTGCCAGACATATCTTCAATGGCTGCATAGTCGACATGATCCTGGTATTTTCGGTTTTTGTGGTAGGAGTTGATCGCCATATTGACGAAGATTCGCCGCATCCAGCCTTCAAACGATCCGCCTTGGTAGGTGTTAATGTGCTGAAACACTTTTACAAAAGCTTCATGAAAGATATCTTCGGCTTCGGCCCGTGAGCGGGTATAGCGCACACAGACGGCCATCATGCGTCGGGAATAAAGCTGGTAAAGCTTTTCCTGATAAGTGGCCTTCTGTTGCTGACAACCCGCAATGATTTCTTGTTCAGAGTACACGGACTAAGTGAATTGGAGTATAAGTAGAGTTCTGTTTTTGTGCTTTAGTGCGTCGTCCTTCATTTGACGGTTACTTTTACCACCACCTCTATGTACACTTTGTCGTAATTGGCCGGGTCGGGATGCACCCGATACCGAAAGGAATCTTCCCCAACAAAGTCTTTGGGTGGGTAATACATGTATATGGTGTTTTTATAGCTGCCTGAGTATTCGATGGTCTTGAATGTGCCCTTTCGCGGAGAAAACACGGATTTGCTTGCCAGTGGACATAACACATCGTTCATAAAAATCCGGATGCCTTTGGGCGTATTTTTAGTCGTTTCCAGAGAGTCGGCCCCCAGCACAGTTGTACAATTGTTCGGGTCAAGGGGCTTTTCAACATGCAATCGTATCTTTTCTGACTGGCAATCTTTGTCATTGCAAGCTCTGTACATAAGGCTGTCTGTCCCGTAGAAATTTTCATCAGGCTTGTAATAGGTATCTCCGTCAGGTTCCACTGTCAGTTTGCCGTGCAAGGGCTGGCCAAATGTCACATTTACGGCTGTTTTCAGGCTGTCATTGCCCAACGGGTCCAGCCGAATAATACCGCCGCCATTGAAAACATAAATGTCGTCTTCGTAAAGGTGAAATTCTTCATACGCTTTGGGGACAACATCGGGTGTTTCTGTATCACATCCGGTAAGAGCCAGCAGACCAGCCATTACGCCAACAAAAATTCCATACAGGTTGCGGTTTGTGTTCATTTTGCAATTAAAAATAATGAGGGTCAGGAAATACATTTCCGGTTCTGTGAGATAAGACAGAATTAGCGGATAAACGGTTGCCTGGCTTGAAAAAACATTTTGCAACAGATGGTTTTAGAACTGCAATCTGATCTGGGAAAATACACTTGAAAATTTTTTCAGTGTCAGGCAACCGTTGGTCTTACAGTCTTGTCTTGCTCGTATAAGTCAAATTTTTTAAACACTACAACAATTCACTACACTATGAAAACAATGCACATGCTGCTTGGGCTAAGCCTGAGCCTGGTCCTTTCTCTGTCATCTTGTAACAAAGACAGCATTCAGCCCAAGCCTTCTGAGAAACCGCAAACGGAAGTTCCTGACAAGCAGGACGGAGCCGGCCAGATTCCTCCGGATACAGTTGGCAAGGATTCGGTAGTGAAAGACACCGTTATCATGCAGCCGCCATCGGGTACAGGCACTTTACTGGTGCAGATGGGTAACATCAAATTGGGATACGATGCCCAGCAGCGCATTGCCAGCTACGAATCCTATTCCAATATGGGCTACACCGTGGTGTATGAAGGGGACAAACCCACACGGCTCAACTTTACCAAGCACAGTGGCCATGTCATTTACCACTATGACGGCAACCGGGTAGCAGAAGTAGTGGTTTACAACGGCTACAACGAAGTGTCGTACCGGTACAAGTTTGCATACGAAGGAGACAAACTGAAAAAAGAAACGCAGATCAGCTATGTGACCAATCCGAACGGATGGCTAATTGTCAATGATTATTCCTACGATAGCCATGATAACCTGACGCAGATTACGGTTTCTGCGGCACAGAGCGGCCTGGAAAAGGACCTGAAGTTTTCGTATGACGTCAAGTTTGGCAACTATGACAATCAAACCAATCCAATGCCTTATGTGACGCACCAGTTCTTTCTGCCAGGCATAAAGCTGTACAAAAACAATCCCGGCTACCGGATCACTCCGTCGAGCAAAGAACTCTTTTCGTATGTGTATTCAGACAAGGGAATGCCTACCGAACGTGCCCTCAGGCTAGAAGGCTATTCTACGCCGCCCGAGATCACACGCTACGTCTATCAATAACCAAAAACGGATTGACATGCCCGGCTTGGGAAGCTTTATCAGAAAGGTGATTCTAACACGGAATCACCTTTTTTGTTAAGGAGTGAATGGGCCGGTTTTTAATTTTTAAAAGATACTATTTGGGACCGCAGGTTTACACGGATTTTAGGGATTAAATGGATTTTCTCAGGCCGTCATTGCGAGCAATAGCAGGGTTTTACGTTTTTCAATCATACTATTTTCTATAACTCAGTCGCTTTTAACATTGGTTAACGTTATTTCCATGACCGTTAACCTATCTCCACACACCGGTAGCCTACTTTTGAAAGCCTAAACGCTTTCGAACTATGAAATACTACCTGTACCTCTGTTTTTTAGTTGGCACAATGCAATTTGCTTATGCTCAGAAATTTACCGTTAAAGGCAACGTGACCGATACCACCGGAAAACCCTTGGAGTTTGCTACCGTCATGCTTTTGCAAACTGCGGATTCGTCGTTGGCGGCTTTCACACGCAGTGAAGAAAACGGGGCCTTTGAGGTGAAAAGCGTAGCTCCAGGCTCGTATCTTTTGAAAATTACCTTTGTCGGGTTTCGTCCGTATAGCAAGACTATAAATTTGCAGACTAGCTTACTGGAACTGGGCACAATCCGGTTGATGCCCCTAAGCAATGAACTGGCCGAAGTGACCGTAAAAGGCGAACAGGCTCCGGTCACGCTTAAAAAAGACACCATTGAATACAATGCGGGTTCGTTTAAAGTAAAACCCAACGGCTCGGTCGAAGATTTGATCAGGAAAATGCAGGGTATCGAAGTGCAGTCGGATGGAACGGTAAAGGCGCAGGGCGAAACGGTGAAGCGGGTGACGGTAAACGGAAAGGAATTTTTTGGCCGTGATCCTAAAGTGGCTACACGCAATTTGCCTGCCGATGCCATTGACAAAGTGCAGGTGTACGACAAAAAATCGGATCAGGCTTCGTTTTCGGGTATTGATGACGGGCAGCGCGAAAAAACGATTAACCTGGAGCTGAAAGACAAAAACAAGAAACTGAATTTTGGGAATTTCATGGCCGGTGCGGGGACCAATCAGCGATTTGAAACCAAGGCGAACTACAACTATTTCAACAAAAAGAACCAGTTTTCATTTTTGGGAATGGGCAACAACGTGAACCAGCAAGGGTTTTCGATTGACGACTACATGAACTTTACGGGGGCTCTGCAACGTATGGCGTCGGGGGGAGGGGCTGTGCGGTTTGAAGTAAGTTCGGACAATTCGAACGGGGTACCTCTGTCGTTTGGAAATAGTATCTACGGATTTATGAAAAGCTGGGCAAGCGGCCTTAACTTTAATAACCAACTCACCAGCAAGACGGAACTGAATGGAAGCTATTTTTTCAATCAGCTAAACCACGCCATTAATCAGGAGGTGAACCGGCAGAATTTCCTGCCCAACGGGACATTTCTGACGCAGCAGAAAAACAACCAGAATAATCGGAACGCGAATCACCGGCTTAGTTTTACACTGGAGCACAAGATCGATTCCATGAATTCGCTTAAATGGAACTCGTATCTGTCTTACAACCGGACTGATGCTCAGACCAATAGCCAGAGCCAGACGTTTCGCCAGTCGGGAGAGTTGGAAAACGAAGGCACCCGGAAAAACGTTAACGAAGGAGATGCGTTGAGCCTTACCAGTAATTTGCTGCTACGCCATCGGTTCCAGAAAAAAGGTCGCACGCTTTCTGCAAACCTTACCCTGGTGCATAGCGATAATGATGGAACCGGAAAGCTACAATCGGAAAATACTTTTTACCGTGAGCCTGCCCAAACTATAAATCTGCGCCAAAATTATGACCAGGCTACCGATGCAAATACCTACGGGGCTACGTTTTCGTATACCGAACCCATTGCCAAACGAAAATACCTGGAAGTGAATTATGCCTATCAGAAAAGGCAAAATGAGGTGAATCGTCAGGTGTATGATGTGGACAATGAAACCGAAACCGTCAACATCAATCTGACCAATCACTACAAAAGCGATTTTACGTACAATCGGTTGGGAATGAACTTTCGGGTCAATCAGAAGAAATATACCTTTTCGGTGGGCTTGCACGGACAACAATCGAGCTTGAATGGCAAGTTGTTGTCGCGCGATACGTCCATTGCACGTACGTTTAGCAATCTGTTGCCCAATGCCCGCCTCAACTACGATTTCTCTACGAGTCGCCACCTGAACTTTAATTATGAAACTCAGATTCAGGAGCCCTCTATTAGTCAGTTGCAACCGGTAGTTGACAATTCGGATCCGTTGAATATTTCGGTGGGCAATCCCAGGTTGCGGCCCGAATACAATCACCGCTGGCAACTGAATTATGTGGCGTTTAATCCGGCTAATTTTTCCAGTTTCTTTAGCATGGCTTCCGTGACCTATACCACCAACAAAATTGTGTACTCGCAAAACCTGGATTCCAATTTTGTCCGGACCATCCGGCCTGTGAATGTGAAAGAATACCTGAGTATGAACGGCGATGTCTCGTTTGGGTTTCGGATCAAACCCTTGAATGGACGGCTCAACATCGGCGCATCGGCAACGTATGACAAAGGAATCAACCTATTGAATGAACAACAAAGCAGGGTGAACCAATCTGTGAACGCAGGCAATGTCTCGTATGAGTATCGCTACAAAGAAACGTTTGACATCACCTTGGGGGCCAATTTAAGCTATCAGCAAACGAGTTACGAGTTTAACAAAGAGCAAAATCAGGCGTTTCTGAATAAAACGTATTCGGCTGAAGCAAATTTTTCGTTCTTGAAAAGTTTTCACCTGAACACGAGCCTGAACTATTCCATTTACAAGAGTTTGACCAATGATTTTTACCAGCAAATTCCGATCTGGAATGCTTCGCTATCCAAGTTTTTCCTGAAAAATAAACGCGGCGAACTCAAGCTGTCGGGCATCAACCTGCTTGACCGGACGTTGGGTGTGAACCAACGATCCGCAGTAAATTACCTGGAACAGGAACGCATCCGGTCACTGGGGCGGTATTTCATGCTAAGTTTTACGTACTCGCTCAACAAAGCTTTTGACCCGGCGGCAGGCCGCAGAGGTGGCATGATGCGTGTGATTCGCAGGTGAAAATAGTATCCCAGAAAAAGCAAAAAGTGACAGTCTGTTTAAAACTCAATGGGAATACTTCGTTCTAAGTTTGCACGTCACTGCTGCAAAACCTGGATTATGCTTTCGCATTCCTTTCATGTTTTGTTTGTCAGTCTTACGTGTTTGTCAGTCTTACGTGTTTGTCTATTCATTGCCTTTCAGGATTTTGGTCATTAGTTGTCACTTGAATTAAATATGTTTTTCAAGTTTCATTTCTCCAATGACTATCAAACTGGCAAATGCTGTCCAAACGATTACAGGGATAGTTAGCAAAGCTGCTATCTTGTTTACAGGTAGCAGCTTGTAAACTACAAAAGCTGCGAACAAAATCACCAAAATATTCCCAATAAGTCCGAACCACAAGGCTGAAATATTTGTAAGTTTTGCAAATCCTAACGTGTAATAAGCATAGGTTGCACAAAGAAATGCGAGGCCATATAACCACCATTGGTAATTTGTCTCCGCTGTCTGTATTAAGTTGTATCGACCTATTCCTAACAGAGTGAATAGCACAAACCAAACAATAGGTATTACAAACCCCGGAGGGGCATACCACAGTTTGGGCGTTTGGCCACTGTCAAAGTCAAGTCCTAAAAACGGAGCAGGAATGTTCACTGCTATGAGTATTCCGTAGAATGTAACGATACTAAGTATTAATGTCCAAACCATATTTTTTGAAGTTAAGGTTTTCATTTCTGTATGCTTTTAAAGTTCCTTTTGTTTTCTTCACTTTCCGTGATGTCGCACCTCCAATATACAAAATGACAAATGCTTGTCAAAGAGCAAAGATGTACTTCTTAAATAGTTGAGAGTCAGTATCTCTGCAAAAGCAAAAAGTGGCGTATTTTTTAATATTCGGAGATGATTTTGTCGTTGTTATTATTAGTTTAATTATACATTATGTATGTCACCTGCTCTGAATGACCACTCCATATGTGTGTTACTATCTTGTCGCAATAGCAAGTTTAATTGTGCCGTATGGTGTTGTGTATGCCGTAAGTTGTAGAGTAGAATTTCTAAAATCGGGTAATCCATATCGCCTGGTTCATCTCCTTCTTTAAACCGTTTACTTAAGTTATCGTCTGTCAAAGCATAAATTAATTGCCTGCACTTTTCCCGAGTCTGTTTAAGATAGTCTACTAGTTCTTGTTTACTATAAATTCTGTCGGGTATTAAGTCGTCAATAGCTTCTGATGGCCTGTTTTCTGGTTCTGTTTGAGTAAAAGATAGTAGTGGCGAAAAGTCCTTTGGTGGGATTGTCAGATAATAGTCTATGAAGATTGTACTGTGAAAAGCGATATAGTAAAATCGCCTGTTAGATAGAAAATAGCCGTCAGGGGAAGTTGATATTGCATTGATAAGCATGTCAATGCTTGCTCCGAATTGAGACCATACTGCTTCTTTTACTGATGTGTCCATATGTTTTCGTTAGGAATCGCTCTCAGAAATGTATATTCTATTTGTTACCTGAAAATCTTTGAAATTAGTTCAAACCCTTGCCATACTGTTGTCCTACGCCAAAACTAGTTTTGTGGCTCACAAATTAAAAAATAAAAAAATGACGACACAGGAAGTGGCAAAAAGGTACTATGAGCTGATTCAACAGCATCAGTACAAACAAATCCAGGACGAGCTTTATGCATCGGATGCGGTTAGCATTGAACCTGAAAACGATACCGATCTTCCATTAGTTACAGAAGGTATTGAAGCCCTACAACAAAAAGAGAAGTTATTCTTCTCGCAAGTTGACCAAATGTATGGTGGTAAAATGAGTGAACCTGTCGTGTCAAATTTCTTTTTCTCTCAGATGACCGAAATGGATGTGAAAATGAAAGGAAAAGAAAGGAAGATCAAAGGACAAATCGGGGTATTCGAAGTTCGCAATGGCAAGATTGTCAAAGAGCAGTTCTTCTATGACGATTTCGCCTAACCTTTTTGAAAGCGGCTAAGTGTTTCATTTAGCCGCTTTTTTCCCAAATGTTTTGTCCAGATATTGTTTGAATGTCATTTTGTGAGGTTCAAATTTTTCGGCAGTAGTTGTTAGTTCATCAATGCTGGTAAGTGAAAACGTTCGAAAGTCTTTTCGCAGTTTGCAAAATGCAACCATCACCCACTCGTCATTGCGATTGCTGTAAATGGCAAAAGGTTCCAGATTGCGTTGTGTCGATTGCCCTGCTTTGTTTGTGTAGCGAATACTGATAACCGAATTTTCAACCAGTGCTTTCTGAATTTCCAGAAGATATTTGCTTTTTGGCGAATTGTCAATGTAGGTATTGGTAATACCCATTTTTTGCTCCAACCGTTCGGTTCTGCCTTTTATATTGTTTGGAATCACAGCCCTCACTTTTGAAATCGCTTCTGAAAACTTGTCTATCAGTGAGCTGTCTTTGCTTGACTGTATGATCAGTTCGGCTGTTAAAAGCGCGTTGGCTTCATCTTCGGTAAACATTATTGGTGGAATTTTGTAACCGTCCATGATGCTGTAACCTCGGCCTTCTTCAGTAAGAATGGGCACGCCTGCATTTTCGAGTGTTTTAATGTCTCTGTAAATAGTTCGGTTGCTTACTCCAAATTTATCAGCAAGCTTTTTTGCAGTCACCACCCGTTTTGACTGTAATTGAGTCAGGATTGCCGTAAGTCTTGTAAGCCTTTTGGTTTCAATGTCAATCATGCAAAGTCTGTATCTGCTAAGTATAGATGTAGATGTCCAGCAGAATTGCTGTGAAATAATAAACAGACATATGTTTGTCATCTGTCCGCATCAAATATACAAAAAGGCAAATGCTTTTGGCTCAAATAGGGTTAGCCCAATATGGTTTGACTATTAAGTGAGACTAAAACGATAAACCGACAATCAGGAAAAGTGGGGTTTTGGCTTTTCAAAAGATACTATTTTCTGTGTGCTCCAGTTGTCCTCTTGACGAAATCTTCGCACAACATGCGATTCTGCCAACTAGAAATATCACTTTAGTTGCGCGAAGATCCCAAAAGGAAGGCATTCAAATCGAAATCCTAGACAATCTCTCAGAGACTTTTAATTTTGCTTGCTAATAGTTGCTCTAAATAGTTTAATGTCATAGTGAAACCTTCTTTAAAGCCCATTTCAATCATTTTTTGCATCCGCTCTTGTGATTCGTTATAAATAGCAATGATCACTTTTGTTACGCCATTCTGTTCGCTAAAGGTTAAATCCCATTCGGAGCCAGGCAAATGCGGGTTTTCATTTTCGTCTGCAAAGACACTGGTGTATTTGAAGTTTGTTTTAGGCGTGATCGATGTGTAGTGTTGAAGTGACCAATGCTCTTGCCCTTCAGGACTAACCATGGCATAAAATCTACGTCCCCCAACTTTAAATTCCATCACTTTCGTTCTTGATTCAAAAGGCTTAGGTGCCCACCATTGGTCAAGAAGTTCTTGTTGGGTAAAAGCATCCCAAACAAGTGAAAGCTCTGCATCAAATTCTTTCTCCACTACTACCGTGTTAGTAGATTGGTCAACCTTAAAGTCAAATAGCAAGTTGTTCATTTTTTGTTGTTTTTAATTGTTGATAATAAGTTGTCCAATTGAGTAAACCGGGTTTCCCAAATCTTTCTGAATTGTTCCATCCAGCTATCTATCTCTTTCAGTTTCTCAACTTCAAGAGAATAATAAATCTCTCTGCCTTGCGGTTGCTGTTTGACAAGTTCGCATTCGGTAAGGATGCGCAAATGCTTGGAGACCGCCTGACGGGTCATGTTGAAATTGTCCGCAATGGCGTTTGGGGTCATTGCCTGCAATGAAATCAAGACGATAATGGCGCGTCTTGTCGGATCTGCAACTGCTTGAAAAATGTCTCGTCTCATTGGAGTAGTTTATTAATTAAGAAACCGAATGGTTGCAAATATACGTGCAACCATTCGGTTTCAAAAGGATTTTTATGTATTGTTGGTATGTATTGTTGAAAAGTTAGTTGGACTTATAAGCTTGTAGTGTGTCGCTAAAATTGACTATATGCAGCAGAAACCGGTAATGTAACGGTGCTGTCTGCCACTACTTTATACAGAAAGAATAGTATCTTTTTAGGAGTTAAAACCTTACTTTTTTGTAAGATTACTGAGCTTCACCTTTTGAAGAAAAGCGATACTGAAAATGCACCACTTTACTCAACAATTTTTCTGGTTTTTGTTATTAATACCTTTGCTTTTTTCTTGTGTTAGTAGAGAAGATAAGCTCAATCCTATCGATGAAGCTTATTTGAAAAAAGCCTTTATGAATGAAAACAATTATCACGAAGCTTACCGTAATAGAAGGCAACAATCAGAGAAAAGAAGAGGTCCCGATCTGACATTTCATATTCTTGAGTTGACCACATGTGAAGGAGGCTTCTCTTATTTTTTTGGTGACTGTTATGGCACAAATGAAGAAATGGCGGATCTGGAAGCTTTGCCTCCCTTGACCTCTTCAGAATTTATAAAAGGTACGACAGTGGAGAGAATTGAAATGTTCAAAAAGTCCTATGCCTATTTGAAAAAAAGTAGCACATGGATTAAAAAGAAACCCTTCATTGACATGAACCTGAATTCATTAAGATTGGAATTTATTTGCCAGGCGGTATATATACAACGAACTACCCACAGCAAATCAGTGGATGCAATTGCGGATGAATTGATTAATCTGTATAATCTGGAAAACGGAATGGGTGTTGGCGACCTGGAAACAGATGTATTATTGGATATTTTGCGGACGGGAAAAAGTGAAAAAGTAAAAGTGTTTTGTAAAGGAAAATATTTTTCCAATTCAGCTTTTTATGATGATTGGTTGCGCAAAGCTTATAGGAAAGCTGAAGATACTAACTTTGAGAAGTACTTGCAGAAGTGAGAATTTTCAAACTGATTTTGCCAGAAATGATATTAGAATTACAATGGATAGGGGTTTTGTGCTTTCAACCTATACTATTTTCTGTTTTTACTAGCAAAAGCCGTGAAGAATTGATCTTCACGGCTTTTGTCATTCGATCAGTTTCTGAAGATGCGGACATTGCCGCCTTGCTTTTCCATTTCACGCATGTGTTCTTCCTGCAGTTTCTTAAATTCGTTTTCACTGATTTTTTTGCCCTTTACCGGAGCCTTTACCGGTTCGTCTTTGGTGAGTTTGCGTAGTTCTATTTTCGTTGCAGTAGCAAGCATTTCGCCGTTGTTGGCATCCAGTTCCAGAATCAGTCCGGGGAGGCCGCCGTATCCATCCGGCCCCGACGACAGATAGATGTTTTCGGCATACCAGGCCGTGAAGGTGCGTTTGCGTTCCGCGTTGTAATATGTCGCTTTTTTGCAGGTAATGCCCTGAATCTGTTTGGTTTGGTCGCTGAGTTGCCAGGGCGTGTTCCGGATGCTGTCTTCGATCAGGTATTGCTTGCCCAAAAACTCCCGGGACGCGATTTTTTGCCCCGTTTTCAGATTCGAGTAAATCTCGACTATCGGGCGGTTGATGCGGAGAACCATGCCACTATTGGACATATCTTCTTCCGGTTCTTCCTCAACCGGTTTGTACAACGATTCTTTGCCCGTAAACACCAACTGGTTTTTAAAAACAGGCGGCGGAGGCATGTTTACCGCGGCTTCGCCCGGTGGCGGCGCGAGCTTGACAGTGAGAGAATAGGTAATCACACCTTCCTGGTTTTGGGCAAATCCGCTGTGGGCCAGGCCCAGAGCCAACAGCAATAGTAGCTTTTTCATGTTGCATTTGTTTTGTTCAAAGCAAAGCTACTTTGACTTCCGCTGCCACAGGGTTAATGAAGCTGAAAACAATGTTAATTAAGGTTAAAAGCGTATGGGTTGTAGCCGTTAAGCTGTAAATTTGCTTACGATGAAACTGAAAACCGCACCTTTTCTGCCGATTGTACTCATGAGCCTCAGCCTGCTTTTGTTGCTGTTGTTTCAGGTGGTGTGGTTGCAGAAAGTGTACGATGAAAAATACGAGTTGCTGCACCGCGAAACCGACGCCGTTTTTCGGGAAACGATGCTGAATATCCAGGATTCACTGGTGCGTAAAAGCATGAAACTGGTGAAAGGCGATTCCTTGAAACGTTTGCCTTTGCCTCCCGATTTGCCGTTTGCACCTTTTCAGGCTCATGCACCGGGGCGGGTGATCATGGGGCACCGTCGTGGGGTGGAAGTTGATTCGGTCGGTTCTCGCGCCAATGTTCAGGTTTACATCAATTCGACCCGGCGACTCGATTCGTCGGATAAAGTTCTGAGCAGCATTGCGGGAAATGTGCGTTTGCTGACCAAAAAAGACAGTAATTATAACTTCATTGTCAAGCTTGATGTCGATTCCATTTCGGTCAATGTCATTTCCAGATCTTATCAGAAGGCATTAACCAAGGCAAACATTCCTCTGGAATTTCAGGTAGTTCGCCAAACGGGTTTTTCTGATCCGCAACCCGTGGCGGCCAGTTTTCGGACCATCCCTTTCAGCAGCTTTCCGACCGACAGCCGCTACCAGGCATATTTTCCAGCGTACCGTTCGTACCTGGTCCGGAAATGCCTTCCGCAGGCTTTTTTTTCGTCACTGCTCATGCTGGTTACTTCGTTTTCGTTCTGGGTGGTTTATCGCAACTTTCAGCGACAACGTCGGTTAAATCAGCTCAAAAACGATTTTATAAATAATATCACCCACGAACTCAAAACCCCCATCACCACGGTAGGAGTGGCCCTGGAGGCGCTGAGTAATTTTAATGCCATGCAAAACCCGGCACAGGCTCACGACTACCTGGATATTTCGAAGCAAGAACTAAACCGGCTCAACATGATGGTGGACAAAATATTAAAGGCAGCGGTATTTGAAAACAAAGGCCTGGATCTGGAATGGGAACCCATAGACATGAAGCAGCTGCTGGAACAGGTTCATCAGTCGATGCAGCTGTATTATGGCAAAATGCACGCCCAGGTAAAGCTTGCCTGCGAAGGGCAGGGTTTTGCCGTAAGCGGAGATACTATTCACCTGACCAACGTGGTTTACAACCTGATTGACAATGCGTTGAAGTATTCCCAGCAATCCCCATCCATTCACATTGTGCTTCGCGAGTTATTGAACCGCGTGGAATTGTCCGTTACCGACAATGGAATTGGCATCGAATCGGAGTTTCACCAGAAGATTTTCGAACGGTTTTTTCGCGTGCCCACGGGCAATGTGCATAATGCCAAAGGCTATGGCCTGGGGCTCAATTACGTGGCTCAAGTTGTTGAAAAGCACCACGGGCTGATAACCGTGCAAAGCGAACTCGGCAAGGGCAGTTGTTTTGTCATTTCCTTACCCAAACTCTATGCAGAAAACTAAAGTGTTGTATGTGGAAGACGAACCCTTTCTGGGTAAGATCGTCAAAGAAAGTCTGGAAAGCCGGGCTTTTGATGTGCAGATGGTCGACGATGGAAAACTGGTTTTAAAAGCTTTTGACGACTACCAGCCTGACGTGTGCATTCTGGACATTATGCTGCCGCATACCGATGGATACGAGTTGGCCGGTTCCATCCGGCAAAAAAATCTGCGTATTCCCATCATTTTTCTAACGGCCAGAAACCAGACCGAAGACGTGTTGAAAGGCTTTCAAACGGGTGGCAATGACTACATTAAGAAACCGTTCAGCATGGAAGAACTCATTGTGCGGATTCAGAACCTATTGAAACTCAGTTACCAGAAACAGAACTTAACCAGTCAGTCCATTACTATAGGCAACTATGAATTCAATCCACACCGATATGAGTTGAAATTGGGAGATACGGTGCGGAAACTTTCGTATCGGGAAACGGAGCTCTTGTCTATTCTGGCTGAAAATCAGAATCACATTGTCAACCGCAAGGACATGCTGCTGCGGGTTTGGGACGACGATTCGTTTTTTAATTCGCGGAATCTGGATGTGTACATCACCAAGCTGCGCGATTACCTGAGAGAAGATCCTGCCATTCAGATCATTACCATAAAAGGCGTAGGATACAATTTTATGGTAAGCCAATGAAAGACCTGTATGCCAAAACCGCTAGTGTCATTGATTGGCACTAGCGGTTTTGGCTTTTAAAAATATACTATTTTCAGTCGGGAAAGGAAATGCCTGCTTGCCGTTTTTCGGTAGATGCCAACGCTTTCTGTACTTCCGGATTGACTTTGTGCCCGCGTGACCACATGGCGTAAATGGCCGGAATGATAAACAAGGTGAGTATCAGCGAGAACATAGTGCCGCCTACAATGACTACGCCCATGCCCATCCGGCTTTGGGCCGCCGCTCCCAAGGCAACGGCAATAGGCAATGCCCCCAATGCGATGGCCAAGCTGGTCATTAGAATGGGACGTAGCCGTGATTCGGCGGCTTCCATAATGGCTTCCATCTTGGATTT
The DNA here is from genome assembly GCA_963520985.1 of uncultured Sphingobacteriales bacterium. GTDB lineage: Bacteria > Bacteroidota > Bacteroidia > Cytophagales > 172606-1 > Xanthocytophaga. The sequence goes on from CAUQTA010000009.1 coordinate 28,764, forward strand.
GCCCTGCTCGCGCAACTGATTGGCAAATTCGACAATCAGAATCCCGTTTTTCGTTACCAAGCCGATCAGCATAATGGTACCAATCTGGCTGAAAATGTTCCAGCTTTGTCCGAATAGCCAAAGCGATAATAAGGCGCCAGCTACTGCCATGGGAACGGTAAGGATGATAATAAGCGGGTCCATGAAGCTTTCGAACTGGGCCGCCAGAATCAGGTAAATCAGCAACAGGGCCAATCCAAAGGCAAACAATGTATTCGATCCACTTTCGCGAAAATCGCGTGACTCACCTGCCAGGTCGGTAGAGAAACTATCGTCCAGTACCCGTTCGGCAATGCGGTCCATCGCTTCTACGCCATCACTGATGCTCATGCCGGGAGACAAACCAGCAGACACCGTTGCCGACAAAAAGCGGTTGCTATGGTAGAGTTGCGGCGGGCTGCTTTGCTCGCGAATGGTCACCAGGTTGTCTAATTGAATCAGTTCGCCTTGGGTACTGCGCACAAAAATCGAAGCCAGGTCCAGCGGTTCATCGCGGTCCTGCTTGTCAAACTGCCCGATAACCTGATACTGACGTCCGTCTTTCATGAAATACGCAAACCGCTGTCCGCTCAGTGCCAGTTGCAGCGACTGTGCCACATCAATGACCGATACACCCAGAGTTTGGGCCTTGTTGCGGTCAATGGAAACATTCAGTTCAGGCTTGTTGAATTTCAGGTTGACATCCGAAGTAGAGAAGGTGGGATCTTTGCTCACCTCATCCATAAACAACGGGATTTTCTCTTCCAGTTTCTGAAAATTCGGCGCCTGAATTATGTACTGAATCGGCAAGCCGCCGCGCCGGTTTACGGCGATGGTGGGTTGCTCGGTGACCAGCGTACGGGCTTCGGAATAGCCACGTGTCATTTGGGTAAGTTTATTGGCAATCTCTTTCTGAGTCCGTTCGCGTTCATCGGGCTGCACCAGCGACATAATCATGCGCCCACTGTTTACAGAAGAAGATCCAAAACCGGGAGAAGTAATAATCAGGTTTACTTTCTTTTCCGGAATGGAATCGTTGACCAGCTGAGTAAGTTCCTGCATAAACCGGTCGGTGTAGTCATAAGACGAACCTTCGGGCGTGGTTACCTGCACCCGCAAATAGCTGCGGTCATCGTACGGAGCGGTCTCTTTCGGCAGAATAGTATAAAATAAACCGATCAAACCGATACATCCGAGAATGACAGGAAAGCTGAGCCACTTGCGTTTCATGAAGCCTTGCAGCGAATCGGCGTACCCTGAATTCAACTTTTCAAAATACGGCTCGGTAAGTTCGTAAAAACGCGATTTCTTGTGCCCGCCTGCTTTGATGAGATAGGCATTGAGCATGGGCGTCAAGGTAAGCGATACAAAGGCCGAAATCAATACCGCAGAGGCGATGACAACGCCAAACTCACGAAAGAGCTGCCCCACAAAACCTTGCAGGAAGATAACCGGCAAAAACACCGCTGCCAGCGTAATGGAAATGGAAATAACGGCAATGAAGATTTCGTTGGAGCCTGCAATGGCCGCTTCAATGGGCGACATGCCTTCTTCTACTTTCTTGAAAATGTTTTCGGTAACCACAATGCCATCATCCACCACCAGGCCAGTTGCCAGTACAATGGCAAGAAGTGTGAGTACATTCACCGAAAATCCAAACAGGTACATGATGAAAAAAGTGGCAACCAGCGAAACCGGAATGTCAATCAGCGGACGGAAAGCGATGCCCCAATCGCGGAAAAACAGATAAATAATCAGAATTACCAGTACCAGGGCAATGAGAATGGTTTCGGCCACTTCCGTTACCGACTTTTTGATAAACAACGTATTGTCAACCCCAACATTAAGCTGCAGGTCGTCGGGAACTTCCTTTTTGATCTGGTCCAGGCGTTTGTAGAAGGCCGAAGAAACTTCCAGGTAATTGGTGCCCGGCTGTGGAATTACGGCCAGACCCACCATAGGAGCACCAGATTCGGTCATTTTGGTTTCCAGGTTTTCGGGGCCTAGCGTAGCCCGGCCAATGTCGCTCAGGCGCACAATCTTGTCGCCTGATGTGCGGATGATCAGTCGGTTAAACTGCTCTTCCGTGGACAAATTGCCTAGTGTTTTTACAGTTAGTTCGGTATTGGCGCCGGTTACTTTGCCCGAAGGCAATTCTACGTTTTCTCGGTTCAGGGCCGTGCGGACATCGGCTACGGTAAGGCCATACGATGCCAGTTTCATGGGATCAATCCAGAGGCGCATGGCGTATTTCTTCTGTCCGTAAATCTGCACGCTACTCACACCGGCAATGGTTTGGATGCGTTGCGCAATTACGTTTTCGGCGTAGTCGCTCAGTTCCAGGGGGTTACGGGTTTTGCTGCGTACCGTCAGGATGATGATCGGTTCGGAGTCGGCATCGGCTTTGGAAACCACCGGCGGCGCATCAATGTCTTGTGGCAAACTGCGGGCTGCCTGTGAAACTTTGTCGCGAACGTCATTGGCGGCTTCTTCCAGGTTTTTGTCCAGGTTGAATTCAATGGTAATGTTGCTGCTGCCCTGGTTGCTGGAAGAAGAAATGTTACGGATGCCGTCAATGGAGTTGATGGCTTTTTCGAGCGGCTCGGTAATCTGCGATTCAATGATGTCGGCATTGGCACCCGAATAGTTGGTACGTACCGAAATGGTTGCCGGGTCAATGGAAGGATATTCCCGAATGCCCAGAAACGTATAACCAATCACACCAAATAGAATGAGAATCAGGTTGATGACTATGGTAAATACGGGGCGTTTTATACTGGTTGTGGATAAGCTCATAGTCTGTTCTGACAAAAATTGTTACATGCTCGACACAAACGAAATAGGTAGCGAGAGAAAAGAAAAAACGTCTAATACAAGTGACTGAAGGCGAAGTGTAGCCATGAAACCGGTCCTGTCCTGTTTCTTTGCTGGCACTTGGTCTGTGACCTGGCAACCGCAAACTTTCTGAAATAGTATCTTTTAAAAACGAAAAACCGGCCTAGTTGTTATGCGTCAGGGTATCAATGGAAACGCGTACCGGAGTTTCCGGTTTGAGAGACATGATGCCCGAAGTCAGCACGGTGTCGCCGACATTTAATCCGCTGATAACCAGAATGTCTTTTTCCCGCCGGGTCGATGTCTCTATTTTCACTTCTTTGGCTTTTCCGTTTTCAGTTACGAATACTTTCTTCCCGTTCTGAATCGGAATCACCGCTTCGGTTGGGATCAGCAACGCGTCTTTGATAACGGTAAGCGGCAACTCTACCGTCGCAAATGAACCTGGCAGCAATTCGCCATTCGGATTGGCAGCACGGGCACGTAGTTGCAACGTACGGGTGGCTACGTCAATGCGTGGCTCAATGGCGTATACGGTAGCCGTATGTTTTTTATCTGAACCCGAAAGGCGAAAAGTAACAGCCGTATTCACTTTGAGCTGACCTACGTATTTTTCAGGCACCGAAAAGGTGAGTTTTACCGGATTGGTATTCACCAGATTGGCTACAATGGTTTCAGGTGAAAGATACTCGCCTACCGAAATGGAACGCAAGCCAATGGTGCCCGTGAATGGTGCCCGAATGGTGGTTTTGGCTAGTTGTGCCCGAATCAGGCGGCTTTGCGCCTGCAACGCCTTCAGATCGGCTAGTGACACATCGTATTCCTGCTGGCTGATGCTTTCAATGGCCAATAGTTTGCGGGCACGTCCTTCGTTGGCTGCCGACAGATTTTCGCGTGTAACCGCCTGCGAAAGCTGCGCTTCCAATTCTTGATTGTCAATCTGAATCAGGGCTTGTCCTTCTTTGACAATGCTGCCTTCTTTAAAGAATATACCCTGTACCAACCCCGAAACCTGACTGCGGATTTGCACCTGCTCGTTGGCGTCAATTGAACCGGTTACCGATAGCACGTTCGCAAATTGCTGCGGTTGCACTACCACACCCGTTACTCGGATCGGACCCGACGACTTGCCGCCTCCCGGACCGCCTTTTCCAGAACCGGCATCTTTGCTTTTGTTTTGGATAATCCGGTATGCAACCAACGCGCCCAAACTGATCACCAAAATAAAATAAATCACATACTTCACTTTCATATTTCTGTACTATCGAAAATGTTCGTTTTTAAGAATTTGCTACATACGGCCGCTACTGGCCCAACACTGCTTTCGTGTTGAAAGGTAAATAGGACTATACAAATAATCATGCTTCACTAGCAATTGTTTAAAGTTTTTCGACAGAATGGAATAAATTTTCGACACACGGGATAACGGGGTTTTTGCTTTTTCATTGATACTATTTTCTGTCTTTTCTTTCGGCTTACAGGAACCAGAGTAGTGGGTAAAACGGTTTCTCTAAAACATTTTGAATAGAATGTTCTCTCAAAATCAATCGTATGAACTATCATTTTCTTGGGAAATCAAACCTGAACGTTAGCGAGATCAGCTTTGGTTGTATGTCACTGAAAGGAAGCCAGACGGAAAACGAAAAACTTCTTCATCAGGCAGCCGATCTGGGCATCAATCTCTTCGATACCGCCGATTTGTATGACAAAGGCGCAAACGAAATCATCGTTGGAAAGGCTTTGAAAGACCGACGGTCACAGGTGTATATTGCCACCAAAGTGGGCAACCAGTGGAGGGCCGATGGCAGCGGCTGGGACTGGAACCCACGGAAAGAATACATTTTGCAGGCCGCGGACCAAAGCCTGAAACGCCTGCAAACCGACTACATTGACTTGTATCAGTTGCATGGCGGCACTCTTCAGGACCCAATTGATGAAACCATTGAAGCGTTTGAACTGCTAAAACAGACCGGCAAAATCAGGCATTACGGCATCTCTTCGATCCGGCCCAATGTGATTCGGGAATACCTGAACCGCTCCGGCATTGTCAGTGTGATGATGCAATACAGCCTGCTGGACCGGCGACCGGAAGAAACCTGTCTGGATTTGCTTCGCCAGCATTCCATTGGCGTGCTCACTCGGGGCAGCCTGGCGCAAGGACTGCTGATTAACAAACCAGCGACTCCCTATCTGAATCATCAGGCGGATGAAGTGAAAAAAGCCGCACAGGCGATTGCACAACTAACGCAACCGCAAAAAACGGCGACACAGGTTGCTTTACAGTTTGCCTTGCATCATCCGGCGGTTACCAGTGCCGTGGTAGGCATCCGTACATGGGAACAACTGGACGAAATTACATTGCTGCCGCAAAGTTCTGCCTTAACCGAAGAAGCCTATGCTTTTCTCTCTCAATCGATTGCGCCTAATCAGTATACCGATCACCGGATATAAAAGAATTTATTTTTTCTCTTCAAAAGTGTACTCCACGTCCCAGGTGTGGTCGGCGAGCATGGTCACTTTCGCAACAAACTTCTCAAAAGGCTTGCTGCGTCCCCATTCCTGTGGAGCAATCAGTGACAACACATCGCTGCTGTCTTTGCGTTGGTACAGGTAGTACGTTTGCCCGATAAGTGGCTCAAAACCAACGGCTGCCGTATAAATGCGTTCCGAAACATCCACCCGTTGTTTGATGCGGTTGGCCTGTTCGGCCAGTAACTGCATCTGCTGGTATATCTGGCCGAGTTGCAGTTCGGTTTGCTGACGCATGGCTGTTACAGCCCGGCCTTTGATTTTTCCGGTATCTTCCGGTTTAATTACCGCACTGCCTACTGTGTGGGCAAAGGGCAATAATCCCGGGTTTTCGGCCATCTTGTCTTTGTCAATGTAGATGTTTTCGGGGTTTTCGGCAGAATCCATAGAGTTGATTTTTGTTTTGATGCAAATGTCTGAATTTTTCGGAAAGATTTTAACGCCTTTGTTGCCGCACTCCACTGCATCGGTGGGATGGAGGGTTTTCAGGTTTTTAAAGATACTATTTTAAGAGGCTTTTTGTTTCAGAAAATCAGCAGAACCATCAGATCCATGACATTGGTTTGGGTAGGACCCGTGATCAGATGGTCGCCCACCTGCCGAAAAAAAGAATGGGAATCGTTAGCCTCCAGGTAGTTGGCAGGATCAATGCCTTTGGTATGCGCCTGCCGGATGGTTTGAAAATCGACAATGGCACCCGCCGCATCGGTTGGGCCATCGGTACCGTCAGTTCCTGCGGCCAGTAAAGTTATGTTAGGCTCATGTTCCAATGCAATGGCCGCAGCCAGTGCCAGTTCCTGATTTCGACCGCCCAAGCCGTTGCCCCGAATGGTCACTGTTGTTTCTCCACCGGCCAGCAGACAATAGGGCTTGGGTTTTTGTGTGTCGGCAGATACTATTTGGGCTTGTGCCACCAGCCATTGGGCTATCTCCCGTGCCTCTCCGTGAAGGCTGTCGGTAAGGATTTCGGTTGTGTAACCTAACTGCTCGGCCTGTTCTTTGGCGAATTTCAATGCAATCCGGTTGCTGCCAATCACTTGCGTAAAAGTATGGTCAAAAATCGGGTTGTTCGGTTTCGGTGTTTCGGGTAGCAACCCGTTTTTCCCATTCTGCAAATGGTGTAAAACAGAACCTGGTATCGCGGCTAACAAATTGTATTTCAGAATAATATCCCACGCATCGGCAAAAGTGGTAGGGTCAGCAACGGTTGGGCCCGAGGCAATGACTTCCAGCTTGTCGCCGATTACATCTGACAAGACCAGTGTCACTACCTGGGCTGGGGCGGCGGCCCGGGCCAACTGTCCGCCCTTCACCGCCGACAAGTGCTTGCGAATGGTGTTGGTTTCTTCAATATCGGCGCCTGATTGCAACAACACATCAAAACACTGCTGCAAATCAGTGAGGCTGCATCCGGGCGGTACATCGGCCAGCAGCGCCGAGCCCCCTCCCGAAAGCAACACAAGCACCAGGTCTTTTTCGGTGGTTTGGGAAAGCAATTCCCGGATTTGCCGGGTGCCTTCCAGTCCGTTTTCGTCCGGAACCGGATGGGCTGCTTCGATCAGTTTGAGGTTTCTCAACGGAAGGCCGTGCTGGTATTTTGTCAGCACGATTCCCTGAACTCTATCACCTAAAATGGCTTCGGCGGCCTGAGCCATGGGAGCCGCGGCCTTTCCGATGGCAATAATGTAAATGCAATCTATGGCTTCCAGTTCAAGGCTTCTGTTTGCAACATGCAGGGTTTGTCCTTTTTTCTGCATACTATTTTCAACAAGCCGGGCTGGCATGACCGCCTGCAAGGCATGGGAAAAAATACGTTCAGCAATAATTCGTTGCGATGCCATCACTATAGTAAAAAATAAAAAAGCCGGATGGTTGCATCCGGCTTCGTAAATCCAATGATTTTTTGATTAGATCACTTCCAAAAGAATCAACAGAATCCAGATGACAGCTGCAGTCAGGGCTAAGCCACCGATTACATACAACGGCCAGATGCCAAACGCTCCCACAATAACCAATGCCAGACCAATGATACCAATGATCAAAGGGGTTTTGTATTCGCTGGGCACTGCTTTTCCTTGCTTGGCAGCCTTCACTTCCAGTTTGTTCTGCATTTTCTCCATCTTTTTCAATGCAGTAGTCACCACCGCTTTTTTCACAGGGTTCATTTTCTGTTGTTTTACCTGCTCGCGAAGGCTCTGAAAAGCGGCTTTGCGGTTTTGTGCTGTGTTATCGGCAGTTAGCTCTTCAGTAGGTTGAGTGGTAGCCTGAGTCGCTTTAGTATACGTTTCGGCTGCGCTAAACTGTTGCTGCTCAGCAGTTGTCGAAATCTGAGCGGCTCCTGCTGCAGTGGCAGGCTGAGTAGCGGGTGTTTGTTCGCTTACTTGTGCAGTTGCACAAACGGAAGTAAGCAGAAAAAGAGTGCCTGCGGCTAGTGAAAATAGGGTTGTGCAGTGTTTTTCCATAGTATTTAGGTTAACTGTGTGAATAAAACTGGGGCAAAATAGTAAACATTACAATAACCTGTATGCGCTACCTGCCAAAATATAAACATTTGGAGGCGGCCCTATGGAATACAGAAAAAGAAAAGCCGGAGAACTTCTCCGGCTTTAACGCGTACAGATTCGCTAATTGGCTCTTATAATTTGAAGGTAACCCCCAGCGTTATGGCACCAAAAGCACCGCGCCCCAACTCGCCGTATACACCCAGATTAGGATTAAACATATAGCGGGTTCCCAGAAATAGCCCATAATCAAGTCCGCTTCCATAATTATAGGGGTCTGTATAACCGTTATCATAGCTCCAGCTAACAGAACGATATCCTAAAGACAAGCCTCCATATATATCCCATTTTTCAGAATCCATGCTGGTACTTAAGGCATCATTTAATACTTCTGTTGCGTGGAATACGCCCCTGGCTCCAATTCCTAAGTTTGTCCAACGGCCAACGCCTTTGTAATTCCTAGTTGAAAATCCGCCATATCCTCCTACGGCAATGTTATCCGTCACATTGTATTCGACGCTAACGGATAGTGCAGGGAAGCCTGTATATCCTCCATAATATCCATACCCATAGCCATACCCTAGCAAAGAGATCCCGGGATTGATTAAAAAGTCGCCTTTTTCGTATTGGGCCTGAGCCGAAAAACTACTGACAACTAGCGTTACTAACGCAATCAAGTAACGAAATGATTTTTTCATAGACATTGTGTGAGTGTAATGGAAAATGTAAATAAATGAATGATACATTGGTTAGTCTGACGACTAACGAAAAGGTAAACATCTTGAAAAAATCATATTGCTACCAAGCGTTCCCTTGTCAAAGGTAAAATGGAGAGGATAAGTGGCGCATGGATCATTTGTGCAACCGCTTCACCGTAATGGCTATTGAGAATGTTTTTCAGGAGGATGGACCTTTGAAAAACAGATGAGAGTAGTATGGCGTTGCTCAAATAGCTGGTAATTCTGAATTGCCGACAGCTTTGTCGGCCAGGCGGAGAGAACAAGTCGGAAACATCTTCGTAAAAATCTTATCTTTGCAAAACAGTATCTTTTTACAACCGAAACCCCCCAGGAGTGAAATACCTCATTAGCTTTGTTATCCGGCACATTCCACGCAAATACTTGCAATTGGTGAGTCACGTTGCGATGAAAGGCGTAGCCCTATTTTACAGTGGAAACAACGTGGAATGCCCCGTATGTGGAACTCATTTTCGCAAATTTTTGCCATACGGTCGCACCAATCCGCGTGAGAACGCCTTATGTCCGAGTTGTTTGGCATTGGAACGTCACCGGCTGATGTGGCTCTACCTGCAACGCCAAACCAACTTTTTTACAGCACCCCACAAGTTGTTGCATGTGGCTCCCGAGCATTGCTTCATCAATCGGTTTGAAGCCATGAAAAACCTGGACTATGTGACTGCCGACATTGAATCGCCGCTTGCCAAGGTGAAAATGGACATTCACCACATTCCATTTGATGCCAATACGTTTGACGTGGCTTTTTGCAATCACGTGATGGAACACGTAGACGATGACATTCGGGCCATGAGCGAATTGCACCGTGTGTTGAAACCCGGCGGATGGGCCATTATTCAAAGTCCAATGGACACCACACGCGCCACTACGCTGCAAGATCCAGCCATTACGTCACCCGCTGACCGCGAAAAATACTACTGGCAAGACGATCACCAGCGCCTTTACGGCCGTGACTATGCGGAGCGGCTGCGTTCTGCCGGATTCACGGTGACCGAAGACCGCTTTGTGATGAATCTGCCTGCTGACCAGGTGGCTCGCTTTGCCTTGCCGAAAGAAGAGATTGTGTACTTCTGCCAGAAACTTTGATTCGCCTCCAACGATTACCTAACTCCCTGCTTGTCTACTAACAAGCGGGGTTTTTTATTTTCAAAGGATACTATTTCCCCGCTTCGTTTTGGATTTGCTGAGAATTATCTTTTTACTTGCTACACACTCACTCGCCGCATTCATGAAAAAATACCGGATTCTGCTTCTGTTCCTAATCTGCATTGATTTTTCCTTACAAGCTCAAGAGCAATTCATTCCTCCTCGCCCTGAGCGTTTTACGCCCGTAGTCGATTCGGCAAAAGTGCTTTCGGCCGAACAGATAACCACACTAACCAATAAGATCAAACGATTTGAAGACAGTACGGGCTCACAGATAGCCGTGGTATTTATCCCGTCGCTAAAAGGATACGATGTGGAAAGCTATGCCTACGAGTGGTACAAAAAGTGGGAATACGGACAGAAGAAAAACAACAATGGCGTATTGGTGTTTGCGGGCATTAACGACCGTAAAATGCACATTGAAGTGGGATACGGATTGGAAGGCGCCATTCCGGATGCCTTAGCCAAAAGAATTATTGAAGATCATCTCAAACCTAATTTTCGGAATAGCGACTATTACCAAGGAGCTGACGAAGCTGTTGACAAACTGGCGCAACTGGCTAGTGGCGAACCGTATGAAAAAGAAGTGAAAAGCCCGCCCATGAGTGGCTGGGATATTGTTATTGTGCTGATTTGTTTCCTCTTTTTGCCCCTTCTGCTTGTCGGGCTCATTATCTACTGGATTGTCAAAGCGGTTCGAAACAAAAATCGGAGTACTACTATCTCCTCGAAAGGAACCAAAAGCAACTACATTCCTCCTACGTCTGGCAGTTCTTACAGCGATTATTCGGACAGCAGCAAGCGAAGCTACAGTGATTACTCAGACAAGTACAGCGACTATTCGGATAGCTACAGCGATTATAGTGACAGTGGCGGCGGTAGCTCGGGCGGTGGCGGTGCCAGCGGGGATTGGTAGGGCCGTTTAGCATCTTTTGGATGCTGTTCCCATTGCCAATCGGAGCTACTTGCTGAAAGTCCGCCTATTGTATTTTTCTACATTTATTCTTGTCTTAAGGCTATGTTTTCGTTGTTTTCAGTCAAAGATGCAAGGTTTCGGAATGTGTCTACGCTGGTGGTAAAAGTGACCCATCGGTGCAATCTGGACTGCCAGTATTGTTATGAACACATTACGCGCAAAGGGGAGGACATGTCGCTGGAGACATTTCAGCAACTGGCCGACCGGGTGTTGCACTATTCCATTCAGCCTACAATTACGTTTCTTTTTCATGGTGGAGAGCCTTCCTTATTGCCCAATTCCTGGTATGAGCAGGCCATTGAGTATGCTCATAAACAGGCGGAGGTATATGACAAAACAGCGCGTTTTTCCATGCAAACCAATCTGGTTTCATTGACCCAGGAAAAGATTGATTTGTTCCGGAAATACCAGATACAGCTAGGCGTGAGTCTGGATGGTACTGCCGATGCGCGCGATTCGATGCGTGGGCGGGAAAGCAGGGTGTTTCAAAATTACCTACGGGTGCGAGAAGCCAATGTGTCGTGCGGAATCCTGACGACAATCAACCATTCGAATTACAACAAATTTGACCGAATCTGTGATTTTCTGGTGCATACGGCCAATGTAAAGCATTTTAAAGCCAATGTAGTGACAAACGTGGGAGCGGGATATCATTTGCCGGCACTCAAAGCCGAACACATCTTCGAAGCTCAGCGCGCCATTCTCGAATACATGATTGCTACTGAGGGACGTTTGCTTACCGAACACAACCTGAATGTGGAACTGGAACGTTTCTTTGCCACCGATACCGAACGGCAAAAACTGACCAATACCTTGTGTCACGAAAAAACATGTGGAGCCGGCAAGTCGGTGATAGGAGTAACTCCCAAAGGCGATTTATTGCCGTGTGGCCGTTTTCAATGGAATGACGAAGCCTATTTCCTGGGCGATGTTCATTCGGACATTTCCCGAAATAGTATCCGTAGATTTGACAAAACCCTGGCACAGTTTCAGGCTCTGGTACCTTCTACCTGGGATGACTGCGGATCGTGTGCCGCGCGGAAGATTTGCACATTTGGTTGTCAGGCCTTTATTGTCCGTTCCAAGGAGCAAGCCAATGTAGATTGCCTGCCAACCAAAATGCGTTTTGCGTATTACGAAGAAAATCGGGAGCGGTTAGTGCCTGTAATCAGAGCGATGAAGAATGCAAGACGAGCCCCCCGGTTTCAGATTAGCAGTTAGGTTTACCTATATCCTGCACTTGGCAGATGGTCGCTCATGCGAAATACCAGACTCAATTCGGCCCATTGTTCGTAGTCAGTAATGGGTTCCTGAAAGCTACGCATCAACTCTTCCCATTCCTTGTTTTTCGGATCCAATTGTAAATAGCGGGCTAAGTCGCGATTCGGGTCAAAACTATCGGTGGTGTCCATAACCATAAACAGCTGCCGACCGATAATCCAGATACGGATATCCTGCACGCCTACCTTTTTGAACGATTCGACCACTTCAGGCCAGATTTCATCGTGGTGATGCATATATTCGGCAATGAGTGCGGGGTTGTTTTTGAGCAGGATGGTTTTGGCGTAGGATTTCATAATTGCTGGCTTTTTGAAGATAGATTACTTTTTTTATACGAACGTAACTGTTTTTTAGGCGAACTGCCAGGATTGGAAGACAGAACCGCATTTGGCATAGACTAAGTATAAGGGCAGGTTTTGGGTTTACAAAAGATACTAATTGAATGAGGCTAATCGGTGCGTATCCAGAATGCGTTACCTCCATTAAACGAAATTTGCGATAGTTGGGGTAATTGAGCTAACAGTTGCCTGTATTCTCGCTCAGGATAACGATCTACTAGTTTCAGATGTGTGAGCTTGGATAAGGAATGCAATGGTGCAAGCGATTTAGTCTCTTTCCGGATTGCCAAAAAATAGTGTAGCGATTGCAGATTTGTCAGGTTTTGGAACGCTTCCAGCCCGTCGAAATTGACGCCTGATTCTTGGAGAATTCCATCCAGCCAGAGTTCCTGAAGTGAAGCAATACTACCCACTGGAGATAGGCCAGAAATACGAGGTAACTCACTCAAACACAGAGCTTGCAATTGAGGTAGACCGTACAGGCAATCCAGCGAGATAAGTTGCCGACAGCGTAGCAGCATAAGCACCCGCAACGATTGGAGGGCGGACAGCGAGGGTAGCGACTCCTGTTTTTTGCAGTAACTTAACCGCAAATGTTCCAGATTGGGTAGCTGTTGCAAATATTCCATCCATTCGGGTTCGAGTTGGGTTAACTCCAATTGTCGGATGCGAGGAAAACGCACCAACTGAGCCATGTTTTTATAGGGTTTGGTGATACGCACAACCTGCGCATTGGCAGGCAGATTGGCTACATCGGTGCAGACAATCTCACCGGGTACTGCACCCAGATACGGATAATAACTAGCAAAAAAATGAGGCATGCCAAGTACATAAAAGAACAGGCGCAATATACATTGCGCCTGTCAGGTATGGCGGTTTTTGTATTTCAAAAGATACTATTTTCAAACTTTTACCGGAACCAACGCTCCCTCGATGATCTCCTTTACCACACCTGGGTCGAGCAGGGTAGAGGTATCGCCCAGGCTGGTTGCATCGCCTTCGGCAATTTTGCGCAGAATGCGGCGCATGATTTTGCCCGAACGGGTTTTGGGCAAGCTGCTCACTATCTGAATCTTATCTGGCTTGGCTATCGGGCCGATTACTTTGGTTACGGCCGCCAGCAAGCTGTCTTTGATTTTTTCCGGATCGTGGGTCTGGCTGGCCGTATCAAATACTACATAGGCATAAATACCCTGCCCTTTGACTTCGTGCGGGAAGCCGACTACGGCCGATTCAATCACCAGCGGGTGCGAATTGATGGCGTTTTCCACTTCGGCAGTTCCCAGTCGGTGACCCGATACGTTGATCACATCGTCCACACGACCTAGAATGCGGTAATAGCCATCGGCATCGCGTTTCACCCCGTCGCCTGTAAAGTACAACCCTTTGTAAGTAGCAAAATAGGTGTTGTAGCAACGTTCGTGGTCGCCATAGGTAGTCCGAATCATGCCGGGCCACGGAAACTTAATGCACAAGTTGCCTTCTACGTTGTTGCCTTTCAGTTCTTGGCCTTCGTTGTTTACAATCATCAGTTGAATACCCGGCAGGGGCATGGTTGCATAGGCAGGCTTGGTAGGCGTAACCCCTGCAATAGGCGAAATCATGATGCCACCCGTTTCGGTTTGCCACCACGTATCCACAATCGGGCAATTGCCTTTACCTACATGCGTATGATACCAGTGCCAGGCTTCCTCATTGATCGGTTCGCCTACTGAGCCTAGCACTTTCAACGAACTAAGGTCGTGGCGTTCAATGGGTTCGGTGCCATATCCCATCAATGAACGCAGAGCCGTTGGGGCCGTGTAGAAGTGTGTCACTTTGTGTTTCGCAATAATGTCCCAAAAGCGGTCTACACCCGGATAGTTAGGCACGCCTTCAAACATAACCACAGTGGCTCCATTCAGCAATGGTCCATACACAATGTACGAGTGACCGGTGATCCAGCCTACGTCGGCCGTACAGAAATACACGTCATTGAGTGAGTATTGAAATACGTTGGCGAATGTATAGGCTGTGTAGACCATGTATCCACCCGTAGTGTGCACTACGCCTTTGGGTTTGCCCGTAGAGCCAGACGTGTACAGAATGAACAGCATGTCTTCCGAATCTACTTCAACTGCCTTGTTCTCCGTTGAAACACCACGGATGGCATCGTGCCACCAAACATCACGGCCGGGTTTCATGGTCACTTCCATGCTGGTGCGTTTCAAGACAACTACTTTATCAACCAAGGGGCATTTTTCCAGTGCTTCGTCCACTACCGCTTTCACGGCAATGGATTTGGCTCCGCGGAAATTGCCATCGGAAGTAAGCACAACGCGTACTTCGGCGTCATTGATACGGTCGGCGAGGGAACTGGCCGAAAAACCGGCAAATACGACCGAATGGATGGCGCCAATGCGGGCACAAGCCAGCATGGCAATGGCTGCCTCGGGCACCATGGGCATGTAAATGCACACGCGGTCACCTTTTTTTACGCCACTTTGCAGCAGTACATTGGCAAACTGACACACTTTCTCGTGCAATTGCTTGTAAGTAAGCGTAACCGACGGTTCGTTGGGATTGTTGGGTTCCCAGATGATGGCAGGCTTGTCGCCTAGGATGAACAGGTTTTTTTCGAATATGTTTTCGGTGATGTTAAGCTTGCCGTTTACAAACCATTTCACATCCAGTGGATCAAAGTTCCAGTCGAGTACTTTGTCCCATTTTTTGCGCCAGTAAAAATTTTCAGCGATGGTCTCCCAAAAAGCTTCTGGATTGGCTACACTTTTCTGGTATTCGTACAGGTAGCCACTGAGGGTGTTTATTCTAGGCAACATGTTGGTGAGGTGTTAAAAAGTTTTTAAGATAGAACGTCTGCCACGCAAGCAGAGTGGTTTGATTGTTATGCTTAATAATTAAGGTCTTGCTTTCAGTTAAATTAAGGTGCAGCGTATCAGATCTTAAGGAAAATTATTCTTCGTATTCGCCTTTAAAGGCATACCAGCCAAATAACGAAAAGCCCAGCAAAATGGGTATGAAAATAAATACCATAATGCTCCAGAAAACAATATCTTCGGCTTTGCCACCCGAGATTTTCTGTGCCGCATGCAAGGGCAGGTACACAATGCCTGCAATGCCTCCCAGCAGCCAGATGATTCCCAGTATTTTTTTAAGTGCATTCATACTCAGTATTGTTTGATTTTACGGCTTTGTACAGAAAACAACGCTCAAAAATAGTATCTTTTAAAACTAAGAAACCCGCTTGTTTGTAATTGTGACCGCTAGTGTTCCATCTCCTGCGGCTGGCCCGACAAATACAGTGCACCAATAATCAGGCACACAGCCGCAATGCCAATCGGGTACCACAAGCCTGCAAACGGATTGTTTACTGAAAGAAAGGTAGCAATAAAAGGTGTCAGTCCGCCAAAAACGCCGTTGCCAATGTGATACGGCAGCGACATGGACGTGTAACGAATCCGGGTCGGAAACAACTCGACCAGAAACGCGGCAATGGGGCCATATACCATCGTTACAAAAATGACCTGAACGGCTATCAGCAAAGTCATTGCCCAAAAACTGCCCGTACTCAAAATCACTTCTTTCTTTACTACGGGCGGTTCGCCGGCTTTCTCGTTGCTGATTTCCTTGGATTCCGTACCATCAGTATAATGATGGGTCACGATTTTGGTAATGGCATTGGTCGCCACATTAACTTCACTGCTAACAACGGTTTCACTGGGAACTTCGGTTTTCGCTTTCAAATCGGTCAGGTGATACATCTGCCGGTAAATGGGTTGGTAGGCAAGGATGGCCAGCAGCATACCTGTCATCATGATTGCTTTTCGACCGATTTTATCGGACCAAGCCCCGAATACAATGAAAAACGGAGTGCCAATGATAAGGGCAATGGCTGTAATGTAGCGGGTTTGGTCAAAGCCTACAGCGCAGGTTTTTTCCAGGAACGACATGGCGTAAAACTGGCCCGTGTACCAGATCACGCCCTGCCCGGCCGTAGCGCCAAACAAAGCCAGCAAAACCATTTTCAGGTTGCCTTTCTTGGCAAAGCTTTCCTTGAGCGGATTGGAGGAAGTTCGGCCTTCGGCTTTGGCCTTTGCAAACAGCGGCGATTCTTCCATTTTCATTCGAATGTAAATGGAAATAGCCACCAGCAGGATTGAAAGCAAAAAGGGAATCCGCCAGCCCCACTCGGTAAAGCTGGAAGCGGCCATCGAGTTTTTAACTCCCATAATCACACCCAGCGATACAAACAGCCCCAGGGTTGCCGTAGTCTGGATGAAACTGGTGAAGTAGCCTCGCCGGTGCTGTGGCGAATGTTCGGCCACATACGTAGCGGCACCTCCATACTCGCCACCCAGTGCCAGGCCCTGAACCAACCGTAACAATAGTACCGAAATCGGAGCAAAAACCCCGATGCTCGCGTAGCTGGGTACCAGCCCGATGGCAAACGTAGAGCCGCCCATCAGCACCAGCGTGAGCAGGAAGGTGTATTTGCGGCCTACGATGTCGCCCAGGCGACCAAACACCAATGCTCCAAAAGGACGCACCACAAAACCCGCCGCAAAGGTAGCCAGCGTGGACAAAAAGGCGGCGGTTGGATTGGTTGACGGAAAGAATTGTTCGGAAAGAATGGTGGCAAGGCTTCCAAAAATGTAGAAGTCATACCATTCGATGAGGGTACCTACAGAAGAGGCCGTAATGACACTCCATATTTTGTTTTTTTCAAAAACATGGGTACTGGATTGCATGCAAACGGTGTTAAGGGAGTAAGTGATAAGATCGGTTCTGCTTGGTAAGGGCAGGTTTTTAGGTTTGGAAAGATACTATTTTCACCCGAAATAAATGGAATAAAATCTTTAAAAGATGCTATTTTTTAGATAAGATTCCGTTTTACCTTTGTCCAAACCTGGTTTTGATTCCCCAGTCAGGGAGTGCTATGTCCCAAAAAACACATTCGCCGGTTGCCACCATTGTCTATACCATTGTGTTAGGCATACTGCCCTTGATTGGGAGTTCGGTTGTATCGTGGTGGGTATTTGAAAACCAGACATGGATTCAGTCGTTTGGTTGGTGGCAGTGGCTTTGCTTTTTTGTTGTTACGGCTTTTACCATGGCATTTGCCTTAACACCCACTACATTCATCGCCTTGCTGAGTGGCTTTTTGCTGGGCTGGGCCGCCCTGCCGCCGCTGTGTATGAGTTACTTAGCAGCTTCGTTTATCGGCTATCATACGGTGGCTTTGCTGGATAACGGCAATCTGATTCACTTTTTGTCAGAGCGGCCTCGGATACAGGCTTTTATTCAGAAAATGCAACAAGGCTCGCTGGGCATTATCATCCTGTCCCGTTTGTCGCCGGCCTTGCCGTTTGCGGTTATGAATGCGGTTTTTTCACTTGTGCGTATTCCTGTAAAATCATTTTTGTGGGGTAGTTTCTGGGGCATGCTTCCTCGCACCCTTTTGTCGGTATGGGCCGGAACGCAAGCCTATCAGCTCCGGACATTGCTGCAAAATCCCGACGAAAGTTTGTCGTGGCGGGTTGGCCTCATCGTACTGACGCTGGTATCCGTCGGAGGGCTGGGGATTCTGCTGCGCCGTATGAGTCGCTGATCCCGGATTTTTTTAACAACTAATTATAAACCGTCAACTTATGCGCAATTACTACCTGTTAATTCTACTCAGCTTTCTAGGTGTGAAAGGATTTGCACAGACAGGCTTACTGCAATCGGGCCCCATGGTTGGCTACTCCGATTTTCTGGAAGTGAACCTGTGGGTACAAACCAAACAAGCGGCCGATGTCAAAATAGTATATTTTGAAAAGGCAAAACCTACCCCTCGTTTTGAGACTGCCGCCAGGCGTACTCAAGCGGACAAAGCCTTTTCTACCCATCTGATTGCCGACAAGGTGCAGCCTGGAAAAAGATACACGTACGAATTGTACATTAACAACAAGAAGGTGGAACGGCCTTATCCGTTGGAATTTCAGACCCAAAGCCTTTGGCAATGGCGCACCGATCCGCCTGATTTCAAGTTTGCTACTGGAAGCTGTACCTACGTCAACGAGCCGGAATACGACCGTCCCGGCAAACCTTATGGCGGTGACTATGAGATATTCACCAGCATGTACAATCAAAAGCCCGACTTTACCTTGTGGCTTGGTGACAACATGTATCTGCGCGAAGTGGACTGGAACTCGCGTACCGGCATTTACCATCGGTATACGCATACGAGAAGTTTGCCCGAAATGCAGGCCTTGCTGGGCTCGGCACACAACTACGCCATCTGGGACGATCACGATTTTGGGCCGGACAACTCAGACCGCGGCTTTGCTAGCAAAGAACTCACTCTTCAGGCTTTCAAAGATTTCTGGACCAACCCCAATTATGCCCTGGGTGACAAGGCTGGCACGACGGGCACATTCCAGTGGAATGACGTGCAGTTCTTTCTACTGGACAACCGCTATTTTCGCACGCCTGACAAGAATCGCCTGGGCGAACGGACTATGCTGGGTGAAGCGCAACTGCAGTGGCTGCTGGATGCGTTGATTTCGAGCAAAGCCACTTTTAAAGTCATTGTGATTGGCTCGCAGGTGCTTAATAACGCCGAACTGGAAGAAAGCTATGCCGACTATGGGCAGGAGAAGGAAAAGCTTTTGAATGCCCTTAGTGCGGCGCGCATTCCGGGTGTGTTGTTTCTAACCGGCGACCGGCATCATACCATTCTGTGCAAACTCAATCGGCCGGGGCGGTATCCGCTGTATGATCTCACGGTTTCTCCACTGACTTCCAGCGCCCACGATCCCAAAGACGAACCCAATACGTTAGCCGTGCCCAATACATTGGTGGTAGAACGTAATTTTGCCCTTATCGAAGTAAGAGGACGCCTGGCCGACCGGACGATGGTCATTCATATTCACGATGTCAAAGGAAACGAAAAATGGAAATACGAAATCAAAGCCAATGACCTCAAGTAAATCAACTGCGTTGAAACCAAAAAAACGAATATAATCAGATGACATTCATCTGATTATATTCGTTTTTTTGGTTTGTGCTGCCATGGTGAGATGTTCTTCACCCAAATTACTCAATACCAACAGCCAATAGCTACAGACTACCGGCTGAACCAATGGGTAAAGAGGGTTCCGTATTGGAAAAATAGTATCTTTTCCGAAGCCAAAACCCCCTTTCCAATATTTTTATTTCTGTGTGTTTTCTTTCGCAATCAGCGAATCTTTACGCGATTTGTGTGATTTGGAATAGCGTGGATGTTTCTGAATGGCCTTAGCTTGGGCCATTTTTTCTTTGAGTTCTTTCACCCGGTCCACTTTTACCGGAGTGACAGCCGCCAACACACCTGACCGCAACGACTGCCACAGAAAACTGATAAAACTGTCATCGACATCGCGTGCATAAAGAATGGGAGCCACCCGCGCCGGACTATCTTTGCCATCTATGTTATTGGCCCGTACCGCCAGATTGCTCAAAAACGTCAATACACCGCGTTTGCTGTGGTCTTCCGGGTCCAGTATTTCCAGCTTCAGATCTTCGTACAATGCCTTCAGTTCGCCACGGGCCACCCCACGTTCTACATTGGAAGCAAAGGTGATCTTGTGAATGCTTCCGTCCGAAATGCGGATGTGTTCGTTTGGCATGCTGATCTGGTTAAAGTCCGTAACCGACATCTGATTCAGACTGCCTCGGTAGGCGACATTGAAATAGTCTGATAACAGGTTGATACTCAGGTTGAGCGTTAACAGCCCGCCATCCATTAGCAAAGAGGATGCTTTAATCGTCGCCGGAGTTTTGTCACTCATGCGAGTGGGATTGTTGGTGAGGTTGGTTACCTCAATGTTTGATTTGTTAAATGAAATGCTACCCGGCTTGGATGCTTTGGGTGCCAGTTCTGAATAGCGAATGTTGGCACCTGTGATAAAAGTGGAATCAATCTGAATGTTAAAATCAATGCCGCGAATGGCCTCCTGCGGCATCAGCGGATGGTGGCTGTCTACCAGCTTGGGAGCCCGCTTGTCACGGTATACATTTAGAGTGGGGCTTTTGATATACACTGCACGGGCAATCATTGATTTTTGAAACGCGGCTTTCAAATCCACTCCTTTGAGTTCAATGGAAGGGACTTTCAGTATGAAGCGGTCTTTCTGGTATTTGAATTGCTTGGCAAATTCCTTATCCGATACGTTGGGTTGGAAGTTCAGGTTCTTGACCGTGAGATCATGTTCCGGACTCAGGCTGACTTTTTCAACTTTTAGTGTGTAAATGCTATCATTTCCGGTAAAGATGTAATTCTGCAGCGAAACCTCCATCTTGTCAAGGAAAGCCAGGGCTTGGTCGGGTTTGTTGCGGGTAACCGAATCCAGACGTATGTCGCGTAGGGCGATGTGAATGTGATCAGCCGTTTGTTTGCTAGGTCCTTTGCGGGTTTGCTGCCGGTGTGTCAGTTTGCCTTCGTCAATCACAATTTCGCCAATTTGTAATTCATTCTTAATCTGACTCAGCAGGTCGGCCAGGTCTTTTCGAGAAGCAGTATCCGAATCAGGGCGCTTGCTGCCCTGATCAATAACAATGTTGGGCTGGTCAATGTAAATTCCTTTCAGATGGATCTTCTTGTTGGATAGGAATTGCCGCCATTTTATATTTTTGAGTTGAATATCGTCGGCGTCTACACGGATGCGGCTATTCCCTGAATCGCTGTTGCTCAGCAGAGCCGCAGTAGGAGCTAAGTGAACATCATTAAGGCTAATGCTGCTGGTGAGAAAATTTATCCCCACCCGATTGATTTCCAGTTTGTATTTACCCTGAGTAGCCTCGTATACTTTGGCCTCGGCCTGGCGACGCAGCGTAGGAGCAAAGCCTATATTGAGCCACAACGCAAGGCACACAAGCAAGAAGGCTACAATGCCTAGTGTCCATTTGACAATCTTACCGGTGCGCGAAGAGGCTGCCTTTTTAAGGTTTGCTTTGGATATGGGAGCGAAAGGTTTTTGCATAGCAATAGAAGAGTAGATTCTATTGCTTAGTAACTAAAAAACTGTTCCTGTCAAAATGGGACTGATTTGAGAAAAAATAGAAAAAAAATAGTAGGTATTGGGAAAGTAAAACCTACGGGTAGATTACGGCTGGTAGCGACTGACAAAATCTGTAATGAGATTAAATACTTCCCGAAAACGCGTCAGAGGCAATGTTTCGGCACGGTCGTATACATCGTGGTAAAACTTAGGGCCGCCGAGTGTATAGAAAAAGCAGGCTTTTACCCCTTTTCGGGCAAAGAAGAAATGATCGGAGTTAGGGGCATTATCCCGCTTTTGCAATTTGGGTAGGTACTTTTTTTCCTCATTTATCTGGTTAAGCAAGGCAAATTCTTTTTCCAGGCGTACGCCGTTTACCATCATCATTCCTTCGTCGCCGGTGCCGAGCAGATCCAGATTGACTAGAAACTGGATCTGACTGAGTGGAAATACCGGATGGTCCGTGTAATGCTTCGAACCGATAAGTCCGGCTTCTTCGGCCGCAAAAGCAATGAACGCCATAGAATAGGCGGGTTGATTTTCAGGCTTGGCGTAATAATGAGCCAGTTCGAGCAGCAGACTCACACCCGAAGCATTGTCGTTGGCTCCCGGAAAATACACGTCTTTTCCCAACTGCCCCAAGTGGTCGTAATGGGCCGTAATTGCAATAAATTCGTCGGGATGGGTTTTGCCGGGTACATACCCGATCACATTTTGCGTAGGATAATTTTTGATTAGCTTGGCATCCAGCCGAAACCGGACTTTTTGAAAGGTCGAATCCCAGTCTTTGGCTACAATTTCAAAAGTCGGATGGCTCAGTGCGGCGGTAGAAACGCTGGCCGTCAGTTTTTCTTTTTGCAGCTCCAGCAGGGCTTTGGCTGTGTGCAGCTTTTCCAGCAATTCCGGGTCGTCGGTTAGTTTGCCATAGTCAGCCGGAGTGTAGACCAGCATTTTGCGTTTCAGATTCTGTTGCAGGAACTGGCTTTTAACGGCATTGTCAGTAAAAATACGGGGGTCTAGTTTCTGGATCTGCGCCTTGCCGTGTCCGCCCTGCGATATCGGATTGACGATGAATTCTTTGCCCGGCACCCAGGTTTTTTTGTCGGTTTTCAGACTTACTTTGTCCGGAAACGTATTGATATCCAGCGTAAACGACTGAAAATAAGTACTGTCAAATGCCCGCAGGCCCATCTGCGAAAACTCACTGCGGAGATAGTCGGCTGCAATGCGATCCCCTTTACTGACATATCCTCGCCCGTGAAACGCTGGCGAAGTGAGTGTCTGAAGGGTGGCACGGGCACGGGTCATGTCTTGTGCCATCAGTGCAGTGGCTACAAACAAGAACAGCCCTGTGAAAAAGGGCTGTGCAGGAAATAGTATCTTTTTCAAAGTCAAAACCTGAGATTGATGAACAAAATGCGTTTCACGTTCAGGGTTTTGCCAAACGCAGATTTTGGCATTCCCGATTCTGCTATTGTGCCGCCGAAACCCTGAACGTAAGACGAGGAATATGTATGCAAATTATCCTACCAGCGTACTGTAAGCATCGGCAGTAAGCAACTGATCCAGTTGCGATGGATCCGAAAATTTAATTTTAATCATCCAGCCTTTGCCGTATGGGTCCGAGTTGACCAGTTCGGGTGAGTTGTTCAGGTCAGCATTTACTTCCAGTACGGTTGCACTTACCGGAATGTACAAGTCTGACACCGTTTTTACGGCTTCCACCGTGCCAAAGATTTCATTCTGGCCAATTTCCTGTCCTACAGTGTTTATATCTACATAAACGATGTCGCCCAGTTCGCGTTGTGCAAATTCGGTAATGCCAACATAGGCTTCATCGCCTTCAATTCGGATCCATTCGTGTTCTTTGGTGTACTTTAGTTCGCTAGGAAAGTTCATAAAATGGGGTTCAGGTTAAAAGGTTGGAGTTAATTATAGGATTTAGAGGTTTTTTACGTTTAAGAGATACTATTTTTGATTCAAAAGTGAGATTTTAATTAAAAGAATACAATTTATTATCTTTGAATCGCCGAACAACTTTTCCCGAAAATGAGTTTTAAGGAAAATCGGTAAAACTTAGCCTCACCGTTTTTATAATACCGGGTAAAGATAATTATAAAAACGAAAACAAAAGAAAGTTACAACAGGATAGTCGGTTTTCGGACCGATGACTGGGGTGACGTATGCTTAAGCTATAAAAATGGATACAAGAAAAATCAGTAAAATTATTCAACGGATTGCCGAGCTGTCCAGGCAAAAGGTGAATCCGACACAGCTACACGATGGTGCGTATCTGAAAGAAAGACGTTACTCGGCACACGAGCTAAATAAGTTCGTGGATGATCTGATAGACAAGGGACAGAAAATGGGGTTTACTTTTCTGATAAATCACCTGGCTGTGCACGATGTCGACTCTTTTTTGGAAAGCATCACCTTTCCCGTACTTTTTTTTCATCAGCAAACTCCCGATCAACTCGAACCGCTGCTGATTTACCGCGACGAAAGTGATAACCTGGTGGGGCAATACGCCGGTTCGGAAGAGCGGTTGAGTTTTGCCCAGCTGCGCGATTACCGCAAGCAGTTTTTGATCCAGAGTGCCGCCGCCGATCCCAAGCAAAACGGAAAAGTGATGTTTGTCACCTCGTTTCCGGTTACTTACCTGGCCGACCAGCCCCTGGCCGATGATTCGTACAACCACGAGCCTCCCACTCCGCTGCGGCGGTTGCTGAATCTGCTCCGCAGTGAAAGCAAGGACATTACCTATATTTATGTATATGCCATCGTGGTCGGGCTGATCAGTCTGGTGTTGCCGCTGGGCATACAGGCAATGATCCGGCTTATTTCGGGTGGGATGATTTTCAGCTCGGTGGTGGTCATCATTGCCGTGGTCATCATCGGCCTGCTGTCTTCGGGTGGCTTGCAGATCATGCAGATAAGCCTGGTGGAAATACTGCAGCAGCGCATTTTTGCCAAAGCCGCCTTTGAATTTGCCTACCGGCTGCCCAAGATCCGGCTCGATGCGCTGGCCAAGTATTATCCGCCCGAACTGATGAACCGGTTCTTCGATGTGGTCAACGTGCAGAAAGCCCTTCCCAAAATGCTTGTGGATCTGACCGGAGCCGTGCTGCAGATTCTATTCGGTCTTATCCTGCTTTCCTTCTATCACCCTTTCTTTCTGGCCTTCAGTGTCGTACTGGTGGGTGTAGTGGCGCTTATTTTCTGGATTACCGGCCAAAAAGGGCTCAAGACCAGCCTGACCGAATCGAAATACAAGTACAAGATCGCCTATTGGCTCCAGGAAATTGCCCGTACGGTGAACAGTTTCCGCCTGGCGGGAACGACCAACCTGCACATGCAGAAAATGGATGACTATGTGAGCAATTACCTGCATTACCGCAAAAGTCACTTCGGGGTGCTGCGGACACAATTGATTTACATTGTCTTTTTCAAGGTGCTCATTATTGGGGGCCTGCTCATATTGGGTACATTGCTGGTGGTAGGGCGCGAAATCACACTGGGCCAATTTGTCGCTTCCGAAATCGTGATCGTACTGGTGGTGGGTGCCGTGGAGAAAATCATTGTGAACATGGATACGGTATACGATCTGCTTACTGCAGTGGAGAAAATTGGAACGGTTACCGATTTGCCTTTGGAAAAGCAACGGGGCAACCGCATCGAACTTGACAGCAGCGGGCAGGGAATCGCCATTGCTGTCAAGGATCTGAAATACAAGTATGCCAACGGCAACAAGGCATTGGAAGGGTTGAGTTTTTCGGTCAGGCCCGGCGAGAAAATAGCCCTGTCGGGCATGCATGCCGCCGGCAAACACACACTAGCTCGCCTGCTGGCCGGCGTGATGAATGATTACCAGGGAAGTATCACCTACAACAGCATTTCCCTGCGCGAGATCCATCCTAATTCGCTAAGGGTAGTGGTGGACAACTACCTGTTTGATGATGCCATTTTTGATGGAACCATTCTGGACAACGTATCCATGTGCCGCACCGATATTTCTTACGAAGATGTGCATTGGGCATTGGAGAAAGTTGGGCTTAGTTCCTTCGTTGACAAATTGCCGGATGGTGTCTACACACACGTAGGTGCCGAGGGGACAATTCCTGCCGAAGGAATTGCCCACAAGCTGCTGCTGGCCCGTGCCATCGCCTCACGGCCGCGTCTATTGATCATCAAGGACACTTTTCCGGAAATGTGCCGTACCGACCGCACCCAACTGATTCAGTTCATGACCGACCCGGATACACCCTGGACCTTGCTGGCGGTAAGCAATGATCCGATGCTGCTGACCAAGTGCAACCGGGTGATGGTGCTCGAAGGCGGCAAGCTGGTAGTGGAAGGGACTTACAAAGACCTGGAAAAACATCCCGTGCTGCGCGAAGCCATTCTGCAAGACTAAAGAAAGGTTTTTCCATAAAGGGGTTTTGCTTTTTGAAAAGATACTATTTTCATTCAACAAGTGCGGTTTATTCTTTCAATCGGATGTTTGCTTCTGCTGTTCAAATAAGAGTTTTATCTGAATTTTACCTATGCTACATATATCAAACGAACAAATTGACTCGACCGAAATCGAAAAGCGTGTGTATTCGCTGCAGACGCTGAGCACGCCCCGTTCGGGCAGGGTGGTGGCCTATTGGCTGATCGGGATCTTTATTTTCTTTTTCCTGTGCCTGTTCCTGCCCTGGCAGCAAAACGTGCAGGGAACCGGCTATGTAACGGCCTTTACACCCAAAGACCGTCCGCAAACGGTGCAATCGGTCATTGCCGGCCGAATCGAGAAATGGTATGTGCAGGAAGGACAGCGTGTGGCCGCGGGCGATACCATTCTGCTGGTTTCGGAAGTGAAGGATGAATACTTCGATCCCGAGTTGCTGACCCGTCTGGACGAACAGATGCAGGCCAAGCAGGATGGAATTGCCGCCACCAGGACCAAGGTGCAGGCTCTGGCCGATAACATTGCCGCCCTGGAGAATGCCTTGCAGTTCAAGCTCAGACAGGCAGCCAATAAATTGCAGCAGACCCAGTACAAACTGCAGATGGACAGTGCCGAATACGAAGCCGAGAAAATCAACATTCAGATTGCCCGGCGGCAGTTTCAGGCTGGTGAGAACATGTACAATGCGCAGCTGATTTCCCTGGTCGATTTTGAGAAACGCAAAGGCAAGTTGCAGGAAACCCAGGCCAAGCTGATATCGCTGCAAAACAAAGTGGATGTGGCCCGCAACGAGATCATCAATGCCCGCATTGAGCTAAGCTCCATCCGGGCCGATTATGCCAAGGAAATCGCCAAGGCGCAGTCAGACCGCAGTTCGGCCATTTCGTATCTGGCTGATGCCCAGGGAGAGTTGTCCAAGCAGCGAAACAAATACGCCAGTGTGCAGGTGCGGGTAAGGAACCGGGCTGTGATTGCACCGCAGGATGGATTTGTAGTAAGGGCCATGAAGGCCGGGATTGGCGAGACGCTTAAAGAAGGCGACCCGGTAGCCACCATCCAGCCGGCCAAGCCGGCCAAAGCCATCGAATTGTACGTCAAGGCAATGGATGTGCCTTTGCTGGAAAAAGACCGGATGGTGCGTCTGGAATTTGACGGATGGCCTGCCCTGCAGTTTTCGGGCTGGCCCAGCGTATCGGTGGGTACTTTTGGCGGGCGGGTGGCTGTCATTGACTATGTGAACAGCAAAGATGGCAAATACCGCATTCTGGTAGTGCCTGACAATGAAGAGGAAACCTGGCCCGAGCAGCTGCGTCTGGGCTCCGGGGTGAAGGGGTTCGTGATGCTCAACGATGTGCCGGTATGGTACGAAATCTGGCGGCAGCTCAACGGCTTCCCACCCAGTCTGCAAAACCCAACGGCAGGCGCCGAAGATTCGTCGGACAAATCAAAGGAGGGCAAGACCGATGGAAAAGAGTAAGAATAAGGGGAGGAGGTTTTGGGCTTTTCAGCTATACTATTTGGGTGTGCTGTGCGGACTGACCATACAGGCGAGTTTGGGTCAGGTGGTTTCTACCAAAACGCCTCTTCCCGTGGAAGCCAAAACCATGAGCAGCCAGGATTTCTTTGAGCAGATTCTGAAACATCATCCCATAGCCCGGCAGGCTGCCTTACTCAGCGAACAGGCCCGAAATGAAATACGTTTTTCGCGCGGGGCATTTGACCCGAAGCTGGAAGCCGAATATGAGAATAAGGAACTGAAAGGGTCGACGTACTACCATTACTGGCATAGCCAGCTGAAAGTGCCGTTTTGGGTAGGTGATCTGAAAGCGGGGTTTGACAGAGGTGTGGGGCCATACATAAGTGGGCAAAATCGCACCACGCTGGATGGGCTTATCTTTGCCGGCGTATCGGTGCCGTTGCCCATCAGCCAGGATTTTCTCATTGACGAACGGCGCAAGATACTGCGTCAGGCACAAGTGTTTCGCAACATTGCCGAAGCAGACCGGGTCAAGGAAATCAACAAGCTGATTTTCACTGCAGCCAAGGATTACTGGTCGTGGTACCTGGCACACAATGAATACACAATGCTGCGTGAGAATTACGATCTGGCCAATATTCGCTATCAGGCCATTCGTGGAAAAGTAGTCGGCGGCGATCTGGCTGGCATCGATTCGGTGGAAGCCCTGACCATTCTGCAGGACCGCTTGATCCGGGTGCGGCAAACAGAAGTGGAGTTGATCAATGCCCGCATCCAACTGTCCAATTATTTGTGGGGCGAAAATGACGTTCCGCTGGAAATGCCGTCCGATCTGATTCCCGAACAATTTGGCGTATCCAATTCCATCCTGAGCGAAGCTACCCTGCAACAACTGCGTGAAATGGCACAGGCCAACCATCCGGAATTGCGGAAACTGGTCTATAAAAATGAACAGCTGACTCTGGAGCGTCGGTTTTTGCGCGACCGGTTTAAACCCAACCTGCGGCTCAACTACAATTTCCTGAGTACGCCCACTTACAATTCGGGGGAGGTTCTGCCGCGCACCGTAGATATGTACTACCTGCAGAATAACTACAAATGGGGATTTGAATTCAGCTACCCGCTTTTTTTGCGCAAGGAACGCGGCAAACTGGCACTGAACGAGATAAAGATAGAGCAAAACGAACTGGAACGTCAGCAAACCGGCCGCGAGATTGTCAATGGCATCCAGATGACCTTCAATGACATGCTTAACCTGGATTCGCTGATCAAGCTGCAGGAGAGGAACGTAGCCAATTACCGGCAGCTGCGCGATGGGGAATTGCAAAAATTTGACAACGGAGAAAGTTCACTTTTTCTGATCAACTCACGCGAAACCAAACTGATCGATGAGCAGATCAAGCTGTTTTCACTACGCAGCAAATACGCCAAAGAACGTGCTGAACTGCTCTGGGCCGCCGGGTTGTCAAATTGGAACGAACTGGACAGATAGGAAATAGTATCTTTTAAAACAGAAAACCCCACCTTTGAAAGGCGGGGTTTTCTGTTTTGGAATGGGCCATTATTGGCCAAAAATGTCTTTGATTCGTTCCTGCAACAAGGTTGGATCAGATAAGGCGTCAAAGCCAATCATGACAATCATCCAGATGGTATAGACGATGTACAGCGAAGACAGAATAAGCCCAATGATGGCACAGATGCGGCCTGCGTTCAGGTTCTTATAAGAACTCAGGGTGTAGCCGTCCGGATTGTTGGCGTACAAAGTCCGGTCTTTGCCGGCTAGAACCAAAGCTATCACACCCAGGATTACGCCTAGAATGCCATAGCAACAACAAAGTAGAATGGAGAGAATGCCCAGAATCAGAACGGCGGTTGCATTTGGCAACGGCTGCTGAAAGCCCATTCCTCCTTGGTTGAACGTAGCGTCTTGCTGCATAGATTACATGAGTTGATGGTTATAAATTTTCAAAAGATAAGGGATGATAATGAATGCGGTGCAAACAATATACAAGGTTTTGAGAATAAATGCTCCTTTGGGAAATGAAAAGCGCATCTGGAAAAAAGCGACCAGAAACAGTAGCAACATCGGAAAAATAGCCGGATAATAGTGCCAGGCCTGCGCCAGGTTACCCCGTAACAAGGCAATCACCGACCGTTGCAAGCCGCACCCCGGGCAGTCGATCAGAAAGGCTTTCTTGAAGGGACACAAAAGCAGGTGCTGTTCCATCCAGTCAATGGCATTGCTGAGCAAGGATACAAAAGCAAAAGTGATTAATAACAGATTGTGTTTGACCATACAAAAAAGCGGCTTTATCCAAAATCCGGGAAAGATTCGAATAGTATCTCCAGAACGAATAAAACCGGTTTTGTCATTTCTGAAGATACTATTTTCCTAATAGGCTCTGGCAAACAGGACACGGCGCGTTGAGGGCTTACCCGTCAGAATGCATTTGCCTTCTTCGGCCTCAGCCGCTAACGGAATGCAGCGAATGGTTGCTTTGGTTTCGTCTTTGATTCGTTCTTCGGTTTCGGAAGTGCCATCCCAATGTGCCGCCAGAAATCCAGGCTTTTCATCCAGCAAACGCTTAAACTCTTCGTAGTTATCTACGTTAGTGGTATTGGCCGTGCGGAAGGTTTGCGCTCTTTCATAAATCGTATTTTGAATATCCGTAAGCAGACCTTCTATTTGAACTGCGAGGTTATCCAACGAATATACTTTTTTCTCTTTCGTATCGCGGCGGGCCACTTCGGCTGTGCCATTTTCCAGGTCGCGAGGACCGATGGCAACGCGTACGGGTACGCCTTTGAGTTCATACTCGGCAAATTTCCAGCCTGGCGTATTGCCATCGCGGTTGTCAAATTTTACGCTAATGCCTTTGGCCTTCAATTCTTTTAAAAGTGGCTGAATTTTTTCGGTGATCGTAGCCAGTTGTTCGTCGCCTTTGAATATGGGTATGATAACTACCTGAATAGGAGCTAGCTTTGGTGGCAACACCAGTCCTTCGTCATCTGAGTGAGCCATGATTAATGCACCCATCAAACGCGTACTTACACCCCACGACGTGCCCCATACGTAGTCCAGCTTGCCTTCTTTACTGGCAAACTGCACATGAAAGGCTTTGGCAAAGTTCTGTCCTAAGAAATGCGAGGTTCCGGCTTGCAAGGCTTTGCCATCCTGCATCAACGCTTCAATGCAATACGTGTCTTCCGCTCCGGCAAACCGCTCGTTGGGTGTTTTTACGCCACGCACTACCGGCAGAGCCATCCATTGCTCAGCAAAGGTAGCATACACTTCCAGCATCTGTTTGGTTTCGGCAACGGCCTCTTCGGCTGTTGCGTGGGCAGTATGTCCTTCCTGCCACAAAAACTCGGCAGTACGCAAAAACAACCGGGTACGCATTTCCCAGCGAACCACATTGGCCCATTGATTTACCAGAATAGGCAGATCGCGGTAGCTTTGAATCCAGTTCTTGTACGTATTCCAGATAATGGCTTCGCTGGTTGGCCGCACCACCAGTTCTTCTTCCAGCTTGGCGTTGGGATCCACCATCAGCTTGCCTTTTTTGTCAGGGTCGTTTTTCAGGCGATAGTGTGTTACTACAGCGCATTCTTTGGCAAAACCTTCCGCATTTTTTTCTTCGGCTTCAAACAGGCTTTTGGGAACGAATAATGGGAAATAGGCATTGGTGTGCCCTGTTTCCTTAAACATGTCATCCAGGGCGCGCTGCATTTTTTCCCAGATGCTATAGCCATAAGGCTTGATGATCATACAGCCTTTTACCGCAGAGTGCTCGGCCAAGTCGGCGCGTTTTACCAGTTCATTGTACCAGCCAGAGTAATCTTCACTGCGTTTAGGTAATCCTTTGCTCATGAATTCAGTAAAATAAAAATAAACGAAATGGTAAGTGATTCAGAATCAGTATAGAATAAATAAATGATTTTAAAAGACAATCATTCGGATCAGTAAGGAAAATTGTAAAGGCCACTAACTAAGCTGAAAATGCTTACTGACAGTGACTCAAAATAATTTCTAAAGCAGTGTTAAAATTTGTTAAATATGGCACGGTTTTTAGTATATATAATTACCAGATCATACATGCAAAAGTGCTTATTTAATTGCATTTATATTTACTTTTATCACGAAAAACTTATAAATTTCAAATCATAAACCTTTTGTGCGTCTTTTTTCGTTCTATCACTAAACCGAAAAGAACAAAGATAGGTTTTTGAGAGAAACACGCGAGCTTAATGAGTTAGTTTTACGCTAAAAAATAAGATTATGAGAACGCTTCCATTCAAATCAGTGCTTTTATTGGCCTTAGTGGGGCTGGGAGGGCTGGCATCGTGTAGCAAGTCGCAATATGCGCAAAGCAGCGAGAGCGATGACCTGTACTTCTCATCCAAAGACCGTAAGGTAGCCAAATACACTACTTCTACTGATATTGCTGCAGCTCAGTCGACAACTAATCAGCGCAATGTAAATCCGGATTATCTGTCGCAGTACAACCAGCAATCCCAGCAATACAATCAATCCCAGGATCAGGATGCCAATGACACCTATTACGATCCAAACTACGAAAACAGTGATGTGATCTATGCTGACAATTCAACGTTAGCACGTCGCCGCACCACCAGTTATGGATATAGTGGCATTTACCCTAGCTATGCTAACAATTATTCCAATTACTACGGGTATAACAATTATGGCAATTCCTGGTATGACCCTTATTACTACGGCAACTCTGGCTGGAATCCCTACTACACCAACTACTACTCACGTTGGAATCCGTACTGGAACTCTGGTTGGTATGGACCTGGTGTGTCAGTAAGCTTTGGCTGGGGCCGCTGGAACCGTTGGAACAACTGGGGCTGGAACGATCCTTATTGGGGCAGTTACTCGGCATGGGGATACGGATATGACCCTTATTGGGGTGGTGGCTGGTATAGCCCTTATAGCTATAGTTATGGATGGTACGGCGGTGGCTGGGGTAGTAGAAACGTATGGGTAAACAATTATTACTATGGCAACAGCCGTCCCGGCAATAGCGGCAGTTATGACAATGGCCGGGGTTCCCGTTATGGTTCTCGTTCAGAGAGAAGTACAGAGATGGTGAATCGCAATGTCGATAATTCTCCGCGTACCACGCCTCGCGGAGGCCGGGTTGATGCTGGTCAATCAGGCAACCAACCTGCGTACTCTACCCGTAGTTCGGCAGCTTATGGAAGCCGTGACAATGTAACAGGCGATAATTCAACTCGGTCAGGTGCACGTAGCTCTGAATACACCAGTAACCGCGGAGGAGACTATACACAGCCCGTCAGACCAAGAGGCATAGAATCTCGCAATTATGGTTCTAGAAGTGCGGATGCGAATAGTTCTTACAACTATCGCAGCAGCGAATACAGCAGAGGCAGAGGCAGTGATAGTTGGTCTAATTCAGGTTCCGGTTCTGGCTATTCGACACCACAACGAAGTTCAGGTTATGGAAGCAGTAACAGAGGCAGTTACTCTAATAGTACTCCTAGCACGCCACAATACAGTGAACCATCACGTAGCAGTCGTTCTTCTTCCTCTGGCTGGGGTAGTAGCAATAGCAGTAACAGCAATAGTGGCAGCAGTTGGGGAGGTGGTAGCCGTAGCAGTGGTTCTTCCAGCAGTGGCTCATCCAGCCCTTCTTCAGGATCATCAAATGGTGGTCGCAGTAGTGGAGGAGGAGTAAGACCACGTTAATCACTAGTTGAAAAAACTGATTTCTAGATAAACCCCTGATGGAGATATTTCCATCGGGGGTTTTTCCTTTATATCTCTACCAATAATTAGGCACAATTAGATTAACCTAAATGAATCGTGGTTGTGGCAACACAGACCATATCGCAGCGCTTACTTAGCCATACTAATCCAGGCTGTGCGTTATGCAAAGAATTCCACGCACTTTTTTTACAGATTGTTGTTTCTCAATTCGCCTGGCCTTTTTTAACGCACAACTTGAATTATACTACTATCTTTTGCAAAACCTAAACCTGCCTGAGAAATTTACTAAAGCGTTCATTTTGTGTTTAACGATTTGTAAAGCGGCACTTATTTGCATACATACTTGTTTTTTGCTGATTTTTACAATATTATCTGATGATAAACTCTCTGAATACGTGTATTTGGCCTGATTTTTGAAAAACATTCTAAACACATTCGTTCATTTTTTAACATATATACATATGAAAGCTATACTACAGACTGCCTATATTGGACTGCTTTTATCTGTTTTTGCCAGTGTTCCGGGTCAGTCGCAAACGTACTTGCAAGATGGATTGCGTTTTTCCCAGCCTTCTCTTACCGGAACCGCTCGTTTTCAAGGGTTTGCCGGGGCTGGCTCCGCTTTGGGAGGAGACATCAGCTCCAGTGTCGTCAACCCCGCCGGCCTGGGCTTTTTTACCAAATCCGAATTTTCGGTTAGTGCTGCTGTCGGTTTTGATTCCAACAAAAGCACGTATCTGGACAATATCACGCGTGACGGAAAAGCGACGGTCAATATTCCGGAATTTGGCATTGTGTTTTCGGGGAATAATCAGAATCGCCGGGGAGCGTGGAAAGGCGGATCTTTTGCATTCTCACTGCAACGGATCGGCAATTTTCAAAATCAGTTTACGTATCGGGGTGTTAATAATCGAACGGCTTTTCTGGATTATCTGGCTGAGAACGCAAGCGGCCTGAATGCTACTGTAACTGATATGAGTACGTCTTCTATTAACGACTATGGTTTTTATGCCAATGGGGGTTCTTACTCAGACGCTTTGGCATTGGCGCAGCTTGCCTATAAAACGTATCTTATCAATCCTATACCTGCTTCTGACAGCACGTTTACTACCGGTTATTTTGCATCCATCGGGCAAAAGTTTTCGGTTGATCAGTCCGAAACGGTCAATACAACTGGAGGCGTAAATCAATGGAACTTGGCCTATGGTGGAAATGTGGATGACAAATTTTATTTTGGGGCTAATGTTGGGATTGTATCTGTCAACTATGGTTCGGAAAAGAAATTAACCGAACGGGTAATCAGTACCGATCCCATTTACATTGAAAAAGAGCAATATGCCAACTTTATCGACAATTACACCTATACCGAAAATCTGACAAGTCGCGGTACGGGCATTAATATTTCGGGTGGGTTTATTTACCGGCCAAACGATTTAATTCGCATTGGGGCTTCTATTACATCTCCCACTTCCATCAAAATCAAGGAAAGTTTCAGCAAAGAATTCAATGTCAACTTGTATCCGGGTTCTGTTGCAGGAGGTACAACGAATTTCAGTGCAAACAACAATGCTGCACAAAATGAATACACCATTCGCAAACCTTGGAAAGCCTCAGGCGGTTTGGCTGTTTTCTTAGGTAAGAATGGTTTTGTAAGTGCAGATGCTGAATATATACCTTACAACACATTGAATGTAGTGGCAAATGGCGACTCGTTTTCGGGCGACTTGAGATACAAATCCGTTGTGAATCTGCGGGTGGGTGGCGAGTACCGGATGGATATATTCCGTCTTCGGGCTGGGTTTGCGCGCCAGGACGACCCCTCTCGTCAGAAAGATGGACTTAATCGCCAGGTGCTCAACTTTACATTGGGTGGAGGGGTAAGGCAAAACAATTGGTATCTGGATGTGGCGGCGGTGCATTCGCGCACGGAGAGTGGCTATACTCCTTATACGGTAAGCTTTGAGCAGACACCTTCGGCCATTACCAAAAATGCCTTTACAAACATTGTATTTACGGTAGGCAGTTATTTTTAAGAGCGCTTATCTTCCATACAAGAGCCCCTCATTCGAACAAATGGGGGGCTTTTTCCTTTAATAAATATACTATTTTTTCGGGCTGTGTTTCATGTGGAAGAAACCGGAATTGCGCTTTTTCGTAAAAGGGTAGGCGGTTTTGTCGCATCAGTGTCAGGCTTTCGGTGAGTTCTTCCGGGGTTTTATTGGCAACTAGCGGGCGTTTTTGCTGGGCGTTGGCATTGGCGGTGAGCCGTCTGGTAAGTTCGGAGACTGATACGTCCAGGAAAATGGTAATGCCGTTTCGGTTCATCCAGTCCAGGTTATCGTAAAAGCAAGGAGTGCCGCCTCCAGTGGCAACCACATGACGGCTAAGGGAGATGGTTTCTTTGATGGCGTTGCTTTCGGCCTGGCGAAAATAAGTTTCGCCTTTTTGCGAAAAGATATCAGTAACCGGCATGTTTTCCTGTTGGGCAAGTATCGCATCTAGGTCAACAAAAGAGTACCCGGCAGCTTTTGCAAGCCTTTTTCCCAGAGTAGTTTTGCCAGAACCTGGCATTCCTAGTAAATAAATATTCATACACGTGAAAAAAGAAATAACTTTGCTGGATTTTCCAATGAAAATCTACATAACTTTTACTGAAAACCGATACTTGGTTGGCAACGTCTCTGATAACAATTTTGCAAAGATGGTTGTTATTGGAAAACAAAACCTAATTTTTGAGGCGAGTAGTTTGTAGAAAAAATCTTGATTTACTAATAGGATGGAAATTCGGGTTACCCATGATGGGTCACATACATTGTATAATCCACATCTGAATGAAAATTATCATTCGGTGCATGGGGCTTTGGATGAGTCGATTCATGTATTCATTGAAGCGGGCCTAAAACCGGTTTTACAGGAGAAAAAGGGGATTTACTTGTTGGAGATTGGTTTTGGAACTGGCCTAAATGCCTGGCTTACAGCATGCAATGTGCAAAAGTTTTTCCCCGATAGCCTCGTAAGCTATGTGGCTGTAGAAACACACCCCGTACCCGCCGAAATTGTAGCAAAGCTGAATTATCCGCAACTCTCCAATAGCTTTGCCGGTATGACCGACCTGTATCATCAACTGCATCAGGTGCCCTGGGAATCAGAAACGAAGATAGCATATAACCGGTTTCATCTACGCAAATTTCCAGTGAGTTTGCAGGAATTTAAGCCGTACTGGTTGTTTGACCTGATTTATTACGATGCCTTTGCACCCAGCAAACAACCCGAAATGTGGGACAAAGCACTGTTTCAGAAGATATACGACATTACCGTACCCGGCGGGATGCTGGTTACGTATTGTGCCAAAGGCCAGTTTAAGCGCGATTTGCGCGAGGTAGGCTGGGAAGTAGAATCGTTGCCCGGCCCGACAGGCAAGCGGGAAATGACACGCGCTGTCAAGCCGATCACTGCCGGAGTCTGAGGCTTTTGCTTTGGAAACTTTTCATTCTGCGAAATCGTAAACCCCAATCAACGGGGTTTTTGCGTTTTAAAAGGTACTATTATGCAGTTTGAAGTACGGCAATCGGCTTTATGCCTGATTCGTTAGTTTCCTGCTCATTTTTTGATTCTAAAGTTTGGTATGAAAAAAACATTTCTCTACTGTCTTCTTTCAATTTCTTGTCTGTGGAGCAGCTGCAACTCTGATAAAAAAAAAGGAAATCCGGCATCCGAAAAAATTCTGGCTCAGGCCGCGGGGAAAACCTTGTATTGGTCAGAAATTGCCGACATGGTGCCCAAGGCAAGTCCACCTGCTGATAGCATTGCTTTTCTGAAACGCTACGCTGAAAGCTGGGTACGCAAGCAATTGCTACTCAAAAAAGCGGCAACCGAAACGCAGGCCAATGCCGATGACATTGAAAAAAAAGTAGAAGAATACCGGCAATACCTACTCTTGCAATCCTTTGAGGAGCAGTATGTTTCCAAGAACGCAGATACACTGGTCACCGAAAAAGAAATAGCAGATTATTACCATACGAATCCCGAAAATTTTGCGTTACAACAGAACATTGTGCGGGCCCGGCTCATTGCTGTACCCAAGAATACGCCCAATGTAGAGCAGGCCAGCAACTGGATGCGTGCAGACAATGCCCGCAATACCAAAGAGTTGCAGTCGTTTGCGTATCGGTTTGCTAACTTCTACCATCTGGACAATCAAACGTGGGTGCCACTGGACGAGCTGGTAAAGAATACACCTTTCCGGGACCTGGAAAAAGGACGGCTTCTAAAAAACAACCGTTTTACTGAAACTTCCGACCAACAAAACGTATATTTGCTGGTAGTTAAAGAATTCAGACTGGCATCGCAGGCTGCACCGCTTGAGTTTATCAAACCCCAGATCCGGGATATTCTCATGAATCGCCGAAAAGTGAAGATGATTCAGGAATTGGAAAAAAAAGTGTACGAAGACGGCCAAAAGAGCAAATCGTTTGAAATACGGGTGCAATGACCCGTGTTAAAGATTGTTAAATCCTGAAAATTACGCCCTCAATCTTGTTTCTTTGTAGAAGCAACCTGGGTTTTTCCTTTTGAAAAGATACTATTTTATCAACCTATTTATTTAGAAATGAAGCGTTTTATTGGATTGGTTTGTTTGTGGGTGAGTGTTTGGGGTGGCATGCAGCAAGGAATGGCGCAGGGCAAATCGTTGGACCGCATTGCGGCTAAAGTGGACAATTACATTGTATTGCAGTCGGAGATTGACGCTTATGCTGCAGAGATCGCCGCTTCAGGGAAAAATGCCGATCAGTGCCAGGTTTTGCAGCAATTGTTATTGCAAAAACTGCTGACTGCCAAAGCCGAAATTGACTCGGTAGAAGTGGAAGAAAAAGACGTGGAAGCTACCCTGGACCGCCGGATGGAATACATGATTCGTACTCAGTTTGGCTCGCCCGAAAAGCTGATGGAAGCCTATGGCAAAACGCCCGAGGCCTTGAAAACGGAATTGCGGCCGCAGGTGAAAGAACAGCTGATGATGCAGAAAATGCAGGAAAAGGTGACCGAAAAGCTAAAAGTAACGCCTAGTGAAGTAAAGAAGTTTTTCAATGGCATGCCACAAGACAGTGTGCCTTATTTGTCTACCGAAGTGGAAGTGGCACAAATCGTAAAGATTGCGGCGGTAAGCAAAGCCGAAAAAACCTCGATCCGGAATCGACTCAATCAGATCCGGAGCAAGATTGTAGACAGCGGCGAAGATTTTGGGGCTATGGCACAAGCCAACTCAGCCGACGGCTCAGCAGCGGAAGGCGGTGACTTGGGCTGGGCCAAGCGGGGCATGATGGTGCCAGCCTTTGAAGGGACTGCCATGAAACTCAAAAAAGGCGAAGTATCGCAGGTGGTTGAGTCGGAGTTTGGCTTTCACCTGATTCAGCTCATTGACCGCAAAGGCGAAGAATACCGGGCTCGTCACATTCTGATTCGTCCAACGTATTCGGATGTAGACATGGAAGAACCCACCCGCTATCTGGATAGCCTTCGCACGCTGATTCTGGCAGACAGCATGCGCTTTGAAAACGCCGCCAAGCTGTACTCGGATGACAAAGCGACCAAGGGAAATGGCGGCATCATTTCCGATCCCAATACGCGTAGTTCCAAGGTTTTTATGGAAGCACTGGACCCGGGTTTGTATTTTGCCATTGATACCATGCAGGTAGGGGGGGTGAGTCGTCCGTTGCAGTACCGCACCGATGATGGCAAAACAGCCATGCGAATTTTGTACTTCCGCAAGAAAATCCCGCCACACACGGCTACTTTGGAGGATGACTGGGAGAAGATAGCCGCTGCTGCCTTGAACGAAAAGAAATCCAAGGCGTTGAATGAGTGGTTCAAAAAATCAAAAGATGAAGTGTTTATCAACGTGCACGACGAGTTCAAGGATTGCAATGTGTTAAAAGGAAAGCAGTAGCCTAATAGTTGTGACGGGTTTTTCTCTTTGAAAAGATACTATTTGATTGAATATCTGCAAAAACTACAAAAGCTCGAACACTTTTGTAGTTTTTTGTTTTATAAGAAAAATATCTATTTTAGGCAGAAACATTTTTACTCCTTTGTTGATTCTATATTCGCGTTTTCGCCGATGGAGTTCCAACGAATTTAATTATTTATCAATCAAACTATTCTCTTACTGTGCAATATACGTCTGATGTTGATGCGGCAAAGGCTCTGCAAGAAGCTTATGGCCGGTTAAGAACCGAAATTTCCAAAGTAGTGATTGGTCAGGATGAAGTGGTACGGTTGCTGCTCACTGCTATTTTTTGTCAGGGCCATTGCCTGCTGGTAGGCGTACCCGGCCTCGCCAAAACACTGCTGATTCAAACCTTGTCTTCTGCCTTGGATTTACGGTTTAACCGGATTCAGTTTACCCCCGATCTGATGCCCTCTGATATTTTGGGTTCGGAAACATTGGATCAGGAACGCCATTTTAAATTCATCCAAGGGCCCATCTTTGCCAATATCATTCTGGCCGATGAGATCAACCGGACACCGCCCAAAACCCAGTCAGCCTTGCTGGAAGCCATGCAGGAATATTCTGTTACCATTGCCGGGCAAAAATACCCGCTGGAGAAGCCTTTCTTTGTATTGGCCACCCAAAACCCCATTGAGCAGGAAGGAACCTATCCGCTACCCGAAGCCCAGCTTGACCGCTTTATGTTCAACGTAAAGCTGGACTATCCCAAGTACCAGTCGGAAGTGGAAATTGTGAAGAACACGACGTCTTCGCTGTCTCAACAGGTGTCACACGTGCTCAATTCCGATGAGATCAAGTATTTCCAGACGTTGGTTCGCAAAGTGCCCGTATCAGACAATGTGGTGGAGTACGCGGTAAAGCTGGTGCACAAAACCCGCCCTCACACCGAAATGGCTTCTACCGAGGCTAATCAGTATCTGGAATGGGGCGCTGGTCCACGGGCCTCGCAGTTCTTAGTGTTAGGAGCCAAGTGCAATGCATTGTTTACAGGCAAATATTCGCCCGATATAGAAGATGTGCAGGCGGTTGCCGTTCCTATTTTGCGCCACCGCGTAGTACGCAACTTCAAAGCTGAAGCTGAAAACGTAACAGTGGATGATCTGATTAAGAAGCTGTTGTAGAGGTTTTTCGCTTTACAGGGATACTATTTTAAAAATGCACAGCTAATCATAGCTGTGCATTTTCTTTTACGAGTAAAAAATACCCCAAATCTGATTACCAAATTTGAGTTACCTAGCTAATGATCCTATGAATAAGGGTGGCATGTTATTGTTGCTAGTACAAGTAGTAACAAAACGCAAACAACTATGATACATCCTGAAAATCAAAAATACCAAGAGCCTGCGGGTACGGATAAAGACGATCACTTGAAACACGAAAGTCAGCAGGTTGTCAATAAGAAATTGACACCGCAGACCGATCCGAATGCCAAAGAAAGCGATTTGGAAAGTGGTGACAATGTAGCACAGCGTGAAACCGACGCTATGGATGAAACTACGCCGGAAGGGCAGAAGTCGATGAAAGATGAAGGTTTCTAATCAATGTTGAATGAGTGAATGATAGAAGAAATGAATCAGGGGTTTTGCCTTTTGGAAACATACTATTCTATCATTCACTCATTTTGTCATTCCAGATTAAGCAAGTCAGGTCGGCGTTGCTGGGTTCGCTTTAGAGCTTGCTCGTGTCGCCAGTCAGAGATTTTAGCCTCATGACCCGACAATAAAACATCAGGCACTTGCCAGCCTTCAAAGTCGGCAGGGCGTGTATAAACCGGCGGAGCCAGCAAATCATCCTGGAATGAATCGGTGAGTGCGGAGGTTTCATCCGACAATACACCGGGAATCAGGCGAATCACAGCGTCGGAGATAACCGCCGCTGCCAACTCTCCACCCGAAAGTACATAATCCCCAATGCTGATTTCCTGGGTAATGAAATGTTCCCGCACCCGTTCGTCTACTCCCTTGTAGTGCCCGCACAAAATGATCAGATTTTGCTTGAGCGACAGCTGATTGGCAATTCGCTGATTGAAACGGTTACCGTCGGGAGTTACGTAAATAACTTCATCGTAGGTGCGGTCCTTTTGCAACGAACGGATGCAGTTGGCTATGGGCTCAATCATCAGCACCATGCCCGCACCGCCACCAAACGCATAGTCGTCAACTTGCCGGTGCTTGTACGTAGTGTATTCACGCAGATCGTGCACATTTACCGAAACCAACTCTTTGTCCTGTGCCCGTTTGAGAATGGATGCCGCAAAAAAGCTATCCAGCAACTGAGGCAGGCAGGTTATGATATCAATACGCATATAAGATTCTGTTTGGCTGTTTTTCATGGGTTAGGTGAAAAACAAAGTACATCTATTCTTCTTCTCCGCCTTCGTTCAGAAACACTTCCAACAATCCTTCCGGTAGATTTACATACAGAAGCTTTTTCTCATGGTCGGCTTGCTTTACAATGGCATCATTGATGGGAATCAGTATCTCTTTGCCCTGATAACGCATTGCTAATAAATCATTGCCGGGCATGTCATAAATGGCATGTACTTGGCCTAGCTCGCCTTTGGTTTCGTCAATGACTTGGTAGCCAATGACTTCATGGTAGTAAAACTGATCGTCTTCCAGGTCGGGCAGGTTATCTAGGGGTAGGTACAACTTGCAACCAATGAGATTTTTGGCGGCATCAATGGAATTAATGTCTTCCAGCTTAACAATAGCCCGGTTGCCCTGCAGATTATACGATTCGAAGAAGTAAGGAACCAACTGACCTTGCGTCAATACAAAAAACGAATCCATTTCTTCGTATTCCTCCGGATTGTCCACATCCAGCACAATCAGCACATCGCCTTTTAATCCGTGGGTTTTGAGTACATAACCCAATTCAAAACATTCACTTATTTGCATATCATTACAACTTAATTAGAAAGATATAACACGCATTAGTCGTTACTCTGTTTTAGGCTTAGTTGTGTTGCTTTCGTAAACGGTAGCTAGTGTGTCTAATAAAAGAAACGCCAATACTGGTAAAAAACCAACTTTATAACGAACCAAGGCCCCGTAGTTGGGCGAGGCAATTGCCAGAATTACCGAGAGAGAGATGCAGTACAACCACATCGACTGCCGGAACATTGTTTTAAAAATAGTATCTTTTTGCAAGCCAAAACCCACAGATTTGCGTAAAAAAGCACTAATGCAAGCCAAAAAACATACTAGCAGAAACAGATTTTCCAAACCCGCCGCCAGTGCCAGTGCATTTTGAGCTTGCCAGGGCAGCGGAGCAAACCAGCCTGACCACAAAGCTAATGGAAAATACTGCAAAAAGCGCAACAATGTAGGCTGAAGCGAGGAAAAAACGACAAAACTCCCCGGCTGCGATACCCGCACCGTTGCATCGTGGTTGGCAATGAGCGATGCCAGAAACGACTGGCTCGTAAGCAACTCGTAGGCAATGGGAAGCAAATGGAACATACCCGCACAAAGCAGCAAATGAATCCAGCGCAGCGAAGACAAGGGCGAATGGGGGAGTAGCCGGGAAATGGCATTGCTTGCGATCCAGGCCGCACATACCGGAAGCAACGTACCCAGGTAATAGAATTTGATTTGCCACAAAATCCATAAGCTGGCTACGCATCCCGCACTGTGCCAGATTTGGCGGCTCTTTAGCGGATAAGACAACAGAAGCGACAACAAATACCCGATGCAACCCACGGCAATGGTTTCTTTTAACACACCGCTGCTCCAGAATACCACCGATGGCAACAACAAGCAGGCTATAGCCGCTACCATCGGATGGGCCGCCAGACGGATGACAAGCGCATTTGCGAATCGCCAGAGTCCCCAAAAGGCAAAAAGGGAGCAGTACCACCCGGTAATCCAATAGTTGTTAAATGTAAACAGATTGATGACGCTCAATAGCTTAGCCATAAAAAACGCACGTGGCTGCTCAGCAAGCGTTAAGACTACGTAGTGTTGAGCATGGGCCACGTCTTGCAACAGCAACGTACGCAGATAGGCCGATGGGTCGCGAAAGGCGAGTTTGCCGAGCAATGCTGATTCGTCAAACAAGACCCATGTATCGCCCTGATAGGGGTAGTAGTACAAATACAAGATTCCTAAAATAGTACCTGCCAGCAATTTAAAACCGATCCCTGTCCAGAAAAATCGGCGAAGCGGGGATTGGTGAGTCTGCTCAAATGCAAACTTTATTCCGAAACCCAATAGTGGAATGTGAATGAAAAAAGGTAAAAAGATGCGGACAAATTCGGGTACCACCTGATCAGAAGCAGAGTAAAGGTAAGAAATAGCGGCTAGTTAGGGCAAAGCTACATGTAGCTGTAAGGTATAGATTTTTTTGGTGGATTACACAAGCGTAATGTAAAAGCATTTCTGTTAGTGCTGTACGGTACTCTGGTTAAAAGTGCCATGCTGACTACCAGTGGCTTATTTGAAAAGCCCTCTTTAATTGGCGTTTTTTCCTACATTTTATTCTTCTGGAGAAACTTTATCGGGAACTTGTGCGTACTAAATCCTATTTAATCAGAGCAATGTCTTCTTCAACTATGAACTCAAAAATCAACAAATTAGTAGTGTTATGCCTGTTTGCCAGTAGCGTGGCTTTTGCGCAGCAAAAATCGGCCAAGGTGCAAAAGAAAGGGAATGAAACCATTGCAAAGAACAAAGCTG
This sequence comes from uncultured Sphingobacteriales bacterium, assembly GCA_963520985.1. Classification (GTDB taxonomy): domain Bacteria; phylum Bacteroidota; class Bacteroidia; order Cytophagales; family 172606-1; genus Xanthocytophaga. Next base: position 72,531 of record CAUQTA010000009.1, read on the forward strand.
CTAAGCCCGAAGAAAAGAAAGATTCACTGGTTTTTAAAGATAAAGTCATTCAGCGCGACTCGGTACGGGAAGTAAAAGTCAAAGGGTTCCAGCCGCCCGTGTTTCCGGGTGGGCAGAGCGACATGGAACAGTTTCTGAGCCAGAATATGAAATATCCCGAACAAGCCAAAAAAGAAAAGGTAGAAGGCGATGTATTTGTGCGGTTTATGGTGAAGAAAGACGGCAGCATTGTGACCCCAAAAGTAATCAGCGGTTTAGGCTCTGGCTGTGACCAGGAGGCCTTGCGACTTTTATCAGTGATGCCCAAATGGACGCCAGGCAAAAAAGACGACGAACCCGTTGATATGCCTTATACTATGTACATTCATTTTGTATTGAATTAATGACAGATACCTAAAACTAAAAAAGCCCCTTATCTCAAGGGGCTTTTTTAGTTTTAAAAGATACTATTTTCTATAACGAAGGTGAAGGTGCCAACTGTCCGTACAAATCGAATTCAGTAGCATCGGTGATGAGAATATTAGCAAAATCACCTTGGCGAATGTATACATCGGACGAAGCTTTTACCAGTACTTCATTGTCTACTTCGGGCGAGTCAAATTCGGTACGACCTACAAAATAGCCATTCTCTTTGCGGTCAAAAAGAACTTTATACGTTTGGCCTATTTTCTCCTGATTGAGCTCATAGGAGATGTTTTGCTGGAGTTCCATAATGGCATCGGCACGTTCCTGTTTTATGTATTCGGGCACATTGTCTTCCATCGTAAAGGAATGAGTATTTTCTTCGTGGGAGTAATTGAATACGCCCAGCCGGTCAAAACGCATATCTTCCACAAACTGGTACATCTCTTCAAAATCTTCTTCGGTTTCGCCCGGATGCCCGCTGATAAGAGTAGTGCGCAATGCGATATTGGGCACTTTATCGCGAATTTGCTTGATCAAATCCTCGGTTTTTTCGCGGGTAATGCCGCGACGCATCGCTTTCAGAATCTGATTGGAACCGTGTTGAAGTGGCATATCCAAGTAGTTGCAGATATTGCTGCGTTCGGCCATGACATCCAGAATTTCCATGGGAAAACCTGAAGGATAGGCATACTGCAAGCGAATCCAATCCACGCCTTCTACGTCCGATAAAGCACGGAGCAAATCGTCCAGACGGCGTTTGCGATACAAATCCAATCCATAATAAGTCAGGTCCTGCGCAATGAGAATGATTTCCTTGGAACCGCGCTTTACCAGGTTTTTGGCTTCGGTAACCAATTGTTCAATCGATTTGGAAACGTGTCCGCCACGCATCAGTGGAATGGCGCAAAATGAACACGGACGGTCACAACCTTCGGCTATTTTCAAATACGCAAAGTGTGCAGGAGTGGTAATAAGCCGTTCGCCTACCAGTTCATGTTTGTAATCGGCTTTGAGGGTTTTCAGCAAACGGGGCAATTCGTTGGTACCAAAATACGCATCCACTATCGGGATTTCTCGCTCCAGATCGTCTTTGTAGCGGTGTGAAAGACAACCTGTTACATACAGCTTGTCAATCAAGCCATGTTCTTTGGCGTCGGCATACCGCAATATGGTATCGATGGATTCTTGTTTGGCATTATCAATAAATCCGCACGTATTCACAATCACGATGTTGGCATCGTCTTTCTTGGATTCGTGCGTCACATCAAACAGATTGGCTTTCAGTTGGGTAAAGATTTCTTCCGAGTCCACGAGATTCTTCGAGCAACCCAACGTCACAATGTTAACTTTGTTTTTTAGGGAACCTTTGGTTTTCATTTATCACTTAGTCAGGAGACACATACCCCACAATGCATCAAAGGAGGTTTTTTATCTATGGGAGATACTATTTTATTTCTTAAATAAGGAATCGACAAACGACACTTTGTCGAACAATTGCAAATCGTCAATCTTTTCACCGACGCCAATGTATTTCACCGGAATCTTAAATTGATCTGAAATGCCAATGACCACGCCGCCTTTGGCCGTGCCATCCAGCTTGGTAATGGCTAGTGCCGTCACGTCGGTTGCTTTGGTAAATTCCTGCGCCTGAACAAAAGCATTCTGACCGGTGCTGCCATCCAACACCAGCAAGACTTCGTGTGGCGCATCCAGAATCACTTTCTGCATTACCCGTTTAATTTTGCCTAGCTCGTTCATCAGGTTTACCTTCGTGTGTAAGCGACCCGCGGTATCTACGATAATAATATCAGCGTTTTGTTCAAAACCCTGCTTTATTGCATCAAACGCTACCGCTGCCGGATCGGTATTCATGCCATGCTCAATAACCGGAACACCTACGCGCTGCCCCCACAGTTTCAACTGCTGTACTGCCGCTGCACGAAATGTGTCGGCGGCTCCCAGCACTACTTTCTTTCCTGCTTTGTGAAACTGGGCGGCCAGTTTGCCAATGGTGGTGGTTTTGCCTACCCCATTTACACCGACCACCATAATTACATAAGGTTTGGTAGTGTCAGGCACATCGAAATTTTTGACATCCTGTGACCGGTTTTCGGCCAACAGTTTGGCAATCTCTTCGCGCAGTATTTTATCAAGCTCACTGGCGTTCAGGTACTTGTCTTCGGCTACTCGCTTCTCAATCCGGTCAATCACTTTGAGCGTTGTTGTGACTCCCACATCCGAGCTAAGCAAAATCTCTTCCAGATCATCCAGTACTTCCTCATCTACTTTCGATTTTCCAACAACGGCTTTGCTGAGTTTATTGAAAAAGCTTTCTTTCGTTTTTTCCAGTCCTTTGTCTAACGACTCTTTTTGCTCTTCTTTGTTGTTTTTTAAAAAATCAAAAAGTCCCATGTGTGCATTCAGATTGGATTTCGGAAAGTGGATTGTCGGATACCCATCCGGAATCGGGTGAATCAATGATTTTGTGAATTGAAACGGTTTTTGAAAATAGTATCTTTTGCAGGTGAAAACCCCGGCCATTCATTAAACTGAAATCTAACAAAAAAAGTCCCGACAAAGGGACTTTTTCTTATAAAAATCGTACGATTCTTAGCGTTTCAGTGCTGCCTGTACCTCTTCGGTAGATACCATTTCTTCTTTGAAGGTATAAGCACCTGTTTTTGGTGACTTAACAGCTTTAATGATTTTGACAAAACCTTTGCCATCATTTTTCTTCAGCGTCGCAACTACTTTCTTTGCCATGTTTTTGGAGCGTTAAAAGGGTTAACGTTAATTATTTGATTTCTTTGTGAACCGTTACTTTTTTCATGAACGGATTGTATTTCTTTAACTCAATGCGCTGAGTTGTGTTTTTACGGTTTTTGGTAGTGATGTAACGGGACATACCAGCCACACCTGAACCTTTTTGCTCGGTGCATTCCAGAATCACTTGCACACGGTTGCCTTTCTTTGCCATTTTTGTAAAGTATTTTTAATGTATCGGATACAATTTTGAAAACAGGACTGCAAAGGTAAAATAAATTTATGAAAATGGAAAAAATATTGTGCAAACATTTTTGCATCTTTCTTGTAAAAAGCAATTCTTTGTAAAAGGTTGATTATCAGACTTGAGTTGTAGGTAGGAAAAGATTTTTTAAAAAATCTTTATTTTTTTGTGAGCACCTATTGCGTTCAATCAAAAAGTCTTTACCTTTGCACTCCCGTTCAACAACAATGGAGGCTTAGCTCAGCCGGTTCAGAGCATCTGCCTTACAAGCAGAGGGTCGGGGGTTCGAATCCCTCAGCCTCCACAGAATGACAACTTAAAGCCCTGATTATCAGGGCTTTTTTGTTTCCAGTTGACAGATTAGGTGACGAAAATTTGTAAAACTATCTTTTATTCCCCATACGTCAAAGAACATATCGGCTTACCTACATTTAGGTAATAGCCATCCAGCCTGGTTCAATTGCCCAGAAAAAACACTCCAATATTGCCTAACTGTCAAACTATTTGCCGCAAAGCTTCTGACGGTACTCGTTTAAGATTTTTTCGAGTCCGCCTTCCAATGCACTGATATTCGATTCAGTAGCATACCTTTCGTCTTTACCATTCAGTACGCGTGAAATCGTTACGTAATTTCTCTCTGCGTAAGTAGCCAGTCTTTTGTGATCGATCCCGAATTCTGTCATTTTTCCTTTCAGGCTTTCGATACGTTTGTCCAGTGATATATCCATGAGTGATTATAAATGATTTGCAAATCATTTATACAAATGTAAAAACATTTCTTAGTACTAAAAATATTTTTTACTAAATATTTGCGTTGTCAACTTTTTTTAGTATGTTTGTATTGTCCTTAAAACAAAGGGCTTTTTTAATGTTCTTATATATCAATATTTTTTAGTAACAAGATATTTTAGCAATGAAGGTACTATCGAACTTCCGAATGATGGTAATGCGCAAAGCCTGGGACCTGGTTAATCAATCAGATATCAGTTTTGCCCAGGCCTTAAAAGATGCATGGGCCCTTATCAAACTGCAGGCATTGAAAGCATTGATGAAAATCGGGTCTGTCATAGTCACTTTCAAAAAGCTAAATGGAGAAATCACAACACGGATCGCCACTCGGAACATGGCCATGGTGCCGGTAGATAAACACCCGAAGCATGGCAGCCGGGAAACAGAATACGTTTGGGCATTGCCTTTCTATAGCCTAACCGATAACGCATGGAAAAGCCTAACTGCACAAGGAATCATTTCATTCTCAATCCTATAAACTATATCAGTATGCAAACAATCTTATTTGACTCCGAAAATGAAGGCATTAAAACCATCAGCTATGCCCAGCAACAACAGGTGAGACTTACTACTGAATTGTTGCATGTAAACTCACACAATGCCCTTACCAAGGCACTGGCCAGCCGTTCGCGGACGGAACTAATAAAAGGCTTCTGTAAAGAAATGTCGGCCAAGAACCGGGCGTATTACTTCATTTTGGAATCTGGCCTGATTCATCAATTTCACCAATTCTGCGTAGACCAAAAGGCTGGTAAATAACCAGCCATAATTTCACTATTTTATCACTTTAAACTTACTGTTTTATGAAAACTCAACAAATGGCAATCGCTCAGGAAAACCCAATCAATAAAGCCCATTCCAATCCAGAAGAAATTGTAAATACACCAAAGACTCAAATATCCAAACCACTTACCATTCATGAAGTTGTGGCGCAGCGCATGGCAAATTTCATCCAGTCACTGGATGAAAATGAAATCGCTGCAACCGAAAAGCTGCATTCACATCTAGGTTTCATTTTAGAAGATTTAATTGCAATGATGGATATCAATGAATTAGATAACCCGGCCAAGGTTAATGGCTATCGAGGGATGCTCAGACTCTTTAATACGTTATTCTCCAATTCAAGCCCGTTTGGAGGTGATTGTGATGAAGCATATAAACTATATTCTCGGTCGCCTGAAGATATTAGCGAGGCCTTTGTAGATATTTTGTTTGATCAGTATTGTCGAAGGGATGATACGTTACACCAGCAAAGGGCTTCTATAAAAAAAGAGCTTGAGTTTTATTTTGGTGGCTATCTGGGCAAATTATCAATGCACAAAAGAGGATCGATTGACAGGATTGCCGAACGATCCCACTTATTGAATGGTATTCTGAAATGTTTCTAACTTCACTGAGCCCCGGGAACGGGGTTTTTCTTTCACCTTAACCTTTGTACTTATGTCAATGACTTTAGCCACAATCGAAGACCTGGCAGCCATGGAAGCCCGGATCCTGAAAGCAATCAAAGAAGAAGTAAAACCCGCGGTGGAATACCTCACTATTGAGCAAGCCGCCCAGCTGACGGGCTTTACTTATAAAACCGTGCGGAAGTGGATCACCGATGGCAAAACCGGCATGAACGGCCAGAAAATATACCTTCCCATCCACCGGTTCACCGATTCGGAATACCGGATACTTCTTTCCGAACTGATGGCATTTGGTAAGGCTAGTTAAATTTTACCATACTAGTAGGGATGGGAAATACATTTACATAAAAGTTAGTATTTTACCAATGCTGTTGAAAGCATATAAGATCTATTCAAAAAAGGTGTTATGTCAAATAATATAAAATTAGCCCAGACAATATTAACCAACATTCATAAACATGTCTACAGTCGAAAGTGGCCATGCATGGTGCCTGGATGTAATGAACTAGCTATTAACTCGCATCTAATGCAAAAAAATGGAGTGTTGAGTACTATCGCAGAAAAAGGTCATTTAATCGAGATCAAAGCTTCGGATATATTCAGTTGGAACTCTAATGATGATTCTGGCTTTCTGGAATTTAAAATGATTGGTTTATCTAAGGCATTATCGTATCCCCTGTATTGTGATAAACATGATACGGTAATGTTTAAAGACATAGAAAGTCATCCTATTAATTTAAAAGGATATAAAGAGCATCTACTATTCAGTCATAGAGCAATTTGTGCAGAACTCAGAAAAAAGGAAAGAAACGTTGACCTGTATCAACGTATGCTTAGATCGGTTAAACTGCAGATGTTAGGTTATATGAACAACGCCAGTGATATAAAAATAACTTTGGATGGCTCTATCAAAGGCGTTGAAGACTTCGGAATTTATAAAAGGTTAATTGAAGAAGAGTTATTGGATTGTAAAAATCAATTCGTTTTCAAAGTCTTTACTTATCCTCTTGTTGAATTATATAGTTCAACAGTATTTACTCCATTAGATTACTCTAAAGGAGAAGCCATGAGTGAAACAGCTTACAAAGTAGTGTTTATTCATGTTATCCCATATGCTAATCAAACATATGTTATTGTAGGTTACCATAAAAGCTTTGTAAATCAGTGGATAGAGTCTTATGTAGATTCTTGGGCGAATCTCAATTCGCAAACCTTTCAGAAAAAACTAACAGACTTGTGTGTGATTTGGAGTGAAAACTGGGGGATGTCTCCCAAATTATATAACAGTTTGGATTCGTATAAAAAAAAGCTTCTGTTAAATTATTGGGAAAAGAATGCTAATAATTTATCCATATATCAAGATCCTGGTTTCAACCTTTTTGGACGCAATGGCATTGACTTTTGAGAAAATCTTTATTGTACCTATACCTTAAAAACTTTCACATATATATATGAGGAATATAAATGAGATAGTTAAGCTGTATCTATCAATGGATACTAACTATGCTTTGATGATTAATGGGGGCTGGGGCACTGGAAAGACGTATTATTTTAACACTGTCATAAGAAGAGAAATTGAGCAAATAAATATCAGGGACTCTGATCTAAAATATAAAACTATTTTAGTCTCACTGTTTGGAGTTAAATCCCTAGCAGAAATACAACAATCAATATTACTTACGCTGGGTAGGATTCCCAACGGGGATGCTGCAAAAATTGTTATTAATATAAGTTCTGGAATCTTGGAAAAATTCATTGGAAAGGAAGCAGTAGAGACTATTTCCAAAGCTAATATTAAAAACATCATTGATTTTAAAAAATGCGTGTTATGCTTAGATGATTTTGAGCGCGTTAGTTCTAAACTAACAATAGAAGAAGTTGTAGGCTTTGTTAATTCTTTGACGGAAGATCTTGGGGCAAAGGTTATTTTAATTTCAAATGAAAAAGAGATAGCAGACCAAGATAAGTATAAAAGAATCAAAGAAAAGGTGGTAGGTAATACCATTGAGTTTATGCCAGATCTGGATGAGTTGTATGATGACATTCTTAAATCCAAACTGCAGAATGAAGAGTTGAAAAAAGTATTCTTAACAAGGAAAGTTTTGATTTCATCTCTTTTTGTCCGGAATGAAGTTAATCTTAGAACTCTCCTATTTGCTATATCTTATTTTGAAAGGGTATTTCTGGCAGTAAGAGATTTAATCACAAAGTCGACCTTAGAGATGTATTATGATGCTATTCTCAACGATTTAATTCGGTTCACTTTTTCAATTTCCATTGCATTTAAAAATTCAGAAATAAATTATAAAGAGAAAAGGGGATTACATTTACTAGATAGGAGCCTTACGGATATGGACAAAAGGCTAGCTCTAAGTACTTTAAGAGAAACACAATCTGAAGTCAACACTGAATATGGATCTTCATTTATGCTTCGGTTTTACAGTGGAGCAAAGTTTCACTTCTACAACAGCATTTATAATTTTCTTACTGGGGGCAGTATTTTGGATAAGGAAATACTCCTATTTGAGCTCAAAGAAATATATCATATAGAAAAGGGTGAAGTTCCTGCTCATTATGATATAATTAATAAACTAGGTTACAATCAATATAGAGACCTATCAGATGAAGAGTATAAGCTTCAAACCAGGAAATTGGTGTTCTATTGTGAACAGGGGATGTATAAAGTAGATGAGTACTTCCCATTTTTTAAAATGATAACAAGACATGACAATCTCCTGAAATATAACGTAGACTTGCTGGAAAAAAGAATGATTAAAGGAATGAGAAAAGCAAAGAGTACTTACGAACATGTACCAAGGCTTGGAATGTATATTGAGATGGACCCAAAAGATGATTACAGAGAGAATCTTGAGGCAATAAGAAATGAAATTCTGCGGATTAACGCAGAAGTCGGCTTAAAAGAAAGTAAAGAAATTGCTATGCGACTTGAGGAGATTTTCCACAAAGATTCTGAAGCTTTCTATAAAGAAGTATTGGAAAATAAACAGTATTCGAACGAACCATTTTTTAACAATTTTAACTTTAGAAAATTTTATTCTACTCTGATACATTCTGACAATAAATTCAGACGAAGCTTTTATAGATTTCTCTACAAGCGCCTCGAGATAATGAACAGATTGCCAGAAGAGAAAGAGTTTTTTTTAAGATTAAAGGGGCTTGTTGAAAAGAAAATTAAAAAAACAGGGAATAGCATAACAAAATTGTCCTATCAGGGCCTACTAAACGAAATAAACAAGACACTTGGACCAACAAAATAATACTCATAATTCCTAGCCCAATTAATTCTTAATTATTGGGCTAGGAATGCTTTACGACTAGTATTTCAAGCAAATCTTCAGAAACCGAAATCAACACAACCGCAAAATTTAAGGCGAATAATATCTTAGTAGGCTTATACCACCTTTTCTAGTTTAATACTGGTTTCATTAAAGCCCAGTGAATTATAGTAATTGATTCTATTAGTAAATTTATACCATTAATTCACTTGCCACGCGGCTTTTGATATGGGCCCATTTCTCTCCCGAGAACATACCATTTGAGTTGAAGAAATACCGAATGCTCGCCGTAGCCGACTTTTCAAAGTGAGTCATGCCCACAAAGTGGAACGGATCGTTTACATCCGGATGAATCACATTGGGATATCCGCTCCGATTGGTGGCCGGCGTGCCTACGTAAGGCATCTGCGGTATGTCCAGTATCCAGACCGTCTTGCCATCAAAGGCTGTATTAGGTGCGGAAGCCAAATCGCTCAGCTTGCAGAAGCGCACCGTAAGCCGCCATGTGCTGCGGTTCAGATACCAGAACGCCGCCAGCTCCACGCCATTCAGTGAACACTTCGACAGGTAAGGCGGATGGGCTACGGTGTTCGTACTTTCCGGTATCCAGTCCCCGCCCACTGCACTCCAGGTGTCGGCGTTGTCCGTAGACTTGAACCATCTGAGTGGCATCGGCGAGCCGTCGATCACCTCTTTCCGGCACAGGCATACAACCGTATTGGAACCGCAATACAAAAGGGCTGATTCGTTCAAGGGTTGCGCACCGAAGAATATCTGCTTGAATGTTGTTGTGACCCAGTTATCATCTGATACCAGCGCATATACGCCGTGATTGGCAGAGACCACGTAAGGAAACTGGACCGTTCCCCACACGATCTGAGCAAGCCTGTTAGATCCCAAACGGGCCAGCGGGTTATGCGGCGCATAGTAGACAATCCCGTCAGGCAGGGACTTGGCTACCGGTGTGGAGAAGGTACTCATCTCGTCATCCGAGTAGCAGGTATACAACCCGTCGAATGAATTGTCCGCCTCCCGGGTGGCAAAGGTCAATGCAATCCTGTTGCCCGCATGGTTATAGCCTCCGAACAGAAACGAACTCGTGCCAGAGGGCGCTGTGATGGCAATCGTTTTCAATACGCTAGACCAGTTTGCGCCGTTGTCGGCACTCTCCCGGTATTGGGCGTTCTGCGGAGCCGTGTTCTGGAAATGATTGCCCGACATGTTTGAGACGGCAATCAGCTTGCCCGTGGCCGGGTTTCGGTCAATCCAAGTACCCAGGTTGTAAACACCGTCGTCTATGACCAGTTGATACGGCCCGTTAAGCACTTTGCCCCCGCCAACCGTTCCCAATACCGGTTTGCTGTATCCATTCAGGACAGCCCGGAAATCAGATCGTATCTGTCCGGCATAGACGTAGAACTCCTCGATTTCGCCAGTCATCGGAAAGACGTTGTTGCCGCCTGCACCGATCTGGAAGTTGTAGGTCGGGTCTAAATTGGACTGGGCGTTGGCTGTCCGGCTTCCCCAGGCGACAAGGTAGTCGTTGGTGAAAATTTTCAACGTGTCCTGGGTAACGGTGCTGTCGCAGTAGATCAGGTGCTGAATCCGTTGGTTGGTTTCGGTCACGTTCTGGGATATGACGTTCATCAGCCAGTTGTTCGTTCCCGTTACCCCCCGATTCATGGCAACACCGATGCTTTTGGTTCTCGGCACGGATGACCGATCATCGAAGAAGACATTCATGCCCACGTTAGCCGTAGCAATCCCATCCGATCCGCACAGGGCCATCAGACTATTGGGGTTGTTGACCTTTCCTACGAAATACACCACCCATCGGAAAGAAGTCTGGTAGGTGAAGTTCCAGTAGGTTTTCGAGGTTGTGTCTGTGGCATAATTAGAGCCCGTCATTCGGAAAGCCTTTCTACCCTCCGAATTAATGAATACCTCCCATGTTCCGGTAAGTGTGAGGGTTCTCCCATTTCCGCTAATGTCATTGAGTGTCACGATATTCCCCACAGGATAGTCAGCCGCCCGGATGGCCAGCTTGCACGTGGCCGCCGAGCTCTGGAACTGATTGGGCAGGAACTCGGAGAATTTCTTGTGTCTTAATGTTCTTCTCATCTCAGTTCCAGCTATACTCTACGCGAGTGTTTGACACATATTTGAGTTGGAGCACATTCACCTGCCCGGTTACGTAGCTGCCCGATCCCCTGGCAACCGCCTCGGAAGGCAGGGTGGGTTGCGCCGTATGGTTGTGATACACCTCCACCACCGTCCCGTACACGGCACTGGTGAAGTCGAAAGTGATGTTTCCCGTTGCCGGTGATGTGGGCGTGTTGTAGTCGGCATTCTCGTCAAAGGCAATGGCCGTGCCGGTTCGGACAACGGTTTTGAGTACGACACTGTCAATGGTGTTTTCCAGATGGCCTCCCACCCGGGTTGCCGTGTTGGCGTTGGCCGCCGTCTCGTTCTTTATTGTTTGCGCGGCTGTTTTTAGCGTGGCGCGGTCTTGTACTGACATATGGATTTTTTGGTTAAATGGTGGATAAAAGTTTTCTCATAGTGCTTTTTCATAACTCCGCCATCACTGGTGTAACAGCCGTCGGCGTTTGTGGGGAATTGTTCATGATTGTGTGAATAGGGTTAATTTAGATATGTCTCTGATTGGTAGATGCCCGTTTGCAGTCATAATCCGACTTAGCTTTGAATTCATCTTTGCTTTCCCATGTTTTGACCGGATGATTCAGCCAGCGGGCAAATAACAGGCTATATCGGGATTGTTCCTGTTCGCCCTTTTTGTGCCTTTGTTCCTCCATTTCGACAAATTCTTCAACCGATAGTGGCGCTGCGATAGCCTGTTCGCCAAAGTCGGATTTATACATCAGGAATAATCCTCTTTCAATATCAAAGGGATCCTTTTCGGCATTCAGATGATTGGTATACAATTCCTCCGATTCCTCTTTGGTTAAGTTGGGTAGTAGTGCCGGCCCGGTAGATTTGGTAACCAGATGCAGATGCCGGCGTATTTGCTCATCACTCATTTGCTCAGGCAGCATTGTTCCCAGATAATCCATATCTTCCGATTCTGCCAGACTTAGATTTGGGTATTTGACCATCTGGGCCAAAGTAAGCTTGCCATTCAGGATAGCAAGTAGTTTCTTTTTATTGCTCATGGTTTTCCGCAGTTAGTAAATTGATGCACTGACAGGATGGCAAAAGATTCGATTGCATATCCATCGTAACCCGGATTGTCCCCATTGGAGCTGGCTTTTTGCGGGCTTGTTTGAAGGTGTGATAATCGATTGGTTGCCATTGCTGGCCAGTCTTTAAAAATGCTTTTTGATGCAGGTCACAGACTATATGCATTCGAACACGAACGCCGGTCCGTAGTGCCTTTTTCAACTGGGTTGCCGATTTGATAGTACCACTGACCACAGAAAGAAGTATCTGTTTAGCTTTCTTCTTCATTGCTTTCTAAACGTTTTTGCAGTTCACTTAATAATACATTGGCTGTGGTTTCATCCAGTTTGTTAATGATGTCCTGTACAGTTACATATCCTCCCAGATGCTTCATCAATTGATCTAAAGCCACTAGCTTGTTGTGAAGCTTTATCGTGCGACGTTTGCCCTGTTTGGTATCTGTTACCTGGACCTCAGAAATAGCCCGCCGGATATCTTCGGGTAATTCGGATACTTTCTTTGCCTTGTATACCTGGCCAATGTCAGCAAATGCGATTCGGGCGATTTCAGCGACGGTACGTTCAATTGTTACTTCTGCCTTCTCCATGATGGTTGATTTGAATTTTTCGATGTAGGCTTGAATCTTAGGGTTTCTTAGGAGGTTGTGAGCATTGACGGCTGCTACATTGTCGTTTTCTATGCCGTAGGCTTTCTTATATGCATGGGTGGCATTGCCTGTCGTTAGGTATTCAGAAACAAAGACTATCTGTCTGGGGTTGAGCGAATGATCCATACTATTTTAATGATTTGTAAATACCAGCCTCACAAAGCAAGGCTGGTAAGTATTATTATCAGTCTAAAATGGCAACAAAAGCGATTAGATTGGCACGCCTAAAATTTCAATTGGATTGAATACTATTCGTAGTTTATTCCCTATTATATCTTCCGGATGGCTCCGGAGGATTCCATTCAAAGAGAGCCGTTCGCGTCCTAATAGGGCACCATTAGTCAATTCCTGAAGCTCAAGCATTTCGTCGTAGAAATCTTTAATCCGATTGTGTAAGAGGATGTGGGCATCCTCTGTCATATACGTTTTGAAAGATGCATCTGCCCAGGTATTGACAGCGCTAGTATTTACTGTAACAGTACCATTGTTTGCCACTGAATAAAAGCTAGCCGAATGAAAAGCCTTGGTTGACATGAAAGTACCTAAAGCTTTCAGCGCATCATTTGCTGCACCGAAATTTGCCGGCAGCTCAAGTATTTTCAAGACAGCGTCTTTTGCCAAGAAGGTCATATCTTTGGCGGATGTTGTCTGGTAAAGATGTTCGCGGACGATATCTTCCAGGTTACCCATGCCGGCGGCCGCCGTTAATTCGTCTATTGTGGGTTTAGGCAATCCAAGGGCAATCCATGCTTGTGCGGCTGCAGTAAGCGGGCCCGGATAGGCGTTGATGTCAGCGATTGCCCTTATTCGGCTGTTAACGTCTTCAGCAAGTAGGATCGGTGTTTCTGCCATTGTTTTAAAAGTTAAAAGTGAATAATTGATAATTCTGGCTATAGACTAGGCAAAAGTTACTTTGCTCAAAGCCAGGGCCCGTTGGTAAATCTGTTCCGCTTTGCTCTTAGGCTGATCGGAAACAGGCTTTTGACGTATGGCTTTAAGTTTTGCCACCTGCTTTTGCAGTTTCTCTATCTCAAGATTAAGCAAGGCTAGATCTTCTTTTTTTTCTGCTTCGACCATTCTTTTTACATAATCCTGGCCGCGTTCTGCTACTGTTTTCATTTTTGATTTGGGATTTATAGTGAAACATTAATTAAATAGTGTGCTGTGTGAATTGATGTTTCCGGTCTTCATAACCAGGTATGGGTGTCACATCGTCCCAGTCTTTAGGATAAGTCCAGAACTCCAGGTAATTGAATCTTAGCAGGTAATCAGCCAGGTCCAGGCCACTGGCTCTTTCTTCTTCAGTTGCGATCTTTTCCAGTAGGTTGCTGACTACAGCACTTGGAATGTCCTGTACTTTCTTTACCCACTTATCATATGCGTTCAAGTCAGGAAATAAAACAACTTTTCGGCCTTGTAGCGGCTTAAGTATTTGGGCGGAAATGTTAGATAATCCACCGCAAGCCATCCAGATAAGTTCGGGTTTATAGATGCTGGCAATGATTGCCGTTTTCTCAGATTCGACGATTCCGACTGGTTTGTCTTCCGGTTCAGTGGCCAGCTGGTGTTCACCAAACAGGCACTGGCTAAGGTTGAAGTTCTGGTACTGTTCCATGCCATTGTTTTTTAAAATGGAATGGACCCAGGTTATTCGTACTTTCTTGCTTCCGTCGGGTTGTGTGCTTTTAACTCGTTTACCAGTGGACCGGTCGTACTGCATCACTTTGCCGGCGTGCGTACGCCACTCTCTGTCAATCTGCCAAAATACAGTTGCGCCATTCCAGAACTTCGAATTACCGATGCTAAACTTTTTTACCATGTCTTCGGCCATTTTGGCACCGAAGCGATCCATCAGAAAAAGAACGAATCGGTTAACCTCATAGGCTTTCTGTTGGAAGCTGGCCTGTACGATTGAATCTTCAATGAAAGAGACTGGCTTGCTCTCCACTGTTGGTTTGACCGGCATTACTGGTACCGGTATTTCTTTTGCATCAGGGTTTTCCTGAAAATAGTGTTTGGGGGTGTAGTGGTATCCGCAATTGACCTCACGATTACACCGGCCCACATGGTCGGCCAGGTATTCACCGGTCAGGCTGTTGATGTATTTGGCAAACACCTTTTTCTGACCACATGCCGGGCACGTGTGGCGAGTTGCTGGTGTTTTGTAAGGCTCAAGAATGTGTGTGTGCTCAGACATTTTGGTCTCGGATTTATCTAGTTTAGTAGTTAGGTTATCTGGTTTAAACTAGATGGTTGTTTTAAACCGGATCATGTGTATCTATCCAGTTTACTAGTTTAAAAAGCATATATGTATGCTTTTAAACTAAACTGGATCAGATCATGCTAAACTTCATCATCTGGTTTAGATTCATCCAGTTTAATTCCATTCGTAGGTAGAAAGCTACCCATTACATACTTGCTGTTTTTAGAGTTGTCTTTCCCAACTTTGCGAATCCATTCTTTTTCCTTATACCATGTCACAAATTCCTTCGCTTTGTTATCTCCCAGGCTAACTTTATGCTTTGTAAGTGCGACACCTATGATCTTCTCCCACAATTCCTGATAGGAATATTCGGACTGATATTCGAATACTTCATCAAGTATGCTTTTGTGTTGAATTTCGTTGAAGTCTGAAGGGCCGGTGGCCTTGGGTTTACGCGGCTTCTTTTCGATGGTGGCATCTGCCATTTCCGGAATACCTTCATCATTGATTCGAAAAGAAATTGGCTCAAATTCGCGGTCGCGGCAATACTCTGCTGTGATGGTGGATGTTTGGCGGTCAGTATCTGACTTGGTTACACAGATTGTTGACTCACCCTTATTTACGATTTCCGTACCTAGGTGGCCACGGACATTGCTATCCCCTTTGTTTTGGTGTAGCACACAGATAATACTGATTTTCAGATCATCAGTCCATTTAAGCAATTTTCCGATTATCAAATCAGATTGTTCAGGGTCGGTTATCGGATTTACAGCAAAATCCCTGACGCCATCAATAAAGACCGCGCCAACACCTGGCGTATTATAGATGGCATATTCAACGGCGGCCAGTCGGTCCGCATGGGTAAGCGGTCGAAGGTTAAATACCTTCAGATAGCGATTCTCTGACTGTTCCGCAAGCCTGAGGATACGCTTCTGTAGTCTTTGGGTATGAAAGCGGCTTTGCTCTGTATCGAAAACTAAAACGACCCTTTTGTGTTCAGGTAAGCATCCGGAGACAACCTCAAAAATGCTTCTACCAGATATCAGAGCAGCAATCATACAGATAGTAAAGAAAGTTTTTCTGCTTTTCGCTTTTCCTGTCAGTGTCATGAAGTTGCCTTCCGAACACAGGACTGATCGAATACCATTTTGTATAATAGAGATAGTTGGTACTGGTTCGGGTATATTCTCAGATTGACTAATCAACGCAGATTCAATTAATCGCTTTGCTTTATCATCAGAAGTAGATGGGGCATTTAACACCTCATCAATGTGATTGTTCAATCGAATAGGAAACTCATTTACCATGGCCGGCCGCCTCCCGTTCGACTAATGAAATAAGCTCCCGAAGCCTGTTTTCTGAGACATTAAACCGCTTCATCAGTAAGCCTATTCCCGATTCCGAAAAAGTCAAACCAAAGGGACTACTTCTTGAAGTATCTCTAAGGTATTTTTTGATTTTTTCGACACCCTCGTTTGCATCAGTCCACTGATGGTCTTTTTTTGTTGCATCTTCCATTCTTTTAAATCGGTTTGGTAAACTCATTGGAGAGTTCTTGACGGCTAGGGAATAAAAGCATCTCAGGCAGCTAGTGAGCGGCGCTTTACCGAGTCAACAAACTCAGATTCATCATAGAAGACCTTACGACCTACATAAACGGGATGTAGTGTGCCATCCTGAACACGGGCTCGTTCAGTGGTTTTGGAAATTTTGTATTTCTTTCGAAATTCTGCAGCAGGTATTAAACCTTTCTCTTGCTTTGGCTGAAACGCTGGTGCATTAGGGTGCAAAGCCTTAACAAGAAGTTCCTCAATGGCCGAGAGTCGGCGATCCAGTTGGTCGAAGGGATTGGTTATTTGGTGCATAACGTTTTGTTTATTTTTCGTTGCACCAAAGGTAGGTACACCGGTTTGGGGTAACCGGTTATAACCATTTGACTTTTTTGTAATTGTCTGTTAGTCAGTATATTAATTTTCCGCTCCTCTAGCAAGAATTAGTTCTGATTCGGCAAGGGCTTTTGCTTCAGGACTCAAAAGTGGAAGTATTATTTGCAGATCTTTAACCGCATTTCCACCATTGATGCGATTGGTTAGTTTTTCTTTCTCTTTAAAAGTATTATAGAGTGATCTGCCTGCTTTATAGCCATACTTTACAGAAATTTCTGGTCCATTATTTTCCGTAATGGGCAAGCCTTCATAAAAGTAAAGCAGAGCAATTTGAGGGTGAGAAAGCTTAGTATTGATCTGATCATTGCTGTGTTCCGGTTCAAAGTTCTCGCATTTATCAAAACCCTCAAAAAGACGCGGATATCTGTCTTTATAAAACTCCAACTCATATACCATTCCAGCGAAAGTACCATACTCATTAATAACTTGTGGGGTTATATTGCTTTTAGGATAAGTGTATTTTACCCAATAAATTCCCGTACGCTTAGTACCAAACTCAGAAGTCCAAGGCGAGTGAAAAAATGCATCATGAATCAGCTTTTTATAAATTTTAGGTTGCTCAAAATCCTCATTTTCGGGTTTATATCTTTCTTGGAAAAGCGCGCGTCCATCCAAAAAACCATTTGTATAACTTTGGGCAAACTTAGTACCATCAATAATACATTCTCCTTTAGATCTAGATACATTTTCTGAAAAGTAAACATCTATTTTCTTTGATGTTAAAAACAAACCTAGCCCAGGCGTATAAACGGCCGCTAGATGTTTGCCATTTCCATCTTCAATCATTAAAGCCCCTTCATCTTTGATTACTTCGGCAATTTCTTCTAACCTGTGATTGTTTTCAAAGGTTGTTTTTAAGCGGTACATGTGTTGATCCATATAATTTGGTTCAGCTTGCTTTGTAAATTGATTGTTCGTGGCGCGTTGCCGCCAGTTCCAATGCCCGGCTAAGCGCATCGGCTCCAGTGCGTTCATATTTCATCAGAGTTGATAACTCACTGTGGCCGGTTAGCTTCATAATGGTAGTAGGAGGGACGCCTCGCTGTAATAGAATCGTGACCGCTGTACGTCTTGCCATGTGCGAAGACATGAACTCATACTTGGGCTTTACAATCTCCACCAGCTTCTTGCCGCTATATCGTTTAAGCACTACCTCCTCATTGATGTTTAACCGCTTGCCTAGTTCCTTCAAATGCTCATTGAACTTTTGCTGCGAAATAATTGGCAATACATAGTCGTACTTTTGCAGGATTGCCAGGGCAGGGGCACAGAAGCCAATGAATGGAACACGGGTAAGCTTCTTTGTCTTAACAGCTGTAAACTCCCAGAACGCTTGTCCATTAAGGTCTTTCTTTATATCTCGCTTTTGGAAAGCCTCTACATCACTCCATCGCTGGCCGGTGTAAATGGCAAACAGGAATATGTCCCGCACCCGGTCCAGTGCCGGCCGGCCGGATAAATCAGCGGATTGAACTAGCGAGAATTCATACTCTGTTAACACCACAATCTCATTCTTAGCGGACTTAGTGGATTTGATGCGCTCATACTGGGTATTGTTATGATAGCCTCTTTCTAATGCCCATTTCATGAATGCCTTCAGGTTGCTTAACCGTTTGTGAATACTATCGTTTAAGAGTCCTTTTTCGGCTTTGGCGTTGGAATTGGAGTTTTCCCTGTTTTGCAAGTAGTGAACATACTCATCCACAAACGAAAGATTAATCAAACGGAACGTAAGCGTTTTCCCTTTCTTATTGGTATACTCAACCAGGTCCCGTAACACTTGACGGTAAACTACTAAGGAGGCTGGCGCAGAGCTACTGGCCTTATATGTGATATACTCCTCAAAGCGAGCCAGAAATTCATTAGTTGTCTGGCGAGTGGTCATGTTCAGACTTCGCTTCAGATGTGATTTGATTGCTTCAGTAGATGGCACAACCCCGTCCCTGATCTGGCTTTCGTAGTAATCCTCAATGATATTCTTGACTGTCTTTAGCCGAAGATGATTGTTGTTGTGTACCTGCTTGGGATTGAGTTTGTTCTTTTCCGTCATCCAGACTTTTTTGAATTCCTCTTCAGTGAGTTGGATTCCAGAAGAACAACGCAAACGGTAGGTATCGTATGAAAAATCTATCATTACGATTGACTTTTCCTTGGGATTCTTTAAACGAAAGATAACGGTAGACATTGGGCGGCTTTTTATAAAATCCGTCACCTAAAAGGTGACGTCGTAGGTGACGAAAATACGGATTTTAGGCGACTTTGCCAAACCTTAGCGGTACTATAAATGGCTTAAACGTTCTATTTAAAAGGTTTTCTAAGGGCTTTTCATTTCGCCCAAGACCGCAGTTTCAAGAACCTCAGCCTCCACTAATTGACAATCAAGGACTTAGACTCAAATCTAAGTCCTTTTTGTTTTTTCAGGTACATAAAAACTGGTTCCCCCCAAAATATTGGATAGTTTAGAAAAGATCAGGCACCTATAGCATACTGACTATTATTTTCAAATTCTTCAGGACTTATATAGCCCAAACTTGAATGAGTTCGCTTGCGGTTATACCATACTACAATGAACTCAAGCATGTATTGCCAGTGAAGCCATCCCTAAAGCACTAATCACTAGTTCTCTTTCCATGTTTTCGTCCATTGCCCATCCCACTACTGTTCTTGAATACAAGTCCAGGACAACAGCTAGATATATCCTGTTTCTTCGCACGCTTAGTTGTATGCCTGGAACCCTTGCCGTTTGGCTTTGGTTACCCTGCTGCTGAAGCCGTAGGGCTTCCTCTTTAAACTGTTTTGAATACGTCTTCTTGGCAGTCATTTTGCTAATAATTTGGGTGGCTAGGTTAGTTACTCTTTTCCATCCACTTTTACGTGGAAAACCAATTATCTCAAAGATGCCTATGACCTAAGCTTTTTCCAGAAACTCAACCGGCTGACGCAGATGGCTTTGAAAGAGTGATCCGTGGCAAGCCTGCATATCTCACTCAGTTTTGATCCAAAGAGAAGCTTTCTACCGAAACAATGATTGAGATTGCCCAAGCGTAGATGGACATAATCGGCTTTGGTGATCAGCCCTATCTGGTCTATCAGAATCAGGATGCTGCTCACTGGCACCTGCACAAACTAATAAAGAAAGAACAATACGGACCCCTACAACCAACTGCTTCAAGTTATCTCTGATAGGGCCGAGATTTTGATCATCCTGAGCATTCTGTTTACAAAACAGAAACCTGGCTTCAATTCTCTAAGCGTAACCCTCTATGAACAGATAGCCTGCGAAGTATCTCAATTACGAAGTTAGCCCTATGAAAAACTTTCGTATATTTAACGTCAGTTATGGGTATGTTTAATTGTAATATGCTCATTGTCAATACAAAAAGTAAAGTACAAAGCGTCAGCATGTAAAAGAGCTTTGGCCTCTTTTCTTGGCCAGGAGTGGGCTGGACATGCGGGTGGAAGCATTCAAATCGGACAAGCAAAAAGGAACAGATGCTTACGAAGAGAAACGACAAAGCTTTCCCCATTATTTACATTGTGTTTAAACCACCTCCTGTAACAAATCCACTCCTACTCTTATAAGCATCTTGTAGCATATATGAAACCCACCTTTTGGCTTGCGAGTTTTCCGGTTTTGGTTTCCACTGTATCAGTTTTCTGTCTATTGATTGCAAGTCTGACGCTTGCAAACCCGACTTTCGGGCAAGCCCTAACTGTTCCGACCATCCAACGAATCGATGGCAGCCAGCTAAGGGCAGATAGCTTAGACGCCCGCATAGCCTTTCTGATGAAAGCGGCCAATGTGTCAGGGCTTGCCATTTCGGTTTTCAATGACAATAAGCCCGTATTCAGTCAGGCTTACGGGCTTGCCGATGTACAAAGACAAATACGGCTTCAACCTTCCTCGGTCCTGTATGCAGCCTCGTTTGCCAAAATGGTTTTTGCCTACATTGTCATGCAACTAGTCGAGCAAAAGGTGATCGACCTGGACAAACCCCTGGTGGAGTATCTTCAAAAGCCCTTGCCTGACTACAAAATTCCGGGTTGGAACCGGGGGTATCACGATCTGAAAGGGGATAACCGCTACCAGAAGATAACCGCCCGCATATGCCTTACCCATACGACCGGCTTTCCCAACTGGCGTTGGTTTGAGGCTGACAAAAAACTCAAGTTCAACTTTGAGCCGGGCAGCCGTTACAGTTACTCGGGCGAAGGGCTGTACCTGTTGCAGTTTGTCATTGAGCAAATCACGGGCAAAGACTATGAAACTCTTTCCCGTGAGCGGGTTTTCATTCCTTTCGGCATGGGTAACACCAGTCAGGTCTGGCAGGAGCGATTTGAGTCGAGCACCTGTTTTGGACACAACGCTAAAGGCGAGCCCTATGAGTTGATGAAATGGAAAGAGGCCAGCGCCGGCGGCTCGATGAGTACGACCCTGGAGGACTTCACCCAGTTCTACACCGGTTTGATCAGCGGACAGGGCCTTTCCAAAAAAAGTTTCACCCAGATGACCAGCCTACAGGTGCGTATCCGGTCCAAAAGCCAGTTCGGGCCGCTGGCCAGAGTTGATGGCAGTGATAACGACTCAATTAGACTAGGTTACGGGTTGGGAGTGGGCGTTTTGCATACCCCTTTCGGCAGGGGCTTTTTCAAGGAAGGGCATGACGATGGGTGGGGCCACTACTCGATCTGTTTTCCCAACAGGAAAACGGCCATATTCATTATGACTAACAATGGCAACGGGGAGAGTATCTTTAATGGTTTGCTCGAATACGCCATCGGTGAAAGGTTTACACCCTGGCGGTGGGAGAACTACATTCCTTACAACCACCAAAGGTAAAGAATCTTTCATGTACATGTATGCAAAGCTCAGATAGATAAATCCTTTCCCACCTGCTAGGAGCCCCATGTGTCTTTTGCCATGTAATACCGGTTGCCGTCTTGATCGTGATCGATAGCCAAGGTACTATTTTGCCAGTCGTAACTTAGATTGCAGTTTCTTGTGAGCAGCCATGAAATGCAAACTGAAATGAGGC
Source organism: uncultured Sphingobacteriales bacterium (assembly GCA_963520985.1). Lineage (GTDB taxonomy): Bacteria > Bacteroidota > Bacteroidia > Cytophagales > 172606-1 > Xanthocytophaga. Next base: position 94,469 of record CAUQTA010000009.1, read on the forward strand.
GGGTTTTGGCTTTGAAAAAGATACTATTTTCCAAGCCCCGCCAGCGGCACCTTGCTCATGTGCAACGAATAAAGCCCAACCAGGAATGGTTTTTTAGCATTCATGGAAAGTACTGTCTTTGCAGACTGGGAAAGAAGATGATTTTTGAGCTTCCAATTGGTAATACATGAGATTTCCCAGGTTCTGAAGATGTGCAACCCGTCGGTGAAAAGCCTTTTCGCTTGGTATAGGCATTCTTTTTTTACAATCCGGTAGTTATTCCATACGGAAAACTGAGTCATGCTACGGAACGAATGTTTTACGGCTTTAACTGCAAGTTTGTTTTTCAACCGGATTCATTGCATTTCCAATTCGCATCATGGCCACTATCCGTCATTACGTTGATTAGTCGTCCAAAAGAATACACTCTAATTTAATTTCAATCAGCTTTCACCCAATCATTTGTAATGGAACCGAATCACCCCAACTACGGAATTACAGAAATACAGGAAGAATCAGTGGCAGAGGAGCAATTTGTCAATCCTTTGCCGCGGGCCGTTCTTCGACCCAATCAGTTTGTACTTCTTGACGGCCAGTGGAAGTTTTCGTTGGATGCCGACGATCAAGGACTGGTCAACAAGTGGTATTTGGCACATACCTACCAGCATACGGCCCACTGGCCGGGTTCGGTAGAAGCACACATGGCAGAAGCGAAGGATTCGCATTCTTCCTCGGCCTGGCACGATAAAGTAATTGTCTGGTATGAACGGGAATTTACCCTGCCCGCCAAAATCGAGCAGGCTGATCTGTCCATGTTACAGATAACATTTGGTGCGTGCGGGTATGAAACCCGGGTCTGGCTGAATGGACTGCCTTTGCAAACCATTGATGGAGAGGAGATTCACTATGGGGAATATACTTCTTTCTCCTATGAGTTGAATCAGGAAATGCTCCGGCCAGTTAACCGGATCACGGTACGCATTGCCGATACGATGGATGCCGAAATCCCCAGGGGCAAGCAGGAATCGCATGTCTACAAACGAGGGGGCATCTGGTATCAGACCAATACGGGGGCCGTCCGCAGCATCTGGCTCGAAACCGTGGAACGCAACCGGCTTCGTTCGCGGGTGGGAGTGGTAAGCATCATAGAAGATCAACTGGTTCGCTTCAATTTTACAACCCGCATTCACGATCCGGGTTGTTATACCTTACGCCTTAAAGTGTACGAACAAAGCCGTAAATCGAAAGAACCCCTTGCCACCTCTGATTTTCCATTGCGTTTGGAAGCCGGACAGAAAAGGCAGCGGGTGGTTATGGAAATTCCAGGAGCAAAGCTTTGGTCACCCCAGTCGCCTCATTTGTACCGGATTGTGGCTCAGCTTATTGACTCCGGTGGGTATACTGCCGAAATCGAAACGCACTTCGGCCTGCGTAAAATAGAATCCCGCAATTACCGGGTCTATCTGAACAACGAGCCTGTCTATCTGGATGGCATTCTGTATCAGCCCGGTACTGCCACCTATGAAGAAATGCAGCGCCACATGCATGCCATGAAGGAACTGGGCTGCAACCTGGTGCGGATACACATCACAGGCGTAGACCCGCGGATTTACAATTTAGCGGATGAGATGGGTATGCTGTTATGGGTTGAAGTACCCAGTCCGCATAGTTCCAGTCAGTTGAGCCGTGAAAATCACCGGACCGAACTGCTCAAGATGCTCACCCTTATCGAGACGCATCCTTCGATTGTGATCTGGAGCCTTTACAATGAAGACTGGGGAGCCCAGGATATTGCCACCAATCCGGAAACGCGTCAGTACATCATTGACATGTATCATTACATGCAAATCAACCACCCGCAGTTTCTGGTGGTGGATAATGACGGCTGGCAGCACATTTCGCTGGAAGGACGACTCAAATCGGATCTGTTGACGGCTCACCTGTACACACCTGATCTGGAGCGATGGAAACAACTGCTGGAGCGGTTAACTGCCGGCGAAATGGAAGGTGTAGCGGCTTTTCCGCTCGTGGTTGGCGATCCGTTCTTTTACCGCAAGCAAACGCCTTTGATTGTAAGCGAATGGGGTGGATTTGGCTTTGTCGATTATGGCGGACCTGCAGACTCGGAAAACCGGGCCGAACAAATCCGGCTCTTTAAACAGGAGTTACGCAAGTATCCCATTGCCGGGGATGTCTATACGCAGGCTACCAACATTGAAGACGAAAAAAACGGCATTATTGACGCCCACACGGGAGAATTACAGGTTCCGGCTAACTTGCTTTCCTCCAAGGACATACCCATGTAAAAAGCGGTAAAGGTAGCCATCCGATTCAAGCTCCATATTGAGCCAGATGGCTACCTTTACTTTTAGCTGTTTTTCGAATTTTTCTGATCGCCTAAGCAGACAAATTCGCTGATTTCCCATAGACTGCTTAACCAAAAATTGGGTTCGTCCTAAAAATTACAATCACATGATAAGTTATAAGGACCATTGGTGGCAAAATAGTATCTTTTGAAAAGGCAAAACCCGCCTTTTTCATTTTTACCGAGTTCTCTTGCATTTGTTCAAACACAACATCCGACCTGTATCTCCATCTGCTCGATCTCAAAATCCTCGTGCACCAGTGGTCAAAAATAGTATCTCCCAAAAACCGAAAACCTCCTTGTTTCTAATGATCGGCTTACAACTAATGGGGTAGTTAATTTGCTCCCGGACAAAAGGAAAGATGTGCATTTCCGTTGGATGGTAAGGATATGTCTGAATGGAGTTTCGGTTTCTTTTGAGTACTTATGTAGACACCTTATCTCAGCTGTTAAGTCTATGTAAAGATTGGGGAATTTACAAAAAATCATGCCAGGTCTATGTATCTCAATGCCTTCCTAACGGATTTTTGAGTAAGAAAGACACAAATCCTCCTGAAAATCAGTAGTTATCTTCCAGGACTTACCCTACAGAACTTTTTCAAAAAGCTCTGTTATTTATTCAAAATCCCCTGTTTTTTTCTTTCTCCTTCGGCTCTGACATCGCTAACAGGAATATGGTTGCGGCAAATACTCATTTTTCAAAACAGGTACTTTAGGCAGTCTGAGAAGCCTTTTTGGGGCTTCTTTTTTACAGGGCATTATTTTGTACAAAGTATTGCACAGTAGGGACATACTAAAAACAGTCAGATTAGTTACATCTCTATTTAGCCTCTATTTTTTTGAGCGTTCATCACTTAACAGCCTATCGTAAATTATGAAAACCATTTCAAAAAATCAATCTAATCTAATAACATCTCCCATAGTTCAAATTGACGATTCATCCCAAAATACTAATTCTACATACGGAAATCCATCGGACCAGCAGCTAAATGAACAATCCTCGGATGCAGCAGGTGCAGACGCTCCTATCAAGAGTTTGATCTGTTTCTCTCACTTGCGCTGGAACTTTGTTTTTCAACGTCCCCAGCATTTGATGACCCGTGCAGCCAAGCAATGGAACGTTTTTTTTGTAGAGGAGCCAGTTTTTTCGGATTCTCAGCAAACGGCTACGTTTAGTGAGCGAAACGAAAATAACCTTTGGATAATAACCCCACAGTTTCCGGCTGCTTTGTCTGAGACGGAAACAAAGGATCAGCTGGAAAATATGCTGACTACATTAGTCCAGAAATATCAGATCACCGATTATGCCGCCTGGTATTACACGCCTATGGCACTGGCATTCAGCCAGAAACTGACGCCCAAAGTGATTGTTTATGATTGCATGGACGAGCTTTCGGCTTTCAAAGGTGCACCTGTTGAATTATTGGAGTGGGAGAAGAAACTGTTGCAGAAAGCCGACTTAGTGTATACAGGCGGACTGAGCCTATACGAAGCCAAGCGAGAACGGCATCCCTATGTTCATGCTTTTCCCAGCAGCATTGATAAAGAGCATTTTGCCAAAGCCCATACTGCTACCGAACCTGCCGACCAGGCAACCATCGATGCGCCCAAATTCGGGTTTTATGGCGTGATTGACGAACGTTTTGATATTGAGCTTTTGCGTGGCCTGTCTAGCCGCCGTCCCGACTGGCATTTTATCATTATTGGGCCCGTGGTGAAAATCGATGCCCGCACGTTGCCGCAGAATCCGAATATCCACTACCTCGGAATGAAATCGTACGAGGAACTGCCTGCGTATCTGGGAGGCTGGGATGTGGCGCTTCTGCTTTTTGCCCGCAACGAATCTACCCGTTTCATCAGCCCCACCAAAACACCTGAATACTTGGCTGCTCACAAGCCTGTGGTTTCTACGCCTATTACTGATGTTATTCGCCCTTATGGCCAGGCAGGACTGGTCCATATTGCTGAATCGGCTGAGGAATTTGAACAAGCCATTGAAAAGGCCTTGGGCGAAGCCGGAAATACCGAATGGCAACAAAAAGTAGACACATTTCTGGCCCATAATTCCTGGAATCACACCTGGCAGCAAATGCAGCAGTTGATGACAAAACAGGCCGAAACGAAAGCAAGTTCCTGAGCCCATAAGTAAGCTGACCTTACGGAGCGTCCAATCTTTTTTGTCAGTATAAGTTTATTGACCTATATCTATTGCTCACCTTTAAATGTTCCTGTATATGTTTGATTATCTTATTGTGGGAGCGGGCTTTGCTGGCAGTGTACTGGCAGAGCGTTTAGCCAAGAACAGTAACCAAAAAGTCCTTATTATTGATAAACGTAATCATATTGGCGGCAATGCGTACGATTACTACAATGAAGCAGGCATACTGATTCACAAATACGGACCGCACATCTTTCACACCAATTCGGCAAAAGTATTTTCCTATTTGTCCGAATTTACGCTATGGCGGCCTTATGAACATAAAGTCCTTGCCTCCATCGGTGATAAACTTCTGCCTATACCCATTAATCTGAATACCGTCAATGGATTGTACGGACATAATTTTGATTCCGAACAGCTGGCTGCTTATTTTGACCGGATCAAAGAGCCGATAGACCATATCCGTACGTCTGAAGATGTGGTGCTGAGCCAGGTAGGAAGAGATCTGTATGAAACCTTTTTCAGAGGCTATACTCGCAAACAGTGGGGGATGGACCCTTCGGAACTGGACAAAATGGTTACTTCACGCATCCCTACCCGCACCGACTGTGATGACCGTTACTTCACAGATATGTTTCAGTATATGCCTTTGCACGGATATACGCGTATGTTTGAAAACATGCTGGATCATCCCAACATTCACATTGCCCTCAATACGTCCTATACAGAAATCAAGAAATACATCAGTTATAAGAATCTGATCTTTACCGGACCTGTAGACGAGTATTTTGAGTATTGTTACGGCCATCTTCCTTACCGTTCCCTGCAATTTGTCCACAAGACACTGGATAAATCTCAGCTTCAGCCCGTTGCAGTGGTTAATTATCCCAATGATCACGATTATACCCGTATCACTGAATACAAACATCTGACGGGGCAGGAACACGCCAAAACCAGCATCACCTACGAATATCCAAGCTGGAACGGCGATCCTTATTACCCGGTGCCTAAACCCGAAAATGCGGCTTTATATCAAAAGTACAAGTTGTTAACTGAAAGCCTGCCTAACGTCCATTTTGTGGGTCGTCTGGGTACGTATCGGTATTACAACATGGATCAGGTAGTGGCTCAAGCACTCACATTGTATGAAAAACTGGCCAATAAACCATCCCAGAAAGACGCTTTTGATTCACAAACCAAGAAAAAACATGTTGCAAGCCCCGGAATTTACGTGCCCAACGCCGTCCCTGCCGCTCCCGAATCCTGAGATCTGGACAGGAATTGAGTGTTCAGTCAACCGCGTTGAGGGTCAGTATTTTGATCAGTTGCTCAAAAACGGACATCAGACGCGAATTCAGGACCTGGAACGAATTGCACAACTGGGTATCCGCACCATTCGTTATCCGGTGATCTGGGAACGAATTGCGCCCACTCATCCTGACCAATGCGACTGGTCCTGGACCGACGAACGGTTGCAATTTTTAAAGGACAGACAAATGAATCCGATCGTGGGACTTCTTCATCACGGAAGTGGTCCCCGCTACTCTACGTTTGATCAACTGGATTTTCCGGAACAGTTTGCGCGTTTTGCCAGAAAGGTAGCCGAACGCTATCCGTGGCTGACACACTACAACCCCATTAATGAACCGCTGACAACGGCCCGTTTTGCGGGTCTGTATGGGCATTGGTATCCGCATCAGCGGGATGATGCGGGTTTTTGTCGTATCCTCATTAACCAATGCAGAGGAATTGTGTTGGCTATGCAGCAAATCCGGCAGGTACAACCGGCGGCCAAGCTGGTGCAGACCGAGGACTTGTGTATTACACACAGTACGAAACAACTGCAGTACCAAGCCGATTTCGACAATGAGCGAAGATGGTTAGGCTATGATTTGCTTTGTGGATTTGTAACTGATAAACACCCGCTTCGGCGCTATTTGACTGACTCAGGAATCACATCAGACGAACTGAACTTTTTCATTGAAAATGCCTGTCCTCCAGATATCCTGGGTCTTGATTATTACCTGACCAGTGAGCGTTATCTGGATCATGAGGTTGGTAATTATCCCGCCTTTCTGGTCGGAGGTAATGACCGGCAGCTCTATGTAGATGTCGAAGCCGTTAGGGCACCCATTGAAATGGCTGGGGCTGAGAAGCTGCTCCTGCAAGCCTGGGAACGTTATCATATCCCGTTGGCCGTGACGGAAGTACATTTGGGCTGTACACGTGAAGAACAGATGCGTTGGTTTTATCAGGCGTGGCAAACCGGCAAAAACCTCATAGCCAAAGGGGTGGATTTCCGGGCTATCACTGCCTGGGCTTGCCTGGGCTCCTTTGACTGGAACACCTTGCTAACTAGAGAAGTAGGATACTACGAGCCTGGATTGTTTGATGTACGGTCGGTAGAGCCCCGTCCAACGGCGCTTTCGTTTCTGGTCAAGCAATTGCTAACCGATCAGGATTCTGTGTCGTCCATTGTCAGTGAGCCGGGATGGTGGCAGAGATCAAGGCCTGTAAGAACTGATTCAACTCCCCATAAGCCTTTGCTTATATTTACCAACAGTCCGGAAATGCAAGTCGCATTTACACAAATTTGTGACCAACGCGGATTGGCGATTCATATCCTGTCTTTGCAATTGGTTGGTGATAGTAGCAAACTGCGCGACTTATTTCGCCTTTATCAGCCTTGGGGCATTATTCTGGCTACCGAAGAAAAAAGCCAAACGCATCTGAATTTGCTTTCTTCCGGCAATCATTTCCATCTGGACGACATGTCGCTTTTGGTAAATGCCTGTCAGGAAAATTCTATTCCGTTGCTGGCTTTTTCCAACGACTTTGTGTTTGACGGTACCAAAGGAACTCCTTACCATGAACAAGATCCGGTATCGCCTTCCTGTGACAGCGGCTACAGTAAGGTAGCGGCCGAAAACCTGATTCTGCAAACGGTTTCTCAGGCCTTGGTGGTTCGTACGGGTGCTTTGTTAAATCCCTGGCTGGCGAAAGATTTTATCCGGCTTACTTTCGAAAAGTTTACCCGTCACGAAGATTTTTCTATCCCGGATCATGTTCGTTTCTCGCCTTGCTACCTGCCCGAACTCATCCACCAGAGTCTTGATCTGTTTTTGGATCAGGCGTACGGTATATGGCATCTGTCCAATACAGGGGAGATTAGTTGGGCTGAGTTTACCAAACGCCTCGCTTTTCAGGCAGGCTTTGACAGAAAGTCAATAGACTACTGGTATTTGCTACAAAAAGAGAAATTTTCTGATTTGCCGACTCTTTCCACCGCATTAACCAGTAACAAAGCATCGTTGATGACCGACATTGATCAGGCTCTCTATTCATTTTGGCAAGCCTCTTCACCTCATTATAGCTTTGCTTAAGGTATGTTTTTTCAGAGCCTACCGAACTCAAAACCCGTTTTGCTGCCCTGTTGTGTTGACAAATAAGGGGCGCAAAACCTGTATACTTTTTTGATTGCCCGACTTTTTTATAGTGTACAGGCCGAAGCGCAAGCCTTGAGTGGCCAGTAGTGCATACTGGCTTAGTAGCAGACTGCTTGTATTTGAATATCACAGCCACAGAGCTTGCCTACAAATGGATCAAAAGCTTGTTGTTCAAATTGTTTGCAAAACGCTTGCATTGAAAGTCCCGTCTGTTTGAGTTGCACCGGTATGAAAGTCCCACACAGACCAGTGGGCAAAAGAAAATCGAAATGTTTAATTATGCGGACAAGATTTTGATTTTCAAATCGCTATGCTGACGCCTATATTCTTCACTTAGGTAATGACTGGGTCCTGCCTTCCGAGTCCTACTTATATGCTCGTTTTTGAAGATTTAAAGGAACATGACTGGAACTGGAAAAGCTTCGGTTCCGATCCGGAATGGAAGAAGATCAGTTCGCTGCCCGAGTACGCCGATCCGAAAATCCTGTCGGGCATCACCCGCACGTTCCTGGTTCCCGCCGCCTGCTCGCAGATCTGATTCGGCCTGCCCCCGGATCGGATTGCAGGCGGTGGCCACGACCGGGTTGTTAAAAACACAGTACAATCTTTCCGCTTGAACACCAGGTTGTTCTTACCCCCTTTCCTTTACCTGCATTTCAACAGTAGAATCCGGTTCCTCTCTAAAATAAGCCAGAAGGGTCCACCAGTTGAGAAACAGTTCCTTCCATTGCCCGGTTTGATGTTTACTCCGTTAATCTTTTTCATTGTCGGTCGTATGTGGTTGAATGCATGCGGGTTGAAATGCATTCGGGGTCGTCCGTTACGGCTCGGAGGGGTTCCGCTGCGAACCGTTGCCGGTATAACCGTTTTGGATCGTATCATAAAAAATCGTGCTCGCCTTGATTTGGACGATCGTTTTTCCGGCGGCTTGTCCCGGAGAGGAAAGGCTTCTTTATCTGCATTTCCTTGAAATAAAGATAAGGGCAAAAGCATTGCCCGCCCGCATGAAACACCTGTGAAATTATTTCTGTTTTTCGCATCAGGGAAACTATTCCCGGTTTTGTGAAAACAACCGGGTCTTTTTCCCTGCTTTTCCCTCAAGTCCTCTACCTAAACCGGATGGGAACGGTTTGGCCGGGGTCAGGTGGCATTCGCTAACCTGGATGGATTACCGGCCAGCCGAAATTGCGGCGGTAGTACCGGCTTTGGTTATGCAAGCCAGCTTAAACGTGAGATGGTAAAGACAGTGGTGAAAAGAGGGCTTTATTTGCCTACCTGCCTGCAGGATCACCTGTCTGTTGCTACCTGTTTCCGATGCGTTTACAGTGCAAGTCTTATTGCCAGCCGTGCCCGGCGGCCGGGCCTTTCACGGTTCAACCCGGCCCCGTTGCAAATCACCTTCTCCGGCCCTTCTACAACTCGACCACCTGAAGCCAGTATTCGAGGAAGGTGCGTATCTTCTGACGGGTCCTTTCAACCGAATCGGGCTTGACGATAAAGGAATTGGCCCCCAGCCGGTAGCATTCCTGCACATGGGGCACCGAGCAGGATTCGCCCAGGACCACGACGGGAATGGCCCCGTGTTCGGGATGGGCTTTGAGCCGCCCGAGCACCTGTACCGCGCTTTGGGGCTTGGAGTTGTAATCGAGAAGGATCAGCAGCGGTCTTTCCCCCGAGTCGAGTTGGGTGAACAGCTCCTGGCTGTAGGTCAGATAGCGGAAAAGGGATTCGTACCCCAGTTCGCCGGCTATGCCCTCTGTCAACGAGCGGTCGTCGGGATCTTCTTCAAGCATGAGAATGTAGGACTTTTCTGGTAGCATATCGAAAGGCTGTTACTCTCGGCCGGTGGTTTACCGCCGTAAGGTTGAACGCCGAGAACGGAAGACTGGGTGAACAGAACGGGCATTCGGACCGTAAGCCATTCTCAGACCGTAACCCGTTCTCAAAAGTAGTCAAATCCATCAATCGGAAAAACAGTTTGGCGGTCAATCTCAGGACCAGGCTTTGCCTTTGGCGTTCCGCTTGTCTGCTGTTGGCGTCCATTTTGCCACCAACGTCAAACAATTTGCAAACCAGCTGGTTAGTAAGAAGACGCAAACCGGTGGGGTAGCGGCCGGTTGCCATTATTCACTTACTTCTTATTCACTTACTACCGATACGCTATGGAAAACACGATGCCAGGGCCAACCGCCCTTCCCAAACCGATTGGGCCAACCGCCCATGGATTGATCGATTACGGCTATACGGCCCTGCAGGCGCTGGCTCCAGGCCTGTTCGGGTTCAAAGGTGCTGCGCGCACGCTCTGTTACGGCTTTGCCGCCACCCAGGGGATTGTCAGCGGGCTGACCGATTACCCGCTCGGAGTCAAACGGATCATCCCCTTTCGCCTGCACGGAAAACTGGAAACGCCCGTGATTGCGGCACTGGTCCTTTTGCCGTGGCTGGCCGGAGCCTTGAAAAAAAAGAAATCAAGGCGTTATTTCTGGTCCGTCTTCGCCGTTTCGCTGACGGCTTACCTTCTGACCGACTACCGCAGGGGTGAAAACCGGACTGGCGGCAAAGCCCGGACGGGAGGGCGCGGGCTTTTGCAGCAAGACGCCTAGGTGTGCACCTGTCCGGTTTTTGATTTTATGCCAGCTGACTTGGTTTCGATCGGAAGGGAAGGCTCCCGGCGGGCCAGGGATTGCAATCCGTTCGGCGGCGGTACGGTGAGAGAACCGGACTGTTTTTCAGACTGACAATCATTCCGCTTACTGGAGCAGCCTGAGGGTCAACTCATCTTCGCTTCCTTCGAAATAGCGGTCGAGCACCTTGCCGAAAACCGGGTCGGCCGAGGGCACGCGGCTGAAAAGGGTCATCGAGGAGCGGAGCTTCATCTCATCGGGCCAGCCCAGAAGCTGGCTTGCCGGCATGGGGGGAAGCTCCAGCAGCGCCTCCGAGATCTCGACCAGCAGCTTGCCCAGCACCGGATGTTTCAAATAGGCTTCCGCCTCGGAAAGGTCCTCGATGGCGTACAGCTGCGCCGTTTCGCTTTTTCCCAGCCCTTTGAGCTGCGGGAAAATGTACCACATCCAATGCGAAGTCTTCCGGCCGGTCTTGATCTCGTGCAACGCTTTCAGATAGGTCTGGTTCTGTGCTTTCAGAAAGCGGCTTAATTTTTCCTCTTCCATGGGATGTTTTCAGTTAACGGATCTTTTCAATGATACTTTCAATGATACTTCAAGTAATGCTTTTCGCGTAACGAATTTGCCTGCGTATCGCTGGACAATCCCTTGTGCCCTTGACCAATCAATGGGATTGGCCACCGGGGAAGAGACTGGATTGCTTTTTGCCTGCTGTTTTGCTTTCCTTAATGCAAAATTCGACCTGATTGTAAACAAGACTCAATCCGGACAGTATTCAAATGCGCCTGGGGAAGGGTTTGTTTTCCTTCACCCGCGGGAAAATGCCACGTTTGACAAAGCGGGAAACGCAATCTGATGGAAGAGACGTGTTTTTGGTCAGGAGCGTAAGTTAACCGTCTTTCAATTAGGGGTCAAGCCGCCCGGACGCTTTTTTGCAACCGGGTTCGAGTGCAGGCAGCGTAAGGGGCTTTTACCCTCAAGGCCACGGCAGTCTGTATGCCTTCTCTCCAGGCCGGAACCGGCTACCATTGCGAGTATTCTGTATGGGTAAAGTTGTGATCATCTCCCTCCTTAGTAATATCTTTTCAATACTATCTTTGGCGTTGATCGTTCGAGTGAGATTGTCGCAGACGAATAATCCTCAATGATTAAATTCGATATGTGTCAACTGCTCACAGAGCTTACCATAGTCAGATGTTTTACAGCTTGCCATTTACCATAAAAAATACTTGAGATAAGTTCCATCAGGGGATAAATTGTATTTCAAACCTCTTCATCTTTTTAGATAATTGGATGCGATATAACCAAAGCAACTAAACTGATATCTAAATTGGCTTTGAGCATCTGAACCAACGATTGGCTGCCAGGATTTAAGATAATGAGATCCGAAGAATATACCTGGATAGTTTGGTGAGGGTCAATTAAGGCGATGCTGGAAAAACTATCATCAAAAGAAGATAATGGCCTAGCCTATATTGTGGACAACGAAAAAAGGCTAACTTCTAGTGGTCAATACCTGCTCGGATCATAAACAAATTGGTCAACCTATTTGTAAGATGGGTCAAGTGTGATCTGACAGGCTACTTGTTTTCATGCAGCTTCCTGTGCAGCCTGCAGATTTAAAGAAGTTGCCTAGAACGACGAATAAACTGACAAAACTCAATGATTGACCCATGTGTAACTCATCTGGAAAATCCTTTATTAAATTGACGCCGGATATGAAAAATGGTTTTTTATTCAGCTGCTTTTTTCTATTTCTTCTGTTTGAAGTTCATGCCCAGGATGATTGTTTGTGCGAATCAAATTTGAAATACCTCGTTGAACATAGTAAGGCCAATTATGTCGGATACAGCTACAAACTAAATCCTCAAACCGAAAAGAGATTAATTACTTTTCAGGATAGCTTACTTTCTGTCAGTCGTAAAGTGAAAGATTCCTACGAATGTTTCAAGATTCTGGATTCTTACGTCTTGTTTTTTCATGACGGACATTTTAAAGTAACCCTTAATCCAAAAAAAGCAACAGGAGTTCAATCTATCTTCAAAGATTCGCCCCGTCTTTCCCTCTCAGATCAAGAACTTGAGATCCGTTTTGCTTCCGCAAAAAAAGACCCGGTCGAAGGCCTATGGATTACCGGTTCGGGTTCTTATCGAATTGCCATCCTAAAGGAGACTAAGGCTCGCAATTCTTTTGTAGGTATTATCACGGCCGCCGATTCGGTTTTCTGGAAAAAAGGCCAGATTAAACTAAAACTAAAAAAGACAAAACCGGGTTTGTATCAGGGTACGTTTTATAACAAGGATCATCTGCCCAGAAGCGTTAAATATCAGTTAACGAAATCAGCCCTGGTATCTGTGGAAAATTCCGAATATATTCTTGATTGGCAGCAAGAAACCGCAGAAGAGTATGTTCCCGCTTCGTTCAAGAATCTGTCATCTGATTGGAATCTTTTGACCATTAGTACCTTCGGCGTGGTGCAGCCGATTGATTCGGTATTGTCGCTTTACCAAGAGCGAATGCAGTCGGTGAAAAACCTGATCATTGATCTAAGGCAGAACTCAGGTGGGGGAACGGCCACTTTTCCAAAACTGCTCAAGCTGGTTTCTGATGGAAAGATCAACTACAAGGGAGATGGAATTCTTTCAACCCAAACTAACATTGAAGCTTATATACGTAGTATTGAACGGTTAAAACAGTTTGACGATGTCACAGCCGATGAGATAAAGTCAGTCGAGTCAACTCTGGCGACACTGAAAGCCAATCCTAATCGACTTCATTGGTATGCCGACAGCACAGCCTTGATACCCGTTTCAACATTTCCCCAACGGGTTTATCTCATCTTTGACGGAAGCACGGCCAGTGCAGCTGAAATGTTCATTCAGTTAGCCCAGCAAAGTACAAAGGTAATCACATGTGGCACCGCTTCTTCCGGAGTGGTGGATAATCTGGATGCAGTTACTTCCCAAATGCCTTGTCCGCTTTTTCAGGTCATCTATCCGATTACACGAAACGGGTTTTTCAAAGCAACCGCCCCCACTTTGACCTCGATCAAAATGCAACCAGCCTTGACAATTCCACCCAACACACCCGATTGGATTGAGTATGTGATCAACAAAGCCTCCTCAGAAGAAAAATAGTGGAATCAGTGCAATGGAAACTTGCATCTATTGCGGATATTCATGGACAGGTTCGTAAGCCTGTCTGATCAGAACAAACCGCCAGGTTAATGCCAGTAAACTGTATCAGCCAGGATTGATAGCGGTTGTTTAGGATTATTTAGCAGTGAGGTTTTTGCTTTTTGGGAGATACTATTTTTTTATCTGATTTAATTGGCGTTGTCTGCGTGACAAAATTTCTCACAAATACGGCGGTGTTTTCTATTTGGAAGATAGATTTCCATCTGAAAATGCCGATTGGTTGCAAGAAGATTTCTTCGAAAAGACAATTCGATTCCTGCTTCTGAACAATCTCAGAAGGCAATGCTTTACTGGCACCCATTTACAAGCTGAGTTTGTAATTATCTAACCTTTTGAAATGTATGGGGTTTGGGCTTTCGAAAAGATACTATTTTCATTGGACTTCCATCAGAAAGACAGTACGCTTAAAAGCTTTGGCAATCGCTTCTATCCTGATTGGCTGATAGATACTATTTTTTGCAAAAAAAAATGTTTTCTCATTTGTGTCCTGTACTGTGATGGGATTGTGGATAATGGCTTAAAATTGGTGCCAAACCGGAATCAAACTTGTGAGAAGTTTCACGGATTTGAGCCCGTTAGTCGGCACAACATCCTGATAGTGATAAGTTTAAGTGGATTATTTGTACAAATGACAATAAATAATAGGATTATAAAAATAATATATGTATTTTTACCGAGAACCTTCTATTTTCCCATCGTTTATGTTCACGAGCAGAGAAGTGATTTCTTTGGCAGAAGACCCCGGGTTGTGGGACGATTTTCGACAAGGTGATTTAGGTGCTTTTACAGAGCTTTACAATAGGTATGTGCAGCGTTTGTATAATTATGGGAAACGCTTTGTATCAGACTCGGCATTGGTAGAGGATTGCATACAGGACCTGTTTGTGGAACTTTGGAATAAAAAAGAGCATCTAGGACGAACCGACTCCCCCCAGAATTACCTGCTAAAAGCCATTCGCAACAAGCTGCTTCGTCGTTTGAGTCAGGGCCAAAAGTTCATAGCTGAAGAACTCGAAAATTATGACTTTGTTATCGAGCTTTCTCACGAAATGGCTCTGATCAACGAACAGGCCGGATTTGAGCAAAGAGCTAAGCTGCAACGAGCCTTGGAAAAGCTGACCAAGCGGCAAAGAGAAATCATCTTCTTGAAATTTTACGAAAATCTCTCCTATCAGCAGATTGCCAGTGTCATGTCTGTTGAAGTAAGATATGCGTACAATCTTGTTTCACTGGCAATTGACGCACTAAAGCAAAACCTGCTCAGCGTGCTGGTTGTACTTGTCCAATCTGTGATTTCGCTGCTCACCAATTAACTCTCACTCCATTTCCTTCTTCACCCACGGAAGCAACTGTGCTTCTGGGTCTGTTAAAACGCCCAAGCGAACCTTGAAAAGCTCTTTTTGAATCTATTTTTGCATTATTCTAAAAAAAAATAAAAAAAAACAGTGAGATTCTAATAGGTTGTGTATTATGTGTGTATAAGACAATTATTTTTTATATGGAATACCACTACTTTACCACAGAAGATTTTGTTCTGGATGAATATTTTCAGCGCTGGGTTCTGGAGCCTAATGGGCAAAACCATTCTTTCTGGGATACGTGGTTGCTACAGCATCCCGAAAAGAAGACAGACGTTGAGCAGGCAAGGCAACTTCTGCAGGCCTTAAAGCTGAAGACTGATTATCTGGAACCTACCCGAAAACAACAAATCCAGGATGCAATCTTAGCTACCATTCATCAGGATGATTCTGTTCGGTCCTTAAATGTTTCTTCTGATGTGAGACCGGGAATAATGAATGATTCGTTTCTGCACAGGAAGCAATGGATGCGCCTTGCCGCTACGATGGTTGTTGGTTTAGTGGCGGTTTTGGGTGGATTGTACTGGTATGCAAACCGTAAAGTGACCTACGAAACCGATTATGGAAAAACGGCTTTGGTAACCCTTCCCGACGGAACAAGAGTCACACTCAATGCTCATTCCATGCTAAAAGTTCGCCCGGAGTGGAATCCCGGTGAAACGCGTCAGGTATGGCTAGAGGGAGAGGCTTTTTTTGAGGTGAACAAACAAAAAACTGCCAGTGGAGCTACAAAGTTTCAGGTGCACACCAAAGACCTGACGGTGGAAGTACTGGGAACCAAATTCAATGTCTCCAAACGCAATGAACGCACTACCGTTACACTGAATGAGGGGAAAGTGAAGCTGGCCCTGAATGTCCGCAACGCTACACAATATGTAACGATGAAGCCGGGAGAAATGGTCAAATTTTCGGAAAATAACCAGAAAATCGAAAAAGTGTCAGTGAAAGCAGAAAATCAAAGTTCCTGGACAAAGAACTACTGGATACTGGATCACACACGTCTAGCCGAGATTGTCCAGCGAATCGAATCGGAGTATGGCTATGAAGTCACAGTAACCAATCCCGCGCTTCTGGAGGAAAGCATCAGCGGTGTGCTTCCTACCCAAAATTTAAGCAGCCTGGCCGAAGTTTTAGCAGCAACCTATAATGTTAAAATCCAAGTTCAAAACAATCAGTTAATTATTACAAAATAAACACTCTGTAACCCCTTACTTTATGAAAAACAACCCCTACCAATTTCTCTATAGCACCCTGGTGCTTATAGGATTTGCGTATCTGTCTGCGACAGCCCAGAGTCTGGCGTCCATGCGGGTACCCACTTTAACACATCAAAAAAATGATCCATCCACCACTTGGACACTGAAGCAGGTGTTAGCTAATCTGGAGAGCAAATACGATGTGCATTTTACGTACCGCAACGAAATACTGGACAACAAGTTTGTAAAGCCGTATAATTCAAGAGCTACTAAAATTACTCAGGCGCTGGACGAAGTATTAGTTCCGCAAGGCCTTAAATACAAGAAGATAGATAACATTTACGTTATTTATGCTACCGAGCAAAAGCTGAATTTCAAACAGATTAAGCATATTTCCCATGAAGCTGAGAAAGACAATGCGATTGTTTCCAATCAGCTGAACCAACTGGCGTTGCCTCAGGTAGAACGGTTGCAAAGCTTTATGAATGCGGCGGCTATTCAGGTCGGCGGGGTGGTTACCTCTCAGGATGGAGAGCCAATGCCCGGAGTGAGCGTGGCTATCAAAGGTACTACCAAAGGGACAACCACCGGCCCGGATGGAAAATACACTCTGACGGATGTGCCCGAAAACGGAACTCTCCTATTCTCGTTCATTGGGTTTGTGACTGAAGAGGTTCAGGTTAGCAACCGCACCACCATCAATGTGCAATTAGTAGCCGATCTGCAAGCTTTGCAGGAAGTAGTGGTCGTCGGTTATGGTACCCAGAAAAAGTCTTCTGTAACTGGTGCTATTTCCAGTGTATCTTCCAAAGAAATTGCGGCTCTACCCGTACCTAGTGTGGAACAAGCCATTCAGGGCCGTGTTCCGGGTGCTCAGGTAACCAACAATGGTGCACCTGGTGAAGCACCATTGGTACGTATCCGCGGGATAAGTTCTATCAACTATGCTTCCAATCCTTTGTATGTTGTGGATGGAGTGATAGGTGTAGGTAACTTTGCCAATTTCGACTCCAAAGACATTGAATCGGTAGAAGTCTTAAAAGATGCGAACTCCGCAGCCATTTATGGTTCGCGTGCAGCTGCTGGTGTCATTCTGATTACAACCAAGAAAGGTTCAAGAGATGGAAAGATACACGCAAATCTGGACACTTACATCGGTACCCAAAGTGCCTGGAATAAATTGGACTTATTGAACCGGGATCAGTATCTGCAATATGGAACGGCCTTATTGACCAATGCCGGTGCGGCTCTTCCGCCTCGTTTTGGTAGCATGAATGATCCTATTTATGCCGGATCTTCGCAAACCTTCGCACAAACCAATACAGATTGGCAGGATGCAATGTTCCAGTCAGCTATACTAACACAGACTAATCTTTCGGTCTCAGGTGGTAACGAAAAATCTCGTTTCTATTCGTCAGTTGGTTATTTTAAACAAGATGGTATCATGGTTGGGACTGGGTATGAACGGTATAACTTTCGTATCAACTCAGATCATCAACTATTTAAAGGTGTAACCTTTGGACAGACTTTCTTAGCTTCGTCTAGTTTCCAGAAAAGAGAGCAAGAAGCGGGTGGTCGTACTCAAATTCAGAATATGATTCGTATGACTCCGTATATTCCTATTTATACACCAAGCACAATCAATATTGGTGGATATGGTGGTAATACAGGTGCAGATGGCTCAGATCCACAAAACCCTGTCAGAGCAGCTTTGCAAGACCTGGATCAATTGAATAACGTAAGAATATTAGGATCTGTTTTTCTGGATGTCAGTTTGGCCCCTTGGCTAAAATACCGCTTCAATGTAGGGGTTGATTTTTCTACCAGCAAGGAGTTTATTTATCAACCTATCTATTCTGAAGGTTTTAACAGCCGTACTCAAGCCAACTTGAGAGACATACGTACCAACCGATTCTCGCCTATCTATACCAACCAGTTAACGTTTGACAAAACCATTGGAAAGCATTACATCAATGCATTGGCGGTTGTTGAGTACCAGACTCAGAAATCAACAACATTGGATGCGACAGGGGCAGCAGCTAGTAATGCGATTCGTGAGTTAAATGGTTTGAGCAACCTGAACGTCAGTTCAACCCGAGATGAGTGGGTCATTTACTCATACATTGGCCGTATCAATTACGAATACGCGAATAAGTATTTGTTGAGTGCTTCCATTCGCCGTGACGGTGCCTCTCAGTTTGCACCTGGTAAGAAGTTCGGTAATTTTCCTTCCATCGGAGCAGGATGGAGATTGAGTGAAGAAGGTTTTATGAAGGATATTCCGTTTATCAGTGAGCTTAAAATCAGAGGGAGCTATGGCACCTTGGGATACATTCCTGGCAATTACCTGTGGCAGTCGGTCATCAATGCCAATACAGGAGCAGGTGTAGGACTAGGCGGGTTCTATGATCGTCTGGGAAATCGGTTCTTGGCCTGGGAAATTACTAAAATGACAAACATCGGTTTGGATGCCGGTCTGCTGAACAACAAGGTGACTTTCTCTGCCGAATACTATGTACGAAATACCGATAACCTGATTCTGGATGTTCAGCCTGCAGCTTCTAGCGGATATTCCAATCCTACTTCCACCAACATCGGTAAAATGCGCAACTGGGGTTATGAATTTCAGGTAGGATACAACGAATCGGCGAAAGAGTTTAAATGGAATGTGTCGGCTAACTTGGGTGTGGCTAAAAACAAAGTGAACGAACTGGCCTCGCCAACAGCTGTATTGGACAGAGGTGCGCTACAGGATTATGGTAATACCGCTATTACCCGTACCAAGGCTGGTGAGTCTGTTCAATATTTCTTTGGATGGGTAACCGATGGCATCTACCAGAATGTGGGTGAAATCATTGGTACAGATAACAAACCTAGTTCACCTGTTCAGAATCTGCCGTTGAAAGAAGACGGTACTGTGAATTTAACTGAGTACAACGATCCAGGTAAGAAAGCTTCATACACACGTCCGGGCGACATTCGTTTCAAAGATATGAACAACGATGGCAAAATCACTGACGATGATCGTGTCAATCTGGGTAGTTTCTTGCCTAAATTTACTTATGGGTTCAATTTTTCGGCAAGCTACAAAGGATTTGATGCCACATTGTTCTTCCAGGGGGCACAAGGCAATAAGATTTACAATGGTACCAAAGTGCTGACAGAAGGTATGCTGCGTCTGTTTAACTCAGGTACAGCTGTTCTGGATGCTTGGACTCCCGAAAATACAAATACCAATGTTCCGCGTGCTGTAAACGGTGATCCCAATGGCAATAGCCGCACATCTGACCGTTTCCTAGAAGATGGCTCTTACCTGCGGTTAAAAAACCTGACTATCGGATATACCATTCCGGCAGCTTCGCTTCAGGCTTTTACCAAAGGATACTTGTCTAACATTCGTATTTATGTGTCTTCTCAGAACTTGTTGACATTTACCAAATACAGTGGGTATGATCCTGAAATTGGTATTCGGGTAAATACGCAGCTTACCCAAGGAATTGATTATGGTCAGTTTCCTCAGGCGCGTACATTTATGATTGGTTTACAGGCTGGTTTTTAATTTGAGGCACTACCAATCCATTCAATTATCCAATTTATATATCGTTTAAAGATTTATCATATGAAAAATAACAGCTTCATAAAAGCGGGCCTGGCTGCCATATTATTGCTGGGTTCCTGTAGCGAAGATTCATTGAATAAAGTTAATCCCAATGGCGGCACACCTGTTAATTACTATACCAATGAAGTAGAATTGACAAGAGGGGTAAACGCCGTTTATAGCATGGTTCAAAGTGCCCGGCTGGTGGCCCGTGAGTGGTTCTTCCTGCACGATCTTCGTTCTGATGATGTGGCTTCCGGTGGAGGCCAACTGGAAGGGGCCCGGAATCAGATACTGACAGGTTCATTACAAACAAGTAATGGGGTAATGACTGATGTGTGGAATGGGTACTACCGCACTATCCACCGCGCCAACTCCGTTATTGAAGGCTCTGCCAATACACAAAATATTAGCGAGAGTGTTAAAAACCGCCTTTTGGGCGAAGCCCGCTTTTTGAGAGCGTGGGCTTATTCGGATCTTGTCATATTGTGGGGAGCAGTACCTTTGTACAAAGTTCCAACCAAAGAACTAGTTGAGTCACAGCCTAAAGCAAGTGTGGATGAAATAAACGCATTTATTATAAGCGAATTGTCTGAGATTCAAAGTGCTCTGCCTGCAACAGCCACTCAAGTTGGACGTATCACTTCAGGTGCCGCTCAGGCATTGCTGGGACGGGTATTGATGAGCAAAGGTGACTACGCGGCGGCTAAGACTGAACTGGAAAAAGTAAAGAACTCCGGAAAGTACAAACTAGTGGCCAACTATTTTGACAATTTTAGAGAAGAAACCGGATTTAATGAAGAATCAGTTTTCGAAATAGGCTACAGCAACTCTAACTTCAACTGGGATTATGACGGTAACGGCAGCGGTACGGAAGGCAATAGCCGCACGCAGGAATATTCAGCCATTGGTTGGCGAAACCTGATTCCTTCGAACAGCCTTTTGGCCGAATATGAAAAGAACGATCCGCGGATTGCCGATACGTTCTACCGGATAGGCGATAAGTACAACAATAATCAGGATACCCTAAAGGACAGTCAGGTTCAGGGCAATTTATCGACTTTTGATGGAAAACAGCAGAAGGTAAGTTGGAAAAAATACACCAGTTTGTATAAAAACAAAGAGACCTTCTACACTGGACCGATGAATATGCGGATCATTCGCTATGCGGAAGTACTGCTGATGCTGGCAGAATGCGAAAATGAAGTAGGTACAGCTGCAGCGGCTATCGACTATCTGAACCAGATACGTAATCGGCCTAGCGTTTCTATGCCAGATTATCCAACTGCTAACTACCCCGTAAACAGCAAAGCCGAGATTTTCAAGGCTATCATGCACGAAAAACGTGTGGAGCTGGCTGGTGAACAGGTTCGGAACCGGGACATTCTACGCTGGAGAAAACAAGGGAAGCTTATGTCTGAGCCCATTAGTTATTTCCAGGCCAACAAATTTGAGTTGCTGCCTATTCCTCAGATTGAGTTCTCAACTAATGCCAGCCTGAAGCCTGCCGATCAGAATCCTGGCTATTAATTAACGTATACTTTCTTTGCAAAAACCTCTGACCTTGTTGCCAGAGGTTTTTGCTATCTGGAGTATACTATTTTGTTTGCTGTCAATTCTGGCATTGTTTACAAATAGGAGATGTATTTTGCCTGTGGCAAAGCCTTTAAAAGCGGGCAGAAAATAGTATCTTTTGAAAAGATAAAACCGGCGTGACTTTTCTCAGGATTGCTTCCAATGCGAACCTGAGCTTGAAGCTAATGGTCTTCATTAAAATTATTATGTTAAATTCATACACTTCTAGGTTTCGGTCAGACAAATTTCGTCAGTCGAGCAATCTTGTCTGTCTAATCGCATAAGTCTACTTCAATCTGCGGTCAGAAATAGTATCCTGAAAAATACAAAAACCTGCCTTTCCGAAATAACCACTTGTTACACTACCACTGCGACACTATGCTATTAAAAAAGATTTTCGTTGGAATAAGCTTCAGCCTGAGTATTTGGAGTTGCCAACAAAACAAGCCGGAAACGCTTTTTAAACAGCTACCTGCCAGTCAAACCAGAATTACGTTTGCCAACCAGATAACAGAAAGTGATACGTTCAATGCCCTTACCTTTGAGTACATCTACAACGGTGGCGGAGTCGGTGTGGGCGATGTGAACAATGACGGACTGACCGATGTTTTTTTCGCCGGAAACATGGTGTCCAGTCGGTTGTATCTCAACAAAGGGGCGTTTCATTTTGAAGATATTTCCCAAAAAGCAGGTGTAGAAACCACGCAATGGTGCACGGGCGTGGCAATGGTCGATATCAACCAGGATGGATGGCTGGATATCTATGTTTCAACCAGCCATCCGCCCAAACAAAAAGCCACGCCCAATTTGTTTTTTCTCAACAAAGGTGTCGATGCTGCCGGCAATGTGCATTTTGAAGAAATTGCCGGCCAGCTTGGCCTTGCCGATACCAGTTATTCTACGCAGGCGGCTTTTCTGGATTATGACCGCGATGGCGACTTGGATATGTATTTGCTCACCAACGCCATGGAAACCTACAACCGGAACCAACCCGTAGGGCAACATACCGATGGCACTGGCAAAAGCGTGGACAAGCTTTTTCGGAATGAAGGCAACAATGCACAGAGATTGCCAGTGTTCAAAGATGTGTCAAAAGAGGCGGGGATTCAGACAGAGGGATGGGGTTTGGGTGTTGTGGTGAATGATTTGAACCAGGACGGCTATGTGGATGTTTATTGTGCCAACGATTTTTTGTCCAATGATCATTACTGGATCAATAACGGCAATGGCACCTTTTCCAATCAGATTAAAACAGCGTTTGCCCATACGGAACACAACGGTATGGGTGCCGATATTGCCGATATAAACAATGATGGGCTGAACGACATTGTGGTAATGGACATGATGCCTGATGATAACCTGCGGCAAAAGACCATGTTTTCGGGCATTGGGTATGACCGCTTTTTTACCAATCTGAAACAGAGTTATCAGCCGCAATATGTGCGCAATGCACTTCAGCTTAACAATGGAAACGGCACCTTTAGTGACATTGGGTATCTGGCGGGCATTTATGCCACCGATTGGAGCTGGAGCAGCCTGTTTGCCGATTTTGACAATGATGGCTACCGTGACTTATTGGTTACCAACGGTTACCGTAAAGACATTACCGATCTGGACTTTTTGAGCTACAACAAAGAATCTGCCATGTTTGGAACCGATGAAAGCCGACTAAAAACAACTGTAAAAGCCGTAAATGATCTGGAAGGTATAAAGAAACCCAATTTTCTGTACCACAACAACGGCGACCTTACGTTTACCAATCAGGCGGCAGCATGGGGTCTTGCCCAGCCCTCGTATACCAATGGTGCCGCTTACGCCGACTTGGATAACGATGGTGACCTGGACCTGGTGATGAACAATATCAATGAGGAAGCGTTTGTTTACGAAAACACACTGAATAGCAAACCGCCGGGCCACAACGCAACGAACCATTATCTGCGTGTTCGCTTAGAAGGCCAGAAGCCGAACTGGCAAGGGTTGGGTGCCAAAGTTTCGGTGTATTATCAGGGGCAAGTGCAATATGCCGAACACGAAACCACCCGAGGCTACAAATCGACTACCGAAAATGCCCTTCACTTTGGACTGGGCAAAACAAACCAGATCGATAGTTTGGTTGTCGTTTGGCCTACTGGTAAAAAACAAGTGCTCAAGTCTGTAAAAGTAGATGAAATTCTGACCTTGTCGGAGAGCAACGCTTTGCCATTTGCTGCACATTTGGCCCCCAAGCCGAGGCCACTTTTTTCGGAAGTCGCCCAGCAATCCGGAATTGATTTTGTGTCTACCGAAGCCGATTTTGCCGATTTTAAGCTTCAGAGTACCATTCCGCACAAACTATCCCAGTATGGTCCCGGCGTGGCGGTGGGTGATGTAAACGGCGACAAGCTGGAGGATTTTTACGTAGGAGGTTCGGCCAATAACCCAGGCGTTTTCTACCTGCAAACCGCCGGTCAGAAGTTCAAGCGAAAAGAGCTTGTCGCTAAGCCCGAAGAAGATACGGGTGTGCTTCTCTTCGATGCCGACAATGACGGCGATACCGATTTGTATTGTGTAAGCGGCAGTAGCGAATTTGGCAGTGATAAAAAGCTGTGTCAGGATCGGCTTTATAAAAATGATGGCAAAGGCAGTTTTACATTGGATGCCGCCGCCTTGCCCGAAATAACCGCCAGTGGCAGTTGTGTGGTAGGTACTGATTTTGACAAAGACGGTGACATTGATTTGTTCGTAGGCGGCCGGGCCGTTCCCGAAAAATACCCTTATCTACCAGAAAGCTATCTGTTAGTTAACAATGGCAAAGGCAAGTTTGAGAACGCAACGCAAATAGTATCTCCGGAAATGCAAAAACCCGGCATGGTGACTGCCGCCCTATGGACAGACTACGACAACGACAACTGGACCGACCTGATGGTGGTAGGCGAGTGGATGGCGATTACCCTGTACCACAACGAAGGTGGGAAAAAATTTGGCAAAACCGAACTTCCGCAATCGGCGGGTTGGTGGAATTCGCTGGCGGCGGGTGATTTTGACAACGATGGCGACATGGATTATGTGGCGGGCAACCTGGGATTGAATTCGCGGTTGAAAGCAACCGACAAAGAGCCGGTTGCCATTTATGCCAAAGATTTTGACGGAAGCGGCAGTGTGGATGCGTTTATTACCTGTTACAATTATGGAAAGCCCTATTCGGTACATCCCCGAGGCACCCTCAACGACCAGCTAATCACGATGCGGCGGCAGTTCAAAACCTTTGCCGATTACGGAAAAACCACATTTGACCAGATGTTTTCGACTACCGAACTGAAAGATGCCCTAGCGCTGAAAGCAACGAATTTTTCATCGGTTTACATGGAAAATCAAGGACAGGGAAAATTCGCTTTACATGCTTTGCCGGTACAGGCCCAGATTTCGCCGTTGTATGGCATCACGGTAACCGATTTTAATTCCGATGGAAATCTGGATATACTGGCCGTCGGCAACGATTACGCTGCCGAAACCTTGGGTGGCTGGTACGATGCCGGCATTGGCGTTTGCTTAAAAGGAAATGGAAAAGGTGGTTTTCAGGCAGTGCCCGTAACCCAAAGCGGATTTTTCGTGAATGGAGATGCCAAAGCGCTGACTTACTTACCAGTAACTGACGGAAAGCCTGTGTACCTGGTTACGCAGAATCAGGATAAGATGAAAGTGTTTGCACCAAATAGTATCTCCCCAAAAGTCAAAACCCTGCCGGTGCTTTCGGATGAATTATACGCGGAAGAAGTACTGGCGAATGGTAAAAAGAACCGGGTTGAGTTCTATTACGGTGGAGGCTACCTGAGTCAGCAAAGTCGTACCTACGTATCTAGGAAAGATGTTCGATCAGTTACGTTTGTCAATACGCAGGGAAAACAGCGTACGGTATCTCTGTCAAACTAATTTTTATAAGTGAAAAACCTCACCCCTAGCCCCTCTCCTACAGAGAGGGGAGTGTGTTTCGTGTATCAGAAGTCCCTTCTCTGTAGGAGGGCACCAAACGAGAGTTTGATGAGCCAGCTTGTGTGATGGGAATTTCGGAATGATGTTCTTTTCACTCCCCTCATTTGGAGGGGCCAGGTGAGGCCCCAAATACTATCTTTAAAAGTAAAAACCTGCTTGTTTATGAATAAATCTTTGTTGCTCGTTATTCTTACCAATTTCCTTGGGTTTTCGTATGTAGGTGCACAAATCCAATTGCCCCGATTGCTGAGCAATGGCGCTGTTTTACAACGCGACAAACCCTTGGAACTGAAAGGGAAAGCATCGGCAGGGGAGGCAATACAGGTGAGTCTGGACCGCAAAACGTACCGGACTACGGCTGATCAGAATGGTAACTGGCAGGTAAAAATACCTGCGCACAAAGCGGGCGGTCCTTTCGAAATGGTACTGAAAGGAAAAAACGAAATTCGTGTGAATGATCTGCTTTTTGGCGATGTGTGGTTGTGTGCCGGGCAATCCAACATGGTCAATCCCATGGAGCGGGTAAAGGAAAAATACGGAGATGACATTGCCGCGGCCAGCTTTCCGCAGATTCGTAATTTTACCGTAAAAACCGCTACCAACCTGAACGGTTCGCAAAAAGATTTCAAAGAGGGGGAATGGGTGGAAGTAACTCCCGAAAAAGTAATGACCATGGGTTCGGTTTCGTTTTTCTTTGCCCGCGAACTGTACAAAAACCAAAACGTCCCCATTGGTATCATTAATACCAGCGTGGGTGGCACACCCATTCAGGCCTGGATCAGTGAACAGGGCTTGCAAGGATTTCCCGAAAAGCAGAAAATCATTCAGCAAAACAAGCAGGAATCGTATGTGGCAGGTCGACTGGCACAAAATGCGCAAAATATGACGCCGACGCCGCAAAATGACCAGGGAATGCTCGAAACACCCAAATGGTATCAGCCCGACTACACGCCCAAAGGCTGGCTGCCGTTTTTCATTCCCGGCTTTTGGGAAGATCAAGGGCTGCACAATCTGAATGGCGTGGTGTGGTTTCGCCGGGAAATTACCGTCCCGGAAAATATGTGCGGCGTGGATGCCAAGCTATTCATGGGCCGCATTGTGGATGCCGATCACCTGTATGTGAACGGAAATCTGGTTGGCAACATTACGTACCAATATCCGCCCCGGCGCTATACTGTAAAAGCCGGAATTCTGAAACCGGGCAAAAACCTGATTGTGATACGCGTGCAAAACAGTGCAGGCAAGGGTGGGTTTGTGCCCGATAAACCCTACTATTTGACCGCCAACGGACATGATCTGGATTTGAAAGGCGAATGGAGTTACAAAGTAGGTCAGACATACGAGCCATTGGCTCCACCAAAAGCGCCTCCATTTTCGGCGCAAAATCAGCCTGCCGCCTTGTTCAATGCCATGGTGGCTCCGGTAACCACGGCTACCAAACTGAAAGGGATTGTGTGGTACCAGGGCGAATCGGATACGGATCAGCCGCAGGCCTATGGCGAGTACCTGAAAGCTTTGATCGCCGATTACCGTCGGTTGTGGCAACAGCCCGAATTGCCGTTTTTGTACGTGCAGTTGGCCAATTTTATGGAGCGGGATTTACTGCCTTCTGAAAGCAATTGGGCAGAATTACGGGAACAGCAACGCAAAACCATGGCTGTTTCCAATACAGCCATGGCGGTTGCCATTGATTTGGGTGAGTGGAACGACATCCATCCGCTGAACAAGGAAGACGTAGGTTTGCGACTGTCTGAAGCCGCTAAAGCCCTGGCTTACAATCAAAAGCGGAAATACAGCGGTCCTGCGTTCAAGTCCATGCAACTTCAGGGCAATAAACTCATTCTTTCGTTTGACCATGTAGGCAGCGGATTGGTTAGCCAGGATGGCGAGCCATTGGCGCAGTTTGCCGTTGCTGATGACGACAAAAAATTTGTCTGGGCCAAAGCACAAATCGAAAACAATCAGGTAGTGGTTTGGGCCGACCAGATTGCGCATCCCAAATACGTTCGGTATGCGTGGGCCAACAATCCGTTTGGGGCCAATCTGTACAACAAGGAAGGTTTTCCGGCTTCGCCTTTTGAAGCGCATCTGCCGCAGGTAGACCAGTTGTGGCACGGCAAGAAGGGTGCCGTAGTACTTACCTATGACGACGCTCTGGAAGTGCATCTGGACAACGTGATTCCGGTTCTGGATTCGCTGGGCCTGAAAGGAAGTTTTTATTTGTCAGCCGCATTTCCGGGAGCCAAGAATCGGATCGAAGATTGGAAAAAAGCCGCCCGAAAGGGACATGAATTGGGCAACCATACGTTGTATCATCCCTGTGACGCTTCCAAACAAGGCCGTTCGTGGGTGTTGCCCGGCAACGATTTGCACAAATACACCACCGCTTCCATCGAACGGGAAGTGGCCATGACCAACACGTTTCTGGAATCGCTGGATGGCCGGAAAGAACGGACGTTTGCGTATACCTGTGGCGATACCGAAACGGGTGAAGGCTCGTTTATCCAAGCCATCAAACCGATGTTTGTTGCCATGCGGGGCGTGGAAGGCAAGATGAATACCGTTTCGGATTTCCCGGTTCAAAACCTGTATTGCTACCCCGTCGACGACTCCAATGTGGATCAGTTGTATGCCCTGGCCGAAAAAGCCAAGGCCGAAAATGCGATGCTGGTGCTGCTTTTCCACGGCGTAGGTGGCGGGCACAACATCAATGTGAACCTGCAAAAACACACTGCCTTTCTCAAATTCCTAAAGGACCATTCGGAAGAATACTGGGTGCCTACGTTACTGGATGCGGTGAAGCATGTGCAGCAGATGGGGAAGAAGTAAGTGAAGATAGGTCTATGCTTTTCGCTTATCTTTTATCCAATTATCTAGATGAGGTTCGCAGCTACGAATTAGTTGTAAAAAATTTCTTTCCAACTCATTTTCCTGGGTATAGCCATCATCATGGTCAAGCCACACAATAGGATATTCCAAATCTTCTCCGACTGAATCTTTTGTATCAAAGCAAACGACTCCATAATCGCTATAGGATGCAAATGGAATCAAACCTCTTCCTGTTAGATGCTCATTATAAGGGTGTTGCTGCTCTAAAATCATTGTTAGCCAATCAGTTGGTAAATTTTTGAAAAACACAATTGGGTACTCTCCAAGAACCATTTCAATGAAATTCTTATACTTTAAAAAGTATTTGTAAGAATTAGGTAATTTCAATCCTATTTGTATTTCGTATTCCTGAATTTGCTTATCTGTTACAGTACTGGAGATAACTTTCCAACGCAGAGTGTCTTCAAATCTGGATGGAGGAGTATTGTCCTGCATACTTTTAGGAATGAATTCGGGGATATAGTGAAATCCATCTAATTCTTTCATGAAATTAAAATACTTGTCAATTACTCTATTAATGTCTTCATACATAATTGTGAACTTACGTTTGAGGCTCAATAAACGCTTAAAATATAGTATCTTTTGAAAAGGCAAAACCTGCTACTAACCAATGTGGTTTTATCTATTTCTGCCGCTTAATTATTTGAGAGATAATCTCTTCGTTCTTTATGAAGTCGTATGGACAATCGATGATTATAACTGCGTCAACCCCATTGGATTTGGCTTTTTCTTCAGCATTAAACAATATGATTCCATTGCCTGCATGTCCTCTAAAATAAGGATCAAATAGCCCAAAGAATTCCTGTTTGGACAACAATCCATTCCCCTTTGTGTTTGAATTCTTAGTGCAGGAATAAAAAGCTATTTTCTTGCCTGTAAAATCAAATCCATGTTTGCGGTCTATAATTCTACCTTTTTTTGTTACAAAAGGTTTGAACAAAACACTGTCTACCAGTTTAATTTCATACTGATTCAACACCGGATTGGAATTAATCCCGCAACTGTCAAGCAAATAGGTCTGTCCACTACACAAGCAGTGTATAAAATAGAATAGAAAAAACAGCGCAATTTTCATTGATTTCATAGAAATGAAATTCGGGGAAATAGTCTTGTTCAATTTACTGAATGAAGTGAGATTATTCATATGTTCCTGAAAAGATAAAAATAGTATATCCCCAAACTCTAAAACCTCCCTATATGTACTACATGTGCGATTTGCGGTAATTGAGCGGCGTAGTTTGCGTGATGGTTTTAAACTGCCGGTTGAAATTGGACAGCGAACGGAAACCGCATTCGTAGCAAATCTGAGCTACGTTCAACTCGTTTTCAATCAGTAGTTTGCAGGCGTGTCCAATGCGAACTTCGGCCACAAAGTCCAGAAAGGTTTTGTTGGCTCTTGCCTTAAAATAGCGACAAAACGCCGCCGGACTCATGCCCACCAGGTCGGCTACGGTTTCTTCTTCAATCTTGTCCTGAAAGTGGCTAAGCACATACTCGTGTACCAGCCGCATGCGGTGAGCTTCTTCCGGTTTCACGGTGTTGGTATAGCCCATGCTCGCAATCAGGTTGTAGCCGCTCATGTGCGACATATCGCCCAGCAATTGCAACAGATCAATCAGGCGCTGAAAATCAATGGGTTGGTTTGCCAGCTTTTTAAGTGCCTGTTCAATGTATTGCCGGTCGGGTCCTTTCCACTCAATTCCTTGCAACGACAATTGAAGCAGTTGGTTCAAAGCATTCATTTCCGGCTTTTGCAAAAAATCTTTTCCCAGAAAATCTTCCTTGAAATAAACCACAATGCCCTGCGTGTAATCATCCGTTTCCTTCTGAAAATAACGAGTGTCGCTGCGCCACAAATGCGGCAGGTTGGGCCCGATGAATACCAGATCTCCTTCCGAAAAAGGCTTGATCGAATCGCCGATAAAGCGGGTGCCCCGGCCTTTCAGTACCACAAAAAGCTGGTAATGCGGATGAAAGTGCCAATTGGCATCAAAGTGAGGCTCAATCAATTCCTGAATTACAAACGACCCCGTGGCCGATTCCAACTCTTTCCGAATGGCAGAACGCATAAATGAGCGGTTTTTAACAGCTACTAAAATGAGTTTACCCTCAAAAATATCAAAATACAGTCACAATTAGTTAAAATCTGCGAAGATTTCGATTGGTTTCTCATTTATCTTTGTCAAAATCAGTCAAGTATTTATTGTATAAGTGCAATACCGCCTATGAAATTCGGGATTAATCTGTTTTTATGGACCACCGCCATGGAAGACGACATGAAGTCGGTGCTTCCACTCATCAAAGAAAAAGGATTTGATTTTGTAGAAGTGCCCATTTTTGATGTTTCCGATGTGCAGAAATGGAAAAACTGGTCGGACTACCTGGACCAACTGGGACTGGACCGTGTAGCCGTTACCTTGTGCACTGCCGAACACAACTTGATCAGTGCCGACGCTGCCGTGCGGCAAGCCGCCATTGACCGCAATAAGAAAGCAGTCGAATGCGCAGCTGCTTTGGGTGCCCGCATCCTGACAGGGCCTTTTCATTCGGCACTCAATGTATTTAGCGGCCAGAAAGCTACAGCTCAGGAATGGGAATGGTCGGTGGCAGCGATGCGCCAAATTGCCGGACATGCCGCTGCGCATGGCATTACGGTAGGTATGGAGTACCTGAATCGCTTTGAGAATTACCTCATTACCTGTGCCGATGATCTGGTTCGGTATGTAGAGGCTGTGAATCATCCCAATTGCCAGTTGATGTTTGATACATTTCACGCCAATATTGAAGAAAAGAATCTGGGAGATGCTATTCGCAAGTGTGCACCTTACAACATTCACGTACAGATTTCAGAAAATGACCGCAGCACACCCGGTCAAGGCAACGTAGACTGGAAAGGCGTATTTCGGGCATTGGCCGAAACCAATTACCAGGGAGGATTATCCATCGAGGCTTTTGGCTTAACGCCTTCCGATTTGGCGTCGGCGGCCCATATTTACCGGCCCATGTTTGAAAGTCCCGAGCAGCTCATCACCGACGGACTAGCATTTATGAAATCCGAATGGGAACTGGCCCAATCACATGTGTTGGCTGGTTCTTAACTTGACAGAATTTTGAGGTAAAGTATTGTCAAAAATTAATGTGCAGTTCAAAATAGTATGTTTTAAAAGTTAAAAACCTCATCCCTAAATCCCTGCCTACGCCTCGGCGTACACGTGTCCGGCAGGCAGGCCTTCTTCCCGCCATGGCGGGAGACTTTTACAGTTGCGAATCTTACTCCCCTCTCAGAAGGAGAGGGGCTGGGGGTGAGGTTTTTTGGACAAACAAAGGAAGACGTCTTTACTCTCATAAATATTGGTAACTCACGTTAATCTAAAATATCTATTTTCATCCATTCCTATTCAAACCACATCTGTATGAAAAAATTAAACATTGCCATTGTAGGGCTAGGTTTCGGTGCAGAGTTTATTCCCATCTACCAGCGGCATCCCAATACCAACATGTACGCCATCTGTCAGCGGAGACGCGAAAAGCTGGACGCCATTGGTGATGCCTTCTCCATTGAAAAACGCTACACCGATTTCGAAGAATTACTCAAAGACCCCAATGTGGATGTGGTTCACATTAATTCGCCGATTCACCTGCATGCCGAGCAAAGCCTTAAAGCCTTGCAAGCAGGCAAACATGTGGCTTGCACGGTGCCCATGGCAACTACCGTGGACGAATGCATCGCCATTGTGAAAGCGTGCAAAGAGTCGGGCAAGAAATACATGATGATGGAAACCGTGGTATACAGCCGCGAATTCTTGTTTGTGAAAGACTTATACGAAAAAGGCGAACTGGGAAAGGTGCAGTTCTTGAAAGCCAGCCACCAACAAGATATGGACGGCTGGCCTGACTACTGGCCCGGATTGCCACCGATGCACTATGCTACCCACTGCGTAGGTCCGGTAGCAGGCTTGTTGAAACTGGATGCTGAATACGTGTCGTGCTTTGGCTCAGGCCGCATTCGGGAAGAGCTGATTCAGCATTACAATTCGCCGTTTGCCGTGGAAAGTGCCCACATCAAATTCAAAAATTCCGATTTGAGTGCCTATGTGTATCGTTCGCTGTTTGACACGGCGCGACAATACCGCGAAAGCTTTGAAGTATACGGCAGCAAAAAATCATTTGAATGGCCATTGATCGAAGGGCAGGACCCGGTGATTCATACCGCCAAGAAAGAAGAACACGAGATTCCGCAAACCGTAAAAACACCCGATTTTGCTCATCTGTTGCCAGAGCCCATTCAGGCTTTTACAACGCACGGCGTTTATGACTTAGGCGAAAACCAGCACTTGTCGTTTACGCAGGGCAGCGGCCACGGTGGTTCGCACCCGCACCTGGTGCACGAGTTTGTATCGGCCATCATCGAAGACCGTGATCCGTTCCCAAACGTTTTTCAATCGGCCAACTGGACGTGCGTAGGCATTCTGGCGCACGAATCGGCCATGAAAGGTGGCGAAATCATGCGTCTGCCCGACTTTGAAAGCATTGCCGTAAGTTGATAAAGATAAATTTAAGAGAAATACAGCTGTTTTTTTAGAGAAGACACTGCCTGAATCAATCCTGGTTAAGCGTATCGGAGTGGAGGTTTTTGCCTTTTAAAAGATACTATTTTGCGGATTGTTTCAGGCGGTTTTTCCGATTTCTACCCTTTTGCATGAAGTCTTATCGATCCCAATCAACCCCTATTAACCAAACCCAAAAATATGTTTCGACTCACGCAGGTTTACAGATTGCTGTCTCTCCTGTTTCTGCTGGTGTGTTGTACCCAGCAACAGATTCCTCAATCTTCGCAAAGTAGCCCAAAAGTTCAGGGTCGTCGTCTGGAAATCTTATTTCTGGGAGACAACGGCCACCACCGCCCCATTGAACGCATTCCGTCCCTTATGGAAGCCCTTGGCCCTAAGGGAATTAACCTGACCTATACCGACAAGCTGGAAGACATCAACCCGCAAACACTCGCCAAATACGACGGCTTGTTGGTGTTTGCCAATTGGGACTCCATTCCGGCTCCGCAGGAAAAAGCCCTGACCGAATATGTTTCTTCGGGCAAAGGGTTGATTGCGGTGCATTGCGCTTCGTATTGTTTCCGCAATTCGGCCGAATATGTGAGCATGGTAGGAGGGCAGTTCTGGAAACACGGATGGGATACCATTCGGGCGGTAACTGTAAAGCCAGAACATCCCATTATGGCAGATGTTCCGACTATCAAAACACTAGACGAAACCTATCAGCATACCAAAGTAAATCCGGACAAGACGGTGTTAATGGAACGGCTGGAAGGCGATAAACGGGAACCGTATACATGGGTGCGTAACTACGGCAAAGGCCGCGTTTTCTATACCGCTTACGGGCACGACCAACATACCTGGGATGACGCCGGTTTCCAGAAACTGATGGAAAACGGGGTTCGCTGGGCCGTAGGCGGCAAAGCCGATGCGGACTTGAAAGCATTGAATCTGCCTGCTCTTAAATACCAGGAAGCCAACCTGCCTAATTACGAAAAACGTTCAGGCCCGCAGTTGTTACAAGAAGCTCTTTCGCCTGAAGAGGCCATGAAGTACATTCAGGTTCCGGTTGACTTCTCACTGGAATTGTTTGCCCACGAACCTGATGTCATGCACCCCATTGCCATGACCTGGGACGAACAAGGCCGACTGTTTGTATTGATCACCAAAGACTATCCCAATGAACGCAAAGAAACCGGTGGCAGCGACTACATTTTGCTTTGCGAAGACACCAACAAAGACGGCAAAGCCGACAAATTTACTCGCTACGCCGAAGGACTGAGTATTCCGACCGGATTGGTAGCCTACAATGGCGGATTGATTGTGTCGCAGGCCCCGCACATGCTGTACCTGAAAGACACCAATGGCGATAACAAAGCCGATGAGAAAAAAATACTGTTTACCGGTTTCGGTACGTTTGATACACACGCCGGACCTTCAAACCTTCACTATGGGTTTGATAACTGGATTTGGGGCTCAGTAGGGTATTCCGGATTCAAAGGAAAAGTAGGCTCTGCCGATTCGTTGAAATTCGGTCAGGGATTTTTCCGGTTCAAGCCCGATGGTTCGCAGTTGGAGTACGTAACCAGCACCTCAAACAATACCTGGGGACTCGGTTTTAACGAAACAGGCGATTTGTTCGGATCCACCGCCAACAATTCGCATGGCTGGTATGCGGCTATTCCCAACCGGTTTTTCCACTCTGCTCCCGGAACGGATAATGGCAGCCGCAGCACCGATACGCACAAAGACATGAAACCTATTACGCCGCGCATTCGCCAGGTGGATGTATTTGGTGGATTTACCGCCGCTGCGGGCCACAACTTCTATACCGCCCGGGCTTTCCCCAAATCGTACTGGAACAAGGTTGCTTTTGTGGCGGAACCTACTGGGCACATTCTGCACCAGAATATCATGGAGAAAAAAGGGACAGATTACGAAGACAAAGAAGGTTTTAACCTGATGGCAGGTGCCGACGAATGGTTCTCTCCGGTATTTGCCGAAGTAGGCCCGGACGGAGCTGTTTGGGTGGCCGACTGGTACAGTTTTATCATTCAGCACAATCCCACGCCTAAAGGGTTTTCGACCGGTTCGGGCAATGCCTACGAAACAGACTTGCGTAATTTTACCCATGGACGCATCTACCGGGTAGCGTACAAACAAGCACCTGCTTATACTCCGTTGCAATTGAGCAAAGATCGTCCGCAAGAATTAATTGCTGCGCTGAAAAACAACAATCTATTCTGGCGGCAAGCTGCTCAACGCTTGCTGGTAGAAAGAGGCAATCAGGATGTGGTTCCCCAGTTGCTGGCTCTGGTCAAAGATCAGTCAATGGATGAACTGGGTATCAGCCCTGGTGCGATTCACGCGCTTTGGGTATTGGATGGACTGGGTGCCATAAACAAACCCGAAGTTTTGCCGGTAGTGTATGCCGCTTTGAAGCACCCCAGTGCGGGAGTTCGCAAAAATGCTGTTCAGTTGCTGCCGCTTACGCAGGCTTCGGTTTCGCAGTTGCTGAGTGCCAATCTTTTGAATGACGGTGAGCCGCTTGTCGTCTTAAATTCGCTACTGGCACTGTCTCAAATGCCTTGGGATGCCTCTGCCGAAAAGGCAATTCTGCCACGTTTGCAAACTGCCACCGAAATAAATGACCGTTGGATGGCCGACGCCTTTGCTTGCGTGTTAACGAGTCACAATGGAAAGTTGCTGAAAACCGTATTGGCGGATGAAGTGAAAAAAGCCAAGAACGCCCCCAAGTTGCATTCTTCGGCACAGCACTCTGGTATGGATGCAGCGGCTCATGCCAAACACATGGAAACAGGTGCTTCCAATCAGCAGAACAAGCCAACTTCTACACAACCCGATTTGATTATTTCGGATATTCGTGTCGAACCTGCGCATCCTGCACCTCGGGAATCGGTACGCATGTACATCAGTGTGAAGAACCAAGGTGGCACTGCGATTCCTGCCGGTACTGTCATTCCGCTGTCCATCCGTATTGAAGGCGAAGGAAAACTGGTAACGATGGTGAGCAATTCGTTTGCAGACGGTGCTACTGCCGGGCAAACCGTTGTAATCGATAAATCAAACAATGGTCCCTGGACCGGAAACATTTCGTTTGGAACCGACAAAGCGGGTCAGTACACCGTAACCGCCACCATTGATCCGGAAGGCAAACTGACCGAAGCCACACACCAAAACAATAGCTTTACCCATAAGATTGTGTATGAGGCGCCTAAGAGCATCGTAGCGTATTCCGTAGAGCGGGCCGTGCGTAGTTACACTTCCTTGGCTTCTGCGGATTCACTGGTAGCGTTGTTGCGCCAATCGCAGCAGATGGATGAGATTGCCAGTAATGCCGTTTTGAAGGGGATTGCGGATGGCTGGAATCCAAAGCGAAAAGAGACATTGTCAAAGCCGAATCAGGTGTTTATGACAAGTTTTGATAAAACGGCTGGTACGGATAACAAAGACAGAGTGACCCGACTTATGGAAGGCTGGGGATTGCAAGTCGCAAGTGCCGCAGACGACAAAGATGCCCAAGTGATTCAGATCAAAGCCATCAGGGAAGCGTTGCAGTTCAGCTTGAAAGAATTTACGGTATCAGCTGGCAAACCTGTGATCATCGTGTTTGAAAACCCGGACGCAATGCAACACAACATGGTGATTGGCAAACCCAAATCGCTGGAAGTGATTGGCAATGCGGCCGACAAATTAATCACAGCCAAAGACGGTGCCGAACGTAACTATGTTCCTTCGGTGTCACAAGTGCTGTTTTCGTCGCCGCTGGTCAACCCGGACCAAACGTACCGCCTGAGGTTTACGGCTCCGGCAACACCTGGCGACTATCCGTTTGTGTGTACCTTTCCAGGGCACTGGCGCATCATGAACGGGGTCATGAAAGTTAAATAGAAGGAATTGTGAGACAACAGCCGAAAGACATGACACAAGGCAAACGGTAGGCTTACCAACAGGCAGGGTTGTGGCTTTCCAAAAGGTACTATTTTATCTCAACACGGATAGTTCTGCAAACAAAAAAGGACTTAGCTTGCTAAGTCCTTTTTTGTTACCGTACCTGACCTTTCGTTACCACTGTTGCACTTTTGGCCGCAGCAGGGATATCGCTTTTGGCTCGGGGCGAGTCTTTGGTAATGTTATTTTTTACAATGTATTCATCCAGACATGGGTCACACCATACGGTTGAAAAACTTGTATCAGGTAGCGCTTTTCCACATTTTCTACAAACTGTAAACATGTAACATACTTTGTTTGGTGTTTAAACTAATAAAAAAGCTTTTCAACGTAAGTGGATAGTCAAAGATAAACAATACGAATTTTTTGGCAAATTTTAGATGTAGGTTTTTGCCTTTGTAAAGATACTATTTTGATAATAAACGGTAATGCTTTGATACACAGATATGTGTATTTTTTGTTTAAGCATCTTTATTTGGCATTCTCAGATTTGGTAAGCTTTAGTTTGAATGTTCCGTCTTTGATGGCGATTTCGTCTTTCTTATCTGTTTTCTTATAACCGCGTCCTTCCGGGTCAATGTCCGAATCGTAGCCGGTGGCACTGGTCACGGCCTTGTCTTCCATTTTGTTTTTCAACCGATCCAGTCCGCCCAGTACCGTAGCCGAACCTTTTTCTTTGAAATGAGTGCCGTCCAGGATTGCATTGAATTTGCCTTCAATAAAACCGGCATTCGAAGCGGTTACTTCAATCACGCCACCGTCGGTTCGGCGCGATTTGCCCACGTGATATTCCATGCGCGGTGCGCGGGTTTCTTCCACGTATTTTACATAGGCCACTCCTTTGTATTTTCCTTCCGCCTTGAGAGCCGCCATTTCTTTGTCAGTTCTGAAGTCTTCATCTACAATCTGATACAAGCCTACTGCGGGTATCTCTGTTTTGTCAAAGTTTACAAACCAGAAACGCAGCGATTTGTCGGGCTTTATGGCATTGGCTGTGATGTACCACACCGAGCCGATGCGAATGCGGCGAGGCTCGGTCTTGAATTCTTTGCCATCAATCTGGGTGGTCAGCGTATTGTCGTTTTTGACTTGTGCGACGGCCAGGCTGCTGCATAGTAGAAGGAAATACAAGAATTTGAACTGCATGAGTGAAAGTAAGATGTAAGTGTGAATTGAGTGTGTATTGGGTTTGGAAAATAAAGCGTTGAACGGAAAGCGACAGTACGACACAGAGTGCATTGCCGGTTCCATCCGGTTGGCTATCAGCGTGGACATAACACAATTCGCCATTACGCTCTATGTTAGTGGTGTTGCACAAATGAATGTAAACATGGCAATGCATTCGCTGGTACCCATGTAAGTAAAAATAGTATCCGGTAACTTGTCAAAACCGGCCTGTTGCAGCTGGCATGATGTTTTTACAATGCCGTTTGAATAAATTTTAATACTGTAATAAATACGACTATGAAACTTATATTAAACAGCTCTATTATACTATTGATCCTCTTGCTGAGCAGTTGCTCGGTTATAGGAGGAATATTCAAAGCGGGCGTTTGGACGGGCGTTCTGATGATTGTCCTGGTGATTGGCTTGCTGATTTATCTGTTTGGTCGTCGGTCAAATCCTTGATTTACAGTATTCTGTAAATGCCAAAACGCCTGTACAGCAATGAATGCATCAATTGAGAATTATTAAAATGAGCTGATTGCAAAAGCTATGGAAACCAAAGTCTTGTTAATAGAAGATGAAGCAGACTTGTGTATGATTTTGAAAAAACTTCTGGAGCGACAAAAGTTTGTGGTCGATTATACTCACTCCATTGTAGGGGGAATAGAAAAGATCAAGACTTTTAACCCCGATATTGTTTTTTTAGATAACAATCTGCCCGATGGATCGGGTGTGGCGATCATACCGGCCCTCAAAGAGTTGTGCCCTAAGGCCCGACTGGTGATGATAAGCGCCATGGAGCAAGTCATGAAAGACGCGCTGGAGCAAGGGGCAGACCGCGTGATTAAAAAACCGTTTCGGTTTGAGCAGGTTCTCGACCTGGTCATGCCCGAATACCGACGATAAAACAAAATGGACAAGGTGGCCGGTTTACCAGCCACCTTGCAGGCCATCCAGCAAGGCTTGCTGGTATTTTTTCTGGTCAAAGCTGTAAAAATAAGGGGCTTTGTGAGCTACTCCGCTGCGCCGTTCTTCCCATCTTTTCAATATCCCATATCCGGTGATTTTGCGCTGAAAATTGCGTCTGTCCAGTTTTTTACCCAAGATGGTTTCGTATAGCTTTTGCAATTCGGGCATGGTAAACTTTTCGGGTAGCAAATTGTACCCGATCGGTTGGTAATTTAGGTGCAAACGCAACACTTCCAACGCCTTATCCAAAATCTGATTGTGGTCGAGCATCAGGGTCTGGATTTTCTGCAAATCCCACCAGGTGCACGATTCCGAAAAAGTATCCGCTGCTGGAGTGACCTGCGAAAACTCAACCAAAGCGTAAAAGCCGATGCTCAGAAACCGTTGCACAAACCAGTTGTTGGTGTCTACCTCCATTCCGGATTTTCGCAGTGACTCGATCAAGTCCTGATTATCGGAACGGGCGGGGTCGCTGAATGCATGGAATTGCTGCAGAAAAATATTGTCCAGGCCGGTGCGTTCTTTTAACACCCGATTGGCGGCGGTTTCCACGGATTCGTCTTTTTGCAAAAATCCGCCCGGCAAGCCCCATTTTTCACGGTCTTTCATTTTTAACAACAAGACTTTCAACTGATTTTCGTGAAAACCGAATACCACACAATCCAGTGAAATATGGGGAAGAAATCGTTCAGTGCCGTTCTGAATTAAATCGGCTAATTGTTGCTGTTCGTTCATTGTTGCGATGGAAAAAGCAAAGTCCGACTGTAAAAGAAAACAATTCTTGGGACATTTGCTTTTCCCGCAAACAAAAACTATCATTGTCGCACCTTGTGTCAATAGAAAAATAGTATGAAAAAAATGGAGAAAACCCAGTCCGTAGCTGGGCTATGCCATCTTAATAGACTGACTACGATCCTGTGAATGCATATAAAAAATCCGTTTACCTGTAATTCCACAACCTATGATTCGTACCCTTGCCTTTTTGGTATGGCTTGTTGCCATATCCTTTAGTTATGCCCAAAAGCTGGCACCCGGCCCGCAGGTGCTTACTTTTTTCTCGTCGGCTGACGACACCGAACAGCCGTACGGGTTGTATCTGCCCAAAAATTATGACGCGCAAAAAAAATATCCGCTGGTGGTCATGCTGCACGGCGCCGGGTCCAACCATCGGCTTTCGTTGCGGCGGGTGTTTGGCAAGAGCAACGCCGAAGGTGAAACCGATGTGGAAGCTACCCGTTATTTTCCGGAATGGCAGGATGTGGAATACATAGTGGCGTCGCCGTTTGCCCGAGGCACTACCGGCTATCAGGGCATTCCTGAAAATGATGTTTATGATGTGCTGGCCGATGTCAAGAAACGGTTCAACATTGACGAAGACCGTACTTACCTCACCGGCTTGTCGATGGGCGGCGGCGGTACCTTATGGATCGGCATGACGCGTCCCGACATTTGGGCGGCCATTGCTCCGGTTTGCCCGGCACCTCCCAAAGGCACCATTGACCTGGCCATGAACGCCCTCAACTACCCGGCCCATTTCTTCCATGGCGATGCCGACCCCGCCGTACCTGTTACCGTAAGCCGCGACTGGGTGAAAAAACTGCAGGAATTGGGAAGTAAAGTGGAATACAAGGAATACCCGGGCGTAAAACACGACAGCTGGGTGCCCGCTTACAAAGACGAGTTTGTGTTTGGCTGGTTCAGTCAGTTTAAACGAAATCGTTTTCCGGACCAGGTGCGTTTTGCTAGTTGGCAATACAAGTACAACACGGCGTACTGGGTGCAGTTTGATAAACTGACTCCTGGCACCCTGGCCAGCATCGATGCCAAGTTTGCAGCGCCTAATCAACTGGAAATCAAGACAACCGCGCTGGACGGATTTACGTTGCACCTAGCCGGGCATCCGCAATTTAAGGCTGGACAGCCGTTGCAAATGACACTCAACGGTAAGAAACTGAAAGTGCCCGCTTCTGAAAATCTGTCACTGAGTCTGCAAAATGGAAAGTGGAGTGTAGTGAATGTACCCGTGGTAGAAGGCAAAAAAGCCGGTGCCGAAGGCCCCTTGCGTGAGGCGTTTGCTACCCGTCACGTATATGTGTATGGCACAGGAGGCAGCCCGTCGGAAGAAGAACTGAAGGCCCGCCAGGCTATGGCGGTGCAGGCGGCTTCGTGGTCGGTATACCGAGGCGAATTTGCCGGTCGGATCATGTTTTTCCCGCGCGTATTGGCCGACAAGGAAGTGCGTCCCAGCGATCTGGAAAGTGCGAATCTGATTCTTTTCGGCACCAAAACGACAAATGCACTCATTGAGAAATACAGTGACCGGCTGCCTTTGCAGTTTAACGATGCTTCGGCCAAAGAATACGGATTGTTATATGTCTTTCCTGTCGACAAGCATTACGTAGCCGTTAGTTCAGGCTTGCCCTGGTGGACTTCCGATAAGCCCGACGCGTTTCCCGGCCCGGTAGCGCAACGCGGTATCAGCGATTTCAAAGATTTCGTCCTCTTCAAAGAAACGCCCAAACAGGTAATTGCCGATGGGTATTTTGATGCCAACTGGAAACTACCCGAACCGAGTGCCAAAGCAATGACTGCCTCAGGTGCGGTGACAGTCGGCAAAAAATAGTATCTTTTTATAAGCCAAAACCCTGTCGTATTTCAAGACCTTGCCTTGTGTGAGGTCTTTTTTATT
The DNA here is from genome assembly GCA_963520985.1 of uncultured Sphingobacteriales bacterium. Taxonomy (GTDB): domain Bacteria; phylum Bacteroidota; class Bacteroidia; order Cytophagales; family 172606-1; genus Xanthocytophaga. The sequence continues at coordinate 136,170 of CAUQTA010000009.1, forward strand.
CGGATTGCAGGTGGTTGCGGTCAATGAATTCGCGGAAGGCACGGCGGTAGGTGTCTCCGATGGGTAGCAGGGCATTGCCAACCTGCACTTTTTCTTTCAGAATGGCATCGATTCCTTCCAGCGAAACTATGTACGAATGGTGAATGCGGATGAAGTGATCTTGCGGAAGCTGCTCTTCCAGCGATTTGAGTCGTTGCAAACTCACCACTTTCTGGGTGCGGGTGTGAATGGTGACGTAATCTTTCAGGCCTTCTACGTACAGAATGTCCTGCAACCGGATCTTAACCAGTTTCGTGCCGTCTTTTACAAAGATGAAAGACGAAATGGGGTCGGGTGTTGCTTTGTTTTCAGGGGTGGTTTCTGTCGGCGGAAGTGTTGGGGCTGACAACCGGTTGGCTGCTCTTTCAGCCGCTTTCAGGAAACGTTCAAACGTAATGGGTTTGAGCAGGTAATCTGCTACATCGAGTTCGTAGCCTTCCAGGGCATATTCCGAATAAGCGGTGGTAAGTATGACCAGCGGCTTTTTCTGCAAAATTTTCAGCAGGGAAATTCCGGTAATTTCGGGCATCTGGATATCCAGAAACAGAATATCCACCGGATTGTCGCGCAGGTAAGTAAGAGCCTCCATCGGGTCAGAGCAGGTTTTCTGCAAAGTCAGGTACGCAACCTTATCTACGTACTGCGTGAGTAAGTTGCGGGCCAGCGGCTCGTCTTCCACTATCAGGCAAGTAAAGTTCATGCAACGTTGAGTTTAAGTTCAATCCGGTATTGGTCGGGCTTATCCTGAATGTCCAGGCTGTATTTGTCGGGGTAGCTCAGGTCGAGCCGTCTCCGCACATTCTGCAAGCCGATTCCCGACTTTTCCTGCTGCAATTTAGCGGGTAGCTTGCTGTTTTCCACGACGTATACGCATTGCTGCTCCTGAAGTTCCAGCTTCACATTGATCCATGCTTTGGGAAAATTGCTGCTTACACCATGTTTAAAGGCATTTTCCAGAAACGAAATCAGAATGAGCGGAACCACGGCTACCCGTTCTACCTGTCCCTTCACTTCAAAACAAATCGGGATCTGATCGTTGAGGCGCAGTTTTTCCAGACTGATGTAGTTTTCCATGTATTCAATTTCTTTGCTGAGCATCACCTGCGGATGGTTGGAATCGTAGATCATGTACCGCATCATCTGCGACAGCTTGGCGATGACTTCGGTGGTATTGGGCGACTGCGTAAATGCCAGGTAATACAGGTTGTTGAGGGTGTTGAACAAGAAATGCGGATTGATCTGGGCTTTCAGGAAGCGTAGTTCTGTCGAAAGTTTCTCATTTTCAATGGCTTTCTTCTTCGCCTCCAGTGTAAACCAGTCGGTAGCAAACCGGATCATGCCCACAAATACGGTAATGAAAAGCGTAATAAGCGTGGTCTGCGTCACAAAGCGAGGCGTATAGAGGTACTGATACTCGTGACTGAAACCATCGAGTATAAAACGTTCGGTGTACAACCGAGCCAGGATAATCAAGGCAAACGGCAGCAAAAACACCAGCAGGTAACGTACCTTTTTTTGTTCGAGAAACTGCGGCAGGAAGAAAAAGTAGTTGAGATAGGCGGGCACCGAAGTAAAAATCATCTGGATGGCAATGATGGTGAGAAACCGGGCCCAGTTGAACGCATCCTTTTGGTAAAAGCTGACCTGATAGATAAAAAACGACAGATACACACACCAGAATGACAGGTGCATCAGTATCACTCGTTTTCGTTGATTGGATAATGGCATATGGCTGAAAATAGTATCTTCCAAATTGGCAAAACCTCCACCTTTGAATTTGCAATTACCTAAGCTAGCATCAGAAAGGCTTTTTCACTTTGTACAATGTTGCTTCAAAATAACGGGAATTTTGCAAAAAGGGTGTGGTTCAGCCGCCATTCATCCCGTTTTCAGACCAATATTATACAAGTGGCCTATTCTGATAGATAATCCGGGCATTTTACTCGGCGGGTCGGTTTGTCGAATAAAACGCCGGACGGTAGAGTAATTGCGTCGGATGGTCTAAGTTGCTTTTCCGGATAAAAACATTCTGATTTTCTTTGTGTTAGGTATTTCAGGTTTGGAGCTGTTGTCTCCGCCGGGTTTTTGTTTTTTTCAGGATACTATTTTTTGATAACCGCTTATTTGTTTTAAAACACGCATTCTCCCATTTCCTTCAGCCATGCAAAAACTTACATTTCTTCTCTTGTGTATCTGCTTGTTGGCCGTTCCGCTGGCAAAAGCCCAGGGGCCGTCGTCGCCAGCCATGAAACTAACCGGAACCAAGAACATCCGCATCACGGGCACCGTTCAGGATTCTGCCAGCAAAGAACCGGTTGCCTTTGCTACCATTGCGTTGGTCAATGCCACTACCAAAAAGCCCGTAGACGGTGCCGTGTGCGACGACAAAGGCAAGTTTACCCTGACCAAAGTATCCGAAGGCACTTTTTCGCTGATGATAAGTTTTATCGGCTACAAAACCATTGACATTGCATTGCCCACCATCACCGACAATAGCTCGGATATCAACATGGGCATTCTCTACCTGACTTCGCAAACCCAGACATTGAAGGAAGTAACCGTAGTGGGGCAACGCAACCTGATCGAGGAAAAAGTGGACCGTACCGTTTACAATGCCGAAAATGACGTTACAGCCAAAGGCGGTGATGCCAGCGACGTGCTGCGCCGGGTGCCCATGCTTTCGGTAGACATGGATGGCAACGTATCCATGCGGGGCAGCCAGAACGTGAGGGTATTGATCAACAACAAACCTTCGACCATTACCGCTGGCAGCATTGCCGACGCGCTGAAGCAAATCCCCGCCGATGAAATCAAATCGGTAGAGGTAATCACTTCGCCATCGGCTAAATACGATGCTGAAGGATCGGGCGGGATCATCAACATCATTACCAAAAAAAACAACCTGCAAGGCTTGGCTCTGAATGCCGACGGGAGTGTGGGGTTACGCGGCTCTAACCTGGGCCTGCGCGGCAGCTACCGCAAAGGCAAAATGGGCTTCTCACTGGGCGGCTTCGGACGCAGCAATTACAACGTTCGGGGTCGGTTTGAAAACAGTCAATTAACAACCCAAACGTATGACATTGATGGCGTTGTAACTCCGGTTACCATAGAAAACAGACAGGAAGCCGATACACGTAGCAAAGGGTTGTTCGGTCGCTATTCCCTTGGGTGGGACTATGATATTAATAAGTTTAATTCATTGGGTCTTTCAGTACAATACGGAGTGCGCAACAACCGCAATTTTCAGGATGGGTTGCTTACACAGCGGTTTGCTGCGGATACAATGGCGAGCAGTTCGTTGCGTAACGTAGATGTAAAAGACCTGTCCGGAACAGTGGATGTAAACTTAACCTATACTCGGTTGTTTGAAAAACCACAAAAAGAGTTCAGCATATTGGCTTTGTATAGTCGTAACAACCGTACGAATAATTTCTTAAGCAATTCGTTGACTCAATCGGTTCCTTCTGCAAAAAACACGAATGAAAACTACAATCAGGAAGCCACCATCCAAATGGATTACCAAAATCCCATTGCCAAAAACCAGATGCTGGAGTTAGGTGCCAAAAACATCATGCGTAAAGTATTCAGCGATTATCAGTACTTCTTTACCAATGAAAATGGCGTGTTCGTACCAAATACCAACGCCCAACTGTCTAATAACCTAAACTATGACCAGAATGTGGCATCGGGTTATTTGTCCTATACAATTTCTACTCAGAAAGGTTATAGCCTGAAGGCCGGAGCTCGGTACGAATATACTACCATTCATGCTTATTTGCAGGATGAAAAAGACATTGATATACCAGCCTATGGGGTTTTGGTGCCCAGCCTTAACCTATCAAAAAAGCTGAAAAAAGGGAACATGGTTAAGTTTTCGTACAACCGACGCATTCAGCGACCTTCCATTCAGTTCCTGAACCCGAACATACAGGCATCCAACCAATTGAACGTAACTGTAGGGAATCCTCAACTGAATCCGGAGTATACCAACAACTTTGAACTGGGATACAATACCCTGATTAAAAATACATCACTTAACTTTTCGGCTTTTGTCCGCAATTCTAATAACGCTATCCAGAGTATACGTGATGTAATTCCTAACTCTGATACCATCCGCACCACATACCAAAATATCGGTAGCGAAAATTCGTATGGATTCAACTTTTTCTTCAACATCAACATCAGCAACAAACTGTCGTTAAATGGGGGCTCGGATGTGTACTATGCCGTTTTGAATAATAACGTGTCTGATCCCTTGTACCGGGCCAGCAACGAAGGCTGGGTGGCAAGTCTGCGGTTGTTTGGAAACTACACCCTGGGCAAAGGGTGGGGCGTACAGGCCTTTTCTTTCTACCGGGGGCGTCAGGTACAGTTGCAAGGTACCCAAGGCGGCTTTGGAATGTATAGCTTAGGCTTGCGTAAAGAGTTCAATGACAAAAAAGGAAGCATTGGTTTTGGAGCCGAGAACTTCCTTACTTCGGGCATCAGCATTCGTAGCCGCGTCAACTCACCCATTATCACTCAACAGAGTGTGAACCGGATGTACAACATGAACTTTAAAATTACATTCAGCTACCGGATCGGCAAAATGTCGTTTGACAACGGTTCCAGACGGAAAAAATCAATCAACAACGATGATTTGAAAGAAGGAGGCGACAATGGGCCAATGGGCGGCGGTGACATGCAAGGCCAGGGACAAGGCCAAGGAGGAAGACCGCAAGGACAAGGCCGTCCACAGATGCAGGGACAGCCAGGCCAGAATCCGGGATTCCGTCGAGATAGCACCCAGTTTAGAAGAGACAGCACCCAGTTCAGACAGCCCTCCGACAGTACGCTACGAGACAGTTCCGGCCGCAGCCTACCTATGAATCGGCCCTTTCAGCAGCAGGAACGCCCCGCTAATGCACCTGCCAGTAATCCAAATCAGAACCGGACACCAGAGGCTGCCGATCCAAAATCGCAGGCGTGGATTGCTCCAGGAAGCAAAAACCAGCTAGGTAACGCTGCATAAGCTTGCATATACTATACCTGTTTGCAGGAGGCAATAATCTATTCATTTCGTAATGAGGGATTGTTGCCTCCTTTGTGTATCGGCCGGTTTTGGGATTTTGAAACATACTATTTCTGAAAATTGTAAAATTTCCGGTAAAAATATGTCTATACATAGATTTTTTCTCTACATTCGCTTTCAACTCATTGCGTTAAAGTTGCTATCTCCTGTTATCTAACTTTTGGTCTGTTAATTTCCTTATCCACTCATCAAATCTCTTATTGCCATGAAAAAAATCTCATTTTTGCTTGCTGCTTTTATGGTTTCGCTGGCTTCGTTTGCTCAAAGCTGGATGTTAGACAAGGCACATTCCAGGTTAAAGTTTGATGTTACGCACATGATGGTTTCGGAGGTAGAAGGATCGTTTAAAAACTTCGATGTCAAAATAAATTCTGCCAAAGATGATTTTTCGGATGCGGTAGTGGAAGTAACCGCCGATGTAAACAGCATTAACACCGACAACGACCAGCGGGATGGTCACCTGAAAGGCGATAAGTTTTTTGATGCGGCCAAGTTTCCGACCTTAACTTTCAAAAGCACTTCCATTGAGAAAATAGATGCGAAAAAATACAAACTGGCTGGCAACCTGACCATGCACGGTGTAACCAAGCCGGTAGTGCTGGATGTAACACTCAATGGAACCACCACTCACCCGATGAACAAGAAGAAAGTAGCCGGATTTAAAGTGATGGGTACTGTAAAACGTTCCGATTTTAACATTGGAGATACGCCAACGGCGGTTGTCAGCGATGAGGTCAATATTGTGGCTAATCTGGAAGTTAACAAATAATTCATTGAATTTGTCGGGCTTCTCTAAGGCAGATTTTGCCTTTTGAAAACATACTATTTTGAAATGCACAAACAATAAAAAAACGTGCGGCGCCTTGGGGTGCTGCACGTTTTTTTATAATCATCGGCTGTTACGCGGCCAGGCGGGATGGCTTCTGATTGTACGCTTCTACCGCTTTTGTAGCTTCATCCATGCTATCAAAGTGAAATATCTCAATGCTAGATTTCAGACGCGCATTTTCATGCATTTCTTCGGCTGCAATCTGCGTAAACGCCTCTGGTGACATTACAATGAAAGTTCCTTTTACTCCCAGTTGTTCCTGTGCTGGAATCCACGTATCGGCAATGTAAGCTGATACCTCTTCGCTAAACATTTCCATGTTGCGGTGGTCAGCAACAACGTTTGTCAGTCCGAACATTGCCATATACGGGTTGGTCGTTTCGGCCACCCGCTTCACTTCTTCCAGCGTCAGAAAGCCCTTCCAAAAGTGAAACAGACACTTTAACTGGGTGTTGTACCCAAATGTTCCGAATGACTCATTGAGAATGATTTCGATAGGAGGTACTTGACTCATAATTGAACTTATGTTAAATGAATGATACGGTTATCTTTTCTGGTAAAATAAAGAGCTGCTCAGAAATAACAGATTGGTGTAACCCTATTGTCTTGTTTGCTAAACGGTAAGGCAGGTTTTTACTTTTCAAATCCTACTATTTCTGACCTCTAATTTCGGGAGAACTATTGGCAGATCTCAGCCGCTTTTTGGAGGGTTTCTTTCAGTCGTAAGATTAAGCCAGAAAACGTATCCGTTGTTGAAGTGAGAACCATCGGAATGGCATGAATATGCACCGATACCGGGGCATTTGCAAAATGACAATGGATGGTTTCGGTGAGTGAAGCAGTAGTGGCTGCATAAAGCAAATGTACGTTTTGTATTTGATACACAGCGGCATACGCAAGCATTTGGTACAAGTCAGCCGAAGCCACATTGAGCGGTTGATTGTCGGCCAGAGCAATCTTGTATTTCGTATCCCAAACGGTGCGCTGCAGAGGCAGCCAGATGTCGGCACGGGTCAGTACGGGCCGGGTTTCGTTTCGCACACCTATGGGCATAGATTTCTGAAACTCGGCCTGCCATTCCGGAAAATGCCTTTGTACAAAACCCGCAATGAAATCTTCAAAAATCCGCTCCATTGGCACCAGAAAAGCAAAGTTCATGGCCTGAGAGGATGATTCTCCCGCCGACTCGCCCGCCAGAAAAAAGCGGCACATATCCAGAATCTGTTGATGAGCCGTATAGAGCCGGTTCAGGTGTACGGCATCGCAGTCGGCGGCAGTGCAGGGCAAATCCTCTACATCAGCCAATACCCACAAAATTTCTTCCAGGAAAGGCTGTGCCGCTGTGTCGGCGATGGTTTGCAAACGAACCACCGTATGTTTGACAATCTGATTAAAGAGGTTGTTGAGCTCAAAAGGTTGCTGTTCGGTTTGCAAACGTTGCCACTGTCCACGCAAAATCTGCTGATTCAGATAAGGTTGTACGGCCAGCTTGCCCCGCAGGAAGGCTGTGTCACGGGTGTGTGTCTGATAAGCCAGATACGGATGCTGCGCAAGTGTAGACGCCGTAAAAGAGGCAAAATAGTGTATCCAATGGGCAAGCGAAGGCGTAGGGGCCGAATCGGCTAAGAGCCACTGAAACGGAAACCGTACATGGCTGCAATACGACAGATAAAAGGATAAATGCGCAAGGAGTCCATGCTCTGCCGGATACCCTGCAAAAGTACTGCGCTGAAAGACCTTTGGAATTAAATAGATGGTAAGTCCTTGAAAATGAATGATGCCAGCATAATTGCGAGCCTGGACCAGCGAATCCTCAAATTGCAAAAAAGGCTGTTTACTCCCAAATGGCAACGGCTCTTCGTCACCATACTGATACAATCCATACCGGTTTTGCCAGACGCGTTGCAAGTACTGCTGCAGTGCCGCCGGGGATATTCCTGGAGGCAGGGGTTTGGCTTCTCCAAATTCGTATAAGGCAAGTTGCGACATAAAAAATAGTATCTTTTCTCCGGCAAAAACCGGATTGCAGATTGACTGTACTCCGTAAAAAAAACTATGTAAAAAAGTTTCGTACAATGTCCGGATTTTAGAGTACCGTTCGTCTTTACACAAAGTAACAAAAACAGTTGTAACCTTTTAACCCCAACCCCACATGAAAGATTTCATGCTTATTTTTCGCAACACCCCGATGGCTGAGGAAATGTATGTGCAACGGACACTTGAAGCCATTGAAGCCTCGATTCAAAAATGGAGCAACTGGCTCAAAGCCATCGCTGAACAAGGCAAGCTGGCTGATGGCGGTCAACCGCTGCTGCCCCAGGGAAAACACATCAAGGGCAAGGCAAAAAAACTGCTCGATGGTCCTTTTGTTGAAGGCAAGGAAATGGTGGGCGGCTACACGCTGATCAAAGCAGCTGACTACGACGAAGCCGTAGTGCTGGCAAGTGGCTGCCCGATACTGGACGAGGAAGGCTCGGTGGAAGTACGTGAAATCATGCTCGTTTCCTGATTTTTTTGGCATTTAAGTACATGTGTCTGACAAGCCTTACCACCCGCCTGGGTTGGTGAGGCTTTCTTATTGTAAAAATAGTCGTAACTTTTGACTGAATACCAAGCAGGCAGCATGGCAGGTTTTTGATCCAACGCAGATACTATTTTCTCAGTACCTGTTTCTCGGTGCCTGAATTTCTTTCACTCATGCGAAAACAATTCCATCTTAGTATAACACTTGTATGCATACACACACCGTTTCTGCCAATCCCGTCATTGCCCAGATTGTCAAGCACGAATCCGGAAAGTTAACGGCAGTGCTTACCCGAATTTTTGGGGCACATAACCTGGAACTGGTAGAAGATGTGGTACAAGATACGCTGCTGAAAGCGTGTGAACAATGGCCGCAACAGCTACCGGACAATCCGACTGGGTGGCTGTTTGTAGTTGCCAAAAACAAAGCACTGGATGTGATCCGGAGTGAAAAAAAGAAACGACTTTTTGCGGAAGACATTTCGTTGCTACTTGAATCGGAATATACGTTAGGAACAACCCTGGATGAACTGCTGAACGAAAAAGAAATTGCGGACGACCAGCTGCGTATGATGTTTGCCTGCTGCCATCCGCAAATTAGCGAAGAAGCTCAGGTAACGCTGATACTCAAAACTTTGTGCGGTTTTAGCAACATTGAAATTGCCAAAGCATTTTTGAGCAATGAAGAAACCATTGCCAAACGACTTTACCGGACCCGGCAACTGTTCCAGGAGCAGAAAATTGCTTTTGCCATTCCGGATAGTGACGAGTTGCCCGCCCGGCTGGATAACGTACTGACGGCCATCTATCTGATTTTCAATGAAGGCTACAACTCCACGCATCACCCCGACCTGATCCGGCACGACTTGATAGAAGATGCCTTGCAACTGGTCAAGCTACTAAGCGAGCATCCGGCAACGCAACATCCCAATGTACTGGCTCTGATGGCATTGATGTGCTTTCACTCAGCCCGCATACCCGGACGGCTGGATGAGAACGGGAATATTTTATTGCTGCGCCAACAGAACCGGAAACTCTGGAACCAGGAATTGATTTGGTTTGGCAAAGGCTGCCTGGACGCCGCCGCCGAAGGTGGCGAACTGAGCCGCTATCACCTGGAGGCAGGTATTGCGTACGAGCACTCCAACGCCGAAGAATATGACCTCACCGACTGGGACAATATTTTGTATCTGTATACGCTGATGTACCAGATCCAGCCGTCTCCGGTGGTTGCCCTTAACCGGGCTATTATCGTGGGCGAAGTAGAAGGTGCCGCTGCTGGCATTCGAGCCATTCAGGAAATCGATGAGCTTGATTCGCTGCGAAACTTTTATCTGTTGCCTGCTACCTTGGGTGAGTTCCACAGGCAGCTCCGCCAGACCGAAGCCGCACGTCAGTGCCTGGAAGAAGCCATGACACTGACCCGGTCCGAGTTGGAAAAAAAGCTGCTTCGCTCCAAAATTAGCGAATTAACGGCAGTTTAGGCACCAGATTGCAAAATAGTAGGGTTAAAGAGGACAAAACCTGCCCTTTTTAATTGGCCGATTCGTAAGGGAAAATCATCCGGAAAGTAGCTCCTTTTCCTGATTCGCCGCTTGCCTGAATCAACCCCTTATGGTTTTCCATAATTCGTTTGCAGATGGCCAGCCCAATGCCAGAGCCTTCGTATTCACTCCGGCCGTGCAGGCGCTGGAACAGACCAAAAATCTTTTCATTGTACTCGGGGTCAAATCCGATCCCATTGTCTTTTACCGATATTGCGGCGAATTGGTCTTTTCTGAGCAATCCCAGCGTGTCCTTTTCCTTTGGCGACAGCAGGTGCCAGCTCACGTGGATGTGCGGGGTAGCCTCGGGGCGTGCAAATTTCAGTGCATTGGAAAACAGATTGTTAAACAATTGGTACATTTGCGAGGGAATAGCTCTGACAACAGGCAAAGACTCATCAATGGTAAGTCGGGAAGCTTTGGCGAGCTCTCCTTTTTCTTCGCGTATCTGCGACCATATGTCGGTGACAATGGCTTGTAAGCTGGCCGTCTGAAGCCCTTCTTCGAGGCGACCGATACGGGAATACTGCAACAGATCGTTGATCAAATCGTGCATCCGGTCCACGGCCATTTGCATGCGTTGGATGTAAAGCAAGCCGTTGCCTTGCAGCAGCGATTCATATTCTTTTGCCAGCAGACCGCCAAATGATTTTACCTTTCGGAGAGGTTCCTGCAAATCGTGGCTGGCTACATAAGCAAAGTTTTCGAGTTCGGTGTTAGAGCGTAGCAATTCACTGTTGGCCTGCTCAATGAGTTGCTGCTGGTGCTTGATGGCTGAGATGTCTTGATATGTAAATAAAATCCCATCTCCATTTTTGACGAAAATGCCGTCAAACCAACCTTTAATGCCATGCGCATCGTAGGCAAATGTTTTTCGTATTTCCTGACCGGTCTCGACTACATTGACATACAGCTCAAAAAAGCCATTGGTTTTGTTTTCGGGATAGTAGGCGAGCCAGGATTTTCCGATCAGTTCGTTTTCACTTACACCTGTAGCCTGATTATTGGCAGGATTGGACATTTCATGGATAAAGTCAACAATTTTACCCTGCTCGTTCCGAATGGCGCGGTAAAGTACAATGCACACCGGCGAATTGTTAATGATGCTGCGGAATAACTCCGCTTGTCGCTGAATGGTGGCATCTTTCTGTTTTTCCTGGGTGATGTCGCGTAACAGGCAAATCACCTTTGAACTTTTTGCAAGTGTGCGCCACTCTCCAAACAGGATCTTTTCTTCTCCGCTGCGGGTCAGGATACGCTGCTCGAAAGGTTCAAGGGCTCTGCCGGCCAGGTAATGGCTAACAGTATTCTGAAAGCTGGACAAATCTTCACTGGGAATATGAGCCAGGCAAAAACTACCTGATTTGGGGTTTTCGCCAAATTCTTCGGTGGTGTAGCCAAACAGCGAAATCATGCCATTGGACCAGATCGCCTCATCGGTGGTTAAGTCCCACTCAAAGCTACCCGAAGAGAAATTCTTTTCGGCGAGTCGAATAAGCTGCTCTTGGCTTTCCAGTTGACTTAGGATTTTTTCGTTTCCTTCTGGAAGCAGCGCATCATTGATTTCCTGAAAAAAACAAACCAACAGCGTGCTTTTGGGCAATGCATGGCATGTAACCCGGATTTCTTTTTGCTTACCTGCGGGAGTTGAAATACGAACTTCAAAGGGATTTTTTGCAGGCTCATGGGCCATTGCTTGCAGACGGACAGCTACGCTTTCTTTTTCTTGTGGAAGCACATGGCTGATAAAAAAATCCAGCGGCTTGGTGGTTTCTCCAAACGACTCGGGTAGGTAGCCAAACAGGTACACCAAACCCTCAGACCAGTTGCATTGACCAGTAGTCTTTTCCCATTGCCACGTTCCGTATTTCAGGAGTTTTTCGGCATGTACCGCTATATCCTGGTTGGTGCCAATTGTATAGAAGCTTTCATAGGATGGGCTTATGTTTGTACTTTGCTGGGTATCCTCAACAGATTTAGAACTCGAATCTTCAGCCATAATCGGTTTTATTTCAAATACATAAAGAATGCACAACTACCTGTAGTGAGCTGTGGGCTGAGATTTTTCCGTATACATTGCTGGTAAACGCATACATGGAAAAATAGTATCTTTCAGAAATACAAAACCCGTATGCATCAGTCAGAAAAGAGAAAGTAACTGACAAGAGGTAAGTAGCCGTGAAAAATACACGAAAGACAAAAACAGCCCACACTTTCCGTAAGAAAAGATCGGAGCACGGTTTTGTCCCTGGATCGGTTGTCTTTCAATTAACCTAATACGTTAACCAGTCGGGTGCTTAATTTATCAGGTACTATATAAGAAACAACAATTTCTATACCTCGCCCTTTGGAGAAGGATCGGTAGATCAGGAAAATTTTTGACAAACCGAATCCCTGCTATCTTTGGGTACTGCGGAATTTTTTCTACAATGCTGGTGTTACAGAACTGTTATTTTGCACAAATGCCAGTAATAGTTGCTTTTCGGAGTTAGCTAGGTGCCCTGCCCCATTTTTTGTCTGTACGATAAGGGTACGATTTTTTTTACTGTAGTGGCAATAGCCAGGATAAGATGCATTAACAATGCCTATTTTTTAATCTACACATGAATGCAAACGGACGCGAAAAAGAATGACTCTCCTACGGCGAGAAACTATGTGTTCTCCCGCAAAATCGATCAGGTATTTACGGAATTAGCCGAGGTATATCGTTTTATTATCCGGTTTTTCCAGGAAGTTTTTTTGCCACCCTACGAATGGCGCGAAGTCATGAACCAATGCTACCAGATCGGGGTGCGGTCATTGCCGTTGATTTCGCTTACAGGCTTTATCATTGGCATTGTGTTTACCAACCAGTCGCGGCCGTCGCTTGCCGATCTGGGTGCCACGGCCTTGTTGCCAGCCCTGATTTCGGTGGCTATTGTGCGGGCTCTGGCGCCGCTGGTTACTTCACTTATTGCTGCCGGTCGGGTAGGTTCTAACATTGGTGCCGAATTAGGCTCTATGAAAGTGACCGAGCAGATAGATGCCATGGAAGTATCGGCCGTAAATCCGTTCAAGTTTCTGGTAGTGAGCCGCGTAATTGCAACCACATTCATGATTCCTACCCTTACCATGTACACCATGCTGGTGGGTTTGATGGGTGGTTATCTGAATATCCATCAGAACGAACTCACCAGTTTTACCAGTTATTTCAATCAGGTTTTCGATGCCATCACCTTCCTGGATGTGTTTTCGTCGGTAGCCAAGTCGTTTGTATTCGGTTTTACCATTGGGATAGTAGGTTGCTACAAAGGCTATAATTCGTCCAAAGGAACCGAAGGCGTTGGAAAAGCGGCCAATACATCGGTGGTGACGTCTATGTTTCTGGTGTTTATTGAAGAGTTATTGATTCTTCAGGTTGTCAACGCGTTTCGGGTTTAGAACCAAACTACTATGCAAAAGCAAAGTCATAAAATAGATCAAGACAATAAAGTGATTTCCATCAGAGGACTAACAAAATCCTTTGGCGATCTGGACGTACTCAAGGGTGTAGACATGGACCTGTATCAGGGCGAAAACCTGGTGGTACTGGGCCGGTCGGGAACCGGAAAGTCAGTTCTGATCAAAATTATTGCGGGCTTGCTCAAGGCTGATGATGGGCAGGTGAATGTACTGGGGCAGGATGTATCTCAATTGACGCCGAAAGAAATGGACGAACTGCGCCTGAAAATCGGTTTCTCGTTTCAGAACAGCGCCTTGTATGATAGCATGACCGTGCGTGAGAACCTGGAGTTTCCGCTGCGCCGGCACGAAAAAGACCTGAGCGGCCAGGAGATAGACCAGCGGGTAGAAGAACTGCTGGAAGACGTGGGACTGTCACAAACCATCAATCAGATGCCTTCGCAGCTTTCGGGTGGGCAGCGCAAACGCATCGGCATTGCCCGTACGCTGATTCTCAAGCCCGAAATCATGCTTTATGATGAGCCTACCGCAGGCCTGGACCCCATCACCAGCATGGATATTAACAATTTGATAAACGAGGTTCAACAGAAGTTCAATTCTTCTTCAATTGTCATTACCCACGATCTGACGTGTGCCAAAGTAGTTGGCGACCGGGTGGTGATGCTGCTCGACGGACAGTTTCAGCGACAAGGCACATTTGAAGAAGTATTCAGCTCGGAAGATGAACGCGTTAAAGCTTTTTATGACTATAATTTTACTACTTAATACCTATGGGAACTACAGAAAACAATAAGCGTTCGGTGATTGTGGGGGTATTTGTACTTCTGGCTGTCATTATTCTGGTAACTGGCGTTTTTATTTTGGGCGGCAAGCAAAAACGTTTTGAAAAAACCTTCGAAGTTACGGCCGTGTTTGACAACATTTCGGGCCTGAAACAGGGCAACAACGTCTGGTTTTCGGGCGTAAAAGTGGGAACGATCAAATCCGTGAAATTTTACGGCACATCGCAGGTGCAGGTAACCATGAAGATCGAGGAAGACGTGCAGAAATACATTCACAAGGACGCCAAGGCCAAGCTAAGTTCGGAGAGCCTGATCGGTAACAAGATCATCGAGATATTCGGCGGCAATCCCAATACGCCTGCCGTTGAAGATGGCGACAAGTTAGGAACCGAGTTGGCGAATAGTACCGAAGAAATGATGAAAACCCTGCAGGAAAGCAACAAGAACCTGCTGAGCATCACTACCGATGTAAAGCGACTTACCAATGATCTGAGTAATGGCAAAGGCACCGTAGGCGAACTGCTGTCCGACTCAGCAATGGCCCTGCAGTTTCGCTCTATTGTCAGCAACCTGCAACAGGTGTCGGCCACTACAGTGAAAGCGTCGGGTGCGTTGTCGCAATTTACCTCCACTTTGAACAACAAAGAAGGCCTTGCCAACCAGTTGCTGACCGATACCGTGGTTTTTAACCGATTGAAAACATCGGTGGCCGAACTCCAAAAAACCGCTTCGTCGGCGTCGGCCATTAGTGATAACCTGCAGAAGGCCAGCAACAATCTGAACCGCAACAACAATGCCCTTGGACTGATGCTGAATGACGAACAGTTTGCCGGAAAAATGAAAAGCACTCTGCAAAACGTGGAAACCAGCACCCAGAAACTCGACCAAAGCCTCGACGCACTACGTTACAGTTTCTTCCTGAAGGGTGCATTCCGTAAAAAAGACAAAGCTGACGCCAAAAAAGCCTTGGCTACACCCGAACAATAACCGCTTGTCTGGTCTGGGGTTTTGCCCTTAAAAAAGATACTATTTTTCCCAATACTATTTTATCGCTTTGTAACAGTAAAGTCAGACTTTCTGTTGCAAAGCGATAATTTTTTCCCTATCTCGTAGTAGTAAAGTTTCTTTTGGCTGTCATTGGAGTACGAAACGCTAAAAGAAATGATGCTTTGAATCCATCACAGATACTACACTCCGCATCGTTTGTGAATACAGACCAACTCCTTATTGACGCTATCCGGCAAGGCGATAAGTCTGCATTTGAGACTGTTTTCAAGCAGTATTACCGCATGCTGTGCGAATATGCCTTTACCATAATCAAAGATACCGACGATGCCCGCGACATTGTGCAGTCGGTATTTCTGAAGATATGGGAGCGGCGCCAGGATATGATCATCACCGTAACGCTGAAAGCTTACTTGTACCGTGCGGTGCACAATACCTGCCTCAACCGCATCAAGCACGAAGCCATCAAGACCAAATACGTACGCATGAGTATTGGCGATGGGCGCATAGAAGGCCGCCAGCCGGAAGTGTTCATGAATGAAACGGAGAAAAAAATCAATGCAGCCATTGAATCGCTGCCCGAACAATGCCGTATCATTTTCAAAATGAGTCGCTTTGAAGAATTAAGTCATGCCGATATCGCCCAAAAGCTGGGCATTTCGGTACAAACGGTGGCCAATCAGGTAACGAAAGCATTGAAAGTATTGCGGGCCCAATTGGATGCCACCAAAGAAGAATAAAATAAGTGTTAACAATCGGGGTTTTTGCTTTTTAGAAGATACTATTTTCCTGGTTAGCGAAACAACCAGTGGCAGCCATAAACCTTGCTGGAGTATGTATGAATAAACTTACAACCCATCGCCTATAGAAATTATTTTACGATTAAAAAACGATAGTTCAAGTGGAAAACGAACCTATTATTGTGGTGAATGACGAGCTGATCGTGCGGTATCTGGCTGGAGAAGCAGAACCGCAGGAAGCCATTGCCCTTCACGACTGGCGGGAACTTTCGGAAGAAAACCGAAATTATTTTAACCAAATGCAGGAAGCCTGGAAATCTCCGGTTCCTGATCAAACCTGGCAAGAGCCTGACCTGATGCGGGATTGGGGCAAACTGAAGGCGCTGCTCGACAATCCGATTGAGGAAGAGGAATCTGTTCCGCAACTTAATGCCAAACCTGTTTCCCGGTCCGGATTCTTTTTCCGGATCGCTGCGGCAGTGGTAGTTTTGTCAGGAGTGGGCGCATTGGCGTATAACTTGCTCACCAAGCCAAAAACGCCCGATCTGGCTTCGGTTTATATCAAAGCCGATCATACGCTGAACCGTGAACTGCCCGACTTGTCCAAGGTAACTATGACAGCACAGAGTTCGATTACCTATGAGAAAGCTTTTGCCGGCGATACCCGCAATGTGAAAATGACCGGAGAGGCCTATTTTCAGGTTACACCCGACAAAGAAAAGCCATTTGTGATTGCAGTAGGCAAAGCCCAGGTGCGGGTAGTGGGCACTTCTTTCAATATCAATGAAAAAGGAAAGTCGGTGATTGTGAGTGTGACGTCGGGCAAGGTGCAGTTTTCAATTGCCGATACCAGTGTGTATCTGGTAAAAGGTCAAACCGGCGTTTGGGCCAAAGATTCGCACAGCATTTCGGTAGTAAACAATGTGGATGACAATACGTTTGGCTATGCTACCCGAAGGCTAAGCTTTCACAATACGCCTATGGGTGAAGCGCTAACGACGTTGGAAAAAACATATTCGTGTACAATCCTATTAAAAAACACTAATTTAGCGACCTGTCCCGTTACAACACAGATTCCAGAAGAGTATTCTATTCAGGATGCTCTACATGTTTTGGAAGGAGTTTATGAATGTAAAGTCGTTGAAGTTGAAAAAGCCACATACCAACTGGAAGGAGGCAAGTGTCCTCAGTAAAACCATGCTGTCCATTGCCTTTTTTCTGACAATGTGGGCAAGCCATGCACAAACTTCCGAAAAGAAAATAACGCTTACCTGTGACAAAGTGCCTTTCGAAAAGGCCTTGCAACGCCTGGCTCAGCAAGCCGGCGTTTTTTTTGCGTATAGCATCAATTTTGCCGATGCCAATCGTCCAGTAAGTTTTTCGGTGCAAAACGAATCGCTGGAACGGGTGATGGCTCGGGTTTGCAGTCAGATGGGACTTGAGTTTAAACAACAGGGAAAGCATTTTATCCTGCGGAAAAAAGCACCTGCAGCGGCTAAAGTCCCTGTTAAAAAGCCAGCCACGATAGCCAAAGCAAGTCCACCACCCGTCAAGCCCACTCCAGCGGTTGCGCCAACTCCGAAAAAAGACACGTTGCCCGCAATTACCTCTGGTCCAGCTAAGGAAACAGCGCGTGATCCGAAGCGGGATAGTCTGGAAACGGTCGCAGATTCATTGTTGGCCGCTTCCGACTCTGTAGATAGTGATACGATGCTGGTGTTTGAGCTGGACAAACCCGTCATGAAATCGGATACGGCCATTGATTCGGTGCTGGTTTTTCTGTTTAACAAATCCACCAAACCGCGTCGCATCATTACGCCAACCCGTATTTATACTTACCATCCGCATCCGTTCCCGCGTATTCGTACAGGAGCCGATTTGGAGCGTTTCTTATTTGGTACCCGGAACTACAACGAATCCGATACCTTACAGGCTGACTCATTGCAAAATCAAAACCAGCAAACAACTAAAAATGTTGCGGCTACCAATGGGCGTAACGTGCAGGCTAAGCGCACCACACCTCAATATTCCAAAGCGTTCCGAAAATGGCGACCCAATGAGTATGGCTTCATGGTGCGTCCTGGGATCTATGTAAACGAGGTGACTTACCTGGGAGCAGAAGTTCAGGTAGGAACTCAGTCGGTATATGGAATCGCCAACTTTGGCCTGACTAACAATGGAATCAAACGACTTGGCTTCGGGGCTGGCTTTGCTTTGCCTATCGCTAGAAGTTGGTCGATGGGAGCCGATTTTACCATGGCAAAAGTCCATAAAGAATACACCTACGATAATCCCGGTCCGGAACCTCCGATTCAATTGCGATTAAATAGTTGGCATGACCGTTTGCAAGTAAATTTGCATTGGCAAGCTACTCGACGATTGCAATTTACTTTCGGTCCGTCATTCAATTGGTTGATAACACGTTATCAAGCAAATAGAGAGCGATTAGCGGTTCTTGTAAAAACAGATCCTTATGTGCCTGTAGAATTTATTAAAGAGCTAAGATTTTTATCTTATGGTACAAGTGTCAATACTATTAATCCTCCATATCGTTTAAGGAATTCTTATTCAAACCTGAATTTGGAGTATGGTATTTTAGATTCTAAGCGAATTACTTTAATAGAATATTTTAGAAATACCAAAACCTGGATAGGAGGACAGATAGGCGTTTACTACACAATTGGCGCTGCACGCCGTCGATAATCTTCCTATAAAATAGTATCTTTTCAAGACGCAAAACCTCCCATCTTGATTTTTAATCTATATGGGAGGTTTTTTATTTTCTGCAAAATTTCTGTCAGGGCATAGTAGTACGCAAAAGCGTTGGTGTCATAAAGGTAAATACGCTAAAAAACAGCATTCAACCCCATGCATCTATGAAACCCGTTTTTGTGACTTTTTCCCGAATTGCCTTCTCAGTTTGCCTTGCCGGAGTATGCCTCGTAGCTTGTAACAAACAGAGTGAAGTAACGCCTCAGCAAACCGCCCAGGCCACCGAGGCGGCAATTGACAACAGCCAGATTGTGGCCTTAACCAAAGAAGTCTTAGACCTGACACAAGAAGGATTGGCTTCTGAGGGATTGATTGAAGAATCGCCCATTATTGCAAACCAGAGTGCTCGCCGAAATCAAGGATGCCGTCCGGTAATTTCAGGTACATATACATTGATTACACGTACCACCGACACACTTGCCTACAGTGGCACAATAACAATCGACTACGGTGATGGCAGCGCGTGCAGCGATTCAGTGAGGGTACGCAAAGGCAAAATTACCGATGTATTTACTGTAACCATCATTGGAAACAAGCAGAGTGGCATGAAGCCTGCCGTTTCGCATCAGGAAACCATTACGTTTGAGAACTTTCAGAAAGACTCGGCCATTGTCAATGGGACGTTCATCAAGCAGGCCACCAGTGGAATTACCACCATTACTGCTCAGAATGCCAAAGTTACTTATCTCGACGGCACATCGGTGAGCTGGAACGGCACCCTGACCTATACCTACAATAACAACGGAACGCCGCACATCCTAAGTGACGACACCCAGACCATAACTGGTTCGTTGTCAGGAACTACCCGGCAAGGAACCGCCTATGCAGCCACCATTACCAAAGACATTGCGTATTCAGTCAGTTGCCTGGCGGAGGACATTGACGGACCGGTGAGTGGCGTGCTGGAAATTACGAGCAATGGTGCCACTGCCCTAGTCAATTACGGAGACGGCAGTTGCGACAATGTGTATACGGTTACGGTCGGTGGAGTCACTACCGAATACACTTTTGAATAAAGCAGTTAATTCTTAATAAACTTTTTAAACTTCAGTGTTTATGCGGCTACTGGTCTTAAAGGAAAAATCAGGTGAAACATGGATTTTGGTTCTCTGTATGCTGGTGAGCATCAAGGTGTTGTCAGGATTTTATGTCGGATATCCCCGGCAGCATCCCCCTTCGGCATCCATTCCTTCTAAAGAAGCCAAACCACCGCAACCAACCGCCAAAAACCAGCCTGTCTACAAAGTACGGCATAACAAATAGTATCTGCCAAAAGAAGAAAACCCTCCCTGGCCTTTTCGGTTTTATATCCTTTCTGCTTTTATGAAAAACGCATCAATCAGAAAGTCAGGGGAGTTATGCCTTTTCAGAAAAGCAGAGCCAGAAGAGGGCCGCAAAGACATCTTAAGTGATTCATTTAAATTTTACAACCCATGACATACAAACGCATTCAAATCTGTTTTACCGTTCTGCTTCTGGTCTGTGCTGGATTTGTGTCCTGCAAAAAAGAAAGCGACATAGTGACGCCTTCTGCCACTACCACCGAAACCGACGCCGTTGACGTACGCGACAGTGCTTACTATTACTCGCTCCTCTATTACCTGTGGAACGACAATCTGCCCGATTACACTATCTGGAATAACAGCGACGGCAACCTGATCGTGAATTCGGCTACCACGTTTAAACCACACAGTTTTGCCAACGTGGATAGCCTGATGAGTGGAAGCAATGGCATCCGGGCGTATAGCGACAAAGGCACGTCGGGAGCGGTGCTGGATCGGTATAGTTTTGCCATCCCGCAGACGGAATGGGAAAGCACGGCGTCAGGCAGCAACCTGGGGTTTGGCTTTCGGCGTGGGTATGCTTCCGAAACCGATCAGCGCGTGGTGTATGTCTATAAGAATTCACCTATCGGAAGAGCCGGTGTGCAGCGGGGATGGCAAATTGTCAGTGTCAATGGGGTAGAGGCTACGTTGGCCAATGAAGACGCATTTTATGCTGCGCTGAACAACAATGCCACCTCGACTTTTGTTTTTAAGGACAACGCTGGGGTACAACGGACCATGACGCTGGCCAAGTCTTCTTACAGTGCCAATTTTGTGCAGAAAGATACCGTCGTTACCAGCAGAAACCGTAAGATCGGCTACATTGCCCTGAGCAGTTTTTTGGGAGACAATGACGGGGCCGATACCAAAGCCGAACTGGATGCCGCCATTGCAAACCTGAAAGCCACCGGGATCACCGACCTAGTAATTGATTTACGTTACAATGGTGGTGGATATGTGTCTGTTTCTGAGTACTTTGCCAATCTGGTAGCACCCGCCAACGCCAAGGGCAAAACCATGTACAAATATGTGTACAATGATCTTCTGACGCAATACTATGAAAGTATTGGAGAATCTACCGAAACCAAGTTCAATACCCAGAGTGCCAATTTCAATTTGAGTCGGATTGTTTTCATTGTGTCCGAAGAAACGGCATCAGCCAGCGAATTGCTGATCAATAACCTGAAACCGTACGTGGATGTGAAACTGGTTGGCACCACTACCTATGGCAAACCGGTGGGCTTTCCGGGCCTCCTGATCGAGATGAGTAAAACCGATGTGACACAAAACTATTATGTGTTTCCGATAGCTTTCAAAACCGTAAATGCCAACAGCCAAAGCGACTATTTTGACGGCATGACACCTGACATTACCCAAGCCGATGATTTTACGCACGATTGGGCCGATCCGAACGAAGGGTGTTTCGGTGCTGCCGTACAATACCTGACTACCGGAACGGTGGCCCGTACCAGCAGTGCCCGCACAACGGCTGCCCGGCTCACGGGTTTGAATCAAGGCGTGAAAAACGAAAATTTAGGCGGAATCCAGGAAATGATTACCACGCGTAAGTTGCCTGTTTTGCCTAAAAAGTAAGCAGTGACAAAAAATAGTAGGAAAAAAGCAGGCAAAACCTGGCATTCAAGCCATGCATTTCAGAAATAGATTGCCCCTTCATAACCCCTGTTTTCCTGTCAATCAGCTATGGAAACCATGTTTGAAATACCGATAAGGAACCACTCTGCAAAGTTTGAGTTGCTGCAAACCCATGAGTGGAATCTTGTCGGTATTTCAAAGCAGATTCAGTGTATCTAAACCCACACGGCTTTCAACCTTTTTTCTATGAAATGCAGACATTTACTCCAACCCAATGCTGCTTCGTTTTTTGACAAACCTACGCCCAAAGCCGGGTATCAGAAATGGTTGTTACTGATCCTGGTGCTTTTGGGAAGTGGAATGCGAGTACATGCTTCGCACATTGTGGGCGGCGAATTGTACATGACACATACCAATGGAGAAGCCTATGAATTGGGTCTGAACCTGTACTACGACGAAATCAGTGCGGCCGATCCGGTATTGAAGGAAGACTACATACGGGTAACCATTTTTCGGAAAAAGGACAACATTTTCATGGAAAACGTGGACCTGGGTTTATTCAAGAATCAAGGCTTGCTTACGTATAACAATCCGGCCTGCCAGAATTACAATTTGGTCAGGAACAGTCGGTTATGGTACTATGCCGCCGTTACGCTTTCTGCCAGCAGATACAACGATGCCGGCGGGTATTATGCCGTGTGGGAGCGGTGCTGCCGCAATGCCAACATCAGCAACATCTACACACCCAATGAGTCGGGCAATGTGTTTTACCTGGAGTTTCCGGCCGTAACCCGAAACAACCTGACTTTTACCAACAGTTCGCCGGAGTTTGGCCAGATTACCGGTGACTATGCCTGTGTCAATTCGCCTTTTTACTTTGAATTCGGTGGTACCGATGCCGATGGAGATTCATTGGTGTATACCTTGGTTAATCCCCTTAAAGGCTATGCGGTGGCTTGTGCTGGTACCGGGCCCAACGCCTGCCGTTGTCCGGACAATTGTTCGTATCCTGCCAATCCGGTGCGGCGAACTCAGTTTGGTACCACCATTGATCCTGACCCCACCAATCATCCGGCTCCATACCCAACCATTACGTGGGCTCCCGGATACAGCCTGGAGAAAAGCACTCCCGGTCCGTTGCCTTTGCAGGTGGGAAACCGCACCGGTATTGTCACCTTTACGGCCGACCGCCTGGGACTTTACGCCTTTGCTGTTTTGTGTGAAGAATATCGCAAAGGCGTGAAGATCGGAGCCGTACAGCGCGATTTCCAAATTCGGGTGGTGACTTGCCCGGTAAACAACCCGCCGACGGTGAGCATCAAAGAAAACCGTCCTAGGCAGTTTGTGTCTGAAACGCAGACGTTCACGGTAGCTAAAACGGACAGCTTGTGTTTTGAAGTAGATCTGACGGACAAGATTTCAGGAACCATATTTACCAGTTCCAATCTGGCGGCCAATGTCATTGCAGTCAATTTTCCGGCTGCTCTTGTTTCCTTGTCGCCGACTACAGGTGTAATACGCAACGATACCGATACCTTGCGTGCAGCCTTGTGTTTTGAAAAATGCGCTGCAGCGGAAATCAACCAACCGCTGCAAATTAAACTGGTGGTCCGAGACGATGGCTGTGGGGGAGGGCTCGCCGATACGTTGACGCTTAATTTTGAATTTGAACGATTGATTCAAGATCCGCCGGAAATAATGACAAACCTACCCGGCAATACGGCGTCGATTTATGTGCATCAAACCATCCAGTTTGATGTCATTGCTACCTCTACCAGTGAAGAACCCATAACGATACGGGCTGCGGGGCGGGGATTTGAGCTGGCCACGTTGGGAATGCAGTTTGAGGACGGGAAGACTGGCACCAAACAAGTGGTATCGCCTTTCACCTGGACGCCTGACTGTAGCGTACTCGATTTGCTGCAAAACAATACATTTTTGATCGACTTTTTTACCGAAAGCGCCAACTGCAAACAGAAATACGACACAACTACCGTCACGATTGTAGTACAAGACTCGGTTTCGGACGATTCCTATTTTCAGCCTGCCAATGTGTTTACGCCCAATGGAGATGAGTGGAACGAATACTTTGAAATGTCGGACAATGCCGATACGACGCTGAATCTGCCGCGTGATAATTGCAAGGAGCGATTTGACCGCATTGAAGTCTATAACCGATGGGGACGGCGGGTGTTTACCAGCCACGACCGGCATTTCAAGTGGGAGGCGTCGCATTTCCCGACGGGAAGCTACTACTACATGATTTACTACACCAGCCGACGGTACAAGGGGTGGGTTTCGGTGTTGAAGTAGGGGTTTTTGCCTTTCAAAAAGATACTATTTTCTCAGTATGTGTTGAGCCGCACCGGGTAGTCGTGTCAGGTGATTGCCCGGCTTTTTTTCTATCCAAAAGTGCCCCGACTTTCGGGCAAAAGCTGTACCTTTGGAATATGGATCAGTTTATTGTTTCGGCCCGTAAATACCGTCCTTCTACCTTTGATACAGTGGTGGGGCAGTCGCACATTACGACTACTTTGAAGAATGCCATTCGGCAACAGCAACTGGCGCAAGCCTTCCTGTTCTGTGGTCCGCGTGGCGTGGGAAAGACAACGTGTGCCCGTATTTTAGCTAAAACCATTAACTGTCAGAACCTTACCTCCGAAAACGAGTCGTGCAACGAATGCGATTCGTGCCGAAGTTTCAATGCCAACGCTTCTTTCAATGTACACGAGCTCGATGCTGCCTCCAACAACTCCGTTGACGATATCCGCAATCTGGTAGACCAGGTGCGTTATCCGCCGCAGTCGGGCAAATACAAAATATACATCATCGATGAGGTGCACATGCTTTCCAATGCGGCCTTCAACGCTTTCCTGAAAACATTGGAAGAACCGCCGAGCTACGCCATTTTCATTCTGGCAACCACCGAAAAGCACAAGATCATCCCCACCATTTTGTCGCGGTGTCAGATCTTTGATTTTAACCGGATTGGCGTCAACGACATTTCGGCACATTTGGCTTCCATTGCGGGCAAAGAAAGCATTGCCGCGGAAGAAGAAGCCCTGCAACTCATTGCCCAAAAGGCCGATGGCGGCTTGCGCGATGCCTTGTCGATGTTTGACCTGATTACCACGTTTTCCACCGACCGTAGCATTACGTACCGCAATACGATTGATAATCTGCACATTCTGGATTACGATTATTATTTCCGAATGACAGAAGCCTTGCTGACTGAGAACATTCCGCAAGCCCTATTGATTTTCAATGAAATTCTCCAGAAAGGGTTTGACGGGCATCAGTTTATGGTCGGTTTGTGCGAGCATTTGCGTAACCTGCTGGTTTGCAAAGACCCAGCTACGGTAACGTTGCTGCAAGTGGCTGGCAGCGTGCAGAAAAAATACCTGGCGCAGTCGGCGCAGTCCTCCGTTTCATTTCTGCTTTCGGCACTGAACCTGGGCAACCAATGTGACCTGAACTACAAAACCAGCAAGAACCAACGCCTGCTGGTAGAACTCACGCTGATGAAAATGGCCCACATTCCGTCGGCGGTAGATCTGGGACGAGCAATGCAAAACGGCACTGCCGAAGTAAAAAAAAAACTTGATACCCCAGTAAATCCGCCTGCAAACGGGCAAAATAGTGGTGGAAATGGGCAAAAAACGCCGGTAAGTCAATCCACACCACCCGTTGAGCAGGTAATCCAACCCTCAGAGGTGAAGACTATTCCGTCAGTGACGCCGAGTATTTCTACACCTGTTACGCCATCCGTTACTACAGCGGTGAAGAGCAACGGTTCACCGGCAACGCTGAAAACACCTAAACTGACACCTAGCATCAGTTTGTCAAACGCTTCCTCTACAGACGATAACAGCAAGGTGAACGAAGAAATAGTGGTGCACTATGGTAACGAGCCGTTTACGCTGGAACAACTGAAATACCAGTGGCAGGCCTTTACGGCAACACGCAATTCGCCAACCGAACAGCTCATCCTGGGCCGGGGTTTTGAGCTTGAAAAAGATACTATTTTTCTCAAGCTCGAAAACCAGATTCAGATGAACCAACTCGGTGAGTTTCGGTATGAGTTGCTGGAATACCTGCGCAAACGCCTGAAAAACAGCCAAATCCAACTGCAAGGCGAAATTGTGTTGCAAGAGAAAAAACGCATGGTGTATACCAACCGCGAAAAATTTGATTACCTCGCCGAAAAGCACCCCGCCCTCAACGACCTCCGCAATCAACTCGGCCTGGATGTAGATGTGTAAAAATAGTAGGTTTGAGAAGGAATAAACCTTATTGTTTTTGCAATCAGACTCATTTTCATGAGATTGCTAATCTAACCGTTAGGATTTATATGAAGGGCTTAATTTACTTTTTGATAGGCTTCTTTCTTTTTATGTGTTCTTGTGAGGAATGTAAAGAGGAAAGGATTTATTATCCAAATGGCAAATTGAAATGTGAATCGTGTCAGATGGAAGGAAGGTTTACAGGATTAGTTAAGTGTTTCTACGAAAACGGAAATGCCAAATCTAAAGTTGAATTTATAGATAACTTACGCAATGGTTTAGCCGTTTTTTATCATGAAAATGGAGCTTTGAGAGACTCATTAATTTTTAAGGAAGATATTCCTAATGGATTTGCTTATAGGTTTGATAACGATGGGAGATTGAAACGTAAAGGCTATAATGTGAATGATAAATTTTATGGTGAGGTATTTACTTATTATAAAGATAATGGATATGGCATCGATATTATCAAACAGGATACAATCTATGCCTATAAAATTTATAATGAAGATAAACACCTAACAGAAGAATGGATAAGAAAGATTAAGTCTGAACCGTTTAATGTATTTATTGAAAAAGATACAGTTTTAAGAGATCACGAATTTAAAGCTAAAATTACTGTAAATCATTTTATCGCAGATTCCATTCGAGTTTATGTCTATGACCCGAACTTAAAACGAGATCGACTAAAGTTTAGATGGCCGGAAGAGAATACTGTGAAATACATCTATTCTACTACTCCCCAAAATTCAAAAACAAATACTTTTTCAGGCCAAGTAATTCTCTATTACAGAAGTGATTTGACCAATCCTAAATATGCTGGTAAAAAAGAAACCAGACCTTTTTCGGTTTCCTACTGTGTTCAGAAATAAGTTTTGCTAAAGTCCTTGTAAAAGCAAAAACCCTCGCTTTGATCAAAGCGAGGGTTTTTGCTTTTGTGGAGATACTATTTTTTTTAGGGTTACGCAGTTTTTACAAAGCGGATCAGTTCGCGTACCTGATTCAGGAATTGCGCATCTTCGGAGAGTTTGGCAATGTCTTGTTCGGTGCGGCGGGTGAGTTGGTCGTGTTCACGGGCATTTTGTTCCTGCATGCGTTCCAGTTCCCGATTCAGTCTGATTACTTTTTCGGTGAGGGCCTGTATTTCAGCTTGGCGCTGCGATATCCACGAAGTTTTGGCAGAATCATCCAACTTTTCCTGCACTTCAGACATTTGCGAGATTAGCGTTTGCACTTTGCTTTCTAGTTCATACACATCGTCGCGCGGATAGATGATCTCGTGCCGGATGATTTGCAGGCGATGCACAATGTAGTCGTACAAACGGGAAAGCGGACGCACAAAGGTAAGACCAATCGAAGCAATCGAAGCCAGGTAACCTACTGCCGTGACGTTGAAGTACGCGAGCAAGTACAATACCACAGCCGATATGATATGCAGGGCAATGGCAACCCACAAAAATCGCTTGGAAAGTTTTTGGGCGTATGCCAAGTCCGATGCGTTTACTTTGATGCCTTTTTCGGAGGAGGTCTGAGCATCAATCAATACTTCCTTGGCACCAAAGTGCATGTTCCAAGGAATGGTAGTAATGCCGGTAAGCCACCAGAAAGCGGCAATGCCAATAACCCAATCGATGAGGGTTCCGGCGGGAATTTGTAAGTATTTGAGAACTGCAAAAACGATGAGGACCAGCATGGTGACAGCCACAAGATACATGCCTGCCGGAGAGTTGTTACGCATAAATGAGTAAAATAGATTAAGTGTGTTTCGGTTGAAAGATACTGATTATTTCATTAATGCAAATAGTATCAAAAGGGAAACATGGTTTGCTTAAAAATAAAACCCCGGCAAGTACTTGCCGGGGTTTTGACTTTTTGAAGGATACTATTCGGAACCGCTGATTTTGCGGTCCTGACTTATTTTTTACGTTTGGCTTGCAGGTTTTTGTCAAGCAAATCCAGGAACTCTTCTGTATACAGGTAGTGTTCGCCGTGGTTCACTTTGTTGCCAAATACGGAAATCGCCAAATCCTTGGTCATTTTGCCGCTTTCGATGGTTTCTACGCACACATCTTCCAATGCCTGGCAGAAATCAATCAACTCCTGGTTGCCGTCCAGTTTGCCACGGAAAGCCAAACCGCGAGTCCAGGCAAAAATAGATGCTACCGGATTGGTAGACGTTGGGTTGCCTTTCTGGTGCTCGCGGTAGTGACGAGTTACCGTTCCGTGAGCCGCTTCGGCTTCCATAGTTTTGCCATCCGGCGTTACCAATACAGATGTCATCATACCCAGTGAGCCGAAACCTTGTGCTACCGAGTCAGACTGTACGTCACCGTCATAGTTTTTACAAGCCCAGATAAATTTACCGTTCCATTTCAGCGCCGAAGCCACCATGTCATCAATCAGGCGGTGTTCGTACACAATACCAGCTGCTTTGAACTGATCGGCAAATTCGGCATCAAAAATCTCCTGGAAGATGTCTTTGAAACGACCGTCGTATTTTTTCAGGATGGTGTTTTTGGTTGACAAATACACCGGCCATCCTTTTTGCAAGCCCATGTTGAAGCAAGAACGGGCAAATCCACGGATCGACTCATCAGTGTTGTACATAGCCAGTGCCACGCCATTTCCTTTGAAATCATACACTGTATGCTCGATTACGTTGCCGTCTTCACCTTCAAACTTGATGGTCAGCTTGCCTTTTCCTGGCACTACGAAATCCGTAGCACGGTATTGGTCACCGAAGGCATGGCGACCTACCACAATCGGAGAATCCCAGTTGGTAACCAGGCGAGGAACGTTGGTACAAACGATAGGCTCGCGGAAAACCGTGCCATCCAGGATGTTACGGATGGTACCGTTTGGCGACTTCCACATTTGCTTCAGGTTAAATTCCTTCACACGGGCTTCGTCAGGGGTGATGGTGGCGCATTTGATACCCACACCGTATTTTTTAATTGCCTCGGCCGAATCTATCGTTACCTGATCATTGGTTTGGTCACGGTATTCAACACCTAAGTCGTAGTATTTGATATCCACATCCAGATAAGGAAGAATAAGCTTGTCTTTAATGAATTTCCAGATGATACGGGTCATTTCGTCGCCGTCCAGTTCCACGACGGGGTTGGCTACTTTAATTTTTTCCATTGTCGAAAATAGTATGATAAAATGAACAAAAACCGGCAGTGCTGCCAGCCATTCGTGTGAATACAAATAGCGGGTACAAAGGTAGAAACATCATAGGAAATTCAAATAAGGCAATCCAAAAAGAAATGGATGTACAACACCGAATTCTATAAAATCAGGGGAAAGCTGAGGCGTGTTTTCCGAAGTGTAACAACTTTTGGTTACATTTGCCCGTTTTTTACATACAAATTAAATGCAAACCTACGCTTTTTAGATCGTGTGCCCGTATTTGTTTGCCACAACCCAGCCTGATTCATCGTTAAAATTGGTTTTCTTTTGAAATTCTATTCTACTGTAAGTGATCAAACGAGCAGCTTGCTTATTGCCAACACTCTGTGCTGTTCTATTTCTTGTCTTTGCCACAGGTATCCAAAGCTGGGCCATCTCACCACCCAACGCGACCAAAGGAGTATTGGATTTGAGCCAGTGGAACTGGGAAAAAGACGGAGTGGCAGACCTTAACGGAGAATGGGCCTGGTATTGGGAAAAACTGTACAAACCGCAGGAGTTTTACGAGGTCAAGCCGCCGCAGGTAACTTCGTATGTTCAGGTACCGGGTGTGTGGAACAGCTACGTGCCGGGATCGCCCTGGCTGGCTGGGCAAGGTTACGCTACCTATCGGCTGAAAATAATATTTCCGCCGACATCAAAACCCCTGGCACTCAAAGTGTTGACAGCGTCTACGGCACTGGAACTGTACATTGACGGACAGAAAATGGGACAGGAAGGGAAAGTAGGCACATCGGCCGAGACAATGATTCCTACCTATAAGCCGTTCCAAGCCATATTTATGCCTGCCAGCGACACCATCGACGTGGTGATTCAGGTTTCTAACTTTTATTACCGCAAGGGTGGCTTGTGGAATGTGCTCAAGATCGGACCTGCCGACCAGATTCACGAACTGCGAATCCGTAACCTGACACGTGATTACTTTCTGGCGGGTTGTTTCCTGCTCATCGGGCTCTACCACTTGTTCTTGTATATGTTTTTGCGGCGAAACATGGTGCCGCTTTGGTTCAGTTTGTTTAGTGGCCTGATGATGATTCGCATTCTGACCATCGGTGAATACGCCATAAACATTTGGGCCGACTGGAGTTGGAGTACCATTATCCATGTGGAGCTGTCTACTTTCTTTCTGGCACCGCTGATACTGGCCATTTTTTCGCACTATTTGTTTCCTCAAGAGATATCACGCCGGTTTGTGGCCTGGATAGTAGGCGTTAGCTTGGTTTTTGTGGCTTTGGTCGTGTTTACGCCACCCATTGTGTTTACCTATGCCGTGCGACCCGTGCAGGTTTTCATTGTCATTTCTTCTGCCTTTGCCGGCGCCGCTTATTTCAAAGCCTGGCGCAACAAACGAACGGGCAGTACCTATTTTTTGGTGGGGTTTGTTGTGCTTATGGTGGTGGTGCTCAACGATATTATGTTTACAAGTTTTCTGGTTCATACGGCGCATTTGTTCTACCTCGGATTACTGGTATTTGTTTTTTCGCTGGCCTTAACGCTTTCCCGGCAATATTCGATGGCCTTTTCGCATCTGGAACAGGCCAATGAAGCTTTAGCAAACGCCAATGCGCAACTTACCACACAAAATCAGACCATTCAGCATACGAACGAACAACTTACCAAGCTGAATGCCGAAATGGATGGGGTAGTCTATCGGGTTTCGCACGATTTGCGTTCGCCTATTGCTTCCGTACTGGGCTTGATGGGATTGGCCCGACTGGAAAAGCGGCCCGAAGAAATTCAGGCGTACATGGATATGCAGGAAAAAACACTGCGCAGGATGGATTTGCTGATTCAGGATATCATTGATTATACCCAAAACAACAATACCGAA
Organism: uncultured Sphingobacteriales bacterium; assembly: GCA_963520985.1. GTDB lineage: Bacteria > Bacteroidota > Bacteroidia > Cytophagales > 172606-1 > Xanthocytophaga. The sequence continues at coordinate 167,140 of CAUQTA010000009.1, forward strand.
CTCAAATGCGAATCGGTCAACTTCCATATGTTGATTGAGGAAATCATTACCGATCACAGTCATCTGGAAAATGCCGACAAAATAACCAAGACAATCGACGTCAATCAGCCGTGCGTTTTTTACAGCGATGCCAAACGGCTCAGCATGATTCTGATGAACCTGATTTCAAATGCGATTCGGTATCATAACCTGCACCAGGAAAAGCCGTTTATTCACGTAAAAGTTGACGTAAATCCGCAGACCGCCACCATCGTCATCAATGACAATGGCCAAGGCATTAGTCAGGAACACCTGGATAAGATTTTTGAAATGTTTTATCGGGCCAACTACGCTACAAAAGGTTCGGGCTTGGGGTTGTACATTGTGAAAGAAGCCGTAGAAAAACTGGGCGGTACCATCAAAGTGGAGTCAGCCATCGGCGAAGGAACCACTTTTACAATCGAGATACGCTCTTTAAAGTGATTGCTGGCGCACTTTGGCATACATAATGACATCGCGCGGCTTGCTGTCTTTCATGACATAATTGCGCAAAACGCCTTCGGCTACAAACCCATTCTTTTCCAGTACCTTGCCCGAAGCAACGTTGTGCGGAAATATGGGAGCTTCCAACCGCCACAAATCAAATTGCTCGAATCCCCAGTCACTCACTGTCTGTACGATTCGGGTCATGATGCCTTTGCCCCGGTAAGGAGTTGCCAGCCAATAACCCATCTCGTCTTTATGGGCGTATTTGCCGTAAATGCGTGAAAATCCGATGCAACCAATCATCTGGCCGCTGGGATTGCGAATGGCCCATTCGGTAGGTTTGCGGTGTTCTTTGCGCATCAGCCGTACATAATTCAGAAAGTCGCGGGCGTGTTCGGCTTTGTAGGGCATCGGAATGCGTAACGTGTTTTGATGTATTACTTCATCGTTAAGCCACTGAACCAAAGCCGGTTCGTCTCTTTTGTCTAATTCTGAAATGTGTATAAATGAATCAATAACTATCATAAGTAGGGCTTGTGTGCAACTAAAATAAGAAAGAATAGGGGAGGTTTTAGTGTTTGAAAGTATATTATTTTCCTACTTGAATGGTTACTTAACAGAATGTTTAGATGATTTGGCTACTCTGGGTAATTTGCTGAATACCATTCCCCGCTCCCAGCGACGGGTGTTGTTATCGACAGAGGTAAAGAGAATGGTGTCTTTTTGGTACAGACCTGAAAAATCGACGGTGAGTTTGCCTTCGCCCCAATGCGGACGACTGCTGAAACGAATCCGATTGCCTGTCATTTCGTATTGGCCTTGGAATACGCCTTCCAGTTCCACATCACGCACCAGCCATGCCGATAACTGATTGGCAGTGGTGAGTTTTTCGTACGGGTCCAGGTAAATCAATGCATCCAGGTAGGTGCCGTCTTTATAGAACCGAAAAACCTGATTGCGAAACGCGTAGAAACCTGAAATCATGCCAAATGCGATGCCAAGGGGTTTTGTTATCCAAAAAGATACTATTTGCTACCCCAAAAGAAATACTTACAACGTAAAAGTCAAACCTTCGGTTAAGGCTTTCTGGTAATTTTCCTGGTCGAACCGGTAGTAATACGGCGACTTGTGTGGTCCTACGTTTTTTCGTTCTTCGAGCCGTTCCAGAATACCCAGTCCCACCATTTTCTTCTGAAAGTTCCGCCTATCCAGCGGTTTGCCCAAAATGGTTTCGTACAGCTTTTGCAGTTCGGGCATGGTAAACTTTTCAGAGAGCAGGTTGTAGCCAATCGGTTGATAATGAAGCTGCGACTGTAGGGTTTGCAACGCCAGTTGCACCATCTGACTGTGGTCAAATATCAGATTGGGTAGCTGGTTGATGTCCCACCAGGCACATTCATACGTGAGTAAATCGGGGGTGGGAATGGCCTTTGAAAACTCAACCAAGGCGTAGTAGCCAATCGAGATAATACGGTTCATGAGCCAGTTATCCTCCGGAACGGGCATTTCCAACGTTTGCAGAAAAAATTGACTACTCTGTGTTTTGAGGCGTTCGGGGTCACCAAAGGTATGGTATTGTTTCAGGAAAATATCATCCAGCCCAGTGCGTTCCTGCAAAATGCGGTGGGCCGCATCGTCGATGTGTTCAGATCGCAATACGTGTCCTCCTGGCAAAGTCCAACCATCCAAAAATTTTGACCGCAAGAGTAAAATCTTGAGCTGGTTTTCGTGGAAGCCAAATACCGCACAGTCAATAGACAAATGCGGCAAATAACGCAGGTGACCGTGCAATACGAATTCGCGTAAGTGACTATCAATATCCATAGATGAAATAAAACAAATCCAATAAATTATATTGCGTATTTAGTACGCAATATATACATTTGCGTTAATGCGTATTTAGTACGCAATAGAGATTTTTTGCAACTGCCTCACTGCAAGCCCGCAAAAATAGTATGTTTTCAAGTACCAAAACCTGCCATTGTGCAAATAAAGAGTTGGTTTTGCATATAAGTCATTTTTGTACAGCCCTTTGATTTCATTTTTAAATCACCTTTTATGACACACTTCTCCCTGGTCAATCAATCGCCCGTATTTTGGCTGCTCACGCGGATTCTTCTGCCTGGCTTGCTATCATTGGGTATTGGCATGTACTCCACAGATTCCGAAAAGAAAGTATCGGCCGCCGCTACGCCACCCGAAGAAAACCGATTTACCAAAGTAGTACTGGCCGAAAAGCTGGACGAACCGATGGAAATGGCTCCTCTGCGCGATGGTCGGGTGCTGTTTATCGAACGCAAAGGTGCGGTAAAGTTGTATAGCCCGGAAACCAAGCAGGTAAAAGTGATTGCCACCATTCCGGTCAGCACCAAATATACCGACAAAGAAGGTAAACAAACCGAAGCCGAAGATGGCTTGCTGGGCTTAACCCTGGACCCGAATTTTGAACAAAACCACTGGTTGTATCTGTATTATTCGCCAGCCGGAGAAGTGTCTGAAAATATATTGACTCGTTATGAATTGCGGGGAGATGAACTGGTCATGGATTCCAAGAAAGTGATTCTGCACGTGCCGGTTCAGCGGGAGCAATGCTGCCACACGGGTGGTTCGATGGCTTTTGATGGAAAGGGAAACTTGTTTTTATCCACAGGGGACAATACCAGTCCACGCGCTACCGGTTTCAGTCCACTAGACGAACGGCCGGGTCGCAGTCCTTGGGACGCGCAGAAATCGTCGGGCAACACCAACGACTTGCGTGGCAAGGTGTTACGCATTCATCCCGAAGCCGATGGTACGTATACCGTTCCGGATGGCAACTTATTTGCCAAAGGCACTGCCAAAACCCGTCCTGAGATTTATACCATGGGCCACCGCAATCCGTACCGCATTTCCGTGGATAAAAAGACTGGTTATCTATATTGGGGCGATGTCGGGCCCGATTCTGGCGTGGATTCGGTAGGCAAAGGAGCCCGCGGCCATGATGAATTCAATCAGGCCAAACAACCGGGCAATTACGGCTGGCCGTATTTTCAGGGAAACAACAAAGCATTCTGGGATTATGACTTTGGGACTGGCAAATCGGGACCGCAGTTTGATCCTGCTAAACCGATCAATAATTCGCCGAACAATACCGGGCTCAATGAATTGCCTCCGGCTCAAAATGCCATGATCTGGTATCCGGCCAGTGAATCGTTGTTGTTTCCACAATTAGGCACCGGAGGCCGCAGTGCCATGGCCGGGCCGGTGTATTACAAAGCTGATTTTGCCAACGCCAAGCGGGCTTTCCCTGACTATTACAACGGTAAAGTATTTATTTATGAATGGATGCGCGGCTGGATTCTCGCCGTGACATTGGACGAAGACGGCAATTACCTGCGTACCGAACCGTTTATGCCTTCTTACAAATTTTCCAATCCGATTGAATTGGAATTCGGTCCTGAAGGCGATTTGTACATGTTGGAATACGGAACCGGTTGGTTTCAAGGCAATGACGATGCCCGATTGGTTCGCATCGAATACAACGGCGGCAACCGCAAACCGCTGGTAGAGGCATCCGTTGATAAAAAAATAGGTGCTACACCGCTGGCTGTGAAGTTTTCATCCGAAGGCACGCAGGATTATGACCGGGACGCCCTGACTTACGATTGGGTGATTACCGATAAAAGCGGAGCCACCATTCAAAGTTTCAAAGAAGCCAGTCCGACGTATACATTTACCAAACCGGGCGTATACAAAGCCGTACTAACCGTGTCGGATAGCAAAGGAGAAGCGGCAACCCGCTCCTTGGAAATTGCGGCAGGCAATGAGCCACCGGCATTGGCTTTCAATCTGCTGAAAGGAAACCGTTCGTTTTACTTTCCGGACAAGCCTTTTGAATACTCCGTCTCGGTTACCGACAAAGAAGACGGAAGCTTGGCCAATGGCAAAATCACTCCTGCGCAAGTGGCGGTAACCATCGATTACCTGAAAGAAGGAGTTGATCCGGTAGAAGTGATGGCTGGTCACCGTACTGCCGATGCTTCGGCGGCATTAGCAAGTGGTAAAAAACTGATGGATGCCAACGATTGCAAATCCTGCCATTTTATCGATAAAAAATCGGTCGGACCTGCATACAAGCTGGTGGCTCAAAAATACAAGAATGATCCCGAAGCGGTTAATAAGTTGAGTGCCAAGGTAGTGCAAGGCGGTGGCGGCGTATGGGGCGATGCCGTGATGCCGGCTCACCCGCAACTGGCAATGAACGATGCCAAGGAAATTTTGCGCTACATTATGAGCCTCGGTGATACCAAACCGGCGGTGGTTTCGCTGCCCGTTAAAGGAAGTTACACGCCCAAAATACCCGCTGGCGATACCAAGGGAGCATACATCATTCGGGCGGCGTACAAAGACAAAGGTGCCAACGGAGCTCCGTCGGCCAGTGCCGAAGATGTGCTGGTGCTGCGAAATCCGGCCGTATTGGCGGGTAGTGCCGACAAGCTGGGTGGCGTTCAGAAATTCAAGCTTCCCGAACCTCCGATTGAAATGGTGATTGCCATGGCTACCGATACCTATGTGGGTTTCAGCAAAACCGACCTGACGGGAATCGGCCAGATTACGTTTACCGTAGCCGCACCTGTTCAGCAACTGAATGCCGCGGGTGGCATAATCGAAGTACATCTGGACTCTCCAACTGGGCCCGTGATTGGACAAACGCCCAACATTACGGCCAAAGACATTCCGATTGTAGGCACATCTTTTACACCTGACATGGCAACGGCTCCAATCAAAGATACGCAGGGGATACACGATGTGTATTATGTATTCAAAAATGCACAGTCGGGCGGCAAACCGTTGTTTGTACTCTTTGCGCTGCAATACAGTCCTAAGTAATTCAGCAAGAGGTTTTTGCTTTTTCAACGATACTATTTTGATACATCACTTTTTAACCCCACAGATATGCACACACGTCGGAAGTTTATTGAGAAGTTAGGCCTGTCGGCTGCCGGACTTGGTTTGGCCGCAACTATGCCCGAAGAGTTGTTTGCGCAACCCAAAAAGCTGTTTTTTGATATCTCGCTGGCCGAGTTTTCACTGGCAGGTTCCTTGTTTGCCAATAAAATGACGAATATGGAGTTTCCGGCCATGGCCAAAAATGACTTCGGCATCAGCAATGTCGAATACGTTTCGATGTTCTGGAAAGACAAAGCAACCGACCAAGCTTACCTGAAAGAATTGAAAATGCGGACCGACGATTTGGGTGTTCGGAACGTGCTGATCATGGTGGATTCGGAAGGGGATTTGGGTGACTCGGACGCAGCCAAACGCAAGCAAGCCGTTGAAAATCACTACAAATGGGTGGATGCCGCTAAGTTTCTGGGCTGCCATTCCATTCGGGTCAATATCACGGGCAAAGGCAGTGACGATGAAATTGCGAAAGCCGCGGTGGATGGGTATGGCCGACTGGTGGAGTATGGGGCTAAGAACAAAATGGGCGTTATCATTGAAAATCACTTCGGCCCGTCGACCAATCCCGACTGGGTGGTGCAGATTGTGAAGCAGGTGAAAAACAAATACGCCGGCGTGCTGCCTGACTTTGGCAATTTCGTGCGCCGCACCGATCCCGAAGCCCAAACGATGGAAGCGTTTATGAAAACGACTGTCATCAAGGAATACGACAGATACGATGGCGTAAAGAAAATGATGCCGTTTGCCAAAGGTGTCAGCGCCAAAACCCACGTGTTTGACGACAGCGGCAAGGAAACCGAAACGGATTTCAACCGCATCTTATCCATCATCAAGGCTTCGGGTTTTACCGGTTTTATCGGAATTGAATACGAAGGGGGTTTTATGAAGATGATGGGTGCTCCCGGCAATTACCTGACTGAATACGAAGGCATTATGGCAACCAAACGACTATTGGAAAAAGTGGGAGCTCAGTTATCGTAAATGTGGAACTGTGGGGTTTTGTGTTTTAAAAGATACTATTTCTGACCACAGGTTAAAGTAGATTTTCGGATGTGTTTTATACGAAAAAAGGCTACCCATATGGATAGCCTTTTTGTATTAAACTGCTTCCCGCTGAAAGCCAATGACCCGAAACGGAGTTTTGGTCTTGAACTTTTTCTCGTTCTGATTGGTGATTTCGGCAATGGTCATTGGCTCGGTAATCAGACTGGAATAGCCCAGATGATCTGACAATGCCCGTGCCTTGCTCACAGATAGTTTGCCAAATTCATACTTGGCAATGAGTCGACCTTCCCGTAGCAACGCATTGTCAATGGTTGATAAGGCGCTGTTAAACGTACAGATAATCTGCACATTCAGGCAGTCGGCCAGCAAGCCATCGGAAATGTTGAGTAAATTCGACACGGCCGAATTGCTGTCCGTCTGGCGGTCTTTGATTACATTTTCAGCATCCTCAATAATCAGAATGCTTTCCGGATTGTCAATCAGCAAATCAATCAATTCTGGATGCACAATGTTGCTGGCTACTTCCGGCGATATGAAAATGACTTTTTTCTTGAGTTTGCCAATCAGATACCGCAGATACGTGGTTTTGCCGGTTCCCGGCAAGCCGTGCAGCAACACAATGCCTTTGTCTTTCTTCTGGCTCAACCGCTTGCGAACCAGTTCGTCCACATCCTTGAAATCGTCTTCATAATACAATTCCAGGTTCAGACGCGTTTTTTTCACTTCCATGCTTTTGAGTTCGAGTCCGTAGCTGCCCCGTACGATGATATTCATCTCAAATTCAGCCCGTTTCTCTACTTCCTTAAATTGGTTCAGGTCCTGTGCCAGCTGAAAAGCAAACTCTTCGCTTTGAGACAGATACGATATTTCGCAGTAATTATTGCTCATTTCCACCAGGCACTTGTTTGAAAGCACAATGTGTGTTTCCACAGCCTCGATTTTTTTCTTTGAGTGATTGAACGAGTTGTACTGGAATATATCCTGAATCAGCGTTTCGTGCTTTTCCCGAATGTATTTGAATGCTTTGGTGACATTGATTTGACTCACCCAGACAATCGACGGTACTTTCTGGAACGTTTGCAGGAAAAGCGATTTGCTTTCCAGGTAACGATTCCCAAATACCCGATCGGTGTCTTGTATTTTTAGTTGCATAGTTTTATGTAAAAAATAGTTGATGTAATGGGTTGATAAAGAGTCAGTTGATAGTGTAAAATGATAGATGCGGTAATGGATAAAGTATTTTTCGTGACAGGAAAGTGAGAAGTAACTTACTCTTGACAGACATCTAATAAAACAAAATTATGTGGCCTGTATGCAGTCTTTTTGCGTAGTTTGAAATTTTACCCCACCCTAAATCCCTCCCCGTTAGGGAGGGACTTTTACTTTCACGAAACAAACTCCCTTCCCCTGGTGGGGGAAGGGTTGGGGATGGGGGTTCTTTAGGGGAGGCCAAACGCTTTCACAAAAGCCTGAAAAGTAGCCTGATCTTCTGACCGATCCCAGACGGCGAAAACCACTTTCTCGAAAGCATTCTGAAAGACCAGATTTTCGATCAGATGATACCGAAAATAACTGGCTACATCCGCCGGATTGTTTTTGAATACACCGCATCCCCAGGCACCGAGCACCAGCACCTTGTACCCATGAATCATCGCCAGTGAAAGCACTTTTTCAGTACGAGCTAGCATAGTGGTCGGAATGGCCTGTTGTTCTGCTATGTCGGTTCGTTGCATGACCACGCCCGCATTAACCGCCGGAGCCGTCAGGAATGACAGCGTATAGGGTGCATCCAGCAAATGGCCGTGATCGTTGCGAAACACCGGCACATCAGGCGAATAAATCATGTGGTCGGTGTACAAGCACGAGTCATTGCCCCGGTTGATTTCGTACATATCCCAATGCTTCACTTGGCAAGGATACAGGCCAGACGACCGGGCCAGACTTTCTTCCTGAGCCTGGGCGCCGCTTTGAAAACCGCCGCCCGGATTCTTGGCCGAAGCAAAATTCAGGGCCAGTATTTTTTCATATCCGCTGTCTTTCAGTTGCTTGGCAGCGTCCAACGTGGTTTCGTTGACTACTTTAAACAGGGTAGGGGTTTTGCCTTTTTCGGCGATACTATTTCGCTGGGCAAAAACCGCTTCGAATTGTTCAGGTCGGTAATGAATCGAGCCGGCTTCGGCTTGTTTTTGCAGTTCGGTGATCGATATTTTCTGGTTGTGTGTATTGATATAAAAGCCTTGATCGAGAATTTGAAGTGTCTCCTTGGCAAGGCTTGCGTTTCTAGTTCGTTTACTCATAAAAATGGAAATAAAGATTTTTGAGAGGAAAGAGTAAAGATATAAAGAGTGCATTGCCGTTTTGAACCAGGTTTACATCTGGTAAACTACACTTTTTTTATTCTTACATTCGATATATAAAATATACATGTAAGTGTTCTGTAATCCACGGAAGGCTCCTAAACCTCTTTCTTCTTTTCTCTTTCCTCTCAAAAAATCAAGTTGGTAAAATGATGTATGGAAGCGGCACTTCATCGGTGAGCCAAACGCCATTGGCCGATTGATAGAAAATCAATCCGTCCTGGTGCATTTCCAATGCTTTGATAGGCAGAACCACCGGAACACCGTGACGCGAACCTACGTTTTTGGCCGTATCGATATCCAATGACAAATGCACATGATGGCGGCTGCGTTTAGCCAGGCCGGTTTTCCGGATGGATGGCAGATTCGCTGCCGCCGTTCCGTGGTACAAGAACTCAGGCGGAACCTGCGGTTCGTAACCCAAATCAACCTGTACCGAGTGACCCTGACTCGCCCTGATTTTGGTGCCGTCTTCGCTGAAAGCAAATCGTTGCTTGTCGTTGTTGGCAACCACCTGCTTGAGTTTGTCCAATGTCAATTGGATCTGGCTATAGGCGTTAAACTGATGAATCAGTTCATCTACACCCACATAGCCGTTTTCATCCAGAATAATTCCTAATTCATCTGGACGATGCCGCAATGCATAACTTAGTGTTTTGCTTATTTTAAATTCTTCTTTTGGTGACATGATTGTAGTTTCCCTGTATTGAAGGGAAGTTTTTAGTTGTGTTTGAACATAGTATGTTTTGAAAATGAGAAACCTCACCCCCAACCCCTCTCCTTCTGAGAGGGGAGTTAAGTTACGCGAATCGAAAGTCTCCCGCCATGGCGGGAAGAAGGATTTAGGGATGAGGTTTTTCCTTTTCTCCCCTCCTTCGGAGGGGCTGGGGGAGGCAATCTTACACCGGAATCGTACGCATTTCGCGAACCGATGTGAGTTGTTGCCGGTAATCGTATAGTCCCTGGTTCAACTGGCCGCGTGTTTGCGAATTGGCAATGTAGTTGGCGTATTTTAACTGATGTACAATGGATTTTACTTCATAGCACCAGTAAATTGACATCAACGTATTGATCCACAATTCACTGCCGCTGGTGCGTAAGGTACGGTGAAAATCACCGAACTTTCCTTCAATGGCACTCACAATCGAGTTGGAAACAATGCTCTGGCGTTCCATCCGTTGGTTTACGTACTCCACCGCCGACATGTATTTCTGCACTTCGGGCATGGAAGGCAACAGATGAAAACTGCCGAGAAAACCACCCGTCTGTAAAATCTTAGAGGTGTTTTCCAAAAAGCGGAAATGCGAAACGCCATGAAACCGATCTACGCCAAAACCCAGACAAACCAGCAGCTTCTGTGCTACGCTGGTTTTGTGAACAGCCAGTAGCGAACAACTGTCTTCCAGCGGCGTACCGAGTTCTTCCTCATCGCCAAACATGAGGCTGTCCGTTCCTCCATCAATCAGCACAATGGTGTCGATGGCGTGTTTTTCGACTATCCAATCGTAAATTTTTTTCGTTGGTTGTACACCCGAAAGCTCAAAGGCATAAATGCTGACTTTCTCCTGAAGCTCGGTTGCGAACCAATCGGCCAGGTATTTCTCAGGAAAGTAATTGACCAGATGGTTGCTTTTATCTCCCGCCTGAACCCGATAGCATTGCTCAAAAATTTGTTCTGAGTTGGTCATGGGCAGGTAGGTAAACGATAAATTTGCCAGATGCACCTCTTTGCCCATCGCTTTCAAGGCAAAGTACAACGGCAATCCGCAGTAAATGTCGTATCCGCCACCTGCTCCGGCCAGCAAAATCCGTTGCGAATTTTTCAGCTTTTGAAACAAGGGAATCTGTGAAACTTGAAACATAGTTGTAGTAAATTAGAAAAAGAATGAAGAGAAAAGAAGAAAGATTGCTTTCCGTTGTGCTCCTTATCCTCTGGTGAAATAGTATCTTTTGAAACGTAAAAACCGGCCTATACCGTAAAATCCAGAAACGGAGAATGGTAGATTGACTCCGTAGTTTGTAACCAGGTTTGAGGTATGGATTCGTGCTCGGCTGATAGCGCAACAATGCTGCCTACAATGGCACAAGTCGTATCCCGGTCTCCCAGCCCGTTTACGGTTGTCCAAATAGCTGACTCGTAATCGGTTAAGTGATGGGCCGCTACCCACAATGCAAACGGAACCGTTTGCTGGGCAGACATATCGGAGCCATTTCCCAATATGCTTACAACAGTCTGAATATTGGTGTTCGGAGAAATGTTTAATCCTCGTTTGGTACGGGAAAGTGTTTCACTATCAGGAATATGCGAACAAACCGCCTCTATAAATTCTTTCGGCGACAACGATGCATTCATTTGCCCGATTTGACAGGCCAACGCTGCGGCAACTGCTACTGCAATGGCTCCCACTTGTCCTTCCTGATGATAATGCGTTACTTCCGCCGATAAACGGGCTTGCTCAATCGCTACCGAAATGTTGTCATAAAAATAGGCACCGATTACTCCGGCGCGCATGGCTGCACCATTGCCCATCGAACCCATTCCGTCGAAAACGCTGGAAGAAACGATTTTCCAATCTTTTCCCGAATGAATTTCTCTCAGAATTCGGTGTGCGGTGCCTCCATACCCACGAGTGGTATCTTTTTGATAATTGCGAGATAGTATTTTGGCTAGCTCATCCTGATTGATTTCTTCAAAACGTTGCAAACTCTCATACACGCCCATTGCCATAATGGTGTCATCAGTGAAATGCCACGGTGCTGCAGGCAGCAGTTTGTTAGTCAGATAATTATCCAGCTGATCTGTGGGAAGAAAGAATTGCTGACCAAATGCATCTCCCACCGCTAAACCCAGCAATGATTGTTCGGCTAACTTTAAGCGTTGAGTATGTGTAAGTTGCATTGTTTTGTCGAATTTTAGTATCTGTACTGTAAGCTGGCGAATGTTAATTCGCCAGCTTAGAATTTATCCTTCCCAACCTTTGGTACGTTTGTCAGGATCAGCCATGCGAACGATTTTCGGTGTGAATTTTCCAATTACATCTACCAAGTCCGTTTGATGGCTCATTACCTGGTTGATGTCTTTGTACGCCATCGGTGCCTCGTCCAGATCTCCGCCGATCAGAGTGACGCCCTTATCAGCGAGAACCTGTTTGAGTTCGGGTTTGGTAATGGTTTTCAAGGCTTTGGAACGTGACAACTGCCGTCCGGCTCCGTGCGAAGCCGATTGGAGAGAAGTAGCGTTGCCTTTGCCGCGAACCACAAAGCCCGGCTGTGTCATCGAACCCGGAATGATGCCCAACACGCCTTTGCCTGCCGGAGTTGCCCCTTTGCGATGTACCATGGCTGTGGTGCCATCGGCCAGGGTTTCTTGCCAGGCAAAGTTGTGGTGATTTTCAACCATCGCAATCGGCTTGCTGCCAATGGCTTGCGCCAGTCGGCGGTGAATCTGGTGGTGACACGCCGAGGCATACTCACCGGCCAGATTCATGGCAATCCAGTATTCCTGTCCTTCTTCGGTATTCAGATCGAGCCAGGCCAGATGCTGCGCTTCTTTGGGCAAACGCGTTTTTTCAACCGCAATTTTGGAATAGTGATTGGCAATGTGTGCCCCAAATCCTCGAGAACCGGAATGACTCAGGATAGACAGGTATCGGCCTTTTGGCAATTTGAGTTCAGGTGAAAATTCTGAAATTTCCAGAATTCCCCATTCCACAAAGTGATTGCCGGTGCCCGACGTGCCGAGCTGTTTTTCAGCTTTGTAACGCAACTTGCGGATTTGCTCTGTGGCTTTCCATTCGGGTAAGTCAAAGATGTCGTCGGGCAGTTGGTCGCGGTTTTCGCCATCCAGTCCAAAATAGGTGTTATCCAGCAAATGTTGCTTTAACAGCTTGGTTTTCTGATCGAGGAAAATGGCGTTGATGTCAAACACCGACAAGCACATCCGGCAGGCAATGTCCACACCCACCGCATACGGAATCACAATGTTGGGTTGCGTCGCCAATACACCACCAATGGGCAAGCCGTAGCCCGAATGGGCGTCAGGCATCAAAGCACCGGCTTGAGTAACAGGCAATTGCATGGCTGTATTCATCTGGTGCAGCGCCTCATCTGAGATTTGCTCACATCCATAAACAGGGTAGGTGAGGGGCTCTGCCTGCAACTCAAACTTCTGGACAATGGCCTGCGCTTTTTTGTGCAATGATGCCCGGATTTTCACTTCCGCGGCCAGGTCTGCAAACAGCTCTTTGTCGGCATACGCATCGGGATTTTTAAGTAACTCTTTGTAAAAAGCCAGAAGGGCTTCTTTGGTATAGGTTTTATTTTTAATCAGGCTTTTGGCCAGTTTGCCGGCAATGTCAAGCAGTGCGTCGTCTTTGATGCCAATCGCCTTGAGTTCGTTATTGTTTAATTTATTGCTCATAATAATGGAAGTGAGTAAATGAGCAATTGTGTAAATGAATAAATGGAAAATAGTATCTGCGAAAAAGCAAAAACCTGCCTATTTACTCACTTGCTCATTTTGTCATTCACTCATTGGTTTTAAGTCGGGTGGGAGCCAGGTTTTTCGAGCTTCTACCGAAAATACGCGTTCACGGCTGTAGTATTCCAACGGCAATGAGGCTGCGTAATTTTGTTGGATCAGCTTGTTGGCCAGCACTTCTACCGACGTTTCTGTGATGTTTTGTTCTAAAAATGTTGCTACTACAGAAATCCAGAATTGGGTAAGCGTTTCGTGATATCCGGATGTGTTGGTATTCGCCACGCCTGACGCAACGTTGTATTTCTGTATTCCTTCGCAAATGCGCGGAATGGCTTCGTCCGTGGAGTAAGACCACAAGTACCACAATGCCATCAGCAAGTGGGCCTGGTGCGTCCATTGTTCTTTGGGAAGCGTTCCGTTTTCAAAGCCGTCAATCAACTCCCTGATGTCGGTGGCGGTAAGGTATGTCGTGTATTCTGAAGTCATGATTTTATAAAGTCTTGTGTTTGAGTGAATAAATAAAAATAAAAGGTGTTGCTCCGGAATGATTCGAACACTCATTTGTCGGGTAGAAACAGACCGTCCTATCCTTTGAACGACAGAGCAAAGCAATGCCTCCCCCAACCCCTTTCGTGTAGGGGAGCTTTGGAGATGCATTCGAAATAGTATAATTTGGAATGAAAAAACTTTACTTAATTAGCTAACCCGTAGATTGACGGTTAATTTTTATAAGGGTTATGGAAAAAACAACTTGAATGAATCTATAAGAAAATGTTTGTTTTCGATCCAATTCCACAATAATGAAAACACGATTAACCTATCCGTTGATATATATTCTATTTGCGGGCTGCTTCTCTTTTTGTAGTAATTCAAAAGAACGATATTCATCATCTATTGAAGATTTTCCGAACGAATTGCAAATCCACCTTCAGAAATTAGATAGCGAACGAATACTTGATAATAATGACTCAACTGCATTGGCTTATTTAAGACATAGAGCAACACAACCTCAATTAGTGCAAATTGTAGAAAACAAATCACCTTTGCTTCGTATTCTGGCCTTCCGGGAATTAACCAGGCGACGGGATTCTGCCTGTTTCTCAATTGCAGTTTCTCATCTCTATGATACCGCCAGTTTTGCTTGGTTTTCTTATGATGTAGGTGGTGAAGCTTTAGTTGCAGATGAAATGATTAGCAACTTGCTTGAAAGAGTAAAACTCTCATCCAAAGAAAAAGATAGTTTGGCCTATTTATTAATCACAGAACACGTTTCTGCTTACACTTTTCTTCAAAGTACTTGCTCTGCACTTGCTTATTTCACTTTTAGTGAGAAAGAATATCCAATAATTAGAAAAATTGCCTTATACAATAAAAATGAAGCAATACAACGTTACGCATTAAAAGCATTATCCCGATTTCAGAAAAAACAAGATGTTCCTTTGATTAAACGATATTTGGAAGAGAAAAAGTTAGATCATGTAAATTTTGCTTTCAGTATCATTGAAGTATTTCCTGATGATTCTTTCTTTCCTTTTCTTCAATTCTACTTTGAACATATAATTAAAAGGGAAAAACAATACTCTTCTGATGATCTTAAGATGTACTGTGAAGCTTTGGCTCATTATCAGACAAAAGAAAGCTTAACTATATTAACAGCTTTAACTAAAAAAGAAACATACCCTTATAGTTATTACTTGGATCATAATAAAGAGTTTGTATTTAAAGCGATAAGCAAAAATTTGTGTCCTCTTTACCTACCGCTTTATAATCATTTACTACCTCAAATGAATGACTATGTGAAAAGAACGGCTAAGGCTAAAGCTTTGATAGATCCTTACAATGAATGGATTCAACAAAGCAAGCTATAGCTGATCAACATTCCATGCTAACTAGCTTCTCCAAAAACTCCCGGTTTTGTGTGAAAATAGGAACATCCTGAGCAACCCAGCGGCTGCGAATGGCTCCTGATTTCTCGAAGATTTCCTTGACAATCATCCGACCCCGTTTGCAACGGCTTGGGTAATCGTTCCAGTTGATGCCTTTTTGAAAGATCAGTTCTTGCTTCTGGTCGCTGCTTTTGCCGTTGAGTTCTTTGTGCGTATATAACGACTGAGCTACATTCGAAATCGAGTTTCGGGTAGCATCTTGTTGTCGCCAGATGAAGTAGTTTTCGACTTCGGTCTGAAACGGAATGGTAAAAACGCGGCTATCAAAGAAAGCCAGTTTGCCGGGTCGCAGTTCGTTGAATAGGGCCGTTGCCATACTTGCCGAAATCGACGCCATTTTCTGGATGTTGCCATCAAACCAGGCATCAGTGGTTAGTTTATCAAAGTCGGTAAGCAAAATCGAAATCTCATCCGACTGCACAAACGCGCATCTGGCTCCCTGCATGTGGCTGCACAAAAACTGAGCAGTAGCGTCCATGTCACTCATAAATGCCTCATCAAATGGGCGTTGCAAATCACGGGTGTAGGTGTGAAAAGCTTTGCCATCAACACGGATGAGGGTGTAGGTGCGTCGCGGCAACGTGTACCGGGTGCGGTTTTCGTAGAAATCCTTCATCCGGTCTCCTAAAGTGTCTTTCATAAATTTGCCCTCAAAGGAGGGTTTTTATCGTTGAGTAGATAGTATTTGTTTAGTTCCAGATCATTGTTGTTGGGTTCAATTGAATCTGGAATTTCTGCGCATCGCCAAAGTTGTGATACATGTGTTTTTTGCCCAGGATAATTTCTTCGTAAGCAAAAAACATCTGTCGGGCGGCCACATACGCATCCATTTTACCAGTACCAGTACACAAGCCTGGAACGGCAACCGTCTGAATGTCAGGCTTTGTTTTGGCTGCAATGAGCAAAGCCTTCATTGCCAGATATGCATTCACAGAAGTAGAAATGTTAAAATCCATGGGAACCCGCATCGTTGGGGCGGAAATCAGGTAAGGAACAGTTGCATCGCCCGTCTCCAAAATCAATGCTTTGCCTACCAGCAATTCCCCTTCAGGAAGTAACGCGATTTCTGCTTGCAGGCGGTCTTGCAAGTCCCATCCAAACCGTTCGGAAAGAGCATAATCCAAGCCGCCATCCATGAAGCCAAACGAATTGGCCGGACTCACCACGGCATCGCAGGCAAGTTGAGTAATGTCGGCATGTAGAATCTGAACGTTGGGTTCCTGCCCGAAATAATGTCTCCACGCCTCGCCCAAAGCGGTTTGTTGATGTACTAGTAAAAGTTTCATAGTTGTAGCATTTTTCAGAAATGATAAAATAGTATCTCTGAAATTGCCAAAACCCGGCTTTGCCATCAGGTCATTTTGTTGATGATGTCAAGCAAAGCCTGGGTTTTCATTTCGTAGAGATAATGTTTGATAGAACGTATTTTCTGGTCGCGTAGCTGAAAAAACACGCCTGGAATTTTGGTGCTGCTGGCACTGATGCCAAAAGCTCGTTTGTCGTCCAGGTTTTTGATTTGCTGCCAATGGGCTTCCAATTCGCTGATCAGTGCGTCGTATTTGGTTTTAAGTTCGGTAAATGCCGGCGTGTATTCGGGCATGTAAGACAAAAACTCGGAACCTTCATTGGTTTTAATGATTTCCAACAGATATCGCCTGGTATTTTTATCGTCGATGCCTTTCAGAAAGCCAATGCTTACATACTGCAACGACTTAATTTTGACGCGGTTAAACTGATGGTCGCACACCACGAAGCCTTCCTGCTTCATCGGGTTGAGTTGCTGACCCGCTTCCAAAACCTGTTCCAAAGCCGATAACGGAAAAGACGGAACCACCTGCCAACCGTATTCTTGCGCAACGGTTTCCGGAAATTCTTCCTGACCAGTAGCGACATTACGGGCTCCGATCAGGTGCAGATTGCTTTCGGTATACGGCACCACTACTTGCGTGTAAGGTGACGTCAACTCAAAAACGTAGCAGCGACTGGTATCAGCGGGCAATTGATAGCCTTTGCTTTTCCAGGTTTGCCAGAACAGCTCACCAATGGTAAATGTCTGATACCGAACGATTCCGGAGGCATCGGGCAAGCTGGCCGATGCTACCTGCCATTCGTTGTTGTAAAAATACAGCGTCATAATGGAGCCGTCGAGCTTTTCGTACACCCGCGCCTGCGTCCATTGAATGGCATCGGCATAAAACTCGTCGTAGTTGAAAAACTTGCGAAACGGAAACGCAACCACTTTCCAGTTTTCGGCCTCATCCAGAATGATTCCCCGGCATTCCTGCACCAGCGGATCGCGCATCGGCGATTCAAGCTGGTCGTATTTCAATTGCACCAGATTGGGGTATTTCTTGTGCCGGTTTGCCCGGATTCCGTAGCGAGTGGTCAACTCTTCCAGCGGATGGGTTTGTAAGAATAGTTGTACTTGTAGTTGCATAGTTGAAAGCCTCCCCCAACCCCTCCCGTGGAGGGAGTTTTATTAATTGTGTTTGAAAATAGTATGTTTTGAAATCGAAAGACCCTTTTGAAAATGACCCCTATCCCCAGACCTTCCCCCACTAGGGGAAGGGAGTTTGTTTCGCGAAAGTAAAAGTCTCTCCCTCAGTGGGGAGGGATTTAGGGTGGGGTTTCATTTCATTCCCCTCCACGGGAGGGGCTGGGAGGACCCAATCCAATTTATTGCGAAATCGATGTAAGCTTCGCGAATAAACGGAAATACAGTTATGTTCGGAATGTGATTTACTTCCAGCAAATAGTTATTGCCGTGATTGTCAGTTATGTAATCAATCCCTGCCAGCGAAAGTTGAAAATAATCAGCCAGACGCAGGGCATCTTTCAAAAGTTCGGCGTCAATCGGCATTTGGGCCGCTTCCTGGTGATGAATGGATTTCAACCAATCGTCTCCTTTCAGCTGAATTTGCCAAGCCTGATCTCCCACCAGCATGATACGTACCGCTTCGCCTTCAATAAACGGCTCATACACCGTGATTTCGTTGGGAGAAGTCCACTCCCCCAGAAAGCGTGCTTTGTTTTCACCGCAATGCCAATTGCTCCATTTGGCAACGGTTTCGGTTTCTGCTTGCCACTCACCCGCCTGTAGCGACATGCTTCTGGGCAGGTTGCCAAAACGGGAAACCCGCAATGCCCGCACCAACCCCGAATGACGCAACCGGCAATCCATCATGCCACCGGCATTGGGCAAGCAGAGACCATTCCACAGAGCCAGAAGGGTAATCAAGTCAAAATCATTTTCAAAAATGCCATGATACACTACTTTGTCGATTTTAAGAAAACGGTTGGGATGCAGACGACTTTCAGCAAAAAGCTCATTGTCAATGAGTTTTACCTTGGGCATGTGTTCATAGACTACGCTGAGGCAATCGGCTCGTTGCGTGATGGCTTGCACTTCCGGCTCTTCCAGCCCGACAAAGAGTGTTCGTGGTTTGGTCATAATTTTATGTTTTCATAGTTGTGTAAAAGCAGCAAAAAACTCGGCTCGTACGGTTTGTTGTCCGTCTTCCTGGTGATAGCGGCGCGAAAAATGAACAGGAATCGCTTTCTTGATCTGTGCCTCGCGGGCTACCTTGCCCGACTGCCGGGCCGTACTGTGTTTGTTCTTTTCGGCAAATTCTTTTTCCTCTTCGGTGTAATACGACTCAATGTATACTTCATCCGCCTCATGGAGTAAATTCCTGATTTTCTGATGATTGGCTTCATTTGCGTGGTGATCCATGATGTAGCCGAGCCTGTAACCCGGCTCCGACTGAAGCCACTGAAACAACTCGGAAGCCGGATACGCAATTCCCTCTATTTCAATCCGTTGTTCCGGTTTGGATTCGGCGTACGCTTGTTTGAGCTGTTGCGCCCATTTTCCCGGTTTGTGCGGACTTCCAGCCAAATTGAGTTTCACCTTCGTTGGTTCTTCAAACAAATAAGCCACCGAAGGCACCCCATGATCAAGCAAGGTGTAGCGTACAGAAAAGGCTTCGTTTTCAAAAACAACAGCATCGGTATAAGTATTGATTTCCTGGCGTTCCCAATTGGGCGCTTCCAACAAAAAGACCGTAATATGCTGATTGTCGGTTACTTCGCGCACTTCGTAGCTTGTATTCGTTGGGTCGTTTTCAACTAAGAGATTCCATTGATATGCCTGTAATTTGGCTTGTACGTGTTTGGCTAAACCGGTGCTGCCACAGACAATCACCCGTTTGCCACTGCCCATCTGATGACGCATAACGTTGTCAAAGCCAATGAAATGATCGATGTGGGTATGGCTTACAAAAATTGCCGCCACATCGCGGCAGTCTTTTACGGTGAGTTCGCTGGCAAACCCACAATCGCACAGGTAATTGGGGGCATGGTTTTCAAAGTTGAGCATCAGGCAAATATCCTCATCCACCTTGCTCTTTATCGTTGCTCTGATCATGGGTTTTTCGTTTTTAAAAGATACTATTTGTACTTAGGCGATGACGGCTATCAGCGTTAAAATTCCTTCACCCAAAGACCTATCGCCCTGTATGGTAATGTATTGCCGGGATTCTGACGCGGTTGCTGCCTTGGTGAAAATTTTCCAGGAGATGGCTTTGTCCAGCGTCACCTGGCAAGTAGGGTGTTGTGAACTTTCGGCGAAAAGCTGCCAACCGGTTTCGGTCTTTTGCAAATACCAGCTTCCCGGCATATCGGTCACTGAAAACTGAATTAGACTGCCAACAGGAGCCTGTATATTCCGGTAATGATGTGGCAAGGCTCGCATCGAAACATCCAGAAATAGTAAATACCATTCAGGCTTTAGCAATTCAGTTTCTTGACCCACCGCTTGACGAATCTGTTGCTGATGGTGCCATTTTTCGGAGTACTCACGCGCCAGATGAAACCAGTTTTGCGATTCGCTTTCGCCTGCCCAAGCCACTGAATATATGGCTTTTGCGAATGGGTCAAGCGTAGCCAAGTACGCGGCATAATCCGGTAAAGTGGCTTGCAGCAACTGAATGAGCACTTGCGGGCTCAGTCGCTGGGTGACTTTTGCCCAATCTCCGTTCAGTTGGTTCAGATATTCTATCAAATCTTGGTACGAATGAATCGCAACGTCAGGTGGAACGCTGTGCTGGTCGCGGCCTGACGAGATGCCCCGGCAGGTGATATCCAGCATGTGCGTTACCACATCTTTTACCTTCCACTGCGGAGCCAGTGTTTGTTTATTCCAATCGGCAGGCGTCAGTGATTTCAGCAATTCGATTAGCTTCTGATCCAAATCTGGAATCAGGTGTGTGACAAAAAAAGGCTCTACAGGTTTCATGGGAAGATTTTGGTATTTTAAAAGATACTATTGTTATCTAAAAACCTCACCCCCAGCCCCTCTCCTTCAGAGAGGGGAGCTTTGTTTCGCGACTGTCAAGTCCCTCCCTAGTGGGGAGGGATTTAGGGTGGGGTTTCTTACTCGTATTTCAGCAAAAACTCTGGATTGATGGCTTTGAACGAAACCCGTCCCATCAAATCACGCTTTTCGGTGAGTGGACGAATGACGATGCCTTCCCGCCAAACCGCCGGATTCAGGACCGATTTTGCTTTTGATTTATCAACCAACGAGGCAATGTTGTTGGTAAGGGTGTAATCGGTTGCCAAAATGGGCACAGTTGTCAGTTGTAGTGACTCTAAGGCTTGGGTAAACCTCTCAAAATCAACGAATTTGTAATTGTCAATATCAAACAGGTTGAAGAATTGCACCGATTGGCCTTTGAGTTTGTACAAATTGCCTTGAATGCCTTCGCCAATGATTTCGCCTTGCAGCGCAAAGTTGCCTCCCAACGATTTGAGTTTTTCTTCAATCTGAAACTGGCGGGCTACTTTCCACAGTGAGTTTTCAGGCGTTTCGAGTAATTCCAGGTTACGGCTGCATACGCCAAATTCGCCGTCTTTCAGGTAGTACGTCACCGATGAACCATCCAGTTTTTCGGTAACGTAACAACGTTCATTCTCAAATTTATCCAAGGTTTCCTGTAACACCTGAACCCGCGTTTCGTCGGTTTTTGGAATGAAGCTTGGGAACAACCCTTTGGCTACTCCGGCAAGTGAAGCAGGAATTGGTGGCTCGTACTTAATAATTTCCAGTAGGTCGGTAACATCAGTATCTTCTTGAATGTCAGTGCCATTAGGTAAAATACTGAGTGGAAAGCAGATGCCTTGTGAAATCTGGCCACGCAAACGGACCGTCCGGATTCTCATGCCCCGTGCTTTGAGAAATTCAAATTCCGGACGGTCTGGCAGCAGACTGTCGATTTCGCAGTAAACGCAGAGGTCACCTACCTGGAATTCGCCCTTTTTGACGACCAATTGCCAGCCCAAAACCGTGGCTTTTTCAATGGCGTCGGCATCGGCAATGGGCTCCAGGGCTTTGATGCGTTGTATGGAAGCTAGTTTTCTCATCGTTGTAGTAATGTAGTGTTTTCTATTTAAGAAATCGATTGGTTATTTATTCCATTTCATGGATAGAGGTTAACCAAATCGACTTCTGATTTTGTTTACTTTTCGTTTCCAGATTCGATGACCCGCTGGTTATCTTATTCTGTACCAAGTGCTTGCTTTCGTTTGGTGCCGATTGGCTAGAAAGATGCGACTGCAAAAGCGACTGGCTTTCGCGTCGGAATTGTTGACTTTTGAATAAGTACCAGGTAGTCATAACGAATCGGTTGGGTTGGTTGAAAAAAGGGTAACAGGCAATCAGAGACTGGTGACGGGCTTTTACCGCATCTTCCTGACTAGCAGGACGCTTTGTCTCGATTAAGCTATAATTCAGAAGTTGAACTAGAAGTAACTCTGATTTACGACACCTTCGTAAGAAAGTAGGGAAGCGGTTTTGGCAATTCGTCTTCTGAAATTTTGCTTGGTTCGCCTGATGGGATTTGAACCCATGACTCCCTCATTAAAAGTGAGGTACTCTAGCCGCTGAGTTACAGGCGAATAAAACAAGAGGCAACGGACAAGAAGTGTGTTTGATGAACTACAATCACCAGCCGGTGAAAGGCAGGATTTGAACCTGCTACCTATTGATTAAGAGTCAATTGTTCTAACCGAAGTATCACTTCTTTACGGCACTCTCGGTTGCGGAAGCGGGAGTCGAACCCGCGAGGCACGAGGCAGAGGCTTATGAGACCTCCCAGATACCAGCTTCTGACATTCCGCAATGAGCAATGTTGAATGAGTAAATGAGTGAATGTTAGAATGGTTTTTCATTTTTCAGAGATACTATTTCCTCATTCTAAAATTCACTCATTCTAAATTAAAATTTGGGGTAAAAGGCGAAAAGAGACTGTATGCTGCTCTACCGCTGAGCTATTCTGCGCAAGCAGAAGCAGGATTTGAACCTGCGACCCGCCGAACCATAATCGAAGTAACTCTTCTCTACGACACCCAAAAGTTTTTAGAAAGGGATAGGGTAGATTTTCGTATTTCAAAAGATACTATTTTCTACCCTATCCCATTGTGGACTAGTGCGTTACTTTCCAGAAGAACTTTACACAAGATGCCTTGATGGTAATTTTGCGCTTTTGCTCTTCCGGCGAACTGTCGGTTACCGTGTTGCCATCATCGACACTGCCCCTGCGGTGAATCGCTTCGGCAATGAAGAGAATCTCTTCGGTAAGCGTGGTTTTGCCCGAATCGACGTGGGCAATAAAACCAATGTTGCGGATGTTCTGTAAGTCTTTCATAGTTGTAGTTGTTAAAATGTAAATAATGAGGTGAGACATAAGACACTAGACATAAGATATAAAAGATGATTTATTGAATTGATGATACTTCTAACATCTCATGTCTAGTGTCTTGTGTCTCACTTTATTCTTGTTTCTGTTTTTGATTTTCCTTGCGCCAGCGATACAAAAATTCGGCTTTTCGGTTGCGAAACGTATCGGCCTGAATGGCACTGACATCGCTGATGCGGAAGCAAACCAAACCGTGATCTTCGCCCAATTTGCCCACTGAATGCCACACCAGAAACTCGTCGGTCACTTCCTTGGGAAACCCCATCTCGGTGCTGCCGTTGATTTGGATGGTTACCAGTTTCTGCGTTCCGACAAATTGTTTCAGAATGCTCACATTCCAGTCGTCGATCACGTGTTCTTCTAATTGATGAATTGTTTGTGTTTCCATAGCTTGGTAGTTGGTAATCAGATGGTTGAATGCGCGTACATAGTCGTTGCTAAACTCAACCCGTTCGATGTTGTCGATTTTCTCGACCACAATGCCATCGGGCTGACCCAGGTGCGAAAAGTGCTGCAATTCAACAATTTCAGAAGTGTGACGAAGTACGTACCCCAGCCAGAATAGGTCTTCTCCGCGTGGATACACCATCAGCAACTTCTTTTCGGTTTTGGATAGTTCAAATAGTTGGTTCATGATTATGGGCCTCCCCTAAATCCCCTTCGAAGGAAGGGACTTTCTTTAGATGTCTCTGAAAATAGTATGTTTTGAAATGTAAAAACCTCACCCCCAGCCCCTCTCCTCCAGAGAGGGGAGTAAGATTCGCGACTGTAAAAGTCCCTCCCTGATGGGGAGGGATTTAGGGTGGGGTTTCCTTTTACTCCCCTCCGCGGGAGGGGCAGGCTTCTAATCCAAGGTAATCTTACCCAGTTCGGCCAGAGCCGTGCTGCCGTTTTCGATGGCTGCCAGTATGTCAAATACTTTATCAGACCAACCGGCAATCAGAAAAACATCGTTGCCTTCGGTGCGTAGGGGCAGTTGACCGTAACCAGCCAGGTCAAACAGATACAGTTTGGCGTTGGGAGCTAGGGCTTTGTACTGTTTCCACAGACCCGCAATAGTGTAACCGTTTCCGTTGCTGTTCCATAGCTGGCAGTCGGTGAAAATCAGGACCTTGTCCATAACCACC
This sequence comes from uncultured Sphingobacteriales bacterium, assembly GCA_963520985.1. Taxonomy (GTDB): domain Bacteria; phylum Bacteroidota; class Bacteroidia; order Cytophagales; family 172606-1; genus Xanthocytophaga. The sequence goes on from CAUQTA010000009.1 coordinate 191,221, forward strand.
TTTCGGTCAATCAGATCTTTGATGACCAGGTAGCCGTTGGTCGAGTAGCCGACTTCACCTTCCCGACGACGCAGCTCGTCCACATTGGCCAGAATCTGATTGCTTGCGAGGTTTACGATTTTCCAGGTATCGCCGAAGAAACCCGAAACCACCGCTTTGCTACGCGATTGCAGCAGCATCGCCAGCATCAGACCAATGTCGTAGTTTTGAATACGGCTGCGTGGCGAAACAAACGTTTGCATGGAACCTGACACATCGCAAGCTAGCAGCACGTTGGTTTCAATGTCAAAACCCGTAATGTTTGCTGCACTCACTTTAACGGCGTCTTCCAGTGCGTTCAGAATCAGCGAAGTGTACAGAGAATTTACTTCTTTCAGTTCGCGGTAAGCCGCTAGAAAACGGAAGGGTAGTTGTTTCGATTTACGCACTTCCCATTCGTTGGCCAGTCGATTGGCTACTTTGCTGATGTGTGCTTGACTTACACCGTTCAGCAGAATGTTACGCAGGTTGCGCAGCAGAGCCATGTAACCCAGCTTGCCCGAATCGATCAACTCTTCCCATTTGGCTTTCACTGCCGTCTGGCGATCTGTGTCTTTTTCAAACGCTTGCTGGCCCAGTACCGACAGCTCCACTTCCCAGGTGTAAGGCGTTGCCAGTTCGTTGTTCACGATTTTGTTGAACAGAATTTGCTGTGCTTCGTCTTTGGCTTTTGGGTGCGACAGAAACAGCGCATCGCGCAGTTTAACCTCGGCATCACGGTTGTATTTGGCAAATTGGTATTCATCGAACTTATTGAATGCCAGTGCGATACCCCGTTGCAGCTGTTTCGACAGTTTGCCCAGCTTTTTCATACCGTCACGTTGGTTAGCGGCCTGGTAGTAAGCCAGCAGTTCGGTAATTTCATCGGCACGCTGGATAATCCGGCTCACCAGTTTTGATACCAGTTGGTCGCCGGTGTGTACCCGAGCCAGCTCTATCGCCAGCACCATTGGCACCGAACGCAGGTGCATTTGTTCGCGGGTGTAAACGGCCAGTTGCGCCACAAACAGCGGATTCACTTTGCTAATCAGTTCGCGGATGCGTTCAATTTTTTTATCCGCTTTTTCGTAAAACTGATCTGATAGCGAGGCAGTTACTACCGTTGCATACAGCTCCAGTTCAGGCGTGACCGTGTACGCGATTTCGCCCGCGTGATTCACGGCCTGGTTTTTGTTTTTGGTAAATGTGTTAAATTTCATAGTTGTAGTAATAAAAGGTGACAATCGACACTTAATAAAAGCAGGTTTTCAGGTAGTTGTAGTAATTGTGAAATAAGAAAAGAGGCAATGGATGAAAAGTGTCTGTGAATCAGTTTAGATTTTCAGTCTAGCGAAGGATCACTTTTCGATGGCACTCTTGGTTGCTTCGGAACGAATCGAACGTCCATCTGCTGGTTCGTAGCCAGCTGTCCTGTCCCTTGAACGACGAAGCAATAGGTACCCAAGACAGGATTCGAACCTGTATCGCCTTTCGGCCCTGGTTTCTGAGACCAGTGTGGCTGCCAGTTTCACCACTCGGGCATAAATTCGGATTTCGGAAGGCGGATTTCGGAATTTAAAATAGTATCTTTTTAAAACACAAAACCCCCTTATTCCCTCATTCAAAATTCAACATTGTAACGTTCGCCTGACAGGATTTGAACCTGTGGCCTTCTGTGTATCAGACAGATGCTCTACCCCTGAGCTACAGGCGAATAAAAGAGGCAAAAGACGAGAAATGACTGTTGTAGTTCCACCATCACGCAATGCGTGAGCAGGATTTGCACCTGCACGCCCGAAGGCACCGAGTTATGAATTCAGCGTGTCGAAGTAACATTTCTCTACGGCACTCTCAGTGGAAGTAGTAGGATTCGAACCTACTCAGCCCGAAGGCAACAGATTTACAGTCTGCTCTGGCTCTCCAACTCCGGCGCACTTCCAGAATCTAATTAGTAAAGAGGCGATTGGCGAAAAAAGTGTGTGAATGTTGCGTTCAACCACTCCGCCATTCTGACAAATCAGAAGTAGGATTCGAACCTACGGCCCCTGACGGGACGACATTTTTCGAAGTATCTTTTTTCTACGGCACTCTTTTGTCGGGGTGGCAGGATTCGAACCTGCGACCTCTTGCTCCCAAAGCAAGCGCGATAACCGGACTACGCTACACCCCGAGAATAATTTTGAATGAGTAAATTATGAATGACTGAGTACCAGGGTTTTGTTATTAAAGGAGATACTATTTTAGTCCTTTATTCAACATTCACTCATTCAAAATCGAACAGCGGAGAAGGCGGGATTCGAACCCGCGGTACCCCTTTCAGCGTACAACAGTTTAGCAGACTGCCCCGATAACCACTCCGGCACCTCTCCAGGTAAAAGGCAACAAGCAGGAAGAGATCTGGCTTTTCGCCGTCGTCCTTATCTGTGACGCACGCGTACAGACAGTGGACTCGCCTTCGACATTCCACCAGGGTGGAACTTGCGCCTTTGCAGGCATTGGCTTCGCTCAATCGGTTGCCCGATCTACACTACCTTAGGACCGTTATAGTTACGATGTAACTCTTCCTTACGGCACTTTTGGTGTGACAGGTTGGAATCGAACCAACATGGCTGCATTTTCAGTGCAGTGCCTTGACCAACTCGGCCACTCTCACAGAATTAATTGATAGTCAAAGCTATAGGTTGGTTTTTGCTTTTCTCAACATACTATTTTCGCAGGCAGTGTGTCTTGCTTAAACGACCCTGTGAAGCACAGGGGTGAAGGTAGATGTTCACATACACGTGGGCGAATTAGGCCGATTTCCAGTCGGCACTTTCGGGGTTTTCAACCGGGCGGTCTGTACGGGAATCGAACCCGTATCGCCAGATAGACAGTCAGGCATCGTAAGCCGTTGGACCAACAGACCGAAAAAAAACCATCGGCGGTATGCAGATTAGCTTTAGCGAAAAGAACGTCTTGCCGATGGTCGGTTAGCTAGTTGCACCGATGAGGTAACAGACAGCGAGGGTGTTTTCTCCCGAAAGCTATTCACTGTCAGGAGATTCTCGCCCCATGTAAAAACTCACTTTGAGTTGGGGGCGAGATTGGAGTCGAACCAATTATTTCCGAAGTAACCCTTACTTACGACACTCGCAGGTTTTTACAATCAAGTATATTCAATTTTGTAGGTGGGAAGCAGCACCCCATTCTCGTATTTTTTTAAGTCGAGCAGTTGCAGCTTCACCTGTTTTGAACTTTGGCTAAACAAGGGAATGCCTTGCCCAATCAGCACCGGATTAATTTTAAGGATCAGTGTGTCAATCAGTTGTGCTTCCAGTAAGCTGTTTGCCAGTTCGGCGCCACCGCAAAGCCAGATCTTGGTGTTGCCGAGTGTGGTTTTCAACTGCTTTGTAAAAGCAACGGCATCTGTTTGCACAACTTCAACTTCTTCATTAGAGTCAAACCCGATGTTTTTTGAAAACACATAGTGCTTGATGCCTTTGTAACCAGCCTCGCCCGGTTTCATACCGAACTGGTACCCAAACTCATACGTTTTACGGCCCATCAAAACAGCTGCGTATTCCTTTATGTGGTTAAGAAAATCCGGAATGTGGTCTCCCTCATACAAAAAGACTGATCCATCTGCTTTCCCTTGAGGATCTGCAATAAAGCCATCGGTTGTGGTGGCCACGTGATAAATTAATTCTGCCATTTTGTTTCAGTTTTAAGTGAACGATTGGATTTACAGATGCCGGTTTCGATCAGTCCGGCGATACTAATTGCAAACGTGTACTCCCTACGGGAATCGAACCCGTAACTTCACGTCGAAAGCGTGACGGCTTAAGCCATTTGCCGAAGGGAGCAGATTGGGGTAAAGAACGAAAAGCGTACGAACTGCTCTACCAGCTGAGCTACTTCCCCCAAGTGTTGTTTTTCTGTGTGGAGGAGATGGGACTCGAACCCATGACCAGTCGATTAAAAGTCGAAGTAACGCTATTCTACGACACCCAAGATTGTGGTTAGGAAGTGGGAGAGATTTCGTGTTTTAAAAACATAGTATTTCCAAACCCGCAATCCGCCCTCCGAATTCCTAAATCCGTTGTTGCTCCGGGACGATTCGAACGTCCATCTTCCGAGTCAAAGTCGGAAAGCTTTGCCTTTAGCCGACAGAGCAATAGTTGCCAATATGTCAAAGAACGTTTCCAGTATACTCGTCAGACGTTTCTTTCTGAATATTCTGAATGAATTGAAATTTTGTTTTTGTTCGCTTTCGCGTTTTACCATCCGGTTTTATCTCAGAGCCAGAAACGCCCAATTCAAAAGCGGATGGAAAATAAAAAAGCCCGAATCTTTGGGATCCGGGCTGAGTGCTGTATGACTAGTTGCTAAGTAAAACCTAAGGTCGATTTTCTTGCGGGTCACATACACAGACGCCCGGATGCAGTCTCTCCACGTTACTATCATTCTTCATCCCGAAGAACGGTAGTTTGCATGAAGCTGCCTGACGATATGTAATGTGACGTAACATGTGAATGTGTTGTTTATTTTGGGGTTTATACCAAATGTGCTACAAAGGTAAACAGGCTGAAATCAAATTTGCAAATTTTTGGATACATTATTTTTCTGTAACCGATTGTTAATACGGGTTTAATATATGAAATTTATTCAGTAAATTACATATAAAAATAATATAATTTACTGAATAAGAGTGCCTTGTGTAAATACTTGACTTGGAATGATACAAAATAAAAAAATCCTCCAATTGCTTGAAGGATGCAATGCGATGAGCAGAAGAAGAGCCTCCCTGTCTGCTCGCAGGCAGAGAACCAATGACATGAAGATGGCTTGGGAGGCCGCCTTGCCAACTGAGTTATTCCCACTTTTGCCCGCTACAAATACTACATTCAGTTTTCTGTCAAGACTGCCAGGCGCAGCAAATCGCCCGAAGCTTTCATGCTATGCGATTCTAATGCCGTTTTGTTGAGTTCAAATTTAATTTTGCTGGCGTCGTCTCTGAAAAAGCTGATGGTACTGCCTTTGCGACTCTGTCCCGATCCTTCTGTAATAAATAAGACAGGCGCTTTGCCAGTACGATCAGAGACACTTTTGATAGATGAAGATTCGTTCGCGGAAAAATACAAGATATTATATCCTTGTGCATTGCCTACAGCCTGTGTGTTAGCCAGCTTCTTGATCACGACCGTTCGGGTGCTGGAGGCTTGGGAGTTGGTGATAATCTTTTCCAGTTCCAGGGCCAGGTCGCTTTCGCCCACAATGCCGATGGTAAACGTACCCGCTGATTCGGGCCAGTTGATGTGACGTGTAAAATTGTAAATGAAAATGGCTTTGATTTTACTTTCGGGCGACTGCGCCATGCTGTTTCCGGCGACTATGGCAAAAAATACAGCACATAGTGCTGCTACTTTCAGAAAAGACATGTTTTTGGAAGACGGATTGTAGTAAAGATTCATAATGGTGTAGACAGGTATTTGAGTATGAGTGATAAAGTTTGGATAAGATGCTTTATTTAGATGACTACTGCCAAGGCAAGTAATTCGGAAGAAGCTTTCATTTTATGATTTTCCAGTGTTTTCTTGTTGAGTTCCAGTTTGATTTTATCCGTATCTTCGTCAATGTAAATGCTGATAACGCTTCCTTTGTTGGTCATTCCCATTCCTTCACTTATCATTAATACGGGAGCCTCGTTTATGGTGGCTGCAATGTCTTTCAGTTGTTTGTTAAGCTTATTGGAAATGTACAAAATATGGCATCCTTGTAGTGTAGGGCCAGTAGCGGTAGGAGCAAGCTTTTTTACTACAATGTTGCGTACGCCATTCACTTTCAGCTTGGAAGTCAACTTCACCAGTTCGGCCTCAATGGGCGACTCACCCAGTATGCCGATCACAAAATCGCCGGTTTCGGTAGTGGCCGGCCATTTGATGTATTTGGTAAAATTGTAGATGAACACACACGTGAGTTTGCTGTCAATTTCCTGTGCTGATACCCTGGAAAATCCGGATAAGAACAATCCTAGTGCCAGCAGAAATAAATATTTTTTCATAAAAGGGATGAGATTCATTAATGGGTTATTGGATGGTATAAGAAACTTTGAGCAAAAACTCGCGGGATGGTCCAGGCAACGGAGCATGACCGCCCGAATAAGGCTGCAGAAACGCAAATTTCTGATTCAGAATATCATACATTCCAAATCCCAGTTCCAGTCCTTTGGCAAGAAGGTTCTCTTTGCGTATGAATGTGTTAAACAAGAGAGTAGGGGCAAACCGACTCACTTCTTCAGGGGCGGTATACCCATAGCGGCTACTCAGAAATGTGCCCGACACATTGGCCTTCCAGCCTAACCCCAGATACCAGGTGCCGTTTATGCCCAGCTGATGGGCCGGAAAGGCCAGTGCCAGGTTTTTTCGACCGGGTACGGTATACGAGGTCACGTTCTCTTTCTTCCAGGCACTGGTATAGAAGGCATAGGTAAACGTCAGAAATCCCCAGGTGTCTTTCAGACGGTATTCCATTTCCAGTCCGCTGCTGCCGCTTCTGGGAAAATTACGGTAACTGTCGCCGCCATCAAAATCGTACACAATCGGATTGAGGGTAGTAATATCAAAGGCATTGACAGTCAGGAAAGAGTTTTTACCGATCTGGTATCCCACTTCCATTTCCAGCACGTTGCTTTTTTCGGGTCTGATCTGGTTGTCCACCGCAAAGTTGATGTTTTCAATGCCAGGTGCCCGGAAGGCGCTGGAATACAGGAGTTTCAGATGGAGTTTGTCAAATTTGCGGGTAATGCCCAGCCGGGGTACAAATGCCGAGCCAAAAGCATCGTTGTAATCGTACCGCATCCCGACGGTGACATAGGCAATGGGAAGCTTGAACAAGGACTGTGCAAAAACGGCGCGGTTATTAAAACTGACTTTGCGGGAATTGTTGTAAAACAAACTGTCTACAAACTGCGAAAGATTAATGCCCTTGTCATTGAAAAATTCGCCGCCCGCAACGATATTGACACGACGCGACAAATCATAGTTAAGCGTCACATTGCCCCGGGTGCGGTCAGCTTGTTTGTGGTAAGACGGGTACTCATCGGTATTTCCGGCAAAAGCCCACGGAATCTGACGCTTAAAGTTGAAGCGTGGTGTGATGGTCAGTTTTTCGTTTATTTTCCATTTGTATTTCAATTCTGCATACCAGCTGGTGAAATCATTTGCATAGGTCTGGCTCAGTGTAGTGCCATACCCGTCACGCATGGTATTGCGGTATTGGTCGTAAATGCCGCGAAAGCTCCAGTTTTTGTAGGTAACCCCTACATTCACATTGGTGGGATCAAGTTGAGAGTTGCCTTTCATCGAATAAGAAGGACTACTATAAGTAGTATCGATACGCACTATCTCGGAGCCGCTAAAAGTCGTGTCTATTTTCGAAATACTGCCGTCGAAACCGGTGTAGTTTTGGTCGCTGCGCTGTCCCTGACCTTTGAATAAAGAGAGACTAACGCCCCAGTCACCGAATTTTTTTCCTGCTGATACACTCAGGTTCCGGCGTGCATAGGCCTGTTGCATGGCGCCATACGTTCCTGTAACCTGGATTCCGTTCAGATCCTGATAGCTTTTGGTAATGATGCTGATAACGGCATATTCTGCAAAACCACCGTAAATGGCAGATCCCGGACCACGGATGATCTCGATGCGTTTGATCTGGCTGACGTCAAAGTGATTGCCAAACTGCAAAGTGCTGTAAAGCGTCTCGTTCATTTCCTGGCCATCCAGCAATAGCAATACTTTGCCTTCATGTCCCCAATTGCCACGTATGCCCAGTCCGATGGCTCCCTGCGTGTCCAACCCAAACTGAAATCCAGGAACAAGTCTCAGAACATCAATTAGATCACGGGCACCCGAAGCGGCGATTTCTTCTTCAGTAATCAGTGAAATAATACTGGGAGATTTGCGGGACGACTGGCCTTTTTGTGAGGCTACTCCGATCATGGTATTGAGTAGTTTTTCCATCTCACTGGAAAGCGTAACACCTGAAGCCTTGAGTTTCAGTAACTCTTCCAATGACATGAAATAAAAGTCTTGACTGGGAATCGAATCGCTGGCTATCTGCTTAGCCGTATTCTGCCCCAGCACAGCGTGGAGCGAAGTCGCAATGAAAATTACAAGCGGCAGTAGATATTTAAACATTGTGGGTAAAGAGGTGTTAGTAAGACCAGTCTGACTTTATAAGTGGTTTGTGCGTAACCATTCGGGTCAGATATACCAAACACCTCTGCCTTTGCAACTTTATACCAGAACAGGCACTAAAAAATAGTATCTCAGAGTAATCAAAAACCCCCCGGATTCTCAGCCCAACTGTGTACATGTAGAGGAAGTTGCAGATTAACCTAGACCTAAAACAGACCAACCTGAAAGAAGAAATCCGCATTTACTTTTTCAGGTAGAATTGTTTTGGGAACCGGTAACAAAACTCGCATAAGCTGCGTTGTAGAAAAATTGCTTTTAAGGAAGAGCGGGAGGAGTGTAAGAAAACTTCTGATATCGTTTGCATTATGGGCATAATGCTGGTTGATGCTTTTTATTAAAACGTTGATCGTGAGTGGATTGTGTATTTTTTGACCAACTAGAAAAAAAATAGCCAACGTCTATGAAATGGCTATGTGTTTCTAAATCAAGGATTTGTTTTTAGTAACCCGATCATGTTAAAGTACAAGGATGTCTTTATTTCTTACATCAACGTATTTGGGGAGGCAGCGTATTATTGGGGAATGAAACGAATTTGGAACGTATTTATATAAATAAGCTGTACATAACGGCAAATAAAATATGGTAAAACCTCTTCTTTCGAAAATATACTGGTTTTTGTTTGGAGAAATAGAAAATAGTCCGGAAATTAGCAGCACTTTTACGGAAAATACTAAGTGAAATTACTCATACAACATATTATTCTGGTCGTGGTACTACTCTCCTCTACAAGGTGAGAAAGGCATCACGTACCTAAGAAAGACCTTTCTCACCATAGAAAGGTCTTTTTTTTTACACTTTAGTTTTGAAGAAAATGAAATCAACCCATTCATATTCCGCATCGCAAGCCAGTGCACAACGTAGTGCTCCTGCAGGAATATGTCTGACAGCCTTTTGTACTTGCGTATGAAAGGCTGTTTTGTTTGGCACAAAATAGTATAAGTGAAAAACGGAAAACCCCAACTGTACTTTAAGATATAACTAATAACATAACCTGAATTTCAACAAGGAACTCTTATTACCAATGAGCGAATCACTGAACAAGTACTCCCGCACCCTAACTCAGGAAGTAACTAATCCTGCCGCCCAAGCCATGCTTTACGGCATTGGCCTTACCGAAGAAGACATGCAGAAGCCGCAGATTGGCATTGCCAGCACTGGCTACGAAGGCAATCCCTGCAACATGCACCTGAACGGACTGTCGGTATATGTGAAAAAAGGCATCCAGGAAAACGGATTGGTAGGACTGATTTTCAATACCATAGGTGTATCTGACGGCATGACCAACGGCAACGACGGCATGAGTTTCTCACTGCCCAGCCGCGACATCATTGCCGACTCGATTGAAACGGTGGTGAGCGCCCAGTGGTACGACGGCGTGATTGCCGTAGTGGGTTGCGACAAAAACATGCCTGGTGCCATGATGGCCATTGGCCGCTTGAACCGTCCGGCTATTATGGTATACGGTGGCACCATCCGTTCGGGTAGTTACAAAGGACAGAAACTAGACATTATCTCGGCTTTCGAAGCATTAGGAAAGAAATTTGCCGGCAACATTTCGGATGAAGATTACAAAGGCGTGATTCAAAACTCCATTCCTGGCCAGGGAGCTTGCGGAGGGATGTATACCGCGAATACCATGGCATCGAGTATCGAGGCGTTGGGTATGAGTTTGCCGTTTAGTTCTACCTATCCGGCTACGCACGAAGGCAAGTTGCAGGAATGCGTGAAAATCGGCGCTGCCATGAAAAGCCTCTTGGAAAAGCAGATTCTGCCACGCGACATCATGACCCGGAAAGCATTTGAAAACGCGCTGACAATAGTAATGGCACTGGGCGGATCGACCAATGCGGCTTTGCATTACCTGGCCATGGCCCATGCGGTGGGTGTGCCATTAACCTTGCAAGACATCCAAGCCATTAGTGACCGCACTCCTTTGATTGCTGATCTGAAACCCAGCGGAAAGTATTACATGGAAGACATGCTGGAAATCGGCGGTGTACCAGCAGTGATGAAATACTTGCACCAACAAGGACTGATTCATGGCGATTGTGTAACGGTTACCGGAAAAACCATTGCGGAAGATCTGGCCGAAGCTCCCGATTTGAATTTTGAGAGCCAAAAGATTGTTTTCCCATTGGAAAAAGCCCTGAAGAAAACCGGACACATTCAGATTTTGTTTGGAAACCTGGCTCCCGAAGGGGCAGTTGCTAAAATTACCGGCAAAGAAGGCGAGTTTTTTGAAGGAACCGCCAAAGTATGCGAAAACGAAGAAGCGTTGATCGAATTCGCTTCCAAAGGCGAAATCAAGCCGGGACAAGTGGTGGTAATTCGCAACGAAGGACCGAAAGGCGGACCCGGAATGCCTGAAATGCTAAAACCGACATCGGCCATTATGGGAGCTGGGCTGGGAAGTTCGGTGGCCATGATTACCGACGGACGTTTCTCGGGCGGTACACACGGATTTGTGGTAGGACACATTACGCCGGAAGCGCAGGAAGGCGGGCCCATTGCGTTGGTTCGTGATGGCGATACCATTCGCATTGATGCCGTTAACAATACCATTGACGTGCTGATTTCGGACGAAGAAATGGCGGCCCGGAAAGCAGCCTGGCAGCAGCCTGCCTACAAAGCGACATCGGGCATTTTGCGGAAATACATCAAAAACGTATCGTCGGCTTCGCAAGGCTGCGTGACGGATCTGTAAAACAATAGCGTTCTGCATGGTGCCGAAAATCAGTGCCATGCAGAACGAGGTTTTGCTTTTTTAAAAGATACTATTTCGAACCCCATAACCATGAATCAGACCATTGCAGAAAGCAGATATCCGGCCGAATACTTGACCATTGATGCAGCAACCAAAGAAGCCGGATTTACCATGGCCTCCGAAGCATTGACCGGCGCCTTATTGCGGACGTTGGCGGCTTCCAAACCAAAGGCAGCTTTCTTGGAACTTGGAACCGGAACCGGTTTGTCAACCGCCTGGATTCTGGACGGAATGGATGGAGATTCTACGTTGACTTCGGTAGACAATGATGCCAATGTGCTGAACATTGCACGGAATCACCTGGGGCAGGATGGACGGTTGACGCTGGTGTGCGAAGATGGGGAGAAGTGGCTGTTAGCCAATACAGACAAGCAATACGATTACGTGTTTGCGGACACTTGGCACGGAAAATATTTGTTACTGGAAGAGGCCATTGCTCTGCTAAAACCCGGCGGACTGTACATCATCGATGACATGCTGCCGCAGGCCAACTGGCCCGACGGCCACGCCGAAAAAGCAGACAAGCTGGTGGCGCATCTGGAAAGTCGGACTGACCTGGTGATTACCAAACAGAACTGGGCCTCGGGAATCATTATCGGAGTAAAAAAATAAGGCAGGTTTTATCATTTAAAACGATACTATTTTTTTTCAACTATGTTAACCAAAGAAAAAGCACAGGATTTTGCGCAGCACTGGGTCGCTGCCTGGAATGCCCACGACTTAGATCAAGTTTTAAGTCACTATACTGATGATTTTGAAATGACTACGCCATTGATAGTCAGTCTGATGAACGAGCCCAGCGGAACGCTGAAAGGGAAAGCCAATGTGGGAGAGTACTGGAAACTGGGATTGCAGAAATACCCGGACCTGAAGTTTGAACTGATTGAGGTGCTAAACAGTGTCAATTCGATTACGATTTATTATAAGACCATATCCAACAAAAATGCCGTGGAATTCTTTCTGTTGAACGACGAAGGGAAAGCGTACAAAGCCATTGCGCATTACAATTAATTCAATTCAGCTATCATCAATTTCGGATATCAACTAATTAACTATATGCAGACAGCACAAGCAAAAGCCCAGAAAGAAACAAAATACGCCAACAACACCATCAGTGGATCGGAAGCCGTATTGCGGTGCCTGATCGAAGAAGGAGTTCATACCATTTTTGGTTATCCCGGCGGTGCCATTATGCCCATCTACGATGCATTGTATGGCTATGCCGACCAGCTCAAGCACATTTTGGTGCGCCACGAGCAGGGAGCCATTCACGCCGCGCAAGGGTATGCCCGCGTCACAGGTGAGGTGGGTGTGTGTTTTGCCACTTCGGGGCCAGGTGCGACCAATCTGATTACTGGCATTGCTGATGCGCAGATTGACTCTACGCCACTGGTTTGCGTAACCGGACAAGTGTTTTCGACTTTGTTGGGTACGGATGCGTTTCAGGAAACCGACGTAATCGGCATTTCAATGCCTGTTACCAAATGGAACTACCAGATTACCAATGTCAATGAAATTCCGGAAGTATTTGCCAAAGCGTTTTTTATTGCCAAATCAGGTCGTCCAGGTCCGGTTTTGATCGACATTACCAAGGATGTGCAGAATGCCATGATGGAATTTTCTTACAAGAAATGTGTGAAGATTCGCAGTTATGCACCTTATCCAAAGCCTACACAGCAAAGCTTACAGGATGCGGCTGACCTGATTAATTCCGCCAAAAAGCCTTATATGTTGGTTGGTCATGGCATTTTGATTTCGGGAGCCGAAAAAGAATTGTTGGCACTGGCCGAAAAAGCAGGCATTCCGATGGCCTCTACGTTATTGGGCTTGTCGGCGTGTCCGCCTGACCATCCGTTGTATGTAGGCTACTTAGGAATGCATGGCAATTACGGTCCGAACGTGAAAACCAACGAATGCGACGTACTGATTGCCGTTGGGATGCGTTTTGATGACCGCGTAACGGGCAAACTGAGTGCCTATGCTACACAAGCCAAAGTGATTCATATTGAGATTGATCCGGCGGAAATTGATAAAAACGTAAAAACCGCCGTAGCCATCAACGCCGATGCCCACGAAGCGTTGCGGGGATTGCTGCCATTGGTAAAGAAAAACAAGCATACCGATTGGTTAGCGGAATTCAGAGCCTGTGACCAGAAAGAATACGATGTGGTAATTAAAGATGCCCTGAATCCAGAAAGCGAAAAGCTGAAAATGTCGGAAGTGGTAAACGTGATTTCCGAAATGACTAAAGGCGAAGCCATTGTGGTAACCGATGTGGGGCAGCACCAAATGGCGACCTCCCGGTATTACAAATACAAGCTGCCCAACAGCAACGTGACTTCAGGTGGATTAGGAACGATGGGTTTTGCGTTGCCGGCTTCCATGGGAGCCAAACTGGGTAAGCCTGATCGTCAGGTAATTGCGATTATCGGTGACGGCGGTTACCAGATGACCGTGCAGGAATTGGGCACCATCATGCAATACAACATTGGTGTGAAGATCGTGGTACTGAACAACAGCTTCCTGGGTATGGTGCGCCAATGGCAACAGCTTTTCCACGAAAAACGCTACTCATTTACCGAAATGACCAACCCGAACTTTATCAAGCTGGCCGAAGCGTATTCGATTCCGGCCGAGAAAGTAGAGAAACGGGAACGCCTCAGAGATGCCGTTCAAAAAATGCTAGATGCGCAAGGTCCGTACTTTATGGAAGCCATTGTAGAAACGGAAGAAAACGTTTTCCCAATGGTGCCTGCCGGTGCTTCCGTTACTGACATTCGGTTGGAGTGATATTATTCTGGCCAAACTAAATGAAAACACAGATTTCGGGTGACGCTATAGATTTGAAGGTGACTTATATTCTGTATTCTTCACTCTCTATATTAGTGGGTTCTATACTGATTTTGTCAATTGTTTTCGGAAGTTTTTTTAGTCGTTCAGCTTTTATTGTTTTGCCTTTATGCTTTATTGTTCTGGGTATTATAGGGATTGTCCTCTCTAATAGGTTTGTTCCCTATTGTCATAAGATAGAGGTTGATGAGAATTCAATTTACATTAGTAAAAGTCAACCTATCATTATGACTGAGATAGAAGAAACAATCACAATACCGAAAAACTACCTGTTAAACATAAAGTCGACGCCTTTAGGAATTAAAATTGCTTTCTGGAAAAATGATCTGTTCTACTTGGAGTTAAAAGAGAAAACCAAGTTTGGAGATAAGATCGCATTTATCAGTAAAATGAAAAAAAGTACGGATAGACGTTTTGAAGAATTTGATTTATTGAAATCCTAACCTTGTATTAACAATAAAGCTGTGGGTTAGTATAAACTGCTATGACAGAACTTTTCAATAGATTGGATTCCTGCTTAAAATGTACTATTCTTTCAATCTATTAAAAGATCATGTTTCGACTTTTTAAAAGATACTATTTGCCATGACAACCACCGAAGCCCAAACCTGGAATACGCAGCTATATGATGCAAAACACGCCTTCGTGTTTCAATACGGCGAAGATGTAGTCAGTTTGCTCAATCCGCAGGCGGGTGAACGCATTCTGGATTTAGGTGCTGGAACGGGGCATTTGACAAAGAAAATAGCTGAAGCCGCGGCTTTGGTCATCGGCATTGACAAATCGCCCGACATGGTGGCAAAAGCCAAATCCGCCTATCCCGAAATTGAATTTTACGAGAAAAGCGGTGCCGATTTTCATTTTGACCAACCCTTTGATGCCGTATTTTCCAACGCAACGTTGCACTGGATTCACGAACCTGAGAAAGTAATTGCCTGTGTGCATCAGGCGTTGAAACCTGGCGGACGGTTTGTGGGTGAATTTGGCGGCAAAGGCAATGTAAACCGCATATTGGTGGCGTTGACAAACGCACTTCACGCCAAAGGGATTACGGCTGACGTGCATACCAACTATTTTCCGAGCCTGGCTGAATACGCCACATTACTGGAAAAAGGCGGCTTTCGGGTCACGTTTGCGTCGCATTTTGACCGCGATACCGAACTCGAAGATGCCGAAAACGGCGTCATCGACTGGATTCAGATGTTTCGTGGCTTTTCATTGGAGCAATTATCAGAAGCAGACAAAGCAGATGTGTTCCAACAGATCAAAGCCGAACTCAAACCGACCAATTTTCATGACGGCAAATGGTTTGCCGATTACAAGCGGCTTCGGTTTGTGGCTATCAAAGAATAAGCCGGTTTTTGCATTTTAAAAGATACTATTTTTAATCAACGGTTCAGACCATTTAACTATACACGAAATGACAACCAAACCCGATACCGAACGGAACTTCATCCTCTCCGTACTGACCGAAAACAAAAGCGGTTTGCTCAACGCAATCACCATTATCTTTACCCGCCGCAAGATCAATATTGAAAGCATAAACGTCTCGGATTCAGAAGTTTCTGGCGTGAGTCGGTATACCATAGTGGTAAAACTAACCCGCGAAAAGGCCGAGAAACTGGTGAAGCAGATCCGGAAACTGATTGAAGTATTGGGTGCGTTTTTGTACGAAGAGGAAGATACGCATTTTCAGGAGTTGGCTTTGTACAAAGTGCCGCTGGAGCCGTTTCTCAACGACAGCCAGAACACCATCGAAAACCTGATTCGTCAGCACTTTGCCCGCATTCTGGTGGTAGAACGCGAATACATCATCATTGAAAAAACCGGACGCAAAAGCGAAACCCAACGGTTGTTTGAAGAACTGAAAGCCTTTGGCGTTTCCGAATTCGTACGTTCGGCCCAGATTTCCATCTCCAAATCCAAACGTCGCACCGAACGGTTTCTGGAAGAACTGGAGGAACTGAGTGGAAAAACCTCGGAAAAAGTGGTTTATCAGGACTAATGATGGGTTAATGGGTTGATAAATAATGGATTAGTTAGTTAGTTCCGGATATATGAGCTATGGAATCACCCCTTATCGCATCAATTTAGAACGGTTAAGCACCCGGTTTGGCAATACCAATACGGCCAAGCGATGGAAAGTGAGAAGTAGTTGCAATCGGCGGGCTGGGCAGATAGATGCCATTGATACAGATGCGCCTTCACTGGATCAATTTGCGCTTGACTTGCTGGATGCGAAAATCAGTCATCCTGGTTACGGGTACAAATACTGGTATGCACTGGAAGCATTTATGGATGAGTTAGGCGCCAGGATTCCCAATCGGCACTGGTATCCGGCTTCAGCCGATTTTTTCTGGAATAATGATAAGTTCAACCTCTACGACATTGACGCTCCGATGAGCATTCCCAAGCCGGATGATTTTCCGGTGGTGTTTGTATTGCGTGCTGCAAACATGACTGACGAATTAAAAACGGACTTGGAAAATGGCATTGAGGATGCTGACCAATTAGCCGAACTGAAGTCTTGGATTGCAGATGCTAAACGGTACAAACAGGATTTAGCCTTATTTTATTACTGAATCGGAAGGGATAACTAGTGCATTTTATATGAAGTCAACAAAAAAACAGTAATTTTGCGAGCCGTTTCCAACGGTCGCTTATTTTTTAGTGGCAACAAGCTAAAAATGAATATAAATTTAGTTTTAACCTTACCTTTTATTTTCTAACAATCTAAGTATCATGGCAAAAATTAACTTTGGCGGCGTCGAAGAAGACGTAGTTACACGGGAAGAGTTTCCAATGGAAAAAGCACGGGAAGTGTTGAAAAGTGAAACTATCGCCATTATCGGATACGGCGTACAAGGCCCCGGACAAGCGTTGAACCTTCGTGACAATGGCTTTAATGTGATTATCGGCCAACGTAAAGACTCTAAGACTTGGGACAAAGCAGTTGCTGACGGATGGGTGCCAGGTCAAACGTTGTTTGAAATCGAAGAAGCTGCCCAAAAAGGAACCATCATTCAGTTCTTGTTGTCTGATGCCGGTCAGATTACCCTTTGGCCAACCATTCAGAAATATTTATCTCCTGGCAAAACGTTGTATTTCTCACACGGATTTGGCATTACCTTCAACGAGCAAACCGGTATCATTCCTGCCAAAGATGTAGACGTTATCCTGGTAGCGCCTAAAGGTTCGGGAACTTCACTGCGTCGTTTGTTCCTGGCTGGCAAAGGCTTGAATTCCAGCTTTGCTATCTACCAGGATGCGACTGGCAAAGCCCGTGAACGCGCCATTGCACTGGGTATCGGTGTGGGTTCTGGCTATTTGTTTGAAACTGATTTCAGAAAAGAAGTATATTCAGATTTGACTGGCGAACGGGGTACGCTGATGGGTGCCATCCAGGGTATTTTTGCCGCTCAGTACGAAGTGTTGCGCAAAAACGGTCACTCACCTTCTGAAGCTTTCAACGAAACCGTTGAAGAGTTGACTCAGTCGCTGATGCCGTTGGTAGCTGAAAACGGAATGGATTGGATGTATGCCAACTGCTCTACCACTGCTCAGCGCGGTGCATTGGACTGGTGGAAAAAATTCAAAGAAGCCACCTTACCTGTATTCAGCGAACTATACGACAGCGTAAAAACGGGCAAAGAATCACAACGGTCTATCGACAGCAACAGTCAAAGCGATTACCGTGTGAAACTGGAAGCCGAATTGAAAGAACTGCGTGAGTCTGAAATGTGGCAAGCCGGAGCTGCTGTACGTCAGTTGCGTCCTGAAAACAAATAATTCCCAAGCCTTGACTAGCTATATTGCAGGAATGACCGGGTCTTTGTACCTTGGCGTTCCTGCATTTTTGTTTTAAGGCAGGTTTTTACTTTTTTAGCGATACTATTTTTTGGTTATGGAAACCCTTATCCTACATCCTTCCCGCGTTAAGAATGGCTTTCTGCTCCTGATCTCGGTCTTATTTACAGCTTCTGGTATTTGGATGATCATGTCAACGGGTACTTGGAAAGGTTGGTTCGCAGCTATCTTTTTCGGCATTTGTATGGTCGTTTTTGTCATTAATTTGTTGCCGGGCAAATCGTACCTCAAGCTCACCAGCGAAGGATTTGAAAGTGCCTCGATGTCGCGCAAATTCTTTTTTAAATGGACGGATATTGCGGAATTTGGTGTAACCAGTGTGGGCTTCAATAAAATGGTTGCCTTTAATTTTGCCGCGCCCTATGTAAAAGCCAAAATGGGGCGGAGCATTTCCCGCGGCATTGCCGGATGGGAAGGCAGCCTGCACGATACCTTTGGTATGAAGCCCGAAAAACTAATGAACCTGATGAATGTCTACTTGGCTGCGTCCCGAAAAGCCAATCAGCCTACTAATCTTCAAGATTGAAAATAGTATGATTTTAAAAGGCAAAACCCTGCTTGGTTGTTTATTCGTTTTGTTACTGGTTAGTTGCTCTCAACACAACAAACAAAAGCAGTCCGTTCAGGAAAAAACAGAAGAGATAGAGGATACCAGTAATATTGTCCGTTATGATTGGAATCCGCCTGCTTATAGGACAGTAAAAGCCTATCTTTTAAAGCCTCACTTAATAGGGCCTGCTGCGAATTTGGGGATGGCTAATGAACCGAAAGAATTTTTTGACAAAATCCAATCGGAAGAGGGGGTTGTTTTATCAGAGGCACAAATTGCTAGAGTTTTTGGTTTATTTACATTTCATGTAGGAGAATCAAAAGTTGACTCTGTGGAAGACTCAGTAAATGGTCTTGCTGATTGCTTTGATCCAAGGCATGCCATTGTTTACTACAATGAACAAGAAGAACCTGTCGCTGCTATTGTGGCTTGTTTTGAATGTGGTAGATTATGTACATATCCAAGGTTTGAAGAGGAGATTGAATTGAATAGTTATTTAAGTAATTTTCATCCCTTCTTTGAAGAATTAAATATGCCAATATTCAGTAATCCACTTGAATACAATGCTTATATGGATTCTTTGCAGAAGGTAGAAAAAATAAAAAAATAGTATATATTACTGCCGCAAAACCTTGGGCTGTCTTTGAGCAACAAGGCTATACATCACTACGATAGATAAGTAAAAAATGTAACGATATCCCCCAAAAAAAACGTTACACCCAAAAAAAAAGCATTAATGAACTTTCGGATTTTGAATCTACCCAATCCTTTTTTTTGTTCATTGTGTGATTTCGAAATATACTAGTATGCAGATTATTGGCTTTCAGGCATTTTATTTGCATAATGGCGCATCAGTACATTTATCTTAGTGACTGCATGATTCAGATTATTCCGGCTATTTCAGTTTATCAGGGCAAATGCGTAAAAGTGCCACCGGGCGACTTTGAGCATCCGGTCATTTACGGCGACAGTCCCGTTGAGGTTGCTCAGACTTTTGAAGAATATGGCATTCGGCGAATTCATCTGGTTGACCTGGATGGGGCAAAGAAGGGGAGTGTGGTCAATTTCAGTGTGTTGCGTATGATTGCCGGATACACCAGTCTTTCCGTCGATTTCAGTGGAGGCATCCAAACCAGCGAGGACGTGCAACTGGCCATCCAGAATGGGGCTACCTATGTGGCTGCTGCCAGTGTCGCTGTGGTCAATCGGCCGGAGTTCAGTTCCTGGATCGATACCTATGGCCGGGACCGCATTGTACTCACGGCTGACTCAATGAACGGCAAAATTGTAACGGGCGGTTGGCAACAAACCACTGAGATTGATTTGCTGGAACTGATCCGGTATTATTACGACAAAGGCATTAAGTACGTCAAATGCACCGATGTAGGCCGCGACGGTACCATGGAAGGCCCCGCCATTGATCTATACAAGCAGATTCTGGCCGAGTTTCCTGACATTTGTCTGTTAGCCAGCGGGGGCGTACGGTCCGTATCGGATATTGACAAACTGGCCGTTGCGGGTGTGTACGGAGTCATTTTTGGCAAGGCTTATTACGAAGGGAAAATCAAGCTCGAAGATTTGCGGCATTACATGGGCTAACAAAGGCAGTTTTTTATTTTTTTAGATACTATTTTTTTCTCCTATGGAATCACTCCAGAACATTTTCATGTCCTTTATCAATGTCATTCCGGTTTTGGTGCAAGTCGGAATCTGCGGGTATTACCTTGCCAGAAGCCGCACACCCGATGCCATTCTTCTTTTGATTGGCAGTGGCATACATCTATTGACATCCATCCTGTATACGTTGGTGTTTCCCATGCTTATTCGCAACAATGGCTACCAGAGTGTGCAGGCGTATTACACAGTAGGTGGCATTATCGGTTTTATTGGCACCATTGCGTTTCTGATTGGCTTGTTTTTGCTGATTCAGAAACGTCTTGAACCTCAAGAACCTACCAAGCCTTGGTGAAATAGTATCCTCGGCGTGGGCAAAACCTCCAAAAACAAAAGGCGAAACCATCTGTTTCGCCTTTTGTTTTCTTACCGCTGTTCCGAACCTTCTTCGTGTTTTGCATCCTTCTTGCAGCAATCCTCCAGTTGATTGTATGCTTTGGCTTCGGCTGGTACCGAGTCGGCATCGTAACCGGTCTTGGCAATGGCTTTCCGCAACTGTTCCGGATTGGTTTTCTTCGGATTGTACGCAATGGTAACCACTTTGCTGTTTACATCCAGATTGGAAGCTTTTACCCCTTTTTCGTACGAAAGAGCCGTTTCAATGGTCTTTTTGCACATTTTGCACACGGCCGAAGTCTTGATTTTTACCTCCGAATCTTGGGTTTGAGCAAACGCAAAACCGAATGAAAATAAACTCAGAGCAAACATTACAAATACTTTTTTCATGATTAGAGAGATGTTATTGATAAATAAATAAAACGGAAATACATTAGTTGAATTTGAACCGGAAGCCTGTATAAACCATCCGTCCCACGATGGGTCCCCACACCAGAGATGCATCAAAATACCTGCCAAAAGGATCGTTAGCGGCAAGTATCGGATTGGGCTGGCGGTAATCCCCCAGGTTTTCACCTCCCAGATACCAATCCCAGTTTTTGAACGAACGGGTTACCTGCGCATTGAACACAACATAAGAGGGCGAAGCCGTCTCACGCTGAAATTCCGTTGGGTTCAGCTGCGTGCCCGGAATGCGTTTGCTGCCAATCCATTGAGTAGTGAAGTCAAATTTCCACTTGTCTTTTTTCGTTGCATAGGCTACATTGAACAGAGCCCGGTCACGGCTTACCAAAGGCCGGCGACGCAACTCATCGCCAATGGTGGTGCGTACGTCATAAAACTTGTACGCCATCTTAACATCCAGTCGCTTAACGGGCTGGTAGTTTACTTCTACCTGTAGCGTATTGGCAAACGATGGCCCATTCAGATTGTAAAACCGGATTTGCTGCGGATTGGCATCCAAGTCAGTTACTACCTGGTTGGAAAACTGCGTCCGGTAAAAATCGAGAACTACAGATCCATAGTGGCGCAACAGACGGAAATCGTGTGAAAGGTTTATCCCGTAGTTCCAGGCACGTTCGGGATTGAGCCGTTCGGTAACGACCAGTTGCCGTGAGCTTACCAATACCGACGTATTTTCAGCAATGGGATTGGACACCCGAAAACCACTGCCTGCCGATGCCCGGATGGCGGTGTGTGGCGTCAGATCGTATTTCAGATGCAGGCGCGGTGTGAAGATAGTACCGAAAAGATTGTGAAAATCGGTGCGGATTCCAGCTACAGCCGTAAATTTTTCGGGTAGGGTATAGGTGTATTCGCCAAAGACTCCCGGAACGGATTCGGTGCGGGCAAAGGACGAATCGCGGTATTTTTCGTTGTACTTATCCAGCATGTAGCTCATTCCCATTCGCACGCCATGATTGGTGGTGCCAATGATGGTCTGATAAATCAGATTGGCGTAGAGTGTTTGCTCTTTGCCATTGTAGCGGTTATTTCCAAAAAACGAAGAAGTTTCGTGGTCTATTCCTGAAACAATAAGGCCCAATCCCCGATAGGGAGTTTCTGGAAATAGTATCCCCAGTTTGCCAAAAACCTCGTTACGTCGGGTGGTATTGCCGGTGCCATAGGGTTCCTGATGCACATAATCAGGATTGGGCATGTAATGTCCCATGTTGGGATCGTAAATCAGTGGCGGTTCTTCCCGGTGCGAATCGTCGTAATAACTCAGTTGTCCGCCGCGCCGGTTTTCGTACAAAGTGCGCAATCCGATTTGTCCCTTTACGCGTGTTCCATCGTATTTCCAGCGGTTCATGGCGTTCACTTGTTTGAACATGGGTAAATCCAGAAATCCGTCATTATTGCGGTCCATATTGCCAATCTGCGAGTTCATCATGGTTTCTCCCATGCCACTGCCATGCAATAGCAATCCAGTGCTCCACTTTTTGCCTATTTTTTGGGCCGCTTGAATATTCAATTCCGCACGCCCCATCTGATTCAGGTAACCGTTTACAAACAGCCGGTCGCTGGACTCGGGTTTTTGCAATTCTACATTGATCTGGCCGGTAATGGATTCATAGCCATTCACCACAGAGCCAGCGCCTTTGCCTACGTCTATGGAACTTACCCAGGTGCCGGGCGTGTAGTTGAGGCCATACACCGAACTTAGCCCGCGGATGGAAGGCACGTTTTCGGACTGAACCTGGACGTACACGCCATCGAGCCCCAGCATCTGGATTTGCTTGGCACCCGAAATGGCATCACTGAACGATACATCGACTGAGGCATTGGTTTCGAAGCTTTCTGACAAGTTGCAGCAAGCCGCTTTCTGCAGTTCTTTGACGGTGATTTTTTCGGTCCGAATGGGATTCAATGGATCTACGTACGAACTTGGGCGGCCTCCCTCCACGACTACTTCTTTCAGCGTTTGGCCTGGCTGGAGGGTAAGCCGCAATTCCTGCTCTGTTGATTGAACATGAACGGTATCGTTGGTGTAGCCTACAAAACTAATGACCAGCATATGGGCATCGGCGGGCTTTTGCAGGGCAAACTTTCCGTCTACATCGGTTACCGTACCAAGGGTGGTGCCTGCCCAATATACGCTGGCACCTATCAGAGGCGATGGAGGGGTGGCGGCGCCATCTTGCACCGTGCCTCTAAGGGCTTGAGAATAAACAGGGATAGAGCAGAATAGACAGATAATGAAAAACAGACATAATCCCGAAGAGGCAGGTTTGTCTGCTTTTTTCCATACTATTTTACTCCACCTGTTGGGTGTTGGAATGAAGAACATCGAATGTGTGAGTTTGATAGAATTAAGATAAAACACAAAAGCCACGACCCGATGTGGCAGGACGTGGAAACAGGTATCTTACTGTATCAAATTTGCAAAGTGCGTTTCTTGGCCAGTGTTTCGCGGCCTGTTTTGGGGGGAGAACTGTTGCCGTATTGGCAGGCTTCTTCTTTGGTTACCGGTACCTGGTAAACCCAGATAAGAACTTTGCTAATAACTGCAGTGAACGAGTGACTCAGAAACTTTTGCAGTTTCTGTGAGTAACCCGCTAAATCTACGTGGATGTAGATGTTTTTATCTTCACAACAGGCTGTTTTTTTCAGCGTTGTTGTAGAAGAAGCTTCACTCGAAGATTTCTTAGCAGCGCAACAGTTTTTCTTTTTGGAGAAAACAATGGCTTTTTCGTCTTTAAACTGACAGGAATGTTCAATAAAGCCCATACCCGTGCTGACGGTGAAAATCACACCGAGCATGAAGAAGGACACTATTTTCTGTACGAAAAGACGCATGACACAAATATATGGCTACTTTCGGGTAAAAATCAAGATTTTTTTCGCTTTTAACATTTCATTAACGTTGCAAAGGTATAGTTAAAAGCGAAAACGATGAACCTCTTATCCGACTGTGACTTTATGGAATCTGACTAGCAAGTAGCATAAACTGATGGATTGCCGGTTTTTCATTTTCTGGGGATACTATTTTCGCAACTAACTATAAAATGGGTTTCTCGTTACTGATAACTAAGTGAGTATATTTTTCCCCATTTTTTTAGACTTTTACACTTTTCCTCAGTTGTAATTAAAGTCGCCTCCTTATTTTCTACACTGCTTCTGCCCGAATGCGAATACGTTGCGTACGGGCACATTTTTTTCTTATTCTTACTGTTATCCCTCCCATTTGTGCGTAAGACAAATTTTTTAGAAAGAATACAGCAGATAATTTATCTTTTAAGACCAAATTATCTGAAAAATATCCTAACACGGAAAGCGGTTATAAGGATTATTTTGTGTAAATAATCCGATGAATTATTCATTTGTTAATTGAAACCTGTGGTGAGAAAATAGTATGTTACAAAATACAAAAACCGCTCGTGGTTCCATACTTCCAGAAAGAGACAGACTAGGGCTGTCGTTATCCAATCGTATACGTATTTGCAACGCTTAACCAATCCTCTATCGTCGTTTTCATGAACTCCAAGAAGAAAGTTGTCTCTACAAATGCCACCAATGGCACTGAGCCACTCGAACTAGAACCCGCTATGGCTTCTCATACCCAAGAATGGCCGCAGCCGATTAACGATGAAATTCCCAACCCAAGAGAATTGCTCAGGGTACTGGCCGAAGTTAAGAACGGGAACTTTGCCATTCGTATGCCAGTGGATCAATTGGGACTGGCGGGCAAAATTTGTGACACACTGAACGACATCATTACATTGAATGAGACTCTGGTACTAGAACTTACTACTGCCCAGAACATCATTGGTCGGCAGGGAAAGCTAAACCACCGGGTAGAACTACCCCGTTATGTGAGGGGATCCTGGATTACCAGTGTGGATTCGATCAATAGTCTGATTTCCGATCTGGTGCATCCTACCATTGAGATAGCCCACGTAATTGGTTCGGTAGCCAAGGGCAATCTGTCGCAGGAAATGCCTGTCCAAATCGGCGACCACTTGCTGCAAGGCGAATTTGCCCGGATTGCCCGGGAAGTAAACGACATGGTAAAGCAGTTGAATCTGTTTTCGATGGAAGTGACTCGTGTAGCGAGGGAGGTAGGTTCGGAAGGCAAGCTGGGCGGACAGGCCGAAGTGCAAGGCGTTGCCGGAACATGGAAGGATTTAACCGATTCGGTGAACAAGATGGCATCCAACCTGACTGGTCAGGTGCGAAACATTGCCGAGGTAACAACCGCTGTGGCAAAGGGCGACTTGTCCAAGAAGATTACGGTAGACGTGAAGGGTGAGATTCTCGAGTTGAAGAATACGATCAACACCATGGTCGATCAGCTCAACTCGTTTTCCTCGGAAGTGACTCGGGTGGCCTTGGAAGTAGGGACCGAAGGGAAACTAGGCGGACAGGCAACGGTAAAGGGTGTCGGTGGTGTATGGAAAGATTTGACCGACTCGGTGAACCAGATGGCCGGTAACCTGACAGCCCAAGTTAGGAACATCGCTGAGGTGACAACCGCTGTTGCCAAAGGAGACTTGTCACGAAAAATCACCGTGGACGTAAAAGGGGAGATTCTGGAGTTAAAGAACACGATCAACACCATGGTCGATCAGCTCAACTCGTTTGGTTCGGAAGTGACTCGTGTAGCAAGGGAAGTAGGTTCGGAAGGCAAGCTGGGTGGGCAAGCCGAAGTGCAAGGTGTAGCCGGAACATGGAAGGATTTAACCGATTCGGTGAACAAGATGGCATCCAACCTGACTGGTCAGGTGCGAAACATTGCCGAGGTAACAACCGCTGTGGCAAAGGGCGACTTGTCCAAGAAGATTACGGTAGACGTGAAGGGTGAGATTCTCGAGTTGAAGAATACGATCAACACCATGGTCGATCAGCTCAACTCGTTTTCCTCGGAAGTGACTCGGGTGGCCTTGGAAGTGGGGACCGAAGGAAAGCTGGGTGGACAAGCTGACGTACCAGGTGTTGCCGGAACGTGGAAGGATCTGACCGATTCGGTAAACAAGATGGCATCCAACCTGACGGGTCAGGTTAGGAATATCGCCGAGGTGACAACCGCTGTGGCTAAGGGTGATTTATCACGCACGATTGAGGTGGATGTGAAAGGAGAAATCCTGGAGTTAAAGAACACGATTAACACGATGGTGGAGCAGCTTCGAGCCTTTGCATCGGAAGTAACCCGTGTAGCCCGTGAGGTAGGAACGGAAGGAAAGCTCGGTGGACAGGCTAGCGTACCCGGCGTTGGCGGAACATGGAAGGATCTGACCGATTCGGTGAACAAGATGGCATCCAACCTGACGGGTCAGGTTAGGAATATCGCCGAGGTGACAACCGCTGTGGCTAAGGGCGACTTGTCCAAGAAGATTACTGTGGACGTTCAAGGCGAGATTCTGGAGTTAAAGAATACGATCAACACCATGGTCGATCAGTTAAATTCGTTTTCTTCGGAAGTGACTCGGGTGGCTTTGGAAGTAGGCACTGAAGGAAAACTGGGTGGGCAAGCCGACGTTCCGGGCGTAGCCGGAACATGGAAGGATCTGACCGATTCGGTAAACAAGATGGCATCCAACCTGACGGGCCAAGTACGGAATATTGCGGATGTTGCCATTGCGGTGGCAAACGGGGATATGTCACGGAAAATTACCGTGGATGTGCGTGGGGAGATTTTGCAGTTGAAGGAAACCCTGAATACGATGGTAGATCAGTTGCGAGCCTTCGCATCGGAAGTGACTCGGGTTGCGAGGGAAGTGGGTACTGACGGTCGTTTGGGTGGACAAGCCTTTGTGCCGGGCGTAGCCGGGACATGGAAGGATCTGACCGATTCGGTGAACCAAATGACGGGTAACCTAACCAGCCAAGTACGGAACATCGCCGAAGTGACGAAGGCCGTAGCATCCGGTGACCTTTCCAAGAAAGTAACCATTGACGTAAAGGGCGAGATTCAGGATTTGAAGAACACGATCAACACCATGGTCGATCAACTTAACTCCTTTGGCTCGGAAGTTACGCGTGTAGCGAGGGAAGTGGGTACGGAAGGAAAACTGGGTGGACAGGCCAGCGTACCGGGCGTGGGCGGAACGTGGAAGGATTTGACCGATTCGGTGAATATGATGGCTTTTAACCTGACCAATCAGGTGCGGGGTATTGCCAAGGTTGTAACGGCGGTAGCAACCGGAAATCTGAAACAAAAGCTTTCCATCGTTTCTCGGGGTGAGGTGGCACAGCTTACCGACACCATCAACGAAATGATTGATACACTGGCCGTATTTGCCGATCAGGTGACCAACGTAGCGAGGGAAGTAGGGGTTGAAGGACGGCTCGGCGGGCAAGCCAGCGTACCGGGAGCATCAGGTATCTGGAAAAACCTGACCGAAAACGTAAACCAGTTGGCCGAAAACCTGACTACTCAGGTGCGGGCTATCTCAGATGTGGCTTCAGCAGTAACCAAAGGCGATCTGACCCAGCGGATTCGGGTGGAAGCCAAGGGTGAGGTGGAAGAGTTGAAAGATACCATCAATCAGATGATTGCTAATCTGAAAGAAACCACTTTACGAAATCAGGAGCAAGACTGGCTGAAATCCAACCTGACCAAATTTACCCAAATGCTTCAGGGACAAAAAGACCTGAATACGGTAACCCGTCGGATTCTGTCGGAGTTGGCACAGGTAGTAAACGCCCAGCAGGGGATGTTTTACATTCTGAAACAAGATGAAAATCTGCAGAATAAAAAACTAAGCCTTTATTCTTCGTATGCTTTTGGCAGCCATCTGGCAATTAGCCATGAATTTGCTTTGGGCGAAGGATTGGTAGGGCAAGTGGCGTTGGAAAAGGAACGGATTCTGCTCACACACATTCCCAAGGATTACATCAAAATCGGATCTGGATTAGGAGATGCATCACCGGTTAACCTGATTGTCCTGCCGGTATTGTTTGAGAAAGAAATCAAGGCTGTTATCGAACTTGCATCGTTTGAGCCTTTCAGTGCCATTCACCTGGATTTCCTCAATCAGCTGACTGAAAGTATCGGTATTGTACTGAATACAATTGAAACCAACTCCCGTACCGAGGAATTGCTGGCTCAGTCACAATCGCTGACAGATGAGTTGCGCCGGACAAACGAAGAGTTGCAGGACAAGGCGCACTTGCTTGTAAAGCAGAAAGACGAAGTGGAAGGCAAAAACAAAGAAGTAGAAGAGGCGCGGCGTTCACTGGAAGAAAAAGCCGAGCAATTGCAGCTTACCTCTAAATACAAGTCGGAGTTTTTGGCCAACATGTCGCACGAGTTACGCACCCCGCTCAACTCACTGTTGATTCTGGCGCAGCAGCTTTTCGAGAATCATGAAGGAAATCTGACGGAAAAACAAGTGCGTTACGCCAAAACCATTCACAGTTGCGGTGACGATCTGATTCAACTGATCAATGACATCCTCGATTTGTCAAAAATTGAATCCGGCTACATTTCGACTGATTTCATCAATGTGCGTTTCAACGAAATTACTTCTTTTGTTGAAACAACCTTTAAACATATTTCCGAAAATAAAAACCTGCGATTCAGCATTGAAACCGACGAGCAGTTACCCAAAACGCTTGAAACGGATGTGCAGCGACTCAACCAGATTTTGAAAAACCTGCTTTCCAATGCCTTCAAATTTACGGAAAAAGGCGAAGTGAAATTTCGGGTCTACAAAGCCAAACGCAATTGGAAGCCGGGCAATCCAAGCCTGGACAATGCCGAGCAGGTGGTTGCCTTTGAAATCAAAGATACCGGCATTGGCATTTCCAAAGACAAGCAGAACATCATTTTTGAGGCGTTTCAACAGGCCGAAGGCTCCACCAGCCGCAAATACGGCGGAACGGGGCTGGGATTGTCCATCAGTCGGGGCTTGGCTGAGTTGTTAGGCGGCACCATTGAGTTGCAAAGCGAATCGGACAGGGGAAGTACATTTACGCTATTCTTGCCTATAGAGTACGATCCCAATCTGGTAAAGAAAGAAAAGCAAAGCAGCCTGGTAGTCAGTGAGTACAAGCTGATGGAAAGCGATGGATCCGCGATTCGTTCGGTGCCGACGGTGAAAGTGACCGAGGCCAAAGACCTGGAAGGAATCAATGAAATTCTCAACGATACGGGAGATGACCGGAACACCATCCAGAACGCAGATAAGGTGATTCTGATGGTGGAAGACGACATACGGTTTGCCAAAATCATGATTGAAAAAGCCCACGAAGCCGATTTGAAAGTAGTTGTAGCTACCAGCTTTGCCGATGTATTTGAACTGACCAACAAGTACAATCCGATTGCCGTAACCTTGGATGTAAAACTGCCCGATGCCAGCGGATGGCGCATTCTGGACTTGTTCAAGAACGATATCAATTTCCGCCACATTCCGGTTCATTTGATTTCGGGTGAGGAAAATCGCTTGCTGGCCATTCAGCGTGGCGCGCGTAGTTTTCATCAGAAACCGTTGAAAAACGAGGCGCTGATGGTGCTTTTCAAGGATATTGTGGACTTTCATGAACGCAAAACCAAGCAAATCCTGATTATTGAAGACAATGAACTGGATTCCTCACAGATTGCCAAAATGCTCTATAACGGTGAACTGCTCAACATCGAAATTGCATCTACCGGAAAAGAAGGCCTTGAAATGATTAAGAATAATGATTATGACTGCATTACTGCCGATTTTATGTTGCCCGACATACAAGGGATGGATTTTATCACCAAACTAAATAGTATCAAAAAACAACAGAGTACCCCAGTCATTGTCTATTCGGCCCGGGATTTCAATGCCAAAGAAAAGATACAGCTCAAGCAATATGCCCATCGGGTGTTGCTGAAAGACGTGAATTCGCTGGATCGGCTCTTGGAAGAAACGGTACTGCAACTGCACCTGGACCACAAAGAACTGCTGCCGGAGAAAAGACGGATCATTGAAAATCTGCGTGCGAAGGAAGACATTCTGGCTAATAAGACTGTGTTGATCGTGGATGACGATGTGCGGAACCTGTTTGCTCTGACAACGGCCTTTGAACGTTACAACATTGGCACTGTTACTGCCGAAAGTGGCCAGGAAGCTATTCACATTCTGACGGAGAACAACAAAATAGACATTGTGCTCATGGACATTATGATGCCCGAAATGGATGGCTACGAAACCATGCAGAAAATCAGACGGGAGCATAAAAACAATCACCTGCCCATTATTGCCGTAACGGCCAAAGCCATGAAAGGCGACCGGGAAAAATGCCTGGAAGCGGGAGCTTCGGATTACATTACCAAACCAGTAAAGATAGACCAACTGCTGTCGCTGATGCGGATATGGATGTATAAATAACCGGGCACCAGCCACAAGCTCACTGTTTTGTATGAATTATTACTAGCGGAGGTTTTGGTATTTCAGAAGATACTATTTTAATTTATACGAAATAGTGCAGAACTTGTTTGACAACGTTTTCGTAAAAAGATTACACTTATTTGGTTGTACACTTAGCCGTTCGGTTTACTGCCTCTATTCCATTGTCTTATCCTTTTATCCATAGTCCATGCAGTTAGTACTGAAGGAAGAACCTTTAGAGAGAAGCCAGATTAAGATACTGGTGGTAGACGACCGGGAGGATAATCTCTTTTCCATAGAGACCATCCTGGAAAAGGAGGGCTATACCATTGTGAAGGCAAACTCGGGCAGGGCTGCATTGAAAATCCTGTTGCAACAGCAGGATTTTACCCTGATTCTGATGGATGTGCAAATGCCGGATATGAACGGCTTTGAAACGGCAAACATGATTTACGAACGGGACAGCCTGAAACACGTTCCGATTATCTTCATCACGGCACACGACTACGAATCGGAATATATTTTTAAAGGCTATCAGATGGGCGGCATTGACTACATCTCCAAGCCTGTTAATCCGGAATTGTTGCGCATTAAAGTGAGCGTGTTTGCCGCACTTTACCAAAAAACGCATCAACTGCTGATGCAGGAAAAAAAGCTGAAGTCGACCAACGAAAGCCTGGAAAAGGAAGTAAACGAACGCCGTATTACCGAAGAGAAAATCCGCTTGCTCAACCGGCAATTGCTCGAAAACAACACTCACCTGCAGCTGGCCAACGAAGAGCTTAACCGCTTTGCCTACGTAGCCAGTCACGATTTGCAGGAACCTCTGCGCAAAATCAAGCTTTTCAGCAACAAACTGGTCCATAAGTTTAAGGATGGCATTGACCATGAAATGAATCTGTATCTGGAGAAGATTGTGAATGCTTCGGAGCGAATGCAATTGCTGATTCGGGATTTGCTGGAGTTTTCGAAACGCAACGGCACTGACGATGATTTTGTAAAGCTGGAATTGACTGAAGTAGTAAAAGAAGTGTTGATAGACATGGAGCAGGAGATTGAAAACCGCCGTGCCATTATTCAGGTAGATCCGTTGCCGGTCATTCGGGCCATTCCCGGGCAGTTTTACCAGTTGTTTCAAAATCTGATTGGCAACGCACTTAAATACAGCAAACCCAATACCTCGCCGCAGATTCATATCTATTCAAAACTCGTCGAAGCTGCCGATGAAGACTCCAATCAGAAACTAGGCAACGCCTATCATCAGATCATCGTTAAGGACAACGGCATTGGGTTTGACCCTATGTATGCCGAAGATATTTTTGTGGTTTTCAAGCGTTTGCATAGTTACCACGAAATCCAAGGGACGGGTGTTGGACTAGCCATCTGCAAAAAAATTGTCGAATACCACAACGGATTCATCAAGGCTGAAAGTGAAGTAGAAAAAGGCTCGCTGTTCATCATTGATTTGCCATATACGGCTGACGCCGATGCAGTGCCTCTTTCTCTCCACAACAACGAACAAGCCTGAACTACTTATCGGTTCACCTGAAACTGTCGGCGATAATCTCCGGGCGACAGATTGATGACGTGCTTAAACTGTCGGTTAAAATACGCCACATTGTTAAACCCACACTGATAGGCTATTTGTGAAACACTGGTGGCTTGTTGCTGCAATAGCTTGCAGGCATAGCCGATACGAACTTCGTTGACAAACTCAGTGAAGGTTTTGCGGGTGCGAAGCTTGAAAAAACGACAAAATGCCGTTTCAGACATACTTGCAAGCGAAGCGGCTTGTTCGAGTCGAATGGGCTGGTCGTAATGTTTGATGACAAACTCAAACACTCTATGGATGCGTTCACTATCGGTTTCGCTCTGGGGCTCTGAATAACTGATGCCCGAAAGGATTTCAGGCGAAGCAAATTGAGTTAGCTGATTGAGCAAACCGACCAACGTGTAAAGCCGCTCAAATCCTTCTTTGTGAAGCAGATTCTGAAAATTTTCGGTCAACTTTTCCGGTTCATCCAATCGCCAGCGAAGTCCGCGGCTGGCCTGATGCAACAAATGACGAACAGCCTGCATTTCAGGTAACTGAAAAAAATCCCGCCCAAATGCCTCGTGTCTGAAATACGCCGAAATACTATGTGCGTACAGGCCAAAACCCCGGTAATATTCTTCGTCGCACCGAAATACGTGTGGCAGGTTGGCTCCCAGCAACACCAGGTCACCCGTCTGAAAACGCCCGATGCCATCTCCTACAAATTCAGTTCCGGTACCTTTCAGGAACAAAGTAAGCTGGTATTCCGGATGAAAATGCAGCGCATCGTAAAAATACACTTGTTTGTCCTCCTGAACCAGAAACGATTCTTTGGCTGAAACCGGTATTTTAAATAATAAAGCTTTCATTTTAGCAGGAAAACGACTGATTGATTCTGTTTGTTGCTAAAATAAGAGAAGAATTCGCTAAAATCACCAAAATCCCTGTTTCTTTTTTTTGCTACTTTTGTTCTATACGCAGTTAATTTGTTTGACAGGATTTCGAATAGGCAGGGTTTTGCCTTCCGGAAAGATACTATTTTGACAGACAAGTAATCTGCTTTACCACCAACCTGACATTTCATGAAACATTCGCTGACTGCATTTTTGTGGATAGTGTTATCTGCATCATCAACGTTGATGTTGTCACTGAAGGCGCAAACCAGTGAAGTGGCTCCCTTGATGACGCAGTACGAAGCTGATCGGGGAAGTTTGAACCGGACATACACCGTTGTCTGTTCGCCTGAGCGGCTGCAGCGATTGCAACTATTTCATCAACAAACTCTTCAAACTCTTGAATCGCTTGATTTTACCAAGCTCACGCAGGCCGGAAAAGTAGATTATCTGCTTTTCCGACGCGACTTGCAACAGCAGCTGATAGACCTAAAAACGGATGAAAGAGAGTATGCGGCACTACAGAACCTGCTGGCATTCAAGGATAAAATTCTGACAGTTGAAGCTGCACGCCGCAAAGGCGAAGCCATGCTTCCCAAAGAAACGGCAGCGCTGATCAACAGCCTGAAATACGACATTCAGAATACGCAGAAGGAAGTAGAAAAAGCCTCTAAACTGAGTGCCAGGCAAAACCAACTGGCAACGGATGCGGTTAAAAACCTGCAGAAGACGTTGCAGGAATCCTACCATTTCTATGAAGACTACGACCCGCTGTTTACGTGGTGGGTAAGCAAACCGTTTGCCGAAACCGATTCATTGCTAGGCAATTATGTTTCTTTTTTGTCTAAACGCGTAACCGCCGATTCGAAAGCCAAAGACGATGGCAGTGGCATTATCGGCAATCCGATTGGTCGTGAAAAACTGATTGAGCAATTGCGTTTCGAGATGATTCCCTATAATCCGGAAGATCTGGTTGTCATTGCCAACCGTGAATTTGCCTGGTGTGAAGCCGAAATGAAAAAAGCCTCGCGCGAAATGGGCTTCGGCGACGACTGGAAAAAGGCGTTGGAGAAAGTGAAAAACAGCTACGTAGATCCCGGTAAGCAACCCGAACTGATTCGGAATCTGGCAGTGGAAGCCATTGACTTTGTAGAAAAGAACCAATTGGTGACCGTACCCGCTTTGGCCAAAGAAACCTGGCACATGAGAATGATGTCGCCACAACGTCAACTGGTGAGTCCGTTTTTCTTGGGTGGCGAAACCATTCTGATTTCGTACCCGACCCACACCATGACACACGAAGCCAAGATGATGAGTATGCGGGGCAATAATCCGCATTTTTCGCGGGCTACCGTGCAGCACGAACTCATTCCGGGGCATTACCTGCAGATGTTCATGATAGAACGCTACCAGACCCACCGGTCGGTGTTTTACACGCCTTTCTGGATCGAAGGCTGGGCGTTGTACTGGGAAATGCTCCTGTGGGATCTGAATTTTCCGCGAAATGCCGAAGACCGCGTGGGAATGCTGTTCTGGCGAATGCACCGCTGTGCCCGGATTATCTTTTCGCTGAGCTATCATCTCGAAAAAATGACACCTCAGCAATGCATTGATTTTCTGGTCAATCGGGTAGGACATGAACGGGCCAATGCAGAAGGCGAGGTACGCCGTTCCTTTACTGGTGGGTACGGGCCTTTGTACCAATTGGCCTATATGATTGGAGGACTTCAGTTTCGTGCCTTGCATAAAGAATTGGTCGGTTCGGGAAAGATGACCAATCAGCAATTTCATGATGCGATTTTGAAAGAAAATGCGATGCCGGTAGAAATGGTACGGGCAATTCTGACCAATCAACCGTTGCAGAAGAACTTTCAGACATCCTGGCGTTTTGACTGAGAAGGCAGGTTTTCTCTTTTTCTCAGATACTATTTTAACACTCCCAACCCTTTATCCCTTGGACGAAGGTAGTTGATACGAGCAACGCAACTTCTCTCTGCTAGAGAGGGGTTGGGAGTGAACACATTCATACATACACTGTTAACCCATAATTCTACTTTTATGAGACCCGACTGGATTGGCGTTTACCCGGCTGTTACCACCAAATTTCACGAAGATGAGTCATTAGACTTAGCCATGTTCAACAAAAACATAGAGGCGCAGTTAGCGGCTGGCGTACACGGCATTATCATTTGCGGTTCGCTGGGCGAAAACAGCACACTGACTTACGAGGAAAAACAAACTCTGCTTACAAATACGGTGGATGTAGTGGCCGGTCGTGTGCCTGTGGTGATTTGTGTGGCTGAAAGCATTACCCGCGAGGCCTGTCGGTTTGTGCAGGAAGCGGAAAAGAACGGAGCCGATGGGTTTATGCTGCTTCCTCCGATGCGTTATCCGGCCGATAACCGGGAAATAGTACATTACCTGAAAAAGGTGGCACAAAGTACTAGTCTGCCGATTATGCTTTACAATAATCCGTTGGCTTACAAGAACTTTATCTCATTGGAGATGTTTGAGGAGCTGGCCGCTGAACCCAAGTTTGAAGCCATGAAAGAATCAACGGGCGATGTGCGGTACATGACTGATATTCTGAACAAATTCGGAAATCGCTACAAGATTATGAGTGGTGTGGATGACCTGGCGTTGGAAAGCCTGCTGATGGGAGCAGATGGCTGGGTGGCTGGCCTGGTGGATGCGTTTCCTACCGAAACGGTGGCCATTTACAATCTGGCTAAAGCTGGACGTGTGGAAGACGCCCGAGCCATTTACCGCTGGTTTTTCCCGTTGCTGCACCTGGATGTTTCGACCAAGTTCATTCAGAATATCAAATTGGCTGAGGTTTACACCGGATTGGGAACGGAATATGTACGCGAACCCCGTCTACCATTGGCTGGCGAAGAACGCGAACGTGTCAAAGCCATTATCGAAGCGGCTCTGGCTACCCGACCGACCTTGCCTGTGTTTGAGAGCACTGCCGTGATCAGTTGATTTTATATATAACTAGTGAGAGAAAGACA
This sequence comes from uncultured Sphingobacteriales bacterium, assembly GCA_963520985.1. Lineage (GTDB taxonomy): Bacteria > Bacteroidota > Bacteroidia > Cytophagales > 172606-1 > Xanthocytophaga. The sequence goes on from CAUQTA010000009.1 coordinate 226,758, forward strand.
AGTGTTTGAAAGTCAATAGTTTTGTATTTGAGAAAGTAATTCTATTTCACCGTATAATTAACTCAAATTGCATGCGATGCTTTCTAAGGCAAATTGCGAAGCAAGAGTTCATAAAAAAGAGCGTTGGGTTCTTTGCTTAGCGAGGGTCGGGTTAGCCTTGAGCGGAGAAGCATTAAGCAAAGTGCCTTTTCTTTGTTTCTTTCTTTGGGCATGCAAAGAAAGAAAAGAGGATGCAAAGAGAGCAATCTATGAATTTGGAAACAACATCGTTTAATGCCCGACTTGGATTAACTAGATGCTTGGATAAGCCGTTCTAAACAATTTACTTCCCATTCTTACCACCTATTTGTATGAAAACAATCTGGCTTTTGGGTTTTGTAGGGATACTATTTGGATTAACCGTTCAGGCGCAAACATTCAAGGACTATCCCATTCGCAATGTTCCGTTTACGGATGTGAAGCTTTCGGCTGGATTCTGGCAGAATCGCTTGGAAACCAATCGCGTAGCTACCATTCCGGCGTCGTTTTTCCAGTGTGAGAAAACCAACCGGATTAAAAACTTCGCCATTGCGGCCAAGCTCGAAACCGGCAAGTTTTGCACCCGCTATCCGTTTGACGATACCGATATTTACAAAACCATTGAAGGCGCTTCGTATACGCTGAGTACCCGGCCCGATCCCAAACTGGACAAGTACGTGGATAGCCTGATTACGTTGGTAGGAAAAGCACAGGAACCCGACGGCTATCTGTATACGGCTCGCACCATTGACCCAGTGGCTGGACACGGCTGGATGGGAGCCAATCGGTGGGACAAGGAACGCGAACACAGCCATGAATTGTACAACTCAGGCCACTTATATGAAGCCGCTGCCGCACATTTCCAAGCCACAGGCAAACGCAATCTGCTGGATATTGCCATTAAGAATGCAGACCTGGTGGAAAGTGTTTTTGGGGAAACCAAGCGTCACGTAGCGCCTGGGCATCAGGTCATTGAGATGGGCTTGGTGAAATTGTATCGGGTAACTGGGAAAGAAAAATACCTGCATCTGGCCAAATATTTTCTGGATGAACGCGGACGCCACGAATACAATTCCAAAAGCAAAGATGTCTATCAGAATGGGGCTTATTGGCAGGATCATTTGCCGGTTACTGATCAGGATGAGGCTGTTGGGCACGCCGTTCGGGCCGTATACATGTATTCGGGTATGGCCGATATTGCCGCTATCATGGGCAATCAGTCGTACACCGAAGCCATTGACAAGCTTTGGGAAAATGTAGTAAGCAAAAAGATGTACGTAAACGGTGCCATTGGCGCGGCGGGTGATGGCGAACGGTTTGGGGAAGCCTACGAGTTGCCCAATGCCACAGCTTATTGCGAAACCTGCGCCGCCATCGGCAATGTTTTCTGGAATCACCGGATGTTTATGCTGCACGGCGACACCAAATACATTGACATTCTCGAACGTACGCTGTACAATGGCTTGCTTTCGGGTGTAGCGCTGGATGGAAAATCGTTTTTCTATTCCAATGCCTTGGAAATTGCCAGCAAATTCAGCCACATCGACATGGAAATGAAGCGTTCCGAGTGGTTTACGTGTTCGTGCTGTCCTACCAACATGACGCGCCTGATGCCTTCCATTCCGGGATACGTATATGCGCAGCGAGATAACCAGCTGTATGTCAATTTGTTTGTGGCTAGTCAGACTAACGTAACTTTAGCCAATAAGCTGAAAGTAAACTTGGTGCAGCAGAACAATTATCCCTGGGAAGGAAATATTCAACTAACCGTCAATCCTGCGAAAAAAGGAAAATTTGCGGTGGCCGTTCGCATTCCTGGATGGGCTGTTGACAAGCCTTTTCCTAGCGACTTGTATACTTTCCTGGACAAACAGGATAAAAAACCTGTCTTGAAACTGAACGGCAAAGAGATTGCTTACACGCTGGACAAAGGATATGCGGTACTGGACCGCGAATGGAAAAAAGGCGACAAAATTGAAGTGGTATTGCCTATGGACATTCACCGGGTAGTAGCTCACGAGAAAATCGTGGAAGACCGGGGTAAAGTGGCTTTGCAACGGGGTCCATTGGTATACTGTGCCGAATGGGTTGATAATAACGGCGCGGCAACCACATTGGTTGTGCCTGATAATGCACCGCTAACGGCGGAATTCAAACCGGAAATGCTGAATGGGGTAATGATACTGAAAGGAGAAAGTACGGTGGTAAAAGTAAACGAGGCTGAACAATCGGTTTCGACGCAAAAGCAGCCTTTTGTTGCCATTCCTTATTACGCCTGGGCGCACCGTGGCGAAGGTGAAATGGCTATCTGGTTGCCTCGTAAGATCATAGGAGTGAAATTATATTCAGAGTAAAACCTCATCCTATATCCTTCAGAGAAGGACTTCCGATATGCGAAACAAACTTCCTTCTCTATAGGAGAGATGATGAGGTATTAATAAGGCAGGTTTTTGTCTTTTCGTACATACTATTTTCAGGATCAAGTTTGAAATAGTATCTTTTCAAACTTAAAAACCTCATCAACCAACTAAAACCTTTACTTATCAGTGCTCAAACTCAGATACTTGCTTATTCTTCTTTGCCTGTGGACCAGCCATGTTTGGTCGCAAACAGAGACTTTCACCCATGCCGATACGCTGCGCGGAATGCTGACTCCCGAACGTAGCTGCTACGATGTGACCTATTATCACCTGGATATCGCCATTGATACGACACAGAAATCCATTCAGGGCAAGAATCTCATTCAATTCAAAGTGGTTCAGCCTTTTACCCGCATGCAGGTCGATTTGTTTGCAAATCTGAATGTAGACAAGATTGTGTATGCGGGTAAAGAACTGAAATACACCCGCGATGGCAATGCCGTTTTTATCGACTTTCCTCAGACGCTGCCCGCCAAATCAGTGCAGACGATTGACTTTTACTATTCGGGCATTCCGCAGACTGCGGCTCGGCCACCTTGGTCGGGAGGGTTTACGTGGAGCCACGATGCACAGGGAAATCTGTGGATGAATACGACTTGCCAGGGATTGGGAGCCAGCGTGTGGTGGCCCAACAAAGATCACCAGACTGAAGAACCCGACAGCATGCTGATCAGTGTGACCGTGCCGAGTAATCTGATGGATGTTTCGAACGGGCAACTTCGGGCCAAAACCGATCTGAAAAACGGCAATACCCGCTACGATTGGTTTGTGAGCTATCCCATCAACAACTATTGCGTCGCCTTGAATGTGGCCAACTTTGTCCATTTTGATGACAAATACGGAGATTTGCCACTGAACTACTACGTGTTGCCTTACAATCTTGAAAAAGCCAAAAAGCAATTTGCACAGGTAAAACCCATGATTGGGTGCTTTGAAAAATACTTTGGCGAATATCCGTTTAAGCGGGATGGCTACAAACTAGTTGAAACGATGCATTCCGGGATGGAACACCAAAGTGCGGTTGGCTACGGCAATTTCTACGAAAACGGCTATGGTCGCCGCGACTGGACGGGTGTAGGCGTGAGCCTGTTGTTTGACTTTATCATCATTCACGAAAGCGGACACGAGTGGTTTGGCAACAGCATCACCTCCAAAGACATCGCCGACATGTGGCTGCACGAAGGCTTTACCACCTACGCCGAAGCCGTGTACGTCGAATGCATGTTTGGCTATGACAAAGCCTTGGCGTATATCAACGGTTATCAAAAGAAAGTGGCCAACAAAAAGCCCATCATTGCGCCGTACAATGTGCAACAGACCAGTTCGCAGGATATGTATTTCAAAGGCGCGCTGTTTTTGCACACCCTCCGAAACGTGATTGGTGACGATGCCAAATGGTGGAAACTGATTCGCGATTACTACCAGACCTACAAGTATCAAATCATTGAAAACAAGGATATGGTGGCGTTTTTCAACAAGCATTCGGGCAAAAACCTCACGCCGATCTTTGATCAATACATGCAATACAAAGACCTGCCTGGACTCGAATTGCAGATCAAAGACAAAACACTGCGGTATCGCTGGAAAGCAGATGTGAAAACATTTAACATGCCAGTCAAGGTTGCCCTGAAAGACCAGAAATCTAAATTCATCTATCCAACCACCGAGTGGAAGGAAATGAAACTGAAAGAACCGCTCACATCCAAGGATGTCAAAGTTGCCACTGATTTGTTTTTCATCAAAGTGCTCTGGCAATAGGAAGGTTTTCCGTTTTTAAAAGATACTATTTGGCCTCCCCTAAATCCTCTCCCGTGGAGGGACTTCTTTGCTCCCTCTCCACGGGAGAGGGCTGGGGTGAGGTACTTTACCATAAATCATTCAATACAGTGGCAAGTAAAACGTTTTTTTGCATCGATGCCCATACCTGTGGCAATCCGGTGCGATTGGTAGCAGGCGGTGGTCCGCTGCTCAAAGGCAACAACATGAGCGAAAAACGCCAGCATTTTCTGCAAGAATTTGACTGGATTCGCAAAGGACTCATGTTTGAGCCGCGCGGCCACGACATGATGTCGGGTAGCATACTTTACCCGCCGCATGATCCGGAAAATGACATTGGCGTACTGTTTATCGAAACCAGCGGCTGCCTGCCTATGTGTGGTCACGGAACCATTGGCACGGTTACCATTATGATTGAAGAAGGACTGGTGCAGCCCAAAATTCCCGGTCAACTGCGGTTGGAAACGCCGGCGGGTTTGGTCAAAGTATCGTATGTGCAGGAAGGCAAAAAAGTGAAATCAGTAAAACTGATCAATGTCTCTTCGTACTTGGCCGCCGAAAACATTGAAGTCGAATGTCCTGATTTAGGGCCACTTACCGTTGATGTAGCCTACGGCGGTAATTTCTACGCCATTGTGGATGTACAGCCCAATTTCAAAGGACTGGAGCATTACACGGCTGCCGACTTGATTCGCTGGAGCCCTGTGCTGCGTGAACGCATCAATGCCAGTCATTCGTTTGTTCATCCCGAAAACCCGACCATCAAAGGGCTAAGTCATCTGCTCTGGACGGGGGCAACCATCAGCCCGGAAGCTACAGCTCGCAATGCGGTTTTTTACGGTGACAAAGCCATTGACCGGTCACCGTGCGGCACTGGCACTTCTGCCCGCATGGCACAGTGGCATGCCAAAGGCAAACTTAAAAAAGGCGAACGGTTTGTGCACGAAAGCATCATTGGCAGCCAGTTTGTTGGCACGGTAGAAGACGAAACCACATTGGGCGATAAGAAGGCGATGGTTCCGGGCATTGAAGGATGGGCCAAGATTTACGGCTACAACACCATCACCATCGACCCGGAAGACGATCCGTATGCGTATGGTTTTTTGGTAAAATAACACAGTTTGTAGCGAAGCAGAACGTTGGGGTTTCTGCTTTTGAGAAGATACTATTTTCGTTGATTGTTTTTAATTATTCATGGCATCGCAAAAAGAAATATTGATTGTAGGTGGAGGCGTAATCGGGTTGTGTTCAGCCTATTATCTGACACAGGAAGGGCATAAAGTAACCGTTCTCGACAAAGGTGATCTATCTGACGGCTGTTCGTACGGCAATGCCGGCATGATTGTGCCTAGTCATTTTATCCCGTTGGCGGCACCTGGTATGATAGCCCAGGGAATCAAGTGGATGTTCAATGCCGAAAGTCCCTTCTATGTAAAACCGCGCCTCAACTGGGACCTGATTTCCTGGGGATTGAAGTTCTACAAAGCCTCTACCGAAGCACAGGTGGAGCGGGCCATGCCGGTACTCCGCGATTTGAATTTGCTTAGCCGTCATTTGTACGCCGAAATGGCCAAGCAACCTGAACTGAGTTTTGCCTTTGAATCCAAAGGGTTATTGATGCTTTGCAAAACTGAAAAAATGATGCACGAAGAGGCACACGTTGCCGGAACAGCTCGTGCTCTGGGCATGGAAGCTAAAATACTAAATCAAGCTGACGTACATGAGCTGGAACCTGAAGTGAAGCCCGATGTGCTGGGTGGAATATGGTATCCGGGCGATGCCCATTTGCATCCCAATCAACTGATACAAAGCCTGAAACAATGGCTGGTTAGCAAACAAGTTAAGTTACAAGGAAATACCGAAGTGGAGGGTTTTGACATACAGAAAGATACTATTTCGGCAGTAAACACCAGCAAGGGTAAATTCACCGCGGATGAAATCATCATTGCGGGCGGCTCTTGGTCGCAGTCAATTGTCAGACAACTCGGATTAAGTATGCCCATTCAGGCAGGGAAAGGATACAGCATTACCCTGCCATTGCCGGCAAAAAAACTTCGCACTCCGTCTATCCTGACCGAAGCCCGTGTGGCCATTACACCGATGGGCGACCAATTGCGTGTGGGCGGAACGATGGAAATTGGAGGTATTAATCAGAATATAGACTTGCGACGGGTTGGGGGTATTACCAAAGCAGTACCCAAGTATTTGCCTGATTATCAGTTTGAAATACCAGCCAAAGAACAAATCTGGTCCGGATTGCGGCCGTGCTCTCCGGATGGGCTGCCGTATTTGGGCCGATTGAACAATCTGAAAAACGTAGTCATTGCCAGCGGACACGCCATGATGGGACTTAGTCTAGCTCCGGTTACGGGCAAACTGGTGACCGAACTGGTGAACCGTCAGTCGCCCAGCATCAATCTGTCGCTGCTCTCACCTCAGCGTTATGGGTAGGTTTTGAGTTTTCGGAAGATACTATTCTAAGGCTTACAAATAGTTTAGTTTGTGTTTGCAGTACGTTTGCACCCATAAGGCCAGCTTTTGCGGATCGGGTACGCGGATGCGTTCCTGCATGACACGGGAGGCTGGGAGTTGCTTGATCTTTTTAAACAACGTTTTGTAATAGATGTAAGCCAGATAGACGCCCCATTTGGAGCCACTGGGCAGGTTTTTGATGCCTTCATAAGCAGCGTCAAAGTCTGCCTGGATATCGGCTTCTATCTGGTTTTTAGCGTCTGGATTGAACAGCTGAAAATCCACTCCCGGAAAATACACGCGTCCTCGTTCCTGGTAGTCGCTTTTTAAATCACGCAAAAAATTTACCTTTTGAAATGCGGCTCCTAGCCGGCGGGCCGGTTCGCGGAGTTGTTGGTACTGCGCTTCGTTGCCTTTACAGAACACCCGCAGACACATCAGACCTACTACTTCTGCTGATCCGTAAATGTATTCTTCGTAACCACCTTGCGTATAGGCCGTTTCGTACAAATCCATTTCCATGCTTTTCAAAAAAGCATCGATCAACTCCTGTTCAATTTTGTATTCATTCACCACCGCCTGAAAAGAATGCAACACCGGGTTAAGACTGATCTTTTCCCGAATGGCTTGGTAAGTGTCGGCTTTGAAACGTTCCAGCAATGATTTTTTATCAAATTCATGAAAGGTATCCACAATCTCATCGGCATAGCGTACAAACCCATAAATGGCATAAATCGGAAAGTGATATTCGCGGTCCAACGTCTTGATTCCCAGTGTAAACGACGTACTATATCGCTGGGTAATCAGTTTGCTGCATTCAAAGGTGGTTTGGTTGTACAGTTGCATATAGTCAATGGTTCGTAGTGTTTTACTCAAAGGCAGGTTTTTGATTTTTCAACGATACTATTTTCTGTTTAGCCAAACTCCTTTATAACTTCGGCCGCCACCACTTGTCCCGAAATCAGCGAAGGTGGTACTCCCGGCCCCGGCACGGTGAGCTGACCTGTATAAAACCAGTTTTTTACTTTTTTGTTTTTAAGCGTTGGTTTCAGAAAAGCCGTCTGCATGAGTGTGTTTGCCAAGCCGTAGGCGTTTCCCCGAAACGCATTGTAATCCGCTTTGAAGTCACTGTGCGCATAACTGCGTTTATAGACAATGGCACTGCGTATGTCCTGTCCCGTATAGGCTTCGAGCCGGTCCATAATCAGGTTGAAGTATTTTTCGCGGGTAGCCTCATCATCTTGTAAATCAGGCGCTACCGGAATGAGAAGGAACAGATTTTCACATCCGGCAGGGGCTACACTCGGATCTGTTTTAGAAGGTGCCGACACATAGAACAGCGGTTTGCTTGGCCACTGAGGTTGCGTATAAATTTCGTGTGCGTGAATGGTAAAGTCTTCGTCAAAAAACAGATTGTGGTGTTGCAGACGATTAATACGTTGATTCACACCCAAATAAAACAGCAATGAAGAAGGTGCCATAATGCGGCGCTGCCAGTAGTCTTCGGAGTAATTTTGGTATTCGGTTCCCAGTAAATCGGCATCCACGTGGTGATAGTCGGCTCCTGCTACCACTACATCGGCTTCGTATTCGGCATTTTGGGTGATGACTCGGCGCGCTTGGTGATCTTTCAACTCAATACGCTGTACATTGGCATTGTATTGAAACGTAACCCCTTTTTCTTCAGCTAGTTTTACCATTCCTTTCACAATCTCATGCATGCCACCCATCGGATACCAGGTGCCCATGTGAATTTCGGCATAATTCATCAGGCTATACATGGCTGGGGTATTTTGGGGAATGGCTCCGAGAAATAACACCGGGAATTCCATGAGTTTCAGAATCCGGTCGTTGGTGAAATACTTGCGAATGTGGCTATGAAACGACTGCAACACATCGAGCCGGGTTAGGTCAACCAGCAATTTCATGCTCAGAAACTCCGTTAGGCTGCGACTCGGCTTCCACACAAACTTGTTCATGCCTACTTCGTATTTGTATGCGGCTTGTTCCAGGAACTGGGAGAGTTTGGATCCACTTCCTGGTTCAATGCTTTCAAAAAGCTCTGCTATTTTATTGACACCTGCCGGCAGATTTACCACGTCATTTTTGCCAAAAATGACCGCATAGGAAGGGTCCAGGCGTACTAAGTTGTAATAATCAGAGGGCGATTTGCCGAACCGGTTGAAGTATCCCTCAAATACATCGGGCATCCAATACCAACTCGGGCCCATATCGAATGTAAAGCCTTCGGCCTGAAAAATGCGGGCACGCCCACCCGGACTGCTGTTCTTTTCCAGTACGGTTACATCAAAGCCTTCATTAGCCAGACAGGTTGCTGCTGAAATCCCCGCAAACCCTGCCCCAATGACAATGACTTTTTTCATGGCATTCAAAAAATAGTATTAGAATAAGTAGTGAAACCCAATGTACTGCTTAAACCAGAATAAACGCACAAAGTTTGAAAAAAGATACTTCTTTCCGAAAATAAAAAAACCCAAACCATTGGCTTGGGTAAAAGACTTCTGTAGGTATTTCAATAACTATGCTCGTACAGCTTCAGGCTATCTTTTAGTTCTTTACGGGCAATGTGAATGCGATTTTTTACCGTACCAATCGGGATTTGAAGTTGCTGAGCAATTTCATGGTATTTGAATCCGCGAAAATACATTACAAAAGGCACCCGATACACTTCATCCAGATTATCAAGGGCATAGGTGATGTCTTCCATCGTAAAAGAGGAATACGCCAGGTTTTGCGTCATAGTAGCCGTCGAATTGATGTAATGCAGATTGCTGGTTGTATCAATGAATGTATTCCTTCGCACAATACGCTGATAGTTTGTGATGAAGGTGTTTTTCATGATGGTGTACAGCCAAGCTTTCAGATTGGTGCCGTCCGCAAATTTTTCACGGTTTGTGTATGCCTTAAGCAACGTCTCCTGAAGTAAATCATTGGCATCTTCGACATCTTTGGTTAAGCGGACAGCAAAGGGCTTTAATGCCTTCGCAACTTTTCCGATGGAACATGAGAACTCTAATGCAGTCATAGGGCTTCGAGTTTTAGGTGAAAAAATAAGTGCTTAATTATTGTTTAAGAAATTTATGTAAATATTTAACAAGATGGATTGGCTTGTTTGACTATTTCTATAAATCTGCCAATTGCTATGTGGTTGGTAAGTAAGTAAAAGAGTTAAATTTTACTTTGTATTGGTGCTAAATCAATTGATTGTGTAAAGATAAATTTTGTTTAACAAATTTAAAATAATATTAAACAAAATTTTTGCCGCTCATTAGCGAAGCGATACAATAAGATGATAAAAATCGTGCCCGATGAAACGAAAAACCCCTGCATTGTCAGTGCAGGGGTTTTTCGTTTTAAAAAGATACTATTTTATTTTTTCGTTGTGTCTTGTGAAGTGGTTGTCTGCTTATTTATTAGCCCGCCCAATCCTTTTTTGAGTTTTTCCTTCGCTTCTTTTTCCGCTTTTTCTTTCGCAGCCTTTGCCTGAGCTTCCAATTCTTTTTTCTTTTTCTCTACTTCGGCGTTGATGCGATCTTGCTCAGCTTTAATTTTGGCTTCGGCTTCCGCTTTCAGGCGGTCAGCTTCAGCTTTGGCTTTTGCCTCTGCTTCAGCTTTCAGTTTTTCGGCCTCTGCTTTGGCTTGTTCCTTCGCTTTGTCAATTTCTGCATTGGCCTTATTGGTTAGCGCATCTTTGACCTGACCGCTGGCACTGCTTCCCTTAATCTTTACCTGCGGTTTTTTGAAAGTTCCTTCAACTCCCAGATCCAGCTTGACGCGTTCTACATTATTAATAGGAGTATTGAGTTGCGAACTTAGAAAGGAAGTAACCTGTGTACCCACTTGTCCGGTAGGAATATCCAGTTTCACGGTGTAATCCATCGAGCCGTCTATTCCGCTGCTACCCGATACATTGGCAGCGTAATCCTTGATTTTTACATCAAAAGGCTGGTAGGATACCCTGCCATTTTCAATCTTGGCCGATAGGATAATGTCTTTCAGTTCGGCAGGAGTGAGGTTATTGAGTTTTGTCACAGCACTCAAACCTTGTGTGATCGGCGATTCCTTTAAGGTAGCCTGTACCAGCTTTAATATACCTCCTCCAGTTAAGGTAGCCATGTCGGGCATCATATCTTGCTTAAGCAACCCTTTCACTGAAAATTCAGGAACATTCACTGACCCGGTCATGTATTGTGCTAGTGGCATCAGACTCTGCACCGTATTGAAAGTCTTATAAGCATCAGGAATAGACAGATTCGTGATTTTGAGATTGAAATCATAGGCAGGTTTGGTGATATCGCGCGAATCGTAACCGCCACTGGCAATGAAATTGCCGCCTAATGTATTGAACGACACATTTTCCAGGCGCACTGCACCATCTTTCACTACAACAGTGCCAGCCATGTCTTTCAAGTTCATGTTGTCATAGATCACTTCTTTGATCGTTGACAAAAGTCTGAAGTCAACGTTTTTCGGAATCTCAACTACCGTCAGAGGCGTATCTTCTGTTTTAGGGGCATTCGGATCTTCTACCATCCACTCATTCACATCAAATTTATTGGAGCTAAAGGACATGTTGCCTTGAATCACCGCATTTTCGTGCAATACGTAATCTATGTAATTAGATACCGAACCGGTCATTGCCACATCACTTTTGCCTAAGAATCCGTTAAACGTATGCAGGTTGATTTGCTGAGGAGTAAAACTCATTTCTGCTTTCGTAATCTTTACAGTAGGCATGTCGGCTGTAGTATAAGTGAAATTGGTCAGTTCGGCACTGCCACTGGTAGGTAGTTTGTCATAACGCTTGGCGTCTACATCCGACATTTTTCCTTTGGTTTCAATGTCAGCTGCAATCCGGCCAGTTAGTGACATGCCTTCAAGCGGATAAATTTTGGTCATTTTAGTTAAATCAGCCGCACCTTTTACTTTGATATCCCACGTATAGTCATCCAAGTTTTCGACGTAGGCTTTGGCTTCCAGCGGCTCTCCTTCCAGCACCATTCTGAAATCGCTTACGTTGATCTTGGTGTCTTTCATTTGGCCAGAACTGTTGCTGACGGTTGCGTTCATGTTCATTTGTTCCAAAGGTGCGGGAAACTGACTGCTCTTGACGTAGCCATTTGCCAGCGTCATGGCTGCCGTCACCGCAGGCATGCGTTTGCTTGCTTCGTCATAAATTCCTTTGGCTTTTACATCCAGTGAATACAATCCTTTCAGAGTGATTCCTTCAATTGGAAACATTTGAATTAATTCCGCCAGATTGAGTTTGGCTTTTACATTGGCATCAATGTCATATTTAGATAGCCCTTTCAAACGCACACGACCGTCTACCGGATTTTTCCCCAAATCCATGTGAAATTTCTGTATGTCGACTAGTATATTCTCTAGCACCCCATCCGGATCGTCCACTTTCATGTCTACATTAATATTATTGACACTGGTAGGCAAGGCAGAGTATTTCATGCTGCCATTGGTTACTTTGGTATTCAAACCAAAACCCGGCATCTGGCTGCCGTTATACGTCCCTTTTGCATATCCGTCAAAAGCGATATCGCCTTTGGCTTCTAAATCCTTAAAACTTTCGGTATAAACACCTGGAACAAGAGATAGAAGGCTTTTGAATGTATTGTCTTTGCTTTTGAAAGTAATGTCCATTTTATAACTGGTATCCGGCATGGCAAACCAGCCGTCAAATCCCAAAGCAAAATCATTCAGTTTAATGGTATTCTCTTTAAACGTATATTTTGATTCGGGTAGATTCATGCTCATGGTCATATCAGCATCTACCTTCTTTTTAGAGAAATATTCTACGCCATCAAAGTTAACTGTGAGCGAGTCGATGGTTGTGCGGCTAACCATATCAAAAACATCTTTCTCAAAATCTCCACTGCCATTGTGGTTCAAATTGATAATTTTGGTGTAAACCGGAATGCTACGGTCGTCATATATAATATAGCCATTACTAATTGACCATTTGTCAATTCCTACGGAAACTTCCGATTTGCTGGTGTCAACGGTAGTTTGAGTGGTATCCGCAATATAGATATCCCAGTTAGCCTTGCCATCTTTCAGAACTTTTGCCAGAATACGCGGGGATTCCAAGTCAATCGCTTTTACTTTTATCTTATCGCCGCTGATTACACTCATTATATCAACCGTAACTTCAAACTTTGGAACCGCCAGTAAAGTATCACTTCTAAATACATCTTTTCCTACAACGCCAAAATCTTCGAGTGAAGCTGTGATATTAGGAAAGTGACGAAACAGACTCACACTGAAACCCTCAGAGTCAAAGTAAACGTTTGCATTGACCGTTTTTGCGATTTCAGATTCTAGCTTTGCCTTTATCTCGTCTTTATATATAATGGGTAAAATAAAAGCCGCACCAAGTAAAAGCACGATTAAGCCTAAAAAAATAAGAACAACTTTTTTCATGACAATAGTTAGTAGGGTGATACGTGAGCGAATGTACTTGAAAATATGGAAGGTAAAAAAGTCAAACTCGCTGAAAATCTGACACTTTCCTTACATTACTTTTTAATCTGGTAAAATAGTATCTCTGGATAGGTAAAAATCTGCTTCATTGTTATTGAGTTACTTTACTCTGATAACGAATGAATTAAAAGAAAACTGATAAAATATAGTGAATTTTGTTTGGAGGAAACAATGCAGGCTCTTACCTTTGCAATCCGGTTTTGAAAAAAGGGAGAGAAGGTGGGAGAGAGTCA
>CAUQTA010000010.1:0-176271 GCA_963520985.1 uncultured Sphingobacteriales bacterium
GTAGCTTACAGTGTGGTACAAGCCATTAACTCCAATTCGCAGGTATCTTAAGAAAATGGCATACTTCTTGCCTACCCAATAGCATCGACTCATTTTTTCACTTGCTTTTTGCGTAGTCAATAAGCCTAAACCCATAAATAACTATGAAACTCCAAACCCTTATCGCTCTTTTTGCAGGCATTTTAGCATTGGTAGGCTGTCAGGGACCGCAAGGTGCACCCGGTCCGCAAGGCCCGGAAGGTCCAAGCGGCTCACAAACGGCGCTGATGTACGAAGTAAATTTCAATCTGAATCCTGCCAATAAATGGGAGTCGTTTTATACATTCCCGGCTCAGGATCAGATTTTCCCGGAAGATGTAGCTTTGGTTTACCTGCTTTGGGACCAAGTGACTACCAATGGACAGACACGGGATGTCTGGCGTCAGATGCCAGTCAATTTTTATGACGCCACAGGCACCATATCCATAGGTTATGACTTTACGGTAGATGATGTGCGTATTTTCGCAGATGCTGCTAATTTGGCCGCTCACCAGCCGTTTGCAAACGAGGTAGCTCGCGTTGTCATTGTTCCAGCAGATTTCTCGCCCAATGGCCGTAAAGGAAAAACCATTGATTACAGCGATTACGAGCAGGTTCGCAAAGCGTTTAACTTGCCTGATGTACCTGCCGGCAAAAGTAAATCGGCCCGGTTATTACCAACTCAATAAAAATAAGAGGGGGTTTCACAGATTCCAACGATACTATTTTTATATACCTAACCCGATGAATTTCTATCCTTGCAGATAGCTACTCATCGGGTTAGGTTTTTCTGTTTTGTGGGATACTATTTACTTGTTCAATCGTTCAAATTGATAAAGTACATTGGGCTGCATACGTAACAATGTTTCCGCAGTAAGTTCCCCAATGGGCATAGCTATACGCAAACGGCTGGCGATTTCTTCTAAAGAATTGTGTCTGCTATTCCAATGCAATAACAATCCTGCATGTGGTGCATCGGAACTTAGCAGATAAGTTGTCAAAAAATCAATATACGAATCCACTTCATTCGTATGCTTTAATCCGAATTGCTCATAAGCTGATTCCACTCTTTTATTCTTCTCGAAAAACGACTGTTTGCTTTCCAGCCATCGGTCGATTTTGGTTTCAGACCAACCTTTTCGTTTCAGCTTTTCTACCTGTTGAGACAGCATAGCATCTTCGGTTTTAAAGACTTTATTTAAATATCCTAGACTCGTACCACAATCGCATATCTTACAGGCTTCAAATAGAAAACTTCTTTTGCGGATTGTGGTGCGCCAACAAACGGATTTGTAATCTCTTCGAAAGACAACCCCGAGGACTTAGCAACCTGATTCACTGATTCCAATGCAACTGGCTTAGGAAACAGTCCATAAATGTAATAGCACATACGTTGAAGAATAATCCATTGCGTAAGCAGGTTTTATGTTTTTGAGGGATACTATTTTTCTGCTCACCTTTCGCATTTAGAACTGAAAGAGTAACAAGCAACCGTGGAAGCGGGGCACTGCAATGCCGGAATCGAACCGGACGATTTTGTTGGACAAGCCAACTATACCGTTCCTCCCCTTGATTGGCTGCGAAGTATCCACTGTTTACGACATCTTTCATCGGCAAAGCTATTTCCCCAATACGCAGCCTTTTTGCGCAGTTGAAATTATTTTCGGATATTTCAACAAATTCGCTTCCAATCAAATAGTATCTCCCAGAAAGCAAAAACCTCATCCTTATTCTAATTTCCGAATATGCCCATCAACCGCAATGCCCTCATTCGTTACCAAACCATCGATACGTGTCTGCGCAACCGATACCGAAAATGGACGCTGGACGATTTGATTGAAGCCTGTTCGGACATGTTGTACGAATACGAAGGCATTGAAAAAGGCGTAAGTCGCCGCACCGTACAGATGGACATTCAGATGATGCGGAGCGAAAAACTAGGTTACAACGCTCCGATTGTAATTGTGGACAAGAAGTATTACACCTATGAAGATCCCAACTATTCGATTACCAACATTCCCCTCACCGATGGCGATTTGCATACACTCAAAGAAGTCACCGAGATTTTGAAGCAGTTCAAAGGCTTCACACATTTCCGCGATTTGAGCGGTATGGTGCAGCGGCTGGAAGACAAGATTCGCACGGCCAAAACACCACAGGAATCGATCATTGACTTCGAGAAAAACGACAATCTGAAAGGATTGGAATACATTGAAGTTCTCTACCAAGCCATTCTTCAGCGAAAGTGCTTACAGATTACCTATCAGTCGTTCAAGGCCAAATCGGCGCAAACGTTTGTGTTTCACGCCTATCTGCTTAAGGAATACCGGAACCGCTGGTTTGTATTGGGCACGCAAAACAAATCGAAAACCGAAGCCTTGCTGGCCCTAGACCGCATTGTGGAAATCAATCCCAGCGACGATTTGTATTGCGAAAATGAATTGCTGGACTTGCAAAACTACTTCCGCGACATTGTTGGCGTCACCATTATGCGGGGGCAACCTACGCAGAAATTGTTGCTTTGGGTAAACAATTACAGTGCGCCGTATGTGCTTACCAAACCCATTCATCACAGCCAGCAAGTAGTGGAAACGCAGGAAGACGGCATCGTGATTTCGCTGGAAGTACAGGTAAATTTTGAGATGGAACGCGAAATCCTGGGTTTTGGCGAAACCATGCGTGTGCTGGCTCCCGAAAGTCTGAAACTACGCCTGCAAAGCAAAATTCAGCGTATGATGGAAGTGTACCAGTCAAAACTACAGATTGATACGGATTCTTCGGATTGATCAGAATAGCAGGGAAAGTCAATTCCGGTAGTTTTCCATTTCAGATATGAGCCTCGATCTTCCGGTCAGATACACAGTGTCAGATCTGCAAATCTCAATGTTCATACTTGAAGAAAACAAGCGAAAGCATGTTGTACAATCCTGTTAATCCAATAATCCCATAAATCAGGGTTCAGAATAGTATCTTTTCAAAACGAAAATCCTCTGGCATCTTACCGAAACGAGTAATAGGCAAACAACGCGATTAGCGAAAAAACAATAAAAGTAGCCGAGTAGCTTGCCAGCAACAGTCCGAATTTGACGGTGGTTTTAGCAATGCTCTGCCCGTAAACCCGTTTCAGGGCAATGAACAGATACACCAGTGTCACACCCGATAAAATAGTCATTAATAAGCCGTTAAACGAGGCGTGCCTTGCCGAAACATACGAACTGATGAGCATATAAACCAGCAGCATCAGAAAGACAAACGAATGGAAATGCAGCGAAAAAATCAGGTGTTCCATGTAATAGCGGCGTTGTCGCTGGTAAAGCATGGCCTGAATGAGCCCATACAGCGGGACCATTATGAAAAAAAGCTTGGGTAACGTAGAATCAAAAAAATTGTCCCAAAAAGCCTCCTCCACATCAATTACGTCATCCGCCGACCGGGGATAAGCCGTACTTAAATCTTTCTGAATCTCATCGAGTTCCAGTGCCGAAATCTCTTCTGATCCCGACTGCAACTGAGTGCGACTGGGTTTGTTGATAGCCAGCAGCAGAAACGCCAACAGACTGATGGTCACATACATGCGCAACGGAGGAATGTAGCGCACCCGGCGCCCCTGGATGTATTCGTTGGTCAGGAAACCCGGATTGGTGACCAGCGGCCGCAAACTGCGAAACACTTTGGAATCAAACGAAAAGTAATCTTCCAGAAACGTTTTGGCTACTTCGCCAAACGACTCCACTTTGGGTTCGGTGGATTGTCCGCAAACCGGACAGAATGCAAATTTGGGTTTCAGTTCGGTTGTGCAATTGGCACAAGTTAATACAACAGGTGCGATCAGGGCAGTTTCCTGGGTGATTTTTGTTTCGTCAGCGGGCATCATATCTTACTCAAAAACAGAACATTAAGTAGACAAACCGTCTATTTATTTTACAAAGCGGAGGAATTTCCTGTTACTACTAAGGTACGGTGTTTGGAAAAAATCTGCTACTCTGCTCAAAAAAATTCTATTTTTTTCGGAAATTGCTCATCGTAACCATCCCACACCAGCCGCTTTTGCCAAATTGCCCGCATGTCCCGCTTCATCAAAACCATACAACTCAGTTTGATCGCAATGCTCCTTGCGTGGGTAATGACGGGAAAGGTGTACGCACAGCAATCTGCCCCAAAGGACGATAATCCTCCGGCCAAGCAAGACAAATCCAACGGGTTTGGAGATGTAATGCTGAAATTAGGCAAGGGATTGCTCAAAGAAGTTTCCAGGCGACTCAACCTGGAAGAATCGGAAGTAGTAACCGTAAAAAAAGAAGTAACTGCCGATGGCCGCGACAAATACCGAGTCGATACTGGCAAGTTTTCCTTTACCGTCCGTAAAAAGAGCAAAGTCGATACGACTGGCAAAGAATAGTATCGCCGCAAAGATACAAACCCGCCTTGCTCTTTTTTTACTGCTTTGCTTAAAAACCACTAAGTAAAATAGTACCTTCCCCATTCCAAAAACCTCATCTTCCTACTGCTAATCAATCAGTTAGGCACACTTCTTTGCTACAACTTACTGGTAATTTCTATAATCTTTAACCAAAACGGATTATGAATATTCAGTATGTAAACCCAGAAGGATTGTCCAAAAATCCAGCTTTTTCGCAGGCAGTTATCACGCAAGGCAACGGCAAGACTGTTTACGTCGGCGGTCAGAATGCACTCAATGCCAAAGGCGAACTGATAGGCAAGGGCAACCTAGCGGCCCAAACCGAACAAGCCATGCACAACTTGCAAATCGCATTGGAGGCCTGTGGCGCTTCCTTTCAGAATCTGGTGAAGATGACTATTTATTTTGTGCAGGGACAAAACTTGCAGGAAGCGTTTCAAGTGTCGCAAAAGTTCATGCAGGGTGTCAGCAATCGGCCTGCGGTATCGGGGTTGTTTGTATCCGCCTTAGCCAATCCGGACTATCTAATTGAAATAGAAGCGATTGCGTATGTAGTGTAGGATTATATTCATTTTTCAGGAGTTTGTAGTTTTATTATCCGTTCCGGCATTTCCAAACTTACTCTTTCTTCTCTATTTTAGTTGGAAATCTACGAATGGGTACTAACAACTATGAAAAACACCTTTCTCTACGCACTTTTTCTCTTGCTGCACTAAGGTATCTATGCCCAACAAACAATACATCTAATCTCACATCATAAAGATTACATTGCTGAACTAAAGGAAAAATCTGGAATTGTTTATAAGCTTGCTCGTCAGAGTAGTAACCATATAGGAAATATTGAACTCACCGAAATAGATACATTGCATGTACAAGACGAACGATACGTGGGCAAAAACTATACGCTTCAAGAAGAAGCAGAAAGCTTTCAATTAATTTTTAAAAATTCTCACAACAAAACAAAGAAAGTCGCGCTTGATACCATTCGATCCATCGGTAGTGTCAATATCCTGATGAACGAAGGATATTGGTATGGCAATTTCCACAAAGCCTACGAACCCTTTAAAGTCATTTATCCCTCACGCTACACAGGTAACTATAAGGCGTGGAAATACTGGTCTTCATTCCCTAATCAAACGCTGGATTACAAACACTTTCGAGCCTTTGCAAACGACAAACTAGCCGTTATCCGTGACAGTGTGTATCAAGCTGAGATAAAATACATTCAGCCCGTTTTTAATCTGCTGGATAGCGCCACTCTGCTCACAACACCCCAGTTAGCCATTCGGTTTGACTCTTTGCGAGCTAACCGAAATGGGAGGTATTTTGAGGCAGCAGCCACCAACCTGTGTCAGCAGAATCCGGAAACGTTTTTGCGGCTGGTCGAACATTCGCCGGTGCTTAAAAAGGACTTGTTTCGAAGTGTGTATCACCATAAAAAAGCCATCACCGCACTCAAAGCCGTTGCCGATAACCGTGCCACGAAGAAGGATTTTGCCCGACGGCGAACTGGCTATGCCGTAAAGGAAGGTGCTCTCATAACAGCCGTAAGCATCGCGGCACTGATCCCTTACGCGTTGATTACGTGGGGCATAGTTGCATTGGTGAGCAAGTAACCTGACCTAAAATAGTATCTTTCAAAAGAGCAAAACCCATGATCTGACCTAAAGCACTCACCCAATCATTGGAAATCCGCTATCCCATCATTCAAGCTTCCATGCTGGGAGTCATCACTCCCGAAATGGTGGCTGCCGCTGCCAATCACTGCGGCCTTTAAACTGGGAGCCGCAGTTCTAATCGGAAAGGCTTTTAACTCTGGAATCTCTATTGTTCGGAACGACGAATCCGGACCGGGTACCTTCCTATCACTCCGTCGTTAACTAACCGAGCAAATTTTACCCGTTTTAATACATAATCTGGAAATTATCATATAAGCATAATTGAATGACAATTGTATATTTGTCGGACAAATCGGTCTTTTTTGCCCAAAACGAATAGAAAAAACCGAACTTTTACTGATTAAAGTGGCATTTTCCATTGAAAAAGAGAATTAAGAAGGCATTTCGGGTTTCAAAGTACATTCTTTACAAAGAAACTTTAGTTGACTACAGAGAACATTTCTGGTCATTTCTAGGAGCGTTTTTAGGCATCGGCCTGATCGCCTTTTTTCAAAGTTCCTACCTAACCAAAGATGAAAATATATTCCTGATCGGGTCGTTTGGTGCGTCCAGCGTGTTGGTGTTTGGTGCCATCCAAAGCCCAATGGCCCAGCCTCGCAATCTGATGGGTGGGCACGTGCTATCAGCCGTGATTGGGGTAGCGGTGTATAAGCTTTTACCGGATATTATCTGGTTGACAGCTCCCCTAGCCGTGGCACTTTCGATTGTATTAATGCAAATTACCAAAACGTTGCATCCACCTGGCGGCGCGACGGCTCTGATTGCCGTGATTGGCTCTGAAAAAATCAAAGCCCTGGGCTTTCTTTACATCGTTTCGCCGGTTTTTACCGGAGCATTGATCCTGTTGGTTGTCGCCCTCATTTTTAACAACATTACCACCAATCGAAAATATCCGACTACCAATCGCTTTACCCGATCCCTGAAGAAAGCCTGGGTGCTCCGTCGACGCGATGTCCTAACGAACAAAAACCTAAGACGCCAACAGGAAAATAGTATCTTCTGAGAAGCAAAAACCTACCGCTTATGGACATCGATGCGTACCTGAAACGAATTGATTATCAGCACCAGGCTGCTGCAGATACGAAAACGCTGTTTGAACTTCACCACAATCACGTTTTCAATGTTCCTTTCGAAAACCTGGATGTCTACTACAAAAAACGGTTTACCATTGAGCCAGAAGCCATTTACCAAAAAGTGGTCGTCGAGCACCGGGGAGGCTTTTGCTATGAGTTAAACCAGCTTTTTCATCACCTGCTCATTCAGCTTGGGTTCAACAGCCGCGTAATTGCCGCCAGAATTATTGATGAGGCCGGTAATGTTGGCCCAGCCTATGACCACATGTGCCTGCATGTAACCACGGACAAAGAATACCTGGCCGATGTGGGTTACGGCGATTTGTTTATTCAACCGCTGGAGCTTAGGGCAGGTGTGCAATCTGACGGTAGAAATTACTTCAAAATAGAGAGAAACGACCAGGACTTTTTGCTTTGGATGTCAGCGGATGGAAATGATTTTATAAAGAAATACAGTTTCAACTTGACCGAAGCTGCGCTGACTGATTTTGAAAAACCCTGCCTGGACAAGCAAGTAAATCCGGATTCTTATTTTGTCAAGAATGTAGTTTGTACAAAACCGACACCAACCGGCCGAATCACGGTATTCAACGACAAACTCATAGAAAAAACGAAAAACCAACGATTGGATAGCTGGATTGCCAATGACAGGGAACTGGAACACTATCTGAAAACGAAGTTTGGAATCTTAATTAGCCAATCACTCAATGCTTCGCTATAAGCTTCAAAAGAGATATTTCTCAACTCGATACCATTTAAAAAATAGTATCCTCAAAAAAGCAAAACCCGCCACCTGGCGGGTTTTTATGATTATACAACAGCGTCAATATCAAAAGGCAACTTACGAATCCGTTTGCCAGTGAGATTGAAAATGGCATTGCACAAGGCGGGTGCCAGGGGCGGCAATCCAGGTTCGCCAGCACCCGACGGTTTTTCGGTGCTCGGCATTACATGAATTTCAATCGGAGGCGTTTCATTCATCCGCAACACCATGTATTGATGGAAGTTGGTTTGCTCACTCTGACCATCTTTGAAGGTGATGCCGGGCTTGATGGCCGCCGACAACGCCATTACCGCATTTCCTTCGGTTTGTGCTTTCACATTGTCCGGGTTTACCGTCATTCCGACATCAATGACCCCTACCACCTTCTCAATTTTCACCCCTTTACCCGATTTGGAAACTGTAACCGCATAAGCCGCAATGGAACCAAACGAACGGGCAATGGCAATGCCCATGGCCTGATTGGGTTTGGGCTTTAGCTTGTATCCTGCTTTCTGGCTCAAATAGTCCAGGACATTACGAAAGCGAGGCGCATCTTTCAAAAGCTCCTGCCGAAAGGCAAAAGGGTCTTTCTTGGCAGTGTGAGCCAGTTCATCCACAAAACATTCGTGACCAAACGCATTGGTCGAGCTATACACAGAACGCCACCAAACGATGGGAATGTCAGTTGCAACCACCGTTGTCGCTTTCCGTCGGTTTGGAATCGCATACGGACTATCTTCCGGACTAATCACTTCATGCATCCAGTCATCGGCCGTGGCAGACATATCTTTTCCATTGGTTTGCCCCTGAATAGAAGCCCCAACTATTTTGTGTTCAAAGGCAATCAGGTTTCCGGTTGCATCCAAACCGCCACGCAAGGCACTCAACATGCCGGGTCGGTAAGGACCTTGCGACAAATCATCTTCGCGTCGCCAGTTTACCCGAACGGGGGCATTGAGTTGTTTGGACAGATGAACCGCTTCGAGCACGAAGTCAAAATAGGCTTTGCGCCCAAACGAGCCACCCATGAAATAGGTATTCACTTTTACATTGTCTCTCGGAATTTTCAGGTAGTCGGCAATATTTCCCATCAACCAGTCAGGCGATTGGTTGGATGCCCAGATTTCCACTTTGTCACCTTGCACCCAGGCAATGGCGTTTTCGGGCTCAATCATGGCGTGTGCCGCGAAAGGCGTTTCGTATTCGGCTTCCAGCTTTTTCGTTGCGGTACTCAGTGCTTTTTCGAGGTCGCCTTTGGCTTCTTTCAGCGTAATTCCCGGTTTTTTGGCCTCTTGCCGGAGTTGGGCAAAATACGCATCCGTCGAGATCTTGTCATAACCGGTGTTATCCCACTGAACTTTCAGTGCTTTGCGGCCTTCCAAAGCCGCCCAGTAGTTTTCGGCCACTACTGCCACCGCCTCTACCGCCTTATGCGGCATCTTGCGTTCGGTTTTGACCACATGCTTTACCCCTTTGATTTTTTTGGCTGCAGCATCGTCGATGCTCACTACTTTGCCATGAATCACCGGGCACCGTTCGATGCTGGCATACAACATGCCGGGCACTTTGGCATCAAGCCCGAATACGGCACTACCGTTGGTTTTGGAAGGCACTTCCGGGCGAGGCAATGCCTTGCCCAGGATTTTAAAATCTTTGGGCTCTTTCAGTTTGGGCTCTTTCGGAATTTCCAGTTTCGCAGCCTCTTCCACTAACTCTCCGTAAGCCAACGCTTTTTGCGTAGGCTTATGAATGATCTTTCCGTTTTCCGCATAACATTCCATTTCGGCTACTTTCCATCGGTTAGCGGCCGCTTTGGTGAGCATTTCACGTGCCGCCGCTCCCGCTTTGCGCAGCGGCTCCCACTGGGCCCGAATGGAACTGGAACCACCCGAAAACTGCATGCGGTGCTTGGCAAGCCCGGCCGTTTGCCGAATTTCCACCTGGCTCAGCGAAACTTCCAGTTCTTCGGCCAATAAAGACGGCACGGCTTGCCATGTGCCTTGGCCCATATCCGGGCTGGTGTTAAACAGCGTAATCTTTCCTTCTTTATTCAGTAAAATGAAAGGCGTCAGTTCGAGTTCAGTAGTAGCCTCCACTTTACTCAAGAGGCCCGTGGCAGCCTGCCCCGAAAACGAAAACCCGATGGCCAGTAAGCCGGAGGCTTTCAAAAAGTTACGACGCGATGTATCTGTAGTCTGTATATCCATAAAAGGAACGAGGTTTTCCGGTTTTAAAAGATACTATTTTGGAACATGCTTGCAAAAGCTCTCATCTACAAGAACTATGTTTACTTAGACGATGCCTTCTGAACGGGAGTTGCCTTGCCGTTTTTCTCCTGCGTCATCTTGGCGGCCCGTTTGATGGCCTTGCGAATGCGCGGATACGTGCCGCACCGGCACAGATTGCCGCTCATGGCCGCATCAATGTCGGCATCGGTTGGGTTCGGATTGTCACGCAGCAACGCCACTGCCGACATGATTTGTCCGGATTGGCAGTAGCCACATTGCGGCACTTGTTCTTCAATCCAGGCCAGTTGCACGGCATGATTGGTAGTTTGCGAAATGCCTTCAATAGTGGTTATCTTTTGTCCGGCTTGCAGTGTTGAAATGGGCGTTTGGCACGAACGGATCGGGTTGCCATCCAGATGCACGGTACACGCACCACAAAGGGCCATGCCACAACCAAATTTGGTTCCGGTGAGGCCAATAAAATCGCGGATTACCCACAAAAGGGGCATTTGCGGGTCAACATCAACCGTATGCGACTGATTGTTAATAGAAAGTGTGAATGATGCCATGTCAATACACAATAAGGTTCGGGAAAAATAGTATTGTTTTGATTGGTAAAACCTAAGCAATGATGCACTAACCCAATGAAATGAGTTCAGAAAGAAGGGAACAGTAAGCTAAAGTTATGTTTTTTTTACTGAATAAAAGAAATGTTGGTTTCCTGATTTTTACAAATGGCAACTATTCTTGTTGACAGGATTAGGAAGATAAAAAATAGTATCTTTTGCTACGTCAAAACCCACTTTACTGAAATTAACGCGAATAATTGGGTTTGTAAATTTAAAGGTTTCTCTCATCCATTGCCTTTGTCACTTTTTGCATGCCCAAAAAGTAACCAAAAAGGGCTCTTTCACCAATGCTTTTGCCCGCAAGGCCCACGCCAACCTCGCTGGCGCAAGAGGCCAACGCACCTACACGACCTTTCGCGATTGAAGTGAAAAACCTCACCCTATAATTTCTCTCCTTCAACGGGAAAAGCTTATTATCAAAACGGTAACCATTCGTCACCTAACATAGGTTGCCCTTCAAAAGAGATGGTTTGATGAATAGTTTTTATATATTTGAATTTCGCAAAATCAGATTCATGCTTATATGAATATCGGCAAAACATCCCTGGAAGAATTTTACAAAGAAGCTGCCAACTTTACCGGCAAGGACATCAATGCGCTGCTGCCACCAGGCATCAACAAAGAAGTGGGCCACTTTAATGTGTTTGACATCGCCGAAACCATCAAGGAAGTAAAGCGCAAACAAGTGATGCCATACAACCGCCGGGCTTATTACAAAATCAGCCTGATTCGGGGCAAGAACCGCGCCGAATACGCCGACAAAGTGATTGACGTACAGAAGAATGCATTGCTATTTGCCACACCCAAAGTGCCCTACCATTGGGTGCCGCAAGACGACAATCAGGCGGGATCGTTTTGCGTCTTTACCGATGCGTTTCTGATAAAAAACAAAAGCGGCGTAGTATTGGATGACTTACCTATTTTTAAATCAGGTGGCTATCCGGTGTTTGAAATCACCGACGACGAAGCCGATGAGATTGAGAGAGTATTCCGAAAAATGAAGAAAGAAATCGCCTCGGATTATGAGTTCAAATACGATTTATTGCGCAATTATGTGGTAGAACTCATTCATTACGGTCAAAAGCTGCAACCCGCTTCAGTGCTTCATTCCAGCGCAAATGCATCGACACGCATCATCTCTTTGTTTATCGAATTGCTGGAACGTCAGTTTCCGATTGAAACTTCCACCCAAAAGCTGATGTTGCGTTCGGCCAAGGAATATGCCGAACGACTGGCCGTACACGTCAACCACCTCAACAAAGTGGTCAAGGAAAATACCGGAAAAACCACTACCGAAATCATCAGCAGCCGCATTGTGCAGGAAGCCAAGATTTTGCTCAAGCAAACCGACTGGAACGTTTCGGAGATTGCGTTCAGTCTAGGGTTTGAGGAAGTGGCGCATTTTTCCAATTTCTTTAAAAAACAAACCACACTCACACCCCTGGCTTTTCGCACTTAAAAAGCCACTATTTGAATTTTGCAAATCTTGATTTGAAGTTTGCAAACACAGGCACCGCTTTTTAGCTGACCTTTGTCATATCAAATTTTAGTAATTCTTTATTAAAACAGACAATGACAACAGCAAAAAACAAAATCGCATTGGTAACCGGTGGCAGCCGCGGATTAGGCAGAGACATGGCCATCAATCTGGCAAAAAAAGGAATTGATGTGGTGCTTACCTATAACAGCAATTCCCAGAAAGCCGGCGAAGTAGTAGCCGAAGTACAAGCCCTAGGCCAGAAAGCGGCTGCTTTTCAACTGGATACCAGCAACACCAAATTATTCGACGGCTTTTATCAACAAGTAACAGCCTATCTGACAGAAACTTACGGAAGCCCTAATTTTGATTTTCTGATCAACAACGCAGGTACGGCTTTGTATGCGCCTTTTGCCGAAACCACGGAAGAACAGTTTGATGATATCATCAATATCCATTACAAAGGCGTATTTTTCTTCACGCAAAAAGCGCTGCCTTTCCTCAATGACGGCGGACGGATCATTAACATTTCGTCCGGCTTGGCCCGTTTCTCTTTTCCGGGTTCGTCAGCATACGGCTCGGCAAAAGGTGCCATTGAGGTGCTTACCCGTTACTTAGCCAAAGAATTAGGTTCGCGCCGAATCGCGGCCAACGTAGTGGCACCGGGAGCCATCGAAACCGATTTTGGCGGAGGTCGCACCCGTGACAACAAAGAAATCAATACAAATATTGCCAATCTGACTCCGCTGGGACGAGTAGGCTTACCGGAAGACATTGGCGGCGTTGTTGCTTTCTTATGTACCGACGAAGCTTATTGGATCAACGGTCAACGCATCGAAGTATCAGGTGGAATGAGCTTGTAATCAATAGGTTTTCAGGCTAGTCTACTAAAAGCGATTCTCTTCAGGAATCGCTTTTTCTTTTTTCAACAGGCAGGTTTTTGCTTTTTAGAAGATACTATTTTCCACAAACAGATCAACTATTCTGTTTACTTTACGAGGCATTTTACCATACAAGAGCACAATAGAAATGCTGTCTCTATGAAGTATGTCTTCGTCTTTACTTTCTTAAGCGGGCTTTTGCTTTATTCAACCATTGACGTGTATAAAGACAAACCAAACACAAAGGAGGCAGAGCCCACACCGATTCGCGTAGCCTCGCCTGAAGCATTGGAAGAATTAAAGTTGGGGCATCGAATCCTTCTTCATCGGCTTTCTCCTGCCGAAATTGCCAAGCATCGCATCAAATCCATTCAGGAAGACACTTTCTCTATTTTGCGATTCAACAAACAAGGTTATTTGATTTATGAGAAATACAGTGTGTGGACAGGTGGTTCTACATTTGGGTATGAATTTGATACTCAAGGCAATCCTACTTCTATTTCCAGTATTGACACGAACGGAAAGGAACTTGAAAAAGCCTATTATCTGTATGGTGCCAAAAACAAACTTAGGAAAGTGGGCATTTACCAACTCACCTATTATCCGGATGGGAAACTAAAAAGCGTAGCTGACGACTCTCAAATTGAAAAATACAAATACGATAGCCGAGACAACTTAATTCACATCCGCTTCGATTTTCTGCCCGGCGTAATCGGATGCGGCAACCGAACCTACGAATGGAAAGGTGAGTACAATGCATTAAACCAGTTGATAAGGGAGGAAGTTCGGGAGTTTCCAACTAGTCGCATTACTCATTACACCTACAATGAGTTAGGACAAATAAAAGAAGCCATACACTTCTCCGATTATTCAAAACAAAAAACAGGCGTAAGCATTTATGAAAATGGTCTGTTAATTCGGACAACTTCACTAGCTGAAAGCGGCCAAACAGAACGTGTGGTGAATTACATGTATGAGTTTTTTTAGGAACGATAGCAACTATAGTGGATTTTTGTCCGTTTTTGGCTAGTTAAAAATAGTAGTTTTCAAAAGTCAAAACCCGTTGTCTTTTCAGCGATCTCTACACGAATATTAATCTGTTAAACTTGCTATAATATGCTTGCCAAAGCAAAAAGCCAACGATACTAAATTCACATTTCGTATTTTTATTCTGGTAAGTATTTAGCGCAATAGTTTAATTAACCAGCAGTTAAACACACAAAATTTTGTATATTTACACGTTTCGACGCCAGTGTCCGGCGACTCAAAAAGCTAGTTTTCACTGACTTCGTCAGTCAATACTTTGCTGGTCCTCCCGTCGGCAAAGTCTTTTTTGGTTCAGGTTGACTTCAGGCATTTCCCCCGCCCCCTGCCTGCTGTCTTTGACAACGTATTGCCACAATGGGAGCTGACTAGCTTCGATGAATATTTAGCACACAAGCAAATGGCCGTATTTCTACAGTAGAATTTTTATTAGGCTATAGGCTAAAAATCCTTCACTGTGTCAATACCCGAACCGCTATGTTATATTAATAATAAGAAAATGAAGGAATTGAGAAATAATAATTTTGATTTATTGAGATTATTTGCTGCATTTCAAGTAATGGTATTACATGCAAAAGGACATTTAAAAATAGAAAATGAAATGCTGAATTTATTTTCAGCTAATTTTTTAAAATTTTTTCCCGGCGTTCCCATTTTCTTTGTAATAAGCGGTTTTTTGATTTACAGCTCATACGAAAGAAATAAGAACAACATTACTCAATATATAGTAAATAGATGCTTACGAATTTTTCCTGCCCTGTGGATATGCTTTTTGCTGACTCTTTTAGTATTATATCTAGATTTTGAAGGAAACTTATTCACATACTCACCCGGAAAGCTCTTCATCTGGTCAGTTGGACAATTGTCGTTCTTTCAATTTTATACCCCTGATTTCCTAAGGTTCTGGGGTGTAGGCACACCAAATGGAAGCTTATGGACTATTACTGTTGAAATTCAATTCTATATTCTTATTCCTTTGCTTTATTATTTATTCTCCAGATTTAAAAGATTATGGATCCCTTATGTTGGTGTATTCTTAGTTTCTGTTGCTGCCAATTTATTGATATATTCTTATAAACTACAAGCTGAATCAATAGTTGAAAAATTAGGAAGTGTATTTGTTCTTCCCTATTTGTACTACTTTCTGATTGGAGTTTTCTTCAAAAAATATTGGGCTATAGTATCCCCATTTTTTATAGACAAATTTTGGAAGTGGCTCTTAGCTTATCTTTTATTTATTGGTATTTTTCAATACATTTTTGAATTTAATATCAGTCATTACTGGATCACTTCTCCCATAAAGATATTGGCAGATATACTCCTAGCGGGGCTTACTCTTTCTTTCTCCTTTTCATTCTTAGGTCTGGGAGATAAAATCTTGAGAGGAAATGATATATCTTATGGATTATATATTTATCACATGTTAGTTGTGAATTTTTTAGTTCATCGAGGTTTATTTGGCAAAGAAATTTATCTTCTTATTGTAATCATTGTAACCATAATTTTGTCAAGTATATCATGGTTATTTGTTGAAAAAGAAGCGTTAAAATCAAAACAGGCCATAACAAAGGCTATAATGTCTATATTTTCAAAACGTCAACAGAATATATAGCCTATAACCATTAGTAGGCTATGAGTGGGCAACTTTCCTCAATTCAACAGACAGAACACTGAAAACCAACCAAACACAAGCCGATACAGATTCGCGTCAGGCGGGCTCACAGTAAGCATGAAGTATTTGTGCTCTGAAACGCAAAGACTACAAACACTTAGTTATAGCTACTTGATGCTTTTTATGAGCAAAATATTAAGTGCAATTATTCTTTCAACCTTCATCATCTCCTGTCAGGAAGTAAAAAAGAATAACACTTCACAAAGCAATAATATACCTAAGGCCGCACTCTCGATACACAAAAGACACACTTATAAAAACTTGTCTGATGTTGTTCAAGAGCAAGAGAGCATAAGGTCTTGGGCAGCAGAGGAAAGTTACTATTCCACTCTTCATTTTGACAACAAGGATACGCTTCAGATGGAGTTTAATGGACAATGCGAATACAAATTTCCTTTAAAAAGAAAAATAAGAGTATAGTTATTTATTGAGACTTGATAGAAGACTGTACTCACGACATTGGAATAAAGAAATCGTTTGGGCTCAAAGAGAAGCCTGTGAGAGGAAAGCCTTTTATGATACTTCACCTAATAAACGATACAACACTCCAGGCAACATACCTGCACGGCAGTTGGGTAAATTACTTTAATGACCAATACAAAGGCTACAAGTATTTACCTAAAACGTTTTTTTCAGTGGCTGATTGATATATATTTTTCTAATAAAGATACATGATCCTATCAAAAGAATGTCATCAAAATAGTATCTCCTCAAAAGCAAAAACTAACAATGCAAATTGTGCATTTTGCATTGTTAGTTTGATTAGGTAATTGTGATGACTATCAATTTAACTCATAAATCTCAGTAAGCTTAAGCGCAGTATTCATATGTCAAAACCGTTCTACGACAGATTAGGCAATTACTTTGAAAAGGTAGGCCAAGTAATTAGAGGAGAGGCTGACGCCGCCTCTATTTTTCCCAATACTTCAGACATCGGTTTATCACGAGAACTTGTTTATACTAATTTTCTAATACAACACACTCCCTCTAAATGCAATGTTTTTCTAGGAGGATTTCTTTTTGGAGAAGATGGTTCAGAGTCAAAGCAACTCGACGTAATCATAAATACAGATACAGCGCCTCGATATAACTTTTACAATCCTGATGAGAAAGGAAAATCTTTTGGTCCAGTAGAAGGATGCTTGGCTATAGCATCTATCAAATCTACACTAGACAAAGACCAACTAATAGATTCATTAAATGGGATTGCATCTATACCGCCAACCCAGCCCATTGGAAAGCGAGTTAATCCAATATTTAAATTTAGTGGCTATGATAATTGGCCTTATAAAATAATTTATGCTTCAAATGGTCTTATTGCTGAAACTATTCTAAATCACTTGAATGATTTTTACAAAACAAATTCTGATATTCCATTAACAAGACGTCCAGATATTATTCATGTTGCAGGCAAATATGTCATTTTTAGAATCAGCAAGGGAATGCAAATAAAAAATGTCAACAAAACCAATCACAATGTTGCTGAAGGTACTTTTCATGTTTTCAATACAAATCCTGATAAGCAAGCTTTAGTATGGATTTTAAATGAATTGCAGAAAATGGCGACTATAACAACTCATATTATTTTTGACTATAGTGAAATCATAAATAAAGTAAACGGTTTATAAACCTCAAAGCACTATTGAAAATACAAATAAAACTATAGTTCCTCCAACAATAGGTTAATAATAGGTGACAAATAACATCAACTATAGCAAAAAATCAGCTTATAATCCAACAGGATCAACAACAATAGCCACAAATGCTTCAGTATTCTCAAAAACCAAAATAGTATCCCATCAAAAACAAAAACCCCCACTTGTAAAGTGAGGGTTTCCAATCAGGAAAGTATTCTAATTAAAGTGTTCCTTTCTTCATCTCCTTCACCGCATAATCAGCGGCGCGGGCGGTCAGAGCCATGTAGGTCAGCGAAGGATTTTGGGTAGACGTCGAGGTCATGCAGGCGCCATCCGTTACGAACACATTTTTGCAGGCGTGCATCTGGTTCCACTTATTCAGAATCGAGGTTTTGGGGTCTTTTCCCATGCGGACCCCACCCATTTCGTGAATGTCCAGACCGGCGGCTTGTTTCGAATCCGAGGCGTGAATGTTCTTGAATCCGGCCAGGGTAAACATTTCCGTCATCTGCTCAATGTAATCCTTCACCATCTTCTCGTCGTTGTCGTCGTAGCCAACTGCGATGCGCAACTGCGGAATGCCAAACGGATCATTCAGGTTCGAATCCAGCGCGACAAAGTTGCTTTCCTTCGGAATGGTCTCGCCCATCATGTGCGAGCCTACATACCAGCCATCCAGAATGGGTTTTACCAGGTTGGCTTTCAGACTAGCTCCAAAACCCGCTTGGTCGGTGTGGCTCATGCGACCAGCACTGAAACCAGCGGCATAACCTCTCAGAAAGTCAGTTTCCTGTTTGCGCAGATTGCGGAAACGCGGAATGTACGGACTATTCGGACGGCGACCTTCGGTAGTAGATTCCAGCATGCCGTCGTATTCGCCTGAAATGCGAGCCCGGTAGTTGTGGAAAGCCACGTATTTGCCCAATACACCGCTATCGTTTCCGATGCCGTTCTGAAAACGGTTGGAAGTCGAGTTCAACAGAATCAGGTTGGTATTCAGTGCGGCGGCATTCACAAAGATAATACGCGCATAAAACTCCATCATCTTCCTGGTGTTGGCATCCACTACGCGCACACCCACAGCTTTGCCTTTTTTCTCGTCATAGATAATGGAATGCACCACCGAATCGGGGCGAAGGGTTAGTTTGCCACTTTTTTGTGCCCACGGAATGGTAGACGCATTGCTGCTGAAATAGCCTCCGTATGGGCAACCCCGTTCGCAAATGGTGCGGTGCTGACACTGAGCCCGCCCCTGCTGCGTATGAATGGGCATTGGCTTGGTAATGTGTGCTGCCCGCCCCATAATCACGTGGCGATCTTTGTAATTGCTGGCAACCTGTTTTTGAAAATAATTTTCCACGCAATTCCATTCGTGCGGCGGCAGGAATTCGCCATCGGGTAATTCGGGCAAGCCGTCTTTGTTGCCTGAAATACCGGCAAACTTTTCGACATAGCTGTACCAGGGGGCAATGTCAGCGTAGCGAATCGGCCAATCGACAGCGAAACCATCACGAGCCGGCCCTTCAAAGTCAAAGTCACTCCAGCGTTGCGTCTGGCGGGCCCACAACAGCGACTTCCCTCCTACCTGATAGCCGCGAATCCAGTCAAAGGGCTTTTCCTGCACATACGGATGTTCCGCATCCTTTACAAAAAAGTGTGTAGAACCTTCATAAAACGCATAACACTTGCTTACAATCGGATTTTGTTGTTTGATTTCGAGTGGCAATTGCCCCCGGTGTTCAAACTCCCACGGGTTGGTCACCGTAGTTGGGTAATCCACAATGTGTTTCACATCGCGGCCACGCTCCAGTACCAAGGTCTTTAATCCCTTGCCTGTCAATTCTTTGGCTGCCCAGCCACCGCTGATTCCCGAGCCAATCACAATGGCATCGTAAGTCATTTCTTTGATTGCATCTATTGCGATATTTGCCATTTCGGTCCTTTCCGATTAATAATAAAGAAGATTGTTTGGAAAATGAAAATGCCTGGGTTTTGCCTTTTTGGGAGATACTATTTCGGCAGGCACTTTCGGATTATTTGCTTTTGCCCGCAGCTGGCACACAACCGTGATAAAACCCGGGTGCCATCTGGTAACCAGTCAGATTGGTCATCACGTATTCCGAAGTCAGGTACCCGCGGATCGTCAATCCTTTGACCATCGAAAAGAAACCTTTGGTGGCTTCATCGGTACTGGCTTCCAGGTCTTTTACTACAGCCACACGCTGACTGGCATCACAGGCGGTAAAGCTTTTGCCAAATTTCTGCTGGCTCAGGGAATCGGTAGTGGTAAGTCCCTTGGTGAAGGTTTCCTGTGCTTTTTTGTCCAGACAATCGGCCACTATTTTTTCAATCAGTTTGGACACTCCCAGTTCTTTGGCACCGGGTGTATCAGTGGCAGGAAGGATGGTTTCCGAAAGTTCAGTCAGTAAATTGCTTTCTTTGGCTGAAAACACAGCAGAAACAGACTGTACCGATGCCGCATTCCAGTTATGGGCCCAAGCCGGCAAATTCATCAGTCCACCCACTGCCACCGCCATACTTTGCAGGGCTCTTCTTCTTTTCATAAGTACTGTAAAATTGAAGTAGATTTAGTGAAAACTCGGTTTGCTAGCCGCAAGTATAATGCCGAAAATCAACTGCAAATAGTATCTTTTCAAGAGGCAAAACCTCCCGCCTTTTTCACTATGCAATCGAACAAGCAGGGAAAAGGGTTTGAAGCGGCTAGTTTCCCGAAATATACGGCAAATGCAGCAAGAATTGAATTCTGTGTAGGTTTTATTGTAATTTATTTAAGAATTAATTCCCAAACCAATTGGCAAATTGTGAGGACATAAAAATCCCACCCTAATAAATCCCTCGCACAGACGATCCTAGAATTCTCATTTTGTCCTCCATTGAAGAGACTTTCATAGTTGCGCGATTGTAAAAACCTATCATGAGCAAGAATTTAGGAATCAGGTTTGGTAGCTCCGAATGGGAGTCGGAGTAGCATCTACCAGATGCTTAAAAGGCTGTTATGTGATATAACGGCTGCCTTTGCTATAAAACAAATCGGGCTTACCATCGAGTAACAGGAAAAAATCCTGCACACCCAACAATAAGCCCAATTCACCTTATTTATTAGTAGAAATAAATTCCGATTCTAATTAATCGTTGTTTTCCCTGGGGTATTTGTCCCGGTAATGCTGCCAGCGGACACTGTCTTCGTCAGACGATTCGAAAATCCGGCTGCGCCAACGACCGGGCTGCGTAGTGGTTTCGGTTTTTCCTGCCGAACCGGTGTTGTCATTTTCATTGTCTATGTCATTGATGGTGCTGGTTGTATCGGCAAACGAAGATACGCGGTCATCCAGATCGCCACCCACCGGATCCTGGAAGGTACCTGTCTGGATGCGGTCTTCGTTTTGCTTGTCACTGTATTGTGTTACCCGGTCATTTACAGTTCCCAGATCACGTTGTGTGTTTCCAGGCAGCGAATGCCCGATGGTAGTGCCACCCGTAGTGATGGTGTTGGTATACATGTTGGCTCTTTCTTCCACATCCATTGCGCCGCATTCATCCAGAATGTCGGCCGCTTCTTCGGCTTGTTCAATGGATGCCGTGTACACCGAAACCACTGCATGCCTACGTGCCACTTCCGAATACTTGAACGCTTCGTCTTTCCCATTAAACAACGATTTGAAGAAATTGGAAACCGATTCTCCAAAGGTTGTGTGCTCATTTTCATTCCAGGCAGCCGCTTCGTCGGTCAACTCAATGGTGCCATCGTCGCCTACTCTTCCATGTGATATATCAATATTGTCTCTTTCAAAACCGTTATTTACCAATTCATTTACGGCCTCTTCTGCCTCTGAGGCAGTATCAAAAAGGCCAACTATTGTTTGTGCCATAGGTCTGTTGTCATTTAAAAAATAAAAAATTAACTCTTCATGAGTTGACAACAAATCTGTGCCACTACGTAACCCATTATTTTCCAACTATTTGTTTAAAAATCCCTACCCGTTTGCACGAAAGCTTCCCCAAGGGCTTGGAGATTCTTCTACACTTTATATCGGATGGAAACATGTGTTTTTAGCAGCTGAACCCCACGCAGAAAAAAAGCCCGACCAAAACAGCCAGGCTTTTGTAGAAAGAGAACTGGTTGCTTAAACCAGTTCAGGTTCTTCTACTTCCACGGTCTTTTTCACTTCCACAAAGGTTTCGATAAACTCTTGTACGTCAAAGGCAAACCGCTGCACTTTGTATCCCGCGTAAGGTGCATCGGGCTGCACTTCTTCCAACGCAAAAAACTGCTCACCCGACAACGGGTTGCGATACAAACGCAGTGCGGTATATTCCTGTCCTTTCTTTATCCAGTTTTTCTGTTGTACCTCATTGGGTTTATGGGTATCGTCAATGCAAGTAACTTTCATAGATATGATCTTAAATTAATCCTTCGCAAAGATACAAAATTTCGAAATACGGGTGCATACTCCGATTCCTAAAAAGGAAAAACACGGCACAAAAGTTCCCCGAAATAGTATCTCCTGAAAATGCAAAAGCCGCTGCATCACAGTGACTTGCAGCGGCTCGGTTGAGCTATCCAATCAGAAAAGCTTTATCACACGCGGCTACGGGGCCGGTTCAGTGTAGCATATAGCCACAACAGCAACAACGAACCACCGATAGCAATCAGTAAGCTGTACATATTAAAGCCGCTCACACCGCCAAAGCCAAGGGCAGTGGCAATGAAGCCGCCTACTACAGCACCCACAATTCCCAACAAGATAGTTGTTAACCAGTTATTAGATTGGTTGCCAGGCATAACCAATTTTGCCAAAGCACCCGCAAGAAGGCCGAAGATAATCCAAGTTAGAATTCCCATGACAGTAAAGTTAAGTTGTAAGTGTTTTGTTAATTTTCATTGACATTTTCACTTGCTATTCTGAAATATCCGTGCCCAACCCGCTACCGGTTTAAAATACACATGATCAGGATCTTATCGAGAAAACATCCACGCATAGCACTGTAGAAATGAGGAAAAAACTGACCATTTCATCAGACGGTTTGCTCAGAAGTACCTGTCGATTGCCAAAGCAGCCGTAAGCTGTGGTTCGGTCACAAGATTCCTTCTCTTCACAAAGGGATTTTTCGATTCGTGGAGATACTATTTTGCTCCAGGCAACTTTCCTGCAACAAAAAAAGCGTCGGCTAAGTACCGACGCTTCCGTAAAAATTCCTTCAGAGGAAACCGGAGGTTTTCACATTTGAAAAGATACTATTTCTTATCGTCCATGGCCTTCTTCTCATCCATGAACTTAATGGTCGAAAAACTCATCAGCGGTTCAATGGGTTTGGCTTCGTCGTTTTTGAAAACAAAATACACGTCGTGCATGCCGCTGGTTGGTTTTAACGTAATGTTCACCGGAGGCCGGGCAAACGGATTGCGGGTTACGGGAGCCGACTTAGCTTTGGCCGTATCCGATTTTTGCTGCGATTCCATCTGTGCCATTGCTTTGGCAATGTCAATTTCCGGAGCCTTTTCCACATTCACCATTCCAATCTGCTCGCCTGTTGGCGAATCCAGATGAACGGTAATAACACCGCCTACGCTACCTTCGCGTTTTTGCGCCACTGCATTTAACTCCAACTGCTGAATGTTTGTCAAATCCAGTTTCTTAAAACCAATGTAGCTATTGGCGAACGGAATAACCACCACGCCGCTTCCCATGCCACGGGCCTTGATTTCCGCACCTTTTACCATCTCGGCGCGCCCAGCGTCTACGTCGGGGCTATGCAGAACAAGGAGTTCTTCGGCTGTTTGCGCAGGCACATTCTTGCCACCCCGGTCGGTGTAAGCGGCCCGCACCAGCACCGAACCTTTTCCTTTGTCACCGGCAGGAATTTTGGCCGTATAGCCGCCCTTCATCGGCAAGGTACTTAGAGTCTTGTCGTTGACGTGCAGAATGTAATTGACAATGGTGCCAGCATCGGCAACAGACATGGCTGGATGGGCAGGCATATTCACTTCGCCCCATACCCCTGAGCCGCCATTGCGTATCTTATTTACCAGATAGTCAGGTGCTTTTGCATCCGCTTTGTATTTGGTGGCGATCTCGGTAAACATCGGCCCCACAGATTTGGTCTTCACCTGATGGCACACGTTGCAGTCGCTTTTAGACATCAGCACTTTGGCAACGGCATATTGCGTGGAAGCATCCACACTGCGCTGGCCTTGCATCACCTCGGCATAGTCAAAGCCTTCGGGTGTGTAATCAATGCTTATGGCCACCTGGGCAGGCGTGATTTTTCCATTAGCCAGGCTGCCGTCTTCTCTGTCACTCACCGTTACATTGTATTCAATCGGTTTGTTAGGGAAGTAGAAAGTCTTGTTTCCTGTCAGGTTCACACTGACTACCGGAGGTTCATTGCCCGCGATTATTTTTACGGATTGGCTGTTAGCCGCACCTTTGGGGTCGGTCACCGTTAACGTAGCCGTATACACGCCTGCCTTGTCAAAAGCAACCTCAGGATTGGCCGTAGCAAAGGTTTTCGGGCTTACCCCAGGGGCTGATACTTTCCAATGGTATTTCAATACATCCCCATCAAAATCCTTCGTTCCTGCTGACGAAAGGACGGCTTTGAATGGCACTACGCCGCCGGTTTTACTGGCCGATGCCTTTACGATAGGTTTGCGGTTGCCGCCATTGTACTCGATGCGCACCAGACTGGAATTATCACTTTTCCGGAACCAGTTGCTGCCGTACTCCAATACGTACAAATCGCCGTTTGGACCGAATTTCATATCAATCGGCTCTACCGGATGGTAACTTGGAAATACCCGCTCCATGGATTTGTAATTGCTGTTTTCGTCCATGGTAATGGCCATGATCCAGCCCCGCGAAAAATCGGTCGCAATCCATTTTCCTTCGTAATACGCGGGCCAAGGCCGAGCCGGATTTTTAAAATCGGCCCGATGGTAAACAGGGCCGCCCGTGGCACTCCGTGACCCGGAACCTACCAGCGGAAATTTTTCAGAAACGCCATATGGATAATAAATAAATGCCGGTTGCGCCGGAGGCAGTTCGTTCAAGCCTGTGTTGTTCACAGAGTTGTTCATGGGTTTGGCCGCCTCTTTTTTATCTCCACCTTTTTTGGCCACATAGTCATAAAACGGATAACCGACATTGTCGGCAATGAAATAGGGCCAACCGTAAAAGCCGGGTTTCTTTGCCTGGTTAAATTCATCGTAGCCACGCGGGCCATCGGGTGTGTCATCGGTTGCATCCGGCCCCACTTCGCCCCAATAAACATATCCTGTTTTGCTGTCAACGGAAATGCGCCACGGATTGCGGTGACCCATGGTATATATTTCGGGACGGGTTTTGGGAGTGCCTTTCGGAAACAGATTGCCTTGTGGAATGCTGTAGCTGCCGTCGGGCTCCGGATGAATGCGCAGGATTTTGCCCCGCAAGTCGTTGGTATTGGCTGAGCCGCGCTGGTCGTCCCAACTGCTCCGACCCGGACGTTCGTCTGTTTGTCCGAACTGGCCGTTGCCGGTGTTGTTTCCCACCGTCAGATACAGGTTGCCCGCTTTGTCCCAGGTCATGCCGCCGCCCGTGTGGCAGCAAACTTCGCGTTGGGTTGGTACTTCCAGTACTACTTTTTCCGACTTCAGTTCGTCGTCTTTCAACTCAAACCGGCTCAGGATGTGCTTCTTTTCGGTAGGATGCGCGTAATAGAGGTAAATCCAGTGGTTTTGCTCAAACCTGGGGTCTAGCGACAAGCCCATCAGGCCTTCTTCGGCTTCACGTACCTGTCCTTCGGCACTGGTGTATTTGGTATTGACCGGAATGGTCGCTATCAGGCTGGTGGTATTGGTGGCAGGGTCGTATTTTTTCAGACCGCCTTTGCGTTCAATGATAAAAGCCGTACCGTCGTTGAGTACCTCGAAAACCATCGGCTCGTCCAGGTCTTCGGTAACGACGACCGGCGTAAAGCGGCTTTCATCGGGTTTTTCATTGGGGTTCTGATCGGTTGGCGCCAGTGCGGAAAACGACCAGAAACCACACACCACGGCCATGATGCCCAGGGTGGTGGCCATTTGTTTGGGTAAACGTTTAAGCTTCATAAATCAGGTGTTAAATCAACGGAAATCTATAAAAGGGTGCTTCTTCTTTTCAGAAGACGGCATTTCCAATTCCTTCTACTTAAATCTTTCTTCGGGAATATCTCGAAGGAAGATTGCTTACTTGCCTATACTTGCTCTACAAAAATAAATAGAATAGAACGGAAAAATACTATCTTCTGAAAAAGAAAAAGCCCTCCTTACTGACTCGCCTATTTCAGTAAAAAGATTTTGCTCAGCCTAACGGTCTTGTACCCAACTGATTAATTGTTATTCACAGTTTGCAGCGGACTGCCTTCGTGAATATGGGTCAACAACTCAGACTTGATTTGTTCCAATTGCTCCAGTTCCCACGCTTCGAAAGGAAGAATTCCGTTCATTTTTTGCCGAAGCCGGTACATGTACAGTCGGCTTGAACTTCCATAGAGCATTTTAGAAACATGTCTGATGTCCAGATAAGGTGTATGAAGCCAAGGTACTCTCATAAGCCGGATAATTAATTTACTTTGACATAATTAAGTTGTAGCAAGCGGTTTCAGAAAATAGTAGGTTTTACAAATCCAAAACCTACTATTTTCTGAAACCATTATTAATTCGTTTTAGAATTTTCTAAAACCGGTACAGTCTTCTTTTGTGTGCTGTCTGATTTTTGCTCAGGCAGTGGAGGCAATTGCCCCTGCACATTTTTGCCGGGAGTTCCGGCAGGCACCTGGCCGGGTTTGTTGTTGCCTCCGGCAGGTGCTCCCTGAGGCGCGCCACCTTGTGGTGCATTGCCTCCCTGTGGCATTCCGCCGCCATTATCGCCTCCGTCTTTCAGGTCGTCGTTGTTGATCGATTTGCGGCGACGGGGCGCTTCAGCGGTCATTTTGCCAATGCGGTAGTTTACATTGATCTTGAAACTCATGTTACGCATTTCCATCACGCTATTCTGCGTCAAGGTTGGCGACACCAGCTCGGTACGCATGCGCATGGCCGACGTGAAGAAGTTCTCAGCCCCAAATCCAATGCTTCCCTTCTTGTTGGCAAAGTCTTTTTTCAAACTCAGGCTGTAAATCCCGAATCCGCTCTGAAAGCCTTGCAACTGCACCTGACGTCCGCGGTAAAAACCGAATAATTGCACGCCCCATCCTTTGCCGATGGTATAGTTTCCAAACCCACGCACGTTGTATACCCAACCCTGGTTGCTAACAGACCCATTGCTCAACGAACTGTAATAGGTATCGGTTCCACCATTTAATGTCAACTTGTTTGACAGGTTAATGTTTACAAAAACACTGAAACCGTATGCATTCTCTTTGCCAATATTCTGGTAGGTTGTCACGATGACACTGTCCTGTGCTGTTCTTAACGGACCAATCACATTATTAGTATTGCGCACAAAGGTGGAAAAGTTCAGTGATGTACTTTTTATGAACGTGTTGTACGACAACTCAAAGTTGTTGGTATACTCAGGTTTCAGGTTCGGATTTCCGATGGTAATGCTTAACGGATTGGAGGCCTGCACGTTAGGATTCAGGAATTGCAGAGATGGCCGCTGAATGCGGCGGTTATAGGCCAGCTTCACCATGTTTCCTTTTTTCAGCTTTTTGGAAAGGTTGACACTGGGCACCAGCACGCCATACGAAGGGATTTTCACTTCATCGCTTTCTTTCTCAAAGTCGGCCTGAATGGTGGTGTATTCGTAACGGGCACCGGCCTTTACACTGTAGTTCTTTGGCAGATTGTACGTGTATGACAAATACCCGGAGGTTATGTTCTGGTGGTAGTTGAACACATTGGATGAAGCCGCATCGGTTCTGGGCACATACGCGCCGCTGGCACCTTCAGCCAGAAAATACTGGTAGTCGCTTTGCACGCTACGCATGATTTCTTTGGCACCCAGTTCCAGCATTTGTTTCTCACCAATCGGGTTCTGGTAATCGGCTTGAAGGGTAATTTCCTGGTTATTGCTGGCATTCAGGTTTTTCAATCGACTTGCAATAGTCGACAAATCCTCGGTCAGGATCGAATTGATAAAGTCGTTGGTTTGGTTGTTACGGCTATACTGGGTAAGCAAGCTGAATTCCTGCTGCGGCTTTTTGAACGTGTGGGTGTAGTTCAGGTTTACGTCTACCGTGCCTGACAAATCTTTTACGTGTACATTGCGCAAACTACTGCTTGTCAACACACTGTTTTCAAATGTGCGGGTCAGCAAATCGTCCTGGTAGGTGTTGCGGTTGCGGGCTCCGTATTGCACCGAAGCACTGAGAAAGTTGTGTTCGTTGATGTCGTAATCCCAACCCAGGTTGTAATGACCAAACAGGAACTGGTTGCGGTTGTAGGCTTCCTGCAGGGTACGGGTGGCACTGGAGCCGATTCCGGTTTGCTGGTCATTGTAAAAGTTGCCATTCACATTGTAGCCATAGCGTCCAAAGCCACCCAATGAGAACCCCATTTTGCCTTTGCGGTAACTGCCCCGCAAGCCTAGGTTAGAACCGCGCGTTCCGGCACTGGCATCCAGGTTCAGTGAAAATCCGCTGAGTGTGTTCTTTTTGGTGATGATGTTGATGATCCCGCCCGAGCCTTCGGCATCATATTTAGCGGATGGCGAAGTGATCACTTCTACTGATTTGATTAAATCTGATGGGATTTGCTTTAAGGCATCGGCTACACTTCCGGCTGTAATGGTTGAAGGCCGGTTGTTGATCAGTACTTTGATGTTCTGACTGCCCCGCAGCGAAACATTGCCATCCAGATCTACCGACAGCATGGGCACTTTGCGCAGTACGTCGGTGGCATCTCCGCCTTTGTTGGTGGCATCGTTTTCGGCGTTATAAACGGTGCGGTCTACTTTTTCTTCAATCAGGTTGCGTTGGGCTTGTACGGTTACTTCTTTCAGCACTTGCACTTCCGGGCTGAATGCAATGTTTCCCATATCCAGTTCGTTGCCATTCATCCGAACGTTTGGAATCACTTTGGTTTTGTAACCGATGAAGAAAACGGACACACTGTAAGTACCGTCGGCAATTTTAGAAAGCGTAAACTTTCCTTTTTCATCACTAATGGTTCCATCAACGGGTTTATTTGTCACCGGATTCAGCAGAGTGACTGTGGCAAACGAAACGGTTTGGCTGTTGGTCGAATCAACGACTACACCGGTGATTTTGCCGGTGCCTTTGGAGACAGGAGCATTCTGGGCATAAAGCTGTCCGCAACCCAGGATTAACAAAAGAGTAAAAAGTATTTTTTGCATGGTTCTGTAAAGTAGGAATGGATCAAAACTACGCTACAGAAGCCAATGCGTAAAAACAAACTTGCTGAGTGGCTATTTTGGATTACTGAATCCGATTTTTCTGCGTCCGAATGACGCAATCAATTTCACTTTCCCAGCCATTCCTTAAAATCAGCCATCCGGTCACCACTGACAAAGACTTCGTGCCGGCTTTTGGGCTTCAGATCAAGTTTCAGTTTGCTGGCCGAATAGGTGTGAATGGACTCGATGGCGGGCAGCGAAACCAGGTACTGACGGCTGATGCGAAAAAACTGCTGCGGGTTGAGCAACTGAGTCAATTTGTCGAGGCTATAATCCAGCGGCAGGTTGAGGCCGTCTTTGGTAACCAGAAACGTCACTTTCTCTTCCAGGAAGAAATAGGCAATCTCTGCGGCTTCGATGCTACGGATTTTGGTGCCTATAGTAATCATGAAGCGGCTTTTGTAAGCCGTTTCTTTGGGCGTACTCAGAAGGTTGATCAGTGCCGTCAGGTCAGGCGATGAGAACTGTTTGCGCAACGAATGGTATTTCCGGATGGCCGCCACCAGTTCGTCGTAATTGACGGGCTTGAGCAGGTAATCAATGCTGTTGACCTTAAAGGCCTGAATCATGTATTCGTCGTAGGCAGTAGTGAAGATAACAGGAGCCGTTACTTCAGCCTGTTCAAATACTTGGAAACCAAGGTCGTCTTCCAGGTGAATGTCCATGAAAATAAGATCGGGAGACGGATTTTGCTGAAACCACTCCACCGCTTTTGCTACCGACGGAATCCGGTCCAGAACTTCAATATTCGGATCATATTTCTGAAGCAAGCTTTCCAGCCGACGGGCTGTCAGGTTTTCATCTTCGATAATGAGTACTTTCATGGCTATCAATGCGAAATAAAAATGAGGCGCTTTAAGTATCCGAACAGGAGTCTTGGAAAATAGTATCTTCCCAGCATCCAAAACCCCTCTATGTTAGAGATCAGGACAATAACGGTATTTTCACCACAAACGACCCTTCCGACTCCCCCACCCACACGTGCTTGTCGGTAAGCATGCCATACCGGTTGATGATGTTTTGCAAACCCACGCCAGTCGATACATCAGTCTGGGTGCGCAATTGCAGGGTATTGGTCACCAGTAGGTTTCCGTCTTCTATGCCAATCTTCACCAGCAGCGGTTCGGTAGCCGACATCCGGTTGTGTTTCACGGCATTCTCTACGAGCAATTGCAAGGTAAGCGGCGCAATTTTGTACTGAGTCCAATACGACTCGGGCACGTCGATGCACACCTCAAATTTTTCTTCAAAGCGAATTTTCAACAAAAACACATACGATCTGATAAACTCAAGCTCGGTTTTGAGTAATACCTGTTCGTTGTCTTTCTGCTCCAGAATGTAGCGGTACGCCCGCGACAACTGGTCAATGAATTTCTCGGACAGGTCAGCATCTACTTGCACCAGCGACGACAAAATGCTGAGGCTATTGAATAAAAAGTGTGGATTTACCTGGTTTTTCAGAGCCGCAAATTGCGCCTGTGCACTTTCTTTTTCGAGCCGCTCGGCACGCACGTAGATTTCCTTCATCCGTTGGTTGGCCCGGCGGTTAATCAGCAAAAAGAAGCCCGCCAGCATCAGCATCAGAAAATACCCGATGCTCACCCGGTTGAAAAAATCCCAGAATACCTGTGACATTTCGGGCGGCGGACCACTGAATAGCCCCACTCCGAATACGAATTGCAGCAGTTGGTTGATCCCGAACACGGTTTTTCGGTATACCATTACAAAGCTGATAGCCAGCAGAATGGAAAGAAAAATGGTGATAAGCTGGGCAGGAAACTTAAACTCCAGCAAAAACTCTTCCCCCAGCCGGAGCGTGAGCCGGTGCAGGAGCCATTCGGCAAAGCCCATCCACAGGAAATAGAACAGCAGTATAACCAGCGCATCGACAATCAGAAAAGGCGTAAGGCCACGAAAAGTGGTCCAGGTAGCACCAAAAACAGGCAAAAACAAATACAGAAAAATGGGGTAATACACCATCATCAGGCTTAGGGCCAGTTGCCATTTCTGCATCGTGTTTAAGCGATACGCCATATATGGTTCTCCTTTTGGATTTGTTTTTCAGGTATTTTTAACAACAAGTCACCTAAAGACGTTGAGTGGCAGATTCAGTTAAACCCAATCTACCGTTTGGCAAGTACGGAATGCCCTGATGCAAAATTGCAGTTGTTTGCCTTCATTTGGTAACAAACCTGCCCGAATGGCCATTTATCGGTTCCCAATTGCCAATAAGAGGAGCCGAATGCCTGGGATGAGTGGTTGTAATCCGATATGAATGGCAACGTTTTGTCCACTAATGTATAAATTTAGTACAGATTGTACAGCATCCTGGCAAAAAATAGTATCTTTTAAAACCGGAAAACCTCCCCGTTTTGATTGGTAGTACCTGCCAATCAAAACGGGGAGTGGCGGTCTGTCGCGCTGAAACCTATTACAATGGCTCATTAAAATCCGTATTTTTTCTGTTTGAATTTTACAAGTATTGATTTGATGAACATAAGAAAAAGTTAGCCGTCATCTGCCATTTTTGCATTTCAGTGACCTTACTCCTAATCTTTATAAAACATGAAAACAACGAAAATATGGTACGTGACGGGTGCATCCAAGGGCCTGGGACTGGCACTGGTTCAAAAACTGCTGACG
The DNA here is from genome assembly GCA_963520985.1 of uncultured Sphingobacteriales bacterium. Taxonomy (GTDB): domain Bacteria; phylum Bacteroidota; class Bacteroidia; order Cytophagales; family 172606-1; genus Xanthocytophaga. The sequence continues at coordinate 31,564 of CAUQTA010000010.1, forward strand.
CAAGGCTACCGGGTAGCTGCCACTTCGCGGTCTGTGGAAAGCCTGAGCAAAGCCATTGGATCTTATGACACTGCCAGATTGCTCCCGCTGGAAGTGGATTTATCCAATGCCGAATCCATTCAGCAATCCATCCGACAAACCGTTGATTTCTTTGGCGGGCTCGATGTAGTCGTAAACAACGCCGGCTATGGCATTGGCGGAGCCGTAGAAGAACTCAACGAGCAGGAAGTGCAGCAGATTTTTGCGGTCAATGTTTTTGCCGTAATCCACGTAATGCAGGCCGCAATGCCTCATTTTCGACAACAGCGTGCCGGGCACATCATTAACATTTCATCCATTGCGGGATTTGCTCCGGCTACGGGTTGGGGCATGTATGCGGCCACCAAGTATGCCATTATGGGCTTGAGCGAGGTATCGGCCGCAGATGTGAAAGAACTGGGCGTCCATGTAACAGTAGTGGCTCCGGGCGGTTTTCGCACTTCGTTTCTCAACGAGGAATCAATCGTTTTCGCCCAGAGCAAGATTGCCGATTACCAGGCCATCCGCCAGTCGCACGAGCGGTATGCCGCTATGGATGGACAACAGATGGGCGATCCGGCCAAGGCGGCCGATATGTTCATTGCCCTGGCCGAGAATCCGAATCCTCCGGTGCGTTTGTACCTGGGAAGCGACGCCTACGAACGTGCCAAAGCCAAGATTGCCTTGCTGTCTGAAGAACTGGAAGCGAACAAAACGCAGTCGTTTTCAACTGATTTTTAATCTTCCATGTAGCCAACGGCCTCCTTTTTCGCTTTGTGAATCATGCCCTGAGCGGAAAGGGGGTTTTTGCTTAGCAAAAGATACTATTTTTAGCTGACAGCTGTTGTTTTTTTGGAATTATCCTGTTCTCTGGCTTACAAAGAAAGTGTGAAACGCACCACTTAACTGGAAAAGAGATTGTTGATGGCATCGGCCATCTGGGCTGCCGACAATATCCAGTCAACGGCGTGTGTATCAAGAGCTTGCTGAGGCATATAAGCAACTTCCGCCGTAGCGGGGTCTTGCACTATGGTCAGTCCTTTCATTTCTTTCACATACCGGATGCCTTCCGCGCCATCGGCGTTGGCTCCCGACAGCAAAATGCAAACCAGCGATTCGCCGCAGGCATCGGCGGCTGTTTCAAAAGTTACGTCAATGCTGGGGCGACTGTGATTCACTTTTTCCGAATAATCCAGCGAAACGGTCAGGTCTTTTTCGACCAGCACGTGATAGTCGGGCGGGGCTAAGTAAACCACGCCCGGCTTCAGGTATTCTTTTTCTTCTATCTCTTTTACTTCCAGACTTGTTTTGGCAGAGAGCAATTCAATCAGCACTGACGGCGCGTTGCTTTTGCGGTGCAGCACCAGCAAAATCGAAAAAGGCAGCTCTTTTCGCAACCGCGGAAGAAAGGCCAGAATAACGTCGAGGCTGCCAGCCGACCCACCTACAACCAAAAGCCGGTAGCCCGATTCTACGCTATTTTTCGCCATATTTTTTCCCGGGGTTCAAGTTGTTTGAATTTTCTGGCAACTTCCGAAAAACGCAATGTCTCTTTGCTTCCCAATCCCAAAAAACCCAGCGGTTCCAGACTTTGGTCAAACAAAGACAAGACATGATCTTGCAAAGACCTGTCAAAGTAAATCATCACATTGCGACACAAAATCAGCTGAAACTCATTAAAAGAACGGTCCGACACCAGATTGTGTGTCGCAAAAATCATCTTTTCTTTCAGCGTTTCGTCAAATTTGGCAAAGTCGTATTTGGCTGTGTAATAAGTCGAAAAGTCGGTTTTGCCGCCCGACAAAATGTAGTTTTCCGAATAACTCTTCATCTGGCTGAGCGGAAAAAATCCTTTGCGGGCTTTTTCGAGTACGTCGGGATTGAGATCGGTTGCATATTGCAGTGACTTATGCAGCAAGTTGGCTTCTTTGAGCAAAATAGCCAACGAATACACCTCTTCGCCGGTAGAGCACCCTGCGTGCCAGATCCGGATGAGAGGATAGGTGGCCAGAATCGGCAATACCTGAGTGCGCAGATTCTGATAAAAAACCGGGTCGCGGAACATCTCCGTCACATTCACGGTAATCTGCTCGACAAATCGCCGCAGGTAACTTTCATCAGACCGCACCCGAAACCGAAACTCGGCAAAGCTCGGAAACCGGTCCAGGGAAATCAGTCGGCCAATGCGCCTTTTGAGCGACGCCCGGGAATAATCCGTGAAATCATAGCCGTATAATTCCAGTACATCGGTGAGTAGCAATTCTATTTCCTCATCGGCAATCCTGTTTTCCATTTGTCCGAAACTTGATTGATACAAGGATTAGCTGGTTTTTTTACAGTAAACCTTTTTTCATGTGTGTTGATCTTTAATAAATCCGAGGCACACCGTGCGTTTTTTATCCACCCGACAATTCTCTTTGAAGCATCCCAAAAGAAAAGCCTTCTGTCAAAGAATGCTTCACTCTTTTTCCGCATCGGTGGGTTGCGCCTGGCTCTAAAAACCAATAGCCATAGCCCACGGTCAGCTAAAAAATAGTATCTTTTGATAAGCAAAAACCTGCCTTATTGGCCTGCGGCTTTAGTCGTATTTCTGCAAAAGCGACAGCAGCAGATCCACATCAACGGGCTTGGAAATGTAGGCATCGGCACCTGCCGCCAGGCACTTTTCGCGGTCACCCACCATTGCCTGGGCTGTTACCGCAAAAATGGGTATCTGCGCAATGGCTTCTTCCCGGCGAATGTGGGCAATGGCCTCGTATCCGTCCATGTTGGGCATCATCATATCCATCAATACAACCTTTATACCAGGCGTATTTCCCAGAATATCCATCCCTTCCAAAGCACCGGGAGCTGAAAGCGTTTTGTAACCTCGTGACCGCAATATGGCCGACAGCGCAAAGATGTTGCGGCTGTCGTCGTCAATAATCAATATTTTTTTCTCTTCTGATTGCATAAACTCATCAAGCAAAGTACTACTTAGGGAAACGGACACTTGTCAACTAGTATCTTTTCAGCGGGCAAAACCCGGCTTTTGCTCTTTTGCCATCAGGCACCTCGTTCGTAGAGCCAAACCCGCAGCAGCGACAGCAACTGATCGGCGTCTACCGGCTTGGAAATGTAGTCCGACGCCCCGGCACTGATGCACTTTTCCCGGTCGCCCATCATGGCTTTGGCTGTAACGGCAATAATGGGCAGGTTGCGGTACTTCGGATTTTTACGAATTTGCTGCATGGCTTCGTAGCCATCCATTTCAGGCATCATGATGTCCATGAGCACAATGTCGATGTCGGGGTGCTCGTGCAGTTGCCGCAACGCTTCCCGGCCGTCCATTGCCGACAGCACTTCCATCTGGTGCACTTCGAGGGCCTTGGTCAGTGAGAAAATATTGCGTACATCGTCGTCGGCAATTAGTATCTTTTTGTGAGCCAAAACCTCCGTCAATGCGCCTAGCCGCTGGTATTTGCTACCTTGCTTTTCTCCCTGGCTGTTTTCTTCGACCAAGTGCAGGAACAGCGAAACTTCGTCCAGGATGCGTTGGTACGAATGCGCCGTTTTCACCACAATGGAATCGGCATACTGCCTGATTTTCGATTCTTCCACTTTGGACAAATGCTTGCCTGTGAAGACAATGATGGGCAGGTTTTCCATACCCGGATTTTGCTTCAGCGTTTCCAGCGTCTGGTACACCGTTTGGGTAGGAATGCCCATGTCCAGTATGACACAGTCTACATCGGTGCGCTTGAGAGCTTGTATTCCTTCCGAAACCGTAGTCGAAATTTCGGAATTGACTTGGAAAGTTTCCAGAAAATATCCTAACGCTTTGGCATGTCGGGTATTTTCTTCTACAATGAGCACTTTTTTGCTTTTTTTGGAGAGCACATGCTCAATCTTCTGGAAGATTTCCTGCATTTGCTCAAAGGCAACCGGCTTGTTAATGAAATCGACGGCTCCTTTCATCAAACTCTCTTTTTTCACTTCCATCGACGACATGATATGTACCGGAATGTGCCGCGTGGCCGGATTGGATTTGAGTTCCTCCATTACCTGCCAGCCGTCTTTTACGGGCAACTGAATGTCGAGCAAAATGCCAATTGGGCGGTGTTTTTGCGCAAATTCGATGCCTTCGTCTCCGCGTACGGCAATGATGCCTTTGTATCCCTTGCTGCGCGTGTAGTCGAGCAATGCCTTGGCAAAACCGGTGTCATCTTCCACAATCAGAATGGCCTTGTCTGTTGGATTCAAGTCTGCGCTGTCGTCGGGAATGCGTTCCGGTATCACATCGGCAATGTAGGACGTCAGCTTAGAATCCTCTTTGGCTATCGGTTTGGACGGCGGTGGAGTCTCTTTTGGCAATTCGGGTTCAGGCAATACTTTGACAGGCTCACTGGCTTCTTCCTGACGGAAGATGGGAAGATGAATCATGAAGGCACTGCCTTTGCCGGGTTCGCTTTCAACCTGGATTTCGCCACCGAGCAACCGGCTCAGCTCGCGACTGATCGACAGCCCCAATCCCGTGCCGCCGTAGTTTCGGCGGGTAGAGCCATCGGCTTGCTGAAACGCTTCGAAAATCAACTGCTGTTTTTCTTTCGCAATCCCAATGCCCGTGTCTCTTACAGAGAAGGTAACGAAAGAATCTCGATTGACCGTACGGCTCACCTGAATGGCAATGTGGCCGCGTGCCGTAAATTTAAGTGCATTGGAAATGAGGTTTTTCAGAATCTGTTCCAGCCGCATTTTGTCGGTTTCAATCCGGGCGGGCACGTCAGGCTCTACATTCACCTGAAAATCCAGGTTTTTTTCCCGGGCTATCGGTGCAAACAGCGAACGCATATCACTCACTATCTCATCAATCGAAGTTTGTTTATACTCCAAATCCATTTTGCCAGCCTCAATTTTCGATAAGTCCAGAATCTCATCGATCAATGCCAGCAATCCCTGCCCCGAATTCCGGATTACCTGGGCATACTCGACTTGCTCAGAGGAGAGGTTGCTTTCGATATTTTCGGACAGCAAACGCGACAATAACAAAATAGAGTTGAGCGGGGTGCGCAACTCGTGCGACATATTGGCCAGAAACTCCGATTTGTATTTGGTGCTGATGGCCAGTTCTTCGGCCTTTTGCTGGATTTCCAGGTTACGCTCCACAATCAGTTGGTTCTTTTCTTCCAGCACGCGTGACCGTTCTTCCAATTCCTGATTGGCCTGTAGCAGTTCTTCCTGCTGCACTTTCAGCTCTTCTTCCGAAGCTTGCAGCTTTTGAGTCTGTACCTCCAGCTCGGCATTGATGTTTTCCAACTCCGAGTGTTGCATCTGCAATTCTTCGGCCTGCGCCTGGGTTTCGGCAAAGAGTTCTTGCAGTCGGTTGTAGTTAACGGCACTTTGCAGGCTAATAGCCATTCCGCCACGTTTTTGTTCCAGCAGTTGCAGTTGCAGGCTGGATAATTTCTCAAAAGAACCAATTTCAATAATGGCATTGACCGCACCCGGAATAGAAACCGGAATGATGGTCAGATAGCGGGGAATGGCTTCACCCAATGCCGAATTGATTTTAATGTAATCAGCGGGCACGTTATCCAATGTAATGATCTGATTTTCTTTTACGGCCTGTCCCGTCAAACCTTCGCCGTAATTAATGATTTCGGGAGCATTAGATACCGCATAGCCGCCTACCAGCTTCAGATGTTTGTCATCGATCATCAGATAAAAAGCCACCAACGGGCTGTTTAAATAATGGGCAATGGTCATACACAAGCTATCTACCAGGTCGGTCAGGTTGGTGCGGCCCCGCATCGAATCACTAATGGTTACCATTCCCGTCTGCACCCAGTTGTTGTTAGCCAGATCGGTAAAATTACCTTCCAGGGCAATGGCCATGGCATTTAGGGCTTTCGAAATCCGCCCTATTTCATCGTCTTTATCGTCATAGCTACGCACTTTGTAATTGCCATCGGCAATGCGTTGGGTAATGCTTTCCAGTGTGCTGATGCGGCGGATGGTTTCGAGGTACTGCGCCTGTTCTTCTTTTTCCTTTGCCAGCCGTTGCTCCATGTCATTTTTGATGCGGATGTAGGCCAGTCCGGTGATGGTCATTGAAATAAGGGCGGCAATTACAATCAGCAGCGGCGTGTAGCTGATGTATTCACTTTGCTGGGCAGTGCGTTGGCTGAGCAAATTTTGCTCTTCCCTCTTTATGTTCTCGATAGACTGGGTTAGCTGCACCATGGTGCGTTTGCCAATCATCAGATCGTTTTTTATACTCTCGTCCACCGCTCTTTTTTCTCTGTCGGCTTTCAGCACATTTTCAAATTTCTCAAAACGCAGATCCAGCATGCGCTTTAACTCAACAAAGTTTTGCCGTTGCTGCGGATTGTCGGCGGTTAAGTCTTTGACTTTGTTGAATTGGGCAACGGCCCTTGCGTAAGCGTCGTTGTAGGTAATCAGAAAGCTAGGCTCGTGAGTAAGCAAATAGCCTCGGTGGTTGGTTTCGGCATCTTTTATGGCTGCCATGATCTTTTCAGATTCCATCAGTACCTCATAGGTATGATTGACCAACCGGGAGCTCTCAATTAACCGCTGAATGCTGTAATAAGAAGCCACCGAACTGATTAAAAGCAGCACCGCCGAAATCAGAAAGACAATACGCAGTCGTTGGATAATTATATTCGTTTTTTCCATGGATGAAGGATTAGCAAAAATCAGATGCCTCTGGCAAAATAGTATCTTTTAAAAACGCAAAACCTGCCTGGTTCAGCGGTATCATTTTACTGGATGCTGGTGTACCGGCAAAACGACAATGAACACCGACCCTTTGTTGGGCTGGCTACGCACCGTAATCAGGCCGTTGTGCTTGTCCACTATCTTTTTGGCAATGGCCAGGCCTATTCCTGTTCCGGCATATTTTTCCTGGTCATTAAGGCGCTGAAACAATGTAAACACCTTGTCGATGTACTGCTCATCGAACCCAATGCCGTTGTCCTGAATCTGAATACGGCAATACTCCCCGGCCTCGGTACAAGGAGCGGTAGCATCCAGTTCGCAGATGTACTCTGACCAAATGTGCACCACCGCAGGCTCGCTGGCCTTGGAAAATTTCAGGGCATTGCTGACGATGTTCTGAAACACCTGCCTCATCAGGCCCGGCACTACCTCCAAGGCAGGCAGTGCACCCATGGTAACCTGAGCTTTTTTGTCCTGAATGAGCAGTTCCAGATCCAGCAGAATATCCTGCACAATGTCTTCCAGGCTGGTTGTTTCAAAGGTAGTCGCCTGCGAAATGCGGGCAAAGCTGAGCAGGTCCTCAATCAGCTTTCGCATTCGGGCCGACGAATCGCGAATCTTCCTCAGGTATTCGAGCATGTCGGGGTCGGCATCCGAACGGGTCTGGATCAGGCTACTGAATAATTGGATCTTGCGTAAGGGTTCCTGCAAATCGTGCGAAGCTACCGATGCAAACTGTTGCAGATCGTGGTTACTGGCTTCCAGTTCCCGGTTAATAATCTCCAGCTCATGCGTACGTTCGGCCACCCGTTGCTCCAGCGTTTCGCTGAGCATCTTCTGTTCGTGAATGTCGGTAAACGTACCTACCCATTTTACAATGGCACCATCAGAAGTAACCGGCAGGGCACGCATCAGGTGATAGCGGTAGGTTTGGGTTATTTGTTCCAGAATACGCACTTCGGTTTCCCACTCCCGCTTTGATTGCAGGCATTGCTCCCAGGTTTGGGCCAGCGTCAGTTCATCGGGATGCGTAACCGGAAACACTTTTTTGGAATCCGAATACCGATACCAATGCTGATTTACAAACTCTAACGCGCCGTCGGGGCGAGCTGTAAAGGCAATCTGCGGAATGGATTGCAAGGTGGAGTGCAGCTCGCTTACGGTATCGCTCAGGGCTTGTTCCGCTTCTTTCCGCACTTCCACTTCCTGTTTCAGTGCCGAGTGAGCCTTGTTCAGAGCCCGGCTTTGTTCGTAGAGCCGGTTAAACATCTGTACTTTCAGAATCAGAATATCCGGGTCGACCGGCTTGGTGATGTAGTCAATGGCGCCTGACGCAAACCCTTTGGTAATGAAGCTCTTATGTGTATTGACAGCCGACAGGAATATGATGGGAATGTCTTTGGTGCGGCTCAGGCCCGTAAGGGCTTCGGCTACTTCAAAGCCATCCATTCCCGGCATTTGCACGTCCAGAATGATGAGTGTGTATGTGTTTTTTAAAACCTTCTTCAACGCTTCTTCTCCAGACAAGGCAGTATCCACCTCAAAAAGGTTGATCTCCAGTACACTCTTCAGTGAAAAGATATTTTCAGGCTTGTCATCGACTATTAAAATCATTGAATCAATACAAATTTAGAAAGGCACGCCAGCCAGTGTAGCACCGAGTGGTCTGGTGCCGATAAAAAATAGTATCTTTTTCAGGCATAAAACCCTCATGGAATCATTTGCCCGAATGCTAAAAATGTCCAAGAGTGTAACTGACTGACAGTTAATTTTAAAAGAAGTCTAGCAGACAACTCCGCCATGGAGTTGCCCTGCACTGGAGTGGGATGATTTCGCTACTGGTTACAAATGTATTTTTCCCAGCGACAATAACCAAATCTGAAGGAAACTAACACCTGACCAAGGCATAAAAATATTTCAACGCTGAACCAACCCAAACTCATTGCCAGGGTTTTGCATTTAAAAAAGATACTATTTCAGGAAGACACTTTTTACGAATGCCTAGTCGGTCTCCTGCCGAAGAGGCAGCACAATGACAAACTCGGCTCCTTCGTTGGGCTTGCTGTTCGCATCAATGAGGCCATTGTGTTTTTCAACAATTTTTTTGCAAAGTGCCAGTCCAATACCTGTCCCTTCGTATTCTTCCAACCCATGCAGCCGCTGAAACAACGTAAAAATCTTTTCCTTGTAGGCTTCGTCAAAGCCGATACCATTGTCTTTGACACAAATGCGGCAAAACGCCCCATCTTTCTTTTCTTTCCCGTTGAGATTCTTAGAGTCAATTATACTGGAACGAATGGAAATAACCGGCCTCACCCCGGGAATGGAAAACTTAAGCGCATTGCTGATCAGGTTCTGAAACAACTGACGAATCAGGCCAGGGATGGCTTCAATCATCGGAAAATGGCTAATCGCAAAGCGGGCATCTTTCTCGGAGATGGTCAGTTCCAGGTCTTCCAAGATTTCATTGATGACCGTATTCAGATTGATCTGCTCAAAAAACGATCCTTCGGCAATTTTTGAATAACTCAGCAAATCATTGACCAGTTTGGTCATCCGGGAGGCCGAGTGGATGATTTTGTCAGTGAAAATGGCAGCCCCATCCAACTCCTGTAAGTATTTGTTTTTCAACAGATTGCCATACATTTGAATTTTTCGGATGGGTTCTTTCAGGTCGTGCGAAGCAATGGACGCAAACTGTTGCAGATCGTTGTTGCTGCGTTGCAGTGCCCTGTTTAGCTTCTTGAGTTCATCAGTTCGCTCCTGCACTCTCTGCTCCATCACTTCAGACACCCGCTTTTGCTGGTCAATATCCGTTAAGCTGCCTACCCACATCGCCACGTGGCCGTCTTCAATCTGGGCCCGGGCTTTGAGAAGATGCCATCTGTATTCGCCCCAGACATTGTTAAGCTTAATTTCCACCTCAAAATCATTGCCTTTTTTCAGGGCAGCTTTCCAGGCTTGCTCTATTTTTTCCAGGTAAGCGGGCTCCACATGTTTTCTCCACTTCTGTCCATGACCTTTCTGGATGGGATAGCCTGTAAAATTCTCAAAATTCTTGTTCAGAAACGTAACATTACCAGCCGGATCGGCAGTCCAGACAATCAGAGGAATGGATTCAGCCAGAAACTCCCGTTGCTCAATGTTTTTTACCACTTCCTGCTTGGCATTTCGCAACTCGGTAATATCCAGCATCGACTTCAGCATCCGGTAAGGCGTGCCAAACTCGTCGTGCAGCACATACGACCGATCCAGAATTACGGCATACGACCCATCGGCCTTCTGAAAGCGGTATTCCAGTGCAAACTGGTTTACACCTGAATTCAATGCCTGGTGAATGGTTTCCTGCACACGGGATTTATCGTCCGGGTGAATCTGGGTTGTCAGGTATTTTCTGGTATCCGCCTCTTTCTTGTCATAGCCAAAGAGCTTAAAGAAACTGTCGCTGTACCACGTATCGTTGCTCACCAGCCGCCAGTCTACAATGGCATCGTTGGTTGCTTTAGACACCAGTCGGAAGCGTTCTTCGCTTTCACTCAGTGCGCGGGTACGTTCTTCTATTTTGGTTTCCAGTGTTGTGTTTAGGCCCTTCAGTTCTTCTCTTGCCCGTATCAATTCATTGAAATTGCGGCGCAACTTTTCTTCGGCTACTTTCTTGTCAGTGACATCAATAAAGGTTATCGCTACCCCGTTCTTTATCTTTACGGCAACGGCCTCAAAAAAACGGTTTTCAAAATTCAGTTCGAATTGGACGGGACCGCCGGAAGCAACCACTTTGGTAAACTCCTTGAAAAGGACCTTCCTGATGGCAGCGGGAAAGATCTGCTCCAACGAATGATGAATAATCTGCCCCATCTGCTTTTTCCAGAACAGCTCAGAAGTGCGGTTGGCAGCTACACATTCAAAATCCCGGATGGCATACTCGCTGTCCATCACCGAATTGAATGCAAAAATAGAGTTTTGCGAAGAATCAAATACGCCATTGATAATCTCATTCAGATTCTTGATCAGGCTGATATCCACAAACGTGAGCACAATCCCATCAACAATGTTGTTGTTGGTTATATAGGGATATGCCTTCATCAGGTACGACATGCCTGTCTTCGAGAAGATTTCTTTCTCTAGTATCTGCCGCGACTCCAGCACAGCCTTCAGATCAACGCCTACGTTAACGTTGAGCAGATTGGTCGAAATATCCGTGATGGGCCGGCCCATATCTGTCTCGATCAGGTTGATGAGCTTGTTTACAGCCGGATTAAATTTGCGTATTTTCAGGTTTCGGTCCAGAAAGATCTGACCTATGTCGGTACTGCGGAAATAATTGTTCAGGTCGTCGTTGAGCTGAATAAGCTCATTGATTTTGATCTGATGCTCGGTGTTCAGCGTATGCAACTCCTCGTTAAGCGACTGCAACTCTTCATTGGAACTCTGCAGTTCTTCGTTCGAAGAGATCATTTCTTCGTTGGCACTCTGCAGCTCTTCGTTGGTTGTTTCCAGTTCTTCAATGGTCGCTTGCAAGCTAAGCTTGGTTTCGTTCAGTTCTTCGTGCAGGCCATTGATAAACGTATCCTCACCCTCTTCCGGCAGTTTCACTATGGTAGCTTCCGGCACTGCAACCTGCGTCTCCACCTCGGTTTCTTTGAGTAAAACAGCCGTATACCCGGTTTTGGAGTTAGCTTCGGGCCGGATGATGATATGCAGCATCCGCGATTTATTGTTTCCTTCATAAATCATGCGTTGCGTGTTGATGCGCTTTCCATCGCTCCATGCTTCTCTGATCAACTTACTGATGGTCACTGCCATGGCCTTTGGCAAGAGTTTCAGCAAGTTCAGGTTGATCTGCTTATCGGGCAAAGACAGAAACCGCTTGTAATCGCCTAGAGCATCTTTCACATCCATGATGCGGTCAACATAAAGAACCACATAGCCCAAGTCGTCGCACAGAAGTGCCCGTACGTCGTGAGTTAGGTCTTTGGGAGAAATGCGATTGGGCAATAACTCAGGCACTACTGCCGGCTTGTATTGTTTGAACTGCGTTCCACCGAACATTTGATGCACGCCCCGGCTGGTGGTTTCGATCCGCCTGAATATTTTCCATTTCCGGTCTATTTCTTCCAGGTTTTCGTTCAGCAAGCTTACCGATTCGGTATTGCCCAAGAACAGATAGCCGCCGGGGTTCAAGGCAAAATGCAGGGTAGACAACACCTTCTTTTGCAGTGCAGCGTTCATGTAAATGAGCATGTTGCGACACGTCACCAGATCGTTCTTGATGAAAGGCGGATCGGAAATGATGTTGTGCCGGGCAAACACGATCTTTTTCCGGATTTCCGGATTGATCTGATAAAACTTGTCGTAAGTCGTGAAATAGTTTTCCAGGTAATACTCTGGCACATCCTTGGCAATGTTCAGATCATAGAAGCCTTTGGTGGCTTTGTCTATGGCATTGGTATCTGTATCTGTGGCAAACAGCTTCAGTGTAATGTCTTTCTTGGATTTCCGGATCAGTTCGGTCAGCAATATGGCTACAGTATAAGCCTCTTCACCACTGCTGCATGCCGTAATCCAGACTTTGATGGTGTCACCACTTTTCTTGCTTTTGACAATCTGCGTGAGCACGTCTTTTTCCAGCACATCAAAAGCTTCCTTATCCCGAAAAAACTTTGTAACTCCGATCAGAAAGTCTTTGCACAGAACTTCCGATTCCTGGGTTTCCGTTTTCAGCAATGCCAGGTAGTCATTGATATTGGCAAGATTGAGGTTTTTCATCCGGCGTGAAATTCTCCGCAGAATGGTGGGATACTTGTAGTTGTGAAAATCACAACCGGTGTTTTTATAGATTAGCTTGAATATGTCTTCCAGTACACTTTCGTTTACTTTATTTTCCCGGAAAACACCTGATGTGTTGTCGTCAATGTAATTGAGAATTTCTTCGGGCATTTGCCAGGGGGCCAGTATGTAATCGGCAAAACCTGTAGCAATGGCACTGCGGGGCATGCCATCAAACTTGGCCGATTCGGGCTCCTGTACCATCACCAATCCGCCCGCCCGGTTCACTGCCTCAATGCCTTTGCTGCCGTCAGTGCCGGTACCCGACAGAATGATGGCAATGGATTGGCTTTTCTTATCCTTAGCCAGGCTCAACAAAAACACATCAATGGCTGTGTTGGGCCCTTTGTCCATCTCTTCTTTGTCTGTAAGCTGTAACCTGCCCTCAGATACGGTCATCATCTTTTTGGGCGGAATCACATAGATGCATCCTTTTTCAATGAAAACTCCGTCGCTGGCTTCCTGCACTTTCATGTAGGTGTGTTTGGCTACCAGCTCGACCAGCAGACTTTTGTAATCGGGCGATAAATGCTGGATTATAACAAATGAAAGATTTGCACTCTCAGATACATTATCAAAGAAATCGTGAATAGCCTCCAGCCCACCGGCCGAGGCACCGACGGCAATAATAAAATGCGGCTCGGAAATGGTTTGTCTTAATTGCTTCTTTTTCACTTTTCCATCCATACAGGAAAGAACGTTAGGTTGTTATCGTTAAAGGCCGGAGATATCATCCGAAACAGAACTCAGTCAAAATAGTATCTCCAGAATCACCAAAACCCAGGCATCTTCTACCGATTTATGGGTTGTGAGTGCTTTACTAGTTATGCGTGGTTTTTGTTTTTAAAAAGATACTATTTTTCAGTGTCTGTCTCTTTTGTTACCGATGCGCCAAAATAAAAGTACATTTCGTTTACTCTTCCACTAATTTAATCCTCAACAGTTTTCCTTCAGAACATTACACGAACACCTTTCTCTGTATATATCTCTGCTTTAGACCAGCGCTTTGCGTACCAAGTATTCGAGCAGCATGTTTCTGAAACTTTCGGCAATCTGTACTTCACGCGTATGCCAGGGCATACTGGTATCTTTTACCGTTTGTTGCCACATCTGGAACGAGTTGCGAGGGTGGTAGCTTTTCTTGTCTTGTTCAAAACGGATGGCATCATCCGGGTTGCCGCCCCATTTTATTTCACGCACCACCTCCGTACGGAAGGCTAGAATGTATTCCCCCCGCTCCGGATGAATGGGAATAGCCAGAAACCCGGCAATGTTATTGGAAAGGTGTTCGTTGTCATAAACGGACAAAATGTCTGAAGTATAAAACACTTTTTCTACCGTATTGCCCTGCAGCCACATAATCAGATTCTGGGCTTCGTCGACAGTAGGAACCACACCTGCACTTTGTAACGAACGATTATAGGCAATCATTACACCCTGAGCTTGGAACAAGTCCATCAGGGTGGTTTCGTTGCGCAACAACCCTTCCACCAAGTCTTCTTCCAGATACAGCTGCTCTACCAGCCGTGACTGAATGGCCTGCAAATCAGTCCCTACTCTAAATTCGCTGGCAATCTGCAATTGCGAAATTTTAGTTGAGATAACCCCAGAAAGCAGTTCGAAAACGGAGCACAGCTCATACGAAAGAAATTTGGCGGTGCGGTGATGGCACGAGATCAATCCCCACAGCTTTCCGTCTTTCAGAACCCGCGTCGACATAGATGCCTGCACGTTCATGTTTTTCAGATACTCGATATGTACCGCAGCAACGCTGCGCAAGTTGCAATCAGACAAATCAATAAATGCGTCAGTCAGTGGGTTAAGTAATGGATACAGCTTTACAGGCACATACTCAGAGTCGGGAATCTGCCGGTAGGGATTTTTCAAGTACAAATCGCGCGCCTGCCGCGGCACATCAGAGGCCGGAAAAACCAATCCTAGGTAGGGTTCCATTCCTTCTTCCAGTGTTTCGGCAATGACTCGTCCGTTCCAATCCTCATCAAACTGATAGATCATGATCCGGTCAAAACCCGAAATCCGCTTCAATTCCCGGATGGCAATCTCACAAGCCTGCTCCGGGCTGTCAGTTGCATCGAGCAAAGCAATGATGTACTTTATGTCCTGATACACAGCCAGAAAAGAAGCGCTTTCTGCACTAGGCTCCTGCACGTTCTCTATTTCCAGTATCAGATACCCCTCCTTGAGATGAACGATGGCCAGGCAGTCGGTCTGTTTTCCCTGGTACGAAATCGTGACCAGAACCGGAAATCGATTGACTAAGCTTGACTTTGCCTTTTCTTTTAACAATTTAAACTGTTCGGGCTGGATGTATTTTTCAAGGCTGCTCCCAATCGCGGTTTCTGTCGGGATTCCTAAAAGAGATTCTATATTCTGACTTACCTGAATGATCTTTGAACTTTCGTGTTCTAACACCACCAATGCTCCGTAGGCTTGAATTTGATTGGTAAAGTTCAAGGGCAAACTTCCGCAAAATTCGGAATCGTAATTTTTTCTTGACATGAATGTGGCTGCTTGGGCACGATTTACTTTTTTGTAAAATTTTCTTTTAAACTTTCTTGCTGTTATTGCAATCCAAACGACCTGTTTTCCTAAAAAAGCCGATGCATCCGCATTGAGGGAGCTTAGTTAAAAAAATTATACCTATATCGCGCCGGTTTGGTTAAACTCAGCAATTAATCTAAAAAAAGTCAAATATCGACGGATTCAAAATAAAAATGCGATGGCACAAAACAACTATTGGCAATGGGCTTCGTCGGGAGATGTTACGTTGCCTATTCCAAAGTAAAGGTATGCCTTAATGTTTAACAAATAAAAGCAATTTATGAAATTAACATAAAAGTGCAATTAAATATCACACCCTTATAACTACATTTCGCATCTTCCTGTTCCAAGTTGAGTTGACACACCTCGTTCCATTTAGATATAAAAAAATAGTATCTTTGAAAAAGTAAAAACCGGTATTGGTGGTATTCATAAAGTTTTCTACCTTTGCACCCGCATTGCTTCCGTAGTTCAATGGATAGAATTTCAGATTCCGGTTCTGAAGATCGGGGTTCGAATCCCTGCGGGAGCACAATATACTACTGATTATCAAGTAGTTACAAATAAGATACCCCAAAAGGGGACGAAAAAGGGGACAAGTCTGTATGACCGTCCTCTTTTTTTTATCTGTT
The DNA here is from genome assembly GCA_963520985.1 of uncultured Sphingobacteriales bacterium. Lineage (GTDB taxonomy): Bacteria > Bacteroidota > Bacteroidia > Cytophagales > 172606-1 > Xanthocytophaga. The sequence continues at coordinate 47,319 of CAUQTA010000010.1, forward strand.
TAAGATTCGTATTTTAGAGGTGTAGTTCGGTTTTGATTCGCACCTTACCTACTACAAAAAAGAAAAGCCTCCGTTATTGGGGGCTTTTTAGTTTTTACTCTTAAAAGTATTTTACATTTTAATAATCATACCTCGCCCAATCATCTGTAATTGGTAAAATACTTGCTTTACTCTCTTTGTAAAACATTTCTTTGAGGATTCCTGCCAATTCATGTATTTCAGATGAATAGATACTTCCTCCATTATATTTCTCAATTATTTTCCCTATCAATTCATACTCATCGTATGACGAGAATTTAGTCAAATATTTCGTACTCCTATTTCCATTTCTATGTTTAGGATGTCGTTTAAAAAGATACTCATTACTTTCTTTTATATTCTTCTTTGTAAGCTCAGACATTTTTTCTTGAACAAGTTTATTGCAATCTGTGGTAACCTTATCCAGCGCTAACCTTACACTTTCCTCATCTGTTATTATCTTGTCTGTTTTAACCTGCATTAACCCTAAAGTATGAGTTCGTTTTGTTAATTTGAAACTTATTATTTCCACTATACGAGCTACTCTTGGTCTATTGAAAGACTCATAAATCATTATGGAATAAAATAAAATTTCTAATTTTTCATTATTAATTTTTTCTTGTATTAAAGACCCGTATTTTTTCTTAAAAGCTGAATATTGTTTTGCTATGTAATCATTTTTCCTCTTCTCTTCCCCTTTTTTAGATAAATCTATTTGGTTAATTATTTGGTACAAAAAAACTATAATGACGATCCACAATTCATTCGCGAAAGTGGTAAAATCTATAATTATATTTTTTTTTGAACTTATTATTGAATCATATACCAAATAGGATAAAATACATAGCGAAAACCAATAAATAATCTGTCTTGTCCAGTTTATCAACTTGGCTTTATTTGCCGCTAAAATGTTTATTAGGGTTAATAAGACATAATAGATAGTTACTAAGTAAAAATTAACAACATAGGCATCCAGTTTAAAATAATAAAGGATTGTTGCTACAATTATTAAATATACAATTGGAGCGATGGTTCTAAAAACGTAATTAAAAGCAGGCGACTCGTGTCCTTTTACAAATAAAGAAAGTTGCTCGTATCCTAATGACAATGAATGTTTTCCCATCCATCGTATAATAATAATTAATATAAGCGCTATAGTAGCATAAAAAAAATGAACAGAAAATGTGTTTAGAGATACTAATAATAGGTTCATTTCTAGAGGTTTAGTGAATTTTTCTATTAATGAAATAAATCACTAAAAGTAAACTTTCAATCTTAACTAATAAAGGCCTATTCGAGCTTTAGCTCCTCTTGTAAACCTTTTATACATTCCTCTACCCCTTTTAAGGTCAAGTCATAAATATTAATTGAATCCAAAGTAGATTCTTCTTCATTCAACATTGCCACTTCTGCATTACAAAGTAGAGAAAGGGTCCCAACTAAATTATTCAACTGCTGCTTAGATTTAACAGTTAGAAACATCTCATTTTCATCAATTACATTTGCGATGTCGGTACGTATTTCTAACGCACTTCCTTCCGTTTCAAAGTAAGGAGAAAACTCATTTCCTTGATTCTGACTAATTTTCCCAAGACAGTATTTCTTTAACCTAAATAACTTGGCAAATACTTCTTTGTAAGTAGGTATTCTATTTTGGTATAAGTAGTCTTTTTTCTTTGCTCGAATACCAAATTGATACGTCAGAAAGCTTGCTAGTAGCGCAGATACTAAAGGAGAGATAAAAGCCAATACTTTAAAAAGAGTTTCCATGGTTTAACGCTTATTGGTTACTTCGGCTAAAATTTAAATAAAAAAAGCCTCAACAATAGAGGCTTTCTTATTTTAGTTTGGATGAGGAAAGTAAAATACACGTATTCATATTTTACTCAGCGATTTTACACCGGGTAAGGTATTCGGTAAGTTCTGCAAATTGTTCGGGTGTCAAAAGTGAAAAGTCGTATCTCTCCTCTGGCACTGGCTCCTCCATCTGTATCGGTTGCACTGGTTTTCCCTCAATTCTATTTACCAACGCTTCAAAGGCCCGCGTATCTCCCTGGGCTGCTCTTTCAATCTGTACTTCAATGAGCGATTCAATCGTAGGAAGTTGGAGAGTAACAGGCTCCTCGGCTCCGCAATGCTCACAAACTGCCATTAACTCGATTTGTTGTGGGACATCCTGGAGAACCATGTCTTTTACAACCTCCTTTACGAGAGTTTTGCTTTTTCCTCTACGGGTTTGCGGCTGGTTGTCGGAAGTGAATCGCGTAGGTTCGTTATAAGAAAACGGGTCTTTTTGCATATTTTTAAGAGGTTTATGTTGTTATACTCGGTATTTGCACCGATTAGCAATATTTTATTTTGTACTTTAGTAGTATCTGCACTTTAATAGTAAATGAATACAGGCAACAATGTAAAGAGACAGACCCCTCTTATGAAAAGGAGCTTGTCCAGTTAGGTTATGTCAAAACAAAAGAACTGATAAACGGCATTGTCTTTCCCTACCTACGGTAAAAACACCGAACGGTATAGCATACCTTATTTTATGAAGGGTAGTATCTGGGTATTCAAACTACACTTGCCAGTAATATTATCAAACTGAAACAAGCTGCTCGGGCCTAGGACGATGTACTCAATCCCATGTGCATCCGAAAGCATATTCAAAATATCAACCACTGCCGAAGCTATCTTATGGACATGTTCCTGAGCAGGGTTATCCAGGACAATGCCCGAACGCTTGGCGGCTTCTAGTTTTAACAAACCCTCATCAAAAAGAATGGTGTCTCCTGACAGAATGAACAATGACGCGTCATAGGCTTCAAACTGGTAACGGATAGGGCTATTGGATTTCGCTTGCTTCAAGTTGACAAATGCTTGCAAATCGACTGACTCGGGAATCTCAATCCCATCTAGAATAATCTCCCGGCGAAGAGGCAGCCGTTTTAGCTCCGGGGTTTCATTGTAAATGCGCTCACGCACGAGCGTTTCAAAGCGCTTAGGATTAATTGCTAATGAAAGTAATTGCTGAATAGTGGGTTTACCTAACCCAGCTCCTGCGAATGCGTTATAAGCGGCCTGTAACAGTTGCTGAGCCTGTTTTACTTCCTGTACAATGGAGAAGGTAAGCGTTTTGTCTTCATCTAAAATCAACATGGTATAATAAGGTTAAATATGAATAACAATGATTAGGATAATGCGGAGGAGGTTAATTACCCCTCCGGTTTTTCAGAAACGAAGCCAGGCCTTTACGCAATGGGTTTTTTGAAATACAGTTTGATTGGGCGATAACGTCGTTCTGAGATTCTAAAGTGACAGGCTGTGTGTGTTTGAAGCTTTTCAAAGCCTGTGCAACGGGATTAATGGATTTTTTCATAAGAAACTAAGTTTAAGGGTTTAAAAAGAAAAGGGTTTATTGAGTAAAAAGGTGACGCAAGTGGCGGAAGTGACACTTTGAAAACATTTTCTTTTTTTCTCTTCACGTGTAAAAGAAAAAATAAAAGATTTGTTTAGACCGTCATTTGCACCACTTCCGTCACTCTTAGGAACTATTGGTTACATAGACAATCTTACCCGTATTGCGCTTTGTCATCTGATAATCAGCAGCCTCTAGCCTTTTAACAAACTTTTTATTCGACAAGGGGATGTATCTATTTGTTACACAGAAAGTCTGATAGTTGCTATACAAGTCCTGTAGAGGAGTATGGTATTCATGTGACTTTTGGTAGTTTTCCTCCTCCAAAAACAAGAGCACGCTATCCGATTCGGTTCGGAACCTTTCAAGCATTTTCTCGGCTAGTTCGCATTTGCTGAACCGTTGATTCTTCAACAAACGGCCTAACCCGGCAAGAACCCAATTAAGCACGCCCGACATCTCACTTTCAATGATTCGTTTGGAAAGCGTAGGGTCACGTTTTTCAAGGGGTACGGTGTGAAGGAATGGCAGGATAAGAAAGCGTCGGAAAAAAGCCTCCGTTTGCTCGGTATCCGTAGGTAGTTCATTGCAATTGAAAATCAGCTTGCCATAATCAGTTGATAAGAATGGCCGTCCGTAAGGCAATCGACATTCTACGGGCTCCCCAGATGCCAATAATTTGAATGTGGAGGATTCGAGCTTACCTGATACCTCCGAGGCGTAGTTAAGCAGCTTGGTTGAAAGCATGGCCCGGCTATAACCATTGTTATCAGTCAGAGATTGTAAGCTGTAGTTACTTACATTGGCAGTGCCCACCAAGGCGGTCACAATGTCAAACACAACACTTTTTCCGTTTGCCCCCGAGCCATAGAGGATTAGTATCTTTTCCAGCTTCAATCCATGTGTAAAGATGTAACCCAAATACTCAGCTAATATATTTTGGGCGGAGGAGTCGGGTAAAGCCTCTGATAAAAAACGTTCAAAGACAGGAGCCTTAGCCAAAGGGTTATAGTCAAACTCCAATTGGTAAGTCAGAAAATCATTCCGGTCAAAGGGGCGGAGGAAAACCCGCTTAGCAGAAATCTCCAAGGTCCCGTTTTTCAGGTTCAATAGTACAAGCCCTTTCCTACGCCTGGGTTTGGGTGGAGTGGCCAAGGCTAGAAACTGTTGGAACAAATCCTGACGGAACTTGAAGTCTTTACTTGTGATTTCCGATACGCCACAACGGAAGGCGCACTCTCCCAGGAAAGATTGCATCTCGTTTTCATCAATGATGCTCCAAAATTCACCATTGTAGCAATACAGAAAATCATGTTGACGACACAGGCCGAGGTTCAGCTTTTGAGCCGCCTCCAAAACCTCCTTGACCACTAAAACGCGTTGTTGGGTTCGACTTGGCTTTGCCTCCTCAGCAATGCCGGAAAGGGCTCTAAAATCAATCCGTGTTAGCGAAGCAAGCAAAGTGTCTAACACCTCACCATGAGCTACTACACGCGGTTTAATGGGCTTGTCTGATTCGCCGTTAATGGCCGCGCGGAGGCGGTCGGAAAAAACACCAGTCATAATATTCCGCTCCCCCGCAGCGTATTTTTAAGTAGTTGATTTTCGGCTTCTAATTGTGCATAGACAAGCAAATCAACGGGCGATTTTCCGGCATACTCCGCCAATCTTTCGACGGTTAGAACAGACACCTCAACATATTCACCAAAGATTTTGAGTTTACTACGAACACGTTCGTATTTTTTGAAGCTCTCTTCGTTGGTTAAGTCGGTTTTTGATTCGAGATATTCCAGATAATCCATGTCTTTGTTGAGTTCTGCCTCAACCTCAGCAAGTGTTTTTTGTAAGTCATCAATAGCTAAATGAGCCTCTAATGGCAGGCTTTCCGGGACTTTTAAGCGCATCATTGGGCACCTGCCTTTCTACGATTGATTGAGTTTTTACGGGCAAACCGTGGGTCGGTCCTCATAGCCGCCGTAACCTCAGATATAAGGTAGTACTTGCGGTTTGATAGCCAACGGCAAGGAATCAAACCTTGTTTTTCCCATTGGGCAACTGTCTCGGTTGATACATCCAGAATTAGGGCGAGCTCGTGAATCTTCAAAGGTTTTTCAACCTCGACAGGAGCCGGGATTTGGATACTAGCAACGGTGCGCTCTACGGCTGCATTAATGATAGGAGCAAAAATACCTTGGATGGCTTGCTCAATGGCTAACCTCTGTGTGAGGTCAAAAGGGGAATAAGATTGATTATTCATAGTTGCGTTATTGGGGTTAAAATCAAAAGAACGCAACGAAGGTAGTGAAGATTAAAAAGGGGAATGGCTCGCCAAGCCTGACAAAACCACCTCTTGTCAGTTGTCAGATTACCAATAAAAAAAGCCACTGTTTATCAGTGACTTATCAAGCAGTAATTGAAAAAAACGTTTTGTTTCTTGTCAGATGGTTATCATTTAACTCTATCCCAAGAGTCCTTCTTCATCAAAGCTCTTTTTATCATTTGTCGTAATGCCGGATAGCGTTTTAATCTATCATCTGCCTCATAATCTATTCCCAGTGCGTTAGCTAATTCCTTTGTTGCACTTTCAGGTTTATAGTCTTTTATGACTTCTCCCGTTTCTTTGTCTATACCTAATATTTTTTTAGTCATTGCTTCAACCTGTTCGTTTCTTGTACTTTCATCTGTCACCTTAGACACATAATAGATTTTATAATGATTTACCAATAATGAATCGCGGGCTATAGTTTCATCCCTATGAGCTATTGTATTATTAGGCTCCGATTTATTTGCAGGCTGTTCAATTTGTTCTTTGAGAAAGTTATAGAACAACTCATACTTTGCCCATACCTTAGCATCAAACTCAGTCTTAGGGTTTGCATTGAAGTTCCAAGGCGTATATTGTTGGTCTCTATAGCTCTGAGACTCTTTTGTGTTCGTATTGTTGAAAGTGGCTCGAAAATCTTCAATTTGCCGAAGTAGATTTGAAGCGTTATCAGGTTTATAATCTGCCCATTCGGTTGAGTCATCGCATACTCTGCCTTCATAGATAGCTTTAGCATAACTAAAGTTATCCTCCGCCTCCAAATCCATGAGATAATTTTGCATCAGGTTTTCACCGGGAAACGAGGCAGGAGAAGCCTTCCAAGCAAAACCGGGAGGAGGTGTTGTTTGAGGTGTATTATTTTGGTAAAGCCCCTCCCATTGCTCTTTTATCTTAGGGGCAAAGTGTTGCTCATAAATTTGAGGGGGAATGGGTAATTGTTCGCCGACATGCTCACTAGTCTGTAAGGCGCGTTTATAAAAGTCGTAATAATTTGAACTTTTAATACCTCCACCAGCAGCTAGCATGGGTTTTCTAATAGTGTCATTCCACCAGTCGAGGCGGCCCTTTAGGGTATAAATTTGATTAAGGTGTGACAAGTTTAATGAATTCATAGTTGTGGAGGATTTAGATTACTTTTTTTAGTGTAGCAGGCATTTCGTTCACTTTAGCGAATTCTTTCATTACGGTATCATCCGTAACTGAGACATACCTACGAAATGATTTGGGGTCCTTATGTCCGCTTATTTTGCTTACCACCTCGGCACGCATTCCCCTTTCCAGGGCAAGCGTAATAAATGACTTACGCATTACGTGGCTTGTCACAAGAAGGTACTTGGGCACTACCTGAATTATAGGTTTACGGTTTCGGTAGATACGTTTCTCAGTTGGTGTATCTATGCCCGATAATTGACATAACTCCTTAATGAATTCGTTAAAACGTTGGTCAGAAATGATGTGTATTTCATCCGCGAGCAATTGGTCAACTAACTCCTTTGCTTTAATAGTAAGGGGAATAGTCAGGGCTTGGCGTGTTTTCTGAGTAGTAATTTTTAAGTGGTCAGGCCGTACCTGATGAGGTTGTATGCTTTTCAAATCAGAAATCCTAAGCCCGGTGTAAATCCCCAATAAAAAGAGTTTACGAGCATTTTGGAGATACTTTTTTGTTTCTGGAATAATTACCTGCTCAATTGCTTCGACCTCCTCAGAAGTCAAGGCAAGCACCTCCCCGTCTTTGCGTTCATGACGGAACTCTTTAACCTTATAAATCAGGTTCACGGGATACCCTCTACTGTAGGCATAGTTGAGGAACCGTTTCAATGTTTTGATTTGCAGGAAAATAGTATTGTCAGACAGCTTAGGCACGTCTAGCAGGTACTTTACAAACTTGTCCCGAAACACCAGATTGAGGCTATCAAAGCAAACTTCATAACCTGTCTTTTCCTGAAATCCCTTTAAATGCTTTTTAAGCGTGTTGAGGATGGCACGGGTAGAATCATTGCTATTGAGTGCCGAAAAGTCATTGTAGGCCTCCCAAAACTCCGGTATGAGAATTTCCTCCGGTTCGGGCTGCTCTTCCAGTTTGATAGACTCTTTCAGGTCGGAATCACTGGCAATAAATCCTTTCAAACGGCAAGATTCATAATGGGCCACCAACTTTTTGGCATAAACTTCCAGACGTCGGTTTAGTTGCACATTGCTGGTAGGATAGCCACGTGTTTTCGCTTTTTGACCGTCAAAATCCCAATGCGTATGCACAATTGCCTCGCCAGTGTAAATCTTGGTTCGCTTACGGTCGTGGGTAAACAGGAGTATGATAGGAGTAGGCTTGTCGGCGTTCTTATCTTTCAGGACGAAAGACACACCTTGCGGGTATTCTGACATAGTAGTATTGTGTTTTGATTCGCAAGTGCAATATACAATCTGTCCCCCAGAAATAAAAGCCAGGGGACAGAAAAGGGGACAGAATATTACGACCAACCTCTTATTTACTTCCTATTAACAAACGGCCTAAACAAGCTAAAAACGCCACTTCTAGCGAATTGAGCAAGAAATTTTAGAAAATAATAGGAAGTAAATAAGACCTAAAAAGCAAGGGTTCTGATTCCTGCGGGAGCACTCCTTTCAAAAGCAAAAGCCTGTTCTAAAGACAGGCTTTTGCTTTTACTCTCACTAAAACAAGGCTGGGTTTTGGTCCCCATAAAGATACTATCTAGCTGGTTACCAGACTTTCCTGGTGATGACGCATCAAAATGGCTCCACCCATAATGTGACCATTCAAGTCGTACAAGGGAGTATAGTTGGTTCGGTAACTGACTTTTATACCACCCATCTCAAATGCATCATCGGCTGAGTATTTTTCTCCTGACAGCATCCGTTCATACCGTTTCCGGATCAGTTCCTGCTGTTGCGCTGAAAACATAGGGGCATTTTTCTCCAGTACATTATCGCCTAAGGCTACATCCATACCGGCTCTCTGTGTACTGCTCCGGTACCGTTCATTAAATGCAATTATTCGATAGTGAGTATCAAACGCGAGCACAACGTCGTCGGTGTTATCAATGATTGTTTGCAGGCTGCGTTCTTTTATCCGGGCACCGTCGAGCAGTTGTTCTATCTGCGTCTTCATCTGATGCATTTCGGACTGTCTGCGTTCCATTTCCTCCTGGGTGGCGGCCATTTCTTCCATATTCTGGCGCATCTCTTCTTCCTGCGATTTCATTATCTCAGATTGGGCCTGCGATTCTTTCAGTAATCTTTGCGTTTTTTCAGTAGTTTGTACGCTCAAAATAGTGGAGGCTACAAACTCTCCGGCTTTCTCCAAGAACTGTATCTGATACGGCTCAAAAACATCAAAACTGGCCAGCTCAATAATCGCTTCCACTTTTTCGTTGTACTTCATGGGCACAATGACCAGACACGTAGGTGTGGCATCGCCTAAACCCGACGTGATAGCCGTGTAACCCTGCGGAATCTGGGTTAGTAAAATGGTATCACCTTCCAGATAAGCCTGTCCTATCAATCCGGAGCCTATGGGTATTTGCTTTTCGACAAATTTCTTGCGGTCAAAGGCATAACATCCCATCAGATTCAAACAAGGCTCGCCATACGTATCAGTGAGTATATACAAACTACCCTGCTGCGCTTTCAGGTATTTGGTCAGGAAACGGATGGCCTCATCCGACAGCCGGTTCAAATCATGCTGGTTATTGCGGATCAGCTCCGAGAAACGGGCTAATCCTTCATTGGCCCAGTTACGGCGTTCATCCTCGGCACGTGCCTGTTTCATCTGCTCACGCATTTTGATCAGTTCGCCGGCCAGTGTTTCCTGATTAATGGCCTTGTTCTTCTCATCCAACCCCTGCCAGTTGGCATTGTAATCACCCAGAGCAATGGATTTTACCAAAGCGGAAGCGTGTTTGAAGTTCTCAATGGACTCTTCAATGACCTGCTTGTGGTTCTGATTGTGCGCATCTGTTCCCGGATTGTAGAGAAACTTGCGGTTATTGTCTGCCAGTTCCTGCACCAATTGCTGGCGTTGGCGGGCATCGCGATAAAGCTGACGCGCCAAAAAGAAAAGCACTGGCAAGCCGATCAAAGCCAATAGGGAAAGCACAATGAGGTTGCGGTTCATGGCCGCTTCGTATTCCTGTTGCGCCTGCGCAATTACCCGGTCTTCGTAAGCAATATGGCTGTTATAGAAAGGAGCAAAAGTACGCCACAGGTCATAGCCTTTATCCAATTTGAGCAAACTCAGAAACTCCTCTGTGTTGCCTGCTTTGGCTAATTCTCTCATATGGTCACAATGTGCTATGTAGTTCTTAGTGGCAATTTTAATCTTTTCAAACGAAGCCAGTGACGTATCCATCCGCTGAAGTTGCAACAAGCTATCGATCTTGTCCAGATTTTGCAAACCGCCCCGTACCGAACTGTTATAAGGAACCAACATCTGCTCATTTTGAGTCAGTACGTACCCGCGCAGCCCCAAGTCCATTTTGGTAATATATTCGCTAAACACATCGGTCAAGCGTTTTTTAATTTCTTGTCCACGTTCTTTTACGTGGGTAGTCTCAATCATTTCCTGTTTGCTGTACCATCCCAATGCAGTAGCCATCAGAATCAGCATCACAATAAAGGAGATCCCCACAAAAAAAACATTCTTCTGAATAAATGCACGTGTCTGTTTCATAATACATCTATAGTTAGGTGCCCTGTTAATAAGAAATCACGTCTTTGCTTGAAAGATTGAGCATCGCCAAATGCAGTAAGTTCAAACTAGGAGCGGGCTTTTTCGATAATTTGTCAAGCTTACCCATAATTCCATATTTGCTACAAATGGCTACCAGATAAGTCTATATTAATAAAAACAGCCATCAATAAGTAATTTCACTTAACGACACTCACTTGTATAGATCTATTACCGATGAGCATTCCTTACTAAAACGACAGTTTGCCAACCAAAGTTGAAATCGAAAATTACATATCCTGTTTTTACCACCCGATCCAAAGGAATACCTAAAACCTCATAGATGTAAAGTAATGTGGGAAACAACGGCAAGAGGTGAGGGCAGACATTGGGGTTTTGACTGAAATTCTGCTACTATTTTTAGTAGTAAACAACACTTGTAAGAATTCCCTTTCATTTACAAAATTCACTTCTCCGATTCAGCTTACTTTAGTCATTTCTACTACACAGACTATAACCTTGAAAATCAGAGCATTATTAAAGATATTCTTCATCCTTGCCGTGCCTCTGAATTCGTTTGGCTGGGGGTTTTATGCACACAAGCAAATCAACCGGTTGGCGGTATTCGGGCTGCCCCCGCAAATGATTCCGTTTTATAAGCATCACATTGTTTACATTACAGAAAATGCTATAAATCCGGACAAACGGCGTTATGCGGTAGCCGGTGAAGCCGTAAAGCACTACATTGATATGGAAGCGTATGGGGATAGTGCCATCTTTAAACTCCCCCGCAACTGGAACGACGCAGTGGGTCAGTTTACGGAAGATACCCTGCAAACCTATGGCATTGTGCCCTGGTGGATCATGCGAATGAAGTTTCAGCTTACGGAAGCCTTTGTACAGCGCAATCCGCAACGCATTCTGGCTCTCTCTGCCGACCTGGGCCATTACATCGGCGATTTGAATGTGCCACTGCACACCACTGCCAATTACAACGGGCAGCAAACCAATCAGCATGGAATCCATGGCTTGTGGGAGGGCCGGATTCCGGAACTGTTCGCCACAAATTACGATTTTTGGACAGGTCAGGCTCAATACCTGTATCATCCGCAAAAACACATCTGGCAGGCGTTGTCACAGGCCCACAATGCCGTTGATTCCGTACTGTCTTTTGAGAAAATCCTTTCGGCGCGGTTTCCGGAAGACAAAAAATACAGCTACGAACAACGCGGCAATACCATCCAGCGAGTCTATTCACGTGCGTATGTCGATGCTTACCACCGCCTGCTGAACGGCCAGGTAGAACGGCAAATGCGGGCGGCCATACAACTGGTGCGCGACTTCTGGTTTACATGCTGGGTAGATGCCGGCCAGCCTGATTTGTCTCCTCTGGCCGGATTTGAGTTTGCCGGAAACGAACTTGATTCGATAAGCCATGAGACGCAATCCTGGGAGAAAGGCCTGCTCAAAGTGCGCCCCCACCAAGATGGAACGTATGTATTTCCTAACCAGCAAATACACCTTTACCAAATAGTATCTCCCCAAAATCAAAAACCCCTCTACTTCCGCAGACGTCGTGCGAGCCACCAAGAGTTGATCGTATATGTGTAAATAGTTGCACTATTCTCACTCCTGATTAAACTTATTTTATTTTGCGAGACAATTTCTCTATTTTTAACACCATTCATGGAGAAATCATCAAGCCTATGCGAAATACCACTTCTACCGTTCTGTCCCTTATTTGTCTTCTGTATTTCCAATATGCAGTGGCTCAGCAACTTACCACTACCACGCTTCCCATCGTCATCCTAAACACCAACGGTCAGACGATCGTTGACGATCCCAAAATCATTGCCGACATGGGCATCATTGACAACGGCCCCGGCCAACTGAACAAACCAACGGACGCGTGGAACAATTACAACGGAAAGATTGGCATCGAAATCAGAGGTTCCAGTTCGCAGATGTATCCCAAGAAATCGTATGGATTTGAAACCCGCGAAACTGCTGATCCTGATAACGACCTGAAGGTTTCCTTGTTAGGAATGCCTTCCGAAAGCGACTGGATATTGTATGCACCCTACAGCGACAAGAGCATGATACGCGATGTGTTTACGTATCATTTGTCGCGTAGCATGGGCTGGTATGCCCCACGGTTCCGGTATTGCGAGCTGATTTTAAATGGTGATTACCAGGGAGTTTATGTGCTGCTTGAAAAAATCAAACGGGATGGCAACCGGGTCAATGTAACCAAACTCAAACCGTCTGACAACACCGGAGACAACGTAACGGGCGGGTACATTCTGAAGATAGACAAAACGACGGGCACCGTTGGTGGCGGTTTTGACTCCCAGTACCAGCCCAACATTCCGGCGGGTAAGAACAAAGGCCAGAAAATCACCTTTTTGTATGAATATCCTCAGCAACGTACGCCTGCCAAATCAGATGACATTACGCCCGCCCAGCAGCAGTACATTCAAACGTTTATAAATACGTTTGAGACTTCGCTCAAAAACAGCAATTTTGCCGACGCCACCGACGGCTATCGGAAATACATAAATACCGCCTCATTTATCGATTATTTTTTGCTAACCGAGACCGTCTTCAATGTGGATGGTTACCGCCTGAGTACTTTCCTGTACAAAGACAAGGACAGCAAAGGCGGCAAACTAACCATGGGGCCGGTGTGGGACTACAACATTTCGCAAGGCAATGCCGACTATTACGATGGCAGCCGTACCGACCGCTGGGTGTACCGCATGAACTATTCGTTTTCGGACGATTACTGGCTGGTGCCGTTCTGGTGGGAACGCCTGCTGGAAGATCCGCTGTACCGAAACGATGCCAAATGCCGTTGGAATACCCTTCGCCAGGGCGTGCTTAAAACCGAATCGGTTACGCATTTCATCGATTCGCTGGCTACAATGCTGCAAGATGCCCAGGCCCGCAACTACCAACGCTGGCCGATTCTGAACCAGTACGTATGGCCCAACGCCAAAATAACCGGCAGCTACAAAGGCGAAATTGATTATTACAAACAATGGATCACCGACCGGCTCACCTGGCTGGATGCCAACATGGCCGGTGTCTGTGAAGTCTTGGCATCCGAAAAAGAGGTGAAGACGATCCGTTCGGCTCTCTATCCCAATCCGTTTACGGGCGAGGTGTCTCTGCGGATGGAAAATATGCCGCGCAATGCATCGCTCACAACGGAAACCTACGACCTGCTGGGCCAAAAAGTGAATACCCATGCATTTGTCTGGAAAAACACTTCCGAAGTGCTTCCTCTGCAATCATTGCCGCCCGGCATCTACCTTGTCAAAGTCATTTACAAAGGCCAGTTGCTGCAAACACTCAAAGTCATACGCCAGTAGTCCGGAAAAAAATAGTATCTTCAGAATAGAACAAACCTCCAGACAGAATAAATCTGGTTGGAGTTTTTTCAAGCAAAGCCATTTCATAGGCTGGCATTTCGTTTCTGCAGGTTTGTCCATAATCGCCTTTGCATGTCTGTCATATTTTTCACAAACTTGCCCAATTCTTAACAGCCAGTTCTTATTCCATGAAAATACTTTCTGCTTCCCAAACCCGCCAACTTGATGCTTTTACCATTGCACACGAGCCTATTACCTCCATTGATTTGATGGAACACGCCTCGGCAGCGTTTGTGCGTTGGTTTACAACCCGTTATTCTTCTGACTGCAAAATCAATGTCATCTGCGGATTAGGTAATAACGGTGGCGACGGACTTGCCATTGCCCGGTTGCTGCACCAAAAGAATCATTCGGTAGAAGTGTTTATCATTCAGTATGCCGATAAGACATCGGACGATTTTGCCATCAATCGCCAGCGGTTGCCCAAAAACATAACCGTTCACGCCATTGACGAGCCCAGTCAAGTGCCGGTTTTTGATCCGTCGGCGATACTAATTGATGCTATTTTCGGTTCGGGTCTCAGCCGGTCTGTCAGTGGACTGGCGGCAACGGTGATACAGGCTATGAACGCAAACCCACACATTGTTTCGGTAGACATTCCGTCGGGGCTGTTTATGGATTCGGCCAATGCCGATACAGATGTCATTGTCCAGGCGTCGCATACGGTTTCGTTTCAATTGCCCAAACTGGCATTCCTGTTGCCGCAAAACGCCCCCTTCGTCGGCGAATGGCATGTAGTAGACATTGGGCTGCATCGGCAAGCCATTGAACAAGCCCAAACTCGGCATTGGTATACAGCTAATACTGTTGCTCAGGGCCTTCTACAAAAGCGAAAAAAATTTTCTCACAAAGGCACCAATGGGCACGCGTTATTGATTGCCGGAAGTTATGGGATGATGGGAGCCGCCATTCTATCGTCGCGGGCCTGCCTGCGTAGCGGTGTTGGCAAATTGACGCTCCATGCACCCAAACTCGCCAATGACCTGATCCAAAGTACGGTTCCGGAGGCACTCTTTTCAGCGGATGTGCATGAGCATTTCAGCACTACCTACTGGACGTCAAAGTCGCTTGCCCGTTTTGATGCCATCGGATTGGGCCCGGGTCTGGGAATTGACGATGAAATTGTCCTATCCCTTCAATCGGTTATCGAAAATTGCGAAGACATTCCCCTGGTGATAGATGCCGACGGACTGAACAATTTGTCGTCAGCCAAAGGCCGAAAGTTAGTAAAGCAGCTTCCCAAAAACACCATTCTTACCCCGCACCCCAAGGAATTTGAGAAATTGCTGAATCGGCAGTGGAAAAACGACTACGAAAAGCTGGACCTGTTAAGCGACTTTGCCGTAACGCATCAGGTGATTGTCTGTCTGAAAGGAGCCCATACGGCAGTGGCCTTGCCCGATGGCACCATTCACTTCAATTCTACTGGGAATCCGGGTATGGCAACCGGCGGCACCGGCGATGTGCTTACCGGAATCATTACGGCGTTGCTGGCTCAGCACTACCCACCCGAACATGCCGCCATTTTTGGTGTATACCTGCACGGGCTGGCAGGCGACAAAGCCGCCCAGCACAAAAGCCAATACGCCATGATCGCCTCCGATCTGTACGAGTATCTGCCCGAAGCGTTTTTGCAATTGCATCAGGCGGATAATTCGTAGGCGGGTTTTGCTCTTTCAGAAGATACTATTTTGAAAAGAAAGACATTATGGAAAAGGCAACCAATTAAAAATCAACTATCTGAATGGAACGCTTCTATTTTGTATCACTGTCTAATTTTTGTTGTTAATCGAATCCAGAGCTTGTCCAGCAATACCAGGCAATAATCAGAGACGAGAAAAGCAACCAACCAAGGATATAAAGCGCCAGAGTCGACCACACTTTGTTTGAGTCAAATACAATTGCTTGCTGCGGATCATTTGGCGGATAAGCCATCGGTAATGTTTCGCCTGGTTTGTAGTGCAGATGTTCCACTTCGCGCAGCACAAAGGCAAAATTTCCCTGTTGGGCCACCGAAAATTCGGCTACGGGCAAATCGTATTCACCACCCTCCCGGTCGGCAGTATCGCCACCCCAGGATTCCCGGACGGTACGGCTGATTTTTGCTTCTATCCGTGTGTATTTCTGAAGTTTAAGCAGTTCGTGCAACTGAACTATAACCAGCAAACAACAACTCAGCCAGGCAAATCCCAGAATACCGTAGATAACAAAAACGATCATAGTTGACTGAATGAGCAAGGCAGGTTTTGGCTTTCTGAAAGATACTATTTTTTCTCCCTGGCCCGAAACAAAGCGCCAATGCCGATAACCGTCCAGATAATATTGACAACTGCCGACGGTATGGCCCCGTGATACCAGGTAGAGACGATAAGCCCTAAACTTCCGATGATATTCAACCATTTGTAGGCAGGCGTATTGGCTTGCAACCGGCCTGCCATGTTTAATAAATACGCGGCTACTACCAATACCGATCCTGTCCATCCGACAATCTCTACGGCAAGCTCCGTTGGAGTCATTATGTTAAAAGTGTTAAAAGAAACAAATAGTGTTGCCACTAGAATTAGTTTTGTTAACGGCATCTGTGGACATAAATGTATTATTTTTTTAGCAAGATGCAACCATTCCGCAAGTTTGCGGGTCTAGGTAGTGAAAAGCAGGAGAAGGCTCAAAAAAAGAACCTTTCTTACAGGGTTCGTTTTCTGCATGGGAAGAGTTAACTTTTCTATTTGTATTTTGTGATTTAATTTTTTACCACATTACTCCTAACCCTACTGAATGCTCTTCAGTGAAGACGAACTGATCGAAGGCTGCATCCGAGGTGACCGCCATCACCAGCGGCGACTCTACGAACTATTCTCGCGCAGAATGTTTGTAGTGTGCATGCGCTATGCCAAAAGTCGGCTCGAAGCAGAAGACGTTTTGCAGGAAGCCTTCATCAAAGTTTTCGAAAACATCAAGGATTTTCGCAGAGACTGCCCGCTGGAAGGGTGGATCAAGCGGATTGTGATCAATACCGCTCTCAATCAGAATCGCAGCAAATTATACATGTTTCCGGCAGTGGATGTAGAAGAAGTACAGGACGCTATTACTTCCAACACATCGCTGTCCGATTTGAATTTTAAGGAATTGCTGGAGATGATTCAGCAATTAGCTCCTCGTTATCAGGTGATTTTTAACTTATACGCCATTGAAGGCTATCAGCACAACGAAATCAGTACCATGCTCGGAATCAGTGAAGGCACCTCAAAATCGCAATATGCCCGTGCCCGCGCCATACTCCGGCAAATGATAGAAGACAAACAACAAGTAAATTATGAACGCTTCCGAAAAGAATAGCTTTGAAGAACAGTGGCGAGATGCGTTTGAAAACGCCGAGTTAACTCCTGACCCAACCATCTGGGCCACCATTGAGACGCAACTGGCAGATGCAGAAACCAACAAGTACAAACGCAAGCTGTATGTGTTTAAACTACGCGTAGCGGCTGCGGCTGCTTTACTTATTCTGGCGTTAGGCTCATGGATGGTGTGGCAATCTCAACAATTGCCTCAGGGAGAGAGTGTTCTTGCCCATCAACCTGCAGTGTCGGCCTCTACAGACCCTTCGGCTGTTGCTTCTGACAACGAGCAGCAGGTATCCGAACCAAGTTCTTTGCCGAAGACTGCAACTCAAACAGCTACAACTAAAAAATCGGATTCTGATCTTCGGTCAACTCAGGAAACCTCAGCAACACAAACAACTCATTCATCAGCTGCAAAATCACAACGCTCTAACTTGCCCATTCCGGTTGACGGAAATAGTATCGCTTCTGATACCAAAACCCCGTCGGTTGGCAGCCATCCGACGAATAATTCCGTTGCCCAAGCAAGACAGAAGCGTTCTGGTGCGCCCAGAAATTCTGTAGAATCAGTGCCTGTTGATTTGACAGAAGAAAGTGTTGCCTATGCACCAAAACTCCGAAACTCCGAAAAAGCCAATACGGCTGTAAAAAATAGTATCTCTAAAAATGCCAAAACCCCGGATGGAATAACGGCTCCGGCTGAAGAACAAACGCTGGCACAAAACGACATTGCCAGCCCGTTGCCAGCAGTGAGTCCGGCAAGTTCGGTTGTGTCAATCAACGCATTAATGGGTCGCGGCATTGCTGCACAACAAGCCCGAATGCCGCAGAAAGAAATTCGCTGGCAGTTGAACCAGATGTACTGGGATCAGGTGATAGCCGCCGATGTGAAGTCGCAGGAAGAAAAAGCGTCGAAAAAGTCGCGGTGGCAAGTTGGCGCGGGCATCACACCGGGCAGTTTCAATCCTAATTTCAGTACAGACGGCTCACAGATGAGCTATGCATCGAGCAACTACGGATTCAGCCGTAATGTTACCAATGTAGTCTCTTCCAATGTACTGGCCGACCAGACAGGTTTAAACAAAATAACCACTCCGGGGATTTCGTACAATACAGGCATACAAGCAGAATTTGCCCTTTCAGAACGCTGGTCGGTTCAGGGAGGCGTGCAGTACACCTACAATCAATCGCAGATTCAGACGTTGCAATACATTTCTGTTGCCAATACCGAGTCAATACAACCTACGTTTTACAGTTTGTTATCCAAATCCTCTCCGGTGCAGAGCAACAATGCTTTAGGAACAAGCCTGGACGCACAAAACACGAATTATGCTTACACCACCGCGGTGACTACCGGCGATGCCAAACCGCTCAACAACGTGTATCAGTACATGGGCATACCGGTGCGGATGCTGTATCGGGTATTCAATAAAAAGCTGAAAGCCAGTGTGGGTGCGGGTGTATCAACCGACTTATTTTTGCGTAACCGCATCAGCAGTGACGAAGCCAACATTCAGTCGCTGGAAATTAACCGTTCGGAAAACTCCATTTATAAAAACATGAGTATGAGCGGTTTGCTAAGTGTAAAATTAGATTATACTCTTGGCAATCACTATAGCATTTACCTGGAACCGACCTATCGCCGGGCCATTACGTCCTTTACCACCTCTTCTACCCTGGCAAGTTATCCAAGCTGGTGGGGCGTAGGTACTGGCGTTCAATACCGATTCTGATACGTAAGTAAAAGCACGAACGAGTCTACTAAACCCTATTCATCTTGGTAATGTGCAAAGTTCGTGCTTCTTAGTCGCCCAACTCCTCCTGCTGAAAATAGTATCACTTGAAAAACCTAAACCTTCTTTTCCAGTATGACACGTTTCTACGTTCCTTTTCAGCTTCTGGCATTTGCCTCGGTTGCATTTCTGTTTTTGGGAGGCTGTCAGGACAAATGCACCCAAACCCTCACCTACGCGGTGTATGAACCCGTGTATATGACCAAATCGGATTTTTATGCAGCAGCCCGGGTAGAAGCTCCCCGGCAGCTAGGTACGCCGGGCAAGATTTACATCAAAAGCGATTATTTATTTGTCGGCGAGAAGGGCAAAGGCATTCACATCATTAACAACCGCAACCCCGAATCGCCGCAGGCCATTGCGTTTGTCAACATTCCGGGCAATGTGGACATGGCCGTGAAAGGCAATACGCTTTATGCCGACAGCAAAATGGATTTTCTGGCCATTGACATCACAAACCCTCAGAATGCCCAGATCACCAAGCGGATTTCCAACGTATTCCCCACTACGCAATACTATCCCGGTCCTTGGGTCGCAAATACGACCATTCCGGTACAGGATAGCACCCGGGTAATTGTGGACTGGATAAAACGGGAAGAAAAACGGGTAAGTGGTTGCGAAACCGTACAAACAGGCTGGTTTTGGAGAGGCGATGTTCTTTTGTTTGCGTCAATGGACTCCAGAAGCTCCACATCTCCTGGCGGTTCCGGATCGGGCAAGGCCGGATCTATGGCTCGCTTTGCCATCAAGAACAACTTGCTGTATGCCGTCGATAACTCCGTGCTGCGTACCTTTGACATCACACAACCCGAAACTCCTTCGTTGAAAAAAGAGACGGGCATTGGCGGGAATGTTGAAACGATCTTTCCTTACAAAGACTATCTGTTCTTCGGCACCACTACTGGCATGCTCATTTACAACGCCAGCGACCCTGAAAATGTATCCTATGTGAGCATGGCGTCACACTTTGAAGGCTGCGATCCGGTAGTGGTTGATGGCAATTACGCCTATGTGACCATCAAAGGAGGTTCGTCGTGCCGGTCTAACTGGGACAGCCAGATGGAGATCGTAGACATTTCTAGCATCAGCAACCCGGTGGTGATCAAAACCTACCCGATGGATGACCCCAACGGGTTGGGCATTGACGGCAACATGCTTTTTGTCTGCGATGGCAAAGCAGGCTTAAAAGTGTACGATGCCACCAACAAAACAACCATCAGCGACCATCAGCTTAGCCGCCAAGGCATCCACGCATACGACGTAATTCCTTACAACAATGTCGCTATTGTCATTGGCCAGGATGGTTTGTACCAATACGATTACTCGGACCCGAAAAACATTGAATTGCTGAGTGTCATTCCGCGCACCGAAAATTAGCCAAAGAAAGGTTTTTTGTTTAAAAATTATATTATTTGCCGTTTATCAGTGCTAAAGAAGCCTCACAGCATCTGATTTTCTATTCAAAATAGTATCTTTTTGAAACAAAAAACCTCATTTCTCATGCATAAGCTAAAAAACCAGGCATCCCTACCACCTAAGAAAGCGGACAAAGAAGCCATAAAAGCCGAAACGGCCGAAATACTGGAAAAGTTACGCGAACGTCAGAAAGTCTTGTACGCTCAGGGCGAATACAGTGTACTTGTTGTTTTGCAAGGGCTGGATGCATCGGGCAAAGACGGCGCCATCAATGACGTATTCAGCGGACTGAATTTGCTGGGCGTGCAGGTTTCGGCGTTTAAAGCACCTACCGAAGAAGAACGCCGCCATGATTTTCTGTGGCGCATTCACCAGCGGGTTCCCGGCAAAGGCACTATTGGCATCTTTAACCGGTCGCACTACGAAGACGTATTGGTGCCACGGGTTGAAAAATGGATTGACTCCAAAACGGTAAAAAAGCGGTTTCGGCATATCAATGATTTTGAAGCGCTGTTAGCCGAAAGCAACACCATCATCCTGAAGTTTTACTTGCATGTTTCGGAAGAAGAACAACGGGCTCGCTTGCTTGAACGCACCGAAAACCGCGAAAAATACTGGAAGCACAGCGATAATGACTGGCAGGTAGCCGCCAAACGCAAAGAGTACATCAAAGCCTACGAAGATATTTTTGAAAATTGTTCGGAAGTGGCGCCGTGGCACATTGTTCCGGTTGATAAGAACTGGTACAAAAACCACCTGATTGCCAAGACAACACTCGAAGCACTGGAAGCATTGCCGCTGCAATATCCCGATCTGAAATAATACCACGGGTTGTATTGTGCAGGAAGCCTCCGCAAAAATAGTATCTTAAAAAAACTCAAAACCGCTGCCCGGCACAATACAGCCTTTGCATTATGAAACACAAAATCCTGCTTCTTTGCTTGCTGGCCTGCATTATCCAGAAAGGATACGCCCAGAAAAAAACACGTGAAGTCATTTACTTGAAAAACGGCAGCGTGATTCGTGGCATACAGGAACTGCACCACCTGGATTCACTCATTGAAGTCCGCACCGGCGAAGGTAGCCTCATTCGTTTTGAAGTCGCCGCACTGGATCACATTACACGCGAGGCGATTGCTCCGGAAGTTCGGTCGCATGGTTACTTTGTCGGAATTGAACTGGGCCTATACACCGGACGTAGCTACCAAGATATCTGGAGCAACAGCACACGCGAAAACTCTCCTAACCTTCAGGTGGTTACCGGCTATCACTGGAATTCCCACTGGTCGTCGGGCATCGGTACCGGATTTGATTTTTACAACTACAGAACGCTAATTCCTGTATTTGCCCGCGGCATGTACATGCCTCTTACTACTCGGCTCACTCCGGTTATTGTCATGGATGCAGGCTATGGCTTTTATCCGAGAGGCTTCAATGGCTCCGTTCCCAACAATCAGAGCATCAAAGGCGGGCTTTTGCTCAATCCGGCGGCGGGATTTATGGTGCGTTCTCAAAAACACACGGCTTTTTTGTTCACACTGGGTTACCGGCAACAAAATATGGTACAGTCTGTTCAGAACGGTGAAATAAACAACACGCAGGAAATTTCAATGCGGCGTTTTTCCATTCGAATGAGCCTGCTGTTTTAACCAGATTTTTGTCTGTCGTTTACTTTATACTCTTTTTGCTTACTAACTCCGTAACCTGCTCATCCAGCAGGTTTTTTTGTAACAATACCAACACGTTTTGGAAAATAGTATCTTTCCGACAACCAAAACCCCTATATTCGCCATTTGTTCGCTTACAAAACTATGAAACATCTTTTTTTGTCTTTCTTCATTGGCTTGCTTCCGTTTTTTGTCAAACCGGCTCAGGCACAATACAATTACGCAGAAGGTCTGCAAAAAACGCTTTTATTTTATGATGCCCAGCGTTCGGGCAAAATGCCTGCCAATAAACGCCTCAACTGGCGGGGCGACTCCCATCCGGAAGACGGCCGCGATGCCGGCATTGACCTTACCGGCGGCTGGTACGATGCCGGTGATGCCCCCAAGTGGAACGCCACCATGTCGTTTGCTGCCGTTACATTGGCGTGGAGTGCAGTAGAATATCCCAAGGCTTACCAGCAAACGGGTCAGTTGCCATACCTGCTCGACGATTTGAAATGGGTAGGCGATTATTTTATCAAATGCCTGCGTTTCAAATCGATAGACGATTTGCCTTCGTACCGGATTTATACCGAGATTGGCAATACCGACGAAGAACACAAATCGTGGGTGGCCAACGAAGTCATGCACGTGCTGTATCCCAACCGGCCTTCCTTCTACGCCGACAAGGACGCTCCGGCCACATCTGTAGTGGCGGCCATGGCAGCGTCACAGGCGGCTTCAGCGGTGGTGTTTCAACAGAATGGCAATGACAAATACGCTGCCGAATTGCTCTTGAATGCCCAAAAGCTTTTCGAATTTGCCAATGCTTATCAAGGCAATGGCAAAGTAAAAAACGCCAAAAGCGAAATCGTAAAACACACCGAGTTTTATGATGAAAACCGCTTTGACGATCAGCTTTGCTGGGCAGCCTTATGGCTGTATCGTGCTACAAAGACGATAAATCCATCAGCTTCCAAACAATATTTGGAGCAAGCCAAGAAACTGGCCGATTCCTTTGCAAGCCGCGTACCCGAGTCTACGTATAATTACAGTGGTTACGAACCCGCCTGCTTCATTTTGCTGGCCGAAGAATTTCCGAACGAATCGCTCTACAAACAAAAAATAGAAGCCGACCTTGATCGCATGGCCAATCTGCCCAAAAGTCCGGGAGGTCTGGCCAAACTCGGATACGAATGGGGCACATTGCGCCACGTAAATAATGCAGCCTGGCTGTTTTTCGTATATGCCGATCACCTGACTGACGGAGCAAAAAAATCCACCTATGAACGATGGGCCAAGAGCCAGCTGGATTATTCCCTGGGAAGCAATCCCCAAAACAGAAGCTACGTGGTTGGGTTTCAGCCCGCCGGAAAAACAGTCGTCAATACACCGCACCATGGAACAGCTCATGCGCCGTGGGCAGGCTGGGAACACCTGAACAAATCCAAACCCGAGTTCCGTTACCAACCACGTCACACCTTATACGGTGGCCTGGTAGGCGGCCCCAACTGGAACGACGAATACAAAGCCGAAGTAGGCAATGCCGCCCAAACCGAAGTAGCACTGGACTTTAATGCGGGCATTACTGCCAACATGGCCCGAATGGCAGCCAAGACTGGCGGAAAACCATTGCCAAACTTTCCACCCAAGGAAAAACCTGACGATGAGTATTTCGTAGAAGCAGCCATCGCAGATACAGATGCCAAGTCCATTGAAATAAAAGCTTTTCTCAATAACCGTTCGGCTTTTCCGGCCCGGGTCACTACCAACCTGTCGTTTCGTTATTATTTTCAAGCAGAACCGAATGCCAAAATAGAAGCCAAGATTGTCAATGGCGATGGTGCCACCATTACCCAGCCAGCTTTATATCAAGGCAATGTCTATTTTGTTACCGTTAGTTTTCCGAAAACGCCGATTTTCCCGGGCGGGCTAGATCCTAACAATGGGTGGCGTCCATTTTACAGGAAGGAAGTTACGTTTAAGTTAGAGAGTTTGGGCGACTGGAACAATGCCAACGACTGGTCTTTTAAAGGCGTGGCCCCTGAAGGCAAAACACCGACCAAGGTAACTCAGATGAGTGTGTGGGAAGGAAAGCAAAAGCTAGCTGGCACTGATCCAACTAAGAGCTAATTAGAAGGAAGAACGGAAAAAGATAAATTTTCTGTAGGTATCCCACAAATAGTATCTGTGAAAAAGGCAAAACCTGCCTGCTGGTTACTCGCTCACAAGCGCCAAGAACAGTCGGTTCCAATTTTTTGCTATTTCAATAAAAAAGCCGGTATGTCACCGGCTTTTTTATTGAAATAGTATGAATAAGCAAGTCAAACCTACTTATAACTAAACACACAAGTCAAATTCATTCCCAGACCTGTTGCTTCCGTTTTGTTCTACGAACATCAATAGTTAGCAAGGGCAAAACAAGCGATACCAATAATGGTACTAATGGCTACGGCCAATGCCACCGAAGCAGCAAAAACCAGAGAAACGCCGACTTTAATTCTGTTGACTGGTTGAAACATATAGGTTACTCTTTATATATTGTATATTAGTTACTACTTTAAATCAAACATCTATCTATCAATAACTTAAGGCAATTTTAAAGTATTTTTAGGAGATTGTCAAGTATATATACCCCTTGTGAGCATAAGGTAAATGGTTCCAAACCTTACATCTGTAATTTTCCAGAATCATTCTTTTTCTGGCCTTCTCTTTGGTAAATCTGACAAAGGCAAAAAGCTTTTGTCAAAAATTAGGATTGGAAATTGTATCTTTGAGGCTTCATGCTGATTATAACTCCAAAAGCTTCTGCTTATGAAAGTGAGCTCAAGGCAAAGAATGACTAATCAGCTCAAAAAAGTGTGCCATAATTAACGTTCTGAGCCTAATCAGAACCACTTTTTTACACCATTACCGATGAATTTTGCCGATACTCTACATACGCATCCGATTTTAAAAAAACTTTACGAGACAGCACAGCAATCGGGCATTCAAAGCTATGTGGTTGGCGGGTATGTTCGTGATTTACTGTTAAACCGTCCTTGCAAAGACATTGATGTGGTATGTCTGGGTGATGGCAACGGCATAGAATTGGCCCAAAAAATAAGTAAAAGTGTAGAAGAAGATACTCAGGTTGCCATTTTTAAAAACTTTGGTACAGCTCACATCAACATTGGCGACTGGGATGTTGAGTTTGTCGGAGCCCGAAAAGAGTCTTACCAACGCGATTCCCGTAAGCCCATCGTCGAGAATGGCACCCTGGCCGACGACCAGAACCGCCGCGATTTTACCATCAATGCCCTGGCGATTAGCCTGAATGCCCTCGATTTTGGCGACTTAATCGACCCGTTCAATGGCTTGGAAGATTTGAAGCAAAAGATGATCCGCACGCCACTTGAACCGGATGTGACTTTTTCGGACGATCCATTACGCATGATGCGCGCCATCCGGTTTGCCTCGCAACTGGGCTTTGATATCGATCCCGATTCCTTTGATTCCATTCAACGGATGAAAGACCGGATCAAAATTATTTCTCAGGAACGGATCATTGATGAGTTAAATAAGATTGTCCTCTCGCCTACTCCGTCTTACGGATTTAAATTACTTTATCACAGTCAGTTGCTACAACATATCTTTCCAGAATTGGTGGCATTGCAGGGAGTAGAAACCCAGGATGGCAAAGGACACAAGGACAATTTTTATCATACGTTGCAGGTGCTGGACAATGTAGCCAAAAATTCCACTGATTTGTGGTTGCGTTGGTCTGCTATTCTGCACGACATTGCCAAACCGGCCACCAAACGATTTGATGCGCGTGTAGGCTGGACCTTCCATGGGCACGAAGAACTGGGAGCCCGTATGGTGCCAGGCATTTTTCGCCGGATGAAGCTGCCCATGAACGAAAAAATGCGTTTTGTTCAGAAACTCGTGCGGCTGCATTTACGTCCCATTGCCTTGGTCAAAGAAACCATTACCGATTCGGCATTGCGGCGTCTGCTCTTTGACGCCGGCGAAGATCTGGAAGCACTGATGATGCTTTGCCGTGCCGACATCACCTCCAAAAATCACGAAAAAGTAAAAAAACACATTCAGAATTTTGCCAAGGTAGAACAGAAACTGCACGAAGTAGAAGAACGAGACCGCATGCGCAACTTCCAGCCGGTTATTACTGGTGAAGTAATCATGGAAACCTTTGGCTTGTCACCCTCCCGGGAAGTTGGAGAAATCAAAACCATTGTGCGTGAGGCAATTCTGGACGGAAAAGTCAGAAATGAATGGGAAGAAGCGTATGAATTTATGCTCGCCATCGGCAAGAAACTAGGCCTTACGCCTGTCCAAACCAATCCGTAATGTATGGGCTTGGGCAGACGTACGGCCAAAATAGTATCGCTGAAAAAGGGAAAACCTCCCTCCCTTACTCTTGCTGTTTCCAGCGGTTGCGTTCTTTGTGTTTTGCAATCCAGTTTTCTTTCCAGTCCTGAAATTTGAGCGTTTCGGCAAAGTCCGTAAAATCGGTTTCTACCTTGTTGGTGATTTCCCGGCGAGAAAGCAGGGTATAGCGATTGATCTGATTGAGTACTTCAATGGCCTTCTCGTTTTCGCCTTTCAACAGATGAACTTGTAGCCGTATCCAATATCCGTTCGGATCTTTTGTGTTTGACTTAATATAGGTATCGATCAAGCCCATTCCTTTGTCAGGCTGGTCGGTGAGTGCATAGACGATGCCTCTGTACAAATCCAGGTAAGGATCTCCCCCAATGGTAGCATCGAGTTTATTAATACACCACAAGAGCTTTTTCATATCCCCCTGCATCATGTATTTATCAATATTGAGCAGATACAAGCTTGGATCTTTGGGAAACAAACGTTCATATTCGTCCAGCGTCTGCTGATAGAGCGAATCGTGAGCCGCCGCTGTTATCATTAGCTTATAACTCATGAATCGTTTGTGCTTCCGGGTTTTCTTTGGCAATGCTTCATAAAAAGACATAGCCTCTGTGTAATCATCCCTTTCTATGGCGTTATCGAGTTGTTCGATGGTTTTGATCTCCGCTTCCAATTCCGGACTCAAGGTCTTTAACTGTTTCTGCTGTGCCAAAAGGGAAATGAATGCAAATGACATCTGCGTTGACAGATAATCGCCTAACATGAACACATACATGTCTGTCAGCCTGAGTTTATTGTCAATTACACGCACTTCATAGTCATGATACCTAAGCCCTTTGCTTGAGGTCATTCGAAACAACAGGTGCGGCACTCCCTGCCTCGGATGCACCCGCAAAAATTCGTAGTGTCCATATTCTTTTCGTATTTCACCCACTATCTCGTTACTGAACTCAAGCTTTTCTTTAAGTTCTCGCTGGCTTTTGGGACGCTTCAGCAACTCTGTAAATTCGGCATTATGTACCTGCGCCACCACTTTCTCAATCGTGTATTCAACATCATAATATTTCTCAAGGGTATCCGCTTTTCCTTTGTTGAGACGTTCGGCAATGCGTTTTCCTAGGGCTTCGTAGTCTTTGTTTTCAAACTTTTGCGTCGAACTTTTTTCTTTTTCCATTTCAGAGGTTGTACAACCCCATAACAGAGCCATAACCAGATAGACTGCTATCAATTTTACGTGTGGAATCAGTTTCACGATAGTTTTAGTATTAAGTTGTTTATAAAATAGCAGCATTAATACTTTTTCATCCACCTTAGTAAACACTTTAATTTTCCGATATTCATCTTTGTTATGTCATAAAATTCGTTATAACCTGTTATCTGATCGATAAAACTTTATTTTTTCCATTTATTATTTTCTTCCTTTACTGTAAGGAATCGCCCGAACCTGGAAGTATTCAGTGTTTGCAAGGCCACATTTCCCGTTTTCCCATACAGCCAGCTCTCCTGCCACACGCGGTTTCCCTTAATTCCTTACATTGATATCACTCTGGGGTAAAACCGACGGCAGATTTCAGGTATAAGAAATAGTTTTAGGCTATCATCTTCCCACCATCTGAGCATTGTATATGAAACCAGCGGCAAAAGAAAATTATTCCGGGCAATCTGAATCGGTTCAGGAGAATCTGTTTAAGAAATGTTATGCAGTTACTAAAGCGGATTTGCTGCGCAGCAATGGCATCTATCCTTATTTCCGAACTATTCAGGAAAGCGAAGGACCCGAAGTCAAAATGGAAGGCCGAAGCATTGTCATGGCCGGATCTAACAATTATCTGGGGCTCACCACACATCCACATGTCAAAGAAGCCGCCATCAAAGCCATTGAGAAGTACGGCACCAGTTGTTCAGGCTCGCGTTTCCTGACGGGCAACATTGACCTTCATGAAGAACTGGAACAACGCCTGGCCCGGTTCATAGGCAAAGAAGCTGCGTTGCTATTTCCGTCTGGTTTTCAAACCAGCCAAGGCGTGTTGCAGCCTTTAGCGGGGCGCCACGAATATGTATTCTCGGACCATGACAATCATGCCAGCATCGTTGTAGCCACGCTGTTAGCTAAAGGAGGCACCAACGCAGGCGTGATCCGCTACCACCACAACGACATGGCAGATCTCGAAAAAAGACTCCGTAGCGTACCTGAAGAAGCCGGTAAGATGATTGTATCCGATGGGGTATTCAGTACATTTGGTGATGTAGCCAGACTAAAGGAAATCCAGATCCTTGCGCAAAAATACAATGCACAGGTAGTGCTCGATGATGCCCATGCCTTCGGCGTGATTGGTCAGAATGGCCGCGGCACAGCCAGTCATTTCGGCTTAGCTGATCAGGTAAGTCTTACCTTCTGCACCTTTTCCAAGACACTGGCTTCGGTGGGTGGCTTTGTAGCGGGTGATGCCCGCGTCATTGATTACCTGAAACACGAATCCCCCGCATTTATGTTTAGTTGCTCACCAGCTGCCTCTGCAACGGCAGCGGCGTTGGCTGCTTTGGACATATTGGAATCTGAACCTGAACGCGTACAGAAGCTTCATTTCAATGCCAGCCTGGTACGCAAAGAACTGCAACGGATGGGTTACGATGTTCCGGATGGAGAAACAGCCATCGTGCCGGTACTGATGTACGATACCGATAAGGCTTGCCAACTTTGGCAAGGATTGTATGAGGAAGGTGTCTTTGTCAATGCGTTTATTCCTCCGGCTACACCGCCAGGCATGGCAATGCTGCGCAATAGCCTGATGGCGACGCTGCAAGGTCGTCACTTATCGCGTATTTTGGATGCGTACAGAAAAGTAGGCAAACGACTGGGTTTTATTTAGATGACATCCTGGCATGTCAAGTAGATTGTCAGTTAGAAAAATAGTATCTTTGCAAATAGCAAAACCCCTGACTCCTAGGTATAGGGAAAACTTTTTTGCATTTGTTTTGCAAATACACATAAGCCTGTTATATTTGCACTCCTTTTCAGAAAAAGCATCTTATTATAGTAGTTTATATACACAATGGCAAATCATAAGTCAGCAATTAAGAGAATCCGGGCCAACGAAGCCAAACGTCTGAGAAATCGTTTCCAGGCAAAAACTACCCGTACATTTATCAAAAAATTGAGGGAAACCAAAGATGCGACTGAGGCTCAGGAGCTTTACAAAAAAGTTTCTTCAATGGTTGATAAACTGGCCAAGAAAAACATCATTCACAAAAACAACGCCGCCAATAAAAAATCAAAATTGGCTAAGTTTGTGAATGCATTGGCAGCTAACGCCTAATCTCCCTGATGATATAGCATCCGAGAGCCTTGTGCCCAACGCACAAGGCTTTTTTTGATTCCTATCAGAAAAAGAAAATAGTATATTTTTGAAAAGAAAAACCTCTTATCTTACAAACCAGGTTACTAATCAAGCTTACTTTCGGATAAAAGAAGACTTCATACTTGTTCTTTTATGCTTGATTATAAGCCAACTACCAAAATCCTGAGCTGGGCAGAGGAAGACCGCCCCAGAGAAAAACTTTTACTTAAAGGCAAAGCGGCCCTATCCGACGCCGAACTCATCGGAATTTTGCTGGGTTCAGGCACTGTTTCGCTAAGCGCGGTAGATCTGGCCAAGCAGATTCTGGGCAGTGTTGACAACAACCTGACTAGCCTGGCCAAACTGACCATCAAGGATCTGGAAAAATTCAAGGGCATCGGCGAAGCCAAAGCCATCACCATTGTAGCCGCTCTGGAATTGGGGCGACGACGCAAAGCCAGCGAATTGCCTCAGCGACAAACCATTACATCTTCACACGATGTTTTTACACTTATGCAGCCGCATCTGCTCGATTTGCCTCACGAAGAGTTTTGGGTAGTGCTGCTCAATCGTGCCAACGTAGTGATGAAAAAAGTACAGATCAGTGTGGGCGGTGTAGCCGGTACAGTAGCTGATCCAAAGTTGATTTTTAAAACGGCGTTGGAAAGCCTGGCCAGTTCCATGATTCTGGTACACAATCACCCGTCGGGCAACCTTAAGCCCAGCCAAGCCGACAAAGACCTGACACACAAACTGAAAGAAGCCGGTCGTTACCTGGAAATCCCCATTCTGGACCATTTGATTATCACCGAAACCAGCTACTATAGCTTTGCCGACGAGGGAATTCTGTAAGCATGCCCACCGCCGGATAGCAATTTTCAATTTCCTTGTCTAATTTGCAGAGGTTTACAAACTGAAACACACATTTATGAATGCTGGCAAGATTTATTTTTTCGGAGTGGTGGCAATTGTTGTTCTGGTGCTGATCTATACGTTTGTTTTTACGGGCAAGAAAGATTCTTACGCCGATGAAATCAGCAAGTTCCGAACCGAAAAAGACGATTTTTTCAAAAACTCGACTGACAATTCGCCCATCCAGAACCGGGAAACGTTTCAGCATTTAAACTACTTTCCTCCGGATCCGGCATTCCGCATTATTGCCAATGTTAGCCTTATTCAGGATACGACGCGCCTAAAAGTAGGCCGCACTGATGGCACCACCGAATACATGCTCCGCTATGGATTTGCCACCTTTCAGTTGGGTGGGCAAATGCACAAACTGCTTCTGCTCAAGTCAACCGTAGAAGAGGACGAAGAATTGTTTTTGCCCTTTAATGACAAAACCAATGGCTTTGAGACTTACGGTGGCGGCCGTTACCTGGACGACCATAACAAAGGACTATCCTGGAATGTAGAAGATCAGAAGCTGGTGATTGATTTTAATTTCGCTTACAATCCATTCTGCATCTACAATCCCAATTATTCCTGCCCCATCCCTCCCGCCCAAAACTTCATGGACATCCCTATTAAAGCAGGCGAAAAAGTTTTTGAAAAATAGTATCATTGAAAAAGCAAAAACCCGGCGAAAGCAGCTTGCCGGGTTTTGTAGTTCACATGCTAGTTGCCACTAGCTGATTTCCTTAAAGGCTTGGGCAAAAATCTGCATCTGTTCCATGGTACCGATGCTTATACGGCACCACTGTTTGTTGTTAAACACCCAGTTACGCACTCCTACGCCCCGCTTCATCATTTCACCGGTAAATTTCTTTGCCTCCATTTTTACCGGAAAAATCACAAAGTTGGCATACGATGGCACATATTCATACCCTTCGTCTTTCAGGGTTTTATACAAAAATTCACGTGACTGAACGGTCTTCTGTACCACCTGTTTCGGGAACTCTTTGTCCTGATAGCTCGCCATGGCACCTTGTATCGACAATGCAGACATATCCATGCCACTGGTATAAAGTGGATCCAGGGCTTTAATGATCTCGGGCTTAGCAATGATGTACCCTACGCGCAGTCCGGCAAATCCGTGTACCTTTGAGAAAGTGCGGGCCACGATCACATTGTGCCCTTTGCGCACACACTCAATCATTGAATGTTTCTTGGGATCGTCGAGGTAGTCAATGTAAGCTTCGTCTACGAAAACAGGAACTTTGGCCGAAACTGACTCGCAGAACGAACGAAGCTTTTCGGGTTGCACAATGGTTCCAGTTGGGTTGTTGGGATTGCATACATACATCAAACGCGTATTGCTCCCCAAACGCTTGGCCATTGCGTCCAGGTCGTGTGTGTAGTCCTTGGTGAGTGGTACTTTCACCCAATTCGCGCCATAATCGGCCGCTTTTTCCATCAAGTAGTCATAAGACGGATCAGCCGAAACAATGTCTCCTCCCTTTTTGCTGAAATACATCGCAGCTGCCAGCAATATCTCACTTGACCCTGCTCCTACCAGAATGTGTTCCGGAGTGACGCCCTCTTCCTTAGCAATCATTTCCGTAAACTGGCGTTGGGCCATAAAAGGATACATGTAACTGTCATTCATGGCGGCGACGATGGCCGACTTCGCCTTTTCGGAGGGCCCCCACGGATTTTCATTGGCAAACAAACGAGCCTTGATCACCGGCATGTCAGCTGCAATCTGGGCTTCGCGGCTGAGGCGGGAACGACGAAAATCGGCGGTAGCAGCAGCTACCTGTTGTGAGGAGATGCCATGGAAAGCAGCGCCTGCAGTTAAGGCAACGCCTGCTTTGAGCCAATTGCGGCGGGTAAAAGAAGTAGACATAGAAAAAAGGTTCAGGTATGGTTTATGGATGGGATGAGAATTCCAGCGTATGGAAACAACTAAAAATACTGACAACCCGAATAAAACACAAATTTATTTACACAAACGGCAAATTTTCTTTTGCATAACCCTCAATAATTACCAAATTAATTCTGTAGAGATACTAGAAATCCCGCAGACTTTTGCTTACTCAGAAGTCTGCGGGATCAGGAGGTTTTTTGTTTTGAAAAGATACTATTTTTTAGAGACGTTTCTCTATCTGTGCTTTCAGGGTAGCTTCATCCACAAGGCCCGTTTGCTGCCATACTAATTGCCCGTTTTTATACAATGCCAACGCTGGTAAGGCATCCACTCCTTTTTGCTTGATTAAACCTTTGTTTTTATCTACATCAATCATCAGTACTGAAAGTTGCGAAGCATAGGTTAATTTTAATTTTTCAACAATGGGCAAAAGCTTTTTGCAGGGGCCGCACCACTTGGCGTTGTAATCGATGAGTACCAGCGCATTGTCTTTCAGTGCTTTATCAAATTGGTCAGCGCTTATTTCATCGCTTTTGTCCGTAGCCGCACCTGCGGTTGGTTTGTCGGCCAGCGACCACTTCATGTAGCCGCCATCCAGGTTATACACTTCTTTGAATCCTTGCTTGAGCAAAACCGACATGGCTTTGCTGCTCCGCCCGCCCGACAGACAATACACAAAAACAGGTTTGTCTTTATCCAGTTTCTGTATGTCTTTCTCAAACTGGGCATTCTGAATATCTACGTTGGCAGAATTTTTCAAGTGCCCTTCCGAATATTCACTGGCTGTGCGCACATCCAGCACCTGAGCCTGATTGGTCGCATTTAACTTTTTATCAAACTCCTCGACTGAAAGGTTTTTCTGTGCCCAGGTCGTAGCACTCCAGCAAAGGGCCATTGCAACTACAATTCCACTTCTTGATTTTTGCATAATTATCGGTTTTTGGTGATTCAAAAGCCACAAATAGTATCGTTTGACAAAGCAAAACCCCACCATTTGTAAGATAAAAATACGAAAAACAATTCATTTTGCTCATAAAAAAACCTCCCGACATAGAGTGAGAGGCTTTCCGGTTTGCACAATGCCTGTGCGACAAACGAAACTTAGGCTAATTCTTTGAAGGCATCGGCAAATAGCTTCATCTGGTCCATGGTGCCCAAGCTTACACGGCACCAGTTTTGTCCGGCATACTGCCATTCGGTACGAATGCTGACACCCCGCTTTGCCATTTCGTCCAGAAAACGCTTGCCTTCCATTTTGATCGGAAAGAACACAAAATTGGTGGCCGATGGCAAGTACTTATAGCCTTGCTCATCCAACAATTTATACAAGAATGCTTTGGATTCGTTGTTCTTGGCAATCGAGTACTTGATAAAGTCTTTGTCCTGATAACTCACCAGAGCCGCCTGCGCTGAAGTAGCACTAATGGCACTCGGTCCTTGGGCAAACTTGCTGATTTCCTTGATGATGTCGGGTTGCCCCACCAGATACCCTATGCGCAATCCGGCAAATCCGTGTACTTTCGAAAACGTGCGGGCGATGAGCACATTTTTGCCTTTGCGCACTAGTTCCATCATGGTGGTTTTCTTAGGGTCAGCGGCGTAATCGATGTAGGCTTCGTCCACGAAAACCGGCTTTTGCACCGAAATGGAATCACAGAATGCCGACAGTTTCTGCGAGTTGGCAACAATCCCGGTTGGATTGTTGGGATTGCAGATATACACCAACGATGTTTTGTCGTTCACTTTGGAAGCCATCGCCTCAAAGTCGTAATCAAAATCCTTGTTCAAGGCCACTTTTTCCCAGCCGCAGCCCACCTGGGTAGCGGCGCGCACCAATTGCATGTAACTCGGATCGGCCGAAAGAATATGGCTTCCCGTCCCTGTTTTAAAGGCATAATACAGGGCCGTTCCTGTTAGCAGTCCGCCGGAGCCCGCTCCCAGCAATATGTGCTCTTCACTCACGCCTTCTTCCTGCGCAATGAGTTTACGCAACTGCATCAAGGTTTGGCGCGGATACAGATAACTTTCCGGCACGGCTTCCAGCAATGCTTTTTTGGCTTTGTCTGACGGGCCGAATGGATTTTCATTTGCCGATAGCCGAGCTTTGATCTGAGGCATGTCTGCCAAAAACTTCTGGCGTTGCCGAGGTGTTGCCGATGCTGTCAAGGGATGAGTTATGGCTGCCCCAGTAGTAAACAGGGCACCTAGCTTAAGCCATTGCCGGCGATTCATGGAAGAAGTTGTCATACACAAGGTTTGGTTAAGGTTGGGTGTTGGTTCTGACTTTACTTATTGACGTATAATTGGTTGTGGATTACTTGTACCTGAAATCCTTTAAAAAACACGGCTAAGGCTTGCCCACCAGAATGAGCCGCAATATTCCAATGAGGCAAACCCAGCCGAATACCTGTAGCATACAGGGCATGAACTACCTCTGCATGGTTGTGCTATAAAACAGAAAGCAAATGATTACGCAACAGAACGACTATTCTGAAAAAATATACTTTTGGCTTTGTTAGCTGTTTTCATGCGGCTCTTTGAAAACAACTAAAAGCTGAGGGTCTGAATTGATAATGCTAATATTAAATTTTTATCGGAAATGACCAAATATTGTATTATGTTTTTTACTTAATTTAGTATTAAATTTCACAAAACAGCAAATAGCCGAAATATAAAACCGGCTCTTTATTGATTAAATAAAAATTAATATTCAAAAATTACTATCTTTTCCAATTTCGTTGGTTTATATTAGTCTACTTTCAACAAACCCATACCAAAACGTAAATCTGAAGTTATCCATGAAAAAGAATACATTCCTCAGGCTAGCAACTATCGTGATAACGGGGATGGCTTTGATTAGTACCTATACGGCTCATGCTCAGGGCAGCAAGCGACAAACATCCAATGAGTGGGTAACCATGGCCAATATTTCGTATAAGAACACCAAAGATGCCTACGGCGATGTCAATGTGCCGGTATTTACGCCAGAAGTGAAGGCGCTGTCGGGCAAGGTAGTTACCCTGCCCGGATACATCATTCCTCTGGATGGCATTGAAGGTGCTTTTCAAGCCGATCATTTTGTGCTTTCGTCGTTGCCTGTAGAAGCCTGCTTTTTCTGTGGCATTGGCGGTCCCGAATCGGTTGCGGAAGTTCAGATGAAAAGTCCGGTGGAATACACCAAGAAACCCGTACGCCTCAAAGGCAAACTCACGCTCAATGCCGATGACCCTTACCGGCTGATTTACATACTGGAAGATGCGGAATTTGTGGGCACCATTCAGTAAATCCGAAGGTTTTGGCTTTTTAAACTATACTATTTTTCTGACTGGATTTTCAGCCGGTACTGGTATTCATCAAACAGATGAACACCGCGAAAAGTAAACTCTTTGACCAATCGCGAATCAGCTGGAAATAATTCGATGGCTATCAGATCTTCATCGCCGAGCAATTTCCGCAATTGCTCGGTTTGCTTTTTCCGGTAGGCGGTTACTATAATTGGCAAATGTTGCCGCACCCACGCTTCCAACTCATCGACACTTCGCTCCGAGTCAATTTCCAGCAGCAGAATGAGCCATTCGTTTTTAAGCCATTGGGCAGCAATTCTTTGCTCGTGCGTTTTTTGGGATTTATCGAACACAAACAACTGCTTGCCAATGAGTTGAAATGATTGCAAGGAGTCCTGAGTGGAATAAAGCAGAAACAGCATTTCGTCATTGCCCGACGAAACACGCGATACATCTTCAGTGAGGTTATCAGCCAGCAGCATAAAACGAACCGAATCACCGGCAACAGCAGAATCCGTAGTGGTATGTGTTGGGATAGTGTGGGGACGGCAAGCCACCACGCCTAATAGCATTAAAAACAAAATAGTATCTTTCATAAAGTCAAAACCCCAACGGAGCTTTTGCCTTCTGGAAAGATACTATTTTATCATATAAGGAGAGCTATTTATTGGCTTCTGTCTGTGGCTTGGCGGCTGATTTCTCCGCCTGTTCTTTGGTAGCCAACTCTTTGAGAAAGGCTTTCTGGTCGTCGCGTAAAGTAGGATAGTTGATACCCAATTGCTCCAGATACGATTTGTGCTTGGCCGGATCGTAATAGACTTTCTTCATCTGGGTGCGAAACTGCGCCATTATCTTCTCATTCAGGTAGATAGCCGGCTTGTCCTTTTCCGATACCAGAGGCTCGTACTTGATGTCTTTGGTTTGTTCTTCCCGGTAGTATTTCCAGGCCGAGGTTATAATTTCAGGCTTAATCAGCATATCCAGCAGTGTCAATGCTTCGGCTTTGGCTCCGGCGGTAGCTCCTTTGTGCGCGATGGGAGTAGCCATGGCGATGGCATTTGACCAGTGATGGCCCGGCAAACCCGGCATATTGGAAGGATAACGCAAAACCACGGTAGGTAACGACCACGAAATGTCCGCAATGTCATCCGAACCGCCACCCAATGAGAACGTTACGGGTTTCTCCAACGTATCCAGCTTGGTAGCCAATCCTTTGACCTCAGGCGCATTCATTTCTTTCTGAGTGGCTTTGGCCAACATCTGGTCGGCTTCGCTCCACTGCGGCAACCCGACACGCTTGATATTTTCATACATCGCCTCGGCAATGGGCCGGTTAAAGTGTCCCGGCCACGCACTGCCCAATACTTCGTAGGTCATTTTGGTGTCGGTCATCATGGCAGCACCGTTGGCAATCTTCACTCCATTGTCATACAAGGCTTTGATTTTGGGATAGGTCCGTTCGCGAAAGTAATACCACACCGAAGCCTTGGAGGGTACTACATTGGGCTGGTCTCCCCCATCCACAATCACATAGTGCGACCGTTGGGTAGGCTCCAAATGTTCTCGTTTGAAGTTCCAGCCAATATTCATCAGCTCAACCGCATCCAGTGCACTCCGACCTCGCCAGGGTGCACCGGCGGCATGGGCAGCGGCGCCTTCAAAGTTGAATTTTACCGAAACCAATCCGTTATTGCCGGCATCGCCCCACGAAACGGTGAAATTGTTGCCAACGTGCGTAAAAATACAGGCATCTACGTCTTTGAAATAACCGTCTCGAATGTAATAGGCTTTGGTTCCAACCTGCTCTTCGGCTACACCTGGCCAGAGCATGAGTGTACCGGGTAGTTTTTCGCGTTCCATGATCTTTTTCAACGCCAATACTGCTGTGATATTCAACGGAACGCCCGAGTTATGCCCTTCGCCGTGGCCGGGAGCCCCTTCAATCACAGGATCGTAATAGGCAACGCCGGGCTTTTGGGATGCTTTGGGAATGCAGTCAATATCTGAACCGATGGCGATCAGCGGTTTTCCATTTCCCCATTTGGCAATCCAGGCAGTAGGAATGCCACTGACACCCATTTCTACTTTGAAACCGTTTTTCTTCAGAATGTCCGTCAGGTATTTGGAAGTTTCCGTTTCCTGAAAACCCAATTCACCGAAACTGAATACCATATCCACCATCTCCTGCGTGAATTTGGCATTTTTGTCAATCTCGACGGTAAGTTCTTTTTTCAATGCTTCCACTTTTTCGGGAGACAACGCCGGGACCGATTGGCCTGTCACCAAAGCCGGAACGTACAATAGCAGCAGGAGAAGAGAAGTAAATATTTTCATAAAACAGTTGTTAGGTTTGTGATGAAATTCCGCAGAGGCAAGCAAAGCTGGCTTTTCTTTTTTTGAAAGATACTATTTGGCTTTGCTGTTTCCGGAAAATAGTATCCAAAAACAGACCAAAACCTACCCTTTTACATTAAGCCTTTTGCACCCGCTCATGAATGGATTTTACTGTCTGGTGGGCAGACTCAAACGCCCCGGCAATCCAGGCCGTTAAATAGGAAGTATGATCTCCGGCAAAATAAACATTGCCATCGGGTTGCGACAATGCCGGATAATAGTTGGCCCGAACATCGGGTGGAAAGATGGCCCATCCGGCCTGGCTGTATTTTATCTTTTGCCAGGCAACGGAAAACGAACTCTCAAATTCGGTTTTGTATTGCGGATGAATCTTGCTGCCCTGATCCAGTGCAAGCCTTTCCCGATTGGCTAATGGCATATCGCCGATTTTCCCCGCCGTATTGCCATAATTGTAATAGCCAATCAACACGCCTTTCTTAGAGAAATAACCCGTACAAGGATATACAATCTGGGTAATGTCCATGTTGGTGCGACTTACGCCGCCAAAAATATTGTCATCCTCTTCCCAAAACCGACGCTTAAACTGCAAACCTATCTTGCAGGCGTTGTTATGCGGAATCAGATCAATGGCCCGTGATACATTCGGAGAGAAATTGTGTTCAATGTTGCTTAACACAGGCAGCGGAATGGTGCACACACAGTAATTGCCGGTGATTTCCTGGATAGTGCCTTTCAACGTGTCTTTGTAAGAGACTTTTACACCGGTTTCGGTCTTAAGAATTTTGGTCACCTCGGCATTGTGGGTAATTTTCTTGCCGAGGTGCTTGACAAACGCGGCAGTTAGCCTGTCAGTGCCCCCCGAAACCATGAGCATGGTGCTTTGCTGCTCATAGGTATATTCAGGAATGCGGTAGAAATTAGCATCGTAAAAGCCGGATTGCAATAGTTCTACCAAAGAGGGAATTGCACCCGGTGTACCCGCCTGAGCATAGGCTCCGGGCGGTACATCGAACCCGCGCCGCGCCGAGCCTTTGTAGATTTTGTTGCGGTCCAGCGAGCCTTCCGCAATGAGGTATTCAATGATTTTTTCTTTGTCTTCTTTTGTTACAGGCAAATCCAGCGAGCTCTGATCCATGGCTTTTGCGAGCAATTCGGATGTGTATCCACGCACATCATTGTGCAATTCGCGTTGCCGGATTCGCTTATTGGAATAAGGCCCTGCCCCGTCGCTGTAATAATAGGCGCCTTCGTTGATATTATTGAAATTTTCCATGGGCACACCCAACTCACGGCAATACTGAATAACAGATGCATGATGATGCGGAATGCGCATGGCGCCTGCATTGAAGTACTGACCTTCATCAAAACGACACGTTTGCACTTCGCCTTCCAGTTCGGTTTCTTTCGTTCCCGGCCGGATGGTCCAGACCCGGCCACCCGCACGAGTCCTGGCTTCCAAAATGGTGCAATCGTAGCCAAGCTGATTTAACTGATAGGCCGTAGCCAAACCAGCCATCCCAGCCCCCAGAATGATGATTTTTTTTCCTTGTCCGCTTCCTTGCAGATTGAGCGGCTGAGCAGGTGCTGCCGGAATCATGTCCATAGCGACCATAGCCGTATAGCCAGAACCAGTCAATGCAGCAACTTTCTGAATAAAGTGGCGGCGAGTCAATGCAGTCATAGTAGTTTGTTGGCAGCGAAGTTTTTTGGGAACCTCAGCCTGAAGTGGTGATAAAGCAACAATTAATTATACACCTATTTTCATTTAAGCGCAAAATAAAATTCTAAAAATTAAAACTACTACAGGAAAATATTTTACATAAACCTTATTAATTGAAATAAAACAATGAACAATAGGCTTTTTACAAGTAGATGATCTTTAGGGCTGAAAATAAAGCAGGGATTAGCAATAAAAAATAGGATTGATTAGTCGGCAGGCAAAAAAAAAGCTCCTTAACTATAAGGAGCTTTTTTTAAAGGCCGTTTATATGTGTCTCAATATTAAGCCAACTGAACGTTAACGGCGTTCGGACCTTTTCTGCCTTGCTGCACTTCAAAGGTAACTTTATCGTTTTCTTTGATTTCGTCAATTAAGCCCGAAACGTGAACAAAGATGTCTTCATTAGAAGTGTCTGATTTAATGAAGCCGAATCCTTTCGTTTCATTAAAGAATTTTACTGTGCCTGATTGCATTATTTTGGTAATAAAGGTAAAAGATAAGCCTCAAAGGTAGCGAGTACGTACATCCTTTCCTAATAATTTTCCAATTTTCTGATAATCAATTTTATGGATTTTGTAAAATAGTATTTTTCCAAAAGGAAAAACCTCATTTATAGGACTCTAGCCATTTTTGATTGCATCTCGCACTGCCATCAGATGCCATTGACCAGTAAAAATAGTATCCTTTAACCCAACAAAACCTACCTATTAGAACAAAGCTGTTACCTGCATGCGGCCAATGTGTACAATGGATTTGCCTTCCGATTTGCGTCCGTCATAGCCCATGGTCACTTGCAAACCATTGGCTAACCGTTGTTGCCAGTTCAGGCTCCAGGTCCAGTTGGTACCGGGCTGTAGTGCTTCCAGCAGTTCATAACCTACTGGCGTATTGGCCTCTCCTCTAAACCGAATCTGCACCCAGCGCAGGGTTCCCGTAACGGTTCGCTTGCCTACTTTTGCCCAACGGGTTTCGGCAGCCAGAGAATGAATACGGGCATTTTCGCCATATTTATTTAAACTATTGGTTTTGTAGGAATACCCATAAATGCCAGCCATACGAAAATTGGCAGAAGGCTGAAAGGCCAGCTCAGGACTCACTTGTTGTCCACGGATGCGAAAATTCCGATTGGCCAGGAAATTGGATTCGCTGGTGCGCCAACTCTGTACCCAGGTAGTTTTAAGATTGTATTGCTTACCCAGATTGAGCCTGGTATTCAAGCGCCATTCTTCGTTTTGGCGTAATTCAAAGGTATTTCCATTGTCGGCCCGGCCGGTCAGCAGTTGTTTGTTGGCCGTATGCAGGTATCCCAAATCCAGCCCATATTTCGGATTAGCCCGATTGTAAAATAAGGTACTCCGTAACGATTCCTGCGCCGACAATACGTCGTTTTCCCGCACATTTTGGCCAAAAGGTACGATGCGGTTAAGAAGGACGTCGTTTGTTGTTTTCCGATTGGCCGTCCACGCAGATACCGACGAAAACTTTGATAAAAACTGAAACACATTGTCTTTTTGCCGCCAGGCTGCCGGAGGATTGATATTTAACCGGTAGCTGAGGTTTTGCGTAAAGGCCCGAATGTATCTATCGGTTGGCACAAAAAATTTGGCGTAGCGTTTTTCATCCGGATTGATGGCTTCGTAAAACTCATTCAGATCCTGTTTGCCGTCATTGTTATCGTCGCGCCAGGTATGAGTTCCTTCGCCTACAGGCACAGGTAAGAACACAAATTCGCGCTGCAGTTCACGCCCCGAGGCGGTGGCAATGGTTAGTTCAGAACGAATGCTGCGTTTCAGCCAATTTCCGTTCCAGTCCATCCTCCCCATAATGGTTTCTTCGTTAGGCAGTTGCTGAACCTTGCTTTGGTTTTCCAGGGTGCGGTAAGTCAATGTAAATTGAAACAGATTAACAGGATTGGCCGCCGACTGAAAACTAACATTGGCCGTTCGGGCAAACGTGTTTTTCTGTAGGCGACCCTCTACCGGAAAATAATCCTGGCGCAAACTGTAATCGAGTTGAAACCGGGTTTTCAGCGAATCGCCGTTACGCAGAAAAAACCGGTTTTCTTCAAAGTTCATGGCTGTACCAATCACCGAGTCAGCAACCATCCGGCTTATCAATTGATTTTTATCTGAGCTATAGGCATAGCCGGGTGCCAGATAATGCCCCCTGTATTCGGCTACGGCTTGTATACGCTGCCAATTGGCTACACTCATCGGCTGAACGGCATGCATCCAGAAGCCATTGGCTGTCAATTGCAAACGCCCCAACTGCTTGGCCAGATCCAACCGATGCTGGTAACCGTTTAACAAATCGGTGCGGTAGCGATGGCTAAACCGGTAAAGAATCTGGTCGCCAGTGCCACCCGGCAAAAACGAAGACGATGGAGCCGGGTTACCCGCAGGTACGGCCGCTGGCGGAGTTAAAAGATTTTGCGGTGCTTCGGATAATTCAGGTTTTACCTTTGCAGTAGAATCTTTTGCGACTGACAAGTTTCCACCTCGCTTGATTCCGATAACTGCATTCAAAATATGATCCGCCGCCTGAGTCGAATCGGTTAAGGTCCAGTCCCGGTCAAAGTCGACTTCGCGAAAACGATCTATTGGCGAAAATACTCGGCTATCCCGTTCATAATCCACGCCACCTACCCATTGGTATTTGGGTAAAAACGGAATGCGTTTTCCCTGATTGGCATATCCGATTTTAAACGCATTTCCGCTATTGGCGGGCGATGCCGCCTGTGCAAACAAATTCAGATTACGTTCTGAAAAAGCCCATTCCCCATAGATTACCTCAGAAGTACTGAGCTGAAACTCGGCTCCTGCCGTTAGCATTCGTTTTTGAGTAGGCAGCGGTACTGTACGCACGGTGTCAAAAGCTCCTTGAGGGACACCATTAATAGGTGGCAACCACTGATAAACCTGACCATTGGTGGTAATCTGAACCCGCTGATAGTTACCATTACCCTGCCCTACCTCGCTAAACTGGATCTGGTAAAGTGTATCTCTGGAATTAGTTGTATTTACATAGATGGTGTATAGCTGTGAATTTACCAATGTATCTACTCTCTTATACAAAATCTGCGATTCGGCATATTCTCCAATGTTCTGTATACCCGAAACCAACCCGATACTGGCCTGATCATCCAGTTGGCTTAGCTGGCGTTTGTCCGCTTCTGACAGGTTCAGCGAAAACAACTGGCGCGGATTATCTTTTTCGTTGTAATAATTAGCAAACAAACGCAATTTACCAATCTGCTGCTCATGGGTTGCTGTCAGGATAGAACGACTGTAGTTGCGGTCCGAATATTCAAAATCGACGCGTACCCGTGAAAAAGCCGTAATGATTACTTGTGTCGTAAATGTAATTTCAGCCGTATTGTAATCAATGGTATAGTCATTATTAAAACCCCGCTGCAAAAGTCGACCATCCAGGTACACCCGTTCTGAATTGGCCAGAACTACAATAAACCGTTCGTTATTAGCCCCTCTGAGGCGGTACGGACCTTGAACGCCTTCTGTAATGGGTACTGCATACGAAGCAAATTTCCCTTTGGACACTGCCACGCCAATGCCCGTACGAGCCGAACCTCCTGCGGCGGCATAGGTGGTTTGAGCCATTGCTCCCTGTACATTCTTGTAATACCTGAGAAAGTGAGAAGGTGTAGTACCGTTTGCTCGCCACAAAGGGTTCCGAAACACGATGT
Organism: uncultured Sphingobacteriales bacterium; assembly: GCA_963520985.1. Classification (GTDB taxonomy): domain Bacteria; phylum Bacteroidota; class Bacteroidia; order Cytophagales; family 172606-1; genus Xanthocytophaga. The sequence goes on from CAUQTA010000010.1 coordinate 90,975, forward strand.
CGCCAGCAGCTAGCTGCCAGCTTTTGGAATAAAGCTGTACAAATACTTTATCAAAATCTTGCAAAGTCTGTGTGTTTCCTTCGGGCTGAAAAGGAACGTTCTGATCGGAGATTACGGCTTTCAGGCCAATGTCTTCGGTAAGCTGCCCCTCTAGTTGCAGGTTAAGTGCCGAATTCACAAAAACATTCTGTGAGTTTCCAAACGAAACACCACGGGTGAGGCTGCCGGTTTTCTGAATGCCTTTGGTAGCAAAAAACTCTTCTCTCTTTTCTGTCGGCGATACTGTTTTTCGCCGATTCGGATCAACGCCGCCAAAGTACACCACCTTGTCATACGTTTCAGGGTCGCGGCGATAGCGAGCCTGTCCCAGCCAGAATGGTAACACACGATAGGAAATCAATAAGGAATCGGGCAGTTGATTTGCCCGAAAATGCAATTGATTAGTAGTAGCTACATAAGAAAATATCAAGGTAGAATCAGCCGGGTAGAGAATCTTCACTGACGAAGGATCGATGTTGACTGTATCAACGGGCAGTTGCCAGCCTTTTGGGTAAATCCATTTGGTACGAAGGTTGGAAACCGGACTCTGCCCTACAACATTCCCCATACCTAATACAAGCAGATAGCCCAGCAGGCACACTAGCCAGTAAGGGCTTTTGTTTCTTGCTGATCTTGTATCGTATAACTTGTAAATACTTGTATTATGTAAAGTCTTCCAAATGTGCATGGTGAGTAGCCGGTTCACGAAGATACGACTTTTCCTACGGCAATTACTACCCAAACACACTTACACTCAATCACATACGTAAGAATCAAGACAAAAACCGCGATTTTTGACATAAGGAGCCGTGACCGAAAATGCATGCAAAAGGAAGTGTTGCATAGATTAATAAGTAGCCGCCGCAATGACGACAGCAACCATAGCGACGATAAAAAAGTTGAAGGAATACACAAAAAGGAAAGTGAATAACTTGAATGAAGTACGAAACCATCCTTGCATGTATACCTTATAAAAAGCCACCCACAAATACACCAGAATCAAAGGTACAATGACTCCGCTGGGATTCAGGTTGGCAAACTCATTGGTCAGCACAATATCGATGGCAATGGCAAAGAAGGCAAACGCATGGATATGCAGCATAAAAATCAGGTGTTCTATATACAAACGTTTGCGACGGATATACAGAAACTTCATTACAAGAGCCATAAAAGGCAATAAGGTAAACATGTAGATAGGCGCCTTGTCCCACATCTCGGCCAGAAATTCTTCTTTATTTCCATTCGTTATCCGCACAAACCGATTCACTTTCATCCGATTCCAATAATTCTTTTCCCAATGCAACGAATCCAGAATATTGTCTTCCGTCAAGACTGGGTTTTTCACCAGATTCATCAGCATTCCCCATTCGCCTATTTTCTGACCGGCTTTATCTTCATCTATGTCTATCTTTCTGGTTACTTGTGACGAATCCCCTGCTGATTTTTTCTTTTTTGTCGGCTTAGGGGTTTTGCTCACTGAATCGGTACTATTTTCTTCGGCCTCATCCAAATCCGTATTGTTACTGATCAACCCCCGTTTTTTATCCGCAAACGTCAATTTTTGCAGTGCCTTTTGTATCTGATCGCGTTGCTGAGCAGGGACCGTAGGCGGCAATTCTTTCAAAACCATATTCCGAATCGAATCGGCTTGCAGGCTTTGCTGAGCCTGTTCAGTGCGTTCGTCCGACTTGTTCTCGTGTGCAGTGTAGTAAGCAATGATGGTAAAGCAAATCAGACTGACAAAAAAGTAAAGCCGCAAAGGAGGCATGTAGCGGATCCGTTTGCCCGAAATAAATTCGTTGGTCAATGCGCCGGGCTTAAATAAAAAAGGCACTACCGTCTGAAACCACCGCGAATCCCAGGAAACAAAATCGCTGACTACTTCATAAACCAATGTTCCAAACGAAACCACCTTTGTGGTATTTTCCTGGCCGCATCTTGAACAAAAATTGTCGGCTTCGTCCAGCATGTGCTGGCAGTTGGGGCATATGGTTTGTTTGCGGGGCGACTCATGCATAAACGGCTTATTCGGTTTTAGGTCAGGGGTTGTCAACCAAAGATAACAATACAATGAGGTGTGAACCAAAATAGTATCTCCAAAAAATCAAAAACCTCCTTTAATCTTTCATTCTGCCTTACTTAAGGTAACCACCCTATTTCTATCAATTGTACGCCAAAACTATATCTGCGTAATTTTTCGGCCAAAATTGACACATGCCACAACCAAAGACCTGCTAATTTTAAACTATCAATTAATACCCAAAAGCTCATTTTGAATTAAGCTATGGAAATGAAAAGAAATTTACGCGGGTTACTTCTGGTGGCATTGCTGGTTGGTGGAATTCAGGGATTGCAGGCTCAGAGCAAAACTGCCGCTGATAAGAAAGATGTAGAATACGAGTCAAAATTTGACGACCCCTACGACATCAACAAAATGTGGGTCAATCTGTATCCCTTCTATGTTGATGCTTTCAAAACTGATTTCAATGTAGGATTTGGCGGGCAAATGAATTATTTGTTGAAAAACAAATTCGATTTCCATGCCCAGGCTCGTTCAACTTACGCCAGTTTCTCGGACTTTGCCAAACTGAGCGGCGAGAAAAACAACGCCATGCCCGTAGACAACACCCTTCCTACTGAGCAGATAATCAATCGGGTAATGGTCGGTAAACTTAAGGGATCTTCGTATCTGGAATTAGGCGCGACTTATCACTTTAAAGATGAAGCACTTTCGGGTGAATCCAAAATTATTATGACAGGCAAAACCGTCAGTGAAAACAAACGTGCCGCCTCTATTCCTGAGTATATTAAGGTTCCTTCCAAAGTACGCAAGGTAATGGGAATTCGTGCGGGAGGGTACTATTGGGGATCTGCCACTAATTTAGGAGATGCCTTGGAAAAGCAAAAAGTGCAATTGATTAGTTCTGAAGGAGATACCCTTAAATCTAATGCCCAGCTTTACACCAACATCAAATCAGCAGGTATATTTGCGGGCTTCAAGATAATGACGCTTCGCAATGTGGTGATCAAACCCAAGAGCTATGAACTTACGGCTAATGACCTCATTTTCTCGGCCTACGCAGACATTATCTATGCCCCTATGATAAAACTGCAGGACGTGGCTTTTCAATATAAAAGCAATAGCAAAGAAAATGTCTCTGATAAATACCCGAATGAATACTATTTAGTAGCTCCGGCCAAGGTAAATCACCTAGGCTTTCGGTTAGGCATGGAAGGTATGTTTAACCGCGATTTTGCCTGGACTTACGGTGCAGAAATGGGCTATCGGCCTTCTTTAAAAAACCGCGGATTTTATGCCAACCTTCGCATCGGCTTTTCTTTTGCTTCACGCATGCAACAAAAACGCCAAGCCTATCAGGTAGAAACCAAAACAAAGTAATGTAATAAATCAGCAAATTCCTTCATTTCATTACTCTGTTGAGCAGAATCTGTTTTCTTCTCATGCCAGCTTGCATCTTGTCACTAAGTTACATTGTATCCCCATTAGGTAATTAACATTTGCTACGCGATACAAGCATTAATAGTTTATATTCTAAGATTCCACCCGTTTGATTTATTTCTACCAAAACAACAGCTTATGAAAGTTTACAAGCAAAGGTTTGACTTATATCTACTGATTATAAGTCTATGCGCTGTTCTTTTCACTATTGATACAGGTTTGGCACAAACCAATCTGATCACAAATGGCAATTTTTCAAGTGGCAACTCGGGTTTTACGAGTGAGTATGGTTATGTATCTCCTACTTCTAATTCACTAGTACCTGAAGGTTTGTATACAGTTACAACCAATCCTTCTTCGGTTCATAGCTCTTTTTGTAGTGCTTCTACCATTGCTTCTACCTCTGGAGGTACTGTACCTCCTTCAGGTGGCAACATGCTGATAGGCAATGGTTATGATGGTGCATCTAAAAAATTGTGGATACAGACGGTTGCTCTTACTGTTAATACTAATTATAGCTTTTCTTTTTATGCCGTTAGTTTAGCGGGAGATGCATCTTCTTTGCTATTCGGATTTTATGGCGATTGTACTCGGTTGGGACAAGATATTACCGCAACTACCAATTGTAAATGGACCAAATACACCATTAATTTCAATAGTGGTTTACGGACCTCCTTAGAACTCTCTATTCGAAACGTCGGCTTAGCAGCAGGTGGTAATGATATTGGCATAGATGATATCTCTTTAGTGAAGACCACACCTGCTATAAATTACACTACCCTGAGCGATGATTTTGTGTGGAGAGGTTACAGCACAGATTGGACGAAAGCAGATAACTGGGGGTCCTGTACAGTTCCTACTTGCTCAGATGATGTCATTATTCCCGAAGGACTTTCCAAATATCCAGTACTTGCTTCCAGTACTACAGGAAATGTCCGCTCGATTACCATAGAATCCGGAGCAACAATAACCTTGAGCAGCAGCAGTGAATTACAGGTATGCGGAGACCTGCTCAACAGCGGAACCATTTCAGCTAGTAGTTCTTCTCTAATAACAATGATAGGCACGACAGACCAGAAGATATCTGGCGGTACTTATGTCAATTTAAAAGTAAATAAGAACTCAGGCTATGTAATTCCGCAAGCGACTATTGAGATTTCTAACACACTCAATCTTACAAAAGGTTTAATCAAAACCGGAATGTATGAAGTCAATGTAACCAATACAGCCTCTTCAGCCATTACCAGTTTTTCATCCGCGTCGTACATATTCGGAAACCTCCGCCGGTCGATAGCTACTACAACCGGAAGTAATCTGGTATCAAATCCAGCGTTTACCAGTAATTCAAACGGTTGGACCGCTAGTAATAGTTATTCTTATAAAACATCAGGAGCGGCAGACCACTCAGGTGATAACAAAGGTTATTTGGTCCAATATAGGAATAGTAGTTACACAACAGAAATTTATCAAACCATAACAGGGTTACAAAATGGTTCTTACAGTTTGAATGTATGGGTACAAAGTAGTGGAGGTCAATATAGTGCATATCTATATGTTAAAGGATATGGGGGAAGTATGTTAACTATCCCAATTCCAACGAGTTCCGCTTGGGTACAAATAGCAATCAGTAATTTTCCTGTAAGTAACAATCAGTGTACAATTGGCCTTTATTCAGATGCTCCAGGAGGAAAATATGTAGCTGCTGATGACTTCTCATTAATGCGAGTTAGCACATCTGATTATGACTATCCGATTGGAGATGCCGTTCGTTATGAACGGATCAATCTCAATCCTACCAATGACTTGGGAGTAAATAGTGTGCTTGGCTTCTTCACTTGGGGAAACCCCGGTGGAACCACTTTGCCTACAAATGGCTTACAGGAGAATGGATATTCTTTTCCTTATATGGCTACCGATGGATACTGGACACTAGAACCGGATGTAACTCCTGCGAGTAATGCATTATATAATCTAACACTGTTCTTACCTAAATTTCCGGGAGGAACAGCTCCCATTACATTTGCCAAACGGAAAAATGCCAGCTCAGCATGGGGATGGGATGGTAGTAGTATCTACCCTGCTAATAATTACACTCTCAAAACTCAATACCAACGAAATGGCTTTACTAGTTTTTCGCAAATCGCTCTCATTAGTGGTGGTATTATAAGTTTGCCGGTAGAATACTTGTCATTTAATGCCTATAAAATTGGGAAACAGCAGACTTCACTTAAATGGATTACGGCCAGTGAAAAAAACAGCAAAGAGTTTGATGTAGAACGTGGTACAGACGGGAAAGATTTTGCTGTAATTGGAAGCTTGACAGCAGCTAGTAATTCAGCCAATACTCGCACTTACTCCTTTACCGATAATCAGGCTAGTGAGGGCAACAATTATTATCGCCTTAAACAAATAGATCTGGATGGAAAATACACTTATTCTAAGATCGTCACGGTAAACTTTAGCAATACGATAAATCAGTTCAGTTTGATTCCTAACCCTGCCAGCAGCAAAGTCCAATTGGTTTTCAATCAATTAACGGACGGTACAGAAGATGCATTAATTCAAATTACGACACTTAACGGGCAGGTTCTGCAAAATGTTTATCACGCTATACAAAACAACGCTGTGGAGTTAAACACATCCGATTTGAGTTCGGGCATGTATCTGGTAAAGGTGATAACATCTAAAAATAGTTATGTACAGAAACTGATTATCAAAAAATAGTATCGTTAACTCACAGCAAACTGCCCTATTCGATTAAGTGTCGAATAGGGCAGTTTGTTTTAAATATTACAGATAAACAACATATAACCACACCCAGGCATTGATAATCCCTCCTACACCCATCAGTATATAGGTACCTGTATGAAATAGTAAGCCTACAGGAAGCAAAACCCAACGCATTTTGGAATTGAAAACAAGGCAAATGAAGCTTAACTGAAACGCCAATGCAAAAAAAGGTAAGATAACGCAAAGCCAATCGTACTGCGATACCCACAATCCAGCGGGAGTGGGATGCAGATAGAGATAGTTACGGAACGTATCCGGAGCCAGCCATTTCATCCCTCCTACTAAAAGTTTCTCCAGCCCTGCTTGCAAATAAATCATACCGATGACTAGTCGAATCAGTACCAACGCCCATTGCGGTTGGTTGTGCTGTGTCTGATGCAACACAAAGGGCATTAACACAAGCACATACGTCAAGAGAGCAAAGGCATGATCTATTTTTTCAAAACTGTAAATCCAGCCTTGTTGCAAAATAAACAACACGGCTACAATCAGAGAAAATAGTACACTTTGGAAACGAAAAAGCACGCAGAGACAACCCGCAACCAAGCCTATCCATAAAACGGCGATCAACCAGAGGGGTGGAAAAGGAATATGCATCAATTGAAACAAAAGCAATGGCCTATAAAACTCATTGGCCTGCTGTAACTCTTTGAGGACGATGAACCAATCATAAGTAAAAAAGAGCACGCAACTGTATATACCCCACGTATACAAACGAATCTTTGAGGGCGAAATCTGCAATTTCCAGAACTGCTGCAATTGGTTATGCATCCACAAAGACCTGGACTTTAGCCCAAAAAAGAGAATCACCGCAAAACTGATAAGGCTAAAACGAATACTAATCTGGTCGGCATGATGTAGGAAAAAGTCAAGTTCAAAACGATGCTTCTCAACCACAAAACGTGGATACACACCATTGAGCACACGCATAAACCAAGCGGGAGCCGTGCCATGAAAACTTTGAATTACCAAACTTCTTAACCAGACCAGATACAGTACCACAGGTATCAGGCTTAACACCACCCATACTAACAGCCTTTTCTTACTCATCGATGGAAACATTAAATGTTGCAACCACAGCCGTATCTGGCTTATATTCAGAGACTTCACTAACTATGCGCAACAGCTGCCATTGCGTTACCGTAGGCGATACTCGCGTGATCCGGTGAATGCGACGTAACAATGTATCGGCTTGCTGACGGTAATAATAATTGCGCATCAGATAAGTAAGGCTTCCCAAGCCGGTTTCCTGTGGTTCCACCATCCGTTGTTTGCCTGCGACATCCGTTATACGCAAGGCAAAGATCTCCGTTTGCACTTCACGTTTGACGGGCTCGGCAAACATTCCGAACCGGAAAAAGGGATACAGATCGGTTTGCATGACAAACGGAGCCCACATAAAAAGTAAAAGCAACAGAATAACCGTTTTGCCTGTCTTCATACATTCAGAAAATAAACCAAAACCATGCATCGCCAAACAGCAGGAAATGCATGGCCCTAAAGTTGAAAAAAATGCACATCTTCGCAAAAAATGAATAAAAACTTAAATCGGGAGTTGAAAGTACAGACCATCGGGGAGGTTTTGCTCCGATTGGGGATACTATTTTTTGTTGTGGGTTGTATCGGCATCAGTGCTTTGCTGGTCAGTTTCAGTTATGACTCTTTGACCGAACTGGCTTTTGGCCAATACCATCAACCCGAAAAACTAGCCAAGTTCCGCAATACGTTACTCACGCCTGAAAGGTTTTTGATGCTGCGATATGTTTCCGTTACATTAAACCTTTTGGTAATTTCGGGCTTTTTTTTCATCTGGAAACGGATTCCATGCCTTTTGCTGTTCATACAAGAAATTGTTTCTTCGATTAGCAGATCGGTTAGAACCATCTGGAAAAAGACATCGGTTGCGGAGCAAATTGGCCTGGCAATTCTCTGTCTGGTCTGTGTACTTAGTCGGTTGTATTTCCTGCCAAAGCTGCCTCTGCACATCGACGAACGGTTTACTTACCTGTATTTTGTGAGCAAAGGATGGTTGGTTTCGGCGGCCTATTATCCCAATCCCAACAACCACATTCTGTATTCGTTGCTCTGCAATGCATCCGGCTGGTTGTTTTCTTCGCCATTGCTGGTGCTGCGGGTAGCGGCATTCGTGTGTGGGCTCGCGGCCTTAGTGGGGTTTTGGTTGGCAATCCGGTACTATTTTTCGGCATTGGTTGCGGCAACTGCCACGGCAATGCTGGCTTTTACACCTCCTGTTTTCGGGTATGGAATCCAGGGCCGTGGGTATAGCCTGCTCTTATTCTGGGTGATTTTGTCAGCCGCGTCTACTGTAAAAATAGTATCTTCCAGAAACATAAAACCTGTCTCCGCCAGCCTGTTTGTCCTAAGCAGCATTTTAGGCTTTTATACCATTCCGGTTTTTCTGTATCCTTTTGCAGGACTGCTGGGCGTGATGGTAGCTTATTTCAGAAACAATACCTGGCAACAATGGCGTCGGTTGGGCGTTTTGCTGCTTCTTATACTACTGGGAGTAAGCTTGTTGTACATGCCTGTATTTCTGGTAAATGGACTGCAAGCTGTGTCGGGGAATAGCTGGGTGGCACCCTTACCCTGGATTATATTTTGGACTGGTTTCGGCGCAAACCTGATTGAGTGTTCCACCTTTTTCTGGAACGACAGCCTTTTTTCGCCTTACCTTACTTTAGTAGTGAGTATACTGGCGGCTGTCGTTGCGTCCTCGCCCAAGACACCCCCAATTGAAAAAATCTGGCTATGGCTGTTTGTGAGTTGTCTTTGGTTGGTGGTGCCCATTGTAGTATTGCAACGCACCCTCATTTACAGTCGCACTCTGATATTTTTGTTTCCTTTTCAGTGGCTGGCCGTCTGCATTCTGATGCGGAGGTTTTGGCTTTCGCAACGATACTATTTTGCCATTCTTTTTGTGCTAACTGTCCTGTTGTCAGGTGACTGCATTCAGACTTTTCAACAATTAATTACTCCTAAAGGTCGTGGAATTTACAATAGTCTGGATGGAGTAACGCAATGGCTCTGGCAACACAAAGCCAATAATCTGTTTGTACAATATTACGAATATGGGCTTTGCATTCGCTTTCAATACGAAACCAATCGGCACCCGATTGAGTTAGATATTGGGGCAGATCGGTTTTTCCCAGAAAAAAAATATAATTTTGTCGTGGTGCATAAAAGTCACCGGTTTCCGCAAGAACTACTGCCTCGGGATTACGACACTGTATATCAGGATGCGGAAGCAACAATATATGCCCGAAAAACGCAGTAAATACAACTCTTTAATTACAAACAATTGATTTTTTCACAGGTATAGATTTATGGAAAACCCGGTTATTATATTTGGCGCCAAAGGCCTGGGACGCGTGGCATTGGACATTTTTCAGAGCAACGGAGTGGTGGTGTATGGCTTTCTGGACGATGACAAAGCCCTGCACGGGACGGAAATCCTGGATGTTTCGGTATTAGGCAACACCGACGACGATGGCTTTTTGAAGCTGATCGGCAAAAAATGCGAAGCCTTTGTGGCAACGGATGACAATAAACTTCGGGCTAGTCAGGTAAAACTATTGCTCGAACGCCGCAAGGTAATGCCCGTTAATGCCATTCATAGTCTGGCTTATATTGCCCCGTCAGCGGCTATCAGTCACGGCAGTCTGATCAGTGCAGGTGTAATCATCAACTCGGGGGCAACTGTGGGCAACCATTGCATTTTGCATGTCAATTCGGTAGTGGAGTACGAAACAAAAATCGGTGATCTGGTGCAGATTGGCACGGGTAGCCAGATTGGCAGTAATGTTACCATCGAAGAAGGAGCCTTTATTGGCAGCGGCGTTACAGTGGTTGCGGGCATTACCATCGGCAAAAACGCACGCGTCGGTGCCGGTTCGGTAGTGATTGAAAACGTCAAAGCCGGAGCTACCGTTTTTGGAAATCCGGCCCGCCCGATTGAACGGTAACCCGTTCAATTGTTTTATGGCTGAGTGGTTAAGTTTCGCTTTTATGCTATATTCAAAGGCAAAATTCAGAAACGCAAAAATCCGGTCGCTCAGCAACAAGCCATACAGCCATAAAAACCATAAAACTCCGCTTTCATGAAACTCAAAAACTTCAATCTTTCCTTTGGCAGTCAGTTATTTAAGACATTCAGTGATGAGTCGCGGGTACGAATCTTGTATTTGCTCTATAAGAACAAAGAAATGTGCATTTCTGACCTGGAGCAGGTGCTCGACTTTACGCAAGCCAAAACATCACGGCATGTATTGTATCTGAAAAATTCGGGATTGTTGAGTTTCAAGAAAATGGATCAGTGGGTGTACTATTACCTGAAAGATGAGTTTACCGAGATTGTGGGGCAGTTGTTTCAGTACATGAGCAAAGACGCCGTGTTGCAGAACGATTACGAAACCTACCAGGTGCTTTACTCCAATCGGGAACTGGCCATCAACAAGCTGCACCAGGACCGCCAACGCATGAAAGAATTTCGCCTGCGGGGAAAGGAATAAAAGGGCGGTTTTTCGATTTTAAAAGATACTATTTCACAATGCACCTTGGTTCTCTTTTACAAAAGAATCAAGGCTGTATTTCATTCTTAATCCTATTTAAACTTTTATGAAATTTAAGAAACACGTTTTTGTTTGTGCCAATACCAAAGAAGCTCCGAAAAAATCGTGTGGGGAAGCCCACGGCCTGGCATTGGTAGATGAATTCAAGAAAGAATTGAAAGACAGAGGATTGCAAGTTGAAATTCGGGCACAGAAAGCAGGTTGTCTGGATACCTGTGCGCTGGGCCCAAGCGTGGTAGTTTATCCGGAAGGAATTTATTACGGCAATGTACAATTATCGGATGTGAAAGAAATTGTAGAAGAACACCTGGTTGCCGACCGTCCCGTAGAACGCCTGAAACTACCTTTTTAAATCTGTTTTGTGCCTGGGTTTTCTTCTTTCGGAAGATACTATTTTTCGCAAAACACTCTCTTATTACTTCATCAGCTATGCCATATACACATCTTTTCTTTGATTTGGATGATACTCTGTGGGATTCGAAACGCAATTCGACAGAGGCACTCCATGAGATTTTTCATAAATACAAGCTGGACAGCACTTTGGGAATTGCCGAAGACAGCTTTATCGAGAATTTTCATACTGTCAATTATAGCCTTTGGGACCAATACAGTGCCGGGCAAATCACCCAATTGGAACTACGGCAACGGCGTTTTCCACTGGTATTTCAGGCCATGGGCCTCACCGAAATCCCCGAAACGCAAACCATGCAAAAGGATTACCTGGATATTTGTCCACGCAAGTCTAATTTGATGCCCTATGCGCTGGAGGTGCTGGATTACCTGAAGCCTAACTATCAGCTGCATATCATCACCAATGGCTTTGACGACGTGCAGTTTATCAAGATGAATTGTTCGGGCATTACCGAGTATTTTGGCGAAATAGTGACTGCCTACCAGGCGGGTTGTCAGAAACCCAACCGGCAAATTTTTGATTTGGCCCGCCAGCGTGCCAGCGTCAACTGCCCCGACTGCCTGATGATTGGCGACAATCTGCTGGCCGACATTCAGGGTGCCAAAAATGCCGAGATGGACCATGTGTTTTACAATTACGGTCAGATTGCCCATGACTCCGCTCCTACTTACGAAGTACACTGCCTGCGCGACTTGATGAATATTTTGTAGGATTGCCTTCCCAGCTCCTCCAAAGGAGGGAAGTTTTTTTGAATTTCGGAATTGCGAAGACGGATTGCGGAACTAGAAAAATAGTATCTTTTTAAAACAGAAAACCCAGCTTTGCAAAGCTGGGTTTTCTGCTTCACTCCCCTCCTTCGGAGGGACTGGGAGAGGCCATTATTTCACCCGTGACATGTATTCGCGTGTGCGGGTATCTACTTTGATTTTATCACCAATATTGACAAACAACGGAACGGTCACAATTGCTCCTGTCTCAATGGTAGCAGGCTTTAGGGTTTTGGTAGCTGTATCTCCCTGAATGCCAGGCTCAGTATAGGTTACTTCTACTTCAATGCTGGTTGGTAATTCGACAGAGACAGGCGTTTCAGCGTCCATACTGATTTTCACAATGGTGCCTTCCTTTAGCAATTCAGCATCGCTACCTACGGTTGCTTCCGAAACGTAAAGCTGATCGTAGGTTTCATTGTCCATAAATACCAGGTTTTCCCCATCCCGGTAAGAAAACTGATAATCACGGGTTTCCACACGTACAATTATGCATTCGTCACTGGGACGGAAACGGTTTTCAACTAATTTTCCAGTACGTACGTTACGCATTTTCACCTGATAGAAGGCCCGCAGGTTACCAGGAGTACGGTGTTCGTATTCGACTACCTGCACCAGTTCGTTATTATAGCGGATAAAACTGCCTCTGGAAATATCAGATATTTGTGCCATAAAATAGGGTTTGAATAGATAAAAAACTTTTGCGCAAAGGTAAGAAAAAAGTGATGTATTTGGTAGTATGTATAAAAACCATGCTATAAAGCCCCCCTTACCAAACCTCCCACTACACGGCCAGACGACAAATAAGTAAAGAAATAGTTATACTTATTTATACTTAAGCTGGTTCGTTTTTTCTATTTTGCTAAATAAGAGCGTTATTGTTTCACTATATGAATATTCTGAATAGATACAAAATGAAATCAATTCTAGTTTTGTTGACGACTATGATTAGCACAACTGCCATGGCTCAACAAATCATCAAATGCGACTCTGTAAAATCTTACTGGATAATCAATAAAAACCAAACTGCTTATGCAGCTCAAATCAATGGTAAATGCCGAACAACAGAAAAACCAAATTTGATTATAGTCAAGAGTTATCCGCTACAATCCTTACTAGTAGATAAGAAAGATTACATCAAAGAAGACAAGGACAGTAGCGATTTAAAGGTATTAGTAACCTATGTTGTATCCGAGTCTGAATATTTATCAGAGCAGTTCCAGACTAAACTGAATATTCAAATGCAGAAGGCTCCTGTTGCGAATGAAAAGGATGTGCTGATCTGGTATTTTGAAATGCCATCTGGTACAAATGCTCAAGTAAAATACCAGATCTATGCAAATATGATCATCAATGAACACATTATAGGTATCGCTTCGCCTGTATTCGCAAACCAGAAGCTTGAAACCGTCAGAGACCTTTTAACTGATACAATCAGTTCAGTAAGAAAGATTACAAATACTAATAAGCTATGTACTAACTGATTACCTCTCACCCAATATCCGGAAACGCCTGAAGGTGAGGCGGCGTTTGGTCTGGTATTTTTCGATGGCATGTTTTTGAATATGCGCCACGGCTTCCTCCACCGAGTCGGTAAAGAGCATCAGGTTCAGGTCAGCGGCGTCAATCATGTGGGCACGCAGCATCGAATCCAGCATTTCTTTCATGGGCTGCCAGTAGTCGGTTCCCATCACCACTACCGGAAAATCGAGAATCTTGCGGGTTTGGATCAGTGTCAGAGCTTCAAAAAATTCGTCCATGGTGCCAATGCCACCCGGCATAATCACAAAGGCCTGCGAATACTTGAACATCAGCACCTTGCGCACAAAGAAATACTTGCATTCAAACCACCGGTCTAAGTACGGATTGGGCTCTTGTTCTTTGGGCAAAATAATGTTGCAGCCAACCGAAAACCCGCCCGCATCTTTGGCCCCTTGGTTTGCTGCTTGCATAATGCCTGGTCCACCACCCGTCATTATGGTAAACCCTAATTTGCTGATTTCTGAGGCTATCCGACGCGACAATGCATAGTAAGGGGTTCCTTCCGGTACACGCGCAGAACCAAAAACGGCGACACACGGACCCACAAAGTGCAATACCCGGAAACCCCGGATAAATTCGAGCAATACCTGAAATGAGAACCCCAACTCACGCCAGCGGGACCGGGGTCCTTCCAGAAAATACTTTTCCTCTTTGACAGGTGTTGGCGCGGTGGCTGGTGTAGGCGGAATGGTGTTTGCAGACATGGGGTTTTGCTCTTCCGAAAGATACTATTTTGTGCAAGCTTAATCATTCTCAGCAAAATTTAAAAATGAGACAGCGAAAACCCAATTCTGAATAGCAAGGTTTATTTGGCTCTATGTTCTAAAGTCGGGAGCGATAAAATAGTATCTCCCAAAACTTAAAAACCTCTACCTTTGTGCATGGATTATTTTAAAAGGTTACTCGATTTGTTGAAAATCGAGTGGGAAGAAGATAAATTACAATACCAGAAACTGACCGAACAATCGTCGGTGGCCGAACGGCGCGCCAACGGGCTTACCTGGTACCCGATAGCCATTCGGGGCACCGAAATTACGCGCGGCGATTACATTTCTGTGGAAGCCGAACGACCTTCGCATCAGGAAATCTCACACCAGTTTCGTAGTGGTATGCCCGCTGTGCTTTTCAGCAACCACGATGCCAAAAACCACCGGGCAGAAGGCACGATCTCGTATGTAGGCAAAGACCGACTCAAAATCACGCTCCGTACCGACGAACTGCCCGAGTGGACCCGCGACGGAAAGTTAGGCATCGACCTGCTTTTTGACGATAATAGCTACGACGAGATGCAATCGGCCCTGAAGCATGCTCAGTTACAAGCGGAAGACAAGAACGGCTCTCTGGTACGCATTCTGACGGGAGAGCAAAGCCCTACGTTTCATGAGAACCCGATGCAGTTCTCATCGCCTAAGCTGAATCCCTCGCAAAATGCCGCCGTGGATAAGATATTGCATGCCAATGAATTAGCTGTTGTACATGGCCCGCCGGGAACGGGAAAAACAACCACACTGGTGCAAGCCATCAAAGCACTGTACAAGCAGGAAGGCCGGCAACTGATGGTTTGTGCACCGAGCAACGCCGCCGTGGATTTGCTCAGCGAACGATTGACAACAGAAGGCATGAACGTGTTACGCATTGGCAATCCGGCACGGGTGAGCGATGCGCTGATGTCACTGACGCTTGACCACAAAATGGCCGATCACGACCAGATGAAGGAAGCCAAACGACTGAAAAAGCAGGCCCAGGAATACAAAAACATGGCCCATAAATACAGACGCAACTTTGGTCGGGAAGAACGCGAACAGCGCAAATTGCTCTTTGACGAAGCCCATAAGATTCTCAAGGAAATCGACAAAACGGAGCAGTACATCATCGACGACATTGTCAGCAAAACGCAGGTGATCACAGCCACGCTGGTCGGGGCCAATCACTACACCATTTCTCGGCTGAAGTTTCACACCGTTATCATCGATGAAGCCGGACAGGCCCTGGAACCGGCCTGCTGGATTCCGATACTGAAAGCGCAGAAGGTAATTCTGGCGGGCGACCATTGCCAGTTGCCGCCCACCATTAAGTCAAACGAAGCGGCCCAACGCGGATTCAATCAGACATTACTCGAAAAATGCGTGAAGCTTCACCCGGAAGCGGTAAGTTTGCTTACCGAGCAGTACCGCATGCACGAACACATCATGGGCTATTCGT
This sequence comes from uncultured Sphingobacteriales bacterium, assembly GCA_963520985.1. GTDB lineage: Bacteria > Bacteroidota > Bacteroidia > Cytophagales > 172606-1 > Xanthocytophaga. The sequence goes on from CAUQTA010000010.1 coordinate 106,776, forward strand.
CGCAGGTATTTTACGAGAACCGACTTCAGGCACATGATTCGGTTGCCAGGCATTTGCTTTATTCGGAAGACACGCCGGTTGCTTTTATTGATACTGCAGGCTGCGGATTTGACGAAAAGCCGAATGGAACCAGCACCATCAATCCGGACGAAGCGGCCTTGCTGGTGCGCCATCTGACACAGCAAGTCGAAGAATTGAAAACGCATTATTCGGCAGAAAATTTCCCTTCCATTGCCATCATTTCGCCTTACAAACAACAGGTTGTCGAGATCCGCAATTTGCTGGAGCACGCCATTGAGCTGGAGCCTTTTAGGAAATTCATCTCGGTAAACACAGTTGATAGCTTTCAAGGGCAGGAACGCGACATTGTGTACATCAGCATGACACGCAGCAACGACAAAGGCGAAATCGGTTTCTTGTCTGATATTCGCCGGATGAACGTAGCCATGACCCGGGCCCGCAAAAAGCTGATTGTCATCGGCGACAGCGCAACGCTGGCCTTGTCGCCCTTTTACAGCAATTTTATCAGCTACGCCGAACGGATTCAGGCTTACCAAAGTGCATGGGAGTTCATGTAAAAAAACGTGTTTTCAGAAATAGTATCTTTTCAAACGCAAAAACCTGCCACTAATCAAAAAGCCGATGCGTAGGCATCGGCTTTTTGGTAAAATCAACAACCTTCTTTTTGTTCGGCTTTCTTTAGCAAATCCATTGGGTTCCAGAGAAACCGGCGGTACAGCTGGTCACCAGTCTGCCGCTTGATCGATTCGCGGTACGCCTCATCGGTGTTTGTATCGCGCCAGTTGTTATTGATATTCATCTGCTGTTTGTCACTCCACTTCTCAATATTGTCTCCGGTCTCGCGTTTGATCAATTCTTTGTATTTCTGAAACACGCTGTCAGGCTGTTCTTTCTCATTGATGTACAGCTTTTTGTTGGTAATGCGGATGCTGTAGCTCTTTTCATCAGTTATCAGTCCATCCTTTTTCAACTCGGTTGCCAGCAACTTCATAAATTTCGCATGTTTTTCCATTGCTTTTTTGTGTTCTTCCATGGCCTTATCATGTTCGGCCATTGCCTTGGCATGCTCTTTCATGGCTTTCTCTTGCTCTTTCATGGCTGCTTCTTGATCTTTTTGAGACTCATCTGCCAGATATTTTAGTTTCTCTTCTATTCTTTTCGTCCTTTTAGTGAGTTCTTCCTTATACATATTCAGTTGTTGCCGATATGTACTTGTTGCCGATTTTGATTTGTTTAAAGATTCAATCTGTAACTGTATATATTCAAGATCTTGTAGCTCATTTAATTTAACAGCTTCCTCCAAATGTTGGCGAAGCATTGCTTCTCCCTCCTTACCAAGTTGCAGATCAGCTATTCGTTGTTCCAGAAGTTTTGCTTCTCGCTCTTGAAGATATTTCAAGGGAGCTATCTGGAGGGTTCTTCCTTCCAAATCATCCTCGAACATTGGTGGAACAGGCGGCAAAGGAGCAGCGGGAGCATCAGCCGGAGGCACAGGTGCGACAGGCGGCACGGGTGCAGGCGGAAATAAACCACTGTATTCTCTCCCCTGGTAAATACGTTCGTCGTCCTCTTTTGCTTCGGTAAGTTTCTGCTTAATGACCTGCCGGTAGTTTTTCAGTTCCTTGCCCGAAAGTTTCCGACCGTCAACTGTCACATCGGTCACGTTTCCTTTTTTATCCTTCACAATCACAATTTCACGTACCACTTTATTGGTGTCTGTAAAGGTGCTGTAATAGGTGGTTTTGGCCGCAGTGCTATCAACCGGCTGGGTTTGGATACTTTCTGCGATACTATTTTGCGCTTTGACGTTCTCATTCGAATTTTGGTTCAAGCTGGTGAACGCACTGGCCGAAATCGCGACCAAACACAGCAGCAACACACCCGAAGCCAGCATGCCTTCGTGAAACGTCGGCTTTTGCGGGTTTTGCTGCAACAACCGTTGCACACGCACCAACAACGAACCCCGGTTGCCACTCGCCGACAAGGCTAGCTGGGGCGCAGCCTGCATTACCTCCAGGTTGGTAAGAGCTTGGGCAAAGGTCAGGTTGTCGCCGCTGTGCTGTACGGCAATATCGTCGCAGCAGTATTCGCGCTCCTGACGCACTATGCCCGACATCCACCAGACAGCCGGATGAAAAAAGAAGAGAATTTCAACAATGGATTGAAAAATGTTTACCCAGTAGTCGTTGCGTAGAATATGCGCTAATTCGTGCGTCAGAATGGCTTCTATCTGCGAAGGAGTGAGCCCGGTGAAGGTGCCCACAGGCAGCAGAACCACCGGCTTGAAATACCCGATAGCCATGGGCACTTTGACCAGGGCCGACTCCATCAGTTGCACGGCCCGCGGCAAGCCCAGTTGCTGGCTTAATGCCTCCATTTTGGCGGTCCACTCTGCACCGATTGCTTGCGTTTTGTAGTATTTGAGGCGTTGCACATAGAGCAATCCGCCCATAAACCGCAGCGACAAAACCAAAATTCCCAGCACCCACAAAATAACCACCAGCGGTGCGTTCCGCTCAAAATAACCGATCCACTGAGCAGAAAGGCTCTCCCAGGAATCAGGCGTTTTGACTTCCGCAGAGATACTATTTAAGCTCTGATCCTGTAGAAGAACCAAGGTTGCCGAACCCGGATTGAGTGAAGACAGAGCTGCGACAGGGGTTTCGGCGGTAAAATACAGCCTGCAAAAAGTAACAGCCCCCATTGCCACTGTAAGGCCCAAGGCCGATACCGCAACCACATAACGCACCTGCGCCGACCGTTGGTTGAGAAGCAACAGTGCCATCGCCATCAAAAGGGCAATGAGAGTCCCTTGCCAGAGAGCATGCAGCAGGGTCCAGCCCAGCGCATCGGTGAGTTTGGAAGTGAAAAAAGAATAGTGCATAGTCTTAGTAGTGAGTAAGTATGAAATCAGGATTTTGAGTTACGCATCTGTTCTAGCAACCGCTGAATTTCGGCCAGTTCTTCGGGCGATGTCTTGTGATTGCCCAATGCCTGCATGACCAGTTTCATGGCCGATCCGCGGAACGTGGTGTCGATGAACTTATCCAGTAGGGATTTTTGGATGTCTTCTTCCTGCACGGCTGCCTGATAAATATGGGTCCGGTTATTTTCATCGCGCGTCACCAGGCCTTTCTCGGCCATAATCTGCATGATTTTCAAGGTTGTCGTATAGCCCACTTCTTTGGATTCGGCAATTTTTTCGTGTACATCCCGAACGGTGGCCTGGCCTTTCTGCCATAAAATCTGCAGAATTTCCAACTCTGATTCGGTGGGTTTGGGAATAGGGTTTTGCATAAGTAAAAGATACTATTTTAATCTACGAATTGTTTCGTATTCAAATATCTACGAAACAATTCGTATTTACAAATTTTAATACGATTTTTTTCGTAGATATTTACTTTGATGCCTGATTAGTTATTAAAAAGAGGATGCTTTATTATTGTACAGCGTTTCCACCATATTTTTCCAATGCCTTGGTATGGTATCACAAATTACTCGTCTCTGACCAGTATTGTTAGAAGCTCAAACCATACATATGATAAAACCAATTATGTTTCAATCTTTCCAACTATTCGATTTTTCCCAAAAAGTTAATTATAAAACCGAAATTCTGGCTGGCCTTACAGTGGCGTTGGCGTTGATTCCAGAAGCCTTGGCTTTTGCCATTGTGGCGGGTCTGTCGCCACTGATCGGTTTGTATGCGGCGTTTATCATGGGGTTTGTAACTGCAGTGCTGGGAGGCAGGCCAGGGATGATTGCCGGAGCCACCGGGGCGGTAGCCGTGGTTCTCACTTCACTGGTAGCCGACCACGGAGCCGAATACGTTTTTGCTACCGTAATTCTAGCGGGTATTTTTCAGATGCTGATCGGTTTCTTTCGCCTAGGCAAACTGATTCGGCTGGTACCGCAACCGGTCATGTATGGCTTTGTGAATGGTCTGGGAATTGTGATTCTCTTAGCTCAGCTTACCCATTTCAAAGTGGCCGATGTGTCGGGTGCCACGCACTGGATTACCGGAACGCCACTTTGGATTATGATCGGGCTGGTAATGCTTACACTGCTGATTATCTTAGGATTGCCGCGTATTACCAAGTCAATACCTTCTTCCCTGGCGGCTATTTTAATTGTATCGGCACTGGTGATTGGCTTGAAAATAGACACTAAAACCGTAGGCGATGTGGCTTCTATCGAAGCCGGTTTTCCTCCTTTTCACATTCCGCAGGTGCCTTTTAGCTGGGATACGCTGGTTATTATTTTCCCGTACGCCCTCATTGTATCGTGTGTAGGCCTCACCGAAAGCCTGCTGACGTTAAACTTACTGGATGAAATTACCGGAACCCGCGGCCGTGGCAACCGGGAATGTGTAGCCCAAGGCATTGCGAATGTAACGTGTGGTTTCTTTTTTGGCATGGGCGGCTGCACATTGGTGGGGCAAAGCCTGATCAATGTGACAGCCGGAGCCCGGGCCCGGCTATCGGGCATTATCGCTTCGGTGATGTTGCTGGTTTTCATTGTGTTCTTTGCCGATATTGTGGAACAATTGCCGCTGGCGGCTCTTACGGGTGTTATGATTATTGTAGCAGCAACCACCTTTGCCTGGGGCAGTTTGCAAACCATCGGCCGTATGCCTTTGCCCGATGTGCTGGTCATGCTGGTTGTTACAGCTATTACTGTGGCATTGCACAACCTGGCCTTGGCCGTTTTGGTAGGTGTAGTGCTGTCGGCACTGGTGTTTGCCTGGGAAAATGCCCGGCGCATCCGCGCCAGGAAATACCTGGACGAAAACGGAGTGATGCATTACGAGATGTTCGGCCCTTTGTTTTTCGCCTCCACGACGGCTTTTCAGGAAACGTTTGATGTAGCCAATGACCCCAAAGAAGTCGTGATTGATTTCCGCGAAAGTCGGGTAGCGGATATGTCTGGCCTGGAGGCGCTGGATAAACTCACCGAACGATACCAGAAGGCGGGAAAAACGCTGCATTTGAAACACCTTAGTGCCGACTGCCGACAATTACTTAAAAATGCAGAGAAAATTGTGGAGGTCAATATCATCGAAGATCCTACGTACAAGCTAGCGGTTGATCTGGAAAAATAAGTTGCAGGCATGTTTTTTTACCTATCTCTGAAAAGAAATTTGTATCAAAACCCATTACAACGATGACTATTTCCTTAAATAAACGCAATTTGCTCATAGCATCTGCAGCCGTGTCGGCTACCGCGATTGGGGCTTACATTGCTTTTAGCCAGAAAAAACATCCCGAACTCCCTGTTGCTCCTCAAGTAGATTTGGATCGTTACCTGGGCGAATGGTACGAAATTGCCCATATGCCTAACCGCTACGAAAAAGGATGCCAGGGTGTAAAGGCGATTTATTCAAAAAATGCGGACGGCTCGATTGATGTGCTCAATGTGTGTCACAAAGATGCGGTAAATGGTGAAACCGAAACGGCCAAAGGAAAGGCACGTGTCGTAGATTCGCAGACCAATGCCAAACTAAAAGTTAGTTTCTTTTGGCCTTTCAATGGCGATTACTGGATTTTGAAAGTGGGCGAAAACTACGAATACGCACTGGTAGGTACTCCAGACCGCAAGAATTTATGGATATTGAGCCGTACACCTCAACTGGATAAAATTACAACAACCAAGTTGCTGCGCACCGCCGATTCGCTGGGCTTCCCTACACTGAAGCTGGTATTTACCAAACAAGAACCCATGCGGGTTCAAACTGCCGAACCGGCAATCTATGCATCCTGAAAATAGTATCTTTTGAAAATGAAAAACCCCGGCTATGACAGCCGGGGTTTTTCATTTTTATTGATAAGTCCTTATTTTCCAACTTCCTCGTAATCCACATCTGTTACTTCAGGGCCTTGTCCGCTATTCGCATTGCCGCCCTGTCCTTGGCCAGTTCCGGCATCCGCACCGGGTTGTTGGTCGGTAGCTCCGGCGGCGTTGTACATTTCCTGGGAAGCAGCTTGCCATGCGGCATTCAATTTCTCCATGGCGGCGTCAATGGAAGCGACATCGCGGCTACCGTGTGCAGTACGCAAATCAGTCAATGCCGATTCGATAGCCGATTTGTTGCCAGCTGAAAGCTTGTCACCGTAATCTTTCAGCTGTTTTTCAGTCTGGAATATCAACGAGTCAGCGCCGTTTATTTTCTCAATTTTTTCTTTTTCCAATCGATCGATTTCTTCGTTGGCTTTGGCTTCGTTACGCATTTTTTCGATTTCAGCATCTGTCAAACCAGATGAAGCTTCGATGCGGATTTTCTGCTCCTTGCCAGTGCCTCTATCTTTTGCCGATACGTGTAAGATACCATTCGCGTCAATATCAAAAGTCACTTCGATTTGCGGTACACTGCGTGGTGCCGGTGGAATACCGTCCAAGTGGAATTTACCAATAGTCCGGTTCTGGTTGGCCAGCGGCCGTTCGCCCTGCAATACGTGGATTTCCACAGATGGCTGATTGTCAGACGCTGTTGAGAATACTTCCGACTTCTTACTAGGAATGGTTGTATTGGCATCGATCAGTTTGGTGAATACACCACCGTACGTTTCAATACCCAATGAAAGTGGCGTTACGTCCAGCAACAACACGTCTTTTACTTCACCTGTGAATACCCCACCTTGAATAGCGGCACCTACGGCAACAGCTTCGTCAGGGTTCACGTTTTTCGATGGTTTTTTACCAAAGAATTTCTCTACTTCTTCCTGAATGCGAGGAATCCGCGTAGATCCACCCACCAGAATCACTTCGGTGATGTCAGAAGTGCTGTAACCTGAGTTTTTCATGGCACGGCGGCAAGGTTCCAGCGTACGCTGAATCAAATCATCGCACAGTTGCTCAAATCTGGCACGGGTTAATGAACGCACCAAGTGTTGAGGAATGCCGTCAATCGGCATGATGTATGGCAGGTTAATTTCGGTTTGGGTAGAGCTTGACAACTCGATTTTCGCCTTCTCAGCCGCTTCTTTCAAGCGTTGCAAAGCCATAGGGTCTTTCCGTAAATCAACTGTGGGGTGATCCTTCTTAAACTCATCAGCCAGCCAGTCAATGATTTTCTGGTCAAAATCGTCTCCACCCAGGTGTGTGTCACCATCGGTTGATTTTACTTCAAATACACCGTCGCCCAATTCCAAGATGGAAACGTCAAACGTACCCCCACCTAAGTCGAATACAGCGATTTTCAATTCCTGGTTCTTCTTATCCAAGCCATACGCCAATGCAGCGGCAGTAGGCTCGTTAATGATCCGTTTTACAGTCAAACCTGCAATTTCGCCTGCTTCTTTGGTTGCCTGGCGTTCGGCATCGTTAAAATAGGCCGGAACAGTGATAACGGCTTCGGTTACAGTAGTGCCCAGGTAATCTTCCGCGGTTGATTTCATCTTCTGAAGTATCATCGCTGAAAGTTCTTGTGGCGTATACTGGCGGTCACCAATGCGTACCCGCGGGGTATCGTTGGGCCCTTTTTCTACCTGATACGATACACGGCCTGCCTCTACAGACACTTCAGAAAAACGCTTGCCCATGAAACGTTTGATGGAAGAGATAGTGTCTTTCGGGTTGGTAATTGCCTGGCGTTTAGCAGGATCACCTACTTTGCGTTCGCCGTTTGGCAAAAATGCTACGATTGAAGGAGTGGTTCTTCTGCCTTCGCTGTTTGGAATTACTACGGGTTCATTCCCTTCCATTACAGCAACGCAGGAGTTGGTTGTACCTAAGTCAATGCCAATAATTTTTCCCATTGTTATCTATTAGTTTGATAGTTGAATATTCGTTTTTAGAATCTCTCCAATAGGTTAACAAGAGCTGTGCCATAGAAGACAAGTAAATAAAAATTAAAAACCTAAAAACACATCCATGACTACAACCAACTGAAAATCAGATAAATATAACTCAAAAACCGGTTGTATCCAAAAATAATGACCTCAAACAGAGGTGACAGAATGGCAGAGACAGCGGAGAAAATTTTGTATGTTTCTGCAAAAAAGGGCAGGGTTTGGCAGCATAGCCAGTAAACTTCTGACAAAATAGACTGTACAGGTTTTTGTCTCTCAAAAGATACTATTTCAGGAATAAAACTACTTTAGATGTCGTCCCAAAAGGAGTACTCCGTCAAGTCGAGGGTAGGCTTCTGAGAAGGAAAGCCTATCTGCTGATATACCGACTTGCGATAAGCTTTGGTTCCGATATAGAAGGGATGGTTTTTAGGTTGCAAAAGATACTATTTCCCAACGGCTTCTAAATCTTTTGGTAAATTTTACAGCTGGCGTCGTATACCTGAAAAATATCTTTGCAGGAGGCAGGCATGGCATCATAATAGCCAATGCTCAGATACCCCCCTTCGGGCAGGCAATCATGAAAAAGCTTGAGGACACGACGCTTCAGAACATCGTCAAAATAAATCATCACATTCCGGCAAAGTATCATGTCAAAGGTTCTGGGCATTTCATCTTTCACCAGGTTGTGCATCTGAAAATCAATTGAATAATGAGCCCGGTCAAACACCATATTATCACCCGCTAACTGGTAATAGTTGTCCAGGCTCCGCTTGCCCAGAGCGGCAGTATAGTTGGCCGAATACGTCTTCTGATATATGGATGAAAAATACGCCTTGCTTGCCGACTGCAAAAACGTGTGGTTTATGTCAGTAGCCGTCAGTGAAGCTGTTTGGTTTTCCTCCTGCAATACAATGGCCATCGAATACACTTCTTCACCGGTGGAACATCCCGCATGCCAGATCGAAAGATCTTCTCTGTTGTGATGAGCTGGCAGAATCTCGGTGCGCATCTTGATCCAGAAATCATGGTTCCGGAACATCTCCGTAAGTCCCACGGTCACTTCATCAACAAAGCATTGAATAAAGCCAGGATCATAGATAATCTTTCGCCACAAACCCAACGCATTGTCTAACTGGTATTTGGCAATAATCCGGTTCATGCGGCGATTAAGGGACAACGGCTCATAATTGGAAAAATCCAAGCCGTATCTTACCTGTAAGGCACGCAAAATGGAATCGAGTTCCTCAGCGGATAATTGTGTCATAGCGGGGCCTAGTTAGGAAGACAAGGAATTTATGAAACTTTTACGACAGCAGTAGTGGGTAAATCAGCATGGGTAATGAGCAGAGTGATGGTCGAAAACTTGTCAATCTCGGTAAAGTCCGGCGCGATGAAAGCAGTCAGCCGCAGCAGGGAACCTTTGACGGTCATTAGTTTTAGTTTGGCTTCCCGCAGTTGGGGCATAAGGAGCTGTTGACGCAAAGCATCTTTTTCTTCCTCACAGGAAAAATGCAGGATGTCAAAAATCATCAGTGTCTCTATCGGATTGTAGCAGATACCTAGTATGTCAATGGCCTGTTCATTAATGAACGCAATTTCACCATCGGGTTTGAGAATCAACTGGGGAATCTTACGATTTTTCCCTTTCAACGTATAGAGGATATACTCATAATCATACTTATTTTCCAGATCGATGATCATTTCAGAGAAGTGATCGGCAAAGGCCCCGATTACTTCCGAATTTAGCTCTAACACTGCTTTTTCGATCCGGGTGGTTACCAACAGGTTTTTTAATTCATCTTGAAGTTCGTTCTGGCGGGTGAAATCAATCATGATCAGCATCAGTTTATTAATCTCGCCTGCCAGGTTTTTCAACGGGCTAAAGGTCGCCGCAAAGTATTTTTCCCGGCCGTCTTTGGTGACAAACCGCAATGACAAACTGGTGTTGGCTCCGTCTTTAAATACTTCACACAAGTTGTTGAACTGAATATCGTACCGATTGGATTCGTGGAGAAACTCCGTAAAATTCCGATTGGTGATTTCACTTCGTTTGTAACCGAATTCCTTCTGGAAGAGCGTGTTTGATGAGATGACCCGGCCTTGGCACGAAAGTTCCAGGTAATAAACCGCCTGATTCATGGCGTTTACTTTGTGCATGTATTCCAGTTCTTTTTCCCGTTGTTCAGTGGTAAACTGACCCAACTGAATAATTTTGAGCAGTTGGCCATCAATGTCATAGATTGGGCTGTAAGTAGCTGATAACCAAAGTTCCTTGCCCCGCTTGTTGATGCGTCTGAACTCACCCGAGTTAAAAGAACCGTTCTGAATGCTTCCCCACATCATTTCATAGCGATGACTGTCCAGTTCTTCAGGAGCCACCAATTCTTTTTCTTGCTTGCCAATCAGTTCCTTGTGCGAATATTCCATCAGGCTCAGATACATCTCATTGGCATCGATAATATTACCATTTTTATCAAGTTCGATACTGGCATTGGTCTTATTGATGGCTTCTATGATGGAGTGCGTCAGTTTGGCCTGGCGTTCACTGGCAAGCAGTTGCCTGTTCAGTTCCTCTTGCGCTGACATGAGCTCTTCAGCGTTTTGGCGTAAAACTTCTTCTTTCTGCACCAGTTCCTGGGCAATCTTCTGGCTGTGGCTGAGTAGTTTCTGCGTGTGTTCATTTATTTTGGCATTGTAAATGACCGAACCAAAAATCTCGCAGCACTCTACCATGAACCGGATCTCATGTTTAGATAGTTTTCGGAATGAAGCCACCTCCAATACACCCAACGACTCCTCTTTGTAAATCACCGGAACCAGCAGCACAGAACGCGGAGGCGTCTCTCCTAACCCGGAAGTAATCTGTACATAATTGGCAGGTACTTCTTCCAGGTAAACGTATTCTTTTTCCAATATGCATTGCCCTACCAGGCTCTGGCCCCATTCCAGGCGTTTTTCAACAAATTTCTGCTTATTGTAAGCAACACAACTCACCAGTTCAATAAATTTTTGTTCTTCCTGGTCATTGATGATAAAAACCCCGCCCTGATTTAGTTTGCAGTAACGAACAATCTGAGTGACAAAATGCAGGCTCACCTCAGCCATAGTCAGATGCTGGTGCTTGCGCAGCTCATCTCCCAGTGAGGCAATGCCCGAAATGTGCCAGTTGCGTCGCTTCTCTTCTTCTGCTTTGCCAATGAGTTTTGATTTCATTTCGGCCAGTGCCCTGCCCATCTCTGTATTTTTGATGCGAGCCGTTTCTTCTGTAGTCAGGTCGTCATGGCTAATGGCTCTGACAAAGCTTACAGCATCCTGCATTTGCAGCGAAACAGTTTGCAGATGGGAAGCAGCTTCCTGATAAAAAGAAGGAAGAGTGAAGTCAATGTCCGACTCCTGGGTAGCGACTTTTTGGGCGATGCCCGTTAACTTATGCTGTGATTGTACAAATTGCCTCCAAATCAAATACGCTACTAACACTGCCAAAAACAGACAAATGACTAACAAGCTCACCTGCACCCAGAAGGCATCCTGTCCACTAATGACCAGACCCACATCCCCTAACAGGCACAAAAACAGCAGGCCCATCCAAAGCATGATTTTAATTCCGGAATTGAGATTTTTGAGCATAAAATCGACAAATTAGATGCAACTTTCCATTGCGTAAAGGAAATTCCTTGTAACTTTTATTGGCTGAGGCATCGTATTCAGAGTTTTCACTTTTTCAGAGATAATATTTGGTCAACGCATTCATCAACTTGCAGCTTGCATATACGAAGCGTCAAGCATCCAGATAAAGGCCGTTTGAAGTTGATTGTCGGTAGAGTGGTAACTGGCTTGTACAGAAAAAGGGTATTGGTGTTCGGCTTCTGTCAATAAACCCTGCAACTGTGCAGGATTCATTTTTTGCAACCCAGGTACATCACCATAACAGAATACGCCCAGTTGATCGGCGATTTGTGTGATGGCTGTCGCCGACAAAATATTGTCCAGTTCGAGCAAAGCCGCTTTTTGAAGACTAGTTAACGGTTCGGAAGAGCCAGCCTGCTGCACTTTCATCCGATGGGTCACCCAGCTTGCCTCGTCGCTATTCAGCAACAGGTAGCTCTTCCCTTTTAGGCTTCCCTTTACTTCTGTCGTAAGCACATACAAATCAGAACTGGGGCATATGTTCATCTCAGCCACTTTACGGAGCATGGGCTTTTGCAGGTGAATGTCCATACCTGTCATTTTTGTAAATGCAGTGGCAGCCAGCTGAAGTGCATCGGTCATCAGCACGACCAGTTCGTATGTAGTCAGATAAGCCATTATGCCAAAACGGTTTGTGTTTTCGTAGAAGTGATTTTTGTGTTGCGGAACAACAAATGAATGATCGAGGGTACGTCAATCACCAGGCACACATTGCCATTACCCAGAATTGTGGTTCCGCTGATAAACTTTATGTTATTGAGAGGCTTGCGAAGCGGTTTTTCGACAATCTCCTTTTGTTGCAGCAACTTATCTACCACAAATCCGACTTCTCGGTTGTTGAATGTGATGATTACCACGTGCAGTTTTTGTGTAGCCTGGGTTTGTTTGTAGGTATGCGTCAGGGAGACGCGTTTGGTCGAATCTGCTTTTTCGCTCAGGTCGAAAAAATCGTTCAGGAACACCAATGGAATGGTTTTTCCGAGATAGCTGGTAAACAGGCTTTCGCCCATTGAATGAATATCTGTCTTATTGATTGCCAGTACAGCCTTGGTATATGACAACGGAATGGCAAATTCGCCGGTTTTCAGTTCCAGCAACAGCGCGCCTTTTACTGCCATTGAAGACGGCAGCCGCAATGTAAACCGGGTTCCCTGACCCACGGTAGAATCAATGGAGATGAGCCCTCCAATGGAATCGATTGCCTTGCGTACTACATCCATCCCTACCCCACGACCCGAAATCGCAGTCACTGTGTCGGCACTGGAAAAGCCGGGTTCAAAGATGAGCTGAATTTTGTCTTCGTCGCTCATTTGCAAGGCCAGCTCACGCGTAATCAATCCTTTTTCAATCGCTTTGCGGGCTATCACTTCGCCATTAATCCCTTTGCCATCATCGGTAACGGTAATGATTACTTCTTCTTTTTCGCTGGAGGCGGCCAGCATTAATTTTCCGGTTTCTGACTTGCCAGTTTTAGCACGGTCTGTACAGGGTTCGATGCCGTGGCTGATGGCATTGCGCACCAGATGCACCAGTGAATCACTGATGATCTGCAAAATAGTGCGATCTATTTCGATGTCAGTGCCTTCCAGCACCAGATCCACTTTCTTACTCTCCAGAGAAGCCACATCGCGGACAATCCGGTGAAACTTATGAAACAGGACATTTACCTGCACCAGCCGCACATCCATGATCGAATACTGCAGTTCGGACGTAATCCGTTGCAAACGAGCATACTCGTTCTGGCGGGAACGGCTGCCTGGATTCGCTGCCTGGCTCATGGCAATAACACGGTCTTTCTCGATGATCAGTTCCCCGATCAGATCCAGCAGGTTGTCTAGCTTGCGTATCGGCACATGAATGTTTTCCGAAAAAGTAATCGCGGTGACATCTTCCGTTGCATTATCTTTGGGTGTTGCCTGGTCTTCCACAGGCAACACTTCTGACTTTTGTTCGGGTAGAGTAATGGGTACTGGGATTTCCTGCGGGATTTCAGACACTGACGCTACGGGGGCTTGTTCAGCTTTGGTACTCCGAATGAGCACTTCCAGTTTTGTCTTTATGCCTTTGAACTTGACCGCTTTTTCGGGTGATTTCACTTGTTCAATCAACGAGCACAATACATCGTTGGCCTTGAACAAGTCATTAAAAATGGTGCTGTTGATAGAAAGACGTCCACTCTTAATTTCGTTGAATACATCTTCCATGGTATGAGCCATGGCTGCCAGATCGGCGTACCCCATTCCGGCGGCATTGGCTTTCAGCGTATGAGTGATCCGAAAAATAGCCTCAATGGCTTTTCGGTTGGCATTGTCTTTCTCCAGGTCAGTAAACAACTTGTTTAGCTGCTCGGTATTTTCCAGAGCTTCTGCCAAGAAAATTTCTTTTAACTCATCTTCGCCTTTCATTCAACGGAGGTATTATAGCAATTACAGAAAATAGTATCTTTTTAAAATGAAAAACCCTCTGTTGCCGATTCAAGACAAGCAACTGACCAGGTATCCCGCCATGTCGTACGAAGGCAACACTTGGTTGATGAATCCTTTTTCAATGGCCGACTTGGGCATCCCAAAAACCACACTGGTTTTTTCGTCCTGCGCAATGGTATGGGCTTTGTGCCCAACTAAACTTTCCAATCCTTTGGTGCCGTCTTTTCCCATTCCCGAAAGAATTACGGCAAGAGCCTTGTCGCGATATACCTCAGCAACCGACAGAAACAAACAGTCGACTGAAGGATTATTGTATTCAGCAAAGCGGTCTGTTGTGAATTGAAAGCGGACTTTATTGTTCCGAAATTCCCGGCAAAGCCGACTGTTGGTATCTCCGGGCAGCAAATACACCATTCCGGGCTGCACAAACTCCCGATCCTCGGCCACCTTTACTGCCAGTGGCAGCATGTCATTGAGCCGGTTGGCAAACGAATACACAAAATCTTTGGGCATGTGTTGTGCGATTACCACTGGAATGGGAAAATTGCTCGGCAGCTTACGCAATATGTCTTCAATGGCACCCGTGCCACCGGTAGATGAGCCAATAGCCAGAATGTGGTAACTCAGCGGACTGACAAACGTATGTGCATGGCCGTTTTCCCGGCTGTGCTTTTTGGCAAGTCGCTGAATATTGATTGTTACCGCATTTTTGAGCCGGCTTGTAAGCTGATGTTCCAGGTCTCGTATTTTGGAATTCAATCCGCTGTTGGGTTTGTGCATAAAGTCGAAGGCCCCGGCGTTCAATGCGTCAAATACATACGAACTGTCGGTATTGCCCGCTCCGCTTAGCACAACAATGGGAGTGGGACACTCCTTCATTATTTTCGATACGGCATACAAGCCGTCGTATTCGGGCATAATCAAATCGAGCAAGACAACGTCCGGCTTTAATGCTTTGGTCCGTTCATAGGCTTGCTGTCCGTTATCTGCCGTTTCCACTACAGTCAAATCTTTATCGGACCCTACAATGTCTGACAAAACCAGTCGCATAAAGCTTGAGTCGTCTGCTATCAACACGCGGATAGGTGACTGCATGAACCTCCAGGCGCGGTTAAGCGATCTTACGAATTGCGGCTACCAGTTGCTCCGCAGTAAAAGGCTTAATGATGTAATCGGATGCTCCCAGGCTCAAACCTTCATTTACTACCGACTGCTGACCTACCGCGCTGATCATTACTACTTTGGATGACATTTCCTCTTCGCGGAACACTTTCAGAATGTCAATGCCGAGCATATCGGGCAGGATATTGTCCAGCGTAACAATATCGGGTTGTAATTCCAGGGCCATGTCGATAGCCGCTTCGCCGGTGGCTGCCATGCCAATCACCTCAAAGCCGGCATCAGACAACGCATCTTTGATCATGGTGCGCATGTACAGGGAATCATCCACAACCAGTACTTTCTTTTTCATAAACTTTTCTATTTATTGACGGGGGTTTTTACTTTTTCAACGATACTATTTTGTCAAGCCGCTTTGTTAAGCAGGTTTTGCTCTTCGCGCGAAATCACTTTAAAAATATCAATCAGGACAATCATACGGCCACCCGATTTGATAATTCCTTTGATGTATCCGGCCTCTATGGTTCCACTCTGGATCACAGACGGCGATTCATCAATGTCACCCGGATTGACTCGCAACGTTTGAGGTACCTCCTTCACCAGGATGCCCATTTTGTATTCATCACTGGCCACCACCAGTGTGTAGCGATGCGAGCCGTGCGAAATCTCTTCGTCTTGTGTGAGTCCAAACCGCTCGGCCAGGTCAATGATTGCCAGCACATTGCCGCGAACATTTCCTACGCCCTTTACATATCTCTGCGTCAGGGGTATGCGGGCAATGGCAGGTGTAATGACTACTTCTTTGATCTGATCAATTGAAAGTGCATATTCTTCATCAACCAACCGGAACACAATGATCTGGAAAGAGTCTTTTCGCTGCATGGTGTCTGTTCCTTTCTGAGGTGCAGATGTTGTTTTTTCTTCCATAAGGAGTGATAAAAAAGATTAGGAAATCAGTTTGAACTGGCCAACGCTCTTCTTCAACTCTTCGGCTACGGATGCCAGGTTTTTACCGGTTTCGTAAACATCATTCATCGAATTGTTAAGTTCCTTGGATGAACTTGCCATTTCCTGTGCACCAGCGGCTGTTTCTTCCGAAACCACCACAATCTTCTCTATATTCTTCACTACAACACCAATATTCGTTTGCTGGTCTTTGGTTGCTTCCTGCACTTGCTGCGACAGCATCAGTGTTTCGTTGCTAGAGACATTAATACTCTCAAATACCGTCTGCGCCTGCTGGGTGGCTTTGGTACCGCCCACTACGCTGTCTTTCATCTTATCAATGGCTTTGGAAGCTGCCGTTGTATCTTTCTGCACATCTTTCACTACTCGTTCGATGTCTACTGCCGATTTGCGCGAATCTTCGGCCAGTTTTCTGATTTCCTCGGCCACTACCGCAAAGCCACGTCCGGCATCTCCGGCACGAGCCGCCTCGATGGCCGCATTCAGAGCCAGCAAGTTGGTTTGTGATGCAATATCCGTTATCACTTTCAGCGTGGATGAAATTTCTTCCGAACGAGTTGTCAGAATGTCAATGGAATTAGCGGTTACATTGGCCGAGCTGGTAATCTCACCCATGTTGTCCACTACGGTCTGGATGATCTTCAGACCTTCCTGGCAACTACCTTGTCCTCGTTCGGCAGCCTTGTTGATGGTATCTGCCTTGTATCCCATGTCGTTGGAAGACCGCAGAATGCCTTCCACCAGCTTGGACGACTCATCGGTACGGATGGCTTGTTCTTGTGCGCCGTCAGCCATTTGTGTGATGGCTGATGCCGTTTCGAGGATACTGCTCTTCATGCTTTCCGACTGCAACATCATCTGGTCGGAAGCCAGTGAGATGGTAGAGGCATTGGCTTCTATCGTTTTGAAAAGCTTGTTCATATTCTTGAGGGCAATATTGATGGCATTGCCCATGTCTTTCAAATCGCCTTCGGCACTCATCTGGAACTGCTGCGTCAAGTCGCCCATTGACATGGCCGTCACGATGCGGTTGATTTCCAAGACCGGTGCCGAAACGTTTGCCAGCAACAGGTTCAAGGCATCACTCAGTTCTTTCCATACGCCTTCGCCGTTGGTAATCGAAAGCCGTTCGCGCAGTTGTCCTTCAGTGCCTGCCGATTTCACTACTCGATTCACCTCGCCGATTAATCCTTTGAGCATTTGCTTCAGGTCTTGCAAATTGTTGATTACCTGGGCAATGTCTCCATCCAACTGAATCTGGTTTAATTGCATTTCGGCATCCAGATTTCCCCGCTTGATTTCGCCGATAAACTGTGTAGCGGCACGGAACCCGACACTGAAATTCGTCACGTCGGTTGCGTACTTTACTACCTTAAACGGCTTGCCATTCAGATCAAGAATAGGGTTATAGGAAGCCTGAATGTAGATTTCCTTGCCGTATTTGCCTTTACGCCGGTAAGTTCCACTGTCAAACTCGCCCCGGTTCAGTTTTTCCCAAAAAGCTTTGTATTCGTAGCTAGTGGCGTAGGCCTCATCAACAAACATACGGTGATGACGACCTTTAATTTCGTCAAACGTATAGCCCGTTGTTTTCAGGAAATTCTCATTGGCCGACAATACACTTCCGTCCAGGTTGAATTCGATGATGGCATTTGCTTTTCCTACGGCTTCTAACTGACCCTGATAGTCGGCATTCTTTACTTTCTGCTCGGTAATGTCGGTTGCCAGTTGTAATACCTTGATCAGTTTACCGGCCGAATCAAATACGGGCGTATACGTAGCCGCCAGCCATATTTCCTTCCCTTCGCGTGAGATTCGCTTGAAATCGCCCGACTGACTTTTGCCACTTTTAAGGTTTTGCCAGAAGGTACTGTATCCCTGGCCATTGGCGTATTCTGTCTCCACAAATAGGCGGTGGTGCTTGCCTACGATTTCACCGAGGGAATCGTATTGCATGGTTTTCAAAAACAAGTGATTGGCATTGATGATGGTGCCATCCTGCGTAAATTCGACCGAGGCATACGACGCGTCAATTGCATTCAACATGGCATCGATTTCGGCACGCTGTTCTTTTTGCGTTGTGATGTCGAACCGTACGCCGATGTACTTGATGGGTTTTCCATTAGTGCCCATCACAGGTGTAATGGTTGCATCTACCCAGTAGGCCGAGCCGTCTTTGGCGCGGTTTTTCACCTGTCCTTTCCATACTTTGCCCCGGCTGATGGTTTTCCATAAGTCTTCAAACAAGGACGCCGGCATATCCGGGTGGCGCACAATGCTCTGTTTCTGCCCGATCAATTCTTCACGGGTATATTTGGCAAGCCGACAAAACTCATCATTGACGGCAAGAATATTTCCTTGTAAATCCACTTCTGATACAATGGCCGCATTGTGTAATGCACTGTTCTGGCCCACCAGCTCTTGTTCCTTGCGCACCATTTCTTCCTGTGTGGCCACCATCTCTTCCATATTCTGACGCAACTCTTCTTCCTGAGCCGTCAGAATATCCTGAATCGACTGGGCTTCGAGCAACGCTTGATTGATTTTTTCTTCCTGGTCTTTGCGGGGGGTGATGTCAAAGCTTACCCCGATTTTCTTAACCAGCTTACCATCTGCAATTACCGGCGTAATGGTCATGCACAACCAGTAGTAACTGCCATCTTTAGCCTGAAATTTGAGTTCGCCTTTCCAAAGCTGTCCTGCCTGCAGCGTTTTCTGGATGCTTTCCAGCATAGCCTCCGGCGTATCCTTTGAAACCAGCATTTGCTGGCTGTGTCCAACCAGCTCCTCGGCCGTATACTGTGAAATGCGGCATAGTTCTTCACTGACAAACGTTATGGTTCCTGTATGGTCTATTTCCGATACGATTGCCGCATTGTTTAATGCCTCTATTCTACCTGAAACATCAAAAGAATCGCCTGATTCTGAAGATACTACATCTGCTGATGGATTTGTCTTTACCGGGCTTGTCTTTTTATCTTTCTTAAGCTGCTTTTTGGGAGCTGCTTCTTGTAAGAGTACATCATTCTTTGCCATACGAAGAAACCGTTTAGTGATAGGGAACTATTTATTGTACTTGTACAAATGTAGTTGTACAAAAAGGTGACAACAATCTGATTACCAGCAAATGCTACGACTTGTAAGTTTTGTCAGGTAATAATAGGATCTGAGGGCTTGTTACCGGATAAAAAGAGCAGAAACAACTAAAAACAATTAGGTAAAAAAATGCGTTTGGGGAAATTTGGCCGAGAATCACTTTCTTTGAAATTAAAAAAAATGTCGGTCGCAGCTTATGAAATATTTTCTCTCATTTGAGAAAATCTTCTACCTAAAAAACAAAAAATGAAAAAATAAGATGTTACCAATTCGAAGATTGCGGTATTTATGTGGTTGTTTGTGATTAAAATCAACACACAAAACGATGTCTATCCATATTTTAGCCGTAAAATACCATCTTGGAAAAAGTAAAAAAGCCATTAGTTAATGGGTACCTGATCAGGTCTGTCGTTATCATACAGCATCCAGGCTCTAAGCGATGACATCAATTTAAAGGGCAGGGGTTTTGCTTTTGAAAACATACTATTTTTGCGGTTTACGCGTTGGCAATCAACTGCTGGTAGGTGTTCCAGCCTTGCTCGGTGAGGTAAGGCACCAGGGCATCAAAATAGATGCGGTGATAATAGGCTACTTTTTCATCCTCAGGTCCTTGGTATAAAACTTCGGCATTCGAAATCCAGAAATCCCCAAACACAAAAGCCTGTACCAGATACGCATCAAACTGACCGGCAAACTGCTCCGGTTTCAACAATTTATTAGCAACCAATATCCGAAACATCTGAGAAAACTGAAGTTTCCGTTGGCACATCAACTCCTGGTAGTGCTGGTATACCGGCTGCACCCGTCGCATAATCCGCACATAATCAAGCATCAAGAACCGATACTCATAAAATACCTGAAAGGACTCCCGCGAAATCACATACACTGTTTGCAAGTCAAGCTGAGTTGAGCCAGCGGCACCTATCTTCTGATTGAGTACAGTGACCATCTGGTGATACAATCCTTCAATAATGGCATCGGTATTGGGATAATGATAGCACAGATTGCCATGGCTAATATTCATTTCTTTCGCAATGTGGCGCACTGTAATGGCATCGGTTCCCTGCTGATTGAATAACTCCAAGGCGGTTTTCAGAATTCTGTCTTTGGTGGTCATGCCGGTTTTTGCTTATAAGAAGATACTATTCTGCAAAGGTAGAGAAAAATAGTTTTTAGAACACTTGTTCTAAAAGAACTAATTAGTACATTTGTTCTAAAATTCAACACAATAAAAGTCATGTCTCTGTTTATTTTGCTAAAATGTCTCAATGCTGTTCTGTTTATCAGCCTGGCCGGTTTGCATGTTTACTGGGCGTTTACCTCCCATATGGGCTGGCTTCGGCTGGTGGTACCCGAACAAGATCACAATCCTGCTTTTCGGCCGGGCCGCCTAGGCACATTGCTGGTTGCGGTGGGGTTATTAGGTTTGGCTTTTACTACTAGCTGGGCTATGCGGCCCATTTACAAGGGAGTATCGCCATTTATGGCTTCACCGTGGTGGTGTGTGTATGGAAATCTGGCAATAGCTGTCGTTTTCTTCTTGCGTTTTATAGGAGAGGGTAAGTACATCGGCATTTTCAAGCGGATTACCCATACGCGATTTGCTCAATATGATACACTGTTCTATTCGCCGCTGTGTTTATGCATTGCCCTGGTGGCTTCGTATATCTATTTACAAATCAAGTAAGTAACATTCTGCGCAACTATGAAAATAATGATTATCGGAGCGGGTATTGGTGGTCTCACTGCCGCTATTGCCTTACAACGCCGGGGCATTTCAGTAAAAGTTTATGAAAACACACCTGAGTTCAAACCCCTTGGCGCTGGGCTTATCCTTGCCGCCAATGCCATGAAAGCACTGGAAGTCATTGGCATCAGTGAGCCGGTTTTGCAGGCAGGCAAATTGCTGCAACAAGGTTCCATTTTAAGTCAGGATGGCACAACACTTAACCAGATTAATGTAGAAGCCATTACCCGCCAATTCGGGACGCATAACTTTGTCATTCACCGCGCTGCTCTTCATCAGATTTTGCTCAGCCGGTTGCAGGCGGAAACGTTGGTGTATGGAAAAAGATGCATTCGCGTGGCACAGGACACAAAAACCGTTACAGCGACCTTTGCGGACGGAACCACTGCTCAGGCCGATTGTCTGCTGGCATCTGACGGGGTGCATTCGGCTATCCGGCAACAGTTGCTTCCCGATAGCGGCGTTCGGTATGCAGGGTATACGTGCTGGCGTGCTGTGGTAGAAGCCGATGCCCGGTATGTCGATTTTAACCGCTTTACCGAAACCTGGGGTGCCAAAGGTCGGTTTGGCATTGCTCCGCTTACTGGCAGCAAGGTCTATTGGTTTGCGTGCATCAATGCGACACAAAATTCGCCTGAAATGAAACAAAAAACAATAACCGATCTGGCTGATGCATTTAGCGATTATCACGATCCCATCCCCTATTTGTTGAGTATAACCTCAACCAACCAATTGATTCATAACGACATCATAGACATCCACCCGTTGGAGCACCTCGCCTTTGGCCGGATTTTGCTACTGGGAGATGCCGGGCACGCCACCACACCTAACATGGGCCAGGGAGCCTGCCAAGCCATAGAAGACGCGGCGGTATTGATGAAACAACTGGGACAAGAAACCTCCATCGAACGTGACCTGATTGCCTTTGAGCACAAACGATTGAAACGTACTGAAAAAATAAATACGCTTTCATGGCAAATCGGTAAGATAGCCCAGGTAAGCAATCCTTTTCTGGTTACGCTTCGAAATGGCCTGATGCGTCTGGTGCCGCAAAGAATCAATGACAGTCAGCTTACATTTCTGTATGATGTCACCTTCTAGCAAGCTGTGTGTTTCTTCTCTTTTTGGTGTGTACAGATTTTGACAGCTTTAATTCAGTCAATTTCCCATCAAAGCAAAGGAAGAACTAATCTACCGGGAGGTTTTATCGTTGCAAGGGATACTATTTTGCAGGCAGCCAATATACTTAAAAGTCAGATATTCAAGAACTTGCAACTAATTTCTCAGATAGTAAGCAGTGACATCAGATAAAAATCTACATGGATACATTCAGCTCATAAATCGTTGGCCAGAATTTGCCGGTAACGTACCATTTATTGGTGGCCGGGTCGAAGGCGATTCCGTTCATTTCCAGTGCTTTCGGATTTTTCGCCTTGGCATCGTGCTGCAGCGACGACAAATCCATGCGACCCGTTACTTTTCCCGTTTGCGGGTCTATCTTCACGATGTAGGGTGTGGTGTACACGTTGGCATAGATGGCTCCGTGAATGTATTCCAGCTCGTTGATGTTTTCCAATGCCCCGTGTTCGTCGGTTACGTGCAGGGTTCTGGCTACCTGAAAAGTGCCGGGTGTCAGATAGGTAACAGTGGCAGTTCCATCGCTCATAATCAGGTGCTTGCCGTCAGTAGTTAATCCCCAGCCTTCTTTGCTGGGAAAGGTAAACGTGTCCAACTGTTTGAAAGTCTGTGCATCATACACAAATCCGATTTTGGTGGTATAGGTAAGCTGGTACAGTTTGCCATCAAGAAAAACCATTCCTTCACCAAAATACTTATCGCGGTTCAGCTCTATCTTTTTCTGTAACTTTCCGGTTTCTCGATTGACTTCCCCAATCACTGAACGGGTCTGAGGCATTTCAGCAGGTGAGCCGGTACTTTCAAACAGCTTATCGTTGTAGAACTGCAATCCTTCGGTAAAAGCCGCTGTATCATGCGGATGCGCTTTGATCACCGCAAAATTAATGGCGGAAATGGATGTAATTGCAGACGCACTTTCGGTAGTTGCTGTTTCTGTTGGGGTATCCGTGCAAGCCGTCAGTAAGCAGGCTGCCACTAGTAAAATGTTTCGGCAGGAACGCATTTTCAAGCAAAGAATCATTGGAGAGGTTTTTGAGTTTCCAAAGATACTATTTTGAAACGTGAAATAAACAAATAAAGCCTATCAGGCCTTCAGGACGTGTTAGTACACATTCACTAGTTCAATGGCTGACAAACGGTTTTACAAAATAGTACCTTTCATAAAGCAAAAACCCAAGGTTCGTCTGAAGATCAGCATCGCGTTCAAATTCCTCTGCGTGGTGCACTTATGTGTTACGGAATATCTGCTGCTATGCCGGTCTGTATCACTTCGGTCCGGGTTTCAGCCTCTTTCGGATTATCTTCGGGCAGCAAAGAAGCGTTTTTCATTTTAATGTTTCTTCTATAACTACGCCACAGTTGCTGGCCCACCCATGTAAGCGTTGCCAAAGCCAAAGCACCGGCAACGCCGGCCACCTGATTACGCTTACCAGATTGCTTGGCAGCGATTCCGGTAAAAGCCGCCGCAAACGGAAGCAGGTAATACAGATCATTTAAACGGTGCGACACTACGGCACCCAACGTACCCGTAAGGCCTAATACTGCCTGGGCCATAGGAACAGCACGCTCCCGATTGGGCTCATAACCCGCCTCAAGAAGCAAGTTGCTGATGCTCACGACAGACGCTGCCGTTACCCATCCGGCATACAGACTAACCGACTTCTGCAAGGCATTTTCGGTGGGAGGCGCCTCTGTTTTACCAATTTCCAGCGCCTGGTGCAGACCCAAAGCAGAAGGCAAGATCGTTAGCGTGGTGATACCGGCCCCTACCCGGCTGGCCTTATCGCCCGACGAAAAGAAATAGCCAAACAATGCATTTAAGGCATAACTCGTCCAGAACCACGGTTGGGCTTTCTGGTAACGCGGATTGTCTTGCTGGCTGGGCAGCGCCTGATGAATGACCAAGGCCGTGGTTCCCAGGTAAATGATTGGCCACATTACTCCAAAGGTAGCGTTGGCCGGAGCAATCAGATTGCGATCCAGCTTCTTTTGCTGCTTTCGAAATACCTGATTCCGGCTTTTTCGGTTGCGGGGACCACTTAGAAAGTAGGTTCCCAGAATGCTACTTACTACAAAAGCAGCAGTTCCTAAACGACTCATTGATGACTTCATAACAATTAATTTTAGTGATTTTTCTATATCCTCACCAAACGCGTTCCTCTTAGCCGATTTTTGCCTTTTAGCTTAACATATAGAAATAGCTGCCTCATCTGTTGATTTAATTTCTCATTTTATTGTGAGTGTTCAAGTTTACTAAAAGGCAGGTTTCATCTTTTTCAACGGTACTATTTTGGCCATTATTTCGCAGGCAACTTCGCACAAATACAGCGATTTTTCCAGTTGGCAAAGCGGAGAGTTTATGTGAAGGTCTCTGCTAAAAGACAGTCCAGACATAACACCAAACACACTCACTACTAATTACTTAATTAAAAAAATCATACTTACTCAAAAAAATTAGGTCTTGGGCTGCTTGACTCATAAAGTGAACTTAATCCCGGGCAGGCGCCTTATGAAAGAAACCATAGATCAACTATGCCAGCGAAGAAAAACGTTTCGTACATCAAACCGGAAAGTGCGCAATATCATCGGGAGAAGCACCTGCTGGATATATACATTCCTTCGGTTACCAATACAAGCACACTGTATCCCGTATTGGTTTTTATTCATGGAGGCACCTGGATGAGTGGAAGCAAAGAACTGTATTCCATTCTCGGAACCCATTTTGCTGCAAAAGGTGTGGTTACGGTCATTATCAACTACCGACTTGGCAATCTGGTGACTGTAGATAAAATGGCCGAAGATTGTGCGGCTGCGGTAGACTGGACTTACGCCAACATCGAAAAATACGGTGGCGACCCCAATCGGATTTACCTGTCCGGACACTCGGCAGGCGGCCACCTGGCGGCTCTGGTTACGTTAGATGCGGATTATCGCCTTCACCGACCCACTTCTGCTATCAAGGGCTGCATTCTGATCGACGCCTTTGGCTTGAACATTGGCCAGTTCATTCGTGATTTCGGAACGACCTATGTGCATTACATCGAGCAGATTTTTACGCGACACGAAAAAACGTGGGACAAACTTTCGCCAGTGAACTTCCTGCATAATGCATCCTGTCCGTTTCTGATTTTTATGGGAAGCCATTCGTATCCGTTTCTGCTACAAGACAATCAGTTGTTCATTGAGAAACTCAAGCAACGAGGAACTGCGTATTCGTCAGAAATGATTCCCGGAAAAAGCCATTCACAGATGATCCGGCAAATGGAAGATGCGGCCAATCCGTTGTACCAAAAGATGCTCGGCTTTATAGTCAATGTTGGTGTGTAGGCTATCCGTCTGGCAGACCGTATTATAGGGCATGATGTTTTTGCAGGTATCTGAGAAACAGGCATTAACATACAATTTCTCTGTTTTCTGTTTATTCAGTTGTACACTTAACTTTTGTCAACTATGGGTATCGAATTGATTATAATAGGAGCTATTTTTCTCGGGTTTGTAGTCTGGGCATTGTTCTCCAGACGGTTGACCCGTGGTCGCACCGGAAGTGTAACCAAAGAACCCGTCACCTTGCGTACTGAGCCGGGGTATCGCCCCGATCAGGCTGGGCCTATCTATGATAGTGCCGCCACAACCACTACCCAAACCAAACCAACCGATTCGAATGCACACAATATGCCGTAATCTCCAGTAATTCAAGCGATTATAGAGTATACAAGAAAGCCATGCCTCTCATTACAGAGTCATGGCTTTCTTGTATACCACTTGGCTTCTAAATCAACAACGATGTTTCCCGTTGAGTTGTCCGGTGACTGCACTTCCAAACTGATAGCAGGAGTTCATTACGAATTATACAGCGGGTCTCCGCATGGATTCTTTTGCACCGAACGGGAGCAACTCACCAAAGATCTGATTGCTTTTGCAACGGAAGAAGTAGTGGAAAACGCATTTTACTAAGCCGGGGTTTTTGTTTTTTCAGGGATGCTATTTTTCTATCTGTAGACTAAGCGTTAGTTTCATTTCTGAAACAGTGCCTGAAAAAATAGTATCTTTGAAAAAACAAAAACCTTTCTTTTATGACTTACATTATGGTGGACGTCGAAACAGACGGCCCGATTCCCGGCGACTATTCGATGATTTCGCTGGGCGCAGTAGCAGTAAACCCAGAATTAGACAAAACTTTTTACGGCCAGTTCAGGCCCATTTCCGACAAGTTTATTCCGGAAGCATTGGCTGTTTCGGGTCATAGCCGCGAGGAAACCTTTCAATTTGAAGACCCGGCTTCGGTCATGGCCCGCTTTCAGGAATGGATCAAAGCAGTCTGCACGGATCGCCCTATCTTTATCAGCGATAACAACGGCTTCGACTGGATGTTTGTCTGCTGGTATTTTCATCATTTTCTGGGCACCAATCCCTTTGGTCACAGTTCCTATAATCTGGGGAGCCTCTACAAAGGCATGGAAAAAGATACGTTCAAAAACTTCAAGCATCTGCGCAGAACCACTCATACGCACCATCCCGTAGACGATGCCCGTGGCAACGCCGAAGCTCTTTTGATCATGAAAAAAGAAATGGGCCTCAAAATCAAGTTTTGATACAATAAAATTTTGCCTTTAATGTAAAATCCCAATGGAGATAAGCCACTGATCTGCTATTTCCGTTATTCCCATTGAGAGGGATCGTATTTTTCAGGTAAAAAACGTAGATTGCCTGAAAATCAACAAACCATCTCAATTTCATGAAACAACCTCTACTCCTGTTCTGGGTAGCCTGTTTTTGTTTACAGGTAGGTTTTGCCCAGAAAAAAGGTACTATTTCCGAAACCTCCTCTCCCATAGTTACCGCCACTGCCGGCACCGAACGCTACGATGGATTCATCCCTTTTTACTGGGATGCCAAAAAAGGCAAGATATGGCTGGAGATCAGTCAGCTTGACAAAGAATTCCTGTATTATCCTTCGCTGCAGACGGGTATAGGCTCCAACGACATCGGGCTTGACCGCGGCAGGCTGGGCCAGGAGCATGTAGTGAAATTTCAGCGCAGCGGCAACAAAGTATTGCTCATCGAACCCAACTACGCTTACCGTGCCGTAAGCAATGACCCACAAGAACAAAAAGCGGTGACCGAGTCTTTTGCCCAGTCGGTGCATTGGGGATTTGAAGTTGCGGCCGAAGAAAACGGCAAAGTACTGGTAGACGCCACTGCTTTCTTTCTGCAAGATGCCGTAGGTGCCATTCAGGGCATTGCCCGTACACGTCAAGGCGCTTACCGACTCGATGCCAGCCGTTGTGCTATTTATTTGCCTTATACCAAAAACTTCCCAAAAAACACCGAAATTGAGGCTACCATCACAATTACAGGCGACAATCCCGGGCGATATTTGCAGGAAGTAACGCCAACGGCCAGCATCGTGACCATGCGCCAACATCATTCATTTGTGCAACTTCCCGAGTTAGGCACTTACCAGCCCCGCGTGTTTGATCCACGCTCAGGCATGATCCCCGTTTCGTATTTTGACTATGCCACTCCGGTGAGTGAACCTATTTCCAAGAAATTCATCATTCGGCATAAGCTAGCCAAGAAAGACCCCAAAGCAGCTGTCAGTGAAGCTGTTGAGCCCATTATCTATTACCTGGATCCGGGTACTCCCGAGCCAATCCGTTCGGCCCTGCTGGAAGGTGGCGCCTGGTGGAACCAAGCCTTTGAAGCGGCTGGTTACAAAGATGCGTTTCAGATGAAGCTTCTTCCGGCCGATGCCGATCCTATGGATGTACGCTATAACTTGGTGCAATGGGTGCATCGGTCTACGCGCGGGTGGTCGTATGGCAGCAGCATCATTGACCCTCGGACAGGCCAAATTCTAAAAGGAAAAGTCACTTTAGGCTCGCTGCGCGTACGCCAGGATTTTCTGATTGCACAGGGGTTGGTAGCGGCTTACGAAGAAGGCAAACCGGTTTCCGATGCCATGATGCAACTATCGCTTGCACGACTGCGGCAGTTATCCGCTCACGAAATCGGGCATACGCTGGGATTGCCGCACAACTACATTGCCAGCATCAACAATCGCGCGTCTGTAATGGATTATCCGCATCCGCTGGTCGAAATCAAAGGGGATCACCTGGAATTGTCCAATGCCTACGCAGCTGGAATCGGTGAATGGGACAAAGTTGCCATTACCTACGCCTACCAGGATTTTCCGCAGGGAACGGATGAGAAAAAAGGGCTGGACAAAATACTATCCGACTACATACAAAAAGGTCTCTATTTCCTTAGCGACCAGGATGCTCGTCCGGAAGGCAGTGCCCATCCCAATACGCACCTGTGGGATAACGGTGCCAACGCCGTTGACGAGCTGAACCGGGTCATGCAGGTTCGTAAAATGGCATTGGACAACTTTTCAGAGAAAAAAATACCATTGGGTACACCCATGGCAACTCTGGAAGAAGTGCTGGTGCCAGTGTATATGTTTCACCGGTATCAGACCGAAGCTACGGCAAAAGTAATTGGTGGGGCTTTTTATACATACGCAGCACGTGGCGATGGTCAGAAAATCTATGAACCCGTAGCCGCTGCCGAGCAAACACGTGCCTTAAATGCATTGCTCGCCACACTGAAGCCTGAGAATCTGGTTATTCCCGAACGTATACTCAAGCTGATCCCGCCCAGGCCGTTTGGTTACGATGAAAACCCGCGCGAAGTATTCAAACGCCGAACCGGGCTGACCTTCGACCCCATGGGCCCACCCGAAGCCGCCGCTAACATGTCCTTGCGACTGTTGCTGCACTCGGAACGGGCTTCACGATTAGTAAGTCAGCATGCCATCAATCCGGCACTTCCGGGTTTGGATGCAGTCATTGACAATACAATCTCCAAAACCTGGAAAAACCCGCCTCAAAACAGTTACCTGGCCGAGGTAAGCCGAACCGTTAATAACCTTTTTCTCAAACAGTTAATGACTTTAGCGGCCGACAAGCAGGCATCTGATCAGGCACGGTCCGTGGCACTGCTGAAATTAACTGAGTTGAAAACCTGGCTTTTGGGCAATGTGGCTAAAGTGACAGATGCCACCTGGAAAGCACATTACGCCTTTGCCCTGGAACAGTTGAAAAACTACGACATCAATACGAAAGAAATAAACACATCCACGCCGCTGGCTCCGCCGGATGGCGCCCCCATTGAATCCGGATACGATTGGCTGGATATGGATAGTTGTTCGTGGAGTTCTCGTCAAAAATAACCGAGTCACAGGCTAGCATACCCGTAGTGTTTCAGCGAAAATCGCCGGATCTTTTCCGAACGAAATAGTATCTTTTTAAACACAAAAACCTCGGCTCATCACCGAGGTTTTTGTGTTTGCGATTCCGTTTTATTGCAAGCTATCCCGCTCTGCCAATAGTTCGGGGCGGTATTCAAAGTGCATCGTATCGTAGTAATACCATTTGCCTCCCCAAATGAAGCCGTGTTTCTCAAACAGTTCGATAACCTCCAAAGGATAGCGGTTCTTGTATTTGTGCGGACGGCCCAAGTCTTTGTCCCACAGCCAGAAATCGGCGTAGCGGATGTTTAAATCAATGGCAATGCCAAAGCTATGCACACTCCGCCGACTAGACCCCCGGATGTTTCGCCAGTTAAAGGTGCCACCCGGGCTACGTACATACTTTAACCATTCCGGGTGGTCTTCCAACTCGGCTGAAATGGCTTTCAAACGTTCATCGATGCCGTTTACAGTCGTTACGTACAATTTGAGATTTTGCGTTTTTGGCAACCAGCGTATGATTCGCATGTTTTTTAAAACCTCTTCACGTGTGGAACCATACATTTTCTCAAAGAAAGGGGTATACATGGCCTTGCTGGTATCCGCACCGGGAGCAGTCGGGTCCGGAAACTCACGGCCTTTCACATACTGCTTGCGCATCTGGTCTTCCAGATCCGGACTGGTCAGTAACGTTTCGTAGTCTTTGTTTTCAATCCCATCGTCATAGGGCATCACCGTACCGTCTTTCCAAACCAGTGTATTAGCAGTTGCACTTACCAGATGCTCAGGATAAGCCTGTAACAACTGTCGTATGCCTGCGGGTAAACTATCTCCGGGATTCAGGGTGGTTTCGCTGGCCTGTAGTTGCTCTGCAGGCATAACCAACCAGTAATAAACGAGCAACAAGCCGGCCAAAAACAAAATAAACACAGTGAGAGGCAGCCGCCACTGAATGGGTTTGTGTGGCGAAGAATCTGTTATTTGAATGTTTTGCATAGCTTGTAATCTTCTTGTTACTGATAGTCAGTAGTTCCAGATTGAAAGTTCATAAAAAACTATGGTAAACCAACTTTCATTTTCGAGAAAATATTACATAAAATATTGAACCATGTATTTTATTTTTCTCTCACAATTGCTTATTTTTCCGCCATTCTAGTTGGTATGGTTGGAAATCCATTCAGGTTTGTCATCTTTGCAGTGTTTCCCTGTTCTTTCTGTTTGATTCTATCAGATAAAATAAAAGGGTGGCGAAACTTCTGAACACAAAATGGCGTTCCAAACATAGTAATTTATTATTAATCAAAACAAAAGGAGGTAAACATCAATAGACCACAAAGACCTATGGGTCCTCGGGGGAGAGTCGAGGAGCCTTACAAAATTAACACCTACATAAGAGCCCAGAAAGTACGGGTAGTAGGCGAGAATGTTCCGCAAGGCATTTATTCCATTCAGGAAGCGTTGGCAATGGCCAAAGCCGAAAATCTGGATCTTGTTGAAATTTCACCTAATGCTGACCCTCCCGTATGCCGTATTGTTGATTATTCAAAATTCAAGTATGAGCAAAAGAAAAAGCAGAAAGAACTGAAGTCGAAGGCTCAGAAGGTAGTCGTCAAAGAAATCCGTTTCGGTCCGAACACGGATGATCACGATTTTGAGTTTAAATTAAAGCATGCCCAAAGCTTTTTAAAAGAAGGCGCTAAAGTAAAAGCATATGTTCAATTTGTGGGCCGTGCCATTGTATTCAAAGAACGTGGACAGGCTGTACTGCAACGTTTTATTGCGGCACTTGATGAACTAGGCAAACCTGAAGCTCCTCTCAAACTGGAAGGAAAACGCATGATTGTTGTATTAGCCCCCAAACCTAAAAAATAGACTTAGACTCTACTCAGGTTTTATGACCTAAACAGATACTATTTTGTTCAGGGTTCAGAACTCAAATGTTCCAGATAGATAAACTGGAACATTTGAGTTCTGAACCCTGAACTTTTATGCGTTTACTGTAATAAAAAACGCAATAAGTAGCTTTTCGTATCAGAAAATATACTATTTTTGCAGGCTCATTTGAGTTGTCACGTTATTCAAACTTAACTCTTTATCAAAAATGCCGAAGATTAAACCTATTTCCGGAGCAAAAAAGAGATTTAAGATTACAGGTACCGGTAAAATTAAGCGCAAACACGCTTACAAAAATCACATCCTGACCAAAAAGGAAACCAAACGCAAGCGTAACCTACGTCATGCTGCCTTGGTAAGTGATGCCGATATGCCGAGAATCAAAGCTCTATTGGCTATTTAATTAATAGGTTTTCCTGAAATCAGGAAAACCGGTTGTATGTTTCACCCGATGTCAGGCCTGAAGTACCTGCGATTAGTCAGGTCGCCTACCATCAAAAAACAAGTGTTTACTTTACTATGCCAAGATCAGTCAACGTTGTGGCGGCTCGTTCCCGCCGCAAAAAAATGATGAAGCTCGCTAAGGGCTACTGGGGCCGCGGAAAGAACGTATGGACCGTTGCGAAAAACAAAATCGAAAAGGGCCTTACTTACGCTTACCGTGACCGCAAACAAAAGAAAAGAGAATTCCGTGCTTTGTGGATTCAGCGTATCAATGCCGCTACCCGCGAACATGGCATTTCCTATTCAGTATTCATGGGCAAACTTGCTCAGGCAGAGATCGAATTGAACCGCAAAGTGCTTGCCGATCTGGCCATGAATCATCCGGAAGCATTCAAAGCTGTAGTAGATGCAATTGCTACAGACAAAAATGTCGAAAAGCCTAAAAAAGCTACTGCTCCTGCTAAAGCAAAACCTGCCAAAACAGAGGTAGCAAAAGGTGATGACCTAGTAATTATCGAAGGCATCGGTCCTAAAATCGCCGAATTGCTCAACAATGCCGGAATCACTACTTTTGCTCAATTAGCAGATACTGAGTCCGCTAAAATTGAAGAAATCATGGATGCTGCCGGTTCTCGTTTCAAAGTTCACGATGCCACTACCTGGCCACAGCAAGCAGCTTTGGCCCGTGACGGCAAAATGGATGAGTTGAAAAAACTCCAGGATGAGCTCAATGCCGGCAAAGCCGAATAAATAGATCTGACGTGACAACTCAAAAGCCCTGAAAGATAAATCTCTCAGGGCTTTTCTATGTCTAAAAAATAGTATCTTTTAGAAATGAAAAACCCCTCCTCTTTCATCGCAACGAAATCAATGCAGTCAGGCTTATGCTTAGTAATGGTTCTTGGTTTGATAGCCTGTGCTCCTTATCAAATACACAAAAACAAGAATACGCCGCAACTTTTAAAAGAGCATTGCCTCATTGCCATTCTCCCAATCGAGGTAAGTATTGCAGGTGGCTACAGACCAAAGGATCTGGATATTAATGATTTCAGAAAGCAATTGAATGATAAGGGGTATGAATTACAAGCCATATTGTACAACTGTTTTCAACAAAAAGGATGTTCAGCCCGGATTTTGTCTATTGAGAGTACAAATAACCTTTTACAACAAGCAGGCATTACACCTGACAAAATCGTGAGATTACCGAAAGAAGAATTGTGTCGTCAACTAGGTGTTGATGCAGTTGTAACAGGGAGAACACTGACTCAGCAAAGGCAAAAAAATGTTTCAGCGGCGAGTAATGTTGTATTGTTGAGTACAACAGGTTTTTTTGTCGTTGGCTCTGTTAAATCTACAGATACTAATTTTGATTTGCGTATTTATGATAGCAACCATCCTGAAGCTCTCTGGCGATGCACAGCCGTATTAAAAGACAGCGAAAAAATCCAGCAGTTTGTTACCCAAAAACTAGCAAAAACGCTGCCTTATGCAAATACAGAAAAAGATAAGAAACAATAACAGATTATACCTCCAGTTCGCGTAGGCTTCCCATCAAATCTCTATAGATGCCATCTAACGTCAGGTGCTTATCAAAAGCCAGGCGTTGCAGCCCTGTCAGGGCATTGGATAAGGCTTGTTTCAACTGAGGATAGTTACTTAACTCGCTGCGATCATAATAAAATTCAGGAATTTCGATTGCATCGTTTCCTTCCATGGCTTGTACAATCAAACTCTGGATGTACTTAATCAGTCCTTCCTTGCTTACAAAGTGACTTTGGGCTGATTCATCTTCTTCCTGTGTTTTATTCAATCTTAGTTTTGCAATTACCACTGCCAGGGTAGCGCGCAAGTTACGAACTTGTTTTTCCTGACGATCAAAATCAGCAGCATTCATACCTATTAATTTGACAATAAGAAAAAGTAAACACTTTTTTATTAAGACTTAGTAACCTCTAAAAAATAGTTACAGGCATCTGTATTTATTTTCTGTAACGAAAAAATGAGACTTTAGTTTGATTTCTTCTTGATTTTTAAACTATTGCTGCATTTTTTTAAGTAAAAGAAGATTGACTTCTGAGCCACCAAAACAGCGCATTCACTACCAGGCCACAAAATTAGCTTTAAACTGCTGAAAATCAACCATAAAACCCGCATTTATTTCTTTATGGAAAACTAAAAAAGCATCGGGCCATGGAAGCTTCCAATAAAACTTGATTTGCCATTCTGAAAATCCTATCTCTCAGCGTACCACTGCCTCCGTAAGTTCAACAGCAACTGGTTGGCTTGTCGCCAATCAGGTTGTTGAGGCAGATCGGAAACAACAAATAGCTCTTCGATTTTTTGAATTTTCTGTTCGGCAAGAGCTACTAATTCTTCATAACTAAATTCTCCTCTTCGAATCTGCAAAAGGTATTCCCGGTTAGGGCGACGTACAATGATTTTTTTCTGATTGGCAATGTCTTCGGCCATTTCGAGCAGACGAATGGTATGCATCATGTTTTTGGCATCGTAATTCTTACCGTGCGAAAGGGTGTTCTGATACCTTTCATTGTTACGCTTCTCTACCCATTCCCAATATTCGCGGTAATCCTTACAGTACGACGAGTACCCTTCTCTGTTAAAATACAGATAGGTCTCGGGCTTCCGGTCTTTAGGCACACTGCTTACCGACACTTCGTTAGAACTCTCTTTCTGCATAGCCCCTTTAAAACCCAGATTATCAGCTGCATCATAGTATAAAGCATACATATTCCGCAGATGGTTCAGATTCACCAATCCGCACTGTTCCTGCACGAAGCCTCGTATTTCCAACCATTTTCGAAAGGGCAGCGTGGCTCCATCCTGGGTCACATAACAAAAATCCAGCACGTCTTTGCGCTGCACTTCCATCGGGTTCAGGATTTTCTTATTCAATCCGCGTGCTTTCTGTACTTGCGTCATGGCATACCCTGCAAACGTTTGTTGACACAATTTGCTCAGAAATACCTGTGGATCAAGCAGTCTAAATAACGGATGCATATATAGAATACAGTCGGCGGGAGAGTTGAGCATCTCCATCACATTGGGATTGTTGCGGGTAAGCAATTCCACAAACCGGCGCAATTCGTAATAGACAATGTCATTGGATTCATTGCTGACCTGTTCCACATAGGTAAGTCCGTAAAAGTCCTCTTCCGGTAGCACAAAGACCCCTTTGATATCCGTATCGGAGGTGGGCAGGTTGGTCCCGTAAGCCCGGCTTCCCGAAATGCATTCAAACAAAAGCATATTCCGGGACTTAAGGTCATCGATAGTCATAGGGAGGTTTTGGTTGCTGGAAAGATACTATTTCCTGAAACACCAGATAAGAATAAAGTTTTAAAGTAACTGGCTCACAACAGATTAGCCTATACTTCTATAACAGCAGAAGCCTGTCCTGAATTTCGACGCGTACAGGTTACAAACTGTTTCAATAAACAAACTCGCCGTAGGCGCTGCGAATGGTTAACCGTTTTTGAGGAGCATCCGCAACATGGCCAATAACCTGAGCATCAATATTAAAGCTGCGGGAAATGTCTATTACCTGCTGGGCATACGCTTCGGGCAGATACAGTTCCATGCGGTGGCCCATATTAAATACTTTGTACATCTCCACCCAGGAAGTACCACTTTCCCGCTGAATCAACTCAAACAAAGGCGGCAATGCAAAGAGATTGTCTTTGATAATATGCAACGAATCCACGAAGTGCAACACCTTGGTTTGCCCTCCCCCGCTGCAATGCACCATTCCGTGTATCTGACTCCGTAATTCTTTCAGAATGGCATGAATCACCGGTGCATACGTACGCGTAGGCGACAGCACAAGCCGAGCGGCGTCAATCGTTTCATTCACCATCTGGCCGCTGGCATCGCGGTATTGCACCACAACGGAATCGGTAGGTTTTTGGCTTCCAGAATATACTATTTCCGGGTTCAGGCTGGTGTCGTAGCTTTCCGGATATTTGTCGGCCACATATTTTGAGAACACATCGTGCCGGGCCGAAGTAAGCCCATTGCTTCCCATGCCGCCGTTGTAAGCCGTTTCGTAAGTTGCTTTGCCAAACGAGGACAACCCTATAATCACATCGCCAGCCGCAATGCGGTCATTGCTGATCACATCGGCGCGAGGCATCCGGGCTGTCACCGTACTATCGACAATGATGGTCCGAACCAAATCGCCTACATCAGCCGTTTCGCCTCCTGTGCTATAAATGTCCATTCCCTGCTCGCGCAGCATTTGCAGCACCTCTTCGGTACCATTGATAATGGCGGCAATTACTTCGCCCGGAATCAGGTTTTTGTTGCGGCCAATGGTTGAAGAAAGCAAAATATTGTCTGTGACACCCACACACAACAAATCATCAGTGTTCATTACCACAGCATCTTGCGCTATGCCTTTCCATACCGACAAGTCGCCTGTTTCACGCCAATACAGATACGCAAGTGACGATTTGGTGCCGGCACCGTCGGCGTGCATAATATTGCACCACTCCGGATTACCTCCCAACATATCGGGAATAATTTTACAAAAAGCCTTGGGAAAAATGCCTTTGTCAATGTTTTTAATGGCCGCGTGAACATCCTCTTTGGATGCCGAAACGCCGCGTTGCATGTAACGATCTTGCATGGCGCAAAATTAGCAGGTCTTTTGAAATCCATCGTCACGCAACTCCAATTTTATTTCCCTAAGCATCGTGTACTCTTCCATGGACAACAAAAGTAAGCTAATTCGCTGGCAGTCAGTAACGTTACTACAACCAGGCTGAAGATTGATGTTTTTGGCAAATCTGGTGACTTTTGGTACAATGCAAGAAAAATTGAACAAATAAACGATTTCCAGAGCAATGCTACAGAAATGCTCTCTCAAAAAAATTGTAAATATCAAAGAACAAATAGGTAATAAAAGCAGTTAGCCTAAGAGGAATTTACTTTTATGAAGTAGAGGTAGCACTTAGTATAAATAGCATGCCCGCAGAGAATATAACTTTTGCTATGTGTATGGTTTTCTCTGAAAAAAATATTAATAAAAGCACATTTTTCATTTGAAAAGTTATATATATTTGCACTGCGATAAGCAATGTTATATGCGAGCAAACCTTAAGTAACCTTAAAGTAATAAAGAGAGTAAAAAGATTAAATTTTTGAGAACAAGTAGGTTATATCTCAAAAAAGTTTTTATATTTATACTCTCAACTTGCGCTTACTTAATTTTTTAATTCTTCTTCATTTTTAGCACTTTACAGTATGTTTTGCTCCGTTTTTAGGTTATCTAAGATACACGGTTGAACGATGCAGGATTGGCTGGAAGTGTTTTAAAACAAACTATTTAAGGCTATGTTGGAATACGCAAAAACTATCCTAGAAAAAGTCAGCTTTGACCGCCGACTCTTCGAAAAAGAATTGCGAAAAGCACTCACTTCGCTTATCAAAGAAGAAGTACAAGTCTTACGGGCTTGGTGCTATGAAAAATTCGGACAAATGTATGCCGTCGTTTTAGATCAATGCTTCACCCGCCTTCAGATAGGGTGACATTTACTGTTGAATTTACTAATTGATTATAAGCCGCTCTGAGTTTCAGAGCGGCTTTTTATTTCTACTCGTCATTCATACTTTTTCTACTGGCGCAGAAGGCAATGTAATGGCGACTTATGTCAGTTGCAAAATAGTATCTTTTTGAAAAGCAAAACCCGGCTTATTCTTCCAGGTAAATGCCCATCGGGCTTTCAGGCACTACAAACTGAATTTCGCGTGGACGAATGGGCTTTTCGTCGGCCGATGCGGTAATGGAGCCAAAGTCAGACGAAAACTGACCCTGTAGACCATAATAGAGCGTTCCGCTTGTGTATTTCAGGTTCATGGTTATCGGAAGCTGGTAGGTCTTTCCGGCAATCTCGACCTGGCCGGTCAAAAGCAACGTTTTGGGATTGACGAAACTTTCAAAATTCCGGGTCTCGGATGGCAGGTAAGCATACATATTTACCTGATCGGATTGGTCGGTATGAAAGATGAAATTAAACAGAGAAAGAAAGAACGAATTGTTCTGTTTGGGAGCTACCTCCGATACCATCATGACAAACTCAAATCGCTTGAGTCGGGTATTGTATCGGCCTTTGATTTGAGGCGTAGTGAACTCGTAGCTTTTTTTGCCGTCCGAAATGTTGATGCGCACAGAGCTTCCGCCGGTGTATTGCATGGTTTGGGAGCTGGCTTTCAGGGAGATACATCCCAGAATGAGTGCCACAGACAATATGATGAGGTAGTTTTGTTTCATAAAAGATAGGATCTAGGAGATTGTCTACGTAAAATACAAAATAAACCGGGACAAGCAAGTGAATTCGTCAGAAATATTTACCGTAAAAAAGCCTGAAAATCAGGCTTTTTTAGATGAAAAGAAGATTAAAAATAGTGTGCCAGTATCGGGCAATCTCTGGGCTTTTTTTGACAATTTTTTCGAGGGAAAATAGTAGGATTTGGCAGTACAAAACCGCCGGTTTTACCAGCCGGTTTATTTTCCGAAATTCCGCATCGTATAGGTGAATGTGAGCATGAAATACTGCTTGAGCACCTGCGTCTGGGTATCTTCGATGTAGGTTTCGGTGATGGAGCGGGAAATGCTGTTGTTCTGGTTCAGCAAATCAAAGGCCGACAGCTTCAGCTCGCCATTCTGGTTTTTGAGGAATTTCTTGGCGATGCTGGCATTCCACAACAGATAATCCTGATTGAATCCGCCGGTTAATCCCATGTATTGCGTGTAGTTGAGGCTGTTTTGCAACACAAAGCCTTTGCCAAAAGTCCAGTTGAGTTTGCCACTGGCTAGGTGGTAGAAATAATTGTTGTTCAGTTGCGGTTGCAGCGAATTTTTGACAATGCTATAATTGGCCGTGTACGATAGAGTAAAGTCTACTTTCTCGCTGATGTTGCTGCTCACCACCGCGCCCTGGCTAAACATGTAGCTGTTAGACAGGTTGGCTTGCTGGTTGATCATGCCCGGCGTGTGGCCGTAGGTAAACCCGCTGGTCAGGTTCACGTTGCTTTTGATAAGCCCGACAGGCAAGCCATACGTAAACAGGGTACGCGCATTCCAATACCCATCCATGTTTACCGGATACGACAATTGGGCCCCTTTGTTTAAGGTGACACCTTGGGGCAACACGGTGTCACGCTGGGCAATGAAGGTTCCGTTTCCGATGTAATTCTGGGTTTGGGTGGCCGAAAGCAATACAAACATCGTACGGCCTTTATCCGGATTTGCCAGTGAATAGCGTGTCGTAAACGAATGTGAATACTCTTGTTTCAGGTTCGGATTACCGGCAGTGAGCAGCAGCGGGTTGTTGTTGTTGATCACATTCTGCAGCTGTGTAATCGACGGCAGATTGGTAGACGTGCGGTACATGACTCGCAAGTTACTGTTTTTGGTAAACCGATAATTCAGCATCAAAGACGGCAAGGCATTGTAAAAGCTTTTGTCCACCACACTTTCCCGCGGAAAGGTCTGGTTGCCCAGCAGATCGGCTTTTTGCAACGACACGTTAGCCATCAGGTTGAGCTTGTCGGTGCGAAACCGGTAGCCGGTCCCCAACCGGTTGACGTAATTCTGGTTGTCAAACACATTCGAAAGCAACGTGTTCAGGTTGCTGTACGAGCCGGTGTTTTCGTCGTAGTCAGACGTATTCTTGTCAGAATTTGACTGGGTAAAAGACGACGTGTAGTTGATCTGCAACTGACTTTTCTTACTCAGCGGCTCGGTATAGACGGCATTGCCCGAAAGGGTAAAGCTGCGCGTATTGGCAGTGGTCAGCTGGTTGGTTGTTTCGGTCAGGTCTTCGTCAGCCAGGTAATCGGCAATGGAATAGAGCCGGTTGGTTGCATCGCTTTTGTTCCAGGAAGTAGTGACACCAAGTGAAAACGTACGCCCTGCCTTGCCAAACCGGTGCCGGTATAGCACTTCATTGCCGATGTTGTAACCAACCCGGTTGGATGAATAGTCGTTGGTAAGCTGATTAAGCAGATTGCCGTCCGAAAGCCGGGTGTCGGCCAGCAAATTGCTGAGCGAGTTATTGCTTTGAAAGCTGACGCGCGGCGTGATAACCAGCGAATTGGACGAATCGATTTTGTATTCGATCCGGAAGTTAAGCCGGTGGTTCCAGTTGGTGTTGCCACTGAAAGTGTTTGCTTTGTAAAACTGACTAGAATCGGCCGAGAGGAAATATTCCCGGTTCAGCAATTCCTGGTTCTGCGTATTGGCTTTGTTGAAAAAGTAACTACCGTTAATGGTCACCTTTTTGCCCCAGTTGTCAGAGTAGTTCAGGCCAAACGAATTGGTAGTGGCAATACCGCTTTGCTGGCCTACCATAAAATTAGCACTGTTGCCGCCACCCTGACCTCCACGTCCGCCACCGCGATTCCCACCACCACGCGGACTGCCACCTCCACTGCTGAATGCTCCCACAATGTCTTGGCTAGCAAAGTTTTGCTGATTAATGTTATTGCTCAGGCCCAGAATGGACAAACGGCTGGTTCCTTTGAAAACATTGAGCGTGCCGCCTGCCTGGTAGCGGTCATCGGTGCCATACCCTGCGTACACCTTGCCAAACTGCCCGTTGCGTTTGTCGGCTTTGGTCACAATATTCAGCGTCTTCACTGATTGGCCGTCATCAAAACCCGTAAACTGAGATTGCTCGTTCAGCCGGTCAAACACCTGAATCTTGTCGATCACTTCGGCGGGCAGGTTGCGCAAGGCCAGCGTGGCGTCGTCACCAAAAAATTCTTTTCCATCCACCAGTACTTTCTTTACGTCTTCGCCCTGGGCTTTTACGGTGCCGTTTTCAACGGTGACTCCGGGCATTTTACCGATCAGGTCTTCGGCTGTTGCATCCCGGTTGGTCTTAAACGCATTGGCATTGTATTCGGTCGTGTCGTTTTTTTGCACAGCCCGTTCTTCATACCGTTTGGCGGTCACCTTCACTTCGTTGAGCTGGGTGGGCCTTGGGGTAAGAAACAACGTTTCCGGTTGCGGATTGTCAGTATTCACTGAAATGGTTTTCTTTAACACGTCATAGCCCAGGTAATTGGCCGTGAGCTGATAGGTTTGCCCGAAGGTAGCGGCCACGGTAAAGTTGCCTTCGGTATCGGTGAGGGTATACGTTTTGCGCGTCGTATCCGAGGCTGGGGTGATTAGTACGGTGGCGCCAATCAGCGGGCTTTTGTCTTTGGCGTCGGCCAGGCTCCCGGTTAATTGGGTGGTTTGGGCCATCAACGGAACCGAAGCCAGCCCAAGCAGTGTAAACAGAAAAAAATGCAGTGTTTTCATGGCTCAATCCGTTTGCGGGAGTTTTGTCAATAAAAAAGATACTATTTTTAGGCGTATAGACTGCTTTTGGATTTACAAAAATGTGAAAGGTTTAATCGCTATGTTACCCGAAAAGGAGTTGAGTTACATGTACAGTTCTTTAAATGGATAAACGGTTTTTTTTGCCTATGAATGACAATCTGCTGCTTCGTGTTACAAACATCATTCCGGAAACGGCTGACACCAAAACCTATGTATTGGAAAACACCCGTCCTGAGGTTATTGCCTATCAGGCAGGGCAGTTCCTGACGTTTCTGGTGCCGCATTATGGCCATCAGGTGCGCCGTTCGTATTCGATGAGTTCGTCGCCGGATGCCGATCCGGAACTGGCGGTTACCATCAAGCGGGTTGCCAATGGTGAGATTTCGAGGCATTTGCTGGATACACTCAAAGTCGGCGATGTGGTGGAATCGTTGCATCCGGCGGGGCGGTTTATATTGAAGCCGGGTTTTGCCCATTCGCGGGATGTTATTTTGGTAGCTGCCGGAAGTGGCATTACTCCGTTGTTTTCGTTGCTCAAAACCCTTTTGCTACGCGAACCCCAAAGTCACGTCACCCTCATTTATGCCAATCACAATCCGCAATCCGCTATTTTCAAAAATGCCTTGGACGATCTGGCAAAGCGGTATGCGGCCCAATTTCGGTGTCTTTACCTGTTTAGCGAAGCTCCTAAACACGAGCTGGGCGAAAACGCCGAATTGGGCCGACTGACCAATTCCCGAGTGGAACGGCTGGTGAATCAGCATTTGCATTTTCGTTCGGAAGATGCCTTGTTTTATCTCTGTGGGCCGGTAGCGGTGATGCGCATGGCCGATATCACGCTGCGTTTCATGGGGTTTCATGCCAGCCAGATACGCCAGGAACATTTTATCGTTACGCCTGTAACAACCCTCGAAGAAAACGTGGTTCATGCCGAGATGCCCCCCAGCCGTGTGAAAGTCGGGTACCGGGGACAAGAATTTGAATTGGCGGTTCCGTTTTACAAAAACATTTTGCAAGTGGCTCTCGAACAAGGCATTGCACTGCCTTATAGTTGCCGGGGAGGGCGCTGCTCTGCGTGCATTGCCCGATGTACCAGCGGAAAAGTGCGCATGTCGATCAATGAAGTGCTTACCGACAGCGATTTGGCGGAGGGTTGGGTGCTTACCTGCACCAGTCATCCCGAAACCGAAAAGGTTGCATTGGAGTTTGAGTAGCGAATGAATCCGATGGGGTTTTTGCTTTTGGCGCCATACTATTCTGAATTACGGATTACCACCAATTTTAGGACGAACCCATTAACTGGTGCTTCCAAAAGAGTATTTTGCCGGGAATTGTTTGTGAACGCATTTTGCAAACCGGCCCTTCCATAAGCCGGGTTTTGCTTTTCAAAAAGATACTATTTTCCAATCCCTTCTGTCACATTGGCGAGAAGGTATATTTTGTTATTGCTAAGCCAGGACGGCCAGTATCTTTTGCAGCGACTGCGTTTCTTCTAAGCTTCGGATAGGCGAAAGCGCCAATGCTGTTTTCCGAATCTGGTTGAGTGTGGCAATAGCAACAGCTTCCGCATTCGCCTTCTGCCAGATCCGAACGGCAATGGCGGTTTTCAGAGTGGTGGCTTTTACGCGCAACGTATGGGGCGAGTACCGGGCCGGATGAATGTGAACGTGCTGATTGTCACGCTCTCCTAGCCGGAGTATCCAGTGTGAAGCATCACTCAACACAACGGATTGGTAAAAGTGTGGCTGCAAGTAGGCAATGTATTCCTCTCTATTCAGTATCCGCATGGCAATTAATTGCCCAATTACTTCCTCACCAATGGCCGTTTCGCTCAGCGTGCCCGTGTACAAATCCATCTGCGAATTTCCGATTGGCAACAGGGCCTGTTCCAAGTCAGGTAGCTGCTCGGGTGGGTAATCCCGTACAAAATCCCGGATAATCTGCCGGTGGTGTTTCAATCCGTTAAAAAGGATAGAGCCTGACATAGAGCAAGTTGGCAAATATAAAGTTAGTTTTTATCCGAAATTTTATGTAATTTAGCCTGATTTTTGTACACTTACCTTTTAATTTGGGCCAAACCAACCTCGGAAAAGCCGCGTTTGAATGTACGAAAGTGCCAGGTTTTCTTTTGAAAATCAGTAGCAGCTTTTCTATCTTTGAACGCATGGAACAAGGGTTTTAGCCTGAACAGTAAACTATAGAGAAATTTTAAAAGAGAATAAACTAACGAATGGAAATAGTATTGATCATTGCTGGCTTTGTCATTTCTTACCTGATTGGTTCACTTCCTACGGCGCTTTGGTACGGTCAAGCCTTTCACGGCATTGACATACGCCACTATGGTAGTGGCAACTCAGGCGCAACCAATACCTTTCGGGTTCTGGGCAAAAAAGCCGGTTCCATTGTAATGGCAGTCGATATTTTCAAAGGATGGACGGCCACTTCCCTTGCCAGCATTCTGTTGCACTTGCATGCCTTCACCGAGCCCAATCTGATTACCTATCAGTTGTGCATTGGCATTGTTGCCGTTATCGGTCACATCTTTCCGGTTTATGCCAATTTCCGCGGCGGCAAAGGCGTGGCCACGTTGCTGGGTATGGTGCTTGCCATCCATGTAGAAGCCGCATTGCTGTGCATCCTCATTTTCTTTTTGGTGCTGGTGCTTTCCAAATACGTTTCGCTGGGTTCAATGATTGCCTCTCTGGCATTTCCGTTGCTGTTGCTGATGCCCCGCTTCAGTCCCGACGACCCCATTCTGATCATATTCGGATTTGCCATGTTTGCCATTGTGGTACTCACTCACCAGAAAAACATCATCCGGTTGATTCATGGCGAAGAAAGCCGGACCAACATCCGGCTGCGAAAGAAATGACGCTTTTGACTTTGCCCCTAGACAAAAGAAGCACTTACCAAAAGATCAAAAGAGCTGATACCCTACGGTGTCGGCTCTTTTGATTTTGTAAATTTTACGATTCCGTAATATAACATTTATCGGTTGCGGGCCGCCGTTATGTCACATTGGATATAAGTCAAGTTCCTTTCCCGTTTTATAAGATCGTTGTGGAAGGTTCTTCTAATTCGGTTAGCGGCTGGGTAATGCGTGAATAGCGGAAATAGTATGTTTCAAAAAGTAAAAACCCTGCTTCTGCTTGCAGGTCTTTTCAAGACATGAACCAAGCCATTGCACACATTACGCTGGTAGTCAATGACTACGACGAAGCCATTCAGTTTTATATACAGAAACTGGGCTTCACCCTGGTCGAAGACAGTGCACTTAGCGACACCAAACGCTGGGTGCGGGTGTCTCCAAAAGGCCCAACCGGAACCTGCCTGTTATTGGCTAAAGCTGATGGGAAAGAACAAGCCCGCTACATAGGCAACCAAGCCGGAGGCCGGGTGTTTTTATTTCTATATACCGATGATTTCTGGCGCGATTACCACCGGATGACCGC
Source organism: uncultured Sphingobacteriales bacterium (assembly GCA_963520985.1). Taxonomy (GTDB): domain Bacteria; phylum Bacteroidota; class Bacteroidia; order Cytophagales; family 172606-1; genus Xanthocytophaga. Next base: position 151,152 of record CAUQTA010000010.1, read on the forward strand.
CGCCGGAGTAGATTTCAAAGAAGCCCCGCGCGAAGAAGCTTATGGCACGGTAGCTGTCTTTGCCGATTTGTACGGAAATTTATGGGATTTGCTGGAACCCAAGAGCCTGTAAATTGGCATCATTTTTGAAAAATGTTCTTCGATTTCCTTCGAACAGTAGCGAACAAACGCATAAAATAGTATCTTACAAAAAGCAAAAACCGGCTGATTATCACACAATAAAAGTCAGTAATTACAGTTATTCAGGTACATACGCACTACACCCTTCCGGCACGAATGAGATAGCTCTACAGTCATCTTTTTTCTTCTGTCTTATGAACAAACCTCTTCTCCTGGGCAAGCTTTGGGTTTGCCTTTCGTTTGCGGTGTGTGCCTGTACCTATAGCCATGCCCAATACCCGTTATCCATTGAGACTTCGCACAGTTGTACGTATCTGGGCGAGTCGATGGCGTCTGATCTGTATGAGTTTGTACCTAGCCAGGAAGCCAACCAGGCCATTACCCAGATTATGCGGGTGATGGGTCTCAAACCGCGCTTTGAAATCAAGGCCGCCAACGTTGAAAACGCAGCCGCGATTATTTACGACAACAAGCGGTATATTCTCTATAGCCAAAACTTCATTTCGCAAATGCAACGGGCCACGGGCACCAACTGGGCTGCCATCAGCATACTGGCCCACGAGATAGGCCATCACCTCAACGGCCATACGCTGGCATTCGGCGGAAGCCGCCCTTCCAACGAACTCGAAGCTGATGAATTTTCGGGATTTGTGCTGCGAAAAATGGGAGCCAGCCTAACCGATGCGCAAGCGGCCATTCGCATGCTTGCCGACGACCAGGGCACCTCTACGCACCCGCCGCGCAGTGCCCGCCTGGAAGCCATTGCCGTAGGTTGGAAACAAGCCGATGAAGCGGGTACGTCTGAACCGATTGTAAAAAATACGCCTGCCCCCACGCAGGACAATTCTCCAACCCAGGAAAACGGTTCCGGCTCGCAGTCTTCTTCCCTGCCCGTAGACCGGCAGTCGCTGGTGGGCAAGGTCATTTTCAATGCCAATCCCAGCAATGATTATTACCTGACTAAAAAGCTTGACCTGATCAAGGCAACGCCTCAGGGCATGCAGGTCATTGGCAAACTGATGCGATCAAACCTGGAGGGCTATGCGTTCATGATTTACAACGCCAATAAAAACTACGTGTATATTGCCGATAACGGCGAGATTTTCAATGCCCGGAAACAAAAAGTTGGCTATACCGTTGAGTTATAGCCAACTTTTTGTTTTACCGTTTTTTCGGCGCCTGCAACCTTATTCAATAATGACATTTACTTTGTTGAGCACACCTGACTTCAAAGCTTCCGTTTTGATAGACGCTCCGGCATTGTCCATGTCGCCTTTCGAAACGGTCATGTAATACACCTTGGTTTCCAGGTTGCGAAACGTGGCAAACCCCTTGTTGTTGGTCATTTGCGATTCGGCCACCGGATTCTGTTCCTTTTCGTAGTCTTCCTGGGTTAGATACAAGGTTACTTTGGCACCTTCCTGCGTATTTCCGGCATCGTTCAGCACGGTTACGCGCAAGGAAGTAGGCATGAGCTGATGGGGAGTAGTAAAAGCAAGAACACTGACAGCCAGCAACATCAATAAAAGAACACTTTTTTTCATAAGCGATGCAACTAAGTTAAGGGTAAGAAAGATTGTGTTTTCAGAAGGACAAAATAGTATCTTTTCTGCACAAAAAACCTGCCATTCTGATTTAGCTTCGAGCCTGCTACGCAAAAATAACCAACCGCCAGCGAAAAGCCCAGCGCCACACCAACTGGTATTTTTCAATTCCAGCTTCTTTCAAAATCCGCTCCCAGTCACTCCGCAAAAAACTCCGCTTGACGGATAGTTTGGCGTCGTTACGCACCAGATACGACTTGGAAAACCAACGGGTGAGCCATTTGATGGAATGGTAGGCCAGCCAATGCCGGTGCAGATCGTTAACGACAATGCCTACGCGAACCTGCTGCCTGAGGTTGCGAAACAGTTCGATTAATTCGTCGTCGGTAAAATGATGGCAAAACAGTGTGCAAGTCACAATATCGTATTCCTGACTCTGAAACTCGGGCGAAAACACATTCAGATTCTGGTAACGGATTTCGGGAAAACCGGTGGTGTGTTCCTGTGCATACCCAATGATGTAATCGTTGGCGTCTATGCCAAAAAACTGTGCGGCCAGTTGTTTTTTCCGGGCCCAGCGTGCCATCAGCACCAGCATGTCACCTCCCCCACAGCCCATGTCAGCAATCTCAATGTCTGGTTTGGAAATAGTATCTTTTAAAATATCCAAACCCTGCAAGGTAACGGCGTTGCCACCCAACCAATGATTGATAAACCGCAGTTCACGCAAGGTCTGAGCCATCGCCTCGCCTCCCAGGCTGAACTCGTCCATGATTTCCTTTTCGTAACTACGTGTTTTCATAGATCAATAATGTCTTAACCACAGATTGAAACAGATTTTATGGGTGAAACGGATTAGAATGTCCAACAGGCTTTGGTTTGTTCAGGTATTGTGGGGACAACTCTTGTGGTTGCCCGCTTTCTCATCCGAACGATATAATTTATCCGAGCATTATGCATTCGGTAAGATACCTAGTGTCTGACTGGCGTGCTTTTCAAAAATCAGAATGGTTTGAATGGAAAAGGAACAAGTTAAAGCGTGTTCTACATTCCTGGCAATCGCCTAATTTGACCAATCATGATTATGACAACTTCCGCAATCCGCCCTCCCAACTCCGAAATTCCCTTACACCACCTCCAAAAGCATCGATTCCAATGTCAGGCCAGGACCGAAAGCAAAACTCAAAATATGTGTGCCCCGTAACGCCAAATGCAGGCTTTTTTGGATGGACTGCAGCACAAATAGTACTGTAGGCGACGACATGTTGCCATTGTTGCGCAACACTTCATACGCATGGCAGTTGTCGTCGGGTGATAAGCCGAGTTGCTTCTCAATGACTTCCAGTATCCGCTTGCCTCCCGGATGAATGGCAAACAACCCGATATCGTCACGGGTGATGGGCAGATTCTGAAGCAGATTCTGCGTAAGTGTATGAATGCCTTGCTCAATCAGGTCGGGCACGTAGGCCGAAAGTGTCATTTCAAAACCGAAATTGGAAATGTGCCAGGCCATGTCTTTTTTGCCCACCGGAATAATGTCGCCGTAAAACGACTTGAGCTGTAATGCGTTAGGCGTAGGCTGAGCTTGTACCAACACAGCCGCCGCACCATCGGCAAAGAGTGCATTGGCCAGCAGGTGGTCGTCGGTGCGGTGTTTCTGAAAATGAATACTGCACAATTCGACACACACAATCAGCACCTGGGCCTCAGGATTAGCCCGGCAAATGTGGTCGGCTGTTTTCAGTGCCGGAAACGCCGCATAGCATCCCATAAAATTAATGGCCGTCCGCTGCACGTTGGTCGGAAAACCCATCTGTTCAATGATTTCAATGTCGATTCCAGGTGCGTACATGCCCGTGCAACTCACCGTGATCAAATGCGTCAAACGGTTTATTTCAAATTCCGGGTAGGCATTCAAGCAATCCCGGATAGCGGCAATACATAGCGGCGTAGCATGGCGGCGGTACAGTTCCATCCGCTGGTCAATGGCTGGAAACGGTTCCATACCGGCTTCATTGCCGTAAAACTCAAATTCGCCGGGCTGCCGGGTATAATCTGACAATACCGTGTGGCGCGTTTGAATGCCCGAGGCCCGATACAAAGCCCGTAGTCGACGGGCTTCGGTTTCTTCCAGTTGCAGCCCTTGGGCCATGAAGTCGGCCACTTGTGTCTGAGTAATCTGATTGGGCGGTACGGCGGTACCAATGGCAGTAATGTAACTTTTCATGCAGTAGGGTTTTATTACAATAGGTAATAAGGGAACGAAGGCAAAAAAATAGTATCTCTGAAAAAGTAAAAACCTCCTCTTTTCCAACGGCTGATGGCGTGGCAGAGAAGCTATGAAAAATGTGTGCCTTTTGTTTATAAACTGCTGGCTGGGTCGTATGTTTTAAAAACTGACCGCGGATGCCTGGCTAAGTTACTCAAACTCATCGTAAAATCTGTATATTTAGCGTTGCATCCGGCAGAATGACACATTCTGGCCTGTATACTTACGAAACAAACTTATGATCAGCCGTTCTACTTTTCTGCATCTGCGTATCCTTTTTTCTTTTTTCCTGCTTCCCATTTTCATTTTTGCCGTAGCCGTATCGCCACATCCGGTGGTTTGGAAAACTGGGCTGGCATTCTTTATCCTGCATTTTCTACTTTATCCAGCCAGCAACGGCTACAACAGCTACTACGACAAAGACGAAGACAGCATTGGCGGACTGGAAAAACCGCCGCCTGTGAGCAAGGAATTGTGGTATGTGTCGCTGGCACTGGACGGAGCAGCCCTGGCTCTGGGCATTCTGCTGGGATGGCTTTTTGTTGTCGGTCTGTTTATTTACGGACTCATCTCCAAGCTCTACAGCTACGACGGGGTGCGGCTAAAGAAATACCCGATTCTGAGTTGGCTGCTGGCCAGCTTTTTTCAGGGAGCCTTTACTTTTTGGATGACCTACCAAGCCATTAATGAAGTAGCCCTGGAGGTTTTGCTTCAGCCAGAGGTACTATTTCCGGCACTGCTTTCGACGGCTTTCCTCGGAGGCTCGTATCCGATGACGCAAGTGTATCAGCATGCTGAAGATGCCCGCCGCGGCGATCTTACCTTGAGTCGACTATTGGGTATCAAAGGAACGTTTGTTTTTGCGGCGGTTGCCTTTCAATTGACGGCATTGGGCTTCTGGTATTTCTTCCATACGTATTATTCCGGCTGGTACTTTGTGTGGTTTCTGGCGTGTCTCACACCCGGTCTGATTCATTTTTTGCTCTGGACAGCCAAAGTCTGGCAAAACGAACAAGCGGTAAATTTTCGATCCACTATGCGATTGAACTGGCTTATGGCCTCCGGAATGAATCTTTTCTTCTTACTTTTGGGTTTTCTGATTCGCCAGTATTCTTAGATAATCACCTGATTTTAGCTGCATTCTTAGTATGACAACCGTAGCCGCTGCCCAAACTAGTATCCTTTCGTTTGCCAAAACCTTCGGTTCGGAAACTGTCGCACTGGAAAAGGCTTTTGGACGAGTGTTGACCAAGCCCCTTGTAGCCGACCGGGATTACCCGCCGTTTAATCGTTCGACAATGGATGGCTATGCCGTGCAATCGGCTGATTTTCTGGAAAAAGGACTGACCCAACTACGCGTTTTGGAATACATTTATGCGGGAGCTGTTGGCAATCAGGAAGTAATTTCGGGTTCCTGTTGCAAAATCATGACCGGAGCCCCGGTACCAGCCGGTGCCGATGCAGTGATTCGGGTGGAAGATACCAGCGAGTCTGACGGAGTGGTCACCTTTACCGTTCCCGGCATTCGGGCCGGACAAAACATTGCCAAACAAGGCGAGGATGCGCAAAATGGCGATGTAGTACTGCCCGCAGGAAAGCTCATAACCCCTCAAGTAGCAGGTGTGCTGGCAGTTACGGGTCAGGCGCAGGTCAATGTGGCCCGGCTGCCTAAGATTGGCATTATTTCCACCGGCAACGAAGTGGTGTCGGTAGGTTCGCCCATTCTGTCTCACCAAATTCGCGATTCCAATGCCTGGGTGCTGCGCAGTTTTTTTGCCAGTTATCAGATCACGGACATTGCGACAACACTGGCTATCGACGAAAAAGCCACGTTGCAGCAGACAGTGGCCGGTTTTCTTGCAGAAAAAGATATTATTTTGCTTTCGGGCGGAGTCTCCAAAGGCGATGCCGATTATGTGCCGGAAGTGTTGCAAGCATTAGGCGTGAATCAGGTGTTTCACCGGGTGCGTATTCGTCCGGGCGGGCCCATTTGGTTTGGCACCACATCAGACGGAAAAGCTGTTTTTGGTTTGCCAGGCAATCCGGTTTCGGTGCAGGTGGCCAGCAAGGTATTCATTGAGCCGTATTTGCGTGCTTGTCTGGCATTGCCGCCCGTATTGCCATTGCTATTGCCTTTTGCAGGAAACCGCACTAAGAAAACCCCTTTTGATGAGTTTTTTCCCTGTCAATTGATTACCCAAAACGGCCAAACTGCCGTCCAACCCGTTCGCTACAACAGCAGCGGTGATATTGCCGCTACCGCCAAAAGCGACGGAATTGTATTGCAACCTGCCGAAGTGGAAACATTAACCGAAAACACGTTGGTGCCGTTTTATTATTGGTAAAGTCCCAATCTTACAATAATCTCTCTTTTTTCAGTACTCCGATTGGCAATTGGAGCTACGAATCACCTGTATCAAAAATTTCCTCTCAGAAATTAGCGGTCTTCGTTTCCAGCCAGACTCAATTTCTTATATCTGCCGTAAAAACAATGCGTGTAAGGAAACCTCATGATGGCATCCGAAAAGGTAACAAACAAAACCGGATATTTACACAAAAAAGCAATCATTAATCCTACTTATTCATCGCATTATGAGCAATTACATGAGTATCTTTTGGGGTACTATCTTCTTTATTACAAGCCTGGTAGGGCTGAACAATTATTTCAACGACGATGAACGACACATTCGGCAGGAAAAGATAAATGACTTGGAGCAACTCGTAAAACAGGGCGTAAAAGCCGTTGCCCTTCGCGATCCAGAATATACTGAAACCACGGTAAAAATTGCGCGTATCCCAGTAACTTCCTATTCAGGCACTTACCGTTTTATGGTAGGTACTGTTCAGTATGCAAACGGTTACAAGCAAAATGAGGAGCCCAAGCATTCGGTTATGGAAATTTATTACCTCAAATCAAATCCGAATGTCAACTCTCCTACACCTAATGCAGATTTAGAATCGCTGAAAGATGCCCAGTCTTCCCGGTTCGGCCTGTATGTAGGTTTGTTTTTCCTATTCGTAAGTTCAGGCTCTATCTGGATGGGTATTAAGAATATTCGTGACAAGAAACGCAGAGAAGAAGAAGCTGAGTTAATAGAAATGGCTCGTTTTCGTGAAATGAAAGAAGCGGAACTGGAAGAGAAAAAACGAAAAGGACAAGCACGCTTGGAAAACAGTTCATCCACTAACTAGTTATCACTATCTGGCAAAAGCCTCAGCTCCCTTTACGGCGGCTGAGGCTTTTTAGTTGGACTCTTGTTTGCTATGCAACGAGTTTTTATAAGAAACTTAACACAGACTGTAACCTTTTTCGTTTGGCCTCATCTAATGGCTGAAATTATACTTTCCCTCAAACCCAAACCAACTCAGATGAAATACCCTATTCTTGCATTTTTTGCATTAATACTTACTACTGCCTATAGCCAAACCCAAACACAAAAGAAAGAAGTATTGCTGATCGGTACATTCCACTTTCACAATCCCGGTGCCGATGTGGCCCAGGTGAAAACGTTTGATGTGATGAGTCCTCAATCACAGAAGGAATTGGAAACGATTACCGAGAAAATCAAGCAGTTTCATCCCGATAAGGTGTTTGTTGAATGGGGGTATGAGGGCCAACGAAGCCTGGATACGTTGTACAATCTGTACCATAAAGGCAAGTATCCCGATTATGTGGCACAGAAATACCCCAAAAATGCTTTTTACTCGCAAAACGAGATTTTTCAACTTGCTTTCAAGGCAGCTCACAAAACCAATCTGTCGCGGGTACATGCCATTGATTACAACCACACCTCTTTCCCTTACGACAGCCTGATGCAATCGGCAGAGAAAGCGAAACAATTTGCCTTAAAGAAACGGATTGAAGACGAAATTAAGCATTATGAAACCACTACCAACGCTGACCAGCAAAAGCTTACCCTTACCCAACTACTGCTGAAACACAACGAACCCGCTTACCGTGATTGGGACCTGGGCCTATATATAGAAGTATTTAACCAGGCAGGCGACAAAGACAACTTTGTGGGAGCCTATCTGGTCTCGGAGTGGTATCGGCGTAACTTGTACATGTATTCACTGGTACAAAAACTGACCGAAAGCAAAGACCAGCGAGTGATGGTTTTGCTCGGAGCCAGCCATGCGGCCTTGTTCAAAAAGTTCATCGAACTGGACAGTAATTTTAAGGTAGTGGAACTGAAAGATGTGCTCAAGAAATAGTATCGTTGAAAAATACAAAAGCCCCGGATTGGATTCTGGGGCTTTTTCGCTTTATATATTCATTTATACCTTAACTGCGCAAAAAGGCTGCGCAGTTATTTACTATCTTTACTTTTGTAGCTATGTAGGTTGATTTTTTATCAAAAAATGAATAGATCTATGACAGATAAAATTTCTAATAATCCATCCTTTTCTAATCTTGCAGACCATATCCAAGGTGCGAAAGCCCTTAAATATCTGCTTGAAATGCATGGAATCATTAACACCGAAGTTAATAATTCTATAGAAGAAATTTTAAAACAAGAACGTCCCCTTCAAGAAATAGCTTCTATTTCAGATGCTTTTAACGATATTTTCTTAGAAAGAGGTTGGATCGCATATGAAACCCTGGATTTTGAAATAATGAAACAAGTTGTTTTATCTGCTCAGCAAGGCAATATCGATACAGCAGAGGAATTACTAATTAATCATCATAGCCCAGGAAATATAGATTGGAAAATAACACGGTTAATGGGTATCAAAGAATTCAGGTCTAGATTAGATCTAATTGATAAAGCTTATGAAGATTATAAAGCTGCAAGATATCATGCTTGTATCCCAGTTATTTTAATGATGATAGATGGTATGGTAAATGATATAAAACAGATAGGTTTCTTTGCTGACAATACAGATTTAACAGTATGGGATTCAATAGTAGCACATAATTCTGGATTACCTGCGCTTTCAAAGATTCTAGGCCGATCAAGAAAACAAACAACTACTGAACAGATCTTAATTCCTTATAGAAATGGTATACTCCATGGTCGTGATATAGGATATGATAACTTAACTGTAGCCGCTAAAACATGGGCATTGTTATTCTGTATCAATGACTGGGCAATAGCTATTAGAGATAGCAAAAACACAATAGCTTCTGAAAAAGAGGAGACAAAATGGCAAGCTCTTTATCAAGCCATACAGAGCTTGCAAGATCTACAAAAAGAAAATGAAATACATAATCAACTTTTAGAAAATTGGAAGCCAAGAAAAATAACCATTGATATTGATATTCCCAAAACAGGAATATCAACTGATTATATAGATAATAGTCCAGAGAAAGAATTAGTTTGCTTTTTTGAAAACTGGAAAAAAAGTAATTATGGAAATCTGGCGAAGCAAATTTGGGATTTTCATACAATACCTGAAACAATCAAGAAAAAAGCAGGGCGGCTTCGCGAATCTCTAGGAGAGGTAGAAATTATCTCATTTGATTTATTAGCCATTGACGACAAGGCACCTTCAATCACAGAGATAAAAACAGAACTTACACTATCAACTAATAAACATAAGTATGTAAAACAAAAAACTTTTCGTTTACTATATCTCAATTTGTTGCGAATTAATGCAATACGAGGAATGCCTAATTGTAGTTGGCAAATTGTTGAAAACTTTCAAGATCTGATAGAAGACGATATTCTTTAATAAAAACAAGGCGTTGATTTTCACCAACGCCTTGCAAAATAGTATCTCCAAAAACCAAAAAACCTGCCTAATTCTGCCAGACCTGGAGTTGCTTTTGAAGTATGGCTTCGTAGCGAGGCGCTTCGGCGTGTTGCGTTTCGCGGAAGGCCGTTGCCAGTTGGTTCAGGATAAAGAGGTTTTCGCGAATGGCTTGCTGGTCGCGGCTTTTCTCTTCCCAGTAATACGCCAGATTTGCCTCCGCCTGACGGGCCAGGCTTTTGGCAAGCTGTTCGGCTTTTTGCTTCTCTCCTACCCGTAACAACGGCTCTACATACAATGAACAAATCTGATTGTCGTGAAAAATCTCGTTCGGCATCACACCTAGGGAACGCATCAGCACCTCACGGGCTTTTTTGGGTTGGTTTTCGGCCATCAGTTGCTGAGCCAACGTCAGAAATGCCAACCGACTGGCAACCAACCGTTCGCCGCGGCAGGTTTCATCGTGGTATACGTTCGGGTCGTTTTGGCCGCGCCACTGGCATTTGGTCATCAGGTTGGCATAGCCCAGCTCCGAATTGGAGAATCCGTTTTCGGCTTCTGGCATTTTTACCGGTAACAGCCGACACACCACTCCTTCCAACTGGGTGCTTTCCATCAGGTTATATTGGTTAGGCAGTTGCGTGGTGGTAAAATAAATAGGACGTTTCCAGTTGTTCTGCGCCAGGATATCCAGAAACACCAGATCATCTTTCATCAGGTGTTTTTTGGGAAGCTCTACCGTAAACTGATCCGAAACTAAATCGGTAAGGGCGGCAGGTACCATGCCGCTTTTCAGGATTTCCGCTTTGTTTTGGGTCATATACAACCGATTGGTAGGCAACGTGTTGACGGTTTCGCCACTGTCGAGTGTCACTTTCAGCGCGGCGTTGTCTTCCTTGATCAGTTTCAGGTATTCGCGCAGGTTGATGCCGTCTTTTACCGATTGGTTTTCGTAAAACAGAATCTGGTTGTTCACATACGACACATAGTTTTTCTTGTCCAGCGAGATCGGCATCGGTCCGGTGCGGCCCAGGCTTTGTTTCAGGTGGTCAATGTACCAGTCGATGCCCATGAATTGCGAAATTACAACGCGTACATCCGGCCGAATTCCCTCCACCTCCTGAGCATACAGCAACGGGTAGGTATCGTTGTCGCCCGTGGTAAACAGAATGGCATTGGGCGCACATGATTCCAGCATGTTTTTGGCCGAATCCAGCGCCATATACCGGCCCGACCGATTGTGATCGTCCCAGTTTTGTACCAGCATCAAGGCTGGCACCGCCATGCACAGGCTGCCCACCAACACCGGGCGCAGCACTTCTTTCTTCAGGATTACCGACAGCCATTGGCTCAATGCCAGCACGCCCAATCCAATCCAGATGGCAAATACATAAAACGAACCTACGTAAATGTAATCCCTTTCGCGTGGTTCTACCGGAGGCACATTGAGGTAAAGTACCAAGGCGATTCCCGTCATAAAAAATAGTAGCCCTGTAAACAGCAAAACCTGCCGGTTTCGCTGCCACACAAAAGCGAGCCCAATCAAGCCGAGAATGAATGGCAAGGCATACAGGCGGTTATGCGCTTTGTTCTGGCTCATGATCGGAGGCAAAGAATCTTTTGCGTGAAAAGTAGCCTGCCATCCGGCCCCGATTTCATCACTTTCGCGGCCTACAAAGTTCCAGAGGAAATACCGCCCGTAGAAATAGCCCAACTGGTGCTGGAAGAAATACGAAAACTGATGGGCCAGAGTCGGTTTTTCGTTTTCACGGAGGCCGACAATCTGCCGATACAGTTGCGGATGACGGCGTGCGGCATCGTCACTGTAAAGCCGTGGGAATAAGGTATTTCCTTTGGGGTCGTATTGCGGAACGTATCGCTGGCTGTATGTTTCGTATTTCTGGTCGCCCTTCACATAAATCGGCGTACCTCGCTTTACCTCCACCACATCCGAAGTAAAATTGGGTCCATAGACCAGTGGGCGTCCGGCGCCGTACTGTTCCATGTTCATGTAATACATGAACCCAGGAATGTCTTTCGGATTGTTGAGGTTAAACGTCGGATTAAAATTCGCCCGAATTCCCAGCATCATGTACGACGAATAGCCAATAAGCACAAACGTGAACGCAAGCAAAGCCGTATTCAGAATCACTTTTTGCTTGCGTACCGAGTACCACAGACCGTAAACCAATACCCCTACACACAATACCGTAAAAGTGATGGCACCGCTGTTGAACGGCAGCCCTAGACTATTGACAAAAAGAATATCCAGTTTGCCGGCTAAACCCGGCAATTCGGTACGCATCACATTCATCACAAAAACCAGGATAACACCCGAAATCGCCAGTGTAATGACGCCTCCCCGAAAGGTTGGATTGTATTTTTTGAAGTAGAAAATCAGCGCCAAGGCAGGCAGTGTTACCAGATTCAGCAAATGCGTCCCGATAGACAACCCAATGGAATAGGCCAGCAAGAGTAACCACCGATTGGCGCGCGATTCGTCTTCAATCCGTTCCCATTTCAGCATCACCCATACACCAAACGCTGTGAACAACGATGACAACGCATACACTTCAGACTCCACCGCCGAAAACCAGAATGAATCCGAAAACGCATAAGCCAATGTACCCACCACTCCGGCCAGAATGATTCCGGTTTCATTTTTCTCTGCAGGTGTTAGTTTTCTGGCCAGCAGCGTAATGCTCCAGAATAAAAATAGTACCGTAAAAGCACTGCAAAGTGCCGAAAGAATGTTCATCCAGAAAGCCACTTGCGATGCATCAGAAGCCAACGTATCGGTAAAAATATGGGCCAGCAATAAGAAGAAGGGTGCTCCGGGAGGGTGCCCGATGAGCAGTTTGTGGGCAGCGGCAATGAATTCGCCGCAATCCCAGAATGAAACGGTGGGTTCCACGGTGCTGCAATAGGTAGCCGCCGCAATGGCAAAAACGGCCCAACCGGTCAGGTTGTTTATTTTCTGAAATGAGAGCATAGATTATGAGTGAAAGGTAGGTATTGCCCTGAAAACGAACAAGTAGCCTTTTTCGTGAACAATTTATACGGTTATATAACCGCTTGTCATATTTCCATTCTTCTTTTCTCTTGACTGAATCCACAAGCGTTCTAATATAATTAAAGTATTTATTAACTACATTCCTCCCACTTTTCAAGAAATTTTATGTCCATACATAAAATTTCCGACCCTATTTGCTAATTCATATGTAAAAGGTCATAAGAAACTGAAAATAGACAACTAATGGTGAGAACAGATAAAAGACATTTAACTATCACTTCAATAATCAATTTTGGTCTAATTTTAAAATTGATCACTATTACTTGGGAAGGAAATGACAAAGCAATTACTTTAGTAATCTTTGGTTATCTAGCCTTAACAATTGCAAATGGAGTTATCTGGATGGTGCTTAAAATTTTAAACAGATCAGAAAGCAGAATTTATAGAATAGTAACGATTGGGCTAATAATCTTATTTATTCCAACTGTTATTGTTTCAACCGTATATTGAATCTACGGTCTGGTTCATTATTGTAATTCGAGTTGCGCAATGTGCTTTCCGAGGCGAATTGCAAAGCAATAGCCAGTAAAAAAAGCGGGCGGGCTTCTTTGCTTAGCGAGGGGCGGGATGATTTGAGCGGGGAAGCATTGACTTCGTCGAATCTTCGATTTAAGCAAAGTGCCTTTTCTTTGTTACTTTCTTTGGGCAAGCAGAGAAAGAAAGGCCGCTACAAACAGAGTAATCTATGAGTTGGGAACTAATATCGACTAACACGCAACTTGAATTATTTAGGATAGGTTTCTTTGGATTAAGTAAGATTTGAGAGAAGGCTTTGATTAAAACAGTAAACTACATACTCCATTCTATGAAATATCTCATTCTCTGTCTTCTGCTTAGTAGCAGTATAGGCAGTATGGCTCAAAAATACGCCACGGGTGTGCAAGGTCGCATTGAATCGGATGCCATTGCATTTATGAAAATGCTGACCAACGAACAAAAGGCGAAGGCAACATTTGCCTTTTCGGATGAAGAACGCTTCAATTGGAATTTCGTTCCGATGGCACGCAAAGGCCTGCCCATGAAAGAAATGACACCTGCTCAACGCGAAGCGGCGATGAAACTACTGAAAGCCACTCTCAGCGAGCAAGGCTATCAGAAAGCTATTGCCATCATGCAGTTGGAAGTGGTTTTGAAAGAATTGGAAAACCGCGGTCCCGATGACCATTACCGCGATCCGGAAAAATACTATATCTCCATTTTCGGAAAGCCTGACATAATGGAACGCTGGGGCTGGCGACTGGAAGGCCACCACCTGGCACTGAATTTCCTGTCCCATCAAGGCAAACTTGTTTCCTCAACTCCTACCTTTATGGGCTCTAATCCGGGTATTGTGCCGCAAGGTACCCACAAAGGCAAGCAAATTCTGAAGGAAGAAGTGGATCTGGCGTTTGCCTTATTGCATTCCTTAGACAAACCACAACACACCAAAGCGTTGATTTCCGAAACAGCTTTTCATGAAATCATCACAGGCAATAGTCGTAAGGCCCAACTGGAAAAGATGGAAGGGGTAGCATTTGCCGAACTGACCAAAACCCAGCAGCAACAACTGATGCGATTGGTGGGTGTGTACGTACGTAAATACCACACAGGATTTGCCGATGAGCTGATGGCAAAAATTGAAAAAGCCGGACTGGATCAGTTGCATTTTGCGTGGGCGGGAAGCGAGAAGTGGGGAAGCGGCCATTATTACCGCATTCACAGCCCCACGCTGCTCATCGAGTATGACAATACGCAAAACAATGGCAATCACATTCACACTTCGGTGCGTGACCTTACCAATGATTTTGGCGAAGATTACTTGAAAACCCATTATCAGCAGGAACACACCAAATAAGCAGTTCATAGCCATTCGTATTTAGCACATTCAGGATTTCATTGTAACAGAAAAACCTTATTTTTGGCCATCACCTGTTCCATAGGGTTTTGCGTTTTCAAAAGATACTATTTTTTGGCATTGTTGTATTGGCAACCGTTGGGGCGTTTGTCTGGTATCATTACCGGCAGCCTGTGGCTACCTATCCAAATGCGCCACTCATGGATGGCAATCAGTACCTGGCCATGTATGCGTATCTGCGCGGCAATACCGCAACGTATCACGTACAATTTCCATTTCATAGCCGCATCCTGGTTCCTCTGATAGCCAGTTGGCTGCCGGGCGACAATCCAGTAAAAGCGTTTCAGGGGCTTAACCTGCTGTTTTCCATCCTATCGGTGGCGGCGTTGTTCGTGTATTGGCAGCGTTTGCAGATCAATCGGGTTTTCATGGGCCTGGGGTTTTTCTGGCTGCTCTTTCACTGGACGGGCCTGATTCGCCTCAATGCCTACGACCCCGTTACGGTGGATGTGCCGCTGTATTTTATCCAAATCGTTTTCCTACTGATTCTCTGGCACAAAAACTGGCGCCAGTTGTGGTGGTTTGCGCCACTGGCTACCCTTCAGAAAGAATCGTTTCCGGCGTTGCTGGTCATTCTAGCAGCTTATGGCTGGCTCTACAACCGGCATACAAAAACCAAAGACTTCCCGCTAAAAATAATTCTGGGTAGCCTCATTGTCAGTGCTATTGCCAAATATGTGGTCAATTATTTCTTCCCACCCATCGAGTCGGGCAGCTCGGTTATCACCATTTTGTATTTTGTAAAGCAAAGCCTGCTGCACCCGTTTCGGTTGGTTCGGTGGATTACGGGTGTTTGGGTTGCCTTTGGAGGCCTGCTGGTGCTGGCGGTGCAGCAGTGGCTCAGGCAGGGCGGTTTTGCCCGGCTGAAAGATACTATTTGGACACGCACCGTTTCGCTGCCTTTTTTTGAGGATTCTCATACCGACCTGTTGTTTCTTTTCTCGCTTACTTACCTGGCCCTGAGCCTATTGGCAGGCGGCGATTTTACACGCATCGTTTTTCTGGGTTTTCCGTTTATAATGACTTGCTGTTTTCTGGTGCTCAAAACCAGTAATCAGGCCTTGGTTTTCCTGGCTTTGATGGTTTCGATTGGACAGATGAATCTGGGAGAGTCGATTCCTGATCAAGGGACCAACTGGGATGCCTTTGCGAGCTGGTACCCCGAGTTTGCTTCCTGGCCGGTGGTGTTGGGCATGCTGGCTTATGGCCTGGTAATTTGGGTGTCTCTCTGGATATTGCACCGCCAGAAGGTATTCCCTTAACAAAATATTGTGTAACATTGCATGAATGAACCGATGGAAAGGACTTATCACAAATAGTATATTTTTTATAGTTAAAACCCTCCTATGAAATTAATTCGTTTTGGTGAACCTGGTCAGGAAAAGCCGGGCTTGCAATTACACGACGGAACCTGGATTGACGCCTCCGGTTTTGGTGAAGATTACAACGAACACTTTTTTGCAACCGACGGCCTGGTCCGCCTGAAATCCTGGGCCGATGGCCATGCCGCCAATGCGCCCAAAGTAGATCCGTCTACCCGCCTGGGCTCGGCAATTGCCCGCCCCAGCAAGATTATCTGTGTGGGCCTCAACTACATTGACCACGCCAAAGAAACAGGCGCGAAAATTCCGGCAGAGCCCATTTTGTTTTACAAATCGACTACGGCACTCTGCGGACCCAACGACGATGTGGTGATTCCGAAAAACAGTGTAAAGACCGATTGGGAAGTGGAGCTGGCAATTGTGATCGGTAAAAAAGCCTCTTACATAGATCAAGCGGATGCCCTGGACTATGTTGCCGGTTATGTGTTGCACAACGACTATAGCGAACGCGAATTCCAGATTGAACGGGGCGGCCAGTGGATGAAAGGCAAAGGCTGCGATACGTTTGCGCCGATGGGGCCGTTTATGGCCACTCAAGACGAAATCACAGATGTGCACAACCTCCGTTTGTGGCTCACCGTCAATGGCAAAACGTTCCAGGACGGCAATACGTCCAACCTGATTTTCAATGTGCCGTATGTGGTAAGTTACATCACCCAGTTTATGACTTTGCTTCCGGGCGATGTAATTTCGACCGGTACGCCAGCGGGTGTGGGCCTCGGCTTCAATCCGCCCATTTACCTCAAACCGGGCGATGTGGTAGAGTTGGGCATCGACGGATTGGGAAGTTCCAAACAGCACGTAAAAGCTTATTCCTGAATCAGCCAGTCAGGATTCAATGACTCCGTTGAATCCTGACTAGGGTTGCCTGAAATAAAATAGTATCTTTGTACCTGTAAAAACCTCATTCAATAACCCAAAAACAGCTCTATGGCTGATACTCGTTTTAGCATACAAACCAATAAAAAACGCGACCTGGCTATTCAGATTGGCATTGTTTTGTTTCTTTCGCTGATTATTGTGCTGATCTTCTTTTTTGTGTATCTGCCTTGGACTACCAATCACGGTGAAAGCATAACCGTTCCGGATCTGCGCGGCATGAAAACCGAAGAATTGGAAGAGTACCTGACAGAACGTGATTTGCGTTTTGAAGTACAGGATTCAGCTTTCGACCTGAATTTGCCGCCCTTGTCAGTGAAGGAGCAATACCCGAAGGCCGGTTCCAAAGTGAAAGAAGGACGCAAAATTTATGTTACCATCATTGCCAAAAATCCGCGAATGGTATCGATGCCCAATCTGAAGGACATGTCGCTGAAAAGTGTGGAAATGGCCCTGAAACGATCAAAATTGCAAATGGGAGAAATGACCGTGAAGCCTTACCTGGCAGCGGTGGTGCTGGAGCAGTCGGTTGCCGCCGGTGAAAAAGTAGCCGAAGGCAGTAAGATCAATCTGGTAGTTGGAAATGGACAGGGCCCAACAGGTTTAAAAATGCCGGATTTAACCGGAAAAACCTTGGAAGAAGCCAAATTTATCATCGAAGGCTCCGGGTTGGTTTTAGGTGCTACTCCTAGTGCAAGTGATAGTGACGGCAGCCCAGGCACCATAGTCAAACAGCAACCCGCAGCAGGAACCGATATCCGCTCCGGTGATTTTGTGGATGTATGGATTGTTCCCGGTACGTCGGCCCCGTCTGAAAATCAGTAGGAAAGCGTCATTGGCGAGGTTTTTCTCTTTTAAAACATACTATTTTTACAAATCCACATTGGGTACTTAGCCATTGTGTTATTCATAAACCTTAACTGCGTATCTGTTGAGCTTTTTTCAGACCATACGTTCCCGCATTTTTGGAACTCTAACCCGGAAAACTCCTGCGGGAGTAAAATCTACCCAAGCGGTACGGCCGGTAACACGCCGCGAACTGCTCATGCATCTTGGTATCATGATGGGTATTTTATTGGTATTGGGGCTGGGTTTCTTTTTCATTTATTTGCCAGCTGCGACCAATCACAATGACATAGTGCAGGTGCCCAAAATCACCGGCCTGAAGCTAGACGAAATAGAAGACATTTTGGATGAGCATGACCTGCGTTACGAAGTGCAGGATTCGGATTATGTTTCCAAATATCCACCGCTAACTGTTCTGGAACAATACCCGGAAGCTGGAGCCGAGGTAAAAGAAGACCGCAAAGTCTTTATTACCGTGGTAGCGCAAAACCCTCCCACGGTAGAAATGCCCGATTTGAAGGATTTTTCGCTGCGCAGTGCACAGGAAACCCTGGAAAGCTTCGAGTTACAGGTGGGACAGGTGCTTTACAAACCCGATTCGCTTCATGCCAATGCCGTATTGGCACAGCAGGTAAACGGCAAAGCCATTGAGCCGGGAACCCGCATCACCCGCAACACCAAAGTGGATCTGGTGCTGGGAAGCATTGGCGAAAATACGCCTTTTGCTGTCCCTAACCTGATAGGCCGTACGCTGGGTGATGCAGAATCCATACTAATTGGGCTAAGCCTGGTGAAAGGCCAGCTCACGCCTGATAGCCTGGGAGCCAATGCCATCATAAGCAAACAGATGCCTGCTTATGGTAAAAACAGCACCATCCGACGAGGAGAACGGGTTAACCTGTGGCTTTCACCTCCCAAACCACGCCCGGTAAAAGTAGTGAAAGCCGTTGCTGATTCCACACAGCAAGCTCCCGTAGACAGCACACAGCAGTAGATTGTGGCCTACTCAAATACTGAAAACCAGCATTGTAGCGTTTTGTAGAAAAATAGTATCCGCGCATGAAGCAAAACCTCTCCTATTCTTTATTTGTCTTACTTTTCACTTTTTTCCTTATCGGTAACGGTCAGGCGCAGGTCCGCATTGCCCCATTGACCCAAACGCCGCCGCAGTCGGCTTCCAAAACCAACTCGGCCCGTATCCAGGCAGTAAACCTGCCTTTTTTCGACGATTTTTCAACGTATTTAGGCCAGCCCGACCCTGCGTTGTGGATCAACGGCGGCACGTTTGTCAACAATACCTTTGACGACAACCCGCCTTCCAAAGGCTATGCCACGTTTGACGGTTTAAAAGCCAACGGTGCCCCGTATTCAGCGATTACCACCATTACCTCCGCCGCTACGGATACGCTTACGTCACAGCCCATAAACCTGAGCAATCCGCCCAGTACGGTACTGATGAGTTTTTGGTGGTCGGCAAAAAGTTTAGGCGAAAGCCCCGACCCGGCGGATTCACTGATACTGGAATTCAAGGATGCAACCGGAAACTGGGTGCGCCAATGGGGCGACACCGCCCGGGACAAGAAAACGTTTCGGGATACGGTACTGGTCATTGGCCAGTCACGCTTTTTGCACGGCGATTTCCAGTTTCGGTTTCGGTCATTCGGTCGGCCTTCAGGCATGTACGACATCTGGAATCTGGATTTCGTAGTGATTAGCACCACTGCCAATTATAATAATGGCAAATACCTATCAGAAGTAGCGGCAACGCGACAACCCAAATCTGTACTGAAACGATACTCGGCCATGCCACTGGACCAGTTTCTGGCAAATCCCACTGCGGAATTGGGTGGTAGGGACTCTGTGTATGTATATAATCAGTTTGATGGTCAGGTTAGTGGAAAACTCCCTTCTAAATATTTTCTGTTTAATTATATCTATACCATTGTAAATAAACAGAAAAATCAAGAAATCTATCGATATAACTTAGCAACGGATGGCCCTAAAAATGGCAAGCCAACTTCACTAGCTGTGGCAATGCGTTCTTCCCAAATGTTCTCAGATAATCCAAATGCAAATCCGGATGTAGGTAGAGATGTAACTATCCCTAATACTCTTTCGATTACAGGTACAGCACCTTTGATTTTGCAATCACAATTTAAGATAGACCCGACACTAGAGAACACGGATTTTACTATCCCAACTATTGATCTGACTCGCAATGATACCGTTGGGCGGGCCACCATTCTTTCAGACTACTATGCGTATGATGACGCTACGGCAGAATATGGCATTGGGTTGCGGCAACGGCAAGGCAGCGTGGCCGTTCGGTATATCCTCAACAAGCCCGATACGCTTACGGCGGTCAATATCCTTTTTGTCCATACCACGGATAAAGATCTCACCGGGCAAACCTTCGTGTTGAAAGTCTGGAAAAAGCTGGATGCACAGGCCACCTCTGTTCTCTATAAGAAATCTTTCATTGTCCAATATCCTACCCAGCTCAATAAATTTTACACTTACAACCTGGAAATAGAAGCAGATACCGTGGCGGCCCCCATTGCAGTTTCGGACACGATTTATGTGGGCTGGACGCAAGTAACCAACGACCTGCTGGCCGTTGGCTATGACCGCAACAGCGATTCGCGTCAGCAGCAGTTTTACGATATTTCGGGCGGCTCGCAATGGCAACCCAATACTGAGCCGCAAGCAGGTAGCATCATGATTCGTCCGGTGTTTGGTTCGGGCGTGGTAACGGGCATAGAACCCAATGCGCCCCCTGAGGTGGTGGCCAATTTTAAAACCTATCCGAACCCCGCTCAAAACACGCTGCATTGGAACCAGGAAGGGGTACGCAATGTACGCATACAGGACATGCTCGGCCGCACGCTACGCGACCAATCCTTTGCACTTGCCAGTTCGACCAAACAAATCTCCTTTTCTGACTTGCCGAATGGCATGTATATCTTCAGCTTTCAACTGAACCAATACCGGATTGTGCGGAAGATTGTAGTTAACCGATAGGTTTCCTTGTAAAAAAAGATACTATTTTATCAACAGGATTTTATTCCTTATTTTCAAAATAGTATCTTTTCAAAGACTAAAACCGCCTGGTATTATCGGCCAAACTGAAAAGGGTTAGGTGTAAAACAAAGTATGAAAATCCCCAGGGTAAGCCAGCCCAAGATTTGCCTGCCTGTACTGAGTGGCTCTTCGTACAGTGCCGGCGGATGATAAACCCCCAGTACCCGTCCCAGGATAAAGCCAAACACGAGCCATCCCGGGTAGCCCGTCAGACCGGTGTAGTAAGTCACCAGCCACTGCGCCGTGAGTACGCCAATGCTCAGCAAGACGGCATCTTGCCTACTGCTCATCATTCGTTCAAAGGCCAGATACAGGAAAAATCCGTATAGCGGAACGCCCGACCATGGTTCCAGCTCCATTCCTAGCAGATTGACCATACCTGTGTGCTTGATTACGCCCAGACCGCCATAAAAGATATAAATCGTATAGAGAATCGGCGAAACCTTGCGGTGGTTATCGTACCCGAGCAATCCATACAGAATATGCCCTCCATCCAATTGCCCGATCGGAATCAGATTCAGTGCCGTGAAAAACAATGCGAGATAACCAGCAAACAGAAACGGATAGTGAAAAAACTCGTAAGGGTTAGGCACCAGACTCGGATCGTCCGCCACATAGTTCTTAAAAAAACGCAGCAAGAGATTATCCCCTAAAGCAAAATTTGATTCCATGATTGCCTTGTATTCTTCCGGACGCGGCTCGAACTCAATTTTCTTACCATCCTTGTCCACTTTTGGCAACTTGCCTTCTGCTTGCGCCTTCACAAAGTTTATCAGTGAGTCCTGTTCCCTGATAAATTGTTCTGTATAAACATATTTTTCATACTCAAGGCCATATTGTTTGTATTCAGGATGAATTCGAAAAATATCTTCACGGGCAGGCAAGTGGGTATAGCCATAGCCTAAAACACCCAGTGCTACTACAAAGCCAGCCAGCGGCCCGGCAATGCCAATATCAAAAAACTGCTGGCGGGTTCGCGGTGTATCCCGGATCCGGATAAACGCCCCCATAGTGCCAATGCTTGGTCCTAAACCAAAGAGGTACATCGGAATATAATAAGGCAGTGAAGCACTTACCTTGTAATAACGCGACGTAAAATAATGACCAAATTCATGTACAGTCAGAATACCCAGAAATGGAATGGAATATTGCAGTCCCTGCCAAATCTCTGCCATTGTTCTTACACCCATCCAATCGGCTCCTGACAGCGTCGTAGTAATAAATGCAATTAGAAATAAAAGTATATGAAGCCAATAACGTTCTTTAACCGGTTGATCAAACATCAGAAAATCGGGGTTTTGTCAAAAATAAAGATACTATTTTTGGAAGTAGTCAGTAATCGTAAACTGACCCGGCTGAATCCATACCGTCTGAATGCCTATTTGTTCCGCACTTTTTAAGTTGGCCTGAGAATCATCAAAGAAAATGGATTCTTCGGCTTTCAGATTGGCATCGGCCAGCACATAACTGTAAATTTCGGCGTTAGGCTTGCGATGGCCTACTTCATACGAATAATAAACCTTATCAAAAAGTTCGTGCAGGCTATCCAATCCGAATTTTTCTTTCAGTTGCCGGTTTACTGCCTCAATGTGAATGGCATTGGTATTGCTCAACAAATACAGCTTATACTCTCCTCTTAGCTGTTGCAGCAATTCAATCCGCTCAGCTGGAATGTCTAATAACAGCGCATTCCAGGCCAGATCCAGTTCATGATCCGGTAAATCTTTTTCAAGCAGCTTACAGATGTTCTTACGAAAATCAGCATCGGTACAATGCCCGGTCTCGTGTGCCAGAAAAAAATCAGCACTCCAAAAATTCGTTTTTAACCGTTCCGCATCTTTACTCGCCAGTTCTCCAAAGGCCTGCATTGCCAGAGGCAAATCGATATTAATGATAACGTTGCCTAAGTCAAAAATCAGGTTTTTTACATTTTTGTTTTCCATTCCTATTTTTTAGATTTTTACAATGCGCACTTGTACATCTAGATACAAATATGTACATTTGCCCCCCGAAACCCAAATTAAATATCGGTTTCGTCCGGGCTTGTAGCTCAGTTGGTTAGAGCACCTGACTCATAATCAGGTGGTCCCTGGTTCGAGCCCAGGCTGGCCCACTTCCACCGAAAAACCTTTGGGAAGTTTCCAGGGTTTTTCGGTGTTTTTATTTTAAGGCACTTTTTGATTTTCTAAACATACTATTTTATTTATCACCCTTACACTTAGCTTGAAACTAAGCCGTAATCGTCATGAAAAAATACAGCATTCTCCTTTATTACTGCTACGCTCCCATTGAAGATGTAGAACAGTTTCGCGAAGAACATCATCTGCTTTGCTTAAATCTCAATCTGCGTGGGCGCATCATCATTGCCTCCGAAGGCGTGAATGGTACGGTATCTGGCCTAGCCGAAGATTGCGAAAAATACATGCAGTTGGTCAAAGCGGATCCCCGCTTTGCGGATATCGATTTCAAGATAGATTACTCGGACGAAAAGGCTTTTACAAAGCTACACGTTCGGCTGAAACCAGAAATTGTACACTCTGACTTGCATCACATCAATCCTCGCCAACGCACTGGAACTTACGTAGAGCCCGAAGATTTCATTGAGATGAAAAATGATCCGGATGTCGTCTTGCTTGATGTCCGCTCTAACTATGAGCATAAGTTAGGCAAGTTTAAAAATGCCGTTACACTGGATATTGAAAATTTTCGCGATTTCCCGGAAAAAATCAGCGAACTGGAGCAATACAAAAATAAAAAGATTGTCACTTACTGTACAGGTGGCATCAAATGCGAAAAAGCCAGTGCGTATTTACTGGAACAGGGCTTTGAAAACGTGTATCAGTTGCATGGTGGAATCATTAAATATGGACTGGAAGCGGGAGGCGAAGATTTTGAAGGCAAATGCTACGTATTTGACAATCGTATTGCCGTAGATGTGAACAAGGTCAATCCGGTTGTTATCTCGACATGCTATGTTTGCAGCACGCCTTCCGACCGAATGATCAACTGTGCCAATCCAGAATGCAACAATCACATTCCTGTATGCGAAAAATGCGGATGGGAAATGGACGGGGCTTGCTCGGCTGCCTGTAAAACGCATCCCGAAAAACGCACGTATGATGGCACAGGTTATTATCAGAAACAAACCAATGGATATGACCCAACCAAAGGATTACAGCGCAAAATCAAAGCGTAAAAAATAGTATCTTTTCGGAAGTTAAAACCTTTATAAAAATCAACCAAGGCTTGGGCTTCGGTTGATTTTTTGTTTCATTTAAGTCCTAATTAATCCTATACCTATGCACCCCATTCCTGAGTCTGAGTTAGTCCTGAATTCTAATGGAAGCGTTTATCACCTGAACCTCCGGCCCGAGCATATTTCTGATACAATTATTGTAGTGGGCGATCCGGATCGTGTGTATCAGGTAACGAAGTATTTTGACAGTATTGAATTCACCATTCGGAAACGCGAATTTATTACACAAACGGGCTTTTATAAGGGAAAACGAATTAGCGTAATTTCCACAGGAATCGGAACAGACAATGTAGAGATTGTCATGAATGAGTTGGATGCGTTAGTCAACATTGATTTAAATACACGTCTTATCAAAGAAAATTTAACACGTTTAAAAATCGTCCGAATCGGAACGTCGGGTAGCATTCAGTCAGATATCCCTGTAGGAAGTTTAGTTGCATCTGTTAATGCCATCGGCTTGGATTCACTCATGCAATTTTACCTTCTGCCTCAAACAGACACTGAAGAGGCTACGTGCAAATTGCTTCAGCAACAGCTATCCTTAAGCTTTCAACCATACTACGTAAGTTGTTCTGAAGAGTTATTGACTAAGCTAGGGGCTGACCTAATTAAAGGAACCACTATTACCTGTCCAGGCTTTTATGCGCCGCAAGGTCGTCAAATTCGATTCTCTCTATATACGAATAGTTATTTGGAAACTTTGAGAAAATTTGACACTACTGATTTTAGATTAAGCAATATGGAAATGGAGACGGCAGGCTACTATGCGTTTGGCAGAATTTTAGGGCATGATGTATTATCTTTAAATGCCATTTTAGCAAATCGTTTCAATAAGGAATTTTCTCCAAATCCTGAACAAGTAGTTGATGATTTGATTCAATTAGTTTTATCTCGCTTATAGACCCACATAAGAGAAGACTATTTTTTGTGTTTATATTCTATCTCATATTTAGGAATATTTTCAGAGAATTAGGTAGACTCTTAACATAGTATTATATCCACCTATTGTACATTCAGTGTAAGACAAATAGTCACTGCTGTAAAATCAAAAAGCCCTTTCATGTAGAATGAAAGGGCTTTTG
>CAUQTA010000011.1:0-175290 GCA_963520985.1 uncultured Sphingobacteriales bacterium
CGCCCAGGTCCATGCCTTTGGCCTCCAGATGGTACCAGAAAATATGCCCCACTCCCGTTCCGTCCGGCCCCAGGGTAGGTGTGATGCCTTGCGGTAGTAGCCGCTGGGCGTAGTTAAGCCGCTCAAGTACGCGGGTCCTGGCCCAGTAGATGTCGGTGTTGTCCTCAAAAATCACATACACAAAACTCATCCCGAACATTGACGTACCCCGGATGTTTTTGATCTTGGGAATGCCCTGCAGGTTGGAGACCAGCGGATAGGTGACCTGGTCTTCCATTACCTGCGGGCTACGTCCCATCCATTCGGTGAATACGATGACCTGGTTTTCAGACAAGTCTGGAATGGCGTCTATCGGATTGCGGTTTAGTGAAAAAATCCCCCAGACGAACAGTCCCGCTGCCAGCATCAATACAATGAGCCGGTTTCGAAGCGAGATGGACACTAATTTTTCTATCATAGTTTTTCGGTTTCCTATACCTGTTTCTTGTTCCAATGCATCAGGGTTTTGATAAAATCCCGATGTTATTTTTCGGAGCTTTTCAACAAGTGATTGATTTTGTACATTTTATGGTAGCTGTCGTAGGCCGCCAATCCCTCATCGGTTTTGAACTGTGCATCCAAGGCATCATGAAAAGCGTGGTTGTCCGGAAAACCAGCCTTCAGATTCCGAAGCGTCAGCGGCAAGGCTGCTGAGGCGGCATCTTTTGAAAAATAGTAAGTCGTTTTGCCCGGATTCTTGCCTATCGGCGAGATTTCCGATTTGTAAAGCAAAACCCGTTCGGTCGGATTGAGGAGTCGGTAATGCTTGCCGCTCACAAAGCGGAATACGTTGCCGTCGCACTGCCGGTAGCCGAATATTTCTGACTTCTCGAAACGGTGCGGCTCTCCCTGATGAATGACTTCTATATAAGATTTGCCCGCAAAGTCGTTCAGCTTGATGCGGTGTTTTTCAGTCTTGCAGTCACTGGCAAGCGTCAGCTTTTGGTTTGTGAAATCCTCCGCCGAGGCATACACCCCACTGCTGTCGTTTTGGGCAAAACCGCTCACCCCGACCAGTAGAAAGAAAAGAGCCGCCCAACCGGTTTTGGATAAGGAGACCCTGTTTTTTTGAAAGGTTCTCATACAAATTGAGTTAAAACTTGATTGCCTTGATCAGTCGCACCGTACCGAAAACCGTATTGAAATACTCAGTTTCCGAAACGTTGGAATATCCATTGCGCCGGATGATGACAGGAAGCAGTCCTTCGCCGTTGGTTTTGGTGTTTTCCCAGCCGTCTAAACTACGAACCAAATTGAATGCAAACCACGTGTAGCTGTTTTGCGGCTTGCCAAAATCGGCAATGTGCAACTGGCCGCCGGGCTTTAGCACCCTGTGAATCTCAAGCAGTGCCTGCCTTTTTTGCCAGGTTCGCAGGTGGTGGAACACCAAGCTGGAGATGACCCGGTCAAACACATGGTCTTGGTAGGGCAGTCTCACCCCGTCGTAGATGTCCACCGGAATCTCCAGTCCCTTTTCTGTGCTTTTTTGGCTGGCAATCTCAATCACCTTTGCATCTACATCCACCCCTCTGATTTGCAGTTGGGGTTGTAGTTGCTTTGCCAACAGTGAAAGCGTGAGTGTACCACAGCCGAAATCCAATACTTGATGCCTCGGTTCAAGAGCGGCCTGCCGGAGCAGTGCCGTCTTGAACTCGTTTTCGCGCATACTCATTTGCACCACCGGGTCGTAAAACCGTGTGAGCCAATGGAAGCCGAGTGCCGGTATGTATGAGGAGGTTTTCATACGGTAGAAGATACTATTGTTGGGCTAGCGTTTCCTTCACACTGCCGCAACTGATCATTTTCTCACCAAAATAAGGATTTTTGATCTGCTCGGTTTCGCTCAGCCAGTAAGCTCCTTTGTTTTCAAAAGCCATTGGGCAGAATTCGTAATACACCTGTTTTTGATTGGCATGAAAAGACTTGACCAGCTTGAAAACCTGGTTTGACATCGAGCTGAAATGTTCGCGTTGATGGTCAATGCCTGCTTCGGTAATGTGCTCGGCATCGGTCTTTATTTTCTCATGCAGCGAATGGAAAAAAGCCTTCTGATCGTCGGTCATTTTCTGATCGTCCACCTTTTCCAGTTTTTCGATCAGCGATGCGGCTGCGCTCTTGGCCTTGGCATCGTTGGTGGCTACCAGTGCGTTTTTCAACTCCAGATACTCGGTGAGCAACCCATTGATTTGGTTTTTAACCGCTAAGTCTACTTCGCCCAAATCCTGGGCCGTGGCAGGGGCGGCACCGCCGTGTTCATGTCCACCGTGCGAGGTTTCCGTTGAGGAGGTTTTTTGCGTGCTGTCCGGCGCGGCCATCTCGTGTCCAGCGTGTTGGTCAGCCGATTTTTTGTCACTGTCGCAAGCGGCCAGAAACGCAACCGAGGTAAGTCCGAAAACTAACAATCTGAGATTTTTCATAAGGGTTTTGATTGATTATAGATAAAATGAATGATTGAAAAAGAATACCTTTTGAAAAGCGAAAATCTGCCGCTTATTCGTTTCGTCCCCGGATTTCAGGGTGCATGATCTTTCCACCGGAATTGCCCGTCTGTGCCATCAGTCCGAACGTCAGGCTCCCAACCACCACTACTGCCCACAGGCAGATTCGTTGCCAGCGATGGTTTTTCCGTTGCATCCACCAAGCTAAAGCTGATAAGCCTCCCAGTCCAACCATCATCCACCGAGCTTGCCGGGCTATTTTTTGATGAATCATAATCCAGTCCTGCGATGCCTCGGAAACGTTCATGTACAGTTTCTCGTGAGCAGTTTCACCGGTTTGAAAAACCGCTACCGTGAGCAGTGCCAGCAGCAGAAAAACCAGCAATGCAGCTCGGATAAGAATACCTTCCCGCCGAAATATTCCCGCCAGCAGCAACCCAAGACCAAACAGGGTTCCCAAAATCGGAAAATGGTTCAGCATCAGATGCCAATGCGTTGCCTCCATATCAGTCAAGGACGGATTCAGTTAAGGACGATGCCGTTGGGTTTTTTGCCAACCGGAATTTGTTTCGTTTCCGCATGTGCCATCACATCTGCCACCGATACGGTATGAGCCGCCTGGTTGGTGACATAGGCACTCATTCCCCTGAAGGCAATGGCATGCGTGCCAGCTCCTGTCTGAAAGGATCCCCCGTGCATGTACATATTCATCGCCGGATCCCATTTCCACCAGTGTACCTTCCCGCCGTTGGGGTCAGTGACCCAAAGCTCCTTGATCTCCCCATTATAGGCGGCCATTCCTGGCATGAAACCCAAATCAATGGTCTGAGTGAGATCCAATTTGGCCGCGTCAATGATGCTGATGCTCTTTCCGTCTTCATTGTCCACATACATCTTCCCGTCCGAACCGGTCCAGGCTCCAACCGGATTTGCGCCAACAGCAATGGTTTTCAGAATGGCTTTTGTTGACGGATCAATCGCTGTTACGCTGTTATCACCTCCATTGGCGACAAAGGCCACTTTGCCATCGGCTGAAAAAGTAACCTCGGCCGGTTCTTTACCCACTGCAATGGTTGATTTCAGCGCGTAGGTATTAACATCGTAAACCAGCACTTTGCCTTCCTCTTGCATCTGCGAAGTCCAGATTTCGCGCCCATCCGGTGAAAAGACTGCATTGTGATTCATGGCCGGCAACTCGATCACTTTGGTAATCATCCCGGTAGTGGCACTGAGAATAGCAAATTTTCCCTTCATCCCTTCCATGCCCCCGCCGTGTTTTTCGCTCAGGTCCATACCCGGTATGCCCAAGGAAAGCATTGACTTGTCCGGATTCAGATAAACGTGGTGCGGATACATCAGCATCTGATCCATATTGCCACTCATATTGTCGCCATTGAGGCGAATCGTTTCGCTCACCTGATTGGTGGTGGTGTTGATGACACTGACTGTGTTATCCTCGCCATTGACCACGAAGGCTGCCGGATAGTTAATGTTGAGTGGTGTCATCGGATTCATTTCATCGTTTTTACAGGAAGTCCAGACCAGGCTTCCCATGATAAGGATTGCAAAACTTTTGGCGCGAATTTTCATGTGATTTCTAAGTTTTAAGATAAAATGTTTGGACAAATGGTATCGGATGGTCGCAGTAATCGCATCAGCGTATGATGTGCTTCCATGCGCTAACTGTGCAAGAGTCAAACAGTCTCAGCGGCACTCGTAGCCTTGATGCGCAATGAGAGTTTGCATGAACGGCAATATGTATCTGCGGTAGAATGTGCGTCTGCCGTAAACCTGTACCATAAACCTATACCGAGGTTTTGTACAATTGAATTGGGGCAAAACACAAAAAGCCGATTCATCCGGTTGGATGTCGGTGCAGTAAGAAAGAATCCTACTAAATCAGAAGTACGCGATTGGAAAGGTAAAGCGGGCTTTTGTACCGCGAAGGAGGCGCGTGGTAATCGGGAAGAATCAACACACGGTAAGCAAATGCGGGCGCTTGATAAAAGAAAAACCCGTTGCCAACAACAAGGTCAGTAGTGAAAAATTTGGCCGACCACTGATGCTTTGCGGCAAGCTGCTTGGAAATTTGCAGCTTCAGCATGCACTTACTATTCTTGCAACTGCCTTTTTGACATCCACCATTGGATGCAGGATTGGCATGCTGCTCCTGGCAGCATGCATGCTCGGAGGTAACATTGGCTGTAATGGACTGAAAAAAATCCCGGCACCTATCCAAGCAAACCACAATACCTGATGAGCTAACCAGGTAGAAGATTGCCAGCGATAGGAGAAAGATTTTTTTCATCGAACAGTAAGGTGTCAAAATTAGGACGCTTGATAGAGACAAGCTACCAATAAAGTAGAAAACTTACGCAAAATAAGTGAATATGTTATAATAAAATGTTACATAATTTTAGAAAAGTGTTATATCTTTTTTACGAGATTTGGTTCTTTCATTGATAAATGACTTTATTTCCTTTCCTGATAGATCAGATACAAGCATAGGATCAGATACAAGCATAGGATCACATGTACGCTTTGGCACTAATCCCTATATGGTTTTCTTATAGGGTTATCTGTCTATAAGTTATCTGTGTGTAAATTAGAGACACCACAGTAGACGTTATCCCACAGTAAGGATGCGAGCCGAGCGACTAGCAGGATAAACAAACTAAATAGTTAACCGATCAGGTGTCAAACAACTCATTCAAGTGGTTTTAACCCCAGGCTAGGATAGTTAAGTCTACAGATGCAGTAGCAGTTAAAATAAACCGTAAGTGAAAGTATTTTAGCCAGAGTAGTAAGTTGGGTCTTGGTAAGTAGCATCATGGTAAAGGGACATTTCCCAGATTAGATGCTTTCTCATAGTACCCCTTTTCATCCATCAAATGAAAGCCCTATTTGCGCTTTCTAAATTGTGAGAACAGGTTGTCAAACGTTAGTACTCCCCACAATACATTGGCCTGATCAAACTCTTTGCCTGAATTGCGCTGCTGGATCTGATAAACATATCCCAGACTTGTTTTTATGTTCGGTATCAAAGTATAGTTAAAACCGCCGTAAAGCCGGTTCTGATCAAACACGTTCGGATTAGTCCTGACTGCCCGGCCAAACTGAATAAACAGTTCGTCTGACACTACAATACTCAAGGGACGTTTGATCCAGGATGCCCGAATCGGTTTTTCCAAACGGGCCTGGTAACGTAACCTCTAATTAGGCAGATACACCCCATCATTCTTTAAATCCCGCCAACGGTATTCGATTCCATAACGATTCGTATACGTTAAATTTTTGAACCGCTGTTGGCTGATCGATCCGAACCGCCCAGCGCAGCTCCTGTATGGCGGGCCGGTCGGCTTCCGATGGGTTGGCAATCAACAGCCAGCTCTTGAAGTAACCGAATGGAGAAACGGCAATTATAGATTATTCAGTGATAAATTAATTGTCACAATGTGAGGATATGAGTAGGCATGCGCATCGAGTCGGGTAATAGTTACAGCTTCATTCGCTGTATTCTCACCGCGTTTAAAATAGCCAGCAGGGCCACACCTACATCGGCAATGACCGCTTCCCACAGATTGGCGATTCCTCCTGCCCCCAGAGCCAGCACGGCAACCTTGACCACCATGGCCAGGGTGATGTTTTGCCAAACGACCTGTTTGGTGAGTTGACCGGCTTTGATCGCCATGGCGATTTTTGAAGGCTGATCGTTCTGAATCACAATGTCCGCCGTTTCAATGGTGGCATCACTTCCTAGCCCACCCATGGCAATGCCCGCATCTGCCAGCGCCACCACCGGAGCGTCGTTGACCCCGTCGCCCACAAATGCAATGCGTCGTCCCGCGTTTTTCAACTCCTGAACTTTTTCCACCTTGCCTTCCGGCAAAAGATCTCCGTAGGCCTGATCAATGCCCAGTTGTCTGGCCACTGAGTCTACTACCGTCTGCTTGTCGCCTGAAAGCATGACCGTCTTTACTTGCAACGAATGTAAATCTTTTACGGCCTGGTGGGCATCGGGCTTGATTTGATCGGCAATGATTATATGACCTGCGTAGCGATTGTCCACGGCCAGAACAACAATGGTATCCACAATACCGTTTATAGAGTCAGGATAAGGGACATTGAACTTTTTGAGCAGTTTGGTATTGCCTGCCAGTACGGTTTTGTTATCGATCACCCCTTTGAGGCCATGGCCTGAAATCTCTTCCACATCCCTGACTTCCAGCTTCTTGGCTTCCTGCTCCTTGTTCACTTGTGTAGTTGCGTAATCGGTAATGGCTTTGGCAATCGGATGGGTGGAGTTTTTCTCAATGGCTGCAGCCAGTTGAACCAGCTGGGTTTGATCGATCCTGTCGGCAGTCACCTGCTGGACTTTGAATACACCCTGGGTTAAGGTTCCGGTCTTATCCATGACAACAGTGGTCACCTTTGTCATTACATCCAGGTAATTGGAGCCCTTGAACAAGATCCCGTTGCGGGAGGCAAGACCGATGCCGCCAAAATAGCCAAGAGGAATAGAGACCACCAGCGCGCACGGACAGCTGATCACCAGAAACACCAGTGAGCGGTAAAGCCAGTCTTTGAACACATAATTATCTACGAAAAAATAAGGGACCAGGCATAGTGCTATTGCCAGAAAAAAGACGATCGGAGTATAAACCCTGGCAAAGCGGGAGATAAACAGCTGTGTCTGTGATTTTCGGGCAGTGGCATCCTGCACCATTTCCAGAATCTTGCTTAGTTTACTGTCTTTGAACAAATAGGTAACCTTGATTTCACTGACAGTGTTCAGATTGATCATACCCGCAAACACCTTTTCTCCCGCCCGTTTGGTGTCGGGTTTGCTTTCGCCCGTCAGGGCGGCTGTATTGAAAGAGGCCTGCTGGGAGACAAGTTCTCCATCCAGGGCCACTTTCTCGCCGGGCTTGACCTGAATGATTTCTTCCAACTGTACCTGTTTTGGATTGACTACCTGAATGCTTCCATTACGCATTACGCTCACCTGGTCGGGGCGAATGTCCAAAAGCGCCTTGATACTGCGTTTGGCCCGGTTAACTGCCGCATCCTGAAACCATTCCCCGATCGAATAAAACACCATGACTGCAACCCCCTCGCTGTAGGAGCCCAAGGCGAAAGCGCCGATTGTAGCCACGCTCATCAGGAAAAACTCATTGAAAATATCGAGCCGCTTCAATTTGCGAAAGGCCAGGGCGAGCACATTGTACCCGGCCAGAAGATAGGCAATCCCGTAAATGATCAGATCCACCGGAAAAGAGGGTTTTACCTTAAGTCCGTATTCGAGCACAAGCATTACAAACAAAACAAGTAGCGAGGCAAGTAGAGGCCAATGACTTTTCCAGCCCGAGGTGTCTGGACCATTCGAATGGGAATGGCCATTCTCAGAATGCTCTTCATGAGAATGCTCCGTATGCATTGCCGGATTTGCAGCAGAGGAATGGGAGAGTAGGGAAGAACCCGATTTTATTTTTGGATCTTTCATAGGCCAATGATAGAATATATGTTAAGGGATTATTCTTATATGGAAGACTAGGCTATTTGTATTTGATTATGATACTTATGTTGCATTAGCGTATATATTAGTGTATGTAGAAAGAGATAATGCCGGTAACAATTAGTGTTAATCCTGTTATGATACCTGCATTGTGTTCAATCTTATGCCAGTTGATTTTTTCAAGCCCGGCGTAGGCAAAACGTACCCAGATCACCATTCCCGAGACACTAACCAGGGTATATAGAAGCGCGATCAGCAAAACAAAGCCAATCCCGTAAGATCCTGCCAGCAAGAAGTAACCTTCCACTTCAATGCATGGGGAAAAGAACATGGCGATCAGAAGCGAGAGGATGATCCTGCTTTCAGTAATGGGTCTTGATTCATTGAGATGAAAATGCTGGTGATGATAATGCTGATAGATAAAGAAAATTCCCAGCATGATTACCAATATTGGCGCCACCATATGGGTAAAATGAGCAATTGTCCCCGATAGCTTAAGTCCGATCACTCCCAAAACCATTCCCAGAAATACCGTGCTTAAGGCATGTGAGAAGCCTGCCAGCAATGTAATGCGGGTAGTATAAGCCAATGACCACCCGTTTTTCCTGCCAATTGCAATTACCGGTAGCCAGTGATTGGGTATAATAGCGTGTAAAAGACTTAGAATCAAACTTCCTGTTAGAATGGTAACCATTACTTGTTTTCCGTACGGATTTGTATCTACTCGTCTGATCGACTGATAGAGGTTTGCTTTGCACTCTAGTGTTCTAGGTAATATCCTTTACTGGTGAAAAACTCTGATCATTCCTCTTCTTCACTGTTTTTCATTTTGGAAAGAATATCATAAGCACCCTTGATGACTATGCTTTCTGATGAATATCTTGTCTGTTCGGTAAGAATGATGGCTGTATACCCATTCTCTGTGACCCCTGTGTCTATCGGGATCATTTTAAAGGTATGGACCTGTTCAGTGCCCGCTTTTTTTGTGTCATTCTCTCCGGTAGTAAATTCCGACCGAATCATAATGTGTTTTTTGCCTTCAAAATCAACAATGGCTTCCGAAGGTAATGCGTCGGTAACTTGGGTGCCTGTTTCAATAAGAGCTGTTAAATACGTACCGGGCAAGAGCTGTTCATCCTCTTTCTCCAGGTGAGCATGTACGCGTACGGTGCGATCCTGACGTATTTCCCGACCTATCAGATAAATGGTTGCCAGGCGTTGTGAATTCTCATTTGCCAACGTAAAACGAACCTTTTGCCCAATTTTCAATTTAGATACATCCTTTTCGAATATGGTGAGTTCAGCATGCAGGTGAGTCGTATTGACAATTTCAAACATTCGGTCACTGGGGTTTACAAAGGCGCCTACACTTGCAAGTACTTCGGTTACATAACCGCTGATAGGCGCATACAGATGGATTTTTCCTTGAAGATTCCCCTTTTGAAGGGCGGCAGTGGAAATGTTGATCATTTCAAGCTTCTTTTCCAGCCCCTTCACTCTGGCTGATGATTTCTGATAACCGGATCGGGCCTGCTCAAGCGTTTTCTGTGCATTGACATTTTCTTTTGCCAGTTCCTGCTGGCGTTTATACTCTGCTTCAGCCACATCAAGATCACTCTTGTTTTCGAGATAATCCTGCTGAAGTTGTATGTAATCCGGATGTTGCATGGTGGCCACGATTTCTCCTTTTCGGACGTATTTACCTTGTAACAGGGATGTTGATACGAGGAAACCTCCATAGGGAGCAGAAATGGCAACCATGCTTTCGGGCGGCACATCCAGTAATCCATTGGCCCGGATTAAACCACTAAGGGGTACTTTCTGTATCTTTCCCAGAGTAACTCCCGCATTTTTAAATTGCTCTGCGGTAAATTCGACTGTATTTGCTTCTGTATTTGCCTGTTTCTCGCTTGTTTTACTTTCCTGGCCATCCTCTTTTTCACTGTCCGATTTATTTTCACAACTCGAAAAGCACAGGCAGATAAGTAAAAGAGTCTTTATAGGTTTATATAATATTTTCATTGGATCATTCATGTTAAGTAGTGCTTTAAATAGGTATTGCTTTAAAACTCTTTGATTACTTTGTGCCGATAAGATATTCAAGGGTTAGAATACTTTGATTATACTGATTCAATGAGGACAGGTATTGCTCTTTGATCATGAGCGCATTCCTAAGACCAACCAGATATTCGGTATAGTTAAGTTCACCCTTTCTGAAAGCAATACGAACCTGATTTAAAATCAGATCTGCATTGGGTAATGCGGATGTTTCATAATACTGAATGCTATTCCTGTTTTTAATATATTCCTGGGTTGACTGCCTATACTGGGAATGTAGATTTGCTTCGTTTAAGGCAAAATTACTTTGGGCAATGGAGGCGGTTATTTTAGCGGCTTTAACTCTAGAAGTATGTGGGATAAACCAAACAGGTATGGATATGCCTACCTGAAAACCAGTAAAATGTTTGCTACGGCCATAGAACACATCTTGTCCATTCACATTATAGGTTCCTGTAAGAGTCTGAGTGAAGTATCCCACCGTGAATTCTGGTAAGGCTTTGGCCGTTTCGACGGATTTTTGCCTGTGAGCGATGTCGGTCTGTTGCCTTAAATAGTTTAGTAGTGGATTTTCCATTACTGCACTACTATCTACTCCGGACACAATGCTATCTATCTCCATACTATCTACAGGAATGGAAATATTTCTCTTATGAATCTGCTGCTCTTCACTATCTACAGGCTGGTCACTGTTGAGAAGGGTTTGAAGATGGGTCCGGTAGATTTGCAGATCAGCCTGATTTTGTCTGATTCGATTTTTTACCTCATTCCATCCGGTTTCCACCGTTGTTTTTTCCAGTAAAGTGCTTTCTCCGGTCTTGTAGCGAAGACTAGCCGATTTGTAAAATCCCTGATAAATCGTATCCTGCTCAATCAGAAGTGAATTGAGGGCATGCAGGTAGACAAGTTGGTAATAAACCTGACCGACCTGATAGATGATTTCATTCTCGGTAAGGGATTTACGCAGTTGACTACCCTTTACAAGGGACTTGCTCAACTTGTTTTGAGCCGTGAAATAAGAAGGAAACGGGATTGTCTGACTAATGGTAATGTTATTATCATTATACAAGCTGTTATACTGACCAGCCAGGAGCGAAACGCTGGTTTTAGACAATTCACTTGCTGCCCGCTTCATTTCCTGCTGGTGTTCAATCTCTTGTGAGGAAATCCGAATACGATAATTGGCAGTCAGGGCGATTTGAGTGGCTTTTTCCAAAGACAAACGATTTGTCTGGGCAAAGGCAGGCAGGCAGGTCAGGCTAAACAATAAGATGCTTAGAGGAAGGATGGTATGTTTAGTACTATTAATACCACTGCTGTTATCATCCCCGTAATCTGGTTTAATATCCGTACCTTTTCTTCTTTCAAAGAGAGTGTAAAGCACAGGCAAAACGATCAGTGTCAAAATGGTGGAACTGATAAGGCCTCCAATCACTACGGTGGCTAGTGGCTTTTGTACCTCAGCTCCCGCTGAGGAAGATAGGGCCATTGGCAGGAAACCCAATGAGGCTACAGAAGCAGTCATCAGTACAGGACGTAAACGAATCAAGGTTCCTTCCAGCACTATCTGATCAAGATCGCTAATTCCTTCTTTTCGCAAACGGTTGAACTCTGCAATCAGAACAATGCCGTTGAGTACAGCCACGCCGAATAAGGCAATGAATCCAACCCCGGCTGATATACTGAAAGGCATATCACGCACCAACAGGGCAAATACGCCTCCAATGGCAGCCATAGGGATCGCGGTGAATATCAACAAGCTTTGCCGGACGGAACGGAAGGTGAAATAAAGCAACAGCAGAATCAATCCCAACGCAACGGGTACTGCAATGGATAATCGCGAAGAAGCTTCTTTCAGGTTTTCAAATTGACCACCATAGGTGATGTAATAGCCTGGCGGCATTTTTACCTGTTTGGCAATACTGGCTTGGATTTCATTGACAACACTGGCAATATCCCTGCCCCTGACATTGAAGCCTACTATGATTCTGCGTTTGGCATCTTCCCGTTGAATCTGATTGGGGCCCTGTCGGAAACTGACCGAAGCCAGGTTTTCCAATGGAATCTGGTTCCCGTTCGGGGCTGTTACGAAAATGCCTCTGACATCTTCTATGCTTTGTCTTCTTTCCCGGCTGAGCCGAACAACCAGATCAAACCGTTTTTCGCCTTCAAACACAAGTCCAGCTGTCTGACCTGCAAATCCGGCATTGATGGTCTTGTTGATTGTAGAAATGCTCAACCCGTGCTTGGCTACCTGCTCTCTATCGATAGAAATGACAATTTGGGGCAAACCGGTCACTTTTTCCAGGTAAAGATCTTTGGCGCCTTCCGTTTTGCTTACAACCCTGCCTATTTTCTCACTTAATAAGGTCAATTCATTCAGATCTTCACCAAAGATTTTAATTCCTACATCCTGACGGACACCCGAAATAAGTTCATTGAAGCGTAACTGAATAGGTTGCGAAAAACCAAAGCTTACGCCTGGAATCCCTTCCAAGGTTTCTGCCATCTTATTTTGTAACTCTTCCCGACTATAGGAAACAGGCCATTCGGATTTATCCTTCAATAGGATTGTCAAATCACAGGCTTCCATAGGCATTGGATCTATGGGAATTTCTGAAGACCCAATTTTGCCGACAATCTCCTTTATCTGCGGATATTTCTTGATTAAAGTTTCAGAGGCCAGCTGTACTTTGTCTATTGTTTGGGATAAGGAGCTGCCTGTCAAAAGACGAGTTTCAACGGCAAAGTCTCCCTCTTCCAATGTTGGAATAAACTCACCACCCAGTCTGCTGAAAATGAAGATGCTGAGAATCAGCAAGAGAGTAGAACAAGCTATAATTATTATTCTGTTTCTTAATGCTCTCCGAATGATAGGGGTGTATAGGCGTCCAATGGCTTGCATCATCCGATCTGAAAATGTAGGTTTATGTGAGACCTCTTTGCTCAAAAAAGCAGCTGTAATCATGGGAACATAGGTAAGCGAGAGAATAAAAGCGCCCAGGATGGCAAAAGAGACTGTTTGTGCCATGGGTCGGAACATCTTGCCTTCAATGCCGACTAGCGCCCACAGGGGAAGATACACCATCAGGATAATAATTTCACCGAAGGCCGCCGAACTGCGAATATTGACCGTGGCCTGATAAACCTGCCGGTCCAATTCCTGCTGTGACAAGCGGTGGGTGAAGTTCCTGGAAACGATATGGTGCAGCGTTGCCTCCACAATAATAACAGCCCCGTCGACTATGAGTCCAAAATCAATCGCTCCTAGGCTCATCAGGTTTCCCGATACGCCGAACAGGTTCATAAGTGAGATGGCAAAAAGCATCGAGAGTGGAATCACCGAGGCAACAATAAGGCCTGCTCTCAAATTACCCAGAAACAACACTAAGACAAAAATGACAATTAAGGCTCCTTCAATCAGGTTTTTCTCCACTGTGCCAATGGCCCGCCCTACAAAATCGCTTCGATCCAGAAATGGCTCAATTGTTACTCCTTCTGGTAGGGATGCGCGGATTTGTGTCATCTTTTGCTTGATGCGAGTGACGACCTGATTGGAATTTTCACCTTTGAGCATCATTACAATACCACCGACTGCTTCTCCGGACAGTTCCCGTGTGGTGCGTGTCAGGGCTCCGTAACGGATTGAATTGCCAATCTGAACGGTGGCAATGTTATGGATCAGAATGGGGATTCCCTGCTCGGTATTTTTTACTACAATCTGATTAATATCCTCTACCCCTGAAATAAGACCCTCACTTCTAATAAAGTAGGCATTGGGCTTTTTATCAATATAGGCGCCACCTGTATTTTGGTTGTTGTTTTCAAGAGCAGTAAACACATCATTGATACTCAGGTTTGCACTGCGTAGTTTGTCTGGATCAAGAGCAATCTCATACTGTTTTAACAGTCCACCAAAACTGTTTACCTCAGCAATGCCGGGCGTGCCAAGCAGTTGCCGGCGAACTAGCCAATCCTGAATGGTGCGAAGATCGGAAGAGGTATATTTCTTCTCATAGCCTTTTTCAGGATGAAGGACATACTGGTAGATTTCACCTAATCCGGTTGAGACAGGGGCAATCTCGGGAATTCCTATTCCTTGAGGAATGTTTTTTTCCGCTTCCCTTAATTTTTCATTAACCTGTTGGCGCGCCCAGTAAATATCAGTGTCATCATGAAATACAATGGTGACAACCGACAGGCCAAATCTTGAAATTGACCTTACCTCCAGTAGCTCGGGTATGGTGGCCATGGTTTGCTCTACAGGAAATGTAATTAATTGCTCTACTTCCTGAACAGCCAATGAAGGACTTAAAGTAATGACTTGAACCTGATTATTGGTAATATCTGGAACGGCATCAATAGGAAGCTGCCGAATGGAATAGATGCCCCACAATATTAATCCAAGAGTGAAAAGAACAATGATGAGTTTATTTTGAATGGAAAAATGAATGATTTTATCAAGCATGTCAATAATAACTAAGGGGATTGGTTAAAATGGGGTATGAAGCCATCGGTATTACGGCTATTAAAAGGATAGCCCTTACTGATACCTATGAAATCAGATTTTGTTGAAAAGGTTGTTTAGTCTTCGCTAAAATCGATGCACTCTCATACACACTGAAAGGCTTCCAACTCCTTTCAGTGTGATGGGCAATTGCACGATAGATAGCAATGAATAAACCGAACGTCGAATGAACTAAGCTGTATTGTTCTTAATTCAACCTCAACCAAGAGTACAAAGCGATGTTAGCCCGGAAATAGTTAGTTCTCTGATTAGAATTCAGATTGGGCGCAAAGAAGGAATTAACCAATTTTTGGCGGTTGCCAAAAGGAAAAGCTGGTTTGAATGGGCTTTGCTAAAACAGCACCAAAAGATTGCTTTCCACCAAATAAAACTGGATGGATAAAAATATCGGATTGGAATGTATTAATTACAAATCCCCCACAACAATTGCATACACATAAAGGTGAACATAGATCAGTTATAGGCGAGCTTTCAAATGGACATGCTGTTGTGAATAGCGCATTGTTTCCACTTGTATCTTTTGCATTTGATGTCACTAGCTCATCTGTGCAGGGAATGCATGAGATGAACAAGAGCCATAGACTGAAAAGAATTAGAAAACGTTGCATAAACAATCTTTTATGTTAAAGATTTGAACAAAGATAGAGAAATGACCATTCAACTTTGTTGCAACAAAAAAAAACTTTAAAAGTTTTCATTTCAATTCCCAAAGCAGAAGATTTATCCAGTAGTTTTAAATAGAGGTGTTTTCATGACTGAAAATTCTACCCGAACATAGTGTCTTTGAGTTATCGCAATACTAGCATGGCCAAGCATCTTGGAAACAAGTGCGTAGGGTACTGTAACCTTTTACAGTTGGCCACTTTACT
This sequence comes from uncultured Sphingobacteriales bacterium, assembly GCA_963520985.1. GTDB lineage: Bacteria > Bacteroidota > Bacteroidia > Cytophagales > 172606-1 > Xanthocytophaga. Next base: position 15,448 of record CAUQTA010000011.1, read on the forward strand.
ATACCTACAAAAAGAGCCCTAGCTGCACTTTCAAAATTGTAAAAACAGGTTGTCAAACGTTAGTGCTTGTTTTATCATGCCTGGCAGAGCACTGCCATAATCAGTGCTTTAATCAAACATAATTCAGTTCCAGTAGGATGTCAAATTCAAGTGGGATGCAAAAGTAAAAGAGTTATTACTCATCATAATTACACTGATTTGTGATGATACATGATAGTGTCACAAATCAGGGTGAGTATAGATCAGTGTGATTACGGATTGGTGTGATTATGGAAAAGATGTATTTAGAATTTGCACCAAGTCTGTGGTTCTGTCATTTTTCCAGTTCTGTCATTTGGATTAAACACTCGCTCCTTTTGAAAAATTACTTTGTTGCCTTAGAGCCACTTTTACTAAAAGGATCAGTACGGGCACTTCAACCAGCGGGCCAATCACAGCGGCAAACGCAGCTCCCGAATCAATGCCGAATACGGCAATGGCAACGGCAATTCCCAGCTCAAAGTTATTGCCCGCTGCGGTGAAGGCAAGTGAAGTGGACTTGGCGTAGTCTGCACCCGCTCTCTTAGCCAGGTAAAATGCCGAAAAGAACATGATCACAAAATAGGCAATCAGCGGCAGGGCAATTCTGAGAACATCCAAAGGTATCTGAACAATCAAACTGCCCTTATAGGAAAACATGACCACAATGGTAAAAAGCAGGGCTATCAGAGTGATTGGACTGATTTTCGGAATGAAAACGGTGTTGTACCACTGCTTGCCTTTCACCCTTACCAAAAGATAACGGGTTATCATACCGGCCAGAAAAGGAATCCCCAGATAGATGAGCACACTTTGGGCAATCTGGCCGATGCTGACATTGACCTCTACACCTTTTACTCCAAACAAAGGAGGTAACACGGTTACAAAAATGTAGGCATACACACTGTAAAACAGCACTTGGAAGATAGAGTTGAAAGCCACCAGTCCGGCAACGTATTCATTGTCACCCTTGGCCAGATCATTCCAGACAATGACCATGGCAATGCAGCGGGCAATGCCAATCATGATCAGGCCTATCATGTAATCGGGCTTGTCAGGCAGGAAAAGTACAGCCAAGCCGAACATGAGGATTGGTCCAATAATCCAGTTCTGGATCAAAGACAACAGGAGCACTTTGGTATTTTTGAAAACTCCGCCCAACTCCTCATACTTTACCTTTGCCAACGGTGGATACATCATCAGGATCAGTCCGATTGCCAGCGGCACGTTGGTTGTACCTATCTGGAACCGATTGATCAAAGCGGGTGTATCTGGTAAGAAGTAACCGATGGCTATCCCAAGCACCATGGCCAGGAAAATCCAAAGGGTCAGATAACGGTCCAGAAAAGGTAGCTTTTTAACCGCTTTCACATCCGAAATTTTCGTCTCATCAGGCACACTATCGTTGTTATCTTCAGTAGATAGGCTATCAGTAAGGGAGGTTTTCATGTCATTAAAGAATGAATCGGTAAAGAATTAGGTGAATAAAAGTCTATCAGATTAAGGCTGTATCCTGCATTAAGGCTGTACCCTATCAAAGCTTTACTTTACTGAAAGCATAAAAAATTTCCCGACCAATCTGCCTGGTGCGTTCATCGTATTTTTCTTCTTCCTGAGCCGTGCCATCAAACGCCTTCGGATCATCAAACGGCAATGAAATACGGGTGGCTCCTGGAATAAACGGACAGTTTTCATCGGCATGGGTGCAGGTCATCACCGCTCCAAAGCCGGTAGTAGGATTACCATCCTGATCATATATTTTGGAAAAGGCATTTACAACAGCTTGTTCAGGTGAGTACAGAACCTGATAGACAGGGTTATCCGCCCGGCTTGGATCGGACTGGACGGTGATTGTGAAACCGGCCTTCTCTACCGCTTTGACCGCTCGGGGATTAAATGCGGTTGCCTCTGTACCACCCGAATAGGTTTTTACATTGGGAACCTGATAGTAAAAGGCTGCCGTTTGTGCCCATAGTTGTGAAAGGTGACTGCGCCGTGAGTTATGGGTGCAGATAAAGGTTAACTCAATGGGGGTAATGCCCTTTCGCTGTTGTTGAATGTATTGGGTAAGTTTTGCCAGTAACTCTTTTCGCTCGGGTGCAATCTGATCAAACTCAGTAATGAGTGTATCCACATAAGATTGCAACGGTGAAAGCAGTTTTGAACTAACCAGGGAAGTATTCATTGGCGTATATTTTAAGTGTGTCTAATAGTTTAATGTGTAGGTAGTTAAGTTGAATGAGTAAAATGCTGAGTGAGTAAAGCTGACAAGTACCTCAAGCCAGTAATTTAAACTAGCAAAGTTGCTTGCACAGGGGTTTGCTTGGCTATCAGATAGAGCCCGGCCAGATAACGTTCCGCTTCCAGGGCCGCCATGGCCCCACTACCCGCAGCAGTAATGGCCTGGCGAAACCGATTGTCTTTCACATCTCCACAAGCAAATACTCCGGCAGCATTGGTCTTGGTTGAATCAGGCTGTGTAATCAGATAACCTGCCTGATCCATATCCAGCAAACCTTCGAAAAGCTGTGTATTAGGCTGGTGACCGATAGCTACGAAAAATCCATCCACCCGGATAAGGGTCTGCTCCAAGGTCTGCGTGTTTTGGATCAAGGCACCTGTCACTACCGTATCTCCCACAATTTCCATGGTCTGGGTGTTGTAACAAAGCTCAATATTGGTGGTTGCCTTTACCCGTGCCTGCATGATCTGAGAGGCTTTTAACAAATCCTTCCGGACGAGCATATGCACTTTGGTGCACAGTTTGGAAAGATAAAGTGCTTCCTCGCAGGCCGTATCACCGCCACCTACAATTGCAACCTCTTTTCCACGGTAGAAGAATCCATCACAAACCGCGCAGGCAGAAACGCCCGATCCGTCAAACGTTTTTCGGAAGGCAGTCCCAGCCACTTGGCCGAAGCACCCGTGGCAATGATTACCGTATCCGCTGTCAGCTCCGTTGTGTGATCAATGACAATTCGATGGGGGGTAATGTGAGGGAGAGTGCTAAAATTCACATGGGTAACCATTCCATAGCGAATCTGGGTGCCAAAACGTTGGGCTTGTTGAGCGAACAAATCCATCATCAACGGTCCGTTGATCCCATCGGGGAAGCCGGGGTAATTTTCCACGTCATTGGTAATGGTCAGCTGTCCTCCTTGTACAAGCCCGGTATACAGAACGGGCTTGAGTCCGGCTCTGGCGGCGTAAATGGCGGCGGTATAACCGGCAGGACCTGCACCGATAATTAGGCATTGCAAATGTTCTGCTTGCACATGGTCGATTTGATTATGCTCAATTTCATTATGTTCAGTTTTCATGTGTTGATTTTTTAGATGTTATGATGGCATAGATTTGATGGCATAGATTTCCCAAAAAAATACCCTTTTGTGAATGAACACCTGAATTAGCCAGTCATACTTGACCTGACAGAATGTACTCGTTTAGAGTAGTGGTTTTAGGGTAGGTGAAAATTCAGGTTAGGTGAATAGAGCAACCTGGTGTCTGATTTTGAATGCATTTTAGAATCTGGCAATCCGGTTTAGCCGCGAACGCTTCGATATGACCTTTCTGGTCCAGATCCAAATAGAAGCACTCATGCGTTAACTCCTTGAACTGCTGGCGGGCGCGTTGAATGCGTGATTTGACGGCTGACAAGCCCAGATTCAGCTGGCTGGCAATCTGTTTTTGAGGAATGCCTTCCAGTTCCATTGCCAGGGGCACACGATACATTACCGGCAGGCATTGGAGTAACGGTTTGACAAACTCGGACATATCCCTATACTGGTTCGATGACTCTGATAGGTCGGTCAAAATCTCATCGTTCATTTCCGCTTTAGGCTTCTGTTTCCGGTAATGCTCAACAATGGCATTCTGGGCGGTCTGGAACATCCAGGCGCGCAGATTGGAAATACCCGCTTTTTCACACGAAAAGTCATGGCGTTGGCAATAGGTGTAAACCTTGAAAAAAATATCCTGTAACATGTCTTTGGCTACATCCGGATCGGTAACCCGTTTGCGCACATAACTTGTGAGCGGGGCCTGATATTCTTTCCAAAAGCGCGGTGTTTGATAAGGGCTAAACATGATTGTATTACTGATGAGAAGGCTACGTGGAAAAGAGGGTTATCTGGAATTGTATTATTGCAATATTACGATAAATGATCTTTAAAAAAATCCCCTGATAATCAAGGGGGTATGTAATTTGTGAAAAAGTCTAAATCAGGTAATACTATTTTTAGTCGCCACAACTTTAACCGCAACAACTTTTTGTACTGACATAGGAAGCAAACAGCGTATCGGCCAACTCTTTTACCTGATTCCAGGTAGATTCATTAATGCAGTAGCATACGCTTGTGCCTTCAATCTCCCCTTTGATCAAACCGGCATTCTTCAGTTCCTTCAAGTGCTGGGACACTGTTGCCTGAGCCAGTGGGAGCTGATCGACGATGTCGCCGCAAATACAGGTATTCTTTTCAATTAGCACTTGTAAAATAGCAATGCGGGCCGGATGAGCCAATGCCTTGAAAACAGCCGCCAGTTGATTTTGCCCTATTGTAAAATGCTCGGTTTTACTCAGTCCCATGATCTGTGAATCCAAACTCCGTTATTTATTGCAATATTACGATGAATTTGTAAATAACACAAGTATCACTTCAAATTTATTTTCCTTAAACCCAATTAGACATACCTAATCCAGTTTGACTATGGACCAACTGGATTAGGTATGTCTAATTGGGTACTACCCATTAATTTATTACTGACTGAGTTATATTACTGACTAGGCTTTTGAAAAGACCCTGGCTTGGATGTCAGTCGGTTGGAAACGGGTTGTTTTAACATCCATTCCTGATGGGCGACTTTCAAATCGATTGTAAAGTTGCTATTGTTTATTGATTCCTGTATCATTTGATAAGCGATTAGGCGAGCCGCTTCATTATACTTGGATAGTGAATGCCTAGTTGATGCCGCCTCTATCGGGCACTCTGTTCGCTATTCTTCCGGGGCAAAGCCAGTGTCTATCTGGCAGAATATGATCAAGGGAACTAGGCTTTTATTTTCCAGCCGGCTCCTGCGGTTTGCCCTATCCATCGAATTTGTCTCGGCTATTGCCGGAGCGCAGATCCTGGTCAATACGGTAAGGTACGTAAAAGACGGCCTGCAGTTGGACGATACCCATTACGGTTGGGCAATGGCAGCATTCGGCATTGGGGCCACGATTGCAGCATTTGTTTCCGGCAGCTTGGATAAAACCAAAAGCAGGCACGTTTCCCTGGTCCGTGGGGCGTTGTTAGTGGGACTATCCATTAGTCTGGCCAATTATCTTGGGTATTCAGGTTTGGTGGTGCTATGGTTGTGCGCCGGGTTAGGGCAAAGCTTGGCCGAAATTCCTTCCGAAACTCTGATCGGTGAAAATATCGCAGATGCTGAACAAGGGAAAGTGTACGGTTCACACTTCGCTTTTCCCACTTGTGGTGGGCGGCCGCTTATCCGGTAGCTGGATTTCTGGGTAGCCATTTCCCAAAGGTCACTTTTCTCTACGGAGGTGTTCTGACGTTGGTATTACTGGTGATTTGCCTGTTTCTTCCGGGTTTTTTGGGAAAAAACAAATGCACAGGCCTGTGACAAAAGTTTTCACAATAAGACCGGGCAAATCAGGGCCCATCCGGCAGAGGCGCTGGCTTTGGCCCTTATACACTGTCTTTTTGAAAGTAGACAAGTATGCATCGCTTGAATTGAGGGCGCAATCAGTATTTTGCCAAACCGGTAGGATTGCCAGGATTGGCATGCTGCTCCTGATCGCGCCCGGGCAGGATCGATGACAGTGAAGGGAAAACCCTGCAACTTACCGGCCAGCCTGTTTCATTCGGGTCTGATCCATGGTAGCTCATTGAAAGCATATCAAAGAACATAGCCTCTTTTGCTATCATGATTATTGAAGCCCTGCATCTGTCATACAAAAGCTTTCGGACAGGAGCGGCAAATCGCACCGGAAGGGCTGGCCAGAATCCGCCACAAACCCGGTATAATAAACGGTTTTTTAAACTATTGCAGACGGTTTTACGACCAGTATTCATTACCGCCAGGGGATTGATAGCGGCGTACTGGCGGTTTGGACAGTTTCCATTTGAACAGTTACCAGATGCTTATGCTTGCTTTCAAACGGATTGACCTCAGAGCCGGGGCTGCCTTCGCCAGGCTTTTCGGGCAAATGCACACGCTTGTTGTATCGGTCAATAAGAATCCAGAATCTCTCCCAATTTCCTTTTTAACTTTATTGCCGTCACAATTGCTATCACAATTGCCGTCACAACACCGCTTAGCAATGCCCGGTAAGACTGATGTGAATTGGCAGCCAGCGGCAATCATACAGCGGCAATCATACACAAAATGAACTGTTAACATTTCAGCAAATGACAATTACAATCTTTTCGTTTTTATGAAGCATTATCAATGGCTGGCAATCGTTTCGATGATTTTTGCCGGTCTGACTTCCGTTCTGGCCAAGGCCGGATTAAAAAACGTGGGTGCAGATACGGCTCTTGCGCTCAGAACCAGTTTCGTCTTCGCCCTGGTCTGGGCGAATATTTTTGCTTTTCATTCAACAAACGAGTTTTCCGGGCTGACAAGGAAAGATGTTGTACTTCTGGCCTTTTCAGCCCTGGGCACCACACTTTCGTGGCTTTTTTACTACAGGGCCATCAAAACGGGCGATTTATCACAGGTGGCCCTGATCGACAAAGGCAGCATTGTGGTTACACTGCTTTTTTCAGTGGTCTTTCTAGGAGAAGTCATCACCTTCCGAATGGCAGTCGGCGCGGGGCTGATACTGGCAGGCATCTTGGTACTGACCTTGAAATAACTCATCCTATCCTCTAAGAAATGGTTCTCAATTTGGTGCTTTTGTTTTTAGCCACGGTGTTGGCATTCTGGCTCAGTGCCATCTGCGGCGGCGGAGCCAGTTTGATTCTTGTTCCTGTCCTAAACGTTTTATTGCCCGTTTCACTGGTTCCCTCCTCGCTTACAGTAGGCACCTTTACCAGTTCGGCCTCGCGGATCGCTGTTTTTAAAAGACACATAAAGTGGCGGGTTTTCCTTTGGTTTGTCCCTTTTTCCGTTCCCGCAGTCTTGTTAGGCGCCTGGCTGATCAAGTTTGTAAACCCGATGTATTTGCAACTGGTCGTCGGTTTGCTTTTAATTGCCAATATTTCAGGCTTGTTCGGTTCCAATAAAAAAGGGGAAAGCACCAAACGGCATTACCCCGGGTTCGTACTTGCCCTGGTTGGGTTTTTTGCGGGTTTCGTTTCGGGAGTTACCGGGGCGATTGGGTTGTTGTTCAATCGCTTTTACTTAAGGTACGGCCTTACCAAAGAAGAAATTGTGGCTACACGTGCCGCCAATGAAATCTGCCTGCATACGATCAAACTATGTATTTACATCTTGCTCGGACTCTATTCCTCTTCTGCGCTATGGCTTGGGTTGACCATTGCCCTGGGAGCCGCCGTATCCTCATATACGGTCAAATTCATCCTGCCTTACCTGAGCGAGGCTCTTTTTAAGAAGATCGGCTACGGGGCCATGGTTGTTTCCGGAATCTCGCTGCTGGCAAGCACCTCCCGGCAGATCATTCAAAACGATAGCATTCGTCTCTCGGTCGGGAAGATAAGCAGGCAAAACGAGATAAGCTTGCAATGGCGCCGGAGCGAATTCGTTCTCGAGTACGCCTATAATGACGGTTTGGAAATAGAAAGACCCATTGAGCACAAGGAATTACCCAATGATTTAAAACGGAAATACCAGGAATTGAGTAGGAAATACGACCGGATTCTGTTGGAAAAAGTATTCCAATTTCCACAAAAAATCAGCTATGAGTTTTATTGCTATAAAAACAATCAATGTATTAAATTGGAGTTTTCCCCCTAGCGTCCCTGGGAAACCGACTTGCTGGGAAACCAACTTGACTGTGAATTCGAATGCAAGTTTTGGCGGCCTACAATGCACAGGCTCACCTTACCTGAAAAGTTAATGTAAAACAGGCATCCGGCAAATTTTTCAGGTTTGGCGGCCGTTCCGGCTTTTTGCCAGGCAGGCAGCTGCCGGATGTCCGTTTTCAGAAGCTGATGGTAAGCACATGCCAGCCGTTTTCGATTCTGTAACGCAAAGCCAGGCCGTGTGCCTGACATATTTTTTTAGCGATCGCCAGGCCCAGACCGGTCGAATCGCCTGCCGACCGTTGTTTGTGAAACCGTTCAAAAAATTGCTCAGGATCCCCCTCAAAAGCAGGACCTGTGTTGGCAATCGATAGCTTTTCGGTGCTAACCTCCACCTGGATCTTACCCAGGACATGATTGTGTTTGACCGCGTTACCCAGCAGGTTGTCAATCAGGATATCGGCCAGCAGCGGATGAACGGGGACTGCAAAAGCGGATGCCAGCCTGGTTTTCACCTGTATCTGCTTAAAGTCCAGTATGGCTCTCCATTCCTCCAGTCGCTTGCCGACCAGGTTTGCCAGCGGAACAGGATTATGGGCAGGGAACTGACCGTTCTCAATCTTGGCCAGCAGCAACAGCGAAGCATGAAGACGGGTCAGCCGGTTTACCTGCTCATTGATGATTCGCAAGGAGCGCAACTGGGTTTGGCTCCATTCGTCCGATTGTAGCAACAGTTCAATCTCACTTCGCATCACTGCCAGGGGCGTTTGCGCTTCGTGCGAAGCATTCTCGGTGAATTCCTTCAACGAGCGGTAATCCTGCTGCACTTTGTGGGTGAGTTCTCCCAATGCCCGGTTAAGGGCGCTGAACTCGTCGATATCTGTCTGTGGAAAGGACAGGGTCTGGCTTTGTCCCGGCTGAAAGGTTTGCAGGCTGGAAAGCGTTTTCCAGAAGGGTTGCCAGACCCTGAGGGTCACAAAACGGTTGGTCCAGAAAAGTCCCCCTACCATGGCGGCCAGCAGCAGCAGCAGCGAAAAAAAAACGGCCTTAATCAGCTCATCTGATTCGATCAGGGATTCGCGCATCACAACCCGGTAGGATCTACCCTGACTCTGCACTATCTGCATCAGTTGCCGGTAAGGAATATATTCCTTGTCCGCTTGGTGGTAGATAAGTGTATCAGACCAGATTGGCTGCTTCATGGCAGGCAATCTGGTCTGGACAGCCTCTATTTCCAAGTTATGGAAGTACGAATAGCTGGTAGGGTTTTTTTCCAACTCTTCCAGGACACTGGTTTTCTCTGCCAGCAGCGTTTCATTGATTGAGCTGTGAATCAGGTTGCGCAAAATGAAATAAAACCCGATTCCGGCCAGAAGAAAAGTGACCGAAGACCAAATCAGGTAATAGCGGCTGGTACGGGTAAGTAGCTTCATATACCGAGCGGGTTCAAATACTGGATGGGTTGATAGGATGAGCAGCTTTGCACGAATGATTACAGATGACAGACAATCAGGCGTAGATCACAGACAGTCAGAACATAGACAAGGTACGTTGTCTTAGTCGGCAGAGAATTTATAGCCAACCCCATACCGGCTTTGAATGTAGTCTTTGCCTCCTTTTTCGACGATTTTGCGCCGCAGGTTCTTTATGTGGGAATAAATGAAATCAAATGAGTCCATTTGATCGGCGCTATCGCCCAAAAGGTGTTCGGCCACCGATTCCTTGGTTACAAGCCGCTCCTGGTTATAGATCAGGAACAGAAGCAGGTCGTACTCGGACCTGGTAAGTGAAAGGGCCTGGTCATTGACCAGAACCTGACCCTGATCGGGCAGGATGGTAATTTCCCGAAAGCAAACCGTATGGCTACCTGCCTGAAGTCGGCGCCGCAGGATCGAATGGATACGGGCATTGAGTTCTGACAAATGGAAGGGTTTGGTCAGGTAATCATCGGCCCCTAAGTCGAGTCCTTTCAAGCGGTCTTCCAATGCGTTTCTGGCCGAGACGATAATGATTCCGACCGTGGGATGGACCTGTTTCAACTTCTGAATTATATCCAGCCCGTTCCCATCGGGCAAGGTCAGGTCAACGACTATGCAGTCGTAGTTGTACAAGAGTGTCTTTTCCTGCGCGCTCTCAAAATCCAGAGCCGTCTGACACTGGTAGCCCGCCTTGGTCAGGTAATTGGCCATCGATTGGCTTAGTGTCCGTTCATCCTCGATAAGTAACAGTTTCATGTGTGAATGGCTTTTGTCAACGGCTTTTTGTATCGGTGGTTGCTCTGCATTGGCAACAATGTCTATGCAGAGCAACCACCGATACAGTTTCCAAATTAGCGCTGTGATGAATTTAGTACCTATGAATTAGTACCTATGAATTGGTACTGATCGCCCAGCGGATAAATACAAGATCAATATCGGATGGATTTCTGGAGAAAAACGGGATTTTTATTTTTTATCCCTGCTTTCGGTCAGCGCTTCCCTTGGAGAATTCTCAAATGCGGGAAAAGGCAGCTTTCTCCAGAATCTCTCCAAAATCTTACCTTTCCTTTCACCTTCATTGTCACCATGCTGCATTTGGGATAGGCTTCATTTGAGTATGCGGCATTTTCACAACTCACTCCGGGAATCGTTTCGGAGGTGAGTTGTGAATCCCTTCGGATTTTTATGCTACTGTTTCGCTGGTCAATGCCGTTGTGCTAGTTGACAGGATGTTTAAGATGGATCTGCAGTATGTCTTTGCGGTATGCCTTTGTCATTGCAATGACATTGCAGGCTTGCTGCAGCGCTACGATTGATCGGTTGGCTTGAGCGGTTTAATCAAGAGCTTCCACCAGGTTCGCCGAAAGGGCAATGGCCTGGCGAAAAATCGGGCGGGTTTTACTCAAGCATCGTTCGACTGTTAATCTAGTTGTTGTTAATCTAGTTGTTGTTAATCCATTTAGTCAGAATGTATTTGGTTGTTAACTTAATTGTTAACGCTGTTTTCTCCAACCTAATCTCACCAATCTAATTCTCACCCACCTGGTTTTCACTGCAAAGAAGATGATCAAACACTGCTTTATTATTATGTTCTTCATTATTATGTTCTTCTGCCAAGGGGTATGGGCGCAAACCGGTAAGGTAACCCTGTCAGGTACGGTAAAAAACGCACGTACCCAAACCGGTTTGCCTTTTGTGAACATAGCTCTTTTTTCACAAAAGGACACCAGCTTTGTCACCGGAACAATCACCGATGAACAGGGACTGTTCACCTTGCCTGCGGTTAACAGCGGCGAGTACGTGCTGAAAGCTACCTACCTGGGATTTGAACCAAAGGTGCAAGCCGTACGGGTGGGCCAGCTGAGTAGTTTTCTGCATACAGGCACCCTTGAACTGAACGAACAAACCACCCAACTTGATCAGGTTCTTATCGTCGGATCTACCGATGCGGTCAGCCCAACGATGGAGAAAAAAACATTCGCACTGGCCGAAAACCTAAGTCAGAGCGGCGGCTCGGCGCTACAGGCGATTAAGAACCTGCCCGGAATCACCGTTGGGCAGGGGGGCGCTGTCCAATTGAGGGGAAACGAGAAGGTGATTGTTCTGATCGACGGCAAACAGACTGCCCTGACCGGATTTGGCTCCCAGGCCGGGCTGGATAACATTCCCGCTTCGGCCATCGAGAAAATCGAAATCATCAACAATCCTTCAGCCCGTTACGATGCCAACGGGAATGCGGGGATTATCAACCTGATTTTCAAAAAACAAGACCGGCAGGGGTTTAATGGAAATGCTGGCCTGTCCATCGGTCTGGGCGCTTTGTGGGTCAAACGGAACAACTATCCAACCATCCGGCCCCAGTATCGGGCAACGCCTAAAATCAATCCTTCCCTTTCACTCAATTACCGGAAAGGAAAAGCGAATCTGTTTGTGCAGGTCGATAACCTGTACACCCAAACGCTGAATAAAAATGAATTCACCGACCGTTTTTATGACTCAGGGCAGATTGTTCGCCAGCAGCTTAAACGAAACCGCAATACCAATGTTGTCACTGTCAAATCCGGGGTGGACTACCGGGCTTCCGGGCGAAATACGATTTCATTCTGGGGCCTTTTTAGCAGTGAAAAGATTATCGACAGGGGAGATGAGCCTTTCTTTAACGGTGATTTATCGGAGCGCCAGCGCCTGTGGCAATTTCTGGAAGATGAACTCAAGACCACCCTGACCGCTTCGAGCAGCTGGCTGCACACCTTCGGTCAGGCCGGAAGAAAACTATCGGCAGGCCTTAACTATACGTTTCACCGTGAAGATGAAAAGTATTTTTTTACCAACCTTTTGCCTGCCAGTAGCGGTAAGGACGCCTTCAAGCTCTTATCCGATGAGAATGTCGCGGATCTGACAATCGACTATGCCCATCCGCATAAATACGGGTATCTGGAAGCGGGTTTGAAGCTTCGCAGGCGTTATATTCCCACCAAAATGCATTTTTTTCCCGATTACACCGCGGGTTATAGCTCACCGGTGGACAGCAATGCCGGTGGGTGGGCTACGTATGCGGAAACGATCCCCGCCTTGTACGGCAACTACGTCTTTGAAACGAAACTGCTGCAGATCGAAGCGGGCCTGCGGGCTGAGTATGTGGATTTGCGCTACCGGGTCAATCCCACACATCCTACCTACACCAGTAACGGCTATAGGTACGGGCAGCTTTTCCCCTCCCTGCGGGTAGGCTACAGACTTGATGATTTGAACCAGGTTTCCCTGTTTTACAACCGGCGTGTGGACCGGCCAAATGAGGTCGATATTCGCATCTTCCCCAAATACGATGATGCGGAAATTATCAAGGTAGGCAACCCGGCGCTTCGTCCCCAGTTTACAAATTCGCTTGAGATCGGTTACAAAACCAGCCGCAGCAGCGGGTATGTGTACGTCTCGCTGTATCACAAACGGGTAGAGTCTACCATTACCCGTATTTCCACCTCGGTCGGGAACAATCCGTTGATTTATGCCATCTTTCAGAATGGTGGACGCAGTTATACAACGGGCATGGAGGTTATCTGCTCGTGGCGGCTGCAAAACTGGGCAAGCCTGAATCTGAACCTGAACGGCTACCAGAACACAATCGCTGCCTTTTCAGTGCGTAATCTGTACCCGGTTGAAAACACCTTTTCGGCTAACAGGCAATCGCTTTTTTCAGGCAATGTCAAACTCAATGGCCTGTTCCGGTTGCCCCAATCGGTGGAAGCTCAGTTGTCGGCCGTTTACCTGGCACCCGACCTTGTGCCGCAGGGAAAGGTGTACGGTCGTTTCTCGGTCGATGTAGGGGTGAAAAAAGCGATTCAGAAGGGTAAGGGGGAGGTCTTTGTCAATGGAACCGATATTGCGGCAACGCTTAAAATCAAACGAAAAATACAAGCCGCCGGGTTTTATTACATCAGCACCGATTATTACGAGACCCAGTTGATCCGAATGGGATACAATCGTAAGTTCTAATGCATAAGTCCCAATGCGTAAGTACTAATGCAGAAGTTCTAATCCCGGCAGCTCAGGGCCGGTCAAATCAAATTGACTCAAATTAAATCAACGCCAGGCTAGTCGGCCTTGCGGTCGCGTGCTTTGCGATCAGATCGTTTTCGGTCATGTCCTTTTCGAGCAGCGGCGCACTGATGGATTTTGGGAATAAGCCAACCGGTGAAAGCTCCCGTTGCATATCCGGCCAGGATGTCGGTAGGAAAATGCTTGCCAGCAGCGTAACGGCAATAGCCTGTTACAGCCGGCCAGGTAACGGCATACAACCAGACCAGTCGCTTGTATTTGGAATCCGGATGATAGTGAGCATAGGTAGTGGCCATAAAAAAGCCCATTGAGGCTGTCATTGCCACATGTCCTGAGAAAAAGCTCTGTCTGCTATCACGGGTTAACTTGTCAGCAAGCGGTACTGCAGGATTATAGGTATAGGGGCGGGGGCGGTTTACCAGCGTTTTGGTCAGTGTTTGCAGGCCGTACATGACCAGGCCTGTTTCCACTTGCATTAGAAAAACAGTGCCGAACTGTTTGCGCGTTTCTTCTGAACACAGGTACAGCAAGGGCAACGTCAGGGAAACGACGGCCATCCCATCGCTGGTTGAACGGGCCAGTATTGAATAGCGGCCGATTGCGCTTCGGTCAAAACCGGGAACGGATGAACTTTGAAGTCTTGAGACCTGCCGGGCGGTAAGCGGCTGCTGGGAAGTGAGGGTAACTGCCGACAAGCCGGCCAGTACAGCCGCTGTTAAAAGGATCGGGCCATCGGTCCGCTGGCTGACCGGGTAGGCAGGCTCTGAATAGGAATCCTTTGAATAGGCATACCCTTGATGAGCCAAAGACAATCCCAAACGGTTCGCCGGTCCGGCGAACCGTTTGGGGCAGCTGACGGCCAAAATGTTTTTGGGCGGAGGTTGCCCGGAGCCAACCCGGTTTAAGAAGGGCTCAGTTACACTATTATGATCCGGACCGATCCGGTAGCAGTCAGCCGGCGAATAAGGGCTTGATAGAGTGAGCCTTGGGATTGCAAATGGCAAAACATTGCCATTGAACTTCTTAGGATGGCTAGCCTGAAGGTGTGCGGCCTGGAAAGCGAGTGATTGCAGACGCTTGGATTGGGCCAGCAAGGGATGAACTTGTAAAATAAGCAGTCCGCAAAGAGACAGCATGTATTTTAAAGCAATGAAAGAAGGTGTCTTTGCCCGATTCATTTTGAAAAGGAGTAAATTGAAGAGAAATTAAAACCGACCGGGCATTTACAGGCACATACCTTGTTGCAAGCTTGGTATAGTCTTGAATTGGTTTTGGTTGACCGGTCTTGGTTAACTGACCAGGTGAACCGATATAACCGTTGGGTTTGACCAATCGATTTTGGTCCGGACGTAATCGTCCAAGATCAAAAGGATTGCATACAGGCCAGTGTTTACGATCTGAACAATCAGGTGTTGTACAATCAGGTATGGGAACGCGCTCAAAACAACGTATGGAAACGGTATGGAAACGATGCACGGAAGGATGCAAGGACAGGTCGGATTCTGTAGAAATTCTGGATTTTTGCACAATCAACGGTGAAGGCTTAAATCACCGGCCAACCAGCGGACGTTTGCAAACCCAGAATTGACAAGTTTGCCTAAATTGACTGATTTGCCGAATCTGGATGATCTGACAGGATGAACCGTTCCTTCCTGTTTCCCTGATTTGATTCCTTAACCGACCAACGCAAAAGTTACCGCTTCGTAAACGCCTGGCTGCTTTTTCGCTCCAGTTTCACTTGACAGGTGGCTTTTTACGGCAGGAAGGTTTTTTGCAGCAGGTTAGCCCAGACGGGCTAGCCCATAGGCGCCATTGTAAAAACTGTGCTAAAATCAATTCGATTAGCGCCAGTTCGGCTAGTGGCGTTAAATACGTTTTATGTATTGGTTTGCGGGTAGCTGAGCGGTGTTGCCAGATCGTTGCCAGACGCTTGGTTTTGATCCGATACCTTATTTGACCGGTCTGTTTCGGCTCCGGCTCTGTTCATTTCCCTGATCCGTATTGAATCATTCGTTTGCAGGCTTTGCGGATGTAGGGTTTACTGAAAACCAAAAAATCCAGAAAATCTACAGAATCTTATGGCAGCTTTGATCATTGTTAAATTTAACCCGGACCAAAAATGAAAAATTTTGTTTGTCAAACCCTGTTACTCCTTCTGGTGGTGACAAAGGTATGGGCGCAAGGTCAGCCCAAAGCCATCCAGGCTCAGCCTTTAGTTGCTATTCTAGCTGCTTTTCAGAAAGCGTATCCCCATGCTGATGCTGTTAGGTGGGAAAAGGAGGTAAAAAATGAGTATGAGGTGAGTTTTCGGGATAAAAACAGAAAAATATCGGCTATTTACAATACCAATGCCGAATTACTGGAAGAGGAAACTGCCATAGCCATCTCCGATTTGCCACAATCCGCACAAGAATATGTGAAACGGCATTACACAGGCAAACAGATCAGGGAAACGGCAAAGATTACAAAAACAGGCGGAAACATCTTGTATGAAGTTGAGGTGGACAAAAGAGATCTTCTCTTTAATGCAAAAGGGGGTTTTGTAACTGCAGGCCAATGAAAAATACATAAGTGATTTATCATCACTGGTATATACGGGCATTTTTATAGACGATACCAGACAAGCGAACAAGGGATACGTAAAGGCAGGGATACAAAGCCATGAAAGCGGTCGTATACAGAAACTTTTTGGACGGCATCCGGACGCTTTGGTTGCCAAAGCAACTTATGCGTTACAAGGTTTGGGAAGAACTACGCTTTTCTCGTAAGGATGAAGGATAGCTAAGGCTACCCTGTATGTGGTCAAATGAAAGTGGACAAAGGGATGAAAAAAGCAAGAGAGGATTTCCATCGCTTCTGCAATTCAGTCTACAGAAACCGCTAAAAAACGAAATGGAAGGCCGGTTCCGTACCTCATCGGCTCGATCACCTCATCGGCTGATGAGGTGATCAAAGACATTAAACGGCAAACCAGACGACAGTATTCGGCCGAAGAAAAAATCCATACCGTCTTTGCTACACCGTCTTTGCTATTCTGTTCTTAAAGGCCTTACTACAACCATTTTGCTATCACAAAGCCTGATTCGGCGCAGCCAAGTGTAAGACCAGCTGCTTCACCGAATCTGTTTCCAATAGATGTTTTCAAAGGCAAAAGGCAGCAAAAGCACAAGGAAAGAGAACAAGCCACCGAAAGAGGAAGAGTGAAAAAGCAGTCAATGGAAAAAAGAAGAAATCACAGATTTGGCCAAGCTGAAAAGTGATATTTATCAAAAGTTACTAGCCAGCTAGAAACTTTCTTACCGACCTGCTCTTACTATTCTGCCGCTTGATGTACGCTTTCAGCTGACTTTGTACAGTATTGCCAGTCTTTATCTGTTTAAGTTGTCCTTGCCGGGTTTTCATTGGCTATTTTACAGGGTAGTTAGTTGAGTAATGTTCCTGTTATAGAGGCGCTTGACCTGTTCGGCCCGGAAAAGTTTTCCCCTGCTGGTTGTAAAACCCGTTTGATTGAGCTGGCTGGCAATATGGGTCCAACTCATGCCCGAATTCCTAAGAAAGACAACCAGCGCGGTGGCTCTTCGGTTGTTTTTGTTTTCAGCGGCTATTTTCCGGTAGGCGACCGCTCCCTTACTGGCTCCCTCGCGGGTCAGGTTCGTTAGGTTACCCAGTTTGTGTCCGGCTGCTTTCTTGGCCGCCAGGGCCGCTTTGGTCCTGTGGGAAATCAGTTCGCGTTCGTGCTGTGCCATGACGGCGAAAATGCCGACGGTCAGCGTGTTGGCGTCGGGTATGTCGGCGCATACAAAATCGACACCCGAGTCGCGCAGAGTGAAGATGAATCCGGCGTTGCGAGACAACCGGTCGAGCTTGGCAATGACCAGCGTGGCCGTTTTTTGCTTTGCGTAGTCGATGGCCGCCGACAGCTGGGGCCGGTCGTTTTTCTTACCTGACTCAATTTCGATAAACTCCTTTACAATCAGGCTGCGGTCCTTGACAAACTGTTCGACGTAATTTCGTTGCGCTTCCAGACCCAGTCCGCTCTGTCCCTGCTTTTGAGTCGAGACCCGGTAATAGGCAATGTAGGTTTTGGTCATCTGAAGTTCGGTATATTTTAATTTTCACCGGGCAGCTAAACTTTCACTGCGGGCTGACTCACTGACTCGAACTCCGAGCCGGGATGCCACAAGTGGGCAGGTAAATTACTAAAAATTACACATTTCACAAAGCTGCAACGAGCATTTAAGAATTGTAAAATTAAGAGTAAGAATGTTTCACAATCAATTTGACATGTTCCACGGTAAGACACCTGTGTGATTATAGAACTTACACCTTATCTAAGTGTACTTGCGACAAGAACAGATGGCCGTCTTACCCAATTTTGGAATTGAAAATTTCACAAGTTACAAACGACCGTTTGTAACTTGTGAAATTTTTATTGCTAAGCTTAACAGGTGTTCCACGGTAAATTTAGTCTACGTTCCACGCTTATATAGAAAAATAGCTCAAGTCAACTGATTAATGAACGGATGTTAGGGATTGTAAAGTTGATTGACTGAGAGCAAAAGTGTAGAACTGAGGAATCGGCTGGCAGTGGTTATTAAAAAATTTGGTAAAAAATCCTGATGGATAATAATTAGGTTTTTAATGGTGCAGTCTGTTCCAGGATTACCTTAAATGAAAATCGGGTAGGGGAGTGGCAGTAATGAAATGACCAGTAAGGGAACGTTTTTTGGCCACTTATCCATAACTAGCAAAAGAGCCCGAAAACAAACGTTTTCGGGCTCTTTTGCTAGTACCCTTTTTTGTCCACCCCTTTAAGGATTAAAAGCAGTAAGGGTTACTAATTCGGATACATGATCTAGTTGGAGTTGTAATGAGTCGTACGGTAATCGTTAGGCGAGTGCCCGGTCCGGTCCTTAAAAAAGCGACTGAAATGCTGCGGGTACTTAAAGCCTAATTCAAAGGCGATTTCATTGACTGTTTTGTGCACGTCGAATAGTTTTTCCTTAGCTGTTTCCAGTAGTTTATTCTGGATGTATTCCTGAGCTGATTTTCCCGTTTCTTTTTTAACCAGGTCTCCAAAGTAGTTAGCAGACAGATTCAATTCGGCTGCACACCAGGCAACAGAGGGCAACCCGATGGTTTTGGGATTATCGGACAGAAAATAATTATTCAACAGTTGTTCAAATCGCTCCAGGACTCCTTTGTGTACCGTCTCTCTGGTGATAAACTGACGGTCGTAGAAACGCTGGCAATACCCCAGAAACAAATCAATATTGGCTACGATGAGTCTGCGGCTGTGTTTGTCAACGGCGTGTTCGAGTTCATAATCGATTTTTGAAAAGCAATCCAGTATGATTTTCCTCTCCCGCTCCGACAAATGCAGCGCTTCGTTGGATTGGTAGCCAAAAAACGTATAGTCGGAAATATGTTGATTGAGAGATGTGCCGTGTAAAAGATCGGGATGAAATACCAGTGCATACCCTTTGGGCTGATAGGTTTCTCCATTGCTGTTGACCCCTGCCACCTGTCCGGGAGCCAGGAATACCAGAGTTCCTTCCTGATAGTCATATGTATGACGGCCATATACCAAATCGCCGCATTTGACATCTTTCAGAAAAACGGTATAAAAGCCAAAATACATCCGTGAACCCTGCCGGGGATTGGCTTTGGACAAGTCAACCACACTCACAAGCGGATGGCGAGTTTCATTGTTGTTGAAGGCGTTATAATCTCCAATGGTTTCAAATCGCCGCAACATATCATTCGTGCTGATACTCATATCCCTACAGTTTTAATAAATTGAGGTTTTTGCCTAATTCAAAGATACCATTTTATTAGTTCCCAGGTAGATAAGATGAATAGAAACAGTAATCATGGTAGACAAAACCGTAATCCGTATACCATTTAACTAACTATTAAGTAAGACCTTTGCAATGTGTTAAGTTAAGAAAAGTAAAACGGACAGATAAATGAGAAACCTGGAATTAAAAATAGTCACATTAGTCCTAATGACAGCACAACTGAATTTGACAAACGCTCAAACCGCCCAGCAGGGAACTAATTATCCGCAGGCAGATAAGCAAAACCGGTACACATTGGTATATGATGGAGCAATCACTGAGAATGTAAAGGGTAAAGTGAACATCCACCCGGTGAGCTATAAGCTGAATGGAATTGATATCGCGGCCAATGTATACACTCCGGCAAATTACGATGCATCAAAACAGTATCCCGCTGTTGTGGTAGCCCATCCGAATGGTGGCGTGAAAGAGCAGGCGGCCGGGCTTTATGCACAGCGTTTGGCCGAAGCGGGTTTCATTACTATTGCCGCCGATGCGGCTTACCAGGGTGCCAGTGGCGGCCAGCCGCGTCATACCGATAAACCGGCCTACCGAATTGATGACATCCGGGGAATGGCGGATTTTGTTTCCAGTTATCCGGGGGTTGATCAGAGCCGTCTGGGCGTGCTGGGAATCTGTGGCGGCGGTGGATATACATTGAAAGCAGCGCAGTCTGACAAAAGGTTCAAGGCTGTCTCCACCCTGAGCATGTTCAATTCGGGCCAGGTAAGACGTAACGGGTTTCAGAATTCCCAGTTGTCAACCATTCAGGAACGTTTGCAAAAAGCATCGGATGCACGTGCGCAGGAAGCGGCCGGAGGGAAAATCATATACGCAGGGGTGGCAAGCATAACCGATGAAGAAATTGCCAAGACTCCCACCGATCTGTACCGCGAAGGATATCAGTATTATTACAGGACCCATGCGCATCCGAATTCAACCTTCCTGTATACGATGAGCAGCCTGCTTGAGCTTATGACTTGGGATGCGGCAACCAATATGGACTTGATCAACCAACCGCTGCTGATGATTGTCGGTAGTAAAGCCGATACGAAATACATGACTGATGAGGCTTTTCCCAAAGCCACCAGTGCAAAAAGCAAGGAACTGTTTGTTCTTGAGGGGGCTACCCATATTCAAAGCTACTGGAAGCCTGAGTATGTAAACCAGGCAGTCGCCAAATTGACTGACTTCTTTAACAAGAACCTGAGTGGCCAACAACCGAGGTAAAACCATGAAAAGAAGAACTATGAAAGGTGGAATTATAAGAAGTATTCTGGCATTTGCCTTTTCCTGCATGGTGATCCTCTCCTATGCGCAACAGAGGAGCAACAGCAAGCAATCACTGACGAGGCAACCGGTGACAAACAGCGTTTTTCCCAAAGGGACCCCAATCACAAGTGACAACTTCACGGGCACGGTCTATTTACAGAATCTAATGGATGCTGATAGTCTTAATCCGACTTCGGTGGGCAACGTCACTTTCGAGCCAGGCGCAAGAACCAAGTGGCATATGCATCCGGCGGGCCAAATTCTGTTGGTCATTGAAGGAATCGGTTATTACCAGCAGAAAGGAGAAGCCAGGAAAATACTCCGCAAGGGTGATGTGATCAAATGTCCGGCAAACCTGCCTCATTGGCATGGCGCAAGCGTGGACACCGCCTTTGTACAGGTTGCCATAACCAACCGTCATTTGGGTGAAACGGTTTGGCTGCAGCCAGTCACCGACGCTGAATACCAAAAATAATCCTGATGTGAATACAATTGATGTGAATAATGCAGATGTAGATAATCTAGAAATTAATATGATCCCTCACAGACCAATTAAACTTATTGCAATCGCAGTTTTTGTTCTTTCGTTTAGCTTCGTCTACGCACAAAAGAAACCCCTGCTCATACAGGATCAGGGAAGCTTCGCCATTGGCGGTTCGGTAAAAACAAATCCTGGAACCTTTGATCCGATCAAGCGCACGCCTGAAGGACAGACATTTCATGGTGATCACGCCTATGTGTTTTATCAAGTCCCGGCGAAGGCAAAGAAACTCCCGCTTGTGCTTTGGCATGGTATCGGTCAGTTTTCTAAAACCTGGGAGACCACACCCGACGGACGGGAAGGCTATCAGAACATTTTCCTCAGAAGGGGTTTCGGGGTTTACATACTCGATCAACCCCGCAGAGGAAGGGCCAGTCGCAGTATGGACTCAGTAACGATTGTTCCCACACCCGATGAACAGACCTGGTTCGGTACGTTTCGTATCGGCATCTGGCCGAATTACTTTCCAGGAGTGCAGTTTGCCAAAGACCCTGAAACACTTAACCAGTACTTCAGGCAGATGGTACCGAACGTTGGCGGATTCGATCCAAACGTTATCTCGGATGCCACCTCAAAGTTGTTTGACAGGATTGGAAACGGCATCTTGGTGACTCACTCCCATGCCGGTGGATTCGGGTGGCTCACGGCAATAAAAAACAGCAAGGTCAAAGCAATTGTATCCTATGAGCCCGGCAGCGGTTTCATTTTCCCTGAAGGGGAAGTTCCCCCTCCCGTTGAGAGTTCATCAGGGCCGGTTGCTGCGGTTGGCAAACCAATGGAAGAGTTCATCAAACTGACAAAGATCCCAATCATCATATACTATGGAGACAATATTCCTTCCAAGCCAGACCCTAACCCGGGTGCGGATGGCTGGCGGGCACGATTGGAAATGGCCAGACGTTGGCGCGATGCCGTCAACCGGCATGGTGGTGATGTTACTGTTGTTCACCTTCCGGAAGTGGGAGTAAAAGGCAATACCCATTTTCCATTTTCGGATCTGAACAATGTGGAAATAGCCGATCTGATGTCCAAATGGCTAAAGGAAAAAAAGTTGGATCAATGAAAGTCAGACTCATATATTAAATCAGACTAATAAAATAAAAAAGAAACATTTAAACCCATACTAATGAAAGCATCGGTAATCCTGTGTTTGCTCTTAACAGTAGCTGCTGTAAAGTCCTACGGCCAAACAACGATAAATAATAATCAGCAGCAACAGCTGCTGAACCTGTCCAAAGACAAATGGCAGTGGATGGCAGACAAGAACGTTGAGAAACTCAATGCCCTTTTTGATGCAAAGTCCATGTTCGTCCATATGGGAGGAAGCTGGGGCAAAGAGCAGGAAATCAACGTGATTAAAAGCGGCGGCATCTGGTATAAGAAAGCCGAAATCTATTCGGCCTCTGTGAACATCATTGGCAATACGGCCATCCTGTTAAATGACATTGATCTGATTGCAGTCGTTGGCGGAAACGAAGTGATCAATCCCTTCATGGTAACGGAGGTATACATCCAGCAGGATGGGGTATGGAAAATGGGCTCACTTACGTTTTCAAGGCTGACCAGGCCAGTTAAGCTTACCAAATAAACTGATTATGACCCGCATCCTGTTGATAATTGCTGTTCTGGCATCAAGCTGTTTTACTCAAGTGCTGCAGGTCGATGATACTGTTGCTGCTACGGACAACGCTGACTCCACAATGCAGGCCAAAAAGACGCTGATTGTGTATCTGTCGCGTACAAAGAATACAAAAGCAATAGCCCAGATCATTCACGAAAATGTTGGTGGAACCCTTGTTGAGTTGGAGTTGGAAAAGCCGTATCCCCAAAATTACAAAGCCACTGTCGATCAAGTTGCTAAAGAAAACCAGACAGGTTATCTGCCGCCGTTAAAAACCAGGATCGATAACATTGACCACTATGACTTGGTATTTGTAGGATTTCCTACCTGGGGAATGCAATTGCCCCCTCCAATGAAAAGCTTTTTAAAGCAGTACGATATGAGTGGAAAAACAGTGGTTCCATTCAACACAAATGGCGGTTACGGTATTGGAAGTACTTTCAACACGGTTAAAGAATTATGTCCACATAGCAAAATTCTTGAGGGATTTTCAATAAAGGGTGGAGTGGAGAGAGATGGAGTGCTTTTTATTATGGAGGGTGAAAAACAAAAGCAAGCGCGACTGGAAGTGCAGAAATGGTTACAAAAAATCAATGTGGTAAAATGAGACAACGCCCTATAAATTCGGCAAGAGTATTCTACTTAGCTGCTTTTGCATTCATCCTGATGAACGGCTTCGCAACAGCGCAAACCACATCAGGGAAAAGTACATCAGCGCAGACTAAAATAGAAAGCAAGTATCTGACTGAAAGGCATAGATCAATTGCTATAATTTCAGCATTGACGGCTAAAGGTGATTTGGTCAAACTAAAACATGCTCTCAATACAGGACTTGACGCTGGTCTTACCGTTAACGAATGCAAAGAGATTCTTGTTCATCTGTATGCCTATTGCGGGTTTCCAAGAAGTATTAGTGGCTTGCAAACCCTAATGTCCGTACTTGATGAAAGAAAAGCGAAGGGAATCAAAGACACCATGGGAAGAGAAGCCACTGTTGTCATTGACTCAAATAAATATGAGACAGGATGGAAGAACCTGGCAAAACTTGGTGGACGCCCTACCGATGGTCCAATAGAAAAACCCACAAGTGGTTATGGTGCTTTCAGCCCGGAGATCGACACACTGCTCAAAGAGCATTTGTTCGCAGATCTTTTTTCAAGGGATGTGCTCACATTTGCCGAACGTGAGCTAACAACCATATCTGTGCTAACAGCCCTTGGCGCTGGGGTCGAACCAATGCTTGCCTCCCATCTGGGGTTGACCTTAAAACAAGGCGTGACCAAGAATCAAATTGAAGAAGTATTTGCAGCTATTGAAAAATCGGTAAGCAAAACAGATGCGGACGCTGCCAGGAAGGTGTTTGCAGAAGCTTTGTTGCGAAACTAGAATAATTGAAAGAAGTAGTACAAAATAAAATCAGTTACAATGGGAACGAAAAGCGAAGGCATTAATTCATCCGCTGACAATATCTCAACACCAACAGTAAAATTGAACAATGGAGTCCGGATGCCTATTCTGGGTTTCGGAGTATTCCAAGTTCCTGACCCGGACGAATGTGAAAGAAGCGTATATGATGCCATCCAGACCGGGTATCGACTGATTGATACGGCTGCATCGTATATGAATGAAGAAGCTGTGGGTAAAGCTATCAGAAGAAGCGGTGTTCCCCGCCAGCAGTTATTTATCACCACTAAGCTTTGGGTTCACGATGCAGGATTTGAAAATACGAAGAAAGCTTTTGAGAGAAGTCTGAAGAAGCTTCAGCTCGACTACCTCGATCTGTTTCTTATACATCAGCCTTACAACGATGTTCATGGCGCTTGGCGGGCAATGGAAGAATTGTATAAAGAAGGAAAATCACGTGCCATTGGTGTGAGTAATTTCCAACCTGACAGAATTATGGACATCATCTCTTTCAACGAGATTGTTCCGGCTGTCAATCAGATTGAGACTCATCCGTTTCATCAGCAAATCCAGACCCAAAAGTTCCTTCAAGAGAATGGAGTTCAGCACCAATCCTGGGGACCATTCGCAGAAGGAAAGAACGATTTGTTCAAAAACCAGCTGCTCACATCGATTGGCGACAAATACAATAAGTCCATTGCACAAGTTGTATTAAGGTGGCTCACACAGAGAGGTATCGTCGCCATTCCCAAATCGGTACGCAAACAGCGCATGGAAGAAAATCTCAACATCTTCGACTTCGAGCTCAGTGACTCCGACATGCAAACCATTCAAACACTCGATCAAAACGTAAGCGCATTCTTTGATCATCGCGACCCCAATATTATCAAGTGGCTTGCAAGCAGAAAACTTGACTTGTAATCTGAAAAGTAGCATAGACTAATTAATACAATTTTCTTTAACCCTAACGAAGATGAAAAAACTGTCAATCGGAATACTGTTAAGCTTTTTCACTTTTAGCCATTTATACGGGCAACTGCATGGGCAACAAAAGACTCAAGACACAGCACCGGAAGTAAAAACGGCTTCTGGCATTGTTCGTGGGGGGGTCAGGGAAAATGTTGCGTTTTTTAAAGGCATTCCCTATGCTGCGCCTCCTGTGGGAGAATTTCGTTGGCGTCCGCCACAGCCTGTAACCCCTTGGAAGGATGTTCGTGATGCGACCAAGGATTGTGCCGATTGCCCACAACGAGCCTGGCCAGGTTCGACAGCAATAATGTCTGAAGATTGCCTTTTTCTCAACGTATGGAAGCCTGCCGGTGCAACACAAAAATCAAAATTACCAGTGATGTTTTGGATTCACGGGGGTGCTTTTGTAGGGGGGAGTGGGTCAGGACCTGGCTCGGCAGGTGATGCATTTGCCAAACAAGGTGTAATCCTGATCACAATTAATTACCGTCTGGGGCGTCTGGGACATTTCGCATTCCCTGCCTTAAGCAAACAGCACCCCGAGGAGCCTAAAGGCAGCTACGCCTATATGGATCAGATTGCAGCTCTTACCTGGGTAAGGGATAACATCTCCCAATTTGGAGGAGATCCGAACAATGTGACCATTTTCGGTTTTTCAGCGGGTGGTGTTTCGGTGCATACACTCTTGACAATACCGGCCGCGAAAGGGCTTTTCCACAAGGCAATCAGTCACTCAGGCGGCGGGCGTGACGGTGTTCTTACAGGTAGGCCGATTCGGCAGGAAAATGCCGATCCTCTATACCCTGTTTCGGCAGAAACAATTGGGATAAACTTTGCCCGCAAACACAGGATTGAGACTACAAATGATGACGCTCTGGCTAAGCTTCGTACCTTGAGCGTGGAACAGATTGTTGATGGCGGTCAGGAATCCGATAGCTCTGGTATCCGAATCTATTCAGGTCCCATCCTGGATGGCAAGCTGATAGTGGAAACAGCCGAGAGCGCCTACAAGGCGGGTAGACAGGCAAAGGTCCCGCTTATAATCGGCAACTGCAGCGCAGAAGTAGGTGGGCCATTCGTGAGTAAGGCCAGTAGTAAAGAAGCCCTGTTTTCAAGTTTTGGCCAGCTGGAGTCCGAGGCGAAAGCGGCCTTCGATCCAGACGGCAGCAAGGAGTTCGCCGAACTGCAGGCAAAGTTCAATACTGATTGGGTATGGGGCGAGCCTGCAAGAATGACAGCGAGAAGTTTCTTAACTAAAGGAGCTCCTGTTTACATGTTTCAATTTGGTTACGTACCTGCTCCCATGCGGGAGCGGATGAGATATGGTGCAGGTCACGGATCTGACATCTCTTTTGTGTTCAACACACTCAATGCACGATGGGGAGCCTCTGGTGAGCCAACACCTGAAGAAAAAGAGTTGGCCAGACTCCTGAACACTTATTGGACTAATTTTGCAAAGACAGGAAATCCAAATGGAAAGGATCTACCGGCCTGGCCTCAATACAATAATCAGAAGGAACAGATACTCGATGTTGATCTAAACGGGAAGCCAGTCAGCAAGACCGATCCCCGAAAAGCAAGATTCAATGTGATTGAAAAAGCGTTTAAGCAAAGGGAGCGTATACAAACAAGTGGCATTTGAATGATCGCTTGTTAATTACAGGTGGTATGTTCTAGCAATAAAAGGAAGCCGGCTTGAATAAAGCCGGCTTCCTTTTGTAATTATTTGTAAGCTGTTGATGCCAATTTTACCACTAACAGCCATGATGTCAATCCAGTGGTCATTTACTAAACTTAAATTAACCTTTAAAATGAGCCTGTAATGACGTGAGATCTATCCTAACATAATGCCTTTGAGTGGTAGCGATACTGGCATGGCCCAACATTTTGGAAACCAAGGCATAGGGAACTCCCTGTTGCAACCATAAGGCACCAGCCGTTTTTCTGAGAATATGAGTGGATAGCTTAAAAGGTAATCCGATCAGTTCCCCGATTGTTCCTAAGTAATTATTGAGCTTTTGATTGGAAAGCCTGGGTAGCTGATAGGAGTATTTTTCCAGTATGGCCAAAGCTTCCGGGAAAAGTGGCAACAAAGAGACTTCATCCGACTTTATCCTTGACTTCTTTATCCATCGTTTTCCGTTCTCCTCGAAAGTATCTTTCTGGTAATCAAAGCTCATCACGTCGGCATAGGCAAAACCGGTATGACGTTGGAAAACAGCCAGGTCTCTGGCTTTATTCAAATAATTGTTCGAATGGGAAAACATTCTGAGCCGTTCGAACTGCTCTTCATTCAGGTACAAGGGCACTTTGGGCTTGCCTTTCTTTAATTGATAATTCAGTGTGTGTGAATTAATCGGGATTTGTTTCTTTTGGCAGAATCGCATCACTTCCCGGATCGAATCCATGTACTTGTAGATGTAATCCTGGGATTTGACCTGCTTTGTCTTTCTCAAGTAATACTCGAACTCCTCCATCAGATCGGGTGTGAACTCATCGACTTGGATGTGTTGCTTCTTGTGTTCTTGCAGAAAAGATTCGATCCCTTTTTGCCACCGCTCATATTTTTGACGTGAAGCCTGAGCAAGATTCGTCTTTCGGTTCATACATTTTTCGTACATCTGAAGAAAAGTCGGATGCTGCAGGGTCTTTCCACAGTACCCGTCCTTGATCAGTTGGGGCGTTACAACCTTACCTTGTGCCTGGCATGTGATTTTAATATCAAGCAGTCTTGCCGTTATTTACTCCAAATGAGCGTTGATATACTCCGAATGTAAGCCTTCTGCCCGTTGGCGCAATTGGTTCCATTGATTTGGATTAATGGGTAATTTGCAGGAAAATTCGGCTTTGGACTGCTGAATGGATATTGAACACCACAACGGGCATTCTCCCTTGCGATTGGTTTGGTTCTTTCTGAGCCAAAACAAAATGGTCATTTTTTGTACATGATTTGTAGCTGATCAGCTTGTTTAAGTGAAAAGTTTACCTGATGTGGAAACAAACTGAGCCAGCGAGGCTGAAAACAAGAGCAAGCGTCACCAGAAGATGAGCAAGCGAAAACAATAGCGAATGGGGCTGAGAATCAGGATAATGGCTTTTTGCAGGCCACAGGGCATAAAAAAAGCCCGTAAGAACATGTCTTTCGGGCTAATATCAACTTTCAGCGGAGAGAGAGGGATTCGAACTTCCGGAACCTTGCGGTTTAACGGTTTTACAAAATCACAGCAACTCATACCTTGGTAAAAATAACAGTCAATTACTTGTCCTGAAACACATTGACTGTTAACAGGTCAGCGCTAGCGGGTCGAATATACCATGCCATAACAGGAGAACCCAGTAGTAGAGTATGAGTAGTAGAGTATGGCAGGAGCGAGAATCGAAAAGCAGAGACAGGTGACTGAGATAGGGTAGTGGGACCTTCCGGAAAAGAAGAACTTTGAAAAAATTGTCTTCCGGGTCTCGTATCTTTATGGGATCGTATCTTTAAGGCCAAACCAACATTGCCGAACTGACATTTATTTTGTTTTGATCTCACAGTAGCCTATCTGAAAGCTTTAGGTGAGATTGTTCTTGCAGAAGTTGACTGATATAAGTTGTGTGTTAGGATTATTTAAAATTATGGATTCAGATCAAAATACTTTTTTACCCGACAGCCCATTGGAGTCGCTTTATTCCCAGATTCGGCCCTTGGTGTTACAGGCCCGTCAACAAGCTTACCGACAGAGCAATGCGATTCTGCTGCAAATGTATTGGCAGATCGGAAGGCTCATTGTCGAAGACGAGCAGGCGGGCAAGTCACGGGCCACCTATGGCAAAGCCACATTGAAAAACCTGGCAAAGCAGTTGACTCTTGAGTTTGGGGCTGGTTTTGAAGAGCGTAATCTGAATAATATCCGGGCTTTCTATCAGGCTTTTCCAATTTGGAACGCAGTGCGTACCGAATTGAGCTGGACCCACTACCGGCTCATCAGCCGGGTTGCTGATACGAAATACCGCCATGCGTACATTCGACTGGCAGTCGATGGCAATTGGGACACGCGGACGCTGCAACGCAATATTCAAAGCCAGTACGTAGGCCGGATGCTGGCTGGGGTAGATTCACAGTCCGGTGCGCCGCTTACACAGCAGATCGTGAAAGATCCCTACATTTTTGAATTTCTGGGCCTTTCAAACCAGGCGTCCTTGAGTGAAAACACGCTGGAAAGCTCTTTGATCACGCATTTGCAAAAGTTTTTGATGGAACTTGGCAAAGGTTTTGCCTTTGTTGCTCGTCAACAGCATATAGTCACTGATACGGCAGACTTTTACATCGATCTGGTCTTTTACAATTTCTACCTGAAGTGTTTTGTATTAGTGGATCTGAAGGTGCAACAGCTTTCCCATGCCGCCATTGGACAAATGGATATGTATGTGCGAATGTATGACGATCTAAAGCGTGGAGAAGGGGATAACCCTACCATTGGCATTATCCTGTGTACCGAAAAAGATTCCACGCTGGTCAAATATAGTGTACTCTCGGAGAGTCAGCAGCTTTTTGCCAGTAAGTACCGCTTGTATTTGCCCAAGGAAGAAGAGCTCCGGCAGCTGATTGAGCAGGATCGTGTTCTATTTCAACTCAATAGTCAAGCCAATGCGACTGACGCGGATAATGCCATTGTACATAAATCAACCCCTGCCGACCCCGATTCAGAAGGAGTATAGCCCCGGTTTTTAGTTAACAGATATGGCTTTGCAAGTAAACCAGGGTACTATACTCGACGAAAACCTGTTTTCGGTATTTTTTTTATAAGGATTGTGCTAAAGAAATACACGGTTTTCTTCTAATTATTATTACCAGACAAAGGAAGGTTTATTTTATAAAAGCTCCTTGTAAAAAAGGCAACTAACTCATGAGTTAGTTGCCTTGGGTAAGTTAGATATTATGTTGTAAAACTTTATTTAATCAATAAATGAAATTTTTTGAGTACGATCAGTTAGATTTTTCACTGTTCTGCCAAAATATTTTACTGGCAAATACCTGTTCATTTGATGTCAGTTGAATCAATCCTTTTTCATGATCATACATCGGGATCTGTATTTGAGTGTTATAGAATCAATTATAGAACTTTTCTCCATGATATATTTTTTGCACTTGTCCTTTTTTATCAAAAACTATATAAAAAAGTAACGATTTGCCAAACCAACCCGGAGTTTGATAAGGAGTCGAAAAGTACATCAGTTCAGCATATATTGTATTGTCATAGATGTCTTATAAAAACAAAATGGGACCAGTTTGCTCAGAGGAATAAAGGTGCTCAATATTGGGGAGTGTAAAAAGAACTGTGTCATTTGTTGTTGTTACTACTAAGTTGTTGGAATGTGGGAAACTCTTTTCGAGTTTTCCATATTTCAACAACTCATTGCATTGGGTTAACTGTGCTCCAGGTACGGTTTGAATCTTTCTTCAAACCTAATATGAACTAGTCAAGAATTAATAGTTGTAATTTTTCAAGAAAACCAATCGGGTAGGTTAAGTAGAAGAGAAAAACAAAGCATCTGTCTCATACCCTCACATACAAAGCAAATCGGATAGCCTTTTGGGCTATCCGACTTTTTCTTATACGGCTAATGGAAAACAATTGTTGACAGCTTGGTTTGTTGGATCTTTCCGTTTGTAATGCAGTTGTGTCAATCCGGTATCAAATGTTTTGGCCGTAATGAATTGCAGTGATTGCTCAGGCCTTCCGTCTTTAAAAAGTCTTGTTCCCTTACCTAACAAAACCGGAATAACCGAGATCACGTACTCGTCTACCAGGTTGTGCTTTAATAGCTCATTGATTACTTCTGCACCACCATCGCAATAGATATTTTTACCATTTTCTGATTTTAATCGGTCGACCAATTGGGTTAAGTCGCCTGTATAGAAAATCGTTCTACCCACTTGCGGTCTCTCAGTTCTTGTAATGACATAAACACCCCGCTGTCCATTGTCATAGTGAGATGCCCCGATTTGGCCAACTACATAGTCATAGGTTTTTCTGCCAATGATTATCGTATCGATTTGGGAGGTAAATTCAGCATAGCCATAATCTTCTCCCTCTTTTTCTACTAATTTTAAAAAGCTCAGGTCATCGTTGGGTTTTGCAATATAACCATCCAAGCTCGTTGCAATGAAAAGTGAAATTTTTCGCATTTGTTTTGATTTTAATGTTTGCGCAAATTTACGTTTACCCCACCTACGGCACTTTGTAAAAATGCGACAAATTAAAGCAATGACGGTGAAAGTCCCGTATTTCGCTTGATTTCAAGGCTCAGATGCGAATGATCATAATAGCCACATTCAAAAGCTATATCTAATAAACTACGGTTTTGCTTCGATTCTTTGATTAAAGACAAAGCATACTGAAAACGGATAATGCCCGAATATTCTTTCGGAGATAGTCCGATGAACTTCTTAAAATGCCGCTCCAGCTGTCTTACGGTTGTGAAATTTCTTTTCGCCAGATCATAAATGCCAATTGTTCCTTTCGAAGAATGTATCTCATTGATAACTGAATGCAATTGATTGGTTTTGGTTTTCATTCTTTCGGAATAAAAACAATCAAAATAATTGAATGGATTTTCATATGCTTTATCAAAACTAAATGAATTGGATCTTTCCAGTTCGACAGTATTATTTGTTAATTCATTCTGTGACGCATACCTATAGAAGTTGGCAAAGGTTGCCGGTTTTAGGCATACACCAATTAAATGCGTATCCTTATCGATAAAGCTGTCCTTGAAAACATTCATTGCACCCACTACGTAAGTTTTCCCGGTTTCCATTGAAAGCCCCCCGTTATCTGTCAGACATTTACTACCTGAATTAAATATGATGCCTGCACAGCCATCCGGAAAAACCCGCTCCCGTTGTTTTTCAGATTCGTTTCCCTTCAGTTCCCAATAAAAATGAATAAAGGGCTCTAATTCCTTGCAAGGTTTTACTTTCTTATATTCCATCGGTTGTTTCAGGATTATTCAATACAATTCTTTTCAACTACTATTATGACAATTCGTATTCTTATATTCTTCAATGCGATAACATTCCCCAAATTTAAAGAATATTCCTTCCGAAAAATTGCTCAAAACGTCACTATACACTTGAAAGCCGACAAATACCCGTTTACTAAGCTTTTTGAATTGGCCTGCCTCCGCAAAAATGCACGGTCGGGAAGTAGAAAAAACCGATGATTATCGATCAAACACGATCGGCTGTCGGAGATGATAACCTATCGTGTTTGATTAGTTGACACAGAAAGAAAATTGCCATGAAAAAAAGCGTCTCTGCGATCTGATTCGCCTCTGCGCTGCCATTTGCCGAAGCGCAGATTCCCACCTGACACCACAGGCGCAGAGGCTGTAACATCGGCTCTGGCATTAAAGCAACTGAGCATTAAGGCAAGTCGAGAGCGGAGCCTGGGTAGATGAAGTCTGCCGGAACAGCTATGTGAGACTGGCTATGTGAGACTGGCTATGTGAGACCATGGGCATCACCGGTGCTACTCGAGTTGCATGAAGGATGGAAGAACTGCTTTTGGAACCTGCTTACAGGAGCTGGTCTCAAACCGGTATATGCGGCATTGATGGTGTATGCGGCTTTGATTAAGGGTCAGGGTCGCGAGCAATACAAGAAAAGGTAGTTTTCTACCGGGTACTTGTGCAGAGGCTTTTATGCCGAACATAGGATGTGGCCTGAATGGAATATGTGGCCTGAATGGAAAAGCAAACACCCGTAATCTTTGACCCTGGAGATCCGCTCGGTAAGGATAAAAGTACTCATGTCAGGCACAGGGGCGATCTGACTGGTAGAAGTCAATAAGCTAATCAAGTCATACCTTGTTGTTGTCGTATATGTTGGTGTAATGTGTTCAGACAAAGCGGGATAAGCCGAATACTATTTCTCTCCAAAAAGAAATCGCAGGTTGTCAGGCCTGCGATTTTCAATCATGGTCGTCCTATGCCAGGCTTTCCCCTATCAGCATATGGGTGCTCAGTACGATCCTGTTCCACAGATTGATGGTGACAACGGCCATTATCAGATCTGCAATCTGGGCCTGGCTGAAAAATCGCAAGGCGTTCGTGTACGTCTCATCTGACAATCCATTCTGATGGATCAAGGTTATTTCTTCCGTTATAGCCAACACCGCTTTTTCCTCTTCGGTAAAGATACCCTCGGCTTCTCTCCAGGCGCTCAGTAAGAAAACACGCTGATTGGTTTCACCGTTTTTGATTGCGTCCTGGGTATGAATGTTGATGCAAAACGCACAACCGTTGATTTGTGAAGCACGGATTTTGATAAGTTCCTTCGTTGTTTTGGATAGGGAACACTGTGAAAGATAGGTTTCCAAGCCAATCATCGCCTTTAGCGCATTGGGGGCTACGGCCTTGATGTTGAATCTTTTTTGCATTGCATTGTTCTTTTAAATGTTCAATGCAAAAGTGGAAAATGCGGAAATGACAAAACTTAAACTGGTTTAAGAAATACGCCTGTTACGGATCTGGCTTAAATATTCGGGTGTGAATCCCAGATAGGAAGCAATCAGATACTGCGGAACACGTTGCACAAATTCGGGATGGTTCCTGATTGCCTGCAAATAAAACTCTTCCTTGGAAAGCGAGGAAAGGTATTTGAAACGCAATTGGGCGGCTGCGAAAGCCCGCTGGTAAACAAAACGGAAATAGCGTTCCATTACCGGAAATGCCTGCACCAGCATTTCCTGCCGGTCGTGGGTGATGTAAAGTACCTTGGATTTTTCCACCGCCTGAATACAGAATTCTGAAGCAGTTCCGTGTTCGTAAGCAATGTGGTCGGTCATCCACCAGGTTTCTATGGCAAATTCGGTGGTTTGCTCAATTCCCTTTTCGTTGATGTGGAATTTGCGTAGCAAGCCTTCCAATACGAAATAATGATGTCTGCACAGCTGTCCCTCCTCTAACAAATTCTCTTTTTTAGCCACGTCCCTGGTTTCAAAGAATTTGATTATCTGTTCGAATTCATCGCCGGAAATGGGTGCGAATTTGTCTATATGTCTTTTAAAAGTATCCAATTTTCGGGCTTTGGGTGTTCCGGTTCTAAGATTACAGGTAACGTTGGAGGGCTTGGGGCGGTATGATTGCACTATTCGGTGTCTGGTCCGTCGGCAAACCCAAACCGAATGATGAGTCAATATACACCTTTTATTCTACTTCCCAATGGAATTGTGTTACGCTCCATTGTTAGGATAATATTTCTTATTCAACCATTGGTTGAATTTGGTGTACAAACAATATCCCAAACTCATCTCATAAACCAAAATCGGTTTGATTGGTGAGACTGGCTTAATGAGATAAAAAGAAATCCGGTTAATTTCCTAAATCCGGTTAATTTCCTTGCTTGTCTGTTGTTTTTATTTTCAGCGGCTGTTTTTCTGCAATTCGTTGTTTTGACTTGCCTTGACAAACCCCGTAATTTTGGGTTATCCATCGTGTGGCAAAAAAGTTTTGCAGCTAGCCCGAACCTTCTCAGATTCTGAAAACAGATGGATAATAAAAATGATACATTGAGAAGTTGCTATACAATGTATAGCAATTATCTCTTTTTCTAACATTTAATATAAAGTGCACATTTGTCTTTTAGGCTTGCCTTTCGAGGACAAGTCTGCCACAATGGGGGACAGAACCGAGGGTGTGACACCTGGCTTTTTTCCCTATCTTGCAGTTGCAAACAAATCTGTTGGGAAATCCAATCCTTCATCATCCCTTGCCGGAACGGTAAGGTTTCTCCCAGGCCAAAGCGTACCTTTCAGACGCATGCAATTGAAAAGACTATTGTTCACAACTACCGTTCACAACCTATTGTTGACACCTAACCAACCCAATGAAAATTCTGACTGACTTTCCGGCATTATCCGGTAGTTTTGCCCGTAGACGAAGCTTTGGCCGATTGACTCTGTTCCGGCTTGCTGTTGCTTTGGTCCTTTTCAGCCTTTTTTCCTGCCGTCCCAACCGGTGGCTGACCGGCTATATTCCCGATCAGAGCCTTCCGGACGACTATGCGGGCACGGTGCTGCTGGTCAGCGCCTTTGACTACACGCCCCTGACGGAAAACAACCGCAACGAGCGCAAGCTGATCCGTTACACCAACCGCCATCTGTCGGCACTCGACGGCAAGCTTGTCCGGGTGTGGGACCGCTACAAGTATCCCCACAAGATTGTCAAGTTCAGCCAGATCGATTCGCTTTACCCCGATACGGGCCAGTACCGCTACATCGTGTGCCGCAAAGTCGTCTACCGCTTTACCAATACGGGCAACGGTCCTTCCTATTACACCTACCAGTATTATCTGTTTGACCGTCAGCGCCGTCTGATCCAGCCCGACATCGGGATTTACTCCAGCTTTCTGTGGAAAACCACCCGCGTGCTGATTCACAAGCTTAATAAGAAGGCGCCTGAGGCGGCCGCTGCCCGAAAGGATAAGATCCTGGAAAAACGGTAGGCAAGCATTGCCGGCCCGGACTACCGGATCTTATTCCTCACCGATAAAATCGACAATGTCAAAAAAGACGGTGAAACTGATAGTCTGACTCTGGCCAAAACGTATCGTAATGATTTGGCGATCAATATTGTATAGGAGCTCCTTGAAGTAGAACGGGCCTGGATCGTAACGTTTTATCTGCTCCTTGATGACCGAAACTGTCTTTTTGCGCCTCATCGAGATAATTTCCAGCTGATACTCAACTCTGGGCTGCAGGCTCGGAAAAAGGAATCGGTACATAATCCACCGGTGCTCCCAATCTTTGCTTTGTTGAATGAATTTTTTGTAATGAAGCGTGTCGCCAGTGGTTACATTTTTCCAACTCATAAATGATGCTCCGTCTCTTCTTTCCATCAAAGAGAAATCAAGCTGGTATTTTTCCAAAGTAGATGAATCCGCACCTGATGGAAGGGATATGGATGGAAGGGATGGATCGAACGTGGATTTTTCTTGTGAGCACTGCGAGTATGTGTCTTGTGCTTTACCGACACAAAAGGCAAAAAAGAATGTAACCCGTATTAGAAAACATACTAATCTAAAATGCCTTGTCATAAAATGCCTTGTCATAAAATGCCTTGTTACAAAAGGTACTTCTCGCTTTTAGATTTCTGCTTTCAGATTTTTGGCCGGATCCTGCTTGAACAGTTGTTGATTGTAAAAGCTTACAGCTCTGCTTTGACTAGTCTTCTCAGATAGGCCACATTGTATTTGGTAAAGCTCTTCCCATGGGGTGATCTTAAGCCGTAGGCATTCAACCGGCCGGCCAGAAATGTCAGCGAAGCATCGGGCTTGTCCTTCAGCGTATCACGGATCACATGCTTGGCACGCTTGGCATTTTCATTGGAAAGAGCCTTTTGCCGGGCGGCAATCATTCCGGCCTGGGTGATTTCAGCTTTAAAACCCTCAGGGCTGCCGAGTCGGTAGTTGCCACGCTTGTCGGGCTTCATCTCCTTGAGCTTTCCAGTTAATGGATCACTGTGCACATTGGTGTAAATGCCTTGGGCGATTTTTTTCTTCTTCTCCCTTAAGGCCGCCTTGGTACGCAGACTGATCCTGTCGGCCTCGTCCTGGTTGACAAGGGCCAGAATGCCGATGGTCATTTTGTTGATGTGCGGATTGTCGACGCAGACGAAATTGACCGAGCTGTTGGAAAGTTGGATGGTGAAGGCCGCATCGCGACTGAGCCTATCGAGCTTGGCCACAATCAGGGTTGATCCCGATTGGCGGGCCCGTTCGATGGCGCGCTCAAGCTGGACGCGGTTGTTTTTGCGGCCGCTCTCGATCTCGGTGAATTCTTCAAGCAGGTTACCCTTCCCGGCGATGTAGCGTTCCACGTCGGCCCGTTGTGCGTCAAGCCCCAGACCCGAGCGTCCCTGTTTGGCCGTCGAGACCCGGTAGTAGGCAATGAAGGTTTGCATCGGTGAGGTTTGCACCGGTGATGGTTCCATCAATATATATTAAGGAGTAGATTACTATGAATAAGCACGAAACCTGACAGTTTGTCTTATTTGCAAAGATAAGAAACATTGAGGTAAAAGTCCACAAACGAGCGTTTGTGGGTTTTTACCCGTTTATCTAAGTGTACTTGTTACAGGAACAAAGTGGGAGACCGGTCGCAATTTTGATATTAAATATTTCACATAGCTGCAACGTCCATTTAAGATTTGTGACACTTCGTTTTTTTGTTCAAATTGCACCCATAGGCCGACAAAACTTAACCATATCGGTTGGCGCATGATTTCAATTGCCACCTATCGATCCTAGAATCACAGCGATGACTTTACTAAATGATGACTTAAACACACCAGCTCCGGGCTCTATCCCGATCCATGCTCAGAGCTATGTTGCCTACTACCGGGTATCGACCAAGGGGCAGGGGCAAAGCGGACTCGGACTGCAGGCACAGCGGCAAACGGTTGAGAAGTTTTGTGAAAACGGTCGGATTATTGCTGAGTATACCGACATTGAGTCGGGCAAGAACAACAATCGGCCAGAGCTGGCAAAGGCCATCGGTTTTGCCAAAAACAACAACGCGCTGTTGATCATTGCCAAGCTTGACCGGCTCAGCCGCAATGTGCATTTCATCTCATCGTTGATGGAGTCGCGCGTGCATTTCAAGGCTTGCGATCTTCCCGAGGCCGATCACTTCACGGTCCATCTGTTTGCCGCCCTGGCCGAGAAAGAAAGACGGATGATTTCCGAGCGCACCCGGGCGGCGCTTCAGAGCAAAAAAGCCCGCGGTTTCAAATTGGGCACTCCGGCCAATCTGACCGGGCAAGCAAAAGAAAAGGGGGTCGCTGCCATAAAAGCCAACGCCCGCTTGGATGGGCATAATATCCGCGCCGGCGCCATGGCCGTTCTACTCAGAAACCAGGGCCTATCCTTCCGTCAGATTGCCGGCCGCCTTAATGAGCTGGGCTATCCGACCCGACACGGAAAGCCGTTTCGACCCATGAGTGTCAAACGGCTTGTGGATCGAAGTGTTAACGAGTCTGCTTAGTTCAGGTTTTATTTACAGTCTTTCAATAGCATTCCTCCACAATTTAATTCATGTAAATTTCTCTGTTAAGAGTAAATATCTCTCGTATATTGGTAATCGCTTCTCCAGGCGTCGGAAAAAATGGAGGAAATTCTTTAGCGAAGAAGGTTGTATGGTGGAAAATATTTATTGCTTTTTCTAAACTAAAACCGGGAATTGGTAACCATACTCCGAAAGAACGCCTAAACCCTTGTTTTGTTTGGACACTAAATACAGCAATGAATGATTGTTCCCTAAAATGTTTTTCTCTTGTATATTTCATCAGATAAATACCGAATGGTTTTGAAATAGGATGTTCATTAAACTGATAGATGTATGGAATGAACTTGTTTTTTCTTTGCGGATCTAATAAAGTCTTTCGAATAGAAGAATAACAATTATCTAAGATGTAAGCATACCCCAACTTATAGAACAATAACAAATAAGCTGATTTGAGAATGGCTAAAGCAATCTTTTCTTTTTCAATAGCTTTTCTTTGAGTGAATTCTGTGGAAATAATCTCTCCTTTTTTTATACGGGCAATATGTTCTGTAACCAAAGCGAGGTTATTATTGTCATTACTGATTAGTATCGAAAAGTTGCCTTTACCTTCTGGCCTTAAGGTTCCTTTAACAGCAAACTTCCCATCGATAAAAGCACGTGTGATCTTTGTACCTGCAGGGTCACCTTTGAAAAACTCTAAATCCTGCATTTGGGTTATCAAATGATAATCTATGTTGGTGCCTAAATAGTTATTGCAGCTATTGCAAGTTAATACGAGTGGCTTTCCTCCAATGGCTACTGGTGGTACATCTTCTAGAGTTAAAAATTTAAATGAGCTTGTATCTAAGTCTTCTTCTGAGAATTGTCCTAAACAAAGCGGACAAATGTAGTTTTTTTTTAAATTAAGCTCAGCTTTTATTAATCCTGAATCTAAAAGTAGTTTTAAATTGTCTGAATAGATATCAAATAGTTTTTTACGCTTTTTTTCGTACTCATTCATAAAATTTTGCGTGCTCCTAAAAGTTAAATAAACTAAGTTCCGTTAGTATGGCTGGGGGTAGTTGCGTTTAACGTTCCGCTTCACTGGACACGGCTTTGCACAGATGCAGGCAGCCTTCGGCAGAGTGGGAAGAATGGGGGCGTCGCTCTTATCCAAGTTAACTCACCCTTTTTCAAATCCTGTCAAGGATTGACTTCGCAAAGATGCTTCGCCAGAGGCTTTTTAGCTTACCCAATACTGCGCTTCGCTTCGTCCCCTCCCACCCTAAACCACCTCTGTCCTTGACAGGATTTGCGGGTGAGTAAGGCATCCAGTGAGGGGGACGAGCGAAAAAAAGCCCCCGTTCCAGTTATTTATTTTCGAGGGGAAAACTCCTGAAAAAAAGTAGTTATAACTTTTTCTTTACACTTGTTTTATCCCTATTAGCCAGTTTCATTTATTGAATAGCTAGCGGCAAACAGTATTAAAATACGCTGTCCTACTGTGATGGGGTTACATTAATTGTAGTTCCAACAGTGATTGAGCCAGCTTGTGAATGGCCGATTCAATCTTTTTGACCTGAGGGGCCGAAGCCTGTTTCATCCCCGAGGCATACTGACGAACCAGGGACGGACTCAGACCGGCCAGTTTGGCAACCTCACTGATTTTAAGGGCGTGATGATCTTCAAAGAAAGCCTGCAAGTCATAGACGTAATCAAACTCAATTGCCGAGGGCAGGCTCTCAGTGGTGATGCCTTCAAAAAAAGCGTTGGTCTTTCCTTCGTGCTGCAAATAGTCGTCTAGCACTTCGATCAGGTTGGTTTTCACCTGTTCAATGGTAGGGGCGAAGGTATTGGGTAGAAACTCAGGTATGTTGTCAATCCTGGCCCAAAAACCGTCTTCATCCTTTTCTAAAATAATAGTCAGTTTCATTTCTATCGGGGTTTAAGCTAATCATTCTGGTAAATATATACGTATAGCAAACAGGGCTATTTCAACCCTGCCTGTTTGAGAATCGCTTGTAAAAGTCCCTTTTTAATATCCTTCTTTCCGTGAAAGGGAACTGAAATTGGTCTTTCCGAATCGGGATGCTTAAAAATTCGATGGCTGCCGTTTTGTCTGACAAATTGCCAACCATGTGATTCGAGTAACTTGATTAGATCATTGGCCGTCATCGGGTTTGTGATTAACAGGATAAAGATAGCGTTTTTTAAATCAGGTTGCAAATTTGCAACCTATTTTTTGAGCAAAACTCCTTTGGCTGGCCAGGATGGAGGAGTCAACAAAAAGTGAATCAGTAGAAGATTACAGAAAAAAACGGGTGAAAATTGCCATCCGATCAGTTAAACTATTATTAAAATAATCTACTATTAAAAAAACCGTAACCTGATACAGAAAAATTGTCTGTATCAGGTTACGGTTTCTATCTTGTTGATCGGTAATGGGAATCAAACGTAAAAATGATCGCTGGATAGTCTGGAGAATAAACGTGTGTTTTTCATACCGGTCAATCAAGCTTATCTACCATAAAATACATTTGATCATTGATGAAAATATACCTTTCATTTAACGGGCAATGATTAGCTGATCGGTAAATATTTCCCCTTTTCTTCGGACGCGAACAGCGTAAACGCCATTTATGAGTCCTTTGGTTGACACTTTGCTTAATGCGCCCGAACCCTTTGCAGTGAGAACTCTCTGTTGAAAACTGTTGAAGATTTCCACTTCAAAGTCAGAGTTGACATTATCTGAGTTTACATCCTGTGAAGTAGCATTGACAGAAGGACTTGACCCATTTATGCTTTCCAAAGAGGTGAGCTGATAGGTTAAATTAGCCTGGTCGTTGGAAGCACCGCCATTGATTATTTTCATGTCAGCAATGCTAACCTCATCACTGGCGGGATTGGGGAAAATGGCAAACGGACCTGAATTGACAAAGATAAAGGAGAATTGCCGACTAACGCGGCTTGTGGTTCCCGCGCAGGGCACAATGGCAGAAACGGTATAGGTTGCTCCTTGCCCTCGTGACAGATAAATTGTAGCGGTACTTCCCGAGCCAAAAAAGTAAGAGTCCGCACCACTGGTTCGCGTCCATTGCCACGAGCTTGCCTGAGCGGTTGGTTCGGATATATTGATGCTGATGGAAACCGAGGAGCCAGAGGAGTTTATGGATTGGTAGGAATTAAGAGTTGAACTGGTGGGATTGCTGCATCCCGAACAATTCCATCCACCGGGAAGAGCTGACTGGCCTACTCTTACAAAGTTACGTCTGAATCGAACCGGAGCGCAGCCGTTGGTATAGGTGACAATGAAGTCCAGCCATCCCGGGCCGGTGCCTACATCCCGGATGGAGGCTTGTGTGCCGGTTCCACTGCGCGGTTCAATGTTAGCCGATGTCTCCCATGTTACACTAGAGATTCCCGCTCCGGATGGACCATCGAATATGAAAGAATAGAAGCCGCCGCATAATACATCAGGACCGATGATGTTCCCCACTTGGCGCAATGCTGCTTCTGCATTTACTCGTCCGGCTCCGAAAGTGTTGTCAAAACCAGCCGTACCCATATCCGTCGCCGTGTTACGTAAAATATTAAGTACCTGAGCCTCAGTCAGGTTTGGCCTGACCGATAGCATAAGCGCGGCTATACCTGATACCTGCGGCGCTGCGGCCGAAGTGCCGCCAAATGTTCCTACATAATTACCATTGACATATCCATTTGCATTTGTACGGTCAGTAGTCCATACATCTCCTTGGTTGTTTGTCGCTCCGCTTGGCGCCACTACATCCATCTCAGGCCCCCGACTACTATAGTTCCAAATATTGCCATTTCTGTCAATGGCTCCTACTGTCACGACTCCGTTTATATTTGCTGGGAACGTTACGCCGGCAAAAAGGTTGTTCCAATTTCCGGAAGCAAATACGACAACACATCCCAGTCTTTGACCATTCCTGAGTCTACCTTGTGTGCGGGCGTCGGTGATGGCTTGTATCAGTTGGCCAGACTCAGGGACAATGCTGGGATCTGTTGTTGCATATCCCCATGAATTGCTCAATATATCTGCATTGCCACGAGTGGGGTCCCAAGCCCAATTAATGACATTGGCAAGTTGTTGAGTTGTATTACGCCACCTTAATCTTTGACCTTGTACAAAAGTATTATCCAACCACCAGTCTGTAAATATGTTAACAGGAATAATCTGGGAGTTGGGAGCAATCCCGGCCACGCCTAAGGTGTTATGCGTTGCGGCAATGATACCGGCACATGCTTGTCCATGACCAATTATGCCCTCCCCTACAGGGGGGAGGGCCGTAATAGGTGAGCCGTTAATACTGCCATTTACATTGGAGGCACTAACTCCTGCAACTACCCTGTTTCCCAGATCTTCGTGATTCTCAACCCCATCATCCACCACGGCAACCCGAATGATGCCACAACCAACACTGGTACCCCAGGCAGTTGGCGCGTTTATGTCAATATTGTTGTTTTGGTTCAAATAATATTGTTGAGCATAGGTTGGATCACCAGGTGTAACCGGAGCCTGGTGTTTGACAATTTCAACCAAGAAATCCGGCTCACACCAATCGACTAATCCGCTCTCATAGATCTTATTGGCTATGGTCAATAAATTTGCCATTTTTTTTGGCCTGATTACATAGGTTCCGTATTGGGTCGCCTCTATTAATTTAATCTCAGATGCATATATTGACAAAATTTTTTCTGCATTCGTTTGCGATGTGGGCTTAAATACTATATCGCCAGTTGGATCCATGGCAAATCCCTTGTGGGAGAAAGACGGTAGCAGATCATAATCCGGTGAGTTCAGCCTTTTTAATGATGTCTTATCTTTCAGACGAACATATATCTCATTGCGGTTTCCAAGTGTATTTGCAGATACGACTTCGGGATTAGTTGTCAATGCAGACTTTAAGCTTTTAGCATTTGAAAATTGGTCACGGGGAACCATTACAGCTTTAGTCGAATCAATTGTTAACACATATTTTGTTTTATAGCCGTAATAAAATCTGTTTTCCTGGGCCAGGATACAGTGAGTAAAAAATATAAAGCAATTGAATAAAAAGAATTTAGGAAATACAAACTGTTTCATAATAGATAAGTTTAAATGCGAGGGCTAATACTTGATATTTTTTAATTGCTGCTCGAAAGTAGATTTAACCAGTATGCAGTCTTAGTGCATTACTTGCCCATCATTGTTCTTAGAATGGGTAATGGACTAATCCTTTCTTGACCTAATTGTGTAAAGGGCACGAGGGTAGCTCTCTGTTGATCAAACCAGGATTTGACCGACTGATTATTAGAGAAAAGGAAGTATAAGATTTGATTTTGTGTAGTAGCTCTTTTCTTTAAGAAATAACCGTTAAGAACGTATTAATTTTCAAAAGAAAATTGAAATCATAGCAGTGGCTCTATGATTTCATAGATTTCAATCTGTGTTTGGCGGACAACCGTCCAGCGAAAAGGAGGTGATGACAATCACTGGTACGCCATATGCCCGAGCCACATCTGTGCAGCCATCGGTTTTAACGCGCAGTTGATCTATCTCCGCAGCAGAAGCGGGTCTGTACCGGAAGTAAAACTTTCTGCCCAAGAGTGTATCCTTTCTTGTGCTTTCGCTTATCTGTTTGGGCAAAGCAGCCTCAACAACGTTGCTATACTGAGTTTGGCTTGTGGGATTATTTACCGGAAACGGTGTCAGGACTGTTACATCGCGCCCGATTTTGTATTTGGGATCAACGGAAAGCCAATACGAATTTGCAAAACATCCTTTGTGGTAATCACGGTAAAACGTATCGACAGGGATAGTGCCTTCCAGGCAATCACTGGTGGGCTGTTGCGTATTTTTCTCACAACTGGCAATTGCCAATGATAGGATAAGAAAAAATAAAGAAAAGAACAAGCTTTTCATGGGTTTGAATGTTTTTGGTTTAAACTTTCAATTAAAGGAGTTTTATTCAATGACACACAAA
This sequence comes from uncultured Sphingobacteriales bacterium, assembly GCA_963520985.1. Lineage (GTDB taxonomy): Bacteria > Bacteroidota > Bacteroidia > Cytophagales > 172606-1 > Xanthocytophaga. The sequence continues at coordinate 59,596 of CAUQTA010000011.1, forward strand.
GTCAGGAATTGGTTGCATCGCTAAAAATTAGTATTCAAAATAGAGATAGTTATATTTTGAAATAAAAATACAACGGCACAGCTTAAAAAGCCAACTTTTTTGCATTAAAAAATATTTTTTTAACATATGTATTTTTGAAAAGGAATACATGCTTAAAAAACAGAGTATGGTTTCTTCATTACTGATGATGCATTGTTACCAATTAGAATTTATTGTCATATTTGATTATATAAAATAAATGATAAACCATAGGTAGAATGTATCAATACCTACTTTGGTTTACTACTTTGATTTATTGGAGTGAGAGTATGCTCCAATTCTGACCCCTCGATGGCGTAAGTATTTGTACAGGGTCATTTTCGAGATGCCAATGTGTCTGGCTATCTGATCGACCCCCATTTTCCCTTCCTTATAATAGGTTTCAGCCAGGATCGCTTTTTGCTCGGCTTGCGGGCTCATACCATGCCTGCGTCCTCCCTTGCGACCTCTGGCGCGCGCCGCATCCAGTCCGGCCTTGGTACGCTCGCGGATCAGCTCGCGTTCAAACTCGGCAAACGAGCCGCAGATGTTAAAGAATAACCGTCCCTGGGCGCTATTGGTATCAATGCTGTCCTGGATGCTTTGGATGGCTACCTTTTTCTGTTTTAACAGAGCGACAACCTCCAAAAGGTGTTTGAGCGAGCGGCCCAGCCGGTCGAGCTTATAGACAACCACGGTATCGCTGGCGCGAACCTGGCCTAATAGCTTTTCCAGTTCCACACGGTCGGTCCTGGCACCCGAAGCGGTCTCTTTAAAAATGATTTCGCAACCTGCTTTCTCCAGGGCATCCACCTGCAAATCCAGCAGCTGGTCTTTGGTGCTTACGCGGGCGTATCCGATTTTCATAACCTATCTGGTTTAAGTTATATCTGGTTAGATGTTAGTTTCACTACTTAGCAAATTGTATACACTTATCCATGTGAAAACAGTAGTAAAGTATACTTTGATTGCTATACAACAAAACTATACAATTGGGCCGTTAAAATACAGGATTTGGTCAGGATTTGCCTAAAGATTTTGCTGGCGGAAAAAGTACGGTTAAACGACCGTTTGATTGTACTGCACATCTAATGACCCGTCCTAAAATATATTCACCAGTTTATTTATAATCCGTGTAGGTGTTGACAATTAGAAGTTAGTCCTTTTTTTCGTTGTCCGCACTATCGTCCATTACCTTCTTTCGATAATAGTTTTTCCAGCGGCGCCTTAGTTTACCTTCACCTTGATGGGACTGCTCAGGGACGAGCATGTCACAGCTTAGGTGTGGTCGTTTATGATTGTAGAGATAGACTGCTTGTTGAATCAGTAATTGAAATTTGTTGAATCAGGTCTGGAAGATCATTCACTAATCTGTCCATGTATTTTGGTAGCATACGGTTTCACGGCATATGCCAAAAAAATCCTGGGGTCTGGGGCAGAGTCCCAGCTGATTACCTAGTGTTTGCTTTCTGATACACAGGTGTTTTTTATGTCCTGTTTCAAGACATTCAAACCAGATCCAACCTGTTGAACATCTTTACTTAAATAAACGATAAGCTGCTGCTGCACTCTTACCAGTTCAGACAAGTCCTCAAGCCTAACACAAAGCTTGTCAAAGTTAGCATGAGATAAATCCATTATACAGAAGCGTTAAATTGTTGTTGATCAACTTCATAATATCTTTTCAAAGGTACCAGCAATGATAATGCGGTAAAGGAGTACAAATACCCATTTGTCAAAAGCCGTATTTATCACAAAGCTTCACCACATTCATGCGCATTATTTGCCGCCGGGTCTAATCCAAACACCTGATGCGAGCGCACAAAAACGGCTTACCGAGCCGCTTCGCTCTGCATCTAAGGGAGACAGTTGAGCGATAGGGGATTTGCCAGGAAATTTCGGCTGATGGCGCTATAAATGGTTATATTCGACAAATACCTGATTTCCGGTATTATTTTATAAGAATTGTGTTAAATAAATACACGATTTCCTCCTGATTATTCTTATAGTAAAAAGGAAGGTTTATTTTATAATTTTTTGGCTGAAAACTTGTTTTCTAATATACACATGTGTATATTAGAAGTATCAAAAAGAAGGGAAGTAGTTCGTACCTACCTCCCTTCGGTAACCAAAAAATGTACAGTCATGCTTAGTAACAGTAAACCTTTGGTTGAAGGCAAAGATATTGCTTTTACCATTCAGCCGCAAGTGGGCTCTACCCGTGCCCAGGCTATTCTATCCTCCCTTGTCAACAGATTCTACCTGCTGGATGCAAACAGCATTCAATGCCAGACGCCTATTCAAAGTCAGACTAGCTCAGGGTATGTCTATGTGATTCACTTTGCCGGTAAGCTTGCCGGACGTGCCCGGCATTACATCGGATTCAGTGAACAACTGGACCGCCGGCTTTTTGTACACCGTTCTGGTAAGGGCGCAAAGATTCTCAACGCGTGTAACCTGCAATCAATCAGCTATGGAGTTGTGGTAGTATTTGAGAACGCTACCCGAAAGTTTGAGCGCTTTCTGAAGAACCGTAAGAAAATGGCTCCGCATCTGAGCTGCTTCTGTCCTGCCTGTCTGAATGAACTGACCCTGTTTTAATCCCACCTTCTGATCCTGATTTTTATGTTGGCTTCCTTACCCGTGGGCTTTGAAAAGCCCACGCTCAGCTATGCCATGCTTAGTGAGCAAAACCCCTATTATGCCCGTTACGTGGGCATAACCGAGAACGATCTGAAAGCGGTGCGGCAAATCACCCACCTTTTGTATGAGCGTTCACTGCTTTTGTACCAGACCTTCCGCAGCCGGCAGTTGCCATCTATATCTAATCCGTCCACACTACAGAACGGCTTAACGGTGGACAATATCCGTAGCGGGGACCGGATGATTTTGAAAGGTTACAACGCCCGTTACCAACAGCCGGTCATTTATACCAATGCCCACATTGAGGGGTATTGGAAACTTACCCAGACCTTGAGCGTATGCGCGGAGCCAAAGCTGATAAGCGTCAGCCTGGAAAAGAATGAACAGATCAGCTCGGTGGCAGCGGGGGAGTATTGGCTTGAAGTGGAGTCAGGCCAGATCCGCTACTGTGGGATCGGAAAAAAGCTGTTTTTATACCGGGGTGAAAACAGCCATTCATCCCATGGAGGTGACAGGCATGTAAGTCCTGAATACTACACCGGATACAATTATTATCAGAATCACCTGTTGATCAGCGGATGGGTGAGCGTGTTTGAATATGAAAATCGGGAAAAAATCTTTTAATTAGCCTTTCAATCACCCTTTTAATTTTCCTGTTTTCATATCCCCCAATTCTAATCACTTATGAATGGCGAAGAGTTAAAACGATGGCGGCTCAGTCACAATCTGACGCAAACCCAGCTGGCCACTCTTCTGGGTGTAGGAAAGCGGGGATACATTACTGTCAATGAATGGGAGCACGGCACTCGTAATATGGGAAGACTCTACCAGCAGCAACTGGAAAAACTGCTCGGTTTAACCCCTGAGCAGTTACAGTATATGCTGGAGGGAGATAAATAATTTTGTTATACACCTAGCTTATCTGCCGTTTTTTTATTTTGAATTAAATCGCTTAGTTCTTTAGGTGTTATTTTTGCATTCAACAGATCAATTAGTATTTGTTTAATAAAGTTTTCGACATCTGAATACATGCAGGTATGTAGATTTGCTGTTTGTAACGAGCAGTCTGTATGTGAAAAGCAAATACTAAAGATAAATGTCGGGGAGTTATTTTTGAGCCAATCAACTTTGTAAAGTTGCAAGTTTAATATAGTCTTATCCTTTTTATCGAGCCTTTTCTTACTAGTTCGATAAGTGTCTGCAACTATAATTGAATAATCCTTGTATTCAATTGTGTATTTTGTGTTTTTCTTGTTCTTTGTAAGATTCCTGATTTTTGCTTTGCGTTTGATTATCTCAACTAGAGCTTTAAGCTTTTCTTCTATTTCTGTCATAAAAATGTTTGATTTTAACATTATATAACTAAACAGAAATAAGTTTTAAGATTTCGAAAGATTTTTTTGCCATTCTTCCATGTTTAGTTATTGATTCTTTGTCAATGTCTGAATGCATTTGTACACCACATAGGGTAACACAAAGCCGCCCACCCATAGGCTGGCCATCAGCCGTCCGATCCAGATCAGTGCCAACGCCCTTCCATCGAGGATAATATAGGTTGTCCTTTTTTGGGAAGAAGAGGAAAACAGCATCGGCCAGGCGGCCGCCGCACCGGCACAGATATAGCTGATCACAAAATGTTGTGCCGGTAAAACACCGGAATTGGGACCACTGGTAAACAGATAGCCGAACAAGCCACATACACCGATGTAAAGCAGTCTGAGCATGGCCATGGTTTTAGCCTGGGCCAGTTGGGCTTGATAGGGCTGGTTTGGATCTGAATCAGAGCGGTTATGACCCGGCGATCCGTAGCTGTAATGGCTCTGGTTTTGATGGGATTGAATTTGTGCCATGTTCTGGTTGTGTTTTTCAGTAGCTGTAGTGGAATAAAAAAGAAATGGAAAGCATTTAAATGGACTCTGAACGCTGGCGGAAGGCTTGGTGTGCTAATTTAATGTTAATTTAGAAAGAAACTTTAGAATTGCAAATGACGGGTTGTAAAAATAGAAAAAACAGATCAATTATCAGAAGTCATTGGTTACTTACCTTGCAACCTTACCTTGTCGGCTTTTGCTTTACTCCGATTGGACGCCTATATGCACATCAAAGCTGCCCTGTACCTGAATGGGTTTAACTGAAGTCAGACACGAGTAGGCACACATACTGCCAGAGAAGGTGCCCTGGTAATTCCGGCCTTCCACTTTGGTAAGCGTGTAGGTGATAGGGCCGTTGTAATCGACAGTGCTCCCCTTGGAAATATCTATAAAGGTAATATTGCCGTTTTCCTGTCTGTTGTTTTTGCTATTATCCACCGTTGAGGTTCCTGTTTTCTTATAGTCATAAATAGTTAGATTCAATTGTTTGGAAGGATTGGCCAAACCAGGGTCCTGTGCGTTTATCCATAAATGTTCATCATCAACGGGATCGGATGGCTCAATTCGTACCAAAAACTCCCGGGCCTCCCACGGCTGCCCGTCAATACTCATTTTCAGGCTCATCGTAGATGAAGGCTGCGGATCGGAAGATTTACAGCCATTGACCCCGATGGTGATTGCGAGCAAACAAACCAGTGTGAGCAGGTAAAGCACGCGTTTGGTTGAAATAGGGCTTGAAGAAATAATGGATTTCATCATTTTAATAGTATCTGTGAGAATTGACAAACTGTCCTTCAACCTGTGCAGGCTAAAGGACAGTAACGTCTATAAAGTAATGGATCTGGTAATCGGTTTAGTAACAAGCTTGTAGGTAACAGGCTTGTAGGTAACGGGCTTGTACGAAGCTGACAGCCATTGGTTACCGGCTAAGTAAGCTGATCAAACCTTTGCAGCTAACCGGTGTACTTACTCAACCATTGTCTTTGAGAGCTGCCTGCGCATCAGGGCCGCCTGGTAGGAATGGTCCACCTGCCGGACAATTTCAGGTTTCTCACTGGCCTCTTTCAAGAGCTGGTCGGCCTTCTTTTTCATCTCGACCGATTTGAGCAGGTAATCATTAGCCAGCTTCTGAGCCTGTATGCGTTCGCCGGTACTCATTTTCTGCTCCCCGTCCTGACCTATCTGCGAAGAAAGGTCTTCAGCAAGGCTGGTGTACTGCTCCGACAGGCGCTGGTAGGACATGGCCACTGAGATCTTGCGCTTTTGGGCGGCGATGGTCAGGGCGTACTGTTTGGCCTTGGCCTGCTTGCTGTTTTCCACATAGCCTTTCAAGGTGCCCGAGGACTCGGGCTTGTAAACCGAAGTGCCGTCAAACAGGTAACCGTAGGCCTTTTGGGAATTTTCCACCGAAGCGGTCCGGCTTGTGATCGAGACAAACTCGCGCACGTAGGGCACTTCGGTCACGTACTTGTCCGAAGAGGGCATGCCGTAGACTTCGGCCTTGATCCGGGTTAGGTCACTGAGCTGGAGTTTGCGGAAGTCTTTTGCCAGATAGAGCTCCTTTTCGATCTGCTGCTTCAGATCCAACAGTTTTTTCAGCTTCACGCCCGCCTCGGTGTTTTCGCCCAGGATCTTTTTCAGGCGCGTGTCCTGCTGGTTCTGCTTCATGTAATCCTGTACCCATTTGACGATTTCCTGCACCAGCTGCTTGTTGGAAAGCGCATCGATGACCGGAATCTGGGCGTAGGCGGATAAGCTGGTGGCAAGACAGATTCCACCCAAGAGCAGGGCTGAGCGGATGATTCTACCTGTGAATATATAGCGTATGTATATAGAGTGCATGTATATTTTTCGCATTGAATTCAGATTGATTTTCATCTCTTTGATATCGTAGTGATTCATGTAGTGATTCATATCGTAATCGGTTTAGTACTAATCTACTGGACAGGTATCTGATTATTCGACAGGTATCTGGGTCAGGGTTTTACGGATGAGCGCGTTCTGATAGGCTGCATCAAGCCGTTTCATGTTCTCGCCCTTTTCTGAAGCCTGCAAGAGCAGCTCGTCGGCCTGTAACTGAAGGTCAAAGGATTTTTCCAAATTGTCCAACGCCGCCGCCTGAGCCTGTATCCGTTCGCCGGTAGTCAGGCGCATGCCGTCTTTCTCAATGCGGGTGGAGTAGTCGGGCACCGGCTCCAGGGCGTCGGAAAGGCCGGAAAAGAGCGAGCCCAGCTGGGAGATCAGGTCCAGGCCGGCCAGTTTGGACTTGACCAGGTCCATCACCTTCTCTTGCACCTTTTCCTGAGAGCCGAAAATCTTGTCAAGGATCGAATCGTCCTTTATGTTCATCTCCTCTTTGATCTGACCGTTGACCTGGTCGGTTTGTTTTTGTATCGACTCTTCGGCCTTGTCCAGAAGACTGGAAAGACCCGGCAACTCATCAAGCTGGTCAGCCAGGTTGGAGAAGATGTCACCGATGCCAAACAAATTCCATGACCCGTCCTGGTTGACCTTTTCGGACAGGTCCACGGCCTGCCCCACCAGTTCACCCGAGAGTTGTTGATACGTCATCGCCGTATGGATCATGTGCTGGGAGGCGTCCGCTTCCAGGGCGTACTGTTGGACCCGCTGTTGGGCAATCAGCGAAAGGTGATCCTCATAGTTGGAAGGGGCTGCACCTTGCAGGGCAGCATAAGCCGAAGTGCCCCCCTGCAACCAGTCATACATTTTGTTGGAGGCCTGCAGGCCGGGAACTGCTTGTTTGAGCAGATGATACTCGGTCAGGGTCGGCAGATCGTTTGCGTATATGGCAGATGTCAGGCGGAGCACCTTTTGGGAAATGACCTCGATGTCCGAGAGTTTCAGGTTTTTGAACTCACGGACCTTCCAGAGTTCTTTTTCCAGGTCGACGTCAATGTCGAGCTGCTCGGTCTGGCGGGCGCGGATCTTTTTGACTTCCTGAAGGGTCTGTAGTAATTTGGTCAGTTTGGCCGCCTGGATTTTACCATCCTGTTTCATTAGGATCTCATTCTGGATGTACTCGAAAATCAGCCGGGGGATATCGGTCACCGGCACGCCGGTGGCCTGTGAGGGCGAAACCGGAAACAGCAGCGCTGCCAACAGCAGCGCGGAAACAAAGAGTCTTTTCATGTTGGTAGTCGGTTACGAGTCAACAAAATGGGTGAATAATCAGCTTGTAAATGGGGAATGTCATTTTGCCTTGGGCGGGATTAACTCAAGCAAAACCGGATAGTTGTCGGCAAGGTCGATGAATTTTTCCCGCTGCTGGCGCTTGCCGCTGGCAACGCCCCGGGTCAGGCTCGATGCCGCCCTGGCGAGCGAGCCGTAGGGGATCGAGTAGCTTACGTCATTGGCCGCATCGGAAATGGCGCTGGTGCCCGCCTGGCGGGTCTGGGTCTCCACTGCCGATTGGTCGGACACTGATATGCCGGCAACCATGTCCGTGTCATAGCACACCATCGGCAAAGCCGTCGATGCCACCGCCCCGTGCGAGGCCGAAACCGAGGAAAGCGACTTGGAACGGAAATCGGAGAAATTCACCCGGCCGTTACGGAAAGTGGCGATGCCGATCAGGATCGTGTTCTTTTCAAACCGGCTGCCCTGGAAACTGACCCCTTCCAGCAGGCGGAAGGCGACCTTGGAGCCACTGGTGATCTTGTGATTGCCATGTACAACGGCGCGTACCACCACCGGCTCCGCACCGGCATCCGTTACAGTTTCAGACCTGTTGCCGCTACTATTTCCGCTACCCCTTTCGTTTGATCTATCATTAGACGTAACACCATTATATGAGCCATGAATCACGTTGAAAAGGGAGTTTTCCGCCGGTTGTCTGGCTGTCGATTGTGCCAATGTGCCGTTTTGCTGTACCCTGTTTCGGGTTCCGGCCTGGGCCGATGATCCTTTTTTGGCTGTGCTGCCAGCAGTGGAGCCTGTAGCAGTAGCACCTGTAGCCGTGGAGCCTTTGGACTGTATGGCTGCCAACCGTTTCTGTTCCAGATCCAGTGAGTCAGCCTGATGGGTACTCAGTTGTCCACTGAGCAGATCATACAGGGATTTTTCCCTGTAGGCTGAAACGGTATCGGTGTCCGGCTGCTTTGACTGCTGGCTACTGTTACGTTTCGGGTCATAATTATCGTCCTTGTAGTTATCAACATTGTAAAGTCGTCCCCAGTCCATGACAATATGGCCCATCGCATCCTGCTTGATGGCCCGGTTCAACGAGTCCTGATAGCTGTTTCTGGCCTCTTTCTCATAAGCGGTGCTCAACGGGTCAATCTTCCGGGCGGTGCTGTCGAGCCTGACCGGCCGGCCGGGCGTACGCAGGCCGGTGGTATTGGCGGCCACCAGGCTTTGGATCTGGTGGTAGAAATACATGCCGATTGCCAGCACAGCTGCCGTGACAACAGATAGGCGGATCAGCTTCTTTTTGCGTGAGCTGGACTGGGTGCTGGCCTGCTCACGGGCCAGACGGTTTTGCAGCGAAGGCCTGGCCGTTTTCTGACCATTTGCAGCGGGTGACAAAGACAAACCCGCTACCTTCTTAGCTTCCCCATTCAAACTGTTCTCTTTCTTATGGTCCTGTTTGTTAGTCTCTTGTTTGTTAGCATCCTGCTGGTTGGTAGGATGCCGGTGGGTGTGCTGCTGCTCGTCTGAATTTCCATCTGCTGACTTATCCAGCGCGTCATTTGCAGTACTATTTGCAGTACTATTTGCAGTACTGTTTGCGGCGCCGTTTGTAGCGCTATCTGTAGCATTGCCTGCTGAATGATTGTCCGGATTGGACATTTGCATATCAGTCATTTCAGTATCTGTCGTCTCGTTATCTGTAGTGTCCACATCTGTAGTGTCCACATCTGTAGTGTCCATATCTGTTGTTTCCATACTTGTCGGCTGATTAAGTGGTACGTCTAAGTGGTTTGTACTCTATTTCTGAAGGCTCATTTCCGGTAGCCCAGGGCGGTGGAAGCGGTGGGGATGTAAAGCGTTTTGGCCAGCACTTTGGCCGGCACATAGGCCCGGACCACCCGGTTTCCGTCGGTTTCGCGGACAATGATTTCCAGCTTCCCTTTCAGCGTGTTGGCAAACAGGGGAAAGGCGTAGGCCAGCTCGCTCGACGAGAGAGGCTTTACCATATCGGTTGTCTGGGAGAGCATGGGCAGCACCTGGTTTTCTTCGCCTGCCACCTTTCTTCGCGCCTTGCGCTTTCGCTTCTCCTGGTAGGCGAACGAGACGTATTCAAGCTTGTAGGGGATCGAGCTTTTGTTATCGACCTGTAAGAGCATGTAGGTGGCCGTGTTGTCGACTGCAAGGGCGGATATGCGAAGGGCGATGTTGTTTTCCTTCTTGTAGAAGAGCTTCCTTCGTTTCTGCTTTTTAAGGTAAGCCAGCTTGCCACTGTAGATGTCATCGGCCTTGTTGCCACTACTTACATTACCACTCCCTGCTATGCCATTACCTGAATTGCCAGGATTACCAGCCATCGTAGTCCGGTAATCCCAGAAGATGCGTTTGGGTTGTTGTTTGTAGCCGATGTAATGCAGGTAAATCTGACCGTCTTCGGTTTCGATCATCATCGCCGACGGAGCCACCTGTCCGCGGACAGGCTTTAAAAGAAGCTTGTTCTGCTCGATGCGGCCGGCATAGTTTTTCGATCCCAGGTCCAAAAGTTTGATAGGCGTTGGAAAGATCAGGTAGGTCGTCATTTCCGTTGACACGTACACGGTGTCGTAGGAGTGGTTCCGAGCCGGTTCCAATGTCTTATCAACCAGATAGGTACCGGCAGCTGCTGGTATTTGTAGCCGAGACGCTTCATCTTCGGATTTGTACACTTTTTGCTTTGTTTCACTTAACGCAGGTTTGGTGTCTTTGGAAGCGGGTTTACTCGTAGCTGGCTTGCGTTGGGCCAGTAGCTGCTGTGGGGAGTAAAACCACAAAAGTGATAAGGTAAATGCGGATATAAGCGTTTTTTTCATCTGGTAACTCAGGTCTTAAAGATTGAATCGTAGGTAAGTAATTTGACGGCTGACCGCTCACTTCTTCAGGTTACTTCTCCGGATCATTTCTCCAGTGGCGGGTTGTAGGCCTTGTAGTCAAAACCGACAATCTGCAAACCGAACGGGTTGTCCTCCGAGCGGTGGGTGCGGATCATCTCAAAGTCGGCCGCGATCGGGATGGTTTCCACCTGGTTGTCATACAGGTATTTCTGGCGGGTGTAGATCGCCCCACGGTAAGGCTCTACGCTCATGTCCAGCCGGACCGAATCGATCTCGACTTCGGTGCGGGAATTGAAGCGGGTGTAGTGCTCCAAGATGCCGCCTTGCTTCATCTTGTTGTACAGTCTGGCTCCGATCTGCTTGTCGATTAGTCTTAAGGCTGAGTTGATCCGCTCTGAGTAATTGGAGGCGTCGTGCGAGTGCATCAGGGTGAAAAAGTTCTTGACATGGTTTTTGCCTTCGTAGATGGTGGGCTTGTAATTGGTCACAAGGCTGGCAGCCGTGGTGGTGTGATCACTAACCACGTATACCCTTTCCTCTCCCCTGGAGCGGTTCGAGAAGTAGATCAGGGCCCACAACAGGTTGCTTGCCACCAATAGCAGCATGGCCAGCTGGGCCATGCGCTGGGTGGTGCGAAGGGTCTTATTGAAATCGGGTGCTTGCATTATCTTCAGTTGTTAAGGTTTGAAATACATTGTCGTAGCTATGTTCATTCGCTGTTGTTCTGGCTATAGCCTGCTAAATCCTTTTACTGCTTAATTGCCCGGTACAGGTTAATTGCCCGGTACAGGTTCGTAACTGGTATAAGGGATTTGATTCACATTGATCCGCGGTTGCGGGGTAGGCGATTTTTGCCGGATGGGAATGGCCACGTTTCCACCCGAAAGTAAAAGCGGACTGCCACCCCCGCCAATGGGAGAAGGTGAATTGGGCGGTCCGCCGATCAGACCCTGAGTACCATTACCGCCATTCAAAAGCGGCTGGGAGGACGCCTGACCCAGGGCGGGCGATCCGCCCCCGCCCGAGGGCGAACCGACAGTACCCAGGTTCAGGGCCGATGATCCGCTTTGACCTATCGCCGATCCGGCTTTGCCAGCCGCAGCCCCGCCTGCAAAGAGTTTTCCTGCAGCCATGGCCGTACCGACCACCGTTGCCGCCGTACCGGCCAGCTTGGATAAAAACCCGTTTGTCAGCGCCTGTCCGACAAAGTAGGAAGTCAACGTCGGCACCATCAGGTACATGAGCATGCAGACAATGTTAACTACCAGCGAGTCGATCATGATCGTCGATGAGTCTGTCATGTGAGTGAACACGGCCTGGTTGTAATTGTGGATGACAGCATCGAGAATGCGGATGGTCACTGACCACATGTGCACCGAAAACCAGCCGCGAAACCAGTGGCCTGAGACCTTTTCCATGCCCGGAAAAACCGAAAGTGCCAGTGACAAGGGCCCTGCCACGGTCAGAAATGCCAGCAGCATCGCCCGGATCTTCTCCAGGCCGATGCGGATGAGCATGGTCAAACCTTCCTCGAAGGCGGCGTTGACAAAATACAACAGACCGAAATTAAAGTCGAACAGCCCCTTGGCAAACTCAAGGATCTTGTCCTGGGTGGGCATGTTGGGGTCGGTGGCCGCCCGCTGCATGTTCAGGGTCATGTTGGAAAACTCGTTCAGATCATCGAGTATCGTACCGGGCTGAGGGATCAGGTCACGGAAGCCCTCAATCCCGCCCGTGACCAGGTCAATGATCTCGATGTAATTGAAAAGCACGCACCAGATCAGAATGCCGCGCAGCATGAAGCCCCCGTTCACGCTCATCGGTCCCTGCGAGAAGACCGAGCGGACAATGGCCACAATAAGTCCCGCCAGAAGAAAAGCAGGCACCAAAAACAGGCAGTTCTGGCGCACGGTGTTGACCAGCAGCAGGACCATATTGATAAACGCCTGGTCGACGTGTCCCCAGTTATTCATAGATTACCTCCTTTGTTTTAGTGGTTGTGTTAGTGGTTGTTGTTTCCATCTTAGCCTTGGCATCTACAGTTTTTGCATCCGTAGCCTGTAAATCCTTTGACTGTACACCCTTGGGCTTGCCGGCCTGTTTCCATTCACAGTACTCGTTGATGGCAAAGTGAATGTTGCCCCCGTACTGCCGTTGCAAACGCCTCAGGTAATCCCGTTCCTCGGGCTTGGATGTGAGAATGGCGTCAATCTTGATTGAGACCTCCATCAGGTATATTTTGGCGTAGTCGCCCTGCTTGATGAAAAGCTCGCGGTAGCCTTGCTGATCATTCTTGCGGATTGAGCGGATCAACTCCACCTCGTGGGTGGTCAGGCCCAGATGGGAGGCCAGTTTGACGATCTCGGTCTGGTCGGTGTGGTTGAGCACAACGTAGGTGGCCGCATTGGCAAGGATGGCTGGTCCCATCTTGGAAGATACTATTTCTGAGATCCCCTGTGTGATGATTGACATCGAGCCGTTGTTCTTTCTGACCGTGCGGTACATCGATTCGACAAACTCGCCCATTCCGTCCGAGAGCATACTCCAGGCTTCATCCATGTAGAAGTACTTGCGCTGCTCAGGATACTTTCTGATCACATCCAGGGCCAGTTCTGTGATCAGAAGGGCGATCACGTGGTAGAGCATCGGGTTTTTCTTTATTTTGGCCATGTCAAAACAGATCAGCTTGTGATCCGACACATCCGCGTGCGAGTCACTATTGAGAACATCGGCATAATTTCCAATGGCGTAGGGCTCCAGAACGACCAGGAACTCATTGAAGTCAAACGTTCTCGAGAGGCGCATATAATCAGTGGACTGATTTTTCTCAAACTGCTCGACCCACTGGTAAAAGCCGCAGATGCTGGGAGCAGGCAGGGTAGGATCGTGTTCCAAACGGGCGTTATACTCGTTGTAGTACAAGGGGAGCAGCTTGGTAAACACCGCCCGCTCGGCCTGGGAGATATCGCCCTTGGCCCCCTTCCAGATGACCGAAAGCAAAGCCGTCAGGTAGTTGATCTTGTCGCCGGTGAGCTTGTAGGGATAGAACCGGTCCGGACTAGCTGCTTGTGCCTGGGCCAGACTGGTGTAGTGCTCCTCAAAAGGACGGTCGACGGGAATGCGGTCAATAATGAACGGGTTCAAATTCAGAGGAGCCTCCGGATCATACTCGAAGTACTTCCCGTCCAACGCGCTCATGAGCGAAAGGTAGGTGCCTCCCACGTCAATGATGATCTGGGTATGACCCAGCTCAAAGCGCTGGACGATCATGTTCCCAATGGTGTAGGATTTGCCAGAACCCGACGGCCCGATGGTGATCGAGTTCTGGTTGTTCAGATCGGTATTGAAAAGCTTTACCCTAAGTGGGTTTCTGAACCGGTCGCACAAAAGCTCATCTCCATTTGCCAGATGGTTGTAATTGGTGATCAGGTTCACATACATCGAGGCGTTATCGCCACTCATTAACAGTTTGCGGTAGTTGTAATAGCTGTTTCCCGGCGCGGTGGACACGTACAGGTTGGCCGAGTCAATGGTCTCAACCATGCCATTGGCCCCAGACATCATCTGAAAGGCTTTCAAAGCGCTCTGACAGTACTCTCCACGTAAACTGTCGTCGGTTTCCCAGACGATCAGACTCACACTGGTCTGCACCGTATTCTTGTTATGGGTCCTGACCTCGTGAGTAAATTCAGTTATCTCCTCGTTTTTCTTCAGATTGTCCTGGGTTGCCAGAAAGTCCAGGAAGCGGTTTCGCTTGGCCTCGTCATCGAGGGCTTTCAGGGTCTTGTCGGTATCAGTGGCTGTGATCGAAACCGAGAGAATATGCGGCATCTGCAAATAATGCGTCAAAGGGTAGATAAACGGTGAGGCAACGCCGGTTTGGTTATACACGGCCGGCTCGATCACTCCCGGCTGGTTGAGCATCGAGATCACATTCACCTTTTTCTCACCGAGCACGCAGTAGTTCTCGGCCGCCGACAAGGGCCGCTCCAGTGTTGCGGGCACGGGAGAGAACTCCAGGTTGAAATACATCCGGTAGACCTCTTTGAGCTGATCATCATCCAGCCGTTGGACGCGGATTCCTTCCGAGGCCAGCGAGGAAGCAAACTCGGTGGCCATGCGTGGTAGCACGTTCAGTCTTTGATCAATGCCCTTGAAGGGCGAATCACTCATGAAAGCCTTTCCGAAGGCGAACAGGGTGTTTACCGGATTGGCCGGAGCCTGGTTTTCAGCTCCTAGGGATACGAACAGAAAGGACCGGTGACGGAGCACCTGCCGGTTGTAAAAGTGGTTGAGAAGGTTCTTTTCAAAAAAACCACTTTGCGAGGTATCGCCACAGAAAGGCTCATAGTAGTAAAAGTCGAGCTTCTGCACCGTCGAGCCGGGGGGCAAAATGCGGATGGCTCCGGTGAACACCTCGCACAGGTGGCCGTAGCGCGAGGCTGGAAACTTTTCCATTTCCAGCACATCGAGCTCAAAGCCGGCCGCCACCGAGCCGTCCTTGAAGACAACCAGGTTGTTTTCGATCTCAAAGATGGGCAGGGCGTCATCGATAGAGCGAATATGGTTGAGGCTTTTCTCTTTTTTATTAAGCGTAAGTATTTGCATGATCATTCAGGGTTGTAAGTAGACAAAAGCACAATCGATGCACGCACGTGTGCCTGCTTAAGGTTGCTTGCCGGCAGTGTAATTGCTGACAATCGAATCGGCTTTGGGCACAAAGCGCTTGTTTTTCTGCTGGAAATGGTAGCTGATCTGGGAAGTGATAAAGCTCGGGTGCTTCTTTGCAGAGGCGTACTTGAGCCCCATGTAAGCCAGTGTCAGCGTGATCACCGTCGCGTGGTTGAACCATTTGAAAGCGGGCATGACCATTTTCAGAAAGGTGGAAAAAACGATCAGCGCCACCATCAGAAGCACCAGCACGCCCACCTGCGTCATCGGCAGGCCCAGCACGGTCGATTCTTTTTCCAGGTATCGGCGGGTAATCATAGGTTGAAGGTTGATATGTTTCAGGTTGGTAAGTGGTGAGTTTGCAGGACGTCAGTTCGCCAGATGTCAGTTCGCAGGACTGATTTTCCAACCGGCCAGCAGATCCGGGATCAGACCGGCTGGCCGGTTACCGGTCTGATTACTGGCCGTTGTAATTATTTGCCGTTGTAATTATCTGCCGTTGTAGTCACCGGCTCCGGAGCCGCCCAGTGAGGAAGCCACATCGCCGATGAAGTAGTTGAAGCCGAACCAGAAGACGGCGATAAGTACCGTCTGGATCATGTTGCCCATTGCATTGGGGCTTCCGCCGGCAAAAGCCAGAACCGTCCGGATCGCCGCCCAGATGATGGCTCCGACAAAGAGCACGTTGGCAATCAGCTTGATTTGCTCGACAATCTGGGTGAGTCCGCCCATAGTCTGCTGGGCATTGGCTGTTGAAATAAAAAACAGCAGCAGCAGTGTCCACAGCAAGCGGTTGGAAAACGGCATGATCTGTTTGTTTGCCTGACGGGTTATAAGGCTGTTTTGAGTCAGATTCTGGCTGGGTTTTGAGAAAAAAGATTTTGCAGATTCGCTTGATAGGAAAGCGGTTAATCTATTGACAAGAGAGTACATAGGTTTTAATGATAAATGGTTGGTTATATAAATGGTTAGTTCTGCTTATTGCAGCTGTATTTACAAAATGTATTTACAAGATGTATTTACAGATCAGATAGCTGGTAAAAGGATATGGGTTAACCGAATTTGTTGTATGTAATAATCGAGTATTGTTAGGCATTTGTCAGCTGAGCGTGTAGGGGACAGGTTTGTTTTGCTGCGCTAGGGTCAGAAGTTGTTCCGCCCGCTGGCGGATGGATTCAAGGATGAATCCTTGCGGAATATCGTCAATGTCAATCTCATCGATGAGTACCTTCTGGACATGCTCGGAGCAAGCCTGGCATTCGGATAAAATGGTAAAGATTGAATCCATGTTCTGGGAAAGAATCGAACGGACATAGGCATGTTCATTAAGGGTGCGAGGTGAAATGCCCAGTTTGGCAAGAGACTCGGCCGAGAACAGGTAATGCTGTTTGATCGCTGCCAGTAGCGCTACGGCTGGAATGTTTAAGCCCGTGCTCTTTTTCTCGGCTGACGGGTTAGACTGATCCGAACCGATGTGATCTGAATCAGTTTGATTGGGATGTTGTTGACCGGAATGGGTTTGCATAGGTTGGCTGTTTTGGTTAAAATGATCTTTTGGAAACCGGCTGTCATGCGGCGGGTTTGTATACCAAAACAGGAAAAAATCCTGATGCAATAAAATACTCATCGGGACGTATTTGATGCGTATTTTACAGGTAGATTGGTTGTTTTTGTATTTATTTGATTTTTTATATGAATTTTAATATAGGTTTTTACAAAAAAGCAGACTGAAAACTTCAGCCTGCTTTCCAACTTGGAAAACCTTTTCATCAATTAATCCATAGACTGGCTGTTCTACAGACGGGTTTTTCTGCCATGTCTTCTACTTTTTGATTGGTTACAGGCCAATGATGTATTGGCCGGTATACCATTAACCGACAGATAATTAACCGGCAGACTGTACAGGAATTTTCAGCGCCAGGACAACGCCAATGGCCTGCTCTTTGGTGGATACGCCGAGTTTGCGGAAGATGTTCTGAATGTGTTTGGCCGCCGTACTTTCGGATATGTTGCATTTGTCGGCGATCTGCTTGTTGGCAATCTGATGGGCGAAATAAGACATGATCTGCTTTTCACGGATGGTCAGGCCCGTCAGGTATTCGAGCTTGCGCATGAACTGATGCTTTTGACTTTGCGGCTGAAAGCCATTGAGCTCAGAGGGGTCTGTTGAGGGAAGGGCTTGATCCTGCAGGCCAACTGTGTCAGACCAGGTGGTTTGTTTATCTGCCACAGAGGTACCCTGTTTTTGAAATTGGAATATGGAATCAATCATCTGAAGGCGGGTTTGCTGTCTTGTATTTTCCGTGAGCTCTGTGAGCGTACCGATCTTGGCCAGCAGCTCAGTGGTCTCGAAGGGTTTTTCAATGAAGTCTGCCTGCAGCTGCAGCGCCTTGATTTTTTGTTCCGAGCGGGCGGAAAGAAACAAAAAGGGTACCGAAAGGTACTCAGGCTGGCTTTCGATCATGCGGGCCCGGAAGGCGAACCCGTCCATTCTGGGCATCATGATGTCGCAGACGATCAGGTCCACTTGTGGCAGCTGGCCAAGCTTCTCTGTGGCCTCGATCCCGTCAAATGCGTAGTGGACATTGTACTCATTGCTCAACTGATCGATCAGAAACCGCATCATCTCCGCATTGTCCTCGACTACCAGAATCGTCTTCTTCTGCTCTGAGTGATTTTGCTCCCGGATATCAAACGTGGGGTAACTGGCAGGGGCGTACTCATCGGCCAGTACTGTCTCCAGGCTCGGTTGGGGTGGGGCCAGGATCGGCTCGTGACCCCGGATGAAGAGGGTGTAGAATTTGGAAAGGTCTTTTTTGTAAGGTAGGGTGATGGTAAATTCACTGCCCGGCTGCTGTTCGGGATCGCTTTCGACCCGGATGCTTCCGCCAATCTGGTCGAGGATGGTTCTGACAATGGGAAGACCCATTCCCATCCCGCGGGTATGGGTGTGGGAAATGCGCGCATAGGGCTCAAAGATCATATCCTGAAAAGCGGGCTCGATGCCCATGCCCTGGTCGGTTACGTTGAAAGACAGCGTGTCTTCCGATTGGACCTGGAGGTTGATATGGATCACCGAACGGGATGGGGAGTACTTGAGCGCGTTGTCGATCAGGTTGTTTACCACCCGCTCCAGGGCGGTCTGGTTGGCCGGAACGAACAGGTTCTCCTCGATCTGGTGTTCGATGGAGATATGGCGGTTTCTGGCCCCGGCCTCGAAAAGCCGCACCCGGTCAAGGACAACCTGACTGAAATTGGTGTCGCACTTGTGGTTGTACTGGTGGATGCTTTTCTCCGAATTCAACAGGTCAAACAGATTGGTGATGTCCCGGCTCAGGCGGCTGGTGTGCTTTTTGGCGAAATGGACCGGTTCGGCCTCCGGATAGGTTTTGGCCAGCGTGTCCATGTAGTTTTTAAGTAGCGTCAGAGGCGTTTTCATCTCATGGGCCAGGTTGAAGAAGGTGTTCATCCGCCTTTCGTTGAGGCGTTCCAACTCACGGGTGCGGGTCTGTACTTTCTCTTCCAGCAGCTGATTGGCACTTTCCAATTGCGTGTTTGCCTGTTCAAGCTGCCTGTTGGTCATGTCCAGCTTCCGATTGGCCTGCTCAAGCTTCTGGTTGACTGCCTGATACATGCTTTTGGATAAGAGAAGATCACGGTAGTGGATCTGCCGGTATTGCTCGGAGAGGCGAATGGAACGGATCTGTTTTTTCAGGTAAAGAACGGTAACCATAACCATTCCCGAGTTGACAATACTGACTTCGATGGCCTGCGGCGCGTTCAGGTAAGTGATGACTGTCAGCGAAATCCAGGGGATGACGGCCAGGTACATCAGTAGGATCTCTGTTTTTCTACGGCCCTTATCCTGTTCCAAAAGCGAGCGGGTCATCGAGTAAATGATGCTCACAGCGTAGAAGAAGGGAATGAAAACACCCCACCTGCGTACAAGGTCCAGATCGCCAGTCAGCCAGTAGACGGCCACGAAAAAGATCAGGAACGGTGCGAGCAGGAAGACAAACACGCCGTAGCGGGCGTGAAAACGCATCCTTTCAAGAGCGAATGCCTTGTAAAAATAGTAGGGGGCGTACATGCACATTCCAAAGCCGGAGGCGTAGGCGATCATGTTCTGGTAAAGGATGGGCAGATCAAACTGCGGATCGGGGAACAGGCCTCCTGTAAAATTATAGACAATGATCAGACCAAGAAGGATCAGAAAGTGCTTCTGCGTCTTGTCTTCAGGCTGGGCCAGGGAGTATATCCACTGGTTTACCAGAAGGATCGCCTCTAAAAAAAGAAACAGAGCTGTGATCCAGTGCATCTGGGTGCCCGCTACGAGCAGATCGGGACTCAGGAACGAAGCCAGCAGACACGAACCTGTAAGTGGCATGACAGTAAGTGGCATGACAGTAAGTGGCATGACAGTAAGTGGCATGACGGTAATTGACATAGCTGTAATTGACATAGCTGTATGTGGTAGATTTATTAAAAAATAACGACTGTCTGGCCAATGGGTGGTTCACCAGTCGTTGGTGTCAGAGTTACAGTATACTTGATCCGGGCAATGGTGAATCCGGGAGAATAGCATCAGACAAAAATACGGGCAGACAAGGTGTGCTTATGAGCTCAAACCGGTTGCAGCTTCAGCGGCTTTCCCAAGTGGGAATAGCTGTTCGGAAGCGTTTTGCCAATCCTGATTGGTCAGAAAGTACAACCGGTAGGAAAGTTCCAACTGGTCGAAAATCTCAAAGCCTGCTTTTCTGTAAAAGGGCAGGTTGCTTTCACTGCTGGTTTCCAGGTACAAGGGTCTGTTTTGCGCAGCCGACCATTGAATAACCTCTTCCAAGAGCCTTGTGCCGATGCCCTTGCCCTGCTCGTGCGGCAAAACGCCGATGTACCAAAGATGGGTAAAGGGCGTGAGCGGATGGCGCTGCTTGATCTTTGCTTCCCGGTTCAATATCTTACCAATGTTGCCAATACCGGTGCAGCTTAGAATCAGGTTGATGTCCCAGAGAATGGAAGGGAAGGTGGTCTTCTTTTTATCGGGATAAACGATCAGGGCGCAGGCTTTTCGGTCATCGGATAGGAAAACTTCTCCGAATTCGGCGCATACTTTCAAAGAGTAAGCAATCAGGTTTTCGATCCGTTTCTGTCTTTTCCGATCCTGGCGGACGATGTAGTTCACGCTTTGATTCTGGTTGAAAGCAGTAGAAAGGATTTGGATCAGTAATTGATAGTCTGAGTGGGTGGCTTTGATCATTTCAATTTGGTTTCTAGTTAAAAATGCATACACCTAAAAGCTGTATAGGCTACTAAGAAAGGCAGCTAAAATTCAAATAAATTGAAATAATTGCTTATTTACAAAGAAACTTTATTTGAAAATTATTTTATTAAAAACTGTATTTTAAATTTAGTATGGCATTTTGTTGTATCAGTGAACGCTTTATGTATTTTGTCATTAAGTTCTAATAATCGCAAAAAAACAGAGACAACTATTTATTTAGTTGTCTCTGTTTTGGAATTATAATAATAACCAATTTTAAGGCTGGGGAAATTTAATTTGGCTTCACAGTTAAAGCAATAATCTAACAATTAAAGTTGTCAACGCATTTCAGTAGCATACGGAGTGCCGCTTCTACCAAGTAACTGACGGGACTAATGATCAATGTAAATTCTATCCATACTTTTGCTAACTATAAATACAGCGGTTTTTGGTGTAAAAGCCGTCTCCCCATTAACCCCGATGTGACTGACAAAATTCAGCTCTTTTTTAACTTGGCTTCCTCCTTCAAAATAAACGAAAGCCACCACTTTTCCTTCCTTGATGAAAATGAACATGTGGTCCTTTTCGTACATCTTAGTTGCTCCATTCCACTTATAACCTAACCTTTTCTGGATATAATCAGCATCGAAAGGCCAGCCGAAAACCAGAAGAGAATCCCATTGGAAGTTAGTCAATGATTTTACATCGATCACTAGGCTGTCATTTTCTTGTTTATGATCGATTTGTTTGACTGCCTGAGTGAAGGCTTTCTCTAATGATTTGTCTTCCTCCGGTTTTGTGATGTACCTGTAAGCTGTGCGCCCAATAAGAGATAACACTACAAAGAGGCAAGCCAAGTAGAAATATCGTTTCGCTTTATTTTGTTTCATTTGCCAAATCAGTTTTAATATGAAATTCTAGGTCCCATACCTTCCTGTCTGTATTGTTCTATCTTGAAAATTGTATTTTTGTGAAATCAAGCCTTGTCTTACCTGTTTTTTGTATGACTCCTTCAATTATCTTGACTTGTTCTGAAGTTAGTTTGATTGGAACAGCTTTCTTTTCTTTTTCATCCACAACTGTTAATTTACCCTGTTTGGCAAGATCCAATACTTTAGTCAGCAATTCCGAAGTTGAAGCCTTCGGATTCTTTGAGCCTAACTCATAGCCGACATCATTGTTTTTTCTGTCCATTTCTGTTGCTGGACCCGTCTCATCTCCTTCATGAGCATCCCCAAAAACCTTGGCTTCGTCTCTTCCAATGTCTTGTGTGAGTTGGGCTATCCCTACAGTGTGAGCAATTGCATTTGCAATACCCCCATCGTTCCTGTTTTCGCCTTTAGAGGTTTTTTCAATACCCGTATCAATAATTTGTTGCGCGAGCTTTTCAGTTGATAATTTCTGAACATACGTAATAGCTGCATCCATTGGGTGATCTATCATAGCTTGTCTTTCCTGATGAACCATCTTATCATATCCAGGGATTATAGCGCTCTTAGTTGCTTCCACAGCTTTACTGATCAGCCCTTTAATTAGGGGGAGTAAATCATTTCCATCCGGATCCAATACCATGATAGGGTTATTGGCCGCATAGTTATAAGGTGTTAATATATAGTATTTCTCAGACTTGTTATCTATCACATGCCACCTGCCTAACTGTGCATCGTACATTCTGGCTCCATAATCCATCCAATTCAGCCCAAATTCCTCCTGTTTCTCCTTGCCATTGTACTGGAACTTGTCATTGGGCTGTCCAGCCGTCTCGATGCCAGCCAGATTGAGGCCCCACGGATCGTAATTTAGGCGATTTTTATGTGATTCTGTCCCGTTTTATTGTTTGCCAAAATAGTATCTCCTAAAACGTCAAACCCCTGCACATAATGGCAAGGGTCTCGCATTCTGTGGCTTGGGCTGAACCCAACACCCGTAGCCTTGCGGCAATAAATCACTTTCAAAAAAACCTGCTATTCTGGAACACTACCAAACTTGCTAACGCTCAATTTCAGTTTTTTCGTTCTTTTCTGTTACCCAATCTCTTAGTTTTACGGTGAGACGGTATTTCAGTGTTTTGCAAATTATTGATAAGATTAAACTTCAATAAGGCATCATTAAATGCCACTTTATTCTCATTCAGTGTTCTTTGCATCTCATCGTCTAACGAATATATCTTTAACATATCATTCTTTTGTTTTATCAGTAATAAGCTCAGTGAATTCGAACTATTAGTGGATTGGCATCTACTGATATAAATTCCTTTTTTTGAAAGAATTAATGAATCACATATATGACCTTCTCCTGAATCAATCTTTCCTACTTTTTGCAAAACGGTTTGGTCTTTTGTTATGAAATACAGTTTGTAACTGCCATCATAATCAATGTTCAATTTATATCCCTCTGATTCGAAGCCAACAACAACATATAATATACTCAAATAAACATCTGATCCTCCAATATTCGTAATCTCATCAAGAATATTACCTTGACTCGTGAGAACTATCTCACTATTGTACTCACTGATAAGACAGTTTTGTCCAATTACATCCGCTTCTGCAAATGACAGACAACAAAGGAAAAGAAAAAATTTAGTCAAGTGGTCTAACATCATGTTCTTTGTGTATATCTATTTTTTGTTTATAATAATTTGCATCTCTTGGAGGGGATAGAACGTTGTATCCATTTGTTTGTACCAAATTATGTTGTACTTGTCCATTTAGATCAAAATTTACCTTTCCAGAAGAATTAAATTTAGATGTTGTGAATCCTACGTCATAAGTAGCACTGAGTTTAATCCCATCATAAACAGAGTTATTAGATCTTTGCAATTCCGAAACCACAATATTACTAATATGTGAAGCCCCTCGTTCTGTTATTTCATGGACTCTGGCGAATGCGATGTTATAAGCGCTTGGATTTTCACCTACTTTTGGAAAAGCAGGATCCAATTTATGTAACTCTCTCCATGCATGGCCTGTTTCATGAGCAGTTGTTTTGACTCGCGTAAAGAAGGTTCCCTCTCCTTTGTAGTCTCCTCTCACATTAACTCTGATAGTTGTATTGTTTCCCTCTGTATCAGTTTTTCCTAATGTACCCTTACTGCCAAAGTTTAATTCTGACCTATAAATAAAAGTATGTGAGGATTTTTTAAGATCTTTATACATAGCCCTAAAAGATTCGGAGTCTCTCCTAAGCATTCGAATGTTCTGCTTAAATTCACGATGTTCTCGTCTTGTGACACCCTCCCCCCTCTCTTCCCTTACTAAATCTCCAAGAGGATCACTATAACGAATAGGGTTGTTATCCATACCAATGTATGGAGTTTCTTGAGTTGATGGTTTAGGATCGATTTGGTGCCAACGACCTATCTGAGGATCGTAACTCCGATAAAGAGCTTGATTCCAACACAAACCAAAATCGTCTATTTTTTCAATGCCGTTGAATTTGTATCTATGATCTGGGTTGCCTTGTGTCTCGATGCCAGCCAGATTGAGGCCCCACGGATCGTAATGGTTCTCCTGCACGATGGGCGACTCGGTATGAGTGATACTGAGCTCATCAAACCAGACACTGGCATTGGATTCATTGGCCACAAACACGCGTACATAGCCAGTCTGCTCGACTAAGAGTTGCGGTATCTGCAGGTACTGGAATGCATCGGCTCCACTGGCAATGTACACAATTTGCTCCTTAACATAGGCATTATCCTTGTTATAAAACACCATTCGCAGATAGGCCTTGGGCAAGGTGGCATCCTGACTGCTTCTGGGTATCATGGCCAGACCCACCTGCAGATTCGGCCAGGAGGTGCTGCCCTCTGTCTGCCCGGCCGGATTGCCACTGGATGCCTGCAAAAACAACGATAAATCACTACCGGTATTGGTTGAGGAATTAGTCGCGTATAACCCATAGACACTGGCCTGGATTCTGTCACCTCTGCGCACCTTGATGATGCGAGAGGGTCCCATCGGATTCTGAGCTGTCAGTTTGGCCGAATAAGTACCTGAAGATGATTTCTCATTGTTTCTGGTCGTTGCCACATTGGTGAATTTGGCTTCCTCCGTTGCGGCATTAATCGTTTCCATTGAGGCCATGAACTGATTGGTATTCCCTTTCTGGAAGGCCATCCGAAGATTACCCAGATGATCCTTGTAATGATATTCATAGGTGTAAGTGGCTTTTCCCGTCACCTGAGGGGGCAAGGCTCTTCCTTCGCCCGTGGGAACAAACTGCAGAACGCTCTCCTCATAGACCAACCCACCCACATAATAAGTGGATTTGTTGTCAGACTGGGTATGAACGATCTTTCTGAGCTTGACCCCAGCCGCCGAGTAGATGTTCTCTATCCAGTTGGAGGAGTTAACGTATCGGATCGCCTTGGGGAGATTCAAGTGATTGTACTCGACGGTGATATTCTTGTTCAGGTCCTTTACCAAATTACCATTCCTGTCATAGAAATACTCATCGGACAAAAGACTCGTAATACCGTCATCGACGCGCACGGTATACGGTCCCAAACGGTCCCAGTGGCCGGCCGTCCCGGAGTTGTGATTGGTCAGTATCGGCTTGGATTCCATCGAGACCGAGTAGGTCTCAGGCGAATTGTCCTCCCACACCCACAGGTAGACCTGGTAAGTGGCCGCCGGTAAGAGCCCGCTGGCTCCGCCCACGTTCAGATTGATGTTATAGTCCCATATGCTTGAGCGGATCATTGTCAGGCTTCGATAAGCGAGATCGCCTACCAGTTGGGATTCGAGCATCCCCAGTCGTTTAGCAAACTCTTCAAGCTCAAGACCCGTGTGTCGCCCCTGGATTTCAGACGTTCTTTCAATTGAAAACGGTTCGTATAAGAATGGTTCATACAGGTTTAAATGAAGTGTCCTTTTCAGGCCAATGCTGGCTGAGTTGTTCATAAATAAGCTGTGCGATTCTTAGATTGGTTTGCTCCCGAACCGATGAAAAAGCAAGGGTAAGTCTTTATCCAGTACTCAGTCGGACAGACACCAAACTACTATCCCTGAAAAAACAAAATCCCACTGCCTGTAAAAGCAGTGGGATTTTGGCAGAAAACCAGCTTAAAACTGTATTCCGAATTCCGGATATCCATACAGATAATATTCCTGTTCGTCCGGATAGGTAGATTTCGCTTCTGAATAGATCATTTTGGAAATGGTAATGTTTCCTTTTACAATCGGGAACATACCCGTACCTGAAACCTTGGCAGCTTTCACTTCCATCTCATTGCTTTTCGGATAAATCTCATAAAAATTCTTACCCGCTGTGTATACACTGATCCGGTACGCTTTGCCCGCAGTGATGGCTATCTTAGAGATAGTAGTTGAAGCAGAAACTCCGTCTTTTGCCTGTGTTACATTGGCCTGCACAATCGACTTCTTGGTTTCCACATCCCACAAAGTTACCTGATAGGTTCCGGCAAGAGGCATGCGGGCACCCAACTGGGTAAGGGTAGCGGCTTTGCTGGAGGTGAATTCGTATCCTAACTCATAAGCATCCTCTGATTCTTCAATTATATCAACACTAGTGGTGCTATCGGCCAGGAAAGATGCCAACGGATTTTCGGTTGGTATTACTTCCTCGTCTTTTTTACAAGCACCAAAAAAAAGGGTTAGCCCAAGCAAGGCATACATGGGAAACTGTAAACTTTTACGCATAGTCAGGAATGTGTTTGAGTGAGGTGAATTTCGACTGTACAAACATACGCCTCTGCAGAATAGCATATCATTTCTTTTGTAACATCGTTACTGAAATGTACCATATCCGGATTCAATGCACGCGTATCGGCATTAGATCGTTTATAATCAGCAACATGAAATTGACATGACCGGACCTGTCAGTCTCCAGCAGAGGAGATTTGTAACACGAAACCAGAGGTGAACGAACATATATGCCCGTTATCCTACGTATGACGACGATTCTTTCTGCTTTGCCTGCACATAACCTATGTCAGAAACCTGAACTGGCTGCTGACCGGGGAGATAACCATTAGTTGTACATCGTAATTGGTAACATATGGTTTGTTATATAATTTTTCTTATGTTAACTAGAGTGTTTCCTTTTGACAAAAGATGTATTACTACGCGTTTTATTTGAACACTTGCAATATTGTCAGTCACACTTCTACTCTATGACTATTTTCACCGATTTTAAACGCCCTCCCGGATAAGATCCACTGCGCAATCGGTGGTGTCAAGACCGGAAAGCCGCATCTGATGGTCAGCTTCAAGCCCGATTCGATATTGGAGCAAGGTGTAATCGCATTCACAAAGTTGAGCCTGCCGTAGGCCTCATTCCGTTCCGGATAGTGCTCTTTCCCATCCATTAAAACAATGCGCAGTTTCACTCTAATTTGTATTCCTCTATTCTGCTTTGGGTTTTTTGAAGGAATCAAACCACTTTTGGTACTTTTGCTTGCACCGATAGTACTGATTGTAACTTATATTGAATCTATCCATTACCTGTTTTGATGAGTCACCGTCTGCGATACAGGTCAAAACCTGGTTCTCCACCTGCTTGCTTATTTGAGTGAAATTGTTTCTTAGCCCTATTTTTTTCAGGTTGTAATACACTGTAGTTACATTAATTCCAAGCCGTTGTGCAATTTCATGTCTGGTTAAGCCCTGCGCATGAAGCTGCCGAAGTTTTTCTATGTCGGTTTTCATCTATTCTGTCTTGGATTATTTTGCCTTGAGTAGTAGTCGGTATGTTTTCTTTCCAGCTTGAACGCTGCACATCAGTACGCCTTTCTTAACGGCCTGTTTCAATGCGGCGGACAGTGTTTTTCGCAATCGCTCTTGCTTTCGCGCGTCTTCGACAGGGGATTCGCACATCATAAGACAATGCAAAATCTCATGGGAGGTAAGGGGCCTGTTCTCGGCGGTGAAAACAAATTTCACCCGTTCAATGAGTTTTCCCTTCGGGTAACCTTCGGGCACCCGGCGAACAGTAGGTTGTCTTCTTTCCTTGATGATCGCCTCTTTGAGTTGGTCTATGTCGGCTTGCCGCCTAAGGGAAAAATCCGTTTCGTTTTCTTTCACAAGCACATCCAGATACAGACAGTACGCCCTTTCGGTTGCCGATGTGTATTTGCTTTCGTCAATATGGCTCATTGCTATGTGGTTTAGTGGATTGCAGGGCTTGTTGCAGCCATTCGTTTTGCAGCCATTCGTTTTGCAGCCATTCGTTGGCTCTTACTCTATAGTCTCCGAAATCCTTACCTGCTTCAAATTCCTTTTCCAACAACCCCAACAGATTTTCATAATCCAACTCCATCTGCGCTTGGGATTCTGCGGGGAAGGCTGTTTGGCATTGTTGGTCGCCATAGATGTTGTCCTCGCTGTTTTTTTCTTATACTCCTGGTGCTATATGGTTTTCATACAGCTTCTTTTGTGAAAAGTTCAAGCATGTATGTATCAATTATTCGTTTTGCCTGCTCAAGGTCTTTGGCATAGTCAACAAGCTCTCCATTTTCACGGATAGTATACTTGTCTCTGCCTACCTGACATAGCAGTTGCCTTTCGGCAGGATGCGATTCAATTTGATAGCCTTGGTATGTCATGCGGATAGAGGTTAGTCTTTGAATCAACAAAAATACAGGTGTTTGACAACTATTAGTTGAGTTTTGTTTCGAGTATAGAGGCCAGATGAGCTGTAACCATCTTGCGGATAGCCTGTTCGTGGGATGCGGGAACGCGGAAAGTCACCGTTACGGTAGCCTCTTTCCACTTGGGTTTCCTGCCCGCTTTTTCGCGCTTGCCTCCGTGCTTTTTGTCTGTCATCGTGCTTTTTGTCTGTCATAGGGATAGGTGCAGGATGGTTGTGTTGCTTTTGGAATCATAGCTTCTGCCTTGTTGCCATAAGGCCACATGTGCCAAGTGGAATTTAACGTCCTGTAACGCCTGCAGGTTGTCACCTTTAAAGGAGCAGGTGTATTGCGGTGTTCCACTTCTGGCTAGCTTAACGGGCATATCTGCGCGTCAGGCAAGCGTTTTCCCGGCACTGGTGAAATCATCAGGTCTGATTCATGGTCACTTGTGTTTGATTACAGAACAAAGGTAATCATGTATCTTGATTTTGCAAACTTTTTCATGTTCAGTTTGGTCCATACTGTTTAATTTCCTGAAATATCAGAAACACCGCCTGAGGGATCACCGCGTTGCCCAGTGATTTGACAGATTCGTTTCGCCGCTTTGGAAAGGCGATACCAGCCAGTCTGAGGAAAAGTCCATCATCTCGGTCACAAGCAGGAGAGACAGTTGGAAATTCCGACCAATTTCCCCTCGTAGGTTTTCATGAGGATTCACTCCTCTGGGATGTTTCAGTCTTTTCAGGATCAGCACCCGAAACAGGCCGAAGTTGGCGTTATTCTAGCTGGCCGTAACTTTAGGCCTGCATTTTACTGGCGATTTTGTCGGAAACTTTCCAAAGTACCCCTACCCTGCTTTTCTCTTTTTCGTCCATCACTTGGGCCAAATGGCATTTGCAGGTGAATCCCCATTTGCAAGTGAATCCCATCGAGGTACTTTCCCGTCTGATGATATTCAAGCCGCTAACAGTTGAATGGATTACCTGGCGACCGGCTGATTTCGTTCCGGTCTGATTCGCAGACTTTGACGGACACTATTTTTTCGTTTGCGTTTTTTCTTGTCCTTGTCACTTTCTTAAGGGGAGTCATATTCCCAAAACCGGCTGACCAGCAAAAGGATGATCAGGCCAATCGGTCCCAAAAGATTTCCTCGGATGTAGTCATGTCAGAATTGGATTGCAAGTTGGTCTTTTGACTCCCACTGTTTCAGGCTGCAATCCTGTAAGGGACTTCCTGTATGGAATTCCCTTACCTGGTGTTGTTCAGTTTCGTTTCCGGAAGGCGTTCTGGCTTACACCCACGTGCTTTTTGAACTGCCTGCAAAGGTGGCTGACATGGCTTCAGCAAACGGGTGGAATCGTTGACAATGCGGACAAATCAGGCCCGACTTTTTACTGCAGGATTGGGAAAGCAAGCAAAGAAAGCAATATCGGGCGAACAAAGGATCGATTCGGGATCGTCTTTCCAATCACCGGGAATCGTCTTTCCGTTCGCTGATTGTCTGTCAATTCAGACCTGTTATGATCCTGGCCTAAGATCGGCAGGATCGGTTCAAAAGGCCGCAAACCGCATCTACCCCTTTCTCTGCCTTCGCTGAAGGCTGAAGGCTTTGAGCCTGCCGGAAATTTTGAGCCTGCCGGAAATACGGCTGATCCGAACCAGCCTGAGCTGAATATTGCGCAGCGAGATGTGTTGCCGGATGTGATTTTCATCGGCGATGCTCTTTTCAAATTCCTTCAAAATGTCCCATTCGCTGATCAGACCCAGCAGATTGCCCGTATTGGTTTGCACAACCGGCAGCACCCTCCGATCCCAGACAAGCATCTGCTCCAGAGCGGTCTGAAGTGAATCGCCGGCATGGACGGCGGGCATCTTCCCTTCGATGACCGAACCGATCTTTCTTGTGGTGTCTGCCAGGGTAAGGAGCCTGTAGCTGTCAATTATTCCCGCCACCGAATCGCGGTCAAGGACAACAATCCAGTTCGGCTGCATGCTGGAGGGGACCGGCCGCATGCAGTCCGGGTCCATCCCGCTACCGGAATCCTTGTCGCTACCGGGGTCGTTGCCCGGGCCAGGCTCCGTCTCGTTTGCATCACGAGCGGTTTTAAGCAAACAGGTGACAGTGTCCTTTACCGTATCGTCGACCGATGCGGTCATAACCTTTCGACAACCCTGTCCGATCACTTCGCCCACAGTCTTTAGCTCAAGCACATCGGGCCGGTATCTGTCAGGCAGGACGATCCCCCTTCTATGGATCTTCTCGGTCATGATCGTTGTCCGCATCAAAATGAACGAGACCAGATAGGCCATCGAACAGCCGGCGATGAGCGGCAAAAGGGTGGTTTCCTGCATGGTTGTCTCCAGTGCGAATACGATCGAGGTCAACAGGGCCCGCGATGCCCCGGCAAACAGGGCCGCCATGCCCACCAGCGCCGCCAGGGGGATGAAAACGGGGAGCTGGGGAAACACATGCCTCATGCCGCTACCGAGAAGGCACCCCAGGGCGCTTCCCATTGTCAGAAGCGGGGCCAGCGTTCCTCCGGAAGTGCCGCTGCCCAGGGCAATGGCCCAGGAGATGAATTTGCACAGGCAAAGCGATACCAGAACCGAAACGGGAAGGCTGCCTGACAGCGCATCGGTGATGTTTTCGTAACCCACACCCAGCGTGCGCGGGGCGATGTAGCCGACCGCACCCACGGCAATGCCTCCCAGTGCGGGCCACCACATCCAGTGCAGGGGCAGTTTGTCGAACAGGTCCTCGATCCGGTAGACGGCTTTGGTGACCAGCACCGAAAATAGCCCGACAATCAGGCCGATGGCTGAATAGGCGATGATGGCGGCGGTATTGACCGATCCGGCCCGGTGCAGGGCCACGACAGGCATGGCGAATACGGGCAGGGATGAAAACAGCACAAAGTGCATGCAGGCCCCTGTGATGCAGGCGATCATCACGGGCAGAAAGCTTCTGGCCGAGAATTCAAACAACAGAAGTTCGATCGCCAGCAGAATGGCTGCCAGCGGGGTGCCGAAAATGGCGGTCATGCCCGCACTGGCCCCCGCGGCCAGGAGGATCTTTCGCTCCTGGGCGGTGATGTGAAGGGTCTGCCCGCAGAAAGAGCCCAGCGCGCCGCCGGTGGATATGATGGGTCCTTCGGCGCCGAACGGCCCGCCGCTACCGATCGAGATTGCCGCTGACAACGGTTTGAGAAGGGTGATCAGCGGATGGATACGGCTTTGGCCGACGAAAATCTTTTCCATCGCTTCGGGAATGCCGTGTCCGCGGATGGCCGAAGACCCGAAACGGGCCATCAGCCCCACGATCAGTCCCCCGAGCGCGGGAACGAGAATGACGCCGTATCCGAGCGCGTTCCGGGCCGGGGAGGATTCTTCAAAACCCATGCGCCCGAAGAAAAACAGGTTGGTGAACAGGCCGATAAGAAGCACGAGCAGTTTTGAAATCGCCCCGACGAGAAGGGCGTTGACCAGCGCCAGCGCTGAAATGAAGACAATGCGCCTGACCCGTGAGTTTTGCCTGACCTGTGAGTTTTGTTTGAACGGTGAGCTTTGCCCGGGGGATGGTTGCTGGCCGGCAGGTGAAAAACGGGAGTGGTCTTGCAGCGGAAAAGGGCCTGTCCCGGCATTGGAGGGCGGTTGGGCGGGTTGCTTTATTTTTGACATTTGCTTTGCGGTTTGCTGTTTTACAGGCTCCTGTTTTGCGGGTTCGGCTGCTGGAACGGTTCAATTGCCTCAGCATGCCCCGAGCCGCTTGCAGGGCTGACTGGTTTTAAGGCCCGAAAAGTAAAGTCAAAACCGGTATGTAAATTTGACTTAAGTCAAATAGGTGCAAATAAATCGATCCGTCAGGTTCACCGGCCGGTAAAGGCCGCTACCAGCCTCCGGATGCCTGCCAATTGCTCGCCGCTGTCGATTTGAATGCTTCGTCCCCTGCTGCCGATGAGCTTTTCCTGTTTGAGCACTCTGAGCGTTCTTGAAAGGGTTGCGCCCGATGTGCCGACCATGCAGGCCAGATCCGCCTTTGAAAGGCCGATCCGGATAGGCCACAGGGGACTGTCACCCGGTTTTGCCATCACTTTCGCCTTTACCTGCTGCGTGGGGACAGCTTGCAGGGGGACAGCTTGCAGGGGGACAGCTTGCAGGGGTACGGCTTGCGGAGGAAGCGCGCTTTGCCTGATCCTGTATTTTTCCGAAAGGACCAGTAGGGCCAGCAGGACCCGTTGTCTGACTGTGGCCTTGGCCATGATCGAAAGGGTGTTGACCCATACGGTGAATTCATCGCTCAGGTACTTGAGCAGCATGTTGGCCAGTGCGGGTGAATGGCCGAGCACGAGTTGAAAGTCCTTTTTGGGGATGAAAACGATTGTGCATGGCTCCAGCGTCGCGGCGCTGACCGGATAGGTGCCCTCGGAGAGCAAAGGACGGTACCCCATCAGTTCCCCTTCGGCGTGTATGGCCATGATCTGTTGGCCGCCGTTGGCGTCACGCTGATAGATTTTCACTTTTTCCTTCCGCAGGACGAATACCCCTTTGGGGTAGCTCCCTTCGTCGAACAGTTGCACTCCCCTTGCGTATCTGGCCTGTGAACCGTTGGCATACAGCATGGCCCTTTCCTGTGATGGAAGGGCCTGGTCAATGGGCGTGTGAGTGAAATGGAATGAGGATAAATCCATTGGTTCAGGTAAGTTTTAACGTAATGTAAGGTGTTTTCCAGGTTTTCAATCAAATATGTTCCGCATCGTTGATGCTTGCAAGCAAAGACTTCAAATCAGATGGCTCCGGCTAACATACATGCGTGGCTTGTTGATGCATGTCTGCATCAGGTGATCTCTTTGTGTCTAGCCACGAGGGCCGGCATCATGTCAGCGTTCTCTGCATAAAGCATTCTCTGCATAAAGCATGGAATCTGCATAAAGCATGGAAAGAATCAACACCCACCTTCGGATCAGACAGCTAAATTGTCACCGAATTTAGCCGACGCTGATCGGGTTTTGCCATCTGGACGGATGGCAGCCAAGGTCAAACCGTAAAATAGCCTGAAAACATGTTTTCAGGCTATTTTGTCAGTACATTTTTTCCCGTACCTTACATCCGGTTATCGGTTTGAAGTTTTGATGCCTGTTTTCCCGGACGTACTGACAGATACATCTCGCAGATCGAGCCGCTTCGCCCTGCAATGCTTTTTTTACGCATGCCTTTGAAAATCAACCTGTAAGTGAACGGAATTTATAGAATCTTGCCATGTTAAATTCCTTTTGCAAGTTCAGTTGAATTTCAAAACCGGCCAATCGCTGCCCTATGGCTTATCCAATGCTTGGTCCGACAGGACCGATTCCGATTGCGGAGGATGATCTGGATGATCAGTTCATATTGAAACAGGCCTTTGCCGAATTGGGTATCACAGACCGTGTCCATTATCTTACTTATCCTGTCAGGTTGCTCGAGTATCTGCTGGCCGATGGCCGACAACCCTTTCTGATTCTGTGTGAGACCAACCTGCCGGGCATGGGTGGTCTGGAGCTTAAGGCCAGCATTGACCAGGATCCGCTTTTGAGGCTGAAAAGCATTCCGTTCCTCTTTTTCTCGACGGCGGCCAGCAGACACCTCATAGCAGACACCTCATAAAGGAAGCCTATCAGAAGCTGACCGTCCAGGGCTTGTTCCGGAAAAGCGATTCCTATGAGCAGTTAACGTATACGCTTTACTTTATAGCGGCCTATTGGCAACGCTGCCCTCATATGAGTAACCTGAACAGTCAGTGATGCAGTTAGTCAGTGATGCAGTTAGTCAGTGTGATTAACTGCGACTTTCAGCTCGGGCTATGGTATCTTGTCAAAACGGTTTGTGAAATACCGGAAGGTAAAAGCAATGCCATCTGCAGTATCGTTCGCGCATCAATTCATTTTTGAAGGACGTGTCCATCTTTAGCCAAAAGGCAAAACAGATGCCCGAGTAAAACGAGTGCCCGTTTCGGCAGGACCGGCAGGAACCGATTGAAGCGTAAGAACGTCCGCTTGCATCGGGTCGGGTTTGACAAGCCCGCATCTTCTGAAATGCGATCATCATCAGGCCAAATGTGAGCATTATCAGGCAAATCAGCTTTGGACAAATTCACAGGAGCTATTGGCAGACAATGCAAAACAGGGAGTGCACGAGGCGATTGCAGAAAGTTCTTAACCGGCAACTAACCGGCATGTAAGTTTACCGGAGATAATATAATGGTTTCCACTTGACAAGCAATTTTTAATTCTTCTATCTTTGTGAAATAATCGTTACCCTCGGATGAAAAATCGCCCATGGTTTGCTGGAAGAACTATCCTGTGTCTTTTGATGGCGCTGTGGGTGCTTAATTTCAGCATTGACTCCCCGGATGCGTACGTGGGCAGTTCCCGCGGTGCGGTTTCATCCCGCGGTGCGGTTGCAAAGGAAGATTTATCGGTCAATGACATTGAAAGCATTGTCGAACTGGTTGTTGAAAACTTCCTGGGGCACACCAACGCCATTCCCGAACACGACGAAGCCGACGACAACTCGGACATTCAGAAGATTGTCGATTACGTTTTCCTTCCCGCCCGGATCTGTCTTTTTCCCGATTGCGGGATTGAATTGCCCGTTTTGCTAAGCATTCACATTGAGCCCCAATACACCAACTTCCATCCTGAAATCACCTCCCCTCCGCCCAAACCGATGGGCTGTCTTTTTTCCTGAGTAGGAAACAATTGCCGACACATCTATTTTCTGTTTATCCGAATAAATACTTCTGGTAGTGTTTCTACTATTGGTGTTTCTGCCATGATCATGCCTCTATGGCCAGATGGCAATCGGGACAAGCAAAACAGGAATAGCTGAACTGAGAGGTGTCCTAATTCTTTTGACTACATGGTGAAGGTGATAACCAACGGCTGCTAAGCCGAAGGCAGTTTATCTGTTCGGTTTAGTGGCAAACATCGGCCTTTCTATCAGGTTGCAGAATACAGTTGCATTCCTTTCAATGTCAGAGCAGGTTTAATGGCAGAGCTAATGGCAGGGCAGCTCTGTGTGGTACGCAATTACCCTACCGGCGCTCCAATCCAGGAGAAAACAGCTCTTACAGGCCGATCCGGCATTTTTCTACCAGGCACGGCAGCATCGTTTCCACGGTTGAAAATCAAGTCCATACAATCGATCCTTATCCATACAATCCATCCTTATAAAAAATCCATTGCAATGAAAAATCATGTATTGCTGGCCCGCCATGCGTTTTTGTTAATGCTACTCACAGCGTGCGCCAAGCAAATATCCCAAGATACCCAGGAAAAATTCCAGGTCATCACTCCTGTCATAGCCGATACGGTTTACCGGAAAGAATACGTAGCGCAGATCAGTGCCCAGGAAAACATTGAAATCCGCACCCGGATCAAAGGCTTTGTCGAAGCGATTCATATCGACGAAGGGCAAGCCGTACGAAAAGGCCAGACCTTGTTTACCATCAGCAGCAAAGAATACCGCCAGCAGCTTTTGAAGGCAGAGGCGGCCTTGAAAAACGCCAGGGCCGATTTGAAATCGGCCGAGATTGAACTGGGAAACAGCCGGCAACTGGTAGAAAAAAAGATCGTCTCCTCATCTGAACTTGAATTGATGAAAGCCAGAGTGGAAGCGGCCAGTGCCCGCATTGCCGAGGCGGAGTCAGACCGGGCACAGGCTGAACTCAACCTGTCGTTCACGCAGGTCAAGGCCCCATTTGACGGGGTGATCAACCGGATTGCCAATAAGACCGGAAGCCTGCTTGAAGAAGGAACCCTGTTGACTACCCTTTCCAACAACGGACAGGTGTTTGCCTATTTCAATGTTTCGGAAAAAGACTACCTGGACATTACCTTTTCCAAACGGGAAGGGGATTTCAAAACGGTTTCGCTGCTGCTGGCCAACGATCAGTTGTATCCGCATCAAGGGATCATAGAAACAAGTGAAAGTGAGTTTGACCGCAGTACGGGAAACATTGCCTTTCGGGCCCGGTTTTCCAACCCCCAGCGGATTCTCAAACACGGAAGCAGTGGAAAAGTACTTCTCAGCTCAACGCTGAAAAACGCAACGATGATTCCGCAGAAATCCACTTTTGAAATCCAGGAAAACACCTATGTCTTTGTCGTGGACCCACAGGGCAATGTAGCCCAGCGTAAAGTGGTTGTTTCGCTTCGTTTGCCGCATGTGTATGTGATCAGCTCAGGCCTGGACCCGGGTGAGAGGATAATCTACGAAGGCATTCAGCGGGTAAAGGATGGAGACCGTGTTGCGGCGGAAACCGTTACGTTCACCCAATCGGTGCCAATCACTCAACCGGCGCCAATCACTCAACCGGCGCCAATCACTCAACCGGCGCCAATCACCCAATCAACTCCTGCCAATCAAGCGGCTACCATCCACTAACCGAAAACTATGACATCCAGATTTATTCACAGACCGGTATTGTCCATTGTCCTATCGGTGATCATCCTGCTATTGGGTGGATTGTCCGTTTTCCAACTGCCGATGACCCTGTTTCCCAGCGTTGCGCCGCCGGAAGTCAATGTGACCGTCGAATACACCGGTGCCAATGCCGAAACGGTGACCAAAGCCGCCATTGTCCCCCTGGAGCGGGCCATCAATGGCGTACCGGGTATGAAATACATGAGCAGTGATGCGGGAAATGACGGTGTGGGAGTCGTTCAGATCCTGTTTGAGACCGGAACCGACCCCGATGTGGCCGCTATCAACGTACAAAACCGGGTCAACGCCGTAATGGGCGAACTGCCCGCCGAGGCCATACGAAACGGAGTAAAGATTGCCAAAGAGGAAAATGCCATGCTGATGTATCTGAATCTGTACAGTGCAGATTCAACGGTGGATGAGAAGTTCCTGTATAACTTTGCCGATATCAACCTGCTGGCCGAGCTCAAACGGATCAAAGGTGTTGGCTATGCCGATATTCTGGGGGCAAAGGAGTACGCCATGCGCATCTGGCTCAAACCCGATAAAATGCTGGCCTATCAGGTATCGACCGACGATCTGCTTCAGGTGTTGGAAGAACAGAACGTGGAGGCGGCCCCGGGAAAGATCGGGGAAAGCTCGGATAAAAAAGGACAGGCGCTGCAATACACCGTCAAATACACGGGCAAGTTCAATACCAGGGAAGAATACGAGAACATTCCCATCCGGTCAGAGGTTGACGGCAAGATTCTTCGCATCAGGGATGTGGCCGATGTCGAATTCGGCACCACGTATTTTGACGTGGAGGCAAAGCTCAACGGAAGACCCAGTGCCGCCATTGCCCTCAAACAGTTGCCCGGCTCGAATGCCAGCCAGGTGATTGCTCAGGTAAAACAGCGCATGGAAGAACTGAAGGCAACCGCATTCCTGAAAGGGATGAACTACGAGGTCAGCTACGACGTAAGCCGTTTTCTGGATGCGTCGGTGCACCAGGTGATCAAAACGCTGATTGAAGCCTTCGTACTGGTGGCAGTGGTGGTGTTTCTTTTTTTGCAGGATTGGCGATCCACCCTGATTCCAACCCTGACGGTTCCGGTTTCGCTGGTGGGTACGTTTTTCTTTATCAACCTGCTCGGCTTTTCGCTCAACATGATCACTTTGTTTGCATTGGTGCTTGCCATCGGGATTGTGATTGACGATGCGATTGTGGTGGTCGAAGCGGTGCATGCCAAGCTGGAAACCGGAAAGTTCTCGCCTGCGAAGGCAACCGAAAAAGCGATGCGGGAAATCTCAGGTGCCATCATTGCCATTACCCTGGTCATGTCGGCAGTGTTTCTTCCAACGGCCTTTCTGAGCGGCCCTTCGGGTATTTTCTACAAACAGTTTTCCATTACCATGGCCATCGCCATCGTACTCTCGGGCGTAAGCGCCCTTACCCTTACTCCCGCCCTTTGCAGTTTGTTTCTCAGGAAACATGAGCACGCTTCGGGCGTGCTTGCCCGTTGTTTCAACCGGTTCAACAAAGGCTATGACCGCCTTTCGGTCAGGTACGATAGACTGCTCGGCCGTATCATCGATCGCAAGCTGGTCACTTTTGGCGTTTTACTTGCCTTTTGCATAGGCACGGGCCTTTTGGGCAAAATACTTCCCACCGGGTTCATTCCAAATGAAGACCAGGGGACGTTCTATGCCAGCGTAACCACCCCGGCGGGGGCTACCCTGGAAAGAACCAAACAAGTGGTAAACGCCATTGAGCAGGCAAGCCAAACCATTGAATCGGTGGAAAGCGTATCCACACTGTCGGGAACCAATATTCTCTCCGACGGTACGGGAGCCACCTACGGTACGGCACTGATTAACCTTAAACCCTGGGAGCAGCGTAGCCAGTCAGTCGAAGAGGTGATCGCATTGCTGGAAAAAAGGACCGGCCACATCAAGGATGCGCAGATTGAGTTTTTTCCACCGCCCGCAGTTCCGGGCTACGGCAACGCCAGTGGGTTTGAGCTGCGGTTACTGGATAAAACCGGAAGCGGAGATTTTGCAAAAATGCAGCAGGTGGTCGATCAGTTCATCGCCGACTTGAAAAAACGGCCCGAGATTGCCAGCGCCTTCACCATATTCGACGCCAATTACCCGCAGTACCTGCTCCGGATCGACATCGACAAAGCGATTCAGAAGGGGGTGACCATCAATAAGGCCATGAGTTCGCTGCAAACGCTTCTGGGAAGCGAATACGCGACCAACTTCATCCGCTTCGGGCAAATGTACAAGGTAATGGTGCAGGCCCTGCCCGAGTACCGCGCCTTGCCCGAAGATCTGCTGAAACTGCATGTGAAAAACGAGCAGGGCGAAATGGTGCCTCTTTCGGCTTTCATGGTGGTGGAGAAAACCTACGGTGTCGATCAGATTACCCGTTACAACATGTTTCCGTCGGCTGAGCTCAATGGCGAAGGCAGGCCCGGGATAAGCAGCGGTACCGTGCTGGAGGCGGTTCGGCAGACTGCGCGTGAAAAACTGCCCAGGGGCTACGGTATTGACTGGGCCGGCATCTCGCGTGACGAGGCAAATTCGGGCAATGAGCCGGTGTACGTTTTTCTGATCTGTCTGACGTTTGTCTATCTTCTTTTGGCAGCGCAATACGAGAATTTCCTGCTTCCACTGCCGGTCATTCTCTCGCTTCCGACCGGTATTTTCGGCGCTTTCCTACTGCTTACCTTGCTGGGGTTGGAAAACAACGTTTATGCGCAGATTGCCATGATCATGCTCATCGGCCTTTTGGGAAAGAATGCCATTCTGATTGTCGAGTTTGCAACGCTCAGGCACCGGGAGGGAAAAACACCCCTGCAGGCTGCCAGGGAAGGTGCCAAGGCGCGTCTTCGACCCATTCTGATGACATCCTTCGCCTTCATTGCCGGTCTTTTGCCGCTGTTGGGGGCAAGTGGCGCGGGTGCCGTTGGCAACCGTACCCTCGGGGCCGCAGCAGCCGGGGGCATGCTGTTCGGAACCGTGTTCGGGGTTATCATCATTCCCGGGCTGTATGTAGTGTTTGCCACCCTGGCCGAACGGTTCCGTTACAACCGGCGCCGCGAAGAGGTCGCTTTTACCGAAACTCTGTAGGCAATGAGTCACCAGGCCGTTGGCTTGAATCCTTTCCCTTTTTTTGCATGTCAAAGACAACTGCATTATGTCAGAGACAACTGCATTATGTCAAAGACAACTGCATTGGTTTGTCTTTGACATGCCTATCTTAAAACTCAGGTGCCTGCTTTGGCAGGTTACCTATGGATTTGACACTTATGAAACAAACCTGTATCCGATTTTTTCTGCTGATGATTTGCTTAAAGGCGTATCCTGTTTTGCTGGTATTGGGCACGGGAACATTTATCCTGAGCAGTTGTCACTCATTACAAACCAGCCTGTCGGTACCGAGCCGACAGTTGCCGGACCGTTTTCAGACACTTTCCGATTCGGCCTTTACCGATTCTATTGGCACCTCAGATGACAGACGTGCGGCAGCGATGCTGCCATGGCGGGATTACTTTGGGGATACGCTGCTGACGGGCCTGATTGACACTGCTCTGGCCCGTAATACCGATTTGCAGATAGCCTTGCAACGCATTGAACAGTTTCGGGCCGGCGTCCAGGCTACGCGGGGGGCACGTCTGCCGCAAGCCGGATTGGTAGTTGGAGGGGGCGTGCGTAAATTTGGTTTGTACACGATGGACGGGGCAGGCAACATCACTACTGAAATAACGCCCGGTCAGATTGTTCCCATTCACCTGCCGGACCTGTACGTAGGTGTGCAGGCCAGCTGGGAAGTAGATGTATGGGGCAGGCTGAAGAATCAGCGAAAATCGGCTTTGGCCCACTACCTGTCCAGTAGTGAAGGGGTAAACCTGATCCGTACCAATCTGATTGCCGAAGTGGCTACCCTATACTATCAGTTATTAGCCTTGGACAACGAACTCGATATCACCCGTCAGACTATGGAAAGCCAGCAACAAGCTGTACAGGTGGTAGAATCGCTCAAAGGCGCCGGACGTGAAAACCAACTGGCCGTGCATCAGTTCAATGCCCAATGGCTGGGCACGCAAGCCCTGGAAAAAGAACTTCTGCAACAGATTACCGAAACCGAGAACGGGATCAATTTCCTGCTGGGTCGTTTTCCCAAGCCCGTTGAACGAAAAAGGGAACAACTCTTCGGTGATGCGCCTGTCCTGTCAGACACAGGAATTCCGTCAGATCTGCTCGAGAATCGTCCCGACATCCGTCAGGCGGCTTTGGCGCTACAGGCTACCCGGTTTGATCTGTTGGCGGCAAAAGCTGCATTCCTGCCTTCCTTTAACCTGACGGGAGGCTATGGGTTTCAGGCATTTAATCCTGAGTTTCTTTTTCTGATGCCTGCCTCGGTGGCCTATTCGGCTCTGGGTAATCTGGTCACACCGCTGGTCAACCGAAATGCGTTAAAAGCACAATTTTCCAGTGCCAAGGCTGCGCAACTCGAAGCGATGTATACTTATCAGCAGACGATTCTCAGTGGTTATGCAGAGGTGAGCAATCACATCTCCCTGCTTGGCAACCTGTCACAAATCCAACAGCTCAAAAAGCGACAGGCAGATCAGTTACAGCAGTCGATCGAAACAGCGAACGACTTATACCGGACCAGTCGGGTGAGTTACCTGGATGTGCTCATTGCCCAACAAAGTTCACTGCAAGCCCGTCTGGACCTGATTGCCACCAGCCGGCGGCGGCAGATGGCTTCAGTGAATCTGTACAGGGCCTTGGGTGGTGGATGGCGTTAGGCAATAGTATTAATAGATGGCCAGTCTAATGTAAAAGATACAAAACAAAAGGATTGTTAAGGTGGAATACTTGTATCTTTCATGCTTGAATACCTAACGATGTGGATTAGCCCTGTAACCGTGGATTAGCCCTGTAACCAAGAATCAAAAGGATTCGGTCGGCTACAAGCAGCCGGGATCAACCAGTTTGGTTTTTTATTTGAATCATTGCCATGGAACTACTGATTATTTTTCTGCTTATTGTCCTGAACGGCATTTTCTCCATGTCCGAGATTGCCATTGTCTCCTCGCGTAAAAGCCGCCTGGAGCAGGCGGCCAAAGACGGCAGCCGGGGTGCACGTACGGCGTTAAAACTGGCTGGCGATCCGAATACCTTTCTCTCCACGGTACAAATCGGCATTACCCTGATTGGCATTGTAACCGGCGTGTTTGGTGGGGCAAGTATCGCAGCCCTGCTGGCACCATGGCTACAGAAGATTCCAGCACTGGCCCCCTACAGTCAGACCATCGCCCTTTCCGTAGTGGTATTGCTGATTACTTTTCTGTCGCTGGTGATCGGCGAACTGGTTCCCAAACGGATCGGTATGAATGCCCCTGAACGGATTGCCATTCTGATGGCAGGCCCCATGTCTGTTCTCTCCCGTATCACCGCGCCTTTCGTATGGCTGCTGAGCCGGTCAACCGAACTGATTTTGCGTCTTTTCCGACTTAAATCGGCTGCAGAAGCCCCGGTGACCGAGGCCGAGATTCGTACCATGATCGGTCAGGGTACCCGTAGCGGCGTTTTTGAAGAGATCGAACAGGATATTGTCGAACGGGTATTCAACCTTTCCGATCGCAAAGTCGGGTCGGTAATGACTGCCCGGCTGGACATTGCCTGGCTGGATCTGGAAGATTCATTGCCGAATAATCTGCAGGTCATTGCTTCGGCAGATGCGGATGTTTTTCTGGTAGGAAAACAGACCATGGATCAGATCCAGGGCATGATCCGTTCCAAGAAGGTATTGGATGCATTGATAAACGGACAATTGGGCCGCCTGGAGGATGTGATGGAAAAGCCGGTGGTAATACATGAGCACATGGATGCGTTCGGGGTACTTGATCTGTTGCAGGATTCGGAAGTATCAGCGGCCATAGTCATTGACGAATTCGGGACCGTGCAGGGAATGGTGAGTCTGCGTAATCTGTTTGGGGCCATTATGGGCGATGTAGAAGCCAAATCCGAACGGGGCGGATGGGTGATTCCCCGTTCGGACAATTCATTTCTGGTCGATGCGCTCATGCCACTCGATGAATTTGTGCATTACTTTGAGATTGACACTGTTAGCGATCAGGATCGGGTAGGCTTTCATACGGTGGGTGGACTTATTTTTGATCTTGCCGGACACATACCTAAAACCGGAGATTACTTTCATTGGTATGGCTACCGGCTGGAGGTGGTGGATATGGATGGCAACCGGGTGGATCAGTTGCTGGTATCTGCTTACAAGAATGGTAAATAGTTAATTACAAGAATGGTAAATAGTTAAAATCTGAGGGGCAGGATCCTGCTACTTATCAGGTCTGCGGGAATAAGGACGGTTTGTGCAGTATTCGTTACACTTTATGGAAGCCTGCCCGATTGTAATACCTGTCGAGGTTGAACATAAAAGAGTGCGTTTCATTACTGGGAAACAGTAAAAAAGAAGCGGCAGAATATTGCTGCCCATTGTCCTGAACGGGCTTTTCTCCCTGTCCGCCCGTCATTGTCTGCTCCCTCTCAGGTTTGCCGGAGTAAAGCTGAAAAGCTGGCTGATCAAGCCCGCGTTGATGGCCGCCACCGAGCAGCCGCCCCGAGCAGGTTGCGATTCTAGTTGCCCTTGCCGGTCGGCTTTACCCCGGAAGGCAGCTTTTGCGGGGTGGTGGTCGGACCGAAAACGGTTATCCTGCCATCGCTGACCTTCATGCGGTCGATGAAAACCAACCGCTGCTGTCCGGTCTGGGCGGTTCTTCCGTGATAGACGCAGAACATTTCCTTCCCGTCGGGCGAGTAGGCGATGCTGTTGTGCCCCGTGCCGGTGACGGTTCCGCCCCTGCCGGTGTTTTTCTCGAGCACGGGGTTGTCGGCCGCTTTTGTGTAAGGCCCCAGCGGGGTCGAACCGGTGGCGTAACCGATCGCGTAATGGGCTCCGCCGAAATGGTTGGCCGAATACATGATGTAGTAGGTGCCGTCCTTTTTGAAAGTGACCGAACCTTCGGTCCAGCGGCGGTTGACCTCGCCGGATGTGACCGAGCGGCTTTCCCATTCGGCCTGTCTGTCATCGGCTTCAACGGGTGGCCTGAGCAAAAGGACCGGCTGGCCGGTCACACCCGAGAAATCGGATTTGAGCTCAACCCCGTAGACCCAGCTTTCCTCAATCTGGTCAAACCACCCCTTCCGTCTGGCAAGGTCGGCCACCTGGCTTTCGACCGGATGCTTGTAACAGCAACGCGAATAGTACAGGTAGATCCTGCCGTCGGTGTCAAAAAAGACATTGGCGTCAATGACCGGATAGCCCGGATCGAAAAGGGGCCTGTCGGCAAGGTCGACGAAAGGCCCGGTGGGTTTTTGGGCCACGGCCACCCCGATCCGGAAGTTTTCCACCTCCCGGGTGGGATTGTGTTTCCATTGGGCGCTGTAAAACAGGTAGAATCTGCCTTTCACCTCATAGACTTCGGGCGCCCAGTAGGCCCCCTCCCAGCTGGCGGAAGGATCGCTCCAGCCGTTTTCATTGTTGTGAAAGTAAATCTGCCCTTCGTCCTTCCAGTTGACCAGGTCTTTGGACGAATAAGCCTTGAACCCCTTGTCCGCCCCTCCTGTTCCGTACAGGTAATACGTCCCGTTGCTATTGAGTATGTAGGGATCACCCAAAGGGACGCCCAGCGGGTTGGTAAAGGTGGTTTTGCCTGTACCGTTGGTTTTACCCGAATCTGCTTTCCCGCTGCCGGTTTCACCCTTATTGGTTTTGCCGGCGACGGCCTTGGAAGACTGGCTCATGGCCGGGGGAAGAACCAGTCCGGAAAAGAGGCAGAGGAGGATCACTGTTTTTTTCATGGAAGACAGTTGTATCATGGCAGTCAGTTGCATTTGAGCTGTGTTTCGATTTGTTTTCAGGTAAG
Organism: uncultured Sphingobacteriales bacterium; assembly: GCA_963520985.1. Classification (GTDB taxonomy): domain Bacteria; phylum Bacteroidota; class Bacteroidia; order Cytophagales; family 172606-1; genus Xanthocytophaga. The sequence goes on from CAUQTA010000011.1 coordinate 104,073, forward strand.
TGTTCCTCTGGTCACATTCCTGTCCGGATGCTTCTCTTCCTTTCAGATGCTTTTATTGTCACAGGACGCTTTGCCAAGGTAATAAATTCGGGCCAGTCGGCAAAGCGGCAGGCTCTGTAGTCTGTAAGCCTACAGCCATCGCTTGCATTCAGCATCGCTTATCTACAGCCATAGGGTAATGTACGGATTCAACGTTTTGCCCCCATGCGTGATCATGCTCTGTGGTCATGTTCGCCTGTCATGTTTTGTCAATGGCCCTGGCACCCGTTGGCCGCGCGCCTGAAAGCTGCGGTAAGGGCTGGTTGCAAGGGAAATTTTTCACACCCCTTTTTCTTTTTACTCTTGTCTGCCTACTTTTGGCCGGCGGGTTGCGTTCAAAGGCACAGCCGTGTTCATTGCCCGCCGGATTGTGCCGATTGACTATGTCCGTTCCATTATGTCCGTTTCATTATGCTCGTTCCGCTTATGGCGGTTATAAATCCGATTATGCTCAAACACGTTTTCCACCTTTGCGTGCTGCTGGCCGGCTGCCTTGTTTTTCCGTTCGGAACCCTTATGGCCCAGCGATCCGGTGTTCAGGCCGAGTTACCGACCCGCTGGACAAAGCAGGCCCTGGCCGCCGCAGTGCCGCTGGACGAATATCCGCGCCCGCAGCTTGAGCGCAGCGAGTGGCTTTGTTTGAACGGGACCTGGAACTACCACGGCGGCCCCTCGGCCGCTTCGGCCGAGAACCCTTCAGCCGTGATGGAATTTGCGGCCGCGTCCGAAAAGATACGGGTGCCGTTTTGTCCCGAATCGGTCCTTTCGGGCATCAAGCGCAGCCAGCAGGTCAACATGTGGTACCAGCGTGAATTCACCGTGCCCGCATCGTGGAACGGCAGGCGGACGATCCTGCACTTTGAGGCCGTCGATCACAAGGCGACCGTTTTTGTCAACGGCCGCAAAGCGGGAAGCCACGCGGGCGGGTATGACGCGTTTTGGTTTGATATTACCGATTTTCTGACAAAGGGGTCAAACAGCCTGGTTGTGGCCGCTTATGACGCCAATGACGGACGCACGCCTTCGGGGAAGAACGGTCCCAGGGGCGATTACACCTTCTCGTCCGGCATCTGGCAGACGGTATGGCTCGAACCGGTCAATGCCGCTTACGTCCACTCACTGAGGATGCTGCCCGAGCTTTCCCGAAAGCGCCTGACCCTTGAAGTCAGTGCCCCCGGGGCAGCCTCGGTCACAGCCCTGGTGCTGGACGGCAGAAAGGAAGTGGCGCGCGCCGAGGGCAAACCCGGAACGGCTTTCCATGTGGTGATTGACAATCCCAAACCCTGGTCACCCGACTCGCCGTTCCTGTACGATGTGAAGCTGATCGTGAAAACGGCCGACGGCCGGATTACCGATCGGGTCAGCAGCTATGCCGGCATGCGCGATGTGAGCCTGGGCAAGGTCAACGGCGTGGTCCGCCCCCTGCTCAACGGACGGTTTGTCATGCAGTTGGGCCTTTTGGACCAGGGCTACTGGCCCGACGGGATTCTGACCGCCCCGACCGAACAGGCCCTCAAATACGACATGGAATACACCAAAAAGGCGGGATACAACCTGATTCGCAAACACATGAAAACCGAGCCCAACCGTTTTTATTACTGGGCCGACAAACTGGGCCTGCTCGTCTGGCAGGACATGCCCGCCATCTGGTACCCCGACCAGGACACGGTGCATACCCGGGCCGCGTTCCGCAGCGAACTGAAGGCGATCATCGATCAGCATTACAACTCCCCGTCGGTGATCGCCTGGGTGCCCTTCAATGAGAACTGGGGGGCTTTCGATGTGGCCGCCATCACCGACTGGGTCAAGCGGTACGATCCCTGGCGGCTGGTCAACGGCAATTCGGGTTTTAACAACAATCCCTCCTATCAGAAAGCCTACGGGGATCCTAAAAACGGCGATTTTGTCGATACCCACATTTACGTCGGTCCGCTCGGGGCATCGGAACCCGACCAAAGAAGGGCCGCATCCCTGGGCGAATTCGGAGGGGTGGGCCTGTTTGTGCGCGGCCACATGTGGCCGGTTGAAAACAATGCCTACGCCTATGAACCCACCCGGGCGGCGCTGACCGACCGCTACGTTTTTCTGCTCGACCAGATCGAGCAGCTGATGCGCTACCGGGGACTGAGCGTGGCCATCTACACCCAGACCACCGATGTCGAGCACGAAGTCAACGGCCTGCTGACCTACGACCGGCAGGTGGAGAAAATGGACACCGAAAGGATCGGTGCGGCCAACCGGGCCGTCATCCGGGCCGGTTTCACGCTCGATCCAAAAAAGCAGTAGCAAGCCTGAAAGAGGCAGTAGCGAGCCTGGGAGAAGCAGTCAGCCCGCAATTGAACCCTTGCGGCATGCAATTGTGAGTCGTGCCTTGAGTCGTACCTTGATTTGCGCGTTGACTGGTGCGTTGATTTGTCGGACAACGGCTACCTTCAACCGCCTATGGCCGGATCATAGCTCATCCAATCCACCTCGAGAAGATAAGGCCGAAGGGGCTTTTCAACCGAGTGCGGATTGGTTTCAACCGCCCAGGTATCGGTGTGCCAGAAGTTGATCCGGTAACGGCTGCGGTGGAGGGGAATGCCCCTGGCAGTGCCGTGGTAATCCCACAGTACGATCTTTTCACCGGTTCGCGGATGAATGATCCACCAGCGTATGCGGTCTGCCGACCAGTCGAAGCCATAGGTGTGAAACCGTGCCGAGGCATCGTAGCCCTCTATGGCCGCAAGGGTCTGGGGTTGGTTCTGCCTTCCGGTCAGGGGCGTTCTCACCCCGGTATAGTCCTGCCGGTATTCTGTGCTGTAAATGAGGCCTTTGGCCAGGTTGATCGTTCTGCCGACCCTTTCGAGCTTTCCCTCCCTGCCTGTCCAGGTGCCGATGTAGATGATCGCCGGATCGGCCAGCAGCCACTCGAAGTCAATCTCGCTCAGTCCGGCAAGGCTGTCGACATGGTAGGTGAAATAGCCCGTTACCGCTCCCACATCGGGCTGTGTCGCCCGCGCGTGGGCGACTTTGATCCGGGCCGAATAGGTACCAAAGTGGGTCAGGTCCCTGGAGATGATTTCCGGTCCCCGTCCGGCCCCGGCGCTGTCAGCCGGGTCTATCCGGAAGGAAAGGATCTTGCTGCCCGGTTCGGTCGGCGAGCTTTCCCCCATTCTGTATTTGAAGCCGGCCTTGCTGCCCACAGAGCCGTAGTAAAAGTAAGCGGAGGTGGAATCGGTGAAATTCTCCACAAAGGCACCGGCTTGCTTTTGGGAAGGGGAAGATCTGTTCCCCTGGGCGCATGAAAAGGGAATAGATGCAATGAAAGCAATTGCAATGAAAGGGATTGAAAAGAAAGCGGATGAAAGCGGTTGTTTCATGGGGCGGGTCGGTTTGCCTGGTAATAAATATCCGGTAATAAATATCCGGTAATAAATATCGGGATGAAACCTGCGAAAGCATACGTAGGGGCATTTATGCTGATGCTGCCTTATGCTGGTCTGACCCTGTTCTGCTCGGTGATCCGGTCAATTTCCTGCCGGCTGATTCCGGCCTTGGCCAGAATGGCGGTGATAAAACCGGTCTTGCCGGCCACATACGCTTCCATGTCCTGGGGGTGGCGGGCGACCAGTTCCCTTTTCAACCCGGCATACCTTCGCGCCTGCCGCGGATGGGCGCGAAGGTAATCGCGCAGCAGCAAATGGTTGCGCAATGCGGTGCTGTCCTGGATGCAGGCATACAGGTGGTGCGGCGGCCATGTCCTTTCCGGTTCTGCCGGCCGTGTCGGAGTCGTTGCCAGCGGAGTCGTTGCCAGCGGAGTCTTCTCCGATAGCCTTTTGAAGGCCTCCCTTCCCTCAATGCCCAGATCCCCCTGATGAAGGTAACCCAGCTGACCGAGTTTTTCGATCACGGTCCTGAGCTGGTCAGGTCCTGCGACAATCAGGTCGATGTCAATGACGGGTTTGGCAGCCAGGCCGGGTACGGAGGTGCTGCCTACATGCTCAATGGCTAGCAGGGATCCTTGCAGCCAATGCTGATAGATCCCTTTGAGCTGTTCAAACATGACAGGCCAAAAGGGATCATAGTCTTCGACGAGGATGCGGGCCGGTGAGTTCATTGTTGGTATTCTTATCCTGTTGATGACTTGTTAGTGTTCTTGCAAATATAACACCTTGTAATATAACACCTTGCTGCTGTTTACCGGAATTTTTTTGTTTTCGGAATCGACTGTGAACGGATCCCATCTATGTTTCATCGATCTGCATTTTCACAGTCAGGGTTGTCTTAAATAAGGTTGTGTCCGATAAGACAAGGCCCGTTTACAAAACAGGATTCGGTTCGCAGGCCATGTTCCTTGCCGCTTTTCTTAACCGGATCGGATCAGGCCCGCTTTGAATGTAACACAAACTCAGAAATGGGACAAACCCTGATCCGATGAAGACATCTGCTTGCTCCCACTACATTGTCGGCAGCGGAACCGTCCGGATAAGGTTCCCACACCTGATTCACACCTGCAAGCCGTCGGGATCAGGCAGGAAACCCGGCCTGATCCCGAACATGCCTATCTATGCCGCCAGGGCAGCCCATTTTAAAAGCCCTTGTTATTCCACCGACTCACTCAGCTGATGAAAATACCTCGCTTCCCTTGTCGTGTACAACCCGTACCAGGCCTCAAGCGTCTTTTGGGTCATCACCTGCGTCTTTTCAAGCACCTGATAGCAAAAGTCCAGCGCGGCCAAGCCCGATGCGGTTATCAGGTTGCCATCGCTCACCGCTGGTTGGTCGAGGTAATTGGCGCTGCCCTTGTAGTTGGGGCAGAAATTTTCCAGAAACCCCTTGTCATTGCTCGTATGTCTGCGTTTATCCAGAACGCCCTGTTCTGCCAGCGCGACGGTCGCCCCGCATATGGCGGCTACGGTCACACCGCGACCGATCAAATCTTCCACCATCCCGAGCAGGGGCTTATGCCTGCTTTCCATCCAGGTATCGGCTCCGGGAAGGATCAGAAGGTCAGACTGGACAAATTCGGTCTGTGACAGTTTTCGGTCGGCAAAGATCCGCATCCCTCCCATTGACGTTACAGAGTCCTGGTCGGCCGACAGCTTGCAAATCGCCACCCTGCCTCCGTCCAGATAGCGTCCACTGTGGAGTTCTGCCGTCAGGTAGGCGATTTCCCAATCGGCCAACGTATCCAAAACATACAGGTAGCAGTTGTTTAGCTTTGATCTGTTCATGGTGTTTTCTGGTAAAGTGAATTCCAATAAAGTGACCCGCTTTGAAATCCGAAATAATTGCAGGGCGTAACTGAGTCGAATCGCCCGGTTGTCCGGCATTTGCCGGCACAAGCGTTTGGCTGTATTGGGAAAAAAATCAAGCCAGCTTTCCTTTTCCTACGCCAGTATTTTATCTGTCTGCACCCGTCATTTGTGTAACGGTCAGTTCCCGGCTTAGCGGTCAGTTCCCGGTCGGTTAACTAAAGGCAAATGGTTTGTGAGCGGTACTGTGATGTGTGGTACTGTGATGTGTGGTACTGTGATTGGTATAGAGCCATCAGGTTTGTACCGGCTTTCAGGTGGTTTTACCCATCCGCCCCGTTGGGCGGGTTTTTGTTGTCGGGAATACTATTTTCGCTGCATTCCCGGCGGTCCTCTACCCGGATTCGGCTATCTGCCCGAATGCCGGTGTGACAAACCGTCTAGGAGGCATGAGGCATTGGAAACCGTTCACTTTCCACTTTTCAAATCCGGATATTGGAAAACGCTTCAAATCAACCCTGGGCCTTGTCCCCTCCCATCACCTTTTCCCGGCGTCACCTGATCCGGTCCGGTGAATTTGAAAGTGAGGTTTTCTTCGGTGAAGCCTTTAAGCTTTTCTATCTGCTCCCGGATGCCTATCTGCGCCGGATGCCTGAGCGGAGCGTTTGTCCATAATCCCAAAGCGGGTGATCAGCCGTTTGATGCCTGTTCGGGTTACCTGTTTGTCGTTTGGCAATAAATTATGCTAAATAATTTGATTGTAATCGGAATTTTTCCGATTTTGCCTTAAAATTTTAACAGAATTTTCCTGCTGTCATGGATTTTAGCAGAAGAGCCCGATACTTAGCCGATGCGCCTTTTTCCAGGCATCTGATGCTTCAGATGCTCAGCGACTACAGGCGGCCCAACGACAAGATCAGCGAACTGGTCAAAGCCGGCCAGCTGGTCGCCTTGAAAAAAGGCCTTTACCTGCCAGGGGAAAAAGCCGAATTGCCCGGCCCCGAACCTTTCCTGATCGCCAATCATTTGTGGGGGCCCAGCTATGTCTCGCTCGAATCGGCCCTGTCGTACTGGGGGCTTATTCCCGAACGCGTCCATCAGGTAAGCTCAATGACGATAAGGGCCTCGAAAACCTACAAAACGCCCAAAGGCAGGTTCACCTACCGGCACCTGGCGTTTCCCTATTACAGTTTCGGCCAGAGAAGCGTCTTGTTGCGTCCGGGCCAGGTTGCCCTTGTGGCCAGCGCCGAAAAGGCCGTCTGCGACAAGATCATCGCCACGGCCGGGATCAACCTTCGCTCAAAAGGCCAGACGCTGGATTTGCTGCTACAGGATCTGAGGATGGAGCCTGACCTTTTACGCCGGCTGGACTGCAGGGCAATCGTCTCATGGGCCGGTGATTCGCCCAAAAGCGGCAGTCTGCACATGTTGGCAAAGGCGCTGAAGGCATTGTAATCTGCCCGTGTCAATTCCCTCCCTGCAGCTGATCAGAGGCTGGCGTGCTCAGTGGCTTGAAAAGTGGAGCTTGAAAAGTGGCTTCAAATGGTAGGATAATCCAAACCGAACGTTGATGCAGGGTGAACCAACCGGCCAGACTGGTTGATTTTAAGGTATTGAGCACAAGGATTAAGAAAAAAGACAAGGTATTCAAAACAGGATAAAACGACAGAACAGGATAAAACCAGACAGGCATGATAAAAGAGTGGATTGCCCAATACAAGCCCGATAACACCGATGACACCCTGTTCGCCCTGCGCGAGATCATGCAGATGGTCACCCTGGCGGGGCTGAGCCGCACGGGCTTTTTTGAAAACGCCGCCTTCTACGGGGGCACCGCCCTGCGCATGTTCCACGGGCTGGACCGCTTTTCGGAAGACATGGATTTTTCGCTTATCAAAGCCGATCCCGATTTTTCCTTCGAGCCTTACTTTGAGCCGATCCTGACCGAGTTCAAGGCCATAGGCATGATGGTGAGCATTCGCGAAAAGCAGAAACGGCAACCGACCAACGTCGAGTCGGCCTTTCTCAAATCGGAGACCGAATGGAAAGAGCTCGTGCTCGAACAGATTGTCAGACAGGCGGGCATCAAGCCGACAAACCGGACTGTCACCATAAAGCTCGAGGCCGACCGGATCCCATCCCCGGGCTTTTCAACGGAGGAAAAACTGCTTGTAAGGCCATTCTCGTTTTATGTCAGATGCTTTGATTTGCCCAGCCTGTTTGCCGGCAAGATGCACGCGCTGCTGTTTCGCAAGTGGCAAAACCGGGTGAAGGGCCGCGACTGGTATGATCTGGAATTCTACATCCGAAAAGGGGTTGGGCTGAATCTGCATCATTTCGCCCTGCGTGCAAAAGACAGCGGTGACTGGCACAAGGATTCAATCACCGAAGAGGAGCTGATGGCATTGCTGCTGGCCAAGATCAAAACGGTCTCCTATGCATCGGTCAGGGAAGATGTGGAAAGGTTCATAAGGGATCAGGGCGTGCTTGCCCTCTGGGGGGAGAAGTACTTTACCGACCTTGCCCAACAACTGAAATTTCAGTGAATGGCGACCGGCGGCCCCCATGACAGAGCGCCCGGCGAAGGGATCAGACAGCCTGGCCTGCCCAGGGCTATGGCCTGCCTGTGACTATGGCTTACCCACGGCTATGGCCTGCCCACCTTGATGCTGATTTCATTTCCCGCCTCAAGGCCGCTCACACCGCCGCCGGTGTATCGGATCGTGTACTGTCCGGTGGAGATCAAATAGTTGTCGGGCAGGTTAATCACGTGCGCACACTGTCATGGGCGGCCACGGTGATGTAGCTTTCATCTGGCGGCGGCATTACCCGCCTGGCCATGGCACCCTTGAAGGCCGCCTCGGTGCCTTGCTCGCTTATCACCTCGAGGTATTTGCCCAGTTTGGGCTCGAAGGGGGTTTCCCACCTGCAGAAACGCAGCGCAGAGTCGGTCGGATTGATCACCGTAAAGGAAACAGGGACCGAGTCGGCGGTGAATGTTGTGCCGGCAATACCCAGGCGGGTCCGCAGTTTGCCCGAACCGGCTTGCGGTTGTGGTGGTGTTGGGGCAGAATCCCCGGCCGGCGAATTGACAATTGAAGAATCAGCCATGGAGGAATCAGCTATGGAGGAACCCGATTCCGGTTTGCGGCCTTGACACCCCGTTCCTGTAAGGGCACAAACCGCAAGGGCACAAATCGCAACAAGGGCAATCAGAAGGCAAGTCGAAAGTGATCGGAGAAGCCCACGCATTGGGCCTGTCTTACTTGTCAGCCATATCTTACCCATTGGTATAATTGTTGGATTCTTGTTTGTATGAAGCTGTTTTCGGGCAAAGGTAACAGAAAAGGCGAAAGATCCCTTCCAGTCCTGCAGTAACCGCTCCTGCAGTAGCCTCTTGGCGATTCCTATGCTGCAGTTGTTTCAGGGGGTGATGCGTTGATTTCAGATAGTTGTTGATTTCAGATAGTTCAAGACGCGGGAGCATTATGCGCCTGCTACCACGGCGAATGTGTCATGTGAATGTGTCATGTGAATGTGAATGTGTCATGCATCACCCTCCCCGATTGGGTCCGGTCTATCAGGTCCGGTCAGCATCAAGCGTCCCTTGCCGGTGAGCATGAGTCTGACCAAGCCCAATCCGTTACCGGGCCGGGGTGTTTTTTGTCAGGCATCAATCTTTTAAACTGAATCAGATAGTGAAGCAATCAGATAGTGAATGAATCGGGGAGTCAATGTACCCGATGGCAAACGCTGGTAGTGCCTGTCAATCGCCCGATAGTCAAACGTTTGGCATTCAATCGCTTATCAATCAAATGCTTGTCATTCAATGCCGTTTACAGAATCAGTGCCCCAAATCCGACAATGAATCCATCCATTTTGCATGCATTCAAAAGCCGTAATTACCGGCTTTACTTTATTGGGCAATCCATTTCCCTTTTGGGGACCTGGATGCAGAAAACGGCCGTCAGCTGGGTGATTTATGCCCAGACACAGTCGAAATTCATGCTGGGCGTGTCCGTTTTCGCCACATTGTTTCCCTCGGCGGTCTTTTCCACTGTGGGCGGAGTGGTTTCCGACCGCTTCGACCGTTACCGGGTGCTGCTTGTGACACAGGTGCTATCGATGGTGCAGGCCATTACCCTGACGCTTGTCGTTTATTTTCGGTCCGGTTCTTTTGAACACAATGGCGTCTGGGCGATCCTTTCGCTGAGCGTGGTGCTGGGCGTAATCAACGGCTTTGACATGCCCGCCCGGCAGGCGATGGTTTACGATCTGGTCGAAGACAAGAAGGATCTGCCCAATGCGGTGGCCCTGAACTCATCAATGGTCAATCTGGCCAAGCTGATCGGTCCGGCCCTGGCGGGCATTGCCATCGAGAGGCTGGAGGAAACGGTCTGTTTCGGCCTCAACGCAATCAGTTTCGTGGGTGTGATCGCCTCGCTGTTACTGATCCGGCTTCCTGCCTACGCGAAGAAACCACATGCCAAAAACCTGTTCGGTGAGCTGGCCGAGGGGCTGGGCTATGTCCGCCACACCCCCCGGATCCGCTTCGTGCTGCTGATGCTGGCCCTGGTAAGCCTGCTGGTATTGCCTTTCACCACCCTGATGCCCGTCTACGCCCGCGATGTGTTTGAAGGCACGGCCTCAACCTTCGGCCTGATCGACAGCGCCATCGGCCTGGGCGCTTTCACCGGTGCGCTTTACCTGGCCTCCCTCAGACCGGGAACGGATTTGAACCGCATACTGGCCCGCAACACGTTCATACTCGGTATCGGCCTGATGCTCTTTGCCTATACGCCCTGGTATGCGGCGGCATTGTGCCTTATCGCTTTGGCCGCTTTCGGAATGATGTCCCAGATAACGATCAGCAACACGATCCTGCAAACCCAGGTCAGGGAGCAGATGCGCGGCCGGGTGATAAGCCTGTACCTGATGGTATACTCAAGCGCCCTGCCGCTGGGCGGACTGCTGGTCGGGACAGTCTCGCATTACGCCGGTGTGCGGGCCACCGTGCTTGGTGAAGGGGCGCTTGCCCTGGTGCTGGGAGGCGTTCACCTGCGTTACCTGCACAAAGCAAGGCTAAGAGCCGACATCGCCCCGGTTGCCGATGCGCCTTCCACCGAGATCGCCCTGCATTCGTAAGGGTTGACCTTTTAAGATTCTGCGTATTTAAGATTCTACCTAATCAGCGGCTGATGGGTAGGCGCATCAACTGAAGGCGCATCAACTGCTGCTCAGGCATTCAGCTTTGTTGAGAAATCAGCTTGAGGGTAAGCTCATCGGGATTCGATTCGAAGTAACGGTCGAGCACCTTCTGGAAAACCGGGTTGGCCCCGTCAACGCGTGAGAACAGGGTCATTGAGGAACGTAGCTTCAGATCATCGGGTGAGCCCAGAAGCTCTGTGGCGGTGACGGGCCCGATATCAAGCAGCGCCTGTGAAATCTGGACAAGGTGCTTTCCCAGCACCGGATGCTTCAGGTAGGCCGCCGCCTCGGAAAGATCCCTGATGGCGTAAAACTGAGCGGTTTCACTTTGCCCCAGGCCCTTGATCTGTGGAAACACGTACCACATCCAGTGCGAGGTCTTGCGTCCGGTTTGAATCTGTCGCAACGCTTCCGGGTAGGCATGGTTCTGCGCCTTGAGAAAGCGCAGCAAATTGTCCTGGTACATCTTATTTATCTGTTTGTATTCGTTTTATCGTAATTGTTTTAACGTATTTGATTTTTCGTATTTATCCGGTGAAAGCGGCAGGTATTTTCGATTAATCCGATCTGTTCCGGTCCATACCGCTACCGGTTTATACGCCTGCCTTCCCCGATTGTAAATGGCAGGGTACTGCAATGGCAAACCTAAAAAAATATACGCTCCTTCCCAAACGGCCGGCACCTGCCTTCGGGGGTTAACCCGTTTGCCGGGGCTTGCCGGACAAACCGGGCGTATTACCTGACAAGTCGGGCGGTACCGGCAGGGACCGGCTGAACAGATGATACAAAGCTACTGATTGTGATACAAAGCCACTGATTGAAAGTTGAATTAGTTTTGTGCGCCAAATACTCAATTTTTAAATTGAGTATTTGGCGCAAGGCGACCTGTCAGGGCCGTTCCGATTGCAGGCAGGTTCAGAAACTGTGAATGCAAGCGGCTGAAAAAGTGCGTTGTGCGTATGAAAATCCATCTGGCGCGTCTTGCGGTAAGGGCCGGGCAGAAGAGTCTGCTGACAGTGGGTTGTGATTGGTTTGAGCCTGCGGGAAGTCCTTTGCCGCCTGCCGCCCGGGATTGCCTGACGAGGCTCTATGTTTTCCAAACACATTCTATACGAACACATTCTATCCAAACAATACCGTCCAAACCATTACAATCGTATCCAAACCATTGCATTTAACTTATTGCATTTAATTTGTTCGGTTTGAATCATCACATCTGATCTCGAATTGCTTACCTGACTCGACTATGGTCTTCGGGGCGGAAACACTGCCTTAAGTCACAGTTTGTCTTTAGGACTAGAATCCTAATGCCTGATTTTTTTTTAGCGGCTTTTTTCCGTTTTGATTGTGATGTTTGCATTTATGCCCGAATTTGAATTTGTGCCCCAAATGGACTACTTCTAACTTTGACAAAGATGTGACACAATCCCCTCAATGTCACCTCACCCTTGCCCCTCCCCTATGACATCGAAACAAATCAGTCATTTAAATAATGCCTTTTTTTTATCAGAGGCTATTTTGCAATAATACCGGATTTGTTAGTGAATTTATTTCGCATTCGGCTTGTGAATTTAGAGTAAATGTGACATTTTTGGAGTAGACAAACCAGCCATTTCAGGCTTTTCTGAGCCTTTTCTTATTTTAACCCTTAATTTTGCTATCCATGGCCAGCTTTAGAAAAACCGGTAAGCGATTAGATTCTTCTCAGACGCATCTTTTCGATTCTTCCCCTAAGACCGATGCCCTTGCCAGTGAATCGTTTTTAAATCCACCCCATCCTTCCAAGGGGAAATCCGCAATTGCTGGCAAGTTGGTTACCGACACTTTTTCCGCTTTAAGACCGGGTACCAAACCCCATCCCAGCGCCAATACCGGTTCGATTACCAACTCCCTTACCAACTCAAGCACTGATATCGGGGCCGTACACATTTCCCAGATGAAGCAGCTTTTCATCTCCCAGTACGAGATGTCCCTATACGAACGGCGGCTGCTTTTGAAAATGATCGAGAAGCTACCCGAACAGCTTGAGAGCAGCGGGGCGATTGATTTTTGGATTTCCATCGACGAAATCGCCCAGGCATCGAATCTGAAAGGCGAGTCGGTCTATACCCAGATCCAGCTCGCCTCTCGCGAGTTGATTCGCCACGTCTGCCAGCTCAAGGAGCAAGACGGTTTGTTGCAGGTGGGTCTGCTTTCCTCTGCCAAGTACCTCAAAGGTCAGAGCCTGGTCAGCCTCAGGGTTGACGGCAGGCTTTTTCCCTATTTTTCCCAGATAAAAAAGGAGTTCGCTCTGGGACGCCTTGCTGAGCTGATGAGCTTTCAGAGCTATTACACCCAGTGCCTGTACGAACTGTTTCTGCGCGAGGCATCCGACCGGGATCAATTCTACATCACCCTTACCGACCTACGCAAACTTTTGAAGGTGGAAGACAAATACGACCGCTATGCTGATTTTCGCCGCCGTATCCTTCTTCAGGCTCAAAGCGATCTGAAGGACTATGAGAACTCGGCCTTTTTGTTCAAACCCGTCAAGGAACGTTTTACCGGCAAGGTGATCGGCATCCATTTTTATTTCCGCAAACTGCTCACTTCCAAAATCAAACCTGATACCTGAGCACGTCAATCATTAGCACCTCAATCATTACCTGTGCCGTTAATCAATGGATATAAAAATTTACCAAACTTTTTCACCAATCCTGTTGTCTTCCTTTGGCAAACCCTAATCATTTGCTCTTGACGACTGTAAGCATCCTTACCCTATAGGCCTCCTTACCCGGATTATTTCGATAACGGCCCACCCCCTACCCTATACATCCTCTAATTCGATATGCTTTACATATGTAACATATGAATCATATGTAGGTTGTGTATAATACATAATCTATGCAACATACATTGTATGCATAGCATATACAGTATGCATTGCATAAATAGTATGCATAGTATTTGCATAATAAACAGCATTCATTATATTTGCATCACTCATTGCATGTATAGACTATGAAACATACACAGTATTTGCATGCAATGAATAATAAGCAGTATACATAGTGTGCTTAGCATATGAATCATAATTAGCATGTGTATTATATGTTACATATGTATTATGTGTAGCATGGCTATTCTATCAAGCAAACATATGCTATCAATGCTGCATGTAATATCAATGCTGCATGTAAAGTGTATGATATCCAGGGTATGTATGCACCAAATGGTATGTATGCGAGCCATGCGTGAGCCATGCAATGAATCATCAATGACATTGCTAACCGATAAATGTCATTGATGACTGATCATATACATATATGATTTATATGATCATCCAATTGATCAGCTAAGCAATCAAAAGGTCTAAAGGGGAGAAGCAAGACCTGGTAGGATTATTACCTGAAAGGATTGCATAAGCGTTAACTAAATGAATAATCAATGACACATACATAGCATATGAATTATATGTCACATATGTCTGATATGTGACATTGCTATTAAATCCTGATAACACAAACCAATTACAACCAATAGATTCAAACCAATAGATTCAACGGCCATGGCAACAATATCAATCACTTCCCATAAGGGTGGGGTAGGAAAGACGACCACAGTGATCAACCTGGGGGCGGCCCTCCGCGAACAGGGAAAAAAGGTAATGCTCATCGATCTGGACGGGCAGTGCAACCTTACCACCAGTTTCGGCCTGAATGCCAACGATCCCTCATCGATCGGAAGGGTGCTGACCAATCAACTCTCGATTGAGCAGATCAAAAAACCGGTCAACGGAATGGATATTGTTCCGGCGGCCTATGACCTTGTGACCCTGGAGGGAAGGATCTTTGAGATCGACCTTTTGAAGCAGGCCCTGGAGCCCTACAGGCAAAGCTACGACTACATCCTGTTGGACTGCCCGCCCTCGCTGGGCATTTACACGATGAACGCCCTGGTGGCGGCCGATTACTACATGGTGCCGACCCTTGCCGAGACCTATTCGTACGAAGCCTTGAACAAACTCAACGAAACGGTGGGAAAGATCAAAAAGATGTACAATCCCGATATCAAACTGGCCGGAGTGGTGTTCACCATGCACTCGCAGCGGCAGAAGACCATGCTGGGAAAACAGATCGAGGAGACGGTGCGAAAGAACCTGAAAACGTTTCAGACCGCGATCCGCAACAACATACGACTGGTCGAATGCATCAACTTCAAGCAGGATGTGTTCCTTTATGACAAGGATACCGATTCGAAGAGCAACGGGGCCAGCGATTACGCCCACCTGGCAACAGAGTTGATGAGTATTCAGAGCTGATGGGCATAGGTTGATGGGTGTAAAACACTGGCAATTATCAGATCAGGATTATCAGATCAGGATTATCAGATCAGGATTATCAGATCAGGATTATCAAATCAGGATGATAAATAGCAGGATGATAAATAGCAGGATGAGAAGCAGGGGAGAGGTATTAACATTGAAACAGATAAACAAGCAATTGTGCAGATAAACAAGCAATTGTGCAGATAAACAAAAAAAGAGATGACAACGAAAAAGAAAGTAATTCCACTAATGGAAATCATGGGGTTGGAAGAATCCCGATTGCCACAAACGGAACCTGATGGTCAGCAGGACCAAAAGGAAAATCCGCTAAAGGAAGAAACGATCAAAAAAGAAACGATCACAGCGCAAATCAGTGACCGGGGGAGTGGAAGTGTTGACAAGGCTATAGGTACCGCTGATGAGCCAACAGAGCCTCAGTCCAGGCAAAACCAAGATTCTGAGAAAGCGAGTCAGCCTATTGACAGTGAAAACAGTGCAAGTGAAAACAAACCAAGTGAAAACAGTGCAAAGGAGACTATCGCTTCAAGTCCCCAGATCCTTCAAACAGCGCCCACAAAAGAGAAGATGCAATCAAGTCAAACCAGTAACCCTGCTTTGGGAAAAAAAACAGTCACAAAACCCCAAAACAGAAGGGGTGGCACCATGGAAAAAACCGAATGGGAGGACCCTTCGCTGGAGCTGAGGACCAACAAGCTGTTTTACATCAAGCGCAAATACATCCAACTAATCGACAAGCATCAGCTCCGGGACGGGTTCAAATACACCAACGATTACCTGGAATACATCCTGGAAAGTTTCTTTGCCGCAAAAGAGGACTTTTAGTCAAAACAGGAGTTAAACGCTCAGTCGGAATTGAAAGCCCGTGTGTATGATTGACAGCCCATGGGTATGTAAACATCTGCGAACTGAATGTACGTGGGTGCGAATGGTCATCGGTGATCAGACAAACACTCTTCAGAGCAAGAAACTAAGGGATTTAAACCCGTGTTAAGGAAATATTATCTGAAAGATTGCCTATATTTGCTTACTGGACATACCAACAGGCACAGTTAAGCCGACGGGTCAACTACCAAAGTCAATCTTTCAAAGATCTGCTCCCGACCAGGCGCAGCTGCCGATGCGGGGCACATTCTGCAGCAAAGCAGTTGCAGCAAAACAAAGCCGGGAACAGCAAACCGCTTTTAAACACGAAAGGATCCGGATGCAAACCAACGAGCAGCTGATTCAAAATACCTACGAGGGCATTGTCTCACCGAAAAACCACAACGAGCTACTGTTCCAGCACGCGGTGCTGTGCCAGGTCTATCTGCCCTACCGCGATCCGGGCCAGGATGTGCGCGAATGGGTCAAGCAGCAGGGAAAAGCCTATTTCTCCATCCGCTCGACCGAGGTTTTCAATCCGCAGACCGAAAAGTTCGACACCGTGCTCGGCCTGCCGTTCGGTCCCAAATCGCGATTGATCCTGACCCATATCAACACGCTGGCCCTACTACAGCAGAGTTCCAACATTGAGGTGGGCGAAACGCTGACTTCGTTTGTCAAGGCGCTGGGCCTTTCCAACAACGGCTACCAGATCGAGGTGATCAAAAACCAGCTGGCCCGCCTTGCCTCCTCGATGATTTCGATCGCCTTCACCTCCAGCGCCGACAAGCAGCACGTGACCCAGGTGGACAGCAAGATCATCAAGGGCTTTGATCTGTGGTTTCCCAAAAACCCCAACCAGCGGGTGATGTGGGACTCTACCATCTCGCTTTCGGAGGACTACTACAGCTCGCTGATGCGTCACGCGGTGCCGCTGGACAAGGCTCACCTTTCAGCCCTTTCCAACAACGCGCTGGCACTGGACATCTACACCTGGCTTGCCCAGCGGCTGCACCGGGTGGATCTGAATAAACGCGAATTCGTTCATTGGCAGGCACTCAAGGAACAATTCGGGGAGGGCTACGGGCGCATGGACAAGTTCAAATCCGTCTTCCGGCAGACTCTCAAGCTGGTTCTGACCCAGTACCAGAAGGCTAAAATCGAGGAGGAGCCCAATAAAGGGTTCTATCTTTTAAACTCGCCTCCCCCCGTTCCACCCAAGCTGATTCAGATGGGATCGGGCAGCTATCTGTCAGGGGCCAACGGGAGCAATTCCAATGAAGCAAAGCCAGTGGGGACCAATTCCAAATCAGCCGGCGACTCGGGCATAATCAGCCTGTAGGATACTTTTGGCAAATCCGCAGGACAATTGCTCAATGAGCACAGGGTGTAACTACAAAAAACGGTAAGTGGTAGCGATAAATGGTAACGATCAAACGCCAGTTTAAATTACTGGCCAGATAAGCCATTGTCTTCAAATAAGGGTAATCCAAAAAACAAGGGTAGTCCGAACTTGATTACACACTTTACAATCAATGAACTTGACCGTTGCAGGTGGTAGTTGCAGGTGGTAGTTGCAGACAGCATAAGAAAGGGTAGCGTAACAGGGATAATGGAAAGCAATCAGGCTAAGAACAATCAGGTTAGGAGTCGCGACAGTTTTGGTGGAGGGTAAATAATACGTAGTAGCGGCGATTATTTACCGTTAACCAAGGCCCAGATACCCAGGTGTAAATCAGATCCTAAGCCGACAGGGATAAAGCCGCTTTTAGGCCACGACAGTTTTGGTGGAGATTGGCAGAGAGTCAATTACCAGGTTGAGATGAACTTCTGAGTGAAAATCCATTGGTTTGAACAACGACAGTTTTGGTGGAACAGGCCTAACTTTCAACGATAGTTTTGGTGGAGAGTTTAGTATAAAATACTGATAATCAATCAATTGCATTCTAAAGAAAATTGCCTAATTTGCCTAGAGTACGACAGTTTTGGTGGAGAAAGCGACCCTTTTCAGCTGCAGGCATCAAAAAAGTACGACAGTTTTGGTGGAGCATCTGTAAAGGGCAGGATAAGAACGACAGTTTTGGTGGGATAATTTCTGAGGAAAAAGCAAATCCGCGACAGTTTTGGTGGGATAATTTTATCCACTAAAACGGGGGATAACTCATGTGGATAAAAAAGTTATCAACGACAGTTTTAGTGGACCTATAGCGACAGCTTTGGTGGAGAAAGCCCGGTTCTGACGATAGTTTTAGTGGAAAACCGCGACAGTTTTGGATGACAAACCTATATAGATATATTTCCTATAAGTTTACCGTTACTAGCGGCTAGAAAATGTGGATAAGTTCGTAAGGGGGCTTTGCCCCCCTACACCCCCCAGATGGATGGTGCAATCCAGCAGCAAGCCTATTGGTTTTTAGCAAAAAGGCACTTAGCTTAGCAATGCAATTCGGCAAAAGTCGCGGTTTACCCATCCGTATAATGGGCACATGCTTCCAAAAGCTCACTCTGGCGCCGGAGTGAGCCCGAAGAGTATTTTGAGAAAAAAAGCAAGTGGTTTTAGTAATCTTCCGGAAAAGAATCTGACGGGCTGCAGGCAAATTTCAGGACCGGTTTCTGGCCCTTTATGCTAATGCGGTTAGTTAAAAAATGGAAAATTGCGCTCCTCAAGCAACGGCAGGATCATAAAAGTCCAGGTGGATCGGCTCATTGGAAATCCGTCCGGATAATAAGCGGATAATAAAAGGTTTTGAACTTTGCTAAGTTCAAAAACCCACCAATCGTAATGGGATCAAACCTATCAGATTAAACAGGATCTTGTGCAAGCTCTGGGTCAGTTACGCGAATTAGTTGTGCGAATTGGCAATGTAAGTCGCGTGAAGTATGGAAGGCCGTTAATGTAAGGAATGAGAATTCATCCAACCCACAGACGTTATAATGAAAAGTTATGACAAAAAGTACAAGGTCATTGCCAAAGTCGGACCGGCTCAGGTAGGAGCATCGGGTTTTGTACGCTACAATGTCAATGATCTAGTCAAATTCGCGGATTTTTTGGATCAGAACTTTGCCGGGTGGCGCTGGTTTAACGTATACCGGTACACCAAAGACGGAACGGGCGAGCAACTGGCCAATTTCACCAACCGTGACCGGCCCCAATTCAAGACCCTGTAAGCAGCGGGACCGAAAAGCCGGCAGGTAGATCCGAAAACCCGACATGGATGGCCGGTCGGCAAGGAGTACATTGTCCACGTGCTCTGAACAACACCCTTACCTGCCGATTACTGAATCAAATCTATAAATGCCATTCATCCACAATTTTCGTATGCTTCGACTGTTCGTATGCTTCGAGTGTCTGCAGGGGTGGAAAAATACCGCCTTTACAAATCAGACAAACTCGATATGCGCTTTATCGATACGGCGGAAAAAATACCGTCGGTTACCGCTGACAGCGTCAGGACATTGATGACCGGGTTCAGCAGTTAGCTGAATAAGAATTGTGATCAAGATAAGAATGAACACAAAGGGGATTGACTGGCCGTAAGGTTCCATCCCGAGATGGATTTACACGAAGCCTTGACTGGCTTTTTAAAAGGCTGATTGTCAAGACAGATTTGAAAACGAAAAACACTATTTTTACACCCGTGTTTACCAGCGCATTGTCTGTTTCACTAAAAGCTCTGATCGGTTAGTAGCTT
This sequence comes from uncultured Sphingobacteriales bacterium, assembly GCA_963520985.1. GTDB lineage: Bacteria > Bacteroidota > Bacteroidia > Cytophagales > 172606-1 > Xanthocytophaga. The sequence continues at coordinate 123,437 of CAUQTA010000011.1, forward strand.
CAGATTTCATTCTGCTTGACTTTTTCGTATGCCAACACGTTTTCCATTGATTCCTGTCTTATCCTTGATTTCTTTCTTAGCCTTGATCCCTGTGTTTGGATTCGGTTTTCTCCTTTTCGGGATTGTTGCGCCGATCCGGATGCCTTCTGACCGCACCGGACCCAATCGCAATCCATCCGGTCTGCCAAACTACAGCGGTAAAAACTACCGCTGTAAAGAAAACCGCCAGGATGCCTATCCGCCGGATAGCGAATCGTTCCGGCTCACTTAACTGTAGGGCAAGGATTACCTGTTTGCCAGCTTGTGTATAAATGGATTGTCTGATGATGGCAAGATGATATGAGTGTACATGAACATCGACTTTGCCGGTAGAGCAGTGATCCGTAAGTGGAACATAAAGCGATGCGTGTAAGGACAGGCTGAAAAACAAACGGCTTATCTTCCCACCTTTCAGGCGCACTCTCAGACATGAGCCGCATAAGGCATGATTGATATGAAATATCTTTTTTATTTTCGCACCCTTGGGACTGATTCTCATCCAAGACCCCTTTTGGCCTGTCTTAGATGATGAGCGCGCAAGTTGTTAAAGTCCATAAACAGCCCACTCCTTAATGAAGAAAAAATTACCCGGGTTCTTGTTCCTAGCCTGCATACTGGTTTTGACCCCTTGTTTTCTTTCCGCCCAGGAACTTGACGGGCGTTTCAGCAATCTGTTCGATGATCTGGTAACCGATGTGGCCATCCATGAAAACACACTATACGTGGCAGGACGGTTTGAATACGCAGGGATCAAGACCGGCAGCTGGGTGGGCCTGCGAAAATCGGACGCTCAGCCTGCGAGTGCCAATCCGCTCGCTATCGAAGGGGATGTGCATGCGGCTATTGCCGACGGGGCCGGCGGATGGTACATAGCAGGCAACTTCAAGAAGGTGCAGGGGGTGGCCCGAAGGAATATTGTCCATATCCTGGCCGGCAACCTTGTCGACAGCCAATGGAATCCGGATGTCAACGAGGCGGTTTACGCCCTTACCATCCATGGAGGCATCCTGTACCTGGGCGGAGCGTTCAGCTCGGTGAACGGGCAGGCCCGCAACCGGTTGGCCGCCTTTCAGATCGGCTCACAACGCTTGCTGGAGCTCAATCCGGCTTTCAACGGAACGGTCAGGACAATGGCCGTTGACGGCAAGTCCATTTACGTAGGGGGTGAATTCACCAAGGCCGGTGAGCTTTCGCGAAATCACCTGTGTTCCATTGACCTGAAAAGCTACGGGCTGACAGACTGGAATCCGAACATCAACGGGATCGTCCACTCCCTTGCCATCAAGGGAGACAAATCGGTTCTGTATGTAGGCGGGGGGTTTGGCCTGGCAGGTACAACCAAATGTCTCAACTTTGCATCCTATGATCTGAACTCAGGTCAACTGACGAGCTTTATGCCTCGGGTGGGCGAAAACAACTTGACTCCCGTTTACAGCATGGCAATCACCGACAACACCTTGTATGTAGGTGGATTGTTCAGAGGTATGATGGTTGGAAGCGAATGGAAGGACTTGCCGAGCGTAGTGTCTTTTGACCTGACCACTGGCAGGTTCCGCCCTTGGCTGGCCGAATACAAAGTGGGGCAGATTTTTGCCATTGCGGTCTCGGAAGGAAGGGTGTATCTGGGCGGGAAACCCAGCCGTGACAGGGGCACCAGTGTGGTAGCCGTTGACGCTCTTACCGGAAAAGCGCTTGATTGGAACCCCAACCCCAGCGGGAACATAAACTCGATCACAGTTGAGGGCGATGCAGTCTTTTTGGGGGGATCGTTCAAAGCCGTTCAAGGCAGATGGCAGTACGGACTGGCCTCGATCGACATCAGGGCCGGGAAAATGACCGATTGGCAGCCGCTCTACTACGGATACAAGGCGGATCAGCTTCTGATCCATGGAAACCGTCTGTATGCGCTGAGTGCGACAAACGGCGGCAATGAAACCGTGACTGTTTTCGACCTCAGGTCGGGAAAGCGGATTGACTGGTACATATGGCCTAGCCGTTTTTACGAACTCGGTAACTTTCGTTTCATCGGGGCCAAAGACCGGTACCTGTACCTTTCCAGGCATCCGGTTTGCCTGAGCTGCAACTATTACTCACTGATCGGAGGCCAATCGGTGGAGAACATAGTCCAGGTAGATACCGCTACCGGTTCGGCCACAAGCTGGCAGCCAAGGCCCGACCCGGAAAGACAGATCAGCAAGGTCACCATCAAGGGAGAGAAGATGTATCTGGGTGGCAATTACATGACAAACCATTCCTCTCAAGACGATTGCAGCCAGTACCCGGTCAGCCGGTTTCCCCCTTTCTTGGGCAGCTTTGACCTGAAAACAGGCGCAGTCGAGGATTTCAAGCCGGCGGTCAACAGTTGCATAACCTCCACCCATTTGCTGGGGGACGTTCTGTTCATCGAAGGTATCTTCACACGGATTTTCGGTCAGGACAGAAACGGGTTTGCCGCCTACAACGTCAAGACGGGCAAACTTCTCGATTGGGATCCGAAACCCTACCAGTTCTCGATCGTCAATGAAACGGATGACAAGCTGATCCTGCGCAGATTCAATCCGGCCGATAAAAAATCGGATATCGTTACTATCGACACCCTTCTGGGCATCACGCCTTTGCCTGTGACCGTGCAGGGTTCAGTCGCCGAAATACTCATCTGCGAAGACAAGTTAGTCGTAAGGGGTAACTTCACTACCGCGCAGGACAGGCGCTCGGAGAACCTGGCGGTCATAAACCGTCAATCCCCCCGGCAGGTCAACATCATCCAGGGCAGAATCTACCGGGACAACAACGCCGATTGCCAGCCTGATTCGGCCCGTTCGGGAATCGGCAACATGATTGTCACCGCCCAGCCCGGTGATTATTACGCCAGCAGTGACGCGGATGGAAACTACCGCCTGACGGTGGACAGTGGCACCTACTCGGTTTCCCAATTGATTCCCGTTGAAAGTGGAAGGACCATAGAGCAGCGTTGTCCCACTAGCCGGACTTATGCGGTGGCTTTTAAGGGATACAATCAGACGGTGAGCGGAAAGGACTTTGCCAATCAGGTTGATTTGCGGCCTTACCTTACCGTCTCGGTCGGTTCCAACCGCCGCCGCCGGTGCATGACAAACAGGACCATCATCAGCTTTTCAAACACGGGTTTTGCCGATGCCGAAAACGTGCAGATCCATTTGAAGCTGCCCCGGTTGGTATCGCTCAAAACAGCAGACCGGACCTACACGGTCGGCAGGGATTCGGTCTACGTGTTTGCAGTCGGCACTTTGAAAGCCAACGAGTCGGGCCGAATCCTGATCACCGATTCGGTGGCCTGCTCGGCAAACATCCGCGGGCTGACCGCCTGCACCAAAGTCTGGATCACCCCTTCCAATCAGTACAGGCTTCCACAAAACCCTGCCTGGGATAATTCCGATATTGCGCTCGGGGGAAAATGCATTGATAACGGCCGTGTGCAACTGGTGATCAAAAACATCGGTCAGCCGATGGCTGACAGCAGTGAGTTTCGCATTCTTGTCGATGCACAACTGGCTTTTCGGAAGAATTACCGACTGGCGGCCGGCGACAGTCTGGTCCTCAGAGTACCGGCCAGTGGCAAAACCGTTCGTGTTGAAGCTGACCAGCGGCCCGGACACCCTCGAAAATCGCAGGCAAACCTGACCGTTGAAGGATGCGCTGCAACTTCCAGTGACATTGTCAGCAAGGGCTTTGTCGACATTTTGCCCCAGGACGATACAGAGCCCGAAGTGGCCATTGAGTGCCAGCCGATCATTGACTCGTTCGATCCGAATGACAAGCGGGTCTCGCCTTCGGGAACAACCGCAGAGCATTACACGCCTACGGGTACAGCGCTCAGATACACCATCCGCTTCCAGAACACAGGCACCGATACGGCCTATGCGGTCACCGTCATCGATACGCTTTCCGAGCAGCTCGACATTGCCAGCCTGCAGATGGAAGTAGCGTCGCATGCCCATACTTTTGCTGTTTCCGGCAAAGGACGCCCGGTACTGAGCTGGACTTTCAAAAACATCAACCTGCCCGATTCCACCCGCGATCAGGTGGGAAGCAACGGCTTTGTCCAGTTCACGATCAGGCCCAAGGTGAACCTTCCCGAAAAAACAGTGATCGAGAATCTGGCCGACATTGTCTTCGATTACAACGAGCCGGTGAGAACCAATACGACAGTGAATGTGCTCTTCGATCCGCCACGGGTCATTGATCCGAAGAACCAGCTGCCCGAGAGCATTGTCGAAAGGGTGCTGGCCAGCGAACCGCCAGAGCTGAAGGGCAAGCTGAAGGTGTATCCCAATCCGACCCAAAGCAGGGTACGGATCCAGTCAACCGATGCCTCGGTTCGCATCGAGAAGGTGCAGGTAATCAACCTGCTCGGTGAGCTTCAGCCGGTTGGCTTTGCGCGTACGGGCGACAGGGTTGCCGAAGTGAGCTTGCAGTCAAGTCCAAAGGGAATGTACCTGATCCGGATTCAGACCAATAAAGGCACCTGGGTCCAGCGGGTAGTGGTCCAGTAATGCAGCATTCAGGCAAGCAGTAGTTAGTTAAGCAGTAGTGGAGCAGGTGTTATGGCACAGCTGGTGTCAAAGGAAATGGTATGAGGGTGATACTACATGGGTATACTACATGGGTATACTACATGGGTGTAAATATTGTATTGCAGCAAAATGTGTATTGCACCTGCTCCACCTTTGTTGAGAAAATGTTATTCTGCTAAGAAAGCCGATCGGAGCCTGAGCTTCCAACAACTCGTTTGTAGTAAGTATGTTTTTGGTTATGATCTCATTCAGAGATGTTCATTTGATGACGATTCTGAGCGGTATTTTTATGGAGGCTTCCGTCGTGTTTCCTCTATTGTCCTTTCTGAACTCGACAACCACGTTTTTGCCCGGCAGCGCATGGCGCATGGTCGGCACGACGGGCAGCTCGATGTATTCCAGAGTCCGGTCGCCTATCTTCAGGTCCTGCACCTTCTGGTAATCGGAAAGATACTGAAAAGAGGCAATCTGTTTGTGCTCTTTTAGAAACAGCTCTATGTCGCGGGCGTCTGCTACCGCCTGAGTGCGATTAAACCAGAGCAGATACCCGATGAACAGGCCAATAACTGCCAGCGTAGCCGGTAGCCCAATGGATCCGAATCCGTGCCAGAAGGATTGCCAGTTAGTCAGGTAGTTGTTCTGGTATACATTGTGAGCAGATCGGCTGACTTTCTTGTGTATCAAATCGGTTGCAATGTCAAGGTCTTTCTTCATCTTCTGGGTTTGAAGCTCGAAATGCTCTTTGGTTTCGATCATCTCGCAAATCAGGGGTAGCAGCTCGCGGTCAAAATTGACATCATACTTGGCTGACATCTGGTGTTTGATCCTGTGGATATCCTGTTGGGTCAATGACATGGTCGGGTCGGTGGCAAAGGTTAAAACAAGTCACAATAAGGAGCTACGGTCCTGACCCGTAGACAGGTGAGAGCCGTAGCTTTTTAACCGGATCGGGTATCAGTCGATTTCCGATATCAGACGGCGGTACTTGATGCGGGTAGCCAGCGAGAGTCTGGCCGGATCGATCTCGGTACCGTTCTTGATCAGCTCGATCAGCCGGGCATCCGACTCCTCGTTTTCGGTTGAGCCAAATTGCTTGACCGAAATAGCCTGAGAAGAAAACTGCCGGATCTGGTCGAGGTAGTCGCTGTCCAAGTCGGCATTGAAACGGCCCTTGTTTATCCAGCAGGTAATGGCAAATACCCCACTTACGGTCTGGCTGAGCTGGTTTAAAAACTTGATGCAGGCCGTGTACACGTCCCCGCCGGAAATGATCACGTCAAAATGCAGATCAATGCCCAGCTGATCGAATTCTTCTTTCAACACATCAGCCGGGTAGGTCTGGGTGAGCATGTTCAAAAATTCAATCGACTCGGTGGCCCCCATATCCACCCAGAACGTGTCCTTGGCCCTGGCCAGGGAAATGTTCTCGATCAGGGAGAGAAACGCTTCCCGATTTATTTTCCTTTTGGCATCGAGCACATTGAACGAGCGGGCCTTGTCCTTTAAACGGGAAAGGGTGGTCTGGTTGGTGTTATCCAGATCCAGGTAGGCAACCGTCTGGTCGTGTTTGTACTTGTGGTAAACCAGATAGGTAAAGAAGGATTTGCCCACTCCGCCCTTTGCCTGACAGATCAGGTGAATCGTTTTTCGGGAAGGGGCAAGGGTGGAACCGTCTGATTGATCAGAGTGTGATTTGTCTGATTGAGTTTTGTCTGGTTGTGTGTTGGCTGGTTGTGATTTGTTGTCTTTCATGGACTAAGGAATTTACGGTTGGTTGTAAGGGATTGAATTATTCCAATAGTAAGCTTTAGCTTAGGAGGCTTTAATCAAAAATGCTTTTCTTAGCCGATGCGTTGTTGTAGGTTTCCACAAACCGCACCTGTTTGATCTTCTCGGACAGAATGATCCGTTTGACTACATCGGTCTGCTGGTCCAAAGCGATGTGGAGCTTGTCAAGCGAAAGAGCACTGTTTTGCAAAAACAGTTCAAACTCATCGATTCCCAAAGCCGGATTGATTACAGGCCCATCAGCTGACACGGATTGACTGCCCTGCTTTTGATTATCCTGCTTTTGATCACCTTGTTGCCATGCAGCTTCGCTTGGGCCCGCTGGTGGCAGGATAGCTTTTGGATCCTGCCTTAAGGACTCGATGATCTCATGCTTGATCTGAGCCTTTAGCTCTTTGAGTTCAAGATCAACCTGGGCGTGGCGGCGGTGAATCTCATAGATGTTTGTAGCGGTTATGGTCAGTCCCAGATCGGTTGAAATCTTGTGTGCAATCAGCTGGGCGGGCAGGCCCTTGTGAAAATACTGCTGGCGGTAATGAAGGTAGAGCAGATTAAATTTACCCCTGCGCCTTTGAGAGAATGCCTGTCTGACATCCTCTTTGGTTATTGTATTTGTTAATGTTGTATCCATAACTGGTTTTTGTAAGAGATACGCGTGCAATAATACAATACAAATGCAAATTTACTACCAATGAATTTAAAAAATTGCCTTTTTATGAATGTTACTACGAACTTACTACAAATTAGTTACAAACAATTTCGAAAAACCGTATCATTATTCAGACAATGTGTATTGGCGGGCTATTTAGTAGCTGTTTTGTAGTAGCGATGGTTGGTAGCAGTCACGTATGTTTAGCAAGAGGAAACATATTAACACTGTTAATATGTTGACAGTCAATAACATAGTTATTGAAAAAATAGTATTTATACATTAACTGTTTGATTATCAGAATATAAAAAGTATATTTAAGTAGACAAAAAGGAACAGAAACTGACACCACAAATGAAAAAGCCTACAGTAACACCTAAACGTCCAGCACGCCGTACTCATCAGGCGGGCCAGTTGCCACCGGTAAAGAGCCGTGCCAGAAACAAAAAATCAAAAGACCTGGATGAGAATCTCAGCGAGGATGATAGCTATGATTCTGCAGAAGTAATCAATCGTGCCAGCGCCGGTAGTGGCAGCGACAGCCTGGTCAAGCCGATCAACATAAACGTGGGCGTACTCAGAAAGTCCAAAGAGCACCAAAGGCAGCTGGGCGTCAAGACCCTGAAGGAGTATAGCGAAGCGGCGCTGCTGTATTTTATCAAAAACGGACTGAACCCAACTAAGGAACTCGAAAGCGGAGAAGTGTCCGTAGAAGTGGTCAAGCTGCGAAACCAGATCTTCTCGTTTCTCCAAAAGCAGGAACAGGCCTACATCCTGCCCATCTTCCGGGAGGTGACAGGTCAAAACCAGAATATGGAAAAGTCGCTGGATAAAATGATTTCACAGTTGGAAAAAGTATATGAACTCTTATACCGGATCAATCAGATGGTACATGTATCAACATCAACCACCTTGCACGTAAGCGGTCTTGATGCGAGTCAGATTGAGGACATCAAAGAGAAAAACAAAACGTTTGTGGACAGTCAAGTCAGTGAATTCAAGGGGAAACAACAGGGGTAGTAATTGTATTATTACTGCTTTTGAAAAGTTGTCTCTTGTTTTTTGAATTGTACAATAGATAGTAGCCATACTAAACCGTACATGCCTGTTAAATAGCATATCTGTTTACTTATGATTAGCAAAGTCTTAAAAGCCAAATCGGAGAGCAAATCCACTGGCAAGGCCAGCAGTAAATCCGGCGCTGTTTATGACAATAAAGGTTCTGCCTTGAGGCTTGTCAACTATATGGAACACGAGGCGTTGGAACAAGGCGAGAGCGGCCGGTATTTCAATAAGGACCGGGATGGGATCGATAAGGAGCAGGTGGTTTTAAGCATCGACTTGAACGTGAAGGGGCTCGGGAAAGAGGACAGCAAATTCTATTCGCTGATCATCTCCCCTTCGGCTTCGGAGCTGGCCCATATCGGCTCAGACGAAGGCAAGCTCAAAGAGTACACCCGGAAGGTGATGGAAAACTATGCGGCCAATTTCAACTTGCCTGGCGGGCAGCAATTACAGAGCAAGGATTTGATCTGGTATGGCATCATCCACCGAGAAAGGGAGTACAGTGGAACCGATGCACAAGTCAAGGAAGGCAAGGCGCGAAGCGGAGAACGAAAACAGGGAGATCAAACCCACATCCATATCATCGTATCCCGCCGTGATACTCAGCAGAAAATCAGCCTCACTCCTACCGGTCCGAGAGCTAGGTTTCCAGCACAAAACTGGCAAGAAAAGAATGCGGCGGATTTTCAGAAAATGTACGGCTTTGAAGGCCGAAGTCATTTTTCCAAGGATGCCTACAAGGAAGAAAAGCTCCGCGAGCGTCTTGTGTCCTTTAAAGAGAAACATCAACTGGGTGATTATTTGTCGGTTGATAGAATCGCCTTGATGGGCAAAGAGCAGGGATTTGGCAAGATGTTCTACCGCAATCTCAAATCGCTGGAAACTACCTTGGAGAAAGGCATCCGGCCTACCGACCCGTACAGCGGTTTGGACCGGAAGAACTTGCATAAACAGTACCGAACCGAACGAAATTACCAGATTGATAACAAATCCGAAAGAGCCTTGAACCGTCAGGTAGTCAATATAAGATACGAGTATCTGAAAGAGCATGGGGTAGCATTAACCGAATTGGAATTATCGACAGAGAAGATTAAGAAAGCCTACGCCGAGCATGAACATAAATGGAAATTCTACCAGAATCTAAGTCGGTTGAAAGATATGATTTTGAAAACGGGTGAGCTGCCGTCCGATTATCTGCAACGGCTTGAAAGGAAGGCTAGCAGTGAAGAAATACAGGTCAATAGGGGAAAGTATCGAGCCAGCAGGAAAGAATCGGTTAGAGGGGCTGCGAATGGGCGAGTAAACGAGGATGGTAAGCCGGAAGGTGAGAGAAACAGCCAGTCCAAAGAAGCGAATCAGAGGATGAGCCAGGACAAATCGTTTGATAAATCAGATGAAAGTAAAGAATTTGATCCCTCTCAGGGTTCTATCAGCTCCGGTGTAGGAAGTAAGCTAGCTGCAAGTCTTTCAATGTTACAAAACTTTCTGAGTGGAATGGGGGATGGCGGCAGTGGCAGCAAAGATGTCGAGTGGAGTGAAAGGCCAAAAAAACACAGGAGAACCAAAGAGCAGCAAAATAATCAGGAGTATAGTTTGTAATCTTGTCTGAATCATTTGTGGATTAAAGCTATAATTCAGGCCTACAGTTTGATTGGATGGCTTGGTTTTTCTTTTAGCGATTCTACTTGATTTTCAAGTATTATTTCCTATATATATTTTTCAGTTATAATATTGATTGTAAGTTAATTAATGTGGATTTTTACACCTAAATAGAGGTCTTAATTTAAACCTGGTTTTAAGTTTATATTTAGGTGTATATCTAAATATAAACATGCTTTTCTACTCAATGCTATTCATTATTCAATACTAATACTTATTACTAACTGTTGTTAAGAGTTGACATTGTCACAAAAAACTTGTAACTTTGGTGAACCTCAGTATATATACTGAGGTTCATAAGTGCCGTAAATAGAACCTAGTCATGGCACATGATATATCTATCTCAAAATCAGACACATTAGAAGAATGATTTGACTTTTTGAAGAAAAACAGTTAACTTTGCAGAAAGTATATATACTTTCTGCAGTAAGATATGATTATATGGCAAAGTCCCGTTTCAATCTGGCAGAGAATAACATAAGGAGCTTTTTTCAAAAGAGCCCTTATCAGGCTTTTTCCATCGAGATTCTAAACGGTATACTTGAAGAGCAGCGACCCCAATGGAATCTGCCGATATCAATGACAACCGAACGCTTTATAAATGAGCTGATAGGCAGCGGGATCGTTGAAAAAATTCAGATTCCTTTCGAAGGTTATGTCAATGACAAGCAGCGTTTTATAACCAAGGATGCAACGGTATTTCATATTGCCACCTCGCTCATCAACCGGTCTTACCTATCACATTATTCGGCAATATTTATTCACGGTTTGACGCTTCAGGTTCCCAAGACAATTTATATCACCTTTGATCAGAGTCTAAAGGCACATGGTAGCACGGCGTCGTTGACCCAACAAGGAATTGACAGGGCATTTGGCAAACCCCAGCGGGAAGCAGGTTCCAAAGGAGTCTATAGGGATTATACGTTTGTGGTTCTGAATGGTAAACACAGCGGACGATTGGGTGTTTACCACAACAATTCCATTCCAATAACTAACGTGGAAAGAACACTGATTGATATAACTGTACGGCCCAGTTATTCAGGAGGCGTATCGTCGGTCCTGGACGCCTATAAAAAAGCATTGGAACAGAAGAAAGTTTCGGTAAACAAACTGATCGCCATTTTGGAATCGATGGATTTCATCTACCCCTATTCCCAAGCCATCGGTTTTTATCTGGAAAAGGCCGGCTACAGTGGCTCCAAGCTGGACGAACTGCACAGTAAGAATTCGGAATTTGATTTCTATCTAACCTATGCGATCAGTGAGAAAGCCTACTCTCCCAAATGGAAGCTGTATCATCCAAGTAATCTCTGATAAAGCCATCCCTGAGTTTATTCTATCCAATCTGTTCAGATGTGCGTAGTTAATCTGAAGTAAGAAGTCAATCCGAAGTGATTGGTTAATCCGATGTGATTGAAGGAAAAGCCAGGTGAGCGAATGTGTCTATGACAAAATCAAAGTAAAAATCATAGGACTCAACCTGGCTCGCACTCGACAAGGTATCTTTCACACTCTCCCAATTGTCACTGTGAATGTGCTTGTGGTTGATCAGATCCCGGATATAGTCAATCGGTACTCGCTTGGCTAGAAAAATATCTTCTATCAGTTTCAGGTTCTGCTTTGTTGAAGGATCAATTGCAAGGTCACTGACAATGGGGTTCCAATAGTATTTGGACGAAATGTATCGCTAAGCATTTACCCTTAATTGCCTCAAGTTCCCATTCAAGCCATTTTCATCAAAATCGAAGAAATATTTTCCGAGCCTGTTGATATGCGAAAACCTTGCGGGGGACAAATGAACGATATCATTTTGGTTTACATTAAATCCTTCTTTCTGCAATTCATTCAAGACCTCCTGCATGTAAATTGTATTCCAAAGTATAACACTATTGGTGGCTACATTTAGGCATAACGCCTGCTCTTGCTGTTGTTCTTCTTGTTTCTTCCTGATTTTGCCGTCCCCTCCAAACCAGAGGAAGTTTCGTAGGGAATGCAGAGCTTCACCTTTATTCAGTTGCGTATTGATCTTTCGCCTCAAAGTCTGGCTTAACAGGTATTTCAGTATGAAAATGGTTTTAATAAGCCTGCCGTATTCTTGCAAGACATATGTTAAATTATTTTGCCTTGGGTACGACTGGAGCTTGCCTATAAACAACGAAGAGGTAACATATCCCGATTTCATGGAACCCGCCAACCTTAACAAATCGTCCCATCTGCCTGCGATATAATCCGGATTCACCACACCGGTAAATTTCAAGGAGGGATATTCGAAATCCTTGCCTTTGATCTTAGAAAGTTTTTGATCTTTAATATCCCTTAGCCTCGGTGAAAACTGCATTCCCAATAAATCGAACAACCCAAATACCAGGTCTGTATAACCGGATGTATCTGTAGTATGTTCCAAAATATTAAGTTCAGTTTCATTATTTAGGATTTCATCCAATACGTACATGGCATCTCTTTCAGTCGAGGCGATAACTTTACTTCCGAACTGGGAATATTGGTCTGCGGTGTGCGTATAAAACGTGACCCCCTTGCCATACCCAAAATATTTCAGTTGGGCTTTTGCATTTCTTATTTTACCGCTTACGGGGAAACGCTGTCCATCGGAAGAAGAAATGGTACCGCCTCCCCAAAGATTAGAAAGCCATTGTTTGTGGTGATAGTTTACTAAATGATTATTGGCAAGTTTTAGCGTGTCTTCTCTTTGATAACTTCGGATCGACCACAACAGATCATAGTATTCGATGTTGGCACTCCGGGCCATATCCACCCAAGGTATGTTACAGGCATTGCTTAAAAGCGAGGCATAAACACGGTGTATCTGACCAATCTCCGGACACTTTCCATCATGTATCGAAGTAAGGTGATTAGTAAAATTTGTCCATGAATTGACTTCCATTAAAATCTCTGGAAGGTCTACCAGTGGCAAACGGGAAGAAATAGCGTTTTCAAGCTCATATACGGAATCCGGAAGTTCCTGTGCCTGCAACCGGGGGACTACAAGTATGCCGTCTTCAAGCCGGACTTCATCGGTTCCGACCAACAGGTCATTTACCAAAGGCAGCAAATCTTCGAGTTCTTTGATTTTACCGTTAATATGAGTCAAGGCATCCGGGGAAATATACAGCTGGCCGCAGAGCTCCTCTTTTTTGATTTTCCACTGTTCTTTGGGGATCAGGTACCCATCAAGATCAGCATACCTGCGGGAATTGGAAACAAAAACGTCACCGGAGTTGAGTTTGTCTTTTAGCTTAAAAAGCACGCACCATTCGTATGATTGTTTGATTACTTCCCCCTTATCGTCAAAAACATACTTTGCCCAGGTGGGGGTTATGAAATCTAAGGGGGCGTCATCTGGTATTTTCTTACGGGAACCGTTTTGAAGGCCAAGTACAATCTCGATTGCGTACAAGAAATTATCGTCCCGGATTCCAGAAAAAAAGGCCAGCGTTTTAAGGAAGTTTCCGCTGAACTGTCTAAGCCGGTTAAAGTGGTTGTCTAGGAAGGAGAGGAAATTGCTCCTGGCAGGTTTTAAGATTTCCTGGGTAACGGAGATCGCTTCGTCAAGCTCGACTTTTGAGATATTGCTAAATACCTTTGTCCTGATTTGTTCCGGAGGGATTTTTTCGTCGGCAACCATGGTTGCCACAAAGCTTAGGGTAGCCATCGCATTATCTTTGGCGTTTACGGTCTCTTGTTGATAGATTTCAAGTGACCTTCTGCATTTATGGAGCACGTCGTCGAGATAGGCTTCAAACATATCTAAAACCGAATCTGTAACGTCGATGAGGTTCTGGGCAAGAAATGCAATTAGAATTGGATACCTCTTTTCAGGGTTCATCCGCTGGATTTCCTGATTGGTAGACCTGCGGGCTTTTTGGGAAAGGAACTTTTTACGGTTAGGGTTTAGTACGGTTAGATCCCAATCTGCTACACCTATATTAATAAGGTACTGATATTTCGTCAATACATTGTTCAACGTAGAAGGGGTATTGGAATTGGGAGGCTCTTTTAGCCAGCCAAAACAGGTGAAAGAACTTCCTTCTTCGATCATGAGCAAAGCATCTAACCGTATTTTTAGTTCAGGATTTAAAATTACGGATAGCCTCGTGTAAGTTTCTGTATATGCCTGGCCATGCACGGAGACCACCATTCTTTCAAGGGTTCCAATTGCGGGCCTCAATATCCGGTTTTGGATAAGTTTTTCACAAGCTAGATCCAAAAGCAGGGTCGGTTTATCATGTTCCAGCGAACGTTCCAGAAGCCAGGCCTCAAGCTGAACGGCATCCATGGGCGCAAATCTTGAAAAATGGAGGTGTTTTAGTATAGACTGCAAGTGATCCGCACGGGTATTCCTTCTAGTGCTATAGTTTTTCAGGTCGGACGGAAGAGCCTGTAGTTGTTCAGACAAACGTTCAAGAACAAGTTTGGGCATACTCGTTTCCCACTCATCGGTAAGGAAACCCATAAACCTGATCAGGCAAAGCTGACATGCAAAGCCCAGCCTTTGTTCATTTCCTCGCTGTTCCTTAATTAATGCAATATCGCTATCTGATAAATAAAAGTACCGGTTCAGATCTTCCGGAGAAATGGAAGAAGGCACGTACTCATAGCGTTCTCTTTCTGTATGTGTAAGGAACTGGCCGGCCATAGGATCAGTTATTAACTATTCTTGTTTTGCCTTGGGCTTTCTGACGGCCCGGTCTACGTTTAAATAATCAAGATAATGATAGACGGTCGCCCTGCTGATGCTTACTGCCTCACAAATTTCATTGATAGATTTTTTTTCATCGAGATACAGGTGCTTTACTGCAGCAGCTTTTACCTTTGCCTCTTTGGTCAGGCCTTTCTTTCTGCCTCCGACCCTCCCACGGCTCCGTGCTGCCGCCAACCCGGCGAGCGTCCGTTCTTTGATTATTTCCCGTTCAAATTCAGAAAGCGAAGCGAACATATTAAAAATCAAACGGCCTTGGGCTGTAGTGGTATTAATCTGGTCTTGAAGGCTAAGAAATCCAATGCCTGCTGTTTTGAAATCCGATACCAACGTAAGCAAGTGTTTTAGGGATCTGGCCAGACGGTCAAGTTTCCATACGACAATGGTGTCCCCCTTTCTTAAGTTAGAAACCATTTCTGATAATTTGGGTCGTTCCTCCAGTGAAGCGCTTAACTGCTCCTGATAAATTTTTTCGCATCCCGCTTTTTTGAGAGCATCAATCTGGAGGTCTAGATTCTGGTCTTGGGTCGAAACCCGGGCATAGCCAATCATCATAAGTTTAATAAAACGTCTTATTAGTATATTAATTAAATATACTAATATTTTATACTTATCAAGAAAAGCCGATTCTTTTAAATTTTGCCTTTCAGTGGCGTTTATCGAAAATTTCTGATTTCCGTTTATAGGTATACTTTAACGACCGTTTTACTCTCATCAACTGATGATGAAAAAAGCCCGAAAAAAGTTTTTTTTCGGGCTATATCTTGAATGAATTTTGTTTCCTGATTAAAGCTTTGAAGAAGCTTTTTTCAGCGAAGCTGTCTCTTGGGATTTTTGACAGCAAGAAGGAAGAGTTACTTTCTTCTGATCTGCAAGCTTACACTTCGAAGTACCCTTATCCGGGCAGTTCTTTACCAGTTTACACTTAGCTGTTCCTTTGTCCGGGCATTTATCCTGTAAGGGATTAAAAGCATACATCGACCCTCCTGTAAAAAACATTACAGCAGTTACTAATCCTAAAACTTTCCTTTTCATATATATTTATATTAATTGTCCTACTCCTGCCTGGCTTAATTGCTCCCTGGTAATACCGCCTTCAGCGATATCTACCTTCTGTCCATTTACAATAACGGTTGGAAGCACGGTTACCTTATATTGCTTTAACTTATCTGTATAAAATTCCGGGTCTGTCTGCTTAGATAAATCATAAACTTCTGCCTCGCAATTACTACAAGCCATCGACTGAACTAATTCTACTACCGGCTTGCAAACCGGGCAACCTGCTGTAAATACTTCTATCTTTCTTTTCATAATACCTTAAAATATCTAGATCAAAGGTCGGGTGGTACCGGGGGAGGTCTCCAAATCTTTTTTGAAGATATTCATCAGATCGTAAGCAGATTGAATTTCCTTCATTTTTTGGGTTAATTCCTCTTCAGCTAGTGTTGGAAACTGTAGTCTCAAAGATTCTATCGTTTGCTCCTGACCGCAGTTACCCGGGCAGGCCTGTATCACTTCAGAAATTTTAGCGGCCAATGATTTTCGAAAAGCTTCATCAACAAGAAGAGTTTGGGCTGTTTCAAGGGCTTTTGTAACTGCTTTAAATTGATTTAAGATTTGCTGGGGGTCTTTATCCTCGTCTAGCATTTTGACAATGCCTTCCACCTGCCCTTTAATGGTGTTCAGTCTATTTTTAACATCTCGTGTTAAGTCTTTAGGTAGCATATCCATAAGGCAAGTTTAGTGGCTGTTGGGGGTGGTCTGCAAATAATACTTAGCTGGCACAGCAACTAAGGGTTGCAATATCTTTCCCAAAGGCGATAGCTGCAAGTTTGATTCCCTCGCTAAGGGTTAAATAAGGGTGAAAGGTTTTTGCCAGTTCATTCACAGTTATTCCGTATTTGACGGCTAAGGTGAGCTCCATGATCAGCTCTCCACCTTCGGGAGCTACGACCCTGGCCCCGATCAGTTTGTCTGTTTGGGTATCTCTTATAAGTTTTATAAAACCACGGGTATCTTTTGCAGCCTGACTTCTTGGAACCTCCGTTAAGGGCATCTTGCTTACTTCGAAAGGCAAACCAAGTGCCGCTGCTTCCACTTCATCAAGGCCAACACCTGCTACTTGTGGGTCGGTAAATACTACCCAGGGTAAGGAAGAATAATCAGCTTTACTTCCTGCTCCTTTAAAAGCATTCTCTACAGCCATCTTGCCCTCGGTTGCGGCAGTATAGACATACGCAGGCGTATTAATTACGTCACCTACTGCATAAATGCCGGAAACGTTGGTTTCCATCATCGCATTAACTACGATATGTCCATTCTTAGTAGTTTCTAAACCAATTTTATCTAAACCTAACTTGCTTGTATTCGGGCGGGTACCGGTTGCTATTACAAGGTGACCAGGTTCAACCAGGGTAATCTCTTTTCCATCCGGATCTTTGCAATGAATCAATATTGAAGAATCCTTTTTTTCAAATTTTTGTGCCCGAACATTTGGTAAAACAGCAATGCCCTCCCCCTGCATTTGCTTTTGAAGTTCCTGGCTGATATCGGGAGCTTGCGACCGAAGTACTCTGTCTGTAAACTCAATAATTCGAACCTTTACACCCAAGCGGGAATAAGCCATTGCAATTTCAAGACCTATATATCCTGCGCCCATTATGGTTATACTTTCAGGCTTTTCCTCCAGCTCAAACAAGGATACATTCGTCAAATAACCTACTTCCTGCAATCCTTCAATATTGGGTATATTGGTAGTGGCGCCGGTAGCAATGATAAATTTCAGTGCTGAATATTTCGTCTCTCCATTTACAACAATGGTTTTGGTGTCCAGGAATTCTGCCCATCCTTCAACCATCCGGAAATTATCAAAGTCTTTGACGATATCCATATATTTTTTCTGCTGCAGCCGGGATACCATTTCCGTTTTCTCCCGGATGACTTTAGCGAAATCAATGCTTGCTCCGTAGGGATTTATTCCATCAAAGTTGGAATGAGAAGCATGATAAGCCGTTTCTCCTGCCCGGATAAGGATTTTAGACGGTACGCAACCCACATTTACACAGGTTCCACCAAATGGCAATCCTGCGTTTACCATTAAAATTGATAAACCAAGCTCATGGGCTGTAATTGCAGCCGAAAAAGCAGATGAACCACCTCCTATAAGGATCAGGTCATAAAAGGTAGGTTCTGCAGGAGCATTAAGAACCGAGCTTGTACCACGGGCCTGATACTTTTTCGTACTGTTAATCGTACTGATAATGTCTTCATCGGTTGTCATTTGCCCATTAAAGGTAATTTCTCCTTTTCCGGACTCGTGGTTTACCGAGGCAACCGTTATTCCTTCCTTATTCTTCAAAAGGCTCTCGATACTTACAGCACAATGCTTGCAGGTCATACCTGTGATATCGACTTCTATCTTTCTATTTTCCATAACCGGAGTTCCAGATGATTTATTTAACTGTCACAGCTTTATAACCTGCCTTTTTTATCGACTTTATAATTTGCTCCGGGCTCGTTTTTTCCGGATCATACTTTACTACAGCTATATCTCCCGGGTACTCCACCGTTTGTTCGAGTACACCCGATTGACTTTTTAAAGCTTTGGATACGTGACTTGCGCAGCCTGCGCAAGTTATACCTGTTAGCTTTAACCGTAATACTTCTGTTTTACGAACATTGGCATGGGTCTCTGATGCCTTTGCTTCACATGAACCACAACCGCACATTTGAGAGGTGGCAAAGAATAGTCCGGAAACAACCGTTATTAAAATTGCTTTACTTATCATCACTTTTCGTTTTTAGAATTATTTAATTTCAGCTTGTACCTTATACCCTGTTGAATTAATTGCCTGTACCAGCTGCTCTTTGTTGGTCTTAGCAGGGTCAAATTGGACAGCGGCAGTACCTTCTTTAAAATCAGCGTTTACCTGATTTATCCCGGGCAGCTGATTAACACTATGCTCGATATGCTCTCCACAACTTTGGCAGGTCATACCCCTTACTTTGAAACTTACTTGCTGAAAATTCTTATGGGCTATATTAATCGAAGTGTTCACCTTGCTAATCTCCTTTGAAGAATAAAAAACATGCCCATAATTGGGAAAAGCAAGCATGGCCACCGCAAAGAGCGTAACAATACCAAGAAACTTTTTAGACTGTAAAAAGGAAGGTTTTTTTTCATCCTCACAGGCACAATCTACGGCGTTCACTGGTTTAGGCTTCAATTTCCGGTACCAAGCAAAAGCAAGCACGGCCAGGGTAAGGGCAATTAATACCGGTCTGAAGGGCTCCATCCACGAGAAGGTAGAAGCTACACCGGAAACTCCCGTAACAAGGGCTAAAATTGGGGTAATACAACAAAGCGATGCTGCTACAGCTGTTAACAATCCAGCTCCCACTAATCCTGATTTCTCTGTTTTCATATCTGTTCTGCTTTTTTGCTTGACTCTGTTATATGTGAAAATAGGGGCTTTAATAATTTCAGATGCTTAGGCTCAATAGAGTAGAATATCGTTTGAGCTACCTTACGGGCTTTAATAATTCTACCATCTTTCATTTTTCGTAGATGTTGTGAAATGGCCGGAATGCTCATGCTAAGAATATCAGCCAGGTCGCAAGGACATAGCTCGCCTTCTTCCTCCAAAAGGAAAAGAATTTTAAGCCTGGCTTCATTTCCCGCAAGTGCCAGAATGTTGCTTAATCCTGTAAATACGATTTGGTTAGTACTTAAAAGTTCTTTACACTCTTTTATCTGATTGGCGTCTGCCAGGACTCGTATACATGTATTTTGATTTTCCATTAAGACAAAGGTATAAATATTATTTCATTATTTAAGCAAATACTTTAATAAGATTTCATTTTATTTCCATTCAACCCGATATAGTGGGCTTCATTAATTAATTTTAACTAATCATTATACTAGGGCAATCATTTTAAAAATCAATCATGGCTACAATAACACCTATATTCCGAATGTTCGACTATGACAAGGCAGTTGAATTTTATATAGACTGGCTGGGTTTTAAAATTGACTGGGAAGACAAACCGGACAATACGCCAATTTATATGCAAATCTCACTCAATGGTATTATTCTTCATTTGACAGAACATCATGGCGACTGTTCACCGGGCGCAAGAGCTTATATTGATAAGTTTGAGAATCTCAAAGATTTCCATAAACAACTTTTGAGTAAACCATATAAATTCAATAGACCAGGACTCGAAAAAACACTTTGGAAACCAAAAAACTTATGTATGGATGTAATTGACCCATTTGGAAATAGATTATCATTTAATAGTTGACTTACTACTGGAAATCTCTTAGCGATACATTTCGTCCAAATACTATTGGAACCCCACAATCAGATAGATGTCATAAAAATCCCGAGCCCTGGGCCGGGGGCTGAAGGAAGGTACAATATCGACGTATTGAGGTAACTGCTGGCAAAGCGCCCGGAGCTTTTCAAAAACGATCATTTCCGGGGTATAGACGAAAATGCTGTAGCCGTCTACTTTCGTTTGCACCCTTTTTTCAGTGTATTCGAACTTACTGAATTCTAGCTCAAAAGTGGGAGACTGGTCAGGTCTTACCGCAATGGCTGCATTTCGGAGCGCGAGCAGATTACCCGATTTTGCCTCGAATATACTTTTGGAAACCACCTTGAAAGTAACCTTATAGCCACCCCAAAAATCCTTCATCGACTCATTGACATTTTTTGGCTTGGCCAAAAACTTATAGTCGAGAATGACAAATTCATTTTCTGCGAATGTCTGCTCAAGCGTACTGAAAATTCGGTTGTCGATATGCAAGTCCTGGTCAAAGTCGCCGTCCTGGATAGAAAAGTCCAAATCGTATGAGGTTCTGGAAAAAGACTTTTCACGAGCCTTGTAAAGCAGATCAATGGCATTACCCCCTTTTAAAACGATGGATTCAATCAGCTCATCATCCGATGCGAGGGCGATTATTATAAGCCGCTTTATCCTTTCTACAAGCTCAATATCCATGATTTACCTTTAATATCCATGATTTAGTGAACGTACATTAGTTGGAAGATCAACTCTCTTTCTATTTACTTAATATTTTTACAAACCTGTTATGCAGTCATCTAACAAGTGGATTGCCGTAGGAGAAGAGCTGCTGATATGTTCGCATCTGTGGGGACAGTTTTTTTTAACTCCTCCTGGTTCAGGTTTTTTTTCGGGATCCGGATGCAGTACGTGTATCATTATTCATTACCAGTATTAGTGTTCATGGGTTGCTATAATTGGTTATAACTAACCTTTGATGAATTTTCGGCTCTCTTTTTGGATTTTCTCCTGAATAGCTTCTATAATCCAGTCATGCAAGGATATCGCAATTTTACGCCCTCTGGGTTTGCGCCGCTTATCACGAAGCTCATTGATCTTTTTCAGCTCGCTTTCAAGAAGACTTATGTTGATGTTTTTTAACACTTGTTCTTCTGAAGGCGCCGTTGTTTCATTGACAGGTTTGCCCCCCTTATTGATGAAGGCATCCTGTTTCTTTTTGATCACTTTATCAATCTTGGGTTCAGCTTCCAGTATAGGCTGTGACTGATTGTCTTTCTTAGGAGGAGGGGAAATTGCCATGTTCTTAATCGGAATTGATGGTGATTATCAAGTTGAACGCTGCTACTCGGGGTTGACGCTGCTAAACAATAAATTCAATTCATTGCTGGCCTTCTCATCAGTTGGGATGTATTCGATCACGCTCAGTCCCTTACCAGCAGAATGGGAAAATGCCTTGCGGTTGATCAGCGGATGATCAATGTAATCGAGTCCTTCACATTCTTTCAAAAGCATTGCCGCTTCGTCATTATCGGCTCCCCGGGTGTCGGCACGGTTTAGAAAGCAATAGGCTCTTAACTGAGTTGGCTTTACAGCCCTTACTTCATTGACCAGGTTTTGCACCTTATACAGCGTCCAGATATCAAAGCTTCTTGGATTGAACGGTACCAGATAGACATCACTCACCACCAGAGCAGCTCGCTGACTGGTCGTATCCCTCCCACCAGTATCGATGACTACATGATCGTATTTTGCCGCGAGCTTCTGGACCTGACTGCGAACTGACTCGCCGGTAAGTTTGACGGCGGTATAACCGATTTCGCCATTCAGGGTTTGTTCTCTCCAGGCTGTAAAGTCGGTAGCGGTTTCCTGATCATCGGCATCGACCAAAAGTACGTCAGCTCCTTTTTTGGAAAGCCAGATAGCCAGATTGGTGGCAATAGTGGTTTTACCACCCCCACCCTTAATGCCTCCTACGGTGTAAATCATGGTGTGAAAATAGGTTTGTTTTTAGGTGTAAATATAGGTTTGCCCGGACACTTAAATTTAGGTGTAAAAGTAAAGGCTATCTTACAGATTTACAAAGTTTTGTAATTGAAAAAATGTAGTTTATTACTAGAGTAAAGATAAATAATTGATAAGCAAAGATTTATTAAATTATCTATATAGTCTTTACAGATGAGACGATGGTGACGGAAAGTGATTAGAAACAGCATCTAAATTTTGATAATAGCCTTTAGTTGGACATGGTTCATAAGGTAAAATATATGATCAGCTTGAGTATATCATTAATCAGGAGTTAATCTGTTAGTCACATTTAGTCAATTGCCTAAAGGAAAGAAAGCTGGTATATTCCTTTTCTGAAGATATAAAGGCTAGATGCCTGCAGTTTAACAGTATGCTGGTTGAAAAAGAATATACGTTCTGAGTTTTACACCCAAATTTAAGTCTAGATTTATTTTTCTGATTATCAACAGAAGACTAGCTGCTCTACCGCTTTAAGATGTAATGGTTTTGTAGACCTTAAGGACAGTGAAAATTCCAGATATTGATATCATATCAGGAATGCATCAGAGCAGAAGATTTTACTGTTCGATCCTATGTTCAAGAACGTGTTTTCGTTTCACTATTGAGATTGTATGATTCCAAAACTGGCTTGACCAGAAATTCGGCCAATTTCCCATGGCTCAAAGCAGAAAAGGCTTTTGTTTTGTCGGAGAAAGCCATACTCGGGCTTCCTTCTCAAGCCAGGACAGCCTAGTGCGCAGTATATAAATACTATTATGAGCTTGGGTGGCTTTTTCAGATAAAAGGTTGTTTGTCACTTATGCGGAAAAAGTAGAATAAACCATAGAATAGGTTTGATTTTACACCTGAATATAGGTATTGATTTAGGTTTAAAAATAAATAGTAATAGTCTGATTTTTAAGGCTTTAAACTGTGATTTTATTTTTTGTTATAATAAAATTTTTGTTGATATATCGTGGATATTTTTTAAATAGCTATGAAACCTGGTTATGGCAACTTGTTTTCATGGGTTATTTTTTCAGATGATAACTCTAACAACATTAGTAAGTACAAATCGATGTAAATCATGAATACATTAGAGTCTTTAAACACAATATTCAAAAACCTATTGTTTAAGATACCCGATTAACAGAGAGGATATGCCTAGAGCGCAAAGCAACTAAGCGATCTCAGGGAGGACCTGATCAACCTTCCTCAAAACAGGCTGCACTATAAAGGATTGCTATCTTTAAAAAAGGTGGAAGAGACGGTATGGAATACCTGGAATAAAGACAATTGGCTAATCAAAGAAAGATACCGCAAACCCTTTCATATCGTTGATAGATAGCAGCGGCTGACAACGTTTGTAATACTGATACTGGATAGGGGATACAAAATTCTGGATTTTATGGAGAGACGATTGTCAGTAAAGATTTCAGATCAGCGAGGAGAGTTAGATATAATTTTCCTGGATTTCTTAATGAAAGACAAATAGATATAGCCTAAAATAAACCTAAAATTAAACCTGAAAAAAGGTGTATTTTTACACCTAAATACATTTTATGAAAGCTTTCCTCGAAAACCTGCTTCCACATATCAAACAATACAGCCAGTCACTGGATAAGGCAGAACTGTTTGTTGATAAGCCTTGGGTATTTATCGAAAAGGATAATCAGCAGAAATTTATCTTTCGACGCAATGGAGGTTGATTATCTCGATGAATGGGCAGGTTACCATGGGTAAATGGGAATACATCACTCTGGCCCAATCATTTTTAATAGATCGGATCACTAATAAGATTTTACTCAATCAGGCATTTATAAATTCTGCTGTAATGCTTTTGCGAAAGGATGGAAGTAAAAATGAGGTCATGCCACTTGTGAATGAATTATTAGTGCCAGATCTAGATGTGGTAAGCTACTTGGATCGGGTTTGAAAAGCAAAAGCATCCTCAATATCTGTTAGCCAATGACATTAAGACATACAAACTAAATGATGGCCGGATTCTAGAAGCCGGTTGTGTGGTTGATCGGATTCACTATGAAGGTTTAGTAAAAGGAATATCTGTATACTTTGATGGTGTATCGATTGATAATTGTGTTCTAACTCTTGCAGAGGAGCCGATTATGCTTCATGTAAAACGTGGTATTATCGACAAGATATTCAGAAAAGCACTTGTTCAAACCAACTCAGGAGTACTAGAAGTGCATACAAGGAGAAATCTTAGTGTACAAAATGATAATCTAGTTTTTATAGATAGTATGCCTGTTCAGGATGGAAGATATCATGCCGGCACTTTATGGAATATTGTAATAAAAAATGGCAAAGTTCATGACCAGCCTATGTGGTAATAAAAAGCGTAATTTAGACCTATATTTAGGTTTTTATTTAGACCTATATGTAGGTCTAAAATTTGATTGTAATTATCTGATTTGTAAGTTTTTATTTTATTTCATGCTTTTGATTTATTCTACTGAATGAACAAGCAATAATTTTATAGTTTTATTAAAACTGTTGTATAGTCGATAAAAACACTAGTAATACTTCTAAAGGGAAGCTCTAAAAATCATCAGCAATGTCTAATAAGGTTGGGTTTTGCTTCCAAAAGGATATCTCTACCTATAAAATACTTATAAAATACGCCCCGATGAGTATTTTCCTGCATTAAGAAATTTTCCTGTTTTGAACCAGGGTGAAAAAATTAAATGAACCTCGTTCAAAAGTTCCATCAAAAGGAAAAACCTGTTATGCAAACTCAACTATCCACTCAAAGAATGCAATGGTTCTTGCTACTCATACTTTTATTAGTATTTAGCTTAGGTGAGTATCTGTTTTTAGGAATGACTGCCAACAATGGAAAGTTGTATCTTTCAGGACTAAAATTGTTCTCCAAAGTGGGGTGGTTTGTTCGCATGCTGCTGGCAATACTTTATCCGCTAGGCTTTACCTTGACTCCTACAAAACTTTCTGAGAGTGGCAAAGTTTCAAACAGCATCAACCGCACATCTGGGAAAACGAAAGCCTTACAAGTAATCCTATACCTTTTAGGAACGGCTTTGCTGGTAAGTCTGCATTACAATCCTTTTTTCAGACAGACGTATCCAGTGGCGATTATGGCTCTACTGGTTGGGGGATACTATACAGGGAAATTGTTAAAGCGAAAACCAACCGAAAAAAATGCGATCCAGACCGACATAAAGAAAAAAGCGACTCCTTACTCGTTTCATTTCAAGGGACACGGTAGGGGAGGGGGTAGATGGGTCAACATTGTCAATCCCTTCCGGGGAACGCTTGTGATCGGCGGAGCCGGCAGTGGCAAGTCC
This sequence comes from uncultured Sphingobacteriales bacterium, assembly GCA_963520985.1. Taxonomy (GTDB): domain Bacteria; phylum Bacteroidota; class Bacteroidia; order Cytophagales; family 172606-1; genus Xanthocytophaga. Next base: position 148,544 of record CAUQTA010000011.1, read on the forward strand.
CACTCGATTGCCGAGCCCCTACTTGCTCAGGCAGCCCAAAAAGGATACTGCGGCATTGTCTATGATTTCAAGTTTCCCACCCTGACCGATTTTGCCTACAGCCAGTATTGTCGGGAGGCGGAAAGTAAGCCATCAAGTAGTAAGTCGACTGGTAATCCAAACAGTCCTATTTCTTTTTACGTGATCAACTTTGAGGACATGACCCGCACTCACCGGGTCAACCCTTTGAAGCCCGAATACATACCGGTTGCTGCCTACGCTAGTGAATACGCCCTTTCGATTGTCAACAACCTGATGCCCGAAACAATCGCCAAACCCGACTTTTGGTCCCGTTCAGCCCAGTCGCTCTTGACGGCAACAATCTGGTATGTGAAAAAGCATCATCCCGCCTTCTGCACTTTGCCGCACGTGATCCAGATGATTGTCTACAAAGACTACAATGTACTCCTTAGGCTACTGGCCGAGGATTACGAATGCGCCTCGATGATCCGATCCATTCTGACCGCTGCCGAGATGAAGGCGGCCAACCAGACAGCGGGCATGGTATCGACTCTGCAACTGGGTCTGGGCCGGATCAATACCCCCGAGATATGTTATGTTTTGAGTGGCGATGAGTTTGATCTGGATATCAACGATCCCAAGGACCCCAAGGTATTGTGTCTGGGTTCCTCGCCAACACTTGCCGAAACATTCGCCCCTTTGATAAGCTGTACAATTACTGTTGCCCTGAAGCTGATGAACCAGCAGAACAAACGGCATAGTTTAGTGCTACTCGATGAAGCGCCAACGCTGTACATTCCCCATCTGGATCAGCTTCCGGCCACGGCCAGAAGTAACAAGGTGGCCACCGTTTACATGGCCCAGGACTTTTCGCAGATGAAAAAGCAGTATGGACAGACCGAAGCTGAAGTGTTGATATCCAACCTGAACAACCAGTTTTTCGGTAGAGTGGCCAACCTGAACACGGCTGAGTATGTATCACGATTGTTTGGCAAACAGGAAAGGGTTATTCGCTCCGAATCGAGCAGCAACAATTCCCCAAGGGGCGTGTTGTTCAATCCAAAGGCAGGCATGGGATCTGAGGGAAGCTCGGTAAGCCACTCACTGGTCGAGCGGACGGTGGTCTATCCGCAAGAGCTGCTCAGCCTGCAGGTGGGTCATTTCATGGGAACCACGGTGGAAACCGACAACACGAGCTTTTCGATGGCGTTTCAATCCCCCATTTATCAAAAAGACAGAATTGTAGCCTTTCGTAATCTTGGGATGGATGAAGTATTTCATAACTACAAGCAAATTATTGCCGAAGCTGAAAAGATTCTGGAAATGGCCCCACTAGCAGGTGAGCGAGAAGCGCCGCCGCATTATCATGCGGAATAGCAGATATAATATCACTCTAGATAGGTCGAATGGTAAAGCTGAATTTCAATCAAGGGCTTTACCATGAGGGTTTTCGGTAGTCTTCCATTTCCTATAAGTATTTGTGTACTTATTTCTAAAATTATCCATAGCAGCTTTGAACTGCCCAATTATTAAAATTGCATCACTATTAGAGGGTAGGGTTTCATCATCCAGCAAATCTAGAAAGTTTACCGTAGGCTCCCCTTTTAAAAATTCCTTTAGTTGAGTTAGCACCCTATTTACAGTTTTCACTTTGAAAGAGTTTAAAGCATCATCAGGTTTTTTCTTGGAGAACTCTTTCATCTCAGTGTAAATCGAGTCAGTGAGTTCTTCTAACATTTCAAAATGTGCAACTTCATCCTTTGTCGGGAGCGTTTTTTTTGTTGTCATTTATCTGATTTTTTTTGGCGGTGCTGTTTTTATTTTGAATTTGGATTCAGTTTCAGTTTTGTCAATTTTCCAATACCATTCATAAACATATTTATTCCCATCATAGATATGGTCATCATAGATATTGTCTGATCTTAGTTTTTCAAAGCATCCCAGATATTGACTAAGAATGAAAGTAACATCACTGTTTGATGGCAAATCATCTTCTTCAAATTTTTCGAATGTTTCTAAAGGTTTATATTCTTTACCTAAAATATCATTGGCACCTGATATGATTTCATTAATGAACCTAAGTTTAAACTTATTGACTGCGTCATTAGGTGATTTCTTGGCCAGGTTTGTCACCTCTGCAATTAATCCTTCCAATTGATTTTGTACTTTTTCAAATTTATCTATCTGTTCCTTTTTCATAGTAGTATTTTAAGATGGACAGGCCCTTGTAAATTCCACGTATTTTTTCTTTAAAACTTCGATTGGGCTCCTGTTTTTACTTTCGTATACCTGGCACATCATCTTAAGATCGGAATCAGTCAAAACCAAAATACACTTTCGCTGGCCTGACCATAAATCAATGGTATTTTTAAATACCTTTTTGGGTGGCTCATTGCGTGTGAAAATAACACCGAATTTCCCAAAGCTATCCTTTAAGTAACGGTTCAATTGATCGATATGGTCATTGTTTAACTCTTTCACATTTTTTAGTTCGAATACGATTTGCTTGCAATCATAGGTTTTATGAATGTCGGTTAGAAAAGGTTCCGAAATGTTATTGTAGAAAATCAAATCCCTTATCGAGACACCACTCTCTGTTCGGCTTTGTTCTTTTGCAAAATCCAAGTGAGGATATAGTAAAGTGGTAAGCAAGATGCATAGATTATCTTCATAGTCTTTGTCAGCGTTATCGGTCTTGCCTGTGGGCAATTTCAAGATAGTATCTAACTTCCGTTTGGCAGATAGGACAGGCACTTGCTTAAACAAAGGATCGCTCTGACAATCAGCTTGTTGCCTTTCCTTGATTTGCACGTATGTTTTTACAACATCATAATTGTTCCTATTAAAATTAAGAATTTTTACGCGATCAGGTTTTTCTCCGGGCTTCAGGATCTTTGGCGTATAATATTCTTTGCTATAATTTTCATAGTTTAAATAGGTAGAGTGTCTAAGCCACCGTTTAGGAACAAAAAGTATGGGAAGCTTTGTAACAGGGTTCGCCGGTAAGTAGGTATTCTCTTTCTTGAAACAATTTTGTCTATTGTCGAAACAGTCGATCTCAACGGCCTGTATCGGGATATTATATTTTTCACATTGTTCGATTGTAAAATCAATCAGGAAAGATTTGACAAAGTTTGCTGTCATATCACTTATCCTGTCTTCGGCAATACTGTCAACAAAGAATTGAATTTCCTCCACATGAATAAAGCCGGTTTTGGTAATCTGAGGGATATCCTTGAAAAGATTCAAAATGTCTTCTGCTGCTTTTCTACCAATTCTTTTTCCGATTCTGTTCTTTGAATTCCCTAACCCTACCTCATCACACTCTGAACAGTTGACCAAAGTATCTATGATAGAATCATCGCCCTTGAGAAACTTGCTACCCAAATGATTAAAGGAATTTATCAGTGAAAGATGCAAGGAATTATCTTGTTGCGAAGGTGATTTCCACATTAAAAAAGGGTCAATGTAAAATGGGATATCCTCATCTATGAAGGGAATAACAAAGTCTACTTCCTCTTGTCTCAAGGGAAGATTATGAAAATCATTTAACCGTGGTCTAATAATATTCATAAGATAGATCTTAGTCTCTTAGCGTTTTGAGTTGATGAAAATTATTGATTAGTTACTGACACTAAGCAACAAGTTAGATATTAATTTCTCTTTTTGAAAGTTATAACTCATCTGGGGAGAAATTTGGAAAAACGGAAACCCACCACACTACACTGAGTCAGGAGATAAGCAAAAATACAGGAGAAAAATTGACACTTTCCAGAGTACGCTTCGCCTGGCAGCTTTTTAGCCTTCTCTTAGCCCATCCCGCCGTAAACCGCTTCCAGCTCCGGAAAGCAAGGATTCCTCTACTCAAGCTTACCCAAAACCTGTCAATTTTTTCCTGTGTGGGGAGGCTATCGCCTGACGCGGTGTCGGGCCCAACCTTCAACTTTTACCGTTATGTCACTATTCAATCTTTTCTCACAGGTTAACACTTCAACGGATCTGAACATGATCTTAAATGAGTTCACCGGCTCACAGTGCATCTACCGGCACCCGTTGACCAAGCTGGTCTACACCGAAGGGGTGCAGTTTCTGGCCGAGAAGTTCGGCTGTTACTGGCTGTTGGACAGGATTCTGATCGAGGCTCGTTTAAATCGAATCCTTTCAAGGGAAGAATTCCAGGTCTGGATACTTAGCCGCAAAGAGCAGGGGTTTCAACTTACCTGTGAGGATGGCAACGGCAGGGTCCTGTTCTTCAATGCAATTGAATACTCGGACTTTGCCGCGGGGAAAGTTACTCTTTGGCTGGTAGACGGGGTGCTGCTTCTACCCTCTGAGTATTAGCCCTAACAATTAGCCCCAGGGCAGGAGAGAGCCTGCCCTGGGGCAACTATTTGTTTGAGACAGTATAAGGTCTTGGTATAATAGCAATGTATTAATAAGGACCGGCTGCAAACATCAAAAGCTTTAGTCTTAACACTCGCAATTCTAAGTGTGGGATAATATAAGTGAAGATAACCTAAGTGTAGATAACAGGTTAATAGGTTTTGTTTTCCAGCAACCAATCTTGGAGCTGATCTATCTCCTTTTTCTGATCTTCGATTATCTTCTGGGCAAGCTCTTTGGTTGTTTCTTCTTTGCCGTCCTTGAGCAGCGCTTCAGATGTCTCAATAGCACTCTGGTGATGATCAATCATCAGTTGCGCAAAATCCTGGTCGGAATCGCCCGTCAGTACCCTGAGGTCATTGGCTTTCATCATTTTTTTCATGGCATCCATCTGCTCCATGTTGAAAGACTCTCCACTGGTCGATTGCGGTTGGGTTTGATGAGAGTTTAGAAAAGAGGTGAATTCATTAATTTCCGTCTGTTGTTTTTGTATCATATCCTGGGCAATTGATTTGATTTGCGCATTATCACCATTGGAAATTACCTGATTGGCCATCTGTATAGCCGCTTGGTGGTGCATTCGCATCATCATCGCATAGTCATGATCGGCATCTTTGGTTTTGGGCATCGAATCCATCCGGTCCATCATCTGATGCATGATGGTCATGAATGTATTTTGATCGTGGGGCTGGATCTTAACATCTGAATCATCGTTGCTGCATCCAATTGTTGTGAGAATCAGCAACCCTAAGACAAACATTGCTAGAAAACGGGAATACTTGGTAAACTTTGAAACTAATCCTTCAATAACTGGCATATTTTTCATGACTTTTTATTTAATAAATGGAAAACGGATTGATATCATGTGAATTGATACAATCAACAAAGGGTTTTTGTGTCAGATAATTACCTGCAGAGTCTATTTGGTATGGTATTTTTTTAGAAGCGTCTGCAATTCCTCCATATCTTTTTTAGAATCAGCTATCGTTGTTTTCGCTAGCTGTTTTAAGGAAGCGCTTGCCCCATGATCAATTTCAGCCTGCGACATATCTATGGCGCCTTGATGGTGAATGCTCATCAGGGTTGCGAACTGATGATCAATATCATCGCTGGACTTTTCCTTCTCCATTAGCTGATTCATCTTGTCCATAGCTGTAGAAATCATCTTTGAAAACATACTGTTTTCAGACCTCTTATTTCCCGAATGTTGAGTATGAGCCGAATTATTAGCTGTTTTTTTCTCATTTTGGAGATAGGAATCTATTTTTTCAGTATCTGTGCTTTGCTTGGCGATAATCTGCTTTGCTTTGTCTTTTAAAGCTTGATTTTGTCCCATCTGTATTTGGACTTTAGCCATCTCGATTGCACCCTGATGATGCTCTTTCATCATCATTGCAAAGTCAGTGTCCACATTACCACTCATGGGCATGGCTTTCATCCGTTCCATCATCTTGGTCATCGCATCCATAATCTGAGTTAGTGGGGAAATGACTCTCTTTTCCCAATTGAATGCATAATCGGTTTGGTTGATAGAGCTAGTTGTAGCAATGCTATTGGTAGCAAGCCCTGTGAACAGGAATAGCAGAATTGCTGAGCAAAACAGGAATCTGTTGGGTAAGGATTGATTATTTTTCATGAACTTTAATAGTAAGGGGTGTAAAGGATTGTTTATAAAACCGGCAGCGTAATGTAACCGGCAAAGTAATATGAGAGTAACATACAGGACATACCATATCTTATCTAAGCCCATATCTTCCAGTCAATAGGTTCATATACAGGGCTTATCTTCTGGCATCCACTCAACTTGTAGCCACTCAACTGGATGCCATACTCATCATCTGGCGACAGGCTTCAGCACACTGGCGGCAGGCTTGGGCACACTGGCGACAATGGTCGTGATGGGAGGCATGTTTTTCGCATTCATCTGCGCACGCATCGCAAATTTCTGCGCAAAGCTGACAAACCGCTCCGGCAAACTCGCTTCCGGTCGCCATAAAAGAAGCGGCGGTATGGCAGATACGTGCGCAATCGGTATCTAATTGAATACAACGAGCCAACATTTGCACGTTTTGCTCCTGTAAGCACGCAGTGGCGCAGTGTTCGCATTGGGTTGCACATTCCAAACATGCGTCAATGCACTGTTGATAATTTTGGTGAGCCATTGGTAAAAAAATTAGGTAAACGAAAAAACCGGCAAATGAAAAAACCGATAGAAAACAATTGTCTCCTATCGGTTTATGTAAAAAAGCTGTTCCTAAACACTCTTTTTCAGAACAAAAGCGATTGCATATTTATTGCAAATCGTTGTATCTGTTTTCGGTTAGTCCTTTTCGTGTAGAATCCTACCCGCAGACAAGGCGTTGGTTCATTGGGCTACTATAAACTTTCTGCTTTGAAACCAGCCGCATTCACCGCCTGTTTTATCTCTTCAAAGGATACCTCTTCGGTTTGTACAGTGAGTATCTTATCCGGATTTGTTATATCTACCTCCCAATTCTGAATGCCTTCCAGGGCGTTCAGGTGGGGAGTTACGGTAGCCAGGCAACCGCCACATTTGATATTGGTTTTAAATTGAAGCTTTTTCATCGGATTTGGTTTTTTTAAGTTAAACAACGTTTATATTCCATTCGCATTTTTTTCTACGGTACTGTTTCTACTACACTGGCTTTCTACAAATAGCAGGTTGGAAACCCTTACAGCTTGAGGGCGCGCAGGCGGAGGCTATTGCTCACCACTGAGACCGAACTCAACGCCATGGCCGCTCCGGCAATCATGGGGTTGAGTAAAAAACCGTTGATCGGGTAAAGCAGCCCGGCTGCAATCGGAATGCCGATCAGGTTGTAGATAAAGGCCCAGAACAGGTTTTGCCGGATGGTCTGCACCGTTTTGCGTGAAAGACGCAACGCCTTGGGAATCGTATTCAAATCCGAAGTGATAAGCGTCATTTTGGCAACATCCATCGCAATATCCGAACCTTTGCCCATCGCAATGCTGACATCAGCCTGCGCCAGTGCCTCAGAATCGTTGATGCCGTCTCCCACCATGGCCACGGTTTTGCCCTCGGCTTGAAGCTGTTTGACAAAGGCGGCTTTATCAGAAGGCATTACTTCGGCCCGGTAGTGGCGCAAGCCAACCTGCGTAGCTACAGCGGCAGCGGTTTGGGGATTGTCTCCGGTGAGCATATAGACGTTAATGCCCCGGTTTTGCAGCGTCTGAATGGCTGTTTTGGAGCTGGCTTTAATCTGGTCGGCAATGGCAATCACGGCCAGCACCCGCTTACGATCGGTGAAATACACAACCGTTTTGGCCTGCGTTTGCCATTTTTCAGCCACCGCTCTTAGCGACTCGCTGACAGCTATCGCATTTTCACTGACTAATTTGCCGTTGCCTACATAAAAGGTCTGTTGGTCCACAGTTGCTTTTACCCCCCGTCCGGTCAGGCTTTCAAAACCGGCAAGTGAAACCGGTGAAATACCCTCGGCTTTCAGGTGATTGACCACCGCTTCGGCCAGCGGATGTTCGGATTGCGCTTCAAGGGCGTACAAGACCCGCTTGTGCAATTCGTTTACAACACTGTCACCACCAATGTCAGCCCAGTCCACATCCGTTACCACCGGTCTGCCTTCGGTAATCGTGCCGGTTTTGTCCAGAACCACTGCGTTTACCTGGTGACCCAATTCCAGGCTTTCGGCATCCTTGATGAGCATGCTATTCTCTGCTCCTTTGCCCACACCTACCATGATGGCTGTGGGTGTTGCCAATCCTAACGCACACGGACAGGCAATGACCAGCACGGTTACCAGTGCCAGCAAGCCTTGTGTGAGCGCGTTTTCGCCCCCAAACACCTGCCAAGCCATAAAACTCAGTAACGCGATACCGATCACCACCGGCACAAAGATGCCTGCCACTTTATCGACCAGTTTCTGTACCGGAGCTTTGCTTCCCTGTGCTTGTTGCACCATTTTAATGATTTGAGCCAATAGGGTTTGGCCGCCAACCTTTTCGGCTTTGAAGCGGAAGCTGCCTTTCTGATTCACCGTTCCGGCAAATACCGGGTCGCCGGGCTTTTTCTCCACCGGTAGCGGCTCTCCCGAAATCATACTTTCGTCCACATACGATTGGCCCCAGTGTACTTGCCCGTCCACGGGAATCTTTTCGCCGGGCCGTACCACGATCAGGTTTCCTACCGACACCTCGGCCACGGGTATTTCCTTTTCGGTTTCTGCTTCAATAACCCGAACGGTTTTAGGTTGCAGGCCCATGAGCTTTTTGATGGCCGATGAAGTATCGGACTTGGCGCGTTCCTCGAGCAGTTTACCCAGCAGGATAAAGGCAACAATTACCGTGGCGGCTTCAAAATACACGTGCGGATGAATGCCCCGGCTATGCCAGAACTGAGGGTAAAAGGTATTGAACGCGCTGAACAGAAAGGCAATGCCGGTGCTTAAGGCCACAAGCGTATCCATGTTGGCTTTGCCGTGACGGGCTTGTTTGTAGGCGTTCACGTAAAAGTTGCGCCCCAGCCACAACACTGGCAGCGAGAGCACCAGCATGATAAAGTTGGCGTAGGGCATGTTCATCAAAAACATCCCAATTGCCGCTATCGGAACCGAAAGTACTACCGCCCACAGGGTCTTTTTTCGCAGTGTTTGGTAGTGATTTTGCTGAACTTGGGCCTGTTTTTCGGCCGCATTTTCCTGGTCAATGATCAGATCGTAGCCCACCGACCGGATGGCCTGCTGCATTTGGAGAAGGTTAATCCGGGTCGGATCATACTGCACCCAGGCAGTCTGGTTAGCAAAATTCACCCCGGCATCGGCAACGCCGTCTTGTGCTTTGAGCATCGATTCTACGCTTACTGCACAAGCCGCACAAGTCATATCCGTGACCGGCAGCGTTGTTTTCTCAAGCGCAGCCTTACTTTGGGTACCTCGCTTGACGTTCTGAATTACGGTCTCTGTTTGCATAATTGACAGTTCCTTTTGTTGTATGCAAAGATACATCGGCACTGCATCGAACGTTTTACAGAATTTCCGGAATGTGTTACAAGATTTTGATTATCGCTTCCTGTAGTGATCAAGCTGTGGTGATGAAAGTCAAAATGCTCAGGCCGGTTCCGGCTTGGTTGAAAAGGTGGTGCTGATTATAACCTAACTGAAAAACATCCTAACTGAAAGGCAATTTCAGTAAAAGTATTTCCTTAGTACTATTTTATCTGATCAAGGGGTCGACGCGCCGGATTCCGGTTGCCTTTCCATACCGAGGGTGAGCTGCCGGTCAGTTTTTTGAATTGATTAGACAAGTGGCCTACACTGCTGTAACCGACCTCCGCCGCGATCTGACGCAGTGTCAACTGACCATAATCAAGCAATTCTTTGACCCGTTCCACTTTCTGCAAAGCAACGTAGCGGGTCAAAGTTGTCTGTTCCACTTCTGAAAACCAACAGGTCAGCGTATGATAGTCTTTGCCGATGATCTCAACCAGGTATGTCGAAAGATTGATAGTGATACTATGCATCCCTCCACTGCGGATTAGTTTCACAATCGCGATTTTGGTTCTTTCTACCGTTTGTGCTTTATCGTCTTCCAGCAGTTCAAAACCGTTTGCCACCAGAGCCGCATGTATATTTTCCATGGTGCAGTCCTCTACCATTTCAATTAAAGCATACCCTAATTGTACATCCACAACAGGTAACGAAAGCTTTTCCAATTCTTCGCGAACTACCCGTATACACCGGTTGCAGACCATGTTTTTGATATGTAGACGAACCGCGCTCATAACTGATTGAGTGTAGGCCTAGTCGCCGGCGGGAGAGAAAATTTTGACCCCTTTTTCTTATGTTGCCTTAACTTTTTCAGGGTTTTCGAGCTTAAGCCAAACAAGACAAATCCCGAAAGAATCGTAAGTAAGCCAAAGATGGAAAATGCCCGTAATAGCCAATTCCCGATGTTATCGCGGCTTTGGTAGTCCATCGTGTGCAGCATCCATAAGAAATCAAAAGCTCTCCACTGATTGGTGCGCATTTTCTGAACTGTGCCTAACTCGGTAGCTACGTACACAGTTGTATAGGGCCGGTCGAAAGTGACGGCAAAGGCAGGCAAGGGCTGCTGGCGATATTCGTGGTGAGTGTTGGTAGCAGTCAAGTATTGAACAGACAACACCTTGGGTAGTCCATTAAATGCCTGGGAAGCTACCTGGATCGCTTCGGTTTTATTCAGTGGCTTGCGAACCTTTCCTGTCAAGGCATCGGCCAGAAATAACTGTGGGTGATGGGCGTTTGTCGTTTGTACGCTGATTTGATATACGGGCATGCCCAGTAGTTGTATTAATCCTACCGAAATCAACGAATCCGTCCGGGTGGTTTTCCGTATATTTTCCAATGCTATTTTAGGAGAGATCAGAGCCAGATTGGCCGCCAGTAAACAGGTGCGTTTTCTTTGATGGTCGCCATGCACCTGATCCATATCCGACCAGCTAAAATAAAGCCCGCCCAGCGTCCACAGCAGAAACTGGACTCCAATAACCAATCCCAGGTAGCGGTGGATCCTACGGGTTATCAAGTGGAAATTTTTTTTCATGAGCCAATTATAAAAAAGTGCCGATTAATAAAAGTATCAGGAATTTACAGCAAAAGGTATGGCAGCGGAGGGGCAACCATACCTGTACAGGGACAAATTCAGATCATTGCAAAACGTTCACCGGTCAGTGAGCGGGTTTGGTATGATCTTTCATATTCATCTTGTTCTGAAAACAGTGAAGCGAGCAGGCAACGCCTTTGTAACTCGAATGCACGTTGCCGATTACTTTGCCTTTGGCATCCTGAATGGTGCAAGTTCCGTCTGCATTGTCTTTGATGGCAAACATAACCGTTCCGCTGGCATCATAATAGGTCTTGCCGTCCTTACCCATCTTGCCTAGTTTTTTGCCATTGGGGTCAAGTAGTTGGCCGTTGGAATCTAAATAGGCTATCTTTTCACCTTTTGTATCGGTAACAATACCGTCTTTGGTGACATTGCCTACTTTGGTGCCTTCTAAATAGACATCACCTTTGCCATCAATGACATGGCCCTTGTAATCAGGCCGTTGTTGAGCGAATGCGACCAGATTCAACAGCAATGCAACAAGAAGAAATAAAATCTTTTTCATACTAATAAAAAGTTTGTGTTAGAAATAGATTAATGGAAACAGGCCTTGAATGGAAACAGGTATCCCATGCGTCAGCCAGGTACTTTAAAGTATTCTCAAGGTAGTAAGCCCTGCACCCAACGGCTATGATCCAGGTCATCAATGCAACTGATTTTTGCTGGAAACCAAGTTGTTGGCAGGTAATAGGTGAAAAAGTATCTGACCGCTGACCGACTCCCAGCACAAAACGATTTGTTTGCCATTGGTAGCCAGCGACGGATAGGTTCCGTTTCCGATCTTTATTGGATTGGTTTGATTTTCCGGTCTTGAATTGCCTTCCTCTTGCACCTGATAGAAGACCTGTTGCCCCGAATCCCATGCAAGAGCCGTTCGTTGGTCAGTGGCAGCAACGACTGGATTACGTCCTTGAGCCAGCAGCATTTCGGTCCGGCCGGGCTGACAGCTGTATAGATTGCTTTCCCGGCGCCATACGGTAAGTACCTTGCCTGAAGGACTCACTGTCAGATTTCCTCCATCCATAGGACAGCCGTTTAACTGCCAACTGCCTTTTCCAAGTTTTGCAGCGATGGTTTTACTTTTCAGATTCTGATCAAGTGTAAGCAGGTACATGTCCCTGTAGCCGTTGAGTTGGTTGCGCCACATCAGATACACATTTCCTTTCTGATCCGCAGCCGCCGAAACCTTGCAGCATTCACAGATAGTAGTATCCGAAGAAGCATAAATCAGTTGACTTTTCTGCCAGGACAAACCTTGGTCGAGTGAGATGGCTCCATAAATCTGGTTATCTCCACTGCGCAAATCATTCCAGAAAGCATAAAAACGCCCTTTTTTTCCAGCCAGCAAGGCGATGAATCCCTCTTGAGCAACTCCGTCTCGGTCATTGATCCGAAAAGGTCCTAGCCACTTGTCGCTGGTTTGATCCTGATGCCAACTATACAGGTTTCCTTTTTTATCAGCGGCGGCAATCACTAGCTTCTTTTCCCAGACCGCTATCTGCGGGCCTCTGCCCATGCCAAGCATCAAGCCTTCGGGTAAAGTAGCCACAGCCACAGCTGAATCCGAATCAGTCGTCTCCAAATCAGTTGTATCCAAGTGAGATCGATCACCAGAAGTATCAGATACAGAAGTACCGGAAACAATGGAGTTAGGCCTGCTTGGCGGATTGGGGCTAAGTGTTGTCTTTTTATAATAGACAGTGTTTTCCCAACCAAATACCAGATTTAACCTACCGTCAAGGGTCAGAAGCGCTTTAGGCTGACGACCTTTGGATGCAATCACTTTGGATGGTAGCTCTTTGGATGGTAGCGATGCCCTTGTCATAGATGGCTTTGCTATAGACACGCTCACCAGCTTTGCCGCAAGGACAAAATATAGAAGAATGGCCGGGAAAGGTAAAAGCAACAGAGGCAGTGTAAATTCAAGTGCAGCAGAGCGTGCAGATACAAACAGATTCTTCATAAGAGTACACAGGATTAAATGCGAGTGTATATAGGCCGTATTGCGAGTTTTTTTTGTTTGTAAGGTTATTGCGAGTAAACTCTAGTATGGAATCAGATTTTTAGCAAGCGCGCATTGATGGCAACCACTACCGTACTTACGCTCATGAGCACGGCTCCCATGGCTGGACTGAGCATAATACCCGCCTTGTAGAGCACTCCGGCAGCTAACGGAAGAGCAATGATATTGTATCCTGTGGCCCACAAAAGATTCTGGATCATTTTTCGATAGGTGGCCTTGCCAAAAAGGATCAGGCTGGCAATGTCTCGGGGATTGCTATTGACCAGAACGATTCCGGCCGTCTCAGCGGCAATGTCTGAACCCGAACCTACGGCAATGCCAATATCAGCCTGGGCCAGAGCCGGCGCGTCGTTAACCCCATCACCAGTCATGGCAACAAATTCACCCTTGGTTTGCAGTTCCTTGATTTTCTCCAGTTTCTGATGAGGTAGCACTTGGGCGAAAAAGCCATCCATCCCCAATTGGGTGCTCACCGTTTGGGCTACCTGCGCATTGTCGCCAGTGAGCAGAATGGTTTTTATACCCTCTGCCTTCAGGGTTTTTATAGCGGTAGCCGATTCGGGACGTATTTGATCGGCCAGAGCAAGGTATCCCACGGGCTGATGGTCGATTAACAGGTACACTACTGTCTCTGCAGCCGTTAATTGACTTTTATCGGGTATGGATATGTTATTTTCTTGCAGATATCCGGGGCTGACTACAGCCACTTTCTTTCCTTCGCTGATGGCTTCGATGCCCTTACCGGTAATGGCCTTAAAATCATTCACCACCGGTAAAGGCAAATTTAACTCTTTGGCTTTGCTGACAATGCCAGTGGCAATGGGATGTTCCGAATGGGATTCCAGACCTGCCGCAATCGACAAAAGCTGGTTTTTATCCATATTGGAAGAAACCGATTCGTACCTGACCACGGCAAACTTACCCACAGTCAGTGTACCTGTTTTGTCAAAAACGAGAGCGGTGATTTTTCGTGCGTTTTCAAAGGCTGTCCGGTTTTTGATCAAAAGACCATGTTTGGCCGAAAGCGTAGTGGAGTAAGCGACTACCAGCGGCACGGCCAGACCCAGCGCATGCGGACAACAAATGACAATGACAGTCACCATCCGTTCCATGGCAAAAGCCATATCGCGACCCATGGCCAGATACCAAACCAAAAACGTGACTAATCCTGAAACAAGGGCAATGATAGTGAGCCATTGAGCAGCCTTGTCGGCTAGTAACTGGGTTTGTGACTTGGCATTCTGGGCATCGGCCACCAGCTTTACTACCTGTGCCAGGTATGAATCGCGGCTTGGGTGCAGCACTTTGGCCTTCAATGAACCGTTGCCGTTGATCGAACCAGCAATCACCTTGTCGCCCTGACTGCGGCCTACGGGCTTGGATTCTCCGGTAAGCATGGATTCGTTCAGGTAGCTTTCGCCTTCGATGATCTGGCCGTCGGCCGGAATCTTCTCGCCCGGCTTGATTAAAATCACATCCCCGGCTTTGAGCGAGTCGGTCTTCACATCCATCTGGTGTTGGCCGTTCAATTCGTCACCGTGCAAAAGGTGCGCCTCGGCAGGCATGAGTTCGACTAGTAGCTCAAGCTCGCGTGAAGAAGCGGCAACCGAGCGCATTTCAATCCAGTGCCCCAACAGCATGATCAGAATCAGCGTGGCCAATTCCCAGAAAAAGTCCATTCCTTTCAGCCCGAAAACGGTTGCCACACTATACACATAAGCGACAATAATGGCTATGGCTACCAAGGTCATCATGCCTGGCGTGCGGGTTTTGATCTCATCGTAGAAGCCTTTGAGAAACGGCCATCCGCCGTAGAAAAAAATGATCGAGGACAAGCTCATCAGCACATAGGCTGAACCCGCAAAAGCCCAGCCTACCCCCAGCCAGTGTTGAATCATTGGCGAAAGCAGCACAACCGGAACCGTTAGGGTCAATACCACATAAAAACGGCGGCGAAAGTCGTCTATCATGCCGGCGTGGTGTGAGCCGTGCGCCCGGTGACCATCAAGCCCTGGTGCTGGAGGCATACCTGGTGCTGGAGGCATTGGATGGGAATGCCCATGGGGGGTGTTTTCTATACGATTCTCATCGTTTGAAGAATGCGTGTGCGATGAATGTGTATGTGATGAATGTGTATGCATATTTCACCGGTTTTAAGTGGAGGGTTTATTTTTTATTCAGAGCGATCTTTATTCAGCTTGATTTATTCTCATCGGGTGTTCGTTTCGCTACTGGCAATATTACATATCTGACTATACCCCTTGTGCAATCTTTTCCAGGATTCGATGGTTTTCTCCCAACAGGCATAGCGACTCACAATGCTTTCGCAAGTCTGAAAACAGAATGTATTTAATGGCAACATTTCCCTTTTGTATGGAAGGCCGGGAAAGCTGTACTCTTACTTCTTTTGCACGACTGTCAGGTACGATCAAATAAAAAGTTTCATCTGCATGGCAGATCGAGTGTGATAAATCTGACAAACGCAGGATGCCCGAATAGATACTGGTACTTTTTTCTATTTCAAAAGCGCTGACAATGCGGGCAGTACCTTTTTGAAACCAAAGCACATCAATTAATTTTATTGTATTTCGCGTATCGGTATCTACCCCATCTAGCACCGGGAAGGCAGCTAGACTCACCGACGAAAAAGGGTTTCCCCGAAAGGAACGGGATTTATCGTTGCTGGCCGGGATGGCATCATAACCCAATGCAGTTCCAATTCGGAGCAGATGGTGTTGCATTTCAGTGTGCAGATCTTCTTCTTGTTTTTCAAGTTGTACTTCTTTGTGCCGTTTCTCAATCATCTTTTCTAATCGGGCTCGTTCCTCGGCTGACAAGTAGACATTCTCACCTAACATCATTTTTTGTGAACCGATTTCAAACAACAGGCCAGCCAATGCTCCCAAATCGGTGGAAAGCTGATTGCGGTAGTTCTGATTGGTTTTCAGAATTACTTCCCTCATCTTTAAATATTCAGACCAGGAACCTAGTTTTTTGGTATCTTTAAATAGGCAGTTAAATCCATTGACAATTGCCGTATTGAAAGGGGGAACAAGCGTAGGGTGCAAAAAATAAAGAATGTTGGCAACAGCAGGCCCCAACCCTTTGATCTTGCGTTCGTCCAACCGGATAATTTCTTTGAGTAAAACTTCCTCCTTTGTCTGGATCAGGCAGCTTTCGAGAAATTGTCCGAATGCCTTTTTATTAGACTCGTTCTCGTAAATATCCGGAATGCGCAGTTTGGGCTTCCAGTAAAATGGGTGAGAAGCCCCTTCGAACACCTGCTTCTGTTCGGTAATTACACTGAGAACAAATTCCAGGGAAGATCCTTTGAAATCGTTCCCGAATTTGTTTTCCCGGATGTCTTTTACTACCTGCTCAACCCCTCTTCGAATGGAGCGAAACGCCTTCAAACGATCTTTATCGCCAATAAACCAGGTATTGTAAACAGATTCCGGATCTGTTTTGTACTCTTCGATGATGTTGGATAAAGGGGCATCCATAGTAAACAGGTCTAAAGTAAACAGGTCTAATAACTAAGTAATAACTTTTCGTTTTGGATAGGATGTGCAACCCAAAGAGTTTAAAAACGATACGATACGCCTCCGCTCAACGTATTATAGCGGGTATCGTAATTTCCGTAAAGAGCTAAGTTTTTTGTGAATAGATAATCCAGATCGACTCGCAATCGGGTATAGGAACGCACCAGCCACTGTGCTTCCCAGGTGAAGAGTACGCGGGGAAATACCTGCTGCTCACCCGAGAGTTGAAAACGGACGTTACCCCGCACGTCAACTTTTACCTCTGAGTCAATCAGAAACGGAAGCAGGTAACGAATGCCCGCCACGGGACGGATAAGACGGCGGTCTTGCCGGGAAATATCCTCTTTATCCCGTATATAGCGCAAAAACTCCTCATTTCCCGCATCAATTCCGGCAAAGGCCCGAAAATATTGAGAAAAGTAGCGTTCATAATCCGCATCCAATTCAAAGCGACCATTCCAATTGGCATCCCCTCCGATGAGAATCGCATTCCGGTTATTGGACAAATTGGTGGCCAGGTAACTGGTGGGAAAACCCACATCCGCCCGTCCCCAGAAAAACCATTGATTGTCCCGCATGTCGCGCAGGTGGAGTTTTTGAATGGCTACCATGTCTGAATCCGGCTCGCTGCCCTGGTAGCTAACGGACCGGGCCATGCCTGTGAGCATGTGGTAAAGCAAATGACAATGGAAGAACCAGTCTTTTTCCTCGTCGGCCAAAAATTCAATCGTAACCGTTTGCATGGGTGATACATTCACCGTATGCTTGAGTGGCGAATAGTCCCCGTGCTGGTTAACCACCCGGAAGTAGTGACCGTGCAAGTGCATCGGGTGGAGCATCATCGTAGAGTTGGTGAGTCGAAAGCGTACGATTTCACCCCGGCGAATCAAAATCTTATCCTCTTGCGAGATGGTTCTGCCGTTAATCCCCCAAATGTACCGCCGCATGTCTCCCGTTAATTCCAGGGCGATTTCCCTGATGGGACGGTCTGTGGGGAACACCGTCTTTTCCTGGGCTTGCAACTGGTCGTAGTCGGGCGTATTGATTTGGCCCAGCATATTCATTCCAGATGACATATCCTTATTTTCATGGTTCATTCCCTGCATGTCCATCCCGGTCATGTCCATCCCATCGTGTTTCATTTCCGATTGGGCAGGCGTCATTTGCATTTGTTGCCCTTTACTGACAGTATCTTTACCGGCAGTATCTTTTTGGTTCATCGGATGTGCCTGATGTATGTCAGACGGATTGCTTCTGGCCGAATCGGTTTTCATCGTCTTTTTTTGCTTACCATCCATTGGCATGTCATCCATTCCATTCATGTCCATTCCCTGATGATCCATGCCTGACATCCCGCTTGTGACATGTGTGTTCATCGAATGCCTTTTACCCCCTTTGCCGTACCGCATCACTCCCATACTACCCATAGACATACTGCTCATCGAACGGGTCATCTGGTAGAGGTCTGGCTTGGGAATAGGCGGGGCCGCTATCTGCTTTCCATTTCCAAGCCACGCTGTTGCGTAGCCTGAGCCATCCTGCGCGGTAGCCCGTAATTCATACGCCCCGTTTTCTGGCAGGGTCACGATAAAATCGTAGGTTTCGGCAACGGCGATCAGTACGCGTTCTACGGCTACTGGTTTTACATCCAATCCATCGGCGGCAACCAACTGCATTTTTCCACCCCCGAAGTTGACGTGAAAATACGTGGTGGCACTGGCGTTGATTACCCGTAGGCGCACTTTCTGGCCGGGATTTAGGTTCGGATAGTGACTAATATCTTTGCCGTTGATCAGAAACCGCTCGTAGTACACATCCGAAATATCCATCGGCGGCATTCGGGTAAAGGATTGTTTTAGATACGCTCCCACGGCTTTGTGGGCAATAATTCGGTTCAGACTTTGCGCGTTACCCTTTTTTACCGAATACCATTCGTAGCCACGCTTGAGATTTTTAAGGATGTAGGCCGGATTTTCGTTTGTCCAGTCGGAAAGCACCATTACCAGTTCCTGATCAACGTTTTGTTTGGGCTTCTGAGGATGAATCACGATTGAGCCGTACACGCCCCGCTGCTCCTGGTAGCGGGTATGGGAGTGAAACCAATAAGTGCCTGACTGCACCAGCGGAAAGTGGAAGGTATGCGACTGACCCGCTTTGATGGGAGGCGTATTCAGGTACGAAACCCCGTCTTGCCGGTTGGGTAGCAGGATGCCGTGCCAGTGCACCGACGTTTCGGTGGTCAGTTTGTTGTGAATGCGAATGATGGCCGAGTCACCTTCGGTAAACGTAAGGGTGGGCCCGGGAAGACTGCCGTTCAGCGTCATGGCCCAGGTGGGTTTGCCGGTAATATTGACCCTTGTTCGGTCAATGGTCAGATCATAGGCGACGACTTTACCAGTGGGTTTGACCCGACTCAGGGCGTACACACGGGAAGCGGGCAAGGAAGTAACCATTCCCCGATGAGAGAGCGAATCACGATTGCTTTTGGGAGAATGGTTGCTTACAGGCTCATTTTGCTTTGTTTCCTTTTGCTCAGATTCCTTTTTCACGGGCTGGCCGTGATGCTCATGCTGGGCAAGGGTACTACCGGTCCAACCCAGGCAAAGCAGCAAAAAAATAATGGTTTTCATAACTGATTTCAATTTAGGTGTAAGTGTAGGTAAGTGCCTGTAAGAGGAAGATCATCAGTGGTGATCTTTTATCAGTGGTGATCTTTTATCAGTGGTGATCTTTTATCAGTGGTGATCATGGCCGCTCTGCTCTTCTTTTTTTCCATCGTTACCGGCTGCAAACTGGGCCTGAATCTTTTCCTTGCCTTTGGTGAGCGTTACGGTAAGCGATTGATAAGTGCTGTTATCACTGTTAAACATGAACCTTCCGTCCATCCACATCAGGTCTTTGTGCTGCATTTTACCGTCGGCGGTTTGGAGCATAGCCATACCGGTAAACTTTTTCACATCGGCCATTTTCATATCCTCATCCATGAAGTAGAAATTGTACTCATTACCGGAGTGAGCCATTTCCACATGGTATTTGCCTGCCATGACTAACTGGCCGCCATGCATGGGTTTGTTTTGCAGCGGTTTCATTTGCTGGGCAAATCCGCCAAGGCTGATTGCCAGCAGTGTTAGTAAAAAAATCGACTTTTTCATACTACAGTTGGGTTTAAATCAGAGATTTCAATAACGTTTCTTACCTATTGGTTTTTTACAGGCAAATCTTTTCGGTATCGGTTTTTCTAGTCGTGCTTTTAAGCGTAACCACGCTTTTTGGCAGTGATGGGTATGGACGGTTTTGGCAGCCGCTTGCCTGAAGAGATTGTCCAGTTGCTCGTCTGTCAATTGCTCGTCTGTCAATTGCTTGTCTGTCAGTTGATAAGATGCCATGGAATTGTCATTGCTTTAGTTGCCTTCACTATCCGAGTTTATTAGCCACGTTTACATCGCGTGCCCAGCCATTGGATCGGCTCCTTTTTTGAAAATGTATTCGCTGTTGATCAAATAAGCTCCTGCCGTTACTACCGTTTCTCCTTCCTGCAAGCCGGACAGGATTTCCACCCGGTCCGCAGTTTCCAGGCCGGTCTTGACCATCCGAAGCTGATAGTTTCCTTTCTGGTCTTTGATCCACACCACGCTCGAACGGCTTTCACGAAGCACCGCATTGGTGGGCAAGGCAATACCCGTTTTCTGGCTTGTTTTCAGAAAAACATTGGCCTGCATTCCGGGCAGCAACTGGCCTTTCGGATTGGTGATTTCCAGACGGATCAGGTTGATTTTGCTGTCGGGATTGAGCTCGGGGTTGACAAAGCGGATGCGTCCTGTCCATCTCTGGCCTGGAAAGGCCGGGATTGTGATGCTGGCCAGCATGTTAGTATGTAGTGATGGTTGCACCAGGGCTGCCTCAGTGGCGTATACTTGCGCCTCCACCCATACTGACGATAAATCTGCCACGGATAAAACCGGATTGCCGGCCATGACAAAATCACCCTCCCGGGCAAGCACCTGGGTCAGGGTTCCGGAAACGGTACTTACTACCGGCACACTCTGTTGCACCTGGCCCTGCTGTTCAAGTCGTTGAATCTGCAGCTGGGTCAGACCCAGTAGCCGCATTTTGTTTCGGGCGGCTTCGGCAATGCGGGCGAAATCCACCTGTGAACCGGGCAATCGTTTCTGCTTTTCCAGTGTCAGCAAATATTCCCGCTGCAAGGTCAGTAGCTGCTCTGAATAAATCTCGTAGAGCACCTGTCCGACCCTTACATAGTCACCCTGGTTTTTTGCGTACAGCCGCTGTATCCGACCATCCACACGAGTGTTGTAATTGGTAAGCCGGTTCTGGTTTACGGCTATGGTAGCGGTCAGTGCCAATTCTTCACTGAGCGTATCCTGGCGCACCTTCATGGTTTGGATTCCGGCAAGTCTCACCTGTGTATCGGACAGCTGCAGCCCTTGATCGGCTCCTTTGACTTTCTTTACACGGGTCAATTCCATTCGGCAAATCGGACATTTGCCAGGTTTGGATTCGACCACTTGCGGATCCATCGAGCAGGTGTAGTAATATTCATCCGTCTGGTGGTTGTGGGCAGTGTTTGTTTCACTGGTGCAAGCCCACCAAAGCCAGGGTAGCAGCATCAGCAGCCCTGCCCTTTGCCAGGGCAGGTGACTGCCGAGCATGGCACTCGGGATTTTCGTGTATGTAATCATTCTGTGTAGACTCATCGTATGTGGATATATCGTGTATGGATTCATCGCTGACTGCTTTTGATAAAACTCTCACTGTCAATGAGAAACTGCGCATCGGCAGCCAGCACATCGGTTTGGGAAAGGCCTTGCTTGACTTCTGTCCAGTCCCCATACTGCACACCGGTTTGAATGCGACGGGCGGTGAAGCTGTTGCTTGTGCCACTGAGCCAGACTATTTTGTCCTGACCCAGGTCGTATACTGCCGTGCGGGGTATCCACAAGGTGTTTTTCTTTCCTGCGCTTACTTTGGCCGTCAGCAGCGAGCCGATGCGGATGGCGCGGTCGGGATTGGGCAAATACACCCTTGCCCGGACGCTTTTGGTGGTCGGGGCGTAAAAAGGTTCAATGAAATCGATCGTTGCTACGATCTTTTCTTCCGGCCTGCTTTCCAGCGTGATTTCAGTGGTCTGACCTTTCCTGACCTTGTCGGCATCTGCCGGGTAGATGTTCAGAATGGCCCAAATGCGGCTGTTGTCATAGATACGGAATACGGTTTGACCTTTCTGCACATAGGTTCCTTCCCTTAGCGAAAGCGGGGAGGTGGTCGGCTCGGCGGTAGGCATGGCCCCTTGCGCTGTCTGAGCCTGCATTGTGTTGTTTATCTCGCTTAGATAACCACTGTAAGGGCTGTATACTGGCAGGGTGTAATACGGTTTCCGCGTATGGGCAAGCCGTTGGATTTGGGCTGCGGTCAGGCCGAGTAGTTGCAGGTTCTTCTTGGCCGCTTCAATCAGATCGGTGGCCGAAGGGTCGTTTTCAATCAGAAAAATCAGGTTCTGTTGCGAAGTCAGTAGCTCGGGGCTGTAGATTTCCATCAATAGCTCGCCGCGGCGGACAGGCTGAAAATTGTATTTAGCGTACAGTCTTTCGATCCTGCCCCCGTACAGCAGCGAGACCCCGTACAAGTTGCGCGTGTCATAGGTGATTTGTCCCGGCGCAAGAAAAGAAATAATCCGATCTTTGCGTTCAGGCCTAACCGTGCGCACCTGGCTGATGACCGTTGCCTGCGTGGGCTCAAGTAAGGTGTTCAGGGTCACATCGGTGGCTGGCTGATCGACTTGAATGTGTCCATCTGTTGGAGCGGGGGGCATTGTGTGCCCGGCATGCGGGTCGGTAGCAGTGGCATTTTTTTCACCTTCGCCGCAGCCCACCAGCAGCAATGCCGCCATTAATAAGGCCGCCATAAGCAAGGAAGGCAAAAGCAGGATAGGCAAAAGAGTGACAAGATAACCTCTTTGGATTGGGGTCAGTTCGGGTTTCAGATGCAATAACCTTTCCGGATGCACCGATGGGTTTGAGTTATTTTTGCAGTTCTCTTTCATAATCTACTTGCAAGCGAAGAATGTTCTGAATTTTGTCCAAGTATTCCAGACGGGCAGTGTTGAGCATTTGCCACGCATCAAGCAGGACAAACAAGTCCTCGGTGTTTTGTTCGTAAGCCAGCAGGTTGGCCCGGTAGTTTTTCATCAAAGTCGGGATGATGCCGGTGCGGTAAGTGTCGGCCTGTCGTTTGTAGCTTCTGATTTCAGTGGCCAATATGCCCAGCTGTCCAGAAGCCTCGTTGGCAATGGCCTGCCTGCGATCTTGCAATGCCCGCCGCTCGTATTCCATCGCCCGCGCGTTTGCCTTGAATTCTCTGGCCGACCAACCCGCCAGCGGCAGGGTGACCATGCCCATTAGCGAAAACATCTGCGGCTGACCACCGAAAGTGAACATGTGTTCGTAGCGAACACCGAAGTCGGGTTTGAGCCGGCTTCGTTCCAGGTTTTGGTTTAGCAGATTTACTTGGATGGAGCGTTCCAAGGCGCGAATGTCGCTTCGGTTTTGAACCACTTGTACCGTATCTACTGGCAGGGTTTCGTAGTCGGCAACCGTTACGGCGGTATCCACCTCAAAGATGCGCATCTTTTCCTGGTTCATCAGCGTGTTGAGCATGATGTTGCGGCGAGTGATTTCCGCTTCAAGCATGGCTTGGTCATTTTCCAACTGGGAGAGCTGGGCCTTGGCTTTGTAGAGCGAAGCGAGTTTATCCTGGTTGTAGGTGTAGCGTATCTGCGAAGAAGAAATGATGTATTGGATCAGGTTTTCGCTTTCTTTCAGTACAGCCGCCTTTCGTTTCAAAATTGCCCATTCGTAGTAGTTGCTTTTGGCCTCACTCTTGAGGCGGTTTAATTGAAAGCCCCGGTTTTCCCGTTCCACCGTAGACATCGATCGCATGTATTGTTCTTTGGCCCGTTGTTTCTGCCTGTTGGGAATCATTTGCTCAAATGAGACCATCACCTGTCCCATCGCATTTCGGGACATTCCGTCTTCGGTGCCTTTGCGCCACATGCCGGTATTGTAGGGAGTATTCCATAAGCCGGCTCCCACTTGCGGAGCCTCCCAACTGCGGGCTCCCTCGGCGTACAGATCAAAAGCCTTGGCTTGATTGTCATACATGCGCAATTCGGGATGATGACTTTCCACGGCCCGAAGCACCGAATCGAGCGAAATTAACGGTGCTTGGGCGTTGCCATTACCAATGGCCGCACATGCGGCCAGTACTACCAGGCCACAGCGGATCGCCGTGTTATTCCTTAACATCGAGAATCTCAATCTTTCCATGTTTTTTAAGTTCATATTCCTTGGTCATTTCAAATACAATCGGGGTGACCAGCAGCACGTAGATCGAGGAGGTGATCGTACCGCCGATCAGCGGAATGGTGATCGGTAGCATTACATCCGTACCCGTCCCGGTTGCCCATAGAATCGGGATCAAACCGAAAAGCGACACTGAAACTGTCATCAGCTTGGGCCGCAGCCGCTGGGCCGAGCCGCGAATCACATACTGGCGCAAATCCTCGTTGGTAATTGTCTGGCGGGAGTTTCCTTTGGCAGCTACCAGATGCTGCATGGATTCATTGAGGAAGATGGTCATCAGCATGGCCGTTTCAATAGCCATCCCAAACAGGGCTATGAATCCTACCGCCACTGCTACCGAGAAATTCACTCCGTAGAAATAAACCATGTACACACCTCCGATTAAGGCAAAGGGAACAGTAATCATGGTGATAAAGGCCTCCTTGACCGAGTGGTAGGTGAAGTACAGAACCATAAAGATTATTACGATCACGATCGGAATAATCAATTTTAAGGTCTGATTGGCGCGTAGCTGATTTTCCCACTGACCACTCCATTCCACATAGTAACCCTTGGGCATTTGTTTGACCTGGGCATTGAGCCGCTCAATGGCTTCATTCACGGTACTGCCCAAATCCCGCTCGCGTACATTAAAAAGCACTGTTCCGCGCAGCATGGCGTTTTCCGAGTTGATCATTGGCGGACCTTCGGACAGGCTAATATCCGCTACAGCTTCCAGGGGAATGGGGCCATAGGCGGCAGTTTGCACTTGCATGCGTTTAAGACCCTGAAGATTATTGCGAAAATCTTGCGCAAATCGGGCATTTACATTAAACCGCTGACGTCCTTCAATGGTGGTAGTCAGGTTCATTCCCCCCAGGGCACTCTCAACGATCATATTCACATCGTCTACGCTCAAGCCGTAGCGTCCGATCTGGTCTTTTTTGATGGCAATATCCAGGTACTTGCCGCCTGTAATAGGCTCGACATACAAATCTTTCACCCCTTCGATTCCTTCTAGGGCTTTTTTCATTTGCTGGGCCAGCACATAGATGCTGTCCAGGTTCTGGCCATATACCTTTAGGCCCACATCCGTTCGTACACCGGTGGAAAGCATGTTGATTCGGTTGATGATCGGTTGTGTCCAGCCATTGGTTACCCCAGGAATCTGGAGTTTGGCATTCAGTTCATTGACAATATCATTCTTGCTCATCCCCTCGCGCCACTCCGCCGAAGGCTTGAGCAGGATAATGGTTTCAATCATGGAAATGGGTGAGTTGTCAGTGGCTGTATTAGCCCTTCCGGCCTTGCCCAGTACATGGGCAACTTCCGGCACAGATTTGATGAGTTTGTCCTGAACCTGCAGAATGCGCTTGACTTCCGAATTGGAAACATCGGGTAAGGTGACGGGCATGAACAGCACCGAACCTTCATCGAGTGGAGGCATGAATTCGGATCCGATAGAGAGAACCATCGGAATGCTTACGGCCAAAGCCAGAATGTTGATGGCCAGGGTCGTTTTGCGCCATCTGAGGCATAGGCGCAGAATGGGCGTGTAGATGTTTTCCAAAAAGCGGGTAATGGGATTGGCGCTTTCAGGCTGAAGTTTTCCTTTCAAAAAGATACTGATCAGTACCGGTGTCAGGGTGATGGCAACTACCGCATCGACAAGCAGGATAAATGTTTTTGTCCAGGCTAGGGGAGAAAACAGCTTCCCTTCCATACCCGTAAGCAGGAACACGGGTAGAAAAGAGGCGATTACCACAATGGTTGAAAAGAATACCCCAGGCCCCACCTGTTGGCAGGCGCGTTCAATGATAGATAACCTTTCCTGATTACTGAGCTTTCTCATAATTTTTCTGTAGATTGCAATGTATCTGTCGGCTGTGAGGTAGCTGTAGGCTCTGAAGTAGTGATCGTTTCCTGTTGCGCTTCAGGTTCTTGTTGCGCTTCAGACAGGTGGCGATAGGCGTTTTCGACCATTACAATCCCATCGTCGACTACTACCCCGATCGCCAGGGCAATGCCTGTCAGTGACATGATGTTGGATGAAATTCCAAAAGTTTCAAGTAGGATAAAGCCGATGGCAACCGAAATCGGAAGCTGAATGAGAATAATCAGCGCGCTTCGAAGGTGAAACAAGAATATAAGAACAATGACCGAGACGGAAACCATTTCTTCGATCAGTGTTCCTTTCACCGAGTCAACTGCCTGTTCGATCAGCGTACTTCGGTCGTAGGAAACCTTGAATTTTACACCTGCGGGCAACCCTTTTTCTACTTCCTTCATCTTTTCTTTCACCGCGCCTATTACTTTGTCGGCGTTCTCTCCGTAGCGCATGACCACAATTCCGCCAACCACTTCCCCATGGCCGTCCATGTCGAAAATTCCCAGCCGCAAATCACCACCCATCTGTACGGTAGCCACGTCCTTGACCCGTACAGGAACGGTCTTGTAGGTTCCAATGGGCATATTCTCCACATCCTGGATGCTTTTAATGTAACCCAACCCTCGCACGATATAGCCCATGTCCGACAGTTCGAATTTGCGTCCGCCCACGTCGTTGTTGTTGGCGCGAACTGTGTTGAGCACATCCATCAAGGGCACGGCATAGTAGTTCAGCTTGCGCGGGTCGATGGTAATCTGGTATTGCTTTTGAAAGCCACCGAACGAGGCCACCTCACTCACACCCGGCACGGTTTGCAGGGCAAACTTGACATACCAGTCCTGCAAGGCCCGCTGTTCGCCCAGGTCCATGCCTTTGGCCTCCAGATGGTACCAGAAAATATGCCCCACTCC
>CAUQTA010000012.1:0-156890 GCA_963520985.1 uncultured Sphingobacteriales bacterium
CCCGCTTGTCGATGGAGCCCGCACTGGCAGTCAAGGAGGAAGCTTCTTTCCAGAAAGTGAGCACCACCCGTACGGCCGGACCGGCGCACAGTGGGCGCTATGCGGCACGCCTTCTAGCCCAGAGTGGTCCGAGCAAAACGGTCAAGCTCCAGGCAGGCGAACTACTCACGGCCAGCGTGTTCGGTTATGTCGAGTCCAGGGGCAAGGCCAAGCGAAACTGGGTGCCACTTCCGATTCTGGGCGATGAGCCCCAGACGGTCGACGGCAAACTCAAGCGAAGACTCGTGATCCGGGGTGGAATGGCCGTGCCGGTAAGGTTTGGCAAAAAAGACGCCGAATTGCCCGACGCCTACCTGGAGGTGATTGCCCGCGACTCATCAGGAAAAATACTGTCCTTACAAACACGGAAACTGACCGGTGAATCGCTCAATAACTGGCAGGAACTGAAAATACAGTACAAGGCGACTGAGGAGCAGACCGTGCAGGTCAGTGTTGTGAACGCTTCAGCCAGGGTGTCGGCTTTGTTTGATGATCTGACTCTGACGCAGGAGCCGCCGTTGATCGTGCAGGAGAACCATTACGATCCGTGGGGGTGGAACCTGGCTGGCATCGAGGTGCAGGGCATGCCCAATCACAAGTTCCAGTACAACGGCAAGGAGAAGCAACAGGAGTTCGGTTTGAACTGGTCCGATTACGGGGCCAGGATGTATGATGCACAGCTAGGTAGGTGGCATGTCATTGATCCAGCTTCTGAGGAAGAAGATCAGGAATCTTGGTCTCCTTATCATTATGTATATTGTAATCCAATAATACATAATGATCCAGATGGTAAAACAGGAAACCCAGTTACTGGTGCATTAGTATCAATGAGTATCGAATATGCCACCCAAGTAGCTGTTAATTTTGCCACTGGCAAAAGCTATAAAGAAGCATTTACAGAGGTTGATTTAGCCGATATAGCAGTTGCAGGTGCTGTAGGATTTGTCACAGCAGGATTTAATAGTGGCGCTCAAGTTACTGCTGCTTCAACCCGGATTGCTGCTGCTACTGTTAAACTTGGTGTTAAACAAACTACTAAACAAGTTGCTAAAGAAGCTAGTATTGAAGCATTAAAGATGCTGCCAACTGAAGTGGTAAAAGCTAGCACAGATATTAAATACAATAAAGACACAAAGAAACTACAAGTAGAAACTGTAGGTGGAATTGTCGGTACGAAAAAGGATCTGAAAAACGCTGCTGTTGATGTAGTTGCAGGCCCGGGTGGAGGTATAGGTGGTAAGGTAGCAGGCAAAGTAGCTAATGGTATATTGGAAGCTGAGGTAAGGGCTACCGCTGATGCGGCAAAAAAGTTTCGTGTAGGTTCAAATAACTATAATAAGGCAGCAACAATAGTAGAGGGTGGAGTAAAAGAAGGGAGATTTAGAAAACGTCTAGTAGAAGGGGTAGCAGGAGCAGCAACATCTTATACTGGAGAACAAGTGAAAGACGCTATCAAATGATAAAAAGTAGAATATGAGAAGAAACATTGTAATTTACATAACAAGCTTTTTTCTAATCTCTTTATTTATCTATTTCATTCGAGAGCAAGATAAAGAAGCTGATTGGTTAATGAAGCATGGTAAACGAACCACAGCAAAGATCTCTGTGAAAGGAAGTAATTTAAAGTATAGCTATGTTGTGAATGGAAAAGCATACACGCGGATTACATCCAAGCCAGCGGTAAGTTTGGAGACGGGAGAGCAATATGAGGTTCTATACGATCCATTAGATGTAGATGAATCCATCATGTTATTCGATAAACCAATTATTGCAGACAAGAAGGATTTTGCTGTTACTTGGACTACGATGGTTGAAGAAGTTTCCGTAAACGATGCGGTTCATTTCACTTATCAAGTAGCCAATAAAGAGTATGAACGTTATCAAAATTTGCCTTCTGGAATAAAGGTATTGGAGAACAAAGATTATAAGGTTTGGTATCAGAGTAAGAATCCAAAAGTGGCATACATGGTTTGGTGATTACCCTTGGCACTGTAACCAGTTTGCTTTTTTTACCTGACACAGAATGACGCGCAAACACGAAACCTTTGTCCAAAACAGGCGAGGGTTTTGTGTTTTGAAAAGATACTATTTTGATTAATAATGTTTTAAGAAGTTGTCCTTTTAATATCGAATGGATACATACTTGCGATGTGATCTCAGGTTTCGTCGCTAAGCGATATTTACTCTTTTAGACCTGCCAGAGTTGTTGGGAAACCTTTTCATGTGTTTTCATTCGGTCACTGGCTAGTTTGTCTACAACTCATCTGATAAAGGTGCAGATCCGCAAAGTTAGGCATGATAAGGGGCAATACATTGAAATCAGGTTTGACGGTGACATAAATACTTGATTGGCTTTATTTCGGTAGATGTGAGGTTGCAAAAGATGGGAACTCTATTTTTATAGTCGGTTTTCCCTTTGGGAAGGATACTATTTTACAATTCTTGAACTAGGTCTAGACTGTTTCTTCCTACTTTGGTCTGCTTTGCTTGAGTGATAAAAGTTTAGATATGTAAGGCATTGATTTTGAGAGAGTTGTGTTGAATTGAAAAGCCATTTCAAAAGTTCCGTCCACACCGCAGAACAAAGCCTTCAGATACAATCTGAGGGCTTTTTGTTTTTAGCCATTAGTTGTGTTTTCTGGTATTTTTTTTGGTTAAGCAGCTGTCTTCCGAATGGATAATTTCTCTTTGCCTTCAATGATTTCTTCTTTATCCACCACCCGTGCCAATGCACCCAAGCGCGGCACTTTCCATGCTTTCTTGATTCGGCCCGATCTTCCGACGAGGCAACCGAACTATTGATCCCTCCTTTCAATAAAGGTATCAGCATAAACGAATGATCGTCTGACCGGACTTTTTCCGCTTGCAAAACGCACCCGCCAATCTTTGCCAAACCCGCTGTCTCATCGGCCGGATTGTATGTTCCCCTTGTGTTCCCATCAAGGTGTGATCAGACGGCGATGCATGGTCAGACGGCAATCCGGCCGGGTAAGGTTCAATCCCAGACTGTTCAATCCCACTCAGGACTGTTCGCTTCCACTGTCGAACCAGCAGCGAAAACCTGACGGCCACAAACCGAACCGGCCGAATTCCAACCGGCGAAGAATCAGGGACCGTATCAAAACCGGATATGTCCGCATGAGTCCCGGGACCAACTGCCGGGCCTGCAGACAGAGGGGTTGCAAACTGATTTTCAAGCAAACCGCTTCAGGCATGAAAACCCGGCGGGTGGAAAAACCGTTGACTCAGCTTTATCGCCGAATGTTCTCATGGCAATCCCGTCCTGTTTTACAATTCCCGAACGGTCGTTCAGGAATTGTAAAACAGGTGCTTTTTAGTTATCTTTACCCTCCCTTCCACCTAAAGGAGCCTGACGGATTGGCAGTGTGAGGAAGTTGAAGCTGGTAACCACAGCGTTTGACGTATTTAACTGCAACTGAAACCATATAGAAGAAACCACAAAAATGGAAAGCTGGAAAAAACACGAGATCGCCCAGTGCCTGGTTCAACTGGGCTACAGCCCCGATCACGCCCAGGCCCGCTCGGTCAGTCACGTCCCATTCGACTTCGAATCGATGGATAAGACCACACCGAAGGTGGATATTGGTGGGGACCTGAAAAAGGAACACCTGGAAACGGAGCTTCTGAAATCCGAATACGGGAAGCAAATGGAGTATCTGAACATGCGCATCCGCCGGATCCGCCTTCTGAAGGGGATCGAGGCTGACGGGGACTGATGCTGACGGAGAGTGATCAGGCAGGCGGATTTGCGAATGGAAAGCCCATGCAATGGGCCGGTGAATCATCCGCCACATGGCTGCCTGCATATATATAGGAAGCAATATGGGTAAGTAATGGAATTAAAGCTGCATGGTTAAAACTGTACGGGTATAGCATTATGAGCAAGGAGTTCGTATCCTACTACCGGGTCTCAACCAAGGGACAGGGACAGAGCGGCCTGGGGCTACAGGCCCAGAAAACGGCCGTGGGCCAGTTTGTCAAGGACCGGCCGGTGATAGCTGAGTTCGTCGAAGTCGAGTCGGGCAAGAAAAACGAGCGGCCCCAGCTTTCGGCCGCCATCGCCTACGCCAAAGAGCGCAAGGCCACCCTGGTGATCGCCAAGCTCGACCGCTTGAGCCGTAACGCCAGCTTCATTTTCACCCTCCGTGACTCGGGCGTCGATTTTGTCTGCGCCGACATGCCCGACGCCAACACGCTCACCGTCGGCATTTTCGCCGTCCTGGCCCAGCACGAGCGCGAGCTGATATCCTCGCGGACCAAGGCGGCCCTGGCGGCAAAGAAGGCCCAGGGCTTCGTGCTCGGTAAACCCGGGAACCTGACGCTTGAGGCAGGCGTGAAGGGAAACCTGGTCTGGCAGAAAAAGGCCGCTGAAAACAAGAACAACCGGAGGGCCAAGGCCATGATCCACTCTTTGCATCTGCAGGGTCTGAACTGGAGCCAGATCGCCTGTCAGCTCAACGAGCACGGCTTTCTGACCGCGCGCGGCAAACTGTTTCATCCGGTGCAGGTGCAGCGGCTGTATTTTCGGAAAGTTTGATACCTTTAAAGTTTGAGCCTGTTTGTCGGCTGGCATAAACTAGTTATGTCCACATAGTCCAGACTGGCGGCTATAGATATATCAGAAAACACCTAAAGCGGTTTAGCTGAACTTAAATGGACAGTTATCAAATTTTCAATGATGTCAGCTTAAGGTTTGACCATTTCAGATTACCATTGAGTTTATTCCACAGACCTGATAAGGTAGCCAAAACGATCCCGTTACCCTTCAGAACAAACTTTCTTTCCTCAAATCAAATATTTTACTGAGACTCCAGTCATACTCGTTATTCCCGAGATTCATTACTATAAGGTTACTTTTACTACGGGTAATACCGGTATAGATAAGTTCTGATATATCCTTTTCCATCGGAGCGGCATCAACAAGTAAAAGCACATTGGGGGCTTCCCAACCCTTGAAACTATGGATGGTGGAAAACTTCAACACACCACTGTTAAACCAGAAATTATTTCGCTTATTGTTTCTAACCCTTTCCAGATCACGTCTAGTGACATACCGTTTGGATTGGGCCAGATGCAATTGAAGATCCCGATCCGTGAACCAGCTTTCGAAATCAGCTTTACTTACCTTGAATTTTGTTAGCAGTTGGTTAAGCTTCGCAGTTCCATTCTCAGATGGAAAATCTTGAAGCATTTTTCGAATACACAGCAGACTACTTAATTTAACCTCTTGTTCATCTTCCTTCTCTGAGTCTATCTTTTTGTTACTTGCGATAAGCGCAAGACCATCCTGTATAAAAGTGTCATAATGAAGCTTCTGCAGAAAAATTTTATAGTATATTTCTAACGTTTCAAATGTAGTCGATGTTTTTTCATGTGTCTGTATGCGGTACAAGTAATCCAATTGGCGTAAGAGTTCAATCGATGCTCCCAATACCACTGTATCATTGGGGTGAGCATTGATGCCAATGATTTCGTTTTGAATATAGTTTACAATACCATCAGATCGAACCGGAGGCTCCAATTTCTGATACAGTGTATTTCCGCCGAATGTAAGCTGCACCTCTTCCACTAACAGACCCTCATCCAGGTTATATTTCTGCCTGAAATACAGCTTCTGAAACTCATTGGCGATATTGCCAATCTTATTCCCGAACCGCTCTTTTCGTTTGAGTTTGTATTGCCTGCGATTGTCTGCCAGGTTTACTTTCAGGTTTTTTTGCTCCAGCTCCACATTGTAGATGTTTTGCTTTTCATCCCCAAACAGAACATACTCTCCACCGGGAGCCAGGAAATATTTCTTGATGATATTCAGCCATGGTAATTTGTAATCCTGAACCTCATCAATCAGAATAGTGCTATACTTCTGAATCCTTTCAGAGAAAGCAGAAAATAAAGATTCATTCGAATAATAGAAACGTTCGAAATACGCTGATTGCTGCTCCGCAGAATATGAATCAAAATCTGGAGGAAAATGAAAATCTATTTCAAGATTATTCATTGTAGAGCCAAAAAAATCATGATAGTTGTGTATGCGAAAATGTTTCCAACTGAACTCTTCACGCACCCGGCTTATCTTATCATGAATATAGTTTTTCAAGGCAACGTTATAGGTAAGGATTAGAACAGTTGAGTCAGTGCGTTTATGCGCACTAACTGCTCTGGCAGCCAATACGGTGGTTTTTCCTGACCCCGCAACTCCTTTGATCAATATCTCTTCAGGCTTACTGTGGATGAAGGGTTGCTGTTCCTTGTTATACTGGATGTATTTGCCATCTTCCAAGGCATGCCAGACAGGTTGCAGATACCTGCAAAAACTCTTATATAATTCATCCGAGAAATAACTTTGTTTGGTAGTGGAATCATTGTCAAGCGGCCACCGATCAAATACCTCCGCTAACCTTGTTGAAACCAGGGAGTTCTTACCAAATAAAGTTATATTATACTTGAGAAAAGTCTGGTAAGTTTTGTCATCCTTAAACGGTTTAACCAGAAAACCGTCAATTTCCGCTTGATTGGCATTGTGAAAATAGACGGCACAATGCACCAGTTTCCAATATTTGTAATCTTTCAGTTTTTTCTCAAGCAGCCCCTCAATGTGTAAGTCATACAGATTCTCTTTATACTGCAGAACCTGACTTATGGGAGATTTGACGTAAGCCCCTACCCATTTTACCTTCCAGCGCTTTCTGAAATCCAATTCATAGGAATCCAAATGCCAGTCTTTTACCTCGACGATCAAAACACCCCCGCCCTTACGCATGATGATAACGTCAGGGCGATCCCCATTCAGGTAAGGCTGATAATATACCTCATATGAACTGTTCAACGTTTTTTCCAGGAAGTGAAGCAGTTGCCATTCCCCGGGTTCAGGTTGAACCTTGTGTTCCTTGATCTTTTGAAGTGCCGGGTAAAACTGAGCCAAATTCGTAAGTTTAATATGTGTGATGATACATATTCAGGATTCAAAATAACTTTAGGTTTAAGGTGTCTTCCAATAGTAGATCCGAAAATTTTGCAGTTCTGCTCTTGTTTGAAAATAGTTTGCTTCTATGAACAACCGGATAATGATCCGGGTAGAATAATCACTTGTAAATCCCTTCTTTCAAATGAGGAGAAAATACTTAAGCAATACCAATTATATATCCAATAAAAAAATCACATGTAAGACAAACTTGAATATTGCTAACTTTTCACTTTATCACAAGTACCGAATATGAAAGATTTTGTATATCAAGATATACGAGCAGTATAATGTAGCAAGAGCCCTATTACTCTCTATCCTTCATAACAAGAGCAATGTCAATTATTCAATATCGCAGATTTTTGCTGCAAATCAGTTATGATACATTTGGAGGGACATCAATGACCTAAAGCACATTTGAAAGGTTCGTGCTGTTCATGAGTAGAATCTTTCTTGTTACTTATCCTATCAATACATATTCTCTCTTCTTTTCCCACTAAAGGATTGAAAAAATGAAAATTGTCTCCAGTCAGGTGTTTCAGTAACCGGAGCTTTCAGCAGCCTACTAGCCGTTCCACTAAATTGGTTTACAAATCAGCTGTTTAGCCATCATATAAACACGACAATTTTAATAATTGAATTTGATAGAACGCAGATCCTATAATTGACAGCTGGCTCCAAATACAAACGTGGCACTGGGGAATTAATGCTTTTTTAGCATTAATTTTATTTCCATTGACAAACCAACTCCGAAAATCCTTAACTTATCCCTGTCCGTGCATTAAACCCGATCATTGCATCCAACGCAGACTTAAACAAATCAGAACCATAGATATGAGCGACATACGTCTGATAACCGCTAAATTGCTTGAGTTCAGAAACGAACGCGACTGGGAGCAGTTTCATAATTCCAAGGACCTGGCATTGGCCATCAGTAT
Organism: uncultured Sphingobacteriales bacterium; assembly: GCA_963520985.1. Lineage (GTDB taxonomy): Bacteria > Bacteroidota > Bacteroidia > Cytophagales > 172606-1 > Xanthocytophaga. The sequence continues at coordinate 7,960 of CAUQTA010000012.1, forward strand.
CGAAGCGGGCGAACTGCTCGAAGAGTTCCTTTGGAAAAAACCAGAAGATGCAAATCCACAGAAAGTAAAGGAGGAACTGGCGGATGTATTATCGTTTTGCTTTCTAATGGCTGAAAAGTATGGCCTGGATGTTAAACAGATCATGCTGGAAAAAATCAACAAAAATGCCCAAAAGTACCCGGTGGATAAAGCAAAAGGATCCGCTAAAAAATACGATCAACTATGAAACCATCCCTTGACATGAATCCACTTTTCGATGTTTCCATTGAGGTTTCGGAGTATTACGATTTCACAAAAGACGCCCTGGATAAAATCGGGCAGAATCCATGGGTCAAAAACCAGTGGCCGTTGGTCTATTTTATCCTGAGTGATTCGATTAAAACCGCCTACGTAGGTGAATCCACCCATGCGCTAAGCCGGATCAAGACCCACCTGGCCAACCCGGAAAGAAACTCACTTGATAAAATTGCCATTATCGGATCGGACAAGTTTAACAAATCAGCCACGCTTGATATTGAATCCAATCTGATCCAGTACATTACCGCCGAAGGAACCTACCAACTTCAAAACGGTAACAGCGGCCTTATCAATCACAATTATTACCAAAAAGACAGCTACAAAAATCTTTTCCGGCAAGTGTGGCAACAGCTAATCGAAAAGAGTATCGTGTCAAAATCATTAACCGAGATCGAAAACTCGGAACTGTTCAAGTATTCCCCCTATAAAGCCCTCAACGAGGATCAGTACAATTCGGTCCTTGAGATACTGGACGGTTTGACTTCCAGAAACTCAAACCGAATCTTTGTCAGCGGTAGCGCCGGTACCGGGAAAACGATTCTGGCCATCTATCTGATCAAACTGCTCAGCTCACAGCTTGAAACAAGTCCGGATGATTACAACGATGAACAGTTAAGGGAAATCACCTACATACGGGCCTTTCAAAAAAAATACCCAAAAGCCAAGATCGGACTGGTAGTGGCGATGAGTTCGCTACGGACTTCTTTAAAAAACGTCTTCAGGAAAATTCCGGGACTAAAAGCTTCGATGGTAATCAGTCCATCCGATACCTTTCAGGTAGTGGAAAAATACGACCTTCTCATTGTCGATGAAGCCCATCGGCTGCGCCAATACAAAAACATTGGCTGGATGGGAGCATTTAAGGCAAACAATCAAAAGCTGGGCTTAGACGATACCGGGACTGAACTGAACTGGATACTTGAAAACAGTAAAAACCAGATCTTTTTCTACGACCCCGCCCAATCGGTCAAACCTTCCGATGTAAATGCAGAAGATTTCGGTCAACTGCTAGCTGATAAGCACGTACTCAAGCTAAAGTTAAAATCCCAGATGCGTGTCAAAGGGGGCAGTAACTACATAGGCTTTGTCGATGAGCTTCTGCATGTGAGACGAAAACAATCGGGTTTATATCAAGATGATTCCTATGAACTGTACATTTTTGACAGTTTCCTGGACCTGCACTCTGAATTGGTGGAAAGGGAAAAGCAATATGGTTTATGCCGAATGATTGCTGGTTACGCCTGGCCCTGGAAATCTGACCCCAAGCAAAGTCCAAAACCCCCAACGGATACAAAGGATATTGAACTGGACGGGCTGGCTTTCAAATGGAATTCCACCCAAGAGGATTGGGTTCATTCTGAAGATGCCTTTAGCGAGATTGGGTGCATTCATACCACCCAAGGGTATGATTTGAATTATGCAGCCGTTATTTTCGGTCACGAGATAAATTACAACAAGGAGCGAAATTGCCTGGAAGTTGACCCGGAGAAGTATTTTGATAATTACGGCAAAAAGGGTATCAAAGACCCTAAGGTCTTGAAAGCCTACATTATAAACATTTACAAGACGATACTGTACCGGGGTATAAGAGGGACTTTTGTATACGCTTGCAACGAAGAGCTCCGAGAGTATTTGAAGAAGCACATACAAGCCTGGAAAAATCAATAGAAGGATTGACAGTTCAACCATCAAGGGCCTATCATCATAGGCATATCAAAAGAGGCATACCATCAAAGTTCCATAATATGATGTTTGAGCGCATAAATCACCATACCCACACGGCTTTTCACATTCATTTTCAAAAACACAGATTCCCGGTAGCCATCTACTGTCCGGGTGGCTACACACATTTTGTCGGCAATCTGTTGATAAGTCAGATCGCTGCATGCAAGTTTGACAAACTCAATTTCACGAGAATTCAGTCCCAATGCCTGAATGGGATCTGCAGGAGGAGCAGTATTTAAGTTTCTAACCAGTTTATCGGTAACAAATTCAGAATAATAGAACCCTCGCTCGACAATCAGATCCAGTGCCAGCTTGAGCTCAGCCGGGCTGCAACCTTTGAGCAAATACCCGCATGCGCCGTTTCGGATCATGTTGACAATGGCTTCTTCCTTATCATTCATCGAAAGGGCGAGTATCTTTACCTCAGGGTAATTGTTTTTAAGCCAGAGCGCGGTTTGAAACCCGTCCATCTCGGGCATATTCGTATCGAGCAGAACTATGTCGGGAATGCGTTTGAGTTTAAAATTCCTAATCAGTTCCACCCCACTGGAAGCCTCATACATAACCGAATAAGCGGGATGTTTCTCGATTAATCCAGTAAAAGCGCGGGCTACTAGATGGTGGTCATCAACAATGACAATGGTGTATTTCATAGATGATAGTGTTTCATAGAATGTATCGAAACTACTTGCAAGCGTAATTTAATCTTTGGATGCGGGTATTGTTATAGAAACACAGGTTCCCTGGCCTATAGCCGTTTGGTATGAGCATTTACCACCTAATAAAGTCGTTCGTTGGTAAATGCCTTTTAATCCCACACCCGCATTTGCTATTGACTCTGGTAATGAAAGTGGATCAAATCCTTTACCATCATCTTTAAAATGCAGCTCAAACTGGTTAGGCCCATAAATGAGGCTTATTGTTAAATGGCGGGCTTGGGCATGCTTAATGGCATTGTTCAACAGTTCCTGGGCAATGCGAAAAAGAACGATTTCCTGCTTGAAATCAAACCGGTAAGGTATTCCCTCAATCACAAGCTCTGTTTCATAGCGTCGCGTTTTGCGAATTCGTTGCAATTCATAAGCTAGGCTCTGTTGCAAACCGAACTCTTGGAGGGATTGGCTGTCCAGACTCTTGGCAAGCCCCCGCACTTCACCAATAATCAGGTCCGTAAGTAGGTTTAGTTCCTCCACGGGTGCAGACAATTCTTTAGAAACTTCCTCTTGCAGGGTTCCGATATTTATTTTCAATACGGTCAGCAGCTGGCCAATATTATCATGTAGTTCCCGCCCAAGCTGCTCAAGTGCCTGATTTTGCACCTCAATCTGTGACCTTAGAATTTCCTGCTCATAGTGTGTTTTCAGAAAGGCTTGTTCGCGTAAGTAACGAGCCTGCCGCTTTTGAAACAACAGTGCAAATGAAATAATGAAAATGATCAGTGCAATCAGAATCAGGGTGCCAATGACAAAACTGAAAACAATGCTACTATCGGGGCTATTCATCTTAATTTATTCATTGCGCAGAAACAGTGTCTGTTGCCTAGACCAAAAGGCCACTGAGTAAAGCATATACAACAAGTAATTCGTAAAATAACGTAGCGTGGAAACAATTGAAATGAATTCGGCACTCGCATTCTGGTGTAAAAACGCATAACTGCCAAAGCTGAACAGGTTCACAGTATCGAAAAACAACCAGCCGCAACTGATCCAGAAAAGCGGATAAGCGGTAAAGCTTCTATCTTCAAAGTTTTTCAATAGTGTTCTAAAGAAAACCAGTGTCCATAGCACGGTAAAAAAACTGGTCAGAAGAATCACATTGGATGGAAATTTCTCAAGAAAAGGCTGAAAAAACAAGGCATTCATCATAGCCCATATCCCAATCAACAAACTGGTGTAAATCAGGTAGGGTTGCTTCAGTTCCCGATGGTAAGCCAGAGAAATCAATAAAAAGTCGATTGGAATAAAGACATGATAAATAGAGAGGTTATGGCCCCATTGCTTTAAACTAATGTAGGCCATAACCTCTACTATACAAGTGAGCATCACCTGCCAAAGTAAGATTTTGCTTGCAGGTGAAAGTTTAGCCATTCGATACAAACCGGATAGAATCGCTACCACAAGAATGGCAAAATAAATACTGTAGATAACCTCCATTACTCAAACATGCATTAATTAAATATTATATGGTTAGATACTCATACCTAAACATCTATTTCTTCATTTTCTGGAGAAAGCTGGCCATCTAGTGTATTACTTGAGGCAGCACTTTTAGGAGGCCAGGGATTAAACACATCTTCCATTGTTTGAAAATCCTCTTTTCCGTCGGATTTTGCTCCGATCAAAACTTGAGTTATAAATTCCTGACTATCTACTGTGTGCATAAGCGGATAGGAATGCATCTCTGTAAACGCAGGAGTAACACTAACCATTTTTTTCAACGATTCTATATCAAATACAATGGCGGTTATCAGACCTAACTCTATTAAGGGTTTTAGTTTAGGATGGTTTAACAAAGCTTCTCTTCTTGGCTTTACCTCTTCCAAAGTAACATGATGATCAAACGGCACAACTCCCAGGTTCCGTGCAACAGTTTGAAAGAATTCTATGGATTCCAAGATTTTTCCTATAGTGGTTAAAGATTCTAAAGAGGCTTCTTTGGTTGGCGCCAAAGCAAAGTTTTTGTCTTGACTGTCCACAAGCTGCTTGAATGTCGAGAATGCCTTTTGTAAAGCATTAAGGTCAGTTTCTTTTTCTTTATCGGTTTTTGTTGCCATAAGAATGAGTGGTTAAAGAGTTTATAAAAATTTCATTTGAAAACTAATTGGATAACCGATATGGGACAAGATGCTCCAAAACAACATTCGACACAAAAGTCTCACTTCCAATATATTAATTAAAAACAAAATAAAAAATACCGTATTTCTCCCGTACCAAAAACGTGAAAAACATGGTACTAAATTCGGGACATCCCCCCTACTCCCAGCTTCGTGTATCTAATAGATTTGCAGCATTGATAATGGTTTCTAATGCAGCATTTTTATCCCAGGCATATTGTAAGCCAAGACTCAGTAAATCCATATATAGTAGACTCAAGCATAACTGGTAGTATCACTTAATCCTATGAACTTAAAACAATACGAAAAACAAACCGACTCAGCAGAAATAACCCATTTACAAAATCAACTTACAGACCCAACTACTTATTTGAGCAATCAACAAACATCGTTCTCAGTCCATTCTTTTCACTCTGATTCTGATTGGCATTTTGGTTTGCTACAACGAATCAGACATCTGATTCTACTCAAACAATAAATTATTCACTTGATTCTTTGTATTTTTATGACACCTCTTCCAAAAATTCCCATTCCCCCGGCGCCTGTGCAATTTGAGCATCGGCAGTTTCTGATTCAGGATATAGAGGCTGACCAACTGATTCGTGTGCTCCGTGCCCGTAATACCTACCAGGTGGATGGCTCTGGTCTTACTGTAGCGGTATTGGATACAGGTTTACGGACTACACATGTGGATTTTGCAGGCAAAGTAATCGCTCAGCGTAACTTTATCCCTGATAATAACCCCAATGATGCCTCGGATAGACAAGGTCATGGAACCCACGTGGCAGGCATTATCGTAGCCAAAGGAATTCATACAGGCATTGCACCAGGCGCAAACCTGGTTCCGTTGAAAGTTCTCTCCGATACAGCCGGAGGAGACTTCGAATGGGTAAACACTGCCCTACAATGGATACTGGATAATTATCAGGCATACCATATCACAGTGGTGAGCATGTCATTGGGAGATGAAGGCAACTACATAAATGATGCAGAATTTCAGAGCACCCATACCTACCAATTAATTCAGCAGTTATATGAATTACATATCCCTGTAATTGTGGCTGCTGGAAACGCTTATTTTAAGCACAAGCAAGAAGGCATGTCTTTTCCAGCCATTGTGGCAAAAACCATCAGCGTAGGCGCAGTCTATGATTCTAGCGTAGGTAGCTTTACCTATGCCTCTGGAGCAGAGGCCTTTAGTACGGGATCCGACCGCATTACCCCTTTTTCCCAACGTTTACACCAAACCACAGACCCTTATAGCAGAACCGATATCTTTGCTCCAGGCGCCCCTATTACTTCCTCTGGCATCGCGTCAGATCGAGGCGAATCCATTCAACAAGGTACTAGTCAGGCGACCCCTGTCACTACGGGCATTGTGTTGCTGTTGCAGGAATTTCACCAAAAAACCACAGGCACGCTTCCCTCAGTAGATCTGTTGACAGAGTGTCTGCGCAGTGGAGCCGTGGTGATTAACGATGGCAACGACGAAGATGATAATGTTCCTCACTCCGAGAAAGATTACCTCCGTATTGATGCTCCTTCAGCCTTGGATGCCATGCGCAGAAGTTTGCAAAAACGTCTATTGACTACACAGATAGCTTTCCGATAGCCTATTACACTCATCTTACAATCCTATCACACTCATTTTATAACCAAATATTTATCATGGAAAAATCACTAAGACCTCGTGTATACTCCGCACAGGATGCTGTACTAGACCCAAATACGAAGCCAGATGGCTTTTTACAGAAAATTGTCAAATACATTCCGACAGAAATTGTGGCTGCATATGTAGCCATACCTAGTCTGCTCGATCAAGATAAATCAAAGTGGATAATTTTTTATATTCTACTCGGTATCACTCCACTTTATACTTGGTTTTTTACGAAACAACCTGGTCTGACCAAACCAATCTACCAAACCATTACTGCACCCATTGCATTCACAGTATGGGCGTTCGCGCTGGGTGGTCCTTTTGAAAAGTTAAAAGAAGCTTGGACTGAACCCAAGATCGGTTCAGTCGTAATGATTCTTACTACAATTCTTATTCCATTGGCAGAAAGAATTTTTGTCAAAAATCCCACATAATATTGTAACCTAATGATTTGTATCCTAATGACTTGTATATCATGTATATGAAAAGAATAGTATGGGTATGGAGTCTATTAGTAGGACTCTACCCTTTGACTCTGATCGGGCAAAGCATAACCGATGACTTCATAACCTATGACTTTAAGGAACATAAACTTAAGATACCCGAAAAGAATATTCTTAAAGAAGGCGTTGAGCTACCGGTTCAAATAAATAAAATCAACCGTTTTTTGTATAATGTAACTGTAACCTACAATCACACCGAGTTCAACGTACAACCGCCAGAACTTCTGACAAAGCTTTTGGGTGTACCTGTCCAATCGGTTACTTCTACCCCTTCAGGACAACTCACTGCCGCTTCAGAAGATGCCGAGAAATCCAAAGATCCCATAAAGGATTTTTTTAAAGAGTATGAGAAACTTAGCGAGCAATTAGACAGAAACGTATTGCTCGAAGTACAACTTCATGATCCTACTTATATTCCTGCGGACAGTGTATTGTCTAGATCACAAAATGACAAGTACACCCTCTACGAAGAAAGTATAAAACGCATACAAAGGCTCAATGCCTTATACACTCGAATTGTCAAACTAACTGGGACAGGTCCGGACAGCCCGGAAATTGCCGAAGTAAAACGCATTAAAAAGGCGATGGATGAGGGCAACTACGAAAAACAATTACGGGATGGCTTGCTGCTGGAGTTAAGCGTCGTAAAGGAGAATTTCCAGTACACCTCGCCCCCGATAGAACTTGTAGCTGATCTGATGAACTTTACCATACAGATCACCCCCCGCTCCAAAGAGGACTTTTCTACTCCGCTCCCTTCCGAAACACGCTCCTTTTCAATACATGTGCGTCGTATTAAACCGCATATCACTTTCAGTACAGGCTTATTTGGCGCTCAACTGAAAGACGATAATTATGTGGTACAGCCTGTGCTTGCAACTGATACCGTACAGTCCTATCGTTTGCAAAAGGAGCAGGAAGGAAAATGGGGATTGGGCATTCATGCGCTGGCGCATCTATCTTGGCAGGTAGCACCAGCGATCAGCTGGGGTTTCAATGCCGGGGCGGGCATAGATAATACAAGTTCGGTTCGGTATATGTTGGGCGGGTCAGTACTATTTGGAGTTAAAAACCGTATCGCAGTCAATGGCGGACTGGTGCTGGGTGAAGTCAAGAAACTTTCAGATAGTATAGAAGCTTTTCGCACCTATCCCAATACCTACAAACCTGAACTCAGTTACAAAAAATGCCTGCAAACAGGTGGATATGTTTCTCTAACATATAATTTTAATTAACAAAATCCACTCTCTGTTCATGTGTATAGTCGAGCCAACCTGACTATACACATTTGAACACATTAGTCATTTTGGGTAACTACTTAATACCTTTTTGCAAAGTTGAATAAGGGCAGATCGAATGCAGCAAAAACTGTTAACCTCCCTGGATTTGCCTGATAGCCTATACCGGTACTTAAAGGCACCTTTCTTACAATTCCAAATACTGCAAACAACCCCGGCGAGAGTATGTTTTCGAAATTGATTACATTCCTATTTTCATCATTTTTATTGGTAAGACGATAGTTGATTACATTTCCTATATCCATCACATTCAGAAACAGAGAAAAGGATTGAGCAAACTTTCTTTTCCATCGCCATGAATACTCGGCTCCGACCGGTGCAAACAAGGCTGGAGTAACCCCTATACTACGGAAAATGTTGTCAAATCCTGATCCGATACCTACATATGCATTAATCATAAAGGTATTTCGGCATTCTCGTTTTAATTTGTAGCTGGCAACTGGCAAAGCATACTTTGAGAGAATCTTTTTGATATCTTCTGCCGAAGAGGCTGCACTGATTTCTCCTGCCACCACAATAAGCCTGGATAGCTTATCATTGTATTCATACAAGGTTCCAAATTCATTTACTAACGCATCAACAGCAATGTTATCTGTTGACTTAAAAAAATTATCTGCAAACTGTATAGGTTCTTTCACAGCCTCGTTCAGTTTATCAGACAATTTCTTCAATAGTTCCTTATCAAGTTCGAATTTATCTGAAGAATGTTTAATAAGTGGTATCAAATCTGACAAAAATAGTTTATTAAGTTCTTCCTCAAGTAGATCTTTCGAGGGATATGGTTTTGTCAATACTGCTTTGAGGTTAGTCCTTGCAGAATCTTTGTATAGAGAGTCCAAAAAGGAATTTATCTTTGTAATATCAAATTGAATTCTCTCCCGGTTGTAGCGTTTTTTGATCAGATCGTCCCTCAATTCCCTTGTTAGAATCGGATAAATGGCTTTCACTACATGGGGAGCCAGAATAAGCACTGCCTGGGGGTATTTTTCCTGTTGGATCAGAAAATATGATTCGATGCAGTCACGAGATAATCGGGTGAGCTGTTCCACTCTTTCCTTGGTCTGAAAGGCCGATAACGTATATGGGTTTTTCTGGCCAATTGATAATGTTTCCAGTATTTCAAATCCGGAGAGTAACAGTTCTGCACTTCGCCATAAGATATCATTTACTACCTCGGCCTTGTATCTTTTATAACCATCATAATCCAGTTGATTGGTATGATTTTCCAACAATTTATGAAGAGCTTCTATCTGTTTGGTGACAAGTGAGTATTCTGAGTATACGTGTCTGACTATATCCACTGCTTTCGAAACATCAATACTATCATAGTCCGCTCGGTCTCCGATGGCAATGGCAACCGCTAGTGTAGATAAGGCTTTGATTTGCTCTGTATCATTGTCTTTGTATAGGGAGGTTAAGTCATGTAGGGAAAGAAAATCGATCAGCCTTGCTGTAAAGTACAGAGCCTGTTCAACATTTCGTGAATTTTGAAGTGTAATTGACTTAGGCAATTGAATACGGTGATCCACAATAGCCTTTACTGCCTGTTCAAGTGATCCATACCTTGTTAACCCGTCATAAAACTTATAATAGTAGGCCAGGGAGATTAATGCCTCTGATCGGTAAAATTGGGGATATTGGATGATATTGTTAGGTATGTTTCTCAGATCACGATACAGTGCCTCCCGCAGAATGGTCAGATCAGGATAGTTTCTCGGATCTGAAATCTTGTTGACCGTATAGGGAAACACATATTTCTCCACCTCTTTGGCTCTGGAAATAACCGACTCATTCACATTGTCCAGAAAAGCATAGATTGCCTCTTGCTTTGTTCTCTCAATCATATAGTCTGCCAGTCCGTTGATCAGGTTTTTGTTCAGATTATTTAGCCCTTCTACCTGCACCACTTTTTTTACATCAGTAAAATCAACAGGTCGGTAGGATTCTCTAAGCCGTAAGCTTTCTAATATCTTAGGAGCCTCAGTTAGAGATAAGTTCTTTAAAGCAGGCTTTTGCAAGCTCTTCATAAAGGTTTCCAGTTCGTTGGATCTTTTTGTATAATAATCGACCATCTGGTTGATCTCATATACATCCTCACGAGACAGATTGGCTTTTTCAAGATAATTCAGTAAGGGCTTAAGCTTTATAAATATAGGATCGCTACTTAAGCCTAATCTACTAATAAGACTCAATAAATCAGGCTCTCGGTAGAGTATCCTTAAATAATTGAGAACATTAACAACTTCCTGCACTTTGATCGCTACGCCAACGCTATCATATCGTATCCCCTCCTGATAATCCATTATTAAATCCTTGGTATTATCTACAAAGGTTTGAAAAGCTATATAAGCACTATCTCTGTCATCTATATTGAATTTTCGTGTACGTGTAATCCAGAATGAATGATCATTCGTGTAAAATTCCTGTTTATCCCGAATAGGCTTTATAGAATCCAGATACTTTCGGAATATTCCACTATAGGGAGTAGGAGAAGTTTGAATGGTGAAAAAAGGAATGTTAGCAACCTTCTGAATTTTCTCGATTATTGTATTGACAGTATCCAGATATACAGAAAGTGTTGGGAACTTTCCTCCGAATGAGTTATAATCTCTCTCTCCTAATTTTCCGTCAGTCAACAAGAAAACACCTGATGACCAATTAGTTATGGGATCATTTTGATCATTGCCTATCTTTTTTAAGAGTATATCAAGAGCACTATAGATATCTGTACTTCTATTATCTGAACTTTTGGATATTTGCTCATTGATTAGGTTTAATATCACCTTATTTTGTTGTAGAGCACCTGCTGACATCTCATTTTCAGAATAAGCAATAATTTTTTGGTTAATTTTTGAATCTGTTCCAAAAGGAATAAAATCAAAGACAACTCTGGATTTTAGATAAGGATCTTTAAGGTCAAGCGTTTTTTGGATAAGTTCATTAAGCATGGTGTTAAGATTCTGTTTACGATCTACCAAGGGAACACTGTTAGAAACATCATACAGAATGTAAAACTTAATCATGTCAGTACTCTGCCCTATCACAGGGATATTACCGACATACAGGAAAAACAGGATAGCAGCAATGCGTACAGGAAAGGTACTCGATTTCATGTTTTTTTGAGGTTGGGTGGGCAGATTATTTGCTAGCTTATACTCAGAAGTTTTCTCTGGATTGGCAATACCTCATTTGTGGTATTTTTCATACTGTTACCGGATGGCGAAATATCTTTCCGTATTCCGGCTCCGATTCCGGATTGACCTATTGTAAATTTATTCTCAGCACAGCTATTCATCAATAGCTCTAAAGAGGTATTTTTCCCGGTTAAACACTTTGAAATCAGCGTCTCACTTTTTATTTTCACCCTATCGGCCCGCGCCCTTTTACCCTTTAATTCTTCCGTATGTTAACCGCTTGCTGGCACTAGAAATGAGCAAAGTATTCTCTTATATTGATTATTTGCGCAGATACCGATACTATCTCTCATCGGCCCCTGATCAGCAGGAAGGCTGGCGGTTTACTGCTTTATCCAGATATATGTTTGAAGCCGCTCAGACAGTGGTGTATCTTCTCGAATACCAGAATCTTCGCTATCAGCTCCTTTCCGGAAGTCCTGTTCAGGTACTTGGTCATCGAAAGGAAGCGTACTTTGAAGGAGGAGCCGCCTTTCATATGCATACTTTTCTGAAAGAGGATTTACACTTGTTCAGTGACAGGATATTTAAATCGTATGCCCAGTTCCTTCTTACGTGTCAATCCGAGCCTTGTGATCAATACCAGTTCTGTTCAACCTATCGCATAAAGGGATCCGATGGAAAAGTCAGACAGATCCTGCAAAAAATGGTTTATCTGACAACCGATACTCATGCCAATCCTCTGTTGAGTTATGGCACTGTCACCGATATTACTCCCTATAAAACCGATAGCCGGATGGCTCATCGGATTGAGCGAATCAATCCCTCCGGTGAGATTATCCTGGAAGACAGTTGTTATTTTTTCCCGGATGAAGAAGAGGCTGTACTCACGCGTCGGGAAAGGGAGATTCTTAAATGGATACTGGAAGGGTTGACCAGCCAACAAATAGCAGATCGCTTATGTCTGAGCCTGCACACAGTGAAAGCTCACCGTCGAAACATGCTTGAGAAAACCAACGCAAAGAATATGGCAGATCTGATTCGTTACGCAGTTGATCATTCCATCGTATGAGAGCAGTTTCCATACAGTTAAAGAAAGCTTAACTCTACCTTTTATCCGTCCAACGATTAAATGTAAACTATGTATTGAATGTAAACTTGGAGAGTTTATCCAGACCGGGTTGTTTTTCCCGTATTGGAATTATAAGTTATTTCACCCACATAAGGCTCAATGAATTGGGCAATTTCTGAAATGAGCCCCTTTGTCTGCAGTAGTACAAAAAGCTTTATTTCAATATCGGGATAGACCTCTTTAAGTTTTAAGGCGCAGGCAACCGATGTTCTTCCAAGTGTCAGAACATCATCGATCAGCGTGATTTGCCGGTGAGTTATAATTTGCGATTCAACGATCAGACTATCCAGTTGAGTACTAACCGATGGTCTTGACTCGGCAGTATAACTGGCTGACGACTTGGGAACAGCTTTGGTTCTTTGCAGGCATGTGGACACCTGGCTGCCATATCCATGCGCCACAAGTAAATTAGCGATAACCAGGCTGGGCCACAACGAATGAGGTTGCAGTAAAGAACTTCTGGGTACGGGAACAAGCAGTGCATTCGTATTTAAAAAAGGAGTAAAAAGCGCAACAGTATCTGTGTCAAAATAGTTGAACGCACTGGTAATCACCATTTCGGATCCACTTTTAACCCCACCGCATACGCGTCGGGACCGGATCGAAAGTTCGCTTGAGCCTCTTGGGGAGTAATTTGCCAGACAGGCATAAGATAGGTTAATAGGATCAGGCAAGTTAAAAGACAACGGCTTTCCTCCCAGTCAGATTTGGTATGGCATATAGGGATTCTTCCAGATTGTTTCTGGTCAGGATCTGAGCTCCATAGTCTAACATTTCCTGTGCCCACGTGTTTGCTTTATCCAGTACCACGTTTTCCAACAGGTACACGACCCTTCCCAGCCTCAACGCTTCCCAACCTTGGTGCCGTGTCCCACTGTTCTGTTTTGCCTCGACAATGATGGTCGCATCACTGATCAGGGCCATAGTCCGGTTGCGAACGGGAAAATTCTTTTTCTGGAAAGGATGGTTTTCAGCAAACTGGGAAATAGCCAGATGATCTTTCTTGATGCACTGGAGCAAAGCGGCATTTGACTTGGGATATACCTGGCTCAACGGGGTGCCAAGAACAGCGATTGTTCTGCCTTCATTTTCCATTGCCGTTCTATGGGCAATCGTATCCACGCCTTCGGCAAGGCCACTGACAACAATGATTCCATGTCTTACCAATGCTTTGGTCAAAGTTTGTGCTCTTAGTTGACCCGCCGGGGAAACATCTCTTGATCCTACAACCGAAACCCTGGTCCCTTCCAAAAGCAGATTCAGATCCCCCTCACAGAATAAAATCTCCGGGGCGTTTTTTATCTCCGAAGAGGTTAATTCTCCAAGTGTTTCCCTTATATTAATTTGCAAAGCCATGTAGTCAGATACGAATGAAAGGTCACTTTTGTTTAATATGCAGGATTCATTATAGATTTTCCTTTAACCAAATATAGTATGTTTCCTATGTATCTTTCAAGAGAAGGGCAGGAAAGTTTTAATAAAACAAGTCCATAAATATTTCGCATTTAAACAGTTGAAAAATGGCCATCCTTGTCTGATTCAAATGTCCGATCAATCCAGTCTCAAAAATGACAATCTGGTTTTACTTATTCCAAAGTTTGTTCGGGTACAGGTTTATCGAAAGAACGGACTGGCATTCAGTATGTCCTTGTCGCTTTGCTGAAGCAGGCAATCAGGATAAATCAGATAGCCTGTCCACATGATTGATTGGCCATTTTGATTGTCCGGATGAGGCAGTCCGAATGCATGACCCAACTCGTGTCCGCCGCCGCCAATCCATCTGTTTGGATTCAGATTCTCCGGATTCTGACCCAGGAGACCTTTCAAATCCTGATCGCCCATGGCGCAAAAGCCGGCAGTGCCCGCTCCACCGCCAGGTGCTGCCACATATACGAAATACACATAGTCCGAAGTATTGAAACCGCTGCCCAGCAGTTGCTGCATTTCGTAAAACGTATTGTAATAGCCATAAAAACGGGGGTCAGTCCCACTCTGGTCTCCATTGTTACCATTGTACCATTCAGTATTGTGTAAACCTGTCAACGTATCCAGGACAAGGGGGTTTAACACAAACGTCTTGCCCCCCATTTGTAACTTGTACCATGCTTGGAGCTGGACCGTAGTAGTGCTCAAGGCATTGTAATAACCGGCATTGAACGGTTTGTCTTTGGGTGTGATCAGGTAGACAACCACGGATTTGGCTATTGGCTTGACTTCCACCAGTTTGGTGATGCTGTCGCTTCCGGCAGCATTGGTGGCTACCAGTTTTACCGAATAGGCTCTTGGCCGATTATAGACCCTTTTCGCATTCACAGTGCTTGAGGTGTCAGTGACCGAGAAATACCACTTATAGCCAGTACCGTTTGTCGATGTATTGGTGAAACTCACCGTGCACGGCACCTGACCACTGTTATCCAAAGTAAATGTGAAATCAGCTTGGGGCTTTCTACTGGCGGGCACTTGTGTCTTTTCTTTTTGGCATGCTGTTGTAAAGGCTATTGTAACAGTTATCAGAAGTGCTATCTGACAAGAAAACAAAACCGATCCTGCAGGATTTTTTCGCCTGGTTTTATTTATAAGCATATTCATAAGCATTGTCTTGATTTTAAAATGGCCAATTAACAACAGTACTCTTTTTGGATTATGTTCTTTATTAGATTATCTGTTTTATGCCTTTGGATAATCAGGACCATTAAACGATTCTGTCTCTATCCAATTTGTCTTTACCTTAAGTCGTAGCAACATGTTATCAGACAGGATTCGAATCATTGTTTAATGATCTTTCTTCTGGTGATCTGACCCGTAATCTGATCCGTGGCGACAATAAAGTACAGGCCGTCATTGTACCTGGACAGGTCAATCCGGTAACTGCCGCTTATTTCATTTCCAGACCATATTTTCCCACCTGTTGAATTGAATACTTCAAGTAAAACTGCGTTGTCTGTAGAAGGATATACCGAAGCGATACCATCAAGGGTGGGGTTTGGATAAACGGCTAATTCCTTACCGGGAGCCGTTACCGCGATATATACAGGGGATGATTGCAGGCTGATGCATCCGTCTTGTGTTACCTGGACCGAATAGTTGCCGGATATTGTGGGTTTATAAGTCGGATCAACGGCTCCACTGATCAGGCTTCCATTTAAAAACCATTGATTGCCAGCACTTGAGCTTGAGATCAGCAGTGAATCGATACGTGTGACAACAGGCTTTTCAATGACAGGTTTTTCTATTACTGTCAACGGTTCGGAAACCGATACACACCCGGTTGCATTGGATACCTTTACAGCATACCTGCCAGATTTTTTTGCGTAAAGAACCTGGGATTCCGCTCCCTCAATGGCTACTCCATCAACCAGCCATTGATTGCCGGTCTCAGATGAAGAGTGCAGGAAAACACTGTCTGCCTTGCAGAAGCTTGCTGAACCCATGGCCGTAACCGAAGGTTTAGCGGGAAGGGGTAGAACAGTAACCGTATATACGAAAGGAGCACCGGCGCAATCCTGGCTCCTGGCAGTGATCAGATAATTAACCTTAACCGGAGCTGTGGTTGTATTGATCAAGGCCTCTGAGATGACAGGGGTGGTTTGCCCGCTTACAGCTGGATTGCTGATCCCTGCAACTGCAGCCCGGCTCCAGCTAACACTCATTGCGGATTTGTTGGATGTAATCGGATAATTTTGCCTTTGGCCACTGCAAATGTCAGTGCTTACAGAAGAACTTATCACTAGAGGCGAATCAATCGTAATCGCCTTAGCAAAGGGCTGGCTCGTAAACCCAACCGAAGTCGAACGGACTCTGATCTTATACCCACTGGCGGCAGCCACGTTCGACGGAATGTAGACAACCAGGCTCGAGGAAACGGTGGACGCAATGCTTCCAAGCACCGTGGGATTGGTAAACTCTCCGGCTGCGTTTGAGAGTTCGGCAATGAATGCATTATTGGCGGCAAATGGATTGACTCCCTGCAGGTGAATTTTGTAGGCGATGGTAAGCGCGTTTCCAGGGCAGACGGTGGTTTTATCAACCGCTTCGACACTTATCAGATCATGCGGCGCTGAAAACTTCCACATCTCATTGCTCTTGCCAAAGGGGGTTTGGCCACCGAAGACGTAGATCTCTCCCGATGAAGTTACCCAGGTGTTGTGTCCGGTTCTGGAGCCAATCCTATTGCTGGAGGTCTGTACCCCCTTGTTTCCATAGTTAGCCGCAGTGTTGATATGATTGCCACCCCCTATCCAGGTCCAGGAATTTGAGACTACTTCATAGATCCATAGATCATTGTAGAGCGCATATGAATTATTTTTTGAAGGACCACCGCCACCAAACAAAAGATATTTCCCATTCTCAATACGCGTCATCGATCCGTATTCTCTGGCTGGTGGGGCATTTTTGTTGCCGGCAACCCCAATCGTACCATATCTGCCGGTAGAGTTGACTGTACTGTCACCATTCATCCAGGTCCACACAGGTTGTTTCGATAGAGGATCAAGACCGGAATACTTCCAAGTGTCGTTTAGCTGACCGTATTTACTGGACCCGTAACCAGTACCTCCGAAAACGTAATAATCGTATGTCACACCATTGTAATATAGAAAGCTCATCGCATTGTAGCGACTTCCTGGCTTGGTTGCAGGGCCATTATACCGACCCGCAAGATTTACCGAGTAAAGTATGGAACTTAAATAGGCCCACTGATCTTTTTGTTCGGAAACCGGAAAATTGGAATCGGCATATTGGTATAATTCATTGTTACGGTTTATACCGACAACCCCCCCGAAAAGATAGGCTATGTTTCCCGCCGATGCCACCGATACACCAGCCCGGCAAGCTGGCCATACCCCTGCATTGAATCGCCCAGGTTCACCCAATGCCTGACCGGTACATTGTGCCTGGCCGTTGATCATCGTTCCCTTAACCCATCTCCATTGGTTGGTTAAAGTATTGAAAACCCAAACGTCGCTATGAGCCATCCAATTTCGGTTGCTACCGCCAAACAGATATAGTTCTGTGCCGGTAGCGTCCACCCAGGCAGAAGCAGCTCCTTTGGCAGATGGAGTAAAGTTGGGTCCCTCCTGGCCCAACTCTCCCCTCAAGGCTAAAGCATTTACCGTATCACTGCCTGCCACCCAGGTCCATTGATTGGTTGAAGGATTGTACTTCCATAAATCGTTTAAATCCCCCTGCTTCCTGTTCTTATCAAACCCATAACCGCCGAACAGCCAGAAATTACCCTTAGCATCAATCCAGTTGGAGCCATAGCCTCTACTACCAGGCTTGTTGGTCGGGCTTTCCACCCCCTTGTGACCGTAATTCCCAGGTTGATCCACCTGATTGTCTCCATTTATCCAAGTCCACTGATACGAAGAAGAAATCTGAGCAAAGCCGATCTGAGGTAAAACAGAGATTGCAAGCAAAAGTATTATTGATTTCATAGGTATTGGCAGTAAGGTTCAACTACTTGATTTGGAGTAGCCTACACGAATTTGCAGGCTAGTCGTTAATGGGAAAGGTCTACCATTATGTATTCATCATTACTCTGAATACAGGAGCTTATGGTAAGCGATGGTATTAGAGCGGAAAAACTGATTTTTCAGTAACCTCTTACCTGACTGTTTATTTCATATTGGGTTGGAAATCTATCCCCTGAGCCCGATGAGCGGTAATAGAAAACATACCTTCCTGATAAATCGCAAGACCAGAAAGCATCCTTTAACACCTTACCCGCAGATACATCGTTGATCAGGCCGAGCGATTTCCATTCTCCGTTTCTTTTTTGGACATATAAGGCAATGTCCAGGCTTTCAGATGAGTGATTCGTTACCGTGTAGGTGTAATCAAAATTGCCGCCACAAGCACGATCGTTTCTTATCTGTGCAGTAACTGCATAGCAGCCGTTTCCGCAACCTGTCGCTTTGCGTATTTGTGCCATGGTGATCAACGAAGAGAAAACCAGTAATAAACTAAATGTCAGCTTTTTCATTATTGTCGTAATAATTTGTAGGGCCTACTCTGGGAACAAGCAGTTTTCGGCATTCCTGCAGTCGATTTTTTTCAAATGAATCGCTGGTTCAAAGGTAGGCCCATGCCTTGGGGAAGCGTTAATGATCTGGTTGCATTGTCTGTTACTGGTGTTGCATGCAACACCAGTAACAGACAATGCAACCAGATTGATAAGAAAGGAGTGATAAAAACGACTGACAAAGTTTCACTGTCAGTATCTGCTAAGGATAATATTGAGCAGGATTATATTGAGCAGGATTATATTTGATTGGTTTGCAATGAAGATAATTATCGGGTCCCGCTTTTGGACATGTAGTGACAGCACTGGTTTGCCAATAGAGTTTTATATTACCCTGAGGTCAGACAGTATATCAGACATGATAGAGATAGTTTTAGCGCAGTAAATTACCATCAGCTTGAAGCAGTTTCAGGTAGGGACAGCATCAGGTTATCAGACAATCCTGAGGCGATGTTTTTTGCAATAAACAACTGTTTCTGAGATACCTGTATCACCTGCCGAATTCAGAAGGAGTCTGGCCGAACTCTTCCTTGAAAGCTTTGCTGAAGTAAGGCAGGTTGGTAAAGCCCACCTGATAGGCAATCTCACTGACATTGCCCGCCTGAGCCTTTAGAAGCACGGCGGCTTTTTTCAACCGCAGGCTTTTGATCAGTTCGCCGGGCCCCTGTCCGGTCAAGGCCATGAACTTGCGATACAGTTGCGAGCGGCTCATGGCCAACTCGCGACTGAAAGCCTCCACATCAAACTCCGCATCTGCCATATTGGTTTCCATGATCAGAAGCGCCTTTTGAAGAAACTGTTCATCTGCCGATATTACCGTTACATCTTTAGCCGATAAAGAGGGATCGAATGCTGGTCGGCCCGAAGTGGTATCAGGTGGACTTAAAGCGAATTGGGCGCTGTATTTGTGCTGGAGGTTTCTTCGGGTCTGAAGCATGTTTTTGACCCTGAGCTGCAATTCCTCCAGGCTGAAAGGTTTGGTCAGATACTCATCAGCCCCTGTTCTCAGACCGGTAAGCTTGCTTGTCTCATCGGCCCGGGCAGTGAGCAAAATAACAGGAATGTGACTGGTGCGATCATCGGTCTTGAGCTTATCGCACAAAGTGACACCATCCATCCCGGGCATCATCACATCCGAAATGATCAGATCGGGAATCTGCTCAAGGGCCAGCTTGTAGCCTTCCATGCCATTGACCGCCTGCCCAACCTGGTAAGTTTCCCTTAAAGCAGTACTGATAAACTCTCTTAAGTCCTGATGGTCTTCCACCACCAGAATCTGCACTTTTCCATCAGAGGAATTAGGATAATTACTTTCGTTGTTTTCTCTCAGATCAGAATAGGAACTAGCTTGCACTTCTTTATCTGAAAGGACTTGCGAATAATAATTGTACTTAGAAGACGATTCTGTAGTTAAAGATTGTGATAAGGATGTTGCAGTATCCGCATCGAGTTGAGCAATCCCATCCTGAGAATTACTGTCCTGGTCCGTTGCAGCATGTATTGGATGCTGGATTGGAGCATCGGTTAACTCCAGGGGCAAAGTAAGGGTGAAAGCACTCCCCTCCCTCATCCTGCTTTCCACCTGAATCTGTCCTCCGTGCAGCTCTGCTAGTTCCTTGGCTAGGGCAAGGCCAATACCGGTACCTTCGTAGGAGCGCGTAGCCGAGGAATCGGCTTGGTAAAACCGGTCAAAAATGCGCTCCATCTGCTCGGGTGCAATGCCAATCCCGTTGTCTTCAACCACAACTTTTACCAGTATTTTGTTCGCACCCAATTGATCATAACTTGCCCGAAAGCGAACCCTGCCCCCTCCGGGAGTGAATTTAGCCGAATTTGAAAGCAAATTGGTCAGGATTCGCTCCAGCTTCTCCGTGTCGGCCTTCACCCACAAGGGTTGCAATGGCACTGAATGGGAATAATCGATGCCCCGGCTTTCAAACAGGGAGACCAAAAGTCCCGCCTGCCTTTGCAACAGGGCGCTTAGCTGGGTGCTTTCCAGCTGCAGCTGCAGCTTACCCGCCTCCAGCCCGGACAAATCAAGCAGCTGATTGATCATCTGCAGAAGCTGTTTGACATTGCGGCTTATCAAACCGTACTCCGATTGGCGTTCTGACTGAGAATCCTGCTTTTTGAGCTTTTCAATCACTGCTGCAATCAAAGAAAGCGGCGTGCGGAACTCATGGGAGATATTGGCAAAGAACCTTGATTTGAGCCCGTCCAGCTCCTGCCACTTGGTGGCCTCCACTTGCTGGATGCGCAAATTGGCTCGCAAGCGTTCGCGCTTGATTATCTCCCTGCGTGCCAGCACCAAACCTGCTATCAATACTAACCCATAGCCCAGGTAGGCCCAGAAAGTCTTCCACCAGGGCGGATGAATGATCAGTGTAACAGATTTTCCTCTCTGATTCCATATCCCGTCATTGTTCGATCCCTTTACTTTAAATAGATACTGACCCGGGGTAAGGTTGGTGTAGGAGGCATAGCGGCGTGAGCCCGAGTAGACCCAGTCCCTGTCCACTCCCACAAGCTGGTAGGCGTACTGGTTCTTCTGTGGATTGGTGTAGTCCAAAGCGGCAAACTCGAAGGAAACAAAGTTCTCCTCAAAGCCCAGTTCGATCCGCTCCCACTCACTTTTGCCGGCCATAAGCTTGTCAAATACCTTGAACTGAGTAATCACTATGGGTGGTATGGCTTGATTTGTCTTTAGCCCAATGGGGTCAATGACATTGAATCCTTTCGAGCCACCAAAGTACAGCTTTCCGTCCTTTCCTTTGAAGCCAACACCGGTGTCGTAATACGAAGAAGAGAACTCGTTGCTTTGCAAGCCGTCACTAACATCGTAATTAATGAAAGTCTTCTTTTCAATATCAAAGCGGGAAATGCCTTTGTTGGTGGCCAGCCACAAATTCCCATCGTTGTCTTCCAAAATGGAATACACCGAATTATTTGCCAACCCGTCTTTCTCTGTATAGGCCGTAAACGTTTCCGTCTGTGGATTAAACCTGTTCAGCCCGCCACCTAGCGTTCCAAACCACATGTTTCCCTTTGTATCCCGGAAAATGCTCCGAATCGTATGTGAACTAATGCTTTTGGGGTTATTCTTTTCGTGTTTATAGTGGGTAAACTTGCCGGTTTTGGGGTCAAACTTATTCAAGGCATTGGCATAGGTGCCAATCCACAAATTGCCCTTTCTGTCTTCACAAATCGCATAGACCCAATAGTCGCTCAGGCTGTTGGGATTACTGGGTTCTTTGGTATAATACGTCACCTGGCCACTCAGCGGATCCACTTTTTGTAAGCTACCCTCTGTTCCCAGCCACAGAACACCGGCTTTGTCCTGATACATCGTGAAAACATACTCCTTGCGAAAGTGTTTGAAGAAATCCGAATTATTCTGATAACGTTTAATTTCTCCCGTAACGGTGTTTAAATAATTAATCAGACCATCCCCGCAAGCTATCCAAAGATTGCCTTGCTTATCTTCTAAAAGGGCGCTTATCCTGTCACTAGATAAGCTTTGCGGATCCGAAGATTTATGGCGGTAATGGGTAAACTTACCTGTCTTTTTTTCTAATCGGTTTAGCCCTCCCCCATCGGTTCCAATCCAGACCGCTCCAGATCTGTCTTCACAAATGGCTTTTACAGTGTTATTATTTAAAGAATTGGGATCCAGAGGGTTTTGACGGAAAAGGGCGAATGACCGCCTATTGGGGTCAAACCTGCTGATACCTCCATTGGTCGCACCTACCCAGAGTACTCCTTGCCTGTCTATAAGAAGCGAATTTATGTAGTTACTGTTTAAACTGGTTGGATCAGCAGGGTCGTGAAAATAAGCGGTAAAACTTGTACGTTGTACATCCAGACCATTCAAGCCGTTTTCGGTGCCTATCCAAAGATTTCCTTGCAGATCCTCGGTAATCCAATCTATAAAGTTACTGCTCAACGAGTTTCTGTCCTTGTCATTGTGCAAATAACGAACAAACCTACCAGTCTTTTTGTCAAAGCTGTTCAGCCCGTTATCGGTACCTATCCAAAGAACCCCGTTATGGTCTTGGTAAAGACAGTGAACCTCAGTACCGCTGATTGAATAAGGGTCATTGGGATCATTTGAATAGCGGACATGCTTGGCCTTGGATGAAGCATCTAATTTACCGGCAGGAAGTCTGGTCTGATAGAGCCCGTGCGAGGTGGCAAGCCAAAGAAACCCTTCGTTGTCTTTGAGTGAGTTGTTTATACAAAGTATTTCCTTATTCTCTTTCCTGCCAATGGGACTGTAATTGTAAGGAGAGAATTTACCAGTATGCTTATCCAGACGGCGTAGCTCGGCAATCCGGTTGGTCCCAACCCAGAGAAAGCCATCCTCATCCTCATAAAAGGCATCCACAATACCGTCATGAAGTGAAGTCGGGCTGTTTACATTGGGAGGAAAGCGGGTAAACTTCTCAGTGCGTGGATCAAACTTGCAAATCCCTTCCCCCACTAACGCCGTCCAGATGTTGCCTTCCTTATCTTCATAAAGCTTCAGTATCGTGTTCTGTGCAATGGTTGTTGTATCAGCCGCATCGTACTTGTAAACGGTAAAATTGTAGCCGTCATATCTGTTCAGTCCGTCTGTGGTTGCAAACCAAAGGTAACCATTTTTGTCCTGAATGATGTGATGGATGTCGTTCTTGGATAGACCTTGCTCGGTTGTAAGGTGTTCAAATGCTAGCTTTTCTGGTAGCTGGGCAAGGCTAAAACGAATACCTTCCACAAACAGAAGAAAAGCAAAAAAAAGCAAGCGGAGAACAGTACGCATACACTTGTGATTGAAGGCTGGAACATTGGTATTTCTTAGGAAGGCTTAATCGGGTGCTGTCAGTCAGCTAATTAATAAAGTTAACACATACAAAAGTCAAAGCAATCTGCATGCGGCATTTTATTTAATCGCCAGTTTATCCTATGACTCCGTATCGGGTTGAACTTTGGCTTACAAAAAATTTAGGACAGGTCAGGAGTACTAAAGTACCCATGAAAGCTTAGTAGGAAGGCTTGGTAAGATTTTCAGGTAAAGAAAGGAAGAACGCAAAAAGTCTTGACCCTAAGGATCTAATCTATCCGATTACATAAGCCTCAAACGAACTATTATTTGATTAAGGTTTGAGCAGGCTCTGTTCTTTGAGACCAGCGAGTTGCCGCCATACATTGGCTTTCCACTCAGGCAGCTTTCCAGTGATCTGATAAAACTGATTGATAAAACCAGCCAGCGTCTGCACGTCAACTCCTTCAATCCGGTAGGCTCCCCTGCCGATCATTTTCCCTGACTTAATAATTGAAAGACAATCAACTCCATTGTTATCATTCTGAGTACCCTTGCCGGTATTGTCCAATCCCCTGTCAATATTGGCGCATATTCTGTGATTGTTCGGCTCGTAGCGCATGTAGGTAAAAAACAGCGATTCGCCATCTTTATCAAAGAGAGCCAATGGCTCAAAGTACATTAAGTAAATAGCTTCTATCTGCTCACAGGCTTGGTTCAAATCACGGTTTCGGACCCGTTGCCAGTTGGTGGGAAAGATCACCTGCCAGTCTTTCCAAAGCAGGATCTACTCAGGGTGCTTCATTGGGACAAAGTTTAACGGGAGGCTTATGATTGTAACCGAATAAAGTAAAACAATCGGTTTTATAAAAATGAAAAAACATAAGTTAACCAACTACGGTAACATCTATCGGAACATCACTCGGTGCAAATATACTGGTAAAGAGTCGCAAATGATGCCAACTGGCTTTTATATGAACATTGTTTTTCAGCCATGTCCAGACACTATATCAACCGGTTGCTTGCGTCAAGCAGTAAGTTTAAATCAGGCAGTAATTGAACAATCATTCTCTGTATTACCATATCTTTGCACTAATGATGCGATCTGATAATGCTCCTATCCGGTACTGCTCCTATCTGATTCGTTTTGGAAGAATGACACAGAAAAAACACATACATTAGACTTACACGTTTGACTTGAATGTTAATGGGTCTTGCGCCCCATCTCCGCAGGCTCTGTTCGGATCGAATGGTTCGGATAAAGCATGCGGATTGTTTCTGAACACACGCATTTACCCCTTAATTGCCGATCTTTCTTCTGGCTGTACTCACTGACCCTGTATAAAAACACCTTGTTCTATGCTTGCCCCGTTGAAAACCGCTCATTTTCAAAGCCTGTTTGCCCAAAGCATTGGTTACAAAAAGCAGCTGCAGTCTTTTTCACAAAAGGTCGAATCGTTTTTTGACCAACTCAGAACCATTTCCTACCAGCAGATGACACTGACCATAATCGAAGAAAACGCCTGCACGCTCGATTGCCATGTCAATCTGCCCCTGAGTCTGCAAGAGGCTTATTTGCACTTGAGAGAGCAGACTGCATCCTTCCCCGAAGCCTTCCAACCTTATGCCCAACAGATTCTTTGGGGTAACCTGCAACCCTTTGAGCACAGGCACAATCCACCCAATCCGGGTATGGATCCGGCCCTGTATCTGACCCTGTATGTCGACAAGACAAAGTTCAACCGGATTCACCTTCTGTGCCCTGGCTTGAACAAAAGCTTTCAGCGAAAAGGTATTGGCAGAAAGGTTTACAAGAATATGATCAGCCATCTGGGCCATGTCAGCTCGGAACAGGCTACGGCCAATGATTTCCTGATCTGGCAGTCGCTTTTTTCCGACCATGAACTTTACCTGTTTCTGGGGCCGGATTTTGTGATCGGCTTTATGGCCAGTGCCGGCTTTGATACCGTATATCCGGTTATTTCCGCGGCATTTAAGCTTTGCAAGCCTTCAGAGTACGTGTTGGATTCGGATTTCACCGCTGCCTACGCCGATAAATTGATCCATACGCATTTTCATTCCTATCTGAAATGGTAAAACTCGGAACTGGCCGACATAGACCGGATTTTTCAAGGGGAACAAAACCTGCCCTGAATCTGCTAGTCAAAGATCAGCCATTGAACAGCGCTCAAAGAATTTCTCATACCGATCTGCTTGCTGTAAGACAAAGGATTCACATTCAGCCTTTTTAGCGGGAAAGTCTTCAACCAGCATCTGCCAGTTCCGAGCGGTAGTAAACCTTAAGCCGGAAGGCAGTTTTTGCCAGGTCAGGTAAATTCCATCTCTGTCGTTCTCCAGCGAAAGTCCTTCGGATATTCTGAGCGCTTCCCCGATCCTATCAACCCGCTCAGGGATCAGTGTTTTCTTTTCATAGTAGATGGCGAAATAGCTGCCGTCCGCCTTCAACTCATACAGGTCTTCGAAAGACAATCCTATACCGGGTATACTCTCCCTGGTCAGAATCAAATACGTCTCGTCTTTTCCGGGGTAAAAGCCAACTCTCCATCCTTTCCGGGTAAGGACATCCCTCAACTCTTCGACCACAGTGCGCCACAAATGTTTAATATGCGCTTTTTTGACGCTGGCAAATTGCTGGTGTATTTCAAAGGCCACCAGGCTGTAGTCAGGCGAAAGGATCAATTTCTTCAATTGATTGTCAGAAACGGAGGTTTTCATTGATAGAAGTGTTTGCAGGTTGGCCTTGTACTGTTTCAAACTATGCAAAAGAGGCTCGGATTTGGTTACGATTCTACCCATACACTCTTCGATCCACGGATGGATAAGATCCCGGTAAGAGACCGCTTTCAAATAAGGCTGCATCTTTTGCTGCTGATCGAAACAGCCCATGCTTCCGAATGAAGGATCGGCGCCTTCCAGGGTCAAATATAAAATCGTCAGTTTGCCCAAATGCTTTGAATCCGATAGTCCATACTCGAAATAATCCGCCAGTTGGCATTTCTGATCAGTTGCCCAGATCTTATTCTCAATGATGATCCGGTTAACCCCATCGGTCAGATAAATGTCAATCCGCCGATTGGAAACGGGAATGTGCTTTTCCAGTACGACACGGGTTTGGCGGCTGTTGAAGCCCTTTATATTCGCCGCCTTCAGGAAGAGTTCCAAGAACGTATCCGAGTGGCCATGATTAGCATTCGGGTTGAGCAGATAGCCCAATAAACGCGAGTGTATGATTTCCTTATGTCCAAGGCCCAGGATGTCAAACAAATTATCCGGACCGCCATCGTTTCCTTGCCAGTGATCATTCAGGCTCCGATCCGGTGAAGCTTCGGCCCATGAGACGGCATGAGTTGATAGAATCTGGTTTGCTCGCTTTATCAGTTCATCTGTTTGCTGTAGAAGCTCATTCATGGAAATAGTCATTGTTTGAATGCAAAGATCAAAAACGCCGTTGGCGGTTTTAAAGCAAAACCACTAAAAACCAGGCAGATGTAGGTTTTTTGGTCTACTTTACTGACATCATGACGTTTAATAAATTTATAGGATAGATTTATTTGACTTTTAACATGAACCGTGACTTTTAACATGACCAGTTACTCAAATTGCACATTTTGCTTCTTGGCCTGTTGTACGGAATTGCTTACAGGAGATTAAGTTCTCTTACGGGGGTCTTAGTTTTTTAGGACAACTAATAGATTGGCAAAAAGGGGTAAATTAGTAAACCCTCTCGTATTTGCTTATCGATTTGTCTACTCTCTCTTAACTATACCAATCCGGTACCTAATTGTAAAAAGTACCGAACTCATTCTGGAAAGTTTCACTGTATTCGATTAATAAAATAGTTCGCTTTGCACACAAATGTTTTTGTTTGTGGATAACTTTGTTCAAAAGTTGTTCATAAGCTAACCTTCAACAAAACTACCTTTGTTGTAACTTACCCGAGTTGTGTCCATGAGCTTCCTTTATTTCGATAATAACGCCACCACCCCCACCGATCCGCGGGTAGTAGAAGCTATGCATCCGTATTTTACGGATATGTACGCGAATGCCGCCAGTACTCACCGGTTTGGAAAAAAAGTCTCCGACCTGTTGCAACAAGCTCGCAATCAGGTATCTAGCTTACTAAATGCCTCCTCAGGGGAAGTTGTATTTACATCTGGCGCCACCGAATCAATCAATCTGGCATTGAAAGGACTGGCGCAAACATCAGTCAAGAAGGGCTACCACATCGTTACTCTTTCTACCGAACACAAAGCCGTACTCGATACGTGCGTTTATTTAGAAAGCATTGGTTACGAAGTAGATTATCTACCTGTGCAAAGGGACGGGTTAGTGGATTTGAGTACGTTAAAGGAACATTTGCGTCCGGATACCGTACTGGTAGCGTGCATGCTTGTCAACAATGAAACCGGAGTGATACAGCCCATACAGGAAATATCCTCGCTTGCCCATCAGGTGGGTGCTTATCTATTCACAGATGCGACCCAGGCTTTTGGCAAAATCCCCATTGATGTCGAGACGGCCGGCATTGATCTGCTTGCTTTCTCAGCCCATAAGATATACGGCCCGAAAGGTGTGGGAGGGCTATACGTCCGCAAAGGCATCCGGCTCGAACCGATCATTCACGGAGGCGGGCACGAGCAGGGTTTCAGAAGTGGGACCCTGAACACTGCCGGCATTGCCGGCCTGGCAAAAGCCGCTTTGATTGCAGAACAAGAAATGAAAGCCGACCGGGAACGCATCAAATATTTACGCGAGCTACTGGAGAAAGGTTTGTTGGAAATAGAAGGAGCTCAGGTGAACGGAAACCCCATCAGCCGGCTTTATAATGTGACTAACGTTTCTTTCGAGGGCATTCAATCCGATGTGCTCATAAAAGCGTTGGATAACATTAGCGTTTCAAGCGGCTCGGCATGTACTTCAGCTCTTCCCGAACCGTCTTATGTACTCAAAGCGATGGGCATACCCAACGAGCGGGCATTTGCCAGCGTCCGTTTCAGTTTGGGCCGGTTCAACACCAAAGACGAAGTACTTCAGGTTATCGAGAAAACAAAGCATTTGATAGCTAAGCTTCGGCACCATGCTCTCAAGGAAAATTAGAGTTGCAGGTGGGCCATATTCGAAGTTCGTTTACATTAGCCACATTACGTTTAGCTACATCACATTATGAATAAATTCTTTTTTTCGGGACATGAGACTTTTATCTGCAAGCAATTCTGGCTCAAGAAAGGCTATGATTATCTGACTGCCGGCTTGCAGTTTTCGGATAAAAACGCAGTGGTCAACCTCGGGGTCGGTAAGAACATGGTCACTTCCATTCAGTTTTGGATGAAAGCCTTCGGATTGTTGGAGGAAGATGGCCGCACGCCCAACAACCTTGCCCATCAACTTTTTTCATCTGAGGATGGATACGACCCCTATCTGGAAAATATCGGCACCATCTGGCTGCTGCATTACAAGCTGGTTTCGGCCGAGCGATCTTCGCTTTACCACATCCTTTTTAACGATTTTCGAAAAGAGCGTCAGGAATTTACCAGGGAGAACCTGTTTCAGTATGTGAAGCGAAAGTGTGAGGAAAACCTGTTTGAGGTCAACAAAAATACCCTAGAAACTGACATTGGCGTTTTTGTCAAAGGGTATGTAAAACCCGACGATTCGGAAAAAATCGAAATCGAGGAAAGCTTTACAGGTCTATTGCTGGACCTGGATCTGGTCAAACGGGAGTGGAGAGAGAACATGGACGGCAAAAAAGTGGAGCATCTCACCATCGCCAGTGAAGCGCGTCTGGATCTACCCTATCAGATAGTACTGTATGTTATTTTGGATCTGTTGGATGATCTGCAAAAAGGAAGCTCGATCACTTTCCGCCAACTGCAAACCGATCCGAACGCCCCGGGGATGATTTTCGCCCTTAACAATGACAGTCTTTATGAGAAAATAAAGCAAATTACAAATCATTACAAGGATCAGGGAGTCAGCTTTTCGGATACGGCCGGGGTACAAACCCTGCAGTTCAACACACTGTTTTCCTCTTCACTTACCAAAGACCAAGTACTCAATGATTACTACCAAGCCTAAATACAGCCCCTCGGTCAATATTATACGTGATGCGGATGCTTCGTTCCAATACATCCCCACCACCAACGGACAGTTGGTATTCAAGCAAATCACCGAAAGCTATCTGGCGGGCGGGAAGCATTCGTTCAGCATTGTCGGCTCGTACGGGACGGGTAAATCGACCTTCCTGTGGGCTTTGCAAAACACGATGACCGGCAAACACCCCTACTTGCATGCATCGGATCCGGCAACTGGACCTGTATCGGGCCTGCCTCTGTTTGATTTTCTGCCCATTGTGGGCGAGCACGATTCATTCATTGAGGTTATGGCAAGGGAGTTAGGCGAAAAGCCAGGCAGTTCTCCTCGCAAATTACTGGAAAAGGTGGAACGCTTGTACCAGCAGAAAAAAGCAAGCGGCAAAGGACTGGTTATCATCGTCGATGAGTTTGGCAAGTTCCTGGAACATACGGCCAAACACAATCCTGAAAAAGAGCTGTACTTTATCCAGCAGCTGGCCGAGTGGGCCAATGACGCCGACAAGGATGTTCTTTTCATTGTAACCCTGCACCAAGGTTTTGATGCCTACGCCACTACACTTGATAAAGCCCAGCGCCAGGAATGGGACAAAGTCAAGGGCAGACTCAAAGAGCTTGTGTTCAACGAGCCCGTCGAGCAGCTTTTGGCATTGGCGGCCGAACGGCTCGCTGGTAATGATGCCAAAGCACCGACTCATTTCGATGAGCTGTTCGATGCCATTGATCAGGCGAAGGTATTTCCCCTGCAAAGCTACTTTGACAAGCAGACGGCCAAAAAGCTTTTGCCTTTTGACATTCTTTCCGCGGCCGTTTTGACTCTGGCTCTGCAAAGTTACGGACAGAACGAACGGTCTCTTTTCTCCTTCATCGAAGGGGACGAGTATTTGAGCATCGGCGATTTTGACGAGGCGAAAAATCCTTTTTACAACATTAGCTGCGTTTATGACTATCTGGTATATCACTACCATACCGGCATTGTCAGTAAATACAATCCCCACTACACCCAGTGGGCGGCCATCCGCAATGCGCTCGAACGCCTGGATGGTATTTACACGGATCTGGATGAGCTGAAAAAAGCCCAGAAGGTAATCAAAACCATTGGCCTTTTGAACATCTTCGCCCCTGCCTCGGCCAAACTGGACGGTACCTTTTTGCAGGCTTATGGAGTGTACAGTTTAGGTATTGAAGCGAAAGAAACCGAGTATCTGCTCCGGGATCTGGATAAGATATACAAGGTAATTATTTTTCGAACGCACTTAAACAAGTACCGTTTTCGGGGCGACTCAAACCTCGACATCGAACTTGCCATCAACAAGGCTGGCGAACTGATCACCCATGTACCCAACTTTATCAACCGGTTGAATGAGAATTTCAACTTTCCACATATCCTTGCTAAATCGCATTTTTTCAAAACCGGCGCGCCCCGTTTTTACCGGTTCCGTCTAACTGCTGAAGCCATTGACCCGGAAGCGCCGGAGGGCGAGATTGATGGGTTTATCAACTTGGTGTTTGCCGACCCGGATTCGTCTGTTTCTGTACAGTCCTTTTCCCAGTCGTGCCAGGAAGCAATCGTATACGGCTGGTACAAGGATGTGGAGGGAGTACAGAAGACACTGCTCGAAATTGAAAAAGTAAAAAAGGTCATCGACGAGCACAAGGATGACAAGGTAGCCGTTCGGGAGCTTAAATCGATTCATGAGCACTACAAAAACATACTGACCAGCCAGGTCCTTGGAAAGATGTATGCAGATGACGGAACGGTTGAATGGTATTTTGAAGGCAAAAGGCTGGTGGTCAACAGTCAGAAAGATTTCAATCGCCATCTATCCGAGATTTGTGACCAGGTATATGAGGCTGCCCCCAGTGTGCAGTTTGAGATGATCAATAAAACCCGGCTTTCAGCTGCGATGTCAACGGCTCGCAAAAAGCTGATGGACAACCTGATAAGTAACTATTCCCGCAAAGACCTGGGTTTTGAAGAGGAGAGGTTTCCACCGGAGAAGTCGATCTATCTGGTGCTTTTAAAACAAACCGGAATCCATCAGGCCGACCGGCACGGGGCCCTGCTTTCCGCTCCAACCGATCCTTCACTGCTGCCCTTGTGGCAAGCCGGGGAGGCTTTTTTGCAAGCAAGCAAAGCGGGTAAACGCAAAGTGAGCGAATTGCTAGAGATCCTATCCAAACGCCCTTTCAAGATCAAGCAGGGGCTATTGGACGTGTGGCTACCCGTTTACCTTTTCATCAAACGCGATGAGTTTGCCTTATTTGGTGAAAATGGCTATATTCCGAACCTAAGCTATGATGAACTGGATCTGTTAGTAAAAGAGCCCGAGCGGTATGAACTTAAGGCTTTTGACGTGGAAGGAGTCAAACTCGACTTGTTCAATAGTTACCGACAGATGCTTGATCAGACTATGGAACTGCAATTTTCCAATGCTTTATTTGTCGATACGATAAAGCCGTTTCTGGTTTTTTACAAGCAGCTGCCCGAATATGCCAAACGGACCAGGCGGCTTTCCAAAGAGGCTATCAAATTGCGTGAAGCGGTAGCCAATGCGAAAGATCCGGAAAAAAGTTTTTTTGAGGACTTTCCCAATGCGTTGGGGTATAATGCGTTAAGTCTACAGAAAAACAGCCATGAGCTGGCTAGTTATATTCCCACGTTGCAGCAAGCCATCAAAGAAATACGCACGTCATTTGATGGCTTGTTACGGCGGTTTGAAAAATGTCTGCTCGACCGGATCAGTGGAAATGACAACTTGGAGTTTCCTTCATACAAGGAACAATTGCAGGAACGCTATAAAAAGATTAAAAAGCATTTGTTGCTGCCCTATCAGAAGGTCTTTTTGCTGCGAGTGGATTCGGCCATCCAGGACCGTCAGGCCTGGCTGCTTTCGATTGCCGAGGCATGCTTAAACAAGC
Organism: uncultured Sphingobacteriales bacterium; assembly: GCA_963520985.1. Taxonomy (GTDB): domain Bacteria; phylum Bacteroidota; class Bacteroidia; order Cytophagales; family 172606-1; genus Xanthocytophaga. Next base: position 40,391 of record CAUQTA010000012.1, read on the forward strand.
GGCTGGAACACATATCCGATGAAGAGGAGCCACTATTGATGAGCAAGTTGCAAAACATCATCCAGGAGTTGGATCAACTCAATCAGATGAGTGTAAAGGAAGTTGATGAGCAGAAAGAAATGGCTTTTGAACTCCAAATCTCTACCTTAGTCGAAGGGTTCAAGAAAAACAAGCAGTTCGTTCGTTTGCCAAAATCAAAAAAAGCGGAGATTGAGAAGGTGGAAGAAGCCATTAAATCACAATTATTAACCGATCGGGAGCTCAATATTGCTATATTGGCCAAGCTCTTGCAAGAACAGATGGAAAATGGAGAAAGTTAAACACGTACTCGGCATATCCGGTGGCAAAGACAGTGCTGCCTTGGCAATCTATTTACGTCAGAAGTATCCCTTGCTTGACATCGAATACTATACTTGTGATACGGGTAAGGAGCTAGATGAAACCTACCGACTCATTGAGAGTCTGGAAGTCTATTTAGGTAAGGAAATTATCAGGCTCAATGCGGCTCAAGATAGCCAGTTTGAGCCGTTCGATCACTTTTGGCGTTTGAATGGCTACTACTTGCCTTCCCCACAGGCAAGATGGTGCACCAAGCAATTGAAAATAGAGCCTTTTGAAGAATATGTAGGTTTGACACCTACCATCTCTTATGTTGGAATTCGGGGTGATGAAAATCGGGAAGGCTATGTGTCTACCAAACCCAACATCCAATCCATCTTCCCGTTTCGGAAAAACATCTGGAGTGAGGAGATTGTGAATAAGCTGCTTGTAAATAGCAATTTAGCTGTATTGGCAGGACTATACGAGCAGCATTCCCTGCATCCGCGTTATGATCGGATCATGGAAATAGCTCAGGAACGATTGTCTCCCGCTTTCAACCGTAATCAGAAGCTGAACGCGCTGTTGGATATGGGTACAAAGGAATTCAACAAGGTTGTTTTTGATTTTTTGAAAACAACCAACTACCCGTTGGCTCTATCCTCAGTTGATGATTTCCCGATTTTGGACAACGAGGATATACTGCAAATAAAGGATATCTATAAACTATTGGAAGAAAGCGGCGTAGGCGTTCCCAAATATTACAAGGAACTAGAATACAAAGTCGATGGCAAAAAAGGAATTTACAGCCGCAGCCGTTCGGGCTGCTTCTTTTGCTTTTACCAGCAGCGCATCGAATGGGTGTGGCTCTATGAACAGCATCCGGAGAAGTTTGCTGAAGCTATGAACTATGAAAAAGATGGCTATACCTGGGTGGATGGGGAGACACTCGAGGAGTTGATTAAACCAGAACGGATGAAGCAAATCAAAGAAGACCACTTGAAGAAAATGCAAAAGAAAGCACAAGAGCTTAAATCTGACAACCTAATGGATATCTTAAATGTTGATGACGCTGTGGGCTGTGCCAGTTGTTTTATATAATCAATTTCTTCAACAAATCCTATTCCTTCTCTGATATGAAAATAACTATAGAACCTGATTTGACGACTTCTAGTGAATATCTTTTCGCATATCCTTTTAAATTATTTAAAAATCAAACAAGTCCCACTAAATTCTTAAAAATTCCCTTACAACAGAGAGATTATGATTGGGGTAATGAAACTTTAATAAGTAAGGAAGGAAATAATATATCCGGTCTGCTAGAAGATTTGGATGATCACTTACAAAACGGCAGCGACAAATATTTTGCAGGAACAGTACTATTAGAAAATCAGAATGCAGATTACTTTAAAGTAATAGATGGTCAGCAACGTATTACAACTCTTTTTCTTATAAACTTTGTAGGTTACTTACTGAGCAGATACCGGTTGGAAAATATGCCAACATTCCCAGATCCTTTTGATTATGCTTTCGAGTTCAACGAAAGGTTCATCACCTACTTAAATTTTGAAAAAAGGGCAATAATTAGCGATTCACTAAATGATGATCCAAAACAGTTAATAACAAAACCAGGCCAAGGCAATAGCAATCAAGAACTATTAAAACGTATTGGAAAAAGTCTTCAATCTGAACAGGATTATTGGTCAAAAGTGACAATTCGTTTACAGTTTGAAGATATAGATATAAATACAATCTTTATAAGTACTCTAAAAAGTGCAAACATAGCTCAACATAAACAAACCTTACAGATAATAGATAGTAAGGGACTTTATTCAAATGGACTAAATTATATTCTTGAATATTTAATAGAGAATAATCAACAAGGGCCTGTATCTTTAGATCAATATTTAAAGGAATTGATTAAGAAAATAGAAGCTTATACAAATGTTTGTGGAGTTGCCTCTATAATTTCTGAGGATGCAGATGATTCTTTTCGATTATTTGAAATATTAAACGATAGAGGACAGGATTTATCAGCATTAGATCTAATAAAGAATATTATTTTAGAAAAATGTAATCAAAACAATATTCAAATCAAAAATTTTTCAGATGATTGGAAAAAATTAAAAGAAAATGTAAAAAAAGGTCCTACTCAAGGTAAGCCAGACTCTGTATTTGTTGAAAATATAATTAGATCGGAAGGTAGTACTCTTAGGAATAAAGAGATTTCTTATTTAAACAATAAACTACTCCATTTAAGGAATCTCATTTTTGTAAATGAAAATGTATCGGAGTTCTTTACTAGATTATATAGTGCGTCTCAAATCCTAAGGGAATTAGATGAAAATAAAGATAACTCTAAAACCAGCAACACGTCTCCGTTTAATCGCAATCAGATGAGTTGTTTTCAATATACAACATTTATGCGGATGATTAATTATAACTGGGGCCCACAAGTAATTCTTTGTTCAAATATTCAGTATTTGAAATCCTCCAGATATGATAGAGATAAATGCTTAAACTCAGGGACTAATCCAGATTGGAAGAATCATAGTTCAAACTCTACACAAATAGATTTAAATCATTTTACAAGATTTTTAGGTGACATTACATTAAAATTAGGATTGGTAGGAGTAGTCAACGGTTTAGCAACCAAAGATCTACCAAGCACATCCCAGAGCATTTGTAAATTAATTATAGCAAATGTGCAAAACAACCCTAATAATTTCAATAACAGTTCATATCTCAACAAATTAAAACAAGATATAATAGCATTAGTCACGCAAACCATTCTTTCACAAAATAACATCCAATTGTTTGAAACCCGCTTGGCAAATTTCTTTCTTGCAAATACAGGACAAAAGAGAAATGTAATCAAAATTTTACTTTACTTCATTTACAATCAAGGTGGTCAAATTCACAATATTTCTTTTCCTGAACTTGAGCACTTAGAATCTGCAAATCCTGTAGCAGGAACTGTACCCTATTATTCTGGCTCGGACAGAATTGATATCATTAATAGATTAGGCAATTTTGCCTTAATTGAGAAATATATCAATATAAAAGATTTTGCAAATAAGCCTTTGGTTGAAAAAATTAGATTAGCCTTTAATGATCCTCAATTGAAGACTATTGCTCTGTTTCAACATCCGTTGTTCAGACATCTTGATAGCTCACAAACGACTAATACAAGCTACATGAATGAGGAACTATTTTTAGTAAAAAGGGCTACTACCACCGATATTTCTCAAAACGATAGCTTTGATATGCTAGGGGTTCCACAACCTTACTTTTTTATAGAGAGAAGCAAAGCACTAGCGTTATTAGCCACAAAAATTGTCTGCAGTACCGATACTTTTTTGGATGGCAAGAATAAATATTAACCAGAATAATTGCAACCACCATATAAGACGTAAGTTAATCGCAAAATTAGGAATTCCGCATTCAACCTCTCTTCGCAACCTATTGATCAACAGATAGTTAACCAAAATAACAAAATAGAACAGATAACAAAATGAAAATTCTCGAGATTCAACTGTTCAATTTGTCCAGGGAGTTTTTAAAGGATGACAAAAAAGCAGAGCAATTTGTAAGCCTGTTGCAAGAAACTGTAGCAAACAAAGTGGCAGAACAAAAACAGGTGCTGGCATCAGAAAAGGATATTGCTGATTTGCGTTTAGACATAAGGCAAAGCAAAACAGACATAATCAAATGGTTGGCGGGTCTGTTTATCACTCTGGCGCTACTTATTGGCGGACTTTATTTAAAGTAATGATTGCCAAACCGGGCGAAACGGATCAATCCCCGTTTTGGGGAAAGGATTTAAAATTGGGAATGTTCCGTCTTGATGCCTTTCTCCTCATTCAATGCATTACCTCTCAGCGGACAAGTCATCGTTTATGATCTTCAAAACGGTCATGGTTGCGTATACGCTATCCAAAACCGAAAATGAATACAATGCCAAGCTCATTTGGAAAAGTATTGTTTTGTCTCTGCCTTTATTTGGCTAGTGAAAGAAATGTCATTTGAGCTTGTCAGTCAGGATTTAACCTTTTCTCAGGATCCGTTTTCACGGCCTTATTGGTTTTAATCTTCTTTGATGCCTTTTTTATATTTTTCTGTTCTGGCCAGCTTTCCCGATTCGGTGAAGTATTTGGATTTGCCTTCCCGGTAGCCCTCTTCAATTTTAATTTCACAACTGGGTTTGCCATTTGCAGATTTCTGAACGAATGTGCCCGAGAAAGCCTGCCCGGTTGTGATCAGAAGATACTTCTCAGGCTCCCCTGAGACAGAGCCCGTATTCTGCTCGACAACCACATTAATATCATAGTGATAGTATTTCCACAAACCTGTTTTCTGCTGCTTTGTCATGTTCCCTTCTTCTAAGATGTTGCCTTTGCTGTCGTAGCGTTTGAACTGACCATCCTCAAAGGCGGTTGCTGCCTGCGAACCAGCGCTGATTAGGCTGGCATACAGTAACAGGAAAGACCCCGGTGTGATTCGCTCCGGCTTGGCTTTAAGTACCGTATAAACCTGCTCACTCTTTCCGTCAGGATTGAATTCTGTTTTTCTGCACTTGAAATTCTGGATGCTTTCATTCAGGATTTCATAACTGGTAAACAGATTGTTTGCCGTAGAATCGTAAAGATCCAGTTTCTGGAGAAAACCGTTCTGGTAATAGGCATCCTTTAACGGTTTCTTATCACGGCTGTAACTGGTGGTTTTTCCGTTCAACTCCCCTGCCTCATACGTATAGGCTATGTACACATACCCGTCATCTTTAAACTCCTCCCACGTTCCTTCTTCGAGCCCGCCACGGTAAGTACCCCGTAGAAACACATAGAATTGCTTGCCGTCCTTTTTGGTCCTGACAAAGCTTTCGGTCCACAATCCGTCTTTTTTCCCATTCAGAAAGTTCCCTTTGGCTATCAGTGTCCCAACCGAATCTTTCTGTTCAAAGGGTCCATGCAACTGATCGCTTTTGTAATAAGCTGTCCGGAAGCTGTTCCTATAAAAATATTGGTAACAGGTATCAGACAAAACTAAGTTATCAGTATCGATAGCCTTGTCTGTAGCACAAGCAACAGGTGAACGGTCCAGATAACCATAAATGGTTTGTTTTCCATCTTTACGTCCGTCTTTGTAGGTTTCGATCATAAATAGTTTTCCCGAAAAAGCGGACAGGTTACCTTTCTGGTCAAGGAAAGAAGGCAGATAATATTTCCAGGCCCCAGACTTCAACTCATTATAGTAGGTTCCTTCTTCACTTAATTGCCCTTTCATTGTATAATACTTCCAGTATCCATCCCTGTTTCCGTTCCTATAGCTACCAACGGTAACCAACTGGCTCTTTGCAGTATCCCCATCTATGTAGCCAAATAAAGATGCGAAGCTGCTTCGATATATTTTAATCTCTCCATCCAGTTCTCCATTATTGTAGGTTCCTACCAGAATGCTGTCCGACTTGATTTCTTTGAATGGACCATGTTTTTCATCGTCCAGGTAAGTGGTAAACGCAATGGTTCGGCTTTTATCCTTTTCAACCCGCAGTGTCTGCCATACCCCGGTTTTCTGATCCTTATCGTAGGTTCCTAAGATCTTGATAACCAATTTTTCATAATAGTAGTATTCCGTACAGGATCCTTGCAGTAAACCGGCCTTCATCGAATATTCAACGCTAAGCTTTCCATCTGAATCATATTCCTTGAATACACCATCCTTCTCCCCATTCAATAGACTACCAGTTAGTTTGACGTTGCCGTTTTCATAGATTTTGTAGGGGCCATTACGCTGATCATTTTTATAAATGTATTCAGCACTCAGGTTTCCATCCTCATCGTATTCTTTGGATAAGCCTTGCCTTTTGCCATCCACTACATTGGCAGTCACTTTCAATTGTCCGCTGGCATAATAGGCTTTGGCAACTCCGTTCATCTTGCCATCTTTCAGTGTAAACTCTGATTCTAGATTTCCTGCTTCATCATAAACTTTCTTTAGCCCATTATCTTTGTCATACACTCCGGCTTTTTTAATGACTCCTACCGAGTAAGCCGTCATCGAATTGGCCTCAGAATAAAGCCCATCCTCATTCTCCCTTTTTGAAGTGCTCAATGTCACCATGTAATCCGCTCCCGAATAACGGGTGATGATCTCATCGTCTTCAATGGAATTGCTGACCAGTTTGAGGCCATAGCCGCTTATCCCGTTCCGGATCGTGGTATAGGAAGGCTTGTTGAAAAAGGAATAGGCAATCTTGTTGGGTAACCCTTCATAGGTGTACAGGTGAAACCAGCCCTGGGCCTTCTGGTTATAGGGATTCTTCTTAAAGGACCACACGATGGTGTTGTAGTGGGTGTCATCCCCTTTGGAAGACTGGTAGTACTCCCAGCCTTTGGCCAGCATGTACTCATTGACCTGATCCCAATTTGTTTTTCTGCAAAGGGAAAACAACTCGTTCACCGACAGGTTCTGACAGTGGACAGCGGTGGGAAACAGCACCGAAACAAGGAAAACGGCAATGACCAAACGTCTGATTTTCATTCCGGGGTTTATCAGGATGGGGTTTATCGGGAAAACGATTCTACCGGTCAGACTGTCAAGCCTGGTTTACCGGCACTGATTCACAAATTGGATCAGCGCGGTAAATTTATCCTCCCTGCTGTGATTTTACCTGTCAATCCACCCGTGTTTATTACCTGGAAAGAATCCTGCGCATTTTTTCCAGGAGGCATCCTTATCAGCCTTTTTCGGCTGAAACAAAGGCACTTAGCAGCCAACCAGGTTGCAAACAGACCAATTGACCCTTGATTTATCATCTATTGATTATCTGTAGAAGAATTTCTTACACGTCTTGCCAAAGAAGGTCTTGATGATCCGACCACTTTTGTACTCACCGGAGGAATAAACCTCAGATTCTCCTTACATTCATTGCAAAACAGCAATTGCAAATGTTTACCAAATGTTTACTAAGAAAAATCAGAAGGGCCTCTTTTTGTTTTCAGCGGCAGTGTTCACCATTGCTTTCATATGCTCTTTTCGCGCCAGTGACATTCCCTTTGCCGACAGGATCATCACCTATCTGTTTGAAAACGGCCGAAGGCTTTCACCCTCCTACAAGCAGGCCGATTGCTCGACGCTGATGACCAGGACACTGGAGCATTATTTCACACTGACCGTAGCTGATCGCAGGCAGATCAATATCTCCTTTGACAATGAAGGGGATAAGCAGGATTTCTGGATGTATTTCAAACACAAATCCAACTGTCTGACAAATGCAGAATATATATGTGATGCAGAAGTTTTCAGTTTGAAGATAAAAGGAAAACGTTGGGATAAACTCAGCACGGATGAATCTGTGAGTGCCCGCTATTTTCAATCTGAATTTGCCCGTTTTCAGGAGAAGCGGCTGTCGGGTGTGGCAGGATTTATCGAAAGCAAGGGCGGCCAGCGTATTGACGCTATAGGCAAGACACAAAAAGGGGATTTTGTCCAGTTCTGGCACACAGGCAAGTGGGGGCATTGCGGGGTGGTCCAATCGGTGGATACTGTCAAGCGCACCCTTACATTGCATTCCTCCTTCCCCTCAACCGACGGGTACGGAATACAGCCTTTTCCCTACAATGAGCAGACTTTTTTCTACATCGCACGCGTGCTCCAAACCGAAAAATAAAACCAAAACAACATGTGCTTTTCCCGTACCCTGTATCTGATTTGCTTTCTTGCTGCATGTCTGCTTTTGCCCTGCCGGTGGATTGAATGCCATTCCGCCACAAGATCTTATGCCTCAGGAGGCAGACCTGTTCTCAGTGGGATCACCGCCAACAGGATAACCACCAAACGCCCCCTGATCAAGGGCATCGCCGTTGAACTGCCCGGGGAGAGCATCCTGAAGGACAGCCTGCCCGTTGCCAACCGGCGGATCATCGAGCTGATTGAAAAAAACGGAAGGCGCCTGGCCCCCACCTACAAGCAGGCCAACTGCACCGAATTCATGACCCGTTTTCTCTCACTTGTCTACACGCTCACTCCCAAACAGAAACAGCAGATAAACATTGTCACCGATCAGCCCGTTGACAGTATCTGCGCCCGTATCGCCCGCTTTGACTACCGGCCCGAATACAAGGGGGTTTGCCATTTCATCACCGACAACAAACTCGGAGAGGCTGTCTGGGATCTGCAGCAGGTTCAGGCGGGCGATTTCATCCAGTTCTGGTGGCTGGGGGGACAGACCGGACACTGCGGGGTGATCAGGGAGATCAACCTGGACAAAGGCTATTTCACCATGTACGGTTCGACGCCCAGACAAGGCTTCGGGGTAAGCACCTATCCGATCCTTGCCGACCTTTACTTCTTTATTGCCCGGATCAACAAACTGCCCTGATAACCGAATCAATGCATACATAAAGACCCATACATAAAGCAATACAATGTATCGCCAGATTGGCAGCCAGTCATTATTTAAAACCAGACACGTTTAATCAATTACAATGAACAACCCCCAACTTGATCAAGTCAAATCCTTCCTATCAGACAAAGGAAGCCTTTTAAACTGGCGAAGCATTGAGATCCAGGCATGGCCAGAAACACGATCAAAGACTTTGTCTTTCATGGTCAGCAGCTGTCTGTGGAACAAAACCTTGAGCCCTTGATTGCCGTACTCGGCAAGGTCGGTTTTGTAGCCGGTTAGATACACATTAAAAGTAAAAGATCTTATGGTGTCAGATCAATGAATACCTAATCCAAGCACTCTCATCTCATACGGGCGGAGAGCTTGAAAACAAACGAAAAGGGGCAGATGGCAGAGTAATTCGGGGCCATTTTCATGCCTTAAATCAATCATACCAGGGATATAATTCCGTAGTCATGCGGGCGAAACAGAAATAGAGGTCTTTGCTGATCGGATACTTTTTCAGCCCGAAACCCTGGCTGGGGGTGGATGAGTAGACGGTGAACCACTTCTGCTGCAGGTTCACCTCGGCGATGATGCCGCACTGTCCCTGGCGGCCCGAAAACCACCACCATTGAACAAAATCCCCCGGCCGCACATCCTTCCATTCTTTAACGGCCTTCCCCAATGTGGAAAACTCCAGGTAATGGCATACGCCCCGATATTCGGGTTTTTCCACGCCTTTCTTCAAATTGGCCAGAATCTGGTCGATGTTGTCGGGAATAGTCACTGCGATCTGGCGTTTCTGATAGGATTGCAACGGATGGAACCGCTTGATCACCTCGATCATGAACTGGGTGCAGTTGGCGTCCTGATAGGTGGGTGCGATACGGGGCCCGTACTCCTGGACGCATTTCAAAACGTGATCGTTGAGTTCTTCCGGATCATATCCCGGATATATCTCAGCAGCCAGTAGCATGCTGTCTTTGCGTTCGTCCTCATCCATTTGCTGCCCGTAGGCGAAAAGGGAAAGCAGCATAAAACCAAGTGTGAGTATTTTCGTTTTCATAGGGTTATAAGTCTATCTTGATTGGTAAAACTCAGGTTATTTTTGAAAATCGACGTCTTCATATGTAGCTTGTCATAAGTCCTTTCATACCCAGACAGATAACACGACATCTTCTCACAAACCAAATCCATCCGGCATTGGTGGATGCAGGTTTGTAGCCGTGTTCCCGATTTGATATCCCCCTAATCATGTCAGGGATTTACCGGTTGTACAGCGGTTATGAGCTGATTTACCTGCACTCATTTTACTTCGATTTCCACTGGGGAGGATGGGTGTTGGTGACCCGGATATGCAGTTTCTTATCAGGCAGATCGAACCAGAATTCATGGATCATGCCATCGTCGGTCTTCGTGTTCTTGCGCCGGTCGGTGATCAGGGTGAATTCCTTCACCATCAGTGTGTGGGCCACCGGCAGGATGACGCCTTTCTTTTCCATCGGCAGATGGACGGTCTGGTCGAGGCGGTTGATGATAGGTTCAAATACCTCCAGTTCATGGGTTTCCACAGTCCTCATAGTGTCTTTTACAAAGTAGGGCTCAAAAGTACGAATCCTCCACCGGGTTAAGACAACGTTTCAGACCCTAAAACCATATGTGACAGATATAACGGAAGAATCAACTGCAATGGGATCCGTCATATTTGCAGAAGTTGCAAAAACGGGTGATTTTTCAACGCGTTGAAACGGTCAGAATTCGTATCTTTGGAAGGGTTATTTCAATAAAAAGACCGAACCAAAGCCTGATCGCCCGTGGGAATGTATGACAAGCTGAAGATTGATCCCCGGCTGCTTCCCGTTTCAGAAGCTGAGAAAGAGCGGCTGTCCCAATCCTGCAGGGGAGGGTTTCAGATCAAGAGCCTGCACAAGATGCTGTATCTGGTGGAAATCGCTGCCGATGGCAGATTACGCTGGTCTGATCCCGATCGGTTAGCCGATTGGGAAGATGTGATTGAGCAGGATGATTCTGATCTGACAACCGATTCTGAAACCGATCAATCCGAGTCCAATCAATCCGATACCGGTATGGAATGGACCGATGAGCCTGATTATACCGGAGAAATCCGCTTTCATGACAGCATCAATGGTATACTGTATGAATTTTGCGCCTTGTATGCCTTGGGTCAGCTGCTTAGAATCGTAAAGACCCGACCCTGATCATCCCACCGGTGCATCAGGGTTCAGGTTGAGTCCTTTCGCGGGTGCTTTCATGATCCACTCCAATTGGTGATTAACGCCAACGGTTCGTTCCGGTCAATCGACGATGTGTCTTTTGATTTTCGCATCCCAGGCAAACCACTTCCCTCCCACCCTGACCAACGTCTCTGTCTTGTAAGCATTCCCAGTTTTATTTTCTTCCTGTACTGTTTTTATTTCCACTTTCCCTTTTGTTTCCATACCAGCCAAACCGTTCTGAGCCCTACCGAAAGCCAGATCAGTTTCAACAGAAGAATCGAAAAAAACAGGAATACCGGCCCCATTGACAGGATCCTATCCATGAACGATGGATTCTGCCAGGGTGAATTAACGCCCCATTCGCCAACCCCGTCAAAAAACATTTTCCGGAACGGGATCATCAAAAGGACCAAAGCCAACGTGTTCATGGCCAGAAACACCAGGTTTCGCCTGACGATCCTGAAACGATTGAACGCTTCGATGACAAAGTGAGCCAGAACCAGTGCCACAATCACCGCATGAAACAGGTATAAAAACTCTTCTGGCATTTGTCTTGAATCTTTAACGTGAACGGCAAAAACGGAATGGGAAACGGAACCTGAATGGCAGACGTCCATTCACCCCTCGGTGGCCGTCTGCCCGAAATTACTCTTTCCGCCTCACCTGTCCCTATCCCCAAGTTAAAAAATCTTCCTTTTCACATACGGGTGTATCGGTTTATTGCCTACATTGCCCTTTTACTTTCCCCGGACTTTGTCTGATCAAAGTGCATTAGTGCACATTATGTTTAACGCTAAAACGGCTTTCGTATGAACGCAAAACCAATTACGCGCATTGACCGGCTGGATATTCTGCCGGTCAGTGCTTACAAGGTGATTGACGTCTACAGGCCCAAGTTCGAGTTCCGTTTCAAGTTGCCCATGTTCGAGTCATTGGTGGCGGCCGGATTTCCCTCGCCTGCCGATGACTTTCTGGACAAGCACATGGATCTGAATGAGATGCTGATCGCTAACAAACAATCCACTTTCCTGATCAAGGTGAAGGGGGATTCAATGAAAGGCTGCGGCATTTTCGATCAGGCCACTCTCGTTGTTGACCGGGCACGGAAGTACAAGCACGGGGACGTGGTGCTGGCCGTGATCAACGGCGAGTTCACCTGCAAGAGGCTGCGGATCGAGAACCGGAGATTCTACCTGTGTCCGGAGAACCCCGATTTCAAGGAGATCCTGATCACCGAACAGATGAATTTCCGGGTTTGGGGCGTGGTAACGTCAGCGATTAACATTTTTTAGTAAACCCTTTAGTCTAACTAGACTGCCGGGTCAGGTTATTCTCAGCAGCTTTTCAATAAGTCCAGGCTGCCATCTTAAAAATAAAACGTGTGTTCGGATTAGTGGACGGAAACAACTTCTATGTTTCCTGTGAACGCGTATTTGATCCAACGCTGGAAAACAGACCCGTTGTTGTGCTCTCAAATAACGACGGGTGCATCGTGGCCCGTTCCAATGAGGCCAAGGACCTGGGCCTGAAAATGGGTGAACCCTACTTCCAGGTAAAACCCCTGCTGGAACAGCACGGTGTGAGGGCCTTCTCCTCCAATTACGCCCTGTACGGGGACATGTCGAGCCGGATGATGGACATTTTGTCCACCTTCACCGACGAGATCGAGATCTATTCGGTCGATGAATGCTTCCTGGGGCTGAAGGGTTTCGAGAACTGGGATCTTCTGGACTATGGTAGGAACATTCGTCAGACGGTTCTGGATTACATCGGCATTCCCACCTGCGTGGGTATGGCTCCGACCAAAACACTTTCCAAACTGGCCAATCACCTGGCGAAAAAGCAAGCCAGAAAAGACAGGACTGCCTGCGGAGTTCTTCTATTGGATACTGAAACCAAATGGCGTGAAGCCTTAAAGCAGGTAGCCGTTGAGGATGTATGGGGCATTGGCAGGCAATACGCCCAGAAACTGCATTCCTTCCGGATCACCAGTGCCTTCGATCTGGCACGCGTACGTCCTGCCTGGGCCAAGAAACATCTGGGCGGCGTGGTCGGCGAAAGGATCATTGCCGAACTGAACGGAATATCGTGCCTGCAGCTGGAACTGGCGCCACAGGCCAAACAGTCCACGGCCGTCACCCGTAGCTTCGGCAAAACGGTTACCGAACTGGGAGAGCTCAGTGAGGCAGTCAGCACCTACGCCAGCCGGGCATCCGAGAAGCTGCGGAGTGAAGGGAGCATTGCCGCCATAATAACAGTCTTCATCCAGTCGAATCGCTTCAAGCAGAGTCCCTACACCGGAACGATTACCATCACCCTGCCTTCGGCCAGCTCGGACGCGCGGGTACTGGCCCATTATGACATCGAGGGACTCAAAAAGATCTATAAACCGGGGATTGATTACAAGAAGGCCGGTGTCATCCTGAACGGTTTGATCTCGGAAAAGGCCCGGCAGGCCAACCTGTTCGAAGAGCGTCCATCCAATTCCAAACTCACTGAGGCGGTGGACCGGATCAATGCCCGATTCGGCAAGGGAACGGTTTTCCTAGCCTCGAACGGTACTACACAAGCTTGGCAGATGCTCTCGACCATGCAGTCCAAACGATATACTACCCGGTTGAAGGAGATACCCGAAGTCAGCGAGGCCGTGGACCGAAAGTTTGTCAATGATATTAAGGAACCGTTAAAGGAAAACCAGTTGACCATGAACCTGTAACAACGATGAATTTATAACACAATGAATTATGATATCCCAGAAGCATTACATACTCACCATGGATGGCTACATTCAGGAATCATTCACTTCCACAGCTCTGCTGTGGGATTACCTGACCGAACAAAAGCTGAACGATGATTTTACCTTTCAAAAGCTTGAGCAGCATCTGGACAGGAGCAAGCGATTCGAATTTGAGTGGAACAGTTCTTCGTGCGTTATCAAACTGGATTACCCCAACCGCGGACTGAGTGCATTGGAGTGGCTGGGAATTGAGTAACGGACATTATCTTTACTAGGTCAATTGATAAACCATACCCACAAACCAAAGCTTACATGCTGGACCTGAATGACCCTCGCTGGAGGGATTTCAAAGGCGGTTATCAGGTAGTCTATGACGCCTCTTCGGCCTTGAAACGACTGGAAAAGACAGATGATCCCCTCCAGATTAGCGCTATCTTCGAGGAGCTCTGGGCGGAGCTTCATCATCAGGGTGATGTGAATGTGGCCTCTTACATGGCTTTGCCCCACCTGATCCGCATTGCCAGGGAAAAGAAACTGACTCATGCGGACATACCCGCTCTGGTGGCGGTTATCGAGGTGCAGCGACACATCAACAGCGAACCCATACCCGCCGAATTTGAAGAAGACTATTTACGGGAGATCAAACAGATTGCCGACGTAATTGCCCTGAACAAAACCGATTGGGATAGGGAATATACCGTTTGTGCAAGCGCGGCCATTGCTGCCGTCAACGGGCAGGTCCAGCTTGCAAAAGTGATTATGGATCTGGATGACTATGATTATCTGGGCCTGTTTGAAAAATTCATGGACCATGCCGAACAGTTTGAAAGGTGGCTGCAATCCAAAAAGTAACTTAAAATCGAGTCTACCGGCGAGCAAACTACATACAAAGCTTTATCAACAGGTAAGCGCTGTATTCAGTAATGAAATAATTAGTAATACCGGATGGTACAATTGGGGAGCATGGCTTCGATGTCTAACATTGCCTGCATTTTCAGCATCGGGTTATTATAAATATACAACTCTTTCAGGTTAGGCAACCGGGTAAGTACTTCAGGCGGCCGGGAGAATTGGTTGCTACCCAGACTGATCTTTTCCAGTCCGGTTAGCTCACCCACGCAATCGGGCAAATCCCTGAACCGATTGAAAGACAGATCCAGGAAAGTGAGCTCTTTCAAATCGGCTAAAGGTGAAGGCAGTGATTCAAGCTCATTGCCCCGCAGGGTCAGCGTTTTGAGCCTGGTCAACCCGCCGATCTGCTTAGACAGGTACCGGAGACGATTGGTACTCAGGTCCAGTGACTGGAGCCCGGTCAGCTCGCTTATCGTGGAAGGACATGTTTCCAACCCGTTTCCGCTCATTCGAAGCGTTTGCAAACCCTTCAGGTTGGTAAACGCTGAGGGTAACTCTCGTATTGAATTCCCTCCCAGATTCAACTCGGTCAGCCAATGCATCTGAGTGATCGCACCGGGAAGCGTTTCAAACCGGTTCAGTGACAGGTCAAGGGTTCTCAGATTTATCAACTGGCCGAAAGAGGAAGGCAGGTGCTTCAGATTATTATAGGTCAGGTTCAGCCGGGTAAGCTGCTTCATCAGTCCGATCTGCTCAGGCACGGAACCCAGGTTCTTACCGTGAAGGTTCAGTTCGGTTGTGCCATGGACAAAACGGAGTTGGGCTGCCGGTCCGGCCTTCTTCTTGGGATAAAGCCAGCGGTAGACCTTTTCGACATCGGCCAGATAAGCTCCAAGATCAATATTGAGGCTCTTTGCCAGACTGAGGGCAAGTTTGATATTGCCTTCTTCACCACTGGCAAGCAAGCGGTACAGGTTCTCTTCTTCAACCGAGGTTAACGACATAGGTAAATATCGCGCTTATTCAGACAAATCAATCGACAGCTTATCCAGGTAAAAGCCATTCTGGCAGTATCCTTGAAAGCTATCAGATTCACAATCTGATTCCTTTCAGGATCATAAACAAGCTCCACATAGAAATTCCCCAGCGCATACAGGCTCAGCGAATGGCTTTGCTGCATCTGACAGGTCAGGAACGTCCCTTGTTGCCAGGTCAGTTCGGCTTTCTCATTCATTGGCAACTGTGAGAATAATAGAAACGAGATCATATATACAAGATCATATATGAAAGATCATAGCAAAACACTTGAGGTAACCGTATGTAAAGGTAAAACAAATGCGTCTGCACCGCTTGGCATTACCCGAGTTAACTTACACACGTAATCCCAAAGACAGATTGCTTTAGCCAGTTGGCAAAACAGGTTTATCTTGGCCTTGAATTAAATTTGGCTTTTACATGCGTCTGGTTTTAGTATTTGTATTCTTTCTCTTTTCTTTTTTAGCGGCCTTTGCCCAGCAAGCATCGTATCAGCAAGCTTCTGCTGTCCAGACAGATAGCCTGTCCACTTACTCAGGCTCCCCTAAAGCAGTTATTACCGGCAAAAACGGAACCAATAGGAAAAGCGTTGAATCGGCAGTGTACATCTGCGATAGTAAGACATCATACGCCTATCACAGTTCAACGGATTGCCGGGGACTTTCAAGATGTACCCATGGAGTGGTCAAGCTTACGCGCAAAGAAGCAGACCAATCACGTACACCCTGTAAATGGTGTTATTAAAGGGTAGGTATACTATGCTTTCGACAAGCGGATTTAGAAAGCCCGATAGTAGTTTTTACGAATCAGCTCTGTCAAGCTACCGGCTGTTTCGGAGTCATATCCCAGACCGGTCAGAAAGTCGAAAATGGCCCGTTCGCGCAGATAGCCCGGATCGGCCATCGCTTTCCGGTAATAAGCACAGTCAACAAACCCTTTGCAAAGTTTCTCCAGCTGGGACTGATCGAACAAAACCTGGTCAGATATAATCTGCGTCGGCTTGGTTTGACTACTTGAATCGGAAGCTTTTTTCGGCTTTTTCATCGATGGGCTGTTGTATTGATGGGTTGTTACAATTATTTCCTTTTATGAGCGCCAATCCCTAACGTTTCCAATCCGGACACTGTCTGTGAAAATGAAAACCCCAGAGCAGGCTCTCTCCTAAGACTAGGCTCTCTCCTACCCTGGGGCTGATTTTGCTAGTTCGGCTAATACTCTGAGGGCAAGAGCAGCACCCCATCGGTTAGCCAAAGAGTGACTTTTCCGGCGGCGAAGTCCGAGTAAGGAATAGTTTCAGAAAACAAATCTCTCCCATTTCCATCCCCACAGCAAAGTTGGAATCCGTTCTCTTTACGACTCAAAGTCCAGACCTGAAACTCTTCTTTCGAAAGGTTTTTATTCAGGCTGGCCTCGATCAGGATCTTGTCTAGTAGCCAGTAGCAGCCGAACTTCTCTGCCAGGTATTGTACCCCTTCGGTGTAGACCAGTTTAGTTAAGGCATGGCGATAAATGGTCTGTGAACCCGTAAAGTCAGATAGAATAGTGTTCAGATCTGTTGCAGCATTTACTCGGCTTAAGGGATTGAATGAAGTGGACATAAAAGTAAGTATTGAAGGTTAGACCCGACACCTTGTCAGGCGATAGCCTTCCCGCACAGGAAAAAATTGACAGGCGAAGCCCTTGCTTTCCAGAGCTGGAAGCGGTTTACGGCGTGTTGGCACCAAGCGAAGCGGAGTAGAAAGGCTAAATAGCAGCCAGGCGAAGCGTACTCTGGAAAGTGTCGGTTTTTTGCCTGTATTTTTGCTCTCGTCTGATTAGCGTGTAGTGCAGTGGGTTTCCAGTCTGCCGAAGGCTTGAGCATTAGTGGCTCAGAGAAACGAAGGAACGCAATAAAATTCCTAGCCTATTCTTTTTACCAAGAAAAGATAGCAATTGATCTGATAGATACCTTAGCTGGGATTTAAAACACAAAACCCTGCTTAATGCAGGACTTTGTTTTATGCATTAGGGAAGTATACTCACGTGCCATGGTAAATTTAGAGAGGGAGATCTACTAACCTTCCCTAATTTTGGGTTAAGTTATATTTTGCTAATCGCAAAAATATTGAAAAAACAATAATAACATTTTTGATGTCATATTCATCTATATCCATCAGGCCATGAGCTGTTTTATTTCTTAAATTTAAACCCATTTTCTCACTCAAGATATATTTGAGAAACAGCCTATCGTCTTCACTGAAGCCTGTTGGATTTTCTGGACTATCTTTAATAGCGGCAAGTATATCATCCAGGTTTTTTTCCATTACCACCCCCTGCTCTCTTGCAGGCCTGAATGTCGAAATTCCTATCCGCTCACACATATATCTCAACAAAGCCTCAATCTTGAGTGTAAAAGAGTCATTTAGGACTATTGTATTTATCTGGTGCGTGTTATCGTGTGACCAAGCTTTAAGCTCTTCAAAAAGCAATCTAATTGGTGGGATTAATATATCAATTGGCCTGATTTCGACAACATTACCATTGTAGTTTCTAGTTATGGGCTCATTTAGCCAGCTCTTTTCTATAAAGCTTATAACACTCTCATAATCAATTTTATTTTTCTTGTATGCTTCAAAAAAATAATAAACCAAGAATTCCATTCTTAGTTTGCCTATAAAATCATACGTTTCCCAGAACACATAAATTTTTTTTTCCTCATCAGTATTATACTGAGCAACTGTATTGCCAAACTTATCTACTATCGAATTGCCTGTCAGACCTGGTAAGGGATCATGAGAAAAAGCTTGTTTCGACATGTTTTCAATCTCTTCTAGACTTGGAAAGAAAGAATCATAAGCAAAGGTTTGTAGTATCTCAAGCGAATCTTTCTGTTCAATATCTTCATCAATATTTTTGATCATGGCTTGTATATATTCATTATTTATTTCTGTTTTTACAGTGTTGAATTTGCCGGTTCCTCTAATTTGTTGATATTTTGCTTCCATTCGCCTCATATTAGCTTCATCTTTCAATTCTTTATACAATCGACGGGCAGTTTCAACAAAATCGATTGCGGCCAAATGTCTGAGGGTACCTTCGGCTTCACTGACAAGTTGCTCGTATAGCTCTGCCTTTCTTTGTTTATAATTAAAATAGTTCTGTTTAGCTTTCTGGTCAAACTCAGCTGAAGTATTTAGTATGAAAATTGCACCCCAAGTGTATTTTGTTGCTTGAACTTCCATGCCGTCTAAGTTTTTTTTCAGAATGGATTCCGTATCAATATGAGACTTTACAGAAGTAAAGTAATCCATAAATAAATGCGTAACATCTAACAAGACTCTCATTGCATCCTTTCTTTGTAAATCCCAATTTTGGTGTAAAGATGCTATCCATCGGACAATGTCTTCTTTAATATCATTAAATCTTAAAGAAACAGCCATATGCAAGGCTCCCTGAAGTGCAGAAAGTATAGGAAACCAATACATTCTATCATCTGCTTGCATTGCTTTCTCTTCATAATGTTTTGAAAGCTCAAACAATTGTAAACACAGTTCTTTTTTAAAATCAGTATGTCTGGAGAATGGAGTCGGTTTCTGAAAATACAGGATCAGCCCAAAATGAGTTTTGGCGTATAGGTTTTTTACATTTTTATACCGTACTTCTATGTAACTATAGTCTTCAGGAGAAAATTGATTAACATCAGGCCAGACAACAGGATCTCCTTTATCGTCTACTCCACTTACCATCTCACTAACACCTTTAGGCCTTCCTGTTTCCTCATTGAGATCAAATGAAACTCGTAATGCAAAGCATTGACGTTCTAATTCTGACCATTTCAAAATATCTGCTAATCCATCCTTTCCTAGCTGCTCATTTACCTTTTGTAATCCTTCATTAATTTCACTTTCATTTGTACCATCAAAATCTGATTTGTCTAGCTTGTCGTAAAACTGATTCAATGCATTCATTTTTGTACTTAGTTTAAGAACAATAACTTACGAGTATAATTAATACAATTTTTCCTTATATTATCTCCAAATTAATACGCCAACCTTTGACATTATATTGTCCTGAGAATATTCTAAGATCCTTTAAATGGTTAAATGTTTTTTAACAAAAATCTTCTATGAAAATGAAGCTCACTAATGTCCAAATACACAAATACAAAAGCATTGAAAATGATCAGTCCTTCAAGGTTGAAGATGGGATCACAGTTTTAGTTGGCATGAATGAGTCCGGAAAAACCAGTATTTTGGAAGCTATTGCTAAAGTAAACTATTTCACAAAGGATAAAAAGTTCAAGTTTGACACAACTCACGATTATCCACGAAAGGAAAAAAAGAAATTGGATAAATCCGGTGAAGACCCCGTGGCAGTCACTCTTACGTTTGACCTGGATGAAGATTTAATCAACAACATAGAAGGAGCTTTAGGAAAAGGTGTTTTTACAACCAAAACCTTTTCCTATTCAAAAAAGTATGGTGGATCAGGATTGTATGGAGGTGTTAAGGCAAATCTTTCAAAATTTATTGATTCCAAACTTACTGAGTTAGATGTATTAGATAAAGAAATTGTTGATCAATTAAAGAAATGTACAAATGCTGCTTCATTCGTTACTATTATAAAGTCCATAGCATCAGATGATATAAAACAAAGTATCCAAATCCTGAAGCCGTACTTTGATAACCAATGGAATTGGAACAACGATCCCATCAGCGAATATGTGGCGCGAGTGCATCTTAGTCCAAACATGCCGAAATTCCTTTATTATGACGAATACTATGCGCTTCCTTCTGAAGTGATCATTGAGAAAATAGAATCTGAAGAAAACGCAGATGATGAAGAAAACAAAACTGCTAAGGCCTTATTTGAGTTAGCCGACATTAATATAAAAGAATTACTTGAGGCCGATGATTTTGAAGATTACATAGCCGAACTGGAAGCCACACAGGCACTTATTTCAGATGAATTATTCAAATACTGGTCAGCGAATAAAAACCTGAAAATACGTTTTGCCATTGATAAGAAGATTGAAAAATCCACCAATGCCTCTTACGGGAACCGTGAAGATAAAATTGTTAATCATGTACTGAGCATTCGTGTAGAAAACACACGTAGCAATATGACCTTGCCACTTAAAAACCGCAGCAAGGGATTCAATTGGTTCTTTTCTTTTCTGGTATGGTTCAAGAAAATACAGGAGGATAAGAACTCCAACTATATTTTATTGCTTGATGAACCGGGACTTAATCTGCATGCAACAGCGCAGGAAGACTTGTTACGGTTCTTCGAGGACTTGTCTGAGGAATATCAGATCATATACACGACTCACTCACCGTTCATGATTGATTCAGCAAAGTTGCCAACGGTACGGACAGTCGTAGAAACAGACACAGGAACAAAAATTTCCGATACAATACAGGAAAAGGATCCAAGAACGCTTTTTCCACTCCAGGCAGCATTAGGCTACACGGTAGCTCAAAACCTGTTTATATCAAAACAGAATCTGTTGGTTGAAGGGGTTTCTGATCTTATTTATCTGACTGTCATTTCTGACTTGTTAAAAAACAATGGCAGAACAGGATTGAGAGAAGACATAACTATAGTTCCGGTTGGTGGGTTAGACAAAGTAACAACCTTTATATCTTTACTGGGAGCCAATAAGCTTTCCATCGTTTGTTTGTTGGACTCATTTATTGACCAGAAAGGTAAAGCAAGGTTAGAGGATCTAATAAAAGGAAATATAATCAAGCAAAAAAACATAAAATTCTTTGATGAATATGTTTCCTATGACAAGGCAGATCTTGAAGACCTATTCGAAAAACCGGAGTATGTCATTCTCTTTAACGAAGCATTTGACAAAGAATATAATGTAGACGTAGTAAACCTTGATCCAAAAATAAATAATATCCTTCCCCAAATTAATAAGATAATCGGGAAGCAGCATTTTAACCACTACCGGCCGGCAAAATTATTGGCAAGTAAAGGGGTTGATATCACCTATTTTAGTCAAACTACTATGGACCGCTTTGAAAAAGTCTGTAAAGAAGTAAATAAACTATTTTAATAAAACCATTCTGTATAACAAAAGCGCCAAAGAACTAAAAATTTAGTTCTTTGGCGCTAACCCGAATTATCAGAAAACAAGTCTTTTTCGTTGTCAGCTCTCTAATTATTTCAGCTCTCCACCTGTTGAGCAATATTAACCTTATTACCTACAAACTCCAGATTGCTTACCCACAGAGTCAGTTCCGCTTCGGCCCCTCCTTCCTTATTCAGATAGGCCCGTTTGCCGATCTGTCCTTCCAGATACACCTGCTGGCCTTTCTTGAGGTAATCGGCAATTTTAGTGTGCGGATAGGAACAGTAATAATCACTGTTTTTTGATTGTGCATCGGATTTTCTTTGTTGTGAATCAGATTGGTGATCGGGTTAGGATTTACCGATTCAAACCACAGAAAAATCCCCATGTATGTAAATACGTGTCTACGCGTATTTTACACGTATTTTATGCGTATATGCATTGATTTCAGACTGGAAAAGAGTGCCATTCAAAGGATATTGGATAAGCAAGTACTAATCTCTAAAGTTCTATCAAAGGCAAACAGTTTTAAAAGGAGATTCTTTTAACCTGTTGAACATCTGCTCGAAAGACTTACAGTAAAGTCTAGCAAAATGGATAAAAATACCTCAAATGAGGTATTGATTAACTCCTTTGTATTGGTGTTATTGTGAACATTCGGCGACAAAAAGCAACTATGCAACCCCAAACATCACAACATGCCCCAACAGATAGCAATAGGCAAGCTGAACTGCAACATAAGTACAAGGTTAAAGAAATACTTTTGGAAAAAGGTATTCTGGCTTTGTTAATAGCAATTGTAGGATTTTGGCTTAGCAGGACATTAGAGAGCGACAAACAGGACAAGGTGACTAGCAATAAACTTACTGAGAATAAGATTCAAACCATTGAGAAACAACTTTCCCAGTTTTATTATCCGGTTTGTTTCGGTCTTGAAAAAGACAATGCCATCTGGCCATTGTCAGACCGGTTGTCGAAGGATAAGAATGTAGTACTTCCCAAGGTCGCCAATGATACTGTTGAAGCGTATTTAATACAAAATCATACCAAAATCGTGTCAATTATCGAGAACAATATCCATTTGATTCAGATGGATGATCAGTTGCAACAAAGCCTGAATGCTTACATTAGACATGTGACAGTATATAGCATGATTCGAAAGTTTCCCTCCCTGAAGAACTATAAACCTATTTCCTTTCGAACCGAGTTTCCGAAAAAACTTATCCCAACCATAAAACAAAGAATTGAAAAATTAGAAAAAGAACATAACAGATTAATAGATCCGAAAATGTGAACTTACCATGAATATGTAAAGTCAGCAGTGAGTGTCACAATTACAAGAGCAGGCCGGCAAGAAAGTTTTAGCTGCTTCGCAACTTTTGATAAACTGGCTTTTAGCCCTAAAAAAATCTTCATTTTCTTCTTATTTCGGTAATGGTTTGAAATGCAGGATGAGATATAAGATAAAAAAAGAAGTATAAAGAAGCTTATTTGGAAGTTATGTGCGAAAAACCCTCCACTTGACATTACTATAAAGGCTTAAATCTCTTCCGTATTAAGAAATCGCATTTCCTTAAAGGCAGCTTTTCTCATTTTTATTCCATACACATTCGCTGGTCATAAAGCAGTAATATCAATCTCATTTATTAATCAATCTTTCCATTTCTCATGAAAAAGCCAACCCTTATCGTCGCCTTATTTCTCTTTGCCACATTGGGATATGCTCAGGTAGAGCACAGATATGCCTATATGCTTTTGGTTTTAGATCCACAGGGTCATACTGGGCAGGTGCTGGTTCCGGATGGATCAAGACCAAAAGAATTGAAAGTTTACAGGTCATTTACTCAAAAATCAAGTCTGTGGATTCTTAACGAATTGTTTAATGAAGATTCTGAAGGAATAGGTTTTAGAATTTCGACGGTGGATGGTGCAAGTATCGAGTCTGGTTATGTAAATCGAACCGCTTCGAATCAAAAAATATTTTTGCTTGAAAAGGCTATTCGCACCAATGAAAAAACAATTCAGGAAGCTATGAAGGCATTTGAAGCCAAGTTCACTACCATTGCCGAAGAAAAAGCCAAGACCGCATCCGAACAATTACGCATTCAGCTACTGGATGCGTTAAAGGATGCTAAACTTTTCGAAGATCAATACCGGAAAGCAGTGATTGATGCGGCTGTCAACAAATTTCGGGAAGAAATGAAAAGTACTACAGAAAATCTAAAAACGGAATTAAGAAAAGAATTAAGCAAATGAAGTCTGACAGGATTTTTTTGCCATACTACAAGCCTTTGGTTGATCTTCAATACAAATTATCTATACTTTTTAACGATTAAATCATGAGAAAGCTATTACTCTCTATACTACTATCCGTTGCTCTTACTTCTTCCCTTCTAGCACAGGATGAATATAAATTTGAATACTTAGTAATATATAATTACCCAGGTCGTGGCTATGCATTTGAAAACAATATTTATGGCTTTGATGCCTTACTAAGCATACTGGGTCAAAGGGGTTATAAGTGGCATGATGTCTCTGAGCCTCGCTTAATCGGATTACCTAACGGAAGTAATGCCGCATTAGTATTTGAAAAAGCCACCAGCATTGATAAGCAGACCATTCGAGATGAATTGGCTAAGTTTCAGTCAGAAATCAATGCCAAAATTGATGCAGTTGCTGATCAGAAAGCCAAGGATGCTGCCGACAAATTGCGCTTGCAGCTTATTGATGCCCTGAAAGATGCCAAGCTTTTTGACGGGGTCTACAAGCAGAGCATCATTGATGCCGCCATAGTTCAATTCCGTAAGGAAATGGCCGATGGGATTAAAGATTTGAAAAAGGAATTAACTGCAACCAAATAAAATATGAGAGCTTTTTTACTTCCCTGTCTGGCGTTTATCACTAACCTTTTCACTAGTGTGATTGCTCAAAATGCTTCGGACATCAATTCCGATGTCAATAAACTAGTCAACCGTAGCGTTTCCGCCAGTATAGGAGGCAACAACGTTTATATGAACCAGATTCTGGGTCGGGAAATTGCCAAACGGAGCGATCCAGTCTTGGTGAAAGAGCAATTAAAAAGCCTGACTAATGCAGATGATCAGAAAAAACTTTTCACTACCATCTCAACTGATGCCCAAAAGCGAATGGAGGCTCATCAAGTGGGTGCTTCCATAATTCGTTTGAACGGGGAGATTATCAAGGGCAGCACCAGCTACGTACCTGTACTTGGTAAGATAACTGAGTATTCAATGGACAATCTGAATGATTATTTGATTGATCAGGGGCTGAACAGTGTAAAAAGACACCTGAAAAGCCAATTGGATACCTACCGTGCCACTAAAGGGCAGCAGCAGTATGACAATCTGATTCGCTCCTATGATGCCTCTGCTCCGGCTGCGTTCCTGGATAATCTTGAAAAAGGAGTAGCTCCCATTGCAAAAGACTATCTGAAAGATGTTCCTCCGGAAGAACAGGAAATAGTCACCCGGTTCTATGTGCAGCAGGCTACTACTGTTCTGAAAGGAGGCATTCAGGCGATTGCCGCCCAGCAAAAAGTGCAAGCGGGAGAACTAAAGACTGTTCAACAAGACATCAAAGGCATTTCGCGGGCCTTTTATCAGCACATAGAGCGAAATCAGCAGCAGATGAACCAGGTAATCGCCATTCAGAAGGAAATACAAAATGATCTTGGTCAATTCAAGCAAGAGACAAACCGAAATTTCGAGTTCGTTTTTGACTTTATGTACAGTCGTATGAGTGTGCAGGAGCGAGTAGCGGCCATTGAGCAAGGATTTGTTGGCAGACAGTGGTCTCCAGTGCAGTTGCAAGAGGAGAAAGCAAAACTTGCCGTATTGGCCAAGCAGGAACGCATCCAGCAGACAGTAAACCAGATGCTTGATGCGGGTAACAATCTGTTGAATATTGCTAAAAACTTAGGGGTAAGCAGCAAAATTCTGGGGCCTGCCTCCCAAATCGTTCAAGCAGGTAGCATTGTTAACAGTGCTTACAAAGCCTTTTGCTCAGGAAACTATCTAGGTGCAATCAGTGCTGTCACCGATTTGTTCGGACTCGGAGGACCGGATCCGGCGGTTCAGCGGCACGAACAGATCATGCAGAGTTTTGAACGTGTGTTCGGTCAACTCGATGCGATGGATGCCAAGCTGAATGCTTTACTGGATGGCCAGCAAAAAATTCTTCAAACACAAATGCAGATTTACCAGGCCGTTTCGGATTTGAGTGTGGAAGTATCGAAAAACCACCTGGAAGTAATGGACAAGTTACGTGAAATCCAGGGTGATATTCTCATCAACAGGAGACTGATCATTTCGCCCGTTATGAGTAAGTACGCCAGCTGTGAATACATCACGCCGGTTTTATCCAAAGATGAATCAACAATTGTCTTTCAGACCGACAGCGGATGGATTCCTTCCCTCCAATCCTTTAATGAAATGTGGCTTAACAAAAACGCAAACTGTAAAAGTTGCGCTGAACGCTTTGAAACTGTTTACGAAATTATTAATGGTCAAAGAGAACTCTCATCGGTATTTCAAACAGAGACGTATCTGACTGATCAAACTCGTCCCGCTTGGAATGATGTCAAAACTGGTTTCGATTTATCTCTACGTTTTCTCTATTCCAGTCTGGGTGACTCTATAGGTATTTCACTTGGCGAAAGACAACGGTATCTGTTTAATCCTGTCAGTGATTGGCAGAGTTGGGAGCTGAAGAAAGTCAAAGGCCCGGAACAAGAGTATGGGAACATAAAAAATTACCTTCTCGAACCCAATATTATTGGTTTGCATACGCGGTACCTTCTCAACTTTCACCTTTATTTCATGCTTGTCAATCCCAGTAATAATAATAATCCGTATACTTATCCTGAATTGATTTCAGCTCCGGCAGTCATTACCACTGGGGAAAGCAAACTTAAGGAATGTCTGATTTTGGTTGATCATGCCATTGCTCAACAGAATCTGGTGAGTGGTGACGTATTGATACCAATCCTCAGCAAGGCAATACATCAAAGAGATTCAACCAACAAAGCCAAAGAGGAACTTTTTCAGGATGCAATGAAATTGTTAAGTCTGAATTCGTTATTGGCCAGAAACTTTTTGATTTACCAGTTCAGGGAAACACTCAAACTTAAAGGCGATCCTTCTTATGTTGCCTATGCACTGGCAGCCACTGAAGCCAATAAGTTCGGTGACTTCAAAGGGATTATGCATTTATCCTCTTTCCCCTGGCGTTATACCTTCAGCCAAGATACGGTTAAAAATGAGGACGGCAGAATTATTCAAGCCAAAGGGGCATCCATTCAATTCGGCTCCAAATTTTACTCCATTCCTAATTATACAGAATTGGTGGCAGGAAACGTACGCCATACGGCTGATTTTTCCGAGTTGCTTCTCTTGCGTGAGAAGCTGTTACGGGAAATCAGTACTTATTCTGTATACAAAGGGTTAACTCCCAGCCAACAGAAAGCACTAAACCTTACTTTACTAAAAGCTGATTAGTTTCCATCGATTCTGAACCATCTTATCAATTAGGTCAGTATTCACACTCTGTATGTTCTTACCAGTCTGCTGGGCAAGTCAAAAGGCTGTATGATTTTATTAAGAGTATAAATCAAAATAAAAGCGCCATGTAACAAAAAATTTTGTTACATGGCGCTAATCCAAACTATCAGTAAACAAGCCTGTTCGTTATCAGCTCTCCACCGCCCGGCTCACATTGACCTTATTGCCCGCAAACTCCAGATTGCTTACCTAAAGTGTCAATTCCGCTTCGGCCCCTCCTTCCTTGTTCAGATAGGCCCGTTTGCCGATCTGTCCTTCCAGATACACCTGCTGGCCTTTCTTGAGGTAATCGGCAATTTTAGTGTGCGGATAGGAACAGTAATAATCACTGTTTTTTGATTTTGCATAGAGATTTTTCTAAGAGTATTTTCGATGTATTTTAGTCGCATATCCGCTGGTTTTCGAGCACATTTGGAGTGGAAAAGACTGACATTGGTAAGGTAGAGCGTAAGTATGCTGTATATCTAAAGCTTTATCAAAAGCAGAAAGTCTGAAGTAGGAGACTTCCTTAAACTGCTCGATACCTGCTCAAAAGACTAAGAGTAAAATCTAGTAAAATGGATAAAAATACCTCGAATGAGGTATTGCCTGATAAGCTTTTCGGTGAAAACTTGCATGCTTAATCTATTCTTCTGCAGAAGTCATGCAAAACATGCCTCTATTTACGAGTTACGCTCATTTAAATTAACCCAATAATAACTAACAATGGAACAACAAAATTACAAATTGAAAAAGGGCGTTGTTAAATCTGACATCGGGACCATGTCACTTGTTTACAATCCAATTACTGAAGTATTTCTGGTGTTAAATGAAACAGCATGCAAATTACTTTCGCTATTAGAACAAGGTAAATCCATTGACAATATAACTAGAGGTTTGAACACTTTGTTCAAAGAAAAACGTCCTGGGGCACATGATGAATACATTCAAAATTTCATTCGATTAGCAACAGAACAGGAAATAATAGAAAAAAGCACTGATATAGCTCCAAGGTTTTCTGATATAAGGTTGCCTCAGACATATGGCGAAAGCGAACAACCTGTGTTAAAGCCTTTTGATAAAAAATGGATTTTAGAGAAACATCCAGATGCAATATATGATGCAGCTTTTGGAGATCATTGGTCTCCTGCATCTGGTGGACATTAGAATTCAAGCAAAATGGAACCAGAAGTAAAACCAAAATATCAGGCTCTTTTTTTACTCATGACAAACAGGTGCAATATTATTTGTAAGCACTGTTGTGTCTGGAGCCATCCAAAAGGACACAAAGGAATGACGCTAGATCAAGCAAAAAATATTATTGATCAGACTCAGTGCATTATAGGTTCTCACAGATTTATTCTTAGTGGCGGTGAACCCCTTATAAGACCAAATGATGCAATAAGCATACTTGAGCACTCTTTAACCAAAGGTAATAACACCTTGCTTTTGACGAATGGCATGCTAATTACTGAAACAATTGCGACTAAACTATCATCTTTAACAAACCTAAGAATAAGGGTTAGCTTAGATGGTTCTTCAGAAATGAATCACGATTTCATGCGAGGTAAAGGAACGTTTAAAAAAACATTGATTGGGATTGATAGATTAATAAAGGCTGGGTATAATAAGAAACTATTAGAGATTGGGTGCACGATACCCCCCGGCAATGAAAATGAAATGGACGACATTTTAGAACTTGCTTATCAGAAAGGTATTGAAACTGTAAAACTAAAAGCTATTTCAAAGTTGGGGAGAGCTATTGACAATTGGAAAAATATCCCAACAAAATCTCCTGACTCAGATACCGAGGTTTATCGTAGTAGGTTAGCAAATGGTTTAAACGAATTTAGTAAAAAGCATTGGCATATTGAAGATATTGATGATAGCTCATTTAAGGAATTAAATATTTATTATGATGGTGCAGTATATGCTTATTCGTTTATTGGCGATAAGGATCAGGATAACGCTTATTTAGGTAATGTCTTACATACACCTTTACAAGAAATACTTAATTCAAAAAAATTGGGAGAATCTGTTACAAAAAAATTCCTTCAATTCTCTATTGGACCCACCAGAAGTTTAAGAAGTGTAAATGTTTTTAAAAAGTAAAATGCAATCGACTACCTTGCTTCGCCAATTATATTTGCAGATCTTAGAACAAAATGATTCGACTGCCACGAGGCAATTTATATTTAATAAGTGTGTAGAACATCAAGAGCCAGTTCTGACCTATTTCAATAGAATTATTTCGAGCAAAATCGAATCAAAACAAAAAACGGTTCTGTCAAATATAAAGGCAGTCTTGATAAAACCCATTAATGACACATGTAATCTGGCTTGTGATTATTGCTACCAAGGCGCGGGATCTGAAAGAAGTAAAGGAACAGGAATGAGCAATAAAGATTTAGAAAAAATAACAAAAGAACTCTTATCAAGCCCTAGAAGAGATATCCAGTTTCTTTGGCATGGTGGTGAACCTTTGCTTGCAGGTATTAATTTCTATCGTACAGCATTCGAATTACAAAAAAAGTACAACATCCATGAATGTTCTATTTGGAACGGTTTCCAGACCAACGGGCTATTACTAAATGATGAGTGGTTAGAATTTATTAAGGACTACAAATTTGGGGTTAGCATTAGTTTCGACGGTTTAGAATCTATACATAACAAACACAGAATAACTCATCAAGGTGAAGGAACCTATAACCAATTGTTGAGAGCATTCAATCTTTTAAGAAATGCTGATATTCCTTTTAATGTAATCACTGTTATCAATAATGAACTAGTTCCTCATGCTATAGATTTTTGGCAGTTGATAAACGAATTAGGAATAAAAAATATTGATATCCATCCTTCCTGCAATATTGGTATTTCTAAAAGTGACTTTTTGCATCCTGTTTTATTTTCAGATTTTATTAAAACAATTTTTGACTTATGGGTTAGTAGACGTGATATTAGCATAAAAGTAAGCGTTATTGAAGAGTTTTTCCGGGTTCTAACAGGTAATCCCATTAAGACTTGTTATCATGCTGGAGTATGTTCTGATATCATAGCTGTTGAAGGTAATGGGAACGTAATCCCTTGCACTCGTCCATTTGACAAATCAAAATTTATTTTTGGAAATATCAATTCAAGCAATCTTACAGAGATTGTGGAAGGACACACGTTTAGTGACTTTAAAAGTCAGGATTTTAATTCACAGCAATTGTCACGTGAATGTAAATGGTTTGAAATATGTCACAATGGATGTCCACAACACCGATTGAGCAATGGGAGACAAGATATAAGTTCAGGTTCAGTCTACTGCCAATGTACAAGTGGAATTGAAGGGGGCAATTATGCGATATGGGATTACATGTATGACCGAATATCGCAAATTTGGGAAGAAAAGTAAGAAACTCAAACTGCACATAAATTGGAGCTTTGTATAATAGTGGCATACGCAACGCAACATCACCATTAGGTTCGCTATTTATCGTCAGTGTCGGTCGACCGTATGCAGAATAAATATCAACTATTGTACATTTATTAGCAACAATTCGCAGGCAGACAGAACTCAGAATACTGCTACTGCACAAATCACTAGACCGTTATCTGCAAAATAAATATAAGACACCTACAATGGATATTCTAGAAAAAATCAAAGCAATTAAAAAGGATAGATTTGACTTGTCTGACTACTTGATACACTTTACCAGACAAAGTGATAGAAGTTCGTTTGAGACTTTAAAAGAAATTGTAACGAGTGGACAAATAAACTGTAGTTGGTCAGTAAGGAATACCAAACGAACAATTTTTGGTTCCAAACCAGCAATCTGCTTTACTGATATGCCTCTTTATAGTTTTTACCGATATGTTCTAAATCGTAAAGACATAACAAAGGTTGACTTTTACGGTATTGCTATTCATAAAACAAAAATGTTCCGTTTGGGTGCAAGAAATGTTATTTATGGGACAACGACTGAGACTGAGACTGAACCAGAAAACAAAAACCTACATAATGACGAATGGACAAATCCTAATTTGCCACCTAATGAACAATATCGATATATGTTGACAAACATTAACGATGTGAATGATTGGACACACGAGAGAGAGTGGCGTTGGACAAATCATCGTTCTAAATCAAAAGGCGACTATCTACCAGTATGGAAAAACAACACATATGAACCTGAGTTTGGCGATTATGAGTTTTATCAAGAAGGGGGAGTTTTTTTAATTGTTAGATACGAAAATGAAATAGACGAACTTGCAAATATTTTTAGAACATTCACAGATGAGACAGTTTACAACACACCCAATATCAAAAGAACCTTTGCGGTTTCATTAGAAAATTTAAGAAGTAATGACAAGTTAACTTATGACAAACTTGACTTCGTATCATTAACTAAAGATGGGATTTGCAGAAGTATTCTTAGCAGCTAACACGGATTTTGAGTCGTTCGTGCTGAAGCGCAAACGTGAAGCTTTGCGCTTCAGCCCCAAAAAGTTCCGCTGCAATGGTCAGGAGATTAAAAAAGTAACATCCTTCTATCTACAAACTATACTCCTTATTGTTTTGCTGTTCTTTGGACTTTTGCCTTTTCTTTGGCCTTTCCCCCATTCAACATCCTTACCTCCATTACTGATCCCATTCAGAAAGTTTTGCAGCATTGAAAGACCGGCGGCTATCTTACAGATAGTTCGCCTTGTTGGCAGCAATCTCTTCACTGGTAGCCTTCCGTTCAAGCCTCTGTATGTAATCGGCCGGTAGCTCTCCCGTTTTCAAAAGACTGTCTTTCAATTGATTCAGATTCTGATAAAACTTCCATTTGTGCTCTGGATGAAGTAGTGTAAGGATTGGCAATCAATTGCAATAAACTGCCAAAGACAATTGGAATGGAACGGTCTGATAAGTTCTAAAACATCCGTTCTGGCATGAGTAATCCGAATTACGAGACATTACAGGCCATTGTGAAAGCCTATCCGCAGGTGAGTTGCCGTTTTCTATTGACGGGTGAAGGGGAACCGCTGGAGAAAGAAATGGTGAAGATTGTCAAAGAATTTAAGGATCTTATTAAGCAAATAATTAACGAGATCAAATAATGTTAATACAGTTAAATTCAATAATTTATGACACATATTTAAACCTAAAAACAAACCCAATAATAAGTTTAAATTTAGGTTCAAAATTAGATGAAAGGCACTTTCGCTATTTTGCCATCTTTAACAATGATTGAGCGCAAAAATCCAAATCTGTATTTTCCATCAGGAGCCGGTTTTCCGTGTTTAAAAACCAGATCACCCTCATTTAAATCATAATTGAC
The DNA here is from genome assembly GCA_963520985.1 of uncultured Sphingobacteriales bacterium. Taxonomy (GTDB): domain Bacteria; phylum Bacteroidota; class Bacteroidia; order Cytophagales; family 172606-1; genus Xanthocytophaga. The sequence goes on from CAUQTA010000012.1 coordinate 72,887, forward strand.
TCTGACAAAAATTTCCAGTTCTCCCCCATCCGTTTGAAAAGATTTTTTTATACTCAGCTTTTCAATCTTACTGTCTTTTATGGCAAACATCACTTTTTTATTTTCTGTTATCAGTAATGAGTCACTAACGGATTGATTATCGAAATAGACATTCATTCCTTCTTTTAGGTCGTTGAATATATTTCCATTCATCGTGAAAGAAACCTGCAGATATCTTCCCTCATCCAATTTATACGTCCTGATATTACCAGTTGGAAGAAGTTGGGGTCTTGCCTGTTCTTTTTTCTCAAGCTGATCAAGGTATCCTACTATATTCAGATCCGGCACCAATAGTTCGTTGACAAGTGGCATTACCTCATTTTTACTTCCATCCATTCGCAGTAGCATCACAGCTGGATCCACAAAGGCCTGATTGAGCAGAATCTTATCCGTAACCCGGTCAATTAATAGTGACTGAGCCGGAGCAATGTATTCCCACTTTCCCATGGTAACCTGGCCGTTGAGGGAAATGATAAGCTCACCGTTGCGGCGAAAGATGTATTTCTGCTGGTTCTCCCGTTCATCCATATACACCCAAGGCTTGTCAACGAAGAGTTCGGCCTTGTCCAGTGACTGACTGTATTGTTTGATGCGGGGAAGTAGATTTTCGATAAAGGCTTTCATATTTTCAATTTTACACCTAAAGATAGGTGTAAATATAGACCTGAATATAATGTTAGTATATAAAAACCTTCCTTGTACAAAACTGTTGATATACACTATTTATACAATAAAGAAATTGGAAGACCTAAACTAATACCAACTGTTTTTGTAGGTTTATGTTCGGCTAAGGATTTGTAATTATTTATATCATTAATCCTATATTGAAACTCTACGTTAATAGGTTTGTCTTTTCCTTGAATGCTTAGAGGAAGCCCAAATCTTAAATTTGATGGACTATAATCACCCCAGTTTATTTCATAACGAAAGCTTATTCCTGGTTTAATAAGAATGTTCTGAAACGGTGTAATATACACTAGTTGAAGATTAAGATTTGTTGTCATAAAATCTTTGTATATGCCTATGTACGCTTTGTTTGTTTCAAGAATAGCTAAGTTTTGAGGATTTGCACCTGGAAATTGGGAATATTGTTGATAGTCAACCGGTGTCATTAAATCAGCATTCGCAGAGTTATTCTGGAAGTACTTTATCCATGGCGAGAAATAAAGGGTGCCAAATTTTTTATTCTCAACCAAGTAGGTAATTTGAAAGTTGATATCCCAAAGATCAAACTTAGTCTTCTGAAATGATTGAGTATTATTGGGACTAATGTACCTTTCTGATTTTGTAACTGGAAATAAGGTCCAAGCTGAAATCCATGCGGTTTTGAGCCAAGTAAATGCTCTTTCTTTTTCTAGATAATCAGCTTCTGCAATTCCTATACTTTCAAAGCTTTCATTTCTCTTCTTTTTCATTTTTCGTACTGATATAGGTTGATCTGTGGGTAAAACCGAATCAGGTGCAGATGTCGGATATCTTACCAAAGCCACTTTTGTAGTTTTTGCTGATGTTTCTTCTCTGAGTTTTCTTTCTAGTTCGTAATACTTTTTTGTTCTCAATATCTTGAAGTCATCCTTTCTATCATTTTCTGATTCAGTTCCAAAAAAATTCATTGTGCTGAATGGAAACAGGTAAGTCACTTTTAGACCACTTCTGATATTGTTCTTCCATTCGCCATCCTTGTACAGCGTAGCAAAATTCTTTTTTACTTCAGCTTCTAACAGAGGGTTAATAACTAAAATTAATCTCCTAGAATTAGAATTGATTACTGGTATGTTGAATCCGAAATTTAATTTGTCATCATCAGTGGTATATGTGGAGTAGAATTTGGATAAAGAAAGATCGGACACTCCTGTTAAATAATTCAAAGTCTTCTTTTGTATAAAAACATTAAATCCAGTCGGAGTTAACAAACGTTCTGAGGTTGTGTCTGTAATTATAATTTCCTTCTTTATACTATCTAAAATACTTTGATTGGTAACTTGCGAAAATGACTCTGTTGCAAATAGTATTACTATTGTTAGGATGGTTAGGATTTTTATTTTCATGATTTAAATGGAGTAAGGCTAAATACTATAACAATTTGTGATTGAATAGCTATTTGTGTTTTATTGGCTGCTAAAGTATACAAATGACTTTGTTAACTTTTGGTAATCCGCAAGATACTATCTATACTTACACCTAAATTTGGGTCTATAAACAAACCTAAATTTACACCTAAAAACAAACCTATTTTTAAACCATGATTTACACCATAGGAGGCATTAAGGGTGGAGGTGGTAAAACCACCATAGCCACCAATCTGGCTATCTGGCTTTCCAGAAAAGGAGCGGATGTGCTGCTGGTGGATGCCGACGACCAGGAAACGGCTACCGACTTTACCGCCTGGAGGGAACAGACTTTGAACGGGGAGATTGGCTATACGGCTGTGAAGCTAACAGGCGAGTCGGTACGCAGTCAGGTGCAGAAGCTGGCGGCAAAATACGATCATGTGGTGATCGATACCGGCGGCAGGGATACAACCAGCCAGCGGGCGGCTCTGGTGGTCAGTGAAGTGTACCTGGTGCCGTTCAATCCCCGCAGCTTCGACATCTGGACCGTCTATAAGGTTCAAAACCTGGTTAGTGAAGTACGGGCTGTCAAACCCAGTGAACTGAAAGCCTATTGCTTTTTGAACCGGGCCGATACGCGCGGAGCCGATAACGATGAAACGGCAACTCTTTTGAAAGAGATCGAAGGACTCGTCTACATCGACCATCCGCTGATCAATCGCAAGGCGTTTTCCCATTCGGCAGGCAAAGGCTTAAGTGTGGTTGAATATAGCCCCCAGGATGAGAAGGCTAGTAACGAACTGAATTTGTTGTTTGATACCATAAACCAGGCATAAGATCATGGCCATTACCCCTCCCCCCAAGAAAGAAATTCAGGCTAAAGACAGCCAGGTTCAGCCTGTGGCAGAGCCCAAAGTTGACAAGGCGACTAAAAAGAAACAGGATGCCTTCATCAGCAAGGGCGGCAAGCCTGTCAATGAGAATATGCCAGCCCAGGAGCAGGTGCTTAAGAATATCAATGTTCAGCTTCTGGAAAGTGAAATCAGAGCCATCAGTGAGTTGCGTGACAAACGGCCCAAGCCGAGAGGGAAGAAAATTGCTATCTCATTGCATGACTGGATTGTGGAGGCAGTGAAGGAGAAGATTGTCAGGGATAGTAAGAAACTATCCTGAAAGTTTATTGCTCTTGTATGGTTTATTGCTCTGATATTGTAATCTGATAGTATAAAATGAATCGGTATCTGAGCCGAATGCTGTTCACAGTCACAATCCGTTGTAAAACCAGGCAATCGTTTGGTTCTTTCTCTCTCCGATTCTTCAAAGATTTGGTGATTGACTTTAACACATTTAATGGCTGCCTGGTCACACCCATGGCCAATCCCTTCGATCAGCGTTACCTGAGTGATCAGGCAATTCCGGTCAAAAAACACTTGCAGTTTTACGATTCCCTGAATGTTGTTCTTATAAGCCTTTTCCGGATAGTACAACTTAAGTCTAGGCGTTGGGGTTGTGTCAATTTGTGGATTAGTCGAAAGCGGCGTTTGAGCTACCAGTGAGTAGCTTAGGGCAAGGAAAAGGAATGTAGTCTATATAGATTGTTTCATTTGAAACCCAATTAGCAAGGCGATATCTACTTAATGGATTCCAGGAATGACTTGTTTCCATAAAAACAGTAGAGTCAAATAAAAAACACATCTGTGATTAGGTTTATTTTCAGGTGTAAATTTAGGTTTGTTTATAGACCCAAATTTAGGTGTTTTTTTATTTGAAAAAACATTGATAGATAATCAGTTACGATAAATAAGAAGCAAATTAGACAAGCAATGATACATGTAAAACATCCTAAACCGGAGATGAATAGCAATCAGGAGGAATTTCTAACTCATTGGCCGGACGACAAGCGGCGGTTTCATGAGCTGCTGTTCTCCTTGGGTAACGCCACCTACCGATATCATACCCGGGCCCAGGAATTCAAGCCAACCCAGCAGGATTGGGAACAGTGGTTGGAAGGCTTGCCTGAGAATATCCGTGATGACTTTCGCCGGCAGGGATTTGAGGCCAGTAAGACAGTGCTTTCATTTACCCGTTATGTGATGGAGAAAAACGATGTGGGCATGGAAGAGTATGTCAGAAAGCTGATGGGGGAGGATGCTTATAAGGAATATCAGATTACAATTGAAAAATGAAATTCAGATACCTCTCATTGAATGCTCTATTGTAGAAATATTGAGGGAGAAGATAGTAAGATAACAAAAAAAATACACCTAAAAACAGGTTTGTTTTTAGGTGTAAAATATATTGAAAAGCTATGGTGCATCTTCTAATCTAGCCATTCCCGGCGTTCTCAACAAGTGCCCCAAAGCATAGGCCTTCACATGGAACTACCTGTCTGCATTCTATCTCGCCACTTGGAAAGTGCATCCAAATGAATAGTCAAAGTCTGGCCAATCTACACTATTTAGTATACAACCAGAGTAAAGGCAAAAGAATAGGCGTAGTAAAAACCACTGCGTCTTTCGGTTGTGCATAGGCTTTTCCTAGTGAAATCATGTTGTTGACCGAGTTATGCTTTACCACTTCAAAACGCAGAAAAAACTCTATGATGTGAATACGTGAATACGCGTATTTTACACGTATTTTATGCATATGTGCACTGATTTCAGGGTTGAAAGACGACTGGTTACAGGATAGGGGATAAGCGGGGAGTAATTCATGAAGTTCTATTCACTGCAACCAGGCTGAAAAAGGGATTTATCGTGCGCGTTAGATATCCGCCCTAAATACTGGCAAAATGGATAAAAATACCTCAAATAAGGTATTGTCAAATAGGTATACAAGTTTGTAATTGCTTTCAAATGTTTCCAGATCAAGCTATAAAAAAGTCCACTGAACAAGTTGTAAAACATACTCGCTCTTTTTGTATTATCAGCATATATTTCACCTATTAAAAAAAACACTAGTCACTAATCTTTAACATGTAAATGAAAGCATTAGCATTAATAATTGGAAATTCTAAATATGGAAGTGAGGACTTAATATCACCTGAAAATGATGCGAATGATCTGGCTGATAAACTAAAATCCTTTGGATTTACAGTAAAAAAAGATATTAACGTAGACTTAGACAGATTTAATGTTATAGTTGATACTTTTGGAAATGACTTGAACAAATATGATGTAGGTGTTTTTTACTTTGCAGGTCATGGAATGCAAATAGATGGAGACAATTATCTAACGGCTACCAACACGAATTTCGAAAGTGAAGTAGCAGCAAAATATAGTTCTGTGACGTTATACAAGATATTAGATCACATGCATAGAGCAAAAAAAGAAACTAATATTGTTATTCTTGACGCCTGTAGAAATAATCCATATGAAAGAAGATGGTCTCGAAGTGAAAAGCAAAGCGGATTAGCTCCTTTGCATGCTCCAAAAGGAACTTTTATTGCATTTGCAACTTCTCCGGGGGAAGTTGCTTCAAATGGAACAGGAAGAAATGGACTATATACTCAATGTTTGTTAAGACATTTGGATGATCCGAAAGTGCAAATTGAAGAGTTATTTAAAAGAGTTCGCAATTCAGTCTATACGTTTTCTAATAATAAGCAAACGAGTTGGGAACATACATCATTGACGGGTAAGTTTATATTTAATTCAGGTATTTATATTCAAGCTACATCAACTGAATACCCTTATGAGGCATTAGCCGATAAATACTATGTTATAAAAGAAAATGAAGTTGATACTATAATAAAAGATTTAAAATCATCTAATTGGTATATACAGAGTCCTGCAATTAGTCAAATATATAACCTTGAGCCAGAGAAGGCTGATATCGCTCAATTATTTGTTCTAGGTAGAAATATTTTGCAAACAGCTCAAGGTGGTGAAAGGGCGGCAAAAGCTTTTTTAGAAAATATAGAAAATAATGCTCGAAAATTTGATCACGAAGGACATAATCATCTTTTAAATGGAATTCTTTTTGAAATTTACTTTGATAATGAAGGTCGGTTTCGAGGTCACAATTTAAAAACGGCAGCTTTTGATAAGATTATGTACCTTTTTAAAAATGATGAATTTACCAGTTCTTTTCTATTCATTTATCAGCAGCTCGAACCGTTTTCTGAGGATTTGATGTTCATACCTTCACCACAAGCAAATTCTATTAATTTAGATTTAGTATTAGAAAAGGCAGAAAGTGGAAATGTTATTGAATATAAAGTCAAAGAGATAAAACATGAAGGAAAGGAAATGTTGAAAGAACAGGAAGATAGTTGGCTTATTAGAACTAATGGAGATATTGCGTACCAACCTTATACTTTTATTCGTCTTAAACAGGAAATTGCAAAACAACTTGGGGTACCTGAACAGCTATTGATTTTAAGTGCTAATTACACAATAGATAATTCTTCAAGACTTTTATATCCATTTGGATATAGCTTATCGAAATTTTAACCACATACAACATGAGCTTTTGCTGAACTAGTCAAGACTTAATCGGACAGTTACTGAAAAAATTAGTAACTTCTACAAACGATTAAGCCGATGACAACTCAAGAAAAGATCATCAAAAACAAGGTGGGAGTGCTCGAACTGGCCTCCCTATTAGGTAATGTGTCCAAAGCCTGCAAAGTGATGGGCTACAGCCGGGACAGCTGTTATCGCTTCAAAGAACTCTACGAAAAAGGCGGCGCAGTTGCCTTGCAGGAGATCAGCCGCAGAAAACCCATTCTGAAAAACCGAGTTGAAGCTCACATTGAACAGGCTGTCACAGAACTGGCCATTGATCAACCTGCTTTTGGCCAACTGCGGGCTAGCAATGAACTCAAAAAGCAAGGTATTCTCATCTCACCTGGTGGTGTACGAAGCATTTGGCTCAGACATAATCTGGAAACAATGGGCAAACGGCTAAAAGCCCTGGAAGTCAAATCAGCACAAGAAGGTGTTGTATTAACCGAAGCCCAGCTAGCCGCATTGGAAAAAGCCAAACTCGAAAAGCAAGCCCATGGAGAGATTGAAACACATCATCCTTGCTATCTGGGAGCCCAGGATACATACTATGTAGGCAATATCAAAGGTGTAGGGCATATTTACCAGCAGACCTTTATTGATACCTACAGCAAAGTTGCTTTCACAAAGCTTTATGATCGCAAAAATGCCCTGGTAGCAGCAGACTTGTTGAATGATCGAGTAGTTCCATTTTATGAACAACATGGTTTACGCTTACTTAGGATACTGACTGACCGTGGCAGCGAATATTGCGGAGCCAGAGAACACCATGAATATCAGCTGTATCTGGCCATCGAGGACATTGATCATTCCAAAACCAAAGCCTACAGTCCGCAAACCAATGGTATCTGTGAGCGGTTTCACAAGACAGTCAAGGAAGAGTTCTACTCTGTTGCTTTCCGCAAAAAGGTTTACCGGACAATCGAAGAACTGCAAACCGATCTGGATGTGTGGATTGACGAATACAATAACAGACGCACCCATTCGGGTAAGTACTGTTTTGGCAGAACACCAATGCAAACGTTTTTGGAGAGCATGCCACTAGCAAAAGAAAAATTAATTGAGTATTATCGTGATTCCATTTTTTTCTGCCAAGTCCTCCTTCACTGACACTCAGGAGGATTGGCAGAAAAAAAAGCCTTCTGAGTTAGACGCCCCAGGTACTGTCACTGAGCTCAGCTGACAGGGTATTTTTTGCTCTCTGTCCGATTAAATCCTGACTAATACACTTTTGCACATGTTTGGCTTGACTTTTAATGAATTCCATACCTATTCGTTTCTCCATAATTGCAAAAAAGGACTTACATTTCTTGAGTATTGAACATATTGAGTCATATGCATATAATTCATTAAAAACGCTACAGGCGATACTCCTGGTTATTTTGCTGCTCTTTGGTTTTCCTGGGTTTCTTTGGCTGCTCACTCCATTCAACATCCTTGCCGGAACCGGCTCCATCACTTATGCCACTCAGAAAGTTTTGCAACATCGAAAGGCCTGCCGCAATTTTACCGCCAGAACCCTCGGAGGGATCGAATCCTTTGCTGTCATCTGATTTTTCTAATGATTTGTCCTGGATTAACTTTTGACTGGCTTCTTTAGTTTGGCTGTTTGTCTCACCTGTAACCCTTCTATGCTCATTTGCAGGCTCTCTGATCGATTCTTTCCTGCTGGCTTGATAGCTTTAACCTGGATCTCATGGCTGGTGGCCTTGCGCTCAAGTCTCTCTTGGTAGTTAGCCGGCAGCTCTCCGGTTTGTAAGATCGTATCCTTGAGCTGATTCAGATTCTGGTGGAATTTCCATTTGTGCTCGTGTCCGGCGTACGCTTTCTTGATCTTGTCGGTTGACAGTTCCAGTTCGGTCAATACTACTCCGTGCTCTTTCAGGTAAGCTGACCGTATATTGACTACTTGGCGGTTGAGTGCCCTTTCTGCTTTGCTGTCAATCTGATAGTTTCGCTCGGTTCGATACTGTTTGTACAGGTTCTTCCGGTTCAGGCCACTGTAGGGATCGGTAGGCTGAATGCCTTTCTCCAAGGTGGTTTCCAGCGTTTTCAGATTGCGGTAGAATACGTTGCTGAAGCCTTGCTCATAAACGCAATGCGGTCGGTTGATAGGTAATGACCAAGTTGGTGCTTCTGTTTGAACTATTCCACGCGTTTTCTTAGCTTCTGTTCCTTGTACAAACCCTTCAGAAAATGTCTTTTGCCATCAAAGCCGTACATTTTCTGGAAATCCGCCGCATTCTTTTCCTGCTAGTTCTGGGCCGGAAACCGTGCTCTCGCTCCGGTCGGGGTAAGGCTAATTTTCTGCTCCGAATCCCGCAGGGAGTCGAATCCATATCCATTCGCAATTTTTCTATTTTCCTATCAGATATTAAATTGAGCACTTTTATCAAATCCAGGTTGAGTATCCATCACTTGTATTGCAATATTTAATAGACCTTATAATTGCTAACTTCTCCAGTTCGTTTTAGTATACGATCATTATTGACACAAAGCTATCTATTTCTCCGCCCGCTTGTAAAGCATTCTCGCTGTCGAGTACCGAACCTCCCTCCTATGGGATATCTTTCCGTTTCCGTAATTGCCAGCCAGCCTCTGGCTGTTTTATCTGTTATCCTTCGCAATCGACATTCAGGAAAACCCAACCTCCAAGATAAAAAGAGGGCATGTCTCTGAAGAATCCCAGCGACCGCTTTTTTCAAAGGCAGAATGATCAACCATGAACCCACTGTAACGCAGATTGAAATCAAGCATGAATGGTTAGGTTAAGAACTGACAATATTCAGGTTAATTGCTTGCTATTTAGGACTTTACCCTTATATTTACCCATCACAGGACTGAACGACTGGGCCTCTGCCGGATACGAATCCCGAAAACCTTATCGGTAATCAAGTCAAAGCATCTTTCGCTGAAAAACAAACGCACACATGGCCTTTGAACAACTCATTCCCAATGTCTATTACACCGATCTCACCCACGGGTTGAAACTGTTCGTCGACTGTCTGGGGTTTTCGATCGGTCACGATGAGCTAAAATCCAAAGAGCCCTTCTGCGTACTGAAAAAGGACGGATTGAGCCTTTACCTTTTTCAGCACGCAACCCTTGCCAAAGAGCACAACCCCGAGTTCAGGCTTGTCACCAAGGACATCGGGGAGATTTATGATAAAATATCCCGATCGCATCCCGAACTGCTTCATCCCAATCTTGACAAGGTTACCCTTCGCCCCTGGGGCGCCCACGAATTCGCCATACGCGACGAGCAGGTGTGTGTGATCATTCAACAGTGGTGAAACCTTTCGTGCTCTCAGTACCTGATCCGGATTTCAACCTGACTGCTTGGCTATATGTAGTGAGGATTGTGACAGGCAAGCCATCCGGCGTGAAAAAAGCTGCGCCCGATTTGAAACATGCCTGGGAGCAGTGCCTGAAAGCAGTTGAAATGTTCAAAGCAACCTTGCAGAACCATACACAAAACTATATGCAAGAACATACAACCAACTGATTCCCGTTATCTTTGCATGCAAACGCATATAAAAACACGGTTGCCATGAATCAATTGGCCGACTTTGTAAAGGGTAAAAGAAAGCAACTGGACCTGACCCAGCAGGAATTCGCCGACAGGGCCGGAGTTGCCCTTACGGTGATCCGGAAGATTGAACAGGGAAAGGATAATCTCAATTTGTCAAAGGTCAATCACGTGCTGCTGCTATTCGGTCATGTTCTGGGTCCTGTAATTGCAACTCATGTACAGGCAGATCATCAGACAAGCAACGGTCAAATACAATAACGTACAGGCAGAAGTGAAAACCGCAACCTTGTGTCTGGTTTCCCGCCTGAAGGCAAAGCCCCATAACGTCGGCGCGGATAAGGGGCAAAGGGTGACCTATGGCCTGATTACCGTATTTACGGACAGTACTTGCAGTATGTATCAGACATTAAATCAGATTATGATCAAAAGGCTTTTTCTGTTGCTCCTGTTGCCCGCCTTGCTCTCAGGATGCGTCTCAGGCAAAAAGGGTTCGACCAATTCCTCCACCGGGACAGGATTCACCGCCTCGACTCCCAGATCCACCGACGACGGGCTTTCCTTTCCGACCGCGATTGTCATAACCGAGAAAACGAGCACGAAGGGTATTCCCGCCGAATACAAATGGATAAAGGAGCATTACTCGGATTATCAGGTCGAGCGGCAATCCCTGCGTTTTCAGAACAACAAACCCTACGATGTGATCACCATTGCCTTCCCCGACGGGAGAAAGCTTGATTTGCACTTTGACATTTCAAACTTCTACGGCAGATTCTAGCCGGTCAGAATGCCTCCAGCCAGGGTTCTGGCACAATGGAGCTTGTAACAATGGAGCTTGAAACAGTCGACTGAACGGTTTACCTTGCACCGGCTTTTTCGGGGTATTGATCATTCCATGCTCCAAATGCAGGGATCATTTACCGCCGTCATCCGCTGTGGAAGCAGTCGTTACGAAAGCAGTCGTTACGGAAACAGTGCAATCAAACAGGTTTTAAGTGCATGGACAACACTCATCTCTGGATCGAAATAGGTACGTCTTCCGTCCTGGTTATCCTGCCCTTGCTGTTTCCGGGGGGCAAAGACGCCAACGGCCAGTTCACCCCCGAACAAATAAGCCGGGCGGCGCCTAGGATGCGCCGTTTCACCTGGATCAGTACGATTGTGGTACTGGTGGTCTTGTTTGGGTGTGTGGCCCTGGCCGTGGACTTGCTTTTGAATCTGCAAGGCCTGATGCCGTCCGGGCAATTTGCGCACTTGAGCAGGTGACGAAACTAACCGAGGGTAATCAGAATATGGAATACCGCGCCGCTTTGCCCATCTGTATATCACAAGCAGACATCGCAACAAGACAATATCTAACACAGACAATATCTAACAAAGACCGGAATGAAACATGAAAACAACCCTACCCAGCCACTGATCCTGACGCCAGGACAAGGCCGGGTGTACAACTGCGGGACAATGAGGGCGATCTTCAAAGCGGATGAAAACGAAACCGACGAAAAATACAGCATTTCCGAATGGTGGCTGGAACCGCACGCTGACGGTCCGGGTCCGCACCGACATGAAACCAATGACGAGGTGTTCTATGTGCTGGAAGGGACAACTTCCATACGGATCGGTGATGAGTGGATAGACGCCGAAAAGGGAACGTTTGTCAGGATTCCCGCCCAAACCATTCACGATTTTAAAAACCAGTCCGACACAAAGACGGGCGTATTGAACTTTTTCATACCGGGTGGTTTTGAGCGGAACATGCCCGCTATCGTACAGTGGTTTGAAGACAACAGGTAAAGAGATCAAATAGTAAGAACTTTCATCCTGTCCGCATACCTGTTACTGTTTGCTTAAGCCCTATGGCCGGGTTTTCAAGCGGGTTTTTCGTATTTTGCCTGCAGCTTACCCATACTTCAAATTACCCAAAGCCGATCCGATGAAAAAGCTTGTCCTGCTGGCATGTCTGGTTTTTCTTTTCACTTCCTTTGCGCCCCGGAAACTGATCTGGGTGGCCATCGGCGACTCGATCACCTATTTGAACGACCATCCAGATGAGACCGGAAACCGGATCACCCAGGGCTACCAGGCCCGGATCTGCCGGAAGCTGCCCCGTATCCAAGCCGTCAACCAGGGGCACAACGGCTGGACCGCCGGCAGGATCGCCCGTCAGATCGACAGCCTGGGCCTGATCAAGGCGGACGTGTACACCGTGTTTCTGGGTACCAACGACTGGTGGCAGGGCCGCCCGGTGGGCCAGCTGGCCGATTACCAAAACCATACGGGCAACGCGACCCTGTACGGCTCGTTTCGGATCATCATCGACAAACTGCGCAGTATGAACCCTTCGGCAAGGATCGTGCTGATCACCCCCATGCAGCGAACCGACTTTGTCTACATCAACAACCCGGCAAACAACGCCTACGGCTCTTACCAGGATAAAAACGGGCAGAGTCTCGAGCAGTTCGCCCGGGCGATTGCCGCCATCGGAAAGCGGGAGGGTTTTCCCGTAGTGGATTTGTACCACCAAAAAAGACTGTCCATTCCCCGCCTGGTCCGTTTCAAACGGCTCAGGGATCCACGGACCGGTGGGTACAGGGACTATCCGTACCCGGAATATATAGGGGTCGGCTTCGATCCCAAAACCGATCCGTACCCCTATCCGCTCGAGTCGATCGGGATGACCTACGACGGGCTCCACCCCTCGGACAAGGGCTATGAGCTTATCAGCCGGCTGCTGATCAAACACGTCAGATAGATCAGCAGCGGACAAGCCTGCCGGCGGCCGTTCATCCATCATCCGGCTCATGCCCAGTGCAAAGTACATACCGATGCAAAACAGTACCTTTCGCAAAGTCAAAACCCCACTGTGCCAAAATTGCAGTGCCAACACATATCGCTGACTCTGCATCAATCAACAGGTCCTTACCATGACTGGAATATTGGGCTTCAGGACCGGTATGTTCTCTCAAATATAGATCAACTCCCATAGACCTAATTATTCCATTCATTGAAATTAGTAACCAATTCGAAGGTTTGAACATTAAATGGGTTGCTGTTTGGATATTATACTGACTGGTTTGATTCGACAAATACCAAAGGCTCTTTTTCTTAGCGCAAAGCATGGTTACATCGTCCAATAACGGCTTCAACTGGTTTGCCAATACGAAATCGGCATAGGCTCCGAAATTCTCAATATTATCCTGTTCAATTCCCCTATAGGTTCTTTTCGCGATTTGAATCCAGGCTTTGCCTTGCCGCTTGTTTTTGATATCAATCCGGTTTGCATATTTTGTTTCCAGTGCTGTGATGCTTTCAACCGGAAGCCTTTTCCAAGCCTCCATCGTTTCCTCCACCACCCACAAGGCAAAGCGGAACCGGCGTTTGTCAAACAACTCATCGAAATAGAAATACCCGCGAAAGTTTGCATTCGTAGCGTACTGAAGGCTCACATAGCCGCCGTAGGACCGCTGCCACTCCCACCCAGACTCATTCAGATGCTCGGCAACGCTTTCGGCGACAAAGCTCAGTGCCTCTGATTGCAAATGGCACAGCTCGTTTATTTTTGCGGCATGCTGCATGTAAAACCTGAGGTTTGCACTCATACCTCCGTTGGTCTCTCCCATCGATTCCATATTTAAAATAAAGTCCCGTAAAAACATCAGGTATATGTCCGCCGCTTTTAACCAGTAATCACCCAATCCACCATTGATTTTCCTAAGCCATTCGCGGTGGGTTATGTTGATAAAATGCGGGTGATTGGTCTCCCCGAAGGATGGCTGTTGGCGATAGCCGCTGAAAGCTGGAAAATCAACCGCAATGACCGGATGGGGCTTTTACTGGCCTGTTGTCCGAATGCGATCGGAGCAGTGAGTATCCATCCCCTGGGTTCGGGGCATGTTTTCAATCCTGAGAATCCCTTCAATCCCGGGCAGGCTCCCGATCCTCAAGCCGATGCGTAAGTGTCTGTATTGCTACAACAGGCTGGACGAAAACCAGGTGGACTATCTCCCCAGGTGCGTCAGGGAATTTTTCGGAACCAAACAGACTTCCGTTTTATCCCCCGGTAAAGGACATTTTTCCACAACAGGCTCGTGGATGGCTAAAAGGCTTTACTTTGTGCCCTATCGGCTTGATCCACCGCATTTGAATCCACTGCATTAACCTGCCCGGTTGATTGACCCCTTTGGAAACCAGCCGGCCAGCGGTTAGGTCTTCCTGTTTTTTTTCTGTTTACCTCAACTGCCTTATCCCTACTAAAGACGGAAACCGATCCTGAAAATCAACCCGTTAAACCCTTTAGAGCAGGTTTTGCCCAGGACCAAAACCATCCGGATTGCCCCTTTGACCGCGTGTTGAGTTTATGATTCGCTTTGGAGAGGATGCCAAGGCAGTTGTTTCGTTCCATCATTTTGTATCCACCTTTTATTCAAGCAGACTACAGATGAACAAGCAAGCAGATGGTCTTGATCCGTTTCTCAAAACGGACGGAGGCAAAACCAAATCCAATGCCATACAGGTTCCTTCCATTGAACTGCCCCAAGGCGGGGGGGCCATCCGTGGCATAGACGAAAAACTAACCGTCAACGCGGTCAATGGAACCGCTTCGTTTTCCATTCCCCTGCCCTTCTCCCCGGCGCGCGGGGCCTCGCCTTCGCTGGCATTGTCGTATAATTCGGGGGGTGGGAACGGGATATTCGGGCTGGGATGGGATCTGGGGCTTGCCTGCATCCAACGCAAAACGGGCAGCGAACTTCCCCAATACCTGGATGCGATCGATTCGGATGCCTTTCTGTTTTCGGAAGCGGAAGACCTGGTTTGCGCATTTCGGAAAAACGACGACGGCAGCTTTCCCCAGGATGCCCAGGGCGACTACCTGTTTGAGGAATCCGATTCGCCAGACGGCCTGTTCACCATCCGCCTCTACCGCCCCCGCATCGAAGGACTGTTCGCCCGCATCGAACGGTGGACACGCAAAACATCCGGTGAAATCCGCTGGCGGGTGATCACCCGCGAAAACACGACCACCCTGTTCGGCTGGACTGCCCAAGCCCGCATTGCCGATCCGCAGAACGCCACCCGCATCTTCAAGTGGCTTCCCGAACTGGTCTTTGACGACAAGGGTAACTGCGCGCATTACCTGTACGCACACGAAGACGATGCCGGTTTCGACCCGCTGCTGCCGCACAACCGCAACCGACGGCAATCCGGACAGCTGACCTATACCAACACCTACCTGTCGCGGGTGCTGTATGGCAACCAGACACCCTATCAAACGTTGGCAGCCCCCTTTGTGCCCGAAACCGACTACCTGTTTGAAACCGCTTTCGACTACGGCGACTACAACCCGAATGCCCCCTTTGACCGAACCGGCGTGTGGGATTTGCGGCCCGATGCCTTTTCAGACCACAGGGCGGGTTTTGAAATCCGCACGACAAGGCTCTGTAAAAGGGCCTTGTTGTTTCACCGTTTCAAGGAGGAGGAATACAACGGGCTTGTTCGCTCATTGGATTTCGAGTACGACACTTCCGCCGAACAGGACTTTACTTTCCTGAAATCAATCACTTCCCATGGCTACATAAGGAAACCGGACGGAAGCTATTCCTCCAAGGGTCTGCCACCCTTCGAGTTCCACTATCAGAAGCACGAATGGAAAAGTGAGGTGAAAGCCGTTTCACAGGACGCCTTGGCGCATGCTCCTGCCGGGATTGACGGATCGGCTTACCAATTTGTGGATCTATTCAACGAGGGGCTTGCCGGAATATTGAGCGAGCAGGCAACAGGGTGGTATTACAAGCATAACCTTGGCCTAAGACCCACTCAATCCGGAAACGCATCCACGCTTGTTTTTGAGAAAGCCAGACTCGTTTCCTCCAAACCCTCTTTCAGCGGTCTGGGTGCACAGTTGCACTTGGCTGATCTGGATGCGGACGGAGGAAAACAGATCGTCAACTACGCTGGCGAGCCGAAAGGCTTCTTTGAACTCGACGATGAGAATCAGTGGCAGCCTTTGCGGAATTTCAGGGAGTTGCCGAATGTGGATTTCAGTGACCCGTTCACCCGCATGATCGATATGAACGGAGATGGCAAAGCCGAGCTGGTTATCTCGGAAGACAATGTGTTTACCTGGTACCAATCCGAAGGCAGGAACGGTTTCAAGCAGGCAAGAAAAACGGCGAAACCTTTCGATGAGGAAAAAGGCCCTGCGTTGGTGTTTGCCGACCGGAAGCAAACGGTCTTCCTGGCCGACATGTCGGGCGACGGATTAACCGATATCGTACGGATCAGGCATAGCGAGGTATGTTATTGGCCTAATCTGGGCTATGGCAGGTTCGGTGCGAAGATCACCATGGACAATGCCCCCTTGCTGGATGGCGAGGATCATTTCAATCCTGCCTACATCAGACTCGCAGACATTGACGGTTCGGGAACGGCCGACATCGTTTATCTTGGAAAAAACAAATTCTCGTGCTGGAAAAACCTGAGTGGCAATCGTTTTTCAGCCGTGCCGTTCGAGCTGCCGGCTTTTGCCGAAATCCATGCCGAATCGAACGTAACGGTAACCGACCTTTTGGGCAACGGCCTTGCCTGTATTGTCTGGTCAAGCCCGCTGGCGAAAGACGCCGGGGCACCACTCAGGTATGTTGACCTGATGAACGGTAGGAAACCGCACATCATGGTCGCTTACAGAAACAACATGGGTAAGGAGGTTTCTCTGGAATACACGCCGTCGACCCGTTTTTACATTGAAGATAAGCTCGGCGGTAAACCCTGGGTAACGAAACTGCACTTTCCTGTTCATTGCGTTTCAAAAGTCACAACGCAAGACAGGATCACCGGGCATACCTTCTCCTCCTCCTATAGCTACCATCACGGCTACTATGATCATTTTGAAAGGGAATTCAGGGGATTCGGCAGGGTGGATCAAACCGATGCCGAGACATTCGAGCATTGGGTAAAACCGGATGCTGTCAATCTAACCGCGAAAGACCTTGACCAGGACCCGGTCCTTGCCAGGCAATGGTTTCATACAGGTGCTTTCCCGGGTAACGGTAAGATTCTCAACCAGTTTGAACACGAATACTGGTACAACCAATTGCCCGGACATGGTTTTCCTGTCGTTCACCACGAAAAGGGGTTGGCCGAGGCGATCATCCTTGCGGCAAAAGGCGTTCCCCAATCCCTTGCAGACAAGCTCAGTGCTGAAGAATACCGGCAAGCCCTGCGTGCCTGCAAGGGGATGGCTTTGCGATCCGAGGTATTTGCGCTTGATGCGGTAAGATCCGGCAATACCGGTCAGGCCAAAAGGAAAGAACTGACCCCTTACACAGTGACTGCGCACAATTGCGTGATCGAACTTCTGCAACCGAAAGGCAACAACAGGCACGCTGTATTCATTGCAAGGGAAAGCCAAACCATTACCTACCATTATGAAAGAGACACCGAAGACCCCCGGATCACACATACGCTGAACATCAGGCTGGATGAGTATGGAAATGTGCTCGAATCCGCTTTTGTTGCCTATCCCAGGAGAACCGCCGATGCTTCGCTTCCGCCGGAAACACAGGCGGCGCAGGACGAAACATCGATCCTTTATACGCTCAACAGGTTTACCAACGATGCCTTTGACGAAGACAGCAACCGGCAACGGCTCCTGGCAGAGGTTCAGACATTTGACCTGAAGGGTGTTTCCAAAACAGGGGAGTATTACTTGCCCAGCGACTTTGAAAACATTCTCGACGATGCCAATTCCTCGGTGGCGCTCTATCACGAATTGAACAAACCCCCGGTGGCAGGCAAAGCCCAGCGCAGGCTGATTGAGCACATCAAAAAGCTTTATTATAAAAACGATCTCACCGCTTCGCTGCCATTACTTGCATTGGAGTCGAAAGCCATCGGGTTTGAAAGCTATCAGTTGGCCTATACACCTGAATTGATAAGTGACATTTTCGCAGCAAGGGTCAATGATGCCCTGTTGCAGGAGGGAAAGTTCGCTCACGGCAAGGATGAGCTGAATAACGAGGATGCCAACTGGTGGATTCGCTCGGGAACCATGCAATACATGGACGGAGGCGAATCGGCGGCTGATGCACGGAACCGTTTTTATGTTCCCGTCTCCTACACCGAACCGTTTGGCGCGCTGACCAGGGTGAAATATTATTCCGCTTACTGGCTGTTGATTGAAGAGACGGAAGATGCACTCTCCAATAAGGCAACGGTTGCATCCTTCAACTTTCGCACCCTTTCACCCAGGCGCATGCGGGATCCGAACGCTAACCTGTCAGAAGTGCTTACCGATGAACTGGGCCTGGTCAAAGCCATGGCCGTTTTCGGTAAAGGCAACCAGGCCGATGACCTTGAGGGATTGAAAGAAGAGACCGATGCGGCGGAAACCGCACTGGTTCAAGGTTTCCTTGATCCGCCTGCCACTGCAAGCGGAGTAACGGATTCCGCCGCGCTCATTGACGCGGGAAGGCAACTGCTGCAAAACGCCACCGTCCGTTTCGTGTATGATTTTGACACGTACAGAAATTCGGGTAAGCCGGCAGTGGCAGCTTCCGTTCTCAGGGAAACGCATGCCAGGGATGAAAACGGCAGTGCCAATCCGCTGAGCAAACTGCAGTTGAGTTTCGAATACTCGTCCGGCAGCGGACGGGTGGCGATGAAGAAAGTGCAGGCCCAACCGGGCAATGCCAAACGCGCGCGCGTTCAATCGGATGGCACCCTTCTTTCAGACGAAGTCGATACAACTCCTCTGTTGCGCTGGATCGGCAATGGCAAAACCGTTTTGAACAATAAAGGCAACGCAGTCAAACAATACGAACCTTATTTTTCGGTAAGCCATCGATACGAGGATTTCAAGGAACTGGCCGAAAGCGGGGTCACTTCAATCATGTATTACGATGCTGTGGGGCGATTGGCAAGAACCCAAATGCCTGACGGCTCTTTTTCAAAAGTGGAATTCGACAGCTGGAAGCAGCTGGTGCATGATGCCAACGATACGGTGCTGGACAGTGATTGGTACAAGAGAAGAACCGATAACAGCCGTCCTGACTTTATCATAGATGCAAAGGAACAACAGGCCGCAACCAAAGCCTCCCTGCATGCCAACACGCCCAGGCAATTGCATGTCGATACCCTGGGCAGGCCGGTGCTTTCCATAGAACACAACAGGAACATGACCACCAATGCCGATGAGTTCCTTTATACGAAGGTTGACCTGGATATAGAGGGAAACCTGCGCTTGGTAACGGATCATAGAGCGAATGCAGTGATGCAGTACCGGTATGACATGCTGGGAAACACGGTGTATGGGCTCAGCATGGATGCCGGGCGGCGATGGTTGCTCACCGATATCCTGGGCAACCCCTTGCGTACCTGGGACGAACGCAACCACGAATTCCAATACCACTACGACATACTGCATCGCCCCCTGCGAAGCACAGTCATTGGCGGGGACCGGGCCGCACCACTCAATAACGTTTTTGATTTTGTCATCTACGGGGAATCGCAACCCGACCCGGAGCAAAAAAACCTGCGGGGAAAGATATACAAACACTTTGATACGGCAGGATTGCTGGACATGTCCGATGGATACGACTTCAAAGGCAAGCCAAAACAAACCAAGCGCAAACTTTTCAGCAAGTACAAACAGATTGCCAACTGGACTGCAGCCAACCTTTCTGCGGATTTGGAAGCGGATGAATTTGTCTTCATCACCCAAACCGATGCCATCGGACGCATTCTTAGACAGACCGCCCCTGATGGAAGTATCCTCACCTTCCACTACAATGAGACAGGCCTGCTCAAGGGTGAATCGGTTTTGCATCCTGGAGCGGCCACTGCGCAGGAATACATTGCAGCTATCGACTACAATCAAAAAGGACAGCGTGAAAGGATACGGTACGGCAACAATGCAATTACCCGGTTTGCCTACGAGAAGGAAACCTTTCGTTTAAGGCAATTGATCAGCCGGCGGCAGGATAACAGCCTGTTGCAGGATTTGAGCTATACCTATGATGCCGTAGGCAACGTTACGCACCTGCAGGACAAGGCCATCCCCACCGTATTCTTTGACAACATGCGCATAGAACCGGCCTGCACCTACACGTACGACGCGCTTTACCGCCTCATTGAAGCCTCCGGAAGGGAAAACAATGCAGCCCTGAATTTTGGAGCCTGCGACAACTGGAACGACAGTCCCTTCATGCGTAGCTTGAACCCCGGTGATCCGATGGCCATGCGGAATTACACCCAGCGCTACCGGTATGACTCGGTAGGCAACATTATGGAGATCAAACACCTGGCACCGGGTAGCAACTGGACAAGAGGCTATGAATACGAGAACACCAGCAATCGGCTGAAGCGGACTTTCACAGGCGGTAACGGCAGCCCTGCCAGCTATACCGCATACACCCATCATTCCCGACACGGGTTTATGGTGGAGTTGCCGCATTTGGAAAAAATCGACTGGAATTTCAAGGAGGAAGTGGTGCTGACCTGCCGGCAGCATTGCACCGATGACACTATTCCGGTCATAACCTATTACCAGTACGATGGCGCCGGCCAGCGTATACGCAAGATTACCGAAAACCAGGCAGCAGCCGGTGGAACGCCAACCAAAAGGGAAGAACGCATTTACATAGCCGGCTATGAATTGTTTAAAAAACATACCGGTTCCGATGCGGGATTGGAGCGGGTAAGCCTGAGCCTGATTCATGGCGACCACCGTTTTGCAATGATTGAAACCCGCAACAATGTAAATGACGGCACCGGGGAACAATTGGTACGCTACCAACTGCACAATCACCTGGGTTCTTCCGCTTTGGAACTGGATACTGCAGCCCGGGTGATTTCCTACGAGGAATACCACCCTTACGGCACTACGGCCTACCAGGCGAAAAACGCAGCCGTGAATTCTGCCGCCAAACGCTACCGCTACACCGGCATGGAGCGCGATGAGGAAACAGGATTGGGATACCATAGCGCCCGGTATTACCTGCCATGGCTGGGAAGGTGGCTCAGCAGCGATCCCAAAGGACTGGTGGATGGAACCAATCTGTATCAATACTCACACAATAGCCCAACCGTATTATCGGATGTGGCTGGAACTGAGCCTAAACGGCCCTACCAGTTTGGTTTGGGTTTTGATGAAAGCGGGTTAACCGGAGACCCGCGGGCTGACTCGGAAGCGAACACCAATCTCACACTGCTTAGCGTGGGAGGCTTTAACGCGCTTACCAGCGGGAGCAGTCATACATTCTGGCAGATACTGGTTGGGCTTGGACCGCTATACTCAACGGTTTTCAGTCATGAGGGCGGACATTACCGGGAGGGAGTACGTCAGAATGCAAATCCCGACATGCATTTTGCCCTGGGCCTGTTTCCATATAAAGTCAGTTCCATCGGACGCATTGACCTGCCAATCGGGCAAGCGGCAGGCGTGAATCAGAACATGCTCAATGCCCGTGCGATGTGGCGCAACTTCAACCTCAGTGGAGGTCGGCCAAGCATTGTGGAACGAATGGCCTATTGGGAAAATCAGGGATATCTGGCATTCTACAACGTGAAGGCAACGATGAGTGAGAATCCAACCAATGACGTCAATAACTACATCAAAAACACCCATGCCAGCCGGGGAGTGCTACTGGGTTCTTCCCTGGCGATAACGGGTTTGGAGCTGCTTTCTCAAATTTTTTCCCATCCCATGGAAAGCGCAGTTGGAAATAAAATCGCAGCGCCAAGATTTGAAGCGTATCTGACCTCATCAGGCGATCCGCTTTTTGGACTCCAAACGATTGTAAGGCCCGGTGGGCAATCGCCTCCAGTCGAAGTCACCATCAATGCAACCCCGACCTTCAGTGATTTTTCCTTTGGTCTTAAAGCGCATGACATATCCATTCCGGGCGTGAAGGGTCTTTTTGTAAGTCCTTTTGTTTCCCTGAGTGGATGGGGGGTGTCCGGGGGAACTGATGTAAAATACAATTTCAATCCGGATTGGGGAGTGAGCCTTACAGGCGGATACAGGGATGGCAGCAATCCGCTTAATTCAATAGAAGGCGTACAGGCTGGTTGGCATACGAATCTAAGCGCCATCTACAGGTTCGGAAGAAGACAGTGAACGCAACCCTTGGGTAAGCGATTAAACGTTTCACAGGATTAATGATGTGACTAAATCAGCAGATTCAGGATGTGAGTAAACAGGATCTGACTAAAACAGGATCAGATCTGATACCCGTACAATGCCTTTGACCCTGCAAGCCCGATGAATGCATCGTATGCAGACATCATTCTTCCAGCCGTACTGATTAGTACAACTGGCATTCTGCCATTGACTGACCCCTGGATGCTTTGAGCAATACGGCGCTTATGGGCAATGCAGGATCGATAAGGAAAAAATTAATCTGAACAATAAAATCTGAAAATATCCTAAAGAACCATCATTATGGCAACTGCTACATCCAAAACCAGTACAGTGCTTGGCACCGTCACCGATGCCAACAAACGCCCCCTTTCCAATCTGAAAGTGGAGATTTACGATGCGGATATGCGAAGTTGGCAACCCCTTGCCGATACTGTTACCGATAAAAACGGAAAGTATGAACTGCATTGGCAACACAGCCAGTTAAGCGGCAGGGGAAAGAAATCGGCAGATATCGCCATAAAAGTCCTTACCGCTGTGAAAGGAACCGAACTCTATCAATCGGCCATGAACCAGGTA
Organism: uncultured Sphingobacteriales bacterium; assembly: GCA_963520985.1. GTDB lineage: Bacteria > Bacteroidota > Bacteroidia > Cytophagales > 172606-1 > Xanthocytophaga. Next base: position 95,729 of record CAUQTA010000012.1, read on the forward strand.
CGGTTCAATGCCGGCGAACGGGAAGAAATCAACGTGGTCATCAAAGAGCCTGTGCCCGTGGAAACCATCGAGTTCGACTACCTGACCGAACAGGTCAGGTTTCTGGCCAACGAAATCGCCATTACCGACTTGCAGCAGAACCGTCAGTTCCAGGACATTACGTTTCTGGCCAACGAACTCGAAGAGCCTGCCGAAAAACTGGAACACCTGGTCGTGGCATGGCGTCTGAACAAGATTGCCCGGCTGGATGCCGACTTTGCCTATGCCCTGCTTCGCCAGCATACACTGGCGCGCGCACAAACCGCCGGCCTGCTTTCCACTACCCGCATAGGCATTCATAGTGATGACAAACTGGTGCTCTACCAGGCAGCGCTCACCGATCCCAAACAGGTAGAGGCCGATGTCAAAACAGCCGCTGCCGAAAAGCAGGTGGCTTCCACGGCCATCGGGCAGATGAGGAAAAACCTGGAACTCCTCTCACAATACAGACAGGAAGCGGAAGCCTATTTTCAGAAAGAGCACGGGCGGAAAGCCATTGACCTGCTGGCAACCGTGTTCCGGAAAGAGAGTCTGAACACGCTGCAACAGCTTTTTGAAGAAAACAAAAATGACCTGAACCGGTTTTTCGACAAAGTGCTGGATGCTTCCTTTTTGACACCCCCGAAAGAAAAGTCAGCCACCCACTTGGCCCTGCACAAACTTTTCGGCTTCACTGGCGAGTGGATAACCCAAACAGCCAAAGCCAAAGGGGTCCGGAAACCGACCGATGTCGGCAAACTGGCCCGTCTGAATACGTCCGACTGGACAAAGGAAATCGCCAAAGCCCATCCGTCGATCAAAGACAAAAAACTCATACGGGCCTACGCCTCGTCCATTGCCCGGAAAATGGAGCGGGAATTTCCCACCCAGGCGTTTACCGCTCAGCTGGAGCGGGAGAAGAATGCCGTGCTTGCCAACCAGGACAAACTGGTTGCCTTCCTGAACAAACACGACGGATTTGACCTCACTTCCCAGAACGTGGACCTGTATCTGAAGGAGAAAAAAGTATCCCGGAAAGAAAGCCTTGCCGTTGGCCAAGAGCTTAAATCCGTGCAGCGTATTTTCCGGCTCATTCCCCGCTACGCACCGACACTGGCCTTGCGCAGGGAGCAGATTCATTCGGCTCAACGCATTGCCGGCTACAGCCAAACCCGGTTTGTCGAGGATATTGGCGCGAAAGCGGGCTTGACCCCGCAGGAAGCCACGGCTGTCTACCGGAAAGCCGTTACCCGCCATACCGCCGCCCTGCTGCTGGCCGGAAACCTGCACGACGGCATGAGCGTCAGTGACATTGCCTCGTTTGACACCCAAGCCCTGGCACTTAAAATACAAGCGGTCACCAAGGATTTCCCCAACCTGAAATCACTCTTTCAGGGCATTGACACCTGCGCCTGCCAACACTGCCGGTCGGTTTACAGTCCGGCGGCGTATCTGGTCGAATTGCTTCAGTTTCTGGACAAACGCAGCGTGGCGGCAGGCAATGCCAAAACCGTGCTGTTTACCCGTCGGCCCGATCTGGGCGAAATCGACCTGAGCTGTGCCAATGCCAATACGCCCGTCAAGTACATTGACCTGGTGTGTGAACTGCTGGAAGAGGCGGTAGCTCCCGATCCGGGCATTGCCTACACCGGAAACCTTTCCGATGGACCCGATCCGCTCACAGGCCGCATCGCAACCAATCTGCTCACCACCCTGCAAGCCGCCGGCCTGCCCGTCACGGCCAACGCCCTGGTTCATCCGTCCGAATCGGATTCACTGCCGTCAGATACCCTGCCGCATTACCTGCGGGATACCCAACTGGTCTGTAAAATCGAGAACACAGGCGGCAGCAATTACCGGGTGTACCGCCTGCGGCAAACACTGTCCACCGCCGAAGAACTTGATGCTGCCCCGGAATATGTAAACACCAGCGCCTACGACGAGCTACGTACCAAAACCTATGCCTTCACGCTGCCCTTCGACCTGAACCATACCGAAGCCAGTGCCTACCTGAAGCGGTTTGACATCGTACGGGCCGATCTGATGGAAGCCTTCCAGGCAGGTGGCAACCCGGCAGACCAGGCCATTGCCGCCGAACGGCTCGGCCTGACGGATGCCGAACGGCGGCTGCTCATCTCCCCGCCCGCCCCCAATACCAATGCCGCCCAACAGGCGTTCTGGAATGTGCCCGCGCCGGGCAACGTGATCGATTACCTCAAGCAGGTGGACCATTTCCTGGATCGTACCGGACTGACCTACAAACAATTGGACCTGCTTGTGAAACTGGACTTCATTGATGCCAACGGCAATCTGTTCATTGAGCATAAGGACCTTACCTGCGATACAGCTCAGAAAGAAATAGCCAACCTGGACCTGGCGGCCCTGGACCGGATACATCGATTCCTGCGTCTACAGAAGAAAACTGGATGGACCTACGAGGTGTGGAATGCCATTCTTTCCCAACCCAATCTTGGCAATACCCAGCTCAACGACGCCACACTTATCAAAGCGGCCCAACTGAAGGAAATTTGCCGGAAAACAGGTATCAAACCCGAAGAACTGATCGGTTGTTTCGGATACATTCCGCATACTGTTTTTCAGGAAGAGGCCCCCAAGCCGCTCTACCACCAGGTGTTTCTCAACAAGGCCAGAAACGGCATGTCAGACGAACGGCTGCTTCCCGAAAAGGTGGACGGCTCCCAAACCCTGGCTCCACTGGCAGGTGTGCTGGCGACCATCCTGCAAATGAAACAAAAAGACCTGGAACGGTTGCTGCCCCTGTTGCCCGATGGCAGCCTGACATTTGCCAACCTGAGCTACCTGTACGCCCTGTCACGGCTCGTCCGGAAGCTGAAGGTGAAAGCCGATCAACTGTCCTGGCTAATTTCACTGTCGGGAATTTCGATTACCGATTCTCCGGAAAAACTGCTGCAACTGGTCGACCTGTACACTGTTTTCCGTCTATCACCCCTGAAGGCAGCAGACGTGGCATTTGTGCTCGACCACGATGCTGCCAACCTGACCGAACGCGTCATTTCGGACGACAGGGTTGCCGCCCTGCTGACCCAGCTGAAAACCCAGTACCTGGCAATCAATACACTGTTTGAATCCAAATACGACGACAACCTCTCAGCCACCGAACAGTCCGGGACCCTGGCCACCGTGCTGGCTGGACTGGCTGGCGTAACCGAAGAAGACACCAAGACCGTACTGGGTTTTCTGGATCGGAAATGGACTTTGGTGTCGGCGGCAAAAGCGTTTCTGGACAGCCTGGTAGACCCGGATATGAACCTTACCGCCATCCATGCTGCCATGGATGCGCTCAATGCCGTATCTGCTGGCGGTGATACCAGTGCCGAACAAAAAGCCCTGGTCAAAGCCCTGCTGGATGCCATTGCAGCCTATCAGATTCGGACCGCCAAGCGGGTGGCACTGGAACAACTGCTGGCTACGGGTTTCAAAAGCACACCCGAAATGATGCAAGCCATCCTGAACCAAGCCCTGCTCAGGCAACCCGCTCCCGGAACCGACCGCCTAGCCGACCTGCTTTCAGACGATCTGACCAATTCCATCAGTCCGGTCAATTTCCCCCAGCAATTTGCGGCTCTGCGGTTGCTGGACAAGATGCTCTACCTGATCCATGCCTTTGCCCTGAAACCGGCCGATGTAGCCTGGTATCTGGCAAACAACCAGGCACTGGGTTGGCTGCAGCTGGACGGTATTCCGTATGAAACCGGACAAACGGCCATTCCGTTTGCCCGCTACCTGGATTTTGTGCAGCTGCGAACCTATGCAAAAGAACTGTCGCCTGTAATCAATCCGGCCGATGCCGAACATCCGGTTTCGTTTTTCTCCGTCGCACAAATGCTGTCGCCTACCACTACCGCTACCAAAGACGAACTCATGCAGGCACTGGCGTTGCTGACAGGCTATGAAAAGGCGGACCTGGCCGGCATCGATGCCCGCCTGTTTGCCGTGTTTGATAAAGCCAATTACCGAAAGGCTTCTGTCTGGGTGCAACTGCTGGCATGTGCCGAATTGCTGCGAAAAACCAGCAGCACCGTGGCACAGGTAGTGGAATACATCAAACCCGTACTGCTGGCTGCCGACGTACAAACCCTGCGGGCAACCCTTAAGTCGCGCTACGACGAAGATACCTGGCTTTCGACCCTGAAACAGATCATCGATGCCATTCGTCCCCAGAAACGCGATGCACTGATTGCCTACCTGCTGGCTACCAATCCGGATATCAAAGACACCAACGACCTGTACGAATATTTTCTGGTGGATGTGGAAATGGAAGCCTGCATGCCCTCTTCCCGCATCGTACAGGCCCACAACAGCATCCAGCTTTTTGTGCAGCGCTGCCTGATGGGCCTCGAACCGGAGGCCATTGCGCAGGTCAGCACCGACCCGAACTGGAACCAGTGGCAATGGATGAAAAACTACCGTGTCTGGGAAGCCAACCGGAAAGTGTTCCTCTATCCCGAAAACTGGTATGAGGTCACGCTCAGCGACGAAAAATCGTACCTGCTCGACGAGCTGATCGAGGAGCTGCAGCAAAACGAACCGACCAACGACAGTGCCGAACTGGCCCTGCGCGCCTACCTGGAAAAACTCGACCAGATTGCCTTTCTGGAAGTGATGGCCACCTGGTACGATGTGCCCACCCGCACCATGCACGTCTTTGCCCGCACCAAAGGGGGAGATCCGGCTCCGTACTTCTACCGCCGCTTTGAAGGTGAACGCTACTGGACACCCTGGGAGAAAGTAGACCTGGACATAAGTGGCGACCACCTACTGGCGTTCATGCGCAACAACCGCCTGTACCTGGCCTGGCCTGTATTCGGCGAAGAATCCGATCCGAACCAGGGTTCCAAACTGCCTAACCAGTCCAATCCGAACGAACAACCGATTGACAAACCCCGCAAAAAACTCAGGATACAGCTGGCCATCAGTGAACACCTCAACAATAAATGGCAGCCTAAAAAAGTCTCCAAACAAGGAATCCTGACCCCTTCGTATTATACGCCGTATGAAAGCCAGCTTAACCGGTCTGACTACAACATGCTGTATTTCCCGCAGGGAAGTCAGATCTGGTTTTTCAAGGATGCCAAGGAAGAAAGCATTACCATCAGCGGCATCTTCTCGGTCACAGGCTGCAAAGGCTATCCGGAGCTGCTCTTTCAGGGAAATGCCAGCTTCCCGGACTTCTATCCCGACTTCAAGGACACGCTGCTGGCTTCGCAACGTTATAACGAACTTGCAGGCGTCCTGCCCGACGAACTGGCTGTCCGGAACGCCATCTCCCTGTTCACCTTCTACGAACTGCTTGGCCAGACGCCCGGCACATTCCGCATATCGTATCCGCACCAGTTCACCCAGATGGACCTGCTTTTTCTGATCCATCAGTTGCTGATCCAGGCCCTGTTTGCCAACCTGAAGTCTGATCGCCGGTTTCGGTTCAAGATTCCGATGGGTACGCTGCTGCCGTATTTCGAAGAAGACAGCAACCACGCCTATGTCATCATTCCGGGATTTTACAAACGCGAAATAAGAGATGGACGGCAGTTTACTTTCACTGACGCCGAAAAACGAACTGCCTCCGATGTGTTCCAACTGCTGGATGAGGTGGTGAACTGGATCAGGAAAATGATCGCCCGGTTCCAGGACAATCCGCCTGCCGATACCGAGGCGGCGATTCAAGCCATCATCACCGATGCCGATTTTCAGGACCTGCTGGAAGAAATGTCCCACTACCAGGCCCTGGATTTTATCTTCGACTTTCTGATGGGCAAGACCGGAAACGAAGATTTTGACGCCTGGCTCAAGGAATTGAAGGCCTCCAAAGGACTTGTGTACGGCGAACAGTTCAAAAACATGTACCACCCGCTGTTATGCAGCCTGCGCAGCGTTCTGTACAAGGACGGCATTCCCGGACTGATGAAACGCGAAACACAGCTTCAGAAAACGCCTTTCAACTTCCAGACCCACTACCGGCCCAATCCGCTGGTGGTGCCCAGGATGTACATCAAAAATCCGGATGGCACCCAAACGGCCACCTATCCGATCGAAGACGTGGACTTTACCGGCGAGGGAAGCTACAGCGTCTACAATTGGGACCTGTTTTTCCGCGTTCCGCTGCACATTGCCACCCGCCTGACCCAGAACCAGCGGTTTGAAGAGGCCTTGACCTGGTTTCACTACATGTTCAATCCTACCGGAGCCTTGCCCGGAACCGGGGTGCAGAAATACTGGGTCACCAAGCCTTTTTACCTTAACCAGACCACCGACTACATCAGCCAGCGGATTGACATGCTCCTGTTCAGAGTGGCCGATCCGGCTAACCCGGCCGTCAGGGAACTCGAATTCGCCATTTCCGAATGGCGTGACAAACCCTTCCGACCCGATGCGGTGGCCCGGTTCCGTCCGGTAGCCTACCAGAAAGCCCTGCTGATGAAGTACATCGACAATTTGACCGAATGGGGGGACTACCTCTTCCGGCAGGACACGATGGAGTCGGTTGCGCAGGCTACCCAGATGTATATTCTGGCCGACAAGCTGCTGGGGCCCAAGCCCCGCACCGTACCTGCTGTGGTAAAACCACCCTACCTGACCTACAACCAGCTGGAAGCCGGGCTGGACAGCTTCGGCAATGCCCTGGTGGAGCTGGAAAACCTGCTGCCCGACCTTTCTGCCCTGCCGGAAGGCGGTGCCGAGCTGCCCCCACCTCCGCTGACACTTTCGACGCTGTACTTCTGCGTACCGGGTAACGAACAGATGAACGCCTATTGGGACCGGGTCGCCGATCGTTTGTTCAAGATCCGCCATTGCCAGAACATTGACGGCATCGAACGCAGCCTGGCCCTGTTTGCTCCGCCCATCGATCCGGGCATGCTGGTCAAGGCCGCCGCCTCCGGGCTGGACTTGTCGGCAGTGATGGCCGGACTGAATGCCCCTACACCGCTGTATCGGTTTGCGGTACTCTCCCAGAAAGCCACTGAACTGGCCACAGACGTCCGTGTCCTGGGCAATTCACTGCTTCAAGCGTTGGAGAAACGGGATTCGGAAGCCATGTCGTTGCTACGCAGTGAACTGGAAATCAAACTTCTGAACGCCGTCCGGGATCTTAAAAAATTGCAGGTTGACGAAGCAGACGCGCAGATCCAGGTCCTGAACCGCAGCCGACTGGTAACCGAGGAACGACATGCCTTTTATGCCAGCATAGAAAAAATCAACACCCAGGAACAACTCAATCTGGACAAGCTGGAAGAAGCCAAAAACTGGCAACTGGCGGCCAACATCACCTACACGCTGGGAGCCGCACTGGCCTTGATTCCCGATGTCTCGCTGGGGGTTTCGGGCTTTGGAGGATCGCCGCACGGAGCGGCCAGGTTCGGGGGCAGCTTGCTGGCCCATAGCACCGATGCCATTGGCAAGGGACTGGGTGTTTTCAGTGCCTTGGCCTCCTATGAAGCCAACAAAGCCTCCATCAATGGCACCTACAACCGCCGCTTTGATGACTGGAAACTCCAGGAACGGCTTTCCCGGAAAGAACTCAACTCCATTGATCAGCAGATTGCAGCAGCGAATATCCGCAAGCAGGTTGCCCAGACCGAACTGACCAATCATGATATCCAGATCGACAATGCCAAACGGTCAGACGAGTTTATGCGTACCAAGTTTACCAACCAGGAGCTCTACACCTGGATGATCGGGCAGATTAGTGGCGTCTACTTTAAGGCCTATCAACTGGCCCATGATTTTGCCAAGAAAGCCGAACGCTGCTACCGCTTCGAACTCGGCACCGACGACAGCTTCATTTCCTACGGCTACTGGGACAGTCTGAAAAAAGGGTTGCAGAGTGCAGACAACCTCATCCACGACATCAAGCGGATGGAAGGCAGCTTTACCGATAAAAACAAACGTGAATACGAAATCACCAAACACATTTCCCTGGCTCAACTCGATCCGCTGGCTCTGATTCAGCTACGCACCACGGGGGTTTGTGATTTCGAGGTGCCGGAAGTATTGTACGACATGGATCATCCGGGACACTACTTCCGCCGGCTCAAGTCGGTGAGTGTGAGCCTGCCCTGCGTGGCCGGGCCGTATACCTCTGTGAGTGCCCGGCTCTCACTGGTCAAAAACAAGTACCGCAAGAATACCGATCAGGACAATGCCGCCGCCACCGGCTACGCCGAAGACCCGGACAACGACGAACGGTTCACCTACAATGTGGGGTCCATTCAGTCGATTGCCACCAGCAACGCCCAGAACGACAGCGGCCTGTTTGAACTCAACTTCCGCGACGAACGCTACCTTCCGTTTGAGGGAAAGGGAGCCGTCAGCAGCTGGCGGCTCGAACTTCCCACCGAGGTGCGGCAATTTGACTACCAGACCATTGCAGATCTTGTCCTGCATGTACGGTACACGTCCAGGGAAGGGGGCTCCTCGTTGAGAAATGCAGCTAACACGACCCTGAAAGACCAGTTGTCGGTCATCGGACAAGGTCTGGCTCAGCAAGGATTGCATCTGGCTCTGTCGCTGAAATACGATTTACCCAATGAATGGCACCTGTTGAAAGCCAATGGCACTGTCAATCTGAAGATAGACAGGTTCAGGCTTCCTTACCTGGCGCAACCCTTTGGGACTCAGCTTGAAAACGTTATATTCCTGGCCGATGTCCAAGGTAATCCTGCCAGTTTCACCTTACAGGTAAATGCTGACACACTTAACCTGTCCCGGATAGATGATCTAAAGATAACAAAGGGGACGTATACGAATCTTGATCTTGATACAGAATTCAGCCTGTCTGTCGCCAATGCGGATCTGATCAAACTCAACGTACTGATGATGGTTGTAAAATACAGTTTTTAAATTTCGCATTGCAATCCCGACGGTTCGTATTGCAACCGCTGAAGGCAGTGACTCTTGTAAAACAAGTGCAGTAAGTCCATTCCGGTCAATTTCGCCGCATAAGCCAGGCAGTCCTACCTGGCTTATGCGCGTGATCCTGCGCAGGAACGGACGGTAGGGAAGCAGAAAAATCGATGAATACGGATCCAATACGATCCGTTAATCACAATTAACCAAAGGATAATCCTGAAACCGGTCACACTTCCGATTCTGCTGCTGGCAGTATGCGCCTGCCTGCAGGCACAACCTGCGAAAAAACCTTATCTGGACAGCCTGGTCATGGCAGCAGGCAACGGCACTTATCCCAATCTGGAGGCTCTCACCCTGAGCCAGGGCATCCTGCATTCGCACGCCTATTTCAACGGATTCGGAAAAGACAGCCTGCATGACATGCGCTCGGCCTTCAAGTCGGTTACGGCCCTTTTGATCGGCATTGCCATCGACAAGGGCTTTATCCAAAGCGTCGACCAGAAAGTGTACGCCTTTTTCCCCGAGTACCGGCCCTACGCCAACTGGACCGGACTGAAGGACAGCATGAGCATCGAGCATCTTCTTACGATGAAATCCGGTTTTGACTGCGGGGAATGGGACGGGACCAAGGATTGCGAAGACCAGATGAGCACTACCGGCGACTGGATAAGGTTCTGCCTGGACCTGCCGTTGAAAAACAAGCCAGGCAGCCGGTGGGATTACACCTCGATCAATTCCATGCTTCTGGGAGGCGTTCTGGCCCATGCCACCAGGATGAGCGTTTCCGCGTTTGCCGACAAATACCTTTTCCAGCCTTTGGGCATTACCTGTTACCGCTGGACAAAAGACCCTTCCGGACATGAAATGACGGCCGGATCCTTTTACCTCTCCCCGCGGGAGATGAACAAAATCGGGCAACTGGTCTTGCAGGAGGGGGTCTATCAGAACACCCGGATCGTTTCCCAACAATGGATCCGGGCCATGACCCGGCCGAGAACCCGGATCGAGAACTTTTCCAATGTTCAGATCTGCAGAAACAAAATCGCCATCCCGCAACCGACCTGGTACGGCTACACCTGGTATAGCGAGCAGATAAAAACACCCCAATTCACCTACAACGTGGTTTTTGCCTCCGGCAACGGGGGCCAGTACATCATGGTCGTCAAACAGCTCGACCTGGTGGTCACCTTCAGCGGCAACAGCTACCGGTCGTGGAAATCAAAACTGCCCTTCGATGCGATGATCCGCTATATTTTACCGTACTTTGACCCCAAATAGCCTGACTACCCACACCCGTCCTTCGAAATGAAACCGTTCACCCTAATCGCATGTATCGCCTGTCTTCTGCTTTGCAGCTGCCGGCAAAGTGAAACCCGGAGTGAAAACCAAAACGCACCGGCAGCCGATCCTGCATCTGCCACCGAATTATCCGACACAGTGATAACCGACACGGGTGTATCCGACGACAGACAACAGCTGCAGAAGCTGGTAAGGCAGCTGTATAAGTGGCACCAGACCCAAAGCTCCCAAAACGACTTTGAGCCCGTGGCAGGCAAAGGCGACAGTGCGTACGTGGGCCTTGACCTTTCCAGACACCAGGCCCGTTCCTGGAAAACTACAACCGGATCGGGCTGGCCATTGACAAGGGACTCAAAAGCGGAAAGCTCGAGTGGGCGGTGGGCGATCTGCCTCCTTTCGGCAACGATGCCAACCCGTGGTGCAACTGCCAGGACAACCCGGAAAACTACTGGAAAACGATGACCTTAAGCAGGATGAAGCTGGACAAAATCACATCGGACACGGGCACGGCAAGTTTTGCCTGGACCTGGGGCGAGGGTTTCAATTACGATGTGAAAGCAGTCAAAGAGAAGGGCAAATGGAAAATCAGCTATCTGCACGGATTTGATTTTGATGAGTTTGTTCCATCAAATTGACACCGCATCCATTGAAATCTCACCTGTTGACACCACTTTCGATTTTGCGTTTATGTCACTTTTATAAGGAAAAAGAATGGAATACTGGGTAGGTCGGGTTTGCATGATTTGCGGACATGAGGACCAAATCGAATTGACCAAAGAACAGTCGGCGTTTGACCTGTATGATGGCAATGCAATCGAGCAAACGGCCTGTTCAAAATGCGGTGCCACTCAAATCTCATCCCTGCACCATCAGCTAGTGAAAGTGGATAAGGCACTGCTGGACCGTTGGGGGCAGGATGCAACCCTGTTTTTTCTGGCCCAGGACTAGGAGCTGATACTGGCCGAACCGGATTATCTGCCCATGCTTTTGGAAGCGATTGACGAAAATCACTATTTACCCGGGAAGATAACCGTCTTGATCGAATCGCTTTGTGTGCTCTTGTATGACAACACGGCCAATCCACAGGAGTATTCCTGGAAGGAGAACCAACAAATGGCGCAAACGGCAAATAAAGTAAGAGATGAACTTGTGAAGCGAAAAGCATTGATCGAAAAGGCAGCGTCTTCGATTCGGGATTACATCAAGCAGTTTGTCTTTCCGCAAATCGAATTGAATTACGAGTGCAAAACCGAGTAAGCCAAGAAGCACAAAGCCGGTTCATCAATAAAGCGATGCCACTTGACAGTATTGGTCTGCCTCCTATTGATAGGCAACGGGTTAGTAACCGGCGGTTAGTTTACAAGGTATAATCTAATTAATATGGCAAGGAAAAGCAAAAAGCTGCCCGACGATTTCGAACTGCTTCTGGGCAAAGCAAATCTACAGGAGCTTAAGGCGGTATTCGACAAAAGCGAGTTGGATGCCCGCACAGGATATGGAAACCTGACCGCGCTCGCTTTTGATAACTGTCCCCACGAACTAGCAAAATGGCTGGTGGAGCAGGGTGCCGATCTGCAGGCCACCGACCGGTGGGGCAATACGGCCCTGCACAACCGTTCCCGTAGCTTTCACGGCAATATCAAAAGCCTGTTGGAGCTGGGTGCCAACGTGCATGACAAACGCAGTTCGTTGGGTACGCCCCTGCATGCTGCCGCCCGGGCCCACAATGTCGGGAACACGGCACTTTTGCTCCAATACGGGTCAAATGTGGATACGCTCAATTCCTATGGCAACACACCTTTGGAAGAAGCCCTGCAATCCTGCCGGAACACCGATATTGTCAACATGGTCGAACTTGCCAAAATCTACCTGAAGGCTGGCGTTAAGATAACCGGCCGTATGAAGGGATTCATCCGGGACATCGGCAAGAGTTTCGAGTTTCACCGGATGGGTTTCAATCCCGAGTATGTGGACCAGACCAGTTCGGCATTGGACGAGCTGTACCAACTATTCGGGGTCGAACCTGTGGCAAAAAGAGAAATACATGATGGTAAGTCGCCAATCATCACTACGGCCGAAACATGGGAAGAACAGCACCGGCAGCTATGGAATATGTTGGTGCCTTCCAGTGGCCCGGCAGCGACAGTACAAGGCGAGGTGATTCGGATTTCAGGAAGAATTGATGATGAACTGCACGGCAACGGTGGAATAAACTGGGATAAGGATTACAGGAAAATGGCGGATGCCTTCCTGATATTCGTCAGGCAAGGAAAGCCGCTATCCTCTGCCGAACTGGCCGAGGCGGAAGAACTCATCAAACAAATCAAACGCAAATCAGGCGACATTGTCAGAATCTGTGAGCTTGCCGTAAAATGGGTAGCGGCAAACCCCATACCCTTGACACTTTCACCCCCAGAATACAAACGGTAAATGGAGTATCCGGTAGAAAATCCTGTTGGAAAGAAGCAAAATCAGTCATTCCTTTTCAATGCAATACAAGGTGTTGACAACATCGGACGAGTAGCAGGCAAAACAAGGCCGGAGAAATAATGTCTTGGAAAAGTAAATAACCCTTCATATGCAACAACGCCTTGAATTTCTTCACCGGCAGCTATTGCCGCAGGCCTCCCATCCCCTATTGCAACTGGTGGTGGATGAGTTTATAGCCATCGATGTCGAGCAAAGCATATCCAGGTACACCGGGCAAATGCTTGCCAATTACCGGCTTTGGTGGAATGCCTATTCCCATATCCTTTCCCAAAGCAAACCCAAGTTCAGCGGCGTGTTTTTCGAACATTCCTCCATCCATGACAGGGATATGTCTGCCGAGGCGTATGGCTATCTGGTGGATGAAAACAACACGGACCAATCCGGTCACCAGAACAACTTTCACGAGAATTTTTACGCCTTTGGCGGAGTTACAGTCAGTCCGCTCAATCCCCTGGCCAAGCTCTTCGGTGACCGTCCGGAGCCTTACAGGAATACCGATCCGTATCGGGACATGGACTGGGAGCACGTGGATTCCATTCGAGAGGCTTTCTATGAGCTCAATGCCGGCCTATTGGGCATCGCCATCCAGAACACGTTTTATCAATCGGATTTTTCCAACCTTTGCCAGCGTCCCTTTCTGTTCGATATCCGGCAGCATGACAATTCGAGCCGAAGCAGGGCTGTCGCCTATCTGCAGTGAACAAGCAGACAAAATTGATCAAAAAGATGGGGGACCTTTATTTCCTTTGACAAACCGACTCTGGTTTTCGGAGGATGAATCGGATTTGCCTGACGCCTTAAGTGAAACCTTTTTTGTAACACAGCTACTGACTGCTTGTAAGCGTGAATTAGATGATTAAAATAGCAAAAAAGCACTTTTTAGAACAAACTTTAAGATAACTTGTTCATAATCAGCTGAGAAGACGGGATTGCATGTGTTTTTATAGTGCATCGTTACTCAGCCACTTAGTGTTGTATGGCTCCGTCTGGTGCAACATCAATGACGCAAACCTGAGTCTGACTATCCAATTGTTTTTTTTAATGAACCAAACTTGTCAATGGCCTTTTTAACGATCAACGCCATTTCTTGCCAGTCCTGGTGGGGATCATCGCGCCAATGGAGACGAACCGATTGCTGGTGATCATACAGGCAGAGCTCATAACCGGTTCCATCCAGGGCAATCATATCGCTTTGTGGAACACCAATCGCTATTTTTATGCTCGTCAACTGATCAATCAGGCTTTTCAACTGATCGGAAGGGCAATCCAAAAGGTCATAACCGGGTTCGAGCAGGTATTCTTCTCCCTGAGCAAACCTGCTTTCAAACACAACATAGGTTTCTTCCTGCTTACGGATTTCCCAAACCCTATTGGGTTCAAAACTGGGCCTGAATACGATCTGAAGCACCCTGTGGCCGATGCCCCGCCAGCTGATATCCTCATGGACAAACCTTCTTTTGGAGAGAGCGGCTTGTTTTTCTTCCTTGTCCCGAAGACTTTGCAATAACTTCTTTCTTTCAGATTTATCCATTTTAGGGCTTGAGATATCGCTAAACGCAACTTTTGCTAATGACTATGTTTCTTTTTCTTTAGTAGGCTACTCGATACCAACTATGTCTGATCAGGCTTGCATGGATTTGACTTACCCTTTTTCCTACTCAAAGACCAAGTCTGTACCTGGAAGTTTTTTTACTGCTTCTTTGCTGTTAACTATGTTCCACACCACTTGCAGAAACCTTTCAACCTGCCTGACATAATTGCCTGAATCTTTATCAGTGCATTCAAAAGTATGATTGTATTTATAATGCCTGGCCTTTCCATCCGAAATCAAAGTTAGTTTGACATCAAAAGAAGGAATTGCGGTGAGATGGCAACTCAGGTATGAATAATAATTTGTATCAAGCTTGTCTAAACCACTGGTCAGGTAAGCTTGGTAGATTTTTTCCAATTCCTTTTGACTCAGGGGAAAGGTGACACAGGAATCGGTATTCATGTATCTTCTGGTTAAAGAGGCGTCTTTCGAGTGAATACTGTCCACATCATCGGTTATGATAAAGGCAAAATCGGCAGGCATCACTCTTGCCGCTTTCTCTTGTAAATGAGTATTGGCTTTTTGGCTGGATTGCCTCTCAGTAGACTTTTGATCACAGCCTATCAGGATCATATACAATCCAAAAAGCAGAGTTTTGAGAGTAACGGTCATCGGGCTACTTCTCATGGTTAATTATAATCTGGAATCCATTTCAATGGAAAGGGAAAATCTGATCAAGCATTAGCTGGTTTCTTAACCAAAATTACTCAAGCAACAAATCGGGTTGCGAACTTTTCAGCTGTTCATACTGACTGGGGGTCAGGAAAATATAACCGCCCTCCTGGCCATTGTCCCAACAGTAGTAAAACCTGCCTTCCACCTTGTTTTCGGCCAGTGACTTCTGGATCAGGTCATAAAACGCCGTGTCCAGCCAATCCCCGTTGTTTTCCAGCTCCGCCTGGTAGGTTTTCCCGTTGAAGGTGAAACCGTAATGGATCTTCTTACCCTTCGGTTCGGCCTGGGCGAAATTATCCTCGATGTTTTGGGGCGTAAACGCTCCCCTGGAAATGCGGCTGAAGGCCACCGTATGCTCGAAATAAGGATTTTCCAGATTGCCCGTTTCCCAATCGAAGGCATGGATCACATGGGGGAAAGCCATCAGAACATCGGCATGACTGTAGAAAGTCTGGCTGGTCAGTTTCTTTTTCCCCTCTTCCATTTGCTGTGGGCTCAGATGGGAAAACAAGCCCAATTGTTGATACTCACCGACCAGCTTTTCAAGGTTTTCTCGGGTAAAGCGCCGGTCAAAACTTTCATCGGATAGAAAATAACCCTGATCCCCCCACGCCTGCCGTTGCCGCTCAGTCAGCAGGATCAACCCTATGAACGGGCTCTCGGAAGGATAGCGGGGCGGATAGGCCTGATCCAAATTGTGGGCGAAAAACAGCCGGTAATCCGCTCCCCTGTCTGCCAGATAACGGTTGATGCCCTGATGAAAGTCCCAATCCACCTGCGCCCACGGCTGATCCAGAATGCTCTTTCCCGTCGAATCGGCATAACCGTCCGTGAATGTATGCGTGAATGTAAGGCTATCTACTTTAAAAGAAATGGTAATTGTCTGCTCGATCATATCCGCCCCCTGCTGTTGGCTCTGCTCCAGTCTGACCTGTAGATCCTGATAGGCAAAACCGGGCAGAATCTGTTTGATCTTCTCAAAAAGCTGAGGGTACAGTACCGCAGGGTCCTGACTCAACTGCCGCAGATCGATCAGCTGCGCCCTTTCGGCAGCATCTAATAGTTCCTCATTGGATTTGAGCTGATAGGGCCCGTAGGAATCCACGAGCCTTTGGTAATTCTCACCTGTAAGGACACCTGCCAGATGGAGCGTGTCCAGCCGGGCAATCTGCCTGGTTTTTTGCGAAGGGTAAGTCTGGTAATAAGCGCTTCGCATCAGGGCGTAATGACAGACATTCTCTTCGAAATAGAGTGAAGTGTCTTTCAGGGCTTTTTGCAGGTCCTCATACACCTTCGAGTCAATCAGACCGGTCTCGAACAGATCCCGGGCTGTGCGAGTACGGGTTTTGCCCCACACGCTGCGCGAGTCGGAAATGTAATGAAATCCTTGTGTAGGGGGACCAAAAAGAGCACGGCCTTGCTGGAGAACCGGATCTTCGGCTATAATCATTGCTTCCATTCTAAGTGGCTTGGGCAGTCGCCTCATGGCGTATTTTTCAGCAGCCACCGTATCGTAATTGAATCTTTTCAGAATGGCTTGTGACCTTTGTTCCATCTTCCGGTTCAGCCTTTCGATCCTTTCCTGCTTGTTTTTCCTCGATAACCGGTTTAGCTTTTTAAACTGGTAACGGTAATTGTATTCAGCACCGAAAGCCTGCAAGCAAAAGGCAAGGATGCTGGTCCTGGAAACCGCCAGTTGGGATGAACCGCTGGAATCCCACTCCGCCTGTCCGAACCCCGCCTGTCCGCTCATGGCCAGGTAATCCTTGCTGTACAATGAGCTGGAAGGGTTCCGTATCTGGCTAATGAGGATCTTTGCGCCTTTTTCACTGAGCAGTTTTCTTTCTCGTAGTTGATTGGCGATCCGGATGGCTTGCGATTGAGTCAGATTCTGTGATTGGGAGAGATCCTGTGAAAAGACATCAAGGCTGCCAAGCCAAAGTCCAAAGAAGAGAAAACCAAAGCGAAAGACGGGGATTAAGGGTAAGGCAGGGCTAAAGGGTAAACGAATTGGCATAAGAAAAAGTCAAGCAGAATGAAAACGGAATCTACCAATCAAATGGAGTCGTTAGTGGATCAGACAAGGGGGCTGGTAAACAACCGGTGTGAAAACAGGGGATATTATTTTTCCAAAAGATTGACATACCGGTACAAGGTAGCTCTTCCAATGCCGAGAATACGGGCAATTTCCTTGGCCGACTTTTCTTTCCGGTCAAACAGGGCTTTGGCCGCCTGCGCTTTTTCCAAAGCTTCCTTACTTAATCCTTTTGGTCTGCCCCCTTGCCGTCCTCTGGCCTTTGCTGAAGCCAGACCGGCTTTTGTTCGTTCCCGGATGATTTCCCGTTCAAACTCGGCCAGGGACGCAAAGATGTTGAAGATCAGTCTGCCTTGCGGGGTAGTGGTGTCAATCGAATCGTTGAGACTGATAAAGCCAATGCCCCGGTTTTGAAAATCGGAAACCCGTTCGATCAGTTCCTTTAGAGAGCGGCCGAGCCGGTCCAGTTTCCAGACCACAACCGTATCGCCACTACGCAAAGAGTCGAGCATTTTTGATAGCTGAATCCGTTCACTGCTGGCAGCCGATACTTTCTCCTTGAATATCTGCTGGCAACCAGCCGCTTTCAAGGCATCCAGTTGTAGTTCCAGGTTCTGGTCTTGGGTGCTTACCCGGGCATATCCTATTTTCATAACCGCATCAAATTTGTCTCATTAAGTCAGTCTCGCAAATCTAATCAATTTTTGATTCATGAGATAGATTTTTAAGACATTTCCGCTGCCTATTAATAATAGGTAGTAGAAGAAAAGGAATGTCCTAGAAAACGAAGGTTTTGTGATACTGCATACAGTCAGGCAAACTAACATGAGAAAATACGGTAAAAAGATTCTGTAACCCTGTTTCAGAAAAGCAATTGGTTGCTCGACGTGTGATTGGTTGGCAGACTGGCAAAAGCGTCAGAGCTTGAACTCGGATAAGCGGGTTAAAGGGTAGAGATTGTCCGAGTCGAAATCCTCGTCGTAAGCCGCATATCCGCCATGCCTTTTCAAGATAATCCGGATTATCTCCAATGCGGTTTCTTTTCCTGACATACCGTACGACAGACAGAGTAGGTCATTGACTCCTTGTGATCTTAGGAACTGGTTGTCTTCTTCACTCAGTGATGTCCAATTTCCATTATCTTGTTCCAATCTAACTATGTCCCAAAACATATCCTTCGATTTGATCTGAATGCACAAGTCCCATGTGTCGTATGTGTTCACTGAGGCGTCTTTCAGATTAGATGCCAATGTCTGGGCCATTGTTTCGGGCTTCGCTTTTTCAGGCAAAAGGATAAACACGTCTTCCATTCCACTAATATATGGGTCTTACATATATCTGTCTTACAATTTGATCCTTTTCTGAGAATGTACGATTGTACTTATCTGACATGAATCCAACTCACAAGAGGCAAGTCGGCAGCTGGCTGTATTGGGTGGAGTTATTCCCTGGCTAGTTGCAGGAATACGCTTCTGTTGGGCTCACAGCCGTCGGTAAAGTAATGGAATACGGTGTCACCCTTGATGAGCCATTTCCAGTTTTGAAGGTAGTGTCTCTCGCTTTGCAGGTTGTTTAAATAAACCCGGATCCGGTTGGCCTTCGGGTTGGACAGGGCACGGGTAAACACTCCTTGGGTCTGGCAGGCATTGTCGTTGACGGGCCGGTAACGGATCCTCTCCACCTCAACCGAGTCGGCAAGGAAGGCGATTCCACTCGAATCGAGCCGGAACTCGACCGGTTCGGTATCGTTGTTCACATACAGGCGATCGTCGGACAGGCCGGTCCGGATCAGCGTGTCGGACACAAGGCGTCCAAACCCGTACACATAGTGGCGCTGGAACAGCTCGATCACCTTCTTCCCCCGGATGCTTCGGTCATGCATGCCGACCACGCTGTCAATCAGGCTGGTTCCCGTCGTGGAAGGATTGAGCACAAGGGTATCGGCCACGATCCGGTAGCGACCTTTCGAGGTTCTGGCAAAGTAATCGGCCTCGATGACAAGCTTAAACTTTCCCTGCTGTGAATCACTCTGGGGATACAGGGTCAGCAGGGTGGTTTCGACCGGAATCAAACTGCGGTAGGTTCTGGCCTTGGTTGTTGTGGCCTGCGTTTTAGGCTTCCCGCAGGAAAGCAAACCAAGTGCCATCAGGCTTATCAAGCATGCTGTCAGTTCATGTGCTCTGATCATGTGCATTCTGAAAGGGGTCATTTTTACAATATGTTCCTTTTCTAAGATGTTCTCAATGCTTTTCAAAGCGTGTTTTCTCATTGTCCTGATCGCTGCCCTTTTCTTGACCCAAACTCAAAGCCAATGCATGAGACCTGTGTTGTTCTAGTTCAAACCTTGACAGTTGCCCAGATAATAACGGGTGGGCTGAAGGCTATCGGCCAGATGCCTCGGTATGCCGGTTTGGAAATCGAGTAGCAGTGTATCCTTTTTTTGCCTCCAGGTCCCGTGGCTGTAATGCACGTAGCCGAACCAACCGAAGTTGAAATCCTCAAAGCTTCCATCTTCCCGCAGATACAGCCGGGAAGTGTTCATGGTTCCTTCGTAGCAGGCCTTGAGTTGAACCCGGCTCTGCCAGGTGTTTTCATCCGCCCGCAGCCAGGGCAGGTTGACGGCTGTGAAAACGCAGGCCACAAATGCAAGCGCCAGCCCATGGTAGGGCTTTCTCCAGGCAGGGTATTTAATCATGCCCAAAAGCAGTCGGACAGCGATCACCAGCAGGATCGACAGCAATATCAATTCCATACCAGAAACAAACAGGAAGATGTATCCCCCTACCTTGACCCAGAAAAAGTACAGGTTTGGCATCAGCCAGAACAGCAGCCCGACCGTAAGCAGGATCAGGCTCAGTTCCCTGGGTCTTTCCTTCATGTGTGCTTGTTTTACTTGGATTAATATACTTGGAACAGTACATGGCCATAATGGTGCTACCATCAATCATTAATGAAAGTTTAACCGGTAAGGTTAACACTTAACTTCAGCGATTGGCAAACTAACTCTTTAACATCCCATCAACCCTTCCTTTTTAGAGATTGAATACGCGTTGTTTAAAAGTGTCCCAGTAAGGGATCTGTTTCTGATATCGAATTACCATTTGGTGAACAGCCTATCGAGATTAGGTCCTTTTTGAGCCATTTATTTGGTTGAATGGTTACGGCACTTGGTACAGGCATTCTGATATCCCAGGGAACATGCTTTTAAATAATTCGGACAAGAATCCTGATTAAGCATTTCTTTGGTCAATCCCAAATTATAATGTACTTCCGCAATAGCGGGATCAAGTTCAATGGCTTTGTTCAGATCGGTCAGGGCATCTGAATAGCGTTTCATATTGAATAAACTACTCCCCCGGTTGGCATAAGCAAATGCATTATCAGGAATCAATTCGATCGATTTGGTATAATCTCTGATTGCTTCCTGATACTGTTCAGCCCAAGAGTATATTCCCGCTCGATTAAGATAGGCGTCCGATAGGTTGGGGTTAAACTCGATTGCCTTGGTAAAGTCTTCCATCGCTTCGGTACGACGTTGCAATCCCAGGTAGGTTAACCCCCGATTGTAATAGGCATCGGCGAAGTCAGGTTTGAGACTGATGGCTTTGTTATAATCGGCTATTGATTCTTCATACCGTTGCGCTGCGTCATAGGCATTTGCTCGTATGCAATAGGCATGGAAATCATCTGGTGTGATTATGATTACTTTATTCAGGTCCGCTATTGCCTGCTGATACTGTTTTGAATTCAAGTAGGCCACCCCCCGGTTAAAATAGGCATCCGTATAACCGGGTTTAAGCCTGATGGCTTGTGTATAGGCGATGATTGCTTCCTGAAAGTTTTGCTGGATGCTATTTACACGTCCCAAATTGTAATAGGCTAGGGGCAAGTCGGATCCGAGGCTGATAGCCTTATTGTAATCGGTCACCGATTCCTTGTAACGTCCTAGTTCAGTGTATGCATTCCCACGTCCTATGTAAGCCTGGGCAAGATTGGGATTGAGACTGATTGCCTTGGCGTAATCAGCCATCGCCTGCGGATACTGTTCCAACAGGTAATACAGATTCCCCCGGCTAACGTAGGCAGTTGATTTACCAGGTTCGAGGCTGACAGCCTTGGAATGGCAAGCCATTGCCTGTTGATACTGTTCAAGCTCGGCATACACATCCCCTAGAACCATGTAGGCTTCAGCAAGTTTAGGTTTAAGTTCAATCGCCTTATTGCAATCCGCTATTGTTTCCTGATAGCGTTTTAAATCAAAGTAGGCCACTCCTCGATTATAATAGGTTTCTGCAAAGTCAGGTCTGAGTTTGACTGTCTTGGTAAAATCTTCTATGGCTTCCAGAGAGCGTTGTAAATGTAAGTAGGCCACCCCCCGGTTAAAATAGGCATCCGTATAATCGGGTTTAAGCCTGATGGCTTGTGTATAGGCGATGATTGCTTCCTGAAAGTTTTTGGCCAATTCAGAAGTTACGCCTTTTCTATAGAAAGATATGGCATCCTGGTTTTTGGCATCCTGATAGGAAGTTAGAAGAGCTTTCTTTCTCTTTTCCAGATCTGTGCGGGATATTCCCTTCAGACACAGAAGTGCTTGTTCTTCTGTTGCACCTAGCTTTTGTAGAATAAACCCCGCAAACCTGTCAGCTGTCAATTCATGCTCTTTCAAGGAGTCTAAAGAGGTGGATTGTTTTCCGACCAGATGGTTTTTCAGATGGTGACCGATCTCATGAGCGGCCACACCCAGCGCTGCCCACTCTATGTGATTGCCTTTAAAAATACCTAAAAGAAAACCAGGATTGTAAATCAGGTAACGATTGTTTTGATCATCAGTGTAAGCCAGACAAGTGTTGATTGTCGAACACTCCTGAAGAAGGAAATTGACGTTGACATTTTTTTCCACAGGAGCCAGGATGCGCCGGATAATGCCAAGCGTATCCGATTTTTTGGTTGGTTGCCCCATTCCTGATTTGTCTTTGTCAAGGCATAGTGAGGCATCTTTAACAACGGTATCTGTAAAAGTATTCTGGGCGAACCCTATCAGACTACTTATTACCAGTGCAAAGGATAAACAAAACGCCTTTATACTCTGGTGCAACATCGGGTTAGGCATTGGCTTCTTAAATATGGACAGGGTACTTGTTAATTAAATAGATATGTCAGATTCGTCAGCCAAAGTTAAGACAGTTTATGTAGGTGGATTTTAGGATTATGCCTATTTACTTACATGAAGCTAGTTTTTTGAGAGCTTTTGTGAGGATATTTCAATAAGAGTAAATCTGCTTTCATTGTTGCACAATATTTTGCATTAATGTCAATGTTAAAAATAGATAAACATTCATTACTCAAACGTTGCAACAGTTAGCGACAAACTAGTCAACATATCTTTAGAACGGGTCAAAAATAACATTGTCTCAAAAACGGAAGGATGTAGACGCACTTCATTACCGTAAGTTCCGCTAATATTGCTTTTCCAAACTAATTACTACATTGCATAATCACTAGATGGTATGTTGAAAAAAACAACAAGGATATTGATCACAACGCTCATTATTCTCTTCTCAGCTTTTGCTTGCGAGCCCAACGATGGTAATTACCTGAACCATTTTCTTGAAAACGAAGATGATATTGACCTGTTGCAGGCCCATATCAACAGGAATTACATGCACTCAAGAGACACTTCCAGATTAAGAATTGTCTTTGATATTTGTCGGCAAGGAAAAAGGGTACTTCCCGCCGGCGTGTGTGACGATTTTGTCATCTCGAAGATGAAGCAACTGAAATTCAGGGAAATCAGATTGGAGAAAGAGTATTGCAACGGAAAAAACGAATTTGACAGGATGTATATCCTAGTCGATAAAACCGATTATTATCCAACGGTCTTTTACGTTTTCGACTTGTGCAAGGAAAAAAACAGTTTCAAATCAGAAAAGGTGGAATACGAATTCATAAAGCCGCACTGGTCTTTACTGATTGATCGGAGTTTCCCTTGATGCGATCCTGTTCCCACAAAGCCGAAGTGAGCCTCTTTGTAAAGTGAGCATATTTGTAAAAAGCCAACCATTCAAATGGAGAAATTCTTCATCCCTACCGACCGGGCACGGTTTGTCAACTGGCTGTTAAAAACGGCAAACCAGAACAAATGGACCATCGTTCTCGAATATTCCGGTGAGCAGAGTACTGATTGGCTAACGGAAAAGGCCAAACCAGCGGAACTTCCCCCTACCGCCGACCATCATTACCGTCGGGATTACAGGCTGACGGCCGTCACAAGCCCGGCAACTGGGGAAAGGTTCGCCTATGATCTGCTCGCCTGTTGTTCGGTTCTGTCAGTGCACGACCAAAAGGAAATGCTTTTTCTGATCGCCGATGATTTTCATTTCGAATGCTTCTCCTGTACACCGGCGTTTTTTGAAACCCATTATCAAGTCCTGGCAAAGCTGGGCCTGATTTGCATCGATCAGGACAATGAGAAAACACGCTTTGAAAAGCATTGAGAACATCTTAGAAAAGGATCATTTTTTATGTAAGGATTCGTTTCCCTCCTGAATGAAATACCAGCTGACAGATATGGAATCCTCAGCCAAGGGAATTTTAAATCGCATCCCCTTATTGTCAGGACCAATATAGAATCCTCTCAAAGTATCCCTCAGTTGTATTTTATGAGCTTTTGCCAAGCTATCTTTATTGAGGCAAACTTGTCCGGAGGCAGGTATTTTTATAAGTCTTCCTTTTTTCTGCTGGTATATTACATCAAATGTGTTTTCATCCTCCTCTTCACCCTCTTTTTCAAGTTTTATGGCAACTGATCCTCCCGCAATCGGTTTACGATTATGGACAAATTGCAAGAATACATACCCTGATTCACAGGTGTTAGATGTGCGTTCTTCTTTTGCGGCATACGTTGCATTCTTACCGGCTTTATTCACCGGTAACGGTGTATTCTTGCCGATACTGGAAACACGAGTTGACTGCCCTACCTTGTTATCCTGAGAAGAACAGGAAAATAGCAGAGCAAAGATCATTAGAAACAAGATATACTTACCTGTTGGCATATACGGTTATACGGAATGGATTTCGCTTGCCGGTTTTTTACGATCCGGCTCAATAGCCGAATTGCTCGAAGTTCGCCCTCTGCATTGCCGACCAACCCAGCCAATAATCGACACCCGTTTTTCCGGCGCCTTGCGGGTCAATCCGGAAAAAGTCAGCAATGATCTCAAAGCTTGGCCTTGTCTTCCTTTCAATCAGATAGTGGGTCAAACACTCAAGCAACTTGGGAAAAGAAGAAAAGACAACCGGGGTAAGACCCTCCGGCTCACCGCAGAATTCATGGTCGTACACCCGGATGGGAAACTCATTGCCCGCTCTTTCTTCCCTTCCGTCAAAGACCAAGGGTCCCGTGTCGTTTCCTTCATCGGCGAAAGGATAGAGTTGTTGGGCTATGAGTCGTTTGGCAGTCGGCCAGTCAAGTCTCTGTTTCAAATCGTGAAGGGGTTGGGTTGGGCTGGACACGGGCAGCCTGATAATCGAACAGTCGCCCTCAAGGAAGTAGTAGGATCTGTGCCAATCGATGAAGCTTTCAGGGAACAGAACGCCGAACCGCTTTTCAATCTGGTGGTAGTGGCTGGCTTGAAGTGTTCCTTTGAGTAATTTCCATTCCAACCAACCTTCGGCGTCTTTTTCGGACGCCTTCATTTCCACGGGAAAAGTGTCGGTATAGACAGTATGGCGGGAAAAGACTGCCGCATACGCATCGTGAAACTGTTGATTGAGGTCTGGTTTATTGAGATCTGTCATAAGATGAATCTATTGTAAAGAAAGGACTGCTACAGGCGTGAAATCCAAAGCCGTGATCTTGCAGGGTTGGATTTGCGGAAATATGAACATTTTATCAGCAATTGTAACGAATAATTTAAAAGATCCTTATTGACCTGATAACTTTGTTCAGGATTTCTACTTCTCACAAAACCTTCCTTTTTTGAGATTGAATACATGTCGATGAGAAGTGTCCCAGTAGGGTGTGGTTGTATGAGATGTAGTCTTCATTATGTTACCAGACTAGGTATCCATGTTTATAAGATTCCTTTAAAGTTTACTGCACCACCAACCGCTGCACCAGGGTGCCTTTGCTGGTCTGGATCCGGATCAGATACATTCCTTTAGCCTTTCCCTGCATACTTACCTCGATGGCCTGATTGCTTGTCCGGACAATATCAACCGGCTGAAGCTCGCCCAGCAGGTTGCTCACCTGAATCTGTTCGATGCGAACCGATGCGTCCACCGACTGTATCTGCACTTTGTTCCGGGTCGGATTGGGATACACGCTCAGCTTCCCCTTCAATACGTGTGGTTCACTGGCCAACACCCGGTCGATGATGCTCTCGGAGAGCTGGTTGTCGGGATCAATTATCCCGGACACATCGTAGAGCACATTCACAGTCGTGTTGGTGCGCACCGGCTCGTTGTAGTCAAAGATGATATCGGCAAAGTTTTCAATCCGGGCCTTTTCACTTAAACCGGCTTTGGGTCTGATGGAAAACTGAACAAACCCATTGCTTCCTGCCTGGTTACGTGTTGAGTCAGGCAGATTGATATTGGCAAATTTCCAGGTCAATACAGGACGTGTTTTGCCACTGACATTGAATGCGTAGGCATGCGAGCTGGCACCCTGTTGCAGAGTGGATATATCGAGCTTTTCAGACAGGGTATCAATGACTGTCACTGTATAGGCTGTATCCGAACCTGTGTTCTGGAAGCGGATCGTATACTTGAATTCACTGCTCGTTGGGGTATAATGCTCACTGGTTGTCCCTTGTGGGGAAACCAGCTTGTCATTGGGATCAAACGAATCTACGATGGGCAGGCATTCGATAGCCACTTCATCTTCCACATCGTCCTGGGGCAGTAGATCGACAAATCCTTTGCTTACAATGTCACTGCTGCTGGCCACGCAACCTTCGATGGTTAAATTGGTTTGCGCCTTGCGCGGATGACCATCCCGCTGGTCGGCTTCCAGACGAATGGTTTTGCCACCAGCCGGTACTCTGAGCATCAGACTGTCTGCCGCCGCCAATTGGTAATTCTTAACAAAAGCCAGCTGCCCGTTCAAAAGAATACGGAACTGGCTGCTATCGGCCATGGATTGACCGTTGTTTTTGATCACCAGCTGCACCCTTCCGTTTTCGATGCATTTGCCCGTAAGCCTGATATCGGACTGATCCCAATCCGAATCAGCAGGCAGGGTGTAAGTATTGGAAGGAGTGATCCAGACTTTGGTGCAAGCGGTCAATCCTTGCAGGTTAGCCAGGCAAGCCACCGAATCGATCACCTGGATAGTCCCGTATTGATTGGCCTGCAAAGCTCCTATGGTAAAGACATAGCTGGAGTCGGAATCAATCACATACGGTTTGTCCGCTGATTGAAAGATCACATGAGCGGGCAGCTTCACATGCACCTGTACATTTTCAATTCCCTGATAGCCTGTATTGGAATAGCGTATCAGGGTCCTGTTGGCAAAGCAGCGGCGCCGACGGTTTGAACTGATACTGACCTGCAAATAGGGTGATAGGGTAACCTTGTTTGCAAAATCGATTGCCGAGACTGTATCGCTCCGATTCGCAATCGTAAAAGGCTTGGAAGCATTGTTCTGTTGGCAAACCGGTTCTATTTGTTTTCCATGCAGATTGTCAATCAACTCACTGACCACATAGGTTCCCGTATCGACCTGAATCTGATAGGTTCCACTCGTATCGGTAACGGCGTAATAATCACCCGGTTTGGCAACGACCACTACATCCGAAAGCGCTTTATCGGTGGAAGGGTCGAAAATGCAATTGCCGTTATTGTCCGCATAGATGCGCCCCTGGATTACCGGTCGGTTCAGGTTCGATACATCGACCGAGTAATTGATCAGTCCGTAAGCGGTGGTCGCATACAGGCTTCCCTTTTTATCGAACGCAAGATATTTCGGCCAATAGGTTAAAAAGTCAAGTTTGAAGGCAAACTCCCCCTTTGGATTGAACACCTGAACCCTGCTGTTCCCAGTATCGGCTACCCAGATATTGCCGTATTTGTCGATAGCCATACCCGTGATGCTGCGAAACTGCCCGTCATTAACTCCGAAACGGCCAAACCGTTGCAGCAGTCTTCCCCTTTGATCAAACTTCAGGATTTGGTATTTATCCTTAGCGCCCACCCACAGATTGCCGTTCTTGTCAAGGATCAACCCGGTTAATCCATAGAACTTGCCATTGACAGATCCATCTGAGTCGAAGCCAAACAGGAATTTGCCAGTGGAATCAAACTTCTGAATTTTATAGGTATCGGCAGTCCAGATATTTCCCCGGGCATCAACGGCCACACTGTTAACACCTATAAACTGTCCGAAGTCAAATCCTTTCGAACCGAATCCGGACAAAAATTTACCATTGGGGTCAAACTTTTGGATACGTTCATTTGCCGCATCGGCAGCCCACAGGTTGTTTTGCGCGTCAGTGGCTATGCCATAGGGTTCCTTGAATTGTCCGTTTCCCGTTCCCTTTGATCCTGTCTGTAACAGGAATGTTCCCTCGGGACTATACTTCTTAAGGTAACCGTAACTATGGTCCACCACCCATATGTTATTCTGGGAATCAGTAGCAACGCCCTGATTTCTGATGACCCGGTCATAGGTGTAGTTATTATTGAGAGGCATGCC
Organism: uncultured Sphingobacteriales bacterium; assembly: GCA_963520985.1. Taxonomy (GTDB): domain Bacteria; phylum Bacteroidota; class Bacteroidia; order Cytophagales; family 172606-1; genus Xanthocytophaga. The sequence continues at coordinate 123,422 of CAUQTA010000012.1, forward strand.
CAAAACCGCTAAGTACCTGCCCTGTGCATCAAAGCGCTGAATGCGGTACTTGTAATCACCCACCCAGACCGTTCCGTTCCGATCTAAGGCAATCGCACATACGTTATCCATATAGCCTGGCCCGCTACCCCGACTGCCAAACCCGGATAGATAGTTTCCGCTTTGATCAAATTTCTGAATCCGGTTGTTCCACGTATCGGTTACCAGGGCATTGCCTTCGTTGTCAATGGCGATACCCTGAAAGTAATATAATTTCGCCCAGTCAAACCGGCCATTGGCCGCGCCTTGCGAACCGAACTTAAGAAGGAACGTGCCGGAGGGATCAAACTTTTGCACCCGGAAATTGGCAGCATCCACAATCCAAAGGTTGTCCTGGCTGTCCACGGCAATCCCGTGAGGGGTGTCAAACTGGCCATCGGCCGAGCCTTTGGAGCCGAATTTGAAGAGGAATTTTCCGTTGGGGTCAAACTTCTGTATCCGGTTATTGCCTGTGTCACTAATCCAGATGTTTCCCTGATGGTCAACTGTTATCCCGTAAGGCCAGTAAAACTGACCATCGGCAGAACCTTTCGAACCAACCGTAAACAGTAATCTGCCTGTAGGGTCAAACTTTAACACACGGCTGTTGGCAAGATCTGTGATCCAGATGTTGCCTGTTCCATCGATGGCTATGTCATGAAACCAGTCTCCCGTGAGCCCGGATTTTTCCCTTATATCAATCACGAGTTGAACACTGCGATTGGTATCCATTTTGAGAATGTATCCATCATTATCCACCACATAGAGAAATCCTTGTTTGTCGATGGTAAAGTTGGTGGGTGTATAGAGCTGTCCCTCCCCAATGGTTCTTTGGTAGGAGTAGGTTTGGGCTTTCAAGGGGAAATCAAAATGGGCAAGGCATATTACCAATAGAAGAATGAACTGCAGCTGTTTTCTCATAGGGGATTACTCAATGTAACTGTAAAGGTATACCCGGGTAAAGAGGAGACTTTTTTTAGTTTGCCTCTTTTCTTACAGCGACATGTTCTTGGAAAGAATGCACGCATTCTCAACAAATCCATAGCTTTACAGGTATTTGCCTGGAAAGCAAATAGTCTCAAAAAACAACCCTTTTTTGAGATCAAGAGAGACAGGCTTCTGAATTCTTTTTTGGTTAGGATTCTACTTTTGCTGGGTTTGTCTGATTTCCAGACTTTACTGCCGACAGCAAGTTTTGATAGTGAGAAAGATACTATTTTCGATACTGATGACAATACGGGCGGCATTACCTCGGCACTGGTTTTCAAGAGTGCCAACCAGACCCTGAAGGATGCCAGCGAAAGACCCATTCCCCAGATGCTCTTTGGTGAACTCTGGTACCAGACTGAGCTTTGCATCTTCTTTGCCGATACCAATCTGGGAAAAAGCATTCTGGCCGTTCAGATAGCCGATTCGATTAGTTCAGGAAAACCAATACCGGGTTTTAAGCTGGAAGCCTCAGCGCAGCCCGTCGTGTATTGTGACTTTGAACTGTCCGACAAGCAGTTTGAACTGCGCTACTCGGAAAAGTTCACCAATCACTACCGTTTCAGCGACAACCTGCTCAGGGCATACATCAATCCGGATATGGATTTACCCAAAGGGGTAACGTTTGAAATAGCTTTGGCGCAATCGCTGGAAGCAATGCTAAAACAGACCGGGGCAAAGGTTCTGATCATTGATAACATCACGTATCTGCGAACCGAAACGGAAAAAGCCAAGGATGCCTTGCCACTGATGAAGGAACTGAAAGCACTAAAAGCCAAATACGACTTGTCCATTCTGTGTCTGGCACATACCCCCAAACGCAATCTAGCTATGCCACTTACCAAGAAATGATCTGGCAGGCTCAAAAATGCTGATGAGCTTTTGCGATACCTCTTTTGCCATTGGCGAAAGTTTCAAGGACAAATCGCTTCGCTACGTCAAGCAGATTAAGGTACGTAACAGCGAGCCCATCTATGATGGCGACAATGTGGCCGTATGCCAGATTATCAAGCCGGCAAACTTTCTGCACTTTGAGTTCTTGGAGTTTGGCCGGGAGAAAGACCATTTGAAGGAAATGAGTGAAAAGGAAAACGAAGCCCTTGCCGAAAAGGTGAAACATTTGCACCAGCAAGGGAAAAGCTTTCGGGAAATTGGCAGTATGTTGGGTTTCAATCACATGAAAGCTAGCCGGATAATAAACCCGAAGAAGGCCATCAATGATACTAAGCAATAATGCCTGCCAATATAACTTGTAACAGATTGTAACAGGTGTAACACACTGTTACAGTGTTACACTATAATTAAATTGTTGACTATCAGATACTTGAACGGTAAAAACTGTTACACTGTAACACGTTGCAAGTTGTTACACCTTGTTACAAAGAGAACTGACGTATAAATTATTCATGCTTGATCACTCAACCCGGTTTCACTTGGAGCCGGGCTGTTTTACCTTTTGGAGTCTAGCAGTAAAAAAAGTGTAGCACAACTAATTCTCAGCAATTAACCTTTGAAACAATGGGTATCGAATACCGAAACGGCAAACCGTACTATTATCGCAAGTACCGGGAAAACGGTAAGGTAAAAGCCGAATATTGCGGTAGTGGTGACATGGCTTACCTGATGGAAGACCTGCAAGCCGATGCCGCCTATTCCCAACAGGTACGCAATGAAAAGAAGCGAAAGCAGAAACAGGAACTACAAGCCAGTCAGCAGGAGCTATTGCACTTGGAGGAACAATTAAATGAATTATTCACCCTGATAGCCCTTGCAAACGGTTATCACAAAGACAAAGCAAGAACATGGAGAAAGAAACGAAAACCCAAGAACAACTAGACCGCGAAGCCAAACGGCAAAAGCTACTCGAACAAATTCGCAAGTCCGAATACGACCCTGAAGCAATGGAAGCAATCAGACGTAATGTGAACGCAGATAAGGAAACAAGAAACCAACTGGCAAGAATGGTTAACCTCTATGAGCAAACCATTGGCAACAAACTGGACAAGATAACGTCCGACTCCCCTTTGGTCAAGGAATGCCTGTTGGCAGGTTGTGCCAAGCTCAAGGATGAATTGGGTTACAGCAAAGGCAATGCATTGGAACGAATTACCATTGAACACATTGTTTTGTGCTGGCTGGATTTGTCATTGAATGAAAACAGTCTGGCAGGACAAACCCATAATTCTGGCATAGAACTGCTGCAAAAGCGAGTAGAATTTTCATCCAAGCGATTGAACCGGGCTATGCTTACCCTTTCCAAAATGCGTAAAATGAATCTGGTTATTCAGGTGAACAATGCCAGTCAGCAGATTGTAAATAATAGCTGACTCAATTAATCAATAGTGGCTAATTCTTAGTTATCAAATCAAATTCCTATAGCCAAGATTAATTATTTTTTTTACGTGAAAAATATTTGATAGCAATGTCTTCTTGCTCAGGACTTAATTCAAAAGCACGAATAAAGTAGTTACGCGTAGGCATTGTAAACCCTATACATCCGTTCAAGGACTTGGAAATGCATCCTCTTGCATGCATCCTTCCATATATATCCTTCCCTATGCGCCTATATGATCTCGTGCTTGTCCTTGATCACATCCATGACAAACACGCTCTGGGCTTTGCCGATGCCCTTGACATCCCCCAGGTGGTTGATGAAAAAGTCGTGGTAGGTCTCCATGCTCTCGGTTACGATCTTGAGCATGAAATCAAATTCCCCGGCAATGTTGTAGCACTCGACCACCTCGGAGAATGGCACGATGCCTTCGATGAAGGCCCGGGCCGTCTGCTTGTCGTGCTCCTTGAGGGAGACCAGGCAGAGCACCGTCAGTTTTCGGTTCAGCTTGCCCTTGTCCAGAAGGGCCGCATACTGCCTGATCACACCGGTGGCCTCGAGCCTTTTGATGCGGTCATGGGTCGGGGTGGCGCTCAGGTGAACCCGGGCGGCAATGTCACGGACCGTCAGTTTGGCATTGGCCTGAAGCAGGCGCAGAATCTGATAGTCCTTCTCATCGAGCTCGACGACCGGGCCGCTTGCGGTGACCGCGCCGCTTTTTTGTTCTGATTTGTCCATGCCTTTTTAAGCCGGTGAAATGGTTTGTCCTGCAAAAATAGCGGAATTGGCAAATATATCCTGATTTTTTCCAACTGTTTTTAAATTAGTCCTGCAGGTAGCTTCTTTGCAAAAACAAACAGTTAAATCCGAACTCACGATGGAGCAACAGACCGAGCGCATCAGCCAATCCAGGCGGGATGCAGTCATCCTTTTCATAGCATCGGCCAGCGTCTTTTTCGAGGCCCTGGACATAGCCATTGTCAACCTGGTCATGCCCCTGATTGAGCAAAAGTTCAGGCTGGCCGTCAGCCAGGTGCAGTGGCTGCAGACCCTGTACGTGCTTTTTTACGGCGGTTTGCTGGTGCTCGGCGGCCGGTTGGCCGATACTGTCGGACGCAAAAGGGTGTTTCTGACCGCCTCGGGCCTGTTCCTGCTTACCTCGCTCGGGGCCGGCCTGTCCCCTTCATTCGGGTGGCTGCTGGCTTTCCGGTCAGTGCAGGGGGTGGCGGCGGCCCTTCTGATGCCTTCGGCGCTTTCGATCGTGACCAATGTCTTCCGCCAGCCCGCAGCCCGCAGCCGCGCCATTGGCGTGGTCAGCGCCTTTGCCGCCGTCGGTTCGGGCTGCGGCCTGTCAGTGGGCGGGCTGATTGCCCACGCCTTCGGCTGGCAGTGGGTGTTTTTCATCAACGTGCCGGTTATCGGGCTCACTTTCCTTTTGGCTCTTGGCTACATTCCCGACCAGGTTACAGCCCAGAGCCGCTCAGCCGATAGCCACTCATCCAGAACCCGGCCCGACATCCTTTCCGGGCTGCTGCTCACTTTTCTGATTACGGCCTTTTCCTACCAGGTGCACCGGTTGGGCAACTGGCGCCTGCAACCGGGTTTGCATCTGTTGATCGGGCTGGGTATGATCGGCGGGTCGGTGTGGTTTTTCCACCGCAACGCAGTCCGGTCCGAGCCGCTGGTTGATTTTCAGGTGCTTCGCCCGGTATGGACCAGTGTGGGCGCCTACGCTTGCCTGGGGGCTTCGTTCACCGGTTTTCTGTTCCTGGTTTCACTCATGCTCCAGCACGACCAGGGAATGGACCCTTCCCGGGCCGGGTTGCTTTTGTTTCCATTCAGTGTCCTGTCGGCAATCACGGGCAAGGTGTTTCTGCCCTTTCTGGCCAGGCGGTTCCACATGCGCCGGATCGCCCTTCTGGGAATGGGTGCGCTCACGGCCGGCGCGGTGTTGCTGTGGTGTCACATCCGGCTTGGCCCGTTCAGCCATTCGCAGTTCAGCCATTCCCCGTTCAGCCGGGTGTGGCTGGTCCTGTCGATGGCCTGCGCCAACGGGCTGGGCATTGCCCTGGCCTATTCGGGGCTGACGGTGCTGGCCGTGCAGAAGGTTCGGGAAAGGCATCACGGATTGGTCAGTGGCGTGGCCACATCCGCCTACTTCTTCGGAGGGGGCCTGGGCCTGTCACTGCTTTCGCTTCTGACCGGTTCGACACAGGCAGGCGGGCCGGTGGTGGGAACCGGAGCGCTGGTGTTGCTGGGCGCATTCGGTGGGGCGGGAACGGTCTGGCTGCTGGTGGGTAAACCTGAAAGGCAAGTGTGAACAGTAGCTGTGGAAGCCGGATTTGCGGCCGGGAAGGCACACGGCCAGTGGCGGGAAAAAGCCGCTGAAAAAAAGGGAAACCAAGGTCCTGATCCACAGCCGGCATCTGCAGGGGCTCAGCCGGAGCCGGATCGTTTGTGAGCTAAACGGGCACGGGTTTCCGCCCGCCCGTGGGAAGCTCTTCCATCCCGTGCAGGTGCAAGGGCTGTCTCTGGGAACGGACAAATGAAAACCGGCCAACAGGTCCGGATGGGATTGGCTCGTCAGGCCAATATCACAAATCTGTTTTCAGCTTGGTCGGCGGGACAGTTTTTCGGGATCCGGATGTAAAGGGCAAAAGGAACATTTTCAAACCGGTTGAGTTGTCCCGGAAATGGAGTAAGAAATGAGAACCTGTATCTTACCCTGTCGCTGCGGATGGCTTATCTGCCTGTAACATCCAACATCAGCCGGAGTGCAGTCAGATCTGTGCTACCAAGCCAATTGGCATCAAACATGATTTACCGGCCGGCCGGGTGGAGCGGCTTTCAAGGCGGCATAGACCGGGCCGTGTCCAGCAGCGTACAGGCGAGTGTCCGGTTACGGACACCCTTATAGGTCCCTGCCGGGCAAAACCGCTCAAACCACAGCGCAGGCCGGTTCGTGAATTCCGGCATTGTATTGGCGGAAGACAAAACAGTCTCATCGAAAACCCCCAACCTGCCACTTATGCTGCGCAACCATCTGACCATTGCCTTTCGGAACCTGTTGAGAAACAAAGTGCATTCGATCATCAATATCATCGGGTTGGCCGTCAGCCTGACCGCCTTTCTGCTGATGGCCCTGTACATCGAATTCGAGTTGAGTTACGATGGTTTCCACGCCAATGCCGACCGTATCTACCGCGTTGCCGATGACAAGCAAACGCCGGGTGTCACCTTGGAAAGCGCTTCTACGGCCGCACCGGTGGCTCCGGCATTGCTGGCCGACTTTCCGCAGGTACAGCAAGCGGTGCGCCTGATTGACAATGAGGCGCTCATCAGGTATGGTGACAAGTTATTCGAGGAGCGTAAGATTCTCTTTGCGGACAGGGAGCTTTTCAAGCTGTTCAGTTTCAAATTGCTGCAGGGCAATCCCGCCACCGCGTTACAGGAGCCGATGAGCATCGTGCTGACCGAGAAAATGGCCGGAAAATATTTCGGGGCGGCCAATCCGATGGACAAGACGCTCACGGTTGACAACCAGACCATGAAGGTGACGGGTGTGGTCCGGGATGTGCCCGCGAATTCGCACATCGGTTTCGATTTCCTGGTTTCCATGGCAACGGCCCAGATGAAAGGTTCGGGTTATGACTGGCTGTTCACCAATTGGTATTCGAATAACTTTTACACTTACATTCTCTTGCCGGAGAACTTTGATGCGGCACGATTTTCAGCCGAACTGTCGGATTTCGACACCCGCCACCACGAACCCGGCAGCACGACAAAGCACGGGTACGCCCTGGAAAAGCTGACAGACATCTACCTTCATTCCGACCGCAGCAACCAGATCGGGCCGACCGGAAACCTGACCAACCTGTACGTGTTCTCCCTTGTGGCTGTCTTCATATTGGTTATCGCCTGCGTCAATTTCATCAACCTCGCCACGGCAAGGGCTTCCGAACGGGCAAAGGAAGTGGGGGTGAAAAAAGTGATCGGGGCGGCGCGCAGCCAGGTGATGGCCCAGTTTTTCCTCGAATCCTTTCTGATGACCACCCTATCGCTTTGCCTGGCATTGCTGCTGGTCTGTTCACTATTGCCTGCCTTCGGAGCGCTTTCCGGCCAGGACATTTCACGGGATGTTTTTTCGCTGCCCCATCTTGGCATGCTTGCCGCTCTGCTTGTTTTCATAGGCATTGCATCGGGCATGTATCCGGCCATCGTGCTTTCAGGCTTTGCGCCCGCGTCGGCATTGAAAGGAAAAATCGCCGGTTCGGCCAGCAGCATATTCATCCGGAAAGGTCTGGTGATCTTCCAGTTCACCATTTCAGCGGTGCTGATTATCTGCACTTGCGTAGTATTCTCCCAGTTGCAATTCATGCAACGCCACCAGCTCGGCTTCAGGCACACGCAGACGCTGGTGATTAATTTCGAAGGCGACCCGGTGGTGCGGCGGCAGTATGAAACCATTCGGCGGCAACTCTCGCAAATACCCGGTGTCGGGCAAGTGACAGCCTCTTCCAACGTGCCCGGCGACGGGCGGGCGGGAGGCTGGTCAATGGACTTTGCCAAGCGGAACCAGGACACGTTGCGTACCGAACTGGCCATTTACCTGACCGACTACGACTATCTTGCCCAATATGAGATACCGATAGTGGCCGGGCGGGGGTTTTCGGAAACGTTTGCCGAAGACGGTACCGAATCGATGATCATCAATGAAACGGCCTTGAAAAAGCTGGGCTTCGCCTCCGCACAGGAGGCAATCGGGGTAAAGGTGGGCATGTACCCTGTGGATGGAAGGATAATCGGGGTGTTCAGGGATTTTCACTTTCAATCCCTACAGAAGCCGATTGATCCTCTGGCCATGCGCGTGATTCCGGAAAAGTTCCGGCTTTTCTCCCTGCAGGTCAGCACCGGCGACATTGCCCGCACCGTTGCCTCCATTGAACGGGTCTGGAAAACCCTGGCTCCGCAAAGGCCTTTGGAATACAGCTTTCTGGATGAGACCTTCAACCGCCAATACAACTCGGAGACAAAGTTCGGCCAGGTCTTCACTGTCTTTGCATCCCTTGCCATTGTCATCGCCTGTCTGGGCCTGTTCGGGCTGGCTTTGTTCAGTGTCCGGCAGCGCCAAAAGGAAATCGGCATCCGCAAAGTGCTCGGGGCCTCGGTGGCAGGCATCGTCGCGCTGCTGAGCAAAGACTTTGTTTACCTGGTGGCGGTTTCGATTTTCATCGCCGCACCGATGGCCTGGTATTGCATGCGCCAATGGCTGGAAGGATTTGCTTACAGGACAACCATCAGCGTTTGGATATTCGCCCTCGCAGGTGTGATCTGTGTCCTGATCGCACTTGTGACGGTGAGCTTCCAAGCGGTGAAAGCGGCCCTTTCCAATCCGGTCAAGTCGCTGCGTAGCGAATAGAATTGAAGCGGCCCAAAAAGGGTATTTACAAAATAGCCCGAAAACACATTTTTTCGGGCTATTTTGCCAGGTATGATTAAGTGGACGAAGAACATCGGTTTCTTGGCAGGTGTGGCAAAGCCAGATCGGCTTGATCAACCATTCAGACCAGGCATAATCTGCCTGAGTTGATCTGATTATACGGGAGCTGTTTATACGGAAGCTGTCGGCTCTGATTGATGGTTATCCACCCAAGGATTGACACCGGTACCTGGCTCAAGGCCAACCGGCTGTTTGCTGTTTTATGATGGCGTTTTGTTGCTGAGTTGGGCCATACCGATCCGGGTGATATTGATCTGTACGATGAACCTCTGTGCGGTGATGAACCTCTGTGCGGTTCAAGCTGCCGGAAACCGCCCTGACAGCAACCGTCCTGCACGGTGCCGCCCGAAATGGCCAACAGTCTGGACAGGCCTGCTTGCGTCTCCCCGGATCCGCTTCCTTCCGGTTTTCACCTTTCCAATCAATCGTTGAAAAGCAGCACCACCCGCATCACCCACTGACGGATCGCACCCACATCGGGCGGCTTGGCGGTTGGATTGACCCTGCAAGCTTGCCGCACTCTCGGAAAACCGCACAATCCTGATAGGCCCTGACCGGTTCGGTGTGTTGCATGGCTGCGTACGGGTTGTTGCCCGCATCGCGTACTGTATCCATCCAGATGACCACCATGGGCTTGTTGTTTTCCGAACCGGTGATCAAGCTGCACTGCGCGGGCGACTGCCATCAGCCCTAGCCTGAGCGCGTCCCGGTCAGGGCAAGGCCTTTTTATTCCGTTCATTCCGGGTTCCGCTGGCGGGCCAGCCGCTGGTATTTCTCAACGGCGGCCTGTTTTCCGGTCTGAAGCTCCTGCAGCAAGGCAGGGTCGAGGACGGTGGGCCAATGCCTGCTTCCCCACAGAATCAGCTCCACAATGATCGGGACGGTATCAACGCCTTTTTCGGTCAGCCGGTAGGTGAACTTGGATTTCTTATCGGTGGCCACGGCTTTGGTTACCAGGCCCTGCGACTCGAGCACCGCCAGGCGGTCGGCCAGGATGTTGGTGGCCATTTTTTCCCCTGACTGCAGAAACTGCCCATATGTGGACTTTCCGGCAAAGACCATGTCCCTCAGAATCAGGAGGGTCCATTTGTCACCAAGCACGTCGAGCGCCGTGCTGACCGGGCAGGTGGAACGCCGTTTAAGCTGTTTCATGAAAACGATTTGTTTTTTCACTTGCATTTTGCAAGTATTTTCCATTATCTTTGCACTTGCATTTTGCAAGCAAATATACGACGATTCTTATTTCCTTCTATTCCTTTCCATTTAATTTCTTTTCATCATGATCCTAGTAACTGGAGCCACCGGTGGGTTAGGCCACCAAACCATCGAACACCTGCTCACCACCACCCCGGCCTCCGGGCTCGCCGCCCTGGTGCGCGATGCGGGCAAGGCCGGCAGCCTTGCCGGCAAAGGCGTGGACGTCCGGCAAGGCGACTACCTTGACTACCCCTCACTGGTGGAAGCCTTCCGGGGCGCCGACAAGGTGCTGCTCGTTTCGGCCGTGGCCTTTACCGACAGGGTGCGTCAGCATCGCAACGTGATCGACGCGGCCGGGCAGGCCGGGGTCAGGCACCTTTTCTACACGAGCATCCAGCGCGAGACCGGTTTTGTGATGCCCCAGGTCACCGAAAGCGACCTGGCCACCGAAGCCTACCTGAAGGCCTCGGGGCTGGTGTACACCATTCTCAGGAACGGCTACTACTATGAAGGGCTTCCGTACCTGATCGGAAGCCAGGTGCCGGACAGTCAGATACTTTTCCCGGCCGGGGAAGGCAGAATCGCTTTCGTCAGGCGGACCGATCTGGCCGCCGCCACGGCCGCCCTGCTCACCGGCCAGGGGCATGAGAACCGGGAGTACACTCTGTCAGGCAGCCAGAGCCATTCGTTTGATGACATTGCCCGCGAACTTTCCGCGTTAGCGGGCCGTCCCATCGTCTACCGAAGCATCGAGCCGGCGGCTTACATCGCCGGCAAAGTGGCCGCCGGCATGCCTGAGCTTGTCGCCGGCTTTTTGGCCCAGTGGGGTCAGGCCGCCAGGGACGGCATGCTGGCCGGAACGCACGATACGCTCGAGCGTCTGTTGGGCCGCACGCCGGCTTCGCTGCACCAGTACCTGAAAACGGCTTATTTTCCGGATAAGTGACGGGCACAAACCCGCTTTCCCGCAATCGTGTGCAAGCGGGTCATCCTCACCGGAAGGCCAGTCCCGGATGTTGCGACCAAAAGCCGCCACTGACAATGGCCGGTATCCGGGGAGGCCGGCTTGGGAAGAGGCTGGTTTTGCACGGACAGGCTTTCAAAACCCGGCGGACGGCAGACAGGATCTCAAAAGGAACCTGAATCGAGTCAGGCCAGCCGATCCGAACCTTAAATGCAGGCAGGGAAATACAACGGGCCGGCTTTTGCCAGTGGCGGCCAAGGATGATCCGTCTGATGAGATGATCCGTCTGATGAAAGGAAAGGCAATCGAGGGTTGGCTTGAAATTTCATATCCCTTGAACCCGGCATCCGATTCGACACGCTGAAACGGGTATGCGCGGAAACCGAACCGAGGGCAATCCGCATTTCAGCAGTTAACTGGACCCATCAAGGTGTAACCGAAAATTCCCGGATACAGATGGGTGAGATTTCCCGTGGCGAGGCATGATTTTTATCCAGGTTGTAATACCGAACCTTAACCCATTCAGCCTATCATGTGGATCGTACTTGCTCTGTTTGCAGCCCTTCTTGCGGCCGTCGTCGTCACCCTTTCCAAAGCGGGGATCAGGAACGTGGACTCAAGCCTGGGTTTTGCCATCCAATCCGTTCTCATCCTGATCGTGTCCTGGAGCGTGGTGATCTGGCAAGGCAAACTCAAGGACCTGAGCCAGGTTGACACCAAGGCATGGGTTTTCCTGGTATTGGCCGGCGTACTTACGTGCGTATCCTCTCTGCTCACCTTTGCCGCTCTGAAGATCGGCGACGCATCCAGGGTATCGCCTCTGGAAAGGGTCTCTCTTGTATTCGCCATCATTCTGGCTGTCGTTTTCCTGAAGGAACGTCTGAACTGGCAACTGGTGGTGGGAGCCTTGCTAATGACAGGTGGCGCGATCATTATCGCCCTTGGGGCAGATTCGGGAAAATAGCATCTTCAAAATAGCATCTTCAGCGTATCCATTGGCCGGGCATGTATGAATCCGACGGAACGGCCCGGTGTCCAGGCCCTTTCAGGCTGCTTTCCGACAGGTGGGCAACCCCGTTGCGGCATGTTTGCCGCTCCACCCCCGGGTCAGCGGATTGACCCGATGACCCGTGTCGCTGTCGGTCTCCATCCCGCTGTCGGTCTCGACGGCCCCAGATGCCCGAGCTGCCGGCCCTTACCCGAACCGCTACCCGCATCTGGCCACCGGCGGCATTGGTTTCACCTTCCGCATCCGGTGCTATCATCCTCTAAAGGGCATCCGATGCCCGAAAGCCCACCCTTTTGTCCGCGGGGAGGAAGGCCGTCTTTGTGAACCGGTCCGATAAGTGGGAATGCATCATCAAGTGAACCGTGACATTAACCGACAGTGACATTAACAGGCAGAGACCTTAACAGGCAGTATCTGTTAAAAGGACATTCCCTACCCATGCGGGTTGTGCGAACCGGGGCGTTCAACCGGCAGCAGGATCGTGTTCAACCGGCAGCAGGATGATGAAGGCGGCCCCTGCGCCCGCCCGGCTTTGGGCATGGATCGCACCCTGGTGATGTTGGACGATTCTGCGGCAGATCGACAGGCCGATGCCGCTTCCGCCGTATTCGTCCTGGCCATGCAGGCGGCGGAAAGGCTCGAAAATGGATTCGGCGAACCCGGGATCAAACCCGATGCCGTTGTCGGTGATCTTCAGACGCACATAGCCGCGGTCTGCCGGCAGGCCCCGGGCGACCTTCTCAGACTTACTGGCCTGCCGGGCACGCAGACGGACAAGTGGCGCTTTCCCCTTGGGCACGAACTTGAGCGCGTTCGAGATCAGGTTGGCCAGAAGCTGCCCCATCTGATCCGGATTGGCCCAGACAACGGGCAGCGGCCCGGCCTGTATCACCGCCCCCTGCTCGGCGATCTGCATTTCCAGGTCGGTCAGCACCAGCCGCAGGGTCTGGTTCAGATCCGTCCGGACGAACGCTTCGGCGTTTCTTCCGATGCGCGAATACTCCAGCAGGCTGCCGATCAGGTTGCGCATCCGGCTTGCCGCCGATCCGACCCGTTCCAGAAAGCCGAGCCCCTTCGGGTCGAGCCGGTCCTGATAACCCGTCTCCAGCAGGCGGGTGAAGGTGATGATCTTGCGCAGCGGTTCCTGCAGGTCGTGCGAGGCCACGTAGGCAAACCGTTCCAGTTCCAGGTTGGAAGCCACCAGCTGCTCGTTGGCCAGCGCCAGTTCGCCGTTGGAACGGCTGAGCTGCTCGGTGCGCTGGAAGATGACCTGTTCGAGTTGCTGGTGGAGTGTCTTCTGCGGATGGATATCGCTCAGCGCCCCCACCCACCGTACGATCCGGCCGGTCGCGTCGCTGACCGGCTCGGCTACCGAGGAGTGCCAGCGGTACTCGCCGCCGGCGTTTCTGAGCCGCAACTCGTGGCTAAACGAACGGCCGCCGGCAAAGGCGGTGCGGTAGGCGGCGGTGGCCGCCTGCTTGTCGTCGGGATGAATCATGTACTGCCACGCTTCCCAGACGTCCTCCACTCCGGAATACTCCCTCCATCTGCTGGAAAGGTACTCGTTGTTCCCTTCCGCATCCGATACCCAGACCATCTGCGGCAGGGTCTCGGCCAGGCTTCGGAAAAGCAGCTCGCTTTCGGTCAGGCGCTGTTGCGCCTTCACCTGCTGGTCGATATTGGTATTGGTGCCGATCCAGCGGATGACTCTCTGCTGCCCGTCCTTGATCGGGACCGCACGTGTCAGAAACCAACGGTAAAGCCCGTCGCTCCCCCGCAAGGGAAAGGTCAGCTCCCAGGGGTCGGTCTGCTTCCAGGCCTGTCTGATGAAGTTGATCACCCTTTTGCGGTGATCGGGATGATGCACGCTCTGCCAGCCCCAGCCCTGCATCTGTTCGAAGCCGGTGCCAGTATAGTCATACCAGCGCTGGTTGTACCAGTAAATCCAGCCCTTCTCGTCGGCCATCCAGGCCAGGTTCTGAATGTTGTCGCCGAATTGCCGGAACTGCGCTTCGCTTTGCTGCAACGCCTGTTCCGCCTTTTTGCGCTGGGATATGTCCTCCACGATGGAAACGAAATACCTGGCCTGCCCCTTCTCATCGGTCAGCAGCGAAACGGTCAGCGCTGTCCAGACCGCCGAGCCGTCCTTGCGCAGGTAGCGTTTCTGGATCGAATACGATGGGATCTCCCCGGCCAACAGGGAGGAGACGTAAGCCAGATCGGCCTGCAGGTCATCCGGGTGGGTCAGCTGCTGGAAATTGCGGCCGTACAGTTCCTCCTTGGAATAGCCCAGGATCCGGGCCAGACGGCTGTTGATGAAAAGCCAGCTTCCGTCCAGGCCCACGTGGGCCACCCCGACGGCCGCGTTTTCAAACGTGCCGCGAAAGCGCTGTTCGCTCTCCTTGAGTCTCTGGGCGGTGAGCACCTGCCCGGTCACATCGCTGATCACCTCCATTATACCGCTGATGCGGCCGTCCGTTTCCCGGTAGGGCTCATAGACCAGGTTCACGTAACGGGTCTGCGGGTTTCCGTTGACAGGCAGGGTGATGGGCATTTCATGGGCCACTATCTTTTCGCCCGTTTCATACACCTTGGCAAGCAGCTGCTCGTAGCCCTGGTTGCTGGCCTCAGGCATTGCCTCGAACACGGGCTTGCCGATCACCTGCTCCGGGGGCTTTCCCCAGAAACGGAGCAGTTCCTGGTTTACAATCTCCACCCGGTGCTCCCTTCCCCGGTAGAGGGCCATTGCCACGGGCGCCTGCAGGATGAAGCTCCGGATTTTCTCCCGGCTCAAAACCAGTTCCTCCTCCAGCTTCTTGCGGGTGGTGATCTCCTCGACCACCACCGAAACGGCAACGGTTTCACCGGCCTGGTCCTTGACCGGGTACCAGCTCTCGTCCCAGATGCGTTCCACCCCCGGGGCGGCGGGGGTCCGGCCCTTGACCTCCATGTTCAGAACGGCTTTCCCGGTTTGGAAGACCTGACGGAAGACCGCCTCCACCTGCGCGGCCAGATCAGGCACCACTTCGGCGATCGAGCGTCCCAGATGGGCTTCGACGGGCAGTCCGTTCATCTGGGCCAGGCGGCTGTTGACTCGCTGGAAACGGAACCGGCGGTCGACCAGGCACATGCCGATCGGGGCGGTCTGATAGATCGTTTCCAGCTCGTCGAACTGGGCCTGCATCCTTTGCTCGAGTTCCTTCCGGCCGGTGAGGTCAGTGGTCACGCCCAGGATCTGCACCGGCCGGCCGGCCGCGTCACGGGTGAACACCCTTGCCCTGTCGGCCAGCCAGACGTACGAGCCGTCCCTGTGCCGCATCCGGTACTCGACCTCGAAAACCCTGTCCGTCCGGTCGGCCAGCATGTTCTCAAAGCGGGCCGAAGCGGCGGCCGCATCGGCCGGGTGCAGCAGCAGCGGGATCAGATCGCCGCCCATCGCCTGCACCTGCTGCGGGGTGTAGCCCAGGATGGACTCTATCTGCGGACTGACAAAGGCGTTGGTCCCGGTGGTCAGGTCGAAGATGTAGGTCACCGAAGGGGCCGCCCCGATGATGCTTTCGGTGAAGCGTTGCTGCTCGCGCAAAAGCTGCTCGGTCTGTTTCTGCTCGGTGATGTCAATGTTCACACCCGTGACAAGGACGGTCCGTCCGCCGGCGTCCACCGTTTTCCGCTGGCGGGACTGGATCCACCGCACCGCGCCGTCTTTGCGGATGATGCGGAACTCATCGGTGTAATCCCTGTCCGGGTTGTAGGCCTGCTCTTCCCGCTTGGGGCCCACGGCGGCCAGGTCATCCGGATGCATCAGGGCCAGAAAGTCCTGCAGGCGCCCGCCGAACTCGCCTGGCTCCAGGCCGTAGAGCTCGTGCTGCTCCCGGCTCCAGGTCAGCGTGTCGGCAGTCACATCCCAATGCCAGATGCCGATGCGTCCCGCACTGATGCTAAGATCCAGCTGGGCTTTGAGCTGGTGCAGGACGGACTGGCTTTCCTCCAGCTTTTTCTGGTAAACCACTTGCTCGGTCACTTCGGCCGACACGGAAACGATGCCTGTCACGGCATTATCCTCATCGCGAAAGGCTTCCAGGGTGAAATTGTAGTAACCCAGCTCCCGCTTCCCGTAACGGACCAGTTCGGCTGGCACGGCGTTGGCGATGACGGCACGACCGGTCTGGAACACGCTTTGGAACAGTTCCTCGATTCCCTGCCCGACCGCTTCGGGAAGCGCTTCAAACGCAGGCCTGCCAACCACCTGCTCAGCCGTTTTGCCCCATATCTCCAATTGCCGCTCGTTGACCAGCTCGATCACGTATTGCCCGCCCCGGAAAAGGCACATGCCCACCGGTGCCTGCATGATCAGCCGCTGCAGCTGCCTTCTGCTTTCCTCGCTCCTGTTTCCACCCTGCACCGGTTGGTTTGCCTCCAGCCCGGCCGCTTTTGCGTCCTCGGCTTTTGCGTCCTGGTCCCGCACCGGATCGATACCGGCATTGGAATGGCGGGTTTCCCGTTTGCCGGCGCCGAAGGGTCCCTGTCCGGCCAGGAAGGGTAGCACACCGAGTGCCCGGGTGATCCGGTCGGCCACCGAAGTGAGCAGACCGCTGTACTTTTCATCCAGCAACCGGTAGGGGTTCATGCCTACCAGCAACCATGCGCAGGGCTGGCCATCGGCGGTCGGCAGCAGGGGAAGGACGGCCATCCTTTCGGGTGAGGTTTCCCAGGCCCCTGCGGGCAGAAGGCCCAGCCGCCGGCCCGCGTTTTCAAGCACCTGCATCCGGCCCCCGCTGGCGGCCGCGTTCAAAAGTTCTCCGAGCTTGTCACCACCCGTCAGGTCAATGCTGCCGGGTGGGTTGTTCCGGGGCTGATCCGTCCGGGTGGCCGCACAGAGCACCGCGTGCCGATCGTGGCGCAGATAAAACAGTGCAAAGGGAAAATCATGCCCGTTGGCCGAAAGGGTTTGGACGGCGGTCTCGGCCACGGCGCTGAGTGTGCGGCATTCCAGCAGCCTTTCAGCCAGTCCGGTCAGGGTTCCCCAGCCCCGTTCGCTCAGGATCCGGTCCGTATCCTCGGTACCGGCGCAGTACATGCCGGCAACCGAGCCGTCCTCACCCCAAACGGGCGTATGGGAAAAGGTATGGTAGGTTTCCTGCCCATACCCGTGGCGTTGCAGGATCACCCGCCTCGACTCGACACAGGCGACTTCGCCCCGGGCGACCTGCTCAAGCACCGGGCCCATGTCCTGCCAGCTGTCCCGCCATACGGCCGACGCCGGTTTGCCAAGCGCCCACGGATGCTTGCCGCCAAGGATGGAAAGGCAGGCGTCGTTGTAAAGCATGATCCGCTCGGTGCCCCAGCCAACCCAGACCGGCTGACGGCTCCCGAGCATCAGACTCATGCAGGTGCGCAGGCTGTGCGGCCAGCTTTCCAGCGGGCCGAGCGGGCTTGCCGACCAGTCGTACTGGCCGATGAGCTCGCCCATCCGGCCTCCGCCGGAAACAAACGCCCCGGAGGGCAAGGGTGCCTTGGCCCGCTGTTCGGCCCTTGTTCTTTTTTTCATGCGATCTTCATCTGATTGGGCGCAGTGATACCGGGCGCAGTGGTACAGGCGCAGTGATGGCGCTTGCCTGCCGGCTTTGACTCATCCCGGTCAAAGGTCTGTTGTTTTCACGCACCTGCGACCGCTACCACTTCTTACGATGCTCTCCCGTTACAATGGCACATAGGTTACAATGGCACATAGGTTGCAATGGCACATAGGTTACGATGGCATTCACCCTGTTGCGCAAAACCCTTTCAATCCGGTAGCCATGGTCCAATGGCAATCAAGGTGAAGGGCAATCAACAAGGTGAACGGCAATCAGGAAGATAACTGCCTGAGGTAAAAATTGTTAAAAAATCAAAGTCAGACCCGTTGCACCTTGAACAGCCGCCTGCCAACCGGCCGACCGGGATTAGCTGTAAAGATAGGAAAACAAATCGAAGTTTTCGTTCCGCTCCGCCACCACAAGCGCCGTATCGGATGCGTTTCGAATCAAATGCCCGTTGGCTGAATCCCGGCGCATGGATAGGGTTGGGTCCGGTGCCGGTCCGCAGCAGGGAAAGCGCATCATCGGGGATGGAAAAGAAGCACTGCCCGCCCGGCTACCCGTTGGCAACGGATAGCCGGGCGAACAGTCAATTTCAGAAGGTTCCGGCCGGGGGGGGCGATTAAAGGCATGGAAGCTGACGCTGGAAGGCGGGATAAGATCGCCAAAACCATCGGCAAGATGAAAAAGCGTGTAAAATGCCGTAGCTAAACACAGATGTAAGGGAAGGACCCAAATCGCAAAACCTTTCGCAAACCTATTGCCTTCTTTTGCAGTACGATCAGTACGCAGACCATTGACCAGTACCTGCACCTGCATTATAAGCCGGAGCGCTTGCCGGGATTTGCATGCCGGGTCGGGAAGGTTACCGTTTCAGGAGAATCTCACCTTCAGTAAACCAACAGCACAGGATAAACACGCACAGGATGAACACACTCGACTACCTGCCCTTACGCAATTTGCCGGCAAAGGCCATGCCCATACGGAACACGCTGGCCTTTGCCGCCTTATCCATCTTTTCCCTGTTTCTGACACCGTCCGGTTTGTCGGCCCAAAACAATCCCGGCCCGAATGGAGCATCCGGACAGCAGGCGGCCTTTCAGTTTCTGGGCGCCTACTCGACGCAGGGGGTGCCCCTGTACCTGGAAGCGGACAGAGCCGGAATCGATACTTTGCTGGCAAGGGATATTGCAACGGCACTGCCCGAATCCAAACCCGTGCCGCAGCACCATCCCCACTACATCGCCCTGCAGACCGAAACTGAGCTCAAGCTTACCCAGGATGCCGAGCTGTGGGTAAGTTTTGTCAGTGAAGGTGCCGGCTTTAAAAACGTGCTGGGGTTTTACAGCTATGATCTGGGCAACCCGCCCGCAACGGCCGAGCAGATCGGGCAAAAAACCATTGTTTTCCCGAACGTATCGGCAGTCGGCAGCGGGGGCGGGCTGCTGGCAGGCAGTAAGGTGAAAATCGGCCGATTCAAGGCCGGCACCGGCATCGGCTGGTTTCTTTTGGCCGATGGCTGGAAAGACGGCGGGGTGACATCGGGCAGATACGCGCTTTACTCCAATCCCGCATTCAACCCCGAACCCCAGCCGGCAGACAAGCCCCATACGGTGTTGCTCAATGACAGGGGCCGAAACCAACTGATTCTCGGATTTGAAGACACCCGCCGTGACCAGGGCAGCGACCTGGACTTCAATGACGTGCTCTTTTTCATCACGGCCAGTTCGTTTGAGTCCATTCAGAAAGATAACCTGATCCCGATTGCCGGTTCGGTGGCAAACCCGTCCGGTTCGTCGCCCGCACCTGTCAATCCGGCGGCTGATCCGGCCAATGCGGTCTCAAACCCACAGGCGTCCGGTTCACAACCTGCTCCGACACAACCTGCTGCGAACGTTGCCGACAGCTACAATTCCCACACCAAAAACACCTCGAACTCTAACAACGTAACCAACACCAACGTAACCAACACCCAGAACACCACGCTGAGCAACCAGAACTCGAATAACGTCACAACCAACTCCAGCAACAGCCAGGTGACCAATAACAACGTGACCAATAACAACGTGACCAACACTATCGTCATCGTCAATAGCAATGCGGTGGTCACTTCGGGTGGCAACGGATCAAACGGCAGCGGTTCAATCAGCAACGGCACCAACGGTAACGGCACCAACGGTAACGGTGCCGGAGGCTACGGGGCTGGCGGCAAGGCGAACCAGGGTAATCCAGGCCCGGGCCGCAATGAGCCCCATCCATCCCCGGGACCGTCCGCCGGCAGCCCCCCGGTCACCGCCCCGCAGGCCGGCGTATGCTCGGCATCGGGCTTTTCATCGGCTGATTTTGCCAAAACCCATGCCCTGATCCGCAGCAAGCCCGTTGAGGACGTACGGGTCTCGACCATCAGGCAGGCAGTGAAGGGCAGGCTGCTGACCGTGGACCAGTGTGTTGGGCTGCTCAGGCTGCTGACCGTGGACGAACACCGGTTGGAAACGGCCAAGTACCTGTATGACTACAGCTGTGAGAAAACCAATTATTTCCTGGTCAGCCAGGTGCTCACGGTAGCTTCCCACGAAAGGGAACTGAACGCGTTTCTGGAAAGAAGGAATCCGGCCCTCACCCAAACCGTCCCTTCCTCACCACCCGCCAGACAAGGCTCCAGATCCCGGGACCTTTCCCCCAGGGAATACTCCCCGGTGGCAAGCCGCCCCCTTTCCCGGCCGGTACCGCAGCCGGTAGGGCGGACAATGCAGCAGCCCGCCGATGAGCCGGGCGCCTTTACCGATGCCGAGTTGGATGCGTTGAAAACCCAGGTCAACCAGCAGGCTTTCTCAGATACAAGGTTTACCCTGATCCAGCAGGCGGTTGCCAGCCGCTCGGCCGGCAGTGGACAGGCGGCAGGTGCCGAACGGGTGGTCAGCACCGACCAGGTCATTGAACTGGTCGGTCTGTTCTCATTCGAATCTGACAAGCTCAAGGCGGCCAAATGGCTTTATGCCTTTACCCGCGACCGGCAGAACTACTACAAGGTCAATTCCGCCTTCTCGTTTTCGACAAGCATCGATGAGCTGAACAAATTTCTAAACGAGAGATGAAACCCGCAGGATGAACCGCCGTCCTTCCGGACCGGCCGCGCCCGCATTGGACAGCGGCTGGACCAGAAGCATGGGCAGCAGAACCGGCCCGAATGCCTGTTTGGTCTTCGGCACGTTGTACACGGGCAACACTGCCCGGCGCTAGCCTCACCGTTCCGCACCTTCTGCAGCAAGTCAGCATGAAACAAGCCAATCCGGCGGCAATGGTTGCCCATACCCGGCGGCAATGGTCGGATAGTTCAAACCGCTCCCTGCCTTATGCGTTCGCCTGGGTAGGGTCGGAGTAAGGCGGCACTCCGAACAGGAGGGGAAAAGTCGACGCCATGGTTGCAATCCCGGAAAGGTGTTCGGTGCGGGGACGCTTTCAGCCATTCTCAAGAACCCAGCTTTTGAATCCGCATTGCCTGCAAACCAAACCGATGCATGATGACCCGAACAGGATAGGACCACAAAGCATATCGGGCAGACAGGTCACCTTCATCAGCTATGGCCTCTCCAGCCTGAAGGGCCAGCCCAAGGATAAGATCCTGCCGCAAGGCGGGTTGGCCAAGGCAATTCCTGTTTTAGCCTAAAATTAACAATGGGATTTCCGTCACCTCTGCCCTGGAAACCTGAAAACACAACGGTCATCAACAGAATATTGCGCTGAAGGTAGGCCCGTCCCGGTTGCCGTCAACTGCCGCCGGCTCAAAACCCTTCCGTTTCCGGCCAGTCCCGCTGGCCCTGCCCAGTAAACCCGATGAATGGATCTTATCAGAAACAGTCACCATCAGCCCTCACCATCAGCCGCAATACTAGCCGCCGTTGAGCAGTTTGAGTACCAGCTGACGGTAAAGCTTACCGATCGGTATCAGGTGGCCATTGATCTCGATCTGGTCGGCGGTGAACGAGTCGATTTTGTCAAAGGCAATGAGAAACGAACGGTGCACCCTTACAAAGCCGCTCGCCGGCAGCATCGCTTCCAGCCCGGCCATGGTGTGTTTGGTGACAAGCGTGCCTTTCGCCGTATGGATCTTCACGTAATCCTTCAAACTTTCGGCATAGACAATATCGGCGAGCAGTACCTTGACCATTTTCCGCTCAGCCCTGAAATAGAGAAACGCCGAATTGGCCGTACGGTCCTTATCGGCGGCCGGCATGCCTGTCGGCGGCGCGTTCTGATCGGCCGGCGCCTTATCAACCAGCGTTTTATCAGGCAATGCATTGGCGGGCAGAGCATCGGGCAGAGCATCGGGCAGAGCTTTCATGACCGATTTCAGGAACCGTTCAAACCGGATGGGTTTGACCAGGTAATCGGCCACATCGAGCTCGAAAGCCTGCACCGCGTACTGTTCGTAGGCGGTGGTCAGCACAATCCTGGGCGGATGGACCTGTGTCCCGATCAGTGTACGGATCATGTCCATCCCTGTGATCTGCGGCATCTGGATATCGAGGAACAACAGGTCAACCGGCTGCTGTTTGAGTACGCTCAGCGCCTGAAGGGCATTGGCGCATTCACCCGCCAGGGCAAGGATGGGCAGCTGGTCGATGTAGCGCCGGAGCACCTCCCTGGCGGGCGGCTCGTCGTCAACGATCAGGCAATTGTATTTTTTTACGATTTCCATTCTGATTCGGTTCTGGATGGGGTCCTGTTTTTGCATGCCCTTACCTTGCATGCCCTTACCTTGCATGCCCTTACCTTTCGTGTTTTCACTCTCCTTGTGCGGCCAACGGGCTTGCCCGCCCGCAATGCCTCTGCCATCTCATTTCTCACTGATGCGCGTGCCCTCGGAACTGATGCGGCTGTCATCGGAAGCGGTTGCCAGGGTCATCTCAAGACTGACGATGTACATCTCCTCCTCCCCATGGATCCGTAACCGATGGGTGCCCGGATAAAGCAGTTCGAGTCGCTTGCGGACATTGCCAATGCCGATGCCCGGTTCGGCGGCCGTCAGTCCGGCGGGTTTTCCCGCGCCTGAAGGTTTCCCGCCGGGTTTGCCATTGATCAGTTTCATCGAAAGCTGACGGCCGTTTACCTCCACGCTCAGAGTGATCCAGGGACTTTCACTCATCTGACTGGCCCCGTGCTTGAAGGCATTCTCCACAAAGGGCAAAAGCAGCAGCGGGGCGATCAGAAGCCGGGTGGGCTGCGGGAATTGCACCGACAGGTCCAGTCCCTGGTCATACCGCGCCGTTTCCAGGGCCAGGTAGTCTGTGATCATTTTCAGCTCCCTGTCCAGGGGCACGAGCGGTTTGTCGCACTCATAGAGAATATAGCGTAACAGCTCGGAGAGCCCCAGGATCATACCCGATGCCTTCAGGGAAACATCCTGGGTGAAGCAGTAGATGTTATTGAGGGTGTTGAACAGAAAATGCGGGTGCAGCTGGGCCTTGAGCATGTGCAGCTGGGCATCCGCCTTTTCCTTTTCCAGCAGCAAGGCCGCCTGTTGCTTTTGGTAATGACACTTCATCAGCTTGATCGCCGCCGCCACTCCCCCGACGGTGATACTGCCCCGCAGGCCGGCCAGCATTGCCACGCCGAACTGGACGTAAAAGGCCGGATGAGCCTGTTGGGCAACAAGCGGTGAGAGCGCGTCCGCCTGGCGGTGACGGAGCGAATCGATAACGGTGACCGACAGGAAGGCCGACAGGCCGGCGGTAAGGGAAAGGACGGCGAGTATGCCCAGTGCGGCCCAGCCGTAGCGGCCCGGCAGGATCAGTTTCGGAATAAGCAGATACATCAGCACGTAGGCCAGAAACAGACTGGGCACCATGTACATCGCCGTTTCGGGCCATGTGATCATCAGCCGGTGAGAAAACGGCTGCTTTTGCAAGGCCGGCGAGGGGGAAAAGCTGTAGATCACCAGTTGAAATCCAAACCAGGCCAGCCAGAAGGCCAGGTGCCTGGCAAGGCGCCAGTCCAACCGATCGGAATAAACCAATGGCAATGGCCTGACAGATTCCGAGGGAATTGACATTTGCTGAATTGACACTTGCTGAATGGATTCTTGCTGCATACAAACCCGGATTTGAGGCCAAGATACGAAACAAGATGCCAATCGGCCAAGGCTGGCCGAGCCTTTCAAGCTACCTGATGGACCAAGGACGCCAGACTTTCGGCCGGCGCCTTTGGTCGTCGACCAAAGGCGCCGGCAAGCAAAAACCCGCCTTGTGTTTTCAAAGGCGGACCAACGGGCTACTTTCACCCCCGCCGACCGGGAAAGCCGTTACCTTTGAAGGAAAACACCCTGCCATGAAAAAAAACCTCACCTTCATTCTCTTTGCAACCGGCCTGTTGCTGACCGGTACATTCGACGTCTTTGCCCAAATGGATACGAGCAGCTATCCCCGGGAAAGGGAGCAGATCCGGCAGCTGCTGCACGGCCAAAGACCGGGCGCCCCGATCGACTGCCAGGACTTTGTCGCCGTAGGACCCAAAGGCGACATATCCTTTTCCCATCAGCAGTGGCTGGCCGTACAGAAGAAACTGAAACTGGTCTTCAGATCCGTGCAGGTGGTGCCCGGCCAGGAGTTCATCCGCATATACGACGGAACGGTGGCGGTGGTCAACTTTCTGGCCGAGGTGAAGCTGACCGTCGACGGACGCGACGTGACCATCAAGGTGCGCCGGCTGGAGGTGTACCATAAGGCCGCCGCAGGCTGGTGCCGAGTAGCCGGGCAAGGCACCGAGGTGGATGAGAAACTGTTTCCGGTGGATCGATGACGGTTTGTTTTCTTCATCCCTGCAGCCGGCGGCACCTGAGCCGGCTGGCTTCCAAAGGGTAATGCCGGGACTGATTCTGAACAATGCGGTCAATGTGTTTCAGGACCCGGTCAGGCCGGTTGCCGTTTGATTTCCCACGCCCAATCTCCAGGCGGCATTTTCACGCCTGAATGCTGCGGGGGAAAGATGTGTCCTCTGCCTGAAGAGCTTGCTAAAGGATTGCGGGTGTTCGAACCCCAGCCTGTAGGCGATCTCGGCGATGGTCAGATCCGTCTGATTGAGCAGCTGCTTCGCCTGGCCGATCAGCGCCAGATGCATATGCTGCTGCGTTGTTTTGCCGGTGATCGCCTTGAGCATATCGGAAAGGTATCGCTGGGAAACGTTGAGATGGGCGGCAAGCTCACGCGGGGACGGCAATTGACCCATCGCAAGGACAGGATCGCTGAACCTGTCATGCAGCCAGCCGTTCATCCGCTGGATCAGCTCGTGATGGACGGATTTCCTGGTCAAGAACTGCCGGTTGTAAAAACGGTCGCTCTGGTTTAGCAGAAGTTCGAGCTGGCAGACCAGCACCTGTTGGCTGAACCGGTCAACGGGGTTTTCCAGTTCGACGCCGATCAACCGGAAAAGCGCATCCATCGCCGATTTCTCCTTTTCAGACAGGAGCAACGCCTCGGACACATCGTAATCGAAAAAACCGTACCGGCGGATGGTATGCTCAAGCGGATGCGAGCAAAGCAGGTCCGGGTGAAAGTACAGCGCGTACCCCTGGTAGTCTTCCCGTTCGGAGCTCATATGCACCATCTGGCCCGGCGCCAGGAAAGCCATGCCGCCCTGCTTGAAGTCATACGTGCCCGGACCGTATCTGACACTCCCTTCAAAATCGGGTTTGAAGGTGATCTTGTAAAAATCCAGCGAAATCCAGCTACCCCCGTCCCGCAGGTCGGGCGTGGAACGGCCATAGTCTACAAGCGCCATCATCGGATGCGGCGGCGGATCCAACCGCATGCGGTGCAGCAGATCGGCGACACATGTGAATTTCAATGTTTTCGAACCCGTATTCATCTCGATTTTCTTCATCTCGCTTTTCTTCCGTTAAACAAAATCCGCCGGTCAACCCTGGAGGGCTGGACGGATTACAATATCGCCCACATCCACATTGTCAGGCTGGCCGATGGCATAGGCGATGGCGTGGGCAACCGCTTCCGCCGGGATGGCCATCCGGTCGGCGTTTTCCCGGATGGTTTCCCGGATTGCCTCGTTCTTGATGTTGCCGGCGAATTCGGTGGCCACATACCCCGGTGAGACGCCCGTCACTCGCCACCGTCCCCGGGATTCCTGACGCAAGGCCTCACTGATCGTGCGTACGGCGTTTTTTGTGCCCGCGTATACGCCCATGGCGGGAACAACGGATATTCCCGCCGTGGAGATTACGTTAACGAAGTGCCCGGCGTTTTGCTGAATAAAGATCGGCAGGGCGGCGGCAATCCCGTAGAGTGTGCCCTTCAGGTTGACCTCGATCATCTGCTCCCAGCCTTCGACGTCAAGTTCCTCCATCCGGGCAAGCTGGCTGATCCCCGCATTGTTGATCATCACATCAAGCCTGCCGTATCGCTCCACCGCCAGCGCTGTCAGATCCCCGACCTGCCCGCGTTTGGTCACATCGGTTTGCAGGATCTGCGCAACGCCGCCGTTCCGGCGGATCGTCGTCGCAACCGTTTCGAGCCGGCCGGTTCTCCGGGCACCCAACACTACTTTGGCCCCGTGTGATGCCAGTAACTGGGCCGTTGCTTTGCCGATGCCGCTGCTCGCACCGGTAATGGCGATCACTTTTCCTTCGATTCCGTTTTTCATGATTGCATCCGTTTTGTTTTCACTTCACATTTTCCGTAAGGCAAAAGTAAGAAGATCACAAACCCCCGGAGCTAACCATTCTGGTCGGATATGTAGCCTTTTTGGTGAATGCAGCCTTTCGGTGGAGGCATCTGCCGGCAAGCCACCGTTACCGGTCGTTTTTACAGGCAAAACAACAGGGTCCCGAAAATTTGATAAGCCGCTTGCCGTCAAACATTATTCTCCGCATCCAATCCGGTTCAACGACAGGGATCGGGTATGCATGCGGGGGATCGGTCTGGCAATGGGTCAAAAGTTTGACAGGAAACAACCAGCAAACCCTTGGTAATGAGAAAACCGTTTGAAACCGGGCCTTTTCTTTCCGGTTGTAAGGTCTGGCCAACCGGTGCCTGAGCACCGACCGGAATTGCCGGCCAATCCAAGACTCTTAGGCATGTTTGGCTCTTAGGCACTCTTGGCTAATTCGATCAATACGATCCGAATGCATAACAAACCAAAAATGATAACAAACCACATGCGAACAGCTGCCTGACAAACGCCTATGTTTATATGGCCAATCCAAATCCGCCAGCCCAAGCCCATCGGGCTGGTTCCTAGTTAGAACCACGCTCCGGTTCTTAAGAGTCAACCAGCCGATTCCACCCACCTGCAGGTTCCGCCTTTCTGTTTTGCATTTTCATCTGATGTCTTTCAAAACTCCCCGCAAGGGACATGGCTAGCAGGTTTGCTGTCCGGCTCATTCACACCAACCGCATTCACACCAACCGCATTCTCACCAACCGCATTCTCACCAACCGCATTCTCACCAACCGCATTCTCACCAACGGTACCTTTGCATGGTTTATTTTAAAATAATCCGGCGGATCTGAACCTAACCGCCCGGCGGATGGTTAAACCACTACGCATAAACTATTGACAAGAGTAAGAATGCAATCAGGAACAGTAACGTTTTTCAATTAGGCCAAAGGATTCGGCTTTATCAATGCAAACGGCCCGAACCAGGATGTTTTTGTCCACGTTTCGGGCCTGACCGATCAGATCCGGGAGAACGGCCAGGCGACTCCCGAAGTGAAACAAGGCGGAAAAGGCCTGAACGCGGTCAGTGTCGACTAAGCTTGGCATAACTTCCCACTTAATATAACGACCTGCATAGCATAACGACCTCAGTTGATCCTATCCGGTTACAACGATAGTGTCAAGCCCCTTGCAGGGGCTTTTTTATTGCCTGGTACTTATTACCCGTTACCAATCAACACTCACCTATTTTCTAAGGTTCACCCTATGAACATTCATATCACAGGCTCGGGCAGCTGCATTCCCGAAACGAGGGTT
Source organism: uncultured Sphingobacteriales bacterium (assembly GCA_963520985.1). Lineage (GTDB taxonomy): Bacteria > Bacteroidota > Bacteroidia > Cytophagales > 172606-1 > Xanthocytophaga. Next base: position 150,989 of record CAUQTA010000012.1, read on the forward strand.
TCCAATGGCGACTTTGACAACCATCTCTTTCTGGATCCGAACGGGCAACCGCTCCCCGACCCCACTGCGACAGTCATCCGCAAATTCAAGGATATCACCGGCATTGAAGAGCGGCGCTACGCCCCCCCCGGGCAACTTACTTCCGATATGGCATTCCTGGCCGGCCATCAGGCGATAAGCAGTGCCGGCATAGACCCCGAAACGCTGGACTACATCATACTGGCCCATAACTTCGGGGATGTGCCTTTCGGCAAGGCCCAGTCAGACGCGGTTCCCAGCCTGGCAGCCAGGGTCAAACACAAACTGGGTATCAGAAACCCCGGTTGCGTTGCCTACGATTTGCTTTTCGGCTGTCCGGGATGGATCGAGGGGGTGATTCAGGCCAATGCATTCATCAGGGCCGGAATGGCCAAGCGCTGCCTTGTCATCGGCGCCGAGAGTTTGTCCCGCGTTACAGACAGGTACGACCGGGATTCAATGATTTACGCCGACGGCGCCGGCGCGGCCGTTCTTGAAGCCACACCGGAGGAAAAAGGGATCTTGTCCCACCAGAGCGCCAGCTTCACCTACTCGGAGTCCGGTTATCTGTTCTTCGGCGGTTCGTACAACAGGGATGGCGATCCCGGTCTGCGCTACATTAAAATGTCGGGGCGGAAAATATATGAATTCGCCTTGGCACGCGTGCCCGAGGCGATGAAACAATGCCTCGAGAAAAGCGGCGCAGGCCTGGAGCAGGTAAAGAAAATACTCATCCATCAGGCAAATGAAAAGATGGACGTTGCAATCGTGGATCGGTTTTACAAGCTTTTCGGGCAAGAGCCGCCTTTATCGGTCATGCCGATGAGCATTCGCACGTTAGGAAACAGCTCTGTAGCCACAGTGCCTACCCTGTACGATCTGTTGAGTAAGGGAAGGATCGAAAACCATCGGATTCACAGCGGCGATGTCCTGCTTTTTGCATCGGTGGGTGCAGGCATGAATGTGAACGCGCTCACCTACAGGGTCTAACCTGCGGGGTTTATGCTGTCTTGGAGGCATGCACCCAGGCGAAAGGCCCCTGGAAATGCTCTCACCGGCGAAAATGCTCCCACCGGCCGCAAGTCCCTTGTCGACCACCTTGAACCGACAAGATCGCTTGCCCACGCAAAAGTCGCCGGATTGACCGAAAGCTCAGGCATGCGGCCGAAGCCAGGTGAATTTCACAAGGCCGGATTTGAACGGTATTCCGGATTTGAATAGCTATATTGGTGCAATTGGCTTACTTTACAGGTCCGGATCCGCATGGGCCGGCTTCCAGCATGAGTTAAACCCCTAGCGATGAACAAGAACGGCCCGATTATAATCATTGAGGATGACGCGGATGATCAGTTTCTATTGGAGCATGTGTTCGCAAGGCTGGCCTATGCAAATGAAAGGCTTTATTTCCTGGACGGACAGCTTGCCCTTGACTTTCTGAACAAGACCGACAAGGTTCCCTTCCTGATCCTTTCCGATATCAACATGCCCAGGCTGGACGGGTTTGCGCTCAGGGAGAAAATCCATACCGACGCCCAACTGCAGATAAAGTGCATCCCCTACCTGTTTTTTTCCACCGCAGTCAGCCAGCAGATGGTCATCGATGCCTACAGCCTGTCGGCACAGGGCTTTTTCATCAAGCGGAACTCGGTCGAGGATCTGGAAAAAACCATTGTCGCCATCATGGAATACTGGAAGCTGTGCGCTGCGCCCAACAACTTTTGAAACCGGTCATACCGTAAAACGGGCATACCAGGCATGGCAATGGCATTGCGGGCCGGTAAATTCATTCACTAGCCCGCGCCGGGTTTCCCGTTCGGGATCTTCGTTTGCTTGTAACCAGAATCCCGAAGCCGGCCATCAGATAAGCTGATAGATGGCAGAGGCGGACAGATCAGATGTCAATTACCTGTTAGTCCGTGCAGTGTACTGGCGGAATTGGATAAGGTAATAGAGCCGATAACCGTTCAATTCGCTAGAAAACCCTTTCCCTCTGTTTTCCCAACTCCGGTTGTCGGATACGCATCTGATCGTGACCGTTCACCGGCGTTCTTCGTAGTTGTATTTTGCCCTTCCCGTACCCTGTTAAAAAACCAAAGAAGCTCATCCTGTCCGGCTTCTTTGGTTTTCAGGCCTTCCCGGCAAGAACCGTTTTCTTTCAGGGAACCGTTATTCCATCACTGCGTTTTACCGGATTAATTTTTTCAGAATATGGCAAGCTGGCTTCCCCACCGACACCGGAACAAGGAGCCAAGCTGTTCGCCGGCCACGGGATGACTAACCGGGCCGCCGTTGCAATTCCAGGAATTTCAACCCGTGGCACAATCCAACGATTGACGCGGAAGCGGCGTGCGAGAAGAGCATTTGAAAAAGCGGTCCGGACGCTGTCATCCCCGTTTCCCTGCCCGGCAAGACCCGGCGGCCCGCCGCCCGGACCACGGTCGTGGCCGGTGACAGGCCGTGTTCGGTCCGCTTTCACTCCATCAGCTTTCAGTCTGCCAGGACCGCCCGGCTCAGCTCAAGACCGCCTGCGGGCCGGCAGGTAGCGGCTGGCCGGAGGCGATGAACCTTTCGGACTCTTCCGCACTGGCGATCCAGGGAAACAGGGAGGGCGGATGATCAAACCCGTTGACAAACGCCCCGGCCACGTGCGGCATCTGGCAGGCCGCCCCCAGCAGTCCCTGCACGTGCGGCGGCAGGGGCTGGGTGAGCATCGCATTGGTCCAGCCGGTGACCCACCGGGCGTAGTCCCAGTAGGCATCAAACGTATGCTGCATCCACTCGGCGCCGAACGCTCCGGTATGGGCACAAATGCTTCTGGCATAGATGTCGGCGCATTTGGCGGCATTGTTGGCACCCTGCCCGGTGATCGGATCGTTGAGCACCACCGTGTCGCCCATACCCAGAACCGGCGCCCCCGAGGAAAGCCTGGCCACCGGCTTGCGGACGACCGGGGCGTACTTGCCCGTAAGGGTTGCCTGGCTATCGGTCACGGTGGCGTTGCGGTACCGGTCGGCCTCGTCCGGAAAGTACCGGTCGAGCAGCTCAAGGGTCTTCTCCAGGTGCTGGGACGGTGTTGTCACCCCGTCCCAGCAATCGAGCGGCCCACCGGGAATACCCTCAAAAAACACGATCTCGCACGGTCCGCTGTGGGTAAGGGCCGGAATCAGAAAGCATTCGCCCACGCCCGGACAGGCCCGGAAGCCCACCGAGGTCCGCAGGGGCCCCTCTACCTGCAGGTAGGCCAGGGCCAGCACCCGCTGGGGCGTCTGGTAAGGCGACTTTTCGGGATCGGTTTCAAACAGGCGGCTTACCGGACCTTTCCCCGAGGCGACAATGACCAGTTCGTTGTGTGCGGCCAGCTTCTCGAGCAGGCTCTCGGTCGGCGATTCGATTTCGAGCCGTCCGCCGGCCTGGACAAACAGGTCCAGCCAGCCCGACAGCTTCAGTCGCTGGTCGACCGACTGGGCGGGCAGATCCAGACCGGCTGAAAATTGCAGCAGACACTGCCGCTCGTGCACCAGGGCGAACGAAATGGCATCGATCCGCGGGCACTGGTCCTCCCAGCGGTTCAGGCCCAGCCTGCGCTCGATTTCCAGCGAACGGCCGAAAAGGACCTGGCTTGACATCACTTTGCCCAGCCGTATCTGCTCGGCGGTGCGGTCTGAAACAAGGGTAACCTGATGGCCGCCTTGCAATAAGGACAGGCCCAGTTGCAGGCCTGACTGGCCCGCGCCGACAATGGCGATTTTTTTCATACTCCGGTAGGGTTGAAAGGTTAGGTTGAAAAGGTAAGGTTGAATAAGTGTTTCGGATTGTAGGTTGCCCGCAGGGTTTTAGCGCCGGGGTAAACGCTACCGGCACCCTTGGTGGCCGGGAAAGGGCACCCCGTGGCCGGGACGGGTCAGTCTCACAAGAACCGGGAAGGCGGTTACCGTTGCCGCCCGGCCGTTTACCTGGGCATTGTCAGGGAAAGGAATGAATTGAGCCATCTTTTACGTTTTGAGAATCTGTGTAACCCCTGTTGGTAAATGGCCGCCGGCCAATTGTAACTCCCGGACCGGATTTATTTCAAACATTTTCAGGCGGGCAAGCCCGATCAACCCTTTGCCTGCTTCCGGCCCGGCCACGGAAAATGGCCTCTGTGGCAGGCATGCGGTGGAAAAGCCGGGTTCCGTCCAAGGACCTGCAGGCTTTGAACAACAACTTGAGCAGGCTGCCAAATCCGGCGCTTGGCCCCTTTTGTAACCGGGGCGTAACCGGGAATGAGTTTGTACAGGACCGGAAAGACCCGGTGGACCACAAGCAGGCACCGGTTTTGAACGATTCAACCGCAACTTGTATAAGAAGGGCTTTTATAAGAAGGGCTTGGTTTTAACAAGGGCTTGGTAACACGTTATCAGGCCTGTTGCCCATACACTGCCTGTTGCCCATACACTGCCTGTTGTGGCAAGAGAATCTTTTCCCTCCCTGCTGTTTACCTGATCTGACCCTTTGTTACAAATACATGACAGTCAGTCCGGTACGGCGGTCAGCCACCGGCTCGCCTGGCAGTCGGCAAGCCGGTTTCGGAGGCCTTGCCTGGAATCAGTAACGGACCAAAACCCACCCGATCATGAAACACCCGATCATGAAAAAGGATTTAAGCACCCTGTTCGGCTTATTTCTGTTGCCTATGGCACTTGCAATGCCGGCGGCTGAAAACCGGTTTGCACAACCCGTTTCCCGACAGCGATCGGTTATCGACGGCCAAGGCCCCGGTACAGATGAACATGCGGCAGCAAAGACGGACCGGAAGGCCCAAGAGGACAAGGTTGAAGACGATAAGGCCCGGGAGCAGGCGATCCGGCAACAGCTGGCCCGGTTCTACCAGGGTTGGAACGAGCACGATGCGGACAGGATGGTAGCCATATACGCCGATGACATCGATCATGTCAACGTGTTCGCCCAGTGGCATCAGGGAAAGCAGGCGGTCAGACAGGCGCTGGCCCAGTTTCACGCCGGACCGGGAAAAAACAGCCGCAAGACCTACACGGTTGAAAAAATCCGTTTTCTCAAGCCGGACGTAGCCCTGGTTCATGTCCGGTCCCTGAGCACGGTGGGAAACTTGGGCACCTATGTGTTCGGCAGGCAGTCGGGCAAGTGGCTGGTGGTCAGCTTTACCAATGTCGAATACAAACTGAATGACAACGGTTCCCAACCCGGACACAAATAACATGCAGGTTTTTCATCCGTTTGCGACCGGCCGGCTTTTGATTCTTCCTCATCCGTCCGAAAAGCACGTGTGTGGCAAATCAGGCCGTATGGGTCCGGGTTTGCTTTCCGGTGATGCAGATTTTGCATAAGGTCTTATCCGGCCTGCTGCTGACCCGGCCTGCAGATCATGCGGTTCTGTTTCTTTCCGTTTCCGAGTGGGGATTACCGAGTGGGGATTAGCAAGTGGGGTTTGTGCTGGCGCCAGGGCGTTTGGGCAAGTCCTTGTCCGGATGCAGGCTGAACTGCCCCCTGGAAAGGAAAACGCGATGGATGCCGATTTCAAAGGAGCTTGTTTTACGCCAGGCCGGTTCGTTCCCATTTCAGATCAGGGTGCCTGGGCAGTGCTTGCTTCTTTCAATACGTCCGGCATGCAATACGTCCTGCTTGAACGGAGCCGGTTCATCCGCTGATGCATCCGGTGAGGCCGCTCCTGAGGCCAGCATGGCAATACAGGCCGCTGAATCTGCCCCTGGCAAGATTCGGGTGAACGCATCCGACCCGGTCACCGCCCGGATCGCACACTGCCCGGATTGTCAGTGTTTTTTTGAAATACTGTTGATACTCCGATCACTAATACGGAAGGCTACCTGAATGCGGAAGGCTACCTGAATGCGGAAGGCTACCTGAATGC
>CAUQTA010000013.1:0-148971 GCA_963520985.1 uncultured Sphingobacteriales bacterium
ATTCTCTTCTTTGCATCGCATCCAGTCAGATGAAATGTGGCATTTTTATGCTGGCAGTCGATTAACAATTTTCTCCATCGATTTAGAGGGACAACTTCAGGTCATCCATCTGGGTACTAATCCGGAACAAGGAGAAGTATTCCAAGCCGTTGTTTCCGCAGGTTATTGGTTTGGTTCTACCGTTGACGATCCGGAAGGTTTTGCTCTGGTTGGTTGCACAGTCGCCCCCGGATTCGATTTTGCAGATTTCGAACTTGCCCAACGCAACTCACTTATATTGCAATTCCCCCAACACGCTGAACTCATTCAGCGCCTTACCCGTTAGTTTTACCCCATATATTTCTCAGAAAGTAGTACATTCGCGTTAAGGAGGCAGTTCTTTCCTTCTGTCTAATACTATTTGGTCAACCGAACCAAGTGGAAAATATGCTTGTTTCATAAACAGGTTTATTGTCTACTTACATCTTGTCTTACATCTTGACAACACTCAAAGAACAAATCAGCAACCTGCCTCATACACCCGGAGTTTATCGCTACTTCAACTCAGAAAACGAGCTGATTTATGTAGGCAAAGCTAAAAGTCTTAAAAACCGTGTTTCCAGCTATTTTAACAAATCAGCCAATCACGATCAGAAAACCCGCCGGATGGTTTCGCAGATCGTCCGATTGGAATTCACCGTAGTCAATTCGGAATTTGATGCTTTACTACTGGAAAATAGCCTTATTAAACAGTATCAGCCTAAATACAACATTCTCCTGCGGGATGATAAAACCTACCCTTATCTATGCATCACAAATGAGCCGTTTCCTAAGCTTATCCCAACTCGCCATTTAGATCGCTCACAAGGAACCTATTTTGGTCCTTATGCCAGTGTGAAAACGATGCACACCTTGTTGGAGTTTTTACGAAAGCTTTATACCATCCGTACCTGCAATCTTAGCCTGACTCAGAAAAATATTGAAGCTCAAAAGTTTAAAGTATGCTTGGAATACCACATTGGCAACTGCAAAGGACCCTGTGAAGGATTAGTTAATCAGGAAGAGTATGACAAGAATATGGAGCAGGTGCGAAACATACTGAAAGGCCGTTTGTCGCCCGCTGTGCACTATTTCAAGGAGCAAATGCAGGAAGCAGCAATATCACTAGCTTTTGAAAAAGCGCAGGAATACAAAGAAAAGCTTGCCTTACTGGAAGGTTTTCAGAGCAAATCCTTGATCGTAAATCCGAACCTATCCGATATTGATGTATTCACGGTTATTTCCGATGAGAAATGTGCCTATATCAATTACCTTCAGATTGTGGATGGTGCGGTAGTCCACACGAAAAATGCCTCTGTACAGAAAAAGCTGGAAGAATCAGAGGCTGAAATATTGGCACACGTTATACTGGATCTGCGGGAAGAACGGCAGAGTGAATCTCGTGAAATTTTGACAAATGTTCCTTTGGAAGTAGAGTTAACGGGTATTACACTAACAGTACCTCAGATTGGAGACAAAAAGAAACTCGTTGATTTATCGTTAAAGAACGCGATGTACTTCAAGCGAGACTTGACAGAGAAAAAGGAAAAAAAGGGAGATGCTCTGGCAGAAAAAGGAAAGCGTATATTGGTCAAGCTACAGCAGGATCTGCAACTCAAGACCTTGCCTATTCACATTGAATGTTTTGATAACTCCAACTTTCAAGGCACTAATCCGGTTTCGGCAATGGTTTGCTTTAAAAATGGGTATCCTTCCAAGAAAGATTATCGGCATTACAAAGTAAAAACCGTAGAAGGCCCCGACGATTTTGCCACCATGCACGAAGTAGTTACCCGCCGGTATCGACGATTACTGAATGAAAATACACCGTTGCCTAACTTAATCATTATTGATGGCGGCAAAGGACAATTAGGAGCTGCTTGTGATGCTTTAAAAGCGTTAGGAATATACGGTCAAATACCGATCATTGGTATTGCCAAACGCTTGGAAGAGATTTACTTTCCTGGGGACCAGATTCCGGTGTATATAGATAAAAAATCGGAATCGTTGAAGTTGATTCAACGGATGCGGGATGAGGCCCACCGGTTTGGCATTACGTTTCACCGAGATTTGCGTAGCAAAAATACAATGACTACTCAGTTATTTGACATACCTGGCATTGGTCCGGAAACAGCTACGAAGCTGCTGACCTTATTTAAATCCGTAAAAAAATTAAGAGAGGCTTCGACAGAAGAATTAACGCAGGCTGTTGGAAAATCGAAAGCAGCTAAAATAAGGGCTTTTTTTGAAGGTGAAACGGAGGCTTCTTAAAAAGTCTCTTCGAACTGATCTCTTATGATCTCCTATTTTTTAGAGATGGCATTAAAAGAATACAGGCATCAGTCAACCGTTTATGATCCAACAAGACACACTTTTGTTCTGTCGCACTGCACAATTAAAACTTGTACGGGTTTTGCTTTTTAAAAGGTATTGTTTTCAGTTTCTAGCCTTAGCTTTCAGCCTTTTAGAAAACTTAAGATTCTAAAGTTCATAACTTTAAGTTACAATAAGTGTCTTTTCCTGCGTCTCAAAAATAGTATCGCTGAAAAACAAAAAACCCCTTTAATAAAGGGGTTTTTATATGAGATATATTCCAATTAGAATTCCCACAAATTATGTTCAAACTCCATCAATTGTTGTTTCATCCATTCAGATGCTAACAAACCTTTTTTGCCACCATCATAAATTTCAACTAAGTCGCGGTCATCAGGGTTCGAAACTTTGATGATGCGGCCAGCAAACAAGCGCATTTCAAACGCATCGGACAGGTTCTTGTGTTCCTGATTGTTTTGCGAATTGAAGTACACGGCATTGGGACTGCTTTTGAAGAGTTTGTGCAAATCTTTGAATTTAAAAGAAGCCATCTTTTTCTGAATACCCAGATCTCCATTCTTTTCAGCAGGAAGCCAGAAAGTGATAGACTGAATATCCCAATAGGCACGAGAACGTTGTTTATCGAAGATAAAGTCCTCTTTCAATTCCATTTGTGTAAAGTAAGAAGGAGGGTACTCATTTCCACCACCGCCACGTTCAAGATCAGCGATACGCTGTTTCTTTTCTTCAGGCGTTAGGAAATCATCTTCTTTAATACGCTGTTTTTCGAAATCTTTGTCTTCTTTTGTCATCTGCGTTCCTGCAGCGCTGATGTTTTTTACAAACTCTTCTACCGACAATTTGGTTGTCAGCGAATCGCTGGAATAAGGCGTCAATAAACCGGCTTTAACAGCATTGATAACGAAGCGGGTAATTTCGTTATTTACGGCCATGAAAGGACGATTTTGCTTTTCATTCAAGTCTACGTTAGTCCAAACTGTTTTCTTGAACATAATGTCAGACTCATGAATAGGGCGCACAGAGTTGGGATTATAACCTCGGGTGTCCGCTTCTTGGGCAAAGCAGAAGGTAGATAAGCCCAACGCGATGGTACCCGCAAAAATCCCTTTCATTACGTTTTTCATCTGAAGTTACTTTGTTAGTGAATAATCTTGGTGCCGACTAACGTTATAGATTCTCTTATCAATCAGGCACTTATCTTTTTATTTTTATTAACGTTAGCCTGCTTATTTTAGTACGTTTCTTCAGGCAACCCTAAAGAAGGTAATCGGCTATTGGTTGAATTAAGTGGCTTAGATTACTCTAAGCCACTTTTACTATTTTATCAGATACTATTTGTTAGTTCAATGAAGCACTTTGGATTGGGCTACCGGCAACTGCGCTTTCAATCATCTGACCTTTGAAGTTTAAGCGTTTCACATCTTTTACTTCAATTACCAGACGATCACCAGGACGAGCCTGACCAACTAGGCCACCCAAGCTAACACGGTCATCGCCTTTAGCTTCACCTACTGGACGTGATCCACGTACTAGATATACGACTGTAGAAGTTGCTTTGAAACGAGCGTCCTTTGGAAGCAAGTTAGCAAAACCTTCATCAGGAACTAGGCGAATGTCTAGAGAAGAAGGATAAGGAGCAGAGATGCCACGTTTCACATCCAATTCGCGGCCATTGCTGAATACTTTCATAGCAGGTTTTGGAACTGGACGAACTTTGAATTTCTCAGTACCGATTGTAGCACCACCGCTGCTTACTGTTACAGCAACTTCAGTACCATTAGGAACGATAGTTACATCACCTAGTTTTGCTCCAGTGAAGTGGCTACCACCTGACACTGAGAATGCAGGACGATAATCCGCTCCCAAGGCTGGAACTGTAAAACGAAGTTCGTTGCCACAATTTGCATAAAGAGCACTTACCGCTTGAGATTGAACCTGAATAACTGGTTTTACAACTGTATATTCTTCAGTCACTACTACAGTTGTATCTCTGCCACTAGCAGTTTTGAAAGTAATACCACCTTTCCAGGTTTGTTTTGACTTACCTTCGCTATCATAGTTGTTAGCAGAAGCTTTGAATTCAACTTTACCTGTACCAGCAGCAACTGGAATACTTTTATTGTTTAATGTCATTGAAGGAGTGATACCAGAAGCAGTAGCAGCTAAGAACATTTCAGCTTTGTAAGATGTACCGGCAGCAACTGAACGAGCTTCAGGACGAACCATGGCTCTGATCACATCAACTTTGATTACAATGTTTGCATCAATATCACCAGCCAGTTTTTTCAAAGCTTCTGCTTCATAACGAGCGATATCGCTTTGTTTTTGGCTGATTACGGCTAATGCAGCAACCATAGGAGTAGCCTGAAAGTTAACTTCAGCAAAGTCTTTGTTTTTTTGCGCTTCGTCATTTTTCAGACCTTCCATATCTTTCGCATCTAGCGTCAATGAAGGAAAGGTTGTTCTCGCGATAGAATTAATAGAATTAACATGTTCTTCTATCATCTTTTTCATATCATAACCTTTTCCATTTTTAGAACCTTCTGCACCAAGCATAAAAGACTCTACTTCTGTTTCGCCATTTGGATTTTGAAACTGACCTGTTTCAGGATTGATACCGCCAGACGCAGTAATCAAACCTTTCTTAATTTCTTCCAAAGAAGCTAAAACCTTGCTAGTCTTGTCTTTCACCTCTTGGGCAGCTTTCAGAATACCCTGTTTCTTAGTATCACCTGCAATCTCTTTTTCAATTGCCTTCAATTGGTTGGCATTGGTAACCTGAGCTTGTTTGGTTGATCCTTCCAGAGATTTATTTATCAGTTCAAACTTTTTTGTAATTTCAGAACTTACTTGCAGAGCAAGCAGGGCAGTAAGTACCAGGTACATCATCCCGATCATCTTCTGCCTTACAGTTTCTTTACCTCCAGCCATGTTTATTTAATTTTTTAAGTTATACACTGTTTAACACATACTGGATTATTAACCTTTCATGGCTGTCAACATGCTACCATATACTTTGTTCAAAGTAGTCAGGTTAGTAGTTAGCTTGGTCAATTCGCCTTTGAATTGCTCCGTATCTTTGCTAGCTTGAGCCATGTTCTCCATTGCACTTGACAAGCTACCATAGAAGGCTTGCATCGCTTTCAGGTGTTTGTTAGTATCTTGCAATTCCATTTCGTAAACGGCATTCAAAGCACCTAAGTTTTTAGTAACTGTTTGCACTTGAGCATGGTAAGCTTTTGCATCTTGTGCTGCACCTGACATTTCAGTCATTGCACTTACTGTAGTAGCATAAGATTTGTTCATGTCAACCAAAGCACCAGAAGCTTTTTTCACATTCTGAGCATACTCGTTAGTAGCTACTGAAGCATCAGCCAAATTGTTCAATTTGCCTGTAGTATCAGCCAAGCTTTTCAAGCCGCTACCTAAGCTGTTGATCAATTCTGGACCTACTTTTGCATTGGCCAGCATGTCATCCAATTTAGCAGTCAAGCCATTGCCTTTTTGCTCAGGTTTCCGTTGAGGAAGCTCACCTTTGTAATCTTCAGCTAACTCAGGATACACACGGCTCCAATCTGGATCTGCATGAACAGGAGCAAAGGCACTCAGGAAGAAAATCGCGGCTTCAGTGCCTAATCCTATGATTAGCATGAAAGAGGCACCTTCCCAGTGCATAATTTTGAACAATGCACCTACAATTACTACTGCAGCACCAATACCATAGACAAATGGCATTACTTTAGCGAAGAAGAAATCTGAAAATCCACCTTTTTTAGCACTCATTTTGTTTTGATAGTTTAAGTTAATAATTGTTTTTTTAATTGATTGATTATTAATGGATTAAACCACTTTATGTAAACACAGATGGATACAGTTAGGTTTTTAGTGGTTACAAGATACTATTCTGACAAAAGTCATCGATCTTATACACACTATCACATAGTGTAAACCATCAAGATTTTAAGTATTTGAGATTAGAATTCTGCGCCAGAAGAACGACCCAAATAAGTCATGGCACAACGGAAGCCAACGTAAGCTTTAGAAGTATCTTGATACTCATAAGTACGTGTGCCTGTTTCCAAATAATACGCAACGTCTTTCCAAGAACCGCCGCGTACAATCTTACGTGGCTCAGAGTCGTCTGTATATTTTGGGTTTAAGTCCCAGGTAATGGTCATTGCAGCCGGGTGATAAGCATCTTCACACCATTCGGCAACGTTACCAGCCATATCATACAGGCCATAATCGTTTGAGAAGAAGGAAGCTACAGGAGCCGTATACATGAAACTATCATTGTAATAGTTACCACGACCTGGTTTAAAGTTTGCTAACAAACATCCGTAGGCATTGGATATATATGGGTTACCCCAAGGATATTTGGCCATATCACGACCTCCACGAGCTGCGTATTCCCATTCTGCTTCGGAAGGCAAACGGAAATTAGGCATTGGAAATTTGCCTTCTTTGGCACGATAAGCATTCAGGTACTTAGTACGCCACTCACAAAAATAACGAGCAGCAAACCAGTCAATGCCTACAACAGGATAGTCATCAAAAGCTGGGTGCATGTAGTAATATTCCATCATTGGATCACCATAATGGTGAGCAAAGTCCTTCACCCAAACTGTTGTATCAGGATATAATTCTTTCATGATATAATCTTCACCCAATACAGATGCAGAATCTTTTAACATGGCATCTACAAACTGACGGTATTCGTTGTTTGTAATTTCTGTGTCATCCATGTAAAATCCACCAATGGTGATTTGCTTATTCATATTAATCAATGAGTGAGGAACATCCTCATCTGCCTGACCCATATGAAAAGTACCAGCAGGGATTGGTACCATTCCGAACGGGATCTCCTGACGCCAGCCTTCCCGACCCGGCACACCGACGAGTTCTCCTCGGTCATCGTTTTTGTTGCGCTTACCTAGCAAGCCGCAACTCTGCAAGAATACAGTCGCGATGGCAAGCAGGCAGCAGTAAATTCTCATTCGATTCATTTGATTCATAACACCTGTTTAATTATAAATTCTGATTTAATTCCTGTTTAACGAGTTTGATTCAAAAGACAGTTACAAATTTAGGCGGTAAAATTAATTTTGTTTGTCAAAGATAGGAGTAATCCAAACGTTGTAATATTTACGAGAAAAACATAAGATTGTTGTCTAGTGATATTTTAAACGCAAGGGTTAGTTTTATTATTGTTTAACCTATTATTTTGTTTCTAATCATTTCTAAATCTGGGAGTTCGCTGAATTGTTTTGAATACAGGAGGCTTTGTAGGCAATGTATACGTCAGCATAAACTCATTGGAAGTTGGTCGCTTAACTGTCTGAGCTTTAATTATATAGTCAAATGAGTACCCAATACGTAAGGAATTGTCCTTTAAAAGACTGACTCCAGCTAAAAAACCAACGGCATCTCCCTGTCTAAAAGATAATCCTGCCGAGAACTTTTGGTTATATGTAGCGACGCTACTGACCTCAACAGAAGTAGTATTAAAATCAGATTTAAACAAAACAGAAGGTGAAAGCACAATCTGATAAGTAAGGTCATAATAATACCCGGCTGTGATGTAAATATGCCGGTTCAGAGGGTTTTTTAATTTGTCCGTCCCGAAGTTAAATTCAGCTTCTGTCAGGTGGTTAACGCTTAACCCTCCATAAAATTTTTCAGACGTATAAAAAACTCCCAATCCCAAATCTGGTCGGGCTTGTGCTTCTTTGCCAGTTCGATTGGCTAGTATGTAATCAGAAGGATCAATTGCCCGGTAAACATCAAAATCAAGTGTTTGTACAAACATGCCACCACGTATACCCAAAGAAAGCTTTCCCTTTGCCAACGGGAAATGGTAAGAATAAGAAACCTGCGCCTGATTAGTTATTTGAGCTCCCTGACGGTCATTTGTTGCAAAAAAGCCAAAGCCGCTTCGTAATCTGAGAATAGGGGTATTCAAGCTGACCATTGCCGTGTTAGGTGCCGTACCGGGATCAAAAGTTGCCTGATAGCCTGTCCATTGTGAACGATACAACGCTTGAAATTTTGTCCTGTTTTCTACTCCAGCGTATGCAGGATTGATAAACAGATTGTTGTACATATATTGGGTAAACTGCGGATCTTGCTGGGCAATGGAAACACCATATCCAAAGCAAAAAAGAAAAAAAGCGAAAAGTATTCGTTTGTTCATAGCGTACAATAAATGCTAAATAAGGTAAACCCGAATCTAAGACAACAAGGAACAACTTTTATACCAAGTTGTTTAGCTAAATTTCGAAAGGACTCAAAACATACAGCTAAAAATCAACGTTTTACAAAAGTTGTTGGGGTTTTGTGGCCTAAATATAGCAAATAGATTTACACATTTGTTACAATGGTAACCTACACTTATCTTTAGATTCGCTCAGAATAGATGTTTATACCTCTAAAACGAAGACTTTATATAAATATTGGATAGGAAACTTACTTGCGCAATATTTGTATTTCCCGTACCTATACTATTCAAAAACACCTTAAGCAACTAACTATCAATATATTAAGAAAATACTATAGTTTCGTTTCTCTACTTATTCTTATCAGGAAATTTTATTAGCCTTTTTAATGTATATTTCCAAAGCACCCGCCATAGATGGCGCATTTGGTTGAGGGGCCTCTATATCCAAAATTAAATTAGCATCACGTACAGCTTTGGCTGTAGTGGGGCCAAAGGCAGCTATTCGTGTTTTGTTTTGCTTAAAGTCTGGAAAATTAACAAACAAGGAATTGATACCCGATGGGCTAAAAAATGCAATAATGTCATAATAGACATCGGTGAGATCAGACAGGTCAGAAGCCACAGTCTGATAAAGTACGGCCTCTGTTAATTGCAGCCCGTTAGTATCCATAAATTCAGGAATATCGTTTTTGCGAATATCTGAACAGGGAAATAAGAACTTTTCATTTTTGTGTTTACGCAATAAATCCAACATCTCAGCCGCAGTTTTCTGTCCGACAAAAACTTTGCGCTTGCGTACCGTAATGTATTTGTGAAGGTAATTTGCAGTTTGCTCAGATATACAGAAATATTTCATATCTGGCGGAAGCTCTATTTTGCTCTCTTTTACGATTCTAAAGAAGTTGTCTACCGCATTCCGGCTGGTAAAAATTACCGCAGTATGAGCTAAGATATCAATTTTCTGCTTACGAAACTCTTTTAATGGTACTGGTTCTACCTGAATAAAGGGACGAAAATCAACCTTGAGTTTGTACTTCTTTGCCAATTCAAAGTAGGGCGATTTATCGTCTGCAGGCTTGGGTTGCGAAATTAATATACTTGAAACTTTATAAAATCTTTCCTCTACTTGTTGGGTTTCTACTGCGTTCATTCTTTAATGGAAAAACGGTTGATAAAAAACTATTTGGCTAGAAATTTTACCCCTACCAACAAGGGTATCAATTCAGTGGCACAAAGATACGAAAATAAATATAGATTGCGAAAAGATGTTATTTTGTTTAATACTGAACTAATGATCAGCATACGGGCTATATTAAGCCCTACTACAGCGACAAAAATAACCTGAATAAACCAGATCAGTAAATGCGGAAAAGAAAGCATGAAAATGAATAACAGTGGAACAGTAACCAGAAAGAATATGCGGGAAAAGAGCAAATATTCATAATAATGAACAGATGCGGCATTATTTATTCCGAACACAACTCCAATAGCGTAGATAAAGAAATATTTACAAAGCAGTAAGACAAAAATAATAGCAGAGCAAAACATAAAGTATTGCACACACTCCCAAAAGGAATTGGATAAATTAATGGGAAGCACATTTACAAAAAAGGATTCGGAATATTTTTGTGCTATCATGTAAAAAAGGCTTAATAGCATGCTGTGTGCCAAGACAAACAAAAGATTTATTTGGCTTAATGGCTTGGCAATTACCGTTGCATCCTCCCGCGTATCTACAGAAAAAATAGCCTGAAAGCTAAAATTACGCTGAAAAGCTTTGGGATGATAATTGAGCAAAAACGTATAAAAAGCGAGCAGCAGCACAATCGCAACAGTTACAAAATCCTGAAACTGAGAAAGCTCACGTAGTTGTGGCTGCTGCACTTGTGAACCCACGACAAGTGGTGCGTTCTTTTTAACAGAAGCAAGTTGCTGATTTTTGTAGACAATAGTTGCTACAGGCAACTTGACATGACCGGCAGAATTGTAAAGAGTAACTAATATCGACTGTGAGGAATGCACGGCCTGCAAGCTGTCAATATTCAGAATAAGTTGAGACTGAGCAGCTAATGTACGGCAGAGTTGAGACTGGATAAATAAGTGAGTAGTTTGAGGTACCTGAAGAAGAAGAGTATAATGTGTATATTTCTTCAGATTCAAATAAAGACTGAGAGTAGGCTGCACTCCATGTTCTTTCTGAAAATAAGGAATGTAACCTTTGTATGTTTCATCATAAATCAACCACTGATCATCCAGGCTTTGGGCTGTTTTGTAAGTAATCTGGATAGGCTGAGCAGCAATAGCTTCTCCTCCTAAAGCCAATAGAATTATTAACCTTAAGGTTGTTTTTATATTCCTTGCATTAAGATAGTTAAATCCTTTCATGTATAGACATCCCGTTTTTACTCAGCGGCAATTTCCCCTGAAGATGTTTCTATTGCTACTGGCAAAGATTTATTTTTACTTCCCAGATAATTGAATACCAAACTAATAAGCAGTGATGCGATAAGTAGAATGATCATTTGGGTATGCATTCCCCAGACCGTAGTGGTGCTCACAAATACAATTGCCATGCAATGTAACAAAGCCAAGGCCCCTACCGCCTGCAGTTGGGTCAATCCTGCATGAATCAGACAATGATGCACATGGTTTTTGTCGGCTGCAAACGGAGATCTGCCATTTAAGATCCGAATGGCAGAAACCCGTAAAGTATCCAGAACAGGCAAATACAAAATGCCAATGGCAACGACCGGACTGTTAGTAACAGATGGCATCTCTATGAAATGCACCGTCATCACGGCAATAATAAATCCACAGGTAAGCGACCCGGCATCTCCCATAAATATGATAGCTTTATGAAAGTTATAACGCAAAAATCCTAGTGTACCCCCGATTAAGCTAGCTGCAACGTAGCTATACAAAATCTCGCCTTTATAAAAAAAATACAATCCAAATGAAGCGGATATTACAATCAGTGTAGTTCCGGCCAGCCCATCTAACCCATCAATCAAATTAATGGCATTTGTAATGCCAATTATTACCATCAAAGTAAAAGCGTAACTAATGCCATTGTCTAATTCGTAAATCCCAAATAGCCCCTGAAAACTGGTAATCCGGACATCACCCATAAAAAGTACAATACCCGCAGCCAAAAGCTGTACAAAGAACTTTTTGAAGGCAGAAACCGGAACAATGTCGTCTTTTAAACCAATGAAAAACAGCAAAATAGCTCCAGCCAACACATATTGTACACCGTCTTCTAACCGACTAAAGATGGCTAAAGCCGATATAAATCCGGCAAAAATAGCCATCCCGCCAAGTCTTGGGGTTAGCAGTGCATGCATACTACGGCCATTGGGTTCGTTAAGCAGTTTTTTAGCATGAGCTACTTGCACAATTGAAGGAATAGCAAAAACAGAGACTACAAAAGCCCACAAGAAAGCCAGTAAAAGATTAGTTGGTAGATACAAGTTAACTGTTTTTTAGAATTAGCTGCTTAAAATAGTCTGCATAGAAACGCTAAAACCCTTAATATCACAATTTGAATGAAACTCTTGCCGGAAATATTTTCCGGGTTTGATTACAAATATATAGGGTATTGAATTGATTTTTATACACTTACTGAAAAATCGACGGGTGAAACGCAATAAACTACAAATCGAAACGATGCACTTATGCTGAAATAGCATATTTCTAATTTTATAAAATTCAGGATTTAATCAAATCCAAATACCTTTTTATCATTCCCAATGAGTATGGTTAGTAAAGAGCTTAGAAAATAGCATTTGTGAAAAGAGCAAAACCTATGGGTGTCAGAAGCGGGATACAAGACCAAAATGAATCTTTGAAAAACCCAACCCCAGGGATCGGTCACGAGAGTTACCCAAAGCGTAAACAATCGTAAATATACCCGCTTTGGTACTAAAACTCAAACCTGCACCTATCCCTGACGGATTATCGGTAGTCACTTGATTTAAAATACGTGTTTGCAACAAGGAGTGGTCATAAAACGCGAATAAGTAAGAGGTTGGCTCCCAAAAAAAACGATATTCGAGTGTAGCCACTCCATAAGCCGATGCAAAAAAGAAATTTTCGTTAAATCCCCGCAGACTGGTTAGTCCACCCAAGCGAAAAAGATCATTCTGAAACAAATTGTCATTGAAAATTTGGGCGACTGTCAGTTGTCCAAAAAATGCAGATCGTTGCCTCAAAGGAATGTATTTGCGTACTGTTAACTGATAGGCCAGTTGTGGGCTACTTGATTTGATCGATACACCGGGCTGGCTAAGGCTTTCGCTATCTGGAATTTGCTTGTTGCCAATGGCCAAAGTAGCACTGGCCCACCAACCGCGTCTTGGATAGAAGAAGTTGTCGACATGATTGTAAATATACTGTATGCGGTAAGCTAGCCAATTGGTATTGGCTTGCAAAGGCAGACCTTCACTTCCTAATCGCAATGTGCTGTCAGCCAAACGAGATGTCCGACGTTCAATACCTACACCTATTTTGGAAAACCCAGTTAGGTTATAAAATACATTTGCCTGCTGACTTAGCGTGAGAAACCCATTCTGAACGCTGGTTGCAGAATCTTCGCGCAGCAATTGGAATGAAGCATTTACTTCAAGCGGAGTTCCTAGAAATGCAGGTTGTGCATAACTGATATTGAGCCGGGGCGAGGCTCGCTTAATCTGCTGCCAATTAAAAGCAAAATTTCCTCCAGCATTAAACAAGTTTCGCAGTTTCAGATTGAGTTCACCGGTCAATAATAGACGCCCCTTCTCCTGCTCATTAGGCTGGAAGCCGATTATTCCATCTGCTTCACTTGCTTTGCCCGCATTCGCATAGAATGTCAGGTAAGCCCTGTCATTTTTAAAAACGACTTCATAAGGCTGATTTACAGCTAAGTAAGGCTGCTGCCTGAGTAAAGCATCTGCCTGGTCAAGTCGGTTCTGACTGTAAGGCATGCCAGGCTGTAAACGCAGCCAACGTTCCAAAAACCGCTGCCTGAGACGTGCAGAACCTATTATTCGCAAGGTATCCAATACAATGCGTACACCTGGCTGATAATTCAAACTAGCCATTACTGCTTGGTCATTGATAGCAACTGAATCCAGCCCAATGACAGCAAAAGGATACCCTCGTTCCTGTGCAAAATTTAATAAACGCTCTTCTAAAGAAACGACTTGCCCATAACGAAAAGTCAATCCGTTATAAAACCTTTCCCGAAAGCCCACTTCACGTAAAATACTTTCGTTAACATTTCCGGCAGTTAATCTAGCCCATTTATACTTTTTTCCTAAATAAACGGTAACATGAACAGTATCTTCTTTCCAAATTATCTCATCCACCGATGCAGTCAAATAACCTTTGGCATGTGCTTTTAAAATAATAGCTTTAAAATCCTTCAAACCAGCTGCCGAATCAGCAACGAGTCTAACAGGCTTTAGATTGGTCCAGATAAGTTGATCTTCTACAGAAATATGATAACGAACCGTCCATTTTTTAACAGCCTGGCCGTATGAAAACCCGACACATAAAAAAACGACAAACAAACAAGGAATTATCCTATTAAACTGCATTATCAAGCACACAAAAATAATTTAAATGCAAAAAAGGCTCCTACAACTGAGGTTTTAATTTCCCAAAAAAGACAGAATACTCATTTTTTAGCTTAGCTTACGAAAATAGAACTAATTTTTGAGAAAAATTTTGATTATCAATCGTTTATCTCTATTTTTATCTCCGCACTTTTCTTTTATTAGAGAGATTATTTCCTACTGGCACTACTTTTTACCAAGTATCTGAACAGCAATAAGCAAAACTAATAGTAACCAAACGTTTACTTTACTCTTAGTTGAGATATATATGTAAGAAAAACAGTCATTATAAAGTATTTATCTCTGGATTAGTTTTGTTTAATAACTCAATACTCCTGTTACTAAATCGACAAAAAATAGAATTTTAATAAGATTCTACGGCAAAGAAGTTTAAATCATAGGTATCTTTACTAAGATCTTATATCTTTGTCTGGTTTCTATCTAAATCTTGCTTTATTTTTGAAAGTCCAAAAACTATATGTAATTTTTAGATTCAAAAACAGACGTTTAAATCTTTCTTATTTTTAAGTGCGATAAATCTCCAAATTCACATAAAGCAAAACCACTGAGGCAACGTTTCTGAACAATCAGGTGTCTATAGATGTGTTTACCATTGCTTATTATTACTACTAAATTATTACATCAACTACAACAGAAAGTGGGCTATGTATAACCAATTTATACTGGAAGAACTCAAGACCTTAAAAGACTTGCTGCAGGCGGGAGCTATTACACAAGGCGAGTTTGACCATTTGAAGCAAATACTAATTGATGGAACAAAAGCATCCGGAGAAACATCGGAAACGAATGCGCATGCCGAAAGAACAATTACAGGTGATGTATATGAAAATCCGGATGAAGTAATCCGCTATTATTCTAACGAAACCAAAAACCTGCTTTTGTATAAGCAGTTTGACAAAGCATATCCTTTTGTTCAAAAAATTCTCTCTTTACGTCCTGAACATAGAGAAGCCAATCGATTCTTGCAGGAAATCAAAACGTATATACGCCGCGATTACCTCATTGGGGGAGCCATTGGCGTGGTACTAGCCTGCGTTTTATCAGCTGTTTTGGCTTTTGGTCAGGATCAAGATATTAATTTAGTTTTCCTATGCATACTTCCTGTATTAGCAGGTTTGTTATTACCACGGTTAGCCAGTAGTGTACTTATCGGTAAGGTAAGTAGCCGTAGCATGCGCTATTTAATCTCCGCAATGTTGGTAGTGGTAGCCGGATGTGTAATAAACGTTGCCTTAGCAAATATGTTTATGTCTCTTGAACGCGGAGGTATTGGAAATGGCCCAGACCCTATATCGAGTGAGGGTTTAGTAATTGACACAGCTTTTTACAATCCAAATGAGACACCGGATGAGTTGACCACAGTACAACAAGATACTGCGAAAGACATTGAACCTATTCCAAACTATACACCCGAAAATAAAGAAGAAAAATCGATAGCAGTGGTTAACCCGAACTCTGTTACTGAACCGGTAGAGGATAAGGGTAACAAAGGGGGCAAACAAGCAAGCATTGAAAACGTGGCTGAAGAAGACGCCAAAACTGTTTCAGTTAAGAAAATTCTAAATGCATACTACCAAGATCTGAGTGGGCAAAAGCTGGATGCTAACAAATACTATGCACGCAGTGTAAAACGTTTTCTTACAGCATCAGATGTTACCCCTCAGATTATTTCAGAGGCTCTGCGAAACAATTACTATACTGATTTTCAGGGAGCAATTAGCACGATTAAACCTAACTCGCTAGAAATCAGCCAAAATAGAAATGGAATGTATCAGGCTGACTTTAAAGAAGAGATGAAATGCTTTCGAAAATCAGCGAACAAGGGACAGACAATTACCTCAAAAGTCAAAATTATTTTTGACAGAAATATGAAGATCGTCTGGTATTCTTCAACTGTTCTTTCAACCAAAGAATTTGGAGAAGGCTCTGATGAAAAAAACGTGGGTCAGGTAGTTAGTCTCCAAAATACGAATCAGTAGTCTTAGAAGATTTCACTTCTAACCAAGTCAGGGCGGCATTGGAAACATACCTATCCCGACTTGGTTATTTTTTTGTTACTCTGTCAATGTTTATCTTTCGCCCATAAACTATACCAATCCATAGACTTATCACATAATGCCTTCATTTTTGGTATAAAACAGTATGAAAGTTTTAATAACACATATCATTGCACTTCTGTTTCTGGTTGTACCATCTTCATATGCAACTACACAGGCAGATGATCTGGAAAAAGCATTAAAAGCACTTAAAGAAAAAGATTTTAATTCGGCAAAAGTGCTCATTGAGCAAATCATTGCAAAGAACTCGTTTCACGCAGGCGGCTATTATGCCCTAGCCGTATTTTATTCAGATATAGATAATAAGCCTTACGATTATTTTAAGGCCATCGATTACCTGACCCTTGCCGAAAAATACTATTCGACCCTTACTACAAAAGAACTTACTAATTTGCATAAACTGGGAATTACTCTTGGTGAAATGCAAAAACTCAAACAGGTTATCGGACAAAAGGCAGTTCAGGAAGCCATCGCATCTAAAAATGCAGCCGCCATTGATAAAATCATAACCAAATTCGCCAGCCTACCTGATGTAGTAGCTAAAGCTACGGAGTACAAATATGATGTAGCATTTGCGGAGGCTCAACATGCCAATACCTATCAAGCCTACCAAAGCTTCTATGTCAGATACCCCAATGCCAAACAAGTTATAGAAGCCAAAAGTCAGTATGAGAAGTTGTGGTATGAACACAAAACTGTCGACAATACCTGGCAGGCATACGAAAACTTCTACAAAAACTATCCGGATAGTCCCTACCGGGACAAAGCAAAGGCGCACTATGAAAAACTGTATTACGAACAGAAAGTAATGCATTCCTCATCAGGCAACACACTCGAAAATTACATAAAAGAAAATCCGGCCAGTCCTTACACCACACAAGCCAAAGAACAACTGCAAAGCCTAACGGCCTTATTGCCCATCCGGATTGCCGATGCATGGGGATTTATTAATGGAAGCGGGCAAATCGTAATTGCGCCTACCTTTGAACGTGTCGGGAATTTTTCGGAAGGCTTAGCCCGATTCCGAAAAAATGGAAAGTGGGGGTTTATGGATATGAAAGGCAAAGAAGTCATTCCGCCGGTTTATGATCTGGTGCGTGACTTTAGTGAAGGCTCTGCCCCGGTTATGCAACGAAAACGCAAAGGACTAGAAGCATTTTACATTGACAACACAGGAAAGCTGCTTTACGAAAAAACTTACCCAACCGATGGCACTTACTGGCCCATTCATCCCTTCCAGGAAGGCTTGGCAGCGGTAGAAGATTCTCAAAGTAAAAAAGTAGGGTTTATTGATAAAACCGGCAACTTTGCCATTGCGCCTTTGTTTACGGGTTATAAACGCAGTACGCAAGCAATTTATCCATTTTCTTCCTTCTGCCAGGGCTATGCTTGGGTAAAAAGTGACGAAGGCACAGGACTGATTGATATCAAGGGTGTATTTCTTATCAAAGGTGCCTACAATCAATCGTTGGTTGATTCACTGACAATACCGCCGTTTTACTACCGCTCGTTTTCAGATGGTTTGTGCCTGATGGAAGAGGCAAACAGCGCTTTTTACATAGATACACATGCCAAAAAATCCATTACTATACCCGTAGGGTTTACAGCTCTCCCTTTCAGTAATGGTGTTGCCTGGACATACTCCAGTTACGATAAAAAGTTTTATTTGATTGATCCTCAAGGACAGACGATTGCTGATTTGTCTTTTTATAAAGTGTATCCTTTTCGCGAAGGCTTTGCAGTGGTACAAAAAAACCAGCCAGTACGTAAAGTATATTTCTATGACCAGGCTCCTGAACCTACCTATTCTTTTGTGGATAAGTCGGGCAAAGAAGCTTTTGGTAATATAAAGTTTGACATACCTAAAGATGACGTTTTTGATAACAGCGGCTTTCGAGCGGGCAATGCATGTATCATTCTGAATGGAAAACAAACGTATATTAACCGGGAAGGAAAAGTTATATGGCAAAGTCCCGAACGCTGGAATTGAATCTATCACTTAGATACCATTAACAGAAAACCCCGCTTGTTATAGCGGGGTTTTCTGTTACTACAGATTTTCTTTATACAAAAATAGTATCCTTACAAAACTAAAAACCTGCCCATTGTAGTTTAACTTGTAAGATACATTCACCCTGTTAATTTATTCGTTTTGTCTGGACTCTATATCCATATTCCTTTCTGCAAACAAGCTTGCTATTACTGCGACTTCCACTTTAGCACCAACCAGGAGTTAAAAGATAGTATGATACAGGCTATCTGCAAAGAAATTGATTTGCAAAAAAACTACCTGAACACTACTTCTTTAGAGACTATTTATTTTGGTGGAGGCACCCCATCCTTATTAACTGCCAAGGATCTGAATCTGATTCTGGACACTGTATCTTCTCACTTTAGTCTAAGTACCGAAGCTGAAATAACACTTGAAGCCAATCCGGACGATTTGTCTACCGAAAAAATAATGCAACTCCGGTATACGGCTATCAATCGCTTAAGCATCGGCATTCAGTCTTTTTACGAACCTCATTTGCAATATATGCACCGGGCTCATACGGCAACCGATTCTGAAATGTGCATTAAGAATGTGCAAGATGCGGGTTTTGAAAACCTCACAGTTGATTTAATCTATGGCATACCTCACCCCGATCATTCGGTTTGGGAAAGGGACCTGCAAAAAGTTATACAACTGAACATTCCACATTTGTCGGCCTATTGCCTTACTATTGAGCCACAAACAGTATTTGGAAAATGGGTAAAGCAAAAAAAGATAGTTCCTGTCGATGAAGAATTCAGTGCTATCCAATTTGAGATGATGCTCTCAGAATTGGAAAAAGCCGGATTTGAGCAATATGAGATTTCGAATTTTGCCAAAAACAGCTACTACGCCCGTCACAACAGTGGGTATTGGTTACAAAAGCCTTATCTGGGAATAGGTCCCTCTGCACATTCGTTCAATGGAGATACGCGTCAGTTTAATGTTGCCAATAATGCACAATACATTCGCAGGCTCACCCAAAATAGTATCCCCTGTACCATCGAAACCCTCACCCGAAATGAACAAATCAACGATTACCTGCTCACATCTTTGCGTACCCGATGGGGAAGCGATATAAAATATATGCATCAAAAATGGGGATATGATCTGCCCAGAATCCATCCCTCCGCTTTCCAACTCTATCAGGAAAGTGGTCTAATTGCCTTAGAGTCAGGCATCTTAAAACTGACGCAAAAGGGAAAGTTGTTGGCAGACGAAATTACCAGTACTTTTTTTGTTATTGACTAACTACCAACGGTAACAACTGGAACGATTTTTTAGAGATAAGAAATTTACAGATTCAGAAGAATTTCTTTACATTGTCCTTGCAATTGACCGTGTAAGTCATTTTTTTGCCAATTCATTTTTTTAACAATTTATCCATTTACCAACTCTCATTCTATGAAAAAGCTCCAACGACTACTTGCAAGTACCGTTTTAACTACTGCTTTGTGCACTCTTTTCACTACAAATGTTGCGTTTGCTCAGACTGAAGTAAGCCAGCAACCTGCTCAGGCCGCCCAAGTTGGCCAGGCAGAGAGTACTTCTCAACAATCAAGTACTGAAGCAACAGTTGTAACTGCCCCACAAAAAGCTACCAAAAAAGTTCCTCAGATCGCGGTTCCTGCTAATGCATCAGCTAAAGAGGCCAAGCAAATAGCTAAAGCGAATGCAATGTTAGAAAAGGCTTCTGAGCAGCAAGCAGCAGGCGAGGTAAAAGAACTTAATAAAGTTCAAAAAGCTGCGGCTCAAATGGCACTGAAAAAACTGACCAAGAAGTTGGACAAAATGGGCGTTCAGGAAACCAAGGAAATCAAAGAATTGAAAGATGCTTCGGCTGCGAAAGCATTGAACAACCTGACTCTAATTGGTGTCATTTTGTTAGCCTTAGGTTTGGTTTTGTTGTTTGTTATTCCTGTATTGGGTCTTTTAATGTTCATCGTTGGTTTGGTTCTATTGATTCTGGGCTTAGTACAGTCTTAAGAATAGTATGTTTTGAAATACAAAAAACCGATGCAGCCATGCATCGGTTTTTTATTGGTAGGCAATAAGAAGATAAAAGCTCCTGGCAAAGTAGTATCGTTGAAAAAGGCAAAACCTGCCGAAGGCTTTGTGGGATCTGTAACCTCAATGCCACGATTTACAAGGAATGAAAAGAAACCCTGATCGCTGCAGACATACACTAATCACAGATTTCTCTCAAAAAGAAAACCCGCTACTGCTAGCGGGTTTTTCTCTTTTAAAAGATACTATTTTACAGATTACTTAGTAACCAGTTCTTTTTCCTTATTGCTACTATAGGCATCTACTACAAATGGCAATGCAATGTAAATTGTTGAATAGGCACCTGTAATTACACCGATCAGTAACGCAAACGACAATCCACGAATTGTATCTCCACCGAATAATAAAAGGATCAATACTACCAGGAATACTGTAGTTGAGGTAATTACCGTACGAGAGAAGGTTTCATTCAAGGCTTTGTTTACCACATCTTTTGGCGATTCGGTCGGATTATGCGTAAACGATTCGCGAACCCGATCAAATACTACCACTGTATCGTTTACAGAGAAACCAATGATGGTCAACACAGCAGCAATAAAGTTTTGGTCGATATCCAACGAGAATGGCATAAAATCTTTAAACAGCGTGTAAACCGTCAGAATCACAAACGTATCGTGTACTACCGCAATGGTAGCACCCATGGCATATTGCCATTTGCGGAAACGCAACCAGATGTAAAGGAAAATGGCCGCCATAGCAATGGCTACAGAATAGAGGGCCGATGCCTTGATGTCATTTGCTACGGTAGGTCCTACTTTGGCGCTGCTCTCTACATTGTATTTTGTGTTAAGTTTGCTTAGCCCGGCCTTCAGTGCCTGGTCTACCCGGTCGGCGGTGTTATCACTCGGATCATCAATCAGGTATGTAGTCGTAATCTGCACTTTGTTTGCTCCACCGTATGCTTTTACTTCTGGAGTTGTAGTCAAGGGCCCTGTCAAAGCATTCTGTACTTCCGCGCCACTTACCGATTTATCAAATTTGACCACGTAAGTCCAGCCGCCTTTAAAATCGACACCGTAGTCAAACCCACGTACAATCATCGATACAATACCAGCGCCAATGAAAACAGCAGATACTACATAGGCAATCTTACGCTTGGATACAAAGTCGTAGTTTACATTTTTGAACAAATTTTTAGAAAAGCTAGTGAAGAAGCTAAACGATTTCCCTTTGCGCAAACGGCTATCAATGATCAGGCGGGTAACCAGAACTGAGGTAAACAGCGAAGTGAAAATACCGATGACCAGCGTAACTGCGAACCCTTTGATAGGACCAACCCCGAATAGAAGGAGAACAAAACCCGCTAGAGCTGTTGTCACGTTCGCATCCAAGATTGAAACAGACGCCGCACGATATCCCTCTTCTGTAGCAGCCAGAATTGGTTTTCCTGCGCGTAACTCATCTTTCACCCGTTCATTAATCAAAACGTTCGCATCCACAGCCATACCGATAGTCAATACGATACCAGCAATACCGGGTAATGTCAATACGTTTCCTAGTGGCACCAACACACCTAATATCACCAACATATTGAGCAATACAGCGATGTTGGCAACCCAGCCAGAATTGTTATAATAGCCAATCATAAATACAACAATCAGTGCCAAGCCGGCGAAGATGGAAATCAGACCCTGATTGATGGCTTCCTGCCCTAGAGTAGGACCAACAACAGCTTCTTCTACGATGCGCGTAGGTACGGGCATTTTACCGGCTACCAACACGTTAGCTAAGTCTTTTGCTTCTTCGATTGTAAAGCTTCCTGAAATCTGTGAGTTACCGTTTGGAATAGGACCATTCACTACCGGAGCCGAATACACGACATTATCCAAAGCAATGGCAATGCGTTTGCCTACATTCTGGCTGGTGATACGAGCCCAGGCTTGCGAACCTTGTGCGGTCATCTTCATGCTTACTTCCGGCTTTCCGGTCAGCGGATCCAGGTCGTTACGAGCCGATGAAATAACCTCGCCACTCAGCAATGCCGCCTGATTGCGGCCTTTCTTGATTGCATTCAGCATGATCATCTGCTTGCCCGTAGCATCGGGTTCGGCAGGCTTGCTGTCATACATAAACGCCAGGTTTGACGGGAAGATAGACCGCACATCCGGACGACTCAACAAGGAATTCACTTTTACAGTATCTTTTACATTTACCAAAAGGCCACTCTGAGTCAATGTAAATAATTTAGAAAGTGTACTGCTTTCGTTTGGATTAGTGGCAGAGGTAGAATCGCCCGCTTTCGCATTATTCTTTCCTTTCGAAAGTTGATCGGCAAGCGAACCACCTGTGGTATCCATCACCGGTTCTTTTTTACCATTGTTGGTAGCGGCACCTAGTTTAGCCAATACGCTGTCCGACTTTTGCAGGTCTTTCTTTGCATTTTCCTGCTTTACCAGATAATCGTTTAGTTGCAGAAAATAAGGATAGAAATCCTGCATTTCCCATACCTGATGAAATTCCAGTTTGGCAACACCCTGCAATAGTTTGCGTACCCGCTTAGGGTCGTCAATACCGGGCAGCTCAATTTGAATGCGGTTAGTTCCTTGCAGACGTTGGATGTTGGGCTGAACAACGCCAAACGCATCAATCCGGCGGCGCAATACTTCAAACGACAAATCAATGGTTTTTTCCAGTTCGTCTTTCACGTATTTAACCACATCCTGGTCAGACGAGTTGAAGTTGATCGTGCTCTGATTGTTGCTGTTGGCAAAGATGGTTGCCAGCTTTACGCCGGGAGCTCGCTTTTGAAAAGCCGAATAAAACAAATCCACAAAATTGCCTTGCTGTGTCATCTGGGCTTTGTTGGCATCGCCGAGTGCCTGCTGAAAAGCAGGATCCGGATTATTGCCAGCCAGGTTGCGCAACACGTCGGCAGCCGATACCTCCATGGCTACGTGCATTCCACCTTTCAAGTCCAGGCCAAGCTTTACTTCTTGCTCCTTGATTTGCTTGTAGGTAAACGGCCCTACTACTTTTTCATTCCAGATCGAATCCAGATAGGCTTGTTTACGCGATGTGTTTACAGTCCCGTTTTGAGTAGCATAAGCCACCGCCTTTTCTTCAATGCTGCGAGACAAGAATGTAAATGACAAATAGTACAAACTCATCGCGGCAAACACCACAGATAAGAAAATTATTAAACCTCTACTACGCATAAAGTTGAGTTAATTAGATAATATAAATATTAGAAAGTAATCAGATACAGGCAGGTTTTGCCTTAAGATGAGATCATATTTCTGATGGCTAAATCAGAAATCAAAGGAAGCGTTATGTAACTTTTGGAACAAAAATACACACGATACCAATGGCCTAAGGCGCATTGATGGCTATCGTCTTGGAGAAAATATTGGCAAAGAAAGCCGACCGAAAAATAGGATAGGTATTCGGATGACGGGGCTTCTCGTTGGAAAGAATATAAAAATACCGTTCAAATGTAACAAAAACCTGCTGGCAAAGCTTTACCGTAAATACGGGCACTACGGCTTCATCAGCTTGTTTAATTACTGTCTGTGATGAATGGGCGTCTTTTTTAGAAGTATTAGTTACTTTTCTGACTGGCTCAGCCTGAGGACGGGGCAATGCCATTCCTGATGCTATAAACAACAGCAAAAGGATTAGAATGCCAACAGTTTGTCCAATCTTCAAAGAAACTTTCATACTTTCAAATAAGTTTTCAGCGTTTTCTACTAAAGCACCAACATTGTGAATGATACATAATCTTGCCTTTTTTTGCAGAAACGGATGCAAAAGTAACTATTATTTTGTGATTTGGCAATAGGCTGGCAATACAAGCTTTATTTTTGTACTTACCCGCAACTATGTTTGTATTTTTCCGCGAACCCATACCAAAATCAAGTAATATTTTGTTGCATTTTAAAGTCATAATCGCCACAAAGATTTACTTTTACTGTTATATTTGCACACAAATTCACAGCAGTCAGACAGAACCTGTTCCAACCGGAATCAATACTTAATTAAATGATCCGATTGGATGTATATACACAATCTTTGCTTTTACTTATATGAAACATCAATATTTGCCCTCTGATTATCTGCCGATACTCATCCAGTTGGGTGCGGCTATTGGCTTTGTAGTAGTGACGATGTTTACTACCAACTATTTGTTGCCCGCGTTAAAAATAGGCCCGCGCAGGCACAGCAAAGTAAAAGATGACACCTGGGAATGCGGCATTGAATCTACTGGCGATGCACGTGCACCTATTTCGGTCAAATATTTTCTGACAGCCATTTTGTTTGTACTTTTCGATGTTGAAATTATTTTCATGTACCCCTGGGCAGTTAATTTCACTAAACTTGGCTGGCTTGGGTACTGGGAAATGTTGTTGTTTATGGGCTTGCTCCTCATCGGATTCTACTATGTTATCAAAAAAGGAGTGTTAAAGTGGGAGCAATAAAATAGTATCCTTCCCAAAACGAAAAGTACTTGTTAAGCATTTGTTCGTTTAAGAAACATTTTTGGTTTAAAAGATGTTGTTAATCAGAACGATAGTATTTTCAATTTACGACAAAGCAACGAAAACATGAGTGATATAAAAATGGTTGAGGCTCCGGAAGGACACACAGGTTCAGGCTTTTTTGCAACCTCATTTGACAAAGTGATTGGGTTGGCGCGTTCCAACTCTTTGTGGCCATTGCCATTCGCTACCTCCTGCTGTGGCATTGAGTTTATGGCAACGATGGGCTCTCACTACGACATTTCCCGCTTCGGCTCCGAACGTCCCAGCTTTTCGCCCCGCCAGGCCGATTTGCTGATGGTGATGGGAACCATTGCCAAGAAAATGGGCCCGATTGTGAAGCAGGTGTACGAACAGATGGCTGAGCCTCGTTGGGTAATGGCGGTGGGTGCCTGTGCATCCAGCGGTGGTATTTTTGATACGTATAGTGTGCTGCAAGGCATTGACCGCGTGGTTCCCGTTGACATCTACGTGCCGGGTTGTCCGCCACGCCCTGAGCAAATCTTGGAAGGACTGATGCAGATTCAGGAACTGGCAAAAAATGAATCATTACGTCGCCGCAACTCCGAAGAATACCGTCTTTTGCTTAATTCTTATAATATCAAATAAATGACGCTCAACCCTCTTGCGGGGTTTTGCTGTTTTAAACTATACTATTTTCAGACAGATATCGGTTAAGCGAGCGTAATTCCTTAAAATCCGAAATCCGAAATCCGAAACTTCTAATGACTCATCCGGAAATTGTAGAAGATTTGACAAGCCGTTATGGCAACGACATTTTTGATATACATGAACCTTATGGTTTGTTGACTCTCACTACCCATCGTGAACAAATCATAGACTTGTTGCAATATGTATATACTCACAAGCAATTTCAGTTTCAATTTCTGACCGATTTGTGTGGCATCCATTATCCGGACAATGCAGGCAATGAATTGGGAGTTATTTACCATGTCCATAGTCTGATACACAATATCCGTTTGCGGATTAAGGTTTTCCTGTCCATTGATAACCCGGAAATTCCTACGGCAACCGGCTTGTTTGCTACTGCCAACTGGATGGAACGCGAAACGTACGATTTTTATGGCATCATTTTTAAAGGCCATCCAAATCTGCAGCGTATTCTGAATGTGGATGAAATGGATTATTTCCCGATGCGGAGAGAATATCCGCTAGAAGACCAGACTCGCCGTGACAAACAAGATTTCCACTTTGGAAGATAACTAGCATTAGATCAGAAGACTGTCTATTCAAATTAACTATTCTTAAGAAAAACATGTCTGATATACAAGTTGCCGGAAATCAATTGCAGGTGCCAGGAAACAACAAAGTATCACTGGAACAAAAGCCGGAAACCCCCAAATATGTAAACGATCTGACCACGCTAAACTTGGGCCCTACTCACCCGGCTACGCATGGTATATTTCAGAATATTCTCACCATGGACGGTGAGAAAATAGTTTCGGGTGTGCCTACAGTGGGTTACATTCACCGGGCATTCGAAAAAATTGCCGAGCACCGTCCTTTTTATCAGATTACCACCCTTACCGACCGGATGAATTACTGTTCCTCCCCTATCAATAATATGGGATGGCATATGACGGTTGAGAAACTACTGGGAATTACCGTACCCAAGCGGGCTCAGTACATTCGGGTAATTGCCATGGAATTGGCACGTATCGCCGATCACCTGATTTGTAATTCCATTCTGGGAGTTGATACAGGGGCCTTTACGGGCTTCTTGTATGTATTCCAGGAACGTGAAAAAATATACGAAATCTACGAAGAAATCTGTGGAGCCCGACTGACAACCAACATGGGCCGTGCAGGTGGCATGGAACGTGATCTGAATGAAACTGCGTTAGCTAAACTGAAAAAATGGATAGCCGAATTTCCTCCCGTAATGAAGGAATTCGAAAAGATGTTCAACCGCAACCGTATTTTCATGGACCGTACCAAAGGTGTTGGCCCTCTTACACCTGAACGTGCTTTGAACTATGGTTTTACCGGGCCCAATTTACGTGCCGCTGGTGTCGATTACGATGTGCGGGTAATGAATCCGTATTCATCGTACGAAGATTTTGAATTTGATATTCCGGTAGGAAGCACGGGCGATACGTATGACCGGTTTATGGTTCGTAATGGTGAGATTTGGGAAAGTTTGCGCATTATTCAGCAAGCCTTGGATAATCTGCCAGAAGGCCCTTACTTTGCCGATGCCCCCGAATATTACCTGCCTGCGAAAAAAGAAGTATACCGCAGCATGGAAGCGCTGATTTATCACTTCAAAATCATCATGGGTGAAATTGATGCACCTGTCGGTGAAGTGTATCACTCGGTAGAAGGTGGCAATGGAGAACTGGGCTTCTATCTGGTAAGCGACGGAGGCCGTACTCCTTATCGGTTGCATTTCCGTCGGCCATGTTTTATTTACTATCAGGCATTTCCGGAAATGTGTATTGGTACTACTCTTTCCGATGCGATTGTGATTATGAGTAGCCTGAACGTAATTGCCGGCGAATTGGATGCCTAATTTCAGAAGCTTGATTTTTATAAAGTCAATTTGATTCAAAAAAATAGTACAAAAATTCAGATATAAACCCCATGAGTGAGGTAAATACACCGGAAAAAGTCGGGTTTTCACCGGAAACCCTGAAAAAAGCACAGGAAATTATTACCCGTTATCCCTCTGATCGGCAAAAGTCAGCGTTGCTGCCTATTTTGCACTTGGCGCAAAATGAATGGAACTGGCTGAGCATACCTGTAATGGATTATGTAGCGGGTTTATTAAACATCAAACCTGTGGAAGTGTATGAAGTGGCTACTTTCTATACTATGTTTCAGATTGAACCGGTAGGTAAATACGTATTGGAGGTTTGTCGAACAGGCCCTTGCATGTTGCGCGGCTCTGACGATACCATTGAATACCTGGAAAACAGGCTGGGAGTTAAAGTGGGAGGAACAACCCCTGATGGCATGTTCACACTGAAAACAGTAGAATGTCTGGCAGCATGTGGATATGCGCCCGTGTTACAGGTACGGTTAAAGAAGGAAGATGGTAACTATATCTACTACGAAAATCTGACACCAGAAAAAATCGAGAATCTGATTGCCAGCGAATGGGTTTGAAAATAGTATCTTTTAAAAGGCAAAAACCTCTGCAATAAAGAAATGGGTATCAAAATATTAACCGAACATATTGGCAAAGAAGATTTAAAGCCAATTGATACATATATAAAATATGGTGGCTACCGGGCAGTGAAAAAAGCCTTGACCAGCATGACTCCTGACGAGATTGTAGAAGAAGTAAAAAAATCAGGATTGCGGGGTCGTGGTGGTGCCGGTTTCCCAACAGGCATGAAGTGGTCATTTCTGGCTAAGCCAGAAGGCAAACCCCGTTACCTGGTTTGCAATGGTGACGAGTCGGAACCTGGTACATTCAAAGATCGCCACTTGATGATGCATAGTCCGCATACATTGATTGAGGGAATGATTGTATCAAGTTTTGCACTGGGTGCCAATACTTCCTATATATATGTGCGCGGCGAAATGATGTCTGTGATTCGGATTCTGGAAAAAGCCATTGCCGAGGCCTATGCCAAAGGATTGTTGGGAAAAAACATCTTAGGTTCAGGTTATAATCTCGATTTGTATGTGCACCCAGGTGGCGGAGCTTATATTTGCGGAGAAGAGACCGCATTGCTAGAAAGTTTGGAAGGCAAACGCGGAAATCCACGTAACAAACCCCCATTCCCTGCGGTTTCGGGTTTGTATGCCTGCCCTACGGTAGTAAATAACGTCGAATCCATTGCCGCTACCAGCTGGATTGTAAACAATGGAGGCGAAGAATACGCTAAAATCGGTGTTGGCAAAAGTACGGGAACCAAACTCATTTCGGCTTGCGGAAACATCAATAAGCCAGGCGTTTATGAGATCGAATTAGGCGTTTCGGTAGAAGAATTTTTGTATTCAGACGAATATTGTGGTGGCATCGCCAATGGTAAAAAATTAAAAGCCTTGGTTGCGGGTGGTTCGTCCGTTCCAATTTTGCCAGTAAATCTGATTACCAAAACGGCCAATGGCGAATCTCGTCTGATGACGTATGAGTCACTTTCGGATGGTGGTTTTGCAACGGGCACCATGTTGGGTTCAGGCGGATTTATCGTATTCGATGAAGATCAGTGCATTGTGCGTAATACATGGAACTTTGCTCGCTTCTACCACCATGAATCATGTGGACAGTGTAGCCCTTGCCGGGAAGGAACCGGTTGGATGGAAAAAGTGCTTCATCGCCTTGAACACGGTCACGGTCATATGCATGACATTGATTTGTTAGTAGATGTTGCCAAAAAGATAGAAGGAAATACAATTTGTCCATTGGGTGATGCGGCTGCTTGGCCCGTAGGTTCGGCAATTCGCCACTTCCGCGATGAATTTGAATGGCATGTGAAGCATCCTTCGGAGGCAACGAAAAAAGGTGCCATATACCGCAAAGAAGCGGTATTGGCATAAGTAGGTTTTACGTTTTCAAAAGATACTATTCTGAAGAGGAACTAACTAATGGAAAATACAGCCCCTCAGTTATTTAAAGTAACCATTGATACTATAGAAGTAGAAGTAGCTCCTGGCACTACCATCCTACAGGCGGCTCGACAAATCGGGCCTCATGTAGCTCCTCCGGCAATGTGTTATTACACATCGCTGAAAGGAACAGGTGGCAAATGCCGGGCGTGTTTGGTAAAGGTGACTGCTGGTTCGGCTAAAGATCCCCGTCCTATGCCCAAATTAGTGCCTTCATGCATTACGACTGTGCAAGACGGCATGGTAGTCGAAAATACAGTTAACGAACAAGTGCTGGAAGCTCGTAGAGGAGTCGTAGAGTTTTTGCTTATCAATCACCCGTTGGATTGCCCAATTTGCGACCAAGCCGGCGAATGTCACTTGCAAGATTTCGCGTATGAGCACGGACGGGTAAGCCAACGTTACGAAGAAGAACGCCGCACCTTTGAACGTGAAGACATTGGTCCATACATTCAGTTGCACATGAACCGTTGCATTCTGTGCTACCGCTGCGTATTCACGGCCGATCAGTTGACGAATCAGCGGGTACATGGTGTGATGAATCGTGGCGATCATGCGGAAATCAGCACATACATCAGCAAAGCTATCGACAACGAATTTTCCGGCAACATGATCGATGTGTGCCCAGTAGGTGCTTTGACTGATAAAACATTCCGTTTCAAACAACGGGTTTGGTTTACCAAGCCAGTAACAGCTCACCGGGATTGCGACAAATGCTGTGGCAAAGTAACCTTGTGGTACAAAGGAGACGACGTATTGCGTGTAACCGGCCGCAAAAACGAATGGGGTGAGGTAAAAGAATTCATTTGCAATACATGCCGCTTTGATAAAAAGAAAACGTCTGACTGGACCATCGAAGGACCGGCACACATCAGCCATCAGTCGGTAATCTCGGCCAATCATTACGAGAAGAAAGCCATTCCTGCATTTGGATTCAAACAAGCAGCCGAACAATACAAACTGATTGAAGACAAACCTGTCCAATTACCTTCAGGCGAAGAAAAACCGGTTGGCATTGTGGTACGCCCCAATAGTAAGTAAGCAGGTTTTTAGTTATTAAAAGATACTATTTTACAAGAAGTGATATGGAACCAATTGTAGTAAATGCCCTGATTATTCTGGCAATCTTTGGAATCACCTTACTGATTGCCACGTATTCTACCTGGGCCGAACGTAAAGTAGCCGGTTTTATCCAAGACCGGGAAGGGCCTAACCGAGCAGGTTGGGGAGGATTGCTGCAACCGATTGCCGATGCTGGAAAAATGTTTTTCAAAGAAGATTTTATTCCTGCACAAGCCAACAAATGGCTGTTTATCTTCGGTCCGTCGCTGGCAATGCTTACCGCTTGTATGTCAAGTGCCGTAATTCCTTTTGGAGATAGCTTTATTGTGGGTGAAAACATCATTCCTGTACAGGGAATTGAAGTAAACATCGGCATTCTGTACGTTTTTGGTGTGGTTTCTTTAGGTGTATATGGATTGATGATTGGTGGATGGGCTTCCAACAACAAATTTTCGTTGCTGGGTGCGGTTCGTGCCGCTTCTCAGAACATTAGTTATGAATTGGCAATGGGTTTGTCCATCATCGCCATTTTGTTGATGAGTGGTTCACTATCCATTCGAACGATTGTAGAAGGTCAGCATGGCGGCAACTGGAATATTTTATACCAGCCGCTAGGATTTATCATCTTCTTAACTTGTGCTTTCGCCGAATGTAACCGTACGCCTTTTGATTTACCCGAATGCGAAACGGAGTTGATTGGTGGCTACCATACCGAATACAGCAGCATGAAATTAGGTTTTTACCTGTTTGCTGAATACATCAACATGTTTGCGTCTTGTGCTGTTACAGCCTGTCTGTATTTTGGCGGCTTCAATTATCCCGGAATGGATTGGGTGAGTACACAACTAAAAGATGCGTTGGGGGAAGTAACCGGGCACAACCTGGCTACGGCGGTAGGCACATTGGTATTCTTCATTAAAATCCTGTTTGGAATCTTCTTCTTCATGTGGGTTCGCTGGACGTTGCCACGTTTCCGCTATGACCAACTGATGAATCTGGGCTGGAAAGGGCTAATTCCTTTGGCAATTCTGAACGTAATTCTTACAGGTGCAGGAATATTACTGGAAATGAGATGGTTGCCTTGGATTTCAATTGCAGTCATTGTCATTGTGGCAGTGGTGCAAGCCTCTGCTGCTCAGAAAAAAGAACTGCAAGCCCAACGAGCTTAATCAAATAGTATCTTTCAAAAAGACAAAACCCTGGTGATCAGGCTAATGATAGAAATTTATGAAATTAACGGATAGATCTAAAAAAATTGACAATAGCCCATTGACGATAGCCGAACGGCTCTATATTCCGGCTATTGCGGGTGGTTTGGGAATTACGCTAAAGCACTTTTTCAAAAAGAAAGCAACTATTAATTATCCGGAAGTACAACGACCATTCAGCCCAATCTTTCGGGGATTGCATGTACTGAAACGCGACGAGCAAGGCCGCGAACGGTGCACTGCTTGCGGGTTGTGTGCCGTAGCTTGTCCTGCTGAAGCCATTTCCATGACAGCCGCTGAACGTAAACCAGGCGAAGAGAATCAATACCGCGAAGAAAAATATGCCGCTGTGTATGAGATCAATATGCTGCGTTGCATCTTCTGTGGATTGTGCGAAGAAGCATGCCCCAAAGCGGCTATTTTCCTACAACCCGACAAAATTGCGCCTGCTTTCCACGACCGTGATGAAGTGATTTACGGGAAAGACCGACTGGTAGAGAAGATGGATGACCGAGCTACAACCGGAATTCAGAAATATACGGGCGTAAAAAGCTAAAACTTACATAAAAATCTTCATACCGCACTGGTTTTCTTTACAGTGCGGTTCTTTTTTAAAAAAACCTGTTATTTTTGCGCGGTCAATGCCCAAATCGCCGTCAATGAAGGTTTATAAACGGTGCATCTATACTTAACAACTACTGAAAACCAGCTTCTGATTCGCTTCTATTGAAATGGTCTTGCCAAATCGATAGTTCATTTCGTCGAATTTTCGACTTCTGACTTATTCTTCTATGATACAAAACGTATTCTGGTTTTTAACTTTCCTTGCCATCCTTAGTGCGTGCATGGTTGTTTTTTCCCGCAACCCCATTCATAGTGTTCTGTATCTGATTATCACGTTTTTCTCTCTTTCCGGACACTATCTTTTGCTTAATGCACAATTTCTTGCGGTTGTAAACATCATTGTGTATGCCGGAGCCATCATGGTGCTTTTCCTCTTTGTGATTATGTTTTTAAACTTGCGAAGGGACACAGAAGCACAAAAAAGCATTGCAGTCAAATTTGCGGCAGTCATCTCTGGCCTCATTCTATTGTCTGTCTTGTTAGCAGCCTTATTAAAAGTAGACGCGTTGCCTGCTACCACCATTGATTCACAGATTGGTTTGGTGGAAAACCTGGGTCAGGTTCTGTTTCGCGACTTTTTGTTGCCATTCGAGTTAGCATCCGTATTGTTTTTGGTAGCTATGGTAGGCGCCATCATGCTTGGCAAACGTGATCCGGGTGAACCTACCATCTGAGAGGTTTTGCCTTTTTCACTGATACTATTTCAGACTAACACTCTTTTAGTTATATCCCAATGCAAGTTCCAGAAATCATTCAATCAGTTCCGCTCAATTATTACATCCTTTTTGCTACGGTGCTTTTTTGCATTGGGGTTATGGGAGTACTCATTCGTCGCAATGCTCTGATTGTACTTATGTGCGTTGAATTAATGCTCAACGCCGTAAACGTGTTATTTACAGCATTCTCCGCTTACCGTTCGGATGCATCCGGTCAGGTGTTCGTGTTTTTCATCATGGTTGTGGCAGCCGCCGAAGTATCGGTAGGCTTGGCCATCATCGTGATGATCTACCGCAATCTGAAAAGTGTGGACATTGGCATTTTGAACAAGCTGAAGTGGTAAGCGAGGTTTTGTCATTTTAAGAGATACTATTTTAAAACGGTAATCCGGCAATAAACGGAAACCGACAAACACACATCATACGCATGGATATACAATTAGCTGTAAAACTAATTCCCTTGTTGCCATTGATCGGATTTCTTATCAATGGACTAGGATTCCGCAGAATTGGGAAAGGACTGGCCGGTATTATCGGAACTGCTGCTGTACTGGGCTCTTTTTTGTTATCCCTTTACACATTTGGCTATTTCTTAGCTTCGAATAACGCACCTTTTACTGTTACAGCATTCAATTGGCTCTCAGTTGGCGATTTTAGCATCTCATTTTCCTTCCTAGTCGATCAGCTTTCGCTGATTATGCTAATGGTTGTCACAGGAGTAGGCACCCTGATACACATCTACTCGGCAGGTTATATGCATCACGACGAAGGTTTTGGAAAGTTTTTTGCCTTTCTGAATCTGTTCGTTTTTTCGATGCTCCTTTTGGTAATGGGTTCCAACTACGTAATTATGTTCTTTGGTTGGGAAGGTGTAGGATTATGCTCTTATCTGCTGATCGGTTTCTGGAGTAAAAACAAAAGCTATGGCAATGCAGCTCGCAAAGCTTTTGTCATGAATCGTATTGGCGATTTGGGCTTTCTATTAGGCATCTTTTTGATCATTGCTCATTTTGGTAGCGTAGAATACAGTCAGATTTTTGGTAAAGCTGCTTCCGTAGCTGCCAATGACTCAACGGTAATGACCTGGATTACAGCGCTATTGTTTGTAGGAGCCATGGGTAAGTCTGCACAGATTCCTTTGTATACCTGGCTTCCCGACGCCATGGCTGGCCCGACTCCGGTTTCTGCTCTAATTCACGCAGCAACCATGGTAACAGCCGGTATTTATATGATTATTCGTTCCAATGCTTTATACAGTCTCGCTCCGGAAATGTTGGAATGGGTGGGATTCATTGGATTAGCCACGGCTTTATTAGCAGCGTCTATTGGCATCTTTCAAAATGACATTAAGAAAGTATTGGCTTACTCCACAGTCAGTCAGTTAGGCTATATGTTTATGGGCTTGGGTGTGATGGCTTATAGCGCCTCCATGTTCCATGTGATTACACACGCTTTCTTTAAGGCACTCTTGTTCTTAGGAGCGGGTAGCGTTATCCATGCCATGAGTGACGAACAAGACATTCGTCACATGGGCGGATTGCGGAAAGAACTGAAAATCACGTACATTACATTTCTCATTGCTACTATTGCCATCTCAGGTATCCCTCCATTTTCAGGTTTCTTCTCCAAAGATGAGATTCTGATGAATGTTTATCAGCATAGCCCTATCATGTGGGTGCTGGCCGTGATTGGTTCTATGATGACTTCGTTCTATATGTTCCGCTTGCTTTTTGTTACCTTTCACGGGGAATTTCGTGGAACCGATTACCAGCGTGAACATTTGCACGAGTCACCCATCAGTATGACATTGCCGTTGATGATCCTGGCGGTATTATCAGCCATTGGAGGTCTGATTAACTTACCCGAAATTTTTGGAGGCGGGGCGAAACTAGCCAATTTTATGGCACCTTTGTTTGAAAATGCTCACAAGGCCAATCCATCTGCTTTTGAACATGCACACCTGTCTCATTCACAAG
Source organism: uncultured Sphingobacteriales bacterium (assembly GCA_963520985.1). Taxonomy (GTDB): domain Bacteria; phylum Bacteroidota; class Bacteroidia; order Cytophagales; family 172606-1; genus Xanthocytophaga. The sequence goes on from CAUQTA010000013.1 coordinate 34,986, forward strand.
AGTTTATGCTGATGGGCATTTCTACTGGAGGTGCTATTCTGTCCTTAGTAGTAGCTTATGTGATGTATGTTTCAAAACGCACGGTTCCTGCCGAAGAAGGTGCGCCAATGTCATTTGTTCAGAAACTGGTATACAACAAATATTACGTGGACGAGATTTACAATCTCCTGTTCGTAAAACCGGTATCCATTATGTCCTATTTCTTTTATCAGGTATTTGAGTTTTTTGTTATTGACTTACTGGTCAATGGAGTAGGCAAACTGGTAAAACAACTCAGTAACCTGATTCGCCGCTTACAAACAGGCACCACCGGATTTTATGTATTCGCCATGGTTATCGGTATTATTATTGTCTTGCTGGTCAATTTCAGAGAGATGCTATTCTAGATCAGGTTTCTATTCTTTCAACGATACTATTTTACGCAGTTTAATATTCTTTTGACGATTTTCATTAAAATCGATAAACGTAATACGTTTCTTAATGATTACTCTTATACTCATTTTAATTCCTGCAGTTGCAGCCATACTGCTTCCTTTTATCAAAGGACAAGCCAATAAAATGCTGGCCTTTGGATTGGCTCTGGCCGAGTTAGCCGTTGTACTGTATGCTCTATCACAATTCTCGCCTGAAGCGGGTACTCAATTTGGCTACAGCTACCCATGGATTGCCTCACTAGGAGTATATTTCAGCGGCGGAATGGATGGTATCAGTATGCTGTTGGTTTTGCTTACCACCATTCTGGTTCCATTGATTGTCTTGTCTACATTTGGTCAGTCTTACAATCATTCATCGGCATTTTATGCACTGATATTGCTGATGGAGTCGGCTTTGGTCGGTGTTTTCACAGCTCAAGATGCCTTTGTCTTTTATCTTTTCTGGGAAGCCGCTCTGATTCCGGTTTATTTTCTGGCTGCTATCTGGGGTGGAGAGAAACGCATCGCCGTTACTTTTAAGTTTTTTATCTATACTGTTTTTGGTAGCCTTTTTATGCTACTGGCCTTGGTTTATCTATATCTACAAACGCCAGGTTCGCATTCTTCGGCTATCAGTGATATTTACAAAGTAGTTTTGGATAGCGACACTCAGAGCTGGGTATTCTGGGCATTGTTTATTGCTTTTGCTATTAAAATGCCAATCTTCCCTTTCCATACTTGGCAGCCCGATACGTATACCGAATCTCCGACTCCGGCAACCATGCTTTTGTCAGGGATTATGCTCAAAATGGGTATCTATGGTGTAATTCGCTGGTTGTTGCCTGTTGTGCCTGCGGGTGTTACACAATGGGGAACTACTGTTATTCTTCTCTCAATCATTGGTATCGTATACGGTTCCATCATTGCCATTCAACAGAAAGATCTTAAAAAGCTTCTGGCTTACTCTTCTTTCGCTCACGTGGGCTTGATGGCGGCAGGAGTGTTTTCACTGACGTTGCGCGGCATGCAAGGCGCGGTAATTCAAATGCTGGCTCACGGAATTAACGTTGTCGGCTTGTTCTTTGTAGCAGAGATCATTCAGCGTCGTTTGCGTACCCGTGACATTGACCGTTTGGGAGGCATTACGCAAAATACTCCCCTACTTACGGTCTTTTTTATGGTGCTTATGCTAGGCAGTGTAGCTCTGCCTCTGACCAATGGGTTTGTAGGAGAATTTCTACTGTTGTCGGGAGTATATGAATTCAATCACTGGTATGGGGCTGTTGCAGGCCTGACCATTATTTTAGGCGCAGTGTATATGCTTAAAATGTTCCAAGGCGTAATGTTTGGCGAGCAAAACCACTGGACCGAAAAGATAACCGATGTTACACTAACTGAAGCAGCAGTATTGGTTCCCTTGGTAATTATGGTACTGTGGATGGGCATTGCTCCTGAAAGTTTTCTCAAATTAACCGAACCTGCCGTTAAGCAAGTACTTGAGCTTACACGAAACAAGCAGTAGGTTTTAGCATTTTAATTGATATTATTTTCTACTAAGAAAGCACTACCTATAATGTTTCCAATTATCATATTATCTATATCCGGCATTGCAGAACTGTTTCTGGGTTTCCTCAAATCGCGCTGGGTTTTATTGCCAATTACCATTCTTTTTCTGCTGGTAGCATTGCTCTCCATTATTATGGACTGGAATGGCCTGGGTTTGTATCAGGATTCCTTTTCTACCATGATGCAGCCTACCAATGTTTCTTATGCATTTTCTGCTATTATCGTTCTTTCAGCACTATTCATTATTCCTTTAACACGGTTTTACGCTAACGAGGAAAACGCTCAGCCTGCTGAATATTATGCCATTCTGCTTTTTTCGTTGGTAGGTGCGTTGATGATGGTTTCGTACGAAAATTTGATCATGTTATTTGTAGGTATCGAGATTCTTTCCATTGCAATGTATGTACTTACGGGCAGTGATAAAAACAACTTGCGTTCAGGTGAAGCGGCTTTAAAATACTTTTTGATGGGAGCCTTTGCAACTGGCATTCTGTTGTTTGGTGTTGCCATGTTATATGGAGCTACGGGAGCTTTTAGCCTCACCGAAATTGCAGCTTACGTAAAAGGCACGACAGAAGCTTCTCCTATGCTTTATGTAGGTCTTACTATGCTCCTGATTGGCATTCTGTTCAAGCTCTCAATTGCGCCTTTTCACTTCTGGACTCCCGATGTTTACGATGGTGCACCAAGTGTGTTTACAGCATTTATGTCGACTATCGTAAAAACCGCAGGCTTCGCAGCTCTTTATAAAATCTTGTCCGCTTCGTTTACAGACATTTACAACTTTTGGTGGCTAAGCTTAGCCATTGCCTCTATTCTTACTCTGATAGTTGGCAATATTACGGCTGTGTATCAGACAAGCTTTAAGCGGATGCTCGCTTACTCCAGCATTTCACATGCGGGCTACTTACTAGTGGCAGTAGTCGCATTTAATGAGCAATCTCAAAAAGCGATTTTGTTTTATTCACTGGCCTATGCTCTTGCTACGATTACGGCCTTCGGCGTACTGATCGCAGTAGAACAAAATTCAAGCGATAAATATGAAGCTTTTAATGGACTGGGAAGACGCAATCCCTTACTGGCGTTTGTTAATACAGTTGCTATGTGTTCCCTGGCAGGTATTCCACTTACGGCAGGTTTTATTGGTAAATTCTTTATATTCATCAGTGCCATAGAGAGAGGGTTAATCTGGATGCTAGTGGTTGCAGTATTAATGTCGGCAATTGGCTTTTACTATTACTTCAGAGTGATTATTGCTATGTATATGCGCCCTGTAACAGATACTGATGAAACAAACAATATTGAAGTATCTGGAATATACAAGTTAATTCTAATCTTAACAGCAGCCCTTACGCTTGTTTTGGGCATATTACCTGATCTGATAACTACACTGTTCTAACAACTCCGTTTTTCTTCCTAAAATCAAAGCCCTCTGAATGAATTCAGAGGGCTTTGATTTTAGGAAGAAAGTTAAGAATTCATTTTATGACTAATTATAGTGCCAAATGTATTTTGCAAATAGCTCAAAGAGTTTGGTAAGCAACGTATTGTGTCTACTTTGTTAGTGAGTTTTTTAGTTTTTTAATGATACTATTTTCTCTTTTCATATTGGTTATTCATGTAGCTTTTCCGTTTCTCAGATTATCTATTTATAGCGATGTTTTTTACAGAAAGGCCTACAGCTAAAACCTTACATTTTTAATAAATTTCACCTTTATAGTCTAAAATCTTTCAAGTAATCTTCAGATTGTTTTGCATTTAGTCAGATACCATTCTGATCACGAACTCTAAATGTTAGTCTAGAAATTTCATGTTTAAAACTCTCTATACAGTGATAGTAAAGCAAAAGAGCCCTCAAGGGCTCTTTTGCTTTTAATTTTCCTTCTTTAGCTGTCTACTTAGACTTATTTAGAAGAAGAAGCTTTAGTTTGTGGCTTGGGAGCAGGTTGTCTTGGCTGAGCACTTGCAGGTGCGGGATTAAGATCCTTTTCTTTCAAAGCCAAGATTGCCTTTGCATTTTTATGATTTGGATCAATAGCCAATAGTTTATTTGCATATTCTTTTGCTTTAGCCAGGTCCTTATACTTTTTCACATTAATAATAGCCATGTACTGATATCCATTTCCTTGGTCTCTCTTGTACTTGGCCTTTTCTGCTTCTGGCTGCTGGTCCACTAGCTCAAAGAACTTAACATAATCACTTTCAGCTGTTCCTAATACACCATCAGCATCTTCTCTGGCCCGCGTCTTCGCACGCCACTGATACCCAATTACTTGTTTAGGTTCATCTAGAGCAGTAATCATTTTTGAGAAAGCAGAATCTGCTTCTACTAAAGCATTGCCTTGATAATAGGAAAGGCCTTGCAGGTAGTAGTCGTTTGCATTTACTTTTGATCCGGCAACGGCTATGTATTTTTGCAAAACTTCGGCTGCTTTTAAGAATGCTTTTCCATCATACAGGTCTTGAGCAACTTTACGGAACCCTTCTACACGGTTAGAATCCAGCGCAACACCTTTTGCTATCGTCTCTATGGCTTTAGTTGTATCACCACCAGTACAGATTTGCAATTTTCCCTGGTATTCATAATCACTACCCAGAATAGCATCCGGTTTTGCTAATGTGAAGTATTTGTTCATGTACTCCAAGCCTTGTGGGCACTGTTTTGTTTCATAATAGGCATATCCCATCAAACGATTGTAAACAGCACTGTTGCTATATTGGGCGGTAAGTGAATTAAGAATAGTCAATGCTTCCTGATATTTTTCAACTAAGATTAAGAAGCCAGCATAACGAAACTGGTTGGCTGGGCTTTTATCAGCGAGAGACATGTATTTTTCCATGTTTTCCAAGGCTTTATCATACTGTCTAGCTAAATAATACAAATCGGCTAGTTCGCGGTAAGCAGGAGCATAATTTGCGTCTGCACCGATTGCCTCGTTGTATTTATCACGAGCAGCGTTTAGGTTTTTACTACGTAAGAATAAGTTACCTAAGCGTACGTGTGTCTTAAGCAGTTTGGGATTCAAAGCAATTGCTTTGTCATAATTGTTTGCAGCAGTAGTACCGTCCAGTTTTTGCAGAGCCGCATCACCGATTACTACGTAGGCTTCAGCCAAGTTTTTATTTAACTTCAAGGCTTGTTCGGCATTGGCTACGGCCTCTACAGGATCCATATTGCCTTCATGTGAAATGTAGGCTTCACCAATTCTGTAAAACACATCCGCATTTTTTGATTTCGTGATTGCTTTCGCTTGATCAAAATGCGTTTTCGCTTCCGCTTTTTTACCATCTTTCAACAAGAGAGATCCTAAACCTACATGACTCAATCCGTTTTTCGGATCGGCAGCAACTCCTTTTTCAAAAGCCATTTTTGCCGAATCCAGTTCGCCTACTTTCATGTAGTAATAGCCTAAGTAGAAATTATTTTCTCCGTTGGATTTATTTTTGGCTAAGTCCTTGAATGCTTTTCCTGCACTGGCAAATTTATCTAAGTCCAGATAATTTAACCCTTCGTTGATTGTCTGTGCAGTTGCTTTTTGCCCTACCAAAACCATGGCAAGCATTCCCACAAAAACAAAAATTAATTTACGCATTGGCTAAAAAGTTTTAGTTAAGATAAAAGAATAAAGGTTATGTCTGTATAGCGGCTTTTATTTTACCTGTACCAATCGAATCGGCATTGTTGCAGGCAATAATCCAGCTTTTAAAATGATCAACTGACCTTTGTCACTGGCAACATAAGCTGCAAAACCTGTGCCAAGGCCAACTCTAGCTTCTCGGCTTACAATATATAAGTCTCTGTAAAGCGGATATTGTTTTGTTTGTAAATAGGCAGCATAGGGTTGATAATGATCCGCAATAGTAGCATCATCCTTCTCAGCTATAGCAACTATTGAAATGTCTTGTTTTGCAAATTGTTGTTTGGGATCGTCAGAGTCGCTTATCCAGCTTACGCCTATTAATCCCAAGGCATTTGGGTTTTGCTTAACGTAATCAATTACATTTTTGTTTGACTGTGCAGCAAAAATTTTCTTATCAAAGTCAGTTCCTAAGCCAAATTTGGATTTGATGTAAGAAAGATTACTGGAATTTGCATTATCAAATATGATAACAATGTCTTTATCGGATCCTTTACCAGTGATGTCCTTCCATTTTTTTATATCTCCCGTTAGAATAGCCCGAAGGCGATTCATTGTTAAAAGAGAATCGGCATTTTTTTTGTTCACAATCAATGCAACCGCCTCTCTGGCGATTCGCAATGTATCCGGTTTGATTTTTTTGTTTTCAAAATAAGCTCTCTCCTGCTCATTCAGAGTTCGTGTCATTACCACCGATCGTACACTATCCGCAAGTAGTAGTTTTACGGCCTGAGCCTCAGTAGTATAAATGGGACTAACCTTCGCATATTTGTAAGATGCCTGAAACGCATCTATTTCAGTTTGAACCAATGGCTGAAATGATTCATCGGCAGCAATGGATATTTTCCCACTGGTGGCTGTATCTTTTACAGTTGAGTCACAAGATGCGACTGCTACAATAAAGAAGAATCCTTGCATAAATGCAAAGATTCTTCGTATACGCTGTGGATTTAGTCTTTTAAGCAGCCATTTGCTTAAAAGCTCGGAATAGCCTAAAAACTCCATACACAATGATTGCGGTTCCAAAAACCATTTTTATTTTTTTCGGAAAAATATCTTCTCCGAAAGGTGTAAATATGATTACTATACCCAAAACAACATAAACCACAGCCATAGCTACACCAAACACTGCAAAAATGGTTTCATGCATAGGCCTACGTGGTCTCATGCAATATTATTGTTGTTGAAGTGTAAAGGAAATCGGTAAGTTGTAACGTACAGGTACACTCCGACCACTTTGACGACCTGCTTTCCATTTAGGCATCGCACTTACAACACGTTTCGCTTCCTCATCGCAGCCATAGCCGATACCTTTGGAAACAGTTACATCTTTGATGGTTCCATCTGAACCTACAACGAAAGCAACATATACTTTTCCTTGGATGTTCTGATTACGGGCCTGAGCTGGATAGCGAAGGTTTTTGCCTAACCATTTAAAGAGCTCAGCTTGTCCACCTGGAAATTCCGGCATTTGTTCTACGGCCACAAATGGCTCGTCTTCTCCTTTGCCTTCATCCAGTACAGTGGGTGCGGGGTCAGCTAGGCCTAAGTCTACATCACCTGTTTCCACACCTTCCTGTGTTTCCATAGCAATCTGCTTGTTCTCTGTTTCTTCCACACGCGTTACAGGTTCTACAGCCTCTTCCGCTTTTACTACTTCCATCTCTACAAACTTGATTGTAGCAACTTTGGGTGGCGGAGGTGCTGGCGGCGGCGGCGGCGGCGGCGGTTCATTCGGATCTACGGGAGGTGGTGGCGGCAGATTGGCCAAATCGGCTACAACGTCTACCGCTTCCTCTGTGTCTTCGGCAGTTGTAATAACCTGCATAATGCCAAACGCTAATAAGAATATGGCGCCACCAATAGCCAAAGACCGCCATACAATGCTTTGGTAAATCTTACGGAGCATATATCCTCCATAAGACTGGTTTCTGCCCTCAAAGACAATATCGTCTAAGGTGACATTTGATGACTTGTAATCGAGCATAATTAGTCGGTAATGTTATGTTCTTGTTTGTATTTCTGAATAATCTCTTTATCCTGAGGATAAAGCTGTTGAATGGCGTAGACTTTGGCATTTGTAATTTTCATTTCATCCAGAATATCTACTACATTTTTGTATGTAGATTCTTCAGTTGGCTTGATGATAAATACAGCGTCTTTTTGCAAGCTTTTACCCTTGGCAACCATCTCTACGGCCATTTTACGAAATCCTTCTGCAGAGTAATCGGTTGTAACTACCTCAGGCGATTCCACGCCCCGATAGTAAAATATACGATTATTCTTATCCAGAACAACGGTTGTTGTTACCCGTTCGTCAACTTTAGGGGGGGGTGGATCAGTGGGTTTTGGCTTTTCAGGCATACTAAGCAGCATTGTTTTAGGCTTGCTTAGTGTGGTAGTTAGCATAAAGAATGTCACTAATAAGAAGGCCAAATCTACCATGGGTGTCATATCCACTTTGGTCGAGGCTTTCTTGGCACCTTTCTTTTTACCACTATCCTTACCACCGGTATCTACATCTGCCATCTCTATAAATAAGTTTAAGTGTTAACAAATAAAATAAGTAAGGAATAAAGAAGCCTTATTCTCGAGGCGCTTCTTCTTCATTTGATCTCCCATATCCTTCTGGCATGGATTCCAGATTGGTAATCAGGTTAAACTTGTTCAGGTTTTGCTCCATTAACGTATCAATAACCTTTTTTACCACTTCATATTTCGTATTCTTATCTGCTTTGATCACAATACGCAACTGATCGCCAGCACCAAATGTTTCGACCTGAGCCAAGCGTGCATACGTCAACCAGTCTTTCAATTGGTTATTCAGCGAATCTGAAGGAATGCCTTTTTGCAACTCTTTTCTTCTAGCACCTTTTGCGTTCAAAACTGTGCGTAAATCAGCTACAGGGGCGCCAAAAGTTTCAGTCAAACGAAACTGATTCTTTTCATTGTCAGTAAATGACACCTGGTATTTGCCAGCCATTTTATCAAGCATTGCCAGACGAGTCTTGTCACTGTCAACCTTCATAAAGACTTTTCCTTCACCATCAATACTTACAATTAGAATATTACGGTCAGGCAAGGTGGTTTCGGATACAGAGCCAGGAGTATCTACAGTAATGGGTTCGTCTTCTCTGGCTGTCGCACTCAATATGAAGAAGGTGAGTAGCAAGAAAGCCACATCACACATCGCCGTCATATCGAGTGATATAGATTTACGGGGAACTTTTACTTTTGCCATAAGGGTCTTTTATTTTACAAGACTTTTGTTGACGATTCTGGTTTTATAATATAGATGCAAAAGATTCTCAGATTCCATAAAATACACACCAAAAAATTTAAAATAATTCATCTGTCTTTCAAACAGGCAATTCATTCGGATCTGGCATATATTCAACAACTAACTGAAAAACAGAAGCTTATCTACTTATCAGTTAGTTGTCAGGTATCGTTTTTCAAGAATCAATTAATTATGCTTAGAAGCAAAATTTTGCATGATGCTAAAGCCAGCTTCGTCGATGCTGTAAGTCAATGTATCGATTTTACTTGTAAAGAAGTTGTAGGCGATGATGGCCAGGGCTGAAGTACCGATACCCAGGGCGGTATTGATCAAGGCTTCAGAAATACCAGTAGAAAGAGCGGAAGAGTCAGGTGCACCTGCCTGTGCCATACCGGCGAAGGCGCGAATCATACCCATTACCGTTCCTAAAAGACCGGTAAGTGTTGCTACTGAAGCCAATGTTGCGATGATAGTCAGGTTCTTTTCTAACATTGGAAGCTCAAGTGCAGTCGAATCTTCCAGTTCTTTCTGAATAGCCAGAATCTTCTGATCTTTTGACATTTGTGTATCAACTGCCATCTCTTTGTACTTGTGCAATACAGAGTTGATAACGTTTCCAACTGAACCTTTTTGTTTATCACATTCAGCCAAAGCTTCATTGATGTTATCAGTAGCCAGTGCTGATTTTACTCTTCTGATAAATGAATCTACAGAACCAGTTCCTGTAGCTTTTCCGATTGTAAAGAAACGTTCAATGGCGAAAACGATTACTGTCAACAACATTGTCATCAATACTGGTACAATAAACCCTCCTTTGTAAACTGTTCCTAGATAATCGCCAGGAAGTGGATCATTTGCATTATTGCCCCCTTCAAAGTGGCTTCCGTCGCCCAGGATAAAATTGTAAATACAAACAGCAATGATAAAAATGATTATAATGGTTAGAACGGCGAACCAGTTACCACCAGATGATTTTTCACCTTTTTTTGGTTGAGCAGCGGGTTTTGTAGCTTGATTTTTCATCCAATTTAAACGTTTAATAAGTGATTGATTAAAAGGTTTTGTTTTAAAGTATGCAAGTATATCAAAATAAATTAAAATTATTACATGCTGGTTTTACAAAATAAACAATTGTATTTATCCCATAACATATCTTTTTTGGCGGGAAACTCCAAATTTATTGAAATTTCCTTTAAGATTCCTACTGTCACTATCCAATTTTAACAAAAAAATAATTAAGATACTAAATCCCTTCAAACTTTATACCTATATATTACATAAGTATAAAAGGTAAGCAAATTTATTGACTTTTTTGAATATTTATTTGAATTGTCCAGTGATTCAGCAACTTTGACACAACTATTTTTCAAGGTTACTGTTCGATTTGCCATAAATGAAATACACGATTATGCCCAGTGCCAGCCAGATAAGGGCATACATCTGGGCATTTTTACTAAGGTTAAGAATCAGGTATAAATTTATAAGAATGCCACAAATAGCGATAATAGGCAAAGCGGGTACTTTAAACGTTCTTTCCAAGTTAGGCTCACGTACGCGTAACAGCCATACAGCACCACAAACCATGGCAAAAGCAAATAAGGTTCCGAAACTGGTCATATCGCTTAGCAGATCAATGGGAGTAAATGCGGCTACAACTGAAACGACAAAACCTACCAAAATAGTGCTTTTCCAAGGAGTACGGAACTGCGGATGAACCGCACTGAAAAACTTAGGAATGAGTCCGTCTTTGGCCATTCCCAGAAATATACGGGTTTGTCCCAGCATCATGACCAGCATTACAGAAACCAAACCGGCAGTAGCAGCAGCCGTAATGATAAACACGGCCCAAGGCTGCCCTACTGAATCAAATGCAGCGGCTACAGGAGCCTTCAGCGCGTCGCCTACAATATCGTTGTAGTTGATCATACCGGTAAGCACCAACGACACCAGAATATACAACACAGTACATACGAGTAGGGAAGTAATCAAGGCAAACGGAACGTCTTTCTTGGGATTGATGGCTTCGCCAGCTTGTGTCGAAACCGCATCAAAACCGATGTAAGCAAAGAAAATGGCCGAAGCGCCACTTACGATGCCTGGCCATCCATATGCCTTAATAGGACTTCCATCATTGCCCGGGATGGTACGTGTCTCAGGAATAAAAGGTTCCCAATTGGCCGGAACTACGTAAAAAGCGCCTACAATAATGACAAAAAGAACAGCGGCAACTTTGAGTACTACAATGACGTTGTTAGCGCCAGCAGCCTCTTTGATGCCTTTGATGAGGATATAGGTTACTACCCATACGATTAAAAATGCGGGCAGGTTCATTGCAAATCCAGGAGCAGCCAGACCATTGGCCGAAGCATACGTAGCTGCCGAGACCGGGTCATTGCGCAACCAGAAGGGAATTTCAATATGGAACAGGTGCAAGAGTTTGGCAAAATAGCCTGACCAGCTTACAGCTACCGTCATGGCTCCCATGGCATACTCCAGAATCAGCCCCCAGCCAATGAGCCAGGCAAAAAACTCACCTACAGTTCCGTAGGCATAGGCATAAGCCGAACCTTCTACAGGCAGCAAAGAAGCAAACTCAGCGTAGCATAAGGCAGCAAAAATACATCCGATCCCCGCAATGATAAACGAAAGTGCCAATGCCGGACCTGCATGATAATGGGCAGCAGTACCTGTCAATACAAAGATTCCACCTCCGATAATGGCCCCAATGCCAATGGCAGTAAGGCTCCATTTGCCCAATACGCGCTTTAGTTCACTTTTCTTAATGTCTGCTTCATAAGCTTCCAGAGGCTTCTTTCGCCAGATACTTGTACTCATATAAGATTAGGTTAGGGTTTGGTGATGAATAGTTACTTATGACGTTTTCAGGTAATATTCTTTAAAAAAGCTCGATTTCGCCGATTCAGCATTTGCTGTACTGTTTTCTATCTATGCTTGCGTACCGTTACCCCCTTTACACACTTTGAATAGTGCCCGATTCTGTTCAATGCCGATGACTCACTTTTCAAAAGGGGACTAAATATGTCAAAAGATTTTGAAGTTCACCAAACACTCTTTCTTATTTTTTAAAAAAATTCGGCGAATACAGCGTTTTATCCGTCCAATTCCGGTTGATTTTTCACTGTATCGGCTTCATTTTTAGCGCTTTTCTCCGTTTTTTCATCTACATTCTCAAGCAAAGCCCTAAATTTCTGACCGCAAGCCGTATGCAGCGGCCATAGCTAAATCTTTGTGACTTCTTTAGCACTTCATTTAAGGCATATTTTGTACATTCGCACCTTATGAAAAGTGCTAATCTGTTTATTATTTGTATTGTGTTGCTTGCCTGCCAGCCAACTCAGAAAGATACTTCTAGCCAATCGACAAACGACAGCATCCATACTTCCATCAAACCAGCGGGAAATGTTTCCGACACACTGTTAGCAGATACACTTCCCCAGCTTGCCAGCAAACGGCAGTCCGATTCGATAAAAATAGTATTGGCAGAAACCGAAAAACCTACTACCCTGCAATCTTTACCGGATAGCAGCTTTGTTGAACTGATTCGGCTGGATTCTACATTTGTATTGGATATGCGCTATGCCACTGCGGATAACTTTCTGAAAGAAAAGGTGTATGACTGCGACAAATGTCTACTACGAAAAGAAGCTGCATTGGCTCTGGTAAAAGCCCATCAGGTTCTAAAACAGAAAGGCTTCCGCATCAAGTTGTTTGACTGTTACCGGCCATTGGATGTACAAAAAAAAATGTGGAAAATTATGCCCAACGATCATTTTGTGGGTAATCCGTATGGCAACGGTTCAAAGCATAACCTGGGTGTAGCCACTGACCTGACACTAACTGACAGTACTGGTAAAGAACTGGACATGGGCACTCCGTTTGATTTCTTCGGCAAAGAGTCGTATCATGCCTACACCAACCTGCCTGCCGATGTTCTGAATCGTCGCCGTCTGTTAAAGCAAACGCTGTTGCAATACGGATTTAATTCCATTACTTCCGAATGGTGGCACTATTCCTACAACCGCAAAAAATATCCGGTTGCCAATTTCAAACCACAGTGCGAATAACGCTTCTCTAGCCGGAGGTTTTTGTTTTTTGAAAGATACTATTTTGCCTGAGCCTTCTGTATAGGCCTATACTCTGTCCAGGATAATCTCTTTGATGCGGCGGGCATCGCCCCGGGTAAATCCTTTGATGATCATTTCGGGCCGGGCTCTGGGAATGATGCGGATGGTTGAAAAAAAGATTCCATTGTCAATCTCCACACCCGAAATATCCGTAAAGAACACAAAGCTGTCCGAACCGCCCAAAATTCGCTTGGTACGTAGCGAGACTCCTTTTTCGTTAAACGCTACCTGATCAGGTGTAAGCAAATCGGTCAAACGACTGGCTGTAAATACTTCGTTCATGGTTTGTCAGAGTTAAAAAGTAGAATTCTATGCTTAGTGTAACCCGAAGGTAAGAAAAATAGTATCGTTTGAAGCACCAAAACCCACTTATATTGGGTTAAAACCAAACAAAGCCCATGCCTGTACTGCCCTCTCCCGCTTATCGCCCTCCCCTCTATCAATGGAACCGCCATTTGCAAACGATTCTGCCTAATGTGTTTCGGAAAGTGGAGGGGGTAAACTATGTACGCGAACGAATTGAAATGCCCGACGCTGATTTTCTGGATCTGGATTGGAGTTATGCCCAGGTACATACACCCCGGCTGGCAATCCTGACACACGGACTGCTGGGCAATTCGCAGCGGCCGTATATGCTGGGCATGGCCCGGCTGTTTAATCGCAAAGGCTGGGATGTGGTAAGCTGGAACATGCGAGGACTCAGTGGCGAGCCTAACCGATTGGAACGCATGACCACGCATGGCGGCAGCGATGAACTGGAGGTAGTGGTACGCCACGTTTTAAAGCACAAACACTACTTGGAGATCAGTCTGATCGGTTTCAGCAAAGGTGGCAACATTGCGTTGAAATACGCGGGTGAACAGGAAAATAGCATTCCTGCAGAAATCAAAAGCATCATAGCTATCTCAGCGCCGGTTGATGTGCTGGGCAGCATCGAAACCATGGGAACAGATAGCTTATATGCCCGCATGTTCAGGGATAAACTCAGGAAATTTTTGCGGAGCAAATACCAGTTCATTGCACCGCAAACTTTGTCAAAAGTACTCAGCTACCAGACTCTCAATGAGATGACCACCCATTATGTAGCACCCATACATGGTTTCCGGGATGTGGAAGATTACTGTGTCCAGTGCAGCGCATTGCCTTACTTGCCGCACGTACGTGTGCCCAGCCTGCTGGTCAATGCCTTGAATGACCCGGTTCTTTCTCCGAGCTGTTCGCCTACGGTCATTGCCGAAAAATCGCGCTACCTGTTTCTGGAAAACCCGACGCTGGGCGGCCACGTCGGCTTCAGTGCCTTTGGCGACGATGCAAACTGGGTGGAGAAACGAACTTACCAATTTGCCACTCAGTTTTTGTAAGCCAAATAGTATCTTTCTGAAACCGTAAACCTCCCCGGTTGCTTTCTGTGCCATAACAGGACACTACAGGATACGGCTTTTCTATAACTTCCTTTTTTTAGCAGGAAAGTCAAATTTTTTCTTTTTATTGTACAAGCATTCTTCCATAGCCTATTCCAATATTTCCGTTTCAATGAATTCATTTCTGGGCGTCTTTTTTCACGCCGTAGGTGGTTTTGCCTCCGGTAGTTTTTATCTGCCTTTTCGTAAAGTGAAGCAATGGTCTTGGGAAAGTGCCTGGATCGTGGGCGGGTTCGCTTCGTGGATCATTGTTCCCTGGATCATGGGCAGCCTCACGGTCAAAGACATGCCCGCCGCCATAGCTTCGGCAAACAGCCACACCTTGGGATGGACGTATTTTTTTGGCGTGTTGTGGGGTATTGGCGGCCTCACGTTCGGGCTGGCAATGCGATACCTGGGCATCTCGCTGGGAATGGCAATTGCCTTGGGTTATTGCTCGGCTTTCGGCACCTTGATTCCGCCGATTTGGGAAGGACGTTTTCAGGAATTGATTTCGACCCGCACTGGATTATTTACCTTGGCAGGCGTTGTGGTGTGTCTGTTAGGAATTGCCGTCTGCGGACGTGCCGGAATGATGAAAGAAAAAGAACTGAATGCCGAACAAAAACAGGCTACCATCGCCGAATTTGACTTGAAGAAGGGTATTCTGGTTGCGACCGTTTCGGGCATTCTGAGTGCCTGCTTCTCATTCGGATTGAAAGCCGGCGAAGACATCGCCATGAATGCGGTTCAAAATGGTACTGATCCGTTGTGGCAAAACAATGCCATTTATCCTGTTCTGTTGCTGGGCGGTTTTACCACCAATTTCATCTGGTGCATGCTTCTCAATAACCGCAACAAATCCTTTGATGATTATTCCAATGCCAAAACGCCACTTATTAAAAATTATTTGTGGGCCATGCTGGCTGGAACTACCTGGTATTTCCAGTTCTTTTTCTACGGCATGGGCCATTCCAAGCTTGACAAGACTTTGGATTTTGCTTCCTGGACGCTGCACATGGCGTTTATTATTACCTTCAGTACGCTGTGGGGGCTATCGCTGAAAGAATGGGCCGGAGCCAGCCGCCGTACGTTTATGGTAGTGTGGCTTGGATTGTTTCTGATTCTGTTCTCTACCGTACTCATTGGGCTGGGAAGCAGCTTGTAATCATAGAAATGCATTGCATGGAACCTCAGTGGATCATCCATTGGGGTTTTTCGTTTTTAAAAGATACTATTTTGACTAGCGTCGCACTGCAAACTTGATTCATACATCGCTGCAAATACCTCCGTTTCCTTTTGCCAAAACCAAAATAGTATGTTTTCAAAGGACAAAACCCCGGCACCAAAATGGCAGGCATTAAGTTCTCCAAAACATTCGCATCGGAAGTTTGTTTTCCAGTAAATCAAACAGGTTTTATCTTACTTCCATGCAGCGAATTAAAGCAACCGATATTGCAGCTTTTGAGACCCGGTACCGGGCTCAGTTCATCAATTCCGTCACTGGTTTCAAGAGCCTTGGTTTGGTAGGCACCCGCAATTTAAATGGTGCCACCAATCTGGCTATTTTCAGTTCGTTTATTCATCTGGGCTCTAACCCTCCGTTGTTGGCCTGTATTTTCAGGCCCGATTCGGTGGAAAGACATACCCTTTCCAATATTGAGGCTACGGGTTACTACACCTTTAACCATGTCAATGAAGCCATCTATCCGCAAGCCCACCAAACCTCAGCCAGATACGACAGAGAGGTTTCTGAATTTGAAGCTGTGAGTTTAACCGCCGAATACAAAAACGATTTCTTTGCGCCTTTCTGTAAAGAATCATTTTTGCAGATTGGGCTTCAGTTGAAAGAGAGAATCGACATTGCCATCAATGGCACAAGCATGATCATCGGCGAAGTGCAGGAAGTGTACTTTCCGGAAGGATGCCAACATGCCGATGGCTATCTGGATATGGAAAAAGCGGGGTCGCTGTGTTGTTCCGGACTCGACAGTTATCATACTACCCAGCGTTTGCACCGTTTGTCCTATGCAAAAGTCAACCAAGAGATATCCTACCTGTCCTAACTATTTTTTCTTATTTCGTCTAGTATGAAAATAAATAAAGCCCTGATCGTTGCCATTGCGATTCCGGTGGCGGTGGGAATTGTTTCTGGCTTTGCTACCCGCGCCAATATTCCTACCTGGTACGCTACCCTGAACAAACCCTGGTTCAATCCGCCTAACTGGCTTTTCGCTCCGGTATGGACTACATTGTACATCTGCATGGGCGTAGCCTCTTACCTGATTTACCGATCAGACCATCCGCAGCGAAAAACAGCCTTGGTCCTCTACGCCATACAATTGCTGTTGAACAGCGCCTGGAGCTTTCTGTTTTTTCACTTCAAGCTGCTCACGGTTGCCTTTTATGAAATCATTGTCTTGTGGGTATTCATTAACCTGACCATAGTAACATTTGCACGAATCCGTAAGGCAACCCTGTATTTGCTGCTCCCCTACATTGCCTGGGTCAGCTTTGCCTCTTTACTCACGTATTACATAATGGTTTTAAATTCCTAACAGGTATGGAAACCGCCTACAAGGGAAATAAAAGTCATTTGCCGCAAAAGATTTGCCCTGTATGCCAGCGTCCCTTTGCCTGGCGGAAAAAATGGAAAGATCACTGGGATGCCGTTACGTATTGCAGCGACAAATGCCGCAGAAATAAAAACAAGTGAAGGAGGCATGTAATTTTAGACATTCATCCTTGTCTGTACAAATACACTGATAAACAGAACCTTATGCAAAGCCAAGACGTAGATAGAATCATAGAAATGGCCTGGGAAGACCGAACGCCTTTTGAAGCCATCAAAATGCAGTTTGGCGTTTCAGAAACGGAAGTGATCGGCCTGATGCGAACCCATCTGAAGAGAGCAAGCTTCAATCTGTGGCGCAGACGTGTCAATTCAGGCGTGAGTCAGAAACATTTGCACCACAGGACCAGCGAAATGCAACGGTTTAAATCGGGTTTGCAACGCACCATTTCACACAACAAAATCTCGAAAAGAAACGGATAAATGCGTAGATGGAATGAAAGAAAACTGCCTCGGTTCGCTTTTCATTGGTTTCGATTTGTTTCACCAGCCAAATAAAACACCTTATGCAAACCGCACAACAAACAGCAGATGCCGTCGTACTTTCGTTTATCGACGCACTAAACAAAGAAGACTTTCAGGCTGCCAGAAACTGCCTCGCCGATAATGCCCGGTTTGAAGGCGTACTTGGCTCCAGAGACGGCGCCGACACGTACATCCAAGACATGCAAAAGATGAAATTCAAGTATAAGCTAATCAGATCGTTTGTGAATGAACAGGATGTGTGCTTGCTCTATGACATTGACATGGGAGGAAAAACCGTTTTTACATGCGGCTGGTATCAGTTGCAAGATGATAAAATAATGTCGATAAAAGTCGTTTTTGATCCCCGACCTGTACTTTGATTGTCCTTCTTTCAAAAGCAAAAAGCCTGACAGTGATGCCGGGCTTTTTACTTTTGAAGCGATACTATTTTTTTAAACGAAGAAAAATTGGCATTTACATGGGTTTACTTGAATGCTGGAATACCGGTAATTTCATTGCCTACAATCAGTAAATGGATGTCGTGGGTGCCTTCGTAGGTAATCACCGATTCCAGGTTCATCATATGGCGCATAATCGGGTATTCGCCGGTAATGCCCATGCCACCGTGAATCTGGCGGGCTTCGCGGGCAATGTTCAGCGCCATTTCCACGTTGTTACGCTTTGCCATCGAAATCTGGGCAGTAGTGGCTTTATCTTCGTTTTTCAATAACCCTAATCGCCAGCTGAGCAGTTGCGCTTTGGTGATTTCGGTGAGCATTTCGGCCAGTTTTTTCTGTGTCAGTTGAAAAGCGGCAATCGGTTTCTCAAACTGGATGCGTTCCATCGAATACCGGCGGGCCGAATCATAACAATCCATGGCAGCTCCGATGGCTCCCCACGAAATGCCGTATCGCGCCGAATCGAGGCATTTCATCGGGCCTCGCAGCCCATCGGCATGTGGCAACAGATTTTCTTTCGGAACTTTCACGTTGTCAAACACCAGTTCGCCGGTAATGGATGCCCGCAACGACCATTTGTTATGAATTTCGGGAGTCGAAAACCCTTCCATGCTCCGTTCCACAATCAAGCCTTGTACCCGACCGTTTTCATTCTTGGCCCACACTATGGCAATATCCGCATAAGGCGAATTGGAAATCCACATTTTGGAACCATTGAGCAGATAATGGTCGCCTTCATCGGTAAAATGCGTCTGCATGCCCGAAGGATTGGAGCCGTAATCAGCTTCTGTCAGTCCAAAGCAGCCGAGCATCTCTCCAGAAGCCAGTTTGGGCAGGTATTTGCGTTTTTGCTCCTCACTGCCAAAAGCATAAATGGGATACATTACCAGCGAACTTTGCACCGAAACCGTAGACCGCATTCCCGAATCACCCCGCTCAATTTCCTGCATGATCAGGCCGTATGAGATGTAATCCAGCCCGCCTCCGCCATATTCGGTTGGGATGGTAGGACCAAAGGCGCCAATCTCGCCAAACTTCTTCACCAAATGCCTCGGAAATTCGGCTCGCTGGGCGTAGTCTTCAATGATGGGCGATATTTCTTTCTTTACAAAGCTGCGTACTGCATTCCGAATCAGTTTGTATTCTTCGGTGAGCAGATCGTCGATCTGGTAAAAGTCAGGCGACTCAAAATGGTCCTGGTTTTGGCGGATATGTATATGGGAATCAGAAGTTTGCATGAGAGATATAGGGTTAGTTTGCTGTAAAAATAGTATCATTAGAAAAGGCAAAACCGGCTTGTATCTGGCACTTTTGCTTTTTTCCAAATTTAAAGGTTTCGGTCAATTATCCTCCAAACTTTACCAAACAAAAATGCCTGTTTGCAATGAACAAACAGGCATTTTGCATAAACTGAATAAACAGTCTTTATTTTGCATCACGGTTTACAACCGTTTTGAAATATTCGTAGGTAATCTTTAACCCTTCTTCGCGCGATACTTTTGGCTCCCAGCCCAGCAACTGCTTGGCAAGTGTAATATCGGGCTGGCGTTGTTTCGGATCGTCCTGCGGCAGCGGCTTGTAGATAAGCTTTTGCTGTGTGCCGGTTAGCTTGATGATCTCTTCACCAAATTGCTTGATGGTAATCTCAGACGGATTTCCAACATTCACAGGAGACGCGTAATCGCTTAATAATAAGCGATAAATACCTTCTACCAGATCATCCACATAGCAGAACGAACGAGTTTGTGAACCGTCGCCAAAGCAAGTAAGGTCTTCGCCACGCAATGCCTGTCCAATGAATGCAGGCAATACCCGGCCGTCATCGAGGCGCATCCGAGGGCCATATGTATTGAAAATGCGCACAATGCGTGTTTCCAAGCCATGATAGGTATGGTACGCCATGGTTATCGCTTCCTGAAAACGTTTGGCTTCGTCGTACACACCACGCGGACCTACCGGGTTCACATTGCCCCAGTACTCTTCTTTTTGCGGGTGCACCAGCGGATCCCCGTATACTTCTGAGGTAGAAGCCACCAGAATCCGGGCTCCTTTGGCACGTGCCAAACCCAGCAGATTGTGCGTTCCCAAAGAACCTACTTTCAGCGTCTGGATCGGAATTTTCAGGTAGTCGATCGGGCTGGCAGGTGAAGCAAAGTGCAGGATGTAATCCAAGTTACCAGGCACATGCACAAACTTGGAAACATCGTGGTGGTAAAACTCGAAGTTGGGCAGTTTGAACAAATGCTCGATGTTACGCAAGTCACCGGTAATCAGGTTGTCCATGGCAATTACATGGCAACCCTCTTTAATAAACCGATCACACAAATGCGAACCTAAAAATCCGGCTCCCCCGGTAATGAGTACTCTTTTCATATCAGATAGTGAGTGAATGATTGGATGGAAAACGATAAAGTGAAGAAGGATTCAAAAGGTGGCTTTTGCCTCTGCAAAAGATACTATTTTTGCGATGGACCTCTTCGCTCTATCATTCAGGATTCGAAATTAGTTGGCAGTTACAGTATCACGGCCAATGCTGTAATAGGTATAACCCAGCTCGCGCATCTGGTCCAATTCAAATACGTTACGGCCATCAAAAATGACTTTGTTTTTGAGCAGTCCGTCGATGCGTTCAAATTCCGGCGAACGGAACTCAGGCCACTCCGTTACAATAAACAGGGCGTCTGCTCCGTCTAAGGCTTCGTAAGGATTGGAAGAATACACGATTTTATCGCCCAGTATGCGTTTTACATTTTCCATGGCCTCCGGATCATACGCCCGAACAACGGCACCGGCATCAAGCAGTTCTTTTATGTTTTCCAGAGCAGGTGCTTCGCGGATGTCGTCGGTATAAGGTTTGAATGCCAGTCCCCATACGGCAATCACTTTGCCCGACAAGTCATGGTTAAAATACTGCTTTACTTTCGGTACCAGCTTGGTTTTCTGGTTGTCGTTTACACTCATCACCGATTCCAGAATCTTGAAATCATAATCGTATTCCTGTGATGTTTTATGCAACGCCTGTACGTCTTTCGGGAAGCAGCTACCGCCATAACCGATGCCAGCAAACAAGAAACGCTTGCCAATACGCGAATCGGTTCCGATGCCTTTGCGAATATCGTCTACGTTGGCACCTACCTTTTCACAAAGGTTGGCAATCTCGTTCATAAATGTAATTTTGGTAGCCAGGAATGCATTGGCCGCATACTTGGTCATCTCGGCCGAACGTTCGTCCATGAAAATGATCGGATTTCCCTGACGCACCAGCGGCGCATACAACTTGCTCATCACCTTGCGGGCTTTCTCGGAGTTAGTGCCGATCACTACACGGTCTGGCTTCATAAAGTCTTCAACAGCAACCCCTTCACGCAAAAACTCCGGGTTAGACACCACATCGAACAAATCGGTTTTGGCGTTTTTTGCAATGCGGGCATGCACTTTTTCGGCAGTACCTACCGGAACAGTACTTTTATCCACGATTACGGCATAATTGGCAAGCAACGGGCCTAGGTCATCGGCAACTTTCAATACGTACTTCAAATCAGCGGAACCGTCTTCACCGGGAGGTGTAGGCAACGCGAGAAAAATGATTTCGGCGTCTTTGATGCCTTCGGCCAGGTCAGTAGTGAATACCAGGCGGCCTTCTTTGATGTTGCGTTCAAACAACACATCCAAGCCTGGTTCATAGATGGTGATTATGCCTTTTTTGAGTTTTTCAATTTTGTTAACGTCAATATCGACACATGTAACACGGTTTCCGGTTTCGGCAAAACAGGTCCCTGTAACGAGGCCTACGTAACCGGTTCCTACTACGGCAATTTTCATAAATAAATGAATATGGGGTTTTAACTGATTGAGAGATACTATTTTAGTTTTTTAATAATTGAACTTTATGAATAAAGTGAGGTACCTGTGTTTATACAATTACAGCATCAAAAGTAAATATTTTGGATTAATAGAAAGACTAATTTTTTCTTATTTGAAATTACTTCGCTCATCCAACTTACTTTTCCTGCCAAAAACTGCATTAATTCAAGATTTTTTTGAATATTAGACAAAATAAAATTTTGCTCTTTGTTGTTATACCAACAGAAGGCGGATAATCTTATACGTAACTAAAAAATGTGGTTTCTTCCTGTCTACTGGTAAACAGATTCTATCAGAGAGCAATTAGCGCCTAATCTACTGATTATCAGCAGTATTCTCGCAGAAAAATTTCACAAAAAAATTTCATCAACAACTATAATTGAAAATGCAATGGTAACTGAGACAATAGAAAATCTGGACTTGATAGCCCAGAGTACCCGCGATTTTGCAATTCGCACGATTCAGCCGTATGTAAGGGAGTGGGACGAACTACAGATATTTCCGGTGGATGTGTTTCACAAGCTTGGGGAATTGGGCCTGATGGGCGTGCTGGTACCTGAAATGTACGGTGGTGCAGGGCTTAACTATGCCGCCTACGTAACTGCAATCATTGAAATTGCCAAGGTTGACGGCTCCATCGGCCTATCAATGGCCGCCCATAACTCATTGTGCACCAATCATATTCTTCAGTTTGCCAACGAAGAACAGAAACAACAGTATTTACCTAAACTGGCCTCAGGGCAATGGATTGGGGCTTGGGGGCTTACTGAGCCAAACACCGGTTCGGATGCAGGCAATATGCGTACTGTGGCTGTAGAAGACGGCGACCACTGGGTATTGAATGGCAGCAAAAATTTCATCACCCATGGTAAATCGGGCAATGTAGCTGTCGTGATTGCCCGCACCGGTCAACCCAACGCCAAAGACAACGCTTCGGCGTTTATCATCGAACACGGAACTCCGGGATTCTCCGCTGGCAAAAAAGAAGACAAGCTGGGCATGCGTGCATCTGAAACGACCGAACTGATTTTCCAGGATTGCCACATTCACAAAAGCCAGTTGCTGGGCAAAGTAGGCGAAGGTTTCAAGCAAGCATTGGCCATTCTGGACGGAGGGCGCATTTCGATTGCCGCGCTGAGTATCGGCATTGCCGTTGGTGCCTACGAAGCGGCGCTGAAATACGCCAAAGAACGACAGCAGTTTGGCCGCCCGATAGCCGACTTCCAAGCCATTCAATTCAAATTGGCCGATATGGCCACTGAAATCGAAGCGGCGCGACTTCTCACCTATCATGCCGCCGATCTGAAAGACCGGAAATTACCGGTTTCCAAGGCTTCGGCCATGGCCAAGTATTACGCCTCGGAAACTTCGGTAAAAGTAGCCAATGAGGCTGTACAGGTTTTTGGTGGCTACGGCTACACCAAAGACTTTCCGGTAGAGAAATACTACCGCGACGCCAAGCTCTGTACCATTGGCGAAGGCACTTCGGAGATTCAGAAAATGGTGATTGGCCGCGAAATTCTGAGATAACGAAATAATATCTTTCCAAAATCAAAAACCTCTCCTTGTACAAAGCGGGAGGTTTTGTTGTTTTTGGGGATACTATTTTTTAGCTACCTTGGCGGTTAGTACCATTCCTGTTGCATGCTTAATCGACCTTATCCTCTCAGCGAAATTACTAGCCGCACCTTCGTTGGCATTGTACTGGCCGGCATTTTTGTAGCAGCATTCCTGTTGGTATTCCAGCCGTTTGGGATTTACTATTGGCATACCGATTTCAAAAACCTGAAAATCGCCGGTTATGGTTTGGTTACTATTCTGGTCTTATGGACTGATTTTTACCTGATTCGGAAAAGATTGCCCACATTCTTTCATGAAAGAGACTGGAAGGTCTGGAAAGAAATAGCCTGGACGATCTTTATACTACTCAGTGTCACTTTTGGAAATTACCTGTACAATGTAGTTGTTCTCCGTTCAGCGGCTTTTCGCCTCACCGACTTTGCCATTGCATTGTTCACCACGTTTTCGATAGGCATCTTTCCTACCCTGGGTTTTGTGCTTGCCAATTACATTGTTCAGTTACGCAAATATTCGCAACCGATAACTGTTCATCCGCCTCCGGTGATCCCTACCCCGGATGAAACAGTAACGTTCGTGGCCGAAAATGAAAAGGAACGATTGGTACTCCCCAGCGCCGATTTGATTTTCATTGAAAGCACGGATAACTACTGCATGGTTCACTACCTGAAAAACGGATCTGTAGCCAGAGAGCTCATCCGCAGCAGCCTCACCCGACTGGAAAGCCAGATTACCGATCCGCAGGTAATGCGGTGCCACCGTTCTTATCTGGTTAATCTGTCGGCGGTGCAACGGGTTTCTGGTAATGCGCAAGGATACAAACTGCATTTTGAACACTGGCCTGAGCCGGTGCCGGTTGCACGCAAATATTCCCAACTCATTGCTTCTCACTGGCGTGAAGCCAGCTGATTGTCCCAAGTGGCTTGTCCAACTGCCCCAACGGTTTGTCAAACATCCCAAACCGCCTCCAATCGTCCCTGAGCCATTGCCTGATGGCTTGTGCAAGGCTAATTTTCCAAAAAATAAAACTCACGGAAACAAGTACACACATGGAAAATTGGCAGAAAGTAATCTTGTACATTCACATTGCAGCAGGTTTTTTAGCCCTTACCGTAGGGCTGGCACCTATGATTGCTAAAAAGGGAGGCCGCTTGCACGTAACTGCGGGGCGCATTTATGTGGGAGCCATGTATGCAGTAGCGGCTTCGGCAGTGCTCATTTTTATTCTCAAGCCCTACAGTCCGTCTTTGCTCTACCTGACGTTTATCGGTGTTTTTAGTTTTTACCTGACCTATACCGGTGTGCAAGCTGTCAAACAAAAAGCCAATTACCGGGCCACACGAATGGATTGGTTAATCAGTAGCATCGCTTTTGCGGCCGGGCTGGCCATGCTGGGGTTAAGCATTTGGAATCTCTTGCACAAAGACACCTTGTTTTTTGGCATCCTTTACCTTGTATTTGGCATCTTCATCACTCGGATTGCGTTTGAGGATCTGCAAAAGTTCAGAGGCAAAGCCGCAACCGAAAAGATGGCGTGGCTCTTCCTGCATATCAGCCGCATAGTAGGTGCTTACATAGCTACATTCACCGCCTTCTGCGTAGTCAATGCCTCCAAAGTGGATTTTATTCACCCCTTGGCCGCTTGGCTGGCACCGGGTATCATCGGTGGCATTGCCATTAGCCGGTGGATTGCCTACTACCGTAAAAAAATGCAATTGGCCTGAGCCAAAAATAGTATCGCTGCCAACGTCAAAACCTTGGCATATAGTTGGTGTTGGCAGCGTTTCCAAGTGTCGCATTTGCCCTCCTCTTTGTCGCATATGCACTGCACTTCGTAGCAGAAATAGCTCTAATTTTGAAAACCAAATTCAGACCTTCTGCTTATCTCCTGTATGCCTGCTCACCACCGTGCACTTCATTCCCGAGAGTTCATTGCCCTGATTGCCTGCATTATGCTCCTGACCGCCTTAGGAATTGACATTATGCTACCTACGTTTGCCACCATTCGCGAGCATTTTGGATTGCCGGAGGCCTCCACCCAAACCGCTCAGATTGTCACGTTCTTCTTTATGGGGCAACTCGGGCAATTTGTTTTTGGTCCACTCAGTGACCGCTACGGTCGCATAGTCATACTGCGGTCAGGCTTTGCCTTGTACATTATCGGGGGACTGATGGCTGTCTTTGCTCCTGTATTTTCCTATATACTGGCAGCCCGGTTTATTGCAGGCATAGGTGCCGCAGCACTCATGGTAAGTGCCATTGCCTGTGTCCGTGACCGATTTGCGGGCAACCAAATGGCTCGCACCATGTCGCTTGTATTGACTATCTTTCTGATTATCCCAGTTGTGGCCCCTGTAACCGGCGTTTTCATCCTGGCGGCAAGCAACTGGCAAGTGGTGTTTCTAACTCCAGTAGTGGCTGCCGTTGTGGTTTTTCTGTGGTCGTTACGGCTCCCCGAGTCGCTGCCAATCCATAAGCGACAAGCATTGCAGTTGCCAGTGCTTTGGCAATCAGCCCGTACAATCATGAACAATCGGGCTTTTGTTAGGTATACAGCCGTTACCACTATTCTGTTTGGCGCGTTTAGCTCTTACGTAGGGAGCTCAGAACGAATCATTGGAAAGTTGTACGGGCAACCCTCGCTGTTTATGTGGATCTTTGGTTGCATTGGGCTGGCGATGGCTCTGTTTACCCTAGTTAATTCTTTTCTGGTCAAACGTTTTGGAGCCCGGACTACGCTACGCCGATTGCTGATCAGCTATCTTATTTTGGCCAGCGCATTGCTAGGGACTACGCTATTGTATGATGGCAAGCCTGGCATTTTTGTCCTATTTGCCTTGATTGGCTTGTTGCAAAGCATCAACGTAGCCATTGAGCCCAACAGCAGTGCTCTGGCACTGGAGCCTCTGGGAGAGCAGGCAGGCATGGCGGCTGCCATTTATGGCACTTCTTATTTGGTATTAGGCGCAATTGTGGGCTCTTTGATTGACCACTTACTGGCAGATTCAATACAGCCATTGGCCATTGCCTATTTCTTGGGAGGATTATTGGCAACATCCATTGCTTTCGTCCGGACACCAAATAATGCCACAGTGAGCTGATCCTAGTGGATCACGGCAAAATAGTATGTTCTAAAAACGAAAAACCTCCTCCTGCAAAGGAAGAGGTTTTTGCCGTTGGAGACTTAGCATTTTATTGATTGACCCATGACTTGCGCAGAGCAGTCTGTTCAGTAGTTGGTTTTTCCATCGGTTCAAATAGATGGCGTTGCTCCACTTCTATGGCTTGCACTTTGTTTTGCAACTTCACTTGTTTTTCTTTTCCGTCGGCTCCCGTCCGAGCCACTACCATTTCCAGATTATCTCCTTCTTTGGCTTTGTCACGGAACTCGGTAAATACTTTCTGGACATTATCTACAGTTAATGCGGTTCCATTTAGGGAAACAATCTCGTCTTTTTCCTGGTAGCCCATTGCTTTGCCAAAATCATTCATCTTAGATGTATTGGCAATGATAAGACGCTTGGTGGTAGGATTGAAGCCCATTTCTATGTTGCCCAGCGAAATGGTTTTTACCTTTCCGCCTTTGGCCTTGTAGGTAATGCCCACGGCAGCAAAACACTCTTCCAGCGGTAGCGGTTCGGTGCCTTCCACGTAGCGTTTGAAGAACGTGCGAATTTCGGGATACGTCAGCTTGGTAATGACTTCAAACAATTCATCGTCTTTGAAAGGCTTGTCTTTGCCGTAGTTTTTAGCCAGATCGGCCATCAGGTTTTGCACGCCGTATTTGCCACCCGAAAGCTGACGCAGCTTGATATCCAGACAAAGGTTAATCAAAGCGCCTTTCTGATACACATTGTCATACTGGTCTTTGTACACATCCAGGCAGCCTTTGCTCATCACGGTAAACGGCAATGAGTCGTTGTATTGGTCGGCAGCGTAGAATTTGTCGCGCAGCATGTCGGCATATTTGTTAATGTCGATCAGGCCTTGCTTGGCCTGCATGTGCCCGGCAAAGTATTCGGTCATGCCTTCGTACAGCCACAAATGCTTGGACATTTGCGGTTTGTTGAAGTCAAAGTAGTGAATCTGCTCGGAATGAATGCTCAAAGGAGCCAGGATGTGGAAAAATTCGTGCGAGGCCACATCGCGAATCATCTGCGACAGTTCTTCGGCGCTGTATTCGGGCAGGCAATAGAAGGATGAATACGAATGTTCCAACGCACCCAGTTTTCCTGATTTCGGATTGCCATCAAACAGATAAATCAGGAAAGCATATTTTTTGATCGGCAGTTTGCCACCCAGGTATTCTTTCTGGGCATCGAGCATGGGGCCAATGTTTTTGCCCACTTCCTGCGCCGAAACTTTTTTGTTCGGAGAATAAATCGAAATCAGGATATCGGCACCACCCACTTTCAATACCGTCGTATCGGGTTGGTTGTACATCATCGGCGAATCGACCAGTTCGTTATACGAGCTAATTTCATACGTATCGGTATTGCCTGCTACTTTACTGGTAGTTAGAGCCGTAGATCCATAAAAACCAGCCGGTTTAATTACATCCACTTGGTAAGGAACCCGCTTTTGGTCATCGATGTATCCAAAGAAACCATGTGTATTCAATACAAAGTTTTTATTGTCTTCGATGTTGGTACCACCCGGTTCAAAGACAAATTCGCCTGCCACGTCCGTATCCCAGGTATCTTCCACGGTATAGCTGATCCGGTTCAACTGGTCAGCCTGTTTGATTTTCCAGCTGTTTTCGTCCAGTTTTTCTACAGGCAACGGTTTGCCTTGCTTGTTGCGGGCTTCAAATTCGGAAATAAAACGTCCGAAATCGTAGTTGGCATACGTACCTGGTACAATCTTGGGAAGGTAATAGACCACTTCCTTCTTGCTCTGAGGAGCCACAATCAGGTTTACGCCTACTTTATCTTGTTTTACTTTGGTAAGATCAATGGTAAATTGATAGAATGGTTTCTTGGGTGCCTCTGCTGCCCATGCCGATACAAAGATTGTCAGGCTCATCACCCAACCGAACAGGATTTTTTTCATTTAATTACAAACAAAGAATTGATAAAAGGGTTTTCAATTTCTGAAGAATAGTGAGAGAAGTGAGCTTTTTTTTATCGCAACAGGTAGCCAGTGCGAATAACGGAAAAAGTTCTAAGTTATCGAAAGACTATCCAATAAGTGGCTTAGGCTCTGGATAAGCGGCACACAATTGGTTTTGTTCGTTAGGATAACGCATGAAAACGCTAAAAATTTAGATTTTTTGTCAATATTTGTGAATAAGAGTTATTGAAATTTATTCCACCCATCTCTCAACGAATCAACTGGCTCACTAAACTGATGCATACTATGAAAAAATTACTTACCGTTTTGTTCACCTGGGTTAGCGTTTATTCGCTCCATGCCCAAACGGTGACCGTAAAGCCCACTTCCGATTTTATACTGAGCAGCCAGGCCAAAGGCGCACAAACCACGCTATACATCGATGAAAAATACGTAACCAAAGGCTGGAAAGACTTCTTGAAAGAATACGGCAAAATAGAATCGCCCAAAGGCGGCAAAAACATATTCAACGTTGCTGCTGGCAAAATGCCTACCGTTTCGTTTGCACCGGTGGTGATTACCAGCAAACTGACCAACAGCAATGGCGCCACTACGGTTTTTTACGCCATCCAGGCCGACTCAGCGTTCATTACTGACCCGGCTCATCCCAAATATGCTGTTGCGCAGGATTTGCTCCACGATTTCGGTGTCAAAATGTACAAGGAACAAGTTACCCGCGAGGTAGACGAAGCCCAGAAAGAACTGGACAAACGCATCCGTACTAACAACCAACTGGTGCGCAAAGGCGAAGATTTGCAGAAAGATGTAGAGCGGAATAAAAAAGACAAAATCAACTTTGACGATCAACTGGTAAAAAACCACAGCGACTCAGTGCAACTGGTACGCGACATTGAAGCCAACAAAGAACAGCAAAAACAAGCTACCGAAGCACTGGAAAAGCAAAAAGTAGTGATGGCCGCCCTCAAATCATCGCTTGACTCGGCAGGAATTCTGTACAATAGCAAGAAGAAAAAAGACCTCCCAGCCGAAATGCAAACGTCTGAAAAAGAACTCAAAAACCGGGAAAAGGAGTATGACAAATCGGTCAAAACCGGCGAAAGCCTGCGTAAGGAACTGGAACGCAACGGCAGGCAAAAAATAGAGTTGCAAAACAAGCTGGCCAAAAATGCGGCTGAAAAAGAACGGCTGCCCGGCGAAATCGAAGCCAACCTGAAAGAACAGAAAAACGCCCAGACTGAGATTGAAAAACAGAAAAAAGTAGTGGACCAGGTACGCGCCAAGGCCGATCTGATCAAATAAAAAATAGTATCTTTTCAAACAGAAAAACCCGGCCAGGTGGTCGGGTTTTTCTGTTTGTGACCTTTTTTTCTTAAAAATTGTTATGCCTTGGTGCAGGCAGGTTTTTCATTTTGGGGAATACTATTCTGTATTCAGTTGTTCAATTTCTCTACAGGATTTTTTAGACTTATTCAATGGCAATACAATCAGGCATGGGCGGCGGAACCCGCGGACCGATGAATCAACCCACTGCAGACCTTAGTTTTCGTGACCGGCTAGGCGCATTGCGCAACTTACCCGCTTTCTTTCGCATGGTGTGGCAGTCATCGCCCTCCTTATTTATTGCCAACGTCATCTTGCGGGTGCTACGGGCCGCCATTCCTTTGCTGGTGTTATATGTCGGCAAACTCATTATCGATGAAGTGGTGTTACAAACCCAGCAACCGGCTCATTCGTTGCAGCATCTGTGGACATTGGTGGGTTTTGAACTGGGGTTAGCGATTGTTTCGGACGGACTGGGTCGCGCCATTGCTTTGATAGATAGCCTGTTAGGTGATTTATTTGCCAATCGCACTTCGGTGCAGATCATGGAGCACGCCGCCACACTGGATTTGGAACAATTCGAAGATCCTGCTTTTTACGACAAACTCGAACGAGCCCGCCAGCAAACCGTAGGTCGTACGGTCCTGCTTTCGCAGGTGTTAGGCCAGGTGCAGGATACCATCACCATGATCTTTCTTTCGGCTGGTCTGATTGCGTTTAACCCTTGGCTGATTATCATATTGCTCATTGCGGTGATTCCGGCGTTTATCGGCGAGAACTATTTCAACGAACAAAGTTATTCACTGGTGCGTAGTTGGACGCCCGAACGTCGCGAACTGGACTATCTGCGTTACATGGGTGCCAGTGACGAGTCGGCCAAGGAAGTCAAAATGTTCGGGCTCTCCGATTTTCTGATCAACCGTTTCAGAGAACTTTCAGGGCAGTTTTATACCAAAAACCGTTCGTTGTCCATTCGGCGTGCTTCCTGGGGTACTTTCTTATCGGCCATTGGTACCATAGGCTATTATGCGGCATATGTAGTCATTATCTGGCAAACAGCCAGTGGAAAGCTTTCCATTGGTGATTTAACGTTTCTGGCAGGTTCGTTCCGACAATTGCGCGGATTACTGGAAGGCATTCTGTCCCGGTTTTCCAGCGTTTCGCAAGGAGCATTGTATCTACGCGATCTGTTTGAGTATTTCGAAATCACGCCCAATATTGTTTCTCTGCAAAAAGCACTGCCCTTTCCCAAACCCGTTCAGCAAGGCTTTGTATTTGAGAATGTCGGATTCAAATACTTGAATTCGGAACGCTGGGCCAACCGGCACCTGAACTTTACGCTCAATCCGGGTGAGAAATTGGCTTTGGTAGGCGAAAATGGAGCTGGAAAAACCACGTTGGTCAAGCTGCTGGCCCGATTGTATGACCCGACCGAAGGAAGAATCTTGCTGGATGGACGCGACTTGCGCGACTACGATCTCCAGGAACTGCGCGAAAACATCGGGGTTATTTTCCAGGATTTTGTCCGTTTCAAGATGACTGCCGGCACCAACATCGCCATTGGAAAAATCGCAGAAAAAGCCAATCAATCGCGCATCGAGCAGTCGGCGCAACAAAGCCTGGCTAATACTGTCATTGAGAAACTTCCCGCTGGCTATGAGCAGATGCTGGGCAAAAGTTTTGGCAAAGGCGTAGAGTTATCTGGTGGCGAATGGCAGAAAGTGGCTCTGGGACGGGCTTATATGCGCGATGCCCAAGTACTGATTCTCGACGAACCTACGGCCGCACTGGATGCCCGTGCGGAGTATGAGGTATTCCAACGCTTCGCTGAGCTTACGCTGGGCAAAACCGCCGTATTGATTTCGCACCGCTTCTCTACCGTCCGCATGGCTGACCGCATTCTGGTGCTGGACAATGGGCAACTGCTCGAAATTGGCAGCCACGAAGAACTGCTGGCATTGAATGGGCGTTACGCTGAGCTATTCCGTCTACAGGCACGGGGCTATCAGTAAAATAGTATCTTTTAAAGAGCAAAAACCCACCTGCTTATCGTACTAAATGTACCCATCCTTTGTATCGCCTGCTACCTAGTGCTATCTGATAATAATAGACTCCGTCTGTAGAGGCTTCTCCATCCCAGCCTTTTACGGAATCTGTCGTTTTATAAACTACCATTCCCCACCGATTATAGATACTCATCTCAAACGGCAGGTTGCCAGTGTATCTTTTTTTGGAAACGAAGTCATACACACTGAAAATGGTATTCAAACTATCTTCGTTGGGCGTAATGATATTTGGAATGTAGGGATCAAACATAACCTCAACTTTTTGCACACACGTGTTCTCACAACCATTCTTGTCTGTCACTTTCACACTCATCTCGTAAATGCCATCCCGACTAAAGGTTTTGGAAACCGAGGTTTGAGAACTTGCAAAGGAAGCGGAATCACCCAGATTCCACACAAATTGGTAGGGTGGTGTTCCATGGGTTACTTCCACTTTGTAAGTATGGCTTTCGTCCAAATTAACTTTTTCAGGAAAATGGCAGGTAATAACGGGCTGTGGAAAAACAGTAACTGTGACCTTGGTTCGTTTGCTTTCCTTGTTTCCAGTTTTGGCTGATACATAATACATTTTGGTAGCCGATAATACCGGCGTCACAAACGGATTCCCTTCAAAAAGCAGGTTCCCATTTGTTTCTGCATCATACCAGCGATAGGTATCTGCCGTACCAGATGCCGTTAACTTAACGCTTCCGTTCCCACACTGATTCATATCATTTACTTTAGGAGGGTCTAATAAAACCTCTGGCGAACAGGGTGCTCCGGTCTTATATATCTCCAATACTTCGTCCGCAGTCAACGCACGATTATAGATGAGAATGTCATCAATATCACCACGAAATGGCTGAGTTAAGTCACATCTCATTCCAATAACAAAAGCTGAACTGCTTCCATAGTCGGGGGTGGTTCCGTTTGTGGGTGTATTCCCAACCAATTGCCCATTGAGATACATGGTAATGTTATTGCTATTTCTGATTGCTACTACATGGTACCAGACATTCTTGGCTTGGATTACCCCTTTTTGAACTGTACTGGTACGCGGTGTTCCGTTGTTATACCCACCTACAGACCATCCGGTTATGCTGTTTATGTAATCGTTATTAACGTTTACAGTCTGATGAACTCCTGTACTTATATCTCCTATTGAAATAACAACAGCCGAAACGCCATCTGTGGGATCTGCTATATTTCGTGCCCATACCGAATAGGAGTACTGATTATTTTTAAAGGCTCCTGCATTAACAGTTATATAGTCATTGATACCGTCAAATGAATAGGCATTATTAGCCCTTCCAAAACGGTCTGTGGTTAATACAGGGCCCTTGACTACACCATTGTTTCCATTACCGGTGGCATCATTGGCATTTCCTGAAAAAGGATAGCAAGCGACCAAACCTGATTGAAGGTTTACCTGAGCAATGAGTGAAGTACTGCTAAAGAGAAAAATTAAGAGGATTAACTTTTTACCTAAAAAACACATTGACGATAAAGATTTATCCAAAAATAATATAATTTTTTCATGCTAAGCATAGCCTTGGATGATACTTCTTCTGGCTCCTTTGAAATAAACTTTGTAAGCGTTTGATAGAATATGTAGTTTTGAAAGTTAATTAAGCCTAATCCACTTTATGAGAGAGCGCGAAGAAGGAATTGAACGCTTACATCCCAGCTTTTTCAGTCCCCGCCGATACTATTTGATTCAACTCCGAAAGTTGATAGAAACCGTAATTGCAAAATTTTTACAAAACTCGAAACACCTTATCCTAGCCGATTACGGCTGTGGCAATAGCCCCTACCAGCCGCTGGTGCAACCTTTTGTAAAGGAATATGTCGGCATTGATTTAGCAGAAAACCCCAGAGCTCACATTCATATCGACCCAAAGGGGAAAATACAAATGGATGACAATTTTGTGGATGTCGTGTTATCCACACAAGTATTGGAACATGTCGTTGATCCGGTATTTTATCTGTCCGAGTCCAGGCGTATTTTAAAGCCGGAAGGTTTGCTTGTGCTCACTACACATGGCTATTGGATGTTTCATCCTGACCCAACGGACTATTGGCGCTGGACTTCGGCAGGTTTACAAAAAATAGTGAATGAAAATGGATTTGAAGTGGTTTATTTTCAAGGCATTATCGGGCGGGCAGCGATGGGGTTACAATTGTTTCAGGATGGTTTCCTGTTCAAAATTCCCAAATTTTTGCGTCCGGTGTTGGCGTTTTTCATGCAACCCTTAGTTGCACTTTTTGACAAAACCACTTCACAAAAAAGCAAAAATGCAGATGCTTGTACTTATGTTGTAGTAGCCAGAGCCAAGAAATGAAAATCTGTCTTTTATTTCCGAATAAGCAAAACTATTCTGAAACGTTTATTCAGTATCACAAAGAATATTTGCAACCTGAATTCACCTTAACCGGTGGCTGGCGCCCCTACCTGACCCAAAACGACCAATCTATTTTTAACTTTCCGTTTTCTGAGCCCATTCGGATAGTAACCAAGCGAGTATTGTCTTTTTTGTATCCGTCTTTCTACAATTCTTATCTTAAAAAGTACTTTCTTCGTACAAAGCCCAGTGTTGTTTTAGCTGAATATGGCATCACTGCCAGCAATGTCTTAAAAGTATGCGAAGAATTGCAATTGCCTTTGGTGGTGCATTTTCACGGATTTGATGCTTTTGAAACAAAAACGATTAATGAGTACCACGCACTCTATAAAGATGTGTTTCAATATGCTAGAGCCATTGTGGCAGTCTCCAAAGATATGGCAGCGCAACTCATTAGTCTTGGTGCTGAGCCATCTAAAGTAAAGCTAATTCCGTATGGGGTGCTGGTAGATAAATTTCAAGGCGCCACGCCCGCAACCAGTCAGCAATTAGTAGTGGCGGTTGGTCGGTTTACAGCCAAAAAAGCACCTCAACTAACCATAAAAGCCTTTCAATTGGTGTTGAAACAATGCCCAGAGGCAAAATTACTAATGATTGGCAAAGGTGAACTGTGGGATGAATGCCAGGAATTAATTAAATCATTGCGACTGGATAACTCCATTGAGTTGTTGGGGGTAAAAACGCCAAATGAAATTGCCCACTATTTACAAAAGGCTCGGCTCTTTGTACAACATTCAAAATTTAATCCGGTCAATAACGACTCTGAAGGCACGCCTAATTCAATTCTGGAGGCTTCTGCATCGGGTCTTCCGATTGTCAGTACCAGACATGCCGGAATCAAGGATGCGGTAGACCATGAAACAACTGGCTTTTTAGTGGAAGAAGGCGATTATGAGTCAATGGCACAATACATGTTAATGTTGCTCAAAGATCCGGCACTGGCAGGCCGAATGGGCAGAAAAGCTCGTGAAAAGATGATACAAGAATACAACATGCCAGTTCAGATTGAAAAATTAAGAAATGTACTAACTCAATAATTTACTTTTTATAAGATTTTATGGTGAAGGGTATTGTAAAAAACTTGCTGGCAAAGTTTAATTTACGTCTTATTAGTGATAAGCAATATGTTTATAATGAGGCAGTTCCCAATGAACTGGAACCCGAATTCCTGGACATTTATCAAAAATGCCGCCCCTATACCATGACTTCGCTTGAACGTATGTATGCCGCTTATAAAGCTGCCGACTATGTGATTTCCAATGCGGTCCCTGGTTCTATTGTCGAATGTGGTGTATGGAAAGGTGGAAGTACCATGATCATGATTCATACCTTGTTGGCTAGAGGCATTAAAGACAGAGCAGTGTATCTGTATGATACATTTGAAGGAATGCCAGAACCCACTGCGAAAGACACCTCCATTGATGGCTCTACTGCCTTTGGAACTTGGAAAGATAATCAGACGGATCAGGAAAACACTTGGTGTTATTCGCCTATTGATGAGGTCAAAAAAAATGTATTGTCTACAGGATATCCTAGCCAGTTGATCCATTTTGTAAAAGGCAAAGTAGAAGATACCATTCCCGGTACATTGCCTGAGCAAATTGCGTTACTACGACTTGACACCGATTGGTTTGACTCTACCTACCACGAATTGATTCATTTATATCCGATTTTGTCTAAAAGCGGCGTTTTGATTATTGATGATTATGGTCATTGGCAAGGAGCCCGTGAAGCCGTTGATAAATATTTTCAGGAACAATCCATCCGAATGCTTTTGAATCGGATTGACTATACGGGGCGTGTAGGCATAAAAGCATAAGGTATGGGTATTATCATTCGGCAAAGCTTTAAGGCTAGTATTGTTGCCTATATAGGAGTACTTATCGGGATTGTCAATCAACTGTTTGTTTCAACAAAGTACCTGTCAGTTGAGCAGATGGCACTTTCCCGGCTTTTACTGGAAAATAGCCTACTGTTTGCTGCGGTGTCACATCTGGGCACTCCATTTATTGCCGACAAGTTTTTCTCGCAGTTTCGGAATGAAGAAGAAAAGCACCACGGTTTTTTTGTCTTTTTGCTCCTTTATCCGCTATTAGGCCTCGCAATTTTCACAATCGGATACGTAGCCTTTCAGCAATCCATAGCTAACTATTTTTCGAAACAATCACCCTTAGTAATTCAATATCATTTCCTTAGTATTCCGCTTACCGTTTTCTGGGTTTACATTACTGTACTGGAGGTATACAGTCGCAATCATGCGCGTATTACGGTTCCTACTATTGTGCGAGAGGTTTACTTGAAGCTCTCCAATGTTATCTTAATTCTGGTTTTTGCCATCGGCTGGATCGACTTTCGCCTGATGATGTACTTGCTGGTAGCCTCTTATGGGTTGGGAGTCTTAATTTTATTTTTTTACATCAAAAATCTGGGCAAACTGTTCATCCGTTTTAACTCACAGTATTTTCAACGACCTCTTTTTCAATCCATGTTCCTGTTCGGAGCATTTATAATATTGGGGGGCATTGGACAGAACATTGTATTATTTGTGGACCGTGTTATGCTGGCTGGCGAAAGCGGATTGCGTAGTACCGGTATTTTCGTGATCACGACTTATATTGCCAGCATTATTGAAATTCCCAAAAAGACACTCACCCAAATATCCGTTCCGATTCTGTCTACAGCCATTCAGCAAAAAGATATGCTGAAAATCAAAGACCTCTATCAGAAAACTGCTCTGAATCAAGCGATTATTGGTTGTTTGGTGTTTTTGGGCATCTGGTGCAACATCGATGAGATTTTCAGCATCTTGCCCAAAAAAGAGATTTTCAGTGAGGGTAAATACGTGGTTTTAAGCATTTGTCTGGCAAAGCTGTTTGACATGGCAATGGGATTAAATGCTGAAATTCTGTTATATTCCACTTACTATCGTGTTATTACGCTGTTTGTCATTGTTATGGCCATCTTTAGCATTGCAGCAAACAAACTGCTTATTCCATTGTATGATATCAATGGTGCTGCATGGGCTACTTCGCTTACCACGCTGGTTTATTGTATTGCCCGGGTATGGTATGTGTGGCACAAATTCCGAATACATCCGTTTAGTCAAAAGACCTTGCGGGTAATTATCATCACTTTCTTAACCTTTGTGGCGGTCATCTGGATACCGTTTCCCTACTCTTCTCTTCCTTTAGTATTACTTACGTTAGTTTTACGATCAGTACTGATTACAGCCCTGTTTGGTTTCTTTATTTTGAGGTTACGCGTTTCGCCGGAGATCAATGAGTTGATATTGAATCTGTGGAATAAGGCTTTATCTTTTCGGAAAAAATAGTATCCCTGAAAAACAAAAAACCTCCCCTTGTTCAGAGGAGGTTGGACTCTAAGCATTTTATATTTTACAAAGACAGCGTATCCAATACATTATTCATGTTGCGTACAGCATCGGCTGATTTGTTAAAGGCTTCCTGTTCGGCGGCGTCCAGTTTGTAATCAAGGATGCTCTCCCATCCGTTACGGCCAATCACTACAGGCACGCCCAGGCAAATGTCTTTCTGCCCGTATTCGCCTTCCAGTGATACGCAGCAAGGGAACACTTTTTTCTGGTCGCGGATGATGCTTTCTACCAGCAATGCCGTGGCGGCACCAGGTGCATACCAGGCTGATGTACCAATCAGTTTGGTCAGGGTAGCTCCACCTACCATGGTATCGGCGGCTACTTGCTTCAGTTGCTCTTCAGACAAGAACTGGCTTACAGGCACGCCATTGTACGTTGCCAAACGCGTCAGCGGAATCATGGTGGTATCACCGTGACCGCCAACGACAGTAGCATGCAGATCGGTAGGCGTACAATTGAGAGCAAAAGACAGATAGGTTTTGAAACGTGAACTATCCAGGATGCCGCCCATGCCAATAATGCGCTGCTTAGGCAGTCCGGATGCTTTCAATGCCAGTTGCGTCATGGTATCCATCGGGTTGGATACGATCACGAAAATGGCTTCCGGAGAATATTTTAACGCGTTGTCGACAACCGATTTTACAATGCCGGCATTGGTTCCGATGAGTTCTTCGCGTGTCATACCCGGCTTGCGGGGAATACCCGAAGTGATGACAACCACATCCGAGCCAGCGGTTTTGCTGTAATCGTTGGTAGAGCCGGTGATTTTGGTATCAAATTCCAACAAGGTGGCTGTCTGGAACATATCCAGGGCTTTGCCTTCACTGAATCCTTCTTTGATGTCAACTAATACGACTTCTTTGGCCAATTCACGACGAACAATATTATCGGCGGTGGTAGCGCCTACGGCTCCTGCCCCTACAACGGTAATTTTCATAAATAAAAGACTAGATTTTGGTGAAAAAAAGGCAATGATTTTCTGTGGCTTAAAATTAGGGGAGAAAACCGAATGAAAAAATGTGAGCGGGAAAAAATGATTGAAATGTGAGCGTTTATTCTTGTTTAGGGTCAGAAATATAAATTGACTATTGAAGTGCATCTAGTCAATTCCCCTTAAAAAGTGTATGGCTTTTAACTCCTGAGTAGACAAAGTCTACTAAAGTCAATGAGAATATCACCTGAGAAATGTACAAGATTTCCCGCCCGTAGGGCAAGTGAAAGATTGTGAGAAAAGAACCTGCGATCCTAACAAGTACCCAAATCATCTTAAGCCAATCCAGACGTTTCTTTGAAACCTT
Source organism: uncultured Sphingobacteriales bacterium (assembly GCA_963520985.1). Classification (GTDB taxonomy): domain Bacteria; phylum Bacteroidota; class Bacteroidia; order Cytophagales; family 172606-1; genus Xanthocytophaga. Next base: position 73,957 of record CAUQTA010000013.1, read on the forward strand.
CTTAATAAAATGAAATCCGTAAGATCCCAAAATTAAAGCAAAAGAGGTTATGAACAGTTCTTTCGCACCTGGCCAATGCCTAATCTTAAATAGGCTTCCAATAGTCAATAACCCTAAACCAACCAAGGTTATTTTATAGAAAACGGTTTTGATAAACGTACCATTTTGCACTAACAAAACCAGAGTAAGAATTTGTGCAATGGTCAAAAACGTCTCTACCAAAGAACCATTAGTTGTTTCGGAAGGAAATGCATAAAAAATCAAGGCAGTTGTCAAAAGAATCCCTATCAAGAAAAGCAACATTCTGTTATTGATGTACATACGCCTATTTAGTCTCCTCCCAAAAATAGTATCCTGCCAAAGATAAAAACCCCCTGGTAGTTTACTCACTTTAAAATTGAATTCTTTACTTTCTTCATTACTTTCATTCCTTCATTTTTTACTACCTTTGCAACACACAAACATTCCTTACGACTCTTGCACCTAAAAGATATTTCCCGGGTTTATTTTATCGGAATTGGCGGCATTGGCATGAGTGCGCTGGCACGCTGGTTCCGGCATTATGGCTGCCAAGTAGCCGGTTATGACCGCACCCGAACAGTCCTTACCCAACAACTTGAAAGCGAAGGCATTGACGTTCATTACGAAGATGATGTAGCGCTGATTCCGGAAGATTTCCGTACCCCCGACGATTGTCTGGTGGTTTACACCCCCGCCGTTCCGGCCGACCACAAGGAAATGATTTTTTTCCGGACCAATGGTTTTCCAGAACTGAAACGATCACAGGTGCTGGGCCGCATCACTCAGGATTTGTTTACCATCGGCATTTCGGGTACGCACGGCAAAACCACCACGTCTTCCATGACGGCCCATTTGTTTACAGCAGCAGGTAAAAACTGCACGGCATTTTTGGGAGGCATTACGCAGAACTACGGTACCAATCTGCTTTTGGGCAAAGAAAACGCCACCGAAGATCCGTTGGTGGTTGCCGAAGCCGATGAGTTTGACCGGTCGTTTCTGACACTGTATCCCAATGTGGCCGTAGTGACTTCCATGGATGCCGACCACCTGGACATTTACGGTACCCACGATGAAATCAAGAAGTCGTTTCAGGAGTTTGTCAATCAGCTCAAAAATGATGGAGCACTGATTGTTAAGAAAGGACTCGAACTGCAAATCCCTGAGCATGTGCAAGGCTATACGTATGCCCAAGGACAGGAGGCCGATTTTTGGGCAGCCAATATCCGCATCGATGCTCCTTATTTCACGTTTGATTTGCATACGCCCAACGGTATCTTTCTGGATATGCAGATTCAGGTTCCGGGCTTTCACAATGTCGAAAATGCAACAGCCGCCGCTGCTGTGGGTTTGTTGCTGGGCCTTTCGGAAAATAGTATCCGCGAAGGAATCAAAACCTACCTGGGTGTGAAACGGAGGTTCGAATACATTCACCGCAGCGATTCGGCCATTTACATCGACGACTACGCCCATCACCCGGCGGAGGTAGAAGCGTTTCTCAAATCGGTAAAAGCCTTGTATCCAGACCGTAGGGTGACGGCTATTTTTCAGCCGCATCTATATACGCGTACGCGGGATTTTGCCAGCGAATTTGCCCAGAGTCTGAGCATTGCCGACCAAGTAATTCTGTTAGATATTTATCCGGCACGCGAAGAACCGATTGACGGAGTTTCGTCCGAAATAATTTTTAGCGAAATTAAGTCACCCGAAAAGCAACTTTGCCGTAAAAGTGAATTGATGCAGCTGCTTAGTCAAACGGAAATAGATGTGATTGCAACTATTGGGGCCGGTGACATTGATACGTTTATCAAGCCTATCCAGGAATGGCTGGAACAAAAAGACCAATCCGAGAGTTGAATCGTATAAAATTTTGGAATTAAGCTTACTTCCGCACTAGTGTTATGTTTGATTGGTTCAAAAAAATCCGTCTGAAAACTCCTGTCAAAATCATGGCAGGCCTTCTAGGTTTTTTTGTACTGATTGGCTTTGTCGAGAACAAGCAAAACAACAAACGCTGCAACGGCATCAATGTACGCATTGCCGATGCATATGACACCTATTTTATCAACGAAGTGGATGTATTGTCATTGCTGACAAACAATGGCACCGAACGGATTGATGGCGAGCCCTTTCGAGAAATAAATTTAAAAAATCTGGAATTGCGGCTAAAAACCAATAAATTCGTTAAAAGTTGCCAGGTATACGCCGACCTTACCGGAAAGCTCAATGTAATTATTCAGCAGAACCGCCCGATAGCCCGCGTTATTGATAATTATGCTCCAGATGCTTACATCAGCGAGGATGGAGCCATCCTTCCTCTCTCCGAGCGGTTTACAGCTCGGGTAGTACTTTTAGAGGGAAACGGCCTGAAAAAACTACTTCGTCGCAATTTACAAACTGACAGCACTGGTAAGGAATATTTTAAATTATTGCAATACATTGATAATGAACGTTTTTTTAAAGCGTTAATAGCACAAATAAACATTTCTGAAGATGGCTCTATTCGCATGTATCCTCAGATAGGCCGACAAGTCATCGAATTTGGTAAACCGGAAGATCTTGAACCGAAATTCGAGAAAATCCGGCTTTTCTACCAGAAGATCCTTCCTGTGCAGGGATGGAACCGCTACAGTAGGGTTAGCGTAGCTTATAAAAACCAGATCATCTGCGAATAACAGACAATCTGAAAACGAGTAAAATGAGCAGGTTTTTTCGTTAAAAAAGATAGTATTTAGGTCATTCAAAAAAATTAGTTACCCAAGATTGGCAGCAAAGCTAGCTTGAAAACTAAAAGGAATCCCGGCAAAGGCGGGGTCAGCGCAGCAACATGGACGATAAAATTGTAGTAGGTCTTGATATTGGCAGCACAAAGGTATGTGTAATAGCTGGCCGTAAAAACGAGTACGGTAAAATAGAGATTCTGGGGATGGGGATGGCTCCGCTGGAAGAGGGGGTAGTGCGTGCAGGCATCATTACCAAAATAGACCGTACCTCGGAGGCTATTCAGCAAGCCATTCAGGATTTGCAATCCGGCATTGAAGGCCACATAGGAGTAGGTGAAGTAAATGTAAACATCGATAGCATATACATCAAAGGCGTCCAGCACAGGCTGGGGCTTACCCGGCGCAATACCCAGGAAGAAATCAGCGTACAGGACGTAGCCCAACTCAACGAAGACATGCAGCGGGTCAATCCGCCATTGGGTAGCCAGAATTTGCACGTACTTCCCCAAAAATACCGTGTAGATGCCGAAAGTGGCGTAGTGGACCCGGTAGGCATGCTGGGTGTGCGTCTGGAAGCCGACTTTTACGTCATCAGTATACAAACCACGGTGATGCAAAACCTAACCATGTGCATGCGACGGGTAGGGCTGGAAATCAACAAAGCCCTGTTTTCGCCGTTGGCTTCGGGCCTATCCGTATTGAGTGATGATGAAAAAGAACGAGGAGTAGTGTTGGTAGACATTGGTGGAGGAACTACCGATATTGTCATTTACCACGAAGGCATCATTCGTCATACGGCGGTGCTGCCTTTTGGTGGCGATGTCATTACCCGCGACATTGCCCATGGCTGTGGTGTCACCAAAACCCAGGCCGAAGCTATCAAGGTAAAATACGGCATGGCGCTTCCCGAGAAAACCACCCACAAAGATCGGATTGTAGTACCAGGCCTGCGTGACCGCCAACCCACTCTGGTATCTATGAAAAACGTGGCCAAGATTGTTGAAGCTCGCCTGACTGAAATCATTGAAATGGTGTATGCGGAAATTGAAAAATCGGGCTATAAAAGCCGCATACGCAATGTTGGCATTGTGCTGGCGGGCGGCACAGCCATGCTCAAGCACATCGACTCTTTGTTTGAAGAACTTACCGATATGCCTACCCGGGTGGGCAACGCCGGTGAGCACCTGGGTATCAGTCGTATTAGCCACATCAAAGAACCTTCGTATGCCACGGCGGTGGGCATGGTTCTTACCGGGTTCAATGCGCTGGATGCCCGCGAAAACCGCTACCAGCAACACAAACCAGTTGTAAACCAACGTCCGGAGACAACAAAAAACAACAATAACGGTGGGCTATTTGGTAGAATACGCACCTGGCTTTCGGAAGACCTGGAAGATAAAAACGATTACTAATCTCAGAATACGAGTAAAAATTACGGATTGTTAGTAAGGGCTTTTCCGGCAGAAACCAAAATAGTATCTCTGGCAAAGAGAAAACCCCCTTTCAAATCCTGTAACTCTCAACCTAAAACTTTGAACTTTCCAATTGTATGTTCGACTTAGGAAATATAAAATTTGACTTACCACTTAGCAACCAGACCATTATCAAAGTAATCGGTGTAGGGGGAGGTGGCGGAAACGCCGTAAACCACATGTTTCGGCAAGGGATACGCGATGTAGAATTTGTGGTGTGCAACACTGATGCCCAGGCTCTGACCTATAGCCCAATCCCCAATAAGGTGCAACTAGGTGCCAGCCTTACGGAAGGTCTTGGCGCGGGAGCTAATCCTGAACAAGGCCGGTCGGCAGCATTGGAAAGTGAAGAAGACATAAAAGCCCTGTTTACACCCAATATCAAAATGGTGTTTATCACGGCAGGTATGGGTGGCGGAACGGGTACCGGTGCGGCTCCTGTCATTGCGCGTATTGCCAAGGAAGCCGGTGTACTTACGGTTGCCATTGTAACTGCCCCTTTCAGCTTTGAAGGACGCATCAAAATCCAAAATGCCTACAAAGGCATTGACGAACTGAAGGAATACTGCGATACGGTGCTTTTGATTTCCAATGACAAGCTTCTTGATATTTTCGGCGATTTGCCCAAAAGCAAAGCATTTGCCGAAGCCGATAACATCTTGACCAATGCCGCTAAATCCATTGCCGAGATCATTACCGTGCCCGGTTATGTCAACGTGGACTTTGAAGATGTGAAGAAGGTAATGAAAAACGCCGGACAAGCCGTAATTGGCTCGGCAACAGCCAGTGGAGAAACCCGTGCCCGCAAGGTGATTGAAGCCGCACTGAATTCGCCATTGCTTAACAACCGGGATATTCGTGGTGCCAAGAAAATTCTGGTGGCCATGTTCTACAGCAAGGAAGCTGAGATGACCATGGGCGAAACCCGCGAGATCATGAAATACATTGAGGAGAAAACGGGTATACTGGTCGATGAATTAATTCATGGCGACATCATTGATGATGCTTTGGGTCAGCACATTCGGGTTACCATTATTGCTACAGGTTTTGATGCTACAGAAGACAACTCGGTAAAGTCTATTCTTAATTCAAGTGTAGCACAGCCAGTTAGCCAACCTGTAGTTAAGGAAAACGTGATTGTACAACTACCTGTTGTGCAGCCACCTGTACCTGTTGTGCCTACCATCAACCAACCCGTCGAGTTTTCGATGGAAGACAAGTCGCAAACAGGTGGGCCAGCCACTACAGTAATTGAATCGACTCCTCTGGAAGACAAACCCAATACGCCTGTCAGCAATCCGTCTGAAGAAGTAGAATTGTTTCTGAAACGCAAAAAATTGGGCGATTTAAAAGATCAGTTGCGGCAAATGAGTAGCTCCTTTACCCTAGAAGACATTCGTGACAAAACCGAGACGCCCGCTTACCTGCGCAAAGGTGTTTCGCTGAACGAACCTCCGGTGGATCCGAGTATTACCCGCCACAATCTCGATGATTGAAAGATAACACGTAGAGGTAAAAAGATTAATATCATCCCTTTACAAATCGTTGCGTTCTCACTTAATTTGAACTTCCTTTTAACAGTAGCTTAGTGTAGGTTAATAGAATCGAATTACCTGAGATCGCTTTTTACTATTAATTAACTGCTATCAACTTTCTGGCTATCCAGATAAAAATAGTATCTTTTGAAATGAAAAAACCCCGTCCTTGCGCCGGGGTTTTGTGTTATAATCAACAACACACTTAGTCAAACTTTCTGGTAAAAGCTGTATACTTACCTGACAATCACCCAATTTATGCCTTACGAAGATATCAGCAAATTGTTCATAGCTCTGGTGGCTGGAGCCATTATTGGTGCCGAACGCGAATACCGCAGCAAATCAGCCGGTTTGCGCACCATGACACTCATTTGCGTAGGTGCCACACTGTTTACCATGATGTCGGCCTATATAGGCAAAGACACCGCACGCATTGCGGCTAACATCGTCGTTGGCATTGGGTTTCTGGGGGCGGGCATCATTTACCGTGAAGGCCAGCAGGTGCGTGGCTTGACAACCGCCGCAGCGGCCTGGGCTACTGCCGCACTGGGTATGTGCATTGGGCATGGCAGTTACATGCTGGCATTGGCTACGGTTCTGATTCTTTTGATGATATTGTTTTTGATGGTGCCTCTGCAAAATCTGATTGAACGTAACCGCCAGGCCCGCACTTACCGCATTGTCTTCAAACAAAGCAAGGGGTCGTTAAAAGAATACGAGTCACTGTTTAAGAAATTTCACTTGAAGCCTACCCACGTAAAACACAGCCGCCTGGGTGATCAGATTACCGGACAATGGAAAGCCTATGGTACGGAAAAAAACCACGAAAAATTTTCGCGACACATCCTCGAAGATAGCGAAATCCACGAGTTTGACTTCTGAAAACTTTTTTACCTTATGTCAACAGAACATCCGCTTGTAAACCAAAATTACCTGCTCGAAAAATTTCCCGGAAAAGGCGGCTGGACTTACGCCCGGATTCCTGAGATTTCACAAGACAAACAGTCGCCGTTTGGTTGGGTGCGTGTGCGAGGTTCGATTGATGACTACCCCATTGAAGGCTATCATTTGATGCCGATGGGCAACGGCGGACTCTTTCTACCGGTCAAATCTCAAATTCGGAAAAAGATTGGAAAGCAAGATGGTGACTGGGTGAATGTGATTCTGTATGCCGACAAACTGCCTACCGAAATTCCGGAAGAACTCAAGCTCTGCCTGCAGGACGAGCCCCACGCATATGAATCCTTTTTGGCCCAAACAGAAGGACAGCAAAAAGCCGCTATCGAATGGATTTATTCTGCCAAAAAAGAGGAAACCCGAATAGAACGGATTGTACAATTGATTAACAAATTGAAGTAATACAACACTCAGAAAAGTTCAATTTCAAAATCTTACAAGCCCTCTATTTACGAGAAGTAATCAATAACGAAAAAAGCTTGTTTTTATTGCTAACAATCAATTAATTAAGCTGTTTTCAATTATTCGATCTCCCTACAAACAGCTTCCAATACCGAATAGATTCAATAAAGTTTGGCATTAGTTTTGTTACATTACTACCTAAACTAACTAACGAAAGCTGACTATGAAAAAATACATGTTTGCAGTACTGGTAGGCATCTTAAGCTTGTCAGGCTGCGCATCTTTAGTTAAAACGGAAGTAGATAACCAAGCCTCTTTTAGTAAATACAAAACATTCCGGTGGCTGGCTCCGGATATAAAGGTAGGCAAAAACCCGCGTTACAATAGCGATCTGATTGACCGCAACATTCGTCAGGCCGTAGAGCAGGGATTTGCACAACGCGGCATTCTGCGCGACAACGCTGAGCCCGACTTGCTGGTGCAATACCATACTTACACTGAGCGGAAGGAACAGTCATACAGCAACTACAACTACGGACCTTATTACCCATACATGGGTTGGGGCAGAATGGGATGGGGCCGCTGGGGCTGGGGAATGCCTTACTATGGATCTGGATGGGGCAATGGCGACAACCGCTCGACCACGATTACAGAAGGCACCTTGGTGCTGGATGTGGTAGATGCCCGTACCAAAGAGCTGATCTGGCGGGGATCGATCCAGGGTGAGGTGGATAACGCAAACCAGTTGCAACGCCGTGCTGAAAAAGCCGCCGAAGCTATCATGAAAAAATATCCAATAGCTCCCGCACAATCCCCTCACCTGAAACCAATTGTAAGTTAATGATTGGCTGCTGATTGAGAGAAGCCTACCGCTCAGGTAGGCTTTTTTATTAATGTTATCTCTATCAAGTAAATAGTATCCCTACAAAAGTAAAAACCTCCTTACTTATTTTGACGACTTTTTAACTTTTCAAAGGCGGCTTTTGTAGCCTGAAGACATTACCTGAACCAACAATTGTACGTTAGACTCTGCTAAATTCTGCTCATAAGACCAGTTTAAACCCTTATAGTTATTCTCAATGAATTAGTTAGTTTTCATACTTATGTGCCCAATTAAGATAAAATCATAACCTCTACACCATTCCTTTTTTGTTACTTTCACAGGTGATAAATATAGATGATAATGTACAACTCAATTTGCCAGGAAGAACAGTATCTTTTTAAGAGTAAAAACCTTCACGGTTACCTCATAATATTTTGAGACAACAAATAGTAAGACTTCCATCAATAAAAATTTCAACTAATTTGAGAGTGAGAATATACGAAAAGATACTAATAATAAGCTTTTCAATTGTTTTTGGACTGCAATTGCTGCCTTATTTTCCAGGCAGATCGTTTTTATTTGTCGCGACAAGTTGGCTTTTTGCTCTTTTTTACTTTGTTGGAGGATATTGGCTATTTAATCGTACTGACGTAAAAAGTTATTTTTTACCTATTGTCTCAGGCTTTGCATTTGCAACATCTGTTTGTATACTACCATTCTTAATATGGCTCAATCAGGATAAACTTTATGACATTCTACCGGCTCTTAATGGGATTCTTTGCTTGGGTTTGATAGTCTATCTTATCATTTACAGAAAGAATATTAGAAACAGCGAAACCATCAAAAGCATTCTCAAACGATCTGTTATTATCTTTGCAGTCACTGCTTTCTTTGCTTACACACCTACTTCGCTTAAACCCTATCGTAGAATTTTAATTGCAGTCAATAATGGCAACGAACACCTCTTAAGCAATCTTTATATGTTTGAATACGGAGAAATTTATAAGGATGCATTAAAAGAAGGAGATTGCAGTAGAGCGATTGAGTTTGCTGAAAAAGCAAACAAATCCGGACTGGATTGGATAGGAGTGAAAGAAAACGAGCTACAAAGTGTAGATACAACGCTTCAAAATTATTTATCCTACTATATCAGTGCCACTTTCAGCAATCTATATGAAGCGTACAGATGCAAAGCAAACAGAGAATACGAAAACAACAATTTTGAAGGGGCACTTGAAGATTACAAAAAAGCGCACAAGAATTTGATACTGAGTGACCCTGATACAGAATATTGGAAAGTGGAAGAATCGTGGTCTTTTAACAATATGGCATTCTGTTATAAAAATCTAAAACAGTACGTCATTGCCGATTCGTTATATGTGTTAGCCATTGAACACTACAAAGCTGCTACCAATACAGATCAAAAGGGTTTAGCAACCTTGCATCGCAATCTAGCTCTCTCACTTGCCGAAACTTCTGATTTTCATTATTCGAATGCCTATTACAAGACTGCAAATAGTATTCTGCAAAAAGATTCGATAGCAAATAGAAAAGAGTTACAATTAAATTATATAGATCTTGGAAAAAACTATCTGCAACAAGATAGTCTTTCAACAGCCTTATTTTTCCTTAATAGAGCTGTCAAGCTTTCCAAACAAGGTGAGCCGCAAACCTGTTTAGCATCTCTCTATTATGGATTCTGTCTGTACAGACTTAATGCATTTCATAAATCCGATTCTGTATTGAAGAGTTGCCTGGAATGCTACAAAAGTCAGCCAAAAGACAACGAGCCCAATATCGCAGAGACGTATCTTGCACTGACTCATGTCAATATTGCTCTTGCCAGATACGATGACGCGAAAAAACACATCACTACTGGAATTGATATTATCAAAAGAAACTTTGGCACAAATAGTCTCCGTTATGCAGGGTATTTAAGAGTATCTGCATACTTACACAAGGTTATCGGCAACTATAAGATCTCCCACGAGCAATACAATCAAGCCATTGGTATTTATACAAAAGAATCAACTAGCCACAGGATGTTACCAGATGCTTTGTCAGGATTAGCAGAACTCGAACTAACTTTGTCTGAATTTTCTTCCGCCAAGCAACATTCTGACAATTCTATTTTGATTGCAACTAAACAAGCCCCATTAACTTATCTCAACGCAACCAGTTTGCTTAACAGTGCTGCATATGTTCGCTATTACATGGCTTTGTACCAACCTGCTGATACACTGTATAGGAAAGTTCTTTCGATAAACGATAACTATGGATTGCATTCTAATCCAGAAACAGCCATTGCAATGAATGGACTGGGCCTGATTGAAATGGAAAAAAGAAAGTTCACAAAGGCTGATTCGCTTTTCGCACAATCCTTGACTCTTCATAAACAAATTTTCACAGATAATCATCCTTTAACCGCAACCGTTTACTTGAATCTCGGAATTTTATGCATTAGGGACGGACGATTATCAGACGGAGAAGAGAACATAAACAAAGCTCTATTAATTAACCGACACTTTTTTGAAAATAATCATGATGTCTTCGCTGACATTTCTGTTGCTTATGGAGACCTAGCCCAAAAAAGAGGGGAAAAGAAGTTAGCTAATGAACATTATCAGAAGGCGCTAGAGATTTATAATAACAAATTTTCTGACAGCCACAATAAGATTGTTATGACAGAGCAGAAACTTAAATCTTGATTACAACATAGAAATCGTTTCACACTGATGACTAACGAATAAAGAACCTTTATACCAAGCTTTTTCCAACATTTCTAAGCTATAAATAATAGCGAAAATAGTATCTCTAAAAAAGTAAAAACCCCAGCCTGTTATAGATTGGGGTTTTGTCTTTGTGAAGCAATCTGATTAATTCAGAAACTCATAAATACCTGCAACGCCCTGGCCGCCACCTACGCAGGCGGTTACCATGCCATACTTCTGTTTGCGGCGGCGCATTTCGTCAAACAATTGCACCGACAGGCGGGCTCCGGTGCTGCCTAAGGCATGGCCCAGGGCAATGGCTCCGCCATTGGGGTTTATCAGATCCGGGTTAATTTCCAGCGTTTTGATCACAGCCAGAGCCTGCGCAGCAAAAGCCTCGTTCAGTTCAATCTGCTCGATGTCGGCAAGTTTCATATTGGCTTGTTTCAAGGCTTGCGGAATCGCCGCTACAGGGCCAATGCCCATGATGCGCGGCTCTACTCCCATGGCACAATACGTAACCATACGGGCAATCGGCTTCAGTCCTAGTTCGTTAACCAGCCGCTCAGACATCACCAGAACAAATCCGGCACCATCGGATGTTTGCGAAGAATTGCCAGCAGTCACGCTGCCACCTGCGGCAAATACGGGTTTCAGTTTGCCTAAGGCTTCCAGATTAGTGTCGGCACGCGGACCTTCATCCGTATCCACTACGTATTCACGGGTTTTCTTTTTGCCGCTGTCTGCATCAAAGTAAGTTTCCTTGACCGTAATCGGAACAATCTGCTCCTTAAAATAACCGCTTTTAATGGCATTCAGCGCTTTTTGGTGCGATTTCAGGGCAAATTCATCCTGTTCCTGACGCGTAATACCGTATTGATCCGCCACTTGTTCGGCGGTCAGGCCCATGCCCAGGTAATAATCCGGATGCGGCAATGTGAGGTTGTAGTTAGGTGTCAGCTTCCAACCGGTTGTGGGCACCAGCGACATGGATTCGGTACCACCCGCAATCATGCAGTCGCCCATGCCTGCGTGTATTTTGGCCGATGCCAGCGCAATGGCTTCTACCCCAGATCCGCAATATCGGTTGATCACCAGACCGGGAACGTTGATTGGCATGGACAACAGTGAAATCATCCGGCCCATCTGCATGCCTTGTTCGGCTTCGGGAACGGCGTTTCCAACAATAATGTCATCCACCCGGGCCGGGTCGAGTTGCGGCACTGTTGCCATCAGTTTTTTAATCACGTCTGCCGCCAGATCGTCAGGACGTGTGAAACGGAATACACCCCGGGGAGCTTTGCCTACGGCAGTGCGGTATCCAGCTACGATATATGCATTCATGTGTTTAATTTTAGATGTGACTAAATCAACCTCAATCTTTATTACAAGTAGGATAAGCCGGTTTTGTGTCGTCAGATCCTACTATTTTGAAATTAGCAATGCTTTCCATTTATCTGTCTCAGCACATTCTTTGATTGTGCGATTTCGTTCTTCCAAAAACTCCGTCATGTAATCAGTCAGTTTAAGCTTGTTGAAAATACGGCCAAAAACACCGAAAGGGGATTCGAACACAAAGACATCCCTCATCAGAACCAGGCCATTGTGCGATTCAAAATAATGGTCATGCGCAAATGATTTGAATGCACCTTTGACCATCTCGTCCCTAAGATGGAATGGCCGTTCACAAGCTGTAATCAATGACGTGAGCCTCTGCCTGATCCCACAATGAGTGGCTTCCCAGGTAACGGACTCATGCAAGCCTATTAGTCCACTGGTCACGCCAGCAATGGCCTGCTCATTAGTACGGGCAGTTGAAAGTTTGTGTAAATCAATGCTTCTGGCAAGATCAAAACAAATGTCAAGCGTCGATTGGATACGAGTCTCTAATTCAATTCTGGGCATTTTGACAGTGTTATACTTTCACAGAAATCAGTTTCTCACTACTTTTCCGCCATTTAACAGACTCTGAATGCGTTCCAGCGTTTTGCGTTCGGCACAAAGTGACAAGAATGCTTCGCGTTCCAGATCCAGCAAGTATTGTTCGGTAACGGGCTGCGGATACGACAGATCACCGCCACAAACCACATACGCCAGCTTTTCGGCAATTTTCTGGTCATGTTCCGAAATGTATTTGCCATAACGCATAGCAGCAATACCGGCTTTGAACAAGGCAATGCCTGTCCGGCCCTGTACCTTAATGTCTTTGCGTTGTTTGGGTTGCGTATAGCCGGCATCGGCCAGTTCCAGTGCAGAAGCCTTGGCATCGGCAATCAGGCGGCTACGGTTTAGGGTCACATTATCCCCTCTGCGCAGAAACTTCATGTCAAATGCTTCGTAGGCTGACGTCGAAACCTTTGCCGTCGCTATGTTCATAAAGATGTTTTGCAGCGAGTTCAACTCCACATCACCCGTTTCATAGGCATCGGATAGGCGCAGCGCCATCTCTTTGCAGCCTCCGCCACCCGGAATCACACCTACGCCGACTTCCACCAGACCAATGTAGCTTTCGGCAGCCGCCTGAACACGGTCGGCATGCAGGGTCATTTCGCAACCGCCACCCAGCGTCAGTCCTGCCGGAGCTACCACTACCGGAATAGATGAATACCGTACCCGCATCATCGTATTCTGAAACTGCCGGATCATCATTTCTACTTCATCGTATTCCTGCTCAATGGCATACATAAACAGCATCGCCAGATTGGCACCTGCCGAGAAGTTTTCGCCTTCGTTGGCAATTACCAAGCCGCGGAAATCTTTTTCGGCAATGGCAATGGCCTTGTTGATTCCTTCAATCACTTCAGGCCCCAGCGTATTCATCTTGGTATGGGCTTCCAGGTTCAGAATGCCATCACCGATATCAAACAGGGTTGCGCCTTTGTTTTCCCACACCACTTTGTTTCCACGCAGGGTATCCAGCAGAATAAACTCTTCAGTGCCGGGGACAGCACGGTAGTTTTTACTTTCTATATCATAGTATTTTCGCACGCCGCCTTCCACTTTATAGAACGTTTCGTTTCCAGCAGCCAGCATTTCATATACCCATGCGGCCGGTTTCTTGCCCGCTGCTTCCATTTTGGTCAGCGTAGCTTGTACGCCCAGCACATCCCAAGTTTCGAACGGGCCCAGTTGCCAGCCAAATCCGGCGCAAATGGCTTGGTCAATGCGATACAGCTCATCGGAGATTTCGGGGATGCGGTGTGTTACATACGCAAACAAATCGTAGGTGGTGGCACGCATGAAATCACCTTCTTTTCCTTTGGCATTCAGCAAGATAGGAAAGCGTTTCTTAACATCGTCCATTCCTTTGGTCGCTTCAAAAACTGACAGACGCGCCTTTTGCTGTGGCCGGTAATCCAGCGTTTTCAAATCCAGCGACAGGATTTCGGACTGGCCCTGTGCATTTTTGATTTTCTTGTAAAAACCCTGTCCGGTTTTGTCACCCAGCCATTTGTTTTCGCTTAGTTTCTGCACAATGGCAGGCAGTTGGAACGTATCCCGCGACTCATCACCGGGCAGGTTGTTGTACAAGCCATTGGCGACATTGACCGTTGTGTCCAGCCCTACCACATCCGACAACCGGAAAGTGCCTGATTTGGGTTTTCCGGAAATATCACCTGTCAGTTTATCCACTTCTTCGATGGTCAGTCCAAATTGCTCGGTGGCTTTGATCACACTCATCATCGCATACACCCCTACCCGGTTAGCAATAAATGCCGGTGTATCTTTGCACAACACGGTGGTTTTACCCAGGTACCGGTCACCGTAATGCATCAGAAAATCAACCACTTGCGGATCGGTTTCGGGCGTCGGAATGATTTCCAGCAAACGCAAATACCGGGGCGGATTAAAAAAGTGCGTCCCGCAAAAATGCCGCCGGAAGTCTTCGCTTCGGCCTTCGGTCATCAGGTGAATCGGAATACCCGATGTGTTGGATGTAATCAGCGTGCCCGGCTTGCGGTATTTCTCTACTTGTTCAAAAATGATCTTCTTGATATCCAGCCGCTCCACTACCACTTCTATAATCCAGTCGGCGGTGGCGATGTCTTTCATATTGTCTTCAAAATTGCCCAGCGAAATGCGGTTGGCAAACGAAGTATTGTACAACGCCGCCGGACTAGCTTTCAGGGCTGCCTGAAACAAATCGTTTACAATGCGGTTGCGAACCGGCTTGGCATCTACCGTCAATCCCTTGGCTTTTTCGGCATCGTTGGGTTCTTTGGGTACCATATCCAACAACAACACGTCTACTCCAATATTGGCAAAATGGCACGCAATGCGTGAGCCCATGATGCCAGCCCCTAACACGGTAACGCGGCGAATGGGACGATTACGACCCGTTTTTTGTCCTGAGGACTGAACTTTCTCGGCAACTAGTGTTTCCATAAGTCAGTGAAGGAGTTAAGTATTAAAAAATGATTAGTTAGAAGATAGAGAATTTTGTTTGCAGAACCCGGGGTTTTCGGTTGGAAAACGATACTATTCCGGCAGGTCAGTTTCTATAATAGAATCAGAAGATTGAAAAAGGCGCCGGTGCTCTACCGTGCGAGTTATTTGCTGAGCTACTTCAAAGAACACTTGCAATTTTTCAGTAGATACGCTTTCGCGAATCATAAAATTAAACTCGCGCACTGTACGGCGGGCTATCTCGCGTTTTGCCTTTCCTTCTTCGGTCAGAAACACGTTTACAACTCGCTTGTCTTTTGCATCGGTTTCCCGGTAAATGAGTCCGTCGTCTTCCAGCGTACGCAACATGCGTGTCAAGCTGCGGCTTTCCACGCCTACCAACGGCCCGATTCGAGTGGCTGGTGTACCTTTATCAACGTCAATGTTGAGCAATACGTGCCCAATGGCCATGGTAAAATTGTGCTGTGCCGCTTCGCTGTTGTACATTCGGGAAATGGCGTGCCAGCAAGCCTTTATCTGGTAGTCAACTGTTTCTTCGCGTTTCATGGATTAAGACTCTTATTCTCTGATTTCCCAAAATTAATGTTAGTCAATAAGATTCAAATATACAAACAAAATAGTATGCACGCATAACAATTTCTTAATTATTTTATATTTTATATGAAATAATCACCAAGCGTAAAAAATACATCTTTCTCAGCAAAGAAACTACTGCTGTCTTTGTGAATGCGTATTCGCACTATTTATATGTGTTGAAAATAGTATCTTTCCCAACTCAAAAACCTCCTGTGTGTATCTATGGAATTATCGCTTAATGTGCCGGCTTTTATTTTTCCAACCATTTCCTTGCTGATGCTGGCTTATACCAACCGGTTTATGGCAACGGCCAATCTGATCCGGAGTTTGCATGCCCAGTATCAAGACAACCACGATCCTAAGTTGGTAGCCCAGATTCGTAATTTGCGGCTGCGCATTCATTTGATTCGTAACATGCAGGTAATCGGCGTGTTGAGCCTGGTATTGAGCGTGGCAAGCATGTTTTTGATTTTTGAGAACCAGATGCGTTGGGCTACCTACACGTTTGTAGGATCACTGGTTATGCTTATGATTTCGCTGATTATGTCGGTAATGGAGATTTACTATTCTACCAAAGCCCTCAACATTCAGCTTAGCGACATTGAAGAAAGCCTGCCACCCGAATTTGGCCTTGAGTTGCCCGAACGTCTGAAACTCAAACGCAAAAAATAATGCAGGGGTTTTCTGTTTTGTGAGGATACTATTTTTCAGAGTTCTCTTTTGGAACAAATCCCGTTCTTAGCTGTTAAACTGAATAGTACATTTTTTATTTCCTAAACCCAACTGTATGGCACTTCAAAAAGGCGACAAAGCCCCTTATTTCAAATTAGTAAATACCGACCGCAAGGAAGTTTCGCTGGATGAGTACAAAGGCAAAAACCTGGTCATGCTGTTTTTTCCAATGGCATTCACCAGCGTGTGCACCAGCGAGTTATGCAGCATGCGCGACAGCATTGGCGATTACAATGCACTTAATGCCGATGTAGTAGGCATTTCCGTCGATTCGCCTTTTACACTTAACAAATTCAAGCAAGACCAGAACCTGAATTTCCCGCTTCTTTCCGATTTTAATAAAGAAGCATCTTCGGCTTACGGTTCTTTTTACGAAACGTTCATATTAGGGTTAAAAGGCGTTTCCAAACGGTCGGCTTTTGTAATTGACAAAGACGGCCTTGTGCAATATGCCGAAGTATTGGACAACGCTGGCGAAGTACCAAATTTTGAGGCAATTAAATCGACGCTGACCGAGTTGGAAAAATAATTTACAAACAAACTGAAAAAAAGCGGATAGATCGTATTTCTAGATTGTGTCCGCTTTTTCTGTAGAAATCTGCAGCGGAGCATTGATCAGCAAGCAAAGCCCTGTTATTTTTGGGACACCACTTTTTATTCCTTTCCTATGACAAAATCGCTGCTTATTCTCAATGCCAAACTGGTAAACGAAGGCCAGGTTCTTGAAAAAGATGTGTTTGTGAACCATGGCCGCATCGAACAAATCGGGAACGACTTGCAACACTTGGCAGCCGAACAGGTGATTGACGGCAGCGGACAATACCTGATGCCAGGCGTTATTGATGACCAGGTGCACTTTCGCGAACCGGGGCTTACGCACAAAGCTACTATTTACACCGAAAGCAAGGCGGCTGTAGCAGGCGGGACAACTACGTTTATGGAAATGCCCAATACGGTTCCGAATGCCCTCACCCAGGAACTGCTGGAGGATAAATACCAGATTGCGGCCCGCACTTCGCTGGCCAATTATTCGTTCTTTATGGGCGCATCCAATGATAACCTGAACGAAGTGCTGCGTACAGATCCTGCAAATGTGTGCGGAATTAAAATCTTTATGGGTTCGTCGACGGGCAATATGCTGGTAGACAACGAAAGTACGCTTTCTACCCTGTTTCGGGAAAGCCCCATGCTCATTGCTACGCATTGCGAGGACGAAGCGACTGTACGCCAACGGCTGGAAATCTACAAACAAAAATACGGGAACGATGCACCGGCACGCATTCACCCCGAGATTCGCAACGAAGAAGCTTGTCTTAAATCATCGAGCATGGCCGTTGAACTGGCTAAAAAACACAATACACGCCTGCATATTCTACACATCTCTACCGGCGACGAATTAGTATTATTTGACAACACAAAACCCCTGAGAGAAAAACGCATTACCGCTGAAGTATGCGTCCATCATTTGTGGTTTACCGCCGACGATTACGAAACCTTGGGCAATCAGATCAAATGCAACCCAGCCATTAAAGACCATCACCATAAACCGCTTCTGTGGCAAGGCTTGCTTGACAACCGACTGGATATCATTGCCACTGACCACGCACCGCATACTTGGGAAGAAAAATCGCAGAATTACTGGCAAGCTCCGTCAGGCGTACCATTGGTACAACACTCCTTGCTCATGATGCTGGAAGCCTCAAACGAAGGCAAAATCTCGTTGGAAAGAGTAGTGGAAAAAATGTGTCATGCACCCGCTGATTGTTTTCAGATAGACCAACGCGGTTACGTTCGGGAAGGTTACCATGCCGATTTGGTGTTGGTTGACCCTAACCGGGGTTTTGACGTTTCAAAAGATACTATTTACTACAAGTGCGGCTGGTCACCACTGGAAGGCAAATCATTCTCGTCAACTGTTACACATACCATCGTTTCGGGGCATGTGGTTTATCAGAATGGTCAGTTTGATAAAAGTCAACAAGGAAAACGGTTACAGTTTGTCCGATGACAAAAAAATAAAATTATTCCTTTGGGTATATTTAAAAAAGTAATACTTTTGTAGCCCAAATCACGGAGGATGTAGCTCAGTCGGTTAGAGCATCGGTTTGTGGTACCGAGGGTCGTGGGTTCGAGCCCCATCTTCCTCCCTATTCAAAGCAGGACGTTCCGTTCTGCTTTTTTTGTTTATGCCTCTTATACACCATCCTTTCCCAACTTTGTAAAGCACGAGATGCGTCAATGGAAAATCTACAGGCAATGTAAAAATACCACTTACATTTTGCAAGCCAGTTGTCGGGACTTGAAATCAGATTATGGTTTTACAAGGATTATGTCCGCACACAGCCCGAGTGGGGGTTTGGGGCTTTCGAAGGATACTATTTTTTCACTTTCCGGCAAGTCAGCCCAAAGACCGGAAGTGTGAGTGGTCTGTGGACTATTGACCACCGCAGAAGCAAGTTGTATCAAGAACAAACTTCCGAACAAAATCCACAAGTAATTTCTTCACATATTATTGCTTTTATCAGAAGCTTTGTCTCTGAGCATCTACAATGATAAATAGAACGATTTTGCAGGAAAAGCGTCTCTTCATTTCGAGTGACCGTCGAGTCGGTTGGCCAATGAATACCTGGTTTCACTTTCGGCAGCTTTCCTCTCCAGCAAGTCTACAGTCAGCTGAGGGTCTCTGAATTCATAATCCGGATTGATAATATCATCAATTTTGCATTTGAGCACATCTGCCAGCGCGATGAGTACATGCACATCGTTATCCTTCTCCTGAATCACACGGTAATATTTGCTTTGTGTGCAGTTTGTTTGCTGCATGACCGCCCGGCGGATTAAGCCAATCTGATCATAAGGTAATCGCTGTAAACGCTTCAAAATATTCCATTTCAACTCTCTATTATTTTGCCCTGTTTGCATATTTGAAAATGTTATGTTAGTATTGAGAATTCGTAACCTCTCCTATTTACAAGTATATCAAGTATATCTGAGCTATAAAACTATATTAGTTAGTTAGTTTGGCAATAAGTAAATATCAAGTGTATATTTTTTTTGTATTTCTTTATACATAGCTGATAATCAATTGCTTGTAGAATACCCGCTATTTTAACTATGAAAACTGATAATTGTTCTGCTTTAAGCGTGTAATTGCTCTTAAAAAAAACCTTTATTAACGATCAATAAATCAGTTACAATACCAGCTTATTCATTTACTCGATGACAAACACAATCAGTAAACGGCTTGAGGTCGTCAAAAATCATTTTCACCTATCAAACCGAAAACTAGCGCAGATAGCCGGAATTAGTGGGCAGGGCATTGCCGATATCCTCAACGGTGTCAGCAAAAATCCACGAAATAGTATATTTGTCCATATATCTGATAAGCTTGATATTAATCTTAGCTGGCTGCTGACAGGTGACGGAGAAATGCTGAAACAGGTAATGGTTCAAGAAGATGTGCCAGGTTACAATGGATTTACGCGTCTGCCTTTTTCCAAAATGGGTATAAGTAGTGGTGAACATCGTACGGATTCATCCAAAAAGGAGACATACCTGGTTCCTTCAAAAATAGCCCGACTCTACAAACAGCCCGAAGTAATGCAAATCAGAGGGGATAACATGAGCCCTGAGCTAAAGCATGATGACATAGTTTTGTTGACAAAAGTTACGGAAAATGACTGGTTTATGATGCCCAGCGGTCTATATGTAGTAATCTATCCGTCTGACCACATTGCCTTGGGGCGACTCATTGAAAATACGCTCTCTGAAACCGGCAGGCTGATTTTGCATTCAGACAATCCCAAATATGGAAAAATCACTCTGACGGCAGACCAAATAGTTCATGTGTGGCAAATTCGAAGAGTGCTGGACAGAGACATTTAACTTTCAGGCTTACTTTCTCTTCTCAACAGCCTCTATTCACTCACGCTCTTTGTCAATTGATACACTACCGTCCCCATTGCCGGTGCGGGCACAGCATTAACTAGTTTAAAACAAAGATGGTTGCAACAAGATTTAAAAATCAATAACCATTTGATAACTGTAGAGAAAAGCAGCTGAAATGCATTGTTCCACGTAATAAGTGTAAAACTCTATCTCCGGCGCCAAACCTGGGAGATAGAGTTTTTTAGTGTTTGACAACTGTAGAGAAGGAATTAGACGCCAATTTTATCTTTTTTATTGATGGTCACGTATTTTTCAACATATTGAATGATTCGGTCGGCAATGTCCACTTTGGTGGCGGCTTCGATGCCTTCAAGCCCCGGCGACGAATTTACCTCTAGCACCAGTGGCCCCCGATGAGAAGGCAGCATATCCACGCCGGCAATGTCTAGGCCCATGGCCTCGGCAGCGGCTATCGCCGTTTCTTTTTCAGATTTACTCAATTTGATTATCTCACCTTTGCCGCCCCGATGGAGATTGGACCGGAAATCGCCCAGCTTGCTTTGGCGTTTCATCGCGCCTATCACCTTGCCATTGACCACAAATGCCCGAATATCCGAGCCATTGGCTTCGCTCACATATTCCTGCACCATGATATTGGCTTTCATGTCGTAGAATGTTTCAATGATTGACTTGGCCGCCTTGCGGGTTTCGGCCAGCATGACGCCAATGCCTTGCGTCCCTTCCAGCAGTTTGATTACAACGGGCACGCCGCCCACCTGAGACAAAATGGAATCAATGGCTTCAGGGTCGGTAGCAAAAGCACTTTTGGGCAAGCCGACACCTGCTTTGGAGAGAATCTGCAAGCTGCGCAGCTTGTCGCGTGACCGGGTGATGGCCAGCGATTTTACCGCACTGAAAACCTGCATCATTTCGAATTGCCGTACAATAGCTGTTCCGTATTGGGTTACAGAATGACCAATGCGTGGAATCACTGCATCAACCGCAGACAACGGCTTACCATCATAATAGACCATAGGGTTGCCCCGTTCGATGATGGCGTAACACTTCAGATGGTCCAATACTACTACTTCATGATTGCGTTGCCGGGCGGCCTGATACAATCGTTTGGTAGAGTACAAATCGGCATTACGGGACAGGATTGCGATGCGCATAAAATTCGGCTCAATTAAAAAAAGCTGGTTCGGATTGGTTGGAAATGGACTTGTTTTTTATGAAAGGTCAAGCAGAGAAAGATAGAATAATATCTTCAAATAAAGAAAAACTCCCCAACAAAACGATGATGATTTTGTGAAGGAATTGTTACCAAAGCACCTTTGTTCCAGAAGGCTTTTAAGCCTAGTCACACACGCACATCTGTTGATTTCAAAGGTCAGGTCTTGCAAGTGAAGGGCTCGGTAAACTAAAAAATAGTATCGCTACAAAAGTAAAAATCTCCCCCTTTAGATTACACATACTTTTATTGCGTCGGGTCCGAGAGAGACGGCGCCTGACCGGGCAAGGTTTGTTGCTTCTGCAAAAAAGACACATCGGTCAGAGAAACATCAACCAGAAAACGCTTTTTCAGTAGTTTGCGCCCCAGCAAAATGGGAAAACGCATGGTTTCCCGGTCAGAGAGCGAAAACTCTGCCCGAATTCGTTTGCCAAATAAGACAATGTGCGTTTCAATGAAATAGCGTTTTTCAACATGTCCCGAGGAACTGCGCACTTTCTTTTTCCGGAAGTGAGACGTTACATAGCGGCGCCGCTCCACCGCCGGAATGTGCGAGTCCAGAATGTGAAAGCTGATCTTTCTATTCCCCTGTTTTTTCAGAATTTTGATTTCCGCACAGTGAATTGCCGACGAATAGGCACCGGTGTCTACCTTGGCCTCAATGTTGTATGCACCAAAATCAGGTAAATCAATCTTATCAAAACGACCAATAATTTGTAGTGGACTATTAGGCATAGCGGTCCTTGCTATTTTTCGGATGGGAGGTTTTACAAATTGAAAAGATACTATTTCCTGACAGCCAAAAAGAAGTCAAAAAAAAGACTTGTCACTAGAAATCGACAACATAAACCCCGACAAATCATGACTTCCTCTTCGTCTTATTTCTTGTTTTATCACTCAATTCATCAGGATTTAATGCTGGCAGCGACCTGAAAAGACGTATCCAAAAAAACCATGCGCGGGTTGGCGTTGCGTTCCAGGTGCATCACCGCCTCGTTGAAGTAAGTAAACAGCCGTTCAGCCCGTTGCTCGGTCATTACTTTGGCAAAGCCTTGCACGAAGGTCATCTCTTCGCCTTCCAGGCGTATTAGCCGAGGTTCGTGATAAGTATATACCAACGATTCGCGCACCATGCTAATGCCATATTGCAGCACATTTTTCTGGGCCTCGCGTGGCATGGCAGCCAGCTTGTCGGCGTTTTTGACTACTTCGGCAATGCGTTTTTCGGCCTGAAAACAGAGCCGCATCCAATCACGGAAAAGTTCATGCTGGTCGTTTTTCACTTCCTGACTCAGCCGCAATGCCTCGTTCATGTTTCCATCGGCCAGGTGGGCTATCTGCGAAGCACGTTGCGGCTCCATGGCGTGTTTGGTAACTAGCGTCTGCATGATTTCCTGATCGGTAAATGCCCGGATACGAACCAGTTGCGTACGCGAAATGATAGTGGTAAGTAGCTTGCCCGGATCTTGGCTTACCAGTAAAAACAGCGTTTTTGGGGGTGGCTCTTCCAGGATTTTCAGCAAGGCATTGGCAGAGGTTACGTTGAGCATTTCGGGCAGCCACATCAGTAACACTTTGTGGTCGGCTTCGTAGGGTTTCAGGCTCAGGCGCTGAATGATCTGCCGACTTTCTTCTGCGGAGATTTGGGGCTGGCGGTTTTCGGTGCCAATGTAGTTGAGCCAGTCGGTGAGGCAGGCATACGGGTTTTCTTTCAGAAATAACCGCCAGTCGGCCAGGAAATTCTCACTGAGCGGGTCTTTGGTTACTTTCTTGGTAGCCGCCACCGGAAAAATCTGGTGCAGATCCGGATGGGCCAGCTTGCCTATTTTGCTGCATGCCGGGCACACACCACACGCATCGTCGGGCTGGCGGTCTTCACAGTTCACATAAGTGGCATACGCCCATGCCAGCGCCAGATTGGCACTTCCTTCGTTTCCGAAAAACAACTGTGCATGGTGTACGTGCCCTGTTTGCACCGACTGTCTCAGCGTGTGTTTGATATCTTCTAAACCGGGTATGTCTTTAAAACGCATTTTAAGAAACCGTTTTGTATGGGATTACGGATAAGTTATAAAAATAGTATCTTCCATTGCATCAAAACCTTCGCTTATTTTCGAAAACCAATGGGTTGCTTGCTGCCATGCGTAAGGTGAAACACATGACTCAAAATGTCCCGGTCTTCGGGTGTCAGTGGCAGATTTTTGCGTTCCAGCACCCGTTCGGCTACTTGCAATGCTTTGTCAAGACGGTAAATGTCTAAACCGGCGGCGCCACCCCAGGTAAAAGACGGCACATGTTTGGGAGGAAAGTCGCCGCCGAAAATATTGGCACTTACACCTACAACCGTTCCCGTGTTGAACATTGTATTGATACCCGCTTTGGAATGATCTCCCATGACCAATCCCACAAATTGCCGACCAGTGTCGGCATAATTATTCTCGGCATAGTTCCACTGCTTTACCATGCCGTAGTCGTTTTTCAGATTGGATGTGTTGGTATCGGCTCCCAGGTTGCACCATTCGCCCAGGATCGAATTGCCCAGATAGCCTTCGTGCCCTTTGTTGCTGTTGCCAAACAGAATGCTGTTGCTGATCTCGCCGCCCACTTTGCAATTAGGCCCAACCGTAATGTCGCCCCGCATTTTGGCACCCAGCGCCACCACGCTTTCGTCTCCCAAAGCAAACGGCCCGCGAATGATGCTACCTTCCTGTATTTCCGCATCTTTGCCAATGTAAATGGGGCCTTTTTCGGCATTCAGAATGCAGGCCCGGGTGTGAGCTCCCGGCTCTAAGAAAACCTGTTCGGGATGGTAAATAACGGTATGCGGATCGGTAATGGACTCAGAAATCCGTCCTGCGGTGATCCACTCAAAATCGGACCGAATCTGAGCCCCGTTCCAGGCAAAAATATCTGACAACTGACGCAGGCATGTAACAGAGCCCTCATACCTGTGCGCCGGTTTTTGATTTTTCAAAGATACTATTTCGGACGGCTCATAGAGAGGCGCGTTTGTCCGAACAGCAATCAGCATATCGTCTTTGACTAAAGTTTCACCCAAATGCAGCGCATGAATGGCTGCAACCAAGTCTTTCGTCGGGCAAACGCCCCCGTTAATCAGCAAATTATCCTCTGCCCAAACCGATGAATACTTTTTCTGTAAGTAAATTTCTGTAAAGTAAGCAGGCTCCAAGTGTAAGAAATGTTGCCATTTTTCAGCAATAGTCGTGATCCCGAAGCGAATTTGCCCCACCGGACGTGTAAATGTCAGTGGCAAAAGTCTTTTTCGCAATTCGGGCTCATCAAAAAGTAGGTAGTTCATAAGACAAAATTAAGAGAAGTGTAACCGGTACAGGAGTAAAATACTGGATTTTTCTAATTTTTTTCAAAAAAGTTTAGCCTTCGGTTTCAAACGCCTATATATGTGTATAGGCATACTTTTTTAACTTTCAGGTTTACTTTTACAGCTATTGGGCTACAAAAAAGGAACCGCTGTACAAAATACCTCCAAAATCAGGCTATAAACAACCAAATAGTTGATTTTCAGAAAGTTTGAAGGGTTTTGTTTTTATTTTTTATAGTATTTTATTTATAAAAAATTTAATAAATCAGGTATGGTTTTTATACATAAACTGTAACAATCGTACGCAATATATCGTTAAGGATTGAAGTTTTTTTTTCTGATTAAACGAGATAAATTTACCACTGTATTTACGCTAAAGACAAAATGGCTATGGAAATGACACTAGATTACATATCAGTTTGCATATTTTGCATTGCTTGTGTAGTAGGCATGATTTGGCATGTGCTAACTGCGAAGAAAGCCTCCAATTCAGACAATAACAACGGAGATGGCGGTGGAGGCATTCCCTCGGGTTTTGTATTTCCGCCATTTGACCCGCCGAGTGGACATGGCCGCAGCCTGGATGACTGGTTGGTAGACCGCATGCCCAAAGATATGGACGACCAAAAAGTACCTTCGCACTTTCTGGAATTGATGGAAAACTAAAATAGTATGTTTTCACAAGCAAAAACCCTGCACCCAGTATAGGAAGCAGGGTTTTTGCTTTACTTTGCTGTTTGTATGCTTATTCGTATTGTTCGTATGACGTTCCGGCCTGACAACGTAGATGATTTTCTGGAAATTTTCAGTCAGTCGCAACCGTTGATTCGCAGTTTTGCGGGTTGCCTTCACCTGGAGTTGCTTCAGGATGCTGACAATCCGGTAATCTATACTACGCTGAGCCATTGGGAAAGCGTGGAAGCACTGGATGTCTACCGACGTTCAGATCTGTTTTGCCAAACGTGGGCTAAAACCAAGCTGTTATTTTCCGAAAAACCACACGCCTTTTCGCTGCTTCCCTTTTCCTTTTGAGCATAATGTTTTATTGCTAACCGGAAAACTTCTGTACTTGCCAAACCTAACTCGGCTTTAACATAATGCAAAGTCAGCAGCTGTGCTTGATTACAAACTAGTTAGCCGAAGAGTTACCGCATTTTTGTGAGCCATGAGTTGTTCCGCTTCCGCCATTTGTTCTACGATGGGCCCAACCTGCTGAATGCCCTGACGCGTAATCTGCTGAAACGTAATTTTCTTGACAAAACTATCCACCGAAACGCCACTGTACGCACGGGCATATCCGTTGGTAGGCAAGGTGTGGTTGGTACCCGAAGCATAGTCACCGGCGGCTTCGGGCGTGTAGTGCCCTATAAAAACCGAACCGGCATTTATCACTTGGGCAGCCAATGTCTCGGCACGGTCAGTAGCCAGAATCAGGTGTTCTGAGGCATATTGGTTCAATAATTCAAGAGCTTCCTGTTCGGTTTTGACCAGAATGGCTTTGCTGTGTTGCAGGGTTTCAGCAGCCATTTCAAGGCGGGGCAATTGCTGTAGTTGTATTTCTACCTGTTCCTGAGCCGCTTTGATTAATTTTTCGCTGGTCGAAACCAAAAACACGTGGCTATCAATGCCGTGCTCGGCCTGAGACAGCAGATCGGCCGCCACAAAGACCGGATTAGCCGTGTCATCTGCATAGACGGCTACTTCGGAGGGGCCTGCTGGCATGTCAATCGCTACGCCCGACTGAGAAACAATCTGTTTGGCAGCAGTTACGTATTGGTTTCCCGGACCAAAGATTTTATAAACCTGAGGCACCGATTCAGTACCATACGCCATGGCCGCAATGGCTTGTGCGCCCCCCAGCTTGAAAATTTTCTGAATGCCCACCAGGTGCGCCGTGTATAAAATAGCCGGATGCACCTTGCCTTCCCGATTGGCGGGTGTACACAAAATGACTTCCCGGCAACCGGCAATCTGCGCTGGAATGCCCAGCATCAATACCGTAGAAAAGAGAGGTGCTGTGCCACCGGGAATGTACAAACCCACTTTGTCGATACCGACACTTTTGCGCCAGCACGTAACACCAGGCATGGTTTCGATGGGCTCGGGCTGTTGAAACTGGGTTTTATGAAACGAAAAGATATTATTTTTGGCGGCTTGAATCGCTTTTTTCAATTCATCGGTAAGCAATGCTTCCGCTTCCTGTAGTTCAGCATCATTTACCTGTAGTTCGCGGAGTATCACTTTGTCGAAGCGTTCGGTAAGGCGACGTAAGGCTACATCTCCTTCCTGGCGCACCTGTTCCAGAATCGGTTCTACCTGCTGGCGAATATCGCTGGATTTGGCCGTTGGCCTCATTGTCAGTTTGGGCCATTCGGCAACAGCGGGGTAAGATATAAACTGCATAATCGTCTCTTTTACAATTGCAACGGAATTAAAGCCATCGGTCCTTAACAAAAAATAGTATGTTTTTCGATTCAAAAACCTGGAGGGTCAGGGATTCCAGGATTTGGGCAACGGATGTTCTTTCAAGTAAAGCTGACACGGCTGATACTGATGAATAAAAGTCAGCATTTGATTCATGCGATCTTCTATTTCAACATAGTAGTCAGCATGCAGTCTGTTGGCTTTATTGATAATTATTTTTGCTCTTTTCACCACATATTCTGCGAAGTTTTCAGCTCGCCGCGCTTTGCGTTCAAGCATGGTCTTTTGCTGAATAAACGGCTCGCTAATCAGTGCCAACAGCAAGAACACCTCGCCAAACTTGTCTTTGGTTACTTTTTCGTGACGGGTGATGAGACCGCTTTTTTCACGCATAGCCATCATCAGCCAGCCGGGCGTGTCGTAATGTGCATAGGCAGCCATTTCATTAATCTGCTCCAGCAATTCGTTGCGTCGGTCCAGGGTATCGTTTTCGTCGCCTAAGAGTTGATGCTCCAGTTTCTCCGTCAGCAGGGCATCTTTGGCAATCAGCCGCAGCAACAACTTGTCTTTCTCCTTCTGAGGCATTTGCACAATGGCCTGCTCCAGATGTTTGGGTATTTTCTTTGGCATAAAAAGTACGTTCAGCTTTACATTTACAGCTTTCTTGTGGAGCAACAAGAAACATTCCCTATATGGAATGTTTTGCTACTCAGCAGGATACTATTTTGAAATACCAAACACTAAACGCCGATGATCAAAGAATCATTTTTTCGATTGGCACCACCAGAATCCCCTGTGCACCAGCATCCCGCAGATTATCAATAATGGCCCAGAAATCGTTTTCATTGATAACCGAATGAATCGAAACCCATCCTTCTTCGGCCAGGGGCACAATGGTTGGGCTTTTCATTCCCGGCAAAATGGATACAATCTTTTCAACTTTCTCTTTGGGCGCATTGAGTAGAATGTACTTGTTGTTACGGGCCGCCTGCACCGATTTGATGCGGAAAATGAGTTTTTCCAGAATCTGACGACGGGCTTCGCTCAATTGCGAATGGGCAATCAGAACGGCTTCGGAACGGAAAATCACTTCCACTTCTTTCAGACCATTGCTCATCAGTGTGCTACCTGAACTCACAATGTCACAAATGGCATCGGTCAGGCCAATACTGGGTGCAATCTCTACTGAACCGCTTATTTCGTGGATATCAGCTTGAATGCTGTTTTCCTTCAGGTAGTTGCCCAAAATCAGTGGGTACGAAGTCGCGATGCGTTTTCCATGCAGATCCGCTAAGTGGCGGTAATCGTCGCCTCTGGGAACGGCCAGCGACAACCGACAACGACTAAAACCCAGCCGATGCACCAGATCCACATTCTGGTTGCTTTCGATGAGTACGTTTTCGCCCACAATGCCTACATCGGCTACGCCATCGGCCACATAGCCGGGAATGTCATCGTCACGTAAAGAAAGAAACTCGGCGGGAAAATTGGCGGCTTCCGATTTGAGTTTGCCGGTGCCGTTATTGAACTGAATGCCACACTCCCGAATCAGGTTCAGCGAATCTTCACTCAACCTCCCTGATTTCTGAATGGCAATACGGATAATGTCAGACATGATTTTTTTTAATCGACCAAATTATTACATTTTTCAAAATCACAGGTAGCCAGCAACCCTTCAGATGCCAGGCCGCCCATATCGCTCTGCATTGGCTTTGTTTGTTGGTATTTGAGCCCGCAAAGGTAAACAAAGAAACCGTTGTGTGTAAATTCTGTTAAAATAATATCTTTGTTCTGTCGTCGTACAGGAAAATAAACCACCTGACGGTAAAATAGTATCGTTGGGAAAGTACTTGTATTACTAAGCGAATCTTTACTACCGTTATTAATAGAGTAACAAAATAAATTTCACTCAAAAATTGAGTTTATACAACAATGTCATTTTCACTAGTATAGTATTAACCAATATCAAACCTTTTTAAATCGTGGCAGAAATACAAATTACAGCATAAGTGTTGATTATTTATCTTTCCGGGTGAACGATGCTAAAATAGCGACAGACTAGACTGGCGAATTTTAAATTGTGCAGAATGGCAGGCCAATAATACTTTTCATTTATTTAAAAAGACCAATCATTTATGGCGAAATACCTGCTTCTATTCTTGTCATTACACAGTTGGGTCGAGGCACAACAATTCCAAAGCAAGCTTTCGTACATACAGGGAAAGATTGTCAGTCATAATAACGGGCAGCCACTACCCTATGCACATATTTATTCGCCTAGCAGTAAGACTGGCACTGTCTCTAACGCGAAAGGAGAATATGTATTAAAGCTTCCTTACCATACCCAGACAGATACTTTAATAGTTACATTTATTGGATACAAGACCGCGAAAATTCCATATAAACATTCGGATACGTTACAGACTATTATCATCAGCCTCGTAACAGATGTGGTAACACTACCCGAAATTGCTGTAACAGGTCTTGATGAGATTCAACTATTAAATAAGTTATGGCGCAACATTCCGGTCAATTATGGAACTGATGCATATATCACCAGAGGATTCTACAGAGAATGGACGAAAGATACTCTATCTGATGTGTACTATGCTTATTCGGAAGGAATTATCGATATGCGTATAAGCATGGCTGATTTTCAGAAGGACTCAGTAAAAATTGTCAAAGGAATCACTTATAAGTCAGATTCGATAGTTTATCTAGGCAACAAATCTTATCCTCTTCCAGAAATAACAGAAGGTCCTTATATTGGAATCTGGACTGATGCGCTAAAAAATCCGGATTTATTTATCTACAATCTGGCTCATTATAAATTTAAAATCATAAATATAACCTCCTATCAGGATAGAAACGTATATGTATTGTCATTTACACCAAAAGAAATACGTGGGAAGGGAAAATTTAAGGGAAAAATATACATTGACTCACAAACCTTCGCATTAGTAAAAACCGAATTTTCGCCTGTTGACTGGGTAATTGCCCATTATAACACCTATCTGAGAGGGTATTTGCTGGAAAAAAGGACTTATCTGACGGAATATTCCTTTATGAATGATCACTGGTACCTCAAGTTTACTACAGTAGAAAACACTTATCAGTTAGGCCGAAGTAAAATAAGACTTTTTAATAAAATGTTATTTTCCAGCACAGAGCCATTCCGAAAAGAATTTGAAATTTTCGCAAGAAACAAAAACAACATTACTCAAGTAAAGTCATTTACAAACTTATCAAAAAGTTTAGAGAGCCAAGATTGGTATGATTACAACATCATAGAATCAGAAAAATGATACTCGTACTAATTAGTTCTAAGCCAACGCCTGGCTTGTTAGAGATTCGATTGCCATGCCACTAAAAAAACCAAAACACTATTCGCCTGCCGATGCATATGTTCGAATTACGGCATTCTGCGCCTATCAGGAACGTACCCAGCAGGAAGTACGCGACAAACTCTACACGTATGGGTTGGAAGAAGACGAGGTGGAAGAAATCATTGTCCGGCTGATTCAGGAGAACTATGTCAATGAAGAACGCTTTGCCAAAACCTTTGCAGGCGGCAAGTTTCGGATGAAAAAATGGGGCCGCGTCAAAATCAAACTGGAACTGAAAGCCCGTGGCTTGTCGGCCTACTGCATTCAGAAAGGCATGAACGAAATAGACCCCGATGCGTACTGGGAAACCTTGGTTGAGCTGGCCCAGAAAAAAGATGCTACCGAAACGGAACGAAACCCGTTGGCCCGGAAACAAAAAGTAGCCCGCTTTCTGATTGGCAAAGGCTATGAACAGGATCTGGTTTGGGAAGCCGTCAATGGCCTAACTGGCGATTCAGAATAATTTGTTTTTGAAAGTCAAAACCCTGCTCTTTATCGCTTCAATTCTTCAAATTTTCCCTTGAGTCGGTAGCGAATCAGCACTTTTTTTCCTGACGACTTTTCGAGTAAAGGCTGCAGAATTTTGCTGGCATTGGCACGGGTTTGGTCCAGTATCCCCATTTCCAGCGCCGATTTCTGAATCTGGCTTTCGGCTTTTTTGTAGGCTTCGCTGATCATGACAGCCTGTTCATCGGCATTTTTCACATCGTACACTTTCGATTGGTCGTGGTTGATGCGGTAGTAACACAACTCGGGCTCGGGCAAAAAAGCAATGAGGGTATCCCCTTCCATCACCAGATCTGCCGTTTTAATTTTAGCAAGATCAATACAACCTACCGCTTCTCCCCTCACGATCAATACGACTTTGGCATTATCCAGGGGGATGGTAAACGGTATCCATTCCTTCAGCGTTTTGTCTTCAATCAGCTCCCGTTTCTTTTCGTATTCCAGAATATCCTTGAAGTTATACCGTACCAGTTCCAGTTTCCCAATCCGGCTTACCTCCTGCAATACCGTTGTTTGAGTAATCACAGGAGTCTGTGAAGTAGTTTCGGGTTGGTAGAAAAATTTGGTATAAATGGCGATGCCTCCAGCAACTATCAATACCAGTATGAAAATCTGAATAAGAAAACGCATAGCAAATGGGGGTCAAATACAATACCAAATGTACAGTTTTCCATAAAAAAACCCGCGAAGACGGTGGTTATCCTGCGGGCAAGGGAGTAAACAAACTCAACTCTTTAAAAATTCAATAGTTCTGTAAGCTATTCCTAAACCATAATTAATTGTTGGCGTACAGCCATTTTACCGCATGTACCAAAGAAGTAAACTGCTCTATCTTTACGGCCGGTTGCACAATCGTTGTGGAAACAGCATCAAACAACCGCCAGTCTAACTCCGAGGGTGTCAGCTGAGCAATGTAACGGAGTCCCTGCTCATTGGCTAACGGAAGCCATTCGTTTACTAACCACCGATTAATTTCGTTTAGCAGAGGACTGTATTTAATGGCATAACTATCGACAACCAATCGGGAACAATGATGTTTTTCTATAAAGTCCAGGCATTCACTAAATCCTTTCTTTGATTCTTCCAGCGTGAGCTGATTAGCACAACTCACAAACAACCATTTGTTGACTTTGTCATAATATACGACAATGTTGTCGGTATCTAATTTCAGTTTCATATCGTCATAGCTGGTAATAGTATTCGTTTTCATAGCTATCCATTTATACTACATATCCAGTGACTATGGATAACAATTAGATAAACCTTGCCAACTGACGGACGAATTGCTGGTTTTAAGCCATCAGTCAGGTATTTGGGGTTGGTACAAGTCCCGGAAAGAGTCACTGATTTTCCTTATCGCTTCTTGTCAAAACTGATACTCATACGCAGACTTATAATTGTGTACTGGCACTTCGATGCAGTTTTATTCCGTTTCATGTGGTTAGTTGTTGGCATATAAGCGTTTGTGTTCTATGTTAATGACTGCGAACAAAACCATCAGTAAAGACAAAGTTTAAAATAGTATCTTATGAAAAGGCAAAACCCTGTATGTATACGGCTTGTTGTCATTTTATACATTCAGGAATAGATGTAAGATCGTTTGAAAGAAAGCTGGCAGAATAGAATCTATTCTTACTTATTGGCGACAAGTCCATACATTTGCAATGCTGTAGCCAGGAGAAAACATGTGATTTTAACCGAAACTGTGGAAGCCAATGCTAGCCGTTTTTTTGCCCAGGCACCACCTGTTTGCATTCTTCCTCCAAATTTATTTTCTGACATTTAAAAAATTAATCATTGCTGGCAATTGAACTCCCTGAATGACACTTGGATGCGAATATCGGGCATTCCGCTGATGGCCTTTTTGGGACAGTGGGGAATGTACGGGTATACAGGTGTGCCTTATCCAAATGATTGGAGGGTGCCGGTGTTTTTTGTATTGGCATCCATAGTAGTTTGGGAAGGTAGTCGCTGGGGCATTCTTATTTCTCGCCGTCGTTATCCGGAGCTAACCCAGACCGCAAGGCGTATTTTGTTTCAGTTGGGTTGGTTTGTCGTATGCGCCAGTCTGGTGCGGGTAAGCCAAACGTATCTGTATCACCGCATCGGTCTTTGGCCTTCGGAAGATTATTTTCTGTTGAAGCCTTATTTTTTCAATACGCTGGTATCCGTTGTTATGACAGTACAGGTGGCGGCGGCGTTTGAGGCCATTTATCTGTACCAACGGTGGAAACAAACCTACACAGAAACGCAGGAATTGAAGCGAACCAACCTTCAAAGTCAGTTGGAATCGCTGCAGATGCAGATCAATCCGCATTTTCTATTTAATTCGCTTAATTCACTGCTTTCGCTCATCAACGAGAATCCTCAGCAAGCCGAACTCTTCACCGAAGAGCTCAGCTCGGTATACCGTTATGTACTGCGTGTCAACGAACGAAACCTGACCGAACTGCAACTGGAATTGGAATTCATTCAGTCTTACTTCTATCTGCTCAAAACCCGACATGGTAGCGGCTTGCATTTGGTCGTGTCGGTGGATGAATGCTATCACTCCTATCAATTGCCACCGCTCACGCTACAACTGTTGGTCGAGAATGCCGTCAAGCACAATGCTGTGCTCACAAACCAGCCCTTGGTTATCACCATTGCAACGGATGCCCAACAAAACCTGGTAGTCAGTAATAATTTACAGAAGAAACCCATGCGGGTACTCAGCAATGGAATCGGTTTAAGCAATATTCTGACCAAATACCTGATGCTTGGACAAGCCGTACCTACTATTCAGGAAACCGAGAAGCAGTTTGTGGTCAGCTTGCCGCTCCTGAATCCTGCCTGACGGTCAGGACATTTTCGATCTTTGTTTGGTCAAAATCTGCTTTTGCCTTTGAGAGAAAAGCCGGATAAACAGATTGCTTTTGTCACCATTTAACAGTATTTTCATTATTCAATCAAAAGACATACTACACTGATCCCCACCACTTTTTCGGATGCCATCGTCTCTTTGCGGTGTTGCTCAGCCATGAAACCAGCAGGCCAAACAAATCCAGATACGAAACCAGAATAGCAAAGAAAGAACAGAGCTATACGCTGTCCTAGCAATGCTACGAAACACAGCAGGAAAATCTTTTCGACTCTGCCGTCACAAATAGTATCTTTTGAAAGTGAAAAACCCCTGCCGTAAGGCTACATCTTAAGCAAGGCAAGCTTGCAAAATCTCATTTCGGAAATAAGATGGAAAAACAGACTCTGAGAAGAGGTGTTGCAGGTAATAAGAACAAAAAGTATTTTTACTTGCCCGTTACTCCCTAATTCAGCATATACTGTCCGATGATACAAGCAGTACACACGACAATTACGCATCAAGCAGCGCCTAACGACAAATGGTTTCGGATCATTGGCGTTCCGGTGTTTGTGTTGCCTTTTCTGTATTACTACATCAACCAATATGGTTTCGATTGGGCACTGGTCGTGCTTACCTTCTGCTGGGGGGTATTCACAACAGCCGTTGCTTGGGAACTGCTCCGTTGGTGGGTGTTTCGGGCTCGTAACCGTTACATGCAAATTGACCGTACCGGATGGCGCGTACTACTGACGTTTCTCGGATACGCCTTTTTCATGGTGTTTATGCAACCCATCGAAACCTGGAGCTTGAGCCAGATCGACCCAACAGGCTTGATCCAACCGCCAACGTCGCACACCTATTGGACGCACATCGGAATGGCTATCACATTTGCCTGGATCGTGGGCGGAGTTTATGAAGTAATCTATTATCTGAAGTTATACAAACTGGCTCTGACCGATACGGAGGAGCTAAAAAAAGCCAAAATACAGACAGAATTAGATGCCTTGCGGCAGCAGGTCAATCCGCATTTTCTATTTAATTCACTTAATTCACTGACTGCGCTAATCAGCGAAGACCCACAGAAAGCGGAAGCGTTCAGCGAAGAATTGAGCACTGTGTACCGTTACCTGCTTCGCAGCAATGATGCGCCGCTGGTTCCGCTTTCCAGCGAGTTGAACTTTCTGGATTCGTATTATCACCTGCTCAAGACCCGGCACGGCAATTCGCTCACGTTGGTGCAGCGCATCCGACCTGGCAGTGAGGCTCGCCAACTCCCTCCTTTGACACTTCAACTGCTGATCGAGAACGCTGTTAAACACAATGTAGTCCTGCCCGAACAATCCCTGACGATCTACCTGCAAACCAACGATGCGAATCAATTGGTGGTTAGCAATAACATCCAACGCCGCCCTACACGAGCTCTGAGCAATGGCGTGGGGTTAAGCAATATCCTCACCAAATACCAGATGCTAAATCAACCTGCTCCCATCATTGAAGATGATGGGCGTGAGTTTCGTGTAACGTTACAGCTGATGTAGCTACCAGTGCTCTGACACGTAAGACTGTACTGATTATAGGGAACAACTGGGAGACAAAATTTACCAAACAATTCTATTTGTATCTTTTTCTGCTACTACTCTTCCTATCTCGGCTGTCACCTCTTCAGAATACAGTTTATGACGATTCTTTGCAAACAGCTTTGGATAAGCTGGATTAATCAATTGATTTTGCCAGTGTGTAATCATGTTACCGCCTCCCCATTGGTAGGATAGTCTTGCCATCAACCCATATTCTTTGGAAAACAACAACGTACCTTCGCCATCCAGACCCGTATTCACCTTCTCATACTTATAGAACCGGATCGAATCATTTTGTTTATCCTCGTATTTGTTGGCAAAGATTAATCCAGGAGGAAATAGTTCGCTTTTTCTAAGATGAGCCTTGTCCCAATAGGTATACCATTCCACCAACTGAAAAGAATCGTTTCTGATATTGAAAGTATAGGACTCAACCTGAGTCGGGTTATAGTTAGTTAGGTCGCCATGGTCATATGTCCAGTAATAGCTGTATTTGATGCTAGAGTCCGTTTTCTGACGAATCAGCATGCAAATAACCGTATCACGATTGGGCTTAATATCTCGATCTGAGTTAAATAACCTGAATCTCGTCTGGATAGTATCAGTAAAGTTCTCAGAAGAATGCTCTGAGAATGAGCAGCTACAAGCCATCAGTAACAAACCAGTAACCAGAGCTATTTTGAAAAGTGTCTCCATCCACCAAAGGTAGGACAATTGCGGAAAGAAGACAGTGTCAGGTACAAAAACAAAAAGCCCCAAGTTCAATGAACTTAGGGCCTGGTACCCGAGGCCGGAATCGAACCGGCACTCCGTGAAGGAACACGATTTTGAGTCGTGCGCGTCTACCAGTTCCGCCACTCGGGCTTAATAGGTTTCGGAAACGGACTGCAAAGGTAAGGGTTTCTGCATTTCACGCAAATTTTTTTATTCAAAAAAATAGTATCCTGCAAAAAGCAAAAACCTGTCCCTTATAAGTCCCTCGTTTCTTGGAAGTTAGACATTGAAGCGGAAGTGCATGATATCGCCGTCTACCACTACATACTCTTTGCCTTCCACCGAAATTTTTCCTGCTTCGCGGCACGCAGCCTCCGTACGGTATTTTTCGTAGTCGGTCATTTTGATTACTTCGGCACGAATAAAGCCCCGCTCAAAATCCGAGTGTATCACGCCTGCGGCTTGTGGTGCCTTCCAGCCTTTGCGGATGGTCCAGGCACGCACTTCTTTGACTCCAGCAGTGAAGTACGTAATCAGGTCCAGCAAAGAAAAGCCCGCACGAATCATCTGATCCAAACCGGATTCTTTCAGGCCATATTCCTCCAGAAACATTTGTTTTTCTTCGGGATCGGTAATTTCGGCAATCTGTGCTTCCAAGGCGGCACAGATGCGCAATACTTGTGCGCCTTCGGGCTTTACCGCTTCGCGTAGGGCTTTTACATAGTCATTGTCTTCGTGCAGGTTGTTCTCGTCCACGTTGGCAATGTAAAGCATCGGTTTCAGCGTAAGCAGAAAGAGGTCGGCCACGGCTTCGCGTTCTTCTTCGGTGGCATCCAGGGTACGGGCATTCTTGCCTTGTTCCAGGTGGGACTTGTACCGTTGCAAAGCGGCCAGTTCGGCTTTCGACTTGGCATCGCCTGCTTTGGCGGCCCGTTCCACTTTCGACAGCTTTTTCTCTACCGAATCCAGGTCTTTTAACTGCAATTCAAATTCGATCACTTCTTTGTCCGATGCCGGATTGACAGGACCTGACGAACGCACAATGTTGGGGTCGTCGAAACAGCGAATCACGTGCACGGTAGCGTCTACTTCGCGAATGTTGGTCAGAAAGGCATTGCCCCGGCCACCGCCCTTGCTGGCACCTTTTACCAGACCGGCAATATCCACAAACTCGATGGTGGCAGGCACCAACCGCTGCGGATTGACAATCTCTTCCAATACTTTGAGCCGTGGATCGGGCACATCGACAATACCAATGTTCGGATCAATAGTAGCAAATTCGTAATTGGCAGCGACATTCTGGATGTTGGTCAGAGCTGAAAAAAGGGTAGATTTTCCGACGTTGGGCAAACCTACAATCCCACATTGAAGACCCATGTGATTTTTGTATGATTAAGAAGGATGAATACGTATGTTTTGAAAATGCGGGTGCAAAGTTACAAAAATAAATCAGAAATGTGGGGTCGATAGCTTTTTCAGCAATTTAGTCGCCCGGCTTTTGAAGGCCGGCGTTTCGTAAGGCAGCTGGTCTTCCATTATAAGTTTCAACTCCTGCACCAATTCCGGATAACACTGGCAATGATTGTAAGCAACCGTAAGGGCAAAAGTACGGATAGCCGTCGGGCGTGATTTCTGTTCCAGTATCTGAAAACAGAAATCCACCAGCGTCCCTTCCAGGTCTTCGGGCACGCGAATATCCTGAAGGATGCGCAGCACGTTCCGGGTTACGGCCTCATGCACATGATCCTGCTGCGCCAAACCGATGATTTGCGCCAAATACGGTCGAATCAAAGCAGGATGCGTCTCTGCACAATACGAAACCACCCACGCCGCCCGCTGCGTAACCCGGTATTCATTGCCCAGAAACAGTTGCATCAGTGTGCCGAAACGTTCGGTGTTATCTCCGATGTAAGCGGCAATGGCCAGGGTTTGTGCTTTGCTGTATTCGCGTAGCAGTTCGTCTCGCAGGTTCATAAGGTTGCAGTTCAAAATAGTATCTTCCAAAAAGGCAAAACCTAGGTGTTCATTTGAGCCAGTTGTTCTTCAATCTGTGTACGGCTCAGCGACACATTGATCCATTCGTTGTCAAACGACGCATTGTATTTCTTGTAAAATTCAATGGCGGGTAAGTTCCAGTCCAGTACTTGCCACACCATACCGCTGCACTGAGTTTCGATGGAAGCCTGCATGGTGGCTTCGAACAGATACCGTCCGATCCGATTGCCGCGCTGCGATTCGGTCACCACGATGTCTTCCAGATAGAGCCGCTTTCCTTTCCAGGTTGAGTAGCGGAAGTAATAGACTGAGATCCCTACGATTTCTCCGTTGAGCTCGGCCACAATGAGCCCATACACCGGATTAGTACCAAAGCCGTCTTCCAGCATGCGTGCCTCGGTGTTTTCCACTTCGTGGGGTGCTTTTTCATACTCGGCCAGTTCGCGTACCAGCCGCATCATGTCCGGAATATCAGCCGGAACGCCCTTTCGGATTCTAAGTGTACCTTGTGCCGTTTTGTAATTGTTCTTCATATACGATTGGTTAGTCATTTTCAAAAATAAAAATATATTCCTATTTCAAATCAATCAAATTTATCCCTTCGAGAAACCTATTTTAACCTTTATACGCTTCTTTATCAACCACTTGCTGCTACTGCGTTTTTTACCCCATCTACCGGTATTCTATAGGCAATGTAAGTTTATTTACATTTTCGTATGCATAATCCCTCCTGGCAAAGTGTATTTTTAATCTGACTTACTTCGAGGGCAGATCGCAATGAAAAAAATTATAAATGGCTTAAAAGAACTTTTAAGTACGCAAAGCAACCCTAAAAACCGGATCATATTGATTATTCTGACCGTAGCCACGCTGGTATTTGCGACATTAATAATGCTGAGCTACAGAAGCTTCTATAACCAGGATGGTGATTTGGACAAAATAGTCGCCTCACAACAGGTAATAAATGAAACTGAATCTTTATTGAATACATTGCTGCGTACAGAATCAAACTGGGTAACTTACACCTACAATCCCGACAAAGATAGCACTGTATATCAATCCATTAATGACAAGATTGATACAATAAGCATTTTATCGCTGTCCGATCCGTACCAGATTGCCAATGTCAACACACTTGCCCAGCTGGTTTCTAACCGCTGGGAAAAGTTTGCCAAACCGTCTGCCCAGGTACGTACTCCGGACTCAGTGTATATCGACAAGGTCAATCGCACGGTGCAGCAATTCAAAGAGCTGGAAACCTTAAAACTGCAAAATTACCATCGGGCAGCCGTGCAGCAACAAAGGTATTCTTTTTATCTGAATCTGGGTTCGGTGGTGATTGC
This sequence comes from uncultured Sphingobacteriales bacterium, assembly GCA_963520985.1. Taxonomy (GTDB): domain Bacteria; phylum Bacteroidota; class Bacteroidia; order Cytophagales; family 172606-1; genus Xanthocytophaga. Next base: position 113,560 of record CAUQTA010000013.1, read on the forward strand.
ACTCATGTTTGGCGTATTGAGTTTGTTTATATTTTTTCGCGACAGGGAAGAACGCAAAAAAGTGGAATCCAACCTGACGGAACTGAACCTGAACAAAGACAAGTTCTTTTCGATCATCAGCCACGATTTGCGTGGGCCCACGTCTAACATTGTGCGTTTGTCAGAGTTTTTGCTGGAACCCAACCTGGCCGAAACCGACCGGAAAACCATGACGCTTCACTTGCACAAAGCGGCACAAAACCTGCAGAAGCTGCTCGAAAACCTGCTGAGCTGGGCCAAGTTTCAGATGGGGCGACTCGATTTCATGCCCGCTCCTGTCGATTTGTACAACCTGACCAACGAAAGCATTACGCAGGTGGCAACCATGGCCGCTGACAAAGCCATACTGATCAAAAACCAGGTACCCCCACGTACCTACGGCTTTGCCGACGACCAGATGATCATGATGGTGCTGCGCAATTTGCTGGTCAATGCCATTAAGTTTACCAACCAGTCGGGAACGGTAAAAATATCGGCTTCCGAAGCCGACGAATATGTAAGCATATCCGTTTCTGACAACGGAATCGGCATGCCGCCCGAAACAACCAGCAAGCTTTTTCAACTGGGAAATCACTTTACCACACTGGGAACTTCCAACGAAAAAGGATCAGGCCTGGGGCTGATCCTGTGCATGGAACTGCTGGAAAAAAACAACGGAACCATTCGGGTAAGCAGCGAACAGGGCAAAGGCTCCACGTTTACATTCACGTTGCCCAAGCTGAATAAGTAATTCAAGCACCTAAGTATAAGAACTCTGTTTCTTCTGGCAGTTGCTATGCGGTTCCAAAAGCCAAAGGCTGATAGCTTTTGGCAAAATAGTATCTTGTAAAAAAGAAAAACCCTTCCAGTGCGTTCATAGCGACTTTTCAAAGCTGACACAGACAATGGCGAGGCTATTTTGCAACCATCAACCTTCTGAATCTCAGATAATTGCCTTTTATCTATCGTCTTTTTTCTTTTCTCTCGCTACTTAGTACCTTTACGGGGATTTTTACGTTTAAAAAGATAGTATTTTCAATCAGCCTTGTTACCTGATCCTCATCGCTCTTATGATTACAACACCTGCCGATAGCTTTACGATAGATGTAGAGAAGGCGTATACCGTGTTAAAGGATGTTGTTGTCCATACGCCTCTGCAATACGACGCCCGTTTGTCCAAGAAATACGGTGCTGAAATTTACCTCAAGCGGGAAGATCTTCAGGCGGTTCGTTCTTACAAGATTCGCGGGGCGTATTACAACATTTACAATCTGACGGCAGAACAACGGGCCAAAGGTGTAGTATGTGCCAGTGCGGGCAACCACGCCCAGGGATTTGCCTCGGCTTGCAGTCAGATGCAATGCAAAGGCGTGGTGTTTATGCCGCAGGTTACGCCGCGCCAGAAGATAGAACGTGTCAGGCAGTTTGGTGAAGAATGGATACACATTGAACTGGTAGGCAACACCTACGACGAGGCGGCCCACGTGGCCAATCTGTATTGCACCGAACACGGCATGACCTACGTTCCGGCCTTTGACAACCTGAACACCATTGCCGGCCAGGGTACGGTGGCCTACGAAATCATGCAAGACATGCCCGATGTAGAAGCTGTGGTAGTTCCCATTGGCGGTGGCGGCTTGATTGCGGGAATGTCCTATTACCTGAAAGCGCAAAAACCGGATATCCAAATCATTGGCGTTGATCCGATGGGTGCCCCTAAAATGGTGGAAGCCTTGAAGGCAGGCTATCCCAAGGTGCTGGACAAGATCGACAATTTCATGGATGGGGCGGCAGTGAAAAAAGTCGGTAACCTGACCTTTGAATTTGTGCGGCGTTATGTGGACAAGGTAATTGCCACTCCGGAAGGTAAAACCTGCACGGTCATGATCGAACTCTACCAGAACGAAGGCATGATTACCGAACCTGCCGGAGCGGTGTCAGTAGCGGCACTGGAACAGCTGCGTGACGAAATTGCCGGAAAAAAAGTAGTATGCATCATCAGTGGTGGCAACAACGACATTTCCCGGTATCCGGAAGTGATCGACCGCAGCATGATTTTTGAAGGACTACGGCATTATTTCATTGTCGAATTTGCCCAGAAGCCGGGTCAGTTGCTGCAATTTCTGCAGAAGGTGCTGGGCCCCACCGACGACATCGTTCGCTTTGAATACCTGAAAACAACCAATCGTGAATACGGCCCGGCACTGGTCGGAATTGAACTGGCCAATAAGAACGATCTGGCAGCATTATTGCAGCGCATGCACGAAATCAATATCATTTACAAGAACATCATGCACGATGATGTTTTGCGTAAATATTTAATGTAACGACTTACTCCAGAATGCAATACGACAAACCAAAAAAAGGCCAATTGCCTGGTGCCAACGCACAGTGGGGGTTTGGCAGTTTGAAAAGATACTATTTTTTACCGATATCGGCAGTCATTCTTTCTGCCTGCCTTCTTCTCTCTTCTTTCAAACACGAGTTTCATTCCAGTCTGGCTGAGGTCAATTACAATCCGGCTTCCAAATCGCTGGAAGTAAGTTTGCGGGTATTCTCCGATGATTTTGGTGTAGCCTTGGGAAAAGATAACAACCGCGCGGCCATCAAAGTGGACGAAAGCACGACGCACGACGCCCTGATCAAGGCTTATCTGAACAAGCATTTTGCCCTGACTGACAAAAAGAACGTGAAAAAACCACTAACCTGGGTGGGCAAAGAAATTGCGGTCGACGTTACCTGGCTTTACTTCGAGATTCCTGTTACTGAAGACGTTACCGGTATGAAACTTCTCAATTCCGTATTGTTCGAATCATTTGACGATCAGGTGAATATTGTCAACTTTACCTATAAGGGCCAGAAAAAGACCTTTTTGTACAAACCCTCCCAAAGTTCGCAGATACTTGAATGAGACCATGTTGCTATAAAGCAAAAAGCCATTCTTGCGAATGGCTTTTTTATTATCGAATGCTATCACGTTTCACTTTCCCTTGGCCAGACGTCTTCGGCTGGGTGTTTCCCGAATTTTCGCCTGCATGCGAGCCTGTACTGTAACCGGTTCCGGTAGTGCCCATTTTCGTTTTTCCACTTGAATTGGTAGCTGCACTGCCACCCGTGTGCGACTCACCGGCCGCAGGGGCAGTAGTCTTGTTCATTTTGCCACTATTTTGCTTTTCTTTTCCGGTACTCTTGGAATCTGTGTTTTTCGGCAAATGATCGGTACCCAATCCCCCGTTCGACGAACGGTTATAAGTAGTACTTGGGTCAGGCAATGCCATGGAATTTTCACTAGAAGCTTTCTCTTTTACACTTTCCGGTGTTTTGGCATGGGGTGGTGTTGCGTTACCTCCCGATGCGGTATCGGTCACCATCGAATTGTCTCTTTTGTTACCAATCGCCCGGTCTGTGTTGCGGTTCATGGTATCGGTTCGGGAAGTAGAATTAGATTGCGCAGGTTTGGTTTGCTGGGCAAATGCACCAGTCCCTAAAACCAAAAATCCTGCAATAGCAATTATTTTTTTCATGGTTGTTTTCGATTTAGCATGTGTATGTGCTGACTAAAATACTATGCCGGGCAGAGGAAAAACCCGACTGCCCGGCTTTTGCAAGACAATCGGGTTGTGCAGAAGCCTTCACTTATTGAACGGTATCGCGTTTAACGTATTTCCGTTTGCTGGTAGACTTATAGGATCGATTGGCTTTGTTCGCACCGTCTTTGGAATAGTGCTCGGTTGAAGTAGATTTTTGTGTGCTTACATTGCTATGCGATTCATTGGCTGAAGATTTTTTCTCTACTTTATTGCCCGAAGCCTCATGCGAACTGTGCGTAGAAGTACTTACGCGTTTTTCCACTTTCGCAGAATCGGAACTGCTTCCACTGGAAGCGGGTGTTTGCTGGGCGAAAACCGTGTATGAAGCCAACAGAAAGCCCACACTTAACAATAGCTTTTTCATATGAGTTGTGTTTTTAGGTTTACAGTTTTAACTGGTTGTACGTGATTGCTTATGCAAAATTTCGTTCCACGCTTATTTGGGAAACGTTTGCGGTTTTTAAGCGGACTTTGCCGCAAATCCTACTCAGATTTCACCTCACCTGGGAAAGTTTTTCGCCTTCGGCTTTTCCCATCTTCTGTTTTTGGCTACTTTCGGTAACCACTTTTTGCCAGGCACCTATTAAAAGTCAATTTTTATGGACAATTCAACCGAAAATTCACAAACCGGAAACCGACGTAACTTTTTAAAGACCAGTATGGCAGCCCTTTGGAGTACGGCTCTGGGCACTCCCCTTGCATTTGCCGAGAATATTCCGGAGGGATACCTGCCGTTGGCTTTGCATTCGGACAATCCGCTGGATTTACCGCCTGGAAAAAGCAAAGAGCTGGTGGTTCTCAATGACCGGCCCTGGAATGTGGAAACGCCAGCCCATCTGCTGGACGACGAAGTAACACCGGTTGACAAAATGTTTATCCGGAACAACGGAAACGCCCCTGCCACCATCGATCTCAAAAACTGGACACTGACCATTGACGGCGAATCGGCAGCGAAAAAAACGGTGTTTAAACTCAGTGACCTGAAGAAGAAATTCAAGACGTACACCTACCGATTGGTGCTCGAATGTGGCGGCAACGGAAGGGCGGGTTATTACCCGATTACTTCGGGCAATCAATGGCACGAAGGCGGCGTAAGCTGTGCTGAATGGACCGGCGTGCGGCTCCGCGATGTACTCGAAAGTGTGGGAATAAAACCGGATGCGGTATACATTGGCTACTATGGCAAAGATGTGCATTTGAGTGGCGACAGCACCAAGCCCGTCATTTCGCGGGGCGTTCCGATCAAAAAAGCCCTAGAAGATGAAACATTGCTGGCTTGGGCGCTTAACGGACAAGACATTCCGTTGATTCACGGGTATCCGTTGCGGCTGGTGATTGGCGGCTGGCCCGCCTCCGTATCAGGCAAATGGCTCGACCGGATTTCAATCCGTAATAAAGTACATGACGGCCCCAAGATGGACGGCCATTCGTACCGCGTACCGATGCATCCGGTGGAACCGGGAAGCAAAGTACCCGATGCAGAATTAAAGATCATCGAATCCATGCCCGTAAAATCGGTGATTACCTATCCCAAATCGGGAGCGATGCTTGCAGATGGCACACCGCTCACTTTACGCGGCCACGCCTGGGCGGGCGATCTGGAAGTATCGGCCATGCAGATTTCGATTGACTACGGCGCCACTTGGCAGCAATGTACGTTGCAAAAGCCACACAACCGACTGGCTTGGCAACAATGGATGGTAGACGTAAAATTCCCACAAAAAGGCTATTACGAAGTTTGGGCAAAAGCCACCGATTCCAAAGGTGTGTCACAGCCGATGATGATTCCGGCCTGGAATCCGGGTGGATACATCAACAATGCGTGTCATCGCATTGCGGTGAAGGTGGAGTAGAAAGCCATTTATCAAAAGGAAATAGTATATAGGTAAATAAGATATGATTAAAATAGTAACCCAACTTGCATTTAAAGAATACTTAAAACTCAATTATCTTTTATATTATCGAAAGCCTGTAACTCTCTGGATGTCTTTTCTAGGGTTGATAATGTTAATACTTTCTTTTCTATCTATAGTAGGAATAAGAGAATCTGGAGCTGATTATGTTATCCACTTGCTTTTGGTCTTTTTGTAGTTGTCATTTTGCCTCTTTCAGTTTATTGGGCAGCTCGTAAAAATTTCCATTCTAATGCTCGTATTCAAGAAATTATAGAGTATGAATTTAATGCCCAGACAATGAAGGCAAAAGGAGAAACCTTCCAATCTAAGCTCGAATGGTATAAAACTTATAAAGTATGGGAAATTCAAGATTGGTTTCTGATTTACCAAAGTAATTTGGTATTCAATCTAATTCCTAAACGGTACTTTGCAGATAATCAGTTAATAGAGTTTAGAGACTTGCTTAGAAAAGCGTCTATTCCAAAATTAAAAATAAAGAAATAGAAGAATTTGCATTTTTTTATTTTTACTCCTTCCCTCTAATAACATCCTTAACAGATAAAACCATAACTTAAAAATTGTACTCTGAACTCAAACCGACATTCTTGCGTTAACTTTTGGGGTTCTGCTGTGTTTTTTGCACATTTGTTCAGAGCCCGGCTTTTTGTTGTTATCGTCTGGGTGCATTTTTTGTGTGTTGTTGACTATCTGCGTATAGGCTATGAACCCAATTAGTATCTTCCCCAACCTAAAAACCCTGGTATTGCTGGCAGGAATAGGAGCGGTGCTACGGCTGTCGGCGGCGACACAGACTCAGGCAACCCGACTACCGGAAGTGGTATTACAAGATTCGGTGATAAAACTCGACTCGGCCACCGGACTCAAAGTAGCTCCCGGACTGGACATGGTGCGGGCCCAGTGCACGGGCTGCCATTCGTCGCGACTGATCATTCAGTACCGCGCTACCCGTGACGGCTGGAAAGAACGCATCCGCTGGATGCAGCAAAAGCAAAACCTGTGGGATTTGGGCGAAGCCGAACCGGTGATTCTGGATTATCTGGCCAAGAATTACGGTCCCGAACAAAAAGAACTGCGCCGCCAACCGTTACAGCCGGTGCAGTGGTACAAACTCAATGTGCAATGAGTGACCAACCGAATGATAGAATAAAATAGTATCTCCTCAACTACAAAAACCTCTCCTCATTCCATCACTCACTCATGCTATCAGTCAAAAATGAATTATGAAAAAAGGAATTAATAAAAGTAAGGAACGAAGCCACAGCCTGAAAGACCAGGTGCTGAATGCGCTTCGCGACAATCGAAATCAGGCGTTTACCGCCAAACAGCTTGCCAAAAAACTACAACTCAAAGGCGAACGTTACGAAAAACCGCTCCAAGATATGCTCGATTTCCTCATCGAAACTGATGAGATAGCCATGCTAAGCAGTGGCGCGTATCGCTACAACAGCAAGACCCAAACCAAGACCGGTGTGGTTGACTGGGTGAGCCCGCACAATGCGTTTATTGTGGTAGAAGGCGAAGAGCAGGATATTTGGGTGCACAGCAGCAACCTGAATGGCGCCCTGGATGGTGACACGGTAAAAGTGATTGTGTACATGCACCGAGCCGGCAAAAGGGCCGAAGGTGAAGTTGCCGAAATTATGCAACGCAAACGCGACGAATTTGTAGGCGTTATTGAAATTGCCAAACGCCATGCCTTTGTCATTCCGGACAACCGCAAAATGTACACCGACATTTTTGTGCCGCTTACTGCCATTGGCAAGGCGCAAGACCGGGAAAAAGTACTGGTCAAGATTACAAACTGGGGAGATGCCGAACAAGGGCCCGAAGGCAGAGTAACCGAAGTATTGGGCAAAGCCGGTGAGCATGAAACCGAAATGCACGCCATCCTGGCTGAGTTCGGCTTGCCTTTCCGCTTTCCGGAAGATGTGGAACGCGAAGCCAAGGCCATCCAAAATAGTATCGAAACGGAAGTCAAAACCCGGCGCGATTTTCGGAACATTACTACCTTTACCATTGACCCCGAAGATGCCAAGGATTTCGACGATGCATTGTCTATTCAGAAGTTGGAAAATGGACATTGGGAAATTGGTGTGCACATCGCCGATGTGACGCATTATGTTACGCCCGGCACCGCACTAGAACGCGAAGCGTTTGCCCGCGCAACGTCGGTGTATCTAGTAGACCGCACCATTCCGATGCTGCCCGAACGGCTTTCCAACGATTTGTGTTCGCTACGACCCAATGAGGACAAACTTACTTTTTCGTCGGTTTTTGAAATGGACGAAACCGGAAAGATTTACAACTCGTGGTTTGGCCGCACCATCATTCACTCCGACCGGCGATTTTCGTACGAGCAGGTACAAGACATACTGGAAGGACAAAGCGGCGACTTTGCCGATGAGTTGCGTTTGCTCAACGACATTGCCAAGAAGATGAAAGAAGAACGCTTTGCCAAAGGCGCCATGAGTTTTGAAACCATCGAAGTCAAATTCAAGCTGGATGAGAAAGGCGTTCCGTTGGCGGTATATCCGAAAATTCGGAAAGATGCCCACAAGCTGATTGAAGAATTCATGCTGCTGGCTAACAAGAAAGTAGCCGAATGGGTGTATAACTACCAAAAAGGTCGTGAGAAGAATACCATGGTATACCGGGTTCACGAGTCGCCAGCCACCGAAAAGGTGAAACTGTTTGCTGCCTTCATCCGGCGGTTTGGTTATAAGATTCAGACGGAGTCGAGCAAGATCGCCGATTCGATGAACCAACTGATCGAAAGTCTGGAAGGCAAACCGGAACAGTTTACCCTACAAAACCTGGCCATCCGTACCATGGCAAAGGCGCGTTACAGCACCGATCCCATCGGGCACTTTGGGTTGGCCTTTGACCATTACACGCATTTTACGTCGCCTATCCGTCGGTACCCCGATATGATGGCGCATCGGTTGTTGCAACATTACCTGGATGGCGGCAAATCACCGGACCGCGCCACGTATGAGGAAAAAAGTAAGCATTCTTCCGAACGGGAGAAAATTGCTTCGGATGCCGAACGAGCTTCGATCAAGTACAAGCAGGTAGAATACATGAAAAATGCCGAGAAGAAAGATTACGAGGGTGTGGTAACCGGTGTGACCGACTTTGGCATTTTTGTAGAAATGATCGAAACCCGTTGTGAAGGCATGGTGCGCATCGCTGACCTGGGCGATGATTACTACGAACACGATCCTGATAATTACCGACTTATCGGTCGCAACAGCAAACGCATCATCACGTTTGGCGACAAAGTAGTGGTTCGCGTTAAAGCAACGAATCTGGACCGCCGTAGCATTGATTTGACGCTGGTAACTTTTCCGGATGGCAAATCCGTGAAAAAAGCGCCTTCTGAACGACTCGTTTCCTCCGAATCCAGAGGAAAAGGCAAGACAAGAGAGAAAAAGTCCTCCAAAGGAAGCAAAAGAGGCGAATCCAAGTTTTTCTAAGAATATCGGCTTGTTTACATACTCCCGCTCTAGGCGGGAGTAGCTTTTTCATAGCCTAGGTTTAAAGACTACCTTTCCCAAGTTCCCTCCCTTGGTTCCCATACTGATAGATTTGTTAGTTACCAGTCAATAAACGCATTATCGTAAAATAGTATCTTTTACAAAGCAAAAACCCCTCCCCTCTTCAATCCACTCAATTAGAATACGCATCGCATAGGTGCTCTCTACCTTAAAAAAAGCATACTTCATCTCGCTTATCAATTGTTTACTTTTCTGTAAAACAACTATCCATACAATCCCACTTTTTCTCCCTCCTCGGTGGCGACTCCCTACGCAAGCAAGTCGAAATCTGCTTCGGATGGCATCATTTTTTAGTTGCCTTAGTAGCCTCGGTTTGTCTACAGTTCAGTTAGTAGCCTACCATCTTTCCACATTTATGAGTACTCTTACCAAGGGAATTTATTTTCCGGGGCTAAACGGTCTGCGGTTCATTGCTGCATTTCTGGTCATTATTTCCCATGTCGAGGAGATGAAAATGCTTTTCGGCTACCAAAACTGGCGACTGGTACCCACCGTCGAGCACATCGGGGCCATTTCGGTCACGTTCTTCTTTGTTCTGAGCGGTTTTCTGATCACCTATCTGCTTTTGGAGGAAAAAAGGCAGACCCGCTGGATTTGCCTGACCAGCTTTTATTCCAAACGCATCACCCGAATCTGGCCGCTGTATTACCTGATTGTCATCCTGGGGATGTTCATCATTCCCCATGTTTCAGCGCTGAACATCCCTGGCAATCCGTTTCCTTTCATTCCCAAGATCATTGCGCTTTTTTTGCTTATTTTCCCAAATGTCGTTTTCGGATTTTACGGCTTCACCCCTTACACGGTGCAAACCTGGTCGATCGGGGTGGAAGAGCAGTTTTACATGATCTGGCCGCTGCTGTTTCGTTTCAGCAGCAATTACCTGCGCAACATGATCGGGATCATTGTGGGCTACATGGTTGTTTTTGTCTTACTAAAAATAGGCATCCGAATCACCGAATCAATGCATTACCTGCCCGTTGCCGAAACCGAGTTTTTACAGCACATCCTTACCTTTCTCTCTTTCACCCGCATCGACTGCATGGCCATTGGCGGCATAGGCGCCTGGATGGTGTTTTACCGCAGGCAACGGCTGCTTTCCCTTGTCTATCATCCGGTGACAGTGGGCATTAGCACTATTGTGCTGGCGGCCCTGATGCTCAAAGGGGCTATCCTGCCGGTGGTGGGTCACCGGCTGTATGCGGTCCTGTTCATCATCGTGATCCTGAACATTGCCACCAATCCGGGCAGGCTTACATATCTGTTGGAGAACCGGGTGTTGAATTACCTGGGCAAGATATCGTACGGAATCTACATGTATCATTTCCTGGTGATCGGGGCGGTGATTGCGCTTTTGAAAAACAATCTGTTGACTCACCCGATGACGTGGATGAGCCACACGGTTCTATATGTGCTGGTTGTAGGACTGACCATCGGCGTGTCGGCTCTTTCGTATCAGGTATTTGAATACCCGTTCATCCGTAACCGGGCCAAATGGCTGGCCGCTTTCCGGCGAATCACCAGAATACATAACCTGCGTCCGTACCTCAAGCAGCACCTTTTGCATAAAGCTTAACAAAATAGTATCTTTCCGAAAGGCAAAATCCCATTGCAGAATTAAACACTCCAGGCTTCTCACTTGGAGTGTTTGTTTTTTTAGCCTACTTTGTTTTACATATGTCTTTTTTCTCTAAATAATACTTTTACTCCTATGGGAGGCAATCTTTTCAAACTGGGTCGGCTACCCAAAGACGAATACCTGAAAGTAGAAGCGGCTATCAAACCCTATCTGGACCGAAAACTGGGCAGGTTTTACCGGATTCCGAGATACTATTTTTCAAAACCCGACTTTGGCGACTTGGACATTATTGTGTCATCTGAAGCGCTGACCGATGGATGGGAAACACTCAAAGCCGCTATCATTCAGGACTTAGGCTTGCAAGAATACAAATCGGTAGGCCATGTATTCTCAACCAATTTCATGAATTTCCAGGTCGATTACTTTGTGGTAGACAAGCGGCATTTCGAATCCACTTATAACTTCATGTGTTTCAACGATTTGGGAAATATTCTGGGCAAAATGTTCCGGCGATTCAATCTCAAATACGGCGAAGAAGGATTGCAATATGTTTTTCGTCGAGACGACGGCCATTACAAAGTGGACTTAATGGTATCGCAGGATATGGCTCGGATACTGAGCTTTTTGCAGTTGGATCACGCCACGTGGCTACGTGGCTTTGAGTCGCTGGAAACGATGTTTGCCTGGGCCATTCAGTCGCCGTATTTTTCGGTCAGGCCGTTTCTGGAACCTTCCAAAACAACTGAAAACCGCATCGAAACCCGTACAACCATTCAGAAATTTGTCAATTGGATACAAACAAACCAGATTACGAAAACCTACAATTACCTGGAAAACCGCGAGGAATACTTGCCGATGATCGAGGCGCATTTTCCGGAAAGCCGGTTGCAAGAGCAAATCGCACTGGAACGCATTCGTGAAGCAGAGGTAAAAGCCATGGCGGCAAAATTCAACGGCAACTTAGTGATGCAACTGACCGGTTTGCAAGGTAAAGAACTGGGGCAATTCATTGTCAATTTCAAATCGCAGTTCACTGACTTTGAGCACTTTCTCCAAACATCCGAAACAGAGCTGATCCAACAACGCATTCGTGCATTTTGGTCAAGCCTTTGAGGAAATTTTATTTAACAATTATTAACTGCGTGCAACTGAGGGCGCTGTTTCAGTGGCAGATTTGCGTGCCATACCCTGAGCCAACATACTAACAATAATTAACTGCAGGGCATGATATACCATCAGTGGCAGCAAAACAATGCCCGCCATAGCGGCATCGGCAAATAAAACTTTTGACATGACGGCCCCTTGCACCAATGATTTCTTGGAACCACAAAAAAGAGCCGTAATCCGGTCTTCTCGATTGAATTTAAGCATTTTACTAAGTACATACACAATGCCATAAACCCCGAAAAACAAACCGATCATACCCAGACCGATCCACACAATATCAAGCAACTGGTAGTTGGCAAAAATTCCTTCTGAGAACGATTCGCAAAAGGAAGTGTAAACGATCAGTAAAATAATGGTTTGGTCCATCAGCCGCAGGGCCGATTTGTGGCGTTCGGCAAAGGCTCCCCAACGAGAATGCAACGCTATGCCCAGTACCACCGGCAACAAAACCTGCAAAGCCAGTTTGCCGATAACCTGATCCAGTTCGTAGTTTCCCGCACCCGATTGCAATACCAGGCTCATCCACAACGGTGTGATGAAAACGCCCAACAAACTCGAAATACTGGCGTTAAAAATAGCCGCCGGAATATTGCCTCCAGCAATTGAAACCATCACCACCGATGACGAAACAGTGGAAGGCAACACGGCTAGGTAGAAAATGGCTAACCAAAACAATTCGCCATGGTACAGGCTAAAAACGCTACGCACCGACCAAACCAACAGCGGAAATAAAAGAAAGGTAGTGAGATGAATAACGGTGTGCAGTCGCCAGTTTTTTAAGCCGGCCCGTAGTTTCTCCGGGTTCAGACGTAAGCCGTAGAAGAGGAAAATGAGCGAAACTCCGTAATTGGCAATCTCATCCAGGTGAAACGGGCTTTCTTTGCTGCCCAGATAAGGCAGCACATATGCCAACCCGATCATACTCAGCAATGCAATAATGAATCCATCTAACCCTACGCGGGCCAAAGCCTTGGTTAGGTACTGAACTACACTCGGGCGGTTTATCTGCATAAATCTTTGCAACCAGCCCGCTGATAGGGGCAGGTTTTATACTTTTTAGAGATACTATTTTTTGATTCTTTCTCAGAAAGAATGCTTCCACTGCATCCAAAGTTCCCAGTGCGGCCGTTTTTGCGCTAGAGTGAGTTAAAATTGGAAGACAACAACACCTCAGTTGCAACAATTAGCTATTTCCCTAGCGAATCCACTCCCTAACGGCTGATTACGAGGCAGTAAAAAAATCCTACCTCAACTATGGCTGCCTTAAAACAGCAAAAAATAAATCGTTTAAATTGAAGGTTTCTAAGAAAAAGTTTTATTTTTAAGTGTCTGTTTTTATTTCATGAAACCTAAATCTCTACCCGTATGAGTAAATTCGATGAAGCTTTGGAAACATACAAAGCAGAAATTAAAAAGATTGGTGTCACTATTGACGACGCTTTGTTGAAGGGTGTCACCAAAGCCTTAGGTCCTGTTATCTACAACGCAGACTCTTCCTTGGTTTCGTCTTCCGATCAGGAAGAACTAATTCGCGTAAAAAACAATTTTCTGATTAAAAAGCTGGGATTGAGTGATAGTCCCGACTTGGATGCGGCTATTAAAGAGGTCGTTGACAAGTTCGGCTCGTCTAATCGCAACAAGCACCGCGCCATATTTTATAGTCTGCTGGCACAGAAATTCGGCAAAGAATCGGTATTTACAAAATAATCGTTTCTTTCCGTACCAAATCAGAAAAACCGGAGACAGAACGCTGCGGTTTTTTCATTTTTCAGAGGTACTATTTTGCTAGGCATATTCAGGATGCTTTGCAATAAAGGTCTGCAAACCAGCCATGGCTGTTTTCCTAACTTTGTTTTGCAAAAACGACGACCAACCCAAAAACTTGCCGGAAGTGCCTAAAGCCATGCCCGACCAACGCCAGAAATCAAAGTGGTCACGATGGCGAAAAATTTTCCCGTCTCTGAATGCAAACATCGCATCAATGCGATTATGTACATTTCGGCCCGTTTTCGAAAAAGTATAATAAGCCTCCCAGTGAGCCTTGCCCGTTTGTTCATCAGCCTCCACATTACTAAACTCCAATCGCAGATCGTTGCCATTTTGGATAAGCATGTGCCACATGGCGGCAATCTCTTTACCCGATTTCAGGTCGAAGGCTTCGTCTTTAAATGCTGCATCCGGATGGTAGCAAGCCGCCATGCCCTGGTAATCCTTGCGGCCAAAACTTTCATAGAGATTGTAAATGAGTTGTTGATGAGGATGCATAAGGATATATCAAACGATCGTTTAGTATAATTCTTTCTGTAACAGAATCCGGTAGTCTTTCAGTTCGGGTTGAGGCTCTAGTTCATAGATATGAAATCCGTTTTTGAGCCCAAAAATCAGCATCGGTTTCAGATAGTTGCGTGTCTTGAAGCGCAATACATGGTAGCCGCGTTCTTTTGCCCACAGCTCCATTGCCTCCAATAATAATTGCGCGATTCCAAAACGCCGGTGCGATTGCGCAACCCCTCCCATCCAACTATAAAAAGAACCATCGGCATCACGTTCGTAGCCTACTTTGAAGCCAACAGGCGTGTTCTGGTCATAGGCAATAAGAATCAGATGATGACGTGCTTTGAACAGGCGTTGCTCATACATTTCGCGGGCTGGTGGCTGGCCAAATTCAGGAATAAACGGATAAAGAGAAAGCACTTCCTCAATGTTTCCTTCACGAATGGTTATTGGCATGAACTGTAGATTTTCGCAAAGCCTGTTTGTTCTGATAAAAATCTTTGTCGGCAATATACACGGTTCGGTCAATTTCCGCATGCACATTGCCGTGTTTATCCTTCCAATGCACTACAAACTGGTAATCCGTTTCGCCACTGTAAGCAACCCGTTCCGAAATATCGGCCACTATCTGGTCATTAATTACAAAATGCGCATATAACGTACTTTTGCCAGGACGTTTGAACCGGATATTCGCCGATTTGTCCCAGACTACAAACTCTTTTCCCAGCGAATGCATGAGCATAAGCATATAAAATGGATCGGACGCACTGAACAAGCTGCCTCCAAAAATGGTCCCTACATAATTGTAGGTCCACAAACTACGCCGTAGTCTCACCTTCACATCCCGCCAGTCAGACGAAATAAACAAAACGCGGCCACCCGTTCCAAAATACATCGGGTACCAATTCAGCATGAGCCGGAAACTCCAGGTTTTAAGCGATTCTTTTTTCATAATCAGTGGATTGGGAACAGGCAGAGGTTTTAGACTTTCAAAAGATACTATTTTGTAGATGCATCCGGTTTGACCTATACCAGCCGGGCAATGGCTCGTTCGTAGCAATCCTGGTACCACTCGGGCTGCTCAAACAGATTGACTAGCATCACCGCCCCTTCAAATTCCATTACCGTTTGCCGAGCCAGTTTGCCGGCATATTCGGGCTGGTATTTGCTGCTGTAAACAGCAGTCATGGCTTTCATCCAGTCCTGAAAAATCTCCTGCAAAACACCCTGGAAATCAGGCACTAGCTTTGCCATTTCCAGAGTCATGTTTCCTACTATGCATCCCCCGTCAAATCGCAAAAGCATCTTGCCCAGCTTATACAGTATTTTCTGCATTTGTTCGGTAGGGGTTAACTCTGCCCGGTTCACAACCGACCAAACCTTCTCACGCAAGAAATCGCGAATCCATATCAACACTTCCTTGCCAAGCGTTTCTTTGCTATTGAAATAATGGTAAAAGCTGCCCTTAAACAATCCGCAGGCTTCAGCCAAATCGTTCATCGACGTATTGTGAAAGCCCTGGTGACGAAATACCTCCAAGGATTTTAAAATAATCTCTTCTTTCGTAATCTTCTGAATCGGCATGCAGCAAAGCTAAAAAATAAAGTTCATTTTACCAAACGTGCGTTTGGTAAAATGAACAAGAACCGTAACCAAATAGTATCCACAACAAACAAAAAACCCCTGACTTACTCGGTAAGCCAAGGGTTTCGGGTTAAGACAATAGTATCTGATTAGTCTTTGAAGTAATTCTTTACATCGTTACCTGCCTTTTTCAATTTGGCATCTACCTTGTCGGCAGTTCTACGAAAATCGGCTTTGGTGTTAGCCCAGTTCTCTTTCGAAGAAGATTCCATACGATTCAAGCTGGCATCTACTTCATTGCGCTCTTCTCTCAAGTCAGCAATTACTTTGCGATAGTCTTCTTTGGTTTCGGCTTTCGCATTTTTCATGTCAGCTTCCAGGCTGTTGATACGGCTATCAATTTCAGTCTGGTCTTCTCTCAATTCCTCGCGCAGATCGTCCCGTTCTTTCATCCACGCTTCGGCCAGGTCCACGCGGGCACTGTCTAGTTCGGCTTGCTCTTCGGCAACATTACCAGCACCTTCTTCCTGAGCTTCTATTACGTCTTCTTTTTCGTCCGCTACTTTTTCCTGGGCGTTTTCCACTTTAGAATCACAACTCGACAGAGTCATTCCGGCAGTAAACAAAGCTATGGCAGCGGCGATTGCTAATTTTTGCGTTTTCATTGTAAGATCAAGTTTAGTGTTAATAGATTAAAAAATAATATCACTACAGCAGTGCTGTACAAAATGTGTGCACACCTACAGAAAGCACGCCCAAAATCATCATAACACTTTATAAATCAAACAATTATATAAAAAATATTAATTTTTACACAAAATCAACATCCCATTTATTCTTGGGGAAAATGTGTGTATTTATCCCCACATTTTATGATTCAAGGTTTAGTCAATAATCTACAAAAGCAAATTTCTCACCGTCAAACAATCCTTTATCACTTAATTTTAAGGCCGGAATTACCAGTAACGCCATAAATGAAAGTGTCATGAAAGGCGATTGCAAGGTACTTCCCAAGCGTTTGGCCAAGCGGTCTATCTCTTCGTAGTGTTTTGCAATTTCATAGCCATCTTCGCCAGTCATCAATCCGGCAATGGGCAATGGAATCAGCTTTTCTTCTGCACCATTAACGGCAGCCAGCCCACCCCGTGCTTCGATGATACGATTGACAGCCCGACAAATGGCTACATCATCAACGCCAACGGCAATAATATTGTGTGAATCGTGAGCCACTGATCCTGCCAAGGCACCTGATTTCAGGCCAAAACCTTTAATGAAAGCAACGGCTGGTGGTGCTTCCAGGTAGCGGTTCACTACCGTCAGTTTCAGAATATCATTCTTGGCGTCCGAAATAACACAACCGGCTTTTACTGCTTTGGGAGATACTATTTTATTGGTAATCAATTGCCCATCAATGGCTTCTATCACCAGCAACTCAGCCTGTGTATCGGCAACTGCAAACTGATCCGGAGTTTTGAAAGAAGTATGGAAACGATTAACAATTTTGCTCTCAATCGAAGGAATGTAGGTTTGTCCGTTCTCGGCTACCAGTTCTCCTTTGATATAGGTTTGCAACACGTTGAAGTTTTGCAAATTTTCCAGCACTATGAAGTCGGCTGAGTCGCCCACCTGCAGCAAACCTGACTCTAATTGATAATGCTGCACCGGATTAACACAAGCGGCTTGTAACACATCCCATACCGGGCAGCCTTTTGATACGGCCCTTCGTGCCAGTTCATTGATGTGACCGGCCACCAGGCTATCGGGATGCTTGTCGTCCGAGCAAAACATGATTCTATCGGCATAATGAGGCAACAGGCCGATCAATGCATCAAAATTTTTGGCGGCACTTCCTTCCCGAATCAAGATTTTCATTCCGGCCTGTAGCTTATCCAAGGCTTCACCGGTTGTAAAACATTCGTGGTCGGTACTCATTCCTGCCTGTATGTACTGGCGGGCCTGTTCGCCCCGCAATCCGGGAGCATGCCCATCAATGGGTCTTCCGGCTTGCTTGGCAGCAGCAATTTTAGCCATAACCACCGGGTCATGATGCAACACACCCGGATAGTTCATCATCTCGGCCAGGTATTTGATTTCGGGCATTTGCAACAATTTTTCGACATCTTCTGCAGATATTTCGGCTCCGGCCGTCTCAAATGAAGTAGCAGGCACGCATGAAGGAGCCCCGAAATTAAAGTAAAACGGAACCTTTTGGCCGTTTTCAATCATATACCTTACACCTTCGATACCGAGTACATTGCCGATTTCGTGCGGATCTGAAACCGTCGCAATGGTGCCGTGCACCACGGCCAACCTCGCAAACTGGCACGGCGTAAGCATGGAGCTTTCGATATGCACATGAGCATCCACAAATCCAGGACAGATAAAGACTCGCGGTGCTTCCGTAATAGCCTCTATATCAACTATTTTACCATTTCTCACTTTTATACGGGCCGGATAAGTGCGTCTTTGCCTCAGATCTACCAGCTGACCGGTCACTTCTCGAATGGCAGAAAATGTTGTCTCGTTCATTCTGCAAAATAGTATAAAAACTAGAACATAAACCTACATATGAGGGATAAACTCTTAACCGAAACCAAATACACGGTTACATAAAATTACCGTTAACGCATTAAGACTGAAGCTACTATATTACTAACGCAATTAGCTTTCTACTAGCATTTAGTAGGCTTACAGAATTTAATCAGTATAAAAATACCAGCTATCATGAAAAAGATGTTACTATTTCTTGTTGTGTGCATTTGTATGGCAGCCTGCGCACCTCGCTACAACAATCCGTTAATCAAGGCCTGGACACCCAAAGACCATTCGCAGGATGCGTTTAAAAAGCCTAGAAAACACCAACGGCGTTAATTTTTGCTTACCGGTAGTAGCTGCTAATCTGACAAATGTCTATCCTGAAACTCCGATTGGCCGACTCAAAATGTATATCCTGTTTAATACCTTATAATACTACATCTATGAAAAAAATAGCTGCTCTTGCCATTCTGGGTGCAATCCTGACTTCGTGCTATCATCCGCCCCGTCAGGCATGGCACCCCAAACGCAATTTTAGTGTAGATCACACGCGTAAAAAACACAGTTAAACACAGCATTCAATCTGACCATACAGCTATACCCTACGCAATCCAAGTACCCGGATTGCGTTTTTTATTGCCTTCCTTTCATAAAAAACAACAATCAGGCAACGGGGTATGAGGTAGGTTTTTATATTTGCGGGGATATTATTTTAAGAGTGCACATTCTGAATAACCCATAACTATCTGACTTGTTACTGACTGCATGAAAAAGATTATTGTTGCCATTGATGGGTATTCGGCATGTGGCAAAAGCACGACAGCCAAAAAAGTAGCCGAAAAGTTAACGTATGCTTACATAGACACAGGAGCTATGTACCGGGCTGTTACGCTGTATTTCTACCAGCACTATGTGACGCTGACTCACCCCAAGCAAGTAGCAGAAGCCCTGCAAAATATTGCAATCCAGTTTAAGTACAACTCCAGGGCCGAAAAAAGTGAAACTTATTTGAATGGATTGAATGTTGAAGAAGAAATACGCAAGATGTACATTTCGGAGAGGGTAAGCGAAGTGAGTGCCGTGCCGGATGTACGCAAAGCACTGGTAGCTCAGCAGCAGCGTATGGGTCAGAAACGAGGAATTGTCATGGATGGTCGCGACATTGGCACTACTGTATTTCCGGATGCCGAATTGAAGATTTTCATGAATGCGGATATGCAGGTACGGGCACACCGCCGTCAGTTAGAACTGATGCAAAAAGGCGAAATGGTAGATCTGGACGACATTATTACCAACCTGAAACACCGCGATTTGCTGGATACGACCCGCAAAGAAAGCCCGCTCCAACAAGCCCCCGATGCTTACCTGCTCGATACCACTTACATCACCATAGAAGAACAGATCGAGTTTGTGGTCAATCTGGCCATTAGCAAGATGATTGAGAAAGAACGAAACTCGGAAGCCTAGGGTAGTACAGTTTTTGTTGTAAAAAAAGTACAACTCAACGCTTACCCATACTTAGTTTGGTTACTAATAGTAACGCGTCTTATTAAACACATGAAAGTTACAATTGATAAAAATTCAGGGTATTGTTTCGGCGTAGAATATGCAATCCAAATGGCCGAAGACGAGATGGAAACTGCAGAGGTGCTTTACTGCCTGGGAGATATCGTACACAATAGCATGGAAGTGAAACGGTTAAACGACAAAGGCCTCCGTATCATTGACCGCGAGCAAATGAAGGATCTGCACGACTGCAAGCTGTTGATCCGGGCCCATGGCGAGCCGCCCGCCACCTATGAACTGGCCCTGAAAAACAACATCGAGCTGATTGATGCCTCTTGTCCGGTCGTATTGAAGCTGCAAAACCGCGTCAAACACGCCTTTGATAAAATGCAGGAAGAAAACGGACAAATTGTGATTTACGGCCAAGTGGGACATGCCGAAGTGATTGGCCTAACCGGACAAACCCAGGATGAAGCCATTGTAGTTACCACAGAAGCTGACCTGGATAAAATTGACTTCAGCCGTCCCATTAGCTTGTTCAGCCAGACGACGAAGAGCACTCAGGGATTTTACAAGATGAAAGAACGGATGGAAGAACGGCTCCAGCAAGTAAATCCGGGTAGTAAATTAGACGATATGCTGGATGCCAACGACAGCATTTGCCGACAAGTATCGAACCGGGAGCCACAACTTCGCAAATTTTCACACGAACACGATGTGATTGTATTTGTCAGTGGCAAAAAAAGCTCAAACGGCAAAGCTCTGTTCAGTGTTTGCCATTCGGAAAACTCACGTAGCTACTTTATTGAAAACGAAACTGAACTCCAGCCCGATTGGTTTGACAATGCCGAAACAGTGGGTATCTGCGGAGCGACTTCCACGCCCATGTGGCTGATGGAAAACGTAGCTCGTTACATTGAGCAACTGCCCATGATGGCGCATTAAAGAAAAACAGTTAATAGTTTACCCAAAAGGCTTTACAAATGTGAAGCCTTTTTATTTTTGCAATCAAATAAACCGAACTGCCGGTTTTTGTATTTTCAGACATACTATTTTTCAGGCACGTTGCTGCCACATGCCAGCCATTGAAATCGGGACCAGTCTCTTCATTATAAAAATCCTTTCATGAATCGTCTCACAAATGCGTTTTTCAAATACCTGTTTCGAGGACTATTGCTGGCCTCCCCGATTGGTGTCACCATTTATGTATTGATCACCTCCTTTTTCTGGATTGACAGCCTGTTACCTCTGGACGACTATCCGGGTGCGGGCCTGGCTATAATTGTGGTTAGTCTTACCCTGACGGGCTACATCGGTTCGTCTTTTATCGTAAAGCCCTTTTTTCAGTCCATCGAAAAAGTGATTACCAAGCTTCCATTGGTTCGCATCATTTATTCTTCACTCAAAGATTTGATTTCGGCCTTTGTCGGAGACAAGAAAAAATTCAATCAGCCGGTTCTGGTTTTGCTCAACAAAGAAACTTCGTTGTACAAACTTGGTTTTATTACGCAAACCAACCTGGAAGATCTAGGCCTGACTGAGAAAGTAGCCGTGTATCTGCCCCATTCTTACAATTTTTCGGGCGACCTATACATTGTTCCTCGCGAGAATGTAAGCCTGGTCGATGCTTCCTCAACGGCAATTATGAAGTTCATCGTTTCGGGTGGTGTGGTGGACTGATCTGTTTTATCCGAAATAGTATCTTCTCAAATCGCAAAACCTGGCTTGATAAACTCAGCATATACAACAAAAAACACATAATACAAACTTCACACATACGACATTATAAGTTCATAGTTGGTAAATACATTCGTGTATTCATTTACTCCATTCCTCTATGACACTGTTTGCTTATATCCGTCAGTTTGTTCAGGAACGCTTGTTCTTGTATCGCTTGTTCTTGCAGAATGCCGCCTTGCGTCACCCTCGGTCGGGTAAAGTAGTATCATAACCTAACTTTTTTATATTTTTTTCAACTGTTTTGTTGCCCCGCAAGTTTGTGCAAAGCTTGCGGGGTTGTTTGTTAAATAGACGCAGGAAAACTTACAACACGCACGCCACCAGTGATTTGTAAGCCACCACAGTATTTTCTACCTTTCCTGAGTCTTATTTTAATCCATTCGTGTATGAAAATTCTTTATGCTATTCAAGGTACTGGCAATGGCCATTTGAGCCGGGCCCGAGACATTGTACCCATTCTGCAAAAAAAAGGCGAACTTGATTTACTGGTGAGTGGCAAACAGGTAGACATTTCGTTGCCTTACGACATCAAGTACAAGCTGAATGGATTGTATTTTGTATTCGGTAAAAAAGGGGGAGTCGATTTATACAAAACCTTCAAACAAGCCAAATCCAAGCAGTTCATCAAGGAAATCCGCAGCGTGCCCGTCGAGTCGTACGATCTGATTCTCAACGATTTTGAACCCGTAACAGCCTGGGCATGCCGGCTCCGCAAAAAAGAATGCATTGGGCTTAGTCATCAGTCGGCAGTACTTGCACCCAACGCGCCTCACCCGGAAACCATCGATCCTATCGGCAAAATGGTGCTGCAATCGTATGCGCCGACCACCAGTGCTTACGGTTTTCATTTCCAGGCCTACGATGATCATACGTTTACTCCGGTAATCCGGCAGCAAATCCGGGAACTGAAACCAAGCGACAATGGGCATTATACGGTTTACTTGCCTTCGTACGACGATGAGCATCTGCTTGACATGCTAAACCGCCTACCCGATGCCCGCTGGGAAGTGTTTTCAAAGCATTGCAAAACGCCCATGGTCAGTGACAACGTAAGCATACAGCCCGTCAACAACGAAGGTTTCATCAAAAGCATGACTTCCAGCACTGGTATTTTATGCGGTGCCGGATTCGAAACTCCCGCCGAGGCATTGTTTTTGAAGAAAAAAGTATTGGTCATTCCCATGAAAAACCAGTATGAGCAGCATTGCAATGCTGCCGCACTGGCAAGCATGGGCGTGCCTGTGGTAAAAAGCTTTAAAAAGAAGCATTTGCCGAAAATCGAAGAATGGATCAAATACGGACAGGTGATTCCGGTGAATTACCCGGACGTTACCGAAAAAATCATTGATCAGGTAATTGCCAATCATGTAAAATAACGAATCAAGGACTGCGCAGGTATTCATCATTCAGATTGAAATAGTATCTGCGCAATGCCTAAAACCTGCCAGAGTAAAACAGATTTTACTCTGGCAAAAAATGCAAAAGATTGAATTCACCAACACAAAATAGTATCGCAAACACAGCCCAAACCTCCGACTTTATCTGGGGTACTTCGGTAGCCGCTTATCAGATAGAAGGAGCCTATCAGGAAGATGGCAAAGGCTTGTCGGTGTGGGATGTGTTTGCGAACAAAAAAGGCAATACGTACCTGAACCAAACCGCCAATGTGGCATGCGATTTCTATCACCGCTACGAGGCCGACCTGGATATCATGCAAAGCCTGGGCATCCGGCATTTCCGGTTTTCGCTGGCGTGGTCGCGCATTATGCCCCACGGTACCGGCAAGGTGAACGCCGCCGGTGTGGATTTCTACCATCGGCTGCTGGATGCCTGCGAAAAACGGGGCATTGAACCTTGGGTAACGCTGTATCACTGGGATTTGCCGCATGCCCTGGAGCAAAAAGGCGGCTGGGTCAACCGCGATGTGGTGAGTTGGTTTAAGGATTATGTGGAAGTCTGTATGAAACACTTTGGCGACAGAGTGCAACATTGGATGATCCTCAATGAACCGATGGTTTTTACGGGAGCCGGGTACTTCCTGGGTATTCATGCCCCTGGTCGGCGGTGGCTCAAAAACTTCATTCCGGCCATGCACCACGCGGCACTGAGCCAGGCCGAAGGGGCACGGGTTGTCAAATTTCATCAGCCGAAGGCGCAGGTCGGCACTACGTTTTCGTGTTCGTATGTAACTCCCTTTACCGAATCGGAACGCGACAGACAGGCGGCTATCCGTGCCGATGCCATTTTCAATCGGCTTTACATTGAACCTTCGCTGGGCCTTGGTTACCCGATGCAGGATTTGCCTTTTCTGAAACGCGTTGAGAAATACTACCGCAACGGAGATGAAAACCTCCTTCCCTACGATTTCGATTTCATTGGCATCCAGAACTACACCCGTGAAGTAGTAAAACATTCGTGGTGGATGCCCTTTGTCAATGCTGACCTGATCAAAGCCGTCAAACGAGGTTATGAACCTACGCTGATGGGCTGGGAAGTGTATCCGGAAAGCATTTATCAGATGCTGCACAAGTTTGCCGCTTATAAAGGCATCAAAAAAATCCTGGTTACTGAAAACGGCGCAGCCTTCCCGGATGCAATTGATAATGGCCGAGTTCATGATGTCAAACGCACCCTGTACTTGCAAGATTACATTGCGCAAATGCTACGTGCCAAAGCCGAAGGCGTACCGGTAGAAGGTTATTTTGTCTGGACTTTTCTGGATAACTTTGAGTGGGCCGAAGGTTACCGCCCCCGCTTCGGTATGGTACATGTCAATTTTGAAACACAGCAGCGCCTCGTCAAAGACTCGGGTTACTGGTACCGCGACTACATTGCCCAATACACTCAGCAATCGCATGAAACACTTTTCACTGGCAATCGGTAAGGCAGGGGTTTTGCTTGTTTTGGGGATACTATTTTCTTGTCAGTCAAATACGTTTTTTAGAACTTTGCAGCGCATCTTACTGTCATTCTGTTTAGCTTAAACATTCGCTACATAAGAACTATATTACTTTAATCACTCGTTCTAATGATCAAATTTATTCTTTGTTCAGTCTTAGTAATCTTTCTTTCTTTCGAAGTAAAAGCACAAGTTGGGAATATTTCAGTAGACAGCGTTAAAACTTTACTTTGCCATAAGTGGGGTGTTAAATCAATTATCATTTCTGGTCAGGAAGTGTCAAACATCAATGAAACAGTTACCTATGAATTCTTTAAAGATTTTACACTTCAAAGGATAACTTCAAGAAAGAGTGAGAAAGGCACATGGTCCTTAGATCCAGAGCGGCAAGTAGTGCTAATCAAAATAAAAAGAACAAAACTATTTGTTCAAAAACTAAAGGAAGACAATTTAGTAATAACTGTTGGTGATGGAACAGACAATGAAAAAAACTCCCTTGGAATAGCTACTTCTTTAAAGATAATTGAATAAGTAAGCTCACTGTCCCTCACTCAATTATCAGCATCCTGTTCCTTAAAAGACCCTGGCTGAAAAATAAAAAGCTACACCAACACCTTACAATCAGGAACTTGCGCGTAAAAATCGTCCGGAATAAGAAGACGGGAAGCCTGGCTAAGGAACATGGCGTTGTTATCGTTATAACGCAAGTCCAATTCTCTTAGCTGTGGCATAGCAAGCAGCACTTGCGGAAACGTTGTCAGTCGGTTTGAGGATAAATCCAGTTTGCGCAGTTTGGTCAGGCTGGCAAAAGCCGCTGGCAACCCCACCAGATTGTTTACCGACAAGTCAATCTCTTCCACATTTTCAAATGCCGAAATGGCGTCGGGAATTTCCTTGAATTTGCAATTATGAAAGTTCAACACCTTCAGTGTGGAGGCGCTGGGGTGGTCGCTGGGAAACTTGACCTTGGTATCCACTTTTGACAAGATGATGCTCTCCGGCTTGTCGTTTTTCCAATTGTGGTAGCCAATGCCTGTATGCAAATCAAATACATCGCCTTGGGTGAGCAGTTCCAGGGCAGTGAGGCGGTACGGGTTTTTCTGTCGGTAGGTGAGTACAAAGGAAAGTCCCTTTCGGTAGCGTTTGAAAAACATGTAGCCCAGCAGGGCTGTTTCTTCCAAACCCACACTTTTGGACATTTTCGCCATTTTGTCCCGAATATCTTTTTCTTTTGCCGTTTCAATGTTAACGAAGGCTGTTGTATCTCCAATCAGGTTTTCCCAGGCAAGTACGCCTTGTTTCTCCAGCAATTTCCGCATCAATGCCCGCAAATTGGCCTGTGGCAACGTTTTGGAGTATACCAGAATGTCTTCGTACATGGATACGGGCACGCCACCACCTTTCATGATCTCAACGGCCATCTTGCAATTAGCCTCATCGCCTGTATCTAACAACCGCCGCAGATTCGCAATGAATAGCTTTTGTTCTTCGTTAACCTCTTCCAGAAATTTAGTGTCTGACATAGCTGATAATGAATGTTTTATGAAGTAGAGAATACCAAAACCTCACATTGGCGACTGTTTTCGGATAGTCGGGGTTTTGGCTTTGTCAGAGATACTATTTTTCTTTTCTAAGTTTTTCAAAAATACAATCTCCGAAAGTTTATAGGCTACATTTTTACTTTGCAATCCGGATTGGCGGCATAAAACTCGTCCGGTACCTGGTTTAGAATTGTATTTGTGGCATAGTTGATATTTCCCCGCAAATCCAGTTCTTCCATACCTTTCATTTTCAATAACACACCGGGAAAGGCCCCGATCTGATTGTAAGACAGATCCAGCTTGCGGAGTTTTGGCAAATGAGCCATGGCGGGTGGCAGCGACTTCAACTGATTGTGCGACAAATCCAATTCTTCCAGGCTTTCAAAGACCTTGACCTTGGGCGATACCGATGTCAGCTTGCAATTGTGAAAACTGATCGCACGTAGAGTAGCCGCCTGCGGATGATCGTCCGGAAAAGAAATTCCTGTTTTTACGACTGTTGACCACCCTACCGATCCATCTTTCCGGTTGGTATAGCCCATCCCTTTGTGGAAATCCAGAAAGCCGTCCTGGGTCACCATCTCCAGAGCCTTGATGCGGTAGGGATTGTTTTGCGGATAGGTCAGGATAAACGACAAACCTTTTCCATAACGCTGAAAAAGCAGATAACCCAGCGAAGCCAGCTCCTGCCAGCCCACTTTGGTCACCATTTTCGCCATTTTGTCACGAATGTCTTTCTCCTTTGTCGTTTCAATGTTTACAAAAGCCGTGGTATCCAGGATAACCGTATGCCATTCGAGCAATGCCCGTTTTTCGAGCAATTTGCGCAAAGCAGCTCTTACGGTGGCATTGGGCAATGTTTTGGAATAAATGATCAAATCTTCAATCAACTGTTGAGGAACACCACCACCTTTTAAAATCTCTATCGCCATTTTGCCATTGGCTTCCTCGTCGCTGGTGAGCAAGCGGCGAATGTTGTTGATTAACTGCGTTTGTTCGTCGGTTTCTTCCAAAAGAAAATCTTGCTGGGGTTTCATAGCTGTATCTAAAGAGTTTTTAAGGCTTTTAAGCTGATACTCTTTATTCGGTTATATAGCCGCTAAGTAAGCCCGACATTCCCGATAAACCATGCGTTAGGTAATAAAAGCGGCGGTTTTGCCTTTCTGGAAGGTACTATTTTCAAGAAGCCCAGCGACTCAGCGTAACCGCATAGGTCCAAGCCAGGAAGAAGAGTTGCAACGGAATCCGGAACCACAAGTAACCCATTCCGGGGCCGTCAAAAGCGGCGGTTTCTATGTTTATGCCTTTGTTGCTGGAAATGATATTGGCGGGCAGAATGAGTATGAAAAAGACAATTAGCAAAATGCCTGTAACCGGATAAAGCGAAGGAATGAGCAGACCCACCGCCGCCGCAATTTCCAGGATTCCGGTGGCGTATACCCATTGCCGTTTGTAAGGCAAAAACTCGGGCAGCATCAATTCCATGCCTTCTGCAAATTTGAAATGCCCAAAGGCAGTTAGCAGCAACATAGCTGCGATGGCTATGCGGCCAGCCAATGCAAAATCTACAGTTGGTTTTATCAGCCACAAAATGCCGCTACTCAGTGCAAAAACAGCTAGAAGAATAATCAAAGGTTTCATTGTCGTAGAAATTTAAAGTATACGACAAAGGTAAAATGCCGCTGGTGAACCATCGCCTAACCTAGGTTAGGAAATGAGCTTGCGTCGAATACGGCTCAGGCTTTCGGGCAATATGCCCAGATACGAAGCCACATCTTTGACCGGAATCTCCAGAATCAGGCGTTTGGACTGATCCAGTAGTTTTTCATAGCGCTGCTCGGCCGTGAGTGACAGCAATTCGATTTCCTTCCTGGTTTTGTGCACGTACATCCGCTCGGCCATGCGACGGCCTATTTCGCTGCCCAGATGCGAATCGCGATAAACCTGCTGCAACTGATCGTAATGAATCCGCTGCACAGTAACATCGGTCATGGCCTGGCATTGCGACGGTGAAGGAGCCCGCTCGATCAGAGAGGCAAACGAAGTGAAAAAATCGCCTTCAAACCAGAAGTCAAGAATGTATTCCTTGATATCTACCCAATGCGAAAATTTCACACTTCCTTCTTCCAGAAAGTAAATGTAGTTTTCGACAGCACCTTGTGCCGTGAGCAGACTGCCCTTCTTAAACTGAAGCCGCTCGGTGGGTAACGCTGCAATTTGTTCGTTGTGCCAGTCAATACCCGCTTTTTCCAAGAGTTGCTCAAACATGGTTTGGGTTGTATTTCAGATTTTTCGCACCGTTGATTTGGGAATCCACACCCGTCGGCCATCGGGAATGTACACTTTTGTCCAACCGGCAAATTCATCTTCTATCCGCACGGATGATCCTTCAGGTAGCCGCACCATTTCGCGGGCTTGCGGGCTCGGTGCGTAACGCCCCGTCACTTCGGCAACGACAACCGATTCCTGGCTATGCTGCCGGGAGTACAGAACAAAGGCGGCAAACAGAAACACGGCCATCGCCAGAAACCCACACAGCCAGGCAATGGATGAAAAACGCCGGGAAGAAAATAGTATCTTTTGCAAGACCAAAACCCCGCCTATCCAGCACAAGGCAATTCCCAGCCAAGCCAGAACATCTACCGAAATTGTGGCAGACCATTGGGCAAAGGGAGATTGGGGCAAAGCAACCAGATTTTGCTTTTGCCGAATCGAATGTAAGCCCGCCCGGATGGTAGAGTCGGCAGGTGCCAGTTGAAGGGCTTTTTCGTAGTTCAAAATGGCGAGTCCCGTCTTTCCAACAGCCAGGTAGCTATTGCCCAGATTCATGTAAATAGCCGCATCCACAAAGCCTTGCGAGGCCAAGCTATTGAGAATGCTGATGGCCGAATCGAACTGTTGCTGTTGGTAAAGCTGCTGAGCTTGTGCGTAGATTCTTGCCGGAACTGCCGCCAGCAACGGCAAACTCACGGCCATTCCAACCAGAAACACCGCCTGTATGGCCACTGCTTTCTGAACTGCCGAAGCCCGGTATTGCTGTTCCATTTGCCTTAGTAATGCCTGTACTTCACTTATGGGCACAGGAGACTCAGGTGACTGATTGGAAAACCGTGTGCGTTGGCAGTTTTCCAGAACCGACAAAAACTGAGTAATCGCAGCTTCCGGTATCGAATGCCGGGACAGCACACGAGCAATGGAATCGGCGTACCAGTCAGCCGTTGAAAGTGAATACCTGGCTTTCAGGTAGCGAAACAAACTATCTTCCAGTTGTTTGGCTGATTCGGCTGGTGTCAGTTGGGGCATTCGTTTTTTCAACTGGCCCAGTTCCTGCATCGCCTGGCGATAGGGCCATTTAGAAGATTGGTGTTGTGCTTTCTTCCAAGAAACCCAACCCCATACCAGCAGGCAGGCAGCCAGCGGCAACAGGGCCAAAATCCAGAACAAAGTTGAATTAAAGAAGACTTTTCGCTTCTGAAAAGCTGGCTTCGGGGCATACCACTCCGGAATGTTGGAAACAACCTGAGGCTTGGGGGTTTTGGTCAGAGTAGCGATACTATTTTGTGTCGTATCGGTAATAAGCAGTTGCACCGAATCGGTCAGTGTAATATATTTTTTCTGGGCGGGATCGAAATACGTAAAGCCAAATGGCAATGCGTAGCGTCCGGCTTGCTCGGCTACCAGAGTTTGGGCAAAGGTTTTCTTTCCGGTCACGCCTTTTTCGCTAACTGTCTGGCTTTCTGTGCTTTTCACCTCAAACCCTTCCAGTCCGGCGGGCAGAGTAAAAGGCGGCAATGCCAAAAACGGAATGTTGCCCGTTCCTTCTATTTGGTAAGTAAAGCCAATGGGCTTCTGCACATGTCCTGAGTCTTGGGTAGTCTTTACCACCCACGTAAATGTGCCAACTGCTCCGGCAAAAGTGGCAGGTTTTGGCTCGGGCAAAGATACTATTTGCAGCGTGAGAGAGGGCGTGGTCACGGTTTGATTCACGGTTTGCTCTACCTGAAAAAAATCGTCGGGTTTAGGCGGCACCGTTATCCGAATGATCAGCGGGTAATCGGGAACAATCAGATTGCCCGACTTTTGCGGTATCACCAAATACTTCTTCAAGGTGACAACACCGTACATTTTGCCATTCAAGCGTTCTTCGCCCGGTGTCGGTTTGTTTTTGACTTGCTCGATCCAGGTGTTGGGGATCACCACCTTAGGAAAAATGTCGGGCGACGAAACGCTTTTTTCATAATACAATTTCAATTGCAGCCCAAACGATTCGCCTTGATAAACCGTTTTCTTATCGGCTACCCAACGTAAAAACACTTTTTCCCCGCCGGTTTGTCCCCAAAGCCGGATCGAGAAAACCAAGGTTAATGCAGTGAATAGCAAAGCGGTTTTACGCATGGTTACCAGTCTTTTTCTTCCGTTTTTACTTTTTTCTCGGCTTTGGCATTCGAAGCCCGACCTCGTATCTGTTTTTCGGCCTGGTCCAGCTGCTTCAGCATTTGTTCCATATCCGATGCATTCAACTGTTCCTGAGGCGATTCGATCTTGCTTTTGGTATCGCTGTTGGCTTGGTCGGCTTGCTGACTGTCCGACTTTTCCGACGACTCTTCCGATTGCTTTTTCTGGGTTTCCGTTGCTTCCGGGTTCAGCTGTTTCTGAACCTGATTGATGTTTCGAATGACATCTTTTTTCTTTTCGGCCAGTTTTGCCAACACATACGAAAGGTTTTGCTGGGACGGCAAATAGCCCGGACGCAACTGCAATGACTGCCGGTACGCGCTGGCCGCTTCCAGAAAGCGATTGAGTTTAAGCAGCGCATTGCCTTGATTATGAAACAGGGAAGCTTTCTGTGCAACAGGCAGGTTTTGCTTTGCCAAAACATAGTATTTCACCGCTTCGGCATAGCGTTGCTGCTGGTATAAGGCCTGCGCCAGGTTGTAATTTGCTTCTGCCAAACCCGCATTTTGAGCCAAGGCCCGCCGAAAACTCACTTCCGCATCGCCATATTCACCTTGCTGGTATTGTCTATATCCCTTGCGCAACCAATCTTTTCCCGCATCCACACCCAATGGCTGCTGGGTTGGCAGGTTAGCAAGCCAGGGAACCGCAATTACCAGAAGCACGAATGTCAAAGTCAGTTTCATAAAGATAAATTTTGTGCTACCAAACTAATTCTGGTATCAGGACATTTTTATGCGATAAAACACAGGTAGTAGCATTTCGGCAAATAACAGAAACAATGCACTACCCAAAAACCATGGAAACAGATACGAATAGCCGGTTACCTGAGGTGGTTTTCCAATTGCCAGACGAGCCGTGTCAATTTGCTGGTTTACAAACTGCACCGTTTCGGCAGTAGAAGTAGCTTGCCAGTATTGGCCTTTGCCCGCTTCGGCAATTCGGCGCAGGTTGTCTGGCGCCAAGCGAGTAATGACTGATTGCCCGGCAGCATCGGTTTTCACCCGCCCATCAGCAAGAGCGATTGTCGTGCCGGCTTCGGTTCCTACACCGATTGTATGGGTGATAATGCCGCGGTTGGTCACTGCCCGGACCGATTCTTCAAATGCCGCATCGTGGTTTTCGCCATCCGAAATCAGAAAAACGACCTGGTTGTTACGAGCCGTATCGCTAAAATAATAACCGGCCATTTCCATTGCCTTGCCCAGCCGTGTACCCTGCTGGGGTATCAGTGATGGCTGAATGGCCGGAATAAATGAGGCAGCCACCGGTAAATCGTCGGTTAGAGGCAGAAACGGATATGCCTGGGCCGCATACAGCACCACCCCCACCCTGCTTTTTTCTAACGAAGGCATTACCTGCGCCAGTATTTGCTTCACCCGCGACAGTCGATTGGGAGGCACATCGGCGGCCAGCATGCTGGTAGACACATCTACCACAAACACCACATCGGCGATGGGTACATGCGGAGCGGTCACCGTCTCCGGAAAACGTGGATTCAGTAAGGCTAGTACTATGCAGGCCACTGCTGTTAAAAAAACAACCATGCGCAACACCTGCTGACGCGAAGTGTCGGGCAAAAGCTTTTGCACCAATTCAGCGGAGCCAAGCCGGGCAATGCTTCGTTTGCGCCAAATACGATACACTACCCATACCAGAAATAGTATCGGTAGCAAAACCAAAACCCAGGCATTGTCGCTATATTCCCATTCGATATTCATGCAATATGCGAGACAAAAAGTAAGTGAAATGTAACTAGTATCCGCCGAACGGGCAAAACCTCTCAGGTTTAACTCATAAACAAAGACGGGTTCAAACGTAACGTCTGAACCCGTGGGTAAAATACATATTTGCCAGCATTTATGGAAATTTCACTCCACCGTATTTAGCAACTGCCACCATCGGTATCTTGCTGTTATACCTGCTGTTAATGGCTTTGATAAACTCATTGGCAGCAATGGCATAGCCACGAGGCGTCAGATGCACCCCATCCAGGGAGAAAAACCCGCCACTGATAAAGGCTCCGTTTACCTCCATGCCATCTTCCAGCAGTCCGGTTTGCACTTTTTTCAGAAAGGAATTGGCATCAACAAAAGCCAGTTGTTTGCCATCCGCGGCTGACTTAATGATGGCATTGTACTGTGTGGTATAACTGTTGATCTTATCAATTTCGCGGGTATCCAATACCAGTCCAGTCGGGAAAGGATTCTTTGCCGAAAAGGCAAACGCTTGTGTGGTATCCAGCTGATAAGCCGCAATAACAGCTTCTACAGATAAGCCGTTTTGTCTTGCAAAAGACCTCCAATAAGCTCCCGAAGGCTGCCCAATCAATTGCAGCAAGGCTGGATTGTCGCGAATGGTCAGGGTAAATAACGCACGACCTCTTCCGCCACCCAGCAAGCTATCCAATGGCAATTGGATGATTTGAAGCGGATCAGAGGCATCCGGATTGACGCCATCACGCGAAGGGGTACCACTCTGGCAAACCAGGAAATTAGGAATATTCGGATTTTGCTGGCGTGCCAGGTCCAATGCCGGAATGATAAAGCTTTTGGCCGTTGACGTAACTGTTGCCAATACCGTGTTGAAGTACGGAACGCTGGTTACCGATGGCAAGTTGGCCACTACGCCTTCAGTATTGTTTTGGGTAAGCGTGTTGATTACCGCTCCATACAATTGCTGAAAAGCAGGCACGGGAGTCAGCGGCACCAGTCCGCCTGAACCTGCATATTGCAACACGTCATTATTGCCCAGCCAGCAGGAGAAAAAGGTGGGTTGCTTCTCGGCCACTTTATTCAGATACGGCTTAACCCCTACTTCGGCATCTGTTAACAATCGTTCGTACAATGGATTACGTTTCGAATAATTCGCATCCAGTACATCCGACAATCGAATGCCAGGTACGCCGTAATTGTTGATAGGATCGGTGTATTTGTCCAGGAGCACACCCGTTGGATTGACCACCGGATCGGGAGTAGTGGTTCCACGCACCGCCAGGTTGGTCTGTTCCGTTTGCAAGTCGGGCAAGCCACTAGACGTAAATCCTTTCAGAACCAGATAACCGGTTCCATTGGGTTTGGCAGAAAACAAAGGCTGCATAAAATCGCCCCCACCCACTTGTTGCATCTGCTGCGCAACTAAGTTAGGATAAGAAGCTTGCTGGCCTTCCAGGTACAGCCCGTTATTGGAATATCCGGCAGTGAGTGAATTGCCCACAGCCACGTAATTTGAAAAATCGGCAGTGCCCGAAGCCGCTGCGATATCGGTATCCAGGTCCGGCTTGCACGCTTGCAAAAGAGCAATTCCTCCAAGGGTAAAAAGAGAATAGCAAAATATGTTTTTCATAGAATGAAATCGATTAGGCAAATGATTGACAGAAACAAAAAGCGTGATCTTTCCTAGAATTTATAGGAAAGAGCAATACCCGGTATGTACGCATAGGTTTTATACGTTCCCTGTAAGCCGGTTTCCAGGTTGGTCTGGGTACGTTTGGCCAGATTTTCATACAAGAAAGAAGCGTCGATGCCAAAACTTTCGGATACCTGGTAACTCAGTCCTAATCCCAGAATCGCACGGTTGGCATCGGGGATTTCGGGTGTCACATAGCCATCCTGGATAGGCGTCATTACATAAGCCACACCGGCACGTGCACTTAGTTTTTCGGTGATGGCATACTGCCCTCCGAGCCGCACTGCCCATGAGTTTTTGTATTTGCGCGCCGATTTGGTATCTTCTAAAGCAGTCGTATTCTTCTCGTAATCAAAGGCCAGCGTATCGTATACACTCCAGCCTACCAGATTCACATCCAATGCCAAGGTCAGTTTGTCTGAGGCCTTGTAGCCAAAACCCAAGGTAGTAGTCGATGGCAGGTTGAGGGTTGATTTAAAGGTATTGGGCTGCGGGAAATTAGCAGCTAAAGAGGAAGCTACATTAAAAATGGCATCTCCATTATCAACGGTTGTCTTTACCATCGAACGGTGTGTCAACGCCAGGGAGAAATTTTCGGTGGCCTGGTAATAAAGACCTACATTGAATCCGTAGCCCATGCCATTTCCGGTAAGCTGAGCCGAACCCGTGGCTTGTCCGGAAGGGCCACTCACAGGCAGATTGCGCTGCAAATCCACATGACCGAAATTAACCACAAAGCCCGCTCCAATGCCTAGTTTGTCGCTTAGCTTGTAGCTGAACGTAGGCTGCACATAAATTGCCTGTAGTTTCAGAGAAGTTAGCGCCATCTGACCACTCCACTCTTTGCCCCAGTCGGTCTGCCCACCAAAGGGTGTATAAGCCGCTAAGCCCGCTTTCCATCTGCCTTCTTTGGGCCCGAAAAGCAAATTGACGTTAAAGGGTGTGGCCACACCATTGTCTGCCTGTTCAGTCTTGGAGGCTCCTTCACGCAAAAAGGCGTTGTTTATGATAGCTGCATTGCCAGAAATATAGATTTCATTTTTCTCCAGGAATGCCGAAGCACCGGGATTAAACACCAGTGTGGACGCATCGGTTTTTAAGGCAGAGCCGGCATGTGCCATCCCCACTTGTTTGGTCCCGAGCAGGTTTACCTGAAAACCTTGCGAAAACCCAACGGCCGAGGATGCAGCCAAAAAAATACTCATGAATAACTTCTTCATGTCCTTCATTATTATGGTTTTAGGGTGATGAATAAAAGAATCGAGCATACCTGTTGACTAAGTATTATTAGCTTTTCCGTACGCAATTTGTTATATTTTTTTGATAAAAACCCAATAAAAACATGAAATTATCCCATTTCCAAGAGCTTAATCTAAACTATTTTTATTGAGAAAACATCATCCTAAACAGAAGTGCTGATTATAAGATAGTTATGCATGCAGAGTATTTTAAATACTAATCATGCAAGCCGGATGGTAAGTAAAAATAGTAGGATTGGAAAAGGCAAAACCTGCCTGCATCAGAGGAGACTTCGGAAAAGAGTGAAACGCAGCAGCCACTCAAGGGTGAAGAACAGCAAGGCCCACCACAAAAAAGGGACAAATACTTCGCGATAGGTATATTGAACCCGTTGCTCAACTTTACTT
>CAUQTA010000014.1:0-130859 GCA_963520985.1 uncultured Sphingobacteriales bacterium
TTGGGTTGGGCATGACCTTGTGGCAGTGGCGCGGCACCGGACGACAGTTCTGGGTCGATGCCACGTTGTTTACCTTTGTCGGCTTGTTGGGCTGGATCTTGTTGTTATTATGGGTCGCCACCGACCATCAGGCTACCATTCACAACTGGCAACTGGCCTGGGCCTGGCCCATTCATTTGCCAGTTGCCTTGTGGCTTTTGCGCAAAAACAAGCCGCACTGGTTGCGCATTTATTTTCTGGTGTATCTGGGGGTGTTGATTTTATTGCTGGTAAGTTGGAAATTCCTTCCACAAGAACTAGATTATGAACTCATTCCGTTGGTGCTGCTGCTGGCGGTACGTTCTGCGTTTCTGGTCTATCGCTTGCGGCTTTCGGTAAAGCAGGCGGCGTAAGGAGGTTTTTCATTTTGTGGAGATACTATTTTGCCGAAAGGCCCGAAATTTTATTGTTTTTTCTTATACCCCAATTCGTTTATACCTATGAACTTAGCCCAGATCTGTCAGGACGCCATTGCGATAGTCAAAGAAACCGGAGCGTTTTTAAAACAGGAAGTAGAAGCCTTTGACAAAGCCAACATCGAATACAAAGGCGCGGCCAACAATCTGGTTTCGTATGTAGACAAGGAAGCCGAAAAACAACTGGTCATCAAACTGACCGAATTGGTGCCCGAAGCCGGGTTCATTACCGAAGAAGGCACCGTAACCAAGCATTCGGAAGATTTAAACTGGATCATTGACCCACTGGACGGCACGACTAACTTCATTCATGGCCTGCGCATTTTTTGTGTCAGTGTAGCGTTGGTGCAAGGCAATACGCCTCTAGTTGGCATTGTGTACGAACCCAACCTGGACGAGTGTTTTTACGCCTGGCAGGGTGGTGGCGCTTTCTGCAACGACAAGCCGATCAAAACATCGGGCGTTGATTCGCTGGAGCATAGCCTTATTTCTACGGGTTTTCCGTATTCGCTGGCAGGCAAAATGACCACGCATCTCACTATTTTACAGGAATTTGTGCTGAAATCACATGGCATACGCCGGTTAGGTGCCGCCGCTGTCGATTTAGCCTATGTGGCTTGTGGTCGCGTGGAAGGATTTTATGAGTACAATCTGAAATCGTGGGATATGGCCGCCGGAATACTGCTGGTAACCGAAGCGGGTGGCAAGGTATCGGACTTTGACGGCAATCCCGATTGCTTGTTTGGCGGTAAAATAGTGGCTGCCGCCGCGGCTGTCCATGCACCTATGTGCGAACTGATTGGCTCGTACTGGGATAAATAGTAGGTTTCGGAAAGCAAAAACCTCGGCTTTTCCGAAACCAAATGTGCCAGATTAAACGTTAAGCGTATATGATAGAATCGATCATCATCGGAATTGTATTTTTAGCGGCAGTAGGCTATTTGCTAAATGTGGTTCGCAAGCAATTCTCCACAAAAGACGCCGGTTGTGCCAAAGGGTGCGGATGCTCTATGCCGGACACGAAGAAGGTTGAAATGAAATCTCCTAAAAAAGAGCAAGTCGCCTAGTGACTGTTATAAATTTAGGGTTCAGGGAAAATCGTATCTTTTAAGAATCCAAAACCTGCCATTTGTAGTCTCGGTTCTATTTTCTTGTCTTTTCGCTTTCCTCTATTTTCCTTTGTGGCAGCATTTGTCTCCGCCTTAAATTCGTACGGGTTTGGTTTTATTTTTCAAGATTCTTTTCAAAGAACAGTATCATCTGTGGCGTACCCGCTACAGCCGCGAATTTCTGCGTCTGGCATTTGCGTACGGGGATGCGCCGCGTTACAAACCAAAAACGGTTCGTTTTTTAGTTCACAGCATGGAAGTGCCTGATTGCCAGTCGTTTTTGTGGCAGTTCAAGGAGATCTTTGCCGACGAAAATTACCGCTTTCAAGCGGATACTGAAACGCCAATTATTTACAACTGCGGAGCCAATATCGGAGTGGATACTTTGTATTTCAAGCAGTTATATCCCAATGCAATTATCAAAGCGTTTGAAGCGGATCCGGGCATTGCGGGGTATTTGAGCCGGAACGTGCAGCGCAATCAGTTGTCGCAAGTCGAAATCGTGAATCAGGCGGTATGGAATGACAACACAATGGTTTCGTTTGCGACGGAAGGTGCGGATGGCGGCTCCCTGGTAGTGGGCGATAAAAACACACAAATTCCCGCTACGCGTCTCAAAGATTGGCTGGACAAAGAGCCGAACATTGATTTGCTCAAAATGGACATTGAAGGTGCCGAAGTGGCCGTGATTCGGGATTGTGCCAATAGTTTAAGTCACATCAAGCATCTGTTCATTGAATACCATGCGTATAGGAATGAGCCACAGGCACTTGGCGAAATCTTGCAGATACTTACCGACAGCGGTTTTCGGTACTTCGTCCGTTCGGAGGCGGATCGCAAGCAACCGTTTGTAAACCGAACCAATCGCAAAACACCGCACATGGATTTGCAACTGAATATTTTTGCCTACAAAGACAAGTAGCTCCGATTGCGAATCGGAGGGCATCCACAGGATGCTGAAGCCGCTTGTCCGAAAATACTATCTTTGCACAACGTAAAACCTGCCCGTTTGCCACCAAACCGTTTACCTGCTTGAAAATCACTCTAATCAATACCTATCAGTCTAGTGGTGGAGCGGCAGTAGCATGCCGGCGATTGGCAGTGGCATTGAACAAGCATCAGACTCCTGCAACGTTGCTGGTACAAGAGCAGTCTCGCCCCGAGAATTTTGTCGTGCCTGTTGCGCATACGTATGTCCAAAAAAAAGCTGCCTTTGCGCGTTTTCTGGCTGACCGGCTTTCATTTTACTTCTACGAAAAGTCTAAAAACGTTCGATTCGCCTTTTCTCCGGCAACTGTCGGTATCGACATCAGCCAGCATCCGGCGGTAGCACAAGCCGATGTACTGCATCTGCATTGGATCCATTTTGGCTTTTTATCGTTGCAGTCGTTAAAGAAATTGATTGCTTTAGGCAAACCCATCGTCTGGACGCTGCACGACATGTGGGCCATGACGGGCGGTTGCCACTACAGCGGCACTTGCCCGCATTACTTAATGCATTGCCATCACTGTCCGTTTCTCAAAAATCCCTCGGCGCAGGATTTGTCTTACCGGGTTTTTGAAAAGAAAAAGATACTATTTCAAAATGCCAACATTCAGTTTGTAGCCTGTAGCCAATGGCTGGCAGGTGAGGCGAAGAAGAGTGCGTTGCTGCAACACTTTCCCATCACGTCTGTTCCCAATCCGATTGATACCGAGCTTTATAAGCCGCTGGACAAAATCGCCATACGCCAAAAACTAGGCTTGCCTGCCGATGCGAATTTGTTGCTGTTCGGAGCTATGAACACCCAGGACCCGCGCAAGGGATTTGCTTACCTGGAGAAGGCGCTGCATGTGCTGGCACAAAATAGTATCGCTGAAAAAGGCAAAACCCGGTTGGTTATTTTTGGCAAAGCCGATGCGGAAGTATTGGCGAGCCTGCCGTTTAAAGTGCACGACTATGGCTCCATTTCGGGTGATGCCGCTTTGGTGGAGCTGTACAATGCTTGCGATGCCATGGTGTTGCCTTCGCTGGAAGACAATCTGCCAAACACGGTTATGGAAGCCTTGGCCTGTGGCACACCCGTAGTTGCGTTCAATACAGGTGGCTTGCCCGAGTTGATAGATCATACCCAAAACGGATACTTAGCCGATTACCAATCGGTGGAAGAGTTGGCTCACGGCATTGAGTTTGTGTTAGCAACCAATAGGAAAAGTGATTTGCAACAGCATGCCCGTCAGTCGGTGGTGAATCGCTTTGCAGAGAAGGTTGTTGCCGAAAAGTACAGAACCGTTTACCAGTCGATGCTTGCGAAACGGGCATAAAAAAACTCCACCAGCGGTGGAGTTTTTTTATAAATAAACCTTAAGTTTAAGAAGAAAACTTATGATAAAAGTACGAGAATTGGCTATCGGTGCTCTCACCCATCTGAGGTGATTTTTTGCGCGGAGCCCGTACGATTAAAGCATGCTGATGAGGCGTTGCTCTTCCATTTTCGGCTCGGGCAGCGGCACTTTCAATGTCCGTAAGTTAATTTCTCTTATTACTTTGTCTTTTCCGTTTAGTATGGTTACTTCATAAACGTCGTCTTTAAGTGCTTCCATGTTGATTTTAAGCCAACTACGACGTTCCCTGCGGCCAATCAACTCCGAAAAATAGGTAGTTCCTTTCTTGTCTTTCATCACCACCAGAATGCTCTTGTTCGAGTAATTGTCAATCAGCAGATTCATTGTCAGGGTTCCTTTTTTGGGAAACATACCCACGCCAAAGCCGTTGGTTTTGGTTTGGTAGTGATTATTGGTGTCAA
Source organism: uncultured Sphingobacteriales bacterium (assembly GCA_963520985.1). Lineage (GTDB taxonomy): Bacteria > Bacteroidota > Bacteroidia > Cytophagales > 172606-1 > Xanthocytophaga. The sequence continues at coordinate 4,351 of CAUQTA010000014.1, forward strand.
AATCTTGAGGATCAGGGTTTTCAACAAAGGGTTGGGCAAGAGAAACCATGCAAAAAAGCATAGTTATGGCTAAAGATAGAAGCGTTTTCATAGCGCAGAAAGAGTTTAGGTGAATGATTACCGAAAAGTACGCTTCTGCAAGGCGGTGTGTCTAACCCAAAATGAGGGATTTGGAGGAAAGGAAAATCGTGCGGATAAATGGCGAAAATTGACCGGTTGGTCTTAAAAGGCTAACTAACAGCTAGAAAAGGCAGGTTTTTTACTTTGAAGAGATACTATTAAGTACGTTGAAAAACAAAAGCGTCACAAAAGCACAGAGCTCTTGTGACGCTGAAAAAGATTATTTTACGGTAGTGCCAAACAATACCGTAAAGCTGGAATTGGCACCTGCTGTAATGCTAGGCGCTGAATTGGCCGCACTAAACACACGGCCATCGCTAAGCGTAACCACCGGAGTGAGCAACAACTCGTCGTCGACACCCATTCCGCTTACACCACCCGCTAATCCAAACGCAGAAGCAACCTGAGCCGCTGAAATAACACCCCGGGCTTTGCCATTGGCAAAATCGGATGGAGCCAGTGTCAGTACCATTTTCTCCGCCAATGTATCTTCTTCGCTGGCATCAATGTAACTGCCCAGGAACTCTACCTTGCTCAGATTCTGATTGATGGAATAGGCATCAAACTCAAACGTAGTGTTGTTGAGGTCGCTACTAGCAAAATCGCTTTTGGCTGGATCTACGACAATGCGCATGTTAACGCCTTCCTGAACGTTAGGTATGCGAATCCGGTCTTCGTTGCGGCAAGCCATTGCGCCTAAAAGTAACGCTATATAAACTAATTTTGATTTCATAGGGACTGTTTTTAAATGAGTGAAAAAGATAGCGCAGGAAATAGTATCTTTTTAATGGGCTAAACCTGCCTGCCAGAAGAAAATTTGTCATTGATTAGTCAACATCCCAGAACACCTTGTCGGTAGCGATGTTGCGCGGCCCAGGTGCATTCGGATTGATTTGCAGATCGGTTACCGAATATGGCAACGACAACACAAAACTACGACTCAGCACGGTATAGGGGTTGTTGTCTGTATTCGGGTCAAACGGTTTGGGATAGCCGGTGCGGCGAACATCGTTGTACGATTCGACGCCAAAACCAAAGTTGGCGATCCATTTCTGGGTCAGGATCAACTCTAGTTTTTTGTCGGCATTTGCCGCCGTGTAAAGTGCCATTACTTTGTCGGCATAGCCTGTGATGTCGGCAGCACTGATTGTGCTCGGTGCCCCGCCCATGCGGTTGACTTCCGCAAACGACTCTTCCATAGCCATCCGGAATAATTCACCGGCATCTTCACCGGTCGCTTTGGTCAGGGCCAGTTCGGCACGGGTATACAGACTGTTTCCGTAGGTATACAACCGTTGAAAACCGGCGCCACCCAAGCCATCGCTTTGCGTAACGGGCACGCCCTGACCGGCGTCAAACTTGCCACCAATGGCATACAAGCCAATCATGGTTTGTGACACATCCTGGTCAAAACCCTCGTTGGGATCAATGTCCAGCGAAGAAAACCAAATGGACAGAAACGCACCATCGCGGTACGAAACCGGATTCTGAGCCGGCTTGGTTGGGGTTAGCTGGTTATAGAAGTAATACGGAATGCGTGGGTCTTCAATGCCATTGAGAATGGGATTGAGGGTGCTTTTGCCCTGCATAATCTGATAGAAATAAGGACTGACAAAGTATTGAGGACCTTGCACGTATTCCTGAATAAATGTCGGATGGCGGTTTTCGGGAGCTGCCGTACTGCCGTATTTCAGTTCAAAATCATCGGCTCCGGCGGCCATCAAATCCCCTTCAGCAACCAATGCCTTAACTGCTGCGTCGTTATAAAGGCTGGTCAGCCGGACCTGATTGTACAGTTTCAACTTCAGGGATTTGGCAAATTTGCGCCACCGGGCGGCATTTCCTCCAAAAAACAAGTCGCTGGAACCCGGCGTTACCGTAGAGGTTTTATCCAGATTGGCAATGCCTTCATCTATCAACGTAAACAGTTTCGGATAAATGTCTTCACCTTTTTCAAACACCGGATAGGGGTTCTCGGCTCCCTGGGTTGCTTCTTCGTACGGAATATCGCCCCAGACATCGACCATGACGCTTGCCGAATACGCTTTCAGTATCTGCGCAACACCCACAAACTGCCAGGCTTCCTGTTCGGTGCCCAGATTGATGATTTGCCGCAAATCGGTGAAGACACCCGCATACAGGTTGTCCCAGGCTTGCTGAATCGGAAAATCTTCGCCCACAATGAAGTATGTGTTCCAGTTGTTCCGTACTACAATCTGGTGCGTAAAGCTGCTCAGAGGTTCGGACAATCCGGACGGGCCTAACCCAAGAGAGTTGGTCATGTTTACCTGAGCATAAGGCAATAACTGGCGTAACGGCACCACTGCCGGATTATTCGGATCTTTGTTAATGTCCAGAAATCCGCTTTCGCACCCTGACGCAAAAAATAGTATCGCTGCAAAGGCCAAAAGGTAGGTATATTGAAATTTCTTTTTCATCGCGAAAAGGGTTTGTCGTGGTTAGAAAGTAAGTCTCAGATTGATGCCCAGGCGACGCACCGAAGGAGCCGTTGCGTATTCAAATCCCTGGATGTTCAGGCTGCCAAACGTGCTGGTTTCGGGATCAAAGCGGGTGTACTTAGGAAAATTAGGCGCACTGTACCAAAGGTTACGGCCTGTGATTGAGATTTTGGCCGAACCGAAAGGGGTTTTCTGCATTAATCCTTTGGGCAGTTCATAGCCCAGGCTTACTTCCCTCAACCGGATGGTCGTCGCATCAAATACACTCCATTCATCAGCGGCATTTACGGCAAATGTTTCGCCAAAATACAAGTCGTTCGTCTCTACCTGAATGTTATTTGGTATTGTGGTGCCGTCGCTATTCAGAATGGGTTTTTGTGTGTTAGGATCACCCAAAACGCCCGGAATTACGTAGTTCATCTCACGCTTCTCAGTATCACGGGTTACGCCGCGTCCCAACATGTTCTGAACGGTAGTCGAATACAAATCGCCACCCTGGCGATAATCCAGTACCGCTCCCAGGGTAATACCTTTCCATGTAAAGGTATTGGTAAGGCCCAGAATGAAATCCGGATTCGGATCGCCGATAATATCAGGTGTAGAAGAGCGAATCAATTGGCCATTGGCAGGATTGACGAGCAGGTTACCCTGGTCGTCACGTGCCGATACACTGCCGCGAATGACACCATACGGCATTCCCGGACGCACCACCGGCACCACGCTTCCCCCAAACAAGCCTTGAATCTCAATTTCTTTTAAACCACCAATGAGTTCATCTACCCGGTTTACGTTACGCGTAAAGGTGGTGTATATATTCCAACGGAACCCATTGCTTAGTTGAATAGGGGTGAGGTCCAGCCCGATTTCCACACCGCGGTTTGACATGGCACCAAAATTGGTCAGCAGAAAATTGAATCCGGATGCGCGGGGCAAGGATAAGAAACCGATTTGCTCGGTAGTGCGGGTGTTATAATACGTAAAATCGAGTCCGATGCGGTTGTTGAACAGACGTAGCTCGGTGCCTACTTCAAAGCTACGCGTGAATTCAGGTTTAAGATTGGGATCATAATCGGTATTGGACAAGGTAGCGCCAGGTACACTCCGGAACGGAAAATCATTGTCAGGCAAAGACCCGATTTCGTTGGAGCTGGCTCCCAGATTCAGCCGGTATACGGGCAGCAAGGAATAGGGAGGTGCATCGTTGCCAACTCGGGCCCAGCTGGCTCTGACTTTACCAAGCGTCAGGATTTTAGATTCAATGTGGAATGCGTCGCTGAAAATAAACGAAGCATTGACGGCCGGATAAAAGAAGCTGCGATTGGATTTAGGCAAGGTAGACGACCAGTCGTTGCGTCCGGTTAGCGTCAGGAAGGCGTAGTCGCGGTAGCCAAGCGTTGCATCTGCAAAGACGCCATACAGCCGCCGCCGCTGGTAGTCTCCACCAAATGGAATCACGCTGTTGGTATTGTCCAGATCCAGAATGTCAAAGTCGATCATGCCTGCGCCTTGAAACGCCTGTTGTTGGGTAGTACGTTGGTTGACGTTGTGACCCAAGATTACTTTCAGGTCCAGATCTTCGGAAAACTCGTGACTGGCCGTTAATAAAAAGTTTGATTCGATTTCGGTATAGGTGGTATTCGATTCGGTGATTTCGCCAATCTGTCCGCCGCCCCGCGAGCCCGGTCGGTACCATTCCATGTCGCGTTGGCTGTAGGTATTTATACCGATCTTGTAAGTAGCTGTTAACCAATTGAAAATATCATAACTGGCATTTACGCTAGCCAGCACCCGATTGATGTTGGCACTGATGCCATCGTATTTGGTGCTCCAGTACGGATTGGTAGAAGTGCCGGTTCCTACAAAAAAGATGTTTCCCCGGGTCAGCGGATTTTCATAGGGCTGGCCCTGCAAATCCCAGTTACGGCCCAAAAACATCGTTCTGCCAAAAGCCGACGCATTGCCGATGGCGTTGTTGGCACCACCTGCCGGGCCACTCTGAACGGTATTGGTGTAGGCAAAGTTGCCACCAATAGTCAGTTTGTTTTCCAGCGTCATGTTGCCCCCCAGGCTGATGTTGGTACGTTCAAACCTGGAGTTAGGAATGTACCCATTCTGATTTAGTTTTGAAACCGTAGCCACCAGACTCCCCCGGTCCGAATTGCCCGAGACGGTGATCGAGTTCTCAAATATCTTTCCTGTTTCAAAGAAGTCTTTCACGTTGTTTGGATAAGCCCGGTAAGGAACTTTTGTTCCGGCCAATTCGGGAAAGGCTCCTGCAACGCCACCCCAGATGGGAATGGAGTCAATGGTTGGATAAGGAACGGCACCACGAAAAGGTGCTCCCCAAGACCCATTGGATGCAGCATACACAAAGCCGGTTCCTGTGCCGTATTTGTTCTGGTAGTCAGGTAGATTGGCAATGTTTTCAGTGGAGAAGGAAGAAGATAAGGCCACTTCCAATCCTTTGCGCGATTTACGTCCGGCCCCGGTTTTGGTTGTGATAACCACTACGCCATTGGCCGCTCGAATGCCATACAGCGCTGCCGCTGCGCCTCCTTTGAGTACTGTCATCGATTCAATGTTGTTGGGGTCAAGGTCGGCAATGCGACTTGAATAGGCGCCACCGCCAGACAATTGCCCGTTGCCTCCTGAATTGGCGCCATTGGTCGAGTTGTCGTAGGGAACGCCGTCTACTACAAAAAGCGGCTGGTTGTTGCCAAAAAACGACCGGGTACCACGGATGGTTAAGCGGGTGGCACTGCCTGGCACCCCGCTGGAGCCAATGATGTTGACACCGGGTACTTTGCCCTGCAGGCTGCGTAGCACATCCGGTTCGGACACTTGCTGTACTTTGGCGGCATCGACTTTTTCCACCGAATAGCCCAGGGCTTTCTGGTTGCGTTCGATGCCTACGGCGGTGACAATCACTTCGTTAAGCTGTCGTACATCCGGAGCTAGCGTGACCGAGATGGTGCTGCGATTGGAAACCGGAACTTCCTGCGTCAGGTAGCCGACAAAGCTGAAGAGAAGTATTCCATCGGCTGGTGCACTGATGGTATAACTTCCTTCCGCATCGGTAATGGTGCCTCGGGTCGTTCCTTTAATGGAAACGCTCACACCCGGAAGTGCAGAATTGTCTTCTGCGGTTACTTTCCCGGTGATAGAGGTTTGTGCCCATACCGGACTTGCCAGAAGCAACCCAATACAACACATGAGTAAGATCTTTTTCATAGGCTAATACTTGGTTTTAGGTTAATGAAGACGATGTGTGTAGACACATCTATACCAAATGTAGCCACTCGCAGCAGCTAAAAAATCACACAGATTGGGTGATTTTTGGAGGGTGAAAATGAAAAGCCAGGTGAGAAAATAGTATTGCTGGAAAAGCAAAAACCACCTGAATCTCAAAGGAGACAGGTGGCTGGCAGAGGGGTTTTTACTTTTGAAAAGATACTATTTTTTTGCGAAAGTGCAGCTGTCAGATGAGGCGGTGCTGAACGGCTTTTTCGATGGCATCGGCCTTGGTGTGTACTTCCAGTTTCCAGTAAATGTTTTTGATATGCGTACGGATGGTTTCCTTGTTTACAAACAGTTCCTCGGCAATGTGCGTGTAGCTTTTGCCCTTTGCCAATAGTTCGAGTACTTCGGTTTCACGCTGAGTGAGCGGTGTATTCTGGTTTTTGTGAAACGACGCCACTACCCGCCGCGCAATGCTGGTACTCATGGGGGCACCCCCTTCCTGTATGTCACGAATGGACTCAAGTAGCTTAACGGGCTCCACGCTCTTAGTCAGGTAGCCACCCGCCCCCGCACAAAGTGCTTTAAATATCAGTTCGTCATTCTCGTAGACAGTAATGACAATGACATTGGTTTTGGGTCGCAGCTTCTTGATTTTCTCAATGCCTTCAATGCCGTTCATGCCTCCCGGAAGCTCAATATCAATAAGGCAAACATCCGGGGCGTCGTCATACAGATTTTTAATGGCCTCTTCGCACCGATTGTATGTGCTGACAATTCGGAACCCCGCTGTGCCATCGATGAGCATCGCAAACCCGTTGCGGATGATGGTGTCGTCTTCTACAATACTGACCTTGATTGGGGTAGTACTCTTTGTTTGCATAATGTTCATAGAAGTAGATGTAGTAAACATAGCTTTACTTAATTTAAGGATACATAACTGCTGAAAAAGTATCAGGCTTGGGATTAATGGCGAATAATAAGGCTAAAGGGTTCATAATAAGCTTGAATGGAGAAGTGAGCATTATTTTAATCTATTAAAAGACGGGATTGGCCCATTCACCCAAATTGGGTGATTTTATGGAGAAAATAATTTGACTTCCGCTGCCTATTTTTGAGTGGATCTGCACAAAACCGCCAATTTTTTGGGCACGTGTTTGCATATTCAGCAGGCCGTGCGACTGGGTGGGCAACGATGTGTCGAATCCCTTGCCGTTGTCTTCCCAACGGATAGTGATCTCAGACGGAGTACTTTCAAATGAAAGATGCGTTTGGGGAGCATCGGCATATTTGAGCGTATTGCTCATTGCCTCTTTAAAAATCATGATCAGGTGTCGGCTGGCTCCCATCGGAAACGTAATGGACTCGTACGATTCGATAATGCCGCTTACGTTAAATTGGGTGTTTGTTTTTTCAAAAACATCGTCTCCGAAATCTTTGAGTCGTAAGGCGATTTCGTACAAATTATCGTGTTCGGGATTGATAGTCCAGACAAAATCTTTCGTTCCCTGGTAGAGGCGCTGCGCATTGTCGTTGATCTTGCCTAATAGATAGCGGGCATCGGTTACATCACTGTCTAGCTTGTGTTTGATCAGCTCGGTAAGTACGGCAATGCGAGTAAGTCCGTTGCCAAACTCGTCGTGCAGATCCTGGGCGGCCAGCTTGCGAACCCGTTCGTTTTCTTCAATCTTGATTCGTTCCAGCATCAATGCCCGTTCTACTTTCAGGCGTACCCGATAGCGGTATAGCAAAAAACCGCCTGCCAAGATTGTAACGGCTATCAAGGAATAAAACCAACTGGTTAGCCAAAAAGGAGGCTCAATGTAGATGGGAATGCTCAGGATGTCTTTTTCATTCCAGTGACCCTGGTTGTTGGAGCTTTTTACTTTCAGAATATAATGTCCGGGTTTTTCGTCGGCTACGCCAAAAAAACGGTTTTCAGAATAAATCCACTCGTCTTGCAAGCCTTCGAGTTTGTACGCAAACCGGTTGCGGGAAGGGTTATTGTAATCGGTAGCCGAGAAGAAGAACGAAAAGTAATCTTTGTATTTGACCCGGATGCCTTTTTGGTTGGCAAAAACGCTATCCAGATTTACCTTATTCTGAAACAGCTGAAACGATGAAACATTAACCTTAGGCAAATGATTGTTTTCGACAAGCTTGTCGGGAAAGAAGCTGACCAATACACCTAAACCACCAAAGAACAGTTCGCCGTCTTTGCTTTGATGAAACGCTCCGGAATTAAACTCCCGATTGGTAAGCCCGTCGTTGGTGTCATAGTTTTTAAAGGTATTTTGTTTGGGGTCATAGCACGACAAACCGGCATTGGTACTCAGCCAGAGTTTGCTGTCCTTGTCACTCAAAGCACCATACACAAATGTATTGGGTAGCCCGTGCTGGCGTGTATAATGCTCAAAATGCTCATGAGAGCCACGAGTAACCACCTTGCTCAGTCCCTTCGACGAACAGATCCACAGTTGTTTGTTTTTGTCTTCGTGTATGTTCAGAATGTAATTGCCGATCAGGCTCCTGTGATTCTCGGGATTGTTGACAAAGTGACTAAACCTGCCTGTCTTAGGGTCCCATTTGATCAGGCCATTCTCAGTGCCAATCCAGATGTGGTGGCTAGCGTCTTCCTGCAGCGTATGAATGGCGGTCAGTTTAAGCGTATCCTGGTGATAGACCAGCTCCCTGAACAAGGTTCTCTCGGTGGAGTGAGGCTTGATTTTGAGAAGGTAATCGTACGTAGCTACCCACAGGTTGTTTTCTTTGTCTTCAAACAGGTGTTTCACTCCGTCTTTGGTGCGATTGGGGGGGAGTTTGACCTTGGTAAACTCACCCGTACTTCGGTTGTAGACATGCAAACCGCCGGTACTACCCACCCAAAGGTTTTGGTTCGAATCTTCCAGAATGCTAGTAAATACATTATTGGCAGGCGTGGATTTGTCGAATAGATACTTCTTTAACTCCTGTGTTTTGCGATGAATGCGAAACAATCCCTGATAGGTGCCTACCCATAAATAGCCAAAACTGTCAGTGCAAATGGAGAAAACAGAAGCTTCCATGGCTCGCCGGTCAGTAGAGAGTAGATTGCCCCATTGATAAAAGCTGTTTTTGGAACGGCTATACAAATGGACACCAGCTTCGCGGGTTCCGATCCAGACAATGTCTTCGTTTACATCATGCCCCTCGAACAAGGAATAAATGGTGCCGCTTTTTAGCCCATTGGGTTGCGAACGTTCTTCCTGAATGTGTTCCAGTAACTGAAGCTGATTTTTGGCATTTACCTGATACCGGAAAATCCCGTTGCCATACGTACCTATCCACAAAATGCCCGTCCGGTCAATTTGCAAAGCCGAGATACTCGCCTCCTGCTTTTTGAGCTGGTCGCTTACCTCATGAATACACAGGTCTTCCAGGTCTACAGCAAACAATCGCCCTCGGGCACTGAGCCAAAGCTGACGATCGGTAGAAATGATGCGCTGAAAGGGTGTTTTTACCTGAAAAGCTCCCGCCACGCTTGTTGCTGCGTTTTCGAAAGTAATGGATTGTCTGGCGGGTACTTTCTCAGCCAAACCGATCAGAATGCGATTCAGGCCTGCCGGAGTGGCTACCCAGATATCGCCATTTTTGTCTTTGTGTAGATCCAAAATGGATTCGTGGGTTAGTCCCTGGTCGGTGCCGTAGTAAGTAGCCGAATAACTGGTTGAATGGCTTGAATCGGGAATCAACCGCCAAAGCCCGGCATATGTGCCAACCCAAAGGGTGTGCCAATCGTCCTCTACCATGCTGGTGATTACAGAAGACCACGCAAGTTTGGGTTTTTGCGTCAGGTGGGAGTAGCGGATAAAATTGTCGTGCGTTTTGTCGTACAGACAAACGCCTTGCAGCGTACCTACCCACAATCGCTGTTCGGAATCTTCGTAGAGAGAGGTGATTTCGTCGCCGGGCAGCGTTTTCTTATCAAACGGGTCGTTATGGAATTGCTTTATCTCAAAGCCGTCGTAGCGGTTTAGTCCGTCCTGTGTGCCAAACCACATGTATCCCTGGCTATCCTGAATAATGGCGCGTACTTCGCTTTGGCTGAGTCCTTCATTGAGCGAGATCTGATCCAGGTGGTTAATCGGGTTTGCCAGTAGTTTCCAGCTCCCCAGAAAGCATACGAGATAAAGAAGGTTTTTCATGGTGTTTAGGGGCATCGGCACAAGCTTACACAACAATGCCAAGCTAAATTAGGAAACCGTTTGGCACATACACGCTGAATTACATGAATGGTAATACCTTCCACTGCAAAATAGTATCTCGGTGAGGGATAAAACCGGCCAGAATGCGAATAAAACTTCTGTTGACTTTTAGGATAAGCAAAATGCCCTTAACTTGGACACTAAAATGGATTTGCACCCAGGGCAGGTTTTGCCTTTTTTGCAGATACTATTTTTGTTGTATAGATCACACATCCTTTTTAACCCTTACCTATTTTAATTTATGCAATACAGAAGATTTGGACGAACCGACTGGCAGGTCAGCGAGATTGGTTACGGCATGTGGGGCCTGGCTGGCTGGACTGGCACTGACCAACAGGAAATGGAAACCGCCCTGGACCGCTCGGTGGAGCTGGGCTGCAATTTTTTTGACACCGCCTGGGGCTACGGAGCTGGCAAAAGTGAACAGATTCTAGGCGAACTGATGAAACGGCACGCACAGAAACGGCTGTATTTTGCCACCAAGATTCCGCCAATGAACTTCAAGTGGCCATCTAAACCTGATTATAAGCTGGAAGAATGCTTTCCGGCCAGTCATATCATTGAATACACCGAAAAAAGCCTGAAGAACCTGAATGTTGATTGCATTGATTTGCAGCAGTTTCATGTGTGGGAAGATGCCTGGCACACCAACGACGACTGGAAAAATGCGGTTGAAAAACTGAAAAAAGAAGGGAAGGTGAAGCACTTCGGTGTGAGTGTCAATCGCTGGGAACCTGACAATGTGCTACAAACCCTGGAAACCGGCTTGATTGACGCCGTACAGGTGATTTACAACATCTTCGATCAGGCACCTGAAGACAATCTGTTTCCGCTGTGCCGCAAACTGGATATTGGCGTCATCGCCCGTGTCCCGTTTGACGAAGGCACTCTTACCGGAACCCTCACCAAAGACACTGTTTTTCCGAAGGACGACTGGCGGGCAACGTATTTCGTGCCCGAAAACCTGAATTCGAGTGTGGATCACGCCGAAGCTCTGCGCCCACTGGCTCCGGCAGGAATGACCATGGCCGAAATGGCGCTTCGTTTTATTTTGTGCAACGACGATGTGCATACCATTATTCCGGGTATGCGAAAGCTGCGAAATGTGGAAGCCAACATTGGCACTAGCGACGGCAAAACGTTGGAAAAGGCACTGGAAGAAAAACTGAAAGATCACCGCTGGGACCGTACTCCTACCGAATGGTCACAATAGAAAATAGTATCTCAAAAAACGCGAAAACTATCCGATAATTTTGCTTGCAAAAAATAACTATTGGTTTTGTCAGAAAAATTTTGTATCTTAATAGATAACACTGGCAGGCACGTGGCCTGTTCAGATTCGTTATTTTAACCAATAGTTATTTTTTATGAATAAGTTTGAACGTCTCAAGGCTGAACTTGAGTCGGTAGGAGAAGGGAAGATGAAGGCCTTTGGGCAATCGATGCTTCCGATTTTGAAATCAGGTACGCTACTCACTTTCAGACGACAAGAGGTGTACGAAATTGGCGACATTGTATTTTGCAAAGTGAAAGGCCGATACATTGATGCGCACAAAATCACGAAGAAAGACGCGGGGAAAGGGTTTATGATAGCCAACAACCACGGATTTGAAAACGGCTGGACCAAGCGGATTTTTGGAAAGGCAATCTTGGCCGAATATGCAGGCGAAACATCAGAACTCTGAGTTTCGCCTGTTTTGTTTCTAGGGAAATAGTATCTTCTGAAAAGTAAACCCCCCTATTACTGGCCTTTTGCTCCTTTTAATACAATGTCCCGGTCACCGGCCCATTGATTCAGGTCTTGTTTGGAAATAGCCGCGGCCATCATATCCGGAAATATGTCTGGTGTACAGGCAAATACCGGAACGCCTTGAGCGGCTAAAAACTTGGCATTGCCATGGTCATACGACGGAGCCCCCTGATCGTCCAAAGCCAGCAAACACACCATTTGCACGCCTGACGATACAATTTCTTCAATTTTGCGTTGCATCTGCTGCACATTGCCGCCCTCATACAAGTCGGTGATCAGCACCAGAATGGTATCGTTGGGTTTGGTAATGATTTCCTGGCAATACCCTAACGCTTTGTTGATATCCGTTCCGCCCCCCAATTGAACCCCGAACAGCAAATCCACAGGATCTTTTAAATCTTCGGTAAGGTCGGCAACCACGGTATCGAACACCACCATTTTTGTCGAAACAGTTGGGAGAGAAGCCATTACTGCGCCAAAAATTCCTGAATACACAACCGATGTTCCCATGGAGCCTGATTGGTCGAGGCAAAGCACAATGTCGCGTAGTGATTTTTTGGTTTTGCGGCCGTAGCCAATGCGTATTTCAGGAATGATGGTTTTGTAATCAGCCTGGTAATGACGCAGGTTTTTGCGGATGGTCGTATTCCAGTCAATTTCGTTGTAACGGGGTCGGCGATTTCTGACCGACCGATTGATGGCTCCCTGGATAGCCTGAATGGTATTTTGTGCCAACTTCTCAATAAGCTCATCTACAACCTTTTGCACCACCCGGCGGGCCGTATCTTTGGTTTTGCTGGGAATCAGTTTTCCTAATTCCATTAGAGTAGCAACCAAATGGACATCGGGAGTGGCCTGTTCCAGGATCTCAGGCTCCAGCATCATCTTTTGTTTGAGCGATTCGTTTTTCAACGCATCATTCTGCATCACCTGCACCACCGACTGCGGAAAATATTTCCGGATATCGCCCAGCCAGCGAGCTACTCCCGGATTTGAGCCCTCAGAGCCTCCCTGTTTGCTTTTATCGCCATATTGAAATTTGCCTTTGCGTTCAAATTCATAAAGAGCTCCGAGTGCCGAATCCATCTGCGCCATATCGCCATCCAATTTTACACCGGTGCCATCGGCTTCGTCGCCACCCAGCATCAATCGCCAGCGTTTGAGGGTTTCTTCGTGTGTTTGCATAGTGTTTTTAGCCAGTATTGTTGGTGCAAACTACAGAGACTTTCCCTCTTTTCAAAGAGAGTGCTTTGCCGGTTTCTAAGGAACGCACCGGTAGTTATTCGAGTAGAGATGCAACGAGTATTAACTGCCAAACTGATAGCGGAGTTGAACTTTTACATCCGTTCGTTGTGAGCCTTTGATTTCATCCAGGCCCGAGCCTAGGGTGTTTTCATTAGTGAGAGTGGTTCGGGCTATCCGAAACCACAGCGACATACGTCGACTGACATCGTAATTGAGCAAGGCATAGCAACGAATACCGCGGCGGTAATAAGCCGGAACTGTAAAGCTGTAAAGCACATCTTTTTCAAAAACATATTGCCGGTTGTCATAATCATCCGTATCAAAGAGCGCAAACCGAGTGCTTAACTGCCATCTTTTCCAGACAAAATTGACATCCTGTATGATCACATAGCCTTTGGTGAATTCGCTCTGCTCAAAAGAACTGAATTGAACCCGTGACCGTAGGATGATAAAATCACTGGCCTGATAATCAATGTCAAACAAATATTGTTTGCGAAGTGTGGGTGTAATAAAATAGATTGGTAAATCGGTATCAGGCGCATTGCGTTGTTTGTGCTCTTCCCGGTATTGTCCGTATAAAAGCAGTTTTTTGTTGGGCTGGTAAGCCAAGCGAATCATGTAGTCGAAACCATCCGAAGGGGCATCCACCCGGTATTTCAACCAGGCAAAACGATACGAATCATAATAGGCCGTAAAAGTGACTTTGCGTATGGGATTGATTTTTAACCCCCAGTATAGGCCGCTTTCGTTGATGTTTCGGTAATTCTCTCCAAATGCGTTGCCGTAAAACGAGTGAAAATCGCGGTCATAATGCCGTAACAACACAGACAGGGATACTTTGGGGGACAAACTACCTAAAATGCCCGTTACAAAACCCTTGCCACCGCTTAGAGATCGGGCCGCCTCCCCGAACAGATTGAAATTTTGCCAGATGTAACTGTAGTGTATACCTAGATTGGCATTGGTTTGTCCACTAAACTCAAACTGATTGTAGCGACGAGGCGTACGCTTCAAGGGCGTATCAAAATAGGTGTACACCCATGTGCTACCGATTTCCAGCGTGCCTCGGGCGTTGCGGTAGGTTATGTCGCTGCCGGCGGTCTGTTCCAGAATAACGCCTTTGTTGGCAAGTTCCCGTGGTGTACGATGGTAGCCAGCCAAAAGCAGTGAGGAAACAAAGCTATCAGAAAGAGAATCTGTGCCTGCAAAACTGGCATCGCGCCGTACACGTGAATAAAATCCGGTGAAGTCTACATGATTGCCAAAGCGATAGGTTGCCGCGCCTCCCCGCATATACCCGACTTCCATAACAGAAGTATACGGTCTGATTCCCAATTGATTGCGGCGAATAGTCTCTACCGTTTCCGAGCCTTTGCCTACCGCAAATCCAGAAGAGAGCAACAAGCCCTGCCCAATTTGCAGCTGATAATCACCCACTACAATTCGTTTCCAATGCCGTTTATTTTCAATCATAAAGTGATAGGAAATAAAATCGGCTCCATACTGACGGGTGTGAGGTTGCCAGCTAGCTCGTTCTCCGGCATCTTTTTCCATCGTCACCCCTAAGCTAAAATCGCCCGGATGATGAATGCGATACCGCGCATACCAACGCCCCGGAGCACCTGCGTAGCGTTGTGTCAGTGTGCCATCGCGGGCGGTATCGGGAGGTAGAAAGCCTTTTTTGCGTTCCAGCGTCTGATCGTACCGAAGCAATAAAACTTGATTAGGTTCGGAGGCGATCCTTTTCCAGAGCGGGCGATTGTCGGATGCAATTCCATTGTCATAAACGCTTACAAAGGGAAGCAGTTTTTGGATGGTGGGTACATCAAAATCCGGAATGGCTTGTAGTTCATAAATGGACAGTAACCTGCCATTCTGGTGGCAGTAACTGAAAAACGAATTAAGCTGGATTTCAGAAAGGATATAGAGGGAGGCTAATTCCTGACGGGTGGCATTGTTTAAATCCAAGGGTCGGGTGTAAAACTGCAATAAGGATTCGTAAAGGTCCTCAAAATTGGCATCTTCTTTCTGAGTAGCGAATAATTGCTGTGCAAAATCGTCCAAGTCGATTTCCTTTCTGGCAGACTGCTGAGCCCATGCAAAAGATTGACATAAAAAATAGTATCCCAGAAAAAGTAAAAACCTCCTCATACCCCTTTATTCTGGATTAGCTATCTCTAAACTTTTGACCTTCTTCTTCGGAATGGATATTTGCACGGACAAATGATGCGACATGCCCAGTATGGGATGGGTGCGAATGGCATAATCCAACTGAAACTTCTTAGGACTAAACCCGATGCCAAATGCGTATACCTGCGGATGTGTACTGATGCCTGTTCGTAAGCGAAGATTTTTAACAATTTCGTATTCAAGTCCTGTTTTAAAAGCAGCTGGAAAATCAATGTCTTTTTCTGTCTCGACCAGCAGCAGCACTTTTTGAGATGCCTGATACGCAAGCCCTGCTTTCATGATCGTTGGCAACCGTTCGTTGGTTGTTTTATCAAACTTGCTCTGAGTCAGATTGTAAATGTGAGCACCCAGCGTAAGCTGAGGAAGGAGTTGGGCCATAACTCCCATATCTATGGATACAGTCCGTCGCGTGCCTATTTCGGCCAGACTTGTTTGTATGTAGTTCACTTTTCCGCCAAAACTGATTTTTTCCCAGGCATACCCATAACTCAGGCCAAGCGTGTTTTCGCTGTACAGTTCGTCTCCCATGCGGCCTACGCTGATTCCGGCGGTGCCTTTTTGCATGGGATGAACATAGCCAAATGCCATCGTTTGCAGGCTCTTCAGTCCGTATCTCAAGTCATAAGCAGCCAGACATTGTCTCTCTTTGAGATTACCAAGGGCACCTGCATTGTTCCACAAGGCCCATCCGTCTTTCAAAGAAACAGAGGCATTTGCCAATCCCCAGGCTCTTCCACCCAAAGGTAGAGGGTCGCCGCCTGCATATGCAGATAGATGTGCCAGAAAAAAGCCGAGTATAAGCCAGAGTAGAGGTTTTGTCAAAGGATAATCTATTATTTTTCTACATTCAAAAGCTAGTCAAAATTAGTTGGTCAGTTGGCCAAATAAACTTTCAAATCAGCGAAAAGATGATAAGTGTAAGTTTTTGAGAGCATTAACGTAAATCAGTCTTAATCTCTTTTCATTACTTTGTGCAGCTGGTTTGTAAGGTAGGGTAACATAGTTGTCGAAGCACTAGCCCTAACATTGACAGTTTCTTCTCTCTTACTACTCATGTAAGAATGAGTAAAAACAAAAAAGGCAGAGTGTTTTAAAAGTGACTTACTTGGAGACCTCTTTCAGGATTAATAGATAAATTTCTGTAAATTAATGCGTTTTTCTACATCTTCTAACAGTTTGGGAAACCACTTGCAGGACAGACTTATGCAGTTCTGTCTTATTATTGTGGCTTTTGCTGTTGGATTAACTGTAGCATTTCCTCAAGTTAACGATCTGCGTTTCAGTCATTTGTCTACTTCAGAAGGGCTGTCTCATAAAAATGTCCACACTATATTACAGGATAGCAAAGGATTTCTGTGGTTTGGAACCAAAAATGGACTGAGCTTATACAATGGTTATTCGGTTCAGGTCATTGAGAGCAATCCGAAAGACAAAGAAAGCCTGCCAAGCAATGACATACGGGCTCTGGCCGAAGACAATGAAGGCTTTATATGGATAGGAACATACGACAGTGGCATTATGCGTATGGATCCGCAAACCAAAAAAGGAAAAATCTACAATAGTTTTACGACCAAAGAGCTCAGTTCCAATACAATATCTGCCATCCACAAAGATAAACACGGAAATCTCTGGATTGCCACCTTTGGCGGAGGGTTAATAAGGATTGATAGTAAAACCAAAGCGTTTACAGCTTTTAGCAGTACTACCACCAACACCACCGGCCTGAAGAGCAACAACATCATTACCATTCATGAAGATCGAAAGGGGGATCTCTGGTTAGGCACTTTTGGAGGTGGACTTTGTAAGTTTGATATACAAAAACAATTATTTCAGACTTACCTAGCAGAAGAAAACACAGATATATACGCTATTGAAGAAGACCGAAAAGGAAATTTGTGGTTAGGAACGTATGGCAAAGGATTGATTCGTTTTGATAAGGAAACGAATCAAGCAAACTATTTTTCCACTAAGTCTGCCAAAGGAATCAACAGTGATTTTATCCGTGCTATCAAGGAAGATGCACTGGGGATGTTATGGATCGGTACAGAAAAAGGAGGAGGGTTAACCTATTTTGATCCAAAGACAAACCAATTCTATAGCTATCAACATCATCCTGCCAAACCGAATAGTTTGGCTAGCAATGACATAAACGCATTGGTACTTGACAAGCTAGGAGTCTTGTGGGTTGCAACGGAAGGTGGCGGAGTAGATAAATTTGACACTCAAAATATTGCTTTTAGAGCCTATGTGAGTGGAGAGGGGCAAATGCCTGTATTTACAAGCGGTGCCGTTACTGCCCTGTATGAAGACAAAGGAGGAATCCTATGGATTGGGGGAACGTTTGCGGAAGGCCTAACTTTTTATGCTTATGATAGAAACCAATGTACATATACGCGTTATGATTTGCCCCTCGAAGATGACTTATTAGGCTTCAACTATACAATTACTGCCATTACAGAGGATGATCTGGGAAATGTCTGGATTGGTACTGCTGAAAATGGCCTGTATCGCTATAATAAACACACTAGAGGGTTTCGGTCATTTACCAGCAATAATAGTGCACTTAGCAGTAATGGAATTGAAACGCTTTACAAGGACAAGCGAGGCATCTTATGGGTAGGTACGTATGAAGGAGGTTTGTGCCGATTGGATCCTTATCATGACAACATTCAGACATTTACACACGACCCGCGTAAAAGCTCATCCTTAATCGGGAATACGATCAAAGTCATTTATGAAGATAGCAATGGCAATTTATGGTTGGGAACCAAACAAAACGGGTTGTCTGTATTTAATCCTGAACGCAATGCTTTTGCTAACTATCAGGTTGTCAGAGGAGGCATAAGGAGTCTGCCAGGCAATTCGATCAGGGCAATCACAGAAACCAATGGGCAAATCTGGATCGGAACAGATGCTGGCATTTGCCGTTTTGATGCTACAAGTAATTCTTTTGTGCGTATAAATACACGCAACGGATTGCCCGAAAATGATGTGTGCGGCCTTCTGGCAGATAAAAAAGGCAATCTCTGGATTAGCTCTTTTTCAAAAGGTTTGTCACGATTCAATACCAAAACCTATCAATTCCGTTATTTCACAGTAGGAGAAGGACTATATAGCAACGAATTTCAGCAGTGGTCAGCCCACAAAAGTTACAATGGTGAATTTTTCTTTGGAGGAAGCAAGCATTTTATCAGCTTCTTCCCAGACCAGATCATTGAAAATCATTACACAGCGCCGCTATACATTACTTCATTTTCACTCTTTGATAAGAAGAAAGAGTTTGCTACTCCTCTTTACGAAATGTCTGTTATCGAACTCAATTACAAGGACAACTTCTTTGAATTTGAGTTTACTTTTCTGAATTACCTGGATACAGACAAAAACTCGTACGCCTATATGATGGAAGGGGTTGATCACGATTGGAAATTCGTAGGAGATCGCCGTCTGGCGTCGTACACCAATCTGGACCCGGGTGAGTACACATTTCGTGTAAAGGCTGCTGACAAGTACGGGCAATGGAATGAGAAAGGCAGAACCATTCGCATTATCATTCATCCAGCCTGGTATCAAACCTGGTGGGCACGCATTTCGGCGGTGGTTATCGTATTGGGATCTATCCTTGTTTATTATCGGAACCGGATTCGTTTTTTCCAGAAACAAAAACAAATTTTGGAAGGATTGGTAAAAGAACGCACGGCAGAACTGGTACAGAAAAATGCGGAGATCGAGGCGCAGAAAAACAGCATTGAAGATAAAAACATTCGCCTCACAGAAGCAAATGAGCTAATTGAGCAGATCAATGAAGAACTGCGGGCTATTAACAACGACCTGGAGTTTCGGGTGGAACAACGAACACACCAGCTTCGGGTTGCCAATGAAAACTTGTTGAAAAGCAATCAGGAATTGGATATGTTTATCTACCGGGCCTCGCATGACATCAAAGGACCACTGGCAAGCTTATCAGGTTTGTGCAAAGTAGCCACTATGGATGTTCAGGATGAAAAAGCACAAGACTATTTTACTTTGCTTGACAAAACCTGTGATAAAGCCAATCATACCTTGGTGCGTATTCTAAAAATGTATGACATTCGTAATGCGGAAATACAAAATGAGCCATTGAATGTTCTGCGGTTGATTGAAGACTATGGAACGGATCTGAATGGAAGATCTGTCTATCAGAATGTACCGTTTACAGTAACTTCTGCTTTGGACAAAGTAGAAATCTATTCTGATAAACCATTGGTTGACATCATTGTATCCAATCTAATCGAAAACGCCTTCCGATATCGGAAAGAAAAAGTGGATTCGTATGTCAAAGTCTACGTTGAATCGGATAATGACAATGTACACATCCGAATTCACGACAATGGCATAGGTATCCCAGAAAACCTGCGTCACAAGTTATTCACGATGTTTTTCAGAGGAACTGTGGAGTCAAGCGGTACAGGCCTTGGACTTTATCTGGCTAAACTCGCCATTGAGCGGCTTGGAGGCACCATTGTTTTCCGTACCGATTTCCCAGATGAAACCGTATTTGAAATCATCTTCCCTACTGCTCCGCCAATATCGGTAGAGTTTCCATTGCCACTGACGATTGAGGCCTGATGTGGCTATGTAGATAAATGAGAGAAGTGCCGCTCATAATACAGAAGCCCCATTTTCATTACAAAGTCTACCATTCCGATTTGCTGATTCCATCTGCTTGCCATTTGGAAACTAAGAAATGGTTTTAGGCATGGAGAGGTATCAATTCTGCAACTCGTTGCCAAAGGTTTATGGGAGATAGCTGGCAAATACCTGAAAACTGCGCATCGCCAGCTTCGATCACCAACCACTCGCCACTTTCTTTCTGACCAATGTCAATAGCAATATACGGAACATCGATCTTTTGTGATGCCTCCTGAGCAAGTGTCAAAACAATAACTTCTTCATCGGGAGTTAGTTTTTCCAATAAGGAATCTCCATCCCAGTAATAACTATAAGCCAGTACCTGATTATGAAGAAGAAAAACGCGGAATTCCCTTGCTTTTGGAAAACCCGTTCCGGTTTTATGGTTGTATCTCAAAGAAACCAACTCCCGCAAGATCACCGTTCCCAGCGAACAGGCTGTATTTTGGCTTAGGTTGGCAAACAGTTTTTTCAGTGCTGTTTCATTTTCGGCTACACAGGAGGTCCAGCCCCATTTCTTGAACGACTGCACAGTGCCTTTCACAAAAACCGGATATCCTATTTCCAACGCAGCTTGTCTGGCTTGCTCAAAGGTTGTTGTTGCCTGGCTTTTGCAGGTGAGGTGCGCAATCCGGGGGTAATATTTGTCAAATTCTTCGGCACGCTGAAACTGGGCGGGGGAATTGACAAGATGGATGTTCTTACTGACCAACTCGTTGTAAACCGCCTGGTAGTGTGCAGGTGAAGGAACATATCCCACCCAAAAAGCAGTTTCGGGCTTCTCAAATAACGGAACATACTCCAATGCCTCATTAATAGTTACTTCAGAGAAGTCCTGGGGAATGTAATACACTTGAATACCTAACAGTTCGGCGGTTTGCGTTACCTTCCGGATGTCATTGGCACTAGCCGAAGGCGGAAGCTTAGGCGATGCCTCTGAAAGAACAATCATTTTTATTGAATTTAAATAGTGTCTTTTGAAACACAAAAACCTCTAGTACGCTAATAGCTTTTTAATTTTTTCCTCCATGCGTTGGCGAGGCAGAAAGTTTTGCTCCAACGCAGGTGCAAAAGGAACGGCAGTATCAAGGCTCCCTTCCCGCATAACGGGAGCATCCAGGTATGAAAAGCAATTTTCACCGATCCAGGCAGCTATTTCGGCACCAATCCCGCCCGAAATAGTATCTTCGTGAACCACCAAAACCCGTCCGGTTTTGCGCACGCTGTCAGCAACTGTTTCTTTATCCCAAGGTAATAAGGTGCGTAAATCGATAATATCTATACCCGGTTTTGCCTCCAGCGAAGATACTATTTCTTTGGTCCAATGTACACACAAACCATAGGTGACAATGGTAAGGTCATCGCCTTCTGAAACCAAAGCTGCCTTGCCAACAGGAATGGTGTAATAAGCTTCAGGCACCGGCCCGGATATGGACCGATACAGAAACTTGTGCTCAAAATACAGGTAGGGATTGGGGTCGGCCAATGCGGCGTTGAGCAGTCCTTTGGCATCGTAAGGGTTGGATGGATACACAATCCTAAGCCCGGGAGTATGGAAAAACCACGCCTCGTTGGATTGCGAGTGAAAGGGCCCTGCCGCCGTGTTGGCTCCGGTTGGCATACGCACCACTACATCGGCATGCTGGCCCCAACGGTAATGGCTTTTGGCTAAGTTATTGACAATCTGATTAAAGCCGCAACTGACAAAGTCGGCAAACTGCATTTCTACCATGGCCTTGTAGCCTTTGATGGACAGGCCTAATGCCGCACCCAAAATCGCCGATTCGCACAAAGGCGTGTTGCGCACACGTTCTTTGCCAAACTTTTCCACAAACCCATCCGTAATTTTGAATACACCTCCATAATCAGCAATGTCCTGCCCCATCAATACCAGGTTGGGATGCGTTTCCATGCTCTGGCGCAATGACTCGGAGATCGCATCGATGAAACGAAGGGGCCTCCCCCCAGCCCCCTCCCGTGGAGGGGGAGACGAAATCTCCGAGTTGTATGTTTCGAGAGTCGAAAAAACTCCCCCTCCACGGGAGGGGGCTGGGGGGAGGCTATACATATCCGCTAATTCCTCGGCTGTATCGGCAACGGGCTCGGGCATAGCAAATACAACTGCCAGAGCTTGCTCGATTTCCTGTTTTATGGCTTGGCGTAAGTTTTCGATAATTTCGGGCTTTACTATCTGTTGTTCAAGCAAGTAATTTTCGTAATTGGCAAGCGGATCTTTTTGAGCCCAGGTTTCCAGCAGTTCTTTGGGGACGTATTTGGTTCCGGAGGCTTCTTCGTGGCCACGCATCCGGAAGGTGATGGCTTCCAGCAAAATGGGACGGGGATGTTTTCGCAGGCTGCGTGCCAATTGCTGCACCGTATCATACACATCCAGAATGTTGTTGCCATCAACCTGAAAGGCATCCATGCCATAGCCTATCCCTTTGTCGATGAACTGGCGACAGCGAAACTGTTCCTGGTTGGGCGTAGACAACCCATAGCCATTGTTCTCAACCAGAAAAATAAGGGGCAAATCCCATACCGCCGCTACATTCAGTGCCTCATGAAAATCGCCTTCACTGGCACCGCCATCACCGCTGAATGCCAAGGTTACTTTCGGGTTCTGAGCCAGTTTGTCGGCCAGTGCAATGCCATCGGCTACTGCCAATTGCGGCCCCAGATGAGAGATCATTCCGATGATGTGTTCATCGTGTGTGCCAAAATGAAAGGAACGGTCGCGGCCTTTGGTATAGCCTTCTTTTTTGCCCTGCCACTGCGCAAATAACTTTACCAACGGGCAATTGCGTACTGTAAAAACGCCCAGATTGCGATGCAATGGCAATACGTATTCGTCAGCTTCCAAGGCCATTGTCGCACCCACAGCAATTGCTTCCTGGCCGATCCCCGAAAACCATTTCGAAACCCGATTCTGGCGGAGTAGAATCAGCATTTTTTCTTCAATCAGACGTGGTTTCAGCAACGCTTTGTATAATTCCAGCAATGTATCGTCAGAATAATGCTTGCGATCAAATCTCATAACGTTTGGTGTTTCTGCAAAGGTGCAAATGTTTTGAGAAAAATAAGTCAAATAAACGCCTTCCCTTTTTCTGCAAAATTGGTGTCAGGATCTTTTTTGTGAAGAGAGGGGTTTTATTCTTTTGAAAGATACTATTTTCGGTCAGTGAAATGAACCATTCGGCGGTTTGCAAACCTGAATAGAAATTTGTTTGTTTACCGGTTTGAAGCGTTTTTTATTAAAAATGTAAAGCCTTTTATTTTTCTATCTGATATATGATTCATTATCAAAGCTTTATACTCGACAACGGATTGCAGGTGTATGTGCACGAAGACCACAGCACACCCATGGCTGCCGTAAATACATTGTACAATGTGGGCTCGCGCGACGAAGATGAAAACCGCACGGGGTTTGCGCATTTGTTTGAACACCTGATGTTTGGCGGCAGCAAGCACATTCCTTCTTACGATGAGCCTCTGCAACGTGTAGGCGGCGAAAACAATGCCTTTACCTCACCCGATATCACCAATTACTACATCACCTTGCCTTCGGCTAATTTGGAAACGGCATTCTGGCTGGAAAGCGACCGGATGCTCAGTTTGTCGTTTGACCCGAAGGTGTTGGAAGTGCAGCAAAAAGTGGTGATTGAAGAATTCAAACAGCGTTACCTCAATCAGCCATACGGTGATGTGTGGCTCAAGCTGCGTCCGTTGGCGTATCAGGTGCATCCTTACCGCTGGGCCACCATCGGCAAAGACATCTCGCACATTGAGCAAGCCACTATGGCCGATGTTCAGGCGTTTTTCTACAAATATTATTTGCCAAACAATGCCATTCTGGTTGTAGCCGGAGACGTAACCCTGGAGCAGGTAAAGCAATTGTGTAAGAAATGGTTCGAGCCCATTCCTGCAGGCAAGCCTTATGTGCGTCAGCTTCCCAAAGAACCCGAGCAAAGAACGGCCCGCGTACTGGAAACCGAAGCCGCCGTGCCTTTCGATGCCATCTACAAGGCGTTTCACGTGCCTGGAAAAACCGACATCGAAGCCTACTGCACTGCC
This sequence comes from uncultured Sphingobacteriales bacterium, assembly GCA_963520985.1. Taxonomy (GTDB): domain Bacteria; phylum Bacteroidota; class Bacteroidia; order Cytophagales; family 172606-1; genus Xanthocytophaga. The sequence goes on from CAUQTA010000014.1 coordinate 28,335, forward strand.
GACTTACTTAGCGATGTGCTCGGGCGGGGCAAATCGTCACGTTTGTATGACCGGTTGGTAAAACAGCAAAAGCTATTCAGCAATATCACAGCGTACACACTGAATTCGGTAGAGCCGGGACTAATGGTTATGCAAGGGCAGATCAGCGGCGGAGTCACCCTCGAACGTGCCGAAAATGCCATTCAGGAAATAGTATCCGAAATTATGGAAAAAGGGATACCCGAAGCGGAACTGAACAAGGTGAAAAATCAGGCCGAATCGTCGCAGGTGTTCTCGGAAGTGGAGTTACTGAACCGCGCCATGAACCTGGCTTTTTACGCCAATATGGGCGATGCCGAAGCCGTAAACCGCGAAACAGAATACATTGCCGCCATTACGCCGGAGTCGATTCATGCCATGGCTCAAAACGTATTGAAGTCCGAAAACTCATCTACGCTCTTGTACAAAGCCACTTCGCCACAACTGGCTGCCGATGAAGAGGAATAAATTGTTGTATACTTCTAGGCAAAAACCAAAAGCCGGACTTGCAAGTCCGGCTTTTGGTTTTCTGAATGCAAACGTTAAATCCTATAAAAAAATAGTATGTTTTGAAATGCGAAAACCGGCCAAGATGTACCACAGTCTTTAGCCACAGCAATCAGAAACGGTAAACATCCTATGTACAAAGCTTAAACTGCACTCAGACCATCTTGTTGCTTCTCAGACAGACTCTTTGAGAAGATGCCCCATCTTTCCTGCCTGATAATCCGCAATGGCCTGTTGCAATTCGTTTACCGAGTTCATGACAAATGGGCCGTAGGTAGCAATGGGCTCGTCGATAGGTTCTCCCGCCAATATCAGCACTTTTGTCGCGCTCCAGGATACTATTTCGATTGCGGTGCCTGCCTGATCAAAAGTGACAATCTGTCCACTCTTGGCAACTTGCTGGTTCACAGTAATTTCGCCATTCAGCAAGTACAATAGGAAAGTATACCCTTCTGGTATTTCAAGCGAGGCTGATGAATTTTCCGTCAGTGTTAAATCTGCTAACACCACCGGACTAAAAGTTTGAGCGGAACCTTTCAGACCCATAAAATCACCAGCAATGACCCGCAACTGCGCCCCTTCGGTCAGTTGCTTAGACGGAAAACTAGCAGCCGACAGTTCCTGATAGCGGGGTGGAATCATCTTGTAAGCAGCCGGTAAGTTGACCCAAAGCTGCACAAAATTGAGAACGCCTCCTTTTTTTGAAAACTCTTTTTCGTGCTTTTCCTCATGTACAATGCCCGAGGCTGCCGTCATCCATTGCACATCGCTGGGAAACAGTTTGCCGTAATTTCCTGCCGAATCGCGGTGTTCGAGGGCTCCTTCGTATACCAGCGTTACGGTTTCAAAACCCCGGTGTGGGTGTTCGTCCACTCCTTTGGGTTTGGCCGAAGGTGCTACCTGCATGGGACCATGGTGGTCTAGCAACAGAAAGGGCGAAAAGGGTTTGGCATGCTGCGGATGAAAGGCATTTTTTCCTATAAATCCATCTCCTACCCGTTGGGGCTGGGCAGTGGTTATCGACTGTATGTTTTTCAGAGTGCTCATGTTTTTTATTAATGTAATAACATATAATGTATATACATGAAATTACTCGTTTAAGTTCATCTTCTCTGCTTTTTTATGAGTTTCGCCTGGCTTTTGCGTTTATCAGAGATACTATTTTGCTCAGTCTTCCATCTCAAAGATAGCCTTGAGTTCATTGGCATCGTGAGGTTTCATGCGTCCTGCCAAAATGAGACGTAACTGACGGCGGCGTAAGGCACTTTCAAAAAGTGCTTGTTCGTCGTCGGTTTCCGGAATTGCTTCGGGTACAGCGGTGGGCTTGCCGTCTTTATCCAAGGCTACAAACGTAAAAAAAGCCTTGTTGGTAGCCAACTTCCGCCGATTGGGTATGTTTTCCGTCCAGGCTTCAATGTATACTTCCATCGATGTATTGAATGACCGCGTCACCTGAGCCCGGAGTGTCACCACATCGCCAACCTTGATCGGTTCGGAAAACGAAATATTATCAACGGATGCGGTGACTACAATGGCATTGGCATGACGCTGAGCCGCAATGGCCGAAACGATGTCCATCCAATACATAAGCCAGCCGCCCATCAGGTTGTTCAGTCCATTGGTGTGGTTGGGAAACACCATTTCGGTCATGGTGGTCAACGATTCGCGTGCGTATTTTTTTTCACTCATGCAGCCAGGGAGGTTTTACTGATTTGGAACATACTATTTATGGGAGTAAAGTTAAACCGAATGAACCGGAAATAAAAAAGCAGCCCATCGTTCAGGCTGCTGTGGTAATGCATTATTTCTGTAAGGATTATCTTCTGCGTTTCTGACGGCGCGGCGACCCGGTACCGCTTGCCGAACGTGGCCTTCTGAATTTGACATTGCTTCGCCGATCTTTTACCAATGGGTTTATGGTGTATTCGAGTTTGGCTGCCAATATGATGTAAGAATCTTTCTTGTCGGGGTTTCCTCTTTTGTGACCCCCATTCCAGTGGACGCCGTCATTAGAGTCATAGGTAGGGGGAGCTCCGCCCAGTTCTTTGGTCCGGTCGGCTAGGGCTCCTGCAATAGGGTCAAGCGTACTGTTTGTTACAAATACGGTGCTTACATCGTCGAGGTAGTCGGTAAACAGTTTTCGGTAACCTACTTCCAGGCTTAGGTCCCATTGGTTTGCCAGAGCAATTTGGACACCTACACCAAAAGGGATAACAGGTGCAAACTGGCTGTAATTGACTCCTTCAGTGTCATAGCGAGGAAGCGTATACCAGGAATCTTCGTATTTGGTACGGGGAGTAAAATAGGTAAAGCCAATTCCTGCAAATGCGTAAGGACTGAAAAGTGGGCGTTGGTTAAAAAACTTGTTATAGGAAAAAAGTTCAAAAACACCTGTAGCCGCTACTTCGATATTTCCTGAACGAAACGAGAGATTACGTACTGCATTTTTACCACCTGCATCGGTAGAAGCTAGCCGATAATAGGCTCCTTCCAGACGAGCCCGAACCCGCCCACCGAACCGGTAATCAAAACCCAGATTCACATACGGCCGCGCACTAATGCAATCACCGGTTTCGCACAAGTCGCCAAAGTAGGTTGCACTTCCGGCGCCCAGGGACAATTTCATTACACCATAGTTGCTTTGGCCTTTGTAAAGGCGTGAGTTGCGAAGAGGGCCTCGCTGTCTAGACCTTTGTGCCTCAGCTGCTGTCAGCGACAGTAAGATTGTTATGACAGACAGACAAAAAGTTAAGCGTAAAGTATCTTTTTTCATAAAAAATGCATTAGCATGGCGTAATGAACAACAAAATTAACGGAATATCAAAATAATCAAAAATTATTTCCATCCGTATTTTACATTAGAGGAATAAAGCTAAGAAGGCCAACTATTTCTATATCAAATTGTTGCAGATTCTTACGTGTGAGTTGCCTTATTGCCTGAATTGCCGGCAGACTATAGGAATTACAATTTTTTCAAAAATGAACCGCTAATGTGCGGATGCGGTGCCTAACTCGTCAGTAATCAATATACGAATAAAAAGTCATTTATGTTGAGACTATTTGTGAATGATTTCTCTAAACAGGCACCAGTACCAACTTATAGTCACTATCAGATAATGGAGAAATACAAAGACGCTCAATTAAAAATCACTAAAATTTAGTGCCCGTCTTGCCAATAGGAGGTTTTGTGGTTTGGCGGGATACTATTTTAGTGATTTCTCTTGCTAATGTTCTCTAAACAAAGTTTTAGCCAATTGTTTACAGTAGTCAGTTAAAATGGCAACTTGACTTTGTAGCTGTCAAGTTGCTGGGTTTCGGCTTAATGTCCTTTATTGTAGTAGCATTTTATTAGGTCTTATCTGCTTATTAGAAAAATAATGCTTTAATTAAAGCGGAATAGAAAATTGTTAAACCGATGATTAAAATAGGATTCAATGTTTTGGCGTGGGCAGCGGGACTGCCAGAAAAACTTTTGCCCGTGACGGAAAGGCTTAAAGCCATAGGTTATGATGGAGTGGAATTTGCCATTGACAATCAGAGCATTGAAGTGTATAAGCGCTTTGGGGCTCATCTGGCAGATATAGGCCTGGAGCCAACCTGTGTCATGGTATTAGGTGCTCAGGAAAACCCGATAAGTGAATCGGCGGCCGTTCGCCAAAAGAGTGTAGACCAGATCAGGCAAGCAATTGACCAGTCGCACGCACTCAATTCCAGAATCATATGTGGGCCCATACACTCTGCCTTTGCCACCTTTTCTCGCCAGGCTCCCAGAGAAGAAGAATACAAATGGAGTGCGGAAGTATTGCATGCAGCCGGTGAATACGCCGCTCAAGCGGGAGTTACACTAACCCCTGAGGCATTGAACCGTTTTGAATGCTACCTATGCAATACCATGGAGCAACTACTCGGTTTGATCAATCAGGTGAATCACCCCAATGTGAAGGCGATGTTTGATACGCACCATGCCAACATGGAAGAGAAAAAATTTGAAACGGCCATAAAAACCATCGCACCCGTGCTTTCTCATGTGCATATCAGTGAAAATGACCGGGGAACACCCGGCGATGGCCATGTTCTGTTTGATGAGGTTTTTGCTACGCTTACCTCTGTAGGCTATAGCGGCTGGCTTACGATTGAGGCATTTACCCGCAGCGATCCGGATTTTGCCAATGCCATTAATGTATGGCGCGAATATTCGGCACCCTGGGAAATGGCGCAAAACGGCCTGCGGTTTATTCAAACGATGTGTGCCAAACACGGTTTGAATTAAATAATGGATAACAGCGTATAGTGAAGTACTTGCAGTATAGCTCTCACGATTGAGCCAATAATGCAAACAACGCACAAATGTGTGCTACTTATCAACACTTTCAAGCCAAATGGCAGGTCTGAACCTATAGTCAATATAGTATCTCCGGTCAATCAAAAAGTGCCTTGATAGGACCATAAAGCCACTTTTGCTATTCAAGTCTTAAATCAAATGCAGATTGTGTTTTAAGTACCCGTATACGACAGGAAACAGTAGCGCCATCAGCAAATATAGTCCGATAAACCAGCCATTGCGGATGCGTGTCTGCTTAGGCTCATCTCCCCAACAGCCTATCCAATCCTTGCTATCAAAATCTTTGTAATAACGAAAATAGTTAATAAACGCAATACCAACTAATATTGGTGCAAAAGTCAATTTTGATATCATGTTGTCGTATCCCGTAAAGTGTTGTATAAGCGCGACTATATCCAGTAATGTAAGAAATTGGATAAGTGATAGAAACAAAAATCCTTTAGTCTCCGGCACAATGTCTCCTTGATCTACCCAAAAGCGATAGATGCGAAAAAACACATAGTCAAATAAAGTAAGTATCTTTTTCATCTTCAAAATCTCATCGATTAATGTTGTAATACGCGAAAGGTAATTTTTCTCATATTCCTTACTGTTTGCTCGCTCTTCTGGTAGACTTTTCCATTAGATACACCACTGTAAATACGCGAAAATCGGAAGAAGATAAAAAACAGTATCTTCGAAAAAGGCAAAACCTGGCCGCTTGATTGTTCGAAAACAATCATTACAAGTATAAATGCAAGTGATTGTATACTAATGCATTATCCCTTTCGTAACGCTTGCGGGTTCCTTGGGATAGGGTTTTGGCTTTTTGTGGGATACTATTTTTGCCTACAGTTCATTGCTGGTTCGCTGGTCCACTTAGTCTTTTGTCTTTCTGCCATCCCTCAAAAAATGCCTATACTCAGACTAATCCGCTGCTTTTTCAATCCGCCTATTGCTTGCTAGCACAGAACCAGCTTTTTGTGAAAATAGAGATAATTCCAATAAAGATTATTACAAAAACAGGAGAGTACAGGAGAGTTTTCCTGTAACTACTCGGTACTTTCGAACTGCATTTTTTACTTGAATTAGATTACTCTGCTCACAAGCCTGTTTTGCTCTGCTATTTTACCCCCCAAAAAAGAATGCAGACAGGTTTATGACACACTGACATTGTGCATACAAAGCGGTACTGTTAAAAGCAAATCTGAAGCTTTTTGCAGTATAGTGACTACTTATTGCCTTTTGTATAGCTTAACGATAATTTTTCCTCTGAAAATCTACAGTGACCAGCGTGAAAGCCGACTATGATCAATAAGCTGGAGATAGATTCTAGTCAGGCGGTTTGAAATAGTGTTTAAGTCCAGAAATACGAGCTGCTATAATTATTAATCACTACTAATAATTAACAGTTAACCCATGAGAAAACCTAAACTTCTTCAAAAACTAGTGCTTATACTGAGCCTGGCAGGCTGGGGGGCTTTCCTTCCGCAAGTCCAGGCGATAACCTCCATACCGAAAGGATCGGACTCTTTTCGGTCTGAGCGGGGAAGCGTAAAGCCAATTGTTTTTACCGTCAAAGGTAAAGTAGTGGATGACCAGGGGCAGGGGGCACCCGGTATAAGCATTGTGCTGAAAGGGACCACTACGGGTACTTCTACGGATAGCGAAGGCAACTACTCGCTTACCATGCCCGATGGAAACGGTACCCTGGTGGTTTCGTATATAGGTTATGTCAAGCAGGAAATTCCCATTAACAACCGCACGACCATCAACATTGCGTTGGTTCCCGATATAGAATCACTGGCCGAAGTCGTAGTGGTCGGATACGGCAGCCAGTTAAAGAAAGAAGTAACAGGCTCTGTACAAACCATAAGTGCCACTGATATTAAAGACATTCCTGTTTCTCAGGTAACTCAGAAGTTGCAAGGCAGGCTGGCCGGTGTGCAAATCAACCAGACAACAGGCAAGCCAGGACAAGGCATGAACGTCCGGATACGTGGGCAGCTGTCGGTAACAGGTGGCAGCGACCCGTTGTATGTAGTAGATGGTTTTCCGATTACGGGCAATATTGGAGCAATCAATCCGGATGAAATCGAAGACATTTCCATTCTGAAAGATGCCGCCTCCACTTCCTTGTACGGTTCGCGGGCAGCCAATGGCGTAGTATTGATCACCACCAAGAAAGGAAAAGCGGGCCAAACCAACATCAGCTTTAACACCTTTGTCGGCCTGCAAAAAGTACCCATGCGAGGTCGGATTGACATGATGGATGCTGTCGAATTTGCCCAGTTCAAAAAAGAGTACTACGAAGATGCGGGGCAGCCCGTTCCCGAAGCTTTTCAGAACCCCTCGCAATATGAAGGCAAAAACAACGATTGGTATGGGGCTTTGCTGCGAGTAGCACCTTTGCAAAGTTACAACCTGACCATCACTTCCAATAAAGACAAGCTGCATACTGCCCTAGTGGCCGGTGTTTATAACCAACAGGGTGTGGTTTTGAACAACCAATACAAACGTTACTCAGGGCGTTTGAATATGGACTATGAAGTATCAGACAACGTGCGGGTAGGGTTGAACATTGCCCCTAACTATGTGTTTGACAATACGCCCCGAACCGATGGAGACCGGGGAACCGGTGTTTTGTTCAATGCCTTGCATACCTGGCCAGTGATGCCAATCTACGATGAAAATGGCGAATTGACGTATTTCAACCGGTTCCCTGCCAATACCGGAAACATTTTTGCCTATCCCAACTGGGTAAGAGCTGCCGAAGAACTGATTAACGAAACCACACAGATCAATCTTTTGGCAAATGCCTACATCCAATACCAGCCCATCAAAGGATTGACCCTGAAATCTACTTTCAACGTGCAAACGTTAAATCAAAAGTTCTTCTTTTTCAACCCGTCCACGGCTACCAGCAACATCAATACGCCCATCCCTACCACGGCCGTTTCGATCCGGGAAAACAGAGAGGAACTTACCTGGCTCAACGAAAACCTGGCTACCTATGCCCGAAACTTTGGCGACCATAATTTCGAATTGCTCGGTGGTTTCACCAATCAGCGGTTCCGCCAGGACAGAACCCGCATCCAGGCCGACACCTACGCCGATGATCGGCTCCCTACCGTGCAGGGTGGACTGAACATCAACCGGGCCGGTACCAGCAGCGGGGTGGAAGAATGGAGCCTAACCTCATTGCTATCCAGACTTACTTACAATTTCAAAGGAAAGTACCTGTTCACGGCCGCCGTACGGAGTGATGGTTCATCCCGATTTGGCTCGAACAACCGCTGGGGCGTGTTTCCTTCTGCTTCGGTGGGATGGGTAGTTTCGGATGAAAGCTTTTTAAACAGCGTATCCCAGGTCTCTTTTGCAAAAATAAGGGCAAGCTATGGCGTAACCGGCAACAACAACATTGGTAACTATACCCAATATGCCCGCATCAACAATACCATAAACGCCGTGTTTGGCAACAATGTAGCCGCCGGTGCCGCCATTGTTTCGCTGGCCAATCCAAACCTGGGCTGGGAAACTACCAAACAATTTGACATAGGCCTGGATCTGGGTTTGTTCAATGACCGCATTCAGTTCATGTACGACTTTTATACCAAAAAGACCACCAACCTGCTGTATAGTGTGCAAGTGGCACAAGAATCCGGATTTACCAACTTCAATGACAACATCGGCGAAATCCACTTCTGGGGACACGAATTTTCGGTTGTTACCCGAAATACAGTGGGCAAGCTAAAATGGACCACTAATGCCAATATTTCCTTTAACCGCAATAAAGTGCTCGCACTGGCCGAGGGGATAGACCGTGTTTATGGTACTTTCCACATTACGCAGGTAGGCAAGCCTTTCGGGCAGTTTTACGGCCATCAGGCGCAGGGCGTATACCTGAATGCAGAAGACCTCGCCAATTCGCCGCAAGTACCCGGCCGCTCCACGGTAGGCAGCATCAAGCTGGTTGACCAGAACAGCGACGGCATCATCACGAACGGGGGCGATAACGACGACCGAACCATCATCGGCAATCCGTTCCCTAAGTTTACCTATGGAATTACCAACAACCTGCAATTCGGCAAATTTGACATGAGCATTGTGGGGTCGGGCTCGTTCGGGAACTCACTGCTGGTGCGTCACTTGTACAGCACCGCCAATCTGGATGGTGTGTTTAATCTAGTGGATGGGGTGAAATACCGGTTCCGCTCGCCCGAAAACCCTGGAAAAGGATTTTACGGCACTACCGTAGGGGGCGGTAACGTAACGGGTATCGAAAGAGACTGGATGAATAGCCGCTTTATTGTCGATGCTTCCTTCTTTACGATCAAGAACATTACGCTGGGGTACACGTTCGGCGAAATACCCAAGGTGATCAAATCGGCACGGGTCTACGCTTCCATTCAGCAGGTGTATGTGTTTACCAAATACTGGGGCGGTCCCAATCCGGAAACCAGTGCACAAGGCGACGGAAATGGCGATGGCGGCAACCTGAGCCAGGGGATAGACCTGTCTAACTATCCGGTTCCGCGTACCTACAGCATTGGCGTAAATGTGAATTTTTGAGCAGATAACGGAAGCGAAATCTAATTTTTAACATCAGAATTGGGCTGTACACGGAAGAGGGGAAGCCGAGAAAATAGTATCTCGCAGAGGAGAAAAACCGCCTCTTTCAGCCAATCACTAAAAAGGAAACCTATATGAAAAGAATACTCATATTAACCATGCTGGCAGGAGCCATTTGCACAAGCTGTAAAAATGATTTTCTGACCATTGTGCCTGAAACCGAGCTGAGTTCGAATATCTTCTTTAAGACGCAGGCCGATTTTCAGCAGGCGGTTAATGCGGCGTACGTACCGCTGCGAACCATTTACAACGACCGGGCCTGGCTTTTGGGCGAAATGCACTCAGACAACACCTATTATTCCCGTAATCCGCTGTTTGGAGCCACAGAACAGCAGGAAGATATTGCCGATTTTGCCATTCCTACGGCCAATGGCGTTACGGCTAATGTGCACGTGCGGGATTTTTACCGGCAACATTACCTGATCATTGCCCGTACCAATCAGATACTGACCTTGATTGACGGGGTTGACTTTGACGCGGCAGCCAAAGGCAACATGAAAGGCCAGGCCTTGTTTTTGCGTTCCTTTTCTTATTTCTCACTGATACAATACTTTGAAAAATTGCCGCTGCATCTGGTGCCTGTGCCCAATCGCCAGGAAGCTGCTTTGCCTTTGTCGTCGCGGGAAGAAATATTTGCCCAGATCGTGAAAGACGCACAGGAGGCTATTCCATTGTTACTGCCTAAGTCGACCCAGGAAGCTGGCAGAGTGACTTCGGGTACCGCCCGTACGTTGCTGGCAAATGTGTACGTGGTCCAGAAAAAATGGGCCGAGGCCGAAACCCTCCTGAAAGAAGTAGTTAACAGCAACGAATACGAACTCATGCCAAACTATGCCGAAGCCTTTTCGGATAATGCCGCGAATAAAAACAACAAGGAATCGGTTTTTGAAGTCCAGTTTTTGGAAGGAGCCGCCGGATTGAACGGCAACTTTATTTACCAGTTTCTGCCCCGTCCCATCACGCCAGCCGAAATTGTGGCGATTACAGGAACCTCAAATCCGCAGCCATTGGATGGAGAAGGGAACAATACGCCAACGCCCGACATCCTTGCCGCCTACGAGCCCAACGATAAACGAAAAGACGCGTCCATTGGGTATGTGACCTTGAGTGGCAGCGAACGGACCAACAAGGTGTATCCGTACATTAAAAAAGTGGCTAAGACGCACGCCTTACACAACAACCACGGCAATAACTGGCCCGTTTACCGATATTCGGAAGTGCTACTCTTCCTGGCCGAAGCCTTAATGGAACAATCCAAAGACGGTGAAGCCCTTCCGTATCTCAATCAGGTTCGTAAACGCGCGGGTTTGGGCAACTTTAGCAGTGGCGACCTGCGTGAAGCCATTTATAAGGAAAGACGCGTGGAGTTGGCTTTTGAAAACAAACGCTGGCCCGATCTGGTGCGCACCGGCCGCGCCATCGATGTGATTACGGCGTATGGCAACCGGATTAAGGCAAACCCTCAGGATTACTATTATCCCGAAGGCCGCGAGCCACGGGGCAATGCTTTCTCTAACATAAGCATTTATTATGGCATGCCAGCCGATGAAGCGGCTTTAAGTCCTTATTTCTGAGTATGGGGGTTTGTCTTTTTGAAAAGATACTATTTTTTCATAGAATAGTATAACTGTTTTGTTGTTATTTAGTATTCCAAGCGATAAATAGCTTTCTGGGATTCTAATAACTAACTTGGTTGAATCCTGAACAGATAACCCGTTTGTCTGTTCAGGATTACTAGTTAACATAGGTGGATGATTGGCGTAAGGGGAGGTTTTTGGTTTTTTAACGATACTATTTTTTTCGTCGAAGGGAAATGCAATCACCGCGATTTCTCGGAGGGGGAGACTCGGACCTAACAGGAAGAATCATAAACAGACATAAGAATAAAATTACGAATACGGCATTAACTAATTTTTACAACGTTTATCCATTTACTCTTAATTCTATGTTCAGAGGTTATTCATCCTTAAAACTACTCTTGTCCGTTGTGTTAACGGCACTTATTGCAACCTCCTGCAGTGGCGATAAGGATAAAGACTTAAAACAAGTCAGCACGGGAAATCCGAAGTTGGACAAACTGAAGCTACCCGATGGTTTTCGGGCCGAGCATTTGTATAGCCCCTCCGAAAACAAACAAGGTTCGTGGGTGTCTATGACATTTGATAACAAAGGCCGCATGATTACCTCTGACCAGTATGGCGGCTTGTATCGGTTGGAGTTGCCGCCGGTGGGAGACACCACCCCACCAAAAGTGGAAAAACTTGTCATTGGCGAAGCCGTGCCCGATACAATCATTTCTATGGGGTATGCCCACGGATTGCTCTATGCGTTTAACAGCCTGTTTGTGATGGTAAACAGCCGTGGAACCAATGCGCGTGAAAACAGAGAATTTGACAAACTCAGCGGCCTGTACCGGCTCGAAGACACCGACGGCAACGACCAGTTCGACAAAGTGACGCAGCTGAAACAACTCGTTGGGGATGGCGAACACGGGCCGCACAGCATCAAGCTTTCGCCCGATGGCAAGTCACTGTACGTCATCGCCGGCAATCACACCGATGTACCTGCTATGGATGCCTACAGGCTACCCAAAAACTGGCAGGAAGACAACCTATTTCCCTTGATCAAAGACCCCCGAGGCCATGCCAACGACCGGATGGCGCCGGGTGGCTGGATTGCCAAAGTAGACCCGAATGCCAACAAGTGGGAATTGATCGGCGCCGGTTTCCGGAATGCCTTTGACATTGCCTTTGACCAGCGGGGCGAACTGTTTGCTTATGACGCCGACATGGAATGGGACTTTGGTATGCCCTGGTACCGTCCTACACGCATCAACCATGTAACCAGCGGCAGTGAATTTGGCTGGCGTACCGGCAACAGCAAGTGGTCACCGGAATATCCGGACAGTCGTCCGGCCATTATCAACATTGGGCAAGGCTCACCAACGAGTTTGGAACATGGCAAAGCTTCCAACTTTCCTGACAAATACCAGCAATCATTGTTTGCGTTTGACTGGAGTTTTGGCATTATCTATGCCATTGCCATTGAGCCCGATGGGGCAACGTACAGTGCCAAAGGCGAAGAATTTGTTTCCGGATCGCCACTGCCTCTGACTGACGGCACCTTTGGTCCGGATGGGGCTCTGTACTTTTTGACCGGCGGACGGAGACTCGATTCCGATTTGTACAGAATTACCTATAAGGATGCAAAAGAGAAAGCAGCGACTAACAACACCGTTTCCGCGGATATCAATGAAGAAACTAAGCTGAGAAGAAGCCTGGAGCAATACCATGGAGAACCGCAAGCCGGAGCCATAAATGCCGCCTGGCCCAACCTGAAGCACAAAGACCGGGACATCCGGTATGCCGCCCGCATTGCCATTGAACACCAGCCCGTAAGCGAATGGCAGCAACGTGCCCTGAATGAAAAAGACCCGCAGGCATTGATTGAGGCAATGGTAGCACTGGCTCGCCAAGGGAAAAAAGACGCCAAAGACCCAATGCTGAAAGCCCTGGAGGGTATTGACTACAGCAAACTATCCGAACAGCAGCAGATAGACATACTGCGCGCCTTTGAATTGGTTTTTGCCCGGATGGGCAAACCGGAAGGCGCAGCAAAAGCGGGCGTGGTGGCTTATCTGAATCCGCATTACCCGGCCCAAACCAACATGCTGAACCGTTCACTAAGCAAGGTTCTGGTTTACATTGAAGCTCCTGGGGCTGTTGAAAAAACACTGGCCTTACTGGAAAAAGCCAAAGACGACAAGAGCGAAAAAACGTTGAGCAATTCTTCGGATCTGATCCTGAGAAACCCTCAGTATGGATTGGATATTGCCGGTATGCTGGCCAAAGTACCTCCTGCCCAGCAAACTTACCTGGCTACGGTGCTGAGTACTGCCAAAACCGGCTGGACTCCCGACCTGTACGAGAAGTACTTTGCCTGGTTCAATAAGGCTTTCGGCTACAAGGGCGGCATGAGTTACGTTGGGTTTATCAACAAAGCACGTCAGTCGGCATTGGCCAATGTGCCCAAAAATCAGCTTGCCCACTACAGCAAAGTATCCGGGGAAGATCTGCTTTCAGAATCCGGCAATGATCTGGCTAATCTGGCATCGCCCAAAGGGCCTGGCCGCCGGTGGACTGTTGAAGAGGCCAAAGCGGTGATAGACAGTGGCTTGGTAAACCGCGATTTCGAGAATGGAAAAGCGATGTTTGCCGCTGTGCTCTGCCAGTCGTGCCATGCCATGCGCGGCGAAGGCGGTGCCATTGGGCCGGACCTGACGCAGTTAGGCACCCGATTCTCGACTGGCGATATGCTGGAACACATCATTGATCCGAACAAGGAGGTATCAGACCAATACGCCTCTACGGTTTATACCATGAAAGACGGCAGCTCGATTCTGGGTCGCCAGACCAACGAAAACCAGACTACTTACTTTATTTCCCAGAATCCATTTGCGCCCGATGTGATTCGTGAAATCCCGAAAAAAGATGTAGTCAATGTCAAATTTGCCCGTGCCTCGATCATGATGCCAGGGCTGATCAACCGACTGAATGCGGAAGAACTCAAAGACCTGATGGCTTTTCTGATGGCGGGTGGAAACAAAGAAAGTCCGGTGTATAAGAAGAACAACTCAACAGCCAATATCAAATAGCAATTGTCAATCAAGTAATTAATTATGTGCATCAGACAAAGAATACATGCACCACTTCGATTAGCCACACTCATCCTGAGTGTGTTGCTAATGGGTGGTTGCTACACACCTGGCATGAGCCAGTCCAAAACGGGCAAAGCAGCCACAAAAAAAGACAAAGAAGGCTTTGTCTCTATATTCGACGGAAAAACCCTCAGCGGTTGGGACGGCGATACCAATTACTGGAGAGTGGAAAACGGAAGTCTGGTGGGAGAAATCACGCCGGATAAAACGTTGAAAACAAACTCGTTTCTGATCTGGAAAGGAGGACAGCCTAAAGATTTTGAATTGAAAGCCCAGTTTCGCATTACCAAATCCGGCAACTCAGGCATCAACTACCGCAGCGAGCAACTGAAAGACGTTCCTTTTGCTCTCAAAGGCTATCAGGCCGATATTGATGGCAACAACCACTATACCGGCCAGAACTACGAAGAACGGGCCCGGACAACGCTGGCTTACCGGGGACAGAAAACGACCATAAATCCCCTACCCAGTCCGTCGACAAACCTGCGCGATGATGTGAAAAACAATGCCTGGAAAGGTCTGAGCGTAACTGACTCCATTGGCACCGCCGAGTCGTTGAAAAACGTGGTGAAAAGCGAAGACTGGAACGAGATTCGTTTGGTGATTAAAGGCAACCGCCTGCAGCATTACGTCAATGGCGTGTTGATCAGCGATGTAACCGATAACGACACGGCAAACCGTAAGATGGCCGGACTGTTGGGCGTACAAGTACACGTGGGCCCACCCATGAAAGTAGAATACCGAAACCTACGCCTGAAGGAGTTGTAAGTCGGCTCCATTGCAAGCGAAGAGAAGGTCATCTGCAAATAGTATCTTTTCAAAAGGCAAAACCGGCCTTTCTGAAAAAGCCGGTTTGCTTTTTAACATAGCCTATCATTTTATTGGGATTAACTAAAAACTGGATTTGGAACAAGGAAATTGGCAAAATAAAATCTCCAATGTCGCACAATTAGGAGGCATTGAAACCGCCGTGCTGGATAACGGAGCCGGTCGAGGCACCCGCATTGCGTGGATCAATACCGGCACCGGTTTGCGATACAAAGTGATCCTGGATCGGGCTATGGACATTGCCGATGCCTTTTACAATCAGCATAGCCTGGCGTGGCTGAGTCATACGGGCATCATACCGCCACAGCCGTTTTCGGATAAGGGAACGGATTGGCTGCGAACCTTTGGCGGCGGCCTGTTGACCACCTGTGGCCTTAATCACGTGGGCGGCCCTGAGTCGGATGAATTTGGCTCGCGGGGCGTACATGGGCTTATCAGCAATACTCCCGCGGAGATCGAATCCATTCTTCAGCCCAATCCGGTTCAGGGTAAACTGGCTATGAGCATTACCGGAGTAATGAAACAGACGCAGATTTTTGGGCCGAGCCTGGAACTCAGGCGTACCATTTCTGGCACACTTGGCGAGGCTGTTATCCGTATTCAGGACGTGGTGACCAACTGTGCCAACACCATTGCTCCACACATGCTGCTCTATCATTGCAATTTTGGCTGGCCTTTGGTGGATGAAGGCACGGATATCATCTGGCAAGGTGCGTGGCAGTCGCCGGGTGAACCCACGGTCACCAAGATTTTCCGTGAAGGAAACGATTTTCGTAGATGCCCGCCTCCGCTGGATGTCCACAACGGCGCCGGGGAGGAAGTTGCGTTTATTGACATTGATGCGGACAGCGATGGGAAATGCACCTGTGGACTGTTCAATTCTCAGTTGGATTTGGCCGTAGCCTTGCATTTTAACAAACAGCAATTGCCCTGGCTCACCAACTGGCAGCATTGGGGGAGGGGAGAGTACGTAACCGGCCTCGAACCTGGCACCCATCCACCCATTGGCCAAGCCAAAGCCCGGGCCCAGAATACCCTGATCCAGTTGGCACCCGGCGAAAGCCGTACCTACAACCTGGAACTGGAAGTACTTACCGATTCGGAAAAGATCAGTGAATTCAAAACGAAAGCCGGCTATTGGGGAGGAAATTGATAAAGTTGACAGGTGGGTTTTTGTATTTTGAAAGATACTATTTCTTTTCGTGAATAATGAAACAGACAACAAAATCAGCATCCATTTAACAACCCGATTTTTTTATGACAACCCTAACAAAAACGAGTTTGGCAGAAAAAGCACTGGACCAGGGCAAAGGCATTTTACGATTGGCACCCACTTGGGTACCGCGATCATTCTGTGTGCCCGGCCGACGCATCAAGCTTCATCCGGACGATTACTATGTACTGGGTGGTCAGCGTGGCGGCATTGATGAACGTTGGCTTTCGTCGACTACACCCGCACAGAACGGGCCATTGACAGCAAAGAACGAAGGACTGAGTGTCATCATTTTTAACGACGGCGCCAGCGAAGAGCGAATCTTGTTGCGCGATGCCATTGCCGAATTGCAAAGTGCCGTAATTGGCGAACGTTTGTGGAACGAATACGGCAGCTGGCCCATGTATTCCAAGTTTTTTGATAACATGGGGCCGCTTCCGCATCACATCCACCACAGTGACGAACATGCCGCCATGGTAAACCAGAAAGGCAAGCCGGAAGCGTATTACTTTCCGCCTCAGCTGAACAATCACGGCGGCGATTTTCCTTATACGTTTTTCGGCATTGCCCCCGGCACCACCAAAGAACAAATCCGGGAGTGTTTGCAGAACTTCACCAAAGGCGACAACAAAATAACCAATTTCTCCTCGGCTTACCGTCTGGAGCCGGGCACCGGTTGGGATGTTCCTCCGGGCATATTGCATGCTCCGGGCAGCCTTTGCACCTACGAGCCGCAGAAAGCATCCGATATCTTTGCCATGTACCAGTCGCTGGTAAACGAAGCGATCATTCCGGAAGAATTGCTTTGGAATGGTACGCCCAAAGACCGAATCGGCGATTACGACCTGTTGGTTGAGGTAATCGACTGGGACGCCAACGTAGATCCCAACTTTATGACCAATCACTTCATGCGACCAAAGCCGGTACGTTCAGTTGAAGAAATGACAGCGCAAGGGTACATCGAAAACTGGATTTGTTACAAATCGCGGGCTTACAGCGCCAAGGAACTTACCGTAATGCCCGGAGCTACAGTAACCATTCAGGACAATGCTGCCTACGGGATGATTATGATGCAGGGACACGGCAAAATGGGCGTATGGGATATTGAAACGCCGGCATTGATCCGGTACGGACAACTGACTAACGATGAATTTTTCGTCAGTGAAAGTGCGGCCAAAGAAGGCGTGAAAATCACGAATCTGTCCAAAACTGATCCGATTGTGATGCTGAAACATTTCGGCCCCGACAATCCAGATTTGAAATTGTAGCCGAAAACGGCAGATTGTTTTCGGCTGAGAAAGTAAAAATTAACACCTGTTTTTTTATCATAACGATAAACTACATAACCTATGAACGAGAATAATTTTCCCAAACTTCACAATGCTACCTGGCCCGGCATTGTTGGCAAAGGACCCGACTCAGAGCCTGTTATTCCTTTTGATAACATGCTGAAAATGACTGCCGCCGCCGAAGTAGACGGCGTTAAGTTCGACGGTGTAGATCTGGGTTTGCTAGAGCCGCACATCAACATTGTCACCGGCACAGATGACGATATTAAACGCCTGGCCGATAAAGTGGCTGGGTACAACTTGAACATCGGCAGTTTAGTGGCACCTATCTGGGGCGGCCCGGCCATGGGTAGCAAAGAAGAACGTGCCCACTTTGTGGATATGGTGCGTAAAGCGTGCCAGTTTGGAAAGAGACTGAGAGAATTGGGCATACGACCCTATGGCGTGGTGCGCATTGATTCGGCCAGTTCGACCCAAAGCTGGGAGGCCGATCCAATCAATAATTCGAAACTCATTGTACAGACGTTTCAGGAAGCATGCGACGTGGCGGCCGGTTATGGCGAAAAGCTGGCGGCCGAAGGCGAAATCTGTTGGGGCGGCATGCATAGCTGGAAAACGATGGTCGATACGATACAAGCCGTGAACCGGCCAAACATGGGCTTCCAGGCTGATATGGCTCACACCTTGCTCTATCTATTGGGCTATAACCGTCCACAAGACCGAATTCTGCCCGAAAACTTCGAGTGGAGTGACCGCAATGCCTTGACCGAAGGACTGAAAACCATTACCCGTGCCCTGCGTCCGTATACCATTGATTTTCACGTAGCTCAGAATGATGGAACCGTGTTCGGTTCAGGTTCTCACGACAAAACGGGCCGTCATTGCCAAGCTACCGACCCAAATGGCAAACTGGATGTGGTGAATGACGCGGGCTTCTGGCTGCGTGATGAAAGCGGAAACCTGACCAAGGCGTTCAAGCACATTTGCTGGGATGGCTGCATGTTCCCGAATGAAGTAATGAACAAGCAAGAGACCTGGAACAGCATTCTGGCTACGCTAATTAAAGTTCGTGAGGCGCATGGCTGGCACGAAGAGGAAAAGGTAGCCGCGATGGGCCATTGAGTAGGGGTTTTGCCGTTGAAAAAGATACTATTTTTTCTTCGTCGAACGTAACAGCCCTTGTTGGCTTATTCTATTTTTCAACCCTGTTAACGCGATTTTAACCAAATGAGTAATAAAAAAGAAGTACGAATCGGATTAATCGGAACCGGTTTCATGGGCCGGACCCATTCCAACGGGTACAAGCGAGTCGGCGATTTTTTTCCTGAGTTGACTCACCAACCGGTTCTGAAAGCCGTTTGTTCACGCAACCCGGACAAAGTGCAAGCCTTTGCCGACCAGTGGGGCTATGAGTCTGTCGAAACCGACTGGAAAGCGTTGATTGCCCGTGACGACATTGATGCAGTAGATATTTGTACACCCAATGATATGCACGCCGAGATTGCCATTGCGGCTGCCGAAGCCGGCAAGATGATTCTCTGCGAAAAGCCGCTGGCCCGCAACCTGACCGAAGGCCAACGCATGCTGGATGCCGTAGCGAAAGCGGGCGTTAAAAACACCGTTTGGTACAACTACCGCCGGTTGCCAGCCGTGACATTGGCCAAACAGTTAGTGGATTCGGGCAAACTTGGCAAAATTTTTCATTACCGGGCCAATTTCCTGCAAGACTGGACCATTAGCGCCGATGTGCCGCAGGGTGGAACCGGTACCTGGCGTATGGATGTGGAAGCGGCTGGCTCGGGTGTAACCGGCGACTTGCTGGCGCATTGCATTGATACGGCCATGTGGATTAACGGCGGCATCAAAGATGTGTCGGCGATGACTGAAACGTTTGTGAAAGAACGCAAGCACCAACTGACGGGCAAAATGCAACCCGTAGGCATTGACGACGCGTGCATTTTCCATTGCCATTTTGATAACGGATCGCTGGGACTATTTGAGTCAACGCGTTATGCCCGTGGGCACAAGGCTCTGTATACCTTTGAAATCAATGGCGAGCATGCGTCCATCCGTTGGGATCTGCATGACCTGAACCGGTTGGAGTATTTCGATCACCGGGATGAATCCATTGTGCGGGGGTGGCGGTCTGTCCATGTCACCGATGGCGACCAGCCTTATATGAACAAATGGTGGGTACCTGGCTTAGGCATTGGGTATGAACACAGTTTCGTGCATCAGGTTGCCGACTTTTTCAAAAGTCTGGAAACCGGCGAGCCGTGCCATCCCACCTTTCAGGATGCGTACGAAACGCAGAAAGTTTGCGAGGCCGTCATCGAATCGGCCAACAGCAAAAGCTGGAAGGATACCGGTGTGAACTGGCAGGAGAAATAAGGTCAATTTTGCAAGAAAGCAAAGTTTAGACAACCCGTTGGTAAGACGTACTTTACCAGCGGGTTGTTTTTGTATATCCACTTTCTGTCTTCTGGCAACCAAGCCGTACAGGTGTACAAATTGAAGTAAAAGTGCGTTTGGGTTTTTTGATGTGTCAGAAAGTTTGCCTTTATTTCATAGTTAAAATAACTCGCCAGCGTATACCGATTTGGCAGAGGATGAATGTCTGGGATGAAATGGATAAGCTATGGCACATGTTCCCTATTTGATTAAAGACTTGGCCCTGATTTTGGTGGCGGCGGCGGTTACTACGCTGCTCTTCAGGTATTTGAAGCAACCTCTGGTGTTGGGCTACATTCTGGCCGGCCTGCTGGTCGGGCCTGACTTTACGCTGCTGCCGACGGTGGTGGAAGTGGAAAGCATTCGTGTGTGGGCCGAAATCGGAGTCATATTCCTGTTGTTCGGGCTTGGACTCGAATTTAGCTTCAAAAAGCTGGTCAAAGTAGGGGGAGGGGCCTCCGTAACGGGGCTCATCGAGATTTTGGCCATGTTGCTGATTGGGTATGCTACCGGGCAGGCACTGGGGTGGTCGAGCATGGATAGTCTGTTTTTGGGAGGGATGATAGCCATTTCATCCACAACCATAATCATCCGGGCATTTGAGGAAATGGACTTAAAGAGTCGCCGGTTTGTGAGCCTGGTATTTGGAATTTTGATCGTTGAAGACCTGGCGGCCATCCTGCTGTTGGTTCTGCTTTCTACGCTGGCAGTGAGCCAGCAAGTGGCGGGTATGGAAATGCTGCTGGCTATCGGCAAGCTGGGCTTTTTTCTGATCGTTTGGTTTCTGGTGGGTATTTTTGTCATCCCTTCTCTTTTGCGAGGCATTCGCCGTCACATGACCGACGAAATGCTGTTGATTTTATCGATTGGCCTCTGTTTGCTGATGGTGGTAGTGGTAACGCAGGTCGGTTTTTCGGCTGCACTGGGGGCGTTTGTGATGGGCTCCATTTTGTCAGAAACCATCTTCGTTGAAAAAATCGAGCACCTGTTTCGCCCCGTTCGCGATTTGTTTGGTGCCGTCTTTTTCGTCTCGGTGGGTATGCTGATCGACATTCAGGTACTGTGGGAGCAGGCATTGCCTGTGGCTATCCTTTCGCTGGTAGTTATTTTTGGCAAATCCATTGCCATTACACTGGGGTCACTGGTGTCCGGGCAATCATTGCGCCATGCCATTCAGAGTGGGTTAAGCATGACTCAGATCGGCGAATTCTCTTTTATCATTGCCACGCTGGGTATGAGTCTGAATGTAATCAGTCCCTTTTTGTATCCGATTGCGGTAGCGGTTTCAGCTATTACCACCTTTACAACTCCTTACATGATCCGGTGCTGGGAGCCGCTTTATACATGGCTTGAACGGGTACTGCCCACCCGGTGGAAATTGTTTCTGAACCGGTACAGTACATCTATTCAGCAAACCGGCCGTGTAAGCGAATGGCAGAAAGTATTGCAAACCTACCTGCCGGTAATGATGACCAATACGGCCATCTGTGTCGGAATCATCCTGGTGGTCAATCGTTACCTGACGCCACTGATGGGCAGCTGGTACATGGAAGGTATCTGGAGCAAATTGGTGGCCGCTTTGGTGGCGTTGTTTCTAATGGCTCCGTTTCTGTGGGCCCTGTCTGTCCGAAAGATTCGTACCCGATCTTACGATAACTTATGGAAAAACCGGTTATTGAACCGGGGCCCGCTGGTGGTGCTGGAAGGTGTGCGCCTTTTGCTGGGCATTCTGATGGTAGGCTTTCTGCTGGATCAATTCTTCTCTTGGTTTACGGGAACCGTCGGGGCTATTCTATTGATTGTGGTGATTCTACCTGTTTTTACCACACGGCTGCAGGCTACCTATGTCCGCATCGAAAAACTGTTTTTATATAATCTGCATGCTCGCTGGGCAGACAACGCTTTGGGTACGGTAACGGTCGATTCCCTGCCAACGGATTACCTGTCAGATGATTCTGGCAAAACCTTAAGCCCTTGGGATGGCCACCTGGCGTGGTTCAACGTGAGCCCGCAGTCGGCAAGTATTGGAAAAACGCTGACCGAACTGGCTTTTCGGGAGAAATACGGGGTCAGCATTGCCCGTATTGAGCGGGGACATCAGGTGATCATCGCTCCCAGAGGCGAGCAGCCCATTTATCCGGGCGACCGGCTGACGGTAGTCGGTACCGATGAGCAACTGGCCCGCTTTAAACCCGCCGTAGAAATTGACTCTGTGCCGATACCGTCTCAGGTGCCGGAAATAATTCTGCGGCAATTGATCCTGGATGAGCATTTTCCTTATTTGGGAATGAGCATCCGACAATCTAAGATTCGCGAGGAAACGCATGGATTGGTGGTCGGCATTGAACGCAACGGCCAACGCCTGTTGAATCCGGATCCTGCCGTTGTCTTTGAAAAAGGCGATGTCGTGTGGCTGTCGGCAGAAAAGAATCAACTGGCTGAACTAGAGCGGACGTGGCACGAATCTTAGGGAAGCATGCTTCTGGTCAGGCTAAAACCGTACTTGGCAAAGGGGCGGTTTTGGGCTTCGGAAAGATACTATTTTTCTTGTCCGCTTACAGAAATGAAAATTCATTTCCAGCCGTGTTTTCCGCGTAAGGGAACAAAGCTGAAAAGATCGAAGGTTTCCGTATCAAATTGCTGTTCGCCTTTACGCGTAATGCGCAGCATCTTCTGGCTGTTTGACGTACCCGTCGGAATCACCAGCTTTCCGTTCAGCGTCAACTGATCTAGCAGCGGTTCGGGCACTTCGGGTGCTCCGGCAGTAACCACTATCCGGTCAAAAGGCGCACACATGGGTAATCCTTGTGAGCCATCACCGTAAAAGACCTGAATGGAGTAATGCAGCCGCTCAAACAACTGACGGGTGTGCCGGTACAAGGTTTCGTTGTACTCGATGGTGTAAACTGCCGGTGTCAATTGAAACAAAATCGCTGCCTGATAGCCCGAACCCGTACCCACCTCCAGGATTTTACTGCTAGGCTGCACGTCGAGCAGCTCTGTCTGGTAAGCCACCGTATACGGCTGAGAGATGGTTTGCTTTTGGCCAATAGGCAAGGCTTTATCGGTATAAGCTTCCTGGGCAGAAACAGTGGCTGGCACGAAGTAATGGCGTGGTACGGTGGCAAGTGCGGTCAGCACCTGGTCAGATGCAATTCCCTGACGTGAGATTTCGTCAACCAAAGCCTGTCGCAGTGTTTTATGTGCAGGAGTATCTTCCAGAAACCATTCTTTCTCCTTCATACTTAGTAAGTTACACAAAAAACCAATACGAGGCTAACAGAATGATTGCTTTGATTGCCGGAAGATTTTTCAAAATAGTATCTTCCGAAAAGCAAAAACCCCCGCTAGTGCGGGGGCTGGTGTCAGTAGCGAGGGCTAATCCCTGTCAACAGAGCCACCACTGTTGGTGTGGCTTTTGACGCGGGCATCGCCCCGGTAACGGATGCTACCGCCGCTATTGGCCTCCGCATCAAGGCTGCCGGTGACGTTGGTTTCAATAGAAGCGCCGCTGCTGGTTTCTATTTCTGCATCATTGGCTTCCAGGTCAAATGCAGACAATTTGGCACCGCTACTGGCACTGGCATTCATTTCTTTGGTGTTTCCACGCAGAGTCAGTTGGGCAGCCGAACTTAAATCCAGATCCAGCGAACGGGATTCGACTTCTATCTCGCCGCGGGCTCCTGACGAAACGTTGATTTTCAGGTCATTCAAATTGTCAAAGTTGCGTACTTCAAAGTCGGTAGCGGCCGCAAAATCAAACTCCTTGGCATTGGGCATCGTAATCCGGATGGTAATCCGGTTGCCTCCATCCCAATCCCATTCGTTCCACTTGAAAAACTTGCGCCGCCAGCGGATTTCCAGCTCATCGCCACTCTGGTCAAACTCCACATCGTCCAGATCGTCAGAGTTCCCCTCCACAGCTACCCGGTACCGGTCGTCCTGCTCAACAATGACCCGGAACGGGCCGTGTATGCTGAGGCGTTGGAAATCTTTGTAGTCGCGGCGGGTGCTGTTTTCATAAAATTCCTCGTTTTCAATGTCTTTTTTCTCGGTGCAGGTTAGGCAAACCAACCCTTCTTTTTCGGTAAACTGAAACAGATTGCCTCTGATCTGCGATTCATCGTAGCCATTGCGGTACAAGGTGTTTTCGAGTATCTCAGCCAGATCCGGATCCATGCGGAATTTTTTTCCATACGGGATAAAGAGCGTCATGCGCAACTCCTGCCCCCTAAACTTGGCATTGGATTTAAACTCATATTCCGAATCAAACACCAGGCTGGTATCACGTTTGGTTACGTTGTAGTTGATCATTTTGGCATTGTTCTGCGCTACTTCACGCGAACTGCCTCTGGCCTTGAAACGTTGCTGCAATTGCGGTTCGCTCCCGCTGAAGCCTTCCAACTGCAACCGAACCCGATGATCCCCATCCGCATCCAGGTCATTCAGATCGAGATACAACCCGCGATCACCCACCGGAAAATCGGTGTTGACTTCATACACACCTTCTTTGCGAAACTGGTTGGCAACCGACGGAATGGTAACCGCTAAGCCCAGCAAACCGATGATCCAGAGACTGAATAGCGTCCAGCCAACTGGCTGATTCAATACCACACGTTTGCTTAACAGACTGATTCCAAGCACACCCAAAGCAATGGCTGGCACCCCTACCGCGATAAAGGCGGCAAACCAACCCAGTACCGGAAATGTGTTGCCAAACAGGGCGATGGGAACATCATCAATGACCATGTGCTCAGGTGCATTCCAGCCAAAGCCTACACCCAGTATGACCAGGGCAGCAAAAAGCAGGGATGCGGCAACGATAACGATGATCAGCGAAGCAAAAATGCGGACGGCCTCTATGATAAATACTGCCAGTGGCCCCAATACCTTGCCTAAGGCTTCAAAAATGGCGGCAATGGCCCGGAACGGGAAAAGGACAATCTTGGTAAAGGTATTTTCGGGTGCATTTGCATCACCTTGAATGTTTTTTTTTACGTTTGCCTCAATGTTGGTCAAGGTTACAGGCTCGCCCTGCATTTCCATCTTTTCGGTCAATGTTTTGGCTTCGGGCATACTGATCCACAGAATGATGTAGAGTAAGATACCACTTCCAAACAAGAGTACTGCCAGCACAAACAAAAGCCGGATAAGTGTGACATCGGTGTTAAAGTAAGCTGCCAATCCACTGCACACGCCTCCAAGTGTGCGGTTGTCCGGATTGCGGTAAAGCTTTTTGAAATGCTGGTCGTCGCCAATGCTGCCCGAACCCGGCACCACGATCCACAGGATCACATAGGCCAGGAAGGCGGCACCCGAAATACGTCCCGGCAAGAAAAACAAATCGAGTAATGCCCCCACAAACAGCAGGCGAATCCATACGGGGTCAATTTCAAAGTAGGCCGCAATGCCCGAGCACACCCCTCCCAATACCTTGCGCTGCAAATCACGGAACAATCGTTTGGGAGAGGTGGTGCCGGTGCTGCCTGCCCCGCTGTAGGCAGTGTTTTGCGGCGTTTTCATAGTTGTAGTAGCAATTTCTTCGTCCGCAACAGCTTCAAAATCAGGAATGTTACCCATGGTTGCAATCAGGCTTTCTACGTCTTCCAGCGTAATGACCTGATTGCCAGCAGTAAGTTTGCTTGAAAATATTTCGGCTATGCGATTCTCGATGTCCGAGGCTATTTCGGCTCCGTCTTCGTAGCTGGAGAAATAACGCTGCACATCCGAGAGATAATTTTTGAGTTTCTCGTATCCGTCTTCTTCTATGTAGAAGATGATGCCGCTTATATTGATACTGATTGTCTTTTTCATATCGTATAAAGTTTGGAAGCCGACTGTTGTTTTGTTCTGATTGCCAGAATTTTATGATTTCGTTTCTGCTTGGTAACCTGAAATAGTACCTTTTTTTGAGGCTAAACCTCCCCCTCGGTTGCCAGTGCCTCGCCGGGTGGTGGGGCAGGGTCATTTTTTTGGGTGATAATCTGCTGTGTCGAAGCCACCAGTTCGTCCCAGGTGTTTTGCAGATCGTTCAGAAACTCCTGTCCCGTAATGGTAAGCGTATAATACTTGCGGGGCGGCCCCGATACCGATTCTACCCACTTATACTCCACCAGTCCGGCATTTTTTAATCGGGTAAGCAACGGATACAGCGTGCCTTCTACTACCATGATTTTGGCGGCAGTCAGTTCTTCCAGCATATCTGAAGCATAAACCTCACCTCTGGAAATGATGTGAAGTATGCAGAATTCCAGAATTCCTTTGCGCATCTGCACTTGTGTATTTTCGACGTTCATGTGCCTAAAAACGATTGAATGATAAATAATCCACAGACTCTTGTATCTGCCCTCAGCTTCCTTACTGTAGAAGGAACGATACAAAGGTAAAAGAAGGTACTATGTAACGCAAGGTACTTTAGGGAAAATTTTGTTTCTACGGGTTGAGTGGAAAAAAAAATGGATGAGTGGAATAGATGACTGAGAATCCATTGCTCAATTGGCTGTAAAAAAGAGAATCGCAGCCTGTTACTGGCTGCGATTCTGTGCCGTATGAAACGTACCGGCAGGTTTTTCGATTTGAAAGGATACTATTTTCCCATCCATTTTTTAAAGTCGCTTACTTTCTCGCGGCTTACCAGAGCCTCTTTGTCAAAGGCGGGGCGCAGGGTGAGAGCCAGACGGTTGCCAAAATAAGGCTGCATCTGCTCTACGGTGCGGTGCGTGAGTATCATGCCGCGGTTGATGCGGAAAAAGTGATTGGGGTCCAGGACCGTAGACAGTTCGTCAAGCGTGTAATCAACCAGAAACTTCTGGTTGGTGTGTGTCACAAAAAAGCTGTACCGGTCATCGGTGAAGAAATAGGCGATCTCGCCGGTTTCGATGGATAAAAACCGCTGACCCTGACGCACCAGAAACCGTTTGCGGTATTCTTTGGACGGATGCAGTTGCAGCTCACGGAGCAATTTGTCCATGTTCAGACTCAGCGCATTGCTCGCCTCTCCATTGCCCGAACTGGCCGAATGTGATCTCAAATCATAAAATTTCTTGAGGCTTCGCTGAAGTTCTTCTTTCTGTATGGGTTTGAGCAAATAATCAATGCTGTTGACTTTAAACGCCTGCAGGGCGTATTCGTCGTACGAAGTAGTGAAGATAACCGTGCTCCGCACTTCTATCTGATCAAATATCTCGAAGCTTTGCCCGTCGGCCAGTTCTATGTCCATGAAAATCAGATCGGGCTGGGCGGGTTGTTCTTCCAGCCAGTTTACTGTTTCCTCAATGCTGGTGGTCACGCCAATGATATCCAGCGACGGGTCGGCATCGGTGATTAGCTTACGCAATTTGCGTACAGCCAATTCTTCGTCTTCAACAATTAATACGTTCATACAGTCAGGGGTGAGAAAAGCGGTAAAACAACGGTAAAGTATTTGTCATCGCGCGAAATGAGCGGCTCGTGCAAACCCGTTCCGGTGGCAGTGCGATTCAAAAGGCGGTATTTGGTTTTAATATTGGTCAGTCCCACCCCATTCGAGGTTTCCAGTCTATAGCCCAGCCCATTGGCCGAGAAACCGCTCTTAGGCTGCAAGTTGTTGCGTACCAGCAGATTGGGGAAAGGGCCTTCTTCCACAAATATCTCCAGCAGCAGAGGATGCTTTGCCGATACCACGTTGTGCTTGACGGCATTTTCGACCAGCATTTGCAGGGCCAGCGGCGGTAATTTGTGGCTCCGGTGAGTTTGGCTTACCTCGATGGTCAGTTCGATGCCCGTGCGGTAGCGGGTTTTGAGCAAGTGAAAATACGATTCGATAAAGTCCAGTTCGGCTTCCAGAGTGGTGAGTTCGCTGCCCGACAATGAACCAGATTGTTTTCCATTGCTTTGCAGCAGGTACCGGTACACTTTGGCCATTTCATCCACAAACAGCTCGGCCTGTTCGGGTTCGTCGGCAATGAGCGACGAAAGCGAATTGAGGCTGTTGAACAAGAAATGCGGATTCACCTGGTGTTTCAGGCTTTCGTATTGGCTCTGCAGATTGACTTTTTGCAGTTGTTCACGTTCCAGGGCATTTTCTTTCCATTTGCGCAGGGAATACACCGTTTCGTCAATGCCTGTCGACAACAGATTGACGCCTACGTTGTAAAGCAAAATGCGAAGCGTGAGGCCGGGTGTATGCTCATACCCGAACAGATGAAAATAACTGTAGATAAAAATGCCAAACAACAGAAAGGACGGTGTGACAAAGAAGAAGACGAGAAACGTATGAAAGGCCCTTTCCAGACTTTGGTTCAGGTTGGGATAACGTAGCAATACCCTGGCTGTTAGGTTGTCGAGTGTGAGCACACAGCAGAGAGTCATGGAATAGTTCAGCAGTGATGCCAGAATGAATGTTGGCAGGTGATGAAAGTACGTAGGACCAATGAGCCAATACGAAACCCACGGAATGAACACCATGGGCATAAGAATCAGGTGGGCTCGCACGGATAGTTTGCCGGCAATTTTGATTCGTTTATCCGGAACCACAGCTGTAGCAGGCCCCGAAACTCGGGGAGATAGTTTTGCAACGATAGATTTGAGTGCCGTCATCATGTGCGTAAACTACGGAGCCTGTTGATTAGCGGTTATTTTGACTCAATATGCCCGAAGCCGGGGTTTTGGGTTTTGAAAACATACTATTTTTTAACGTTTGGCTATGGTGGTGGCAGTTATTTATCCGTGTCGGATGGCTTCCAGTAGCGGAACCGTTACTTCAAAATGCGATTCGTTTTCATAAATGAGCGGCTTGGCATCGCCTACCATCTGGTATTTCGCCATCAGTTCAGACAGCCCCATCAGCGAGTTTTCGACCCATATTTTCTTGCGCTGAATGTTGTTGCACACTTTCAGATTGCCATCCGTCGTAGTGGTGATCGCTATTTGCAAGGGCTTGCTCGGATGCATGGTATTGTGCTGCATGGCGTTGTCGATCAGGGTTTGCAACGTAAGTGGCGGCAAGCTGGCAGTCCGGTAAGCTTCGTCAACGGCCTGTTCGATTTGCAGACTTTCCCCGTAGCGAGTCTGCAACAACCGAATGTAGGAACTGATGAAAGTAAGTTCGGCTTGCAAACTGACCAGCTCTCCCGCATGTGGTGTGAGAGCGTTGTCGGCTGGTCGGCCAACCTGCAGCAGATACCGGTACACTTTGGCCAGATCGTCCACAAATCGTTCGGCCTGTTCGGTATCTTCACTGATCAGCGAGGAAAGCGAGTTGAGGCTGTTGAACAGAAAATGCGGGTTAAGCTGCCCTTTTAACGCATCGAATTGGTGTTGCAAAGTATCTTTTTTCAGCTTCTCAATTTCAATCTTCTGCTGGTTCCACATCGACAAGGCGTAAAAATACCCGTGAGCAATGCAAAACAGCACATCGAATAACAACCCCAGCAGTACCAGCGTAATCAGCGAATCGTTGGTAAACGTAACCCCGAGCACATCTATTTTGCTGAGCACCCACACACTTCCGATTGCCGACAAACTGGAGACCACACCCGTCAACGATATCATTAATCCAATGCGTAGTGCCGTGTATTTCAGCGTGGGATAACAGTGAATGGCAACCCGCACACTCACCGTTAGCAGCAACGCAATGGGAAGGTAGAGCAAGGTGATGACCGTCGAGCCCACGCCCAGCACTTCCGGGTTGGTCCAGTAGCGCGATCCAATGAGCAAATGATTGGCAACCGGAATAAAAACCAGTACGGCCAACCCATGAAAGCCCCATTCGAGCGGAGTGATCCGCAAACGCGATAAAACGGGATCTTTGAGTGAGTTTTGGGTGAACTCCGGATTTTCGGCTTTGGGGTGGATGATGGGCCAGACCACATCCGAACCAAATAACAGAAGAGCCACGCAAAGAAACAGATCAAACACGCCCCCCAAAATCCAGATGGATTTGACGGCTTTCCACGAAAACGGAACGTTGAGAACAGGCATCTGGCTATAGGCCCAGACATCGAAAATGGCCCAGCCAACGGTGAGAATGCCCAAGGTGGCAAACGTGACAAATGTTCGGAACCCGATGTTGATTTCGCCCGGCCAGTAGTGCATTATCTTCTTTACGGCCAGCGTCATGGAGGCAATGGATGCCCAGTACAATACGCACCCCAGATCCGTACCGATGATGAATAACAGGAGATCTTTGAAATAGGGCAGGCCAATGAAGTAGTAATTTCCCAGCGGAACCAATACGGGCATCATGAGCCAGTGGTACCACCACTCGGCTTTTGAGAACAATTGCCAACGTTTCAGAGCAAGCCTTTTCAAAGAATTGAAGTCAGAGAGGAACAATCCGGTGTATTCCCAAAAATACACATCTACCCGCCAAATACCAGACCACTGCGACATCAATTGCGAAGATTTCTGTTTTAATTGTTAAAAACGGTGTATGAATTGTAAAAACACATTCGCTTACCTGCAACACCCGGTTTTTGCTTTTGAAAAGATACTATTTTGATTCAAGTGGCGTGTGGCGTTTTTGTTATTTCCAAGGGTATGAAACCAGAGGCAGACTTTCTTTGCTTTTGCCTGGGGTACACGGCTGCACTCCGGTTCATATTCCTTGGACATCACCCGTTTTAAAACTTAGCCGTAACACCCAATTTGAGTGCCGCTACGCCATATCCTACTTCTCCATACGCCCCGAATTTTTCAGAGAACATGTATCTGCCGCCAATGTGAATGCCTAAAAACACGCCGCTGCCGTAAGGACTGTAATAATCGCCATTGTAACCGGTGTTGTCGTGGTAGCTAGCCGACCGGAAACCCAGGGATATACCGGCATAAGGGTCTATTTTGTCGTTACCCAGATTGAGCAGATTGCCGAAGTGGTAAGACCCCCGGGCACCCACATAGATAAAGGTGTAGTTCCACTTGTAGCCGCCCGACCGGTAGCCATAGCGGGCATAATCCACAGAGCCGCCCACACTGATTTCATCGGTAATGCCTCTTTCGTACGAAATGCCGATTGGAATGCCGCCCGCCGTGTAGGCACCCAGGCCCAGGCCCGCACTGAGTAGATTGTCGCCTTTCTGGTACGACTGGGCGAATACGGATGTGAAAGTGGCGGTTGCTAAAAATGCGAATGCAAGGGTGAGTAGTTTTTTCATAGTTGTAAATTGTAAAGTAATTTGAGTGAGTGTTTGTCTGAATGACTCTGCAAAGATGCATCAAAAAGTAGGTGGCACTCAATCCGGACTTGTATGAACTGTACAATTAAGGGGATGAAATGAATAAACCTGATTAGCCGTTTGCCGGAGATTGTCAGGAAGATCAAACCGGAAACGGTCGGTTTTGCTGTTTGCTCCGATACTATTTTGACTTTGCGAGAAACAATGCGTTCCAGAAACAAAAAAGCACCCACTGGTGAGGCAGGTGCTTCTGTTTGCAATGAAAAGAACGCTTTAGTTTTCAGACGAATCATAATCGAAGTCGATGCCGTCGTTTACGCTGGGCGTAGTGCTCACGTTGAGTACGGTTTCGCCCTGGCTGTTTTTACGCAATACATAGTAATACTTTTTCTCTTTCAGTTCTTCTGTGTACGCATTGCGTTTAAAGTTCTTACTTGGATAGCAGGAGTAATAGCCACGCATCACGCCACTCTGCGGATGGATGACAAACGAGCCTTCGCTTTCGTCAAAGGTAATGCTGCCTTTCTGATAGGTGAGCCCTTCGGTGCGGCAACTGTAACTTGTCGTGGCATTGATCACATACATTTCGTAGTGGCCACCTGGCTTGAAGTTGAATACCATGCCTTGTTCAAATCCTTTTCCACCATAGGTGCCATCGTAGTTTTCAAAATCGGTAAAGGAAAACGAGCCGCCATAGGCCCATTTACCCTGGATGCCCGTAGGAAGCGGTGTGCCGGGACCGACATTTTCAGAGTCGTCTTTGCAGCCGGTTGCCATCATCACAAAAGTGACTAGGCTCAAAATCAGTTTGTTCATAGTGTATAAAATTAGTAAGTGTAGGCTGCAAAGATGCTTGCATGGGATAGGCTAAGCACACAAATTCGGTTTGACTGCGAAGATTGGCGGCTGAACTGCTGCAATGGGCGCAGGAATTGTAGTTTGTAAGAAAGTATTTAGCTCTTCCAATTTGAGCAGGCTAAGGAAGCCGGTGAGGTTTTAAGGTTAAAATTCCTACTATTTGTGTGCAGATAGCGATATTTTTTGAAAAAACATTTAAATTGGCCCATCTAATCATCTGTGGACGTAAAAAACGAGAGATCTGTGTTGTTGGCCCACAAGTTTACGTTCAGGAAACCACCCGCTTCCGTTAAAGTTTGTTTCAGTGCAAGTGCACATGGATTGCTGCGCTTTTACGTCTAACTATTTTTGTCTTGGATAGTACACATATCGAAGGGGATTTATTTAATTCTCCCATGATAGATGCGAATAAAAAACTGAGCTTCATTCTGGGCTTATCGGGTATTGGGACATGGGAAATGGATTTGTCGAAGCAGGAACTGCACCTGGATGTGCAATGTCAGAACCTGTACGGACTTCCCGAACAGGAAACAATTACCATTCGGGAATTTCTTCAGCAAATCTATACGCCTGACCAGCCAGCGGTGGCCGAAGCTATAACTAAACTGCAAAATACGGAAAACAACGGCCTGTTTGACATACAGTTTCGTCTGTTCGGGCTGGCCGACGAAAATCCAAGATGGATTCATTGCAGAGGTGCAGTCGGGTTGGAGCCTGACAGTACATACCATTGCTCAGGAATAGCCCAGGATATAACAACACACAAAACGACAAAGCGTCCCTCTGCCGATACACTGGCCGAGATGGCACTAGAAGGTGCCAGCGCAGGCTGGTTTACCATAAATGCGGTAGACGATCATTTTGAACATTCTAAAACATTAGCCCGCATTTTAACGGGTATGGCCCGGGAAGGCATGGACCGGTCATTATTTATCAGCCACATCCATCCCGAAGATGCTCCCATCCGGGAACTAGCTTATCAGATTGCCGAAAAGACGGGCAAGCTTACTTATGAAGCGCGTTTTGTTTGGCATGACGGATCAGTGCATTGGGTACATATTATGGGTACCTATCAGTATAACGCGGAAGGTGAGTTGCAATATTTTTCGGGTATCGCGCGGGATATTACCAGTGAAATAACAACCCGTCAGGCATTGCAGGCTAGCGAAGAGCGGTTTCGGAGCATTGTAGAACAGGCACCTGTGGCTACGTGCTTGTTTGTGGGCCGCGAGATGCGCATTGAAGTTGCCAACGAACTCATGCTGAGTTCTTGGGGAAAAGGCAGGACGGCCTTGGGGAAACCACTGGCAGAAGCCGTTCCCGAATTAGTAGGCCAACCTTTTCTGCAGATTCTGGATGAAGTCTATGTGAGCGGCAAGGAATTTAAGGCAACCCGCAACCCGGCTCAGTTGGAGATTAACGGCGTGTTAGATACCTATTATTTTGACTTTACGTATAAGCCTTTGTTCAGTCCGCAAGGAGACGTGTATGCGATTATGGACATGGCAGTGGACGTAACCGAAGAAGTAAGGGCCATGAAAAAGCTCGAAGAGAGCGAGTTGTTTGCCCGTAGCATTATATACAATTCACCGGTAGCCAAACTAGTACTTACGGGTGAAGATATGCTTATCACTACCGTGAATGAAAACATGTTAGGTATCCTGGGCAGAACTGAAGATATTGTAGGTCAGCCTTTTATGCAGGCTATTCCGGAGCTCTTTGATACTCCGTTAAGAGACCGGCTCAAGCATGTATTTCTGACGGGACAAACCTATTATCAGGCGGAAGAACGAATAGAGCTGGTACGGTATGGCAAACCGCATGTAGGATACTACAATTACATCTACAAGCCACTCTACAATACTTCGCACGTAGTATATGGAATTATAGTAACCGCTACCGAAATAACTGAGCAAGTGGTGGCCCGGCAAAAAGTAGAGGAAGCGGAAATCGCGCTACGTGGGGCCGTTGATTTGGCCCAATTGGCTACCTGGAGCTTGGACCTTGAGACGGGCATCGCCTCTTATTCCGAGCGGTTTATGGCATGGCTGGGAATAACACAAGCCACCCAGTTGCCTGAACAATCGGCTCTTAACCTGCCAGAAAGTTACCGGCAACCAGTGACCAACGCTATCGTGGAGGCTATTTCGGGAGGCGTTTATAAGATGGAGCATCCTATTATCAATCAAAAAACCGGAGACATTCGCATCATTCATGTGCAGGGGCAGGTAATCTACGATGAATCGCAAAATCCAAGGTACATCAAAGGTACTGCACAGGATGTGACTGAACAACGATTGAAGCAGGAAGAGCTAGAACAACTTGTCAAGCTGCGGACCGATGAATTAGCGGTCATAAATGAAGCCCTGGCTGCGGCCAATGCCGATCTCACAGAGTCGAATCAGTTGTTGCTGCGTTCCAACAGCAATCTGGAACAGTTTGCCTACATTGCCAGCCACGATCTGCAGGAGCCGTTGCGCAAAATTCAATCATTTGGTGATATCCTGAAAAAGCAATATGGGCAGGAACTGGGAGAAGGAAAAACGATATTGGAAAGAATGCAGGCTGCTGCCAACCGGATGTCGCTGCTGATCAAGGACTTATTGATTTATTCAAGGCTTTCGAGCCAGCCCAAAGAAACCGAACAGGTCAATCTGAATCAGGTGATTGCCACAGTGGCTTCCGAACTGGAACTGCGTGTACAGGAAACCGGAGCCAAATTGGAAATAGATTCCTTGCCGATGGTTTCGGGCGATAATTCGCAACTGGAACAATTGTTTCAGAACCTGTTGAGCAATTCGCTGAAGTTTCATAAACCCCATGTGGCCCCTCATATCCGCATTAGCTATGAGTTGGTTCCTTATGGCCGCCTGCCCGTTTCGGTAAAGCCGGTTCATCTGGTGCCTTACTATCATCACATTGCCTTTGTAGACAATGGCATCGGCTTTGAAGAACAATACGCTGACCGCATTTTTCAGGTGTTTCAGCGTTTGCACGGCAAAGCGGAATATCCCGGCACCGGCATAGGCCTGGCCATTTGCGAAAAGGTGGTCATCAATCACGGAGGGGCCATCTGGGCGTCCTCCATTCTGGGTGAAGGCGCTGCGTTTCACATTTATTTTCCTCTGGTGGAAAACTAAACCAACACTGCTCAATTTTGTGTTGGGTGTCACCCGGTTCGCCTCTTGTTTTTTTGAATAAGAGGTTTTTATTTTTAAAAAGATACTATTTTTGAGCCGGTATTTTAATTTTCTATTCATTCTTTTATTTTTTCTGTGTACGATCAGCTGGTTTCCAAAGAAAAAACACTAGCCGTTATTGGCTTAGGATACGTAGGCCTGCCCATTGCATTGGCATTTGCCCGGAAAGTGAAAGTCATTGGCTTTGATATCAACGCCAAACGCATCCAATTGATGCAACAAAACATAGATCCCAGTGGCGAATTAGATGCCGCTGATTTTGAAGGTTGTGACATTGAGTTTACAGATTCGCTGGATGTGTTGAAAAAGGCTTCTTTTTTCATTGTGGCCGTTCCTACTCCCATCGATTCGCATACCATGCCTGACTTGAAGCCGCTTATCGGAGCCTCGGGTTCGGTAGGCAAAGTGCTGAAGGCCGGCGATTATGTCGTGTATGAGTCTACGGTTTATCCGGGCTGCACCGAAGAAGATTGCATTCCGATTCTGGAACAGGAGTCGGGACTGAAATTTCCGGGAGACTTTAAAGTCGGCTACTCGCCCGAACGAATCAATCCAGGTGATAAAGAACACACGCTGGCAAAAATTACCAAAGTAGTGTCGGGTTGTGATGCCCAGTCACTGGATGTGATTGCCAAGGTATATGAACTGGTAGTGGATGCAGGTGTACACCGTGCGTCTTCGATCAAAGTAGCTGAAGCTGCCAAAATCATCGAAAATACCCAACGCGACCTGAACATTGCCCTGATGAATGAGCTGTCGGTGATTTTTGACAAAATGAAAATCAATACCTACGAAGTGCTGGAAGCGGCCGGGACCAAATGGAACTTCCTTAGATTCAGTCCGGGACTGGTGGGAGGGCACTGCATCGGGGTAGATCCGTATTATTTGACTTACAAATCGAAGGAACTGGGGTATATACCGGAAGTAATTCTGAGCGGCCGTCAGATTAACGACGCCATGGGGGCGTATGTTGCCAAAAAAACCGTGCAACTGATGGCCAAGCAGGGTAAAGACATTACCAAGGCCCGCGTGCTGGTGATGGGTGCCACTTTCAAGGAAAACGTGGAGGACATTCGTAACTCGAAAGTAGCCGATGTCATCAATGAGTTGCTCAACTTCAGCGTGCAGGTAGATGTGGTAGACCCCCACGCCGATTCGGAAGAGTTGAAACACGAATACGGCTTTGGACTGGTAGCCGAACCAACCGGTGCCTACGATGCCGTAGTGGTAGCTGTAAACCACAAACCCTATCTGAAACTGGACGAAGCTTATTTTCAATCACTCACCACAGACAAAGGCATTGTTGTGGATATAAAGGGAATTTACCGTAACAAAATACAGCGGCTCAACTATTGGTCGCTTTAGTAAAGGAGGTTTTTGCTTTTGAAAAGATACTATTTTGTGAGGTAAAGAACAGGCAGTGAACGATTGATACCTAATTGGCTTGGCGTATTTTATTCAGCTTGCATAAATCTTTTTATGTGAAAAAAGTCAATGCGTTTCTTATTGGTAATCAGTCAATTGCTTCAGAAGAGCACCGCAAGCGGGTATTGCTGGCGGGGTATTTTCTGTTGATCTACCTGTGCAGTGGGTGTATCTGGATGGTGCTGGGTTTTCTGGAAAAATCAGACAACACGGTGTTGTACATCGGCTTTCTGAGCAACCTGCTGAGTTTGTGGCTCATCCGGAAAGGATATTTTCAGGTAGGTACTTTGCTGTTGTTTCTCAGAGGGTATGGCGTTACAACGTATTATTCCTGGTTGTTTCCTAACACCAACAGCGATCTTTTTTACATGTTTACGGGCCTGGCGGCAATGGCAATTTTTGGCTATGAGAAACGCATCGAAGGCTTGCTGTATGCGGGTTTGAGTTTTATTTTATATTTGATTGTCAGTACCGACTTTAAGCAACTGGTAATCGGGACCGACCACACCGCTCAGCAAGTCAGCTTTGTGCTCACTTACATTGCCTTGTGCATAATGGTGTATTTTTTCAACTCGCTTACGTACCAGTACACGCAGCGCATCGAGCAGCAGAACATTCAACTCATCAAAGCCAATCAGGAACTGGACCAGTTTGTGTATACTGCTTCGCATGATTTGAAGGCACCTCTCAACTCCATTGCGGGTATTGTGACCATTCTCAAAACCACAACCAGCCCGGAAGAAACGCAGTTGTTTTTAGGCGCCATGGAAAAGAGTGTAGCTTCTTTGCGCCGGTTCATCGACGATTTGACGCACTACACACGCAATACACGTACGGCAATCAATCACGAAGAAATAGATTTGCACGGGCTGATCAATGAGATTTATTCCAACCTGGTATTTGATGAAAAAGGCAAAAAGGTTTTGTTTAAAAATAAAGTAGATACAAATTTGGTGGTAATTTCCGATTTGTACCGCATTCGATTGATACTCAATAATTTTTTGTCGAATGGAATCAAGTATTCGGATGATAAAAAAGCGGAGCCGTATCTGGAAGTAAATGTGAGTGAGGCACCCGACAGCCTGCTATTGACTATCTCGGACAACGGCATCGGGATTGAAGCGGATAGACTACCCCAGTTGTTCCAGATGTTTTACCGGGCTACTTCGCGCGAAAAAGGAGCAGGATTGGGCTTGTATATAGCCAAGGAATCGATCGGAAAGCTGGGTGGCCGTATTGAAGTAGATTCAACTTTTGGCATGGGTACCACATTTAGCATTACATTGCCCATGCGTTATAAAAAACTATACTCTGACACAAACACGACATCTATTCTGAATTAGCTTTTATGAAAAAAATCATTGTTACAGGGGGAGCCGGATTCATCGGTTCGCATACAGTTGTCGAACTGTATGAGGCTGGCTACGAACCCATTATTGTCGATAATTTTTCGAATTCGGAGGAAAGCGTGCTAACGGGCCTCCGCAAC
This sequence comes from uncultured Sphingobacteriales bacterium, assembly GCA_963520985.1. Classification (GTDB taxonomy): domain Bacteria; phylum Bacteroidota; class Bacteroidia; order Cytophagales; family 172606-1; genus Xanthocytophaga. Next base: position 66,436 of record CAUQTA010000014.1, read on the forward strand.
ATTATTGGCAAAGAAGTAAAGTTGTATGCCATTGACTGCAACGACACAGCAGCCATGGAAAACCTGTTTCAGACGGAAGGCCAGATTGTGGGAGCCATTCACTTTGCGGCTTTCAAGGCCGTGGGCGAATCGGTGCAGAAACCCATCGAGTACTTTGAAAACAACCTGGGTTCCACGCTGGTGCTGATGAATCTGATGCTTAAATACAATGCCCCTCATCTGGTGTTTTCGTCGTCTTGTACGGTGTATGGCCAGCCCGAACAATTGCCAGTAACGGAAAACTCACCGATGCTGCCTGCCCAGTCGCCGTACGGAGCCAGCAAGCAACTCTGCGAAGAAATGATCCGGCAAACGGTCTCTATTGGAAACAAGCCTTTGAAAGCCATCTCGTTGCGTTACTTTAATCCGGTGGGTGCACATCCGTCTGCCGAAATCGGCGAATTGCCGCGTGGAGTTCCCAGCAATCTGGTTCCGTTTATCACCCAATCGGCAGCGGGGTTGCGTCCGCCGATCACCGTTTTTGGAAACGATTACCAGACACCCGACGGAACAGCCATTCGGGATTACATACACGTCGTTGATCTGGCCAAAGCCCACGTAAAAGCAATGAAGCTGCTTGAAAACCAAATAGCTACTTCTTTTTATGATATTTTTAACCTGGGTACGGGGCAAGGAAATTCCGTGCTGGAGGCAATTGATGCTTTCGAGAAATCGACAGGCGTAAAGGTGCAATACCATTTTGGGCCGCGCCGTTCGGGCGATATTGAGCAGGTATATGCCGATGTGACTAAGTCGAGTGAGGAACTAGGCTGGAAAACAGAACTTTCCATCACAGACGCCATGCGCGATGCCTGGCGGTGGCAACAGAAATTAGCGAGCAAATAAATACAGAGGTTTTGGTCTTTGAAAAGATACTATTTTGAAACAAAAGAGGCTATGAAGAAAATACTCATTACCGGTGGCGCCGGATTCATTGGCTCACACGTGGTGCGCCGATTTGTAAACCGGTATTCGGATTACCATATTTTTAATCTGGATAAACTGACGTACGCAGGCAATCTGGCCAATCTGGCGGATATCGAAAAAGCACCCAATTACACCTTTATCAAAGGCGACATTTGTGATGCTGATGCACTGAAAGTACTTTTCGCGGTTCATAATTTTGATGGAGTCATTCATCTGGCCGCCGAGAGCCACGTAGACCGATCCATTACTGACCCGCTGGCTTTCGTTCAGACCAACGTTATCGGCACTGTGCAACTGCTCAACACGGCTCGCGAAGCCTGGAAAAACGACATGGACAATCATTTGTTCTACCATGTGTCGACCGACGAAGTGTACGGTTCATTGCACAATCCGACCGAGTTTTTCACCGAGGCAACACCCTACGACCCGCAGTCGCCGTACTCGGCATCCAAAGCTGCTTCCGATCATTTTGTGCGAGCTTACCACAATACCTACAAAATGCCGGTGGTTTTGTCCAACTGCTCCAATAACTACGGTCCCAATCATTTTCCCGAAAAACTGATTCCGCTGTGTATCAATAACATCAGGAATTACAGGCCGTTACCTATTTATGGAAAAGGCGACAATGTGAGAGACTGGCTATATGTGATCGATCACGCCGCTGCCATTGATACCGTTTTTCATAAAGGAAAAATCGGCGAAACGTACAACATTGGCGGCTTTAACGAATGGAAAAACATTGATCTGGTACGGCTGCTTTGCCGCATCATGGACAAGAAGCTTCACCGTGCCGAAGGCGAGTCGGAAAAGCTGATTGCCTTTGTTACTGACCGGGCCGGGCACGATTTGCGCTACGCCATTGATGCCACCAAAATCATGAACGATCTGGGCTGGAATCCGTCGCTTCAGTTTGAAGAAGGCCTCGAAAAAACAGTGGACTGGTATCTGGAAAATACAGCCTGGCTCGAAAACGTAACCTCAGGGGCTTATCAAGACTATTACCAGAAACAATACCAGCATTCTTAATTAAATAGTCCATAGGCAGGGTTTTGATCGTCTGGCGGATACTATTTTGGACTGAATCCTTTTATTCTATTTTATGTACGAAACCCCGTTTCATTCACACGATTTAAGTACGCATAGCTTTCTTATTACCGGCGGCGCTGGATTCATTGGTTCCAATCTGATTGAATATTTGCTCAAGTATGGGGCAGGCAAAGTACGGGTGCTAGACAATATGAGCACCGGTTTTTCAGAAAATCTGGAAAGCTTTTTGCCCAATCCGGCGTTTGAATTTGTAGAAGGTGACATCCGCAATCCGGAGAGTTGTAGCGCAGCTTGCCAAGGAATCGATTTTGTGTTGCATCAGGCTGCGTTAGGTTCGGTGCCCCGCAGCATCAATGATCCGCAAACCACTAATGCGGTCAATATTGACGGTTTCCTGAACATGCTGGTTGCTGCCCGCGATGCCAAAGCCAAGCGATTCATTTACGCAGCCTCTTCATCCACGTATGGCGACAGCAAGAAATTGCCCAAAGTAGAAGACGAAATTGGCAAGCCTCTGTCGCCGTATGCCGTCACCAAGTATGTAAACGAACTCTATGCCGATGTGTTTGCCAAAACGTACGGCATGCAAATCATCGGATTGCGGTATTTCAATGTATTTGGACCACGGCAAAGTCCGCAGGGAGCGTATGCAGCCGTCATTCCGTTGATGATTCATGCCTTGCAAAACGGCCAGTCGCCTAAAATTTATGGTGATGGAGAGCAAACCCGCGATTTTACGTTTGTGGCCAATGTGGTTCAGGCTAACATAAAAGCTGTTTTTGCTTCAGAAGAGGCAATCAATCAGGTGTACAATGTAGCCGTAGGCGAACGAACTTCTCTGAATCAGCTTTTCGAAATCCTGAAAAGCAAGATAAATCCGGCGACGGAAGCTGTGCATGTGCCTCCGCGTGTGGGCGATATCAGAGACAGTCTGGCGGATGTGTCTAAAGCCCGACGACTGCTCGGATATGATCCGCAGGTACGTTTCGAACAAGGATTGTCCATTACCGTAGACTGGTTCAGAGAAAGACAAATTGTTTCTTGACATCAGGCGGTTTTTACTTTTTAAAAGATACTATTTTCTGCGGCAACCCAATTAGTCATTCATTAAAAACGGTTTGGTTCAGGCCGTTGTCTATCATTTATTTATCCGAACTTACTGTATGAAAGGAATCATCTTAGCCGGTGGCTCAGGTACCCGACTGCATCCACTTACGCTGGCAGTAAGCAAGCAACTGATGCCTGTTTATGATAAGCCCATGATTTATTACCCGTTGTCTACGCTGATGCTGGCCGGTATCAAAGACATTCTGCTGATCTCTACCCCGCACGACATGCCTCTTTTTCAAAAGCTACTGGGCGACGGCTCACGCCTGGGGTGTAACTTTTCGTATGCCGTGCAGCCCAGCCCCGATGGACTGGCACAGGCGTTTGTGATAGGAGAGCAGTTCATCGGAAACGACAAAGCGGCTCTGATTCTGGGAGATAACATATTTTATGGAAGTGGACTGGGCAAGCTGCTGAAGCAACACAACAATCCGGTGGGTGGGCGTGTATTTGCGTATCACGTTACTGACCCGGAACGGTATGGCGTGGTAGAGTTTGACAAACAGATGAAAGCCATTACCATAGAGGAGAAACCTGCCAAACCCAAATCGAACTTTGCGGTGCCGGGGTTGTATTTTTATGACAATGAAGTGGTGGAGATTGCCAAAAATCTGAAACCAAGTCCCCGGGGTGAACTGGAAATCACTGATGTGAACCGGATTTACCTGGAGCAGGAAAAATTGCACGTAGGAATTTTGGACCGGGGCACTGCCTGGCTCGATACCGGTACCTTTGCTTCTCTGATGCAGGCAGGTACATTTGTGCAAGTAATAGAAGAACGGCAGGGGCTCAAAATCGGCTGCATTGAAGAAGTCGCTTACCGCGAAGGCTTTATCAACGCCGGGCAATTAGAGTCCATTGCGCAGCCTCTGATCAAAAGTGGATATGGAAAATACCTGATGGGTTTGTTGCAGTAAAGAAATTTTCTGAGCATTCTGTAAAAGAGAAAAATAGTATAGTTAGAAAAGGTAAAACCCGGCTTCTTGCTACTCTTGACATTCAGGAATACTGCAAACAAAAAAACCTCTTCGTCGGAAGAGGTTTTTTTGTTGATGAAGATACTATTTCTTAAGCTTCCATCAATACTTCGTCGTGCTGGCTAACATCCAGACCCATACGTTCTTCTTCTTCTGTTACACGCAGAGGAACAATGGCGTTAGTGATAACTAGCAACAAGTAAGAACCACCAAAAGCGAATATAGATACCAATACCAGGGCAAGCATATGTTTCAGGAATAGAGCCGTTTCTCCAAATGCCAGGCCTTGTGCACCTGCAGCATTAACCGCAGTTGTAGCGAACAACCCCGTCATTACCATACCTACCATACCACCTACACCGTGGCAAGGGAATACGTCCAGTGTGTCGTCGATTCTGCCTGATTTTGCTTTCCAGTGAGCCACTACATTACTGATGATACCCGCAATGGTACCGATGAAGATACTTGCTGGAATTGTCACAAATCCAGCTGCAGGAGTGATCGCAACCAGACCTACTACCGCACCGATACAAAAACCAAGTGCTGATAGTTTTTTGCCACGAGCTACATCATACAATACCCAAGACAAACCAGCGGCAGCAGCAGCAATGTTGGTGGTAGCAAAAGCACTTACCGCCAATGGACCTGCAGACAAAGCAGAACCGGCATTGAAACCAAACCAGCCAAACCACAACAGACCAGTACCTAACAATACAAATGGAATGTTGGCAGGTGGTAATACTTCGTTTTCAACCAATGCCTTGCGTTTTTTCAGGAAGATAGCCGCTGCCAATGCTGCCCAACCTGCCGACATGTGTACTACTGTACCACCGGCAAAGTCCAATACGCCCAGTTTGAAGAAGAAACCTTCTGGATGCCAGGTCATGTGGGCCAGTGGAGAATAGATCAATAAGCTGAACAATACGATGAATAACACATACCCTTTGAAGTTCACTCGTTCTGCAAACGAACCGGTAATCAAAGCAGGAGTGATGATGGCAAACTTTAACTGGAACATGGCAAACAATGCCAATGGGATAGTGCCCCAAAGCGGTGCATCCAACACGTGATTGAACATGAAATACGTAGTTGGGTTACCAATAAAACCGCCGATTGTGTCACCGAAGGCCAAGCTAAACCCAACGATTACCCAAAGAATACTGATAATTCCCATTGACACAAAGCTTTGCAACATGGTAGAGATAACGTTGCGCTTATTTACCATGCCACCATAGAAATAGGCCAGCCCAGGAGTCATCAACAATACAAATGCAGTAGCAGTAAGCATCCAGGCTACATCGGCTCCATTCACTCCTTCGGTTACAATTTGTGTGGGTACAGCTGGTAAGAGAATAGCCGAAAAGCTTATTACCAGTAGAATCAAAAGAGGAATAATAGTTTTTTGGTTCATACGAATAAACGTTAAAGTGACAGACAGTTAATAGATTAAGTTTGGAATTGGTTTTTTTATAGTTGATGGACTTTTGCTAATTGGGAAGGGGATAGGTTGTTTTTTGTAGCCTACTATTACAAAAATAAGTACGATTTGTGATTTATGCAATTAAAATAGATGCTTTTTCTTTAAATAAATACTTTTTTTCGATAAATGCCTTTTAAAATAAGGCTAAATGAATTTTATGTTGGTTTAGAGGAAAGGTTGCGTGTTAATACAGGAATTGCATTAATAGTAGGTTTTCAAGATTCACCATTCTTTTTCTTCTTTGGCAACTGTTGTCTTTTCGGCTGCCGGATGGTGTTGCATCTCTTTTTTTAGCGTTTCTATTAAGGCATTAATCGTCTGGTGAGTCAGTTTCTGATTGTATTCCCAGGTTTTTTGCCACCCACTGGCCGTGTTTTCTTCCAGTGGTTTAGTTTTTCCGGTGGATATCAGCTTGTAATTGCGATTTTCCCGGTAATAGTGAAAGACAAAGTCGGAAAACCGATACCGGTACTTTCCATTTTTTAGTTCTATAAGCAGATTGTACGTAACGATCCCATTCTGCTTTTTGGAAACATAGCCCGTTGCATAGACAGGCAATTGATTGTTTGCAACTAGTTTGTATCCGTCGGCAGTTACTGAGTCAGCAATAGAAGCAAAGTTTTGAGCCGAAAGCCAGCGATGTGCATTTTCTGAAAGTATTTCTCTGGAAAGAGAGTCGGCTTCAACAATGTCATAATAGACTACCTTTCCGGCTTCCAGTGGCAGCACGGTTTGTGCATCGGCCTGGTGAAAGACGATGCACAAAGCCATGACCAATAGGGGTTTCACATATTTCAGAGATACTATTTTCTCCCACATCACTTTTGCTTCGGTATTAGAATTTGTAGATGGCTGCTAGACCAAGAGTGGTTTGCGATTTCTTTAAATTGCCATCGGCATCGTCAAATTTGTTTTTGTTATAACTATCAATGCGTAGTTCAGGCTTTAATAATAAATGACCATCGGCTAGTGTTACATTGCTGGTTAATGTAAATGAATTTACTTGGGCGCCTACAAATTGGCCTTGGTTGTTTAATGCAGTTAAACCTCTGGCGCCACCTGTATTATCAAATACTTCATAACGAACTCCCAAACCAAAAGCATCGGTAAAAGCGTAGTTTGTATAGAAAGCAACACCACCCCAGTTAGTACCACTAGGAACAGGATCGCTACCTTGAAAACTTCCTTTTTGCCAGCCAGTTGCTGCATTTACACCAATCAGGAATTTATCCGTAATCTGGTAGGTGGTAGTTAGGTCGAGAATAGAATAAGACGCTGTGGTATCTTTGCCGTTGGCTTTTGGATTCGCTTCATTGCTACCCATCCAGTTGAAATACACATTCCATCCTTCGGTAGGCTTGACAAACATCTGAGCAATCACACCTTTCGAGCGGTTGTTATCATTCAGATTATCAACGTTATTGACTACGCCAGCCATTAGAGCGAAGTTATCAGAAAAGGCATAAGCGGCTTTCAGACCTATGTGATAGAAGGGGCCGTTATTGAACAGATTTGACAATGAATAATTGTAATTTACGGGAGCGTCAATCACTTCATAGCCGATGTGGGTACCAAACTGACCAGCAGTAAAGGATAATTTATCTGTTGCTTTATAAGTGAAATAGGCTTGTTTGATTGTTATCGCTGATATAGAGCCACTTCCTAAAAAAACGGAGTTACCATAATTTCCCAAATCGGCATTTGGGCCAAAGGTCAAATCGACAACCGCTTCTGACTTGCGATTGCTATACACCATTTTGGTTTGCACCAGACCCAGTGAAAACTGACCAGCACGCTGATCAAATGCGCGGGCGGTTCCTACTCCTCCTGCTCCTACATTGCTACGGGAGGCTGGATTATTAAAGTTAGCTATATAGTAAGTATCCAAATAACCGGAAAACGTAAATGATCCCTTTGTTGAATCTGCATCCTGGGCGTGTGAAGTTAGAAATAGGCTGGAAAGTGATAAGGTTAGGTAAAGGAATTTTTTCATAGTACTTAAATGGGTTTGATTAGAGATAATGGGTTAAGGTAAGAGCTGTTTGTTTAGGCGTACGAGCAGTTTTACAGGGTTTTAGTGAAAAATAGATAAAATTTCATAAAAACGATTGTTTGTTGATGCAGGTATGACAAAAATTAGTTGAAAAACTTCTAATAAGGGTTTGTACTTAAGGCTGTTTGTTAAAAGTGATGCTAAACTGTGGATATAAATTCACAAAAACAAATTTTAGATTAAAAAAATGAGCATTTATAGTTAAAAAACTTAGGTTTATGAGAAAAAAGCATACAAAATAACGCTTTATTTCTATTTTTTGTTACATTATTCTGTAATGGCGTTTATTTTTTGAGTAGAAGTGATATTTTTTACTCGCATCTGGATGAGTTGCGGCTGTTACCTTAAAAATAGGCGTGAATGCGGAAAGAAAAGATTGTTTCAGCACTGTCTTTGACTGAGGAAAAGGCAGTGAGCCATTTAATTGCTGTTTAGATTGGCTTTATAGATAAAAAACAGAAAAACAAATTATATTTGGCTTAGTACCTTATTCTGCAAAGAATACTACAAATCACTACCACTTCGTAAGATTATACATTGGTAAAAGCGCATTACTCATAAGTAATAACCCTTATTTATCACGTGTTTTTTAGTGAGAATTTGAACGGTTAGCCTTGATTTTGGTATTTTTCTAGTTTTTTATGCGATATTTTAAATAAAATGTCTAAAAAGAAGGCTCAGGTCATGGTAAAAACAAATTATTTACGTAATTTTCTAAACTGAATATTGATTTACGCTTTATTCTGTCTACTATCTGAAAGACTAATGTTAAAGTTTGTACAGATTGATTTAACCCTATCTTTATGCTGACTAACCGGGTAAAAGAGAATTTTATTTGGTATGTCGCTGCTTAAAAATATTATTTCTATAAAAAATTGTATTATCCTAAGTCAAGCCACATGAATGAGCAGAACGAACTATTGCAACAGGAAGGCCTGTACCACCCTAGTTTTGAGCATGATGCCTGCGGTATCGGATTTATAGCAAATATCAAAGGCCGAAAATCGCATCAAATCGTTGAAGATGGGATAAAGATGCTAACCCGCATGGAGCATCGTGGGGCGTGTGGGTGTGAGGCAAATACAGGTGATGGTGCGGGTATTTTAATTCAGATTCCGCATGAGTTCTTTTTAGATGAATGTACAAAACTAGGAATGGTGCTGCCACCGTATGGCGAATACGGAGTGGGCATGGTTTTCTTTCCAAAAGATGAAAAACTGCGTGAGGAATGCCGTACGATTCTTAATCGTAAGATTAAGCAATTAAAGCTTGAGCTGATTGGGTACCGGGTGGTGCCTACCATGAATGGCGATATCGGCGAAAGTGCGTTGGCAGTTGAGCCACAGATGGAGCAGGTCTTTATCAAACGTCCATCGCATATTGCCAATCCGGATGAGTTTGAACGCAAGCTATTTGTATTGCGCAATTATTCTACACGCGTTATCAATGAGTCGGTTCAAGGCCTGAAAGGCGACTTTTATTTTGCCTCTCTTTCCTATAAGACTATTGTATACAAAGGTCAGTTAACTACCGGACAGGTTCGTCCTTATTTCCCTGACTTGCACAATGAAAACGTAGTGTCGGCACTTACTGTACTACACTCACGTTTTTCTACCAATACATTTCCTTCCTGGAAGCTAGCTCAGCCTTTCCGATACATTGCCCACAATGGAGAGATCAATACCGTGCGTGGCAACGTAACTTGGTTTACAGCTGCCGAAACCGAGTTTTTCTCTGAGTTCTTTACCAAAGAAGAATTGGATATGTTGCGGCCGGTGTGTAACCCGACTTTCTCGGATTCGGCCAATCTGGACAATGTGATCGAAATGCTGGTATTGAGTGGTCGTTCATTGCCCCAAGTTATGATGATGTTGATTCCCGAAGCATGGGATGGCAATGAAGACATGGATCCTGTACGTAAAGCGTTTTACGAATACCATGCTTCCTTGATGGAGCCCTGGGATGGCCCGGCTTCCATTACATTTACAGATGGCAAGATAGTAGGTGCTACCTTAGATCGGAATGGTCTTCGTCCATCTCGTTTCTGTGTAACCAGCGATGATATGGTTATCATGGCTTCAGAAACAGGTGTGTTGGAAATAGACGAAGCCAAAGTGATCAAAAAAGGTCGTTTGCAGCCAGGACGGATGTTTATTGTTGATATGGAGCAGGGCAGAATACTATCTGATGAAGAAGTAAAAGATCAGATTAGTTCTCGCCAGCCTTATGGAGAATGGCTGAAGCAAAATAAGATCAAATTGGCCGATGTACCAGAGCCAGGCGGCAAATTCAGACCATTGGATGAGAAGGCGTTGGTAAAAAGACAAATTGCTGCTGGCTATACTTCAGAAGACTTAAAGTATGTGATTGGGCCAATGGCTATGACAGGCTTGGAAGCCTTGGGGTCTATGGGGTTAGATACTCCATTAGCCGTATTGTCTGATCAGAGCCAGCATTTATCTAGTTATTTCAAGCAGTTGTTTGCACAGGTAACCAACCCGCCAATTGACCCGATCCGGGAGCGGATGGTAATGTCATTGATTTCATTTGTAGGCGTTTCCAAAAACCTGCTTATTGAAACACCGGAGCATTGCCATACATTGGAACTGCCTCAACCGGTATTAACTAACCAGGATTTAGAGAAGATACGGTACATTGACCACAAAGGATTTCAAACCAAAACCATCTATACTTACTTTAAAGCGGACGGTGAAGCCGGTTCGTTGGAAAGAGGCTTGGAAAGACTGTGCCGGTATGCAGAAGATGCAGTAGTAGACGGGTTTTCTATCATTATCTTGTCAGATCGTAGTTTTGATAGCAGCCATGCTCAGATTCCGTCGCTTTTGGCTACTGCGGCTGTACACCATCACTTGATCCGTAAGGGGTTGCGTGATAACGTAGGTATCATTGTAGAAGCAGGCGATGTGTGGGAAACGCATCACTTTGCCACATTAATTGGCTACGGGGCTTCAGGTATCAATCCTTATTTGGCTTTTGAGACCATCTCGGATATGAAACGCAAAGATCGGTTGGATACCGATTTGGAAGAGGAGTATTTACACAAAAACTATATCAAATCAGTTGGCAAAGAGTTGTTGAAAATCTTTGCTAAAATGGGTATCTCGACCCTTCAATCTTACCAGGGAGCACAGATTTTTGAGGCGCTGGGTATTCACAAAGAAGTGATTGAGACTTACTTTACCCGTACGGTATCGCGCATTGGTGGACTGAAACTAGACGATATTGCACGCGAAGTTTTGATTCGCCACCACCTGGCATTCCCTTCTGATCCAATTCCTACCCAACGCCTGGAAGTAGGAGGTGTATATCAGTGGAAGCAGCGGGGGGAACAACATATTTTCAATCCGCAAACCATTCACTTGCTTCAGGAATCTTCACGTCGCAATGACTATCAATTGTTTAAGAAATACTCTAAACTAATTGATGATCAGACTCAGAAAGCCCTGACGTTACGTGGCATGTTCAAATTTAAGCCAGGCAAATCCATTCCAATTGAAGAAGTCGAATCAATTGAAAGCATTTTCAAGCGTTTTGCTACAGGAGCAATGTCGTTTGGTTCTATCTCTTGGGAAGCACATACAACGCTGGCAATTGCCATGAACCGTATTGGTGGCAAGAGCAACAGCGGCGAAGGTGGAGAGGATGAACGCCGATTCGACAAATTGGAAAACGGTGATTGGCTTAACTCGGCTATCAAACAGGTTGCTTCAGGGCGTTTTGGGGTGACAAGTTATTACTTGAGCAATGCTCAGGAGTTGCAAATCAAGATGGCTCAGGGTGCTAAGCCGGGTGAAGGCGGACAGTTGCCAGGCCATAAAGTGGATGAATGGATTGGACGGACCCGCCATTCTACGCCAGGTGTGGGATTGATTTCGCCACCACCACATCACGATATCTATTCGATTGAAGATTTAGCCCAATTAATTTTTGATCTAAAGAATTCCAATCGGAATGCTCGGATCAGTGTGAAGTTAGTCTCTGAAGCTGGTGTTGGAACCATTGCCGCAGGGGTAGCCAAAGCTCATGCGGATGTAGTCTTGATTGCAGGCCACGATGGAGGTACAGGAGCATCGCCGTTAAGTTCTATTCGTCATGCAGGCTTGCCATGGGAACTTGGGTTAGCTGAAACGCACCAGACCTTGGTGAAAAACAAATTGCGTAGCCGGATTGTGGTTCAAGCAGATGGACAGATTCGTACCGGCCGCGACTTGGCCATTGCTGCCCTGTTGGGTGCTGAAGAATTTGGTGTGGCTACTGCAGCGTTAGTGACCACCGGGTGTATCATGATGCGTAAGTGTCACTTGAATACCTGCCCGGTTGGTGTAGCTACGCAAAGAGAAGAGTTGCGTGCCTTGTTCACTGGCCGACCTGAACATGTGGTCAACATGTTTACATTCCTGGCTCAAGAACTGCGTGAGATCATGGCTGAACTTGGTTTCCGTACAGTCAGTGAAATGGTAGGCCAGGTAGATCGTTTAGAACCGAGGGATAATATCAATCACTGGAAACATAAAAATCTGGATTTTGCCGCTATCCTGCACAAATCACCCGTTAGTCTGGAAGTAGGTTTGTACAAACAGGAAGAGCAAGATCATGGAATTGATGCCATTCTGGATCTGGAATTGATTCGTCAGGCAAAGGCAGCACTGGAAGACAAGAAAGAAGTCAAAGGCGACTTTGAAATTCAGAACATCGACCGTGCTGTAGGAACCATGCTATCCAATGAGATTTCGAAGAAGTATTTGGGCGATGGACTGCCAAACGATACCATTCATTACAAGTTCAATGGTCATGCGGGTCAGAGCTTTGGAGCATTTGGTGCAAAAGGCCTTACCCTAGAACTGGAAGGCGATGCCAATGATTATGTTGGTAAAGGCTTATCGGGTGCTCGTTTGGTTATCTACCCTGACAAGAAAGCTACGTTTGTACCGTCTGAAAACAGCATTATTGGAAACGTGGCCTTTTATGGTGCAACAGCTGGTGAAGCTTACATTCGGGGTATGGCAGGCGAACGTTTCTGTGTGCGTAATTCAGGTGTGAAAGCAGTAGTAGAAGGAATAGGCGATCATGGGTGCGAATACATGACAGGAGGTGTTGCCATTATTTTGGGCAATACCGGACGCAACTTTGCGGCTGGTATGAGTGGCGGTGTGGCTTATGTATGGAACAAATCAGGCGATTTTGAAGGCAAAGTAAACCGTGAAATGGTAAATCTGGAAGCCTTGACCGAAGAAGATGAAAACATCATTCGGTTGTATGTGGAGAACCATGCTGAGTTTACCAAATCAGGGGTTGCTAAAGATGTGTTAGCTAATTGGAAAACGATTATCGGGCAATTCGTAAAAGTGATGCCTTTCGATTTCAAAAAGGCTTTGGAGAAGAAAAACATTTCTCTTACTGAACAGATTCAGAACAAAGAAATTGTTTACGGTAATTTTCAGGAGTTAGCTAAGATCTAAAAATAAGGGTGAAACATTTCACCTTTGTAAAATAGTATCTTTTCAAAAGGCAAAACCTGCTGTTTTACTTATTTACTTTATGTATCAGAAAAAATAGTTAGATAAACATGGGCAAACCAACCGGATTTCTGGAATTTACACGTGATCTGCCGACCAAACGAAAAGCAGAAGAGCGGGTAAAAGATTACAAAGAAGTTGAAATGACTCTGCCACAACCCAAGGCAGAAGAACAGGCGGCACGGTGCATGAACTGTGGTGTTCCTTTTTGCCACAGTGGCTGTCCGCTGGGTAATATCATTCCTGAGTTTAATGATGCTGTATATGCGCAGGATTGGGAACTGGCCTACGAAATTTTGGCGTCTACCAATAATTTTCCTGAATTTACAGGACGTATCTGCCCGGCTCCGTGCGAGTCATCTTGTGTGCTAGGCATTAATAAGCCACCAGTAACCATAGAAGCTATTGAACGGTTTATCATTGAAACCGCTTTCGAAAAAGGCTATGTGCAACCCCGCCAGCCTAAATACCGCACAGGAAAAAAAGTCGCGGTGATAGGTTCAGGCCCGGCTGGAATGGCTGCCGCTGCTCAGCTAAACAAAGCGGGGCATTGGGTAACAGTTTTTGAACGTGCCGATGCCATCGGTGGGCTGTTGCGGTATGGTATTCCTGATTTTAAGCTTGATAAAACGGTAATAGACCGGCGCGTAAAGGTGATGGAGGAAGAAGGCATTGCATTCAAAACCAATGCAAATGTTGGCGCCAATATTCGCACAAAAACGTTGTTGGAAGAGTTTGATGCCATTTTACTTTGCGGAGGTTCCACAGTACCGCGTGACTTGCCAATCCCCGGACGCAATTTAAAAGGCATTTATCCCGCAATGGAATTTCTGAGTCAGCAAAACAAACGCGTTTCAAATCGCAAAGTGGAAGTTGACCACCGGGGCTCTGATTATAAGAATGGGGAATTGCTGGCGACTGGAAAAAATGTTTTCGTAATTGGTGGGGGCGATACCGGCTCTGACTGTGTGGGTACATCAACTCGCCACGGAGCCAGTTCCATTACTCAAATTGAGCTGATGCCAATGCCTCCTAAAGAACGTGCTGAGAATACGCCCTGGCCGCACTGGCCCATGATGTTACGCACATCCTCTTCGCACGAGGAAGGTGGAAGTAGGCAATGGGCCATTCAGACCAAAGAGTTTATTGGCGATGAAAATGGAAATCTGAAAGCTGTAAAGCTGATAGATTTGGAATGGAAAACCGAAAATGGTCGGATGATATTTGTAGAAGTCGCTGGTTCAGAGCGTGAAGTTCCTTGCGAACTGGCTCTGTTGGCCATGGGATTCTTACACCCGCAGCAAGAGGGAATGCTGAATGACCTAGGGATAGAACTGGATGAACGGGGCAATGTGAAAGCGCAAAACTACCAGACTAACAATGCGAAAGTGTTTGCCGCAGGGGATATGCGTCGTGGACAAAGCCTTGTGGTTTGGGCCATTTCGGAAGGTCGTGAAGCGGCTCGTTCTGTAGACGAATACCTGATGGGGCATACCGAATTGGAAGCCAAAGCAGTATCTATGCTCAATGCGCAGAAATATTCATTTGTGTAAAATACTATAGTTGGAGAAGCAAAAACCCCTGATTGTGAAAGTCAGGGGTTTTTGTTTTTAGGAAGATACTATTTTTCTGAAAGCGAAACAGCCACTTTGGATTTTCGCCCGTAGCGTCGATAGATGAAAACGGCTACAATGGCCAGAACAAATAAGAACCACAAGCGGGCAAAGAAAACCAATAGCTCTACTAAAATATGCCAACCTTCAACCAACGATTCCCACAACCGAACAAACAGATTTGGACGGTAGTCGTCGATATTTTGCGGATTGATAACAATTTCTCTAAAGACAGTTTCCCGCTGATAAATCTGTAGTTTAAGAGTGCTATACGCAATCTGGTCTTCCAACTCCAGGTGCTGGATATGCGCTTCGTCAATGGCAGTTTGCTTATCCAACAGTTTATCGGTTGCATTTATTGTCTCTCCCAATTTTCGACCTTGTTTGTCAATGGTTTGCGATGCGCGTTTCTCGTAATTTTCTAAGCGCTTGCTTTGTAATTGACTGGACATCAGATTTAGCCCTGCATCTTCCGCGCGAATGATCCGATAGTCCAGAAAATGAACCAGTTGATTCATTTCTCTCAGCAAACTATCCAGCTGTGTATTGGGCACACGTACTGTGATGTCATTGGTTACTGTATAGAATTTGATTTCGAGAGTGGAATCGGCACTGATCGCAGTCGTTTTTACCTGATCTACTTGGGTTTGCAGATTAGAGTTTGTAATAAAGCCATTGTGTTTGGCTGCTAGGTCTTCAATATGAGTAGTTGCTTTGCGAACATCTACTACTTTAAATTTTACATCCGCTGTGCGAATAAATTTCCGTCCGGTTTTTTCAAGGTTTGATTTACTTGTCAAGTCAAAGGCTGCATTGCCTTCAGGAGTAGTGTTCGTAGGACTAAGAGCAGATTCTGCTTGGCTGGATACGTTGGCTGTATCCAAAGTTTGAACCTCCTCCGCATATTTGGACTCAGAACCGCTACAGGCTACCAATAATCCAGATGAAATACAGATAATAGCGAAATACAAATAAGATTTCATGTAGTTGAGTAGATAGGTGAAAACTCAATAGCCAGAGATTTGCCAACTTGGCAAATTCTGTTGAAAAATATATGTATGTCGCGAAATACGATTTTAATACAATCGGGATAGAAAGGTAACCTGTAAGGTATGAGGTATTTTTTCTCTCTAATAAAGGCAGGTTTTGAAGATTGAAAAGATACTATTTCTCTAGTAAGGCGAAGGACTAATGGCTGTCCAGCCGCCATCTACCACCAAGCTTTGGCCTGTAATGTGCCCAGCCGCTGGCGATACCAGAAATAAGACAGCACTGGCAATGTCTTGTACCGTAGCGGGTTTGCCCATAGGTGTGATACGCGACCAGGTTTCGTGGTAGTCTTTGTCTTCCAGAGTTCGTTCAGTCAGTGTGGCACCGGGAGCCACGCAATTGATGGTAATCTGGTGAGGCGACAAGTCAACAATCAGATTTTTGGCAAGCATCTCAATACCTGCCTTTGTCATGCCATACGCAGCCAGATTTTTGTGCGACTGGTGACCGGTCACGGATGACATGAGTAATATCCGGCCACCTTTGCCTTGCTGAACCATTTGCTTTGTAGCAGTCTGTGTAAGAAAAAAAGTGCCAAACAAATTAGTTTGCAATAACTTTTGAAGCGATTCCGGCTGGTATTCGAAAAAGTCGCCAAAGGTGGTGATGCCAGCATTGGCAATCAGAATGGTTAGTTTACCGAATTTTCGAATAGCTGTTTCAACTAGCTTTTGGATGGTTTCTAAGTGGCTAGTGTCGCCTGGACAAGCTTCACAAATTCCCCCTGTTTCGTTTATTTTGTCAACTGCATTGGCACATAAGTCAGTATCTATATCGTTCAGAATTACTTTGGCACCTCTTTGAGCCAATTGTTTGGCTATCTCAAACCCAATTCCTACACCTGCTCCTGTAACAATGGCAACCTGATTCTCAAAATCTTGCATACATTTAAAAATTGAAAAAAGAATATCTAACCAAGGAGATAAATGCCTGGAATGCAAGTTTTGAGAGATATCTAAAAATAGTATCTCTCAAAAACACAAAACCCCCATCTGTTAATGGGAGTCTCGTGTAACTGTGCTGCCTGATTTCCCTTTCAGAAAGTCCATATCGGCACCTAAGTGAGCCTGTTCTACATGCCTGATGTAAAGTTGCACATACCCCCGACTGGCGTTTTCGGCGTAGTTGGTCTCCCAGATGCGGCGACGTTCGGCCAGTTCTTCATCCGAAACTTCCAGCGAAAGTGACCGATTAGGAACATCCAGCGAAATCCAATCTCCATCTTGCACCAATGCAATGGTACCTCCGGCAGAGGCTTCGGGAGAAACATGCAGCACAACCGTTCCATAGCCAGTACCACTCATACGTCCATCCGAGATACGCACCATGTCGGTTACTCCTTTTTCCAACAGTTTTTTAGGAAGCGTCATGTTGCCTACTTCGGCCATACCCGGATATCCTTTCGGCCCCACGTTTTTCAGCACCATAATCGAATTTTCATCAATATCTAACTTTGGGTCGTCAACTCGGGCGTGGTAATCCTCAATGTTTTCAAAAACCACGGCTTTGCCCCGGTGTTTCATGAGTTTGGGCGTTGCCGCAGAAGGTTTAATAACGGCCCCGTTAGGCGAAAGATTGCCTTTAACCACAGCGATACCCGACTGAGGTTTGAATGGTTTTTCCAACGTGCCCACTAATTCACGGTTGTAGCAAGGGGCTTCTTTGCAGTTATCCCATAGCGTTTGACCGTTAACAGTAAGAGCTTCTTTACGCAGTACCGATTCCAATTCCCGGATTACAGCCGGTAAGCCTCCTGCATAGTACAAATCTTCCATAAAGTGTTCTCCGGAAGGCTGTATATTGGCAATTAGCGGAATGTGCTCTGATAATACATCAAAATCATCAATTTTCAAATCTACACCAATACGAGCTGCAATAGCCAATAGATGGATGACAAAATTGGTAGACCCGCCGATGGCCGCATTGATCATAATGGCATTTTCAAACGCCTGACGGGTCAGTATCTTTGACATATACATGTCTTCGCGAACCATTTCGACAATGCGCCGACCTGATAATTGAGCCAACACCTTACGACGAGCATCCGCAGCTGGAATTGCCGCATTGTTGGGAAGCGACAAACCCAGCGCCTCAACCATGGTTGCCATTGTAGAGGCGGTTCCCATTACAGCGCAATGGCCGGGTGTGCGAGCCATACAGGCTTCAGCTTCCACAATTTCCGCTTGCGTAATATCTCCGGTCTTATATTGTTCAGCAATGTGCCACACATCTGAGGTGCCAATGAGCCCACCGCGCCAGCGGCCTTTCATCATCGGTCCTCCGGATACCACCAGCGTTGGCAAATCCACGCTGCAAGCTCCCATTATCAGTGAAGGCGTTGTTTTATCACAACCGCACATAAGCACCACACCGTCAATGGGATTGGCCCGGATCGACTCTTCCACATCCATACTGGCCAGGTTGCGGTACAGCATAGCTGTCGGCTTAATCAAGGTTTCGCCCAATGACATTACCGGAAACTCAACCGGAAAACCGCCTGCTTCCCATACTCCTTTCTTAATGGATTCGGCCAACTCCCGGAAATGTCCGTTGCAGGGCGTTAATTCTGACCAGGTGTTGCAGATGCCAATCACCGGCTTGCCTTCAAATTCATCGTGTGGAACGCCTTGGTTTTTCATCCATGCACGATAGATAAAGCCATCTTTGCCGGTTTTGCCAAACCATTGTTGGGAACGTAGTTTCTTAGAGGTGTCAGGTTTTTTCATTAGAATTAAAAATAAGGTGTCAGGCAAACAAATATTTCAATCGAACAAAGATAAATTTTCAAAATCAGAAAATACTATCTTTTTAAGCTTAAAAACCTATTATTTTTTCTTTATTCTATTATAATTCGCCAGATTTGACCTAAAATTGCAAAAGAACCTAATTGATTCATACATTGTTTTATCTGTATAAACGCTTATGCGATTATGTTAGATGTGGCGGTTTTGTAGCTTTGCATACGAGTCTACTCTCTAATTCTTTATTTGCGTTCATTATCAGCTTACTAGCTGGTCTTCTTAACTAAAACGTTTTTCATATTTCAGACAAAATCTCAGTGTTTTGCTAAGACATAGTTTGTTGATGCACTCTCAGTTTACTAATCATGGATAAATATTCTTACATCGCCAATGCACACGGATCGTACATTGACGACCTTTATCGCTCTTACAAGGAAAATCCGGAGTCGGTAGATGCCAGCTGGCAAAAATTTTTTGAAGGCTTTGAGTTTTCCAGCCAATATGGCGAGAAAGCGAACGGAACAAACGGCACTGCTACCAACGGAGCTGTGAAAGCATCAGGCGTAAGCATACAAAAAGAAATAGCTGTGCGGAACTTGATCCATGCCTATCGCATGCGGGCACACCTGCGTTCTAACACCAATCCGGTGCGTCAACGTCGGGACCGCAAGCCATTACTTGATCTGAAAGATTTTGATTTGGCAGAAACAGATCTGGATACTACGTTTGAAGCGGCCAAAGACGTACTTGGCGAACCGTCAACGCTGCGAAAATTGCTCGATTCGTTAAAGAAAATCTATGAAGGCACCATCGGGTTTGAGTATATGTATATTCGTGAGCCTGAAATACTTGAATACTTCAAACGTAAAATTGAGAAAGAAGCCTTAGAGTTTACACCTTCAACAGAAGAGAAAAAACGGATTTTGTATAAACTGAACGAAGCCGTTGTATTCGAAAACTTCCTGCATACCAAATACATTGGCCAGAAACGCTTCTCATTGGAAGGTGGTGAGACTACCATTCCTGCTTTGGATGCCATTATTAACAAATGTGCAGAAGATGGCGTAGTGGAAGTGATCATTGGCATGGCCCACCGTGGGCGTTTGAATGTGCTGGCAAACATCATGGGCAAAACCTATGAAAACATTTTCAACGAGTTTGAGGGAGCTTACACGCCTGACCTGACCATGGGCGATGGTGACGTGAAATACCACATGGGATATGCCAGCCAGATAACTACACCGGGCGGCCAGCAGGTACAGCTAAAACTGGCTCCCAATCCGTCGCACTTGGAAGCGGTCAATCCGGTAGTGGAGGGATATGCACGTGCCAAAGCCGACGTGTTGTATCATAGTGATTATGACAAAGTATTGCCCATCCTGATTCATGGTGATGCCGCAGTAGCCGGCCAAGGCATTGTGTATGAGGTAACTCAGATGTCTGCATTGGCAGGTTATTATACCGGTGGCACCATTCATTTCGTAATCAACAACCAGGTTGGTTTTACCACTGATTTTGAAGATGCCCGCTCTAGTATTTATTGTACCGATGTGGCTAAAATAGTAGATGCGCCTGTATTGCACGTCAATGGTGACGATCCGGAAGCAGTGGTATTTTGTGCCAAATTAGCGGCGGAGTACCGTCAGAAATTCAACCGTGATATTTTTATTGACATGGTGTGTTATCGTCGTCATGGCCATAACGAGTCGGACGAACCGAAATTTACACAACCCACTTTGTATAACGTCATTTCAAAGCATCCAAACCCACGGGAGATTTACAATAAGAAGCTGATAACTCGGGGTGATGTAGATGCTAAGATGGCCGAAAAAATGGATGAGGAATTTCGGGGCATGTTGCAAGACCGCCTGAATATGGTGAAGCAAAAACCGCTGCCTTATTATTACCAGAAAAACGAAGAAGCCTGGAATGCACTGCGGCGTTCAACTCAGGAAGATTTTGACCAGTCGCCATCTACGGGCATCAGTCAGGAAATGATTGACAAAGTGGGCCAGAAACTTGCTGCAATTCCCGATGGATTCCGTCCATTGAAGCAAATCAGCAAGTTGCTGGATGAACGCAAAGAGATGTTCTTTGATAAGAAACGGCTAAACTGGGCAGCTGCCGAATTGTTGGCGTACGGTTCCATTCTGTTGGAAGGAAAGATTGTTCGTTTAAGTGGGCAAGACGTGCAACGTGGTACATTCAGCCACCGGCATGCAGTATTGCATGATGCAGAGACCAATCAAGCCTATAACAGCCTCGATTTTTCGGATGAGGGCAAAGGCAAATTTATGGTTTACAACTCCTTGCTGTCTGAGTATGGCGTATTAGGTTTTGAATTTGGGTACGCCATGGCCAATCCCAATGCATTGGTATTGTGGGAAGCCCAGTTTGGTGACTTTGCCAACGGAGCTCAAGTAATGATCGACCAGTTCATTGCACCATCCGAAACCAAATGGCAACGCATGAATGGCTTGGTGATGTTGCTGCCACATGGCTACGAAGGCCAAGGACCGGAACACTCCAACGCCCGTCCGGAACGTTTCTTGCAACTGGCTGCCGAAAACAATATCGTGGTGGCAAACGTAACTCAACCGGCAAATTTCTTCCACTTGTTGCGTCGTCAATTGGTATGGGATTTCCGTAAGCCATTGATTGTGATGTCGCCAAAATCCATGTTGCGGCATCCGTTGGCGGTTTCTCCTTTGGAAGAATTTACGACAGGTTCGTTTAAGGAGGTGATTGCAGATACCCAAACCGATCCGAAGAAGGTAAGAAAAGTCGTTTTGTGTTCGGGTAAATTGTATTACGAATTGTACGAAGCCCGTCAGGAACAGAAACGCGACGACGTGGCCATCATTGCCATTGAGCAGTTGCATCCGTTCCCGGCCAAGCAAGTGCATAGTTTGCTGATGCAATACGACAAAAAAGCGAAGATTTACTGGGTACAGGAAGAGCCTGAAAACATGGGTTACTGGTCATATGTGATGCGCACCTACAAATATGCTACTATGGAAGTGATCTCGCGTAAGGCAAGTGCTTCGCCGGCAACGGGTTATGCCAAGGTGCATGCTCAGGAGCAAGCCGAAATCATCAAACGGGCATTATCCTAATAGATTGTTTTTCAAGGTTTTAATTATGATATAGAAGGCAGGTTTTTCCTTTTCAAAAGATACTATTTTCTGGCTCACAACTAAAACCTTTTGAACCTAAACCGACATTATCATCCCTCAACTCTTTTTCTATGGCATTAGATATTAAAATACCCGCCGTTGGCGAATCTATTTCGGAAGTAACCATCTCAAAGTGGAACAAAAAAGATGGGGAAGCCGTGCAAATGGACGAGGTTCTCTGCGAACTGGAATCGGACAAAGCAACATTTGAGTTAAACGCACCGGCTGCTGGTGTGCTACATATACTTGTACAGGAAGGCGAAACCATTGCTATTGACACACTCATTGCCCGTCTGGATGAGGCAAATGGAACCGCAACACCAACTGTTCCAACTGCCGAAAAATCAGAGCCGGTAGCGGAAACACCTGCGAGTACTGCAGTAGCTTCTGAACCTGCGGCAACAGGCAGCGGGCAGGTTGTGGAGATGAAAGTGCCAACGGTCGGCGAATCCATTACCGAAGTAACCATTGGGACATGGCATAAAAGCGATGGGGACCAGGTACAACTCAATGATTTGTTATGTGAAATAGAATCAGACAAAGCAACGTTTGAGCTGACTGCCGAACAAGCCGGGACGTTACGCATTGTAGCAGAAGCCGGAACAACACTGCCTATCGGAGGATTGATTTGTAAGATTGAAGTGGGTTCAGGAAGCACTCAGAGTCAGCCTGCTACGCAACCTGCGACTACCAATTCTCAACCGGTGCAAACAACACAAGCAACAACTGGCGACAAAACTTATGCAACCGGAACACCTTCTCCTGCGGCGCAAAAAATACTAGCTGAAAAAGGCATAAAACCAGAGGATGTAAAAGGCACTGGTGTAGACGGTCGAATCACCAAAAATGATGCTAATACGACGCAGAAAGCAACACCCGTATCACAGCCTGCCGCTACCAAACCAGCGGAAACGACTAAACCTGAAACAAAGCAACCCGTTGCTGCTTCGGGAGATCGTGCCGAAAAACGCGAAAAAATGACTTCGCTACGCAAAACAGTCGCACGTCGGTTGGTTGCTGTGAAGAACGAAACCGCTATGTTAACCACCTTCAACGAGGTTGACATGAAGCCGATCATGGATTTGCGGGCCAAGTACAAAGATAAATTCAAAGAAAAACACAGTGTTGGATTGGGCTTTATGTCGTTCTTTACCAAAGCTTGCTGTGTAGCTTTGCAAGAGTGGCCTGCCGTAAATGCGATGATCGACGGTGACGAAATTGTGTATCATCAATATTGTGACATTTCCATTGCCGTTTCAGCGCCGCGCGGATTGGTAGTACCGATCATTCGGAATGCCGAAGAGATGAGTTTTGCGCAGATTGAAGCAGAAATTGTTCGGCTTGCGGGCAAAGCCAAAGAAAATAAACTGACCATCGAGGACATGACCGGCGGTACCTTCACCATTACCAATGGTGGTACGTTTGGTTCTATGTTGTCTACCCCAATCATCAATGCGCCGCAAACGGCCATTTTGGGTATGCACAACATCGTAGAACGCCCTGTGGTTGTAGACGGTCAGATTGTAATTCGTCCGATCATGTACGTTGCTCTCAGCTACGATCACCGCATCATTGATGGCCGTGAGGCGGTTAGCTTCCTGGTTCGTGTGAAACAACTGCTCGAAGATCCTACCCGTTTGTTGTTAGAAGTATAATCTGCATTTTCTGTGAGCCTGACAAGGAATTTAGAATCCTTGTTAGGTTTTTCCTTTTCAAAAGATACTATTTTTTGAGACCGTCTATGCGTACCGGCTTGCTACTTCTGCTGATTTTTTCGTTGACTGCCTGTCAGGAAAAGAAAGAAGGATTGCATCGGGAATGGCGGATGATGAAAGTACGACTCGTTGAGCCTGATAATTCGGTATCCAATGTGGAGCTGCAACAAAAGGTAGATGAACTGGTAGAAGCCCATTTGCATTTGTACGCAGACGAGCAGTATGCCTTGTTGTATAAGAATGGCCGATACGTTACCCAGAAATGGACATACGATTACAAAACAGAACGCCTTACGTTGATTGGCAATACGCCACAAGAGGAAATAGCTCTGAAAATAAGAGGTGAAGGCAAAAACTGGGTAGAGTTTGAATGGATCAATAAAAAGCAGAAATCTGACAATTTACCTGATTTTGTCATTCGCCTGTTGTGTAACGCAAGTACCAAATACGAATACGGGGAAACCGATTTACTGAGTCCGGCACGCAACCAATGGCGTATCAAGCCCACTTCTGCTCAGTCGGAAGAGCAAATTCGGAAACGCTTGCTGCAACAACTGACGTATTGCATTGACTATTTCAAACTGATAGAAGAGAAAGAGCAGAGTTATTTTGAAGTAGCTTTGTTGCAATCGCCATTTCGGTTCTACAATCATGGGTTTGGCATCGCTTCTGCGTCAGACTTGCCCGAACGGTGGACAGAAACGTTTTACAACGAATCGGATGCCCGAAAAGCGCAGGTTATGCTGGCCGAAGCCCTCCACAGTAGCGGTGACTATCCCAGAGCCAAATCCTTTGTAGAGGAATACCGGACTGTATTGGAGAGCATGCGGCTTTATTTGGAAAGATAAGCAGGTTTTTTGTTTATAAAAGATACTATTTTTACAAGAATTTAACAGTAGTTCTACATATTTTTAACTGAACACCTATGGATTTTGATGTAATTGTAATTGGCTCCGGCCCCGGAGGATATATTGCTGCTATTCGTTGCGCACAGTTAGGCATGAAAACTGCCATTATTGAAAAATACCCCACGTTAGGTGGTACCTGTCTGAATGTAGGTTGCATTCCTTCCAAAGCTCTGTTGGATTCATCTGAACACTATTTCAATGCGGCACACTCATTTGCGCAACACGGCATTGAAATCAAAGACATGCAGGTGAATTTTGGACAGATGATCAGTCGGAAAGATGAAGTAGTAAGCCAGACTACCAAGGGAATTGAGTATTTGATGGGCAAAAACAAGATTACTGTGTATCAGGGTTTTGGTTCTTTTGTAGATAAAAATACGGTTAAAGTAAAGGCTTCGGATGGGAAAGAACAACAGATCTCAGCCAAGAACATCATCATTGCAACCGGTTCCAAGCCGTTTGCCTTGCCAAGCATGCCTATTGACAAAAAACGCGTAATTACTTCGACCGAAGCGTTAAAACTATCGGAAGTGCCCAAGCATATGATTGTAATCGGCGCGGGGGTAATTGGTGCAGAGTTGGGTTCGGTTTATGCCCGTTTGGGAGCAAAGGTAAGTTTTGTTGAGTTTGCCGGTGGCATGATTCCAACAATGGATGGCACCATGGGCAAGGAACTGCAAAAAGCCATGCGTAAGCTGGGAACCGATTTTTATTTTAACCACAAAGTGACCTCGGTAGAAAACCAGAGCGAAAAAGTATTGGTAAAAGCCGAAAATAACAAAGGCGGCTTACTGGAACTGGAAGGAGATTATTGCTTGATTTCAATCGGTCGTCGGCCCTATACTGATGGCTTGAACCTGGAAGCTGCCGGATTGAAAGCCGACGAACGGGGTCGCGTTGCGGTGAACGAACATCTACAAACCGAAGTATCGAACATCTATGCCATCGGCGATGTGATTCGCGGTGCCATGCTGGCTCACAAAGCCGAAGAAGAGGGCGTGTTTGTGGCCGAAACCATCGCAGGGCAGCATCCTCACATCAACTATCTATTGATTCCGGGCGTTGTTTACACCTGGCCCGAAGTGGCAAGCGTAGGTTATACCGAAGAAGAATTGAAATCGAAAGGAACTCCTTACAAAGCGGGTAGCTTTCCTTTTAAGGCCTTGGGCCGGGCTCGGGCAAGTATGGATACCGATGGACTGGTAAAAGTGCTGGCTCATGCGGAAACCGACGAAATTCTGGGTGTACACATGATTGGGCCTCGTGTAGCCGATATGATAGCCGAAGCTGTTGTAGCTATGGAGTTTCGTGCGGCCGCCGAAGACATAGGAATCATGTCGCATGCACACCCTACCTATACTGAGGCTTTCAAAGAGGCGTGTCTGGCAGCTACGGCAAACCGTGCTTTAAATATTTGATAGTCAAAATACTATCTTTCAGATTCCTAAAACCGGCAGTTTGTTTAAACTGTGGGTTGAAAATCGGACGTGTAAGAAAGTTATCTGTTTTCAAGCAGGCGATTCCTCAAATCAGGAATCGCCTGTTTTGTTTTCGGGCTTTATGTGGCTGATTACAAGGTGGTTGCATCGTTAATTATTGAATGGTTTTACACAAAAATCAAGATATTGCTTTAAAAATTATTTAGACAAATTATTTAATGCTAGTGGTTTTTACAGAACAATGAAAATGGATTTCACAGTTCTACGAGAATATTCTGCCAAACTTACACCCATCTAAAAGTCAGTATTTTAAAGACTGATTACCCTTTCAGAAATAATGCAGATATTTCGGAATAGAAAATAAAAATACCCATACGAGTTATACTTTATTTCAAATAATACAACAGTTACAGTCAGCCATGAATCTTAGAGATTTATCTATCCGGAAAAAACTAATTGGGGGCTTTTCGCTGCTTACTCTGGTGTTTATCATCAATGCCGGAATAAGTTTATTGACATTGAATAAGAGTGCTTCCATCATTCAGCACAACATTGAAGTAGCCGATCCATCCACGCTGGCTCTAAGAGATTTGCGTAATGCGATTATCAGCTCCAAAGGGTATATCACCAACTGGGTATATCAGCAAAGCAATCAGGAAGACAAAGATGCATTGAAACAACTGCAATCCGTTGCGTACCCTAAGATCAAAGAGAACATCAATAGTCTGAAAACGCATTGGTCTAAAAAACAGCAGGTTTTGTTAGATAGTGTGTTGACCGAATACGATTTGATGGAGTCAAAGGAGAAAGTGATCATGACTGATCTGGCCGACTTTGAAGACTACGAAAAAGACGGTGGAATTGTAAAATTCAATGCAAACGTTACTCTGGAAACCGAAGTGTTGCCTGTTTCTCAGAAAGCATTGGAACAGCTGAATCGCATCATTGTTGACAAAGCCAAAGAATCTATAATATCAGATGAGGATTTGCTGAACAATTTTGATTCTGTGCGTCGGGTCATTGTTATTTCGGCCATTATAGTTATTCTGTTTGCAATTGTCTCTACGGTTCTTTTGAGCCGCGATATTGTATTGCCTATCAATTACGTGCGTCAGATTATTCAAAAACTAAGCCTGGGTGAGCTTCCTGAAAAACAAAACCGGAAATTTAACCGCAATGAAGTTGGTGAAATGGCCGAAGCTGTAGAAAAGTTGGCAAATGGCCTGAGAGGAACCTCTCTTTTTGCAGAGACTATTGGCAAAGGAAACTATGAAGTAGAGCATGAGCCCCTGAGTGACAAAGACGTACTAGGAAATGCATTGATTGAAATGCGTAATAACCTGAAACGTGTAGCCGAAGAAGACAAACGCCGCAATTGGTCAACTGAAGGCCTTGCTAAGTTTGGTGAGGTGTTACGCAAACATACATCTAACCTCGAAGAGCTAAGCGATCTGATTCTTTCGGGTCTGGTCAAATACACTGGCGCCAATCAGGGTGGATTGTTTATCATCAATGACGAAATTTCGGGAGTTGAACCTTATCTGGAATTAAAAGCCTGCTATGCCTGGGACAAGAAAAAATACCTGGAACAGAAGATTTATCCCGGAGAAGGGCTAACCGGCCAGGTTTGGCAAGAAGGCCAGTACGTGTATATGACCGAAGTGCCAGCCAACTACATTGCGATCACATCTGGCTTAGGCGAAGCCAATCCACGCAGCATTCTTATTATGCCATTGAAAGTGAACGACCAGGTATACGGAGTTTTGGAACTAGCTTCATTCAAAGAATTTGAAGGGTTTGAAATTGAATTCTTAGAGAAAATGGCCGAAAGCATTGCGTCTACGCTGTCGTCAACGAAAGTAAATATTCGCACGCAAAAGCTGTTGCAGGAATCGACCATGCTAACCGAGCAAATGCGTAGCCAAGAAGAAGAAATGCGCCAGAACATGGAAGAACTCATGGCAACCCAGGAAGAAATGGAACGCAAAACGCATGAGATGACGCAACGCGAAGAAGAACTGTTGTCGGAACTGGCATCGTTACGGAACGAATTGCATCACAAGTAATCCAGCCGATCTGTTGATATGCAAAGCGTGGGAACATTCCCACGCTTTTTTGTTTTACCATACAAATAGGTTTTGTTATTTTGAAAGATACTATTTTTGAAGCCGAAAATTTTATGGTGGCAAGGCTGAAAAATAGTATCTTTTTCAGCCGAAAACCTGCCAACACCCAACGTTATGAACAGAAAGGGAATTAGTGTACTGATAAGTGTATTATTAATGACAGCCTGTAATACAGGCACTAAAATAGACAGCCAAAAAGTGGCCGAAGAAATGCGCAGCCGCAAAGTCCTGCATCTGAATCAGGCCCAAATCACCGAGGCGACTTTTGATGAAGGGAAACGCATAACCAACTGGCTGGACAATCGGTTGCTGTTGCAGTTGCAAACCTCGCCACTGCGGAATGACTTGTCTCGGTGGGCCTTACAATGCAATCTGAAAAAATTGTCGGCCGATTCCCTTCAAAATGCACATTCGGCTACGATACAACGGATTGCGCTACGAGCCGATTCCAAAGCACTGAAATTAAACGACGTGTCCCTGCAGGTATGGGATGCCTACCGTTACAACGCAGAAAATCACTTGCCCATGGAGGCCAATGTGCAACGCGACGGTGAAAAAGAACTCTTGTATTCCAATGCCATTCTGCTCACAGATGCAACCTGCCTCAAGTGCCATGGCAAAGTGGGAAAAGATCTGAGTGCCAACGATTTTCAGACGCTGAAAAACGTATCGTCAGCCATGGATAGCCTGATAAACTATCAGCTCAACGAGCCTGTCGGCATTTGGAACATTCTTTTAGATAAGGCCAAATTAATTCAGCGCATCAAAACAAAGTAATGCTTCTCTTTCGTGATTCCAGGTTGCGGGATTGGTGTTTCTGAAATAGTCTCTTATCTTTGGCGAGTTTTCCAGTCATCTTGCAATGCTCTCTGCAGATGCTGTGCGTTTTTAACAACCTTAACTTACTCATGAAAAATTTATCACTTATCTTAAATGGAGTACTCATAGTTGCGGTAGCCGTTCTGTATTTTCTGCATTTCAAGCAACCGAAAAGTCCCAGCCAGGGTGCTACTCTGGTCGATGTAAAGAAAGATACGATCCCTTCTGATGTAACAGCCGCCGAAATTGCGTATGTAAACACCGACACATTGATGGAGAAGTATGTGTATTACAAAGAAACACTGACCAACCTGAAAAACCGGCGCCAGAAACTGGAGCAGGAGGTAAGCGGCCGTGCCCGTGCCCTTCAAAGCGAAGTGGCTGATTACCAGAGAAGAGGCTCTTCCATGTCGGTAGAGCAGATTCAGGCTACTGAACGCAATCTTCAACAGAAAGACTATGAACTGAGGCAATACAGCGAACGGCTAGCCAATGACCTTGCCAAAGAAGAGCAGTCTAAAACAGACGAATTGTTGCAGAAAATATCAGATTACCTGAAAAAATATACCAAAGGCAAACCATACAAATACGTGTTTGCCTACACCAAAGGTGCCAGTGCGATTTTGTATGCCCAGGACAACCTGGACATCACACAGGAAGTACTGAACGGCTTGAATTCGGAGCATAATGCATCGGTAAAGAAATAATTCCGAAATAGTAGGAATAAAAACTTAAAAACCTGCCTTTACTAACTTTACTAAAAAGAGCTTGCAAAGAATATAAACCTTTGCAAGTTCTTTTATTTTGTATCAGATAAAGCCACTCTGAAACCTTCTCGGAATTGCATTTCTAAACAATTTTTACGTCCAGCAAGTCGCCGAGTTCGTTAAAGTACCGGAGCCAGCGTTGCGCAGATGTATCGCCTTTGTGTGCCAAATCGCGTATTTCGCCATAATACCGGTTGCCAACAAAGAAATAAATATTCTGGGCAATCCAAAGGTCTAGTACCAGCGGCAAATTCTTCAGTTCGCGCATCCATTCGGCGAGGTATTTTACCTGTTCTACACTGGGCGTACTTTCCAGTTGCTTCATCAGTGCGTTCAGACGTTTGATGGCGGCAAAGCCTACTGTATCGGTATCTAGCTTTACATGCCAGCGCTGTACTTCCTGCGATAACCGACGCATTTCTTCGATGTTAGGCATAGGCGACTGGAACAGCTCCCGCAGATCGGCGTGAAGCACTACTTCTACAGTTGTTTTGAACACACCCGGCAATGGCGTATCGGTATGGTTCATCAGGTTCATCATATGATAATTGTGCTCATAGATGTTTCGGAACGAATTTTCGATTGACTCTAGTGTGTTTTGCATGATTCGGTCCAGAACCTTGCGTTGCTCATCCGTAGGCAGGTAGTTGAGTGAAAAAAGTTGTGTTCCGAAGAAACGGTCCATCAAATGAATGGCTTCGCCTATTTGTCCCACTGAAAATGCGGCCCGTACACTGCTGTGCATCTCGGTAAAGGTGTCGGTGGGCATGTTTTCACGGGCATGAGCAATAATTGTTTGCTGACCCAGGTAAAGCACCGCAAAGCTCACCATACTCTCTTCCAGGGTCAGAGTCGAGATTACCTTTGCCATTCCGATAGCTAGTTTCTGCACACCTGCATCGAGGCGGTCATATACTTCGCTCCGGAACAAATAACTGTAAAGCGGTAGGTGATCGGCATACTCTTCGAAAAGTGAAACAATGGCGAAATGGGCTCCTACACGGGTCAGCGTCAGGCGGGCAGGCTTCACCTTGTGTTCATAGATCGCGGCGGCATTGCCAAAGTGATCCATGTTGCTGGGCACGTCGGCAAGCTTTTGCAAGAAGGTTTTCTCTAACTGAAAGATACTATTTACCGGATGGATTTCTTCGGCCAGCTGTATCGCGCGGCTGGCATATTGAAGGATCTGAATGGTCTCAATGCCCGAAACCTCGTCAAAAAACCAGCCGCAACTGGTATACATCAGCAATGCATGGCGCTGCATTTCCAGCAATTTGACAAATAATATCTTTTCGGATGCCGAAACCTCCCGTTGCAAATGCTTGTTTACAAATGCCTGAATCGTTTCGGGAGTGCGATGCAGGATCACTTCAATGAATGCATTGCGAATGGCCCAGGGATCATTTACAAAACGCTTCATCTCCTTTTCGTAGAGTGGAATCAGTTCGTCGCGCAGCCAGTCCAGCGCATGACGCAAAGGAGCCCGCCAGTGCTGGTGCCAGTGCATGTTGCCTCCCGAGTTGCAGCCGCAATTGTTACGCCAGCGTTCTACGCCGTGCGCACAACTCCACGAACTGTCTTCAAAGATTTCGGCTTCATGTACGGGTGGGAATTTGGCCAGAAACTCGCCATAGTTGGTGATTTTGGCGAGACTATGCGTTTCGATATGGCTCAGGCAGTAGGCAAGGGCCATGTCACCGTGTCGGTGATGGTGCCCGTAGCTTTCGCCATCGGTCGCAATGTGCACCAACTGCGCTTCCTGAGGGTCGCTGTCGGGAAACGCCTGCATCAGGCGGTCTGCAAAATGCTGGCCGTTTTTTAATAAGCCTTTAAAGGCCACATCCTGCGATACGAGGCCATCGTAAAAAAACAGGACAATGGAACGGCCCGACGGCAACTGGTAACGATACGGTACCCGCGGATTGACCCGGTCGCCGGATACGTCTGTCCACTCCGAGCTGCTCATCTGGCGCACGGCTTTGGCTTGCCGTGGCGCTAGTATGGTAAACTTGATGCCATGCTCCGCCAAAATATCCAAAGTGCTCGTATCCACGGCTGTTTCGGCCAGCCACATGCCTTCGGGCTTGCGTTTAAACCGGTATTCAAAATCGCGAATTCCCCAGATAATTTGTGTATACTTGTCGCGCTGGCTGGCCAGCGGCATAATAATGTGATTGTACACCTGAGCCAATGCCGAGCCGTGTCCCGAAAAATTATCCAGACTGTCACGGTCTGCCTGCAAGATGGCCTGATAAGCATCAGGGTCCTGCTGCTCCATCCACGAAAGCAACGTAGGGCCGAAATTGAAGCTGATGCGGGAATAGTTATTGACAATATCAACGATGTCTTGCTCAGGGCTCAGGATGCGCGATGCCGTATTGGCCGCATAGCATTCAAACGTAATCCGTTCGTTCCAGTCGTGAAAGGGAAAGGCCGAATCCTGCATTTCAATGGATTCTAACCAGGGGTTTTCACGCGGAGGCTGATAAAAGTGGCCGTGAATGCAAATGTATTTCTGTTTGTTGCTCATGGATGTTTCAGTAGATTACCGCAGGAACAATATCCCGAATGAAAAAGTGTATGGTTGATTTTGAGGATGTTGCCAAAGACTTACGGATGCTACAATTAGGTAGAAGAAAGTTTCTAGTCAACAAAATTAGCCTTTGTGAAGCCTTGTCCAATTGGTTATCTTTTGTTTTCATACATAGGGTTCTTGCCTGGCTTTGGTGTTGTAATATAAAATAATCGTTTGACAGTCAAAGTCTTGGATTAGAAAAAAAAGTGGTCGCTCTAATAAAAATACACAAAAACACTGTTTTTTCTGACATGGTTTATTGTGCATTCTGGTCCAAACGGTTACTTTAGTAAAACAAAAAATAGTATCTTCTGATAAAGGAAAAGCCGGAGTTGATTTTAAAAGAAGGTTTTGACTGCACTGAGTTATGCTTAAATTTTTGGTCGGATTTGTCGTTTTCACGGGATGGGCCTTATGGGCACGGTATACATACATATGCGAAATCAGGCACTTGTGCCAGCAGGAAATCTTTGTCGATGCATCGATGGGGGCAGTTGCCAGTTTGCGGGTAAGCCGCACCGGCGAAATCCTGAGCGGGCAGGGTATGTTTGTTTACACGCTGGCCAGCAATTACCTGAGTTTTAACCTGGGCGAGCATGCTTTTCTGGACCGCGTGAGCCGTTACCTGAAACCCAATACGCAGCTTATGCTTAAGATAAAAGGGAATTACAGCCGGGCTGAGAAAGATGTACCGGCCGGCATGTATCAGAATCTCGGTTTGGCTCGAGCCGCTTTGATTCGCGACAGTCTGGTGAAGTATTATGACATAAAGCCGCGCCGCATCTGGATTCAATCACAGATGTTGGAAGATACCGACCCCGAAGCAGCCAGAGCACCCGACGAATCGGTGACTTTTTACTTTGCCAAAGATACTATCCTGTCGTCGCCGCGGTATGAGTTTACCGATATGACCTTTGCTGAGAAGAACTTTAAGAACAACGGAGTCGTATTTACTCCACAGCTTCCGTTTATCATGTACGCCGATTCACTGCAAGAATACTCGCTCCGCTATCCTGCGCATTCCATTATAATAAACGTGTACCGGCTCAACAAAGAAACAGTGCAACGTATCAAAGCCGAAGCCCGCGCCGAAGCCGTAAAGAAATACCTGGTACGAACGAAGGGAATTAAAAATGCCATTATCACTACTACCAAAGTGCAGAATAATCAGTCCAATGCGGGACAGATCCTGAATGTTCAGGTGTACGGAAGCTTATAAACGAAGACATTTAATTTCCTGTAGAGAGTTATATGGAATTGCCGCATATTTTTGATGAGTTTTTTAATGAAACCAGCGTTTGGTTTCTCATATTTATGTTAGTGTCTTTTATGCTGGGAAGCCTTACCACCTGGTGGGTAAACAGCCGAACCATACGGCTGCTGCGCAGGCAAATTGTACGGCTAAAGCAGGAAATCATCGATGTTAAAGCCATAGAAACAACACCCCGCACAGAAGACAAAGAGCCGTCGGTGGAAAAATAGTATCTTTCAAATGCACAAAACCTACTCTAAAAAAGAAAAGCGACTGTAAGTCGCCTTTCTTTAAGAGTTAGGAGTGTCTAACTGGACCACTTCAGAAAAACAACACCCAATGGAGGCAATGTTAGAGAGATGGAAACCCGTTGGTTGTGGTACGTGATCAGTTCGGTTTTTGCCGGTTTGTTTTGTATGCCAGTACCACCAAACTCTTTGGCATCACTGTTAAATATCTCCGTCCAGGTGCCTTTTTCGGGAACACCGATTCGATAATCAGAACGGGTGACTGGTGTGAAATTGCAAATGACCGCTATTTTCTCTTTGCCGCTGGCATCTTTGCGCAAGTAACTGATCACACTATTGGCAGAGTCACTCATGTCGAGCCATTCAAAACCATGCTCATCAAAAGCGGTTTCATACAAGGCTTTTTCATGTGCAAACAGCCGATTTAGCTTCTTTAGCTCATTCATCATGCCCTGATGGTACTCATACTGAAGCAGATGCCAGTCGAGACTGCGGTCGTGGCCCCATTCCTGCGTTTGCCCAAACTCACATCCCATGAATAACAGTTTCATTCCGGGATGCGAGTACATATAGCCATACAATGCCCGCAGGTTGGCAAATTTCTGCCATTCATCGCCCGGCATTTTGTAAATAAGCGGATATTTGCCGTGTACCACCTCATCGTGTGAGATCGGTAGCATAAAATTTTCGTGAAAGGCATAGACAAGACTAAAGGTGATCTGGCCCTGATGGTAGCGACGAAAAACCGGCTCCAATGCCATGTAATCGAGTGTGTCGTGCATCCAGCCCATCATCCACTTCATGCCAAAGCCCAAGCCCCCATTGTAGACAGGACGCGAAACGCCTGCGTAGGCCGTTGATTCTTCGGCGATGGTGTGCACATCCGGAAATTCCTTGTAGACCATTGTGTTAAACTCTTGCAAAAAAGAAATGGCTTCGAGGTTTTCACGACCTCCATATTCGTTCGGAATCCATTCGCCATGATTACGCGAATAATCCAGGTAAAGCATGGACGCCACGGCGTCTACGCGCAAGCCATCGGCGTGGTAGCGGTCAAGCCAGAACAACGCATTGCTGATCAGAAATGCCCGCACCTCGTTACGGCCATAGTTGAAAATAAGACTTTTCCAGTCGGGATGCCAGCCTTTGCGTGGGTCGGAGTGTTCGTAAAGATTCGTGCCGTCAAAATACGCCAATCCATGCGCATCTTCCGGGAAATGCGACGGTACCCAGTCGAGAATAACGCCAATGCCCGCTTCATGGAACGAATCAATCAGATACATAAAGTCTTGCGGCGTACCATAACGACTGCTTGGCGCAAAATAACCCGTAAGCTGGTAGCCCCACGAACCGTAAAAGGGGTGTTCCATAACGGGCAAAAATTCCACATGGGTAAATCCCAGTTCTTTTACGTATGCCGGCAACTGCTCGGCAAGTTCGCGGTAGCTCAACGACCGGTTTCCTTCTTCCGGAATCCGTTTCCAGGATCCCAGATGCACTTCGTATACCGAATGTGGCTGTACAGTTCCGGCTTTTTCGCGACGGGTCTGCAACCAATCCTCATCGCCCCACTGGTAGTCAATGTCCCAGATTACAGAAGCTGTACGGGGGGGCGTTTCCCAGAGAAATCCGAACGGGTCGCCTTTCTCGCCTTCATGCCCGTTGTTATGCGATTTGATAAAATATTTATAAAGTTCGCCCTGGCCAATGTTTGGTACAAACGCCTCCCAGATGCCCGATCCATCCCAGCGAGGATACATCGGGTGCGTTTGGCGGTTCCAGAAGTTGAATGAGCCAATCAGCGACACATAGGCGGCGTTGGGTGCCCATACCGCAAAGTAGGTACCTTGTACACCATTGTGCGTAATGATATGTGCCCCCAGTTTTTCGTAGAGCTTGAAATGCTTACCCGCCCGAAACAGGCCGATATCAAAATCGCTAAACAGGCTCACACCCGAGATCGTATGAACTTCGGATGTAGTATGGGGATTGGATGAATGCTCAACTGACATAATTAAAAAATTAGAAAAAAAATATGTATGAATACGATAACGTTGTCTGAATTTGAAATGGTTAAACTCAGTTAAATATAGAAAGGTTTATAAGTATTTGTGTTAAAAAAGAGCTTTGTACTTAGGCTTTGTAAAATAGTATCTTTCTGAATAAGAAAACCTTAGGCTGATTACCCGAACAGGCTACCTTGCACCACCTGTGGCAATGGTCTGGGTTCTGCTACAGTTAAACCACAGGCCTCATTAAGCTTGCGAATGAAATACACACTCAGTTCGGGAGCCAGGGTATTCGGGTCGGGCTCGTGTACAAAGAAATACAGCGTTTGCAGGCCTTTCTCTATCCAATCTTTCAGTCGCGCAACCCACCGATCTATTCGCTCATAATCGGTTGGGTGCAACCCATTACCCACAAACCGGATCATTGCCGTCGCCGTAGTCAGGTGCATGTGCAGCACATCGCGCCGACCGGCAACATCTGAAATAACCGTACCTACGCCATTTTCCTGCAACATGGCAAATGTCTTTTGTGCTTCTTCTTTGTCAGAAAACCAATCCGGATGCCGGAATTCTACTGCCAGTGGAACCTGGGGGATTATGGTTTCGATGAATTGCCGTAAAATAGTATGATGGTGAGGCGAAAAACCCGGAGGCAATTGCAAAAAAGAAACGCCTAATTTCTCACGCAGGGCCAAAATCGATTCACCAAACGCTTTTGTCGCCGAGCCTACGTTGGTCAGCAACGAATCGTGACTGATTTGCTGGGGCCATTTGGGACAAAACGTAAATCCGGCCGCGGCTGCGTCGTACCAGCGTTCTATGGTAGGCAAGTCGGGAATGCGGTAATGCGTGGTATTCAGCTCAATGGTATTAAACTGATGTGCATAGTGATGCAAAAAGTCCTTTTCTTTGGCCGATGACGGATACCACTTGCCCACCCATTCTTTGGTGGCCCACACCGGGCAACCTACATATACCTGGGGTGTAGCCGCTAGTTTGGGTACACTGGCCAGTACGGCACCCGTGTCGGGATGATCGGGAGGTAAGGTAAAATCTACTTTGTCAATGGATGGAAGTTTTCCAAAGTCCATGATGAGTGCGTCAGGTTTAGGGTTTGTTGCTCCAAGTGGCAAAAATATAGTGCCAGTTAGGCAGGCTGGGATGCTAACGCAGATTTAAGAAGAACTAACGGTTATTCAAAATAGTATCTTTAAAAAACGGAAAACCCTGGTATATCCCTCAAATCACTTTGGCCAACGACAGTTTTTCCTCGAGATCCTGAATCAGGGTTTCGCAGTAAAACTGAATTCGCTCAACTGACCGGTTCAGGATTTTGATGTCGTTGACCGGCTTTTCGATCAATTTGACTCCAAACATGATTTCTTCTTTGACTCCGGTCACTTCCAGAAAAGTAAAAGGCGGCTCGATGTAATTGATGATGAAGCGCAGCTGCGCTAAATCGGCGGCCAGCAACGCATTTTCGTAGTCGGTGGTAAGCTGCTTGAATAGCCGGATGTACGACTGGGTGAGTAGTTGCCGGTATTCCTCATTATTTTCCGTTAAATCAATGATTTTCTGGTATGTTAACGTAGGCTGATACAAGGGTTGTGAACTGAAAACCGTTGTTTCAGGTATGACGATAGTATCTTCCAGCGATTTGGCGTACTTAGAGATTTTCTGAAACAAGTCCTCCGGCTGAAATGGCTTCAGCACGTAGTCAGTCAGGCCAGACTTCTGAAGTTTGTCACGAATTTCGCTGATAGGCGTGGCCGTAGTAGCCAATACCGGAATGCGGCTATACTGCCTGATGTGCTGGGTGGCTTCATAGCCGTCCATTTCGGGCATTTGCAAATCCATCAGAATCAGGTTGTAGTTTCCGGCTTTTACTTTATTGACAGCTTCGCGGCCATTGGTTGAGTAATCGCAAATGATTTCCCAGCGTTCCAGAAACTTGCTTGTGACCATCCGGTTGATTTCATTGTCTTCCACAATGAGCACCCGCAGGCCATTCAGGCTGTGACTGTCTTCGGGCGAAGGAACAAACGCCGGAGTCAGTTTCGGGGCAGGCGATTTTTTGAGACGCAACGTAAAGTAAAACCCGGATCCGGTGCCTACTTTGCTTTTTACATAGATGATGCTGTTTTGCAACTCCAGCAGCCGTTTGGTAATGGTGAGGCCCAAGCCAGTGCCGCCGTATTTGCGCGTGGTATCGCTGCTGGCTTGCGTGAAGCTTTCAAAAATAACTTCCAGCTTGTCTTTCGGAATGCCAATGCCCGAGTCTTCCACTGAAAAATTGATTTCCACAAAGTCGGTTTCGCTGTGATTGAGTTCGGCTTCCAGTTTTATCCAGCCTTTTTCGGTGAACTTGACGGCATTACTGATCAGATTGTTGAGCACTTGAGCCAGCCGGATGGGATCGCCCATAAGAATGCCCGGAATGTTGTCGTCAATCTGGCAGATAAACTGCAGGTTTTTTTCCGAAGCACTGTACAGGTGCGTTTGCTGAATGCGATGAACCGTTTCACGGAAGTTAAATTCAATTTCTTCAAACTCGATTTTGCCGGCTTCAATTTTATTCAGATCCAGAATGTCGTTCACCAGCAGCATCAGGTTTTCGGCAGAGAATTGCAGTATTTCCAGGTTCTCGATTTGCTCAGGCCGTGGGTCATCCTGCAACAGATAGTGCGACATGCCCAGCATGGCGTTGATGGGCGTGCGGATTTCGTGGCTCATCGTGGCCAAAAACTGTTCTTTGGCAATGGAAGCTTGTTCGGCCTGAGTCTTTGCTTTAATCAACTCAATTTCACGAAGCTTGCGTTCGGTAATGTCTTGTATGGTGCCTACAATGCGTCGGGGTTTTTCACTTTCGTCGAATACTATTTTGCCAAGCAGTTGCAGATAGATGAGACTGCCGCTGTCTTCCTGCGTAGCCCTGTACTCCATTTTTATGGTATCTGCCTCGGGAGTAGCCTGGTCCAGTAACTCGTAAAATGTGGATTTATAACCCGGTTGCATGCGTTCCAGAAATCGGCCAAAGGTAAATCGCTGCTTGGGGTTTACTTCAAAAATGCGGTAAAACTCTTCGGAAACATCGCCCCGCTGGGTTTTCAGTTCAAATTCAAAATTACCGATATGGGCCAGGTGCTGGGCTTCGCGTAAGGCAGCTTCTTTCTTGCGGAGCTGCACATTGGCCAGGCGTTTTTCGGTGACATCGGCAATGCGTACCAGATACAATACCTTACGCCGTACACTCACCCAGGTAATGCCCACATCACCCCAGAAGGTTTTGCCATTGGCGGTTACCAGCTCGCGTTCTTCCACCCAACGGCCTTCGTGCCGCAGCATTTTAAGAATCGACTGTCGTTCTTCCGTAGAAAAAGGCTTTTTCTGAAAGGTTTTGGCGTTTGTTCGCAGCAAAGCATCTTTGTCTTCCAGATCAAACAACTCCACCGCCTTTTGGTTGCACGCCTGGATATCGTCGGTCCGGGGGTCTATCAGGGCAATGGCGTCGTACGAGTTCTCAAAAACGGCTTCCATCTGTTGCTGGGCAGCCATGGCCGACTCTTGCTGTCGGGTGGTAAGGGTGTTGAAATAGAAGGCAAAGAGCAGGGAAAGCGAAATGCTCATGATCAACGATAAGTAGTACATGATGTGTTGCAGCCGGGGAGCCATCTCTTGTACTACAAACAGCGAATAATGAGTAATCTCCAATAGAGCTAGGCAACTAAGTGGCACCGCCAACCCAAGTATCAGAAAAACCAACCGCTTGTGCAGGTTGTAAAACAGCATTACGCCCAGCAGCGCCGCATAGTAAAGCAGATGAAAGCCACTTTCGTAGCCAAGCGAAGAGGCTGTGAAAAAGATATTTACGTTGATACTGAGAAATAAGATGGCTTTGGCTATCCGGTAACACCACCACTGCAGCTCGCCCAGGAAATTGAGCCCGACACAAGCCAGCAATATGATGAACGTGAGGTATTCGGTTACAAAAAGGCTGGTAATGGAGAGAGAATAGGAAACAATAGCCAGCAATACGGTAAACAAAGCCGCCGTGATACTGATCTGGTTGGTGAGAATAACACTCTTGTAGTGTTTGGGCGAAAGTTTCTCGTGTGCACCTTGATGTGAAATAAACTCCCAAATGGAGACAGCCGTCATAGTTCTACTGGTTGCCTGATAGAAAAGTAGTTTGTTGAAATCGTTCCATCTCCCAAAATAGTACCTTCCCCCAATGCCAAACCCCCGTTATGGAAGAAATAATTCTAATTGACAATATGCCTGTTTTACAAAGC
Organism: uncultured Sphingobacteriales bacterium; assembly: GCA_963520985.1. Taxonomy (GTDB): domain Bacteria; phylum Bacteroidota; class Bacteroidia; order Cytophagales; family 172606-1; genus Xanthocytophaga. The sequence continues at coordinate 106,333 of CAUQTA010000014.1, forward strand.
TACACAATCAAGCGAGGTTAAAAAAGCACTTATCCAGGTTTATGTATTTTACTTACATGTTACCTGTGCCTGCGTTTGCCTTTGTTTGTAATGCGTTCTACACGGTTATTGCGAATCCACTGCAGGTAGCTCTGCAATCGGTCGGCCGCCTGCAGAAGTTCTATGGTGTAAAACGTCTTCTTCAGTTCTTTATTGGTGAACAGATTGTGAATGGTAGAGTGACAGGGCTGGCACAATGGAACGGTTGCAGAATATCGCCCACCTTCCTCTTTCGGGACCAGATGATGCCAGGTTACATTGTTGACCATGCGTTCGCACAATGCACAAGTTTTTTCGGCTTCTTGGTGTTGCATGTAACCGCCCTTTAAAACAAACAAATGTAAGAATTGGCGTAAAACCCTATAGACTCTGATCTTTGCGTAGTTGAATATCTGTTTTTGACAGTGAAAATATAACTAAGCCCGGCTGAATGAATACACAAAGTAGTAAACTTTTAGATATAAGCTACTGATAATGAAAACTTTTGTTTTAAGCGTAACTTTCGTTCATAGATGGATTATAGAGTTTCGTCGAAAAAATTACTTTGTAAGGAATAATCTATTTAGTTTAGAGTCTACTTAGAACAAACCACTTGCCCTTATTCGTATAAGCTACTTACAACCCTAATTTTTTACGCTTTACTTCATCGGCCATTACATGCAAAATTTACAAACAGTGAAAGAATTGGTTAGCGGATGGCAAAAAGAGCAGACTGCTATTGGCAATCAACAACAGGAATGGCTTCATTATCGTCTGGCCAGTGACTTGTCTCATACTAAGTTTTACCTGAAAACACTTTCTGGCTTGGTAGTATGTGGCGAAATGGTGGTGAACAATGCACAACTTAAAGAAATAAATAAAAATAAAATCACGATGCTCAGGCGGCGCATCAGCGAGGTTTCGGCCCGGGTAGAGGCGTTCAAAGATTTGCTTAATGGCTTTTACAAGCCTTTTGGGAATAAGCCTTCTTAAAAAAGATTTGTACTTGCAACTTATACTAAATGAAAAAACCGGCATATGCACCATGCCGGTTTTTTGTTTTTCTGGGATACTATTTTGCGTCAAAACAGCCTATCTTTTACAGGCTATCCAGATCGATTGGAATATCTTCAATTGCATCCAGTTGATCGATGCGTAGCGAATCAATGGTGATGATTTCGCGCTTAGGCAAAATGGTGATGCAATGGTAGTTTTTGGTAATCGGAACTTTGGGTTTTGGAAAATATCCCATGGTGATTCCCAGCGATTTGTCGGAATACACTTTTTCCATGTAACGCCCATAGACAGGTAGTGCGGTTTTGGCACCTTCACCCAGGTCAAGGCTGCGCCAGTGAATGACCGGGTCGTCGCCACCCATCCATACACCCGTCACCAGGTCTTTGCTTAATCCCATGAACCAGCCGTCGGCCTGGTCTTGCGAGGTTCCGGTTTTCCCGGCCAGTTCATTGCCTCTGAACAGGTCAAACGACCAGAGATTTTGCACCGTTCCGCCGGGTTCCTCAATGCCTCCTTTGAGCATGTGAATCATCAGCCAAGCGGTTTCCTGACTCAGCACACGTTTGCGTTCAGGAGCAAATTGATGAATGATGTTGCCCTTGCTGTCTTCAATGCGCATCACCATCAGCGGATCGGTGTAAATGCCTTCATTAATAAATGTTCCGTACGCGGAGGCCATTTCCATGATGGTTACTTCGCCTGAGCCCAGACCAATAGATGGCACCGGCTTTACGTAGCTTTTAATGCCTACCCGGTGGGCGTAGTCTGCTACGGCATCGGGAGTTACTTTTTCTGTAAGTTGAGCCGTTACCGAGTTAACCGACCGACCTAAGGCATGGCGCAACGTCATTTCCATGCCGGTAAAGCTGCCTGTGGCATTGCTGGGAGTCCAGGACTTAGGTTCGCCGTCTTCGATATAGTTAAACGTTTTGCGAACATCCGGAACTTTATCGCAGGGCGCCCAACCTTTGTCAATAGCCGTCAGATACACAAAGGGCTTAAAAGTAGAACCCGGCTGGCGTTTGCTTTGCTTTACATGATCATACTGGAAATGGTCAAAATTAATGCCGCCTACCCAGGCTTTTACATAGCCTGTGAATGGATCTATTGTGATTAAGCCTGCATGTAAAAAATGTTTGTAATACCGAATCGAATCCATGGGGCTCATGGTTACTTCTTTGTCGCCATTCCACGAAAACACCGTCATTTTCTTCGGCATATTCATGACAATCCATATGGAATCGGGATTGTTCTTGTATTTCTTTGCCAAGTATTTATAAAGCGAAGTGCGTTTGGCATTGTTCTCGATAAAGTTGGGCGATTCCACACCGGCATTGCTTGTCCACGGGTTACGGCCACGCCAATGATTGTCAAACAAGTTCTGCATTATTTTTACGCGTTCTTCTACGGCCTCTTCGGCATATTTCTGCATCCGCGAATCAATGGTGCAGTAAATCTTAAGCCCGTCGGTATACAGATCCAGTTCGTTTTCAGTGCACCAGTTATCCAGATACGAGTTCAAGTACGACCGGAAATATTTATTCGGTCCATCGGTGTGTTGCTCTACTTTGTAATCCAGCTTAATGGGTATTTCGGACAAACGTTTGGCTTCCTCTGCGGTAATATAACCATAGCGGGCCATTTGTTGAAAAACCGTATTGCGGCGGCGCAGTGCATTCTTTGGGCGTAGTACAGGGCTATAATAGGTAGGCGCTTTGAGCAGTCCTACCAACATGGCAGATTGCTCGATGGTAAGTTTTTCGGGCGTGGTATTAAAAAAAGTCTGTGCGGCGGTTTTGATGCCATACGCATTGCTACCAAAGTCAACAGTATTGAGGTAAAGTGTGAGAATTTCGGGTTTGGTATAGGTGCGTTCCAGTTTTACAGCTGTTAGCCATTCTTTGGTTTTGGTAATCAGCATTTTGAGGCCTGGCACTTTATTTAAAAAACCTTGCGATTTTTGCCGACGGGTCTTATAAAGGTTTTTGGCCAATTGCTGGGTAATGGTACTGGCACCGCGGGCATCGCCGGTCAGGGCATCCCAGGCCGCCGCAAACAAGGATTTTAAGTCTACCCCAGAGTGATCATAAAAACGAACGTCTTCGGTGGCTACCAGGGCATTTTCCAATACTTTGGGAATTTCCTTGTAGGTGACCGGATTGCGATTTTCGCGGTAATACCGGCCAATCAGCACTCCGTCGGCCGTATATAATTCCGAAGCTTTGTCAATCTTAGGGTTTTGAATTTTGTCAATGGTAGGAGACTCTCCGTAGAGGCTTAAAAAATTATTCTCTACCGTCCAGATGTAGAGCCGTGCAAATATAAGCAGCCCGATAAAAATGATCCAGGCACGTTCAACCCAGTTTTTGGGCCGACGAACCCATTCCAGGGCATAATTATACAATTCCTTGAGCGTCAGTTGAATTCTTTCAATAGAAATCACAGCAATTTAGGTTTTTGGGTTTCAAAGATATACTATTTTCACCGAATAGTTTGCATCGTTTGTATCAGGAAAAAACGTTAAAATGGAAGAATAGGTTTTTGTTCTGGCAGATTTGTATCGATAAAACCCACCAAGAATGAGGATATTCCTGCAAACAGATTTTTTTTATCCAAATAATTCAGTAGCTTTGCGCGGCAAATAACCATACCTAAAACCTGCTTATTTGCCATGTCTCTAGATCCCTCTAAGTTTTTGTTTGAAGCACTTACCTACGATGATGTGCTTCTGTTGCCTGCTTATTCCGAAGTTCTCCCTCGCGAAACAGACACCACCACCCGGCTTACCCGCAACATCATTCTGAACATTCCGATTGTTTCAGCAGCGATGGACACCGTTACCGAATCGGCAATGGCAATTGCCATGGCGCAGGAAGGAGGTTTGGGATTTATTCATAAAAATATGAGTATCGAGGCCCAGGCCGATGCCGTACGCCGGGTAAAACGGTCGGAGAGTGGAATGATCCTCGATCCGATTACGCTTGACGAAAATGCCACTTTGGGTGATGCCCACCGCATCATGCGCGATTTTAAAATTGGCGGCATTCCGGTTATCAACTCTTCGGGTAAGCTGGTGGGTATTTTGACCAATCGTGATTTGCGTTTTCAAAAACAAATGCAGAAACCCGTCATTGAGGTAATGACCAAGGAAAACATCATTACCGCTCCGGTAGGCGTTGATTTGGCTAAGGCGGAAGACATTCTGCAAGAATATAAAATTGAAAAACTCCCGATTGTGGATGGCAACGGTGTACTGAAAGGGTTGATTACCTATAAAGATATTCTGAAGCGCAAGAGCCACCCCAATGCCTGCAAAGACGAATATGGCCGGTTGCGTGTAGGCGCTGCAGTAGGGGTGACACATGATCTTTTGGAACGAATTGAAGCCCTGGTAAAAGCGGGTGTCGATGTGGTCAGCATTGATACAGCTCATGGTCACTCCAAAGGCGTAATTGAGGCATTGAAAAGCGTAAAGAGCAGGTTTAACCTGGATGTGATTGTTGGTAACGTAGCCACTGGCGACGGTGCCAAAGCTCTGGTAGATGCTGGGGCTGATGGAGTAAAAGTAGGTGTAGGTCCCGGTAGCATCTGTACCACCCGTATCATTGCCGGTATTGGCATGCCGCAGTTGTCGGCGGTCTATGAATCGGCCAAAGCCATTGCCGGTTCGGGAGTACCTATTATTGCCGATGGTGGAATCCGTTTTTCAGGTGATCTGGTGAAAGCCATTGCCGGCGGAGCCAGTTCGATCATGGTAGGCTCGATGCTGGCCGGTACTGAAGAGGCTCCTGGTGAGGTGGTACTTTACGAAGGACGTAAATTCAAAACCTACCGGGGCATGGGTTCGCTGGAAGCGATGGAAGATGGTTCCAAAGACCGTTATTTTCAGGATGCTGAAGATGACATAAAGAAATTGGTGCCAGAAGGCATTGTGGGCCGCGTACCTTACAAAGGTTCTGCGTCAGAAGTTATATACCAGATGGTAGGCGGATTGAAAGCAGGCATGGGCTATTGCGGAGCCAAGGATATTGCGGCCATGCAACAAGCCAAGTTTGTGAAAATAACAGCTGCCGGTGTTCGCGAAAGCCATCCGCACGATATCCAGATTGTGCGTGAAGCGCCTAACTACAGCCGATAAAACAATGAAACCCCCGCTACAAACGGGGGTTTTTGCTTTTTCAGGGATACTATTTCCGAGCTTTGATTCGTAGGACTAATGGGATGGATAGGATTAGCTGGTAGAATATGCTTTAGCTTGTGCCGGTTTTGCCTTTTAAAATCCTACTATTTTCTGGCTTGTAAAGCTGCTAGGGCAATCGTTATTGCTTAGCTGATTTTTTCCTGGTTGAGCCAAAGCTTTATTTTCTGTAAAATAGCGTTTTGTACCAGATTGACCTGTTGTGGGCTTGTGGTGCCCGAAAGAGTGACAGTCATTGCCGCGGGAGTAACTTTGGTCAGGTTTACCAGTGGGTTTTCAATCTGTTCATCGCTTTGAAGAATTTTTAGCAACGCTGCTTGTACTGTCTCGAACGAATTGCTGGTGCTCAGTTCCAAAGAAATGGTAAAGGTAAAACGCCCCGAAGTAGTGTGGTTGATGATGGTGCCGTTGGAGACCGCACCATTGGGTAGGATGATGGTTCTGCCTTCGTCAGTGAGCAGAATGGTGTTGAATATCTGAATTTCTTTTACCCGGCCAGTTTGGGTAAGGGTCGTAATCATATCGCCTACCCGGTACGGATGCAGAATCAGAATGAGCACCCCGCCCGCAAAATTAGACAAACTGCCTTGCAGGGCCAGACCAATCGCCAAACCAGCTGCACCCAGTATGGCCACAAACGACGTGGTTTGAATGCCCACCATGTCGGCTACCGAAAAGAGTAACAGAACTTTTAAACCGATGCTTACCAGACTAGCCAGGAACGAACGCAGCGAAATATCCACGTCGCGGGCTTGCATGCCCCGCTGAAAAACAGTCGAAAGGCGATTGATAATCCATAATCCGACCAAGAGCACTAAAATTGCCAGTAACAATTTGGGCAAATAAGCAATGGCCAGATCAATGCCCAAATCAATGTGTTTCTGCAGATTCATTTAGATAAACTGTTTTAATAATGGTTGATTGCTGTAATTTCCGGATAAAATGCATACCTGCTTTGAGTTGGAAAAGGTGTGACAAGTATGTTTTTTTGCAAATAAACACTCATTTGGGAAACATTCTGAAATCGTGCGCGTTGCTTTTATACAAGCAGAAGGCATTTATCCAAAAAATAGTATGAAAATTTACACCAAAACCGGCGATTCTGGCCAGACTTCTTTATTAGGTGGCACCCGTGTGCTAAAATCAGACGAACGTATCGAAGCCTATGGTACGGTAGATGAGCTAAATAGTTATATCGGATTGGTGCGTGACCAGGAAGTAAACCGGCAAAGACGTGGTGTGGTAAAGGAAATCCAGGACCGTTTGTTTACCATTGGTTCGTCACTGGCCGCCGATCCGGAAAAAAATAAAACACTTTTGCCCGATTTGTTGGAGGCTGACGTGACTTCTCTGGAAAGTGAAATCGATGCCATGAATGCCCATTTGCCTGAATTGCGGGCATTTATATTGCCTGGTGGACATCCGTCTGTTTCGTGTTGCCACATTGCCCGCACCGTTTGCCGCCGGGCCGAACGGCAGGTGATTCGCTTGGCGCAGGAAGAACCCGTGGAAGAATTGGTAATCAAGTACTTGAATCGCCTCTCAGATTATCTGTTTGTGCTAGCCCGGCAAATGGCCTATGATTTGGGTGCCGAAGAGATCAAGTGGCAGCCTCGAAAGTAAATCGGCAGGTTTTATCCTTTTCAAAGATACTATTTTTGAGAATAATCCATTCAAGGCAAGATTGTCGTGCTATTTGGGATATAAAAAACTCAAAAGCAGAATAAAATTTTGGCAAACGTTTTTGAGAAGCTATAATATTCTAAAAACAAAATATAATTTGCCAATTCCTGTAAAATGTAAAAAAATATCTTGGGGGATTTAGGTAATTCTCTACTGGAATCAGTATATTTGAGGATTCACATTTTTCGTACATAACTTATCATCTAGCGTATGGTTGACACGCTCACATTTCCTGTACAGAAGGTAGCTCAGTCGCGGTTGCCACAGGTAGATTTTTCGGATCTTGGATTTGGCAAGTATTATTCTGACCACATGTTCCTATTGGAATATTCGGAAGGTCAGTGGCATGATGGACGCATTGTTCCGTATGGCGACCTCAGCCTTAGCCCGGCAACGTCAGCCCTACACTACGGCCAAGCCATTTTTGAAGGCTTGAAAGCCTATAAAAACGAAGCAGGTGAAATTCTGGTGTTTCGTCCGGAAGCCAATGCACAACGCCTGAACGCTTCTGCCGAACGACTCGCAATGCCAGCGCTTCCTGAAGAATATTTTGTACAAGGATTGCAACAACTGCTAGCTGTTGATAAGGATTGGGTTCCGTCGGCGGCCGGGCATTCGCTCTACATTCGCCCGTTTATGTTTGCTACTGATGCCTATACAGGGGTTCGTCCATCGCTGAGTTATTACTTCATTATATTTACGTGTCCGGTAGGCGTTTATTACAACAAACCTGTACGCGTAAAGGTAGAAACTGAGTTTACACGGGCCGCCAAAGGCGGTACCGGTTATGCCAAAGCCGCCGGAAACTATGCGGCTTCATTGCTTCCAGCTTCGTTGGCACAGAAGGCCGGTTATGACCAATTGTTATGGACCGATGGCAAAAACCACGAGTATTTTGAAGAATCAGGCACCATGAACGTCGTGTTTGTGATTGATGGCAAGATTGTAACGCCTGCCACTTCCGACTCGATTCTGAAAGGAATTACCCGTGACAGCATTCTGACATTGGCGCGTCAAATGGGCATTCCGGTAGAAGAACGTCCGGTATCGGTGAAAGAAGTGATTACGGCCGCTCAGAATGGCTCCCTGCAAGAAGCGTTTGGCGTAGGCACAGCTGCTACGATTGCGCCGATTGCCGTCATTGGTCATGATGGAGTTGATTACACCTTGCCTTCAGTGGAAAATCGTGTGATCGCGCCTAAAATCCAGAAGGCGTATGACGATGTGAAAACCGGCAAGACGCCCGATTCTTTTGGCTGGATCATGAAAATCTGACATACGATCTGTTTCATAAACGAAACCTCCTGCGTTTCCATGCAGGAGGTTTTTTGTTTGCAAAAGATACTATTTGGCTGGCAATGCCACAGAACTTACCACTTGGGCAGTGGATGTTTCGGACATACCGGCCTTGTTGTGGTCGGAAGGTGTAGCAGGATTAATGGCTAAGTTAGGACTAACGGGTTTGATCGACTTCAGGAACTTGGAGGGAAGTTTGTAAACGGCAATCTGTTTCAGACAGAAATACTGCAAATTGCTGGCTCTGCCTGTAGAGGCTGTAAACCCCCAAATGACTTGGGTTGCTCCTTTGAAAATATCGTTAATCAGATCCTTTTTGCCAGAATGCACAATGTGTCCATCCAGAAAAACCGTGATTTGCTGCTTTTCGGGGTTCCAGCGAAACCGGAAATCGTGTAACCGACCGTCTTCGAGGTTGTAATCATCGGTGTTGTTGTTCCAGAAACGCGTGTGAAAATTGGTTCCGTTTTCCAGATATGCCGCATGATCACAGTTGGGGTCATTCTGGCGTGGGTTATAATACGTATCAAACTCAACCGCAACGGACGGAGCAATGTAATTACCTGCCACATAGTCGCGCATCCAGCGGCCATAGCCCATGCATTCGCCCCAGGTGCCAAAGGCTTCGTACTGGTCGGGATCGTTGTGTATGACAAACGTAATGCCGTCGGCGCCTTCTTCTTTGTTGCCCAGGTAGATGTCAAACTGTATTTCGAAGTAATTGTTCAGGTTCAGCTTTTGCGTGCTGTATGCCAAGCCTTCTGAATAGGGTACATCAGGTGTAAGTTGAATGCAATTGCCTTCCATGTGGGCAGCATCGCCCATGAGCTTGAAAGGAGATTGCGCGTGAGCTACTGCCGCCATTGCCACGCTTGCCAAAAAGAGAAGAAGTCCACGCATAGCGATACGGGGTTGAGGTTGAAGGATTGGCTTGGGGAGGGCGGCTCGCTGAATTATAAGAAAGATAAAAAATAGTAGGATAAAAAACACCAAAACCTGCCAGTATTTTCGCTCAAACAAAAATCTCTATTTCTGGACTAGTTTCTGGATCAGATTCTGATTGATCGTTTTTAGAATCCGCTTTTCGTAAATGGATTTATCACGTTCATACTTTCTATTGCGGTATTGTGTGATAGAAAGGATTTCCAGATGTGACTGAATGGAATCGCCATAGATAAGGCACTGTAGGCGAATATCCTTTCTTATTGAGAATGATACCGTATCCTTTTCCCGCAACTGTTGCGTAAACGGCTTTTCTATCGCTGGAAAAAACGGATTAAATAGATAGGCTTCATGATTCAGCGTATCTTCCTTATACCCACTGAGTAATCGTTCTCGTAATTCTGTTTCGGAGAAAGAAAAATAGTAAACCTTATGATAGTCATTAAATTCAATGGATTTAATGAGACAAGTCATTGCCGAGAAGATAAGGAAGCAACACAGTAAGAAAAAGAAAGCTTGTGTGCGTGATAGCATAAAAATAGTATCTTTTGAAAATAAAAAAGGAGCCTTTTCAGACTCCTTTCTCTTATTTTCCATTTTTTTCCATATCGAGGAAATGCATAAACGTATCGCCACGCAGACCTAGCCGAATGGTTTCTAGTGGAATAACTTCGTGCGGAGCAATGTTACCTAGGTTTACATTGGCACCCAGCAATTTGATGAACCAAACCTGCTGCGCTTTTTGTGGAGCTTCCCACATGATTTTTTCAAAAGGAATTTTGGTCAGGATTTCTTCTACCAACCCCGACCGAACCTCACCTGTGGAGCGGAACAGACCCACATTGCCGCTTTCGCGGGCTTCTCCAATCACTTTCCAGGCACCGGCGTCCAGTTCTTTCTGCATCAAAGCAATCCATTTGTAAGGCGGAATAATCTTTTGGTCGTCTTTAGAGCCTACTTCAGAGAGTACAGTGGCTCGTTTTGCAAGTTTCTGAATGTATTCGCATTTGATGTCGTGGTCGAGTTCAATAGAGCCATCCGATACTTCGGCATAGGTCATCTCGTATTTATCGAGCACGCGAAGGTAATCTTCAAACTGATCGCGAATGATAAACGCTTCGAACAAAGTGCCGCCAAAATAGACTGGCAGACCTGCCTGGCGATACAAATCTATTTTTTCTTTGAGTTTAGGAGTAACATAAGAAGTGGCCCAGCCCAGTTTCACAATATCCACATAATCGCCAGAGGTTTCAATAAAATCTTCTACTTCGCGAAGACTCAATCCTTTGTCCATCGCCATGGTAAGACCAAAATCACGGGGTTTCAGTGTTCTTTCGGGGAGCTGTTTTAATTCGTAGTTTTTCATGCGCTAAAGTTGGGTCAAGGTTTAAAGTTTGTGATTCCCGTCTTCATATTCTAACACGTGGGATGCTTCGCAAAAATAGTATCTTTTAACCGAACAAAACCCCCGATTTGAATACGAAAATCTGGAACTCTAAACTTTTTAACGACGGAATTGATCAATGATCCGATAAAGTGCTTTTTGGGTTTCCAGTTCTGGGAAAAACTCAAAAAGCATCGGGTGCTGATCGTAGCCCAAAATTAGTGCATTTTCTAAATATTGAAACGCTTCTTTGTATCTTCCTGCATTTATTAAGTAGGCAGTCGCATAATAATACAATTCTGAATTATCCGGAATTTCGCTGATCCCTTCTTCAATTAGGTCAAATGCTTTGAGGTAGTCGCCTTGCTCGTAGTGCAGCATGGACCATTCGAGCCATACCTCCGGGTTAATGGCATCCATGTTGGCGGCGTGTTCGTATGCTTCCATGGCCGAAATGCTGTTGCCTACCTGTGCTTCGGCGTGAGCCAGTCCCAGCCAGTAATCGGCAATATCTTCATTGAGCTGGATGGCTTTGCGGAAGAAATGAATGGCTTCGAACCATTTTTCCTGCTCATCCAGGCATACGCCTACCCCGTACCAGCCTTCGTCCCATTGAGCATCAATCTTGATTGCCTGCTGGTAGCAGCCCAGTGCCTTATCAAATTGCTCCAACCGTTCGTAGGCGGCACCCAGGCAGCAATACGTGTCCGGATTAGGCGGCTCGTTGGCAATGGTTTTCTCATAGCACTCTTTGGCCGATGTGAAATTACCCAGATTCATGTGCGCATTGCCCATGTTGTACCACGCCGATGCAAAGTCTTCTTTGATTAACGTGGCGTATTCGTAAGCATGAATGGCGTCTTCGTACTGATGCAGCTTGCTGTGAGCAATGCCCAGGTTGTACCACGCGTTGTGCGAATATGGATCGCTATCAATGAAATGCTTATAGAATGCCAGGCTATCTTCTAGCTGTCCGGTAACGTCTAAGCAAAATGCCAGTTCGTACAAAGCCTGCTCATGATTCGAGTTGTGATGTATCGCTTTCTTGTAGCTTTCAATCGCTTCGGGATATTTCTGCCACTGCTGGTACACCCAGCCCATCTGAAAATACACTTCGTCTTTTTCTTCGGTCCAGGGCAGAATGTTTTCCAATATGCCAAAGGCGATTTCAAATTCGCCGATAGAAGCATGCAAACTGCCTTGCATAAAGGCAATATCTGCATTATGCGGATGAAACAAAGCGGCTTTTTCCAGCACATCCAAAGCGTCGTCAGCCTGTCCCATATCGGCCAGGGCATTGGCCTTCTGAATCATAATCTCAGTGGCATATGGGTATTGTTCCAGCGCTAATTCGCAGGTAGTGAGTGCTTTCTGAAAATTGTTGGATTCCAAATATTGGTGAATAATCTGTTCGTAATCTTCTACTTCTAAAAAAATGGCTTCCTTATTGCGGAGCATTTCTTCAAAACGCCTTACGGCGTTGTTGCGACCTTCGTCTTCTTTGTCTATAAAGTCCTGTCCCATTCTTTCAAAATTTTAAAACTTCAATTACTCCTTTACTACTCATTGCTGGCTTGGAGAATTTCAACTAGTGTCTTTTGCTCTGACAAAACCTCGGCATCCTCATGGATTTCCTACGCGAGACGCTAACTCTTGGCACGACCAGTCTAGCGTATCTGCCAGATTCCGAAACGAAAACCCTAATTTCTTCCTGATTTTATCGTTTTGATAGACATAGTTTGTTTTTGAAATACGAGCCGTTTCGCGGGTAAGAAAGGGCTCTTTTCCTGAAAATAAACTCTTCACCCATTCCAGTCGCCAGGCAATGGTTGGCATCCAAGGTTGCACTTGCCAGCGGGGAGATTTTTTGCCAAAACGTACGGCTATTTGTTCTAACAACTCCCGGTAAGTTACTGTTCCTGCATTCAATATAAACTTTTCTCCGGTGATATCAGAGGAAACAAGTGAAAAAATGGCATCGGCTACGTCGCGTATGTCCACATAATTGACACTGCCTTGCGGATAAAAAGGCCTCTCGTCAAACGCGTAGCGAAACAGTTGAGAACTACTGCGATTCCAGTCGCCTGGCCCTAAAATAACTGACGGATTAGCAATGACAACTGGCAGGCCTTCGGCAGCTCCCCGCCACACTTCCTGTTCGGCCAGATATTTGGTTTTGGCATAGGATGTATTCAGTTCCGATTCTTCCCATTTGCTGTTTTCGTTGATGGTCGTTTGTTGTTTGTTGCGGCCCAGTGCCGCTACTGAACTAACGAAGCAAAACTTGTTAACTTGTCTTTCCAGGCAAACATTCACCAGATTGGCTGTACCCTCTACGTTGGTTTGGTACATTTCTTCCTTTCGGGAAGGAGAGAACGAAACAAGGGCTGCCGCATGAATAACAATGTCGGTGGAGGTGAGTTCTCTGGATAAAAGTGAAATGTCAAAGATATCACCTTCTATCCAGTCTATCTTATCGGCAATGTCACGAATGAGTGACAGATCGCTTGTCTGGCGACGAAGGGCCCGAACGGTGTAGCCGTGTTCTAGAAATTTACGGGCTACGAAGCTTCCTACAAATCCACTGACTCCTGTAATAAAGACCATTTGTTAAAATAAAAAATCCACCCAAAGGTGGAGGTTTTCAATCAATAACAGATACTATTTTATGGGCACAAAACGAGGAGAAATAACTACAACGTATTGTTAAACAACTCCATCGTGAGCAGTTTAGCGTAATATTTTTTGGTTTGTGTTGCCTGAAGCGACTGGATGTGTTTCATGGAGTGGCAGTCGGTACCCGCAAAATGGACCATCCGCTGATCGATCAGCTTTTCGGCAACCATCTGTGCTGGAATCGAGTAATAACCTGATAATGAGCTTATATTGATTTGTAAGAATACGCCCATCTCATAAATTTCCAGCAAACGGTTGAAGTTATCGTGCAGATAGATGTACCGTTCCGGGTGTGCTAATACAGGCTTGTAGTTCTGCGATTTTAACAGGAAAATCGCTTCTTGCAATTGTACAGGCTGGTTGATGTACGATGTTTCGAAAAGAACGTAATTGTCGCCAAAAGTAAGTAAGGGTTCTTCACGACGTAGCTTTTCCATAAACCATTCGTCCAGGTAATACTCAGCAGCCGCTTTTATTTCAATGTTCCACTTTCGCTGATTTACAGCCAGTTGGACTTTTATTAGCTTTTCATGAATGGTTGCAGGAGTATTTTTATAGAAATCGCCCATGATATGGGGTGTAGCCGTAAGTTTACGGTACCCCATTTCGTATAGTTCCTTAATAAGTTCGAGTGACTGCTCCAGATTTTTGGCTCCATCGTCAATACCCGGCAAGATATGCGAATGCATATCTGCTACCAGCGGCACAGAGCGTAAATAGGAGCTGTCATCCTTTGCTGTCTTTTTGAAAAAAGAAATCATTTATTTTTTACTAACAATCCCTTCAATTTGTCTAAACCTTTAATCGAGTCATCGTCACTGTCATAGTACTCATGGTATCCGTACCCATAACCATATCCGTACCCATAACCATACTTGTTCACATTACGGAATGCGTTGAGTACAACTGCTAATTTACTAAAGTTATTGTTTTTAATTAACTTATTCACATTTTTTACGAAAACTCTTTTTGAATAGTCGGCACGTAATACATAAATGGGCAAGTCTGCTTTACGCATCACCAGTATGCCATCTGTAACTAATCCGATAGGTGGAGTATCAATAACAATGACATCGTATAATTGGTGCAATTCTTTCAACAAACTATCAAATTCGGGTCTTAATATTAATTCTGACGGGTTGGGTGGCGTAGGGCCTGCCGCAATAAAGTCCAGATTCTCAATAGGTGTTTTGCGAATACACTCGCTAAGGGTGTGTTTCCCAATCAGCAATGTACTGATGCCATTGTAATTCTCTTCATCAAATGCCAGATGCACCTTTGGACGCCGCATATCCAGGTCGAGTAATACTACCTTGGCGCTGGAAAGGGCGATTACTCCCGATAAATTTAAGGAAACAAACGTTTTACCTTCGCCACTGATGGTAGAGGTTACAGATATAATACGCTTCTTTTGCTGCATCTGAAACATAAAGTCCAGATTAGTGCGTACCGAACGAAATGCTTCACTAATGGTAGATTTAGGGTTTTGATACACCAAAAGACGCGAGTTATCAAGCTTTTCTTTCATGTATACTGGTATGACACCCAAGACAGGTGCACTGGTTGCATTTTCCAATTCCTTCTGGCTCGAAATGGTATCGTGTAAAAGGTATTTAGCACCAATTAATAGAAAATTGAAGAAAAGACCTGCAAAGAAACAACTGGCATAGACAATTAATTTATTGGGTGAAATCGGCAGACTAGGAAGGCTAGCCGGAGATAGAATGACAAAGTCTTCTTTGGTACCGGCTTCTGCAATGCCAAGTTCTGCTTTCTTATCAACCATCAGCAAATGGTACTTTTCCTTTAAATCGCGTAACCTTTTGAGTCGGTTGTAATTGGTGTTTTTTGCTGGAAGGCTGGTAAATATTTGTTCCGATTCGTTGAGGTCTTTTGTCAGTAAAGCCAGCCGCTCATTGACAATGCGTTTTTTCTGCGTAATTAATGCTGTCAGGCTGGTGCGTGTCGTGGCTATTTGAAGATCTTTAGATTGTACGGCGTAAGTGGTTTCCCGATAACTTTTGGAAAGCATTGCTTTTTCCTGATGGAGCCGATTGAGGTCTGTAATGAGAGCAGCGATTTCGGTGTCAGAAAGTAAGGGCAGAGATGAAACAACGGGCGCCACATCTTTGTGATTGGATATCGATTCGGACAGCGAGTTTAATACGTAAATTTGACTGACTAGCTCATCCTTCTCTTTGAGCAATTCTTCTATTTTGTTGGAATACCGGTCAAGGTCCTTCGGTATATCAGAGGAACGGCTCGAAATGACAAAGTTTTCCAGACTGCTTTCATACGCTTCCAATTCCTTTTCTACAGTAGCAATCTGTTTGTCAAGGAATTCAATCTTTTGCTTATTGGCTTTGTTTTTCAGTTCTTTGGTCTTTTCCAAGTAAACCGTATCAATCTTGTTGACAATATCTTGCGCTTTACGAATGCTGGCATCCTTGAAGAATATACCTATAATGTTAGCTGCAGGGTTGATTACTTCCACCCGCAGATTATTAGCCAGGTAGCTTCTTAACGCCTCATCACTGTTAAGCACAAAGTAATAGGCCGCATTGTCCCGCTCAGGAACATAGTTGGACGTAGTGGTAATGATGAAATTAAAGTTTGGGCTTTCGATCTGTTGACCGAACGAATAGGTATTGCTATAATCTACATTATACAAGGAGTAGGTTAAGGTAAATTTGTCCTTGCTGATAATCGTCAGATCAAATGGAATGTTAATAATAGACGGGTTGATAATTTTATAAGCCACTTTAAAAGGCGCTTCCGGATACCTTTCTTCGTTTTTGATCCGGCTTCGTCCATATGCATAATAACTGACATCTAATGGCAACTGCTTGATTACAGCGTCGTAAATAAGGTTGGATCGGATCAGTTCAATCTCTCCCGAAATATTGGTACTCGACTCTTCGGAAGGAGCAAGAGTAGGTAAACCCAACTCGTTGGCCTGTTGCTTTATTTCAAGTTTTAGATTGGAAGACGACTCAAAGATGGGCGTAGTATAACGTAAAAACAAGTAGCCTGACACCAAGCAAACGGCGGGTAAGAGCAATAGCCAAAACCAATTACGCTGAACAATGTTCCATATTTTGGCAAAGTCAATGCCTCCAAGTATATTTTCCTGTTCTTCAGATGTTTCTGAGATAGGATTGGTAAAGTCTTCTGCTTTCATAGTTCGACCTCTCTCCGGTAACACTAAAAGTAACTTTACTGATAAATAGTATGTTTTAAAAATGCAAAACCTGTCTAGACAGATCTATGCTAAAGTTATTTATATGGTTTGAATAATCCTATCGTGTCTGCCTAATAACTATAACAATAGATACAATACTGATAAGCCCTCCGATAATACTCATGATTGGGGTAATATCAGCGGCTGTTTCACGCAATGTTCTCCGAACAGGCTCTACATAAATGATATCGTTAGGCTTCACATACAAGTTCGCTTGTGTCATACCGTCAATAGTTGATAAGTCGATCAGTTGTACTTCAGGATCTTTCAAATCACCTCTTATCAGACGGATGTTGCGAACTCGCGCGTTTTCTGCTACTCCTCCACACAAAGCAAGTACCTCCAGCAGATTCATGTTGTCATTGGTAAGAGGTACTACCCTGTTTTGAAGCGCCCCTAATACAATAACACGTTTGTTAGCAAATTTAACATTTACAAACGGATCTACATAATAGTTATTGTACGCAACAGAAAGCAGACTGTCAGCTTGTCGTAAGGTATAGCCTTCCAATAGAATTTTACCTACCTGAGGCAGACGAACGTTGCCATCCTCTTCAACCAGAAATGTTGGCATTTGTTGTTGTACGGCTGCGTTAGTTGCAGTTCCGGTAACAGCTCCGGGCTTGGGAATATTGATATCGATTAAGCTTTCTCCCTTGTTGCTATACAAACGAACTTCCAGTAAGTCGTTCTTCTGAATGATATAATTCTTCTCCAGACGCTCAATGCTGCTGGCCGCTTGCACCATACCTTTCGGGAGCCGTGACGTTTCAGTCTGCAACATGATGTTTTGCCGGTAAGAATTACATGCACATACTAACAGGAGAGACAAAAAGAGAGGTATCCGTATTAAATTCAAGTGGCTGTAGGTTTATAAGTAGTTAGGGTTTGAACTATTCAAAAAGCCTCAGGATTGCATTTGCATGTATTCTGATAGCGTTGGAAGTATAACATCTTTTTCAGAAACAAGGGGAGCCTCAATTCCCCATTGGATATTTAACTGGGGATCATTCCAGATAAGTCCCCCTTCGGCCGATTTGTTATAGACATTGGTGCATTTGTACTGCAAAATAGTATCTTCCAGAGCTAAAAAACCATGGGCAAATCCTTCCGGTATATAAACCATGTTATTTAGTTTACTATCGAGCATAAAGGCTTCGTGCTGACCAAATGTAGGCGAATCCTCCCTAAGATCAACGGCTATATCCAAAGCTTTACCAGTAATCACCCGAACTAGTTTGCCTTGCGCAAAAGGCAATTTCTGAAAATGCAATCCCCGGAGAACCCCTTTCTTGGAGAAAGACTGGTTATCCTGAACGAAGTTAAATGGAATACCATTTTCAGTGAAGAGTTTCTGGTGGTATGACTCAAAGAAAAAACCACGGTCATCTTCAAAGATTCGGGGGATGAATTCTATTAGTCCGGCAAGAGAAGTGTGTCGAAATTGCATATGCATCAGGATTTACCCGACAAAACTAGAGATTTTTTTGGTAAACTACGCTACCATACATTTTTACTCGCTAATGACAGGTTCGAGCTTTGATACCGACGCAGGCAGATAAAAAACCTGCTCAATGGCTTCCTGATACTTCCGAATAACAAAAGCCTCATCAAAAGTAGTTTCCACTTTTGTACGGCTCGCTTTGCCCAATTGTTGTAATTGCTGATCATTCAACGCAATCATCTCCAGCATTTTTTCGGCCAGAGAGACAGCATTTTTAGCTTCACACAGATAGCCATTGTAACCTTCTTCCACAATTTCAATACATCCCGGAACATTGGTCGCAATCAGAGGCTTGCCCATTGCCGCTGCTTCAAGCAAACTCCGCGGGGTGCCTTCCCGGTATGAAGGAAGCACCACACAGTCCGCATTTCGGATGACTTCCTGAATGGCGTCGGTAGGACCCAGGTACTCAAGAACCCCATTTGTAATCCAATCCTGAAGAATTTCGTCCGAGATTCCGAACTGACTGGCATCCTTAAAACCAACCAACTGAAAACGTACATTGGGATGCTTCACCTTTACTAACTTAGCAGCTTCTGCATATTCCCGAATCCCTTTGTCCTGGATAAGGCGTGCTGCCAATAAAAATGTAAAAGTTGCATTACGTTGAAACTCAACAGGCCGAAATGCCTCCAAATTTACTCCTGAGCCTGGTAATAAGTCTGTAATCTGAGCATTTACCAGATTTTTGGCAATAAAGTAGTTCCGGTCGTCTTTGTTCTGAAAGAATACTTTGGCCGGAAACCGGAACGCGTATCGATATAAAAGCCGGGCAACCTTGCTCGAATGGTTCTCTCGCAAGAATACGGTTCCTAAACCTGACACATTATTAATGACCGGTATGCCAGCCATCTTTGCCGCCAGCGTGCCATATAAATTAGGCTTAATTGTAAAGTGCAGGATTACATCGGGACGGACTCTTTTATAAATCCGATAAAGCTGATAGGTATAGGTTATATCTTTCTGTGGATTTGTTCCTTTGTTATCCAACGTTACAGGATGATAGTGACAACCCGCATCGATTAACTGTGCTTCGTATCCATCTGAAGGGGCAATGGCATGAATTTCGTGATTCTCACTCAGAAAGGAACGAATTAATCCCATTCTGAAGTTGTAGATATTCCAAGCAGTATTAATAACGATGGCAATGCGCATTTGCTAAAGAAAAATTTATCCGCAAATTAGCAATAAATCTAGTTTGCGCAATTGGTACACTATCAGTTTTGAATAACTTTTTAGAGGAAAATATTACAATTAGCTCGCTTTTAGTAATATTTTGCTTTCGACAATACGAAAAAAGAAACTAAGGAGTTGTGCACTTGCAAAAAAATAGTGTAAATTATTGAAAAACAAATAAATGCAACGAAAACATTTTATGATTGAAACGGCGATACTAAAGAAGAAGGCTGTTTTGGTGGCATTGGCATCGCCGAGACAGTCGTACGAAAAAACGGAAGAATACACAAACGAACTGGCCTTTCTGGCTACCACACTGGGCGTAGAAACCATTGGCAGATTTATACAAAAGTTAGATAGACCTGATTCACGGACGTTTGTAGGAAAAGGCAAACTGGAAGACATTGATGCGTTTGTCAAAGACAAACAAGCTGATATGGTTATTTTTGATGACGATCTTACTCCATCTCAACTGCGAAATCTGGAGAAAGTGCTAGGGTGCCAGATTTATGACCGTAGCTTGTTGATTCTGGATATCTTCTTGCAACGGGCTAAGACCACTCAAGCCCGGACGCAGGTCGAGATGGCACGTTATCAGTACCTGTTGCCTCGCTTAACCCGTATGTGGACCCACCTGGAACGCCAGCGCGGCGGCACCGGAACCCGCGGTGGTGCCGGTGAAAAGGAAATTGAAACTGACCGCCGGATTATCCGGGATCGGATTTCTTTGCTACGGGAAAAACTGAAGGAAATTGACAAGCAAAGCCATACCCGACGCAAGTCGCGTAGCCAGATGGTACGGGTGTCATTGGTAGGCTACACCAACGTAGGCAAATCCACGCTGATGCGGCAGCTTGCCAAAGCAGATGTGTTTGCCGAAAATAAGTTGTTTGCCACCATTGACTCTACCGTGCGAAAAGTAGTGCATGAGGGACTTCCGTTCTTACTTACCGATACAGTCGGTTTTATTCGTAAGCTACCAACAACATTGATTGAGTCTTTCAAGTCGACACTGGATGAGGTACGCGAAGCCGACATTTTATTACATGTTGTGGACATTTCGCATCCTTCTTTCGAAGAGCAGATTGAAGTGGTCAATACGACGTTGGCCGAAATCGGGGCTGCTGATAAACCGGTTATTTTGGTTTTTAATAAACTTGATCTGTATACTCCGGAAACAGATCAGGAAGATACACATACGAATGATGACAAAACGAGTTTGCAAAATAGTATCCAGAAATTAAAGCAAACCTACCTTACCAAAAACACGGATAATGTTGTTTTCATTTCGGCCCAGCAAAGAGAAAACCTGGACGAGCTGCGAAACATTCTGCTGCAAAAGGTAAAAGACAAACATTTTCAGATTTATCCCAACTGGGTGCCTGAGCATGCCGCCATGTGGAAGGATTGGGAGACACTTGCTGAAAATGAATAAATTCTACAACTTTGCACAGCGTAGGAAAATAGTATCTTTTAAAAAGAGAAAACTACCGGTCTCGTAGTTCAACGGATAGAATAGAAGTTTCCTAAACTTTTGATCTGGGTTCGATTCCCGGCGAGATCACCATAAGTATTGATTGTTAAGTACTTATGTCCCGGTATAAAAAATGGTATTAACAAAAAAGGCTTTCATATTTGAAAGCCTTTTTTGTTTGCTGGTTAGTTTTTTCAGGGTTCAACCTCTTTGATCTGGTCGAGACGTTCGTATGTGGAGTTGTTGCTAATGTATTCAGGCACAACACGCTTCATTTTCATGATAATAGAATCATTATCCTGTACTGATAGCAGGTGATTGAGTTCATTGAGGTGTTGCTGAATCAGATCAAAGTTGTATTCACGAACTTTGGCAATCATAATCTGAGGATTATGAGTCGGAACTGTGTTTTCTTCATTGCTCAGCAATTCTTCATACAGCTTTTCGCCAGGACGCAACCCGGTAAACACCAGTTGTATGTCTTTCCCCAACGTTAGTCCCGACAACCGAATCATCTTCTTGGCCAGATCCACAATCCGAATGGATTCGCCCATGTCAAAAAGATAAATTTCGCCGCCTTGTCCCATGGCTCCCGCCTCCAGTACCAGTTGGCACGCTTCAGGTATAGTCATAAAATAACGCGTAATCTCGGGGTGAGTGACCGTAATGGGCCCTCCTGACGAAATTTGTTTCTGGAACCGCGGAATAACTGAACCATTGGAACCCAGCACATTGCCAAAACGAGTGGTAATGAACTTTGTATGATGGATAATTTCGTCTGCTTGCCTGCTATCAAGTTCTTCATTAAGCGATTGAATGTAGATTTCGGCAATGCGTTTGGAGGCTCCCATTACACTCGTCGGATTTACGGCTTTATCCGTCGAAATCATGACAAATTTTTCGGCATGATAGCGTGCCGCCAGATCTGCAATTATTTTGGTTCCCAATACATTATTAATAATCGCTTCTGATGGATTTTCTTCCATCACAGGTACGTGTTTGTAAGCTGCCGCATGAAAGACAACATCGGGTTGGTATTTCCGGAACAATTTGCCCATGCGTTCGGCATTGGTAATATCGCAGAGTACAGGCCGGAAGTTCAGGCGAGGTGCCAATGCGCGCACTTCCAATTCCAGATCATAAAGTGGTGATTCGGCCTGGTCCACTAACAGCACCATTTCGGGTTGAAATTCAATGACCTGCCTGGCAATTTCACTGCCTATCGAGCCGGCTGCTCCTGTAATCAGAATTACTTTGCCTTCAATGTCTTTCTTAATCCGGGTTTTGTCGAGTTGGATGGGTTTGCGGCCAAGCACATCTTCAATATTCACATCCTTGATTTGTTTTAGACTCAACTCCCCGTTAATCCATTTGTGAACCGGGGGGATGTTACGTACCTGGATATTAAGGGTCAGACATTGATCAATGATGGATTTTTTTCGTTCGGGAGTAATGTCCTGAATGGCAATGATCAGAATCTCGGCTTGCTTGGTGCGTGCTATTTTTTGCAGGTTTTCAAACGTATTGGCAAAAATAGGAACTCCGTCAATGGTATTCCGGGTTTTGGAAGGATCGTCGTCCAAGAAAGCAACTACGTGTAGGTGAGTATCTCGGTCTTGGGAAATTGTTTTTTTGGTAATGACGCCTGCTTCACCTGCTCCATAAATCACGACATTGATTTTTTCGCTTTGCTGATTTTTCCATTCAAAATAGATTATTTTTATCAGAACCCGAAAGGCTCCCATAAAAAGCATGGAGATAAAATAATCGATTATAGCAATAGAAAATGGTATCAGGTATTGACGATACGGATTGGATAACTGATAACCCAGATTAATCAGCAATATGAGACCAAAACTATAAGTCAGAGCCAGAAAAATGCGTTTGGCGTCTTCTACGCTAGTGTACCTGATAATGCCGGCAAAGCTTTGGGTTAGTAAGAAAAAAATGGTCTTGGTTATGAGGACGATGCCCGCCGCTAACAAAAAAGAAGAAGCATCAATTTCCTGCCATTCGAAGTTGAATCTTAATAAATGAGCTAAAAATAAAGCGATTCCACAAAGTAAAATATCAAGCTGCAGTACCGTCCACCGTGGAATGACTTTGATAAGATTAAAAAGATTCAGATATTTCATATGGGGCTGGCTTAGTTCTAAACCTGAGGATAATGTAAGTTTGTGATTTAATGCGCATTAGGGCACAAAAGGCAATGTTACTCTTTTGAAACCGACTGTTCCCTGATCTTGGATTTTGTCATTGAAATTCATCGGATTTTCATTGGAATGTATTCGATAAACACACTTTTTGCCAAGATGACAGGCCTGTTAAACAACACTCATCACTTCCACAGAGGCAATAATTTTTTTGACTAGTCCTTGCAATACCTTGCCCGGGCCACATTCAATAAACTGTGTAGCGCCATCTCCTGACATGTTCTGAATGCTCTGTGTCCAGCGAACAGGGGCCGTTAACTGTGCAATTAGGTTTTTCTTGATTGCCGATGTATCTGTTGAGGGTAACGCGTTGACATTCTGATAAATGGGGCAACTAGGTGTGCCAAATCTGGTTTGCTCTATGGCGGCGGCTAGTTCGGCACGAGCTGGCTCCATCAAAGGAGAGTGAAACGCACCTCCTACCGCTAAAACCAATGCACGTTTGGCTCCTGCTGCCTTTAGTTTTTCGCACGCAATCTCTATGCCTCGAATTGTGCCTGAAATAACGAGTTGACCAGGACAATTGTAATTGGCAGGAACAACTACTTCATCTACTTCGGCACATACTTTTTCCACTATCTCATCGTCTAAACCCAGTACGGCGGCCATGGTAGAAGGTTGCAACTCGCAAGCCTTTTGCATGGCGCTGGCACGCTGTGCTACCAACCGCAAGCCGTCTTCAAAGGAAAGAGTACCATTGGCAACCAACGCCGAAAATTCCCCGAGTGAATGGCCTGCCACCATATCAGGTTGGAAATCAGTACTTGTCTTGGCTAATATGACAGAGTGGAGAAAAATGGCAGGCTGAGTAATGTTCGTTTGTTTCAGTTCGTCTTCTGTACCCGAAAACATGGTGTCAGTGATGCGGAAGCCCAGAATCTGGTTGGCTTGCTCAAATAAATCTTTAGCTGTTGTGGACTTTTCATAAAGGTCTTTTCCCATACCTGCAAATTGTGCTCCCTGACCCGGAAAAATGTATGCTTTCATGTAATTTGAACTAAGTGGTCTATGTGAAAAAATATACGAATATGTATAGGTGAGACTAAATATAATCCTTTGACAAACAGTGCAAAATAGGGTTTAAAAATAAATGTATTTCTTTTACAAGAAGTAGGAAGCTGCAAATTAGGCTATTTCGCACATCAAATGCAACATATGCTTGAAAGCACCGATTAAGTGTAACGTAAAACAATAAGAAAAGGTTGTAAGATTTAAGCGTCTACTGGCTCGAAAATGTACAAATTTCTAGCTTGTCGGCTGTTATAAATGCAAAATATTTTTCATTAGTGAAAATAGTATCTTTAGAAAGAGAAAAACCTTCCTGTTGCTTACAAGAAGGTTTTCAGTCTGGTTAGTAAAGCTCAGGCAATTATTGAAATACTTGAATCCAACCTTTTATCTTAACGAGTTCATCCTGCCGACGAAGCCGCATAAACTTTACTTCTGCCATGTAATAATACACTCCCGATGAAACTTTTTCATTTGTAATATTCTCATCTGTGCCAAAATTACCCGTCCAGTTCAGGTAAATACTCTTAGTGCTCTCAAACACTTTCCGCCCCCAGCGATTATAAACTGCAAAGCGTACCGACTCGACAAAAAGTGGACAAGGGTATGGGCGGAACAAGTCATTGGAGTTATCTGGCAATCCAGGAGTGATGACATTGGGCAGTTTGTAATAAGGGCAGTTGTCCTTCTGGACAAT
>CAUQTA010000015.1:0-118153 GCA_963520985.1 uncultured Sphingobacteriales bacterium
GTGTGTTGCAGATCGAAGCCATGGCACAGACGGGCGGCATTCTGGTGTTAAGTACCGTTCCGGATCCGGAAAACTACTGGACTTATTTCCTGAGCATTGAAAACTGCCGTTTCCGCAAAATGGTGCTGCCGGGTGATACCATCATTTTCAAGTGTGAATTGATGGCTCCTATCAAACGGGGTATTGCCAAAATGCAAGGACAGGCCTTTGTAGCAGGACAAGTCGTATGCGAAGCGGTAATGTCGGCAAGCATTGTCCGGAAAAAATAACGAAACCGAGCCGGAAGACTCGTCAGCTGGGAACAAAATAGTATCTTTCAAACCACTAAAACCCGGCTGTTTTTACCAGAACTCCCGTATGTGATTAAAAGACAATGAATCAACCGTTAGCATATATTCATCCAGAAGCGAAAATCGGCCCTGATGTGGTTATCGAACCGTTTGCGACCATCCATAAAAATGTTGAGATAGGAGAAGGAACTTGGATTGGCGCCAATGCGGTAATTAACGAAGGGGCACGCATCGGAAAATTTTGCAAAATTTATCCGGGAGCTATCATTTCAGCCATTCCGCAGGATTTAAAATTTGTTGGTGAAGAAACCACTGCTGTTGTTGGTGACTATACCACCATTCGTGAATTTGTGACTATGAGCCGTGGCACTGTGGACAAATACACGACTGTAGTCGGAAAAAATTGCCTGATTATGGCGTATGCGCACATTGGGCATGACTGTATCATTGGCGACAATTGCATTCTAGGCAATGTGGTGCAACTTGCCGGTCATGTGCAGATTGAAGATTACGTGATTTTTGGCGGATCGTGTTCCGTGCAGCAATTTTCGAAAATAGGCTCGCATGCCTATATTGGAGGCGGCTCGCTGGTGCGCAAAGACGTGCCGCCGTTTGTAAAAGCCGCCCGCGAACCTTTATCCTACAGTGGCGTTAACTCGGTAGGGTTGCGTCGGCGGGGATTTACGAACGATAAGATTTACGAAATTCAGGAAATTTACCGCTACATCTATCTGCGCGGCTTAAACAACGCTGATGCGTTGGAATCCATCGAAACCAAGCTGCCTGCTTCTGTGGAGAGAGATCTGATTGTGGAGTTTATCCGCAGTTCCGAACGGGGCATCATGCGGGGAGGCAGTTCGTCTGAATAGGCTCATTTTATTTATAATTTGAATCCCGACTCGTACGAGTTGGGATTTTTTGTTTAGTATTGATAGGAGAATCAACCTTTTCTAGTGTTCTGGCGTTTGCCGTATAGGCAGGGTTTTTAGTCTTCCAAATCCTATTATTTTTGCCGCGTTCCTAACCACCGATTTCTATTTTTATTTCTGTCTATGTCTACGTTCTTACAAAAACTTCAGGCTCGTTGGGGGGTAACAAGTGTGTGGCAGGTACTCGTGATTCTGATTGTTTTTGCACTTACTGGTTTTACGGCCATGTACATCAAGCGCCCTATCTTCGTCTGGCTCGGCATTGATGCGGCTACGCCCTGGTACATACGCACCGGCGTTTGGCTGTTAACGGTACTGCCAGCTTATCAGGTGTTACTGCTCGGTTATGGTTTCCTGTTAGGTCAATTTACCTTCTTCTGGAATTTCGAAAAGCGAATGTTTGGCCGGATTGGAAAGCTGTTTGGCGGATAGGAGGTTTTGGTGTTTGAGAAGATACTATTTTAACTGTGAATTTGGTTTATAGTCCAGAACTTTTCTTTTCCACTCTTTTCTTTGCACACTTCCGTTCAAATCCATCCCGCCCCTCGCCAAAGAAAGAGACCTTCGCACTTTTTTACTCGACTTGGATATCGATAATGAGTATAAGTAGCTTATAGTTAACAAATCCCATAACCGACTTTATTTTATTCACTGCTTTCGGATTTCATTTCAAAAATCATCGCCAGAGATAGTGAGTGTATACGTGGCCTGGTAATTTTTTTCTTCTTTGTACACCCAGCGCTTCGTTTCCAGCAAATTCTTACTAGACCCCACCGCATCCATTTGTGCCAGAAACGAACTGAAAACGGAAATCGTTTTATTAATGCTTTCAATATTGGTCACACCATCTCCTTTGTCACCGAAATTTTCAACCCATACCGTGCGGGTTTCGCCGCCTGAAATCACTTCCGTTAGGTTACCACCAAAGTCAGCATATTTGATTTTTGCCTTTACGGTAATGGCATACGTTGTGTTATTGTACACTTGGTAAGAGTATTCAGGCTCTTTTTCAAAAGCTGTGCAGGATGTGAATAATAAAATGGTTGTTAAAATTGATAGTGTATAGACAAGTTGTTTCATAGTTGACATGTAAATATTCACTGGTAGGTTTTGCTTGTTTAATGGATACTATTTTCTTTGATAACAACCGTTCCTGCAATGAAATCATGAATGGCTCGGCGTTTGGAGTTGGTTAGCATCGAAATCAATTGAAGCAACGTCCAACAAATGGCAATATTGTTCACATCTGTCATACGAAGTTTATGTAAATCGTCCAGGCGATAGTATTCAATCACAAAATCAAGAAGTTGCAATACAATCCAAATGCTGTCTCGTAGTACAGCCTGTTTAAGTGAAATGGATTTGTTCCCAGACAGATCAACCACTTTAACCTTCATTACCATTTTGCCTATAGTCTGTCCATAACGATAATGCATGAATACAGAATATATTAGAGGTATAAATGTGTTTACAATCCCTAATGTACGATCAATACTTTCTGACAACAGCCTAGTATTTGCAGCAATAACGACAAATGGCAGTGCAAGGACAATTGCATCGATGATTGCAGCAACAAGACGTTCAAGTCCTGTCCAATATATATCGGGTCGTGTTTCCACTGGGTACCCAGGTTTTGTCTTTTTGAAAGATACTATTTTTAGCGGAGCAAGTAAAAAGGCGACTAAATGGCCGCCTTTTCTATAATCTGAAAATCAAATGAATCCTATAAAAATCAAGGTTCAAACTACCCAAGCCTTTACATCATCCAGCGAAGGCATCTTTGCGTCGATCTTTAGCTTTTTACGCATGCCACCCAAATCATTGAACAACTTGTTCGGATTGGCCGCCTTGAAATCGGCAAAGGTTGCGAACGGCATTTTCAACAACGCCGGAATCCATTCTTCTGGTACACCCGCTTCCCGGTAATCTTTGTCAGTTGGCGCGGCTATCTTCACTTCCGGACGCATTTGCGGGAAGAACAGCACTTCCTGAATCGTTGGCTGATTGGTCATCAGCATCGTCAGGCGGTCAATACCGATACCGATCCCGGCCGTAGGCGGCATGCCGTATTCCAGAGCCCGCAGGAAATCTTCGTCCATGCCCATGGCTTCTTCATCGCCCCGTTCGGCCAGGCGCAACTGGTCTTCGAACCGTTCGCGTTGGTCAATCGGGTCGTTTAGCTCCGAATACGCGTTACAAATTTCCTTGCCGTTGCAAATGGCTTCAAATCGCTCTACCAAGCCAGGTTTGCTGCGATGCTTCTTGGTCAGTGGCGACATTTCCACCGGATAGTCCGTAATAAATGTTGGCTGAATCAAATTGCCTTCTACTTTTTCGCCAAAAATCTCGTCGATCAGTTTGGCCTTGCCCATTGTATCGTTCACCTCAATGCCCAGTTGCTGAGCCGTCTGGCGCAATTCCGCTTCTCCCATTTCGGATACATCAATGCCCGTAAACTCTTTGATTGAGTCAAACAAGCTTATTCGCTTCCAAGGCCGCTGAAAATCAATGGTTTTGTCGCCTACCTGCACCTGAGTAGTGCCGTGCAGATCCATCGCTACTTTCTCAATCATCTCTTCGGTGGTATCCATCATCCAGTTGTAGTCTTTGTAGGCTACGTAAAATTCCACCTGCGTAAACTCCGGATTGTGCGTGCGGTCCATGCCTTCGTTACGGAAGTCCTTGGCAAACTCAAACACGCCGTCAAAACCACCTACAATCAGCCGTTTCAGGTACAACTCATTGGCAATACGCAAATACAGCGTCATGTCCAGCGTATTGTGGTGCGTAGCAAACGGACGAGCCGTAGCCCCACCGTGAATCGGCTGCAGAATAGGCGTTTCTACTTCCAAATACCCGCGATTAGTCAGGAAGGTACGCATGGAATTAACCAGCTGCGACCGTTTAAGGAAAATGTCGCGTTTGGCCGGATTCACAATCAAATCCACGTACCGCTGCCGATACCGCAATTCAGGATCGGTAAAGGCATCGTACACTTTCTTTTCGCCGTTTTCCTCTACTTCGCGCGGCATCGGCAGCGGACGAAGTGCTTTGGATAACAACTTGAATTCAGTAACATGAATGGTGATTTCGCCGGTTTGGGTAGTGAATACATACCCTTGAATACCGATGATGTCACCAATATCTAATAGCTTTTTGAAAACGGTATTGTACAGTGTTTTGTCTTCACCGGGGCACAAATCGTCGCGACGGAAGTAAACCTGCATGCGGGCAGTCGCATCCTGAAGCTCCACAAAAGAGGCGCTGCCCATAATGCGGAAATTCATGATACGGCCGGCAATGGAAATATTCTTATAGTCGGTCTTGTTGCGTTCGTAGTTTTGCAGAATGTCTTCAATGGTGGCATTTACCTCAAAGCTTTCGGCCGGGTAAGGCTCAATGCCCAGATTACGAAGCTGTTGCAGCTTGTCGCGCCGAATAATCTCCTGTTCGCTTAATTGCATAAAATGGAATATTTACTGTTTTCCGTACCAACGGATATAGGTTAGAATCGTGAAAAAATCTGAGGCGCAAAGGTAGGAGGAAACAAGGGAAAAGAAAAAGATAGAGCCGATTATACTACAAATATGCAGGTTTTTGGTTTTTGAAAGGTACTATTCTGTACAGCAGATTCTAACAGGTTTGATGGATTTGTCAGATCATGTAGGGGCAATCCTTGTGGTTGCCCATTTTTCCGTCCGATTGATTGGTTTTATCCGAGCCTTTCGATTCTGGTCAGAAACGCAATATCAGACCTAGGTGGTATGTATAGAATGAATAAAAACCAAAAGAAAAATATTTTTCAAAATAGTATGCATGCATAACAATTTTTATTATATTTGAACTTGAAATAGTCACAATTAATTCAGTTATTGAATCTTAATCGTTAACCCAAGATATCTCCATGGAAACTGTAGTAAAAAAAGCGATGAAAGGCGGCGAGTTTCTCATTAAAGAAACCAATGCAGATCAAGTATTTATACCCGAAGAGTTTTCGGAAGAGCAACGCATGATTGCCCAAACGTGCGACGATTTTCTTGCCAAAGAAATAGAGCCCCACCTGGAAGAAATCGATTCTGCCAAAAGCCCGGAACTGATGGCGAGCCTGATGGATAAAGCGGGTGAACTAGGCTTGTTAGGCACATCCATTCCCGAACAATACGGCGGCTTTGGCATGAACTTCAACACGTCCATGCTGGTAACCGAAAAGATCGGGGCGGGGCATTCGTTTGCAGTGGCGTTGTCGGCTCATACGGGTATTGGTACCTTGCCTATTTTGTACTACGGCAACGACGAACAAAAAGCCAAATACTTACCCAAACTGGCCACCGGCGAATGGAAAGCGGCGTATTGCCTCACCGAACCCGATAGCGGTTCGGATGCCAATTCGGGCAAGACCAAAGCCGTGCTTTCAGCTGATGGCAAGCATTACATCGTCAACGGCCAGAAAATGTGGATTACCAACGGCGGTTTTGCGCACGTTTTCATTGTGTTTGCCAAGATTGACAACGATAAAAACCTGACTGCCTTTATCATAGAAAAAGATTTTGGTGGCATTACCATGAATGCACCGGAACACAAAATGGGCATCAAAGGATCCGATACCCGTCAGATTTTCTTCAACGACTGTCCGGTTCCGGTAGAAAACATGCTTTCGGCCCGCGAAAACGGTTTCAAGATAGCGGTTAACATTCTCAATATTGGTCGCATCAAACTGGCTGCTTCGGCCGTGGGTGCTTCCAAAATGACGCTGAACAAAGCCATTAATTACGCCAATGAACGCAAGCAATTTGGCACTTCCATCGCCAATTTTGGGGCAATTAAATACAAACTCGGAGAAATGGCCACCCGCATTTACGCTTCCGAATCGGCAGTGTACCGGGCAGGACAAAACATCGAAGACACCATCGATTCATTGATTGCAGGCGGCATGTCCGAAGCCGATGCGAAGCTGAAAGGTGTGGAACAGTTTGCCATCGAATGCGCCCTTTTGAAAGTACACGGCTCGGAAGTGTTGGATTACGTGGTCGACGAAGGGGTACAGGTATATGGTGGCATGGGCTATTCGGCCGATGCACCCATGGACCGCGCCTACCGCGACAGCCGCATCAACCGGATTTTCGAGGGGACCAACGAAATCAACCGTTTATTATCGGTAGACATGATTCTGAAACGGGCCATGAAAGGCGAACTCGACGTGATGACTCCCGCTATGGCCGTAGCCAAGGAAATTCTGTCTATTCCCGAATTTGGGGATGAAGAGGAAGGGTTATTCGTTACCGAAAAGAAATACCTGCGCAACCTGAAAAAAGCGGTTTTGATGGTAGCCGGTGCTGCCGTGCAGAAATTTATGATGAAGCTCGCCGATGAGCAGGAAATCATCATGAACATTGCCGATATGCTGATTGAAGTTTACGCTTGCGAATCGGTACTGCTGCGTACGGAAAAGCTGATTCAGCAAAAAGGCGAAGCGGCTTGTGCCATACAGATAGACATGGCCAAATTGTATATCAACGATGCCGTTGAGCGGGTAAATGTGGCGGGCAAAAATGCCGTCAATTCCTTTGCCGATGGCGACGAACAACGCGGTATGCTAATGGGCATGAAACGTTTTACGAAAACAACGCCCATCAATACCAAGGAAACGCGTCGCCGCATTGCTGATTTCCTGATTGCAGAGAATAAATATGCGCTCTAAAAGCCTCATCCCTAAATCCCTTCTCCCGTAGAGAAGGGACTTTCCAATTCGCGAAAACAAACTCCCCTCCACGGGAGGGGCTGGGGGAGGCCAAATAGTACCTTTTTAAAACGAAAAACCCCGGCATTGTACAATGCCGGGGTTTTTCGTTTTAAGTATCAGGAAAAAATCATCGTGTTGCAGCTTTGGCCGCTTGTTTACCCGTTGCTTTTTTGATGGCGGCGACTTCTGACGGATCGATTGGCGTGCCGTCTGATTTGAGTATTTCATGAAACCACACGGCGGGCTCGCGGCCGTTGGTGTACGGTTGTTGCCAGCTATCCCATGGCAAATAGGTTTGGGTTTTGCCAGCCACAAATCCCCAGTTGATCATGCCTACATTGTATTTCTTGGCTACTGGCAAATGGGTTTGGAATTTGCTGCCGTTGCCGCGGGCCATGAATTCGGTACAGATAACCGGTCGCTTGTACGTTTGCAGACTTTTGATGGTGCTTTCCAGTGAGGTCGCATCGTTGTAGTTGTGAAACGTAATCACATCCGAATTTTCCAGGCAGATCCGTTCGGTGACACTCCACAATTCCGGTTTGCCCCAGTCGGTATCTTTGCGCAACACCCATACTCCCGCCGTTACCGGCTGTGTAGGATTGACGGTCCGCACCCAAGCAAATACATGCGGCAGCATCCGGTTTACAATGTCCACTTTGTT
Organism: uncultured Sphingobacteriales bacterium; assembly: GCA_963520985.1. GTDB lineage: Bacteria > Bacteroidota > Bacteroidia > Cytophagales > 172606-1 > Xanthocytophaga. The sequence continues at coordinate 7,624 of CAUQTA010000015.1, forward strand.
TTTGGGTTCCTGTTTGCCGTAACTGCTGCCGTTGGTATTATCGGGCTCATTCCACACGTCCCACAGCAAGATGCGGTTATCATTCTTAAACGTCTCTACCACGCCTTTGACATAGGTTTCCAACCGCGGGTACTGCGACACATCCGTCAATGCTTCGGCTCCGGGACTTTGCATCCAGCCCGAGTTGTGCACACCTGGCGTAGGTTCGCGTTGTTTGCCCAATTTCGGGAACGGGTCCCAACAAGAATCGAACAACACCAGCATTGGCCGGATTTTGTGTTTCTGGCAAATCGCCAAAAACTGGTCAATCCGCTTGGTAAACCCCTGTGCATCTTGCTGCCAGAGCAAATCGTGCAGAAACACCCGCATGGTATTGATGCCCATAGCCTCGGCCCAGGCTAGTTCCTTATCAATGGTAGTCGGATCAAAGGTATCGGCTTGCCACATTTCCAGTTCGTTGATGGCATTGGCCGGATTGTAATTGCAACCGAAGAGCCAGGGTTGTTCGGCATACCAGGCATTGGCTTTTTCGGCTGGCCAACGAGTAGCGGGGCTCGTACCATTGGTTTGTGCCATGGCCGGGCTTCCCAGCAGTAACAATACCAGCAGGAAAATTTTAGGCATGTATTTGGTCATATAAAGCAGGTGTTAGTTGAAAACAAAAGAATAGTCAGGTTTTTGCATTGGGAAAGATACTATTTCGGTTGAAACATATCCTAACCTGATTTCTTTTCATGCGGCTTATTTTGCCGAAGGAACGTGCATGGGTTGTTTGGGAAGCGGACTGCCGAAATCCGGTGTGCCGTCACTTTTCCATTGAAAGGGTTGCGCATGTGGTGCACGTTGATTGCTGCATCCTTGGCCTGCCTGCGGATTGGCATGGTACAAAATCCAATCCTGGGTGCCATCGGGTGATTTGAAGAAGGAGTTGTGTCCCGGTCCGAAAATGCCATTGGCAGGCGACTTGACAAATACCGGCTCGGGATGCTTTTTCCACGATTGGGGTGACAGTAAATCTGCATCTGCATTGGCTTCCAATAAACCTAGTGAGTAATCGTCTGTCCAGCAACCACTTGCCGAATAAATGATAAACAGTTTTTGGCTATCGGCTGACTGGCGCAAAAATTCAGGACCTTCGTTGACGGTTGGCAGTGTGGGCGACATGCCGCGCTTTTCCCATGCCAGATCGGGTGTCGATATCTTTACCCGGTCGCCGTCCATTGTCCATGGATTTTTGAGCTTGGCCAGGTAAATGTCCTGACTCACATTTTCATACGTTTCCCACCCGGACCACGCCGCGTAAAGTTGGCCTTTGTGCTCAAATACCGTCAGGTCAATGGCCCAATGGTCGCCCGGATCGCTCAGCTTTCCTTTCAGATTCCAGGTTCCCTCCCAAGGGTCCGCCGATTCGTTTTCAATGACCCAAATGCGGTGATTTTCGTTTTTTCCGTCATCGGCAGCAACATAAATATACCACTTGCCTTGTACGAAATGAATTTCAGGAGCCCATAGCTCGCGTGAATAGGGCTGATTTGTAGGAGGTAACCACACTTCTTTGGATTGGGCTGAGCTCAGATCGGTCGGATTTTTTGTTTTCCAGAGCCGTACATGATTGCCCATGGTGTGCATGTAGTAATACCATCCATCTTTCTGGATCATCCATGGATCGGGGCCGGAAGCTAACAATGGGTTGGTAAAGGTAAGCTGACTGGTTTTGGGTACAACTGTGCTAGAGCGGCAACTGTTAAATTGGGCAACAATTACCAAGATAAGAACAACTCCCAAACGGTTCAACAAAAATTTATGCATGAGATTCTTGTGGTTGCAAGTTTTGTCTGTGTAGCCAAACTTAGGTAAAACTGACAAATTAAGGTTTATAAAACAGAATCTTTATCGGGTTGTTTTATCAGATTGTGCCAAAGATGCCTTCACGTTACCGGAAATAAGGGTGACGGATTTGGCAATGGTTCGTTTTACTCCCTGATAAGTAACAATCTCAATCTTTTGGGCATTGGCTGGCAATGTCCACATCCGTGACGACTGCGACAAATAGCCGGAGCCGTGGTAAAACTCGGTTTTGATTCGTTGTCCTCCTGTTGTGGTTATATGGCCATACGCATCATCATAGTTAAGTTTAATTATTTCTTTTTGAGTTTGGATTGGCAAGAGCAGTTGCAATGCCTGATTGTTATTGGAAACCACATAAGCCGTTCGGCTACCCATTGCCAATCGGACTAACGCTTTGGCATCGTCACTGACATGAAGTCCGGCCTGCGAAGAAGACACCGCTCGAAAACTGCCAACTCCATCACCCAGCAATAAGCAACCCCGACCGGCATCGTACCAACCACCATACGTTTCCTGTGAAAACGAATTGCCAACTAGTAGCACATCGGTGCGACCATCGCCATTGAAATCGTCGGTTTGAATGCCAAAAATAGGAAAACACTGTGCAGGCATAGGCAATGGGCTAGACACGAATTCGTTCCCACGGTTTTCGATATATAAGCTCCGCAGTTCGGTTGCTTCCAATGTGAATACATCGCGTAATTCATTGGAAGAAAACACATTGGCAAAGGTTGCGTTGGCGAAAGCCTGGTAGCTGGGAAATTTCTTCTTCATGATCGGCAATTGCTCATTCACCAGGTCACGCATGGGCACGATGTGTTCTTTACCATCTTTTATTTCCGTTAAGATCGGATCGATGCGGCCGTTTTGGTCGAAGTCTTTGGCATACAGTCGAATCGGTTTTTCGATAGTGGCTTTGTAACGGGTGTTCAGCCCTGTATTGCCAGCAATGTAATCGGTGTCCCCATCGTGGTCAAAGTCGGCCGCCGCGAGGCTATTAAACCAACCCACTTGATTTTGAATTTTGGAAGCCGATTTGCGAAACGTTTTGCCATTTTCGTTTTTAAAGAATAGAACAGGCATAAATTCACCTGTTACCACCAAGTCCGTCCATCCGTCGTTGTTGTAATCGCTCCACAAGGCGGAAGTAACCATGCCGGGTTTTGCCAATTCTGGAGATACTATTTCGGTTACATCTGTAAACCGGCCTCCGTCGTTGCGTAGCACATAGCTACGTGGAGCATGCGGATAGCCAGTTACTTGTACCCGCCCGCCACGAAACAAATCCAAATCGCCATCACGGTCAAAATCAGCGGCTACCACACACGACCCTGACGAAAGTGTTTGCGGAATCAGTTCTTTGCTGCGGGTGAGTTTGCCTTTGCCATCGTTCAAGTACAGGCGGTCTTCGTAGCCCAAGGTACTGTCGCGGTACAAGCTTCCTCCACTCACTACATACAAATCGGGGTCGCCGTCGGTATCTGCATCAAAAAACAGGGCACCCATATCTTCCAACTCATTACTTCCTTGCCGCAGTTCTTTGAATTTGCCCGGAGACGTTTGTAGAAACAACGAACGAATGTGCTGCGGATCAGCCCCGACAAATACATCATCCAAGCCATTGCCATCCGCATCCGCAACGGCCATGCCCGGACTGTTTCGCGAATACATTTGCCGTAACAACGGATTTTGCTGAAAATCATTAATCGGCAATTCTTCATGGACATAGGTAAGTCCGGTAGATGCCGCATTGGCAGTTTGAAAGAGTGGAGAGGATTTGTTGGTGCGAAATGAGACAACCGCATTGGGTTTGTATGTAATCGTATAAACGGAATCAGTAGCCAATAACCCCAAATGTTGCCACGAACCGTCGGCCCAGTGAATTTCAGCTTGTGCTTGAGTTTGGCTGCCCACCCCGAAATGCACCGTTGGGTCAACAGACGACGCATAGCCCCTTACCGGATGGGCGATTTTCATTAGCGATGAACTATCCGACGGGTAGACAAATACTTCGGCTCCTAATCCCTTCGCATCAAGTGGTAGGTTAAATTGAATATGGGAGGTTTTTGCTTTTTCAGAGATAGTATTTTGTGCGGTATTGTTCCGATAAATTCCTGCCGGATCGTCTATGTTGTTGAACACCAAATCCAGATCGCCGTCATTGTCCAAATCTACAGTGGCTGCTCCATTGGAATATGTTGGGTCGCCGAGACCCCAAGTCTGGCTGCGGTCTTCAAACGTAAGGTCGCCTTTGTTGTGGTACAGGTAATTGTGAATCTTGACGTCGGGCAACTGATACAGTCGTTTGAGTTTTTCACGTTTATCAGCAACCGAGTGTTGGTTGCCATACAGCATGTATTGGTCGTTGAGGTACGCCACATAGTCCAGGTTGGTGATGTCGCGCCGATAGCCATTGGAAACCAGCAAGTCCTTCCATCCATCATTGTCCAGATCTTCAAGCAATGCAGCCCAGCTCCAATCCGTGGCGTAAATGCCGCTCATGTAGCCAATTTCGCTGAAAACAGGTTGTTCGTCTGTGCCAAATCCCTGGTGTAGCTGTAAAGTATTCCGCACATATTCATCCTGGTACCCGCGGCTCCGGGCCAGCTGCAAAAACTCCCAGTTGGTTTTGACCACCATCATTTTTTGCCGACTGTTGGGTTCGGGCAGCATATCCACCACCATCACATCGGGCAGCGCATCGTTGTTCATGTCCTGCACATCCACGCCCATGCTGTTGTAAGTGGTGTGTTTGAAATACGCCGCCGCTTGGTCGGTAAATGTACCATCGTGGTTATTGATCCAGGCCAGATCATTGGAAATGAAGTCATTGGCACAGTAAATATCCAACCAGCCATCCCGATTCAAATCACAAATCGCTAGTCCTAGGCCGTAACCTTCTTTTAAAATTCCGGCTTGTCTGGATACATTATGAAATACAGGATGCCCTTGCTGGATGCCTTCGTTGCGATACAATCGGTCTGTTGATGGTCCTTCTCCATTGGTTCGTTTGGGGCGCATGGTATTGCGGCCCGTTGCTTCAACAGCATTGGTGAGTACGTAGCAGTCCAGGTCGCCGTCACGATCATAGTCAAAGAACGCCGCCTGAGTGCTCATACCGTTGTCGTTGAGGCCGTAGACGGCGGCCATTTCGGTAAAAACAGGTGTTTGTCCGGGTTGGCAATGCTGATTGATAAAAAGCAGATTCTGGCGGTGGCTGGTATCCGGCCCCGCTACACAGACGTAAATATCGGGCCAGCCATCCTGGTTTACATCGGCAATGGATACGCCGGTGCACCAGCGTTGTGTACTTACTTTGGCTTTTTCGGTAACATCTGCAAATACAAGATTTCCCTGATTGAGATACAACCGACTGGATACTTTATTTCCGGCGAAAAACAAATCCATTCGCCCATCACGATTGAAATCGCCTACTCCAACTCCGGCCCCATTGTACATAGGGTCGTAGGTTTGGATATTGAGTGTATCGTTTTCAAAAGCCGCAATTTGATTATTGAAATGAATACCGGATTGTTCCGGCGAAATTTTGGTAAACACCCTTTCCTCCGTTGCCTGTTGGCGACAACCGGTAATGACCATACACAGAAGAAAAAGCCAGCGAAGAGATAGGCAAGAGGACATAACGATGCAATGCTTTTATGAGAACTACCTGCTTTGGCATTGAAGCAAAACCTACCTCTCGAAGATGACTCAAGAGGTTTTTGCGTGTTAAAAGATACTATTTTGGTGCCTGCTAGTTAGGCTTTTGAAAAGGCAGATTATTGAAATATACCTTACAAATGCCGTTGTCGTAATCGGTTGTGATCTCTATGATCCGTTTTTTATCAGCCGATAGCAACAGTTGCGAACTGTAATTGGGGCAAGGATCGTCTTTGGCGCCAGCTACCACAACCGGTGCCGGCATTTCTTTCCATAAACCCGTGCCATTGGCACTATTAATCATCAGAATCTTCCCGTTATTGGTTGTAATCCGATTGGTTTGATTGTTCATGAGCAACTGACCGATCACTAATAAATCGCCATCCGAAGTTACCTCAATTGTGGGTGCATGAGCAAAATGATTGCCAGCCGTTGACTCTACCCGGGTTCCGCGATCCGTTGGTGTGCCCCAATGGGTGCCATCGGCTGAGGTGCGGACAAATACGTCACAACCCGAACCGCAAATTTCGTAGGACATGATATAGGTACCCGTAGCCAGACGCCGCACAATGGCCATGCCGGGGCGCTGTATGCCGTCGTTCATGGCTACATCCCACACCTCTTCACCCCAGGTGAGGCCGCCATCTGTAGATACCTTGTGTGCCAATAACTGATTGTAACCCTGATCCTTGTGTTCTTCCGATGAATAATACATGACCAAATGACCTTGCGAATCGATGATGAATTCAGCCTCCCATAAGCCCGACTTGCCAGTTAACGGAGTGGAAAAATACGCCCAGGTTTTGCCTGCATCGGTGCTTTGGTAGATTCGGATGGCAGTTGCAGAACGGGGTTCGCTGGGTTTGCCCACCGAAGTGGCCCAAAATAACGTTCCTTCTTTGGTCTTACCCAGATTTTGAGGCACTTCGTAAAGTCCGCTGCAACAATGTCCGGGCGGAGTCGAATCCCGTACCGAACTGTGCGGCTGCCAGGATCGTCCGTCATCAGCGCTGCTGTAAAACTGAGCGGTACTTTTCTCCGAATCAAAAGACACCAGCAGTTTTCCATTTTCTGAGCCATTATGAGCCAAACGAATGACGCGTGGATAATACCCACGTTTCTCGGACAGCAGGCGCTGAACCGATGTGTTGTCAGCAACTTTTGCCGGAGCCACAGAAGATTGGCAGGCCAACAACAGGCCTGCCCACACCAACACAGCTATAAGGTATTTTTGTCTTAGGGGTTTTTGCATTTGTCAGGGTACTATTTTGTAAGGCATCAATTCTCTTACCAACCTGGATTCTGATCAAGTTTCTGGTTTGCATCCACCTCATAAAGCGGCAATGGCAATCGTTCCGATTTTCCTTTGACAAAGTACTTAAATTCGGTATCGCGACTGGCAACATTGGCGGTGCTGTCACCAGGATTGGTTCCGGCTAGTTCAGGGCCCAGAATACCATATCGTTTCATATCCACAAAGCGTACACTTTCACCGGCTAGCTCCATCACCCGGTCGTGGCGTAACTGTTCCCGGAATGTGGCTTCGGGAAGCGTCAGCGACAACGCATTCATGTTGGATCGTGCCCTAACCAAATTCGCAAACGGAATGGCCTCCGAAGTGCGGCCCAATTCATTGAGACACTCGGCATACATCAGGTATACGTCAGCCAGCCGAATCACGCGCTGGTTGATGGCAGAAAAATAGCTGTCCGTTTCTTTCCAATAATTGGTGTATTTGCGCCAGAAAAAGTCATACTCGCCAAATCCGCGTTCCTCATACGTTTTTCCATAGAGCGATTCCTTGTATTGTGTCCCGTTTTCAATGACATACAGGCTTTTGTCCAGAAATGCATTTGTGTAACCTGCCGGTTTGGAGAATTCGTGCTTATAAGTCATAGTGTACTGCAAACGGGGATCGGCATTGCCGTCTTTGTCTTTTTCTTTCTGAAATTCAAGCAACAACCACCGGGAAGGCTGACCATCGCACCAGCCAATGCCTCGTACACCCAGAAATTGGGCCCGTTCCCATGTTTCATCGCCCCCTGCTACATCATATACCGGAAAGCCGCTGGTTTTGCCATTGTTATTGGCAAACTGAATTTCAAAAATGGACTCCTTGTTATTTTCCAACTGATCGGTGAAATTATCTTTGAAGCTAGGCATCAAGTCGTACCGAGCCGGAACCTGGTCAATGATTTCCTTGAATTGAGCCGCAGCTTCTGTCCACTTTTTTTGTTGCAGATACGCTTTGCCCAGGTAAGCTGTAGCCGCCCCTTTGGTCGCTCTTCCTAAATCAACCGCATTGGCATACGTTTCGGGCAGTACCGCTTTTGCCTCGCTGAAATCCTTCATGATCAGTGCCCAAACTTGTTCTTCTGATCCTTGCTCTGGCAAATCGGTAATGGATTGTATTTTGTCCACCAGCGGTACATTGCCCCAAATGGTGACCAGCTTGTAATAGAAGTGACCTCTCAAAAACTTAGCTTCTGCCAGAATGCGATTTTTCAGCGTTTCGTCCATTTCAATATTCGGGACAAACTCCAGTACCTGGTTGCAGCGGTAAATGTTCCGGTACAGTTCTCGATACATTTCCAGATTGAAGGCAATGTTGTAATCATTGAAAATAAACTTGCTTACATTGCTCAGGTCGGTCCAAGGGCTTTGGCTATAGCCTTCGTCTGAGCGGTTTTCTAAGATAAACAATTCCCAGGTTGTAATCTCCCGGTTTTGCATACCCGCATAGGCCGCCGACAACCCTTGCAGGGCGTCATCCTGCGTTTTCCAGAATGTATCGGCAGAAGGCGAGTTAGGGTTCACCTGATTCAGTAAGTCTTTCTCACAGGCGGTTAGCAGGCCGCAAAGAAGGAGAAGCGAAACGGTAATTTTACGTATGTTCATAAACGTGTTGTCTTGAAAGAATGTTAATGCACAAAAGTGTAACGTCGTTTTTGGTTAGAAACCTGCCTGTAAACCTACAGACACACCCTTGTTGTTGGGATAATTTACCGTATCAATGCCCCGGGCAAACGAACCCGTGTTTCCATTGGCTCCGCCAATTTCTGGATCGTATCCGGTGTATTTAGTGAAGGTCAGCAGGTTCTGCCCGGCTACATAAACACGTAGACTCGCCACTACTTTGGTTTTGGAAAGCAATGAAGTAGGCAGGCTATATCCCAGTTGGATGTTTTTCAGCCGCATGTAGTTGCCCTTTTCCAGCCAGCGTTCTGACTGATAGGCGGGATTGAGTGACGGATCCTGGAATACAGGCCGCGGAACCGTGTTGGAAGTACCCGGCCCAGTCCAGAAAGTAACATCGGTGCGGTAGTTGCCATTGTCATCGTAACGGTCAGTCAAGTTGCGGCCTTCGTTCAAAATCTTATTCCCTGACACTCCTGCAAAAAATGCTGTCAAATCCAATCCCCGATACGATGCATTCAGATTCAAACCAAATTCCATTGTGGGGAACGGTGTCCCTGCCGTTTGGCGGTCATCAAATGTAATTCGGCCATCATTGTTAATATCCTTAAACCGAATGTCGCCGGGTTTGGCATTGGGCATAATCGGCTGACCAGTAGCTGGGCTTACATAGTTTTGCACCTCTTCTTGTGTTTGGAAAATGCCATCTGTACGAAGGACATAGAACGAATACACCGGATCACCTACGGCTGCCCGCAAGGCTCCGCCCCAGCCAAACAACGGTTGGTTGCCGTTAATCGGAATGGTAGCCAGTACTTTGTTGCGGATGGATGTGATATTGCCTGTTATGCTGTATTGGAAGTCGCCCACTTTATCCTGATAGGTAATGGCCAGTTCCAAACCACGGTTCTGGATTCCCGCCAGATTCTGATAGGGATTCGGTCCGTTATTGCCTGCCGACAATACCAAGGGGAACTCCAGAAGTAAGTCTTTGGTCTTGGCAATGAAATAGTCGGCATTGATAAGGATTTTATTATTCAACAAACCGATGTCTAATCCGACGTTGGTAGTGGTTTTGCTTTCCCAACGCAAATCCGGATTCACAATCCGGCGGGTTGTAGCGCCCTGGGCAACCTGATTGTTCAATACATAATTGATGTTGTAGTTAATCACCGGTACGGTGCCATAAGCCGGAATCGCCTGGTTTCCTACGGTTCCATAGCTAGCCCTAAGTTTTAGATCACTGATGACTGGCATGTTTTGCATGAAGCTTTCGCGGCTGATGCGCCATCCGGCCGAAATGGAAGGAAAGGTTGCAAATCGGTTGCTAGCCGGGAAAAGAGATGATCCATCGCGCCGCACGTTGAGTTGCAACAGGTACTTGTCATCATAGGAATAGTTGACACTACCTAACCACGACCGAAGGCTGGTTACGGTGCCGCTACCGCCTGTTCGAGGCGCGGATGTACCGTTGTCCTGTACCCAAAAATCACCGTTCAAACCTTGTACGCTGGCAAGGTAGCCGGTAAACTGATCGCGTTGCGTTGTAAATCCTACCAGCGCAGTAACGTTATGTTTCCCAAAGGCTTTGTTAAAGTTTAATGTATTCTCTGCAAGCACATTAAAATATTCGCCTAAGTTGTCGTCGAGCCGGGGCACGCCGTCAGGCGAGTTTTGGCTGAGTGAACCGGCTTTTTCCCAGTATTTGTTCTGGAACTGCGAATAATCCAAGCCTAAATTGAGCCGGTAGGTAAGCGACTTCAGGATTCGTATTTCTGCATAGGCCGAGCCAAACACTTTGCCGCTGATGTTATTGGAACGTCGCCGCATTTGTGCCCCTACCGGATTGGTGCCAAAGGTGCTGTTTCCATCGTCGCCAAAACCAAATCCGCTGGTTTTGGTAAGATCATACACAGGAATAGTGGGCAACATTCGTAATACATCTCGAAAGGGAGCCCCAATCACATTGACGCTATTGTTGCGCGAAAGCATGATGTTTTCACCTACTTTCAAAATGCCCTTACGAATCTCCGAATTGACACGTAGTTGATAACGGGTAAAGGAAGGACCGATGATGGTGCCTTGTTGATTGAAGTAATTGCCTGAAATCAGGTAAGTCCCTTTCTCTGTTCCACCGGAAAACGTCAGGTTATGATCGGTGATTTGTCCGGTGCGAAACAACTCATCCTGCCAGTCAGTATCTACACCCGTATTCAGTTTTTGCGGCGTACGTCCTGCATTCTGATAGGTAATGGCATTCGCAGCGCGGTATTGTTCGGCATTCATGAGAGGTAGCTTGCGAATGACGCTTTGCCACCCGACATATCCGTTGTAGTCAATACGTGGCTCACCCGACTTGCCTTTCTTTGTCGTAATCACAATGACGCCGTTCATGCCCCGCGAGCCGTACAGGGCCGTAGCCGCGGCGTCTTTCAGCACTTGCACCGATTCCACATCATTCGGATTGAAATCAGGATAGGCGCCGTTGATAAACATGCCGTCGATCACATAAAGAGGGCTATCCTGAGCCAGAAACGAGTTGGTGCCGCGTATTTTGATCGCCGATGTCTGTCCTGGCTGCCCGGTAGAGGTAACGGTAACCCCCGCTGATCTGCCAGCTAGCATTTCGCCAACGCTGGCCACCTGAATTTTTTTCATTTCTTTGGCATCTACAATCCCTACAGCGCCTACAATGTCTTTGCGTTCTTGTGATTGATAGCCCACAACCACCACTTCCTGAAGCGACTTCAGATCGGGGAGTAGCTTGATGGTAAACTGCGTTTGGTTTCCTACGGCGATTTCATCGTTCAGGTAACCAATAAAACTAACCACCAGCACCGCATTTTCATTGGATACATTCAAGGTGAATTTTCCGGCTGCATCCGTAGTGGTACCATTGGTTGTTCCTTTTTCCGATACACTGGCACCCGGAAGAGGATCGTCATTTTCGCTCATTACCTGGCCGGCAACCGTCAAGGCAACCGCTGTTAGGGTATTCTCTTGCAGAGCTACATTGCCAGTGGCCGACTGCAAATAGAGTAGCGCTTCGTCGTTGGTAATCGGTTGGTCCGAACTTGAAATTTCCTTGTTCCGGACAATCACATAGGTGTCTTTTTCTATCTTTTTGCACCGAAGCTGGGTTGATTTTTCTAATAGCTGGTTGAGGGATTTGTCGATGGATTTGTACTTGCGGATGTCTTCGGCATTGACCTGGACACCCTTTAATAGATCTACGCTGTAATTAAACCGAACCTGATAACGGTTTTCCAATTCGATGAGCAAATCGGAAAGCAGAATGGTTTTTTGTTGATGCTGGGGCTGTTGCTGGTTTGTTCTGACAAACGCCGTAACCTGTGAATAGCCATTGGTGCTGATACACATACAGCCACAGAGCAATCCAAAAAGGCCGCCAAGTAGGTGTTTTCTCATTTTTCGTTACATTTGTGGTTAAACATTATTTGAAATTGTATTACTTAATCCTGGAGCCGCCTTGTCGCAAAAGGCTTGTTGCTCCAGGATTATTTTACTTTACCGGAAATAGTATCTCCGGATTTGCCAAAACCCCTTTATCGAGAAAGGATAACTTGGTTTTCTTTTCGTTGAATTTTGCAGTCAAACGTTTCGGCAATAGCGGTCAGCAAAACCTCTATCTTGCCTTCCGATACCTCGCCAGTGAACTGCTTGCCTGCCAATGAATCCTGCGTAAAAGTCAGCGTCAGACCGTAATTGTCCTGTAGCGTTTGCGCCACCTCTTGCAACGTAGCTTCTTTGAATATCAGCTTGTTCTGATTCCAGGCCCATACCGTTTCGGTCGGTTGGGTTTGCAGTGAGAGATCCCCCTGAGCCTTGTTGAATTCGGCGGTTTCGCCCGGTTTCATGACCAGCCGATCTTGATTTTTGGTGGTTTGCAGCTGTACTTTGCCTTTGTACAAAGCTACCTGCGTGAAAGAATGGCGGTTTTTTACGGTAAATTCGGTGCCGACCACCTCAACATTGATGTCGTCGGCATGAACGACAAACTTCACGGCCCGATTGCCGCTTGCTGTACGGATTTCGTGGTGGCTTACTTTAAAAAAGGCCTCGCCTTCCAGTTGCACATGCCGCTGGCTGGTGTCAGACCAGTTGTTTGCGTAGGTCAGTTGAGAATTTGCATTGAGTAAAACAGTGGAGCCGTCGGGCAGTTGAACGGTTCGTGTTTCGCCAAATCCTGTTTGAATATGAATGTCGGTAGGTAAGGTGTACCACCAGCCAGCTACCAGAAAAATGCCAAGCAGCGTAGCGGCTACCGCCATTGCCTTTAGCATCCTATATTGCGGTAGGCGAACGGGTTGCGGTTTCTCCTGCAAGCGACTCTGCAATTTCCGGAACGATTGCTGGGCTTCTGCCTCCGGAATCTCTTGCCAGCTCATTCGAACCGATTTAACCAAGACATGGGCCTGTTGAATGGAAGCGGCCTGTTCGGGATGTTCGTTTAGAAACAACTGCCAGAACTGCTCCGATTCTGGCGTGGGCGCAAGTACCCATTCACAAAAATGGGCGTCAGTTACAAAATCCTCTGTCGAGAACCGGGAATAATCTGCCATGGAAAAGTGCTTTCTTCTAAATGGCAGCTGTCAAACTTTTGTACTAGTAAAAATTGAAATTTTTATAAAATTTTTTGAGAGAACTAAAAACGGGAGGTTTTTGCGTTGGAGAGGATACTATTTTTTATCGCTGCTTGTAAACTGTTTTAAAGGAAAGAACAGATGGATTTGCACAACGTCAGGCTCACGAGTATAGTGACGGCCATTTCCTGGCGAACGGCTTTCAACGCCTGATGAAACTGGTTGCGGGCTGTTTGGTAGGAAATGCCCATGACCGAACAGATTTCCTCGTAGCTCAATTCGGAATAGAACCGCAGGTACAAAATCTCTTTCTGGCGGGCGGGTAGGGTGTTTAACACCTGGAGCAACCGTTGTTTCTGCTCCTGCGAAACGGTTTGCTCAATCAGGGAATCTTCGAAACTGTATTCGACAAAAAACGGGTAATTTTCCTCCTCGGTCAGTTGCAGAAAACGGGACCGGTGCTGAAGACTGTGGCGGTAAATTTTATTGCGCAGCGCTTTGAGCAGATAAAACCGGATGGAATCGGTCGGGCTCAGGTTGGCACGGCTTTTCCAGAGTTCGATAAACAAATCCTGAATGTAATCTTCTACCTGGTTGCGGTCCTGGCAAAAGCGTAATCCGTAGTTAACCAGGTATTTGTAATGCGCCACATACAGGTACTCCAATGCCCATTCGCGACCGTCCCGAAAGGCGGCCCACAGATCGGTATCTGTTTGCGCAGTTGAAGGAAGAAGTGGCATACGAGCAAAGTAATAAGTAAATATAACTTATCTAGGATAAAATTAAAATTTTTTCATCTATAGAATCTATCCATCCAGGAAACAGACAATAGCTTTGAGCTCTCAGGCTTCCATACACGGTTTTTTGTTCAGCAAAAGATGCGTACTTTTGAATAAGAGGGGTTACTTGTAACTCCCTTTTTCATAGATCAATAGAGCCGCAACAAAATAGTATCTCCACAGAAACACAAACCTCCTATGCCTACCGAACCTGTGATTACGGTGAAACACCTGAGCAAAAGCTACGAAAAACTCATACTCAACGACCTTAGTTTTGACATCAACCCTGGCCAAATCATTGGCTATCTGGGACCCAACGGCGCGGGCAAGAGTACTACCATTAAAATACTGACCGGCATGCTGACTGATTTTGCCGGCGAGGTTCGTATTCTGGGGTATGACGTAAGCAAAGATCCCATGGAGGTAAAAAAACGCATTGGGTACATTCCCGAAAACGCAATGCTTTACGATACCCTGACTCCAATGGAATACCTGAGATTTATTGGGTTGCTGCACAAAATGGAGCCGACACGGATTGAGAAAAAATCGATTGAGTTGCTGACTATCTTTGACTTGCACGCCAAGGCCAACACCCGCATGACGGCTTTCTCGAAGGGCATGCGGCAAAAAGTGTTGCTCATTGCCGGTTTGCTGCACAATCCGGATATCATTTTTCTGGACGAACCGCTGTCGGGCCTGGATGCCAACGCTGTCATTCTGGTCAAAGAGATTCTGGTGCAACTGGCTGCCGAAGGCAAAACCTTGTTTTACAGTTCGCACATCATGGATGTGGTCGAAAAGTTTGCCAACCGCATCATGATTCTGCACCAGGGAAAAATCATTGCTGACGGTACCTTTGCCGAACTGCAGACACGCGAAAAGAGCGACTCGCTGGAACGGATTTTCACCGAGCTTACCGGCAATCACGAACACCATTCGCAAGCCGGCCAGTTTGTAGACGCCCTCCGCAAATAAGTATTCTCCAATTCATTTTTCCAATTGCCTGCTGTTGAGGTTTTTACTTTCTGGTGGATACTATTTTTAGAACCTTAACCGGCAAATTATAAGATACTTACTTATGTCCCGACTCATACTTTTTATCCTCGATTTATCAAAGGGCATATTCCGGTTGTTGAGCATCGACTATGATCAACTGCGGGCCATTGTACAGATTAAGTTGCTGATGGACAAACGCCGCAAGCCAGCCGGATTCATGCAGCAGAACAAATCGAACGATGAGGTACCTAAGTACCAATACTGGCTAGCATTGTTTGTCTATGCCGTCATGGGCACCTTTGTCGGGTTGCTTGTTTTTGCGATGTCCAATGTGTACTGGGCCACCTCCATCGTGTTTGCCTACATCATGGTAATGACCATTATGACGCTGATCACCGATTTTGCGTCGATTGTAATGGACAATACCGACTACGCCATTCTGTCGCCCCGCCCGGTGGATAGCCGCACAGTGTGGATGGCGCGGCTTGTTCACGTGGTCGTGTACGTACTCACACTCACCTTTTCGGTAGCCCTGATGCCGATTGTCTTTTCAGGTTTCAAATACGGAATTTTGGGATTGCTGGTGTTTATCTTATTGGTGATTGTTTCGGCATTGATTGGGGTGTTTCTGACCAATCTGCTGTATGTGATGCTCATTCGTTTTACCAGCGAAGCTCGCATCAAGCAAGTCATTACCTATGCCCAGGTTGTTTTTACAATCGTTTTTGTGGCTGGTTATCAGATTATTCCACGCATGATTCGCATGGACCAACTGGAAAATATCAAGCTGGAGATCGCAACCTGGCAGTTTTTTGCGCCGCCATTCTGGCTCGGCGGCCTGATGGAAGCGTTTGTCAACCGGCATTTTGAAATGCCTTATCCGGTTTTTCTCTTTCTAGCAATACTATTTCCGGTAGGAATAGTGTATCTCATGAATCGGTTTATCAACAAAAGTTTTAACCGCAAGCTGATGGAGATAAACGATGGTGGCGACAAGACAAGCGAAGCAGAGCAAGTGGAAGACATCACCAAGCGGCCGCTTTCCGAACGGTTATCCACGTGGGTGGCGCGTAATCCGATTGAAAAAATGGGGTTTGAACTCACCTGGAAACTCACCAATCGCGACCAGAAATTCAAATTGCGTACGTTTCCGTCGCTGGGCGTGATGATACCCACCATTTTTGTGTTTTTGCGCGGCGAAAACCTAGGCACTCAGAATTGGCAATACATTCTGGTTTTGTATGTCTTTTCGTTCGCCATCAATGCCTTTTATTCCAACAGCCAATTTTCCGACGATTACAAGGCTTCCTGGTTTTATAACTCAACGGCCATTAGCCAGCCCGGTTACATCCTGGTTGGGGCGCTGAAGGCTATTTTCATCAAGTTTATTTTGCCCATTTACGTGGTTTTGTCGGCCTTCATCGTCTGGATGTGGGGATGGGAAGCCGTGCCCAACGTGATTTTAGCATTCCTTAACAATTTGTTGTTCATCCTCACTCTGGTGCTGGTGGGGCCCAAGCGGCTGCCTTTTTCGCACGCCCCCTCCGAATCCCAGCAGGCTTCCAATTTTGGCATTGCCCTGTTAATGATGCTGATGGGATCGCTCATTGGCTTTGCTCATTACGGATTGTCGCGTTTTCCCATCGGCGTTTGGATTGCCGTTCCAACAGTGGCCATCCTGGTCTTTGTTTTGCTCAAAACCTATAGCCAAACCACTTGGGAGCAAATTCGCACCCCCACTTCTTTCTGAACCTGGCACGGCAATTTTAGGTTTTATAAGTAAAGATACCAGGTTGATGAAATAGTATCTTTTGGAAACGGAAAACCCGGCACTAGAAAGCAATTAGAATACTAAGCAGAATAAAGCCATGAAAAAGCGCACATTAGTAGTGGGTGCAACCGACAACCCAACCCGGTATGCGTACCGAGCCGCCCATATGTTGCACAACCACGGTCATCCGATTGAGTTGCTGGGTACCAAAACCGGCAATGTGGCCGGCCAGGACATTAAGCAGGGAGAACCGCAACTAACAGACATAGACACTGTTACGCTGTACGTGGGAACGCGCAATCAGCCGCCGCTGTACGATTATCTGTTGAGCCTAAAACCCAAGCGGATTATTTTCAATCCCGGCACGGAAAATCCGGAATTTGAAGACATGGCGCACAAGCAAGGCATTGAAACCGTGGAAGGTTGTACCCTGGTAATGCTATCGGTGGGACAGTATTAATGGTCAGAACCCTGATTCAGTGGATTGACAGACAGGATTCATTTAACTCAAGCTAATCCAGTAATCATACGAAGCGTCAGTTCGACGAAGCCAATCAGGGTTCTGACAAAATCGCCACTAACTCGCTGAGCATCATGGCCGTGGCGCCCCAAACGGTCTGGCCTTCCAGATCGAAGAAGGGAGCTTGCACCCGAAAGCCACGCACCGAGATTTCCTTTTCTCCCCGGCGGTTATCGTCCAGCAGGGCGGCAATGGGAACTTCCAATATCTGCGCCACTTCGCGTGGATCGGGAAACAACGTAGGTGCGTCCGGCAATACGGCCAGTATCGGATGCACCATAAAATTGCTGGCAAATACATACAAGGGAGTGAGCAAGCCCAAGGCGTGCGTAGCTGGCACCAAGACGCCGATTTCCTCATAAGTTTCCCGCAAAGCAGTTGCAATCACATCGGCGTCCTCCGATTCCACTTTGCCTCCCGGAAAAGCCACTTGTCCACTGTGCGTGCCGTCGTATTCCGGCCTGACAATCAATGGAATGTGCCAAACCCCTTCTTTCGGATACAACAGCATACATACCGCACCATCCCGGGTTTTATCGTTGGGCTTGTTTACGATTCGCATGTCCCGCACCGAACTTGCCATACGCCGCTGTGCCGCTTCACCCGGCAGCGGACTCGCCATTTTGCGGTTCAGGAAATCGGTTAATTCGGTATAACTATAGTGCAGCACAGGCAGGTTTTGGGTTTTAGGAAGATACTATTTTTGAACTTTGATTCGTAGGATAAAAAGGGTTTATCAGATTAATTATCTAGGTAATCCAATAATCACACGAATCAAGGTTCCGACTACAGCCGTTGCGAAACTTGTTTTACCATCTGGTTTTTCCATTCCGTAAATGTACCCTCTTTGATTTTCTCACGCGCCTGACCTACCAGCCACAGGTAAAATGTCAGGTTGTGTACACTAGCAATCTGAGCCGCCAAGTACTCCTGACTCACCAGCAAATGCCGCAGGTAGGCTTTGCTGTAAAACGTACTCACGTAGCCGCCTAGGGTTTCGTCAATTGGCGAAAAATCGTCTTTCCACTTCTCATTCTTGATGTTGATGACACCTTGGGTAGTAAACAACAATCCGTGGCGGGCATTGCGGGTTGGCATCACGCAGTCAAACATATCCACGCCTAACGCAATGGATTCCAGGATGTTCGCTGGCGTGCCCACGCCCATCAGGTAACGAGGTTTGTCCTTGGGCAGAATGCCGCATACCAATTCGGTCATTTCGTACATCATCTCGGCCGGTTCGCCAACGGATAAGCCACCAATGGCATTGCCTTCGCGTTCAAAGCTGGCAATGGCCTCGGCCGACTGTTGCCGCAAATCTTTGTACACACTGCCCTGCACAATCGGAAACAGCGTTTGCTGGTAGCCATACAACCCCTCGGTGCTGTCAAACTGGTCGCAACACCGTTTCAGCCAACGGTGAGTCATTTCCATGCTTTTGCGGGCATACCCGTATTCGCAGGGATAAGGCGTACATTCGTCAAAGGCCATGATGATGTCGGCCCCGATGATGCGCTGAATATCCATGACGTATTCGGGTGTGAAAACGTGTTTAGAGCCATCAATGTGGCTGCGAAAGGTGACGCCTTCTTCCTTGATTTTGCGGGTATTGGAAAGCGAATACACCTGATACCCACCGCTGTCGGTCAGGATGGGGTGGCTCCAGCCGTTGAACTTATGCAGTCCGCCGGCTTTTTGCAGCACGTTGAGTCCGGGTCGTAGAAACAAATGGTAAGTATTGCCCAGAATAATCTGCGCTTTGATATCGTTCTCAAGTTCGCGTTGGTGTACCGCTTTGACCGAACCGACGGTGCCAACCGGCATGAAAATAGGCGTTTGAATGGTTCCGTGATCGGTGGTGATTTCACCCGCCCGCGCCTTGGACTGCGGATCGGTTGCTTGTATGGTAAATTTCATGTGTTTTCCAGAAAAAGAATGCAAAAATAGTATCTTTTTCCGGGTAAAAACCGGCTTGTCGGAGGATTTGCTTTATTTATTGTAGTATTACTACTTTAAATGTATACTTAAGGCAATGAGGAATTACTAAAATTAATGACATTAAGCTAAAGATATTCTTAAAGAAACTAGATAAATACACTTTATTATTCAGGTATTTGTAGAGGCAATAATCCTTAACTAACTGCTTAAAGTAATGGCTTTTTTTTCATCAGAAAGACTAGAAGAATACAAAACCGGGAAAGCTTTGATTCAGACCTTAAGGTCACAAAATAACAAGACATTAATTATTCATTACAGTTGCGAATCTTTCTTCAATTTAAATGGAAGAACGCCTAGAATAACATCCATTTGTGTAAAAAATAGAAGTAGTCAGACTACAAAAACGTTTTCAATCCATTTGGAAGCCCAAATAAAAGGAATGCAATTTTCAAGTATTAGTGATATAGATTACGATCTTTTGGAAGGCCAAATGTTAAGAGACTTTTTTAAATACATGAAGTCTCACAATACATTTAATTGGGTTCATTGGAATATGAAAAATGCAAGTTTTGGCTTTGAGGCGATTTCTAATAGATATAAAATTTTAGGAGGTTATCCAAAAGATATTGAAGATCAATTTAAATTTGATCTTGTGGACCTTATTAGCAAAATATATACAAATAAGTTTGAAAAGCATGAGCCAAACGGTCAATTATTAAACTTGGCTGAAAGAAACAAAATTAGTAAAAGAGATGCATTAAAAGGTAAAGATGAGGCAGATGCTTTTGACAACAAAGATTATCTAAAGTTACATATGTCAACTAGTAGGAAGGTTGATATTATTGATCAAGTTTTAACTTTAGAGGAGCAGGGCAAACTAAAAGTTGAGACTTCGTTTTGGCAGATATATGGAATTACCCCTGTAGGGGTTTTTGAAATGATAAGGAATAATTGGATATTATTTCTATTGTGGAGCATCCTTGTATATCTCTTAGGAGCTGCTTTTGAACCTATTGTACAAAAATACTTTGGAACAAATTAGAAAGATAGATATTAATAAACTCTTTGATAAATAAATTTAGGCATCAATTTTTCAGATACCTTATTGTCATTCTATTTGTATCTGTCTTATGCGTATTTTTTTATTGATTGTACTGTTAATTTTTACGGCATGTTCCTCCTTTGAGCGGGCTTATGAAAACAGCCTGACCGACGCTGAAAAGCAAAGGCTTGACACCGCCGCGTATTTAGTCCGTAGTTTTCGGATTGATTATGAAAAAGGCCGCCGTTCTGTGGATAGCCGCATGCGGGTAACGCGTGAGGGAAACAGATATGTTTTTACTCCCATTGACTCACTGGTGGCTTATACTAAAGAAGGCGTAATGCTGGAAAAGAATTACTACGATAAACTGGGCGAACTGACTCGCATGATGCTCTACACGGGCACTCAGCCCAACCAACTCATCACCGACCTGGAGGCCCGAGCCGATACGCTGAACGGACAGGCAGTTCGTTACGAAGTGGTTAAAAACGGTTTTCATCCCAATGGCAAGCCCCAAACCATTGAACGCTGGATACGCACGGGCAACAAATCCAAGAAGCACGGCAAATGGGAATACTACAATGCGGATGGCAGTTTGTTGCGAACAGTCACTTTCGAAAATGGAAAGCGGGTTGATTAATTCAAGTTGCGGTGCAAACAAATTTATAGACAACTACGATTCCTTTCGATTTGTTGAGTCGAGGTTTTACGATTTTTAAAGATACTATTTTGTAGGAGCATTTTTAAATTCTAACTGAGCGAGTTATCTGACTGATTGATAGTTCAAAACAAAAAATACTATCTTTGAAGGATGAAAAACCTCGCCTTACTATTCCTACTGGCTTGGCTCACATTGCCAGCCAGTGCCCAGAAAAAATCCAAGAAAGATTACCTGATTACCATTACCACCGAGTTTGGTACGATGCAGGCCATTCTCTACGACCAAACACCCAAACATAAGGCCAATTTCATTGCGCTGGCCGACACCGGTTTTTACAATGGCGTGTTATTTCACCGCATCATTGAAAACTTCATGATTCAGGGCGGCGATCCTGTATCTAAAAGAGCCAAACCGGGCGAAATGCTCGGCAATGGTGATGTGGGCTACAAAGTAGCCGCAGAATTTAATCCGACCCTTTTTCATAAAAAAGGCGTTATTGCCGCTGCCCGTGACAACAATCCCGAAAAGGCATCGAGTGGCTGTCAGTTTTACATTGTGCAAGGCAAAAAATTTACGGACGAAGAACTGGCCGTGCAGGAAAAACGTGCCGGTCGGCCCCTCACTGTCGAACAAAAACAAGTGTACAAAACCCTGGGCGGCACGCCACATTTGGATGGCAACTACACCGTATTTGGTGAAGTGATCAAAGGGTTAGACGTCATTGACGCCATTGCCAAACAACCCCGCGACGGTAACAACCGCCCACAAAAAGACATTGCCATGCAGGTAAAAGTAGAGAAGCTGAAAAAGAAGAAGATTACCAAGTGGTACGGCTACAAGTACGAGTAATTCAGTGGTCGATTCAAAATACAGCTAAATATATAGTATCTTTTCAAACCCTGAAACCCCCTTATCTATTTCTGCAATTGCATGCAATTTTTCTTTATTGACACCAATCCAAAAGTAACCGAAGCCTGGCAAACCGTATTTGAAGGCATCGCAGGCATTACCATCCACACCGATTCCATATTCAATCATCCCTGTGATGCCCTGGTGAGCCCGGCCAATAGTTTTGGCTACATGAACGGCGGCATCGACTTTGCGATTTCCAAAAATCTGGGCTGGCACATCGAAAAGCGGCTACAGGCTACCATCCGTGAAAAATACTACGGCGAACTGCTGGTAGGCCAAGCTGAAATCGTTGAAACCGACCAGGCCGCGTTTCCGTATCTGATTGCGGCGCCTACCATGCGTACTCCCATGACCATTCACCGCACACCTAACATTTATCTGTGCATGAAGGCGATACTGACCTTGGCAATGCATGGCAAATTCTCGAATGGCGAACTGATTTCAACTAAAGTCCAGACCATTGCCATTCCGGGCTTGGGAACCGGCGTGGGCCAAATGCCACCGATGATTACCGCCCGCCACATGCGTATTGCCTGGGAAGATGTGATGCAACAAAAACACCTGACCGAAGAAGGCTGGTTGGAGATGCAGACGAATTATGCCTACTTTTACACGCAAAGCCAGGCCGATCTGAAATATCCCATGCCGTAAAGACTAATTATGCAGAATAGTATCTTTTAAAAACCGTAAAGCATTCATTTCTATTATGTCTAATGCTGATATTCAGAAGGTTATTTCAGAGCTGGAAACTTCTATTAATCCAGAAAACGCATCATTAGCTTTCTTGAATTTGGATGTTGCAGATTATGTCATTCAGGCAAACAAGGACGGTTTACAGTTATTTGCGAAGGAATTGCTTCGGGCATCGTTAGTAGAATCAGGACAAGGGTGTCCAATCGATGACGGAACAAAAGATGATGTTTATTCTGATATTGGTATTACTTCTGTTATACACATTGAGAATGGTACGAATAGTGTTGTAACAACAAATGAAGAAAGCCGTGATTTTACTTTGCCAGTTTTTGTGATAATTTTCATTTTCTTACTATTTATTTTCGGTTTAGGATTAGTTACTTTAATCCGTTGGTTTCTATAATATCCCAATAACCGAGGTTTTTTATTTTTCAGACATACTATTTCCATCATGCAGAAAATACTTTTAACCGGTTCCAATGGATTGTTGGGCCAGAAACTGGTTCAGCTTATCATTGAAAAAGGCGAATACGAACTGATTGCTACCGCTCGTGGCGAAAATCGACTGTCGGCCGTATCGGCCAATGGCGTTACTTACCGCAGCCTGGATGTGACCAACTGGGAGGAAGTGCAACAAATTATGAGTGAATACAAGCCTGAGTATGTGATTCATACGGCGGCGATGACCAATGTGGACCAGTGCGAATCGGAGCGGGAAGGCTGCTGGAAACTGAACGTTGACGCGGTGCAATACCTGGCCGAGGCTTGTGAAGTGCATAATGCCTTTTTGTTGCATCTATCTACCGACTTTATTTTTGACGGTGCCGCCGGACCTTACGACGAAACTGCCGAAGCCAATCCGCTGAGTTATTATGGCGAAAGCAAACTGGCTGCTGAGAAGATTTTGCTGGCAACCACCAACCTGAAATGGGCCATTGCCCGCACGATTCTGGTCTATGGCATTGCCCATGACATGAGCCGTAGCAACATTATCTTGTGGGTCAAAAATTCGCTGGAAAACCAGAAAGCCATCAAAGTGGTGGATGACCAGTGGCGTACCCCAACCCTGGCCGAAGACCTGGCCTTGGGTTGTTACCTGATTGTGAAACACAACGCTACCGGCATATTTAACATTTCGGGCAAAGATTTGCTGACACCCTGGGAAATGGCCAACCAAACCGCCGACTACTTCGGATTAGACAAGTCGTTCATGACCCGCGCCGATTCGAGCACCTTTACCCAACCGGCTAAACGTCCGGCCCGTACCGGATTCATCATCGACAAAGCCGAAAAACAACTGGGCTACAAACCATGCACCTTTACTGAAGGCATTGAACTGGTTGCCAAACAAACCGGAATGTAAAAAGCAAAAAGCCCCGATTGCGAATCGGGGCTTTTTGCTTTTCGATATATACTATTTTATTTGGGTTTTTAGCTCTAGACTGTTTGCCACAGACCTAAGAATATAAAATAACAATGGCGGGTGAATAAAGTTTATTGCATCTGCCACTCAGCCCGCTTTGATTGGTCAAACAATCGCTTTACGTACCAGAGAAGTGCGGCTGTAACCGCTGCCGCAATCAACGCCTGACTCCAGGTGATCCATTCGGTGTGTTCCAAATCAATTTCCGTTTTTTGGGCTTTATTCAAATAAACGCCTAGCACCGTCACACCGTTATTGATAAAATGCGCCCAGATGGCATACCACAGATTGCCCGACCACGCATACAAATAGCCAAACACTGCACCCAGCAACATGCGTGGCACAAAGCCATCTAACTGAAAGTGAATGAAACTGAAAAAAGCTGCTGTAAGCCAGATGCTAACATGAATGTTTAGCGTCCAGCGAACCAGGATGGACTGCATCACCCCGCGAAACATCAGTTCTTCGCCAATGGCAGGCAGCACGGCAATCACAATCAGGGCAATGATCAATTCACCAACCGAATCGAAACTAGTCAGAAACTCCACCATTCCGTTGAGTTTTTCCCGCTGGTCCAATCCCGATAGCCAATCCGGCAGTTTCCAGGTGCGGTTCCACTGTAATACCCATTCGTTAAAAATAATGAAAGAAAAGCCGACGAGAACAATGATTACCAGAGGCAAAAACTGAATGGAGGAAGAAGTGTTTAAGGAGCTTAGTTTACGACCTTCAATAAACCGCAGGTAAGCCCACGACGCCAGAATAAATCCACCTGCCGATGAAAACGCCTGCACAATCATAAGCACAATCCAGGCATTGGTTATACTATAATTATAAGCAAAAAAGATTTGCTTTAGCTGGATGGCAATCTCAGCTATGTCTCCTTTCAAAAAAGGAACAGCGAAGATAGCTCCTATTACGCCACCGATCATCTGACCCAGAAAGAAGAACGCAATGAGCAATAGCAGGCAGATAATCGGGTGAATGGGCTGTCGAGTAGAAACGGTTTGTTGCATAAGTTAGGAACCAATGTGCACACAGGCAGGTTTTGGTTGTTACAAAGATACTATTTTCCAGATCGTGTGAAAATTAATTAACTTTGTTGTTTGAAGGAAACAGAGAGTCGGTAAGACACTTCAATAAATTGTAAGGTTTCATTATGGTTAAGATTAGAGAGATAGAACTGGGCGAGTTTCCGTTGCTGCTGGCACCGATGGAAGATGTGAGTGACCCGCCGTTTCGGGCTGTGTGCAAGGAAAACGGGGCCGATTTGATGTATACCGAATTCATTTCGTCGGAAGGATTGATTCGGGATGCGGCCAAAAGCCGTCAGAAACTGGATATCTTTGAATACGAACGTCCCATTGGCATTCAGTTGTTTGGCAGCGATGTGGACACCATGGGCAAATGCGCTGAAATCTCCACTGCCGCCAAACCCGACCTGATTGACATTAACTACGGCTGTCCCGTGAAAAACGTGGCTTGCCGCGGTGCCGGTGCCGCTTTGCTGCAAGACATCCCCAAGATGGTGCGTATGACCGAAGCCGTGGTAAAATCGACTCATTTGCCGGTAACGGTAAAGACGCGCCTGGGCTGGGATGATACGACCAAGAACATCCTGGATGTTGCCGAACGGCTCCAAGATATTGGCATTGAGGCGCTTACCGTTCATGGCCGCACCCGCGTACAAATGTACAAAGGCGACGCCGACTGGACACTTATTGGCAAAATTAAAGAAAATCCGCGTATTCGCATTCCTATTTTTGGCAATGGCGACATCGATTCGTCCGAAAAAGCGCTGGAATACAAAAACCGTTACGGGGTAGACGGCATCATGATTGGTCGGGCATCCATCGGATATCCGTGGGTGTTTCGCGAAATCAAGCATTTTTTGCAAACCGGCCAGCATTTGGCGGTTCCTACCCTGCAAGAGCGGGTAGAAGTCTGCAAAAAACACCTCGATTTTTCGATTCGCTGGAAAGGCGACAAACTGGGCATTTTCGAGATGCGCCGGCATTATACCAACTATTTCCGCGGACTTGACCATTTCAAGCCTTACCGGATGCGCCTGGTCGAATGTCCCGATTACCACGAGATTCTGAGCATCCTGGACGAGGTAGCCGAACAATTTAGTACTATTGAGTTGTGAAACTGATTTGGGCTTTGTAAGTTTAACGTGTAGGGTTGTGTAGCTGGGTTTTTATTTCTCAAACCATACTATTTTGCAAACATCCCTCTACACTATGGATTGGCTTAAGAAGATTATTTTAAAAATATATTTGTTTTGGGCAGTTGTTACCTTTTGTATCATCATGACGCTGTCATTGCCGTTGGTAACGCTGCCTTTTCTGCTGGGCGAAAAACGCGGGGGCCGCATTGCCTATATCTTCCTGAAACTGTGGGGGTATGGATTCGGATTAACAAGCTTCATTCGTTTTAAGACGGTTAACCGCGAGCAGATTGATCGCGATCTGCCCTATATCTACGTTGCCAATCACAATTCCTACTTAGATTCGCCTGCTTTTGTCACGGCCATTCCTGGTCAGTGCCGCCCATTAGGCAAGGCCGAAATGCTTAAAATTCCGGTGTTTGGCTTGTTATACCCGTATGTGGTTGTGATTGTAGATCGCAGTAGTGCGGCCAGCAAAGTCAAGAGTCTGAGTGTGTTAAAGGAAAAACTGCAGCAGGGGATTTCGGTGTTTATCTTTCCGGAAGGCAGCATGAATACCACCAGCGAGCCTTTGCTTCCCTTTTATGACGGAGCTTTCCGGTTAGCCATCGAAAGCCAGACACCCATTCGGCCTATGGTGATTCTAAACAGTCGTCATTTGCTGCCACGCACCAAATTCGAGCTCCGGCCGGGCACCATTACTACGGTTTTCCTGGATCCTGTTCCTGTAGCGGGGCTCACCTTGCAGGATGTGCCCAAGCTGAAAGAAAATGTCTACAAACGCATGAAAGACACCTTGGATTATTACAATGCCTATGGGGCTGAGGAGAATAGTATCTTTCTGGAACCCAAAACCTCTTTCGGGTAATTCAGCGCAAATGAATTGTTACCGAACCTGACCAACGGTCGCCGGGAGCCAGTATTTTTAACCCTAGGCCGTTGTTAAACACATTGGCCATGCAGGTTTGGGGTTCTACGGCGATACTATTTCGGTGCGAAGGCGCAAACACCTGCGTGTAATCAAATCCATCGCTACGGGGTTGCAGCAGGCAAATGGTCACGTTTTGTTCAGAATCGTGAATAAGCGTTTCTACCACCGCCTGCGAATCGTCAACGGTAAAGCCATGATCAAATTCATAGTTTCCAATCAGGTTGCCGCCTTGCAGAAACGAATAGGAGGTAAACCCATCCAACTCTTTGATAATGCCCGTAGGCACTACAAACGCATCCAGTTCGTGGTATTTTTGCGAAGACAGAACCAGCCGCAGCTTATCAACCACCGTACCCGTCTTGAAATACGAATGCCAGCCAAATCCCATGGGCAGATTGGTGTTGCCGGTATTCTGTGCCGCCACTTCCATCTGAAACCGCTCGGCTAAGGTGTAGGTAACCGTAAAGTCAAACGGAAACGGATAGCCTTCATGTTGTCCATTGTATTCATAATGCAATTTCAGGCGGGCATAGTCGGTACTGCTGTCAGCTTCCAGTACTTGAAAGGGTTTGTCTGCAATCAATCCGTGCAAGGCACTGTTGCGTCCGGTTTCATTAATGGGAAGATGGTATTCTTTGCCTTCAAATGCATACTGACCGTCTTTGATGCGACCCGGAAACGGAAAAAGCAGCGCACTTTTGTACCACATGTTTCCCGGTAATTCGTTTTCGGCAACACCGTCGATAATCGGATAGATATGATCCCTGTTAGCCAGCACCAATTCCTGTATAAGGGCCCCGTATTCCGGTAGAATGGCTACAAACTCGCCCGTCTCTTCGTTTTTCAACAAATAACGGGTATATCCGGCAAATGCGTCAGTCTGAATCGAAAACACAGGCAAAAGGTAAAGGTGAAAAATTAAAATTAACCGTGTAAACCCCACCCTAAATCCCTGCGCACAAGGCCGGCCCAAAAACTCTCTTTTTAGTCCTCCATTAGGCAGGGACTTTCACATTCGCGAAACAAAAGTCCCTTCTCTGTAGGAGAAGGGATTTAGGGATGAGGTCTTTTATTCTTAAAGTATACTGTTTTTCAATAACATAACTAATAAAGCTTCTTCGATGGTATAGATGGGTCGGTAGTTTTAATAACCATCCTCCATATCATAATCATTTTCCATATCAGATATCATGAATGCCCAGAAATT
Source organism: uncultured Sphingobacteriales bacterium (assembly GCA_963520985.1). Classification (GTDB taxonomy): domain Bacteria; phylum Bacteroidota; class Bacteroidia; order Cytophagales; family 172606-1; genus Xanthocytophaga. The sequence continues at coordinate 35,695 of CAUQTA010000015.1, forward strand.
GTATACTTTATTAAAACAATTTTGATCTATCGATAACAATTTCTCTTTCAATGTTCTTATCAAGATTATGGGGTCTTCTTTTCCTACTTCTGTTTCAAATTCTGAATAGGCAATTACTGATTCGTTGAATTGTTGTAAACTTGTATTAATAGGAAAAAGAATATCTTTATAAGAAGAATGAGTATAAAATACTTCATCTGTTAGTATATCTATGCAAAACTTTTGTGAACCATAATTGTCCTCACCTAGGCAAACTAACTTTCTGTCAAGGAAATCAATTAATAGGATTTTTTCACAAGTATCATAGAATAGAAACCCTAACTCTTGGTCTTTAAGTAATCCAATAGTTGTTAACAGTTTATAAGAATCAGAGGAAATTTTAATATCAACAAAGCATTCTTTATAAAATATATTAGTTGTCATATTCTGAATGCTGGTTTACATGCTGCTTACGATTTTTTAGCCATCATTTGCTTGCTGAGCAGCCATACGTACCAGCTGTTGGTTACAAAATAACGCTTAAACATCCGCTGAGGCTCTTGCACTAAGCGGTAAAACCATTCAAGCGCCATTTTTTGCATCCACTCCGGAGCCCGCTTCCGTACACCTGCATATACATCAAAAGCACCGCCTACGCCTAGCAATACCGCATTGATTTTCTGGTAGTTCTGCGACATCCAGGTTTCCTGTTTGGGGCATCCCAAGGCTACCATTACGAGATTTGCGCCCGATTCGTTGACCATCTGGCAATATTTCTCATTGTTGGCCGCATTGAGCGTACCAAAAGGAGGGGAGAATAATCCCGCAATTTTCAAACGAGGGTGTTCTTTCTCGATGCGTTGTTTCATGGCCGCAAGCGTTTCGTCGGTAGAGCCAAAGAAGAAGATCGACAAGCCTTCCCGTTCGCAGTCGGCAATCAGTGAAGGTAGCATATCCATTCCGGCTACCCGTTCCTGATTCACTCCATAAAGCGATTTGAAGGCTTTGGCCAGAGGCACACCATCGGGTGCTACAATGTTGGCGTTGTTCACAATGCGGGCAAAGTCGGGCGACCAGTGCCCTTCAATGGTCATGTGTACGTTGGCATAGCACACATACGAAGGCGTATGGGTGCGGCCTAGTTCCAGAATCTGGCGTGTGGTTTCGGCGTAAGACAACTGACTCACATCCAGACTAATGATCTTCTTTCGATTGCTTGAGGCCGTTACGGGTTGGGCTGTTTGCATGGTATTTTGGTATGTCAGATAAGCGGTAAAATTTACAATCGGGTTATTCTTTATTCGGATAGAAAAGGGTGTAGTAACTTATTTTGGGAAAGGCGGCAGGTTTTGGCAATTTAAAGTATACTATTTGAAAACCACACTACTCTGTTTTTGATCAGTTATAGTCTTCAATTTTCCACTTTCCATTGGCTGGGTATGTCTCCCCTGAAATCCTATCTACTGAGATCAAATCTTTACAAAGGAATAGTTTGTTTTCTAGGCTTTTAACTCTTGTTTTAATATGAATCTTTGTGTGACTGGTTTGCAAGTCCTTACGCTTATAAATTTTGATTTTATCATAATCACTGGGTTGCAGATATAACGTAATGATCGAATTGTCTTTAAGTTCTAAATCGACAAAGGGAGAGTAAAGCAAATTCTCCCGTTTCAATGTCTGGTATTGTGCTAGAAAAGAACTATCTCTATCCATCTGCGCTGTATCTGCAAAAGCTTGAAAACGGCGAACAATGGTATCGGGTTGGTGATAAAAACTACCAAAGCGAAGATAACTAAAATACAAATCGCCTTCCAGCACATCCTTTTCTTCTTGACAAGACATACCCATCAAAAGCAAAAAGTAACAAAAAAGGGTTGTAGTTCTTGGTCGCATCTGATGCATTGAAATTAGCAGACGAGGGTTTTGGCAATTAAAAATATACTATTTTGCCAACTCATCCATTTATTCCGCTGAAAGGTTACACATGTTCTTTATTCTATCCAAGACGTTATTTTACATTCTCATGCCCATGACCTGGATTGTGGGTTTGTTTGTATACGGTTTTCTCACCAAAGTTCCTCAACGAAAAAAACGTGCCGTAAAAATAGCGTTTATTTTGCTAATTCTTTTTAGCAACAACCTAATCATCAACGAAGCCATCCGGGCATGGGAAATTCCAACAGTGCCCATTGCCCAATTGGCGCCTCACGAAGTAGCCGTTGTACTTACCGGTGTAACCGATACCGAACGGCAGCCCAAAGACCGGGTATACTTTTCCAAAGGGGCCGACCGTATTTTGCATCCCTTGCAATTGTACAAAATGGGCAAAGTGAAATACATACTCATTAGTGGCGGCTCGGGGCAATTGGTAAACCGGAAAAAAGATGCCAGCGAAGCCGACGAACTGGCCTCGGTGTTAAAACTGGCCGGCGTGCCCGATAGTGCCATTGTGCTGGAAAACCAATCGCGGAACACGCGGGAAAATGCTGCTTTTTCGGCTAAAGTGCTGCAACAGCGGTTTCCGGGTAAGTCGTATTTGCTGGTAACGTCGGCGTTTCACATGCGGCGCGCCGAAGGCTGTTTTCGCAAAGTTGGCGTAACGGTTACACCTTTCACAACGGATTTTAGCGGAGCTTCCCGCAAATGGACCCCCGATTATTGGCTCATTCCTTCGGAAGGGGCGTTGGGCAAATGGTCCATGCTCTGGCACGAATGGATTGGCTACCTAAGCTATTGGGTTGCCGGGTATTTGGGGTAGATGAGGCCTGAAACGGTCTGGGCTTTGTCTTATGGTTAGTAGAAAAGCCTGTGTAAACTAAAAATTGAATTGGTCACTAAGATTTGCAGGAAAAGTCAGGTGTTTCGTTATGTATAAGAGAGATGGTTTAGGCTTTTGGGCTAGCCATGTCTTTTCGAAGAAAACTTCGCGCAAACTCGCCGCTTTCCCATTTGGATACATCGCCCTGTTTGTGCGAAGATCCCTGCGGGAGGATAGAGAAAATAGTATCTTTCCGAAAGGCAAAACCTATCTGCTTACTCATCCGAAACAATCACAGGCTTATAACTTTTTTCGTTTTAAGTATGCTTTTTTTCAAATCCAAAAAAAACTATTTCGGAGTAGGCTTATACGGCAATGAGTCTGCCTGTCAGGATATAGATTCACTGACCGAATATGTGATTGAATTGTTTGAGAAAACGGGTTTTACGAAAAAACAAATCAAAGCCTCTTTTATAGAAGATGGGGATGAACCTATTTCGTATCCTAGAAGTAAAACTTCGTTTTCCAGATTTAGCAAACTTGTAAAAAAACATAATTACAAAGGACTCGGTGGTTTCACTTTGTTGGTTGAAAACCCCAAACGAAGTTTTTACAATGATGTAGTACTAAGAGTCGGCATACTATTTAAGAATAGTGGGGGTACAAGAATTATTATCACCACTGAAAAAAGGATTCTTTTCAATTCATTCGCGCAACTATTAGAATGGTCTAAACAGATGCATACTTTCTTTCACTATAACTATGGCATCATCTATGAAAAGAAAACTTCAATAGCTGCCACTTTGTATGGTATTGGATTAATCAAGGAAAGTTTTTGGCGCAGATGGAAATACGCAGAACTTCAGTTACTCTGGGACCAGTCACAATATAAAACCGAACAGGGCTATTTTCGGGATATATACCCTTGGAATCTGCTTAATCAGAATCATTTGCAAATCGTTCTTGATGGTAAAACCTTGGCCGAACACATACAAGACTCCCCGAAAAATTGGGGTAGCTTGCAATCGATCAACGAACAGATATGGTTATGGACACTGACAAAAAAGCAAATCAAATCGGTTAAGAAGGTGCTTCTCACCTATGATCGTATTCTGATTGTCTATTGATACACAACTACCGTTAGCCTAGCAGATTTTGATGTAAAGTATCTATCTGCACAGGATGGGTTTTGCATTTTTCAGAGATACTATTTGGCTTTCAATCCTTGAGTCGATACATCACATCGGTGCGGAGTACGTATTTAGTGCCACTAATCACTTCGCTGCCTTCGTGGTAGAGATTGTGCAGGAAAATCAACGCCATTCCTTTCTGAGGCGTAATGGTACAGTCCAGAAACTTGGTTTCGCCGCCTTCGTAATTGTCATTCAGATAAATCATAAAGGTGAAGTAACTTGCTTCGGATGCATTGCGAATGTAGCTGCCATCGACATGGCCTTTAAAGCGTTGGCCGGGTTCGTATCTGTAAAACCGAAACTTTTCATTGAGCCCAATGGCTTCGCTATTGCCTAAAAGAGGAGGAACAAAAGGCTGAACTTTGTGCCAGAGCAAATCGGCCAGTTCCGTATTGTCATAAAAAGCGCGGGAATTGTTGCGAACTTCTGCCACCACACGCTGCCCTTTGTCGGCGTCGACTTTGGCCAGTTCGTAATCGATCTTTTCGCTTAGGGCAATGTATTGGTCACACTCCTCAGCAGACAAAAAATCCGAGACAGTGAATATCTTATCCGAAATTTTCTGAAATTTCATAAGACCAATATAGGGGAGGTTTTGACTGGGAGAAAGATACTATTTTGTAATTCAAGTTGGGTGTTATGCGATGTTGTTTCCAAAACATATCCTCTTTCTTCCAATGCCTCTTTTCTTTCTTTGCTTGTCCAAAGAAAAGACACTTTGCTTAAATCGAAGATTCGACGAAGTCAATGCTTCCCCGCGCAAATCCAGCTCGCCCGCCCCTCGCTAAGCAAAGAGGCCATCGCTTTTACTGGCTAGTGCTCCGCAATTCGCCTTGATATTTATCACGCAACTTGAATTATTTTGCAGTAGAATCTGAGTCCTGCGTATTCGTAACGCAGAACTCAGATTGCAATTAGATTACTCCAGCATCTTTGTCCACTTCTCATTGCTTTGGTTTGACTTCAACACCGTGTCGATGAACAACATGCCACGCATGCCGTCTTCGATTCCTGGGAAATCGAGCCAATTGGGGTCGGGAGTTTCGCCTTTCAGTCGGGCACGGAGCGTACGGGCAAAGTTGCGGTACAAGTTGGCAAATGCCTCAATGTATCCTTCCGGGTGACCGGCCGGAATGCGGAAATTGCCTTGCGAGGCCGCCGAAATGCTGCCCACACCGGTGCGCAACAGTTGTTTCGGCTGGCCGGGTTGGGTGTATTCCAACGTGTTGGGTTCCATTTGGTGCCACCACAGGCCACCTACTTCGCCGTAAATGCGAATGTTAAAGTTGTTTTCTTCGCCTACCGAAATCTGGCTCGAATGCAAAATGCCTTTGGCTCCGTTCTCGAAATGAAGCAGCAAGTTGGCGTCATCTTCCAGTTTGCGGCCTTCCACAAACGTAGTCAGGTCGGCACAGATTTCGGTCACTTTCAGGCCCGTGATGTATTCGGCCAGGTTAAACGCGTGTGTGCCAATGTCGCCAATGCAACCGGCGGCTCCCGAACGGGCCGGATCGGTGCGCCATTCGGCTTGTTTGTTGCCGGTGGCTTCGACCAGCACATTGAGCCAGCCCTGTGGATACTCGACCACAATTTTCCGGAGTTTGCCCAACTTGCCCGACTGAATCATGCTGCGTGCCTCTTTTACCATCGGATAGCCTGTATAGTTATGCGTCAGGCAGAAAAGCAATCCGCTGTCTTCGATTACTTTTTTCAGTTCGCGGGCTTCCTCCACATTGAGCGTCAGGGGTTTGTCGAGCACCACATGAAATCCGTTTTCCAGCGCCATCTTGGCTGGCCCAAAGTGCATGTGGTTGGGCGTAACGATCGAAATAAAGTCCATGCGTTCTCCTTCGGGAAGCTTCTTTTCTTCCAGAATCATGGTACGATAATCAGGATATACCCGATTTTCAGGCAGATACAGCATTTCGCCTGATTGCCGGGAACGGTCAGGATCACTGCTGAAGGCTCCGCACACCAGTTCAATTTCGTTGTCCAGAGCGGCAGCCATCCGGTGAACGGCACCGATAAAAGCTCCAATGCCGCCGCCTACCATACCCATGCGCATTTTTCTATTCATAAGTAGTACGTTTTAAAAAATGTATGATCTGTTAAAATGGGGGTTTTGATTGTTGGAAAGATACTATTTCCGGGCGTTGAATATGCCTCTTTTTCTGCAATTATAAATGAGATAAGTGAAAAAAGAAATAAAAAGGCAGCAGTAATAAATGATTAGAAGCTGCTGCCTGAAACAAAGCGGCCACGCTTAAGGTCAATGAGTAAGAAAGGGTAACACTGCTGAAAATCAGAAAAATAGATGCATTATTGTTATTGGTTTTAGCTAAAAAAATATACATTTAATACAGTTTTTTGCTCTCATCACTTATCTTCTTCGTGTATGAATGGACTCGTTACGTTTCGAAACTTAGGGTTGTGTATCGCTTTGCTGCTGATAACAACGCTAGCCAATGCCCAAACGGCAACCGTTGCTGGTACCGTGGTTGATGCCCAAACCCAACAACCGCTAACAGGCATTAGCATTGCCATTAAAGACAAACTGGTGGGCACCATTACAGATGCCAAGGGTAATTTTTCGCTTACTTCCCGCACGTCTTTTCCCTTTGTTCTGGTTATTTCTTCGGTAGGCTATGGGACACAAGAAATGGAAATCGCGGCAGATCGGACCGACCTCAAAATTATGCTGGAAGAACAAGCCATTATGGGGCAGGAGGTTGTTGTTGCCGCTTCGCGTGTAGAAGAGTCGGTCTTGCAATCGCCGGTAACGATAGAGAAGATGGATTTGCGCACCATCCGGGAGACGCCTGCCGCCAATTTTTACGATGCCCTGGCCAATCTCAAGGGCATTGACATGAATACCCAGAGCCTGACTTTCAAGTCGATCAACACGCGTGGGTTTAATGCCAACGGACAGACGCGGGTGGTGCAACTCGTTGATGGCATGGACAATCAGGCTCCCGGATTGAATTTCTCGGTGGGCAACATTGCCGGTCTTTCCGAACTGGATGTAGCCGGAGTCGAGATTCTGCCTGGTGCAGCCTCTGCTTTGTACGGACCCAACGCCGTCAATGGCATTGTGCTGATTTCGAGCAAAGACCCATTTCAGTATCAGGGCCTAAGTGCTCAGGCCAAGTTGGGTGTCATGCACGTAGATGGAAAGCAACGTGCCGCCAGCCCCATGTACGACATGTCGGTGCGTTACGCCAAGGCCTTTAACAACAAGATTGCATTCAAGGCCAATGTATCGTGGTTAAAAGCAAACGACTGGCAGGCGCAGGACTACCGCAACCAAAACCCGTTTGCCAACAATACGCTGAATACCAGTTTAGATCGTACTTATCCGGCTTACAATGGCATCAATACCTATGGCGATGAAAACAGCCAGAATATGCGGTCTATTGCCAGTGCCATGGTAGCTGCCAATGTGTTGCCTGCTGAACTGTTGCCGTTGATACCTGATACCACCATTTCTCGAACTGGGTATAGGGAAAACGAGCTTGTAAACTACAATACCGAAAGCCTGAAACTGGGCGGAGCTTTGCATTGGCGCATTACTGACAACCTGGAGGCAATTGTGCAAGGCAACTGGGGAACGGGAACCACCGTCTACACAGGGGCCGACCGGTACTACATCAACGATTTTTCGCTGGGGCAGTATAAGCTTGAACTTAAAGGCTCCCAGTTTTTTGTGCGAGGCTACACCACCCGCGAAAATTCGGGCAAGAGTTACGCCGCGGGCATTCTGGCCAACCTGATGAATGAAGCTTGGAAGCCTAGCCAGTTGTGGTATCCTCAATACATAGGGGCTTATGTGGGAGCACTGGCTCTGAATCAGGACAATAGTGCAGCCCATCAAATAGCTCGCGGTTTTGCGGACCAGGATCGGTATGAGCCCGGTTCGCCGCAGTTTCACACTACTTCTGAAACGCTGATTAATACGCCCATTGGGATCGGACAAGGCGGCAGACCCTTGGGAGGGGCTCGTTTTCTGGATAAGACCAATCTCTACCATGCCGAGTTTATGTATAATTTCAGCAAGCAGATCAAATTTGCGGAATTTATCGTAGGGGGAAATTTCCGGCAATATGATTTGAATTCCGAAGGAACGCTCTTTGTCCGTGATGAAAATAACAAAGAATTTAACATCAACGAGTTTGGAGGCTATATACAAGGCTCTAAAAAGATCATCGAAGATCATTTGAAACTTACCGCTTCGATTCGTTACGATAAGAACCGGAACTTTGACGGGCAGTGGTCGCCGCGGGCCTCGGCTGTGTACACCTTCCTGACCGACCACAACATTCGCCTTTCGTTTCAAACCGGTTTCCGCATTCCCACCACACAGGATCAGTACATTGACCTGCTAACTCCGCAAGCTCGATTAATCGGTGGCTTGCCTTTGTTTCGGGATCGGTACAACATGACTCGGAATCCGGTGTATCGGCTCGAAGACGTGACTACCTTTGGAACGGCTTTCCGCAACACCGCCACTAGTACGGCCACTATTGCGCAAGCCCAGCAGATTGTGCAGGCCCAGGTAGAAGCCGGACAGGTGCCCAACGAGCAAGCCGCCATCCAGGCCGCCGTGCAACAAACCGTAGTTGGCATTGCGTTGCAAACCAACATTGGAAGTTTGAAGCCCTACGAGTTTCGCGATTTTCAGCCGGAGCGGGTACAGTCGTACGAAACCGGCTACAAAGGGATAATTGGAAAAAAACTGTTTGTAGATGCGTATTACTACCTTAATAATTTCCGCAACTTCATTGGATCACAGGTATTGCTGCAATCCAATGTGGGCGTAGTCAACGGGCAGCCGACGGCTATTTCGCCATTGGGCTTGATTGGTTTGGGAACACCCACTGCAGGCACCAACACCCGGAATGTGTACGGCGTTCCAGTCAACCGATCCGAAGTGATCCGTTCGCAAGGGTGGGGGCTTACGCTAAATTGGGCGTTGCCGCAAAACTTTACCGTTGGAGGAAACGTAGCCTACAATGCCTTGACCAACGCCGATGAGTTGGGTTCGTTTCAGGCCGCTTTCAATTCGCCCAAATACCGGTTCAATCTGCAACTGGGCAACCGCGAAGTAGTCAAAAACCTGGGATTCAACGTTACCTATCGCTGGCAGGATCGTTTCGTGTGGCAAAGTTCGTTTGTGCAGCAGATCGTTTCGGCCAATCAGTTAAGTGTTATTCCGGCTTATGGCGTAGTAGATGCACAAGTGAGTTACAAGCTGCCTTCCCTCAAGTCAATTGTAAAAATCGGCGGTTCCAACGTATTAAATCACTATTATACCCAAGCGTGGGGTAACCCATCGGTAGGCGGGCTCTACTACATTTCGCTGCTATTTGACGAATTGTTGAATTAAAGACAATGCGAGTGGACGTTAAAAACCCCAAAGGCTTCTCACAAGAGAAGCCTTTGGGGTAAAATAGTATCTTTTAAAAAGGCAAAACCCCTTGCTTAGTTTTTCACTACAATAATGACAGGTCCTTTTTTGGCTTGCGAAATAACCGAAGGCGCCTGCATGGAGTTTTTCAGCGTTTCGGACAATTCCTTTACGTGCTGGGCAATTTGTTGCTTGATGTCTTTCCACACCATGTTGTGCCACATCTTATCGCCGTTCACTTTGTAAGGATATTTTTCGTCAGTGGTAATGGCATTCAGCGAAAAGCGTCCCTGGTGCACGAAATCAGTGATTTCGTACGTATACGTTCCATCCCCCTCATTGATTTTCAAATAGACCGTGTAGTAAATGGTGCCTTTTGAATACTCATTGCCCGAAGCTACATTGCTCACATACTTAAAGCTGCTAATGCCTTTGAACAACCCTTGCCCATTGCGACGTTTGGCTTCCTGGTCGTTGGCCTCTACTTTGGTGTAATGGTCAAACCAGTTCCAGGCATTGGTTACAGCTGCATTGGGAGTAAGGCTGGCATTGTATTTTACTTGTTCAGCATACGTAACTTTTGCCGATTGGGCTACTGCCGGAACAACAATGCTTACCAATAAAAAGAGGAGAGGAGTAAATAACTTCATGCTCAGTTAGATTAAAGAGTGACAAATAGCGGTAGGATGGTCAATTTTACGCAGATAGCAGACGTAAGGTTAATGTAGAAATTGTTGATTTCTTACTTTGTAAGCCATCTTTGGTCTTTCTGGCAGAGTTAAGCTTTGTGAAGCAGGCCGTTGTAAAAATGAAATTACAGAATTGCAGTCTCAGTCAATGAATAAACTCTACCGTAATGATGAAATGAAACGTCTTTCTGAACGTTTTATAGTTGTGATCTGAGGGTATAGGAGCCATTTTTGCCATTCGCATACGCGGAAACGCATTGTTGAAGTAATTTTTTTATGATTGTCGCGCCTGCCTATATTCATTCGCCCCAAAGGTAACTTTGTGGATCTGCCTAACGTAGTATTTTATCAGAAGACTTGTTTCTCAGGGACTTATGCATACATCGATTCTTTTCAATTTGGGTATAAATCTTACATCGCTCAGCAAGCTGAGTTGTATTTTAGGGTTATTTTTTTCGGGTATTGTAACAGAACCTGTCCCTAGAATAGTATCCCGGCCAAGCACAAAACCGGCAGTTGCCGAACCGAAATGGGAGCTGGAAAAAGATGAAGATGGAGTGCAGATTTACGTAAAACCCGCATCGGCCAACTCGTACCGACAGGTAAAAGCCGTGACTCGGATTTCTACTACCTTGAGTGCCATGGTCGCCCTTATCCGGGATGATGCCACTGCCCACAGTTGGATGGACCGGGTGGTGAAGTTTGAAACCATCAAAGAAATCACGCCCATCCAATGGTATACCTACAGCGAACTTTCCATTCCCTGGCCTTTTAAAAATGCCGATATCATTACCAAGAACACCCTGACGCAAGACGAGAACGGCGCTGTGACCATCCAGATTCAGAATGCACCCGACTACATGCCTAAGCTGGAAGGAAAATCGCGGGTATTGCGGGCGGGCGGCGGATGGCTGCTCACACCCGATAAAAACGGAGTGGTAGTCGAATACATGTTTCACGCCAAACCTGAAGGATTGTCATTGCCCGGTTGGCTGGTCAATGCCATCACGGTCCAAAGTTTCCACCGGTCCATTGAACGCATGAAGGCTGTTGCCGAAACCGGAAAATACAAAGATGTGAAACTTTCGTACATCAAACAGCCTTAAGCCGTTAATACGCTGAAAACAGCAAATACAAAATCTATAGCCACTTGACAGCGAGATTTTGATCTTTTATCTGATACATGAGTCTTACGAAAAGAAAATAGTATCTTTTTGAAAGTGAAATCCTATTATTTCGGAAAAATGTCTAAATTTTCGGTGTGAATTGTTCATTCTGAAATTCTTAGACTTTCTGCCGTATGCTTCTGCGATTTTCGCTACTTTCTCTATCTATACTGTTTTGCAATGTGTTTGTGGCATTTGGCCAAACCCAGGAAACGTATGCCGAAAAGCTGGGCTGGAAAAAAGGGGACCGAGTGCTGATTTTGCATGTCGATGATGCGGGCATGTCGCACGATTCGAATGAAGGCACCATTCAAGCCATCGAAAAAGGCGTATCCACATCGGTTAGCATTATGATGCCTTGCGGTTGGGTGCCCGAGTTTGCCACTTATCTTCAAACACATAAAAATGTAGATGCCGGTTTGCACCTGGTGCTGACTTCCGAATGGAAAGGCTACCGTTGGGGGCCGGTTACAGGCCTGCAACACAAAGGATTACTGGATCAACAAGGTGCCCTTTGGCCCGATGTACCCAGCGTAGTACAGCATGCCTCTCCGGCAGAGGTGGAAGCCGAAGTGCGGGCTCAGATCGACAAAGCTAAAACGATGGGAATTACCCCGACGCACCTGGATTCACACATGGGTACGTTGTTTACGCCTTCTTTTCTGCCGGTATATGTAAAAATGGGAATGGAATACAAAATCCCGATTCTGATGCCGGGCGGACATGCCACGCTGGTTGCGCAGTCCGAAAAGCTGGATGAGGCCACTAAACAAACTCTTCAAAACATTGGCAAACAGCTTTGGAGTGCCGGCTTGCCCGTCATTGACGATATGTTTGCCAATACGTATGGATGGAATTTGGCAGCCAATGGCAAACCGACCGATGAAGAGCTGCGTAAATTCAAAACCGACAAATACATTGAACTGCTAAAATCCGCAAAGCCAGGCATTACGGAAGTAATCATGCATTGCACGGCCACCAGCGAAAACTTTCCGTTTATCTCTGATTCGGGTAATACCCGTAAAGGCGATTTGCTAGCCATGCTCGATCCGCGTCTCAAAGAATTTCTCAAAAAAGAAGGCTTTATCCTCACTACCTGGCGCGAATTGCAGCAACGTCGCCAGAATGCCCGTTAATCCATATGGAAATACGAATAGCCGGGGTCTTGGCTTGAAAAAAGATACTATTTTGGAAGATAACTTTCTAAAGTTCCTGCTTTCTGGATAACAATTCGTAACTTAGAGTCTTTCATCAGATTGTATATTTCGGTTATGAAATTGCATTCCTCAATGACTCGTCTATTTTACTGTATAGGAGCAATGGCCACTCTATGGCTTACTGCCTGCTCTGATTCCACTCCGCCGGAACTGAAAGCGGAAATGGCTAAGCTTCCTGAAAAGGTAGATTACAACCTGAATGTAAAGCCCTTGCTGTCAGATCGTTGCTTCGCTTGTCATGGTCCGGATAAGAACAAACAAAAGGCGGGCTTACGGTTGGATACGCCCGAAGGTGCTTTGGGCGAGCTACCCGAAAACAAAGGAAAGCACGCCATAGTACCCGGAAGCTTCTCGAAAAGCGAGTTGATTAGCCGCATTCTGAGCACCGATCCCGAATATACCATGCCTACGCCAGAGTCGCACTTGTCACTGAGCCTGGAAGAAAAAGCGCTGCTGATCAAATGGATTGAACAAGGTGCCGAATACAAGCCGCATTGGTCGTTGGTTATGCCAACAGCAGCTACTCTGCCCAACGTACAAAATAAAGCCTGGGTCAAAAATCCGATCGATCGGTTTGTCCTGAAAAAGCTGGAGGAAAAGGACCTTGAGCCGTCAAAAGAAGCAGACAAGGAAACATTGTTGCGTCGGGTGACATTAGATCTGACGGGTTTGCCGCCAACACCCGCGGAAATCGATGATTTCCTGGCCGACTCCTCGCCTGATTCCTACGAGAAAGTGGTGAACCGGTTACTGGCTTCGCCCGCTTATGGCGAACGAATGGCTGCCGATTGGCTCGATTTGGCGCGTTATGCCGATAGTCACGGATACCAGGATGATGGCATGCGTAATTCGTACCCTTACCGCGACTGGGTGATTCGGGCCTTTAACCGCAATTTGTCGTTTGACCGGTTTGTCACCTGGCAACTGGCGGGTGATTTGCTGCCACATCCCAATCGGGACATGTTATTGGCGACTCACTTTAACCGCAATCATCCTCAAAGTCAGGAAGGAGGGATTATAGATGAAGAATACCGCACCGAATACGTCGCTGACCGGGCCAATACGTTTGGAAAAGCATTTCTGGGTCTGACTGTGGAGTGTGCCCGCTGCCACGATCATAAGTATGATCCCATTTCGCAAAAGGATTATTATTCGCTGTTTGCCTTCTTTAATCAAAACAAAGAATCGGGAGAAGTGCCTTACAACGGCGAAGCTTCTCCAACGGTCATGCTGACTACACCAGAGGTAGAAGCAAAACTGAAGGGCATTCGGGAAAAGATAAAACCACTGGAACAACAGCTGCAACCTACTCATTCTGAATACAAAAAAGGTTTTGAAACCTGGCTGGCAACGGTTGCGAAAAATCCGGAAGCGATCTCAACCTTGCAAAAAAACTTATTGGTGCATGTGCCGTTTGAAGGTGGCAACGATTCGATTTATGTAAACAAAGGGACATCGAAAGTCGGAGCCTACGCGGCGGGAGACAAAGACCGTCGGCCCAAACGGGTTTCCGGAAAAACGGGTGATGCACGTCAACTTTTGGGCGACTGCGGCATGGATCTGTACCTGAAAGTGGAAGAGAAGATACCGCCCAAAGAACGCCACAATACCGGTTTGAATTTTGAGCGAAATCAGCCGTTTTCGGTAAGTATTTGGATTAATTTACTCAAGAAAGACATTCGTGGACCTATTTTTAACCGGAACAACGGCGAGTTTGAAGGGTTTCGCGGCTACGATGTTTCCCTGAATAAAGATGGCACTCTGACCACGACACTGAGTTACGTATGGCCAGCCAATTGCATTGAGTTTCGTACGCTTGACAAAGTACCTGTAAATCAATGGACTCACCTGACGCTGACCTACGATGGAAGTGCCCAGGCCAAAGGCATGAAATTGTATATCAATGGTAACGAAGCCCGTACCCGACTGATTACCGACCATTTGACCAAAAGCATTTTGCATGGGCCGCAAAGCTCCAACTGGAACTACATGCCATTTGAAATCGGCAAGAATGTGCGCGAAACCATGGCCGACATTCAGGTGGATGAATTGCGAATCTATAACCGTCGGTTAGCTTCCTTGGAAGTGGCTCAGCTTACGGACGAAAAAAATAGTATCTCCCAGATTGTCAAAACCCCTGCTTCTCAGCGTACAGCGGCCCAACAAGCTGCTTTGTATGACTTTTACTTATGGAATTTTGATGAATCGTTTTTAGCAAAACAACAGGAAATCAGCAAGTTGCGGTTCACAGAAACTCAACGGCTAACTGATATCCCTGAAGCGATGGTGATGCAGGAATTGCCCAAAGACCAGCAACGTAAAACATTCGTACTGGCACGAGGCGCCTATGATGCCCCTACTACAGAGGAAGTAAAAGCAAACACGCCGGTGCAATTGCTCAAATTTGACAATAAGAAATACCGTCGGAATCGATTGGGATTGGCACAATGGCTTACCGATGACGATAATTCGCTTTTTAGTCGGGTAATGGTCAATCGGTATTGGGGGCTATTGTTTGGCAAAGGATTGGTAGCTACCGTAGAGGATTTTGGAAATCAGGGTGCGTTGCCTACGCATCCCGAATTACTTGACTGGCTGGCGGTGAATTTCCGAAAATCAGGCTGGAATCTGAAATTGCTGAACAAATGGATGGTGATGTCGGCAACGTATCGGCAATCGTCCATTCCCACAAAACAAGCTCTGGACAAAGACCCGAACAACGATTTGCTGAGCCAGGCACCCAGTTACCGGCTCTCTGCGGAAGCTATTCGCGACAAAGTACTGTCTGCCAGTGGGCTGTTGGCAAGAAAAATCGGCGGGCCCAGCGTTTATCCGTATCAGCCGGCGGGTTTGTGGGAAGCATTGGCTACCCGCAATGCGACTACGTATATAGAGGGCAAAGGCGAGGATCTGTACCGACGTAGCTTGTATACCATCTGGAAACGAAGTACGCCGCCGCCATCCATGCTGACCTTCGATGCGCCGGATCGGTATTTTTGCGTGGTACGGCGGCAGAAAACCAGTACGCCCTTGCAAGCGTTGATTCTGATGAACGACCCGCAATATGTGGAAGCCGCCCGAATGCTTGCCGAACGTATGATGCGCGAAGGTGGCAATACGACGTCAGATCGCATCACCTTCGCTTTCAAAGCTATGGTAGGTCGGCATCCCCGGCCTAAGGAACTGGAACTGATGACGCAACTTTATTCCGAAGAACTGGTTGATTTTCAGAAGCAACCTCAGCGAGCCAGACAAATGCTTACCACCGGCGAACACCTAGTCGACAAAACGCTGAATGCCAATGAACTAGCTGCCTGTACCGTTGTAGCCACTACGCTGATTAACTTTGAAGAAACAGTGGTGAAGCGGTGAGAAAATAGTATGTTTTGAAAAAAGAAAACCTCAGATATAGACTACGATAGAGAATATTAATTATGACTATAAGACGGACTATGAAACTAGTTCTAATATCTATGTTACTGATAGTAATGAGTTCCTATTCTGCTTATATTCAAAACTATAATACCTATTGTAATGCGAGATATAATTATTGTATTACCTATCCTTCTTCACTTATTCCCCAAAAAGAAGCAGATAATGGGGATGGGAGAAAATTCTTATCAAAGGATAAAAACGTAGTATTGATTGTATATCATACATATGGAATACAGGAAACACCTGAAATGAATCTAAAAGAAGAATACAATCGGTTACTTAAAGATTCAGAAGTCACCTATAAGGTTTTCAAACAAAACTGGTTTGTTGTATCAGGGTATAAGCAAAATAAGATATTTTACCAGAAGAGTTATATTGATGAAGATGGATTGAAGATTTTTATTTTGGAATATCCTGTAGATCAGAAAGATAAGTGGAATAGGGAGTGTGGAAAGATATCCGAAAGCTTCAATCCAAAACCATAGAAGTAAAGGAGAACAGTTTTAGACTTGACTGGCATAATCTATCTTTTGTCTAATGTCTTTTTTCTTTTGTCTGTAAAATAGTATCCTTCAAAAGTCAAAAACCTGTCTATTCTATAGCCAGCGAAAAAGTAAGCAAGACAATCCAAATCATCCTGCGAATCAGGGTTCTAAAAATATGAATGAAACCGAACAAATAGCTGCCCAGATGAACCGCCGCGAGTTTTTGCGGGGAAGTGTGCTGGGTTTGGGTACACTGGCATTAGGGTCATTAATCAATCCGATGAATGCCTTTGCCGCCGATGAATTACCTGTTCGGGGGCCGCATTTTGCTCCCAAAGCCAAGCGGGTTATTTATCTGTTTCAGAGTGGGGCTCCCTCACAGTTGGAGTTGTTTGACTATAAGCCGAAGTTGCGCACCATGTTTGGGCAGGAATTGCCGCCTTCAGTGCGAGGCAATCAACGGCTTACAGGCATGTCGTCGGGGCAACGGTCGTTTCCATTGGCGTTTGGTAAGTTTGAGTTCAAGCAGTGGGGTAAAAGCCAGGCATGGATCAGCGATTTGCTGCCGCACCACACCAAAATCGTGGATGATTTGTGCTTTGTGAAATCCATGTATACCGAAGCCATTAACCACGATCCCGCCGTCACTTTTGTGCAAACCGGCTCGCAACAAGCCGGACGGCCCAGTTTCGGTTCTTGGATCAGTTATGGCCTGGGCAGCGACAACCAGAATTTGCCTTCGTTTGTGGTTTTGCTTTCAAGGGCTCGTGGTGGCGACCAGCCTTTGTACGCCAAGCTCTGGGGAAACGGTTTTTTACCCTCTGAGCACCAAGGTGTTTTGTTTCGTTCGGGCAAAGACCCCGTGCTTTACCTCAACGACCCTGCCGGAATGGATCGAAACAGCCGACGCCGGATGCTGGATTATTTGGGCGAACTGCACCGGGAACAATACAAAACCGTAGCCGATCCAGAGATCAATTCACGCATCAATCAATACGAAATGGCGTATCGGATGCAAATGTCCGTCCCTGAAACAGTTGATGTGAGCAAGGAGCCCGATTACATCTTTGATATGTACGGGGAGGATGCTCGTAAGCCCGGCACCTTTGCCTATAACTGCCTGCTAGCCCGAAAATTAGCGGAAAAAGATGTGAAATTCATTCAGTTGTATCATCAAGGCTGGGACCAGCACGGAAATTTGCCCAACGACATTAAAATCATGGCGAAGAGTGTGGACCAAGCATCGGCAGCCCTGGTAAAAGATTTGAAAATGAGAGGCTTGCTGGATGATACGCTGGTAGTCTGGGGAGGCGAGTTTGGCCGGACCAACTACTCACAAGGCAAGCTTACTCCCGAAAACTACGGTCGCGACCATCATCCGCGTTGCTTCACCATCTGGATGGCGGG
The DNA here is from genome assembly GCA_963520985.1 of uncultured Sphingobacteriales bacterium. Classification (GTDB taxonomy): domain Bacteria; phylum Bacteroidota; class Bacteroidia; order Cytophagales; family 172606-1; genus Xanthocytophaga. The sequence continues at coordinate 53,428 of CAUQTA010000015.1, forward strand.
TGCAGGCGTGAAAAAAGGAATTACCTATGGCGAAACCGATGAATTTGGTTACAACATTGTACGTGACGGCGTACATGTGCACGATTTTCAAGCCACAGTAATGCATTTGCTGGGCATTGACCACGAAAAGATGATATTCAAGTTTCAGGGGCGCCGGTATCGCCTGACCGATGTGCACGGAAAACTGGTAAAAGGAATTATGGCTTAGAAATAGTATCTTTTGCGAAGGCAAAACCCCTTGCTTAACGTAAATAATGAGTTTGTAAAGTATTATCGTTTCTCTATCCAATCACCTGTCACTTTTTGCTTGTCCAAAAAAGGACACTTTCTTTGCACGCTTCCCCGTTCAAGGCTAGCCCGCACCCCGCCAAAGAAAGAGGCTTGACCACTTTTAACTGGTTAGTGCAATCACTCCGCCTTAGGTATTGATAATGAATCAGTTATGTTTAACAAACCCCATTAGTCAGGTTAGCTTAGAGCTAAAAACTTTTTATAGCTACCCTTTTTTATTAAGGCAGAAAAAGAAACGTAGCGATTGTGAGATAGGTAACAAAAAACCGATGGTTTGTCACAAACCATCGGTTTTTTATTTTGAAATCCTACTATTTTTACGAAGCAACTCCTTGGGCCAATATCGTTTCTTCTTCTTCAAATACCAGTCCCAGCTTTTCCAGTTCGTCCAATACCGGCTCGTAAATTTCGCGAACAACCGGAATCTGCACGCCACGCGCTGTAATTTTGCCTTGCAGCAACAAACGCACCGCCACCGCCAGCGGATAACCTACGGTTTGGGCCATGGCCGTATGCATGGAGTCTTCGCCTCTGACCAGAAGGGATGAAACAAGGCGCCGATGTTCGCCATTCAGTTCGTATTCAAACTCGTGTTGCATGGCGATTATGTCTTTCTCGCCGTCGGTCAGCCGCCATTTCTTCTCCAGCAGGTTTTGTAAAATTTCGGCTGGCGTGCCATTTACCACCTCAATTTTTTCATCGCTGAAAATGCCCAGCCAGATTACTTTACGCATGGCTTCTGAGTTGACATCAATGCTCAGATAATCAGCTACTTGCTCAGCCAGGGAAAGGGATGATTCTTCGCGTAGGAAAAGCTGCACCCATTGGCGGTAGGTCATGTTTTCGGAGCCTTCGATGCGGTGTACCGATTCAGTCAATCCCAAGCGTACCAGGATTTGCCAGGCATCGCAGAAGCCACGGGGGCGCAGCGTGCCACGCAACAGCGTACGCACTTCGGGCACTTGGTAAGAGTCTCGGTAGCTGAGCGAATCGCGGTTGCCGTAGCCTTCCATCTCGCCAAATCCTTTGATGTGAACCCGGTCATAACGGGCAAAAACCTGATGAGACGGAATGAATTTATAATGGCCTTTTTTCAGGAATTTGACCATGCTCTGCCCGGAAACCACCAGATTGCGCGGATTCCAAGTGAATTTGTATTTCCACGGATTATCGTCAATTTGCTCGGTGATCTGGCCGCCGCACCACGACCGGAACAAGGATATCTTGCCGCCCTGGCTGTGAATTCGGTCAATGATGCGCTTGGCTGACATATGGTCAAGACCCGGATCAAGGCCGCATTCCATCAAAATGAGCAGGTTTTTGCGGGTAGCTTCAATGTTTAGTTCGCGTACTTCGGATGAGATATAGGAAGCCGTAAACAAATGTTTGCCAAAACGCATGCAAGCACGGGCCACGTGGATGTGATATATAGCCGGAAGCATCGAAATCACGACATCGGCCTGGTTGATCTGCATTTCACGCTGCTTCTGATCAAATACATCGAACAAAATAGGCTCTACATGTGGGTACATCTCGGTCTTGCGCTGAGCCGGTGCCAGTTCCATATCCCCTACTATCAACTTCCAGTTATTCTCCAATGTCTGCTTGGCCAGGTAGTCAATCAAATACGTGGCAGACCGACCTGCACCCAAAATCAAAATTCTTTTTTGCTCAGTTAAATTTTCACTTGCCAATGACATAATAATAAAATAGATACGAAAACAGATTTATATAGTTTGAATGTTCGCAGTGAGAGAAACCTGTTTCCCACGCATTTTTAGTTTGTTGCTGTAAAAAAGGAACGCTAAATCAAACCGATTGTTTTAGAAACGGAATTTTATCAACTCAAAATCAGCACCTTAAACGAACCCATTTGTTTTTAGCCGATAAATCTTTAGTTTCACGCCCTTTTTTTGCGAGAAGCAAAGATACGACTCTGACCGAAATAGCGACACCATGAGAAAGCTCAATTTAGAAATTTCCGTAGAAATTTTCGACTGGGACGAATTATCGTCCGACGACCGGGCATTGATTGAAGCAGCGCAAGAGGCCACTCATACCTCGTATTCTCCGTATTCGCAATTTTGCGTGGGTGCCGCCGTCCTGTTGGAAGATGGCACCATTGTGAAAGGGAGCAACCAGGAGAATGCGGCCTACCCCTCCGGGTTGTGTGCCGAACGAACCGCTATTTTTGCAACCGGCGCTTTGCATCCCAATAAACGCATCAAAGCCATTGCGGTTACTGCCCGCCCCGCCAGCAGTGACGCGTTTGTGTTGGCGTCGCCTTGCGGAGCCTGCCGTCAGTCGATGCTGGAATATGAAAACCGCCAGGGGCAGCCCATCCGTATGCTCATTCAGCGGGAGAACAACGAGATTTGCGTAATGCCATCCCTGGATTCGCTGTTGCCTTTGTCATTTACCAGCAAAAATCTGCCCTGACTGGGTAGGTTTTGCATTGGCGTAGGATACTATTTTTCAGCCACCTCACTACTCAATTTGAGTAGCGGATGCCACAATCTGTCGTTTTTGGCTGATCGCTGTTAAATAGAAATAAACAAAGAATTTGTTGAAAGGGGAGTAGAATATTCGCTTTTTTGTGAAAATGTATGCGATTTCTTAGCCTTGTAGGTATGCTTTTTTCGCTAAGTGAGGATGTTAATATACCACTAAACCAGCACGTTTATGGAAGAGATAGCAACCTCATGGCTTTTATTATTGATAGCGGCCATTTTCTTAGGCATCGGAATGGTTTCGCAATATGTAGGAAAAAATCGCAGTGTGCCTGAAAACTCATATGAGTATGATAGTACCATTGCAGCCGAATCGGAAGAGATATTCAGTTGACGCTTCGCAGACGTACAGGGTTTTGCCTTTGCAAAAGATACTATTTTACCAAGCATATTTGGATGGTGTGAAAACCTCCGGAACAAAAAATCCTGACTCGCTGTGGAATCAGGATTTTTTGTTTCATATCAGCCGACTGATGCCCAATGCTATACTTCAGCCGTTTTGCCCACCTTTTTCAACGCCAATGCGTTCATGCAAAAACGCAGTCCGCTAGGAGCAGGTCCATCCGGAAAAACGTGCCCCAAATGAGCCTGGCAGGTATTGCAGACGGTTTCGACGCGCTGCATGCCATAGCTGAAGTCGCCATGGTAGGCGATGGCATTTTCCTGAATGGGTTGCGTGAAGGAAGGCCACCCCGTGCCCGACTCAAATTTTTCGGAGGCATCAAACAGTAGCGTGTCACAGCACACGCAGCCATACACGCCAGGCTCAAACAAGCTGCACATATCGCTGCTAAATGCCCGCTCGGTGCCTTTTTGTCGGGTTACGTAATATTGTTCCGGAGTAAGCTGAGCTTTCCACTCCTGCTCGGTATGCGTTACAGTGCGGTCAGGTTTGGGGTTGCCTTCTTTTATAAATCGGATTACATCTTTCCATTGTAACATAATTATCTTTCTTTTTAGTGAATGTTCTTACCCGAATAACATAATTGAAAGGATTTGTGTTTCAGATTACCTGGTATAATGGGGTTTTTGTGTTTAAGAAGATACTATTTGCTGGATTGACTTGTCGGTCTCTGTCTTGGAATGAGCCAAAATTCCGTTTGACGGCCATCGGTATATTGCACGCCCGAATACAGAAAAACCGCGTTTTGTTCCAGCATCACCCGTATTTCCTTGTTGTTCCATTCGGTTAGCTTCACGCGGGCATTTAACTCAATGGCATACAGCGTATTGTAGTGCAACGGGTAGTCGCCCGAGCCTGGAACACCAGCTTGCATGTCCCACATGCCAATGGCCGGCCCCGCTGCATGGCCGTGATAGCCAATGGGATGCGAATAGATTTGTGGAGAAATCCCTTCTTTCTTGGCCTGGACCAGTGTTTCGGCCAGTACCTGATTGCCGGTTTTGCCTTCTTTGTAGTTGCTCGTCAGGATATCCTGTAACCGATTGCCTACCGCTAGTGCTTTTTTCAGGTAAGCTGGCGCATCCTTTTCACCGGGTTTGAGTACATAAGCCAACTCCTGCACGTCGGTATTGAGCCTCAAGTACGTAATGCCGAAATCAATGTGAACCACATCGCCGGGCTGAATAACATCGGCAGCCGGACGTTGGGCAAACGAACGTTGCGCCTCGGCATTATCGGCATCGGGGCGTTGCACATCTACCGTCGGGTGAAACCACGTGTCTAATTTCAGTTCTTTGATCCGCTCCCGGTACCACCACACCACATCTTCCGTTGATGTAATACCCGGATGAATCACTTTTTCCGACAAACCGTCAGCAATGATCTGATGGCCCATCCGGCAAATCTGCTCATAAATGGCAAGCTCTGTAGCAGTCCGGGTTTCAAGCCAGCCAACAGCCAGCTTTTCGGCACTCACTACTGCCGAGTGGTAACTGACTGGCAGGAATTTCATTAAGTCGGTGTATTCGGTGTGGGTTAATCCGTCGGCATGACCAAAAGTTGCCGATTGGTTAATGCCGATTTTTTTCGGTTTGCGCTCTTCAATCAATTGCACCAGACGTTTCCATTGGTTGGGTTCTTTGTCGGAGTCCCAGGCACTTTTGAACGTATTGCCCACATTGTAGCGGGCTACCGCCAGGCACTCAACGCCTTCTTTTTCTCCTTTGTCGAAAAAGACCAACATGGTATGTCGGCGCGCCGACAGCCAGGTAGCGGGCAGCAAGGTACGCAAAACGGGATCTTCATTGTATTCGCGACTGATCACCAGCCACATGTCTATGCCTTCGCGACGCATTAAGATGGGAAGAAGTGTTTTAATGCGTTCTTCCAGGATGCGGTCTTCCACTGCCGCCCGTTCGTCGAGAGGCAAAATCACGGGCATGGCTGGTTGGGCAGAAACAACTAGTAAGATAAAAAAAGCATAAAGGCAGAGGTAAAGTTTTTTCATAAGGGTGTGGGCAGGGTTTGTTGAATAGAAGGGAAACAGAAAAGACGTGTCAAGGTATATTGGCACGTCTTTTAAAATAGTATCTTTTTTGATTGGAAAACCGGCTAGTTGTCAATTTCCACGGTATCAAGGCTGCCTCCGCGCATCGATAGAAAATAGGTGGCGTGTTCGTCGCCGAGTTCGATGGCCTTCTTGAAATCTTTCTCCGCTTTGGCATACTGGCCTAATTCTAACCGGGTGACACCGCGCCAGCGGTAGGTTTCGGCATCCGGGCGGCCATTCACATTGAAATACCAGATGGCTTTGTCAAACAGCACGAAGGCATCCTGGATTTGGCCCAACCGAAAGAGTGAAATTCCTTTGTCCAGGTAAATCGTATCAAGCCGATGGTCAAAACTGGCTGCCCGGTTGCAATCAGCAATGGCATGAAACCAATTGCCCTGAATGCGGTGACAACGCCCGCGGTAAGCCAATGCCAGGGCACAGCGGGGTTCTTGCTGCACAATGGCGTCAAAGTAGGCAAATGCCTCGGCATACAGGCGACGGTCTAACAACCGAATGCCTTCTTGTAGCCGAATCTGATCTTTATCAGACTGAGTAACCCCATCGCCGCGCCATATCCGGTATCGAATGTAAGAAGGAAATAAAATAGCCGTGAGTATAACTGCAATCAGTTCCATCGCTTCTGTCGTTTATCAATCCTGTGATTTCAAGTATGTAGGAGAGGAAGAGAATGCCATTCCATTCATTCTGTTACTAAAATACTACTTTGCAGTGAAAAAGGTTTCGAAAGGCCAAAAAAATGTGACTTCCTTTTTGGGTTTTTTCTCCTAAATTTGCCAGATAACTCGCATTGTCTTACGTTTACAAATTACCGTTTTTGGTTATAAAATAGTATCTTTTGGAAACTAAAACCCCAATGCGTTGCATAAACAGTAAACGCAAAAAGACAGGAATAAAACCGTAAAGGGTATAAAAAAATTATGCAGAAACTTGGTTTATCACAGTCGTTACAGCAGAAGTTGTCGCCGCAGCAGATTCAATTTATCAAGCTGTTGCAGATTCCGACGGCCGAACTGGAAGCCCGTATTGAAGAAGAACTGGAAAGTAACCCGATTCTGGAAGAAGGCCGTGAGGAAACCTTTGACGAGTATGGTGCGGATGAAGAAAGCTATGACGAGCCGGAAGATAGCTTTGATGACGGGATGGACGACGACCTGAATGTAGATGACTACTTACGCAATGAAGACGAGGCCAGCTATAAGACACAAAGCGACACCGGTGGCGATGACGAAGAACGCACCTTGCCCATTGCTACCGTCTCGAATCTGACTGATTCGCTGCTGACCCAACTGGATTTTGAAAAACTTACCGACAAACAACGCATCATTGGTCGCCAATTGATTGGCAGCATCGATGAAGACGGCTACATTCGGCGCGATCTGGAGGCGATTGTCAATGACCTGGCCTTCTCTCAGAACATTGAAACGGATGCCGACGAAGTGGAGCGGATATTGCACGTGATTCAGAGCTTTGATCCTCCCGGCATTGGAGCCCGCGAATTGCAGGAGTGTTTGCTGTTGCAACTGGACCGCAAGGAACACGATAATCCCATTGTAACGCTTGCCATCCGTATTGTGGATGATTTTTTTGACGAGTTCACCAAAAAACACTACGAGAAAATCCAGAAACGGCTGGATGTCTCGGACGACGACATCAAAGAAGCCGTGCGACTGGTTACCCGGCTCAATCCCAAGCCCGGCGGCTCAGCATCGGGCGATGTGCGTACGCAGTACCTGATTCCGGATTTCCTATTGACAAATAACAGTGGCCGGTTAGAACTGACCCTCAATTCACGTAACGCACCCGAGCTGCGCATCAGCCGGTCGTATGCCGATATGCTTGACACCTACGATAAGAGTGACAAGAAGGATAAGACCATTCGCGAAACGGTGTCGTTTGTGAAGCAGAAACTGGATGCGGCCAAATGGTTTATCGACGCCATCAAACAACGCCAGCAAACCCTGCTCCGTACCATGAATGCCATTGTGCAGTTTCAGTATGATTTCTTTCTGGAAGGCGACGAAAGCAAGCTGCGCCCCATGATTCTGAAAGACATAGCCCAGGCCATCGATATGGACATTTCGACGGTGTCGCGGGTGGCTAACAGCAAAGCGGTGCAAACCGAATTCGGCATTTTTCCGTTGAAATATTTCTTCTCCGAAGGCATTGCCACCGAAACCGGCGAAGACGTAAGTAGCCGAGAGGTAAAAAGCATTCTGAAAGAATTTATTGACAATGAAGACAAACGCAACCCGTTGTCGGACGACAAGCTGGAAAAGATGCTGAACGACAAAGGCTACAACATTGCTCGCCGGACGGTGGCCAAATACCGCGAACAACTCAACCTGCCGGTGGCCCGTTTACGGAAAGAACTTTAAATGCTCCTCGCCCAAAAGGGGAATCCGGGGTTTTACGTTTTTCAACCATACTATTTTACATTCCCCTTTGGGGGCGAGGGGCTTTTATGTTTGACAATAAACCTGACTTTGAGGAAGAATCGGCGCACTCCCTGATCCGTAGATCGGGCTACGCTTCTACCAACTTACCACCTGTGCGAGAAACTACTGCCGGGCGATTGGCTTTTGGGCTTTCGGTGGTGTTGCATCCGTTGCTGTTGCCCACCTATTTCTTCGCACTTTTGTTTTGGGTTTCGCCATCTATGATGGGTGTGTCTAATGACGAAATTCGCAACAAAATCCTGATTTTGCTGATTGTCTGCACCTTCTTTATTCCGATGATGAGCACCTATATGCTTTATCGGCTGGGAAGCATCAAAAGCCTGCAAATGGAAGACCGCCAGGACCGCGTGTTTCCGTTTATTTCCACTACGCTGTTTTATGGGCTTACTACCTACCTGTTCATCAAGCAGCTGTCTCCGCTTTATCTGATTACCGCCATTCTGAGTGGCATTACGTTTTGTCTTCTACTAGTTACAGTTATCTCTTTTTTCTGGAAAATCAGTGCGCATAGTGTCGGCATATCGGGTATTGTGGGATTTCTCATCGGGCTGTATTACCATTTTGCGGCAGTGGAATTCTTTTATCCTTTACTGATGGTGATTGTGCTGGCAGGTTTGCTGATGAGTGCCCGGCTTTACTTGAACTCGCACACACCCGCCGAAGTGCTTGGAGGTGCCCTGCTGGGTTTGGGGGTAGGCCTGGGTACTATTTTGCTTTTCGGCTGATTTGAATTGTACCGATCCAATCAACTATGTGACTTATGATAACAGAGAAAGGCGATTTGGTGCAAAAGGCTCTTAATCAGGAATTTGATGTAATTGTGCATGGCTGTAACTGCCAGTGTACCATGGGAGCCGGAATTGCCAAGACCATCAAACAGAAATTTCCGGCGGCTTATGAAGCCGATCTGCAGACTACGTCGGGTGACCGTGCGAAACTGGGTACGATTAGTCTTGCTCGGGTAATGGTCGGTGACAAAGACTTGACTGTCGTAAATGCATACACGCAGTTTGAATGGCACGGCACAGGTGTGAAAGTAGATTATGATGCAGTAAGAGCAGTTTTTCGACTTGTCAAAAATCAGTTTTCCGGTTTGCGAATTGGCTATCCTGCCATCGGAGCGGGACTGGCCGGAGGCGACTGGCAGGTGATTTCAACGATTATTGAAGAAGAGTTGGCTGGCGAAAATCACGTATTTGTTGAATTTAAATAACCTGAGGTTTTGCCTTTTTAAAAGATACTATTTTCATTCTCCTTTGTCTGTTCCATCACTCTCACCTTAACTCTCCCAGCCTATGTTTCAACAATTGCTTTACCAGGTTCAGGATGGCGTATGCACCATTTCGCTGAATCGCCCGGAAGTGTTCAATGCCCTCAATGTCAAACTTACCCACGAATTGCACGAGGCTTTTGCCCAAGCTACTGACGACGAAACGGTGCGGGTAGTGGTGGTTACGGGCAGTGGTGATGCATTTTGTTCGGGGGCCGACTTGAAAGAGGCTGCTCAAGGCATAGCTTCGTATTCCAGCGAAGTACGTAACCGCTACAATCCCATCATATTGGCAATGCGTAATATGCCTAAGCCCATTATTGGGCGTATCAATGGTGTGGCGGCGGGGGCAGGTTGTTCGCTGGCGTTGGCGTGTGACATACTGGTAGCCAGCGAGGAAAGCTATCTGTCCGAAGCTTTTGTTGGCATCGGATTGGTGATGGATTCGGGATCAAGTTATTTTCTGCCCCGCCTGGTAAGTGCGGCCAAGGCATTTGAACTGGCAACTACCGGCGCCAAAATACCGGCTAAAGAAGCACTGGAATTGGGAATGGTAAACAAAGTAGTCCCCAAAGCCGAGCTCGATGAGGCTGTAAATCAGTATGCGGCTTATTACCGTCATGCCCCCACCGTTGCCGTTGGGCTCATGAAAAAAATGCTGAATCAGTCGTTGCAGTCATCCTTGCAGGAAATGCTGGAGATGGAGGCGCAGCTTCAGGATGCAGCCGGTGCTTCTCGCGACCACCGCGAAGGAGTGATGGCATTTCTGGAGAAAAGGAAGCCGTTGTTTCAGGGAAAATGAAGCAATGCAGTGTATTCATTTAGTGTCTGTTTCCAACTAAAAAATCAGCCAAAAACTAGTATCTTTTTAAACTCTAAAACCTGCCTGTGCGTTTATAAAAGCAAAAACTGTTGAGATTTCAGAGATGCAAGATTCAATCGCCATATTTAAAAAATACCTGCCCGAAGCCGCTGTCAATTACTGTTATCAACTATGGCAACAGCATGCGTTTGATTTTCGCATTACCCAGTCACGTAGTTCAAAGTTTGGGGATTATCGCTTTTATAACAATCGCCACAAAATAACGGTCAACGGCGATCTGAATCCGTATGCTTTCCTGGTGACCTATCTGCACGAAGTAGCCCATTTGATCACATTCAGCAAACACAAGCACCGCGTGCAACCGCATGGCAAAGAGTGGAAAAACCATTTCCGGGAAGTGGCCGCTCCCGTCTTGCATACGCAGGTGTTTCCTGCTGACGTACTGCAGGCATTGCAACGTTATCTGGTCAATCCGAAAGCGTCGTCGTGCACCGATCCCGTACTGTTTCAGGCGCTTCATCAGTTCGACAAACAGACCGACAAGATTGTGCTGGCCAATCTGGCAGAAGGCGAACTGTTTTCGCTGAACGGACGGGCATTCCGGAAAGGAGTTACCCGCCGCACACGTGTGTTGTGCGAAGAAGTGAAAAGCCGGAAGAAATACCTGGTGCACAGCCAGGCTTTGGTGCAAGTAAAAGATTGATGCTTACGCCAAAGCCTGAAAATCAGATGGATAATGCCAATGGCAGTGATTACGGATGATACACTTTGCCGTCAATGCGGATTTCGGTAAACGCCGGGTTGCCGGATAGATACCCGCTAAAAAGCAGATTGCGCGACAAGATTCCTCTGTTTTTATAGAATGCTACTTCGTAAATTGCATTGGATTGCGAGCAAAGCATGCATTTGTAGCGATACACCAGCTTTTCCGAATCCCGTGCAATCACAGTGCCTTCCTCTATGTCGTCTTTCAATTTCTTTCCTTCCTTGAAGCCCAGGTTAGCAATGATGCGCGTATAGTTTGTATTCGTATAAGCTTGTATTAGGTTCAGATCATCATCCAGTCGCAAATGAATGGTACCCGTACCTCCGGGCGTATGCGAAGTAATTTCAAAGTACTTGGCGCCGCCAATTACTTTTGTTCCCGTTATTTCCAGGTAATCCGTATCATTTACCTTCCAGTAATTGCCTACTTGCAAAGGAAAATAGGCTTCACTTTCCTTTGGGCTAAGTCCTGATTTCTGACAGGAAATCATTGAAAACAGCAAGCAAATTGTCAGTACAAGGGGTAGATGTTTTCTCATACGATTGAGTTTTCTTTGTGGATAAGCAAGCATCAGTAAATCACATGACACATCTTTTTTGGGAAAGGTTGCATACCATCTTGGAAATCAGTTAATTTTATACGAAAAAAGAGTTGAAAACAAGCCTTTTCTGGTATAAGATTTGCGCAAAAAATAACTCACCACTTTTGCTACAACTTATGCACACCTTTACTTCTTACATCCGGACATTTCTACTTGTGAGCGGCCTTTTTGTTGGCTTGCTCCCTGCCTGCACACCGCCGCCGCAAATGAACACCCGCTTGGCGGCTGTCGATGTGGATAGTTCTTTCATAGACGATGGTCGCGAGTTTGTGACCTTACAAAAAGAGGGCATAGTACTGTCGGCGGCTTTTGACCGCAGCGACGACCGGTACACTATTTTTAATGTGGAAATTACCAATCAATCGGATGTGCCGGTGCTGATTGATCCTGCGCGGTTCTATTACCAGATGGAAGATACGCTGACACAAGTCCCTTATACGGATGAATGGGCTGTGTCTCAAGCGTATGCACTGGTTCCCGATCAGGAAATAGCGCGACTGGAAAATGAGATGCAGCGCGAAGAAGCAAAATTGAAAAGAAAAAAGGCAATCTGGACGGCAGTGGCCGTTGTTGCAACGGTAGCTATGGTGGCGGCCGTTGCGGATAACAACTCAAAGCCAGTCCGTAACCGGGAATCCGGGTTTCGGAGAGCCAATACCAATCGGGCCATTGTGAATACGTGGGCGTTAGCCGTAAATATGTCAGCCGATGCCAAGCGAGCTTCGGTTGGGAGCTACTACTCAAAAACGAATAACCTGGCTTCACAGATCGAAACCTGGGAGCACTATCCGTTGCGGGTACAGACCCTGCAGCCTGGACAACGCCTGTATGGCGATGTGGTATTCAGATCCAATGCCTTATCACAAGGAAATCTAAGGTTTTGGTTTCCGGTGGAAAATCGGCCTTTTCTCATTCACTTTCACCAGACAAAACGGGCGCGGTAAAAATAGTATCGCTGGAAAAGCCAAAACCGGCATTAAGGCAAGCGTCTCACAATCAGGCTGTTGACTAACTCAAAAAAGCGAGGCGGCAAGTAGGTGCGCCAGTTTTCGATCTGTAAGGTTCCGCCAAAGTTAATGTAGTAGTCCAAGTGGTATTTCTTCCATTCGGCTTCTACAAAATCGCGGAAACTGACCGCCGCTATCCATCCGTCTTCCACTTCCTCAAACCATTCGGCGTAATATTCATCGTCGGAACCATGGAAGTTGAGCAGATTTTCGCCGAGGAGAATGTATTTGTTTATGCCTTCGTTCACCAGGTGGTCAATCACGTTGCGTTTGAAGTGCATAATGTCGTTGTGCAGCGTATCGTTCCATTCTCCGAACATCTCGATGATGGTAAATTGCCGGTCGTAGTCGGTGAAAAGGATCTTGCAATACAGCGTTTCCGATCCAAACTCATCCCACAGCGGGTGAATGTAATAGCCGTATACGTCATGCTCGTATTCGTTGAAATTATACTCGCGGCCATAAAACGGACTCCGTTCGTCTTCGGCGGCTATATAGTACGTTTCCCAGTTGTATGAAGGCTCAATGTCATGCATAGTCGTGGCGAGGTCAATGCAAAATGCTGGTTTTTACTGTTTTAAAAGATACTATTTGATAGCTCAGGAACCTTGGCCGGCCAGAATGGCATTGCGAATACTGCCGTGCTTTTCGAGTAAGGCAGTAGCCTCTTTTTCGCCAATATTCAGTTCGTCCATCACCATCCGAATGCCACGGTTCACTAGCTTTTCATTGCTGAGTTGCATGTCAATCATTTTGTTTCCTTTCACTTTGCCTAAACGGATCATAACCGCTGTGGAAATCATGTTGAGCGTCAGCTTCTGGGCTGTTCCTGATTTCATGCGTGTACTACCTGTAACAAATTCCGGGCCCACCACCACCTCAACCGGATAGGTGGCCTGTTCGGCTACTTTGCTGCCCGCATTGCATACCACACAACCCGTAACCAACCCTTGTGCTAGGGCATCGCGCAGACCGCCAATGACATACGGCGTGCGTCCAGATGCGGCAAGGCCAATCACCGTATCGTATTCATTGAAGCCATGTACCTGAATATCTTTCCAGGCCTGCTCAAAATTGTCTTCTGCGTTTTCAACGGATTTCCGGATGGCTCCATCGCCACCCGCCATGATGCCAATCACCAGCCCGTGCGGCACCCCGTAAGTCGGCGGGCATTCCGACGCATCCACCACACCCAGGCGGCCACTCGTACCGGCTCCGATATAAATCAAACGACCTCCGTTTTGCATTCGTTCCACAATGGCGTTTACCAATGCCTCAATTTGGGGAATGGCTTTTTCGACAGCGTATGGCACTGTTTTGTCTTCCTGGTTGATTCCAATGAGCAACTCACGCGTGGAGAGTTTTTCCAGGTTGTTGTAATGCGATGGGGATTCGGTTGTAAGCATATCAATAAGATAGGGAATTTTCAGAATAAATTAAATGGTTGAAAAAAGAACAGAATTAGCCGTCAGTGCCTTACTTGTGTGCACTGTCAATTCTGTTGGCTTGCTTAAGAATTATTGGTGTTAGCTGTCATATAAACGAAAGAATACCAACAAAGCTTTCAGCACAAGTGAGTTAAGCTCTATTGGTATTCAAAAATAGTATCTTTTCAAACACAAAAACCTCCCGCAGAGGAGAATTGTTTCACTTACATCTGGGCGTGCTGGTGATAGTCGATAAGGCCCATGATCGGATTGTCAATGATATTTCCCAGTTGAATGCCTCGGTCAGTAGCCGCTTGCTGCAAGATGTCGCGGTAATGATACGCAATGGAACCCGTGAAGTGAACCGAATAGCTTTTGTAATCTTTGAACTTGCTTACGTAGCGGTCCAGAAAGGAGATGAATCCGTTGTAAATCAGTTTTTGCGCGTATGGATGTTCCAGATGGTCGGACAAGAAACGCGAAAACGCTGCAAAATAGCTGTTCGGGAAAGGCTTCTTGTAGGCATTTTCCAAAACGGTTTCTACATCCAGGTCATATTTCTGGGCAAAAGCCTGGTGGATGTCGGCGGGCATTTCTTCATGAAAATATTGCTGAATCAGCATACGGCCCAGATAACCGCCACTTCCTTCGTCGCCCAGCCAGAAACCAAGCGATGGACGCCCAGCCACTACCTCATTTCCATCGTACAAACAGGCATTGACCCCCGTTCCTATAATACAAATGATACCCGCCGAACGACCGCTCAGCGAACGGGCGGCTGCCATCAGATCGTGCCCGACATATACATTGGCCCGGGCAAAAAGCCGGCTCACGCCTTCTTTTACAATCTGGCAGTTGGTTTCAGTAGAGCAACCGGCTCCGTAAAAATGAATCTCGTCAATGGCCGTAGTGCCGAGTTGAGGGAGTAGTTCTGCCGCGATTTCTTCGTAAATCTGGTCGGCGTTCTGAAAATAGGGGTTAAAACCAGCGGTTTTGGCTATTTTAATAACTCCTTCATCGGTTAAGAGTCTCCAATCTGTTTTGGATGAGCCGCTTTCAGCAATTAAAATCATGAGTGTATAAGGGGAAAAATCGTAAGAATGCAAAGTTAGTAAGAGAAATGACGTGTTATAACTGTCCAAGTGACATATTAAAAAGGAGGTTTCTCTAAGTTACTCTTTCTTGAGAAGAAATCAGATTTTCTTGTGTGTTCATATTGTTAAGTTGTTGTAAGTGTTTCTTGTGCTGTTGGGTACATTCTTGAGTTGCACGTTTTTATTTGCTCATTCCAAATAGTATGTTTTCAAAGTGCAAAACCCCTTTACCAACGTTCAATGGTTCCGCACCCTTCTGTCAAGCGAAGAACCTGCGTAACACAAGCCGGAATTTCCTGCGGATAATGAGTTACATACAAAAGCGTTTTGTGAAGATGTACGCAAATTTCGTTTACCAAATCCCGGAAATAGTGCATTCGGGGCAAGTCGAGTCCTTGACAGGGCTCATCCAGAATGAGCAACGGTGGGTTTCGTACCAGAGCCCGGGCCAGCAACACTTGTCGTTGTTCGCCGGTCGAGATTTGGTCCAGCTGTTTTTTTGCCAAGTGATGAATATTCAGGAGCGTCAGCGATTCGTCCACTTGGTGCTCTTGTTCGCAGGTCATCGACTGATAAAGTCCATCGGTACGAAAAAGACCCGAAGCCACAGTTTTGTGTACAAGTGTTTCTTTCGGAAAATACAAGTGCAGCTCGGGCGATACGAACCCAATGCGCGACTTAATATCCCAGATGCTTTCGCCGCTGCCCCGTTTGCGGTCAAACAGGTAAATGTCGTTGGCATATCCTTGCGGATTGTCGGCATTGATCAAGCTGAGCAATGTCGATTTGCCCGAACCATTCGGGCCAAGCACTGCCCAGTGTTCGCCCCGTTTTACTTCCCAGTCAATGTCGTGCAATACTTTTTTGCCACCATACGAAACGCTTACATTCTTCATCCGAATGGCATAGTCAAAATCGGCGTTGTCGGGCTGGCTCAATACGTGCTGCCGCGCCTCTTGTTGTAAAACAGGAGTGGTTTCGGCAGGTATAGGATCTGTTAATGTGAGCTGACTGGTAATGCAGGTCGGTATTTCGTCGGGAGTGGTGGTAATGATTAGTGTGGTTCCCGTTTCGGCAATGTGATTCAGGGCGTCATGCAGCGTTTGCCGTGAGTCTGCATCCAACCCGATAAAGGGCATGTCCAGAAGCAGGGCTTTGGGCCGTTTCAGAAACGAACGTGTCAGCAGCGTGCGACGGGTTTCGCCGTTAGACAAAGTCATCAGTTTTCTGTCCAGTAAATGACCGATGCGTAATATGGCAGCTGCTTCTTCAAGATCTTTATCAGAGTACAAAGGCGGGTTAAGCTGCACAGAGGCGTCGTCAATGGTGCCGATTGGTTTCATCTGGTCGGCCAGAAATTCGTGAACTGTTGGTGAGCTCTCAGAGTCGTAAGCGTGAAAACGTTGCTGATAATACTGGGCTGCCGATTGCAGAATGCGGTTGCCGGAATAATCTTTGGTAACCAGCTCAATACTGTCTTTTATCCATTGATTTGGCTGCAAAAAATGATAAATAGCGTGCCCCCCTATGAACGGAATTTTTCCGGCCAAAGCTTCAAGCAATGTCGATTTGCCTGAGCCATTCGCACCCATGACAGCCCAATGCTGCCCCGTTGCGATGGTCCAGTTAAAATCCTGAAAGATGACTTTGTCGTATTTGCGAACAGATACGTTTTTCAGCGTAATAAAGGATTGCAACAAATACCGATGTTTTGTGTTTGTAGAGGGTACTATTTTTATCGGCGGTACAGGTACGATTTGAAGGAAGATTACTCCTGGAAAATCTATCGAAAGCCAAAGATACTATTTTATTGCATTATTCATAAATTACATCTGCATTCGTTGGAAATACTGCCGGCAAATGATTGAGGAAGATCTGTACAAACTGCCGCGTAAGCTTCTCCCGAGAAAACTGCGATTCTGCCAGTTGACGAGCATTGTATTGAGCCTGCTCCAGTGCATCGGAGTCGTTGAGGTAATACGAAATCTTCTTCAGAAAATCGGCGGGTGTGTCCGGGTGCACATAAAACCCGCATTCATGCTCCTGAACCAATTTGGCAATCCAGCCTGCCGTATTGGTAATGCAAAGCTTACCTGCCGCCAGTGAATCAAAAAACTTATTGGGACTGCTGGTTTCCAATACTGGATACGAAGCAAAAGACACATATACGGCATCGGTTACGTTCATGATTTCGCATAGCTGGTATTTGCTCACATGCGGAATAAACTGAAAGTTGGTCAGGTTGTACGTACAAACCAGCTTTTGTATTTCGGCAAGCTGATTGCCGCGTCCAACCACCAAAAAAGCCAGATCATGCAGCTGGGCTTCCTGAGCCGTGCGGGCAATTTCCACTAAGCTTCGCAATTGGTTTACCTGACCGACGGCTCCGAAATAAGTAACCACAAACTTGTGAGCTACATTGTATTTATGAGACAACTCAATTTTCTTGTCTTCTTTCTGGAAAAAGCCACAATCTGAGATATTGGGAAGCAGATGTACTTTCTTGTTGGGTACCCGTCTGCGGATATGCGCTGCTATGCCGGGTGATAAAGCAACCAGTTCGAAGGCGTGCTGATACACTTTTTGTTCGAGCCAGGATAGTACTTTTTGCAGAAACCGATTGCGGATCACACCTAATTGCACCGGGGCCAGCGGCCACAAATCGCGTACCTCGAAATAATAAGGAATGTTTTTTTGACGCTTCAGTAACAGGGCTACTACTCCTATCGTCAGAGGCGTGGATGATGCATAACAGTAGTCAACCTCTTCTATCTGAGAAGCAAACCGGTATGCTTGCCACATAAACGCAACAAAGGACTTGATCCGTCCCAAAAAGCCCAGATGATTGTCGTAATAAACGGGCAGGTAATGCACCCTGATGCCATCAACGGTGGTGCATTTGTAACTTTTCTCGTTGTGCGAAGTTATGAGTTCTACCTCAACGCCATTGTCGGCCAGGGCTTTTGCCAGATAGTAAGACCGCGACGACCCTCCCTCGGTATATGTTTTGAAATATTGATGTATGTAAACAACTTTCACCAGAAAGACTCAGAAATAAAAGTGAGAAAATAGGGTGGTTTGATTCTATGATATTCCACGCAAAAAGCCATCTCCTTTAGTAAGAACTAACTTTAACGAACTTTGTTGGCTGCATTATACAATTCCCTATTTGGATAAATACACATATGATAAAGCAATTTTACAATTTTTTTAGAGGAAAAAGAAGTGTGTAAAAAAATCATTTCACGAAGACCCGTTTGCTTAGCAAAATTCTTTGTCAAGCCAGGCTGCTGCTAAAGCCAACGCCCATAACTCTGCTGCACGATTTGTTTTCTGGTGCAAATGCGAATGGATCAGGCTTTGTACAAACGAATAGTCTACCACCTGGTAAATCAGATTGCTGCGGTTTTGCAAGGGAGAAAGCACCGTTGCGCCTGACTGGGTGCGTAGCCAGTGAGCCATGGGCATGCCAAAGCCCTCTTTTCGACGTTGGGTATAGGCTTTTCCATTTTTGAGAGATAGTATTTTTTTTAATACCCATTTGCGGCCATGCTTAAGCAGATAGTCTGCCGGAATGTTTTTAGCTAAGGCAACCAAAGAACCGTCTAAATAGGGCAGACGAGCTTCTATGCCCTGTTGCATGGTCATTCGGTCAGTAATGGCAAGTACATCTGAAATCAGGTAGTGGCGCTGGTCAAATTTTAATGCCGCCGCCAGATGAGCCTCCCGAAATGACTTTTTGGTAAGTGCCGGAACCGAGTCAGATGCAATCTCAGAAACCAGGGTATCAAGCCAGGGAAAGGCAGTAGTTCCTGCTGTAAAGCGAACAAATGTTTGTTCAGGCGAAGGATGCAATTGCTGCAAGCCCTTGTGGATCAAACGACCATAGTAGGAGTTTTCGAAAAAAGAAGAGGTTTTGTTTCTTGCAGAGATACTATTTCTTGCAGAGATACTATTTTTAGTTACGGCATGTAGCTTTTGCAAGAAAGGATAATACTTCAGATACTGATTAAATGCCCAATGCCGATTGTATCCGGCAAAAAGTTCGTCGGCACCGGCACCCGAAAGAACTACTGTAACGTGTTTTTTAGCTTCCTGAGCTAGTAAATAAGTAAGCCAGGCTGCCCCATCCGCAACCGGCTGATCCAGCGTGCTTACCCAATCCGGGAACTGTTCCAGTAACTGCTCACTGATCGGAATAAGCTGCCAATCGGCCTGGTATTGTTTGGCAGCTTGCCGGGCAAAAACCTCATCCTGTGTAGCATAAGGCTGATTAGCAATGGAATAACCGATTGTGAATGCGGGCAAATGACGAATTCCCTGCTCGTGAGCACTAGCTAGTAATAAGGTAGAGTCAACACCTCCGCTCAAAAACAACCCTGCCCGAACATCGGCCTGGCAATGTCTTTTTACTGTCTGAGCAAGAGCATTGTCTAACTTATCAACCAGGGCAGAAGAATTGGTAGGTGAAAAAATAGTATCCTGTGCAGAGTTAAAACCCTCCTGATGAAGACAGCCGAATTTTTTCACTTCTGTTAGCTGCTGGCCCGATTGGGCTACATGTATAGTTCCTGGCTCTATCTCTTGAATGTTCTGATAAAATGTTTCGGGACGGCGGGCAAAGTTAAATGTCAAATAGTGGGAAAGTTGTTGCAGGTTGGCTTCTTTCTGTACCAATCCGGAAGCCAGAATGCCTCTAATCTCGGAAGAAGCGATCAGGTAAGAGTCATTTTCAAACCAATACAGAGGTTTCATGCCCCATGCATCCCTAGCTAAGAGCAAAGTTTCATTTTGTTGATCATAAAACGCAAAAGCAAACATGCCGTTCAGCTTTGGAATAGCTCCTTCACCTTCCTGGATTAACAATTGTAACAGTGTTTCAGTATCAGATGTTGTCTGAAACTGGGCAGACGAAAGAACTTGGCGCAGCTGCGCATCATTGTAAATGGCTCCGTTAAATGCTAGAATATATCTACCATCGGTACTTTGCATGGGTTGGTTTGCTTTGTTGCTTAAGTCGCTTACTTTTAGTCGGTTGGTTGCTATCCAGAGAGTCTGATGTATGCTCTGAATCTGAAAAAACTGCTGAGCGTCAGGTCCGCGATGGTGCGTACAAGCTAGCATATGTTGAATGGGAATGTCACTAAGAAGGTTCTTTTTATCAAGAATGATATGAATGCCACACATCCGTTTGAGAGAAGAAAATAGGTTGATAAGCTGGTTTTTGGTGTAGAATAACTACTACTGCCAGCCCTTATCTGATGCTGCCAGGCACAATTCTAATATTTTTATTACGCAATTGATACAAATACCGAAAGCGCAGGATTTGCAATGTGAGGTCAGCGTAATTTTTACAAAGCTATTTGCCTTTTTGAAGTATCAAATGACTTCGTCCAGTCATTTGAGGCCCCCCAAAATCTTTATAACCTAACTTAAAAGCCCGTTCGTAGAGTCTGAGCTGCATCCCAACCAGACCAGCAACGCGTCTGATCGTTTTTTCTGTCGGATACAGAAGTTGTTGCAAAGGTAATCAGATGAGCAGGAAAACGGCATTCAGAAGGAAAGAAAAAATGTAGCCTTTCACCGGTTTTTGACAAAATACTACTTGAAAGTTACTCCCTTTCATCTCTATCCACGACACCTAAATGCTTGTCACAGATGGAATTCTATTAAATTCGCAATACCCAAAACGGAACAATACTGTAGTTCATTCTGCATTACGAAAATAATAAGTCCTGTGTTACAATATCCGAACATAATTACAACGCCCGACATTGAGATTACGGAACTTCGGAGGCTGACGGAGATCCTCCGGCAAAAGTACAACTATGATTTTTCCAATTATGCAATGTCTTCTTTTAAACGAAGAATTCAGCGTGTGTTGGAGTTGTATCGGATTCCGACCATTGATGGCCTGATTCGGCGCGTCAATGACGAACCTGCCTTTATAAAGGAGTTTATTTCTGAAATCACCGTAAATGTAACGGAGATGTTCCGGGATCCTTCTTTTTGGCGGGAAGTTCGTGACAAGGTTATTCCGAATATTCTGCTCAATAACAATCATGTAAGTATCTGGCATGCGGGATGTTCGTCGGGTGAAGAGGTGTTTTCGATGACCATCATGTTGCGGGAAATGGGCATTCTGGACCGTTGCAAGATTGTAGCTACCGACATTGACCAGGATATTCTGGCCAAAGCCAAAGCCGGAATTATCCCGATCAAAAACATGGACCTGAACCAGAAAAACTACATCCGTTTTCAGGGAAGCCATTCACTGGAAAAATACTATAAGGAAGAAGGTGGAAAAGCCATCATGGATAAAACCCTGGTTGAAAATGTTTCGTGGCGGGAACACAATCTGGTCGATTGCACTCCTTTTTCCAAGTTCGACATCATTTTGTGCCGCAATGTAATGATCTATTTTAATCAGCAATTGCAGAATCAGGTACTGAAAATGTTTCATGAAAGTTTGTTCAAATATGGGTACCTGATTATCGGTTCGAAAGAGTCGTTGATCTGGTGTGAGGTGGCAAATCGGTTTATCGTAGTAAACAACGAAGAGAAAATATACAAAAAAGTAAAAGATTGAAAAGTGGATTAGTGACTGCTAGTCACCATAGAGGCAATCGATTCGGAATTTCTAAAAGCTATCCACCAACGACTATAAAACAGTACGCAAGTGAGTTCTTTTCAGATTACTAACCAATACAAAGCAATTGTTATCGGAGGGTCTGCCGGAAGTTTTCAGGTTATCAATAAGATACTGAACGGACTACCTACAGACTTTGAGCTACCGATTATCATGTGTTTGCATCGACTCAAACACGTGCGGCAGGGCTTTGTGGAAGCACTGAATCTGAAGAGTAGCACTGTAGTAGAAGAACCTGACGACAAAGAGCCCATACGAAAAGGAAAGATCTATTTGGCACCGGCCAATTACCATATGCTGGTAGAATTAGGGAATACCTTTGCTCTGTCGACGGATGATATGGTAAACCATTCACGTCCGTCAATAGACCTGACATTGGAAAGCGCAGCTTATGTATATAAGACAAAACTGATCGGGATACTGCTATCGGGAGCAAATAAAGACGGGGCCATGGGGATGAAAAAAATAAAAGATTGGGGTGGACTCACCATCGTGCAGGATCCTGCCGAATGCATGATTGACACTATGCCAACTTCGGCCCTGAAACTGACTCAGATTGACCATGTGTTGCCTGTACAAAAAATTCTGGATTTCCTTTTAGAGGTGCACAAACAACAGAAAAAGACCAGTCCGATTTTACGATAGAGTTGATTTTAAGTTTAAGAAAGATACCATTAGTTATATACAGATTGAAATAAATTGATAGCTATGAAGCAAAGTAAACTATACAATATCCTTGCAATAATCGCAGTAACAGCAATGTTGACTAGCTTTGGTTATTTATGGTATGAATATCTGCTGTTTACCAATAAAGCCAATGCTACGTCAGCCAAGACGGTAGCCGTAGCCTGGCCTGCTATCTATTCCTTTACAAAAATACTGGGAATTGCAATTGCAGCTAGTACCGGTGCTTCTTTACTGGCAATAATAGTATTGCTTTTGAGTAGTCGGAATAGTGAGGTACAAATAGTCTATGTGAAGAAGAATGAAGAAAGCCGTCATGGTCTCGATAATGCAAACGGGGATTCTGAGGAAGTAGGGCAAAGGAATCTGTATGCGGTTGAAAACATATTGAATGGGCAAAGCCAGCCGTCCAAGCCTTTGTTTGAAAAATTGTTAACTACCATCTGCCGTGAGTTAGAGGCGTCACAAGCGGCCTTTTTTGTAACAAAACGCTATGAAGGAAAACGCGTACTGGAACTGTACACTACCTATGCCTATCACATTGCAGAAAGCAAAACGTTTCATTACGAGTTTGGAGAAGGCCTGGCTGGGCAGGTAGCCAAAGAAGGAAAGCTGATTACGATTAAAAACGTTCCGGAAGGTTACATTACAATTTTGTCGGGTTTGGGAAAAGCTTCTCCTGCCGAATTAATACTAGCACCGGTTGTATATAACGAAGAAGTAGTCGCCATACTTGAAATAGCCTCCTTCAAACACTATACCCGTTCGGATGAAACATTTGTACAGGAAGTTACTCATGCCCTTAGTCGGCTAATAACCACTCAATTTACAGAAGAAGAGGTGATTGCATTGGTATCTCCGGCTGCGTTGGCCATGAGTTAACAAAATGGATGTAAAACTAGCTATTGTTGAACTGAATCAAGTCACACAAATAATATGTTTAAAAATATAAAAATCGGCACCAAAATCACACTCCTCGTCCTGGCGATTGTAGTGTTTACCTTGGTCATCACTTCCCTTACGGCGATTCACCTTACGAACAAGGGCATTCCTCAAGCACAGATTCAAACATATATGACATGGATCAGTGCTACCATAGTAGTATTTGCACTTGTATGTACAATCCTTTTCTCAAAGGTGCTCACACGTCCGTTAATGACTTTAAAAGCAACCATGGGATTATTAGGTCAGGGAGTATTACCGGAAAAAATTAAGAAAGGAAGTGAGGATGAATTCGGTGAAATGGCCGAAACGATGAACCGCCTGGTAGAGGGTCTGCACAAAACAGCTGATTTTGCACATAAAATAGGTGAAGGAGAATTTGATGCCCGCTTCCAGCCCATGAGTCAGGACGATATGTTGGGGGTGGCTTTGCTCAACATGCGGGATAGTATTCAGGAGTCAGCAAAACGGGATGAAGAACGGAACTGGATTGTAACAGGAGTAGCCGAAATCGGGAATATACTGCGTTCGACCAATAATCTAGAAGAATTAAGTGATCGGGTTGTTTCGTATTTGACTGGAAAGATCGGGGCAATACAAGGAGCTCTGTATGTAGTAAACGATGAAACAGAAGGCAAATTATTGCTGGAAATGAAAGCAAGTTATGCCTACAACAAGAAAAAATACCTGAAAGCACAGTTTCGCTTTGCGGAAGGACTGGTGGGACAGGCTGCCGCTGAACGTGATACGATTCTTCGTACCGAAATTCCGGATACTTATGTAACCGTTACTTCCGGATTGTTAGGTGACAAAAAGCCGAAATGCTTGCTGGTAGTGCCTCTGATGACAGTAATTGGTAGTGAGAAAGTGGTTTACGGAGCACTGGAATTTGCAGGATTTGAGAAGTTTAGTCCGCGTAATGTGCAATTTATCAATGAAGTAAGTGAAATCATTGCACGTACTGTATTTAACATCAAAGTAAACGAGAAAACCAGCCGCCTGCTTGAGATGTCGCAACGTCAGTCTCAAGAGTTGCAAGAACAGCAGGAAATTCTGCAGCAGAACGCAGAGGAAATGCAGGCAACCCAAGAAGAACTTAAGCGAGCCAATAGTGCACTGGAATATCAGGTAGAGCAGGTTGTACACGCCCAAAAGCGTCTTCAGACTTTGCTTGAAAATGCGGCCGAGGTTATCATGATCTATGAAAAAGACCGCACCATTCGGTATGTCAGCCCATCCGTAAACCGCATCTTAGGATACTCACAGGAAGAACTTATTGGTATTGATGATATTATACATGTACATGAGGCAGGAAGAGAGTCGGTAAATAAAATGTTTGAAGACTTATTGGCCAATCCAGGACAAAAACATACTGTACAATATAGTTACTTCAAAAAGAACGGAGATCGGATTTGGTTGGAAGCTACAGGTACCAACCTGCTCCACGACCCCGCCATTGAAGGTATCTTAATCAACTCAACAGATATCACAGAGCGTCTGCGGGCTGAACGTGAACAACGGATGCGCAGCCAGATGCAGTCTCTTTCCGAAAACTCACCTGATTTGATCATTCGCTTTAACAAAGAAGGAAAGATATTCTATATCAACCCGATGATTGAAGTGTATGCCGGCCAGCGTAAGGATACTTTCGAACAAAAAGCCTTGGATGAATTGACCATTCATACGTCCATTGTTGATTCGTGGCGTTCGATTCTGACCCAGGTAATGGAAACAAAAGAGAAGGTAAATACAGAAATGGATTTTCCTTCAACAGTAGGAAACCGGGTGATGGAGTTAAAGGCGATTCCAGAGTTTAGTGAGCAAGGATTGGTGGAGTCTGTTTTATTCGTGATGGGCGATATTACCGAACGGAAGATGACGGAAATTGAGATTTCTACGAAAAACAAGAAAATCTCTGAGTCCATCAACTATGCTAAGCGTATCCAGGGGGCAATTCTTCCAGATAGTCAATTGATAAAACAAGCTTTGCCTGATGCATTTATTCTCTATAAACCGCGTGATGTCGTTAGTGGTGACTTTCCATGGTTTATGCAAAAAGGAGACGATATATACATTGCTGCTGTTGACTGTACCGGTCATGGCGTACCGGGAGCTTTGATTTCATTAATTGGGTACTTCTTGCTTAACAACATCACAGAAAGTGGGGACAATCTTTTGCCAGGTGAAATATTGGACCGTTTGGATGCTGGCGTAACAGCTACATTAAAACAGGATGCGAATATGGAAGGCGCTACCCGTGATGGAATGGATATCGCACTATGTAAGATTAACGTCAAAAATAACGTACTGCAATATGCAGGTGCTCACCGCCCCTTGTATTTCTTACAAAATGGAGAGTTGTTAGAGGTAAAAGGAGATAAGTTTCCTATCGGTGGCGGACAGTATAAAGATAGAACCAGTTTTGTGACAACAACACTTGATATCAAAAAAGGAGATTCTGCATTCTTTTGCTCAGATGGCTTCCCTGATCAGTTTGGGGGCCCAGACAACCGGAAGTTTTCTCCTAAGCGTATTCGTGACATCATTACTGGAAATCAAGACCTGAGTATGTATCAGATGCATGGTGTGTTTGACTTGGAATTTGAAAACTGGCGTGGTATAACCAAACAGACCGATGATGTACTTATGATTGGAATAAGATTCTAACTGGAAAATAGTATCCTTTTAAAGCATAAAACCCTTGATTCAAATGCCAACGCAAAACTGCTGAGGTACTAAAAATTAAATTTCGTATTCATCCAATATATCTTTTAAAACTATGAAGTATATCTATGACTTGCATCGAATTATGATCCAAGAAGACCTGATTCTGGTCTATGAAGGAGAATTCACGCAAGAAATTACCAAGTCCGTGCTGGCTATGGCTGAACGGAACATGGATTCGATGGGGGAGGAATCCAGCATCAAGCGTAAAGTGTTTAACGTAATGGTAGAATGTCTGCAAAATATTTGCAAACACGCAGACGAAATAATTGAGGATACTCGGAACTCAGCCATCTTTATTGTGGGTAAACGTGACGAGGAGTATGTTATTACTTCTGGTAACCCCATTCGTAACGACAAAATTGCGCCATTGTCGGCAAAGCTGGACCAAATCAATGCTTTAGACAAAGAAGGCTTAAAGAACCTGTATAAAGAGATCATCCGCAACACAGAACTTTCTGAAAAGGGTGGCGCAGGACTAGGATTTGTCGATATGGCCCGTAAGTCAGGTCAGAAATTAGAGTATGATTTTCAGCCGGTAACTGAAAAGACATCGTTCTTCTCATTACAAACCCGTATCTCACGTTTGGCAGGGATGGAAATCTGATTATTAACCAGTATTAAACAATTTTATTATCTCTCAGAAAGAACTTAAAAATTAACAATATATCATGGAAATCATCAACTTAGAAGGTACAGAAGATACCCCGAAAATCATTCTTGACAAATCGAACGGTATTTTCGAGATTTCAGGTCGTTCGTTACCAGAAGATACTGCTGAATTTTACAGACCTGTACTTGATTGGCTGGCTCGTTATGCGCAAACGCCTAACTCCAAAACTCTATTCACGTTCAAGCTGGAATATTTTAACACAGCTTCTTCTAAACTAATCTTAGATATTCTGGCTCGTTTGGAAGCAATCCCTGGAACAACCGTAGAATGGTATTTCCATGAAGATGACGAAGACATGGAAGAAGCCGGTGGTGAATTTTCCGAACTGGTAGAAGTACCCTTCGATTTCAAAGCTTATTAATTCAGAAATGAAATCAGAATAGCTGAGCCTATAACGAAGCTGGTTTCATTTCTATTTACTTGTACTCAGACCACTCTGAGTGAAAATAATTCAATCAATACGCATTAATTCGCTACTTAAGATAATTGAGAAGGGAGTTGTAGACAAAGCGAAATAGTATCTTTTCTTAGGCAAAAACCTACCTGTTATAGGATTGGCTAGAGAAGAGAGTATTTCCTGGTCTCCACTCTTCTGAATTTAACACTACAGCTATGAGTGAGGAAATACTTAGGGCATTGACCCAACTGTTTGCTATTATTACAAAGCAGGATAGTGGGGCCACTGCCAAAGAACGGAACTATGTTATTCAGTTTTTCCGACAAGAGTTGGATCAGGATTCTGTGCAAGAATACCTGTCGCTCTATGATGAGTTGGCAGGTTATGGCGTAGAAGACAACAGTGGTTCAAAACTTACATCGGTCAAAGACTCTGTAAAAACACTCTCCATCTGCAAGAAGATCAACAAAACTTTAACTCAAAAGCAGAAGGTAATTGTACTGATTCGCCTGTTGGAACTGGTAAACTCCGATAAGAACTTTACGCCTCAGCGAATGAGTATCATTGATACCGTATCAACGGTCTTCAATATTGAAAAAGAAGAGTTTCGGTTGATTGAAAGTGTAGTTTTAAAAGACAATTTATCTGATATAATATCAGACACCAATCTATTGGTAGCACGCGAAGATGTATTACCAGATATACATACTCAGTCCAAGTATTTGCAATTAGAACACTTCTCAGGTGAATTATTCTTCATTCGGGTTAAAAGTGTGGACATGTATTTTGTCAAATATGCCGGACACGAAGATCTGTTATTAAACGGTTTGCCTATCAAGCCGTTGCAGATATACCTGTTTTCTCATGGCAGCACGATTAAGCTCGCTCACAGCTCACCATTATATTACAGTGATGTAGCAGGTATTTACCTGAATACCGCTAAAGCCAACAAACTTTCATTTCATGCTAAAGATTTAGAGTACCGTTTCACTAGTGGGGCAATAGGCTTACGGGATATCAATCTGGCTGCTGGTCCCGGAAGTTTGATTGGTATTATGGGTGGTAGTGGTGCTGGCAAAACAACACTTCTAAATGTATTAGCTGGCATTGAAATACCTTCCAAGGGGGAAGTATTGATTAATGGAATCAATATTCATCAACAAAAAGAACAGATTCAGGGTGTAATTGGCTACGTAGCACAGGACGATTTACTGATAGAAGAACTTACAGTATACGAGAACCTGTATTACAATGCCAAACTTTGTTTTGCTAATCTGAATGAAGAGCAACTAGACCAAGCTGTTATGAATGTGCTGGCAAGCTTGGGACTGGATCATATCAAAGAAATTAAAGTTGGCAATGTACTGAACAAAAAAATCAGTGGTGGTCAACGCAAACGTCTCAATATTGCCCTGGAACTGATTCGTGAACCAGCCGTTATGTTTGTCGATGAGCCTACTTCAGGGCTTTCCTCACGCGATTCGGAAAATGTGATAGATCTGTTGAAAGAGTTATCATTAAAAGGCAAACTTATATTTGTGGTTATTCACCAGCCAAGCTCAGACATTTATAAAATGTTTGACAAACTGTTCTTGCTGGATACAGGTGGGTACCCAATTTACTACGGCAATCCGGTAGAGGCAGTAACTTATTTCAAACGAGCTACAAATCAGGTAGATAGTGAACGTGGACAGTGCCATACGTGTGGGAACGTTAACCCCGAGCAGATATTTAACATAATAGAAGCAAAGGTGGTGGATGAATACGGAAGATACACCAGCAAGCGTAAAGTCACACCGGCACAATGGAATGAGAAATACCTGACCAACTTCAAGATGGATGAAGTTACTTCTGTAACTGAACTGCCTCCTAAAGCGTTAACCCTTCCTTCTCGGATCAAACAAACAGTCATATTTACCATTCGCGATTTCTGGTCAAAGATAAGTAATACACAATACATGCTCATCAACCTGCTGCAGGCTCCGTTGTTAGCCTGTTTGCTGGCCTTTGTTATTCGCTATACCAACGGTGCTGAAAGCGATACCTATTCGTATCGTTACAATGATAATATTCCAGCCTTTATTCTGATGAGTGTGCTGGTTGCCATTTTTATGGGGTTGACGGTAAGTGCAGAAGAAATTATTCGGGATCGGAAAATTCAAAAGCGGGAATCTTTTTTGAATTTAAGCCGTACCAGTTATCTGAGCTCAAAACTAGCCATTTTATTTACCCTGTCGGCCATTCAAACATTAACCTTTGTGGTTTTTGGCCATTGGATATTAAATATTCAGGGGATGACTTTCAGCTACTGGTTAATTTTATTTACACTCTCGTGTTTTGCCAATGTGCTGGGTCTAAACATGTCAGCATCCTTTAATTCTGCAGTAACCGTTTACATCACCATTCCGTTATTATTGATCCCTCAGATGATCTTCAGTGGTATCATTTTCAGCTTTGATAAGCTAAATGATTCAGTCAGTAGCCGGGACAAGGTTCCTGTTCTAGCAGATGTAATTGCAGCTCGTTGGGGATTTGAGGCTATCGCTGTAGATCAATTTAAAAATAACGAATACCAGAGCTCTTTTTATAATCTGGAAAAATCGCAAAGTCAGGCCTATTTTAAATATACCTACCTGCTTCCGGAATTGGAAGAGAAACTCTCTTTTGTAACAGAGAATTACAATACGAAAGATGATTCTGTAAAAACACTGGTGAACCGGGATTTTAATGTGCTTCAGAATGCATTGCTCAAAGAGCCGAATCTGAAAGAACTAAAACTAAACCTGATCAGTGATTTGAGTATCACAAAGTTTACCAAAGACAAATCGGCTCAGGTAGAAGGGTTTCTGAAGCAGATGCATGATACTTATGTGGATCAATTCAATAAGGCAAGTGATTTGAAAGATAAGCTTATCATGTTCAAGGAAAAAGATAAGACGTTTAATCTGACAGCGTATAAAAATCAGTTCTATAATGAGTCGCTGGCAGATCTGATGAAAAATACAAGTGCAAAGGAACGCATTGTAGAGTATGAAGGAAAGCTGCTGCAACAAACCGACCCTGTCTTTAGAGACCCTGAGGTATCTGCTGGCTGGGATTATCGGACGCACTTTCTGGCTCCACAGAAGCCATTCTTTGGGAACATCGTTGATACATATTACTTCAATGTAATTGTGCTATGGTTACTTACAGGTTCGTTGTATCTTACTTTGTATTTTGAAGCTTTCCGTAAGCTAGGAGTTGTCTTCAGTAGTATTCGATTGCCTAAATTTTTGGCCGACAGTTGGAAGCCTGTACGAAAAAAGATAGCCGGTTTACATTTGAAATGGGAGCTGCCTTTAGGTAAAAAGAAAGTAGCGACAGATGTAAATTAATTTCCAGTATTTAGAATTATGAATCATCAAAACAGGTGATATAGAGATTGAATGCTTTTACCTTTCTACTATCTGATAATACTGAATGTAGGAGTCTGCATTGGAAAAATAAAACGGGTTGAGAAAAAATCATTTTTAATAAATCTCTTACATCTATTTACCAATAAGTCTTGAGTGAAAAACTTGTAAATAGCTGAATTACAATTAATTTTACTGCGTCCATTCTAAACTATTCCATTATCGAATTATGAAAAAACTACTAATAGGCTTTGCGGCATTGGCGTTATTGTCTTGCAATGGCGGTAAGAAAAATGACGAACAAGCACTTTTGGACAGTTTGTCAAATGCACCGGTTAAGCCTGCTGCTGTCTCAAAAGAAGTGGTAAATGAGTTTATTCAATCTATTCCTTCTCCTATTGAAATTTCGGTTTTAATAAAAGAACAAGGTGCTAAATATGACGGAAAATCGCTGAATCCAACAAGTAATCAATCGCAGTATAATACTAGTTTTCGCCAAGCGTTAAATTTAGGCGTATACAGCACGGATTTGGGGTATGCCAACATATACGACCAGAAACAAGATGCGATAAAATACCTGGATGCGGTAACTGAAATGGCAAATGGCTTGAATATTGGTCAGTTTTTTGACTTCGCCACTATCAAGCGTTTAGCCTCAAATAGCAGCAATCTGGATTCGTTGTTGCTGATTACCACTCAGAATTTTGAAAAAATCAATTCGTATCTTCAAGAACAAAACCGCTCTAATCAAAGCGTTTTGATCTTGACAGGCGGCTGGGTCGAGTCACTTTATTTGACTTGCGAAGTGGTGAAAAAGCATCCGAGTCAACAATTCAAAGAACGTGTGGGTGAACAGAAAGTAATTCTGGATCAATTATTACTTCTGTTAGAATTTTACAAAGATGATACAAACGTACAAGAGCTAATCACTGACTTAAACAAGCTAAAAACCCAGTTTGATGCAGTGAAAGTGACCCGAGAATACAAAGAGTCTAAAATAGAGGAAATCAATGGCATTCCCACCATTGTTGACAATAGTACCAGCAAGATTGATTTCACAGAAAAGGATATTGACAACATTCGGACGGCCACTATTGCAGTTCGCGACAAAATTATCAAATAAGTAATTTTTTTGATAATCTGGATTACGAATGATATGTATTTTGTATTAATACTTAAACAATTACGCAATACTTACAAGAACTTAATATTGGCTGACTTTATGAAAAAGATTCTATTCACCACTATGTTATTCGCATTATTTTTTGGGGCAAAGAGTTATGTGTTTGCACAGTGCGAAGCGGAAAAATATACAGAAAAGATAATTGGTAACTTGCCAGATGGAACTACATTCTTGAAAAGTTATAAAATCGACGGTGAGGGTGGTAAGAAAGAAAAAATTGAGTATCCTTATATTTTTCGTCAAAATTCTACTTACCTGATCAATATTGCCAATAAGGATCCTGAATTGAAAGGAGTTGTACTGGAACTGTATGATGCCAACCGTAACCTGATTGGTACCAGTTATGATGCAAATGGCAAGAAATTTCGCCCAGGTTTAGGCTATACCTGTTCAGCTACAGGGGTTTACTATCTGAAGTTCTCTTTTGATGGGTCAAAAGATTATTGTGCTGCAGCCGTTTTGCTGTTGAAAAAATAGTATCTCGTAAAAGCATAAAAAGGCGGGAGTGCGATAGCATTCCCGCCTTTTTATTTTTAGAGTTTTTTCCAAATCACCAGATTGCATTAGCTTTGTATCCAAACAGGCGAATCAGTTTATTTGAAAGAAATAGTATCTTTCTCTTAGTCAAAAGCCTGGCAGGAAGCAATCACCTAATAATCTCAAAGATGCTATGCTACGAGAATGGATTGAACGAAACTTTAAAGGAGATTTATTTATCTGGTTTATCATACTGGTATTTTCCATTATGAGTGTGCTGGTAGTCTACAGTGCTACTGGTACTCTGGCTTATCAGCAACAGGGTGGAAATACCGAATATTATCTCTTCAAGCATTCCCTGCTGGTAATTGTCAGTTTGGGCTCTATGTGGTTGTTTCACCGGATTAATTACCGGTTTTATGCAAAAACCTCACAATTGGCTCTTTGGATTTCTGTTCCCTTGCTGATTCTAGTTATATTTTTTGGTAGAAATACGGCTTCCGCTACACGACAATTTATCGTTTTAGGACAATCCTTTCAACCTTCTGATTTAGCAAAACTGGCATTAATCGCTTCCATTGCAGCCATGTTGGCAAAGCGTCAGCAAAAAATTGAAGATGTCCGTTATACATTAGTTCCGATTTTGATCTGGTGCGGATTGATTTGTGGACTAATTGCTGTGGCCAATTTCTCTACTGCGGCTCTTTTGTTTACTACTTGTCTGTTATTGATGTTTATTGGTCGGGTACCAGTGAAGTATTTGCTTAGGTTGGTGTTAGTTGGCATCTTGGCCGGTTCAATTGCCCTAGCCGTAGGGCAACGATTACCAACGGTAATTAGTCGTATCGAAAAGTTTCTTGATCCAGATCAAATTCCGGATCAGGCTCAGCATGCGTTTGTAGCAATTTCTACTGGTGGTTTTGTTGGAAAAGGCATTGGCCATAGCGAACAACGAAATATCTTGCCAAATGCTTACAATGACTTTATTTATGCCATCATCATTGAAGAGTATGGCATGATTGGAGGCATGGCCGTCATTGGGCTTTACCTACTGCTCTTGTACCGGGGTATGCGCATCGTTGCCGACAGTGATCGACCTTTTGGCGGATTGTTGGCTGCGGGCCTCAGTTTTAGCTTGGTGCTTCAGGCGTTTGCACACATGGCTGTTTCGGTGGGGCTTGCTCCTGTAACCGGCCAACCCTTGCCATTGCTAAGTATGGGAGGCACTTCGCTTTTGTTTACAGGCATTGCCATTGGCATCATCATTAGTGTGAGTCGTGGTGATCTGAAAGAAACTCGTTAAAATAGTATCTTCAAACTACTTAAAACCTCCTTCTACTTGACAAATTCAATTCGTATTGTAATCAGCGGCGGTGGCACAGGTGGTCACATCTATCCGGCTATTGCCATCGCCAATGCGTTGAAAAGCCTCAATCCCGCAACAGAGGTACTGTTTGTAGGAGCAGAAGGCAAAATGGAAATGCAGAAAGTGCCGCAGGCTGGCTATACCATTGTAGGCCTGCCCATCAGAGGATTGCAAAGGGGATTTTCCATGCAAAATTTTTTCTTACCCTGGAGATTCCTGCAAAGCTTATTGAAGGCACGTAAAGTAATTAAAGATTTCAAACCACAGGTTGCCGTAGGGGTAGGAGGTTATGCGAGTGGTCCATTGCTGTACATTGCAGGAATGATGGGGGTGCCTACGTTAATTCAAGAACAGAACTCCTATGCCGG
Organism: uncultured Sphingobacteriales bacterium; assembly: GCA_963520985.1. Classification (GTDB taxonomy): domain Bacteria; phylum Bacteroidota; class Bacteroidia; order Cytophagales; family 172606-1; genus Xanthocytophaga. The sequence continues at coordinate 87,005 of CAUQTA010000015.1, forward strand.
GCTTACCAACAAGCAATTAGCCAAGCGGGCAAAAAAGATCTGTGTGGCCTATCAGAATATGGATGCATTTTTTCCTAGAGAGAAAATCATCTTTACGGGTAATCCCGTACGCAAAGACATTCTATCTGCTGACCAGAAGAAGGCCCAGTCTATTGCCCATTTTCAGCTTTGGAACAACCTACCCACTTTGCTGGTCATCGGTGGGAGTTTAGGTGCTGGAACCATCAATAAAAGTTTGCTTACGGCCATTGAAACGTTAAAGCATTCACAGGTTCAGGTAATCTGGCAGACAGGAAAATTTAACTACGAGGAGTGCCAGAAGGCCGTAGCAGCTTCGGGAGCAACCAACATCCGAGTGTTTGAGTTTCTGAATCAGATGGAGTTGGCTTATGCGGCGGCGGATGTGGTCATTTCGCGGGCGGGGGCTTTGTCTATTTCCGAGCTTTGTCTGGTTGCCAAACCTGCTATACTCGTTCCATCTCCCAATGTGGCTGAAGACCATCAGACTAAGAATGCAATGGCTCTGGTCAATGCCAATGCTGCCATACTAGTGAAAGACAACGATGCTCAGCAAAAGCTAGTGCAAACGGCTCTGGAACTGATCAACAATCTGGAACAGAAAAAAATACTATCTCAGAATATTCAAAAACTGGCACGTCCAGAGGCAGCTGAACAAATTGCCCGGGAAATTCTTTCCTTAATCTAAGACAAAAACTTAGGGGCTTTAGGAAATACTACACATGAGTTACTGAGACAGAGCGTTTTCGTTGGGATTATTGAATACAAAGCCACTAATTTCCTCGTTTTCTTCAAAGTCGATTTCCAGGCCAATCACATACATCACGTGCTTTTTTTCAATGTAAACCGAAAAGTTCTCCAGCACATAACACTGGTCTGAGTCTTTGGCAGTGTCAAAACCCAGCATTGGGGCTGCACCACCGCACCCGCCTCCCCGAATGCCCACACGTAGCCCATACAGGTTGGTGTCAAGACCTTTCTGCTTGATCACGTTCTGGATATGACTAAGTGCAACCGGAGTTATCACCACAGGGCATTCTTCATTGAAAAATGGCATAAATAGCTGATTTTCTTACACGTACGTCCCAAAATCTTCCTGTTTTGGGCTTGATAATAACTAAGCAAATTGGTTAGATTTGAACAGCAAACCTCGCAAAGAGGTTTCATTACAAAAATAGTATCTTTTTTTGAGACAAAACCCAGGTGTATTTATGAACATTCTTGTCGAATTACTTAAAATTTTATTGCCAGCCGGTTTGGTATTGTATGCGATGTTCCTGACGGTTCGCACGTTTCTCACCAAACAATTTGAACAAAAGCTTATTGAAATTAAAACTAAAAATACGGAAATCGTACTTCCGATACGGTTACAGGCTTACGAACGAATGTGCTTGTTTCTGGAACGGATCTCACCAAACAATCTGATACGACGGGTAAATAATGCTGAATTCAGTGCCAGCGAACTGCATGGAATCCTGTTGAGTGAGGTGCGGGAAGAATTTAGTCATAATTTGTCACAGCAAGTGTATATGAGCGACGAAGCCTGGACGCAAGTACGCAGTGCCATGGAAGAGGTGATTGTGCTTATTAATGATTCTGCTGCACAAGTGCCACCCGATGCCCGTGGAATAGAACTAGCAAAACGTATTTTTGAGCAAATCATTGAACAGAACGTAGATCCGATTGGCCGTGCCCTTACCTTTATCAAGGACGAGATCAGAGTGGTGTTTTAGTCAAAAATAGTATCGTGCTAAAAAGAAAAACCTGCCTTCTGGAGGCAGGTTTTTCTTTCACTCGTCGGGGCTAACTATCCGTATTTGTAAACTTTTAGTTTTTCTAATACGATATCCCACATTATTTCATAAGGCAATATTTCCAATGCCCGGTTTCCTCCGTGGTATTCCATCGTAACCGATTTCATTTCGTCATACAGCTTTTCAGTCGCTTTGCGCGTTTGGTAGAAACGGAACCCATCGTCACGCATCTGGGTAAGCAGATTGATAAAACACTCGCTACGGAAGTTCATATCCTTTTTAGGATAGCGGCGTGTATATCGTTCAATCTCGTTTACACGGTCTACTAGGTCTTCCATATTCATCTTCTCAAGGAAATACAGAATCTGAATGGTAAGAATAGAAGCATTAAGCCCGCGGCGTTCTTTGGCAAATTCAGGTTTCTTTTCCAGAAAATCGCTCAGTTGGAAACCTGTTTTTGAATTTTGAATCAAAGGCCTTATTTCCTTGATTTTTTGATACTTGTATATGTAGTGCAAGTAGGCCTGGAAAGTACACCAGCGTTCTTTCTTCGCTTCTGAAAGAGTACGGAAGCTGGACTGGCCAATCACTTCATGAAATACTTCGGCGGCTCTCAGGTAATGACCTGTGTGCATGGCCAGCAGCAGTTCGTATTCTTTAAATGTATACAGATTCGGATTTTTCTCGGCAAAAAGATACATGTATTTCTGTACATGCGCTTCGCCGGCTTCAAAATCTTTTAAATGCAGGTAGAAATTTATCTTCTGGATTGCCAGTTCTTCCAAACGGCTCGGCGGATGGAACATCGGCGTTTGGCTGATAAAGTCTTCGTGTTCGCTAACTACCTGAATAGCCGACTGGTAATTGTCTGAAAGCTGGAAAAACAACGTTTTTATCCGGTAATAGTAAAGCCGTAACTTTATACTATCATAAGGACGCAGGTTTTCCTCCAGCGTATGATAGTATTTGTCGGCCATTTTTCTGACCCTTTGCCGGTTTCCTTTCGACTTGGCATACAGTGCAACAATTTCCTGGTAATACTGCTCCGCCATGTTTTCGATACGCTGTTGTTGTTCAGTGCGTTCGGCAATGCCTTTGTATTCCAGAAATTCCTGGTAGTTGGTGCCACTGTAATGCTCACGCAGAATGCGGGCACACTCAAGTACGATGTCGGTGAGTTCGTAGTCGGCAGCCAGTTTCAGTGTTTTTTCTGCCATCGGAATTGCCAGACGGCGCGAGTTGGCCATCATCAATACCTTGATGGCATAGACTTGTTTGTTGCATTCATAAAGTACCCGGTGGTACTCGCTTGATTTCTCAGCATCATAATCTAAGAAGAAAAGGGTGTTGAGTAGCTTCTGACGTAGGCGCGTTTTTAAGATCAGGTATTTCTTCTCAGACGGAAGACATTCATAAATGTCTTGAGCTGCATCGGTATCGGTGGCATACTTTCGTGAGTGAATCCCTTCAAAAAGCTTGTAATAATTGCTTGTTTTATTTCGGTTGCTCTCATCGAAAAGCTCTACCTTTTTAATTCGCTTCTGAGTAATCAGGGAAATAAGTTCGCGTAACGAATCCATTGGAAGAGGGGGTAAAGTGTCGCACAAAACAATTGACTGATGTAAAACTAATGAATCTAAATTAGTTCTCTGGTTTTTTTCTATTATCCACACTAAATAGTCGGCAAACCTTCTGATTTTGTGGACCAATAAAATTGCCTGTTACTTTATTGCTTATTATTGTCAGCAAAACACGACAATATGTATCAATAAGTCAATTATAATGCTAGATTTTTCTTATTTTGCCATCAGGCAAAAATTGGATCAGGTTCATGTCCGCCATCTCGCGTAGAATTTCTACAACGGTCTCTTCGTCAGACAGTGTCACTTTTCTGACCAACTCCGGAACGGAGAATTCTTGTTTCTCCAAGGCTTGCGATATTTTCTGGTAATACAGCTCCGGATCAATTTGTTTTTTCTTGCGTTTTTGCACACAAACATCGCATATCCCGCATTCTTGAGGCATTTGCTCACTAAAATATTCAAGCAATTGCAGGGTGCGGCATCGTTTTGCATCGCCTACATACTGGGCAACGGCCGCTAGTTTTTCTTCGTCCCGTTTTTTTCGCCAGTTTAACTGGTGAACATCGAGTGGCAACCTTGCTGCTTCATGACGTACAGTAGTAAAAATGAGCTGAGGTTGGTTTTTCTGTTTCTCATACACAATCACATTTGCCTGATGAAGATAGTTTAACATTCGATCAATGGCAGCGGGATCGGTATGAAGATAATCTCCTATCTTTTTTTCAGAGACCATAATGAAATTGTTGAAAATATCGCCACCATAAATTCTAAGAATTGCCTTTATCAATGGGTCGTAGGGGGCATTGGCAATCTGAAATTCATATAATGTCTTTTTGTCAATCGAAAACCAAAGTTTGGAAGGGCTGTGAAAGGCCTCAGTTAATTGAATAAATCCTTCTTCCTCCAATCGTTTGAGGCTTTGGAAGGTGTCTTGTATAGGCAATTGGTACGTTTTGCAGAAATGTTCAAAATCAAAATCATAGCTTGCCAGGTAACCACTGCCAGTGGCTACCTGAAAATAATTAGCTAATGCCTGATATACGCGTTTGAGCATGTCAACGGATGGATAATTCTGCTCTAAATTTTCGTGCATCGTTTCCAGGTCGGAGGCGTGATAGAGAGCAACTGCATATGCTTTTTTACCGTCCCGACCCGCCCGACCCGCTTCCTGGTAGTAATTCTCCAGGTTGGCAGGTAGGTCTATGTGAATAACAGTGCGTACATCGGCTTTGTCTATTCCCATACCAAAGGCATTGGTCGCTACCATAACCCGGCTTCGTCCCTGGATCCAGTTTTCTTGCTTGCTGGCTCGTTCTTCGTTGGCCAACCCCGCATGGTAATAGTCGGCCCGAATGCCTTGCTGGGTTAGCCAACGGGCAATTTCCTGAGTTCGTTTGCGGCTGCGTACATAGATGACCGATGAGCCAGACACATTCTGGAGTATTTCCAGCATTTTCCGTTCTTTGTCTTCTCGTTCAAAGACTGAATACGATAGGTTAGAACGGGCAAAACTGCCTGTAAATACCTGCGGATGCTTGAAAGCTAACTTTTCGATGATGTCTTGCCGTACCTCGGTAGTAGCTGTTGCGGTTAGTGCAATTATCGGAACCTTGGGAATGAGTTCGCGCAGCTTGGCAATTTGTAGGTAAGGAGGCCTGAAATCGTAGCCCCATTGCGAGATGCAATGTGCCTCGTCTACTGCCAGCAGGCAAGTCTTCATTTGTCGGAAGCGTTCAATAAAAATCTCGGTGCGAATCCGTTCGGGCGAGACATACAAAAACTTTATATTGCCAAAACGGCAATTGTCCAGCGTGATGTCGATGCTGCGCCGGGACATGCCCGAATGAATGGCTACAGCCTCAATTCCTTTCCGTTTCAGATTTTCTACCTGATCTTTCATCAGTGCTATTAATGGCGAAATCACAATGCATATTCCGTCCATGGCCATTGCGGGCACCTGAAAGCATACCGACTTCCCACCACCGGTTGGCAGCAATGCCAGTGTGTCCGTGCCGTTTAAAACCGACTGTATAATTTCTTCCTGTAACGGACGAAAGGCATCGTGTCCCCAATAGTTTTTTAGAATCGCCTGCAAATCAGACATAGAAGTTAACTGTTAGTAGTATTTCAGTAAATGCTGTAAACAATAGTTTGGATGCAGGCGTTCCATCCGAAGATAGATCGCTGGTGAGGTTGTGTTTTGACAAAGTAACTCACGGTGTACATACTTTCTTTCCAAGACACCTGACAATCCATAAGCTGCTATATGTGCAGGTGGGTTGATGCATCGATTGTGCACAATTGTTAATTGGTTTTTGCATTTCTCTACATTTTCTTTCATTATCCTATTCAGTAGAAATAACGAGTTAGGAAAGAAAATGTAAGATTTAGCGGTCACTTCTGACAGTTTCGGCGGATATATGTAAAAAAACTTACATCTGTAATTTATCCATAACCCCTAACAAATACCGATATGTCTTTTGTCTCAACTTCCCAATTGGCCGCCGCTCTTCTGAAAGAAGAAGCCATGCTGCTTGAAGCACAACAATTTGCTGTATACAGTGGTGTTGATTTTCCTGTAACAAGTAACGTGATCAGTCATCTGATGGCATTAAAGGCGCAGGGTGAAGACAAATATCATATCAGCCTGCAACGTCGGGAAATTTTCCAGAACAAGATCAAGAGACAAAAACAAAATCTTTCCGATTTGCATCAGTCTTATAATAAGTTTCAGGAATTGTATAAGTCTTATCAATCTATGATACGCAAAAGCAAATAAGGTTTTAGAGTATATGGATGGATTTTAATAAAAACTTCTTAAAAGTTGTAGAAACTTTTTCGGATTTTTCCTAATATTGCAACCCGTTTCACCAAATAGTATCTTCGGAAAGGTGAAAACCTCGGGATGTAGCGCAGCCCGGTAGCGCACTTGCATGGGGTGCAAGGGGTCGCAAGTTCGAATCTTGTCATCCCGACTAATAAAGTCGATAAAAACCGCTTAAAAGCTAATTTTAAGCGGTTTTTTATTTTTAGGCTTTTAGGGTTGTTCTTGCTTTTTTGGGGTTGTTTTTGTTACTTTTGTTACTCCGTCGTTACTCGGTGTTACTTCAAAAAGCAACTAAACTTCTGCTCCTATGATTACTTTACGCTATAAGCCACTCAAAAATGGTAAGTACTCCATTTATCTAGATATCTATTATAAGGATGCCAGTGGAAAAATGAAACGAGAGTATGAGTTCCTTAAAATATATGTTTCGGAAGATTACAGCGTAAAAAAGAGGATCAAAGAGGCGGATAAAGAGCTACTTCTTTACGCGGAAGGAATCAAAGCCAAAAAAGAGCTAGAGTTTCTCAATGGGAATTACGGACTTATTACTAAAAAGGCAGAATCAGATGCGGCATATTTGATTTTCCTGGAAAAAGAGGTAAGGCGTAAAAAAACGAATGTTAATTATAACCTAGCTCTGCTAAAGCATACCAAAGCTTTTGTAAAAGACAAACAACCTACCTTCGCCGAAATTAATCGCGACTGGTGCGAAGATTTTAAAGCATATCTACTCAAGCAAGTAAGTCAGAACACGGCCCGGGCTTATTTGCAAGCTTTAAAGTTATTTCTAGGCATAGCCATTGATAAAGGTTTTATCTTGCAGAATCCAATGCAGAAAGTATCACTTCCCAAATTACAAGAAGTGGAACGCACTACATTGGATATAGACGAATTAAAGCTTTTGATTCAAACTCCTACTAAATTTGACCATCACATACGAGAAGCTTTTTTCTTTTCCTGTTTTACTGGCTTGCGTATTTCCGACATTCGTTTGTTAAAATGGTCAGACATTCGGGAAAACCGGATTTACCTGCGTCCGGCAAAAACCTCCGAAAAAATAGCCGTTCTTCCACTCACTGAAAATGCCAGGGAAATTCTCGAATCGCTGGATAAAAGCCCTGAGAGTGATCTTATCTTTTATAAATTGACCATCAACAAAAGCACTCTACGAAAACACCTTAACCGTTGGGAAAAAGAGGCTGGGCTCAAGCAGCATTTACATTTTCATGCGGGGCGTCATACTTTTGCAACCATCGGTATCAGCAATGGAATGGATTTATATACCATGAAAGAAATGTTAGTGCATTCCAAAATAGATATGACGATGGTGTATGCTAAGATTGTCGATAAGAAAAAAGTGGAGGAAGTCGCTAAGTTTCCTAAGATTTCCCTCAAATAAATATTGAAATTGAGTCACTCAATTCAGTATGGAACTCCTATATTGTTCATGCTAACTTTTATTCGGGTGTATTTGCAATAATGCAAATGCACTGTTTAAGTTGAGAATATTTCTTCCTTATGAATATCCAACAACTCGAAAAAACCCTTTGGGCTACGGCCGACAAGCTGCGCAATAATATGGACGCGGCCGAATACAAACACGTAGTCTTAGGACTTATATTCCTGAAATACATTTCCGATTCCTTTGAGGCATTGTATCAGAAGCTAACCGAGGACCCCATGGCTGATCCGGAAGATTCGGATGAGTATATAGCCGAGCATGTCTTTTTCGTACCCGAACATGCCCGTTGGTCATACCTTATCAACCAGGCTAAGCAGCCAGAGATTGGTAAACATATTGACGAAGCCATGGAAGCCATTGAGCGTAAAAATCCATCTTTGCGCGGAATGCTCCCTACCAACTATGCTCGTCCGGAACTAGATAAGCAGCGGCTGGGTGAGTTGATGGACTTGATCAGTTCGATTGGTTTGGGAACAGACTTAGCTAAAGAGATTGATTTGTTGGGACAAGTGTATGAATACTTTCTGGGTGAGTTTGCCAGTGCGGAAGGTAAGAAAGGTGGCCAGTTCTATACACCTGCCTGCATTGTAAAGCTATTGGTTGAGATGCTGGAACCCTACAAAGGCCGTATTTATGATGGTTGCTGTGGCAGTGGAGGGATGTTTGTACAAAGTGAGAAATTCATTCGGTCGCATCAAGGCAATATCCGCGATATCTCGGTATATGGGCAGGAAAGCAACCCAACGACTTATAAGCTTGCTCGGATGAACCTGGCTATCCGTCGGATTGAGGCAGACATCCGACTTGGTGATACATTTCATAATGATCAGCACAAAGACTTACGAGCTGACTACATTTTAGCCAACCCTCCTTTTAATATCAGTGATTGGAATGGCGAATTGCTACGCGATGATAGCCGCTGGAAATATGGACTACCCCCAACAGGCAATGCCAATTATGGCTGGATTCAGCATTTCATTGCTAAGTTAAGCCCTAATGGTTCCGCAGGAATTGTGCTGGCTAATGGTTCGATGACATCTAACAGTGGTGGTGAAGGCGAAATCCGTAAAAGCTTGATTGAAGCCAATCTGGTGGATTGTATGGTTGCATTGCCTTCCCAGCTCTTTTATAACACTCAAATACCGGCTTGTTTGTGGTTTTTAAGTCGGAGCCGGACAATGCGAAATACCATTCTGTTTATTGATGCCCGTAAAATGGGGCAAATGACCAGTCGCGTCAATCGAAGCCTGACTGATGAAGACATCGCCCGTATTGCTGGTACCTACCATAACTGGAAACTAGATACCGACTATCAAGACATTGCCGGTTTTTGCAAATCAGCAACGCTGGATGAAGTGAAAGCTAACAATTATGTACTTACTCCTGGGCGATATGTAGGTACGGAAGAAACGGAGGAAGATGAAACCCCATTTGCGGAAAGAATGAATGCACTAACCTCTGAGTTGGCCGCGCAGTTTGCTGAAAGCCATCAATTGGAGAAACGCATACGCGAAAATTTGAGTAGCATTGGTTTTGAATTCTGAGGTTATATAATATACACCCATTCTGACATTAGTACAAATAGTATATTTCGTCCAGCCAAAACCCCGTTATGAAGTTTGCCCACTTTCCAGTTATTTTATTGCTTTTTCTTTCTCAACCGATTTGGGCGTGTGTTTGTGGCGGTGGTGCGGGCTTTCGGGAGTTTGCTCCTAGTATGCGGGAAGACTACGATCACATTGCCCTGGTCAAAATACTTACCTTCGAACCGTTTGAGCATCCGAAACTGACAGAAGAAGAAAAGAAGTACCATGCGGGATATTATGCCCGCTTTACGGTACAATACCTAGAGCACTTCAAAGGCGACAAACGAACCGAGTTTTTACTGAGTTCCTTCAATACTTCCTGCGATATTGGTTTGAGAGCTGGGCAGGAGTGGATTATCATGGCCAAAGATGACAGAGGCTATGCCACCGTTTTTCCCTGCGAGTATTCAAAGCAGTTTCGCGACGAGTATGGCGTTAGGGATTGGCAATACGAATCGGGTTTTAGGCTGGTGGCTAACCTGGAAAAAATGTATAAAAAGCCCGTGGTCAAAAAGAATGGCAAAGAAGAAGGTCACTATCCCAATGGTCAGCTTGAGTATAGCCTAACCTATGAAAAGGGCAAGCTGCACGGCGAAAGGCAGATTTGGCACCCCAATGGCAAGCTGTGGGGACAGCAGTACTACAATCATGGAAAACAAGAAGGTAAAAGTACCTGGTGGTTCAATAGTGGTTATGTATATTCCGAAAGCCAGTATCTGGATGGCCACGAAATAGACACAACTCGCAACTGGTATGAACCTGATGGACTTTTCCAGCCTCGATCCTATTTTGAAGCAGTGGATCCGTTCAGTGATGAGCACTTACCTGTCGATTCGCTGATCAAGCTTCATTCAACGCATCAGCTCTACAGCTATTTTGTGTATGATTCGACGGGCCAAATGCGGGAACACAAGAACTATGACCGCAGTGGGCGTTTGGCGTGGGAAACGCAATACTTCCCCGAACGGAAAATGTATTGCACCATCAGCTATGATACCCGAACGGGCAAGCTCAGTTACATAGCCATGAATGGGCTGGATCCTAAAAGTTCCAACGAAATGTTTAGTCTCAGTTTTGATCCAAAGGACAATATCCATCGCAAGTTTTACTACGATAAAGAAGGGCGACCGACTAAAGTAACCAAAGTGGAGAATGGACAAGAAACCATTCTAGAACAAAAGAAAAGATAGTATCTGTAGAAAATCAAAAACCTGCCTGTTTTTATGATGTGGAGAAAATATAAATTAGGAGATCTTGCCCACGTCCAAACAGGTCCCTTCGGTAGTCAGTTACATGCTCATGACTATCAAGAGACAGGCATACCTGTAATTATGCCTGTGAATATTGGTGATAATACTGTTATTGAGACTAATATTGCTCGTATCAGTGAATCAATGGCGCGTACACTTGATAAGCATTATACAAAAGAAGGAGATATTGTCTATAGTAGACGTGGCGACATAACTAGAAAAGCTTATATAAGCAAAAAAGAAATGGGCTGGCTCTGTGGTACGGGCTGTTTAAAAGTAAGTCCAAATCACAAGATTGCAAATCCTAAATTTATCTCTTATGCATTAGGAACAGATCAAGTAAAAGACTACTTGTTGTCAAATGCAGTTGGTACAACCATGCCCAATTTGAATACAAGTATTCTATCTTCACTTGATCTGCTTCTACCCGACCTTCCCACCCAAACCCGCATTGCAGAAATTCTTTCCTCACTGGATGACAAGATTGAGCTTAACCGCCGCATGAACCAAACCCTGGAAGCCATTGCCCAAACGCTGTTTAAGGAGTGGTTTGTCAACTTCAACTTTCCTGATGAAAACGGCCAACCCTACCGCGACTCCGGTGGCAAACTCGTCGATTCCGAACTAGGCGCAATCCCCGAAGACTGGCGAGTGGGACATCTCTTAGAAATTGCAAATTTGCTTAGTGGAGGTACACCTAAAACTAGCGTTGCTGAATATTGGGATGGTACGATTAAGTGGATTTCTGCAAAAGATGTAACTGCTAATCATGGTAGCTTTATTATAGTAACTGAGAAAATGGTTACTGCTGAAGGAATTAATAATAGCAGTGCTAAGCTTCTGCCAAGTTTGACTACTGTGGTAAGTGCACGCGGAACTGTAGGTAACTTTTGCCTTTTACCTGAAAGTATGGCAATCAGCCAATCCAATTATGGGTTAAAATCCAAAATGGAGTCCTCAGACTTTTATCTTTATCTGTTAATAGGGAATCTGGTAGAAAGAATGAAGCAGCATGCCTACGGCACTGTATTCGACACAATCACTACCAAAACATTTCAAGAAATGCGTATTGTAATTCCTACGAAGGAATTAATGCAAACCTTTAACAACAAAGTAGCTTCTCTTTTTGAAACTTGTTTGGTCAATTTAAACCAATCTCAATCCCTTATCCAGCTCCGTGATTGCTTACTTCCCAAACTCATGCGTGGTGAATTGCTAGTGTCACAGGTTGAAGAACTAGTAGAAGAAACACTATCGCTAGCTGCCGAGCCAGCGAGCATCTACGGCGATTTGCCGCTTTTTGCCACTGAAAAATAGTGTAATTTGGAAAGTAAAAAACTACACGTATATAGAAAAAGCCGATTTCCTTTACATATGGCATTGGATATGCATAGAAAAGTAGCATTTTCTATGCATATCCAATGCTACGCTAAGCACCCTAGTGACATATACTCTCAAAATAGTATCTTTCCAAAAGTCAAAACCCCCATTACTTTTCTTTCCTCTGTCTTCTATTCCAAAAATTAGTTTTTCTTTGGCTTCTTTCCATATTCTTAGCCCAATCACCAAAGATTTTTGCAGTTTTTTATGGTTACTTAGTAATTTCTTTTTTAATTAAATGCACAAGTTAGCTTGCTATCCTTTTTTACCTGTGCATTCATGACTGAAGAAGAATTAGAGAATGTTGCCATCAGTTATTTTACCGAAGTGGGTTATACGCACGTATTTGGCCCATACATTTCTCCCGATGGTTACCGGCCCGAACGTGAATACGACGAAGTAGTGCTCAGGCAACGTCTCAAGAAAGCCATTCAGAAACTCAATCCCTATATTCCTTCCGAAGCTCACGATGAAGCCATTCGTAAAGTTTTGCGCATTGCCGAGCCTGATTTACTACAGGCAAACAAAGCCTTCCATCAGTTTCTGACCGATGGTGTTCCAGTCACTTTCCGCAAAGCTACCGGTGAAACCAAAAGCGATCTGATCCGTCTGGTTGATTTCCAGCACATGGAGAACAACGAATTTCTGGTCATTAACCAATACACCATTGTCGAAAACCAGAACAAACGCCCCGATGTGCTTTTGTTTGTCAATGGCCTGCCACTGGTCATCATTGAACTAAAAAACGCCACCAAGGAAGATACCGACATTCACATGGCGTTTAAGCAGCTCAAAACCTACCAGCAAGCCATACCGTCACTGTTTGTCTACAATGCCCTACAAATCATATCCGACGGGTTCGAATCACGTACCGGAACACTGACCTCCGACTTTTCACGGTTCATGCAGTGGAAAAGCATCGACGGCCAGATCGAAGCTGCCCGCAACATTGCCGAGATGGAGGTAATGATTCGCGGAATGCTGGCTCCGGCAAGGTTACTGGATATTGTGCGGCACTTTGTCGTTTTTGAAGAAGGCAGGCAACAGACATTTAAAAAAGTGGGAGCCTACCATCAGTACTTTGCCGTTAACAAAGCGGTGGAGTCCACCAAAACCGCGGCACAGGCTGGAGGCAATGGCAAGGCCGGAGTAGTTTGGCACACCCAAGGCAGTGGCAAAAGCCTCAGCATGGTTTTCTATACCGGAAAACTGGTTTTAAAACTTAATAATCCTACTATTGTCATCGTTACCGACCGCAACGATCTGGACGATCAGTTGTTTGACACCTTTGCCGCCTGTTCCCAACTCTTGCGTCAAAAACCCGTCCAAGTCGAACGGCGAGAGGATTTGCAGAAATATTTGCAGGTGGCTTCGGGCGGCATTGTGTTTACTACCATTCAGAAATTCCTTCCTGAAAACCGAGGTGAGGAGTTTCCAGTGCTTTCAACCCGTCGAAATATCGTAGTCATTGCCGATGAAGCCCACCGCACCCAATACGGATTTGATGCCAAAGTCGTCACTGACCCTAAAGACGCTAAAACATACATTACCTATGGCTTTGCCAAGTACCTGCGTGACGCCTTGCCGCAAGCTTCCTTCATTGGTTTCACCGGCACTCCTGTAGAGCTTACCGACCGGGAAACCAAACAGGTGTTCGGCGAATACATCGACATTTACGACATCAAGCAAGCCGTGGATGACGGGGCAACAGTTCCCATCTTCTATGAAAGTCGCCTGGCCAAGATTGACATGAAAGAGGAATCCATGTATAGCTTGGATGATAGTCTGGATGCGGTAGCCGAAGAATCGGAAGTCTACAAAGGCAATGCCGATCAGCTCAAATCCAAATGGGCCCGGGTGGAAGAAATCGTAGGCGAGCCCAAACGACTGCAAAAGGTGGCGCAGGACATTGTCACCCATTACGAAAAACGCCAGCAGGCCATGGATGGAAAAGCCATGGTCGTATGCATGAGCCGCCGCATTTGCGTAGAGCTGTACAACGCCATTATTGCACTTCGGCCCGACTGGCACCATCCCGATGATACCAAAGGTGCCATCAAGATTGTGATGACTGGTACCTCTTCCGATCCGGTTAGTTATCAACCGCACATTCGAAGCAAGGAAAAACGCAAAGCCATTGGTGATCGTTTGCGAGATCCGTTCGATCCGCTCAAAATCATCATCGTGCGTGACATGTTCCTGACCGGTTTCGACGCACCCTGTCTGCACACCTTGTACATTGATAAACCCATGCAGGGTCACAACCTGATGCAGGCCATAGCCCGCGTCAACCGTGTCTTTGGTGATAAACCCGGTGGCTTGATTGTCGATTACCTGGGAATTGCCATGGATCTCAAAAAAGCCCTGGCTACCTATACCCAAAGCGGTGGCCGTGGCAAACCTACCTTTGATCAAGCAGAAGCAGTCGCTCTTATGCAGGAAAAGCATGAAATCCTGGCCCATGATATTTTCAACGGCTTCGACTACAAACCCTTCTTTGCCTTGCCAGCCATCCGAAAGCTAGGGTTTATCCTAGACGCTACTGATCATATTCTGGCTGAAGAAGAACGAAAAACTCGTTTCATTCAACGGGTAACCGAGCTTTCCAAAGCCTTCGCCCTTTGCAATACCACTACCGAAGCGGCTGCCATTCGGGATGATTTAGGCTTTTTCCAGGCCGTCAAAGCCCGTATTGTCAAAATGGCTGAAACCACCAAGATTATCGCCGATGAGAAAGTGGAAGTGGCTGTCCGTCAGATTATATCCGATGCCCTAATCCCTGGGGAAGTCATCGATATTTTTGACGCGGCAGGTTTACAAAAACCGGATGTTACCATTCTCTCCGAAGGCTTTCTAGCAGAAGTAAAAGACATGCCTCAACGCAATGTCGCCTTTGAAGTGCTCAAAAAGCTCTTAAATGATGAAATCAAGGCCAAAGGCCGTAGGAATATCTTGCAAGGCAAAATCTTCTCGGAGATGTTGGAAAATGCCGTTCGCAAGTATCAGAACAAAGTTATCAATGCTTCACAGGTAATTGAAGAACTCATCGAAGTAGCCCGTGAAATACGCCAGGCCAAAGAAAAAGGCCAAGCACTTGGCCTCACCGAAGATGAAGAAGCCTTCTATGATGCCTTGGAAACCAATGACAGTGCGGTAAAAGTGCTTGGCGACGATAAACTACGCTTCATAGCTCGTGAACTGGTAGAGAGTCTCCGCCAAAACGTAGGCATCGACTGGGACAAAAAAGAAGCCGTTAGAGCAAAACTCCGAGTTCTCGTCAAACGCATTCTACGCCACTACGGTTACCCGCCCGACAAACATCTGGAAGCCGTAGAACGCATCATCAAACAAACCGAACACTTGGCAAAAGAGTGGATATGAGTATACATTAATTTAGCAATTTGGCAGATTTATGGAAATGATATTGATTGATTATTTAAAAGAAAACTTTGCTGAAGAATACGATCAGAGTCAATACAAACTTCGAGGCTGGATTGATAGTTTTGAACAATCGCTTTTTTATGAGGATCCAGAATACAATAAAGTAAAAGCATTAGAACGAGAGTTGGCATTACGTAAACCAGTTTTACAAACTAGATTTGCCATTTATTGTGTGCAAAGATTAGATTCAGTATATCCAGTACCAGAGAATACGTTTTTATTTTGTGAAAACTTTATATCTGGGTATTTTACTTATCCTCAGCTTAAAGGAGAAGTAAGTCCTTTGGAAGAAAAAGTAACCAAAAAGATTTTACAAGAACTTCAAGAAATTGGAAGGATAAACAACAATCCCGATAAACCGGAGTGGAAGACATCGTTTACAAACAGATTCGCAAAGAATCTATTTGAAGTGAATTCTATTCGGTTATACTACATTTTTTTGATAGAGAAACTAAAAAACATTCAATCCCTATTGTCTTTCCCTGAGGAAGAACATCGAATAAAGTGTAGAGCAAACAAAGAAGAAATCAAAAATTACTTTTTTAAACTAACGGAAAAGCAATCCGATTCAAAGCCAATTCTTTCTGAGGAACAAGTTATGCACTTACTCCATGCAAACTTTGCAGATTTTAATCCCCCTAAGGAGAAGATAAAGTTTAAAACTACTAATACTACGCAAACCTTTTTACGAAGATTTGTAAGGGCCTTTTATCTAGAATATACTTTTGAGCGAACAACAGAAGCCTACATAAATCTCCTACTAGAGAACTTTTCGATATTTGAAAACAACACCTTTGAGTCTGAAAGAAGTAATTTTAGTAAATAAGTCTAACCAAATCTTACGTTTTTCTTTACGTTTTTTACGTTTTACCCATCGTAATACTTCTCTTGGATTCTTTTGTGGCAGAACAAAACATCTGCTACAATGGAAAACATCCTTTTATCCCCAATCCCGCTGTCCCAAATGCGGGAACTTATTCGAGACGAAATGCGCCTTGTTTTACAAGAAGGATCAATTCAAAACCAATCTTCCGAAACTGAGCAAGATGCAATCTTATCAGTAGATCAGGCAGCACAGTTTGTCAATCTGGCTAAAGCCACAATCTATGAGTTAACCTCAAAGCGGCAGATTCCTTTTTTCAAAAAAGGCAAAAGGCTCTACTTTTCAAAACAGGATTTACATGCCTGGATTTTGGAGGGAAAGAAAAAAACAATAGCCGAAATTGAGCTTGATGTGGTTAAGTATTCTAAAAACAAAAACCGTTAATAGCTATGAATAATCACACTACTAACGGCAATACTTTTGAACTGCCTGGCGGGCAAGGCAAAAGTACAAAAAATTCCGGCACGGACGTATGGTATTATGAGCTTAATCTTGATCATGAATTAGCAAATGTGCGTCGCAATATAGAATACAAAGAAAGACGATTACAAGCACTAGAGCAATTAGGATCGGGTAAACAATTAGAACTACAATTAGATGACTCACTTGTACAAACTGTATTAGAGACCAATTTGATTATAATTCTAAAATCAGACGTTAATCTTTGGGAGAATCTTTATTGCACCATTAATGATTTCAAAGAAGCCCATAAAGAAGCTACAGCTTCCAACGCACAATCACTCATTCATCTAGAAGGTGAAAATCATAGCTTAAAGAATGAGAATAGGATTTTAAGAGAGCAAAACCAATCCCTGACTCAGCAACTGTTCTGGTGGTTTGAACAATACATGCAAAGGCTAGAGGAGGGCTGGAACGGATGAATCTGAAGAAAATGAAAGAGGGACTGTCTAAATACCAGGCAGTCCTCAATCCCTCTCAGAAAGCAGATAAGCCTGTTTCTGATGTATCAGGAGGTAATTCTATTAAGGTCTTGCAAGTACATCATCCGTTACTGACAGCCTTACTGGATCAGATCAAAGCTGTAGACTTTCGTAAACAAGTGGGGCTAAAGTCCAAAGACGGAAAACTCAAGCAAAAACATTATCTGATCTGCATCATTGATACCCTGTTTGATGCTGCCTGGCAGAACCAGTGCCAGTTGTGCTGCTTGGGGGATTTAGTTTATATCTATAACGGGATGTGGTGGTTACTACTGGAGCGGAAAGAACTAAAAGCTTTCTTATCTCAAGCCGCTTTGAAAATGGGCATGGACCGGTATGAAGCATGTTATTTTGATTTTGGTGAGAAGCTTTATCGGCAATTTATCGCACAGGCACCATTCCCAAATCGCATAACTGAAAAGAATAAAATCCTGATCAATTTGCAAAACGGCACTTTCGAGTTTGAAAATGGGATGGGTAGATTACGTGCTTTTCAAAGCAGCGACTTTTTGACCTATCAGCTTCCTTTTGCCTATGACCCATCAGCCAAAGCACCCGAGTTTATTAGGTATCTGGATCAGGTCTTGCCCGATGCGGGCTTGCAACACATTCTGGCCGAGTTCATGGGTTATGTTTTCACCCAAAACCTGAAATTGGAAAAGTGCCTATTCCTCTATGGATCAGGCGCCAATGGTAAGTCGGTCTTCTTTCAGATCATGTGCGCTTTGTTCGGAAAGGAGAACATGTCTTATTTTTCACTGGCTAATCTGAATGAAGAGCACAACCGGGCCTTACTGGACAACAAGCTCTTAAATTACAGCAGTGAATCGATCGGCAGGATTCATGGCGATATCTTCAAGCTGCTGGTATCGGCTGAAGAGGTTCAGGCACGGATGAAATACGGAGATTCGTTTTTCCTACGTAGCATTCCCAAGCTTTGCTTCAATTGCAATCAATTGCCGAGTAACATCGACTGTTCCGATGCCTTTTTCCGAAGGCTCTTGATCGTTCCTTTTCAGGTTAAGATTTCCGAGGACCAGCAGGATAAGTTCCTGGCTATCCGAATAATTACCCATGAATTGCCCGCTATATTTAACTGGGTACTACAGGGATTGGATCGACTCATCAGGCAAAAGGGGTTTACAGCCAGTCCGATTGTGGATCAACTAATTGAAGAGCTGAAACAGGAGTCCGATACGGTCAGGCTTTTTTTAGAGGAGTGCGGCTATCAGAAAAGTCTTGACTGTAAAATACTCTTGGAGGATCTATTCCAAGAGTACCGTACCTATTGTATCAATAGCTGTTATTCAAGTCTGAATAAGAGTAGTTTCAATACTCGGTTAAAAGAAATTGGATATACAAGCGTCAGACAAAGGAAAGGCTATGCAGTCGAGATAGAAAAAAAATAATGTTTGTTTTCCTGCTACACTAGCTACATTCAGTGCACACTCATTTCCCTTCCATGCAAGGACGACTTACACATAGTAACTTAAGCAAAACAGGTAAGGCATGTAGGTAGTGCAGTGAATGTAGTGGAAAAACAAACATTATTTTTTTACAAGACAAGCCTTTTATGTTTATAGATACCAAGGCTGAGATTTGTATAAAATCTGGAATTGTTGTGTATAAGAGTCAAAAGTAGAATTTGCCTATTTTTTTGGAGTTATCTGGAAATAACTCCAAAAAAATAGGCGATTTTTCAAGGTGTATTGGCTTGATTATTAGGAATTTACGCCTTGAAATCCATTTCGGAGTTTTCCCGGGAAAACTCCGATTGAAAAGGCTGCTTATTTACCAATCATAAAACAGGAATGAGTTTTCGGGCTGTAAAAAACTCATTAGTAGATAGTTATACGTTGAAAACCCTTTAAAATACTTGCAAAAATAGTCCATAAGATTTCAGTAGATAAAGTACTTGTAGTCAATCAATTACACAGTGAAAACTATCTAAAATACATGAAGTTCTAAGCGGTATGAGATTAAAATAGAATAATTTCGATAATAGTATTTTCCATACCTGGTCATTGCTAAAAATACTGGCAGTCACATGTCTTTACATTTTGCAGCGAAAAACGGGATGGTTCTCTGACTAGCTTGGCCTGAATGTGCATTGGAGAGAGAAAGTATACGGGTCACAAATCAGCTTTCTTCTGATTTGAAATTAGCCCACTTTAGTCAAACATGTTTGCACTTTATAAAGATGAAGCGAAGAAAATGCATAAAACCGCAGGATTATTTATCAGAGAATTTTCTTCCAAAAACCTACCCAAAAAAACGGGTAGGTCTTCCGGCATTACGCATTGAAGGTCAGCGACTTACGCCGAAAGACCGTTTTTGCCGGTTTTTGGAAGAAAATGGCGAAGAGATTTACCTAGTAAAACATTGGGAAAAAATCAACGGGGTTTTCCGTCATAACTAGCTGGCAATCAACGAATAGTGCCGGAAGACCGGCCTGTATAGTTTTTCTTTGGAAAATCAATAAAAAGCAACACTTGTTTTCTGGAATAAGTAGCTGTTTTTCAGTATGTTATGCCGGAAAATATACCGTGTTTTTTATTCATAAAATTGACTGAGGTTATCAAAATATGATTTTTCTTACGATCTCTAATCGATAAATTAGTTTTAAAGATACTGTTTACTAAAAAACTTAGTCAAAAGTAATTAGGCTTAATAGCAGGATGCGTATAGGGAAAGAACTTCGTATACATTGTTTAAAGGCGAATTTCAGATCTAGCCTTTGCTGTGGCGAGGCTAATTCGATAAGTGAGATATCGTGTTGAATAGAAAGAAAATCAGCTAAGTGTAGCGGATCAACTTTACAGAATAATAAGGATTGGAAAGACTTTAAAGAATGTGGGTACCATCTCAAAAAACGAAGGTTTGATTGAACTTTGGCAAAGTTTGGCAGTCAGACCTCGTTTTGGTTTAAATTGAGTCTCAAATGATTGTCTCATAAATCAAAGTCTCATTTCTGAACTTTCTTCTAGTTACTGAGACTATTAATCAAGAAAAACACTAACTTCTACTACTATGAAATTTGGCTACGCACGTGTAAGTACCTTTGATCAAAACCTAAACCTGCAGTGTGATGATTTAAAAAAGGCAGGATGTTCGGAAATCTTTGAAGAAAAAATATCAGGAGTATCCAAGCAAAGACCGGCATTGGAAAAACTGCTTGACAAGCTTCGAGCTGGTGATACGGTAGTGGTATGGAAACTGGATCGTTTGGGTAGATCACTTAAAGACCTGATTGATCTTGTGAGTCTACTTGAAAGCAAAAAGATAGGCTTTGTTAGCTTGAATGATTCACTTGATACAACCACTCCACAAGGAAGATTAGTCTTCACACTTTTTGCTGCCTTAGCTGAATTTGAGCGGGATGTAATTCGCCAGCGAACCCGAGCAGGTCTAGCCGCCGCTCGTGCTAGAGGTCGTACAGGAGGACGCCCTAGAGGATTATCAAAGGAAGCTCAGAATAAGGCTCAGGTTGCCAAAACATTATGGGAGCAAAAAAATAAAACTGCAAAGGAAATCGCTAGTATTCTTGGTATTAGTCGAGCTACTTTCTTCCGATATATAAGTAGTCATACTGGGTAAGTACTTGACCTAGTATAGTTTAACCTATTGAAAATAAATTTTCGAGTAAACAGTGGATAGTCCATATGCCATCTCAGCATGAGCTATTTGGGATGAAGGACTTGGAGTTGACTGGAAGCCTAATTGCATCCTTACAAAGGAATCTTAAGGTAACCTTGCATATTGCAGAGCATGTTGCAAATCCCTGCAAGTGCATTATCACTTATGAGAATGCTGCTCTATGCAACTAAAATGGCTTGCAGATATTACATGCATAAATAAATAATTTTAAAGCGTTTTGGAGTTATACTTGCTCAAAGTGGCTTAAATCTGCTTTCCTTCATTATTGTTAATCTGTTCATTTTCAATCATTTGTTTTTCCCATTTGTCATAAAATTTTCAGCTACTGATTTTTTCTTCAAATACAGGTGAAAGATTTGTTTACTTTTCAAGGGAGAAATCAATTAACAGGTTTCCCATATCCGTACATGTAAAGGAAATCTGTGTATTTCTTACATTGTATTGAAAACCCCTTTTTTATACGGGTTACTCTCCTGATTTTTGTCACACCAATTAGGCTGTAATACCATACAGGATGTTTGATATATTCATAAGGTACTACTCGCCTATTCCTCTCAGCAATAACCTTTAAGAGTTTATCCTGCAAAGCAACAAGCTATTCTTCCGGCTAAGCGGTTATTTCGTGAATGGCTAGAAGATTGGGCTATTGTCGAAGCTAGCTAGCTCTGTTTGTTTTTTCGAATTGATTATATAATCTTCTTCCGGTTTAGCCATTTATGCAATTCAAAATCCACGCATCAAGAATGATTTCTGAAAAAAGACTTTTTGCCGCCTTGTTGGTCTGGCTGACCGGTTTGATCGGCCAGTTGAGTCAAACCACTCTTCAGGCGCAGAACATCAATTCGGGTCTGAAGGCCTACTGGAACATGGACGCAGTCAGTGGCACTGTCATTGCAGACCAGAGTGGAAACGGGTTTAACGGCACCTTGTCGGGCAATGCCATTATCAACGCTTCGGGCAAAGTCAATGGTTGTCTGGAGATGCCCACCCTCTCAGACGGGATGATGCTGGTCAGCAACATGAACTGGCAGCCGGCAGCTCCCGGTTATGCTTTTTCAGTCTCTTTCTGGATCAATCCTTATTCTTTGACCAACTACAGCAACCAGGTGGTGGCTTACCCGGGCTGGGGCGCTTTTGTATTTCACGGCGATGCAACCGGAGGCATTTACACGGGCACTGATCAGACCAACCGGTTCACACCTGGTTATTTTCCGACCAACATCCTGCAGACAAACCAGTGGCAGCACTTTGTCTTCACCTATGCCAGCGGAACGGGAACCTTGTACAGGAATGGCATTCAGCTTACATCCAGAACGGGAATGACTGCACCCACAGCCTGGACGGGATTTCGCATCGGGGCATCCAGTGCCAGCAGTTCGCTGCACGGCAAGATTGATGAGGTCAGGGTTTATGACCGGGCCGTAACGGCCGCCGAAGTCGAGCTTCTGTGGTCGTATCCTTCCGCTCCGGCCGGCCGGGTGTGGAGCTCAACTCCGGTCAACACCGATTGGAACAATCCCTCCAACTGGACGGGAGGTGTTGTCCCACAGGAATATGACAACGTGACCGTCAACAGCTGCACCACCTGCCCGGCTTTGGCTTCCAATGTCACTGTCAACAATCTGAGTATCGGGGCCAACGGCAAGCTCAACATCGGGGGCTTTACAATGGCCGTGGTCAAGAACCTTTCCTTGTCCTCGGCTTTCATCACCAGCAACGCCGGCAGATTGACTGCCGGCAATCCCTATTCGATCAACACCTCCTACACCGGGCAGATCACCATTGTCAAATCCTATCAGTACAATGTGAGCTCTTATTTTCCCGGAGGCAACACCTTTTCGGGAGGAAAGACGACTTTGATCATGGATCCCCACAGGTCCTATGTGCGTTGGTTTCTGGGCTACAATTCACCCGATACGTTCAATGAGGATGTTCAGATTGATTTGAACGGAAGCCCCGATGCGGTCTACCACAACATCCAGATCGGGTACTGGACCAATCAGCAGCCGCTGGTTTTCAAAAAGAACCTGACGGTCAACGTGACCGGTTACCAGGCCGTGCTGGGAGGCTGGTCGGTTCGGTGCGACGGTAATTTGCAGGTCAATCAGAGCACGGTTCAGGGGAGCTTTACGCTGCAGGGGGATGTGGAACTGAAAGGAAACATTGCCTTTTCCTACATCCAGCCGACCTTTTCGGGGCATAGTCCCAGTGGCGGATTCGGCTTGATGCCGGCTGCGGGTAAAAAATGCCTGATCAGCGGAGCGATCAGCTTGAGTAGCAACGTCACCAACGGCATTCCCAAGTTTCAGTTCGGCGAAACAGGTACCACCCAGATCGGGGCCAACTCCACCCTGGTGGTCGGTGCGCTCAGCCAGGGAATGATCACCCTTTCCAATGTCCAGGTCGCCGACCGTCCCGGAGGCTGGAACCTGTTGGTTCCGGGTAGTACGGGAACGGTGGTTTTGAATAACAGGACCACCTTTGCCGGCGATGCCGATATCACCACCCCCAGAATCCAGTTGAGCGGCAGTGTTTTCAACGGGGAGGTCAAAATCAGAAAGACCGGGCCGGGTACCGATGCCAGTGCCGGAGGCAACATCTTCCGAAAGAAGGTGACGATCACCAACAATGCTCCGGCGGGTTCCCATATGCAGATGGCCACCAGTGCCGATGACATCATCCAACAGACCCAATAGAGAATACCATAGGGAGGATACCGGAAAACAGCCGATCCGAAACGGTTGTCCATTACAGTTGTCCATCGGCTATTACCCCTTCACAGATACTGTCAGATACTATTCGCCAAAGATATTTCACCATGAAAAGCGTTCACCTTACCCTTCCATTTGTTACCATTGTGCTTGCTACGGTTTTGCTGTTAAGCCTTTCGGCAGCTGGCCAAACCCCGACCGTGCAGCAGGCGGCAACGCCTCAGGCACCGGTTCAGCCGGAGCAGACGCAACGGGCGGCAAACAGCGATTCGCTGGAAAGACAGGGGGTTTACACCGACCTGAAAACGGCACTCCGCCATAGCTCCAAGGTGCGGGTGCTCTTTCTTTCCAACATCGACTCGCTGCCCGCTTCGGTGTCCAGGCTCAAAAACCTCAAGCAGCTCCATATCCGAAACGGCAAGCTCACCCGGCTGCCCGCCAGCATCGGCCAGCTGACCGAACTGGAAGAACTCCATGTGACACAGACAAACCTGCAAACCCTGCCTTCCTCGACCGATCAGCTTAAAAAATTGTCGGTACTGGACCTGAACGGCAACCAGCTCAAGAACATTTCGGCTTCCACTTTGCTTTTGCCCAATCTCAAACAGATCAACCTGGCTTCCAACCGACTCGTTTCCCTGCCTGTCTCATTGAATAAGCTTGAGTCGATTTCCATGTTGGAATTACGGGACAACCTTCTGGCCAACGTGCCGCTTAGAAAAGAGGAGCTGGCCAAACTGCCCGTCTACACCTCCCTTTCCGAAGCGCTGGAAAACCCCTCGAAAGTGCTGCGCCTTGAGTTGAGCGGACTGAGTGGAGCGGATCTGCCTGCTTTGCAGAAAGCGCTGCCTAATCTGACTAGCATTCAGGAACTCTCTTTGAGCAACTCTTACCTGAAAACTCTGCCTGACAACCTTGGCAGTCTGAAACAGTTGCAATCGCTGGATTTGTCCAACAACCAGCTTGAATACCTGCCCGCTTCACTGACGGATCTGAATAACCTCAAGAGTCTGAATCTGAATCTGAACCCGTTGAAACAACTTCCCGACCAGATGGGCAAGTTGGATCAGTTGACTGAGCTTTCGGCTTTGCAGACCCAATTGAAATCATTGCCCGAGTCAGTGGGTAAACTGAGTAGTCTGAAGAGTCTGAATCTGCATGGCGGCAGGCTCGAAACGCTTCCCGAATCAATCGGAGGACTCGGCAAGCTGCAGACTCTGGACCTGGGAGCCAACCAGTTGAGCTCTCTGCCTGCTTCACTGGGAAAACTGACCGAACTGAAAGGATTCTCGGTCGAATCCAACAAACTGACTGCTTTGCCTAAAGAGCTAGGGAGTTTATCCAAGCTGACCCAGTTGAATCTGTCTGCTAATAAGCTGGAGTCCCTGCCCGAAAGCCTGGGTGATATGAGAGGATTGCAGACATTATTAGGCAGTGAGAACAAGCTGACTCACTTGCCTGAAAGTTTAGGGAAACTCACTGAACTGAAGCAGTTGAATTTGATACAGAACGCCTTAACCGAATTGCCACAGGATCTGTTGGGGTTGACCAAACTGCAAAGCCTGAACCTGGACGGAAACCAGTTAACAACACTTCCCGAATCGATTGGCAAGCTGACCGAACTGAAAAGCATCGGACTGGAGAATAATCCCTTGACCAAGCTGCCCGATGGACTAGGCAGTCTGACCAAGCTGGAGAGTTTGAAACTGGATACCTCCCGATTGCCCACAGCCGAACTGGACAAGCTCAAACTGAATCTATCCAAAACCCTGGTGCCTGAATGGATCACTAGCTCTTGGGGACACAAATAAGAAGACTAGATATAAATCTTTAATACAAGGAGTATGAAAAAAATAGAACTACTAACACTCTTATTGATATATCTTTTTTTTAAGACATCGTCTTCTTATGCTCAGGAAGATCAGAATGCGTCTCAAGAAGAAATTCAAAAACAGTATTTGAAGCAAAACATCATTATTCCTCCAGCTCCGGAAGCGGCTAGCTTGGGAAAATATGGGAATGTACCCATTAGCTTGTATACTGGTACTCCGAACATATCCATTCCCCTCTATGAAATAAAGGGGCGCACCTTAAGTCTCCCAATCACAATGAGTTACAGTGCCACAGGGGTACAAACAGATGAAATTGCCTCTTGGGTTGGATTGAACTGGTCTTTGAGTGCGGGAGGAGTCATTACAAGGTCTGTGAAGGGCAATCCGGATATGGATAAGAACTATTTCGGTAAAGGCTCTAAAATTCGGCATTTGAATCCCCCAGGGCCAGGACCTTCTGGTGACTGGTTCAGTTATTTTGATTATACCACTGATGTGAGCAGAGGCTTGTATGAAACCCAACCTGACATTTATTTCTATAATGTGGCGGGTATGTCCGGAAAATTCTTCATTGATCCGGATAAGAAACTATACAAGACCGAGCACAACGATTTGAAAATTGAATTCTTCGGAGCCAACATTGTCGGCTTCACCATTACAGATATCAAAGGAATAAGATACGTATTCTCATCCCCTGAAGTATCTACGCTGCTTGTCGATGACGAATATGGCGCTTTGCCTCCGGCTTCCATCAGTTATACATACACTTCAAGCTGGTATCTGACAGAGATCATTTCAGCTAATGGAAATGAGAAACTGGTTTTTACATATACTGCTCCGGTTAGCTCGCTGCTGTATAGCAATACGGCATTGAATGTTTCGGGCCGTTTTGGTGCATTGGCCAGTGGCTCTATTAACCAGCAACAGAGTTGTGGCACACCTGGTTTTCCAAGTCTGCAGTTTTCCAATTCCTCTCCCATTACAATTGACCGGATTTTTTTGCAACGGATCGATTATATCTCCTGTGCAACTGCAGCCTGCACAGGAGACATTATTCAGTCAGTCAATTTTAGTGTGGTCTCGGGTCGCCGGGATCAGGGAGGGCTGGCTGCTTTAGACAAGATAAGTATCTATGACAAGTTTTATGGAAATAATCTTCTAAAAGAATTTCAATTCCGTTACGGCTATTTCAATTGTACTGCACCTACGGTTGATGCGGCCAATCTATCCACTATCTGTACTACTTCTGACCCTAAGTCAGTTCGTCTACGATTGGATGAGATTCAGGAAAAGGGTTACTACAATTCCGTTTCAGGAGTCACCAAAAATCCTTACAAATTTACCTATAATTCAACGGCACTTCCTTCCTTATACAGTACCTCAATGGATCATTGGGGGTTCAATAATGGCAATCAATCCGATTATCTGATACCCGGCCTTCCTAACTTTTTTTATAGTGGATTTGCCGACCGGGAACCAAGCGAAACGCACATGATGGCTGGTATTCTGACTACAATGACCTATCCAACAGGTGGCTACACTAACTTTGAATTTGAACCTCATGAGGCGAAGAAAGCTGATAATACGACACGTATGATTGGTGGATTACGCATAAGAAAGATCGTCGATTATACCAATATTGGCATCAAAGCTTCTGTGCGTAGTTATGAATATACCAATGCCGACGGTACCTCAAGTGGCATTCTTTTCACCGAACCTATTTACCAGACTAGTTCAGGATATCAATACTATTCGCCACAAAGTTGGGGAACTGGTACGGAGGCTTACGGCTGTAATTTTATGGATATCTCTTCTTCAAGCCGGATCACGCTGGGCTCTTTTCAGGGAAGCCATGTAGGCTATTCGCGTGTTTTGGAGTATACTTTAAATGCTTCGGATGTAAAAAGCAATGGATGGAAGGAATATGTTTATTCCAATCAGGCATATGCCAACCCTGATGAAGAAGAAATCACTAACGGGGATTTATTAACGGAGAAAGCATATAATCAAAGCGGAGTTTTACTAACAGAAACAACCAATACCTATACAGTTGATAGTCGCAATGCTGTTAGCTTCAGAGGCTACAAGGTGTTGCCTGCGGCAGCCCAGGACAATAAGATGCGGTTGGTAAAAGCGCCTGCAATTTCTGGTGGAACTTGTACTGCGTACATGTGGCGCTTTACAACCAATGAGGTAGGAGAAACAACGCCCTGTCAGCAAAAAAACTATCGCGTGCGAAATTTGGTAGCGGGAGCTTATTTTATTCGTCAACGCTGGAAGTACTTAGCCTCAACAGTTACAAAAACCTATGACCAGAATACGCAGACGCTGGTCAATACCAATTCAGTACAGTATTATTATGACAGCCCCAATCACGCCCAGCTGACCCGTACAGCCAGTAATACGAGCGAAGGCGTACGTATTACAAATGAAACAAAGTATCCGCTTGATTTTACTGTAGATGGCCTGACCAGTTCAGATCCAATGGTGATAGCCTTGCAGCAAATGCAAAGCAGAAATATGGTAGGTATTCCCATCCAATCCAATGCTATCCGCAATGAGCAATTTGCCAACAGTGTCTGGAGCGGAAACCGTGCCTCATCTGCAATCTATTATTTTACATCTAGTGGAACTTTGCTTTTACCTGATCGGGTAGATGTACTGGAAGTTACCCAGCCAGAAGCGGCTCAGAACTTCAGGGATTATATTTCCATCACCAATGCTAATTTCACACCTGTAAATGCTGCCAATTTCACTACGCGGGCTCACCTGACAGCCTTTGATAGTTATGGCAATATCACCCAAGCTGAGCAGCCAAATGGTACGCCTACCGCCTATGTCTGGGGATATAAAGGTATGTTACCTATTGCTATTATCAAAAATGCTACTGCTGCGCAGGTGCAAAATGCACTGACAACATTGGCTATTCAGCCCAATGGCCTTACCTCTGATGCGGATATTCGGACTCAGATGACTTTGTTAAAGAATAACCTGCCGGCTACTTGTCAGCTTACCATTCAAACGTATCATCCATTGCTCGGGGTTACTTCGGTTACTGACCCGAATGGGATAACTACCTTTTATGAGTACGATGCCCTTTGGCGCCTGAAAACGATTCGGGATCAAAACGGTGCTCATCAGCCTGACAATGTGCTCAAATCCTATGAGTATCATTACAAGCAATAAAATCTTTTGAACTAGCAAGCAGACCAAAGATGATTGAAAAATAAGTGGTTTCTAACACCAGGTAGTAGTGTGTGTATTCTACTAAACCATGGGCAGAAAAACCTAACAGGTACACTTTGTAATAGAATACTAGATATAATATATGAAAAACATTTTCTCTCTTTTTTTTCTTGATTCCTGGGTAAAGGGTCTTGTCCTATTCCTGCTGGTCTTAATAAGTCAGTGCAAGCTTTGGGCACAACCTACCCCGTCGGCAAGTGAGAACTATGTACAAAGCCAGGTATTTCGGGGTGCTGGTAGTACACAGGCTGTCACCAGTATTGACTATGTGGATGGACTGGGACGCCCTGTCCAATCGGTTCAGCAGGGGGCGGCTCCGGCGGGTACTTCTGCCATACGGCCGGCCAACGCCAATCGCGACATTGTCACACAGATTACCTATGACGCCTTTGGCCGAACTGACCGGACATACCTGCCTGCTCCGGGACAAAGTACGCATGGATTGATCGAACCCAATCATCCAACCAATGCATCCACTTTTTATTCGGATGCCAATCCGTTCTCATTTTCCGTTTACGAAGCTTCCCCACTCAGCCGGATTGGAGAGCAGTTTGGTGCTGGACAGGCCTGGCAATCGAGTGGTCATTCGGTTGGGATGCAGTATCTGCTCAATACCGCTTCGGAAGTAAGGCTTTGGAATGGTACGGCGGGCGTGACGAATTGGACTGTTAATACACCAGGCCTACTCAACAGTCCCCGTTATTATACAGCCGGTGAACTGTTTAAAACCCAATCCAAGGATGAAAACGGCAATTTGGTTCTTGAGTTTAAAAACAAACAAGGGCAGGTAGTACAGAAAAACGTACAGGATGGAGGTACAGAGACCTCTCCCACGTGGATGATTACCAGCTATGTATATAACCAATTGGATCAGCTTGTCTATGTGATTCCACCCAAATTGAACGATGCTTTGACCGGTAGTACAGTTACCGTCGATGAAGGAGCAAACAGTGAGCTTTTGTTTGCTTATCGGTATGACGCCCGTGGCCGGGTGATTGAAAAACTGGTTCCTGGGGGAGGCTGGACACATCTGGTTTATAACCGCCTTGACTTGTTAGTGATGTCCCAAACGGCTCGCCAGCGACTGGAAGGCAAGTGGAGCTTTATG
The DNA here is from genome assembly GCA_963520985.1 of uncultured Sphingobacteriales bacterium. Classification (GTDB taxonomy): domain Bacteria; phylum Bacteroidota; class Bacteroidia; order Cytophagales; family 172606-1; genus Xanthocytophaga. The sequence continues at coordinate 116,684 of CAUQTA010000015.1, forward strand.
AAATATGATGCTTTTGGCCGAATCATTCTCACGGGACAGATGGCGAATGCGGGTACGAGAACTTCTTTGCAAGCTGACGCCAATGGAGTGAGTGTACAGTTCGAGTCCCGTTTTAGTGGCGGGGGAAATATTTTCGGTTACAGTCATGATGCTTTTCCTTCGGTAAGTACGACCGATGTGAACCTGGCCAACTACTATGATAGCTATGACTTTTACTTCAATGGCAGTATCTGGACTACACCTGCAAACATGGCATTTGCCCCTTTTAACGGCCTAACGCAAAAACCAGCCAAAGGATTGCCGACTGGTTCGATGACACGGGTACTGGCTTCCAAATCCAACCCGACCAATAGCGAACTGGCCAATACCCTTTTGTATGCAGTTAGCTATTACGATGAAAAGAACCGACTGGTTCAGTCTTTTTCCCAGAACCCCTTTGGTGGACAAGTGCGCCAAGATCTGACCCTGAGCTTTTCGGGCGAGGTGACTTCTCGAAAAGCGGTTTACACTTACACCGATGGCAAACCATCCTATACAACTGTGACCGAGTACAGCTACGACCACATGGGTCGCAAAACCAATGCTAACCATTCGATCAATGGCGCTACACCGGTAACCATTGCCGAATACGTTTATGATGAGATCGGCAGACTGGTACAAAAACGCATTCAGCCGGGTACCTACTCCACTTTGGATGGAACTCCATCCACTACCGAAAAAATACGTGCTGAAGAAACCATATCGGGCACAGTGACCGATCAGTATGGAAAAATCGTTTTGCAGAAAAAGACCACTGCTGGCGTAGTCATTGCCGGTGGAGGAACTGTATACACGGCCATTCCGGAAGATCCCGTATTTGGCACCACTACAGCCTTGCAGACGATTGATTATGACTACAACCTGCGCGGTTGGCTGACGGCGGTGAATAAAGGCGCCACCTTGAATTCCAGTGAAAATGACTTGTTTGGATTTAAGCTCGAATACCAGGAAGATGGCAAAAATTACAATGGCAATATAAGCAAGCAGAGCTGGCTGAGTTACAATGTCAAAACGTCCCCAGCCCGTAGTTACGCCTACAGTTATGATCAGGCCAACCGGATTGTGGGTGCTAGTTATTCGGGTGGCAAATACAGTGGAGAAAGCTACTCGCTCTCGGGAATGCAATACGATAAGAATGGCAACATTAGCCGTTTGATTCGCAATGGCATGAGTGCGGGTAGTCTGACCGCACCTACGGCTTTTGCCACCGTTGACAATCTGACCTATGCCTACGCGACAAATTCGAATAAGATATCAATGGTGACCGATGCGGTGACCACAACCAGTATACCCGAAGCCGTGGGTGATTTCAAGGATGGCAATACCGTCGGAGCCGATTACACCTACGATGCCGACGGCAGTCTGACCTCGGACAGGAACAAGGGCATCACCTCGATTGTCTACAACTACCTGGGACTGGTCGAGACGGTG
>CAUQTA010000016.1:0-111763 GCA_963520985.1 uncultured Sphingobacteriales bacterium
TTGTGCAGGGAGATAAACGCTACAGGAAATAGTATGTGTTCAACACGAGAAACCCGGCAGCTACACATAGAAATGGCATGACTGACAGTCATGCCATTTCTGTTTTTCCGGTCGGAGCGTTTGTCTCATTTGCCCGTATAGGCTTTGGCATCGGCTTCTGTGATTTCGCTGCCACTCATGATCACCAGCCGTTCCACTACGTTGCGTAGTTCCCTTATATTGCCACTCCACGAAAGGCTTTGCAAATAGGTAAGGGCTTCCGCTGAAATCTGTTTTACCGCACTGCCATAGTCATCGGCAATGTCGTTCAGGAATTTATTCACCAATACTGGAATATCGTCTTTGCGGTCATCCAATGAAGGTACCTGAATCAGAATCACACTGAGGCGATGGTACAAATCTTCCCGGAACCGGTTTTCGGCAATCTCTTTTTTTAAATCCTTGTTGGTGGCTGCAATCACTCGCACATTTACCTTGATTTCCTTGTCGCCACCCACGCGGGTAATCTTGTTTTCCTGCAAAGCCCGCAATACCTTGGCTTGTGCCGACAGACTCATGTCGCCGATTTCGTCGAGAAACAAGGTGCCGCCGTCCGCTTGCTCAAACTTGCCGATGCGTTGCTTGATGGCCGATGTAAACGATCCCTTTTCATGGCCAAATAATTCGCTTTCAATCAGTTCGCTGGGTATGGCCGCACAGTTTACCTCTACCAGCGGCGCGGTGGCGCGGTTGCTTTTTTCGTGCAACTGCCGCGCTACCAGTTCTTTACCCGCCCCGTTGGGGCCGGTAATTAAAACACGGGCTTCAGTGGGGGCTACCTTTTCAATGGTTTCTTTGATGCGGCCAATCGCTGCTGACTCACCGATGATATCAGATCCCTTGCTCACTTTTTTGCGCAGCACTTTGGTTTCCGTCACCAGCGACGATTTGTCCAGGGCGTTGCGAACCGTCACCAGCAGGCGGTTCAGGTCAGGCGGTTTGGAGATAAAGTCGTAAGCCCCTTTTTTGGTTGCTTCCACGGCTGTTTCAATGGTGCCGTGTGCCGAAATCATGATAAACTGGGTATCAATGCCCTGTTCTTTGGCTCTGGAAAGCACTTCCACGCCATCCATTTTGGGCATTTTTACGTCGCACAGGGCCACATCGTAGTGGTTTTCAGTCAGTTTGCGCAGTCCTTCTTCGCCGTCCTGGGCTTCGTCCACTTCGTATTTTTCGTATTCGAGAATTTCCTTAAGGGTATAACGGATGCTTTTTTCATCGTCAATAATCAGAATGCGGGGCATAGACTTGATTGAAAGGTTACAGGTTGACAGGCAACAGATTGGCACAATCTGCGACAGAAATAGAAAGGTTGGAAAGTTAGCCGTTTCTCGTTTGCGATACAACCGTTATCTCTCCAACCTTCATAAAAAAAGCAAGCCTGTAAGCCGGGTTCTGTTTCATGCGGGTGCATGATTCCTATCATTTATCTCGAACCAGCATCGCTACTGGCCTCTAACGACCTACCCGCTGACTCGGACGAGCCGCCCTTCTTTGTGGAATGCGGAATTGAGGATTGGCTGATTTTCAAAACCCAGGGGTTTTGTCTTTTCAAAAGATACTATTTGTCGTCCGTTTCCTCAATTCCGCATTCGCACAAGGCGTCAGCTTATTTGGTCTTTCAGCGCGTAAGGTTTTCCCTGCCATAGCTGTTGCCAGTTACGCGGTGGGCTCTTACCCCACCATTTCACCCTTACCTGTAGCAATGAGCAAATGAGTAAATTTTTATTTGCTCATTACTGCCCTTACTCATTTGCTCATTGCTACGGGCGGTATATTTTCTGTGGCACTGTCTGTCAGACGGTCGTCGCCAACCGGCTGCCTTCCCGTTAGGAAGTACGCTGCCCTGTGCTGCCCGGACTTTCCTCCTCCCGCCAGGTGGGAAGCGATAGGACGGCTTGCTTTGGCAAAGATAGTCAATTTTCGGGAAGAATGTGTGAAAGTTCGGAGGCGGGAAATGTTCAGCCTGTCGTTTATCTTTGTGTTTTCCTTTCCGCCTATGTTCAAAGTTCCTTACATCGATTTTCATACCCACAAGCCCGTTGCCGAAGGCATTGCCATTGAAAATTTGCGGGCCACTGAAACCAAAGGAATCAGGAACGCAACGTATTTCTCGGTAGGAATTCATCCCTGGGACATGCATCACCAAGATTTGGATACCCAGTGGGCTTATGTGCGACACATGGCAGAGAATGCCCAGGTGCTAACCATCGGCGAGTCGGGACTGGACCGCAACGCCGAAGCACCGCTGGATGTGCAAGCGGTATGGTTTGAACGCCACTGTCAGCTGGCCGAAGCGCTGCAAAAGCCGCTGGTGATTCATTGTGTGCGAGCTTTTACTGAACTGATGCAGATCCGAAAAGAGAGAAAACCAACCGTGCCCTGGATCATTCATGGCTTTAACGCCAACCCGGAGATAGCCCGCCAGCTACGCAAATATGATTTTTATTTTTCGCTGGGTTCTGCGTTATTGCGTTCAGAGTCAAATGCTTCGCAATTGCTCAAAACCTTGCCGGAAGATCGGTTTTTTCTCGAAACCGACGACAAAGACGTTTCCATTCAGGCCGTTTACCAGGCGGCAAGCGAACGGTTGCATAAGCCGGAGCATCTTTTGAAACAGGAGGTTTTTGCTCGTTTTCAGATACTATTTTCCAGAGATTTTACCTAGGCAGGCAACTTATTTTATTTAGAGTCGTAATTTAAAAACAATGTCCGATTTACATTGGTTATCCAGAACAACCTTGTTGATAGGAGAACAGAATCTGGAGCAACTGCAAAATTCACACGTGTTGGTGGTAGGTTTGGGTGGAGTGGGTTCGTTTGCGGCAGAAGCCATTTGCCGGGCGGGGGTAGGGGCGATGACCATTGCCGATGGCGATGTAGTGGAAGCTTCCAACCGGAACCGGCAACTGCCCGCATTGCAAACAACCGAAGGCTTGTACAAAGTGGATATCATGGCCGAAAGGCTTTTGCAGATTAATCCGGCACTGAAACTGAGTACACAAAGGGAGTTTTTGCTACCACAGCAAATGGAAACCCTGCTGAATCCGCAGTACGACTATGTAGTGGATGCCATTGACAGCCTGTCACCCAAGCTGGTGTTGCTCAAGTCGGCCTATCTGCAACGGCAACGGATTGTCAGTTCAATGGGGGCGGGTGGCAAACTGGACCCCACCCGGCTCAGAGTGGCCGATATTTCCGAAACGCGGATTTGTCGGCTGGCTTCGGACGTGCGCAAACGACTGCGCCGGATGGGCATTCACACCGGCATCAAAACTGTGTACTCGACCGAGAAGCACGTGGACCAGTCGCTGATGTACACCGACGGCAACCGGTACAAGAAATCGGCTTATGGCACCATTTCGTACTTGCCCGCCGTCTTCGGGCTTACTTGTGCTTCGGTAGTGATTCGCGACTTGATTGGCTGGCCCATCGAATAAGCATACAAAACATTTTCTTACACACTTGTTAATTAATCACTAAAAAACATTCTTATGCTAGATCAATTGTTATCCATGGCGCAGTCTCACCTGGGTGAAAACTTGTCGACAAACCCCTCGGTACAAAGCTTAGGTGTAAACACACAGCAAGTGGCCGGTGTGGCGGGCGATGCCATTCTGAATACCATCATGCAGCAAGTGCAAAACGGCGACATGTCGAGTGTTCAGGAGTTGCTGTCGGGAGAAGAAACTAACCAGCAGAGCCCGGTTGTCAATGGACTGGCCCCGGGGGTTGCTTCTCAGCTGAGCAACCAGCTGAATATTTCGCCTACCATGGCCCGCACCATTGCCATCATTGCCATTCCGCTGATCCTGAATATGCTAAACGGAAAAGTAAACCAGGCCAAACAAGACGGCACCATGGGTAGTGACGGTGGCGGATTACTGGGTGGACTGCTCGGTGGCGGTGCGGGTGGTGGGTTACTCGGTTCCGTTTTAGGCGGCATGATGGGCGGAGGCAATACGTCTTCATCTACCCAAAAACCCAACCAGGGCGGCGGCCAGGATATGTTGGGCGGGCTGCTCGGTGGGTTGTTCAAATAGGAGGTTTTGACAAAAGAAATCCTACTATTTTTTCACTTTGGTGTTTACACATTCTTTTTAATTGCTACTAAAAAGCATCGGGGCTCGCCTGGATGCTTTTTTGTTGGGTACAATTTTTTCTGAATTCTTGCCCAACATGCAATGTATGAAACCGTATCACGTTATCTGACTACAAACCAACATCCCTCTTACAACTATGTTTAAGAAACTTTTTTTTCTATGTCTGACCCTCGGGTCATTGCAATTGGCGCAGGCACAAAGCGAACCTCCTAAATTTACTTTCGGGCCTAAGGCAGGGGTTAATTTTTCCACACTGGTGCGCGATACCAAAAACTTTTCGGCCGATTACCGGCTGGGCTACAATGCCGGTGTGTTTCTTCGGTTCAACATTGGGCGGCTGTACATCCAGCCTGAAGGCCTTTTCTCCACCAAAGGGGCGTCTATCACCATTAACAATTCCACCGATCCGGATGTGAAGAATGGCAAATATGATCTGAAGCTCACTAACGTGGATGTACCCATTCTGGTTGGTCTGAATCTGATTAACAACCGGGTATTTAACATCCGGGCATTTGCCGGACCGATGGGCTCGTTTAACCTGAACGGACAAGGCGTAAAAGATTTCCTGAAAGAAACCGGTTCCGTTTCGGAAGCGTATAAAAAAGCCGTCTTAGGCTATCAGGCCGGCGTTGGGGTAGACGTGGGCGCATTTACGGTGGATGCCCGCTACGAAGGCTCCATTACTGAGACCGGCGACTGGGATCGCGTCAATCTGGGCAAGCCCAAAGGCGGTTTGTATCAGCTTTCACTCGGGTTGAAAATCCTGTAATAAACCGGAAAGGGTTTTTATGGATGTAGACTTAATGAAGAATTTTAAATTATTGTCCCTTTGGATTTGCTTTTTCCAAAGGGACTTTTTTATATTTGTGGCATCCAAAGTAAACGTATGAAACAAAATCTGGTAAATACTGCATGGTGGTGGCACATTTCGGATCGGAATGTGAACAGTCGTGCTTTGTAATGCCAGAAAGAGAATATATCCGAAGGCTTGCTGTTCACTGAATGGCAAGCCTTTTTTGTTTTCCTACGGGAGTAGTTTAATGGTAAAACGCTGGTCTTCAAAACCGAAGTTCGGGATTCGAGTCCCTGCTTCCGTACCAGTTCTGAAATAAAAATTTTAACAACCCTTTCGTATGCCCTTTCAAGTTCGTACCCGTTACCGCCAGTTGCTGGCCGATACCGTAACCCCGGTAAGCATCTATCTGAAACTTCGCGACAAGTTTGTCAATACCATTCTGTTGGAAAGTTCTGATTATCACGGCAATGAAAACTCTTTTTCATACATCTGCTGCCAGCCGGTGGCTCGGTTTGAAGTTTCCAATAACCAGATTCAGGAGCAGTTTCCGAACGGCACCACCACACTTACGCCGATCCGGGATAGAAAAGACGTATTGACAAAACTGGAGGCCTTTGCCAAAAGCTTCCGGAAGTCCACCGATGATACGTTTCGGTTCATTCACAACGGGTTGTTCGGATACATGGCTTATCCGGCGGTGCAGTACTTCGAGGACATTGACTTGAAGGGCTCGCATTCCATCCCGGATGTGGTGTATCAGGTATTTCGGTATGTGATTGCTATCAATCATTTTAAAGACGAAATGTACGTTTTTGAGCATACGTACGGCTCTGAACCGCCGTCTGAGTCAACGAATGAAGGATTGGATTATGTGATTTCACTGATTCAGAATTTGAATTTTCCTTCGTATCAGTTTAAGCTGAATGGCAAAGAAAAGTCGAATGTGACAGACGAAGAATTCTTGAAGATGCTGGAAAAGGGCCGTTACCATTGCAAAATCGGTGATGTGTTTCAGATTGTGTTGTCGCGCCGGTTTGAGCAAGCTTTTCAGGGCGATGAGTTCAATGTCTACCGGGCTTTGCGTTCCGTTAACCCGTCGCCTTATCTGTTTTATTTCGACTACGGTAGCTTCAAAATTTTCGGTTCTTCGCCCGAAACCCAGATTTCCATCAAAGGCAGCACCGCTTCCATTTATCCCATTGCGGGCACCTTCCGCCGAACGGGTAACGACCAGGCCGATGCCGAACTGGCCCAAAAACTGTACGACGACCCCAAGGAAAACGCCGAACACGTGATGCTCGTTGACCTGGCCCGCAACGACCTGAGCCGGCACAGCCATCATGTCACGGTAGAAACATTTAAGGAAATTCAGTACTACTCCCACGTGATTCACCTGGTTTCCAAAGTAACCGGACAGATAGAAGAACACACCAATCCGCTGCAACTGGTTGCCGATACTTTTCCGGCAGGCACGCTTTCAGGGGCACCCAAGCACAAAGCCATGCAACTGATTGACCACTACGAGCCTACAAGCCGCAGTTTTTACGGCGGTTGCATTGGCTTCATGGATTTCAACGGCGATTTCAATCACGCCATCATGATCCGGTCGTTTCTGAGCAAAGACAATACGCTGTACTACCAGGCGGGAGCGGGAGTGGTATTTAAGTCGCAGATAGAGAGTGAGTTGCAGGAAGTGAACAACAAGATTGCTGCCTTGCGCCGTGCCGTTCAGCTAGCGGGTGTCAACCTGAACTACGATCACGATTAAAAAAGACGTCCTTAAAATAGTATCTTTTAAAACCGAAAAACCCCATGAAAGTTGAATTAGCCACACCCGGAGATGCCAAAGAGATTCTATATCTCCAAAAGCAGGCCTATGTATCCGAAGCCCTGCTCTACAACGATTTTTCGATTCAGCCTATCGTTCAAAGTTTGAATTCGATTGAAGCGGAATTTGAGAAATGCTGGGTGTGGAAAATTCAGGATGACAAAAGGATTGTGGCGTCGGTGCGGGCATTTGTAATAGAAGACACGTGCCACATCGGCAAGCTGATTGTGAAGCCGAGTCATCAGAACCGGGGCTTGGGAAAGCAGCTGATGCAAACGGTAGAAACGACAGTGAGCCAGGCCCGGCGGTTTGAATTATTTACGGCCCACAAAAGCGAAAAAAATCTGGCATTGTATCAGAAGCTGGGCTATCAGCCGTTCCGGAAACGCGTGCTCAACGACAACGTTACGCTCATTTACATGGAAAAATACGCTTCAGGAAAATAAATAAAACGTTTTGAAAGAAAGTACCAATCCTAAAATCAGTCTTTAAATCGCATGAAAATTTTAGTTCTGGATAATTACGACAGCTTTGTCTACAACCTGGTGCATTACCTGCGCGAAATGGGCCACGAACCCGTGGTGTATCGCAACGACAAGATTACGCTGGAAGAAGTGGAAGCGTATGACAAGATCCTGTTGTCGCCGGGACCGGGCGTACCTTCCGAAGCGGGTGTCATGCTTGAGTTGATCCGAAAATATGCCCCTACCAAAAGCATTTTGGGTGTTTGCCTGGGGCATCAGGCCATTGGCGAGGCCTTTGGCGGTACGCTGGAAAACATGAGTGATGTGTTGCATGGCATTGCTACACCCGCCTTTGTGAAAAAGAACGACGAAAGATTGTTTCACGGCTTGCCTGCCGAGTTTAAAACAGCCCGCTACCATTCCTGGACGGTGGTGCCCGAAACCTTGCCCGAAAGTTTGGATGTAACGGCGGTGGACGAAAACGGCCGCATTATGGCATTGGCGCACAAGACCTACGATGTACGGGGCGTGCAGTTTCATCCGGAAAGTGTGCTGACCGAGCACGGCAAACAAATGCTCAGAAACTGGCTGGGTGAGTAAAGGCTGAAAGCCTATGACAGGCAGGTTTTCGCTTTTACGGAGATACTATTTTTCAATGTTGAATTTTGAATGGATCATCTCGGAATCCGGAACTTGTCTGAATCCTGGTTGGCTTCGCCGAACTTACGTTTCGTGGGATTAAGGGATTTTTAGGATTAGAATGGTAGAACGCGCTTTCGCTTGTTTATAAATTATGTAGGGGCTCCTTATGGCTGCCCACTTTCCCATCCGATTGATTAAAGTTCGCCGAGTTTCGGGTTCAGGTCAGACACACAGTGTCAGACCTGCGTGCTTGAATCGACATGCTTGAAGTTACGCAGTAAAAATTCTGTTAATTAAATTAATCCCATAAATCACAGTTCAGACCTTTATTTTCTCATACCTTTACCATGTCGCAGATTAAGATTTACGGAATAGAAGAGCAGCTAAAGCCCGTGCACAACACCCTTTCGGACGCCATACATGCCTGCATTGTAGAAGTGCTGAACCTGCCTGTTGGCAAAAGGGCGCACCGGTTTTTTTACCTCGACAAAGAGGATTTCTTTTATCCCGAAGACCGCACCGACCGCTATACCATCATTGAGATAAGCATGATGGCAGGCCGCACGACGGAAACGAAAAAGGCTTTGATTCGCAGGCTGTTTGAGCAGATCGAAACGCAGGTAGGCATCCGGAAGATGGATATTGAGATTTGCATTCAGGAGTCTCCGGCCAGCCAGTGGGGGTTTCGGGGATTGCCAGGCGATGAAGTGCAGTTAAATTACAAAATTGATATTTAAGCGAAACCCATCCATCACATTTTACTCCCTTTTATGTCTGCTCTGGCCGTTTTTGGTATTTGTGTCGCCATCGTGGTGGCAATCCTGGTTTTTGCCCTTATGCTGCTGGGCTCCGGTTTTTTCATGATCATTGCCATTCTGCCTGTAGTGATTGCAGAAGCCATTACCGGGCAGCGAGGCTCTTTTTCACCCACTGGAACCACTCGCAAAGCCCCGTTTTTTGAGCCGGTGATGGTGTTTTTCATTGTGGTTCAGGTTTTGGTTCTGGCCGGGATACTATTTGGCTTTTATTGCCTCGTGTTTGGCTGGCCTGCCACAGCCGCTGTTCCGGCCACCGAAGCCATGCTGTCTCCACTTTCCAATCTGGAGATTTACCGGTTACAGATTGTCAATATTGTCTTGTGGGGTTTTGCCGGGTTCTTCATCCTGATGATGACCTTCAACATGATCCGCTACCGGAATATGATTCGTACCATGCCTCCACTTGCTATTTTCCAACATTACCTGTTACCTCTGGTCATGTATCCGCTGGCGTTTGTGTTTCTGGCCGCCAGTCGCAACTTCCTTACTTCCTACACTCCTGGTGATGTGGGTATGGGAGGCGCCGCCAGAGCTTGTGCGGTTATTTACATCATCTACCTGCTTTATTCCAGTGGCCAGCTTGTCTATAGCTATCGTATAATCGTTAACCGAACTACCGCTGAGTTGGGTTTTCAGTACTGGTTCAGCATCGGTACAAGTACACTTTACAAAGTGCTGTTTTTCTATTTTGTCTTTCGCATGTATAGTTATTTCTAATTCTTCCTGTTTCATGAAAGAGATTCTCAACCATCTGCTGTCTTATAAAACACTGACCAAGCAGGATGCCAAACAAGTGTTGGTAGACATTGCCCAGGGCAAGTACACACCCGTACAAATGTCGGCTTTCCTGACGGTTTTCATGATGCGCAGCATCACCGTGGAAGAACTGGAAGGGTTCCGCGATGCCATGCTTGAATTGTGCGTGGCACTGGACGTCGCCGATTTTGACCCGATGGATGTGTGTGGCACTGGCGGCGACGGCAAAGATACGTTTAACATTTCGACATTATCGTCGTTTGTGATTGCGGGGGCGGGGCAGGCTGTTGTCAAGCATGGCAATTACGGCGTTTCGTCCATTTGTGGCAGCTCCACGGTGATGGAATACCTGGGTTATACCTTTACCAACGATAAGGACAAGATTTACAAAAGCCTGGAAACGGCCAATATTTGTTTTTTGCATGCGCCGTTGTTTCACCCGGCCATGAAAAACATCGCGCCGGTACGCAAAGAACTGGGCGTGAAAACGTTTTTTAACATGCTGGGGCCCATGGTCAATCCGGCTTTTCCCAAAAAGCAGATGGTGGGTGTCTTTAGTCTGGAACTTGCCCGCTTGTATGCGTATCTGTACCAGCAAACCGACAAGCAGTTTGCCATTGTGCATGCCCTGGATGGCTACGATGAAATTTCCCTGACCGGCGATTTCAAAATAATAGGAAATAAAACTGAAAAAGTCCTGTCTCCGGCCGACCTGAAATTGCAAAAGCTCCAGGCTGATGAAATATTGGGTGGAGATACCGTACAGGAATCGGCCACGATTTTTATGAACGTACTCAACAACGAAGCTACCCCGGCCCAAACCCAGGCCGTACTGGCAAACTCGGCCATTGCCTTGCAAACAGCCCGGCCCGAGTGGTCGCTGGAAGACGCCGTCGGGGCAGCCCGTGAAAGCCTCGAAAGCGGCAAGGCCCTGAAGAGCTTCCGTGTGCTGGTAGGTTAGTTTTTAATGGTATTTTTACAATTTCGCTAAAACAGTAAAAAGTATATAAAATATTGGTAGTCAAGGTAGTAAACTGTCGTTTTTCAGGCTGGTAGACAACGTTTATTCTTGTTTTTTACTTTTTTGTGAAATATCCTACTGAGAATACCAAGTAATTTTTTTGGATTTTTGTCACTTTTTTCTTCGCTGCTTAAGCAACAATTGCACAAAACAGAGAAGGGAAACCTTCGGTCTGTTGTTTTGAAAGCTGTAAGAATTAAACCCATTCTATTGAAAAAGAATGGGTTTTTCGTAGAGATGGATTAAAGTTTCCTATGTATTTTGCAATCACTAATTTATACTTTTTATATGTACAAAATCAAACTGGAATTCGAAAGGAAAGCATACGATCTACAAGCTTGTTATTACTCTTGTTACAACACACCGCCGTCGGCTGAGACGGGTGAAGAATATTACAATACCAACCCATCGCCTCACAGCATGACCTGGACCATCAAGCCCGGCAAAATGGATCAGGCGTTGCTAGACTGGTGTACACTGGCAGGGCAGGAAACCCGGAGTGGCAAAATCACCATTTCAGAAGCAGAAAACAATGCGCCTTTAAAAGTAATCACGTTTCAGGGCGCATTTTGCTCGGGATTCAGCGAGTCGGTCGATAGTATGTATGATTACAACCAGACACCGGCCAGCATTTCAGTGATGGTGCAATCCATTGCCGTAAAGCTGCTTAATGTCGGAAAAGGCATCGCTTTCCCCAACTAATGAATAACTCGTTGTAAGCCAAATAGTACATTTTAAGACAGAAAAACCTAAGAACCACTTTCATTGATTGATATAGGATATCAAGTTTCTAACCCCTTTTTGTAAATTTCATGAATAGTTTAAAGTTTAACGCCGGATTTTTACATCCACAGTTTCAGGCAGTAGAGAGAAGACTAAAAGAAATTGAGCAACAAATCAGACTATTGGAAATTCAGGAGCTGTATATGCGCCGCGATTACCTTGAGTACGAAGCCCGCTACACAAAGGCTCTGCTGAAACTGCGTGAACTGGAAGTGGCAAAAGGCACTACCGAAACCGCCGAAATGCGCCGGAGACAACGAATCAAATCATTGCAGCAAAAACTGGTGTCTATGCCTAAACCCGTAGAACCCGATTTGTCACAACTGGAAGCACAACGCGAAATACTTGAAGCCAAATGGCTGGAAAGCATGCGGATCAATGCGTCGCTATTGGTAGTGGAAGCCATCCGGGCCGAACGCATGAATTAATAGCTGGCTGTCGGCTGACCAACGAGCAGAAAATAGTATCTTTGAAAAATTAAAAACCCTGCTCGGGACGCTGGTGACAGCAACCACTTATCGTGTATGAATATTCTTGACCAAATCATTGCGCATAAATACCAGGAAGTAGCTCGGCGCAAAGACAATACTTCCATTCAGGCGCTGGAAAATAGTCTCTTTTTTCAACGCAAAACCCTCTCACTGAAAGAATCGCTCCTGAATCCGAATCGGACGGGAATCATTGCCGAGCACAAACGCAAGTCGCCGTCCAAGGGAGTGATCAACCAGCAGGTGACGGTAGAGCAAGTGACAACGGGCTATGCACAAGCCGGTGCTTCGGGGCTTTCGGTGCTGACGGACGAGCAGTATTTTGACGGCTCTGACGAACACCTTATCCGGGCCCGCGAGGCAAATCCGGACGTTCCCATTTTGCGTAAAGATTTTATCATTGACGAATACCAACTCATCGAAGCCAAAAGCCTGGGTGCCGATGTGATTTTACTCATTGCCGCCAATCTGACTCCGGAGCGGTGCAAAGAGCTGGCCTGGGCTGCCAAAAACCTGGACCTGGAAGTATTATTGGAGGTGCATAACCTGGATGAGTTGCAGCGGTTTATCAATCCGTACATTGATGTGGTGGGTGTGAACAACCGCGACCTGAAAGCCATGAAAACCCGGATTGAAACCTCCCAAGAACTATCGTCCCACATTCCCAAAGAGTTTCTGAAAATTTCCGAAAGCGGCATTCATCATCCCGATGTTTTGTTGGATCTGCGTCAGAATTATGGCTACCATGGTTTTCTGATAGGAGAGTATTTCATGCTTCAGCCCGACCCCGGCGCTGCCTTTGCTGCCTTTGCTGCTCAAGTTAAGCAACTGGTTTAAAGTCAGGAGGTTATGCAAAGCTAGTTGCCAAAATTACGTTTGTTGGGAAGTATTGGAATTGTACGAAAAAAATCTTACTTTCGTACAAATTTTAGAAACCATTACCCATTATTCGCCCAATAAAATACAATTGGTATGCTAAAAATAAAAGTCTGCGGAATGCGCGACTCTGCCAACATCCACTCGGTGGTAGCGTTAGAACCTGATTTTATGGGTTTTATCTTTTATGAAAAATCGCCCCGCAATGTAGGAGAAGAACTGGATGCCGAATTGCTGAAATCGTTTCCCCGGACTATCAAGAAAGTAGGCGTTTTTGTGAATGCCCATCCGGATCTGATTCTTAAAAACGTCAAGAAATACAGCCTGGATATGGTGCAGCTGCACGGCGACGAACTGCCTGATGTGTGCCGCAACGTACGCAACCGCGGAATCAGCGTGATGAAAGCCTTTGCTGTAGACGAAAACTTCAATTTCAGCCGCCTGAACAACTACAAACCCCACTGCGATTATTTTCTCTTCGATACCAAAGGCGATTCCTACGGCGGCAACGGCGTCGGCTTTGACTGGAACCTGCTGCAACGCTACGACAACGAAAAGCCTTTTTTCCTCAGCGGCGGAATCAACGAAAACAGCCTGGATGCCATCATTGCCTTGAAAAACCAGGGACTGAACTTATATGGTGTTGATATAAATAGCCAGTTTGAAAACAGTCCGGGCATAAAAGATGTTGAGAGAGTACAAGCCTTCATTCAGAAATTAAGGGATGCATTTAAGGAAACACCGGCTTGAGGGAGGTTTTATCTTTTGAAACGATACTATTGTAGTATTCGTGCCGCTTTTTTAATAACACTAGATTTAATTATACAATGGAAGTGATTGATAAAAGTGCCTTTGCCGTAAATGAACAGGGATACTACGGCAGCTTCGGCGGGGCGTACATTCCCGAGATGCTGTATCCGAATGCGGAAGAGTTGCGCGAAAACTATCTGAAGATCATCTACGATCCTGTATTTCAGGAAGAGTTTCATTCGCTCCTGCGCGATTATGTAGGCCGCCCAACGCCTTTGTATCTGGCGAGTCGGCTATCCGAAAAATACAATGCGCAGATCTACCTGAAACGCGAAGATTTGTGTCATACCGGTGCGCACAAGGTCAACAATACCATCGGGCAGATTCTGGTGGCCAAGCGATTGGGAAAAAAACGCATTGTTGCTGAAACCGGTGCCGGCCAGCATGGCGTAGCCACCGCAACAGTGTGCGCCTTGATGGGCATGGAATGCATTGTGTACATGGGTGAAATCGACATACAGCGGCAGGCCCCCAACGTTGCCCGCATGAAAATGCTGGGCGCCGAGGTGAGAGCGGCAACGTGTGGCAGCAAAACGCTGAAAGATGCTACCAACGAAGCCATGCGCCACTGGATCAATAACCCGGTGGATACGCATTACATCATTGGCAGTGTGGTTGGTTTCCATCCGTTTCCCGATATGGTGGCACGTTTCCAATCGGTGATTTCGGAAGAAATCAAAAAGCAATTGTTTGAGAAAATCGGCCGGGAAAACCCGGATTATGTGATTGCCTGCGTAGGTGGAGGAAGCAATGCGGCAGGAGCTTTTTACCATTACCTGGACGAGCCGGAAGTAAAATTAGTGGCTGCTGAAGCGGCCGGACAAGGCATTCAGTCAGGGCATTCGGCGGCTACGACATTTTTAGGAAAACCGGGCATTTTGCACGGGAGCCGCACCATCCTGATGCAAACCGAAGACGGGCAGGTAACGGAGCCGTATTCCATTTCGGCAGGACTGGACTACCCGGGTATCGGGCCCATCCACGCGCATCTGTTTGAAACCAACCGGGCCATTTTTGCGGCCATTACTGACAAAGAAGCCTTGGAGGCGGGTCTGGAACTGAGCCGGATGGAAGGCATCATTCCGGCACTGGAATCGTCGCACGCTTTGGCTTATTTGAAATACATGAAAAACACAGGCAGCGAACTGATTGTTATCAATCTATCAGGACGAGGCGACAAGGATTTGGCAACGTATAGCCGTGAGTTTGGTTTGTAAGAAGATTGTCTGTTGACAACAGTATAAAAAGCCTCCCTCTTTCAGGTGGAGGTTTTTGCTTTTTCAGCCATACTGTTTGGAAATGCAGATGAAACGTGGCCGGATGGATTTTACCGAAACCTGTAATCCCACCGAAAGAAATAAAAACGCTTGTTTGACTCTATTCCAAAAATAGTATCTTTCCAAAACGTAAAACCTGTCTGCTAAGCACCTATCAATTATAATCCGGATGACTGTACGAAAATTGACCTTGTTTCCCGCCAATCCCTGGGAGCCGATACCCGACCGGGAAACATTTCTGGAAAAACTACTGCAGAACGGTTTTTTAGAGCGAAACGAGTACAGCGACTCCGGTTTCATTCTGGGGCGGTTGTTTCGGGAATTGCTGCATGCGGAAGTGGAGGAAATGGAGTTTTACCAGATTCCGGCCTGGCTCGATTGGTTTGAGCAACCACGCTTGCAACTGGGAAGCGACATGCAGAACCTGGTGAGTGTCAAATCGCCTGCAGGTAAGGAAATCGGTGATTTGGATGCAGCCTACCAGTTGATTGGCGCGTTGCGCGAAGATGCACAGGCTACTTGGGAAGAACCCCGCTTTCGGCACCAGATTCCCATTTACGAATTGGATTTTGAACACTATCTGGCTTTTGGCAATCATTTTCTGCAGATCGGCATTTATCTGAAACCATCGGAGGCATTTTTAAACCTGCTTTGCGAAAGCCTGGGCATAGAATACCGTTACGCCAATTACAGCGAATAGATGGGCCAAACACCCGCCAGAAATAGTATCTTTTGAAAGTGAAAAACCTCACTGCCTTGCCACTACATCCAATCCCTTATGCCCGTGAAATTGCTCTCCAATAAACAAGTGCTGCTTCTCCACCGCTGGATGGGCCTTACTGGCGGTTTGTTTCTATGCATCATCATTGCGACTGGCATTATTCTGCTGTTTGAGTCTGAAATTGAGGCAGTGCATGTGCAGCCGCAAGGCCAACGCAAAGGCTACGATGCCTTATGGCAAATCATTGCGCAGCGATTTCCAGAAGCCAAACCCGGAACCTGGCACTTGTATGGCACAAAAGACAACCAAGCCATTCGTGCAGATTTGTCAAGCAGACATGACCGAATGAGGTTGTATCAGAATCCCTATACTGGTGAGATTGTTAAAGTTGTAAAGGGTGAGCCTTTTTTGCACGAAGTAAAGGAATTACACGAGGCGTTGCTGCTGGGTTTTCCGGGGCATCTGATCATGGGGCTGGTAGGGTTATGCCTGCTCGGGTCGTCAGTGACCGGTTTTATCTATTACCGCAAGTTTCTCTTTCAGGTGTTTTCGGTAGGAGTACGCTGGAACAAAAGCGCTTACATGGTTAATGCCGACATTCACAAGCTGCTTGGCGTGTCGGCGCTGCTGTTCATGCTGCTCATGTCGGGCACGGGCATCTTCTTTCATTGGGAATCCATTGAACGCCGTATGGATGGCGGGCCCAGGCCGCCGCGCGCTGCCGTTACTGAACAGCAGGACAGTTACAAACCGGTTTCGCTGGACGCGGCTTTGATTGTGGCGCAAAATGCGACAGAAGGCTTCATTCCCGAAGTCATTGAATTTCCCCGCAATTCACAGGATCCCCTACGCATACAAGGCGTGACACCGGCACATACGCGCCTATTCGGGAAGTTTGACGCCAGCGTAACCATCGATGCCAATGGCAAAGTCAAAAATGTATTTCGGGCTTCGGAAGCCGATGCCGAATACAAAGCCGAGCATTTGTTTGAAGAAATGCACTTTGGCCAATACGGCGGTTTGTTGACAAAGATTCTCTATGCCGCCTTTGCCTTGGCTGCGGCGGTGGTCACCGTAACGGGATTTGTCATCTGGTGGAAGAAAAAATGAAGAAAGGGGATGGCAGAAGTGCACTTGTCTTTTGTCTAACCTGTTGCATTTTTCCTCTCACAAAATAGTATCTTTTTCCGATGCAAAACCTACCGATGCCAGATGGCTTTTTTTCCGTCGGCACCAGTAAATACCATCGTGTTGCCTTCAATGTAATAAGAGCCCGAAAGCTGCTGGTCTTCAGGAAGCGACTGGCCGTTGATAGCCGTAATGTAGATCTTGCCTTCTTGCGTATACCAGGTGCCGCGTTCTGTCGGTGCCGACCATTCCTTGCTTTTGCGGGCAGCGTCTTTGGAAATGCTTTTATCCAAGCTTCCGCCCCTTTCAAACGTGCCATTGGCAAAAAATTCCCACTTGATGCGAGTCACCTTATCGACGAAGGTTTTGCCGGAGCCACTGCTGGCATTTATGGTGTACATCCACATGCCAATCAGCTGAGGATCAAGCTCTGCTGTAGTAGAAAGAGATGTAGGGGTAAGGGTAAAATTGGAAAGAACAAACAGGCTGGCGAGCAGTAAAAATGTTTTCATAGAAAGCTGTATTCTGCAGATTCTGTGGCTATTGGTAATGAAAATACCGGGCAAGTAAACACGAATGTAATGTTAACGATTTGGATCTGGGTTAAGTTGTACTGCGTTCCCTTTTTTATGTGAAAAAATACGCTACCGCCACCAGAAAAAATACATGACACCAATGACACTGGCAGTCAGAATATACACAGCGTAACTTAACACCGAAGCAATGAGGCCGACAACGATACCCGGAGCAAGTTTTGCCTGGTGAAAGCCGACCAAAGCCCATGTAAAGTAACTCGCCGTAAGAAAGTGAATGGAAAAATAAAGCTTGGGATGAAGGAAGCTGAGAAAGATAGCCAGCGAGGGAAAGACCGTATAAGCAGCAACTGCATAAAAACCGAAAACAACATTTTCGGTAAACGAGAACCGCGACTTGCGGAAAAACAGCCACGAAAAAAAAGCGAAGATAAAGACCAGAATGAAGAAAAAGTTATTCAGGTTTTCCGAAATGAAATGCCCGACAAACTCACCCTTTTGCGCATACTTGTCGGTAGGCGGCGCAATGCCCTGCGCTTTGTATTGATTGGCGACCGGGTCAAACCGGGTCAGTATCCGAATCAATAAATGGAGCCCCGATAAAAGCAGGAAAAACTGAATGGGAGGGAGGAAAGGACGCCTTTTTCCGGCAATGAATTCCCGGCAAAACGGCCCAGGGCGGGAAAATAATTCCCGAAGTGTATGCAACACAGGTAGCTCAAGTGTAAACACCTGAGCTACAAAGTCACCTGCCAGTTCGCGAAAGGTAAAACGGCCCGTGTTGTCTTGCTGCCCGCACTGGTTGCAGTACGTTCCCTGAAAGGTGTGTTCACAATTTTTGCAAGCGGGCATAAGCGAAGGTTTTACGTGTGTGTCACATATGCCGGTTGATTTGCGGGCAGCCAAATAGTATCTTTTGAAAAGGCAAAACCTCCTGTCACTAATTGCCCGATATCGGCATGGCCTGCTTGGCTTCCCATTCCTGGAAACGCTTGATATCGGTGGTGCAAGACGAAATGACCCACAACACAATGGCTATGTCATCCGAAAAGCCTAAGATAGGAAGTATATCGGGAATAAAATCCAGCGGAGATACAAAATAAATCAGCGCCGTAACGATTTTAAGCACGGTAGTCCAAGGTACCACCTTGTATTCGCCCTTGACATAGGCCCGCAGCATGCGGCTTATCGTCTGCAAATTGTGTAAGAAACCCATATCCTTTACGCCGCTGCTTTTGGTCGAAACTTGCTTTAGCAAGTCCCAGATCCCGGCCGTATTGCGGGCCAGCCGCCCGGCTTTGCGTGTGGTGCGTTTGAAGATAAGGGAATGTAAGATACTTCTGAGTAATGGGTTCGATTTGGAAGAAGCTGTAGCCATAGTAGTTGATAAATGATAGTATACAAGTTAATGAGAGGCATAGCAAAAAGTAATCTCAAACTCTTTCAATATGCCTCAGTAAAATTTCTCTTAATCTTATTACAAACGGTGTACCACAAGGCTGTGTTTTACTGAAGAAGACTTTTTTAGAAAAAATACATAAAAAGTGCATAGGGCATGTAATTTTATTCTGCTTTTCCTCAACTTCTCTCAGAAGAATTTCCTTGTGTTGGTTTTCATGCAAATAGCGAAGGCTGTTTTTTGCCAGAAAAGTTTCTACTGAGCAACTTCTGTTTCTGATAATTTGTATTTCGTTGTTACATCCCGTATTTTCACACGCTACGAACCTCACATACCTTGTCACGATACGCCACATTAGCTGAGAATGAATTGGTTGCACTGTTGCAACAACACGACCGTAAAGGATTTGAATATTTATACAACCGGTATTCAGCGGCTTTGTATGGGGTGGTGGTGCGCATAGTTCGTTCGGAAGAAATGGCGGAAGACGTCATTCAGGAAGCTTTTGTGAAAATATGGAAGAACATCGCCTCCTACGAAAAAAGCAAAGGAACCCTGTTTACCTGGATTCTGAACATTGCCCGCAATACAGCCATTGATAAAATCCGCACCCAAGAATTTAAGCAGCAATCCAAAATCCAGGATGTGGATCAAAACGTAGGTATGGTCGATAGGCAAAATCATACCGAGCAGGAAACCGACGCCATTGGGCTGGAAAAGTATGTGTCGCAACTGAAGCCCGAGCACCAGCTCATTGTAGAGTATCTGTACTTTAAAGGATATACCCAAAGCGAACTGTCGGATGAATTGGACATTCCACTGGGCACCGTAAAAACACGGGTGAAGATGGCTATCAATCACTTACGCGAACTAATGGACGAAAAACAGAAAAGTCCGTGAAGGGAAGAGGTACGCGCCGGGCACTGAGTCTTTAGATAAAATACGGATTGCCAGCCATGTACCCTGACCTAGATTCTATTAAACAGGTAATTAGAAGACCAACCGTTAAAAGAAATAATCAATCCATTGTTAGTTGTAAAGTAAATTGGACATTCAGACCTACATATCGTCTGGCATTTTAGAAAGCTACGTGCTTGGCCTTACGTCTCCCGAAGAGAACGAGCAGATAGAGGCCCTGGCTGAGCAACACGAAAGCATACGTGCCGAAATTGCCTCTATTCAGTCGGCACTGGAAACCTACGCAACGCAATTTTCGCAGGAACCACCCGCCTCATTGAAAAACAAAGTAATGACTGCTTTGGATGAACTGGAGGCACAAGAAGCTGCCAAAGGACCTTTCATTACCGTAGAAAAGACAGACGAGAAAGATAAAGAAGAAAACGAGATCCCGCTGGGCGTAGAACAAGCGGAATCAGATGCGGGAGACAACATGATCACGCTATCCGCCACATACAAGGCAGGCGTGAGCCGGTACTGGATGGCTGCGGCGTGCATTTTGCTGGGCGTTAGCATTCTGGCCAATCTGTTTTTGTTTACTCAATGGAAACAAACCGAAACCCAACTGTCACAGGCCAAAGCCGAACAGGCGCAACTTGCCCTGCAAAACCAACAGTTACACCAAACGATGGCTGTTGTGAGCAACCCGGATTACCGGATTCTGAACCTGCAAACCACCGATCCCACCCGTAGCGGAGAAGTAGTGGTATACTGGCATCCGCACAATGGTAATCTGTACATCTCTGCCAGCAAGTTGCCGCCATTACCCAAAGGTAAAATCTACCAGCTGTGGGCCATTGTAGACGGCAAACCCGTAGATGCGGGCTTGTTTGCACCCGGCCAGAATGATTTGCAGCCCATGAAACTGATGCCCATGCCGGCACAGGCATTTGCCGTAACCATGGAAACAGAAAAGGGAAGTGCCTCGCCCACCATGCCAATCTATGTGCAGGCAAGCGTATAGAAGAAATTATATTTCAAAAGGTTGCAGAATTCATAATCCATTAGGTGCGCTATATGCTTCTTGCTAGCCGCTATAGTCAAAAATCAAAAAGCCCTGACTAGCAGGGCTTTTTGATTTTTAAAAGATACTATTTTTATATTCGTTAGTTGATTTCCTGTACGCGTTTCTTATAGCCAAGCAAATCGAACAGCGTTTCCCAGTAATAGGTCACATTCGGATTGTTTTCCCGTGATGTGCTGGTGGGTTCAAACGGTAATACAAAGTATATGTTGATTTTATCGAAAGGAATCGATGCATAATCCTTTTTCAGAATATTGGCGTCAGCTTTGGCCCATTCATCCGCCTGGTTTCGGCTTTGCGGCGGCGTCGTATGAAAGTCGCGTCGATTTTCCCCTTTCGCACTTTCGATCATGTCGCTCAGGTAATATACGTTCACAATGGACGCCGTATCCGCAATGCGTTTGATGACTTCCAGCGTACCCCAGATATCCGTTTGCTGATTGGTGGCAGTGGCATTTTGTGCTAACATATGATGCTGTGCCTGCGCCAGAAAATCGGTCCGTTCTTTGCGTAGAGTGAGTTCAAAATCGTTGTTAATCGCTTCTTTATCCGTTGGGTTCATGTCCGTCGTATCCTCGCTAATGGCCGCTTTGCTGGTGCCGCTGAAGGCTTCGGCTTTGGTGGTGTTTTCGTGGATATAGTAGATGTCCAGGCGGTCACCTTTGCCGCGTATGTTGTTGGTTACCAGGTTTTTCAACACGCCATTGTATTTCTGCAAGGCAAATTCGGTGTAGCCGCCGCCTGCACTGGTCGACTTATCGAGGAAAATGATGCTTTGTATGGGTTTGGGAGGCGCTGCTTTCTTTTCTTCGTCGCCACCACAGGCTGCCAATAGGGCCAGCATGAGAATACAAGAGGTTTTTGCTAAAAATTTCATACTATTCACTGTGCAGAATTTTTACTGTGTTTTGTAGTTATTAAAAAGATATCGCTGCCCGGTGAGCAGCGATTCAAAAATTGCTTGAATGAGCAGTTACATCACTGCATGACCATTGCCATTGATTACGTCTTTATGGCCGTTGGGTCGAGGCTCCGTCTTTTCTATTTTGCCGTGGGCATAGCCATCATTGTAGTGAGATATACGCCGCTCCACATCATACAGGCTCTGCTGATCTTCAATCTCGCGTATTTCGGCCCGCAGGATCTTAATTTCGCTTTGCAGCTCTTCAGGCTTGGTAAACATAGCCAGATGGCTTTCGCTGATGGCTTTTTTCGCCTTTTCGTCGGCCAGTTGAACCTCCACTTTTTCCAGTTCTTTTAAAGAACGTTTTTCGGCGCGTTTCATTTGACCGATGCGTATGGGAATCTGCACCCAGCGTTTCCAGTAGGTCTGAACAATCGGCGTGCCTACCCCCAGACATACCGCACCCGAAACCGCAAACAGAATGCCTGTAAGTACAAACGACCATGCTCCCCACGGATCATTGAGCAGTTCTTCGTTCAGCTGAATCCGTTGCCGGCGCAAGCTGTCCAGCTTGGCAATCAACGTAGGGCTATTGGTACCGGCACCGCTTTGCAGGTAAGTGGCTTCGGTATTCAAGAAAGCTTTCATTTTATCCACCCGGAAGGCGTCGTACCGGTAAAGACCCAAAACGGCCATGGTCATAATGGCAAAGAAAATTAGCACCATCTTGAAATAGATGTAGCGCCGCTGGTTGCCTTCCTGGTAATAATGCTCAATGAGCCGTTCGTAAGCCGGTTTGAGCAAAAGCGATAAGGCCGCCAGGCCGCCCGCAAAGCTCCACGCTTCAAATCCTTTGAAGCCAAAGGCATAAGCGACAATATCTTTGGAAATAATCAAGTCGCCAGTGATGAAAAGCAAACCCGCCAGTACGTAAAACAACCCGATCAGAAAGGGATTGTCGTTGCGGGTTTTTTTCCGCAATTCACGTAACTGCTCTTTTTCTTCAACGGCTTGCTGGGCGTTTTTGCGCAAATTTTCAGCTTGCTGCTCTTTCAGCGGAATCTGATGGGCGTGCAACTGCATTTCTTCAATCCATCGTTCGGATTCTTTGCGTGCCCCGGCCAGTTCCGATTCCAGAGCGGCTAGTTCAGATTTGCGCGTCTGTGCTTTTTCCACAGACTGATTGTACATAACCTGGCTCGACAAGAAACCTTCGTAATGCTTCTTGTCCAGATCTAACTTACCATTTTCGAGTCCACGCGAAAATTCGCTGGTTGTTTCGTCTGCGTTCTTTAAGGATGATTGTGCTGACATTTTGTGGTTTTTATTATTTTTTGTAATGGTTTTCTCAATTCGGGTGCCGGTTTTGACTTTTTTTACTATACTATTTTTCCGGCAAATGTCTCAGGTGGTTCAGGCAAACTGACACACTTTTTTGGGTAAAAGCTTCATTCTCTGATTTTGTGTAAAAAAGCGGGCCAGAAATAGTTTGCAAGTGAAAAAGGGGAGTCTGTTCACATATGCAAAGGTAGATAAATATTACATCGTAGTTCTTGTTCCTCTTTCCAGACTTTTTGAATCATAATAACGTGCATTTTTTGAATCAGATTATATATACGAAAAAAATATTTTTAGGTTTCCGGAATACATTTTTTTAATAATAATTGATAATGAGCAAGTTGGATGTGTAATCTCGCTTTTCAGACCATAATCTTACACAAATAATTTTTTTTAGAAAAATGTATAATCGTGTTTACATTTTTCTTATTTTTCGTATCTATAGTTGAAAATCAAACGTCAGCTATGGAAATCGTTTTTACAGAGCACCTTCAAATAACTCCCGTTTCTTTTCCGGATTCCTGCCACAAGCAGGGAGTAGCAGCGCGTTCAGTACATAACTGATACCCGTCGGCAGCACTTTGTTGGTGTACCTATTGTACACATATTCGAATCTCCTCTTTACTAGTTGCTTTATCTTCAACTTCTTATGTGTATGAACCTAACAGATACAATGGAAAAACTGGCTTTGGAAATTGACGGCCGTTTTGTAGAATATTCTTACGAAAATACAATCATTACCATTCCGCTCAACCGGGATCGCTTCCAGAGTGTAACCGGTTATCTGATCGACCGGCCACAAGGCACCATGCTTGAGTTTATGTCGACTGTGTGCACCCTGCGTCCCGAAATAGACCACCGTGCCATGTTGGAGTTAAACCAGGAGTTGTACTACAGCAAAGTGATCATTCATGAAGGTTTTTTGAAAGTGGCCGCTGCCGCTCTGTATGACCACTGCACCGAAGATCTGGTTCGGGATATGATATTGGAAGTTGCCTATGTAGCCGATGATCTGGAAATGCGCATCATCGGACACGACGTATATTAAGACTTATCAAACTACAAACACATTGCGTTTGTAAAAATACATTGGATGAATAAAACAAACCACTTCAAAAAAGCCCCGGTTCGGGGCTTTTGCCTTTTGTATGCATTTTAACGTAGATTAATACGGTCATTTTCTTGGAGAATCGAGAAAATAGTATCTTTTTTAAAGCCAAAACCTGGCCTTGCCCTTCAGATCTAATTTTAGCTATCACTTGTTTACAACCTGTTTTTATGAAATTTGCCTTTTTATCGCTTGCTGTCCTAAGCTTGTTCGGCTGGTTTGCCACTCCCAAAAAAGTTGTATTCTTTGGCGATTCCATCACGCAGGCGGCCGTGGATTCTACCGGTTACATCACCGTGATGAAAACTGAATTAAAGAAGAAAAACAAAGGTGCAGACTATGAATTGGTAGGTGCGGGAATCAGCGGGAACAAAGTGCCCGACCTGCAGGCCCGCCTGGAGAGAGACGTGCTGAGCCGCAATCCGGATGTGGTGTTCATTTACATTGGCATCAACGATGTATGGCATTACTCGCATCCCTGCTGCAAAGACAACGGTGGCGGTACTCCCAAAGACAAGTTTGAAACAGGTTTGAAAGAAGTGATTGGCAAAATTCAGGAAAAAGGTGCCAAAGTCATACTGTGTACTCCCAGCGTGATTGGCGAGGCCGAAGCTGGTACCAATCCTCAGGACAAGATGTTGGACGAGTACGCCGCCATTAGCCGCAAAGTGGCCAAAGAAACCAACAGTCAGCTCTGCGATCTGCGGGCGGCCTTTCAGCGCCACCTGAAGAAATACAACAAAAGCAACATGGCCAAAGATGTGCTTACTACCGATGGCGTGCATCTGAATGCCAAAGGAAATCAATTGGTTGCTCGTGAAATGATGGCCTTTTTGCCATGAGCAGGATACTCTTTTTTTCTTCTCAAACAAACGCGTCCTTTGCCCAGATCAGGATAGACAGGGAGCCAACGGGGCTTACCGAATACGAATTGACAGCCTGGCAGTTTTGCCATGACTGGCTTTTGGGTAAGGGAAAATTCGTGCTTCATACTTCCGGTTCAACGGGGTCACCCAAGCCAATAACCCTAAGTCGCCAGCAAATGGCTGCCAGTACAGACATGACCGGTCGTGCATTGGGTTTGCAGGCGGGTGACCGTGCCTTAGTAAACCTGAACGTGCAATACATTGCTGGCATTATGATGCTGGTACGGGGCTTGAAAATGGGTATGGAGTTGACCGTTTTGGAGCCTTCTTCCAATCCGTTGAGCCATTTTTCGGCAGAAACACGTTTTGATTTTCAATCGTATGTGCCCCTGCAACTACAAACCGTTCTGGAAAATACACTGGCACAGATTCCGGTACTCAATTCGGCAAAGGCAATTCTGGTAGGAGGGGCTTCGGTTTCACAGCCGTTGGAGGATGCGCTGCAGCAGATAAAAGCACCTGTGTTTCAGACCTACGCCATGACCGAAACCGTATCGCATGTGGCACTGCGTCGGCTGAACGGAACTAGGAAGCAGGATTTTTATCAGAGTTTGGAAGGAATTTGGTTTGAAACTGATAAACGGGATTGTCTGATTGTCCATGCCCCGCTGCTGACTGAAAATCCAGTGGTGACCAATGATGTGGTAGAACTTCTTTCGCCGACCACTTTCCGGTGGTTGGGCCGCATTGACAATGTCATCAATTCAGGAGGTGTGAAAGTGCAGGCCGAAATCGTAGAACAGGCCCTGACACAGGCATTGACAGAACTGAATTTGTCGTTTCGTTTTTTTATAACCGGAACTGCTGATTCGCAATTGGGAGAAGCCGTTACACTGATCATAGAAGGCAAGCCACTGGCTGAAGAACTGTCAACTAGTATCTTTCAAAAACTGAAAACCGGCCTGTCACGTTACGAAGTTCCCCGGAAAGTGCACTACATACCACAGTTTCTGGAAACACCTACCGCTAAAATCGATCGAAAGAAAACCTTGCGTCTATTACAGTGAAACTGCATTGGCTATCGCCGATGAGGCTCTGACAATGAGGCGGGTAGGCAATGTCTTGGTTACAGGAATAATTTCCTGTTCATTCTGAAGAGCCTCAATCTGTTCCAGTAACAATCGGGCCGATACTTGTCCCATTTCATAGCCCGGCTGATAGACCGAACTCAAAGGGGGCTCCACTACTGAAGCCATTTCCCAGTTGCTGAAGCCGACCACTGCAATGTCTTCGGGTACTTTTTTTCCCAAACGCTTCACAGTGTTTAGTGCACCAATGGCAGCCGCATCGGCTACTGAAAAAATGGCGTCGGGTGGTTCGGGCAAGTCCAGCAACTGAATCGAAATGCGGCTGCCTTCTTCCAGGGTAGCGCCTTTGCCCGATTCCATAACATAAGCCTCATTAACCTGAATACCATGTTTTTGCAAGGCATCAAAATAGCCTTTGGCCCGCAGCTTATTCGTAGAGGAAATCAGCGGACCCCGGATCAGGGCAATTCTTCTTTTTCCTTGCAAAATAAGGTGTTCTACCGCTTCAAATGCACCTACATAATCATCCACAATCACTTTGGAAACATTGAGTTCCTCACACACTTTGTCAAACATCACCAACGGAATGTTGTGTTCGAGAAACTCATTGAGATGCTCAAATGATGACGTACCGTCCGACAGTGAAATGAGCAGACCGTCTACCCGGCTGTTGAGCAACAACGTGGTTTCGCGCATTTCGCGCTGATACGATTCGTTGGTCTGGCATAGCATTACGCTATACCCCACCTGGTCGGCTACATCAATGATGCCACTGATAACGGATGAAAAAAAGTAATGCACAATTTCGGGAACAATTACTCCAATCACGTGCGAACGGCTGTTTCTCAGGTTCAACGCAATGGGATTGGGGCGGTATTTAAGTTTTTCCGCTAGTTCCAGAACCGCTTTTTTAGTTGCAGGGCTAATGTCTGGATAATCTTTTAATGCTCTGGAAACGGTGGCTACCGTGATGCCAAGTTGTTGGGCAATGTCTTTTAACGTTGTGTGACTATTTTTCATAAAAGGATAGTGTTTTCATAGGAACACCGGAAATCCAAGTTTAGAATTATTCCAAATTAGTGAAAAGATATTTTACGAAAACGGTTTCGTTAACGATTTCGGTAATTTTTTTGCATTAAATAAGATATATTACATTGTAACTAAGAAAAATTACAATTAAACTTGAGAAGATTTCATCTCAACCTTTTCTTCATAGCAGTTATTGAATAAGCCAGGCTATCACTTTCTTCCAAACAATTACTACGGATTCTGAGTTGTATCTGTTATATATAGCCTCTGATAAATACGAACTGATTTAGAAAATTTTGCACTCTGTTTATTTTAAGAAATGAAAAAAAGAAAAAATTATATTTTTCCATTTTTATTTAATACGATGCATTTTCTATATTTGCAAACCAGAATTTTTTTATTGCTTAGTACTGCTTCTGCTAGTTAAATATAAGTACACTTTTCAATAGTACCTTGTTTTCTTTTGGAAGGAACCCTTTTTACATCTTAAAATCACCCTTTTTACTTGTATGAACGCAACAATTACTTTACCAAAGTTAATTAAGCCTAACCCCTCCCGACATGTTTCCGGAGTATGGAGGCTTATGTCTTTTTTATTTGTGTGCTTATGTCTAAGTGCAACAGCTTATGCTCAAAAATCAGTAAGCGGTAAGGTTACTGATTCTGCTGATAATACGGGCCTGCCAGGAGTGAGTGTTTCTGTAAAAGGAACCACCACAGGTACGGTTACAGATGCTTCCGGTACCTATACTCTGAATGTTCCAAGCGACAATTCTACGCTGGTATTCAGTTTTGTAGGCTACGTAACCCAGGAAATGGTAGTTGGTAGCCGTGCGTCAATTAACGTAACTTTAGCTGCTGACGTACAATCACTACAGGAAGTTGTGGTTATCGGGTACGGAGAGCAGCAAAAGAAAGATGTGACGGGCGGTGTAGTTGCTTTAGGGCCTAAAGATTTCAACAAAGGTATTATTGCTTCTCCAGAACAACTACTGCAAGGCCGTGCTGCGGGTATCCAGATTACGCCAGCCAGCGGTGAACCAGGTGCAGGAATTAACATACGTATTCGGGGAGGTACTTCATTACGAAATAATAATAACCCTTTGTTTGTAATCGACGGTGTACCTGTTGACGGTGGTGCTACACAAGATGGAGGACAAGACGTGGGCGCAGGTACCTCTTCACCTAGGAACCCACTAAACTTTTTGAATCCATCTGATATTGAGAATATAAGTGTATTGAAAGATGCTTCTGCTGCGGCTATCTATGGAGCTCGTGGTGCAAATGGTGTAGTGCTTATTACTACACGTCGAGGCAAAGCTGGTCAAAAAACATTGAATTTTTCAGCTTCCACTACTGCTTCTTCTACATTACGTCGATATGATTTGCTTTCGTCTAGCCAATTTCTGGCGGGTGTGCAGGCTGCTGGTGGTGATATTAATACGCCAGTAATTAATGCAGGAGGAAATACAGATTGGCAAAATGAGATCTTTCGTACTTCACTATCTCAGAATTACAATCTGAGTTTTGGTGGTGGCAATGAGGATACTCGTTATTTTGTTTCCTTTGGCTACCAGGATCAACAAGGTATCATTAAGAAGTCTGCCATGAATCGTATCACAGGTCGTGTGAATGCTACCCATGAGATGTTCAATGATAAATTAGTATTTGATGTTAATTTGACCAGTTCACGTATAAAAGATATTAACGTACCTGTTACGGATAACGCAGGATTTCAAGGGAATTTGTTAGGTGCTGCTTTACAGGCGAACCCTACTTATCCCGTATACGATGCGCAAGGTCGCTATTTTACTCCAAACGGTTATCGGGCCGACAATAGCGGAAGGCCTAATGGCGGCGATTTCATCAATCCGGTAGGGATGCTACAGGGTGTTGATGATAATACAACAACGATGCGTACATTAGCAAATGCGAGCCTTACTTGGAAAATTATCAAAGGATTAGCCTACAAGGCAAATGTAGGTTTGGATAACTCAGCTGGTATTCGTCGAACAAGTGTACCTCCTATTATTCCTGGTTTCAATGGTGCTAATGATGCTTTTGGTTTTGGTATCATTAACAACTTGAACAGAACCATGGCATTAATTGAACATACGTTAACTTATAACAATAAAGTAGGTATTGGTAATTTGGATGCTGTTGCTGGTTTTTCATTCCAACAGTTTAACAATTCAGGTAGTTTTTCTAGAGCACAGTTTTATTTGCCTGAATATCTAGCTACAGGACTGCCGTTATACAACAACCTGCGGGCTGTAAATAACCAGGGTTCAGGTAATAAGGCTTTTGATGCCGGCTCTTACCGTAACCGAAACGAACTGCAATCTTATTTTGGTCGGGTTAACTATAATATCAATGACAAATATCTGCTCACGGCTACTCTACGTGTAGATGGATCTTCTCGATTTGGTATCAATAACAAGTATGGTTACTTCCCATCCCTTGCGGCTGCCTGGAGACTTTCTAACGAAAACTTTATGCCTCAGGGAATTTTTGATGATCTGAAATTACGGGCAAGCTGGGGTATTACTGGTAACCAAGATTTTGCTGCAGTAGGTGTTACTCAACCGTTTTTCAGTTTCGATCCAAACAATGCTTCTGCAACCCCAGCTAATCCAACCAACGCTGATTTGAAATGGGAACAGACTCGTCAGTGGAACGTTGGTTTAGACTTTGCTCTGATTAAGAGTCGCCTGACGGGTAGTGTCGATGTGTTCAATAAAAACACCACCGACTTCCTTATCAATCAATTTGTTGCTCAACCAGCACCTATTGGTCAACGTTGGGTGAACTTACCTGGAAATCTGATCAACAAGGGTGTTGAAGTGACATTAAACTATGAAGTGTTACAAAACACTAAGTTGCAATGGAATGTATCTTATAATATGACATTCTTGTCTAATACAGTAAGTGGTATTGGTACTATTATTCCTACAGGTGCTGTACGTGGTCAGGGTTTGTCAGGAGCCTTTGCTCAAACAATTCGCGATGGTTATCCTGCTAACGCTTTCTTCCTGCGCGAGTTCGGAGGATATACCCAAGCGGGCGGAAGCCAAGAAGGTGGACTTGGGATTTACCCCAATGGTGAAAATCTGACCTATGCTGGCAGTCCTTTTCCAAAAACAATTTTCGGTTTGACTAATAGTTTTATTTACGGCCCTTGGAATCTAAGCCTGTTCTTCAATGGTTCTACAGGTTTTAATGTGTATAATAATACTGCTAATGCCCTGTTCTTGAAAGGAAACTTGCGTAACGGACGTAACGTAACACAAGAAGTTGCTAACAGCGAAGAAAGCCCCAATAACTTTGGAGAAGCTTCGACTCGTTTCTTGGAAAAAGGAGATTTTATTCGCCTATCTAACTTTACTTTAGGATACAATTTCAAGATTCCTGCAAACGGATTTGCGAAAACCTTGAACATATCACTGACTGGTCAGAATGTTCTGTTGTTTACAAAATACTCTGGCGTAGATCCGGAAGTTAATACGAATGCATCTTTGAATGGCATTCCATCAATCGGAATGGATTACACCTCATTCCCAACTGCGCGTGCCTTTACGCTAGGGTTGAATGTTGGATTCTAAACGGGCTTATTTACTGTAAGAGCTGAATAAAAAGCAGTAAATAATAAATGGTTTTACAAACATTTTGTAGAAAGCAAAATGTTTGTAAAACTAAAGTTAACTCACTATACGCTAACGCTTTACATATAATCGGTTATAACCATGAAAAGGTTAACATTTAAATTAACGGCTTCCCTTGTAGGAGCCTTATTTGCGGGTACATTTGGGTGTACCAACTTAGAGGATAAATTATTAGATACCAAAACTGGAGATGCAGCAGCAGGTAACGCTACCTTGTCAGGGGTATATTCTCAGTTAAACTCCATGACCAATCAGGCTAATGTATATGCTATGCAAGAACATACGACTGATGAACAACTTGGGCCAACCCGTGGAACTGACTGGAGTGATTTTGGTACTTGGCGCCAATTGCATCAACATTCCTGGAATTCAACTCATAATCAAATCATTGATGCTTGGAATGATATGCATACTGGCGTGTTTCGTGCCACTCAAGTATTAGCACAAGCCGATGTTTCAACAAGTGCTGCTGCAGAAGCCCGTTTTTTGCGTGCTATGTTTATGTTTCAACTGGTAGATTTGTTTGGGCAAGTGCCTTTTCGCGAGGCTAATGAAGGTTTTGATGTAAATCCTAAAGTATTTACGCGCCAGCAAGCAACAGACTTTATTCTTGCCGACCTTGATTTTGCAGTTCAAAATTTACCGGCAGGAAAGCAACCTTTGGCTTCACCTACCAAAGCAACCCGTGATGCTGCTATTTTCTTACGTGCTAAGGCAAAACTTAATCGTGCCGTATACAATCAGGATCCAACAAAGCCTTCCGGACCATTTACGTTTGCGGCAGAAGACATGAATCAGGTCATCGCTGACTGTGATCTGCTTATTAGTGGAGGTAATTATTCTCTTGAACCAGTTGGCGAATATTTTGACAACTTCCACTGGAACAACGGAGAATTATCAAACGAGCTAATTTTCTCTATTCGCAACGACCGTGGATCGCCTGTTGGTAGTGCTGCCAACCGCTACTATATGACACTGCATTATAATCAAAATCCTAGCGGTTGGAATGGTTTTACTACTTTAGCTGACTTTTATAATAGTTTTGATGCGGTTGATGAACGAAGAGGTGGAAAAGCTGTACCTGGATTGACTGATTCTACAGGTCTTCGCAATGGATTTTTGATTGGTCAGCAGTTTGATGGCAAAGGTAACAAGCTGAAAGACCGTGGTGGTAATGATCTGGTATTTACACCTGATATTAACATTCTATATTCAAACGAACGTCAGGGTATTCGTGTATTGAAGTATCTTCCCGATCCAACAGTACGCGACAAAACTCAAAGTGGTAATGATTATGTGTTCTTCCGTTATGCAGATGTATTGTTAATGAAAGCGGAAGCAATCTTAAGAGGCGGTACCGCTACTAATGGGGCTACTGCTGTGAGTTTGGTAAATACTGTCAGAGCTGCCCGCGGCGTTGCCGCCTTAGGTTCTGTGGATGAGACCTCTTTAATAGCTGAAAGAGGTCGTGAATTCTATTGGGAAGGCTGGCGTCGTAACGATTTAGTTCGTTTCGGTCAATTTACTCGGGCATTTGGTCAGAAAGATGAAGTTTCACCTGAACATGTGGTCGTATTTGCTATTCCTCAGAGAGCTTTGGATACAAACCCTAACTTGAAACAAAACTTTGGCTATTAATCGCTGAGTTAGTAAATATTGTTAGCAAAACAGCAACCAAGCTTTGGTTGCTGTTTTGCTTATCTGACTGATAATCAATTTAACCATTGGAATAGATAATGCTATCTTTGTGAGAAAAACAGAGGTTTTTGCCTAACAAAAGATACTATTTGTGAGATACACCATGACCCTGATTCGTTATTGTTCTGTTTTTCTGGTTATTGCTTTTTCTGCCTGTAAGCCCAAAACAGAAACCCGCTTGTTTGAGGAAGTGGAATCCCAACAGACAGGAATCTCCTTTGCCAATACTTTAACTGAAACCGAAAATCAGAATGTACTTACCTACGAATATTTTTACAATGGGGGAGGCGTAGCTGCCGGTGATTTTAACAATGACGGAAAAATAGATTTATATTTTACCGGCAATCAGGTCGACAACAAACTGTACCTGAATAAAGGCAACTTTGTGTTTGAAGACATCACTGCCAAAGCGGGCGTTGCCGGACGAAAAGAAAGCTGGAAAACAGGTGTAAGCCTGGCCGATGTCAACGGGGATGGCTGGCTGGATATCTACGTATGTTATTCGGGCAATCTGCCTTTAGAAGTGCGTAAGAATCAGTTATTCATCAACAATGGTCCCAAAGCTTCCCTCTCAGAAGGAGAAGGGGCTGAGGTTTCCTTTACAGAAAAAACAGAAGAATACGGACTGGCTGATGCGGGTTACAGCACCCAGGCGGCCTTTCTTGATTACGACAAAGACGGCGACCTGGACTGTTTTGTGCTGAACCATAACCTGAAAGATTATGAACGCAATCCGGATGCATCGGTCATGCGGGCCAAGCGGGACGATTATGCGGGCGACAAGCTGTTTCGGAATGAAAATGGAAAATTTACCGAAGTAACCTTGGCTTCCGGTATCAAAAGCAATCCCCTGGGATTTGGTTTAGGACTGGCGGTGGCTGATATAAACGGGGATTCCTGGCCTGACATTTATGTGGGAAATGACTACGTGGAAGACGACTATCTCTACATCAACCAACAGAATGGCACCTTCAAAGATGAATTGCAGCGCACCCTGGACCATACTTCCCGCTTCTCCATGGGTGTTGACATTGCCGATGTAAATAACGATACGCATCCGGACATATTCACACTGGACATGCTGCCCGAAGATAACCTTCGGCAAAAACTGCTGGCCTTTCCGGACAATTGGAACAACTACCAATCCATGCTGCTCAATGGATTTTACCATCAGAACATGCGCAACATGTTGCACATAGCCAATCCTGCCAGTTTTGAGATGGAACACATCATGTTACCGGCACATGAGGGAGATATTGTACGCAAAAAGTCAAAAATCGCTTTCAGCGAAATCGGGCAGTTAGCTGGGGTTTCCAATACCGACTGGAGCTGGTCGGCCTTGTTTGCCGATTTTGACAATGATGGCTGGAAAGACTTGTTTATCACCAATGGCGAAATCAGGGATTTTACCAACTCGGATTTTATTCGGTACACAGCCGATGAGGAAATGAAAGCGTCTTCGGGGCAGCCACATGAGTCGTTAATGGAACAAATCAAGAAAATGCCTTCGTCACCAACGCATTCGTACATATTTAAAAACAATCGCAATCTGACCTTTACGGACAAAGTAAAGGAGTGGGGAATGGAAAAGCTGACCGTTGCCAATGGCGCCGTTTCGGTCGATCTGGACGACGATGGAGATTTGGATTTGGTAACGAATAACAACAACGCCGCGGCCCGGATTTACCGGAATACTCTAGTGTCTGTAGAAAATAGTATCTCCGAAAAAGCAAAAACCCCTGAATACAATTATTTGAAAGTCAGACTGAAAGGTCCGGAAAACAATCCGTTTGGAGCCAAAGTAACCGTTCAGACCGACAGTAGCATTCAATACCAGGAATTCATGGCAGTTCGCGGGTTTCAGTCGAGCAGCTACGATGCGTTGCATTTTGGATTGGGTGCCTACACAGGTTCTCTCAAAGTGCACGTGGATTGGCCGGACGGAATGAACTTTGACACTACCTTAACAGATGCCAATAAAACAATAGAGGTAAACTATATTCATAGACCTTTGCCGCATATGGAATCTTCATATAGGCATTCGGTCTTGTTTGAGAGTATTCCGGACGCCATTTCGTTTGCCCATCGAGAGAATCCTGCCAACGACTTTGCCCGTCAAATTCTGTTGCCTTACCAATATTCGTATTCAGGGGCCCGCATAGCCGTAGGTGATGTCAATGGCGATGGCCTGGCCGATGTGTATGTAGGCGGGGCTCGCAATCAATCTGGACAACTGTTTGTGCAACAGCAAAATAGTAGGTTTCGTACACTCAAAACCCCCGCCTTCGTTACCGATTCGGTCTATGAAGACAAAGATGCGGTGTTCTTTGATGCCGATGGCGATAAAGACCTCGATCTGTATGTAGTCAGTGGCGATTTTTCGCAACCCAAAGGTTCGCCTGCGCAACAAGACCGCCTGTATCTCAATGATGGCAAAGGCAATTTTAAACTGACTACAGATGCGCTGCCGCAGGAAGCCATGAACGGAACTTGTGTAAAAGCACTGGATCTGGATAGCGATGGCGACTGGGATTTGTTTATCGGAGGTGGGGCTGTTCCAAACGAGTTTCCCGGAGCCGAGGCCAGTCTGATTTTGATGAATGACGGCAAAGGCAAGTTTACAACCTCGTCGGCATTACGGATCAATCTGGGATTAGTCAACGATGCGTATCTGCTGAAAAAAGACCGGGAACCGGAGCTGCTGATTGCAGGCGAATGGATGTCGCCCAAAATAGTATCCCTGAAAAACGGAAAACCTACCGTTTCGGACTTGAAAATTCTGGACAATAAGGGCGAAACCCAGCTGCTTAACGGCTGGTGGAACCGCATTAATGCTGCTGATCTGGACCAGGACGGTGATCTGGATTTGGTTTTGGGGAACCTGGGCCAGAACTGTCAGATAAAGCCTACGCCTGAGAAGCCCATGCGGCTGTACGCAAAAGACTTTGACAACAATGGCAGAATAGACCCGGTTTTGAGTTATTACATTGGCGACAAACAGTATCCGGCCGTGAGCCGGGACGAACTGCTGGAGCAGATTGTGACCCTGCGCAAGAAATACACCAATTACCAGTCGTTTGCAGAAGCAACACTGGAAGACATTTTTCCGGCAGAAGAATTGAAAAGTGCTACTACGTATCGCATCGATTTTACCCAAAGCTGCGTTTTAGAAAATACACCGCAAGGGTTTGTGGTGCATTCGTTACCTTTGGAAGCGCAGTTTGCTCCGGTGTATGCCATTGCCTTGCACGACTTTGACAGCGATGGCAAACCAGATTTGCTGCTCTGCGGCAATCAGTCGTATTTTCATCTGCGCATCGGGAAGATGGATGCCAATCACGGATTTGTATTCCTCAACAAAGGGAATTTCAGATTTGCATACGTGCCACAGTACAACTCGGGGCTGCAACTAACAGGCGATGTAAAAGATGTGCAAGCGGTCAATTCAAATGCATGGGTGTTTTCGGTAAACAATGCTCCTGTGCAAGTATATCAGGTTCCGTTGGCAAAAGCCAAGAACCTCTAATGAAATAAAACCTTGATTCTGAACATGCAAAAAGTATTCTGGTGGGTAGGACTGGTGCTAATGGCCGGGTGTGCCAAAAAGGAAGCTCCCAAAGAGACCCTTTTTGAGGCGTTGCCAGCCGAGAAAACACACATCGACTTTGTGAATCAAGTTGAAAACACAACCGATTTTCACATCTTCAACTACCGTAATTTTTACAATGGTGGTGGCGTTGCCATTGGCGATGTCAATAACGACGGCCTGGCCGATGTGTTGGTTACCTCTAATTTTGCCGACAACAAACTGTACCTGAACAAAGGCAACTTTGTGTTTGAAGACATCACTGCCAAAGCCGGTGTGGCAGGCAAACGAGCCTGGAGCACGGGAGTAACTTTTGCCGATGTAAACGGCGATGGATTTCTGGATATCTACATCTGCAACGCCGGAAACCGGAAAAACGATGACCGGGCCAATGAGCTGTTTATCAATAACGGCAACCTGACTTTTACTGAAAAAGCCGTTGACTATGGTCTGGATGACCGCGGATTCTCAACACATGCAGCCTTTTTTGATTACGACAAGGACGGCGACCTGGACATGTATCTGCTCAACAATACGTTTACGCCCATCAGCGTGCTACGCGATGCCAACCTGCGCAACCGGCGCGACCGACTGGGTGGTGACAAACTCTTTCGCAATGATGGCGAACACTTTACCGATGTTAGCGAGGAGGCGGGTATATACGGCAGCCTGATCGGTTTTGGTTTAGGCATCACCATTGGCGATGTCAATAATGACAACTGGCTGGATATCTACATTTCCAATGATTTCTACGAACGGGATTACCTGTACATCAATAACGGAAACGGCACGTTTTCCGAATCGCTGACCAGCAAAATGGAACACGTCAGTTTGTCGTCGATGGGAGCTGACATTGCCGACCTGAACAACGACGGCAATCTGGATATTTTTGTGACCGACATGCTGCCCGGCAACGACATTCGCCTGAAAACCACCACCACGTTTGAAGATTACAACCGGCAGCGGCTGGTGGTCGGCAACGATTTTCACTACCAGTTCCAGCGAAACATGATGCATCTCAACAATGGCGACGGCAGCTTTAGCGAAGTGGCTGCCTTGTCGGGAGTGCACGCTACCGACTGGAGCTGGGGAGCCCTGTTGTTTGACATGGATAACGATGGCCTGAAAGACATTTTCGTGGCCAACGGCATTGTCAAAAACCTGACCGACCAGGATTTTGTAAACTTCCTGGGAAGCGAAGAAACCATGAGCCAGGCACTGCAAACCGGTGCTACCAACATTCCGGAGCTGATTAACAAAATGCCGGTGCAGCCCATTTCCAACTACGCATTCAAAAACAGGGGCAACCTGCAGTTTGAAAACAAAGCCGAAGAATGGGGCTTGGATGAGCAGAACTTTTCCAATGGGTCGGCCTATGGTGACCTGGACAACGACGGCGACCTGGACCTGATTGTGAGCCGGATCAATTCCCCGCTGGGTGTGTACAAAAATACGAGTTCCGAAAAGCACAAAACCCACTACCTGCGTGTCAAACTGGCCTATACGGAGAAGAACCGCAACGGCATCGGAACCAAGGTGTGGGTGCATCAGCCCGGAAACAGCCAGTATTTACAGCAAATGCCCAATCGTGGGTTTGAATCTTCGGTCGATCTGACAATGGTGTTTGGCCTGGGCAACACTCCCAAAATCGATTCGGTGGTTGTGGTATGGCCCGACAACCGGAAACAGGTGCTAACCCATGTACCAGCCGACAAGGATCTGCTGCTTGACCACCAGCAGGCAAACCTGCAGTGGAAAGCCCCAATGCCTGAGACAGAGCACTCCTTTGCCGATGTTACTGCCCAGAGCAATCTGAATTACACACATCAGGAAAGCAACTTTGTGGATTACAACCGTGACGCACTGCTCAAGCAGATGTACTCAACGCAAGGACCCGCCATGGCCATTGGCGACGTCAATGGCGACGGCCTGGACGATCTCTATATGGGTGGGGCCGCCGGACAAGCTAAAAAGATATTCCTGCAAAAGCCAAATAGTACCTTTCAGGAAGCCAAAACCCCGGAA
The DNA here is from genome assembly GCA_963520985.1 of uncultured Sphingobacteriales bacterium. Taxonomy (GTDB): domain Bacteria; phylum Bacteroidota; class Bacteroidia; order Cytophagales; family 172606-1; genus Xanthocytophaga. The sequence continues at coordinate 37,768 of CAUQTA010000016.1, forward strand.
TTTGCCGCTGATTCGGTCTATGAAGACGTCGATGCGGTGTTCTTTGATGCCGATGGCGACAAAGACCTCGATCTGTATATGGTTACAGGTAGCAATGAGTTTCTCAATGGTGCCACCGAGCAACTGGACCGCCTGTACCTCAATGACGGCAAGGGCGGCTTTACCCGTGACGACCGGCTGCCCAACATTGCCGAAAACGGCTCGTGTGTGGCCGCTGCCGACTTTGATCTGGACGGTGACGTAGATTTGTTTGTAGGCGGCCGTATGGTTCCAGGCAAGTACGGATACGATGCGCCCAGCTTTTTGTATGTCAATGATGGGACAGGCAATTTTAAGAACTTTACCAAGCGATACCTGTCTCAGAATGAGCTGGGTATGGTTACCGATGCCGTGTGGCAGGATGTCAACGGCGACAACTATCCGGACTTGCTGCTGGTTGGCGACTGGATGCCAGTGATGGTATTCGAAAACCGAAAAGGAAACAAACTGGTCCGGAATCCGAATGCCGAAATCCAGAACTCCCTTGGCTGGTGGAACCGCATCAAACCGGCCGATGTGGATGGCGACGGCGATATGGATTTCATCGTGGGCAACTGGGGCATCAATTCACGCATCAAAGCCGATACGGCGCATCCAGCCGAGTTGTATGCGGCTGATTTTGATAAGAATGGCACCGTAGAACAAATCATCAACTGTGTCGCCGAAGACGGCAAAAGTTACCCCATGGTGCTCAAGCACGACTTGCAAAAGCAAATGCCTGAACTGAAAAAGAAATTTGTGAAATACGTGGATTTTGCGGGCAAAGGCATCGATGAGATCTTTGATGCCGACCAACTGAAAGAAGCCGTTGTGAAGAAAGTGACCAATGCCCAAAGCAGTTTGCTTATCAATGACGGCAATTTTCGGTTTCGCCTACAAGCTTTGCCGCTGGAAGTACAGTTTGCCCCCATCTTTGGCATCGAAACCATGGACTATGACCAGGATGGCAACCTGGACATTCTGCTCACCGGCAATTTCTACGACGTGATTCCGGAATTGGGGCGCTACGATGCCAACCACGGACTGGTACTCAAAGGCACGGGCAAGGGCAATTTTGAAGTTCTTCGTTCGGTGCAATCGGGCTTTTTTACTCATGGACAGGTGCGACGCATGCAGAAAATAAAAATGGCCAATGGGCAGCCGTATCTGATGCTGGCCAAAAACAACGACAAGCTGCAAGTAGTGTCTGTGAAGAGACCGATTGCTTCCAAAAAAATAGTATCTGCCAAAAACGCCAAACCTGCCAGTTTGGCTAACCGGTAGTCAGTGCCTCTCCATTTAGTGAAAGTTTCAAGTTTATTTCTCTAATTCCCTTTGGGTGTTTTATCAATATGTGGTTTTCTAAGACTATCAATAAGCAAAATAGTATCTCTCAAAAAATCAAAACCTCCCACTGGATGTGGTTGGTGTGCGGCGGGTTGCTGGGCGTGGCAAGTTGCAAATCAGACAAAAACGAAAAGACACTGTTTCAGAAACTGGATTCGGCCCAAACGGGTATCGGCTTTGTGAACAAGCTGCCCGAAGCCGACGAAAAACTCAACATCCTGGAATACCTTTACTATTACAACGGAGCCGGCACGGCCGCTGGCGATATCAACAATGACGGCCTGACGGATTTGTTTTTTGTTTCCAATCAGGGCAAAAACAAACTGTACCTGAACAAAGGCAACTGGAAGTTTGAAGATATCTCAGAGAAGGCTGGCATCGGGGGATTTGCCGATTGGAAAACGGGCGTTACCATGGCCGATATCAACGGCGACGGTTTGCTGGATATTTACGTGTGTGCCGTGGGAAATTACAAAGGGCTGGAAGGAGCTAACGAATTGTATATCAATAACGGCGACCTGACGTTTACCGAAAAGGCTGCCGATTACGGGCTCGATTTTACCGGGTTTGCCACCCAGGCGGCTTTCTTTGATTACGACAAAGACGGCGACCTGGACATGTATCTGCTCACACACGCAGTACACACGGCCCGCAGTTACGAATACGTATCGACCCGCACGCTCAAGAACAACGAAGCGGGCGATTATTTGTTCGAAAACCCATTGGTAAACAAAGAAGGCAAGAAAGCAATCCGTTTTACGGACGTAAGCGCAAAAGCCGGTATTTACCAGGCCATCATGGGCTATGGGCTTGGCGTTGCCGTTTCGGACCTGAACAACGACGGCTGGGACGATATTTACGTATCCAACGATTTTCACGAAGACGACTACTACTACATCAACAACCAGGACGGCACTTTTACCGAATCGGTAAAAGAAAGTTTTCAGCACCTGAGCCGCTATTCGATGGGCTGCGACATTGCCGATGTAAACAACGACGGGCTGATGGATGTAATGACACTTGACATGTATCCGGAAGAGGAATCCGTAGAAAAATCGTCGCAGGGCGAAATCCCGCTGGATATCTACGAATACCAGCTGAATGAATACGGATATTACTACCAGTTTAGCCGCAATTGCCTGCAAATCAATCTGTCGGGCAAGAAATTTACCGATGTTGCCGCACTGGCCGGCGTAGTAGCCACCGACTGGAGCTGGTCGCCGCTGCTGGCCGACTACGACAACGACGGCATCAAAGACTTGTTTGTGAGCAATGGCATCGTGAAACGGCCCAACAACCTGGATTACCTGAAATACGTGTATACCGACTCGGTCAAATACGCCATGATCAATGGCATGAAACAATACGACAAGCAGGCCATTGCCAATATGCCCGAAGGCAAAGTGCACAATTATGCATTTAAAGGTACTGCTCAGCTGCAGTTTCAGGACAAATCCAGTGACTGGGGTTTTACCGAAGCCAATATTTCGAATGGTGCCGTGTATGCCGATCTGGACAATGACGGCGACCTAGACCTGATTACCAATAACATCAACTCTCCGGCTGGCGTATATGAAAATCAGGTCAGAAGCGGAAACAAGGATGCTCCGGTTGCCAATCAAGCCAATTACTTGAAAATCAAGCTGGAAGGTGCCGCACCAAATACATTTGGAGTAGGTGCCAAAGTAATCGTGGTACAAAAAGGCAATAGGCAGGTGCAGGAGCTGATGCCTACCCGCGGTTTCTTGTCGTCAGTGGAGCCAGTGCTGACTTTTGGCCTTGGAAAAGATACTATTCTGGATAGCGTACTGGTGGTATGGGGCAACCAGAAAGCCGAAATTGTCACCAAAGTGAACGCCAACCAGACTCTGACCCTAAAGCAAACCAACGCTTTGGTAGATGCGAATACGTTCCGTTCGCTACAGCCAGAGCCGCTGTTTACCGATGTCACTAAAGAGACAAAACTGGATTACCAGCACCGCGAAAACCGCTATTACGATTTTAGCCGCGAAATGCTCATTCCATTCAAGCTTTCCACCGAAGGCCCGGCGCTGGCCGTAGGCGATGTCAATGGTGATGGGTTAGATGATTTCTATGCGGGCGGTGCCAAATGGCAACCGGGACAGGTGTACATCCAAACCAATACGGGGAGCTTTGGCGTTCTGAAAAATCCTGTTTTTAAAACCGATTCGGTCTACGAAGATGTCGATGCGGTGTTCTTTGATGCCGATGGCGACAAAGACCTCGATTTGTATGTGGTCAGTGGGGGCAACGAATTTTATGAGAAGATGGTCGAACAGTTTGACCGCTTGTACCTTAACGACGGCAAGGGCAACTTTACCCGTGCTGCTGACAATCTGCCGCCTATGTACTCCAACAAATCGTGCGTGCGGCCCTTTGATTTTGATCGGGATGGTGATTTGGATTTGTTTGTGGGTGGCCGCGTAGTGGCATACGCCTACGGCAAAATTCCGGATAGTTACCTGCTGGTTAATGACGGCAAAGGGAAATTTACCGACCAAACCGAAATAGTATCTTCTGGATTGCGAAAAGCCGGCATGGTCACCGACGCCATCTGGGTGGACATGGATAAAGACAATGATGTCGATCTGATGGTAGTAGGCGACTGGATGAGCCCCAAAGTATTTGAAAACCAGAAAGGTAAACTGACGGAAATGAAAGTATCGTTCAGTCTGCAGGGAACATCTGCGGAGCCGCAACCTGTAAACGCATTGAACGGCTTTTGGCAAACGGTCGCCGCTGCCGACTTTGACAAAGACGGAGACCTGGATTTTGTACTGGGAAATCTGGGTACCAACACCAAGCTGCGCAAAAACGGTGAAGCCTCCGTGCTGAGAATGTACGTCAAAGACATAGACCGCAACCAAAACCTCGACCAGATCATTGCTTACAACCGGGGCAACGATTGGTTTACCATGGCTTCTAAAGATGAACTTGGCAAACAGATGCCATCAGTCATCAACAAAAAATTTGCAGACACCAAGTCTTTTGCCGGAAAATCCGTGTCGCAGATTTTTTCCAATCAGGAACTCGATAGTGCCGAAGTCTATGAAGTCAATGCGTTTGAGAGCATGTATCTGGAGAACAAAGGCAAGGGGCAGTTTGTCGCCAAGGCCTTGCCATGGCAGGCTCAGGCTTCAAAAGTATTTGCTTTCAACCTCACTGATGTCAATGCCGATGGCAATCCGGATGTATTGCTGGGGGGCAACTTCTACGGAGTGAACCCTTACCAGGGGCGTTACGATGGCAGCTACGGGTTGTTGCTGGAAGGGAACGGAAAAGGGAATTTCACCCAAGTATCGGCCGTGGATTGCGGGTTTGTACTGGATGGGGCTGTCCGAAGCATCAAAAAGCTTCATACGGGCAAAGGCGACTTATATATAGTAGCACGCAACAACAAACCCTTGCAGCTAATTAAGGAAAACCGCAAAGCCACTTCTGACGCACCAATGGCCAAACGTTAACATCAGGGTTTTTGCTTTTGAAAAGATACTATTTCTGACCGTAGATTGAGACGGATTTTGGTGTGGATCCGAGTAATGAGTCAGTCAGTTTCATTTATTAGCTATTGGCTTTTAGCAGTTTAGGCGAAAGCAGGGATGCGTTTGCGGGCGGTAGTCTCGCCGTGGCGGGGCAAAGAAGTAGCTACTGAGAAAGTGTCTATGATCTATTAGTTTAGAAAAAACATTTCGTTAAAACAACGTGAGTTAGTTATTTTACCCGTCTGGCAAAGTGCCGACGGGTTATTTTTTACGCTGCGTTTGAATGAGCCGATGCTGCCTGCATCCATTGGTTATAGATGTCTTGGACCACACTGAGCAAATCGTCGTACGTATCGGGCTTGGCTATGTAGTTATTGGCACCCGATTGCTGAGCTTCAATTACCTGAGGGCTCGAACGGGCCGTCGAAAGCATGCATACACAGATTTGAGTCCAGTAGGGATTGGATTTGATTTCGCGTAATACCTGAATGCCGTTTTTTCGGGGCATGTTCACATCCAGTAATAGCAATCCTGGCAGTGGGTTGGCGGTATCCCTCTGCTGAAAATTAGACGTCAGATAGCTCATCACTTCATCGCCGTCTTTAAAAAAAACAATCGGATTTGGAATGTTTAACTCCGCAAAGGCCATATTCATCAGCAAGCGGTCATCTGCATCGTCATCCGCAATCAAAATTGGCAACGACAGCATTAGTTTGGTTTCATTTTCCATAATCAAAGTTTATAGGCCTATTTTACGGATTAACGCCAGGAATGTTGTTGGAAAATAGGTATTTGCCTCTTGTACAAATACTTAAAAGAATGTTGCATAGCTGTCTTGAACAAGCACAAATGCCTGCTCCAAAGATATGTATAAAAAATGCTTTTTTTCGGATGAAAAGAAAAGCATGCTTAGATACACACCTACGTTGCATTAAAATTTGCTTGCTAAACTGAAGGGTATAGGAAATACAAGGACCCTAACAAAAAATGTGCTTAACAACAGTCCAATATTCATTTTCCAAATTATCAGTCACTTATCAAAATGCCTGCTGGCAATGATACTAATAAAATGTGGAATCGTGGAAATTTTTCTACGTTTTTTGGCACCAAAAACGATAAAAAATCAGAGATGCAAAGGCTCAGAGGAGAGAAAACCGTTATTGGCGGTTGCGAAAAATAAAGTACCAACGAGCTAAACTGCCCAACCGCCAGCGGAAACGGGCAAGCCGTTGTATAATAGAGGCTATAGCGCCAGGGTTTCCAAGTTTTTGGAGCAACTGCGCATATTGTTCCACAAGGTCGAAGTTTTCGGTGAAGAAGCTTTGCCTGAGCAAATAACGCACCCGAAAAGCCAATGCTTCGTTTTCGGCATTGTTCTTATTCTGTGCATATGCTTTGTGACAGACGGCCAGAGTAGAAATCAGGTGCGGATTGTAGTGTTTTCGGTAAAACTTAGTCGAATCCGAACCTGCCGATTTGCGGTAATCAGTTAGTGGCTCGTCCAGGTAGTGATAGTTATACGTTCGTGCTGACCGGACAAAGAAATCAAAATCTTCGTAGACCAGAGATTCATCGTAGCCCCCCAGCAAATCGTACACTTCCCTGCGAACCAGCGTAGTGGGTGCGCAAATGCAGTAACTTCTTAAGATGGCCGCATACACGTCGCCTCCCGGAACGGGTGTCTGGAGAGTGCCATCCGGTTTTCTTGTGTAAAAGGTGCCGATAGGGTTGGAGAGTTCGTCAATGAGGCGGGCATCTGAAAATACGACTCCATACGAAGCATCCAGGTGTTGGAATGCGTGTACCTGTTTTTCGATCCGTTGCGGATGAAAGACATCATCACCCGCAAAATCAACAATGTAGTCGCCTTGACTCTGTTTCAGCGCGATGTTGAATGCCCGCGTCATCCCATGATTCTGCTTCAGTTCGACAAAGGTCACTATAGGATGGTTTTTCAGGAACGAACGGATTCGTTGAGGGCTGGCGTCGGTGCTGCCATCATCGACAACGATCAGTTGAATATTGCCATACGTTTGATTCACAACCGATCGCAGTGCTTCTTCAATAAAACGTTCGTGATTGTAACACAAGCAAATAACGGTGACCAGTGGCAATGGCATGAGATAACAAAGAAAAGAATCTGCCCAAGCGGGGTTTTTGCTTCGGCAAAGATACTATTTTTCACCGATTCCGTACGGATTTGCAGGACAACAGATATGCAGTTATACTGCGGGGCAAGTACGTGACTTTGCTGCCAACCGACAAAGCAGGCGTGGCAAGAGTGGTCCTACAGCCCTCTATTGGTTCAGTTGGCTGGATAGGCGAGACAATACAAACCCACCTTAAAGGGTGTTTTAAGGTGGGTTTCGGTATTTCAAAAGATACTATTTGGCAGATTACAGGATTTGCAGCACTATTACCGCATACATCCAGGCGGCCCAGAGAATGAATGAAACTTCCTGGATCATAACTGTGCTTGACTTTGCCCAATGGCTCAGAGAATGGTATTTGCCGCGGGTAGGATGGTCGATATCACTCCACTCCAGAATTTGATTAACAACATTTGTAAGAGCCCAGGTAGGTAATACCAGAATTTTTTTGGTGAAATTGTTAAGTGATAACATTTTAATGACGGATTGATACGCAAATGATAGTTAAGAGTTTTCGAATGAATCACGATTGTAAGCGTAACAGATGTCTTAACTGCGCCTGGCCCTTGTTACTATTGACACACAAATGCAGGCACGAATTCGTAAGTTGAATCTGCTGATGCTATAAATATCCCAAGGTTATAGTGGAGTTTGGTATCGATTGGCTCAATACCTGTGTTTTGTTGTGATGTGGCTTTTGTATTAGGCAAAGATACGTAACTCTGCTAAAAAAAGATTCACTGTCCAGTTATTTTTTATGCTAATTTTTGTAAATGCAAGAATAATCCTGCTTTTGTCACACTCACAGCTAGTTACCGCCGTTTTCATGCGCATCTGACAGAGCTGTATTCTACATTCTGGTAAATAAATCGGGTGCGGCCGTTTTACAAAACCAACTCAAATCTCTTTTTGGATGCAAGTGCTTTTCTGATAATAAGCAGCCGGTTGTAGTTGGTAAAGTGGTTGTTCCGTTTATACATTGACTGCTTCATGCCTTGTGTTAGTGGAAGTGATTTTTCTTCTCTGTCTGGAGAGTTTTTCGCAGATACTCAGCAGCTGAAAAAATAGTATCTCTGCAAAAGCAAAAACCCCCGGCTGACGAATCTGCGGAAAGCCGAAACAAACTATCTCCCAGTCCGGAAAGGCTGTGAACAGTTGCCAGGACTACGTTCAAAGAAAGGTGGCTTGCTTCCTGGCCCGCACCTACGCTGCTGCACTAGGATAGATCAGTTTTTTACATGATATTGATTTATCTTTTCACACACAGGATTGAATACCTTTGATCTGTCTACTAATCTGCAAGTCATATGAAAACCATTATTCATCCAACCGACTTTAGTGCCGTGGCTGACAATGCCCTGGCATTTGCCAATGCCATTGCTGGTAGCACCCAAGCCCGCATCATTCTGCTGCATGCGTATCATGTTCCTGTGCTGGCCCCCATGGCCGGAGGCTATGCCCAGACTGCCCCCAACGAGGAGGCTGAACGGGAATTGCTGGAAAAGCTACAGCAAACCTGCCAGAAGCTGAGCCGCAACTATCCCCACATTCACTACGAAGCCAAGCTGATCAATGGCATGCTGGTAGACGTACTGCCCGCGTATGCCAAAGAAATAGGAGCCGATCTGATTGTCATGGGCACTGAGGGCGCCAGCGGCCTGAAACAAGTATTGTTGGGCACCCGCAGTGCCGAGGTCTTGTCAGAGGCCAAATGCCCGGTCTTGATTATCCCGGCCGAAGCCCATTTCAGGGGCATTGAACAAATTGTGTTTGCGACTGACCTTCAGGACGAACCTGCCGCCGATGTATACAGTGTAGTGGAGTTGGCCCGGACGTTTCAGGCCGAAATATCCTTTTTGTATGTACCCGTAAATGGAACGGACGAATTCAGTGACGAAGACTGGAAGCGGTTTTATGAAAAAATGGCCTACGGCAAAATTTCGTTTCATGTGCAGAAAGGATCACGGATTGAGGAGGCCATTCAGTCCTTTGCCGATAAGCAGTCGGCCGATCTGATTGTTATGATCAACCATCGCCGTCATTTCTGGGATGAGTTATTGATTGCCAGCCAGACCAGACAAATGGCGTATCATACCAAAACTCCATTGTTAGTATTGCACAAAGAATAGCCTCATTTGCCAATAGCCTATAAAATGTATACAAATGGAAAAAACAACCAACCCTCAACCAACCGATCCTAAAAATGGCCTCACCGACGAACAGGCCGCCCAGCGATTAGCAGCCAATGGGCCCAACGCCATCGAAACCGAACAGAAAGAAAGTTTGTGGATTTTGTTTATACGCCAGTTCAAAAGCCTGATTGTGGGCATTCTGGTCGTAGCGGCAGGAGTTTCCTTTGCCTTCGGCGACTGGCTTGAAGGCTTTGCTATTTTAGGCGTTGTATTTATCAATGCACTGACGGGTTTTTTTCTGGAATGGAAAGCCGTACAATCCATGGAGGCTCTCAAACAAATGGATGTTACGCTGGCAAGAGTGATTCGATCGGGCAAAATAATGGAAATTCCATCCGAACAGATTACCCTGGGCGACATCGTGTGGCTGGAAGCCGGTGACATTGTGCCTGCCGACGGCACTGTGGTGGAAGCACATCAGTTGCAAACCGACGAGTCAGCCCTGACGGGCGAGTCGTTGCCGGTAGAGAAAGCGCCGGGCGAACCCGACGAACAGGCTCCGCTGGCCGAGCAAACGCACCGGCTCTTTAAAGGAACGGCCGTAGTGAATGGAAACGGAAAAGTGGAGATAACCCACATAGGAGTACAGACCGAGTTGGGTAAAATATCGCAGATGGTGCAGTCGGCGCAGCAAAGCGCCACTCCGCTTGAAAAGAAGCTGGAAAGCCTTACCCAGAAACTCATCTGGATTACGGCCGTGCTGGCAGTTTTGTTCTTCATCATCGGCTGGGTGCAGAACAAAGACATTGTTTTGTTGCTCAAAACTTCCATTGCGCTGGCCATTGCGGCCATTCCCGAAGGTATGGCCATTGTGGCCACCATTTCACTGGCCTATGGCATGCTGCGCCTGGCAAAAAAGAACGTGATTATCAAGCGGCTGTCGTCGGTAGAAACACTGGGCAGTGCCAATGTTGTTTTTTCGGACAAAACCGGTACGCTTACCCTCAATCAGATTGAGGTAAACACCGTTTGCCTGCCCGAAGGCACGTTTGAAGTTCGTACGGATGTTGAATCGCAAAAGGTAGAACCTGTCACGGAGGCTGCTGATCTGCTGTCTAAGGATTCGTACCGGAGGCTGACCGAACTTTCGGTTTTGTGTAACAATGCACACATAGATCCGGACGCGGCAACCGGCGACCCCCTGGAAATATCGCTGTTGCAATGGGTCAAGCTGCAGCAAGTGGATACAGAAAGGTTGCATATCCAATATCCCAAAGTGCAGGAGATCGCCTTTAGTTCGGATACGCGGGTAATGGCAACCATTCATACCCATGAGCAAAAACACCTGGTTGCCGTCAAAGGAGCCAGTGAAGAAGTATTGAAAGCTTGTGTGAAAACGCTGTCGGCGGATGGTTTTGGTGAGAGTGAAAAAAAGAAATGGGTGGATCTGGCCAATGAGCTGGCTGCCAAAGGATTACGGACCATTTCGTTTGCTTGCCGGGAAACAACCGATGTGCCAGCCAGCAACCCGATTGCCGATTTGGCGTGGGTCGGTATGATCGGGTTTCTGGACCCGCCTCGCTTGGAAGTAACTCCTGCGTTGAAATCGTGCCGGGATGCGGGCATACGGGTAATCATGGTCACCGGCGACCATCCGGCTACGGCTCAGCACATTGGCGAAAAGATAGGACTGACCACCGCCGACCTTCGGCCCATGACCGGTCAGGAAATTCCGGCTATGGAACGCCTGTCGCCGGAAGAAAAGAAAAAGCTGTTGGATACCCGGATATTTGCACGCGTCAGTCCCAAGCAAAAACTCGACTTGATTCAATTGTACCAGGCAGAAGCCGACATTGTCGGTATGACCGGAGACGGCATTAACGATGCGCCTGCACTCAAAAAAGCCGATATCGGCATTGCCATGGGGTTGCGTGGCACGCAGGTGGCCCGCGAAACGGCCGACATGGTGCTCAAAGACGATTCGTTTGTGTCGGTGGTAGACGCTATTGAGCAGGGACGCATCATTTTCGGCAACATTCGTAAGTTTATCATGTTTCTGGTTTCGTGCAATCTGAGCGAAATCTTTGTGGTTACGGCTTCGGGTTTTTTAAATCTCGGCCTGCCGCTGACACCTCTGCAAATCTTGTTTCTGAACGTGGTTACCGATGTTTTTCCGGCATTGGCGTTGGGCATTGGCAAAGGCGATGAGTCGGTGATGCACCAGCCGCCCCGAGATCCGAAGACGCCCATTTTATCTCAGCGGCATTGGATTGCCGTGATAACGTATGCCTTGTGCCTGACCGGCTCGGTTATGTTTGCATCGTTTTACAGTGTAGAAGTATTAGGCATCAGTGCGGAGAATGACAACAATATCATTTTCTACAGCTTATCGCTGGCCCAGTTGGTGCATGTGTTCAATATGACCTCAAGCAAATCGCCGTTGTTTCGCAACGAAATCACCCAAAACCGATACGTATGGCTGGCCCTGCTGGCTTGCCTGGGCATCCTGATGCTCACCTATTTTGTGCCCGTTCTGCACCAGGCACTCAGCATTCAGGCATTGCATCCGCAGGAATGGATAGTAGTAGGGATAGCTGCCATGGTGCCATTGATTGTCGTTCAGCTGGTAAAACGTCTTCAGTTGATTTGGTAGGTGGGGGTTTTGGTTTTTTGAAAGATACTATTTTTAGCGATTCGCTGTTGGCTTTTAACCTTTGGGCGAATTACGAAGCACTAGCGAGTAAAAAAGAGCATTAACCTCTTACTTTGACGAAGATGCGTTAGCCATGTTGCTGGAAGTTTCTTAAAGGCGGGATGTCTTTTTGGCTGGCACGCAGGCTGGCTTAAAACTTCCTTTTATCCCTTTTTTGGCAAATAAAAATCCGGGTGTCTGTTGTTGCAGGCACCCGGATTTTTATTTTTGAGAATGTGTTCCTCTGTACACTTCTGGCTTCAATTGGAATCTGCTTCAGGATTAGAGAAATTTTTATTTGTTTTGGCCAATTTAAGATATTTATTTTTATATTTTAACTCAACTCTTACATTTGCAATACTAAAACTGGTATATAAATGCGACTTTCTGAAAGAATCCATGATGAAGTTTTGTTTGAGTACCTGCACAATGGGGACAGTGACGCGTTTGCGGAGTTGTATCGTCGGTATGTCAAGGTGTTATACAATTATGCGTATCGCCTGAGTGGAACCAAAGAAAAAGCTCAGGATGCCGTTCAGGATACTTTTGTCGAAATCTGGAACAGAAGAGAGACAATTGGACAGGTCAAAAATGCAAAAGCCTACTTGTTAAGCTGCACCCGCCGTAAACTGGCCTTGTCTATGCAAGAGCCCGATTTTATCTCGTCTTCTTATTTGAATGATACCTATCTTAACTTTTTAGCCAGCAGCAACACCATTGAGCAGCTGATTATCACCGAAGAAAACTTCGATAAGAGCGTTTATGTGTTAAAAAACCGTCTGGCGGAATTGCCCAAACGGGAATACGAATGCCTGCACCTTCGCTTTTTTGAAGAGCTGAGTTACGAAGAAATTGCCCAGGTAATGAATATCACCGTTCAGTCGGCACGCAATACCACCGCCAAAGCCCTTACCAGGCTTAGGCAGCAAATTCCCAAATCTTTGCTAATTTCACTGCTGCCTTCCGCATTTTTGTTGATTTTTTGTTGAAAATTTTTTGCTAAAAAAGGGCGAAAAAGAGTTTTCTCTCCAGACCTATAAAGCCTGTTTTTACGGTTTTGACCAGATGGGCTTCCACACCTCTATAAGAATAAACGGCGAAGAGAAAACTACGGTACCCTACTTCTGGCACGACGACCAGCCACTGTTTGAAACGGCCATCACAGGGAAGGATGTGGAAATGTACGGCCATGCCGACTAGTTTCTGATTGCTGCCTCAGGCTTTTGCGAAGTCGGGAGGTGTAACAACAGAGGCGGAGGAGTGCCTGTCGCAAGTAAGAAACAGCGCTTATTGAAAAACGACTCCTATACAGACCTAATCCTGAATTGCAGAAAACCGGTAATTTGAGCTCGATAGAAGCAAAGAATACATCAGGGATTCGCCCGGAGTTGACAAAGACCACTGGCCATATACCAACAGTGACGATGTTTATTATGGACTAGTGAATCAGTATTGGCAACTGTCGTAGTATTCCAATCGGGCTGGTGCTAGGGCCTGGCATCACTATTGGCAATATGGTAGTGGCTGGCAATTCGAATCAGCGGTTTTTGGAAGAGTTGGTCAAAAATAATTTGATAGGTAGAGAAATTAAACCCGGCGAAACGGTGTATGGATTGGTAGGTGTGCGTGATTTTGGTTTCAGCCCATTGAAAGCCAGCATAGGAGATCCCGGCGCGGCTAAAAACGGTTTCTAACCCAATTCTCTGGCAATCTTATTTATTGGAGTCCCAAACCGATAGGCTTATCGGTTTGGGATTTTGTTTTTGTGAAAACTTGAATAGATCAGTACCAGGGGTGTTTTTTGAGAATAGTATCTTTTTACAAACAAAAAGTTGCCGATTGGTTCTATTGCAATTACACAGTGAGGTTATGTTATTTTGAGCGTCTTTTGGTGTCCAGCAGCACAGCGACGGCAAACAACAGGCCGCTAAATGCCAGGGCTTCGAGCACAGCGGTTTCCTCATTCTGATTGGCCTCAGCAATGGCTCGCGGGATATGCAGCACCAGTAACCAGCTGAAAACCATGATGCCCGCCAGATTGGCCGCCAGTGATGCCTTAACGCCTGTAAGAATAGCCAGTCCGGCTATAAACAGGGCAATGCCACTCAGATATGTCCACAGGAGCGGAGCCGGAATCCAGGCCGGAATCAGGAATTTGACAAAGTCGGCAAACAGAAAATGCTGGATTCCGGCAATGAACAGAAAGAGCCCAAGGGCATAACGGCCTGCCTGGGCCATTGTCCGGATAAACCGCGTAAAACCTGCCGATTCTTTTTCGGGTGCAAAGGTTTGTGCAATTACAAACGCCCCAAACCCCAGCGACAGTGCCTTGCAGGTATTGGTGAGCAAACCGCCATAGTCCAGCGCAACCAGTACTGCATACAGATTGCGAAGCCCTGCCCATAGCAAAATGAGTATACCTACGATTGTCAATGCTGCCCGGGCATTTTTCTGAATTAACGTAGCCACTCCGCCAAGAATGAGTATGCTGCCTGTAATGTAAGCCAATAGAACTTGGCCTGCCAAATCCTTGGGCCATGCCGGAGCCCGACCGGCAATAAAGTCTTTGAATAAAAAATGCTGAACGCCTAGTGCAATGATGGCAATGGCATAAAACAGCCGGGCAATGCTGACTTTATAAACGAAATTCATACGAACGTGCGAATAGAGAACGGACTAGCAAATGAAATTTCTCTGGTAGCTGGCATGAAGGGTAAGGTAGTAAAAAAAATAGCTATCCAATGAGAAGTGAATTGATTTATTTAGCTAATGCCCTGACTACCAATGCTAGTTTGTGTCTCTTATGCATTTGCTGATTGTCTGGCCTTTTTAGGCTTTTTTGCTTTTTCTTCGTTTTCTTTTACCCGAAACTCCACAATGCGGCGAATCAAATCGAGTGGCATAGGCTTATTGAGCGGAAATTGTACCGAACCTTTGCCACCTTTGTAGGCCGAAAGTTCTTCTTTGAATGCATCAATGCCGCTAGGAACGGCGTAAAAACCGATGTGGTTTTGAAAAGCCGCGAAATAAACCAGATTGCCCTGATACACAAAAGCGGGCATGGCGTATTTGATAGCCTCGGTAGCCTTAGGGGCTGCTTGCTGGATAACGTCTCGTATCTGTTGCAATTTCTCCTGAACATCAGGCGGAAAACTGGCAATGTAGGCATCAACGGTTGTAGGTGCAGTCGTTTTCATGTTTTTCAAAATTTGGCATGCTGAACAAGACAAAGATACTCCATGCTTCCGTAAACCGCCATGGGGAAAAGCGACAGATTAGTGGGGCAATTGCGACACCGGGGTTTTGTGTTTTCAAAAGATACTATTTTGACTTCTTTTGAAAAAAGATATTTTCGTTAAAATTTTAGACACTAAATCAGTACGAAAATGTGCGAGAATTCAAATACAATCAAGTTTTGTTCGTGTAGCGATACAGATGATGTAAAGAAAGACAAGAATGCATTTTATTGGACCTTAAGCCGATTGATAGGACTGAAAGAGGATAAAATGATTGGAAAAGTGTTGGGGCCTACGGCTGATCTGGGAGAAGGGATAACGGTGGAAGCAATAGCGGAAAAATTAAACGAAGGCACTTGTTTCGATTTTGATTACCAGCCTTCCGAAAATGACACGGTAAGTGTGTCACGTAGTTCGGACAATTACCGGTATTTTACACTGATTTATCGGGCAGGCCACTGGCGTGAAGGAAACAATCCTTCTTTTATCAGCATCAACGAGAAAATTGCAAGCGGTGTTCTGGAAATTGATACGTGAGTTGATTTTCATTCCTGACTCATGCTCTATCGGATGAGTCAGGAATGAAAATAGTATCTTTCGAAAAGGTAAAACCGGTGTTATTTCACCACAAAGGTTTTTCGTTCTACACCTACTCCTTTGATCGTCAGAGATTTCCAAGCCGAGGGAATGCGGGTTTTCAACTGCACAATTCCTGCTCTGGTAATGTCAAGGCCGCCGAAGCCGTTGAGCAGCGTTTGCAGAAAACCACCGGCTCCCGTTGCAAAGTACGGGTTGGTGCCGCCGGCTGTTTCGGCAATCACCCCAAAGGGCGGCACTTCGTTGGGTTTGTAGGACTGCGAAAACAGCTGATAGGCTTTGTCGGTGTTGCCGAGCCGGGCATTCAGCAAGCACAGAATGGCAAAGCTCATGGCCGGGCCGTTTTTGTCCATTCGGGCTTCGTAATAATCCAGGTCTTTTTTGACTTGCGCTGGATCAGATACGGTCTTGAGCGGATACGCCAGCAAGTTCACATCGGCCTGCTTGATGGTTTCGCCGTTGTAGGTGGCGTGTTCGCGGGTGACGCCGTTGTCCAGTTTCAAAATCACAATGCCGTTGCCAACCTCCGTCCATTTGGGATTGGCGGTAATGCCCAGTTCGCGGGCTGCTTCGGTGGCATCGGCCAGAACTTCTTTGGCCATGGCATTGGTAAAGGCGTTGTCGTCTACGTTTTCAGCGTATTCATCGGCGCACACCACGTTGATAATGTGATACTTGCCATCGTTTCCCTTCTCGGCACGGCTTGCCCAGAAATCAGCAACTTCCTTGAGTAACGGATAGCCTCTTTCGCGAAGCCAGGTTTTGTCTTTCGTTACCTGGTAATACTTCCAGAAAGCAAACCCAATGTCGCCTGAGATGTGGTGCTGGAACGGTCCGGTAAGTGCCCACACGGGAGTGGCTTCCTGGCCTTCGTCGTCCGATTCCCACGGAAACATGGCACCTTCGTATCCATGACTGAAGGCATTGTTTTTGGCGGCTTCGAGTCGCTGGAAACGGTATTCGAGCAGTGATTTGGCAATTTCCGGATGCAGGATCAACAGGGGAGGATACATCCAGATTTCGGTATCCCAGAATACGTGTCCATTGTAGCCCAGTCCCGACAAGCCCATGGGCGACAAACTATACGCAGTGCCTTCGCGGGCAAATGAATACAGGTGATACAGCGCAAAATGCACGTCGCGTTGCACGTTGGCATCGCCTTCAATGACAATGTCGCTTTGCCATAGCTTGTTCCAGGCTTCCAAGTGGCGCTTTTTGAGTCGTTCGGTGCGTTCCAGTGCGGCAAAGATGGTAAGCCGTTCAGCTTCGTTGTGCGGGTCGGCCACGTGTTCGGTCGAAGTGGTGGAACCCACAATGGCGAAGCGGTACGTTTGCCCAGCTTTCAGGGCAATGGTAAATTTGAGCCGGTGCAATCCGTAATCCCATTCTTCGTGAATCAGTTGCGGTTCCTTGCCGCGGGGTTCGTCAAAAATAAAGCTGTTGGAGGCGGCTACCGTGTGCTTGCCCGTCGGACTTTTGGCAACGGAAGTCAGCAGTGGAATCAGGGAGTGCGGACGGTCAATCAGATGGTAAAAGTTCTTGACATCGCGCAGCATGTCCGGGGCTGAAATCACGCTGTGTGGCGTGACCGAGACGTCTTTTTTGGCGGTAATTTCCACTTCCAACAGGGCCGTGTGCGGCAAATGCCGCAAGGCCATGATGGTCTGTTTTACGGAAATCTTATCGGCATGATCAAAGGTGGTGGTCAGCGATGCATTTTGCATGTCCAGCGTTTGGGCGTAGTTCTGAATCCGCTTGCGGTCCAGTCGTTGGCCGTCCACATCCAAATCCATGTTGGCAAAATCGAACGTTTTCATGATGTTCGACACCCGCCCCCGTCCATAGGTGTCAAATGCCCCACTGAGTACCACATCTTTGACTTTGAGCGGCTCGGCCGAAGACACAATGCCGATCATGCCGTTGGCAACCGTCACACCGTAGTAGTTGTTGGGGTCGATGTTTTTTGCCTGCACCTGCCAAATGGAATTGGCGTTCTCCTGTGCCTTCAGTACCGCTGATGGCAATAGAAAGAAGCTGATAATCAGTAGTTTTTGAATCATACAAAGTGAAGCAAGTGAATGAAAGATTGGTGATCAAAAATAGAACCGTTTCAAAGCGTATTTGTTTCAGTAGATTCGGCTTTAGCCGAATTGAATGTTCCGTAGAGATAATCTTCTTTTCGCAGCCGCATTATTCGGCTAAAGCCGAATCTACGAGCCTTGGAAAAATAGTATCTTTTTTAAAACCAAAACCTGCCTACTTTTTGGACACAGGTTCCAACAGACAGAAATCGTACGGTTCAAGGACAAGGTATTCGTAATCCTGGCCTACCGTATGGGTTTTGTCATTCCAGTGATCGTACAACTGAATCGGGTTGAGCCCGTGTTCTTTAAAAGCGTACCAGGTGAGAAGTGATGGCTGACTGCTGAAGTTGAATATGCCGAAAATTACTTGTTCGGGATTGGTGCGCAGGTAGTTAGCCACATGAATGTTATGTGTCGAAATCCACCGCAGGTTTTTGTGATCGGCAATGGCTGGCAGACTTTTTCGCAATTGGAGCAAACGCTGCGTGGACGAGAAAATGCGGTTTTCGACCGTACCTGGCGTATCGATTTTTTTGTTCTTCTTCCAGTCGATTACCGGACGGTGCATCCAGCGGTTATCGTAGCTTTTGCCTGCATCTTCCAAGTACGAATAATCGTTGGTGTAGCCTACTTCGTCGCCGTAGAAAAGCATGGGCACGCCCCCCAGAAAGAAACTATGCGCCTGCATGAGCAGAATTTTGCGAATCGCAATGTCAATGGCTTCGGAATCGGTGGCGGCAATGGCTTTTTCCAAACCGCACAACGACGCTAGCGAACCACTGATGCGCGCATCCTGCGTTTTGGGATTCACGGAAAACAACGCTCCAATAGCAGGCGAACCTTCAAACGTGCCCGAATAATACTCTTTCAAAAACTTGCGGTGTTCGTACGGCTGCCAGCCCGCCTGCGCAATCATCGAGTCATCGTAGCCTATGCCAATGTCGTCATGGCAACGCGTATAGGTAATCCATGAAGTACCCAGCGGCTTTTGCAGTAGGTCGCTTTGAGCGGCCATCATTACCCGAATATCACCGGTAGCCAGGGCATCCCATTGCAAGGCCATGTGCGTGGCATTGTAGGCAAAGTCACACTCTTTGGCGATAAAAGCTTCTGTGCCAAAGTATTTCATGATTTCTTTGGGGGCTACAATCGCTTCGCCCAGCAGGGCCATTCCCGGCGCGGCTACTTGCACGCATTGCTTGATGAGCCGCAACAGCGTATGGGCTTGCGGCAGATTCTGGCAGGTAGTGCCCAGTTGTTTCCAGATAAAGGCCGGAGCATCAATGCGCAGGATGTCCACGCCCAGGTTGGCGTAGAAGAAAATAGTATCCAACATAGCCACAAAAACCGCCGGGTTGGTGTAATTCAAATCCCACTGGTAATTGTGAAACACCGTCATCACCCACTTGCGGCATTCTTCAATGTAGGTAAAATTGCCCGGTGCACTTTCCGGGAAAATTTCGGGCATGGACTGGTCAAACTGATCGGGAATGCTACGGTCGGTGTACATGTAAAAATACTCCTGATACACGGCGTCGCCTTTTTTCGCTTTTTCAGCCCATTCGTGATGGTGCGACGTATGGTTGAGCACAATGTCGATCATCAGGTACATGCCTTCCTCGGTCATTTTTTGTTGCAATTTCTGCAAATCGCCCAGGGTGCCGAAGCGTTTGTCTACTTTCCGAAAATCCGAAACGGCATACCCGCCGTCGCTTTCACCCGCCGGACTCTGGAAAATGGGCATCAGGTGCAGAAAATTAACGCCTAGCTTTTGAAAATAGTCCAGCTTGCCCGCCAGGTTTTTCAAACTTCCGCAAAACCGATCCACGTAAAGGCTCATGCCCGCAATCTGATTGCTCAGAAACCAATGCCCTTGTTTTTCCTTCTCTAAGTCTTTCTGTTTCAGCGCTTCCGTCCGATTCAGATAGGCATCGGTGATGGTTTGCAGTAGCTTGGAGTAATGTTCCGTTCCATGCGGATGCTGGCCATATAATTGATGGTATAACTCATGGATGGTCGCTACATTGGCAAGGAAGCGGGTGTAAAACGGATTATCACGCTGGGCAATGTCCAGTTTGTTTTCCTGTAAAAGAGTATTGAGTGGGAGATGAATGGTAGAGTCAAACACAGACGTGAGTATAGGAAGTGAAAATGGTAAAATCGGATGCTAAAATAGTGTTTTTTTGATAACCAAGTATAGGTTAATTGGTTGGAATAATCGTAACTAAGAAGATTTGAGAGGTGGTTTTTGGGTATTTTGAAGATACTATTTCAATTACATCCATAAACTACTTTACTGTGAATGATGAGTTTTTCAAAGCTTTACCATTTTTCTCTTTGTTCCCAGTCTTAAATTTGGGTGGACGTTAGGATATCAGCAGTGGACGTCACATAGTGTAAGAATTTAATTGCATTGGAAAAGCACAATTGCTCAAGGTGCTTGCACTCGCTGGAATTTTATGATATATTTAATGCTAAAGGCCTATTCTAGGCCCATATGTTGATCAAGCCGCTTTTGAGCGACTATTACGGCAGGGTGTTTAGCCTATCGTTGGTGGTAATGGAAAAGAAAATCTACCAAATGGAGCAAAAAATTATCGAGTACATCTCAAAATATGTTCCTCTCCTGGATGAGGAGAAATCATCTATTTTGAGGGAGTTGTCCTATAAAACCTTTAAAAAAGGAACTCATTTGCTCAAGGAAGGACAAATTTCTAAAGAATGTTATTTTAATATACAAGGTCTGGTAAGACAGTATGAAATTGTTGACGGAGAAGAGAAATCTACTGACTTTTATTCGGAAGGAGAAGCCCTAGTCGCATTTGAGAGTGCATCCAGGCAAGTTCCATGTAATTTTAGTTGGATTTGTGAAGAAGATACCACAGTGGTTATTGGTAGATTGGATGGAATTGAAGCGGCTTATGTCAAAAATCCTAAATTAGAAAAGATGTCCAGGCTGTTTATAAACCAGGAATTTGGCAAGTATCAGACTTTGAGCGCATCCTTGATCACTTTAAATCCGGAGCAACGCTATCTGCAATTGATAGACAAAAGGCCGGACCTGATAAAGCGGGTTGCCCAGTATCATCTGGCCAGTTACCTGGGTATCAAACCCGAAACCTTAAGTAGAATCCGGAAAAGAATTGCTGGAAAATTCTGATCATCTCTATAACACGACGGGAAGTATCTTTTTAGCATTCACCCAGAGCCAAATTCCGAACAACAACTCACCAAATGTCATCGGGAGGATAAAAATGGCAATGATACTGTTTCTTATAAGGTCAAAATCGGCGGCAAATAAACTTGCTAAACTGTTCAAGCCATATCCCACTCCAGCTGTTAGCAGTAGCCAGACAAGTAGAGTTGGAGTCATACGGATTTGTCGCACAAGCTTGGCAAGAAAAATCAGATGCAGGCCAAAGAAAATGAGTCCCACACCAAAGCCATACTGATGCAGTTTTAAAAACTGCATCGCCTGCCCGGCCGCCAAGTTAACTTGTTCCGGGTTGGTGTGCAGGGAATAAATATCCATGGCTAAAAACAATCCAACGAGAGCAACGCCTTTTATTGCCACATACACAAGGCGGAGGCTGACCATCAACAGGGCAATGAGTTGGCTTTGGGAATGGAACAGTACGTAAAACGCAATGGCAACAACTACGTCTAGCAAAATAATGAGGATAAATGCAAAGATGCCTGAGGAAAATAAAGCCAATGACTGCTGAATAGTTGTATAGGTGAGTAGAGGGTCTTCCCAATTAATTAATCGGGTCCTGACCACCAATTCAGCAAAAATGCCAAGCAAAAACATAAAAATATAACTCCAGCCTATCACCTTAGCAACTATTGTCTTATCCCTTTGCTGCATAAAATCACTTGTTTTCATAATTTTACCTTTGTTTTTTAACAAAAGTAAACCGGCGATTGTGAACTTTGATTGACTTAAATCAATAAAATGCCACCCCAGTGAAAAATCGACTAATTATACTAAAGAAAAAATAGGAGTCGATCAGATTGCCAGACACATTGGTGTCTCAAAAATGACACTATACAAGTATTTACGCCACCGTTAGGTGTATCGGAACTACGCCGATTACATCAACTGGAAAAAGAAAACGTGAAGTTGAAACAGCTGGTAGCTGATTTAAGTATAGACAAGTAAATGCTGCAAAATGTGCTTAAAAAAAGTTTTAAAGCCAGTTGGTTATAGTTACGTTTTCGTTGGTCGGCAAGCAATTCTTTGATAATTTGCCAGTGACCTGAGCATTTACTCCACTCTGTCAGATCTGTTGGATACATCCGCTCGTAATTTTAAGTGTGGTAACTCAAAATTACTGACTGATTCCTTCTTTTCTTTTTAGACGATCTCTCGGATATTTTTGTACTTTTGACAACCGTATTATTTTTAATTTTTTTAGACTATGAGTGCAAAAGACAAAGCCGGCTTAAAACTGAATGTGTTACTAGCCAAGACGGATCATCTGCAAGCGATTTTCCGCAAGATGATCGAAGATTATGTGAAATTTTTTAAATCCAAGCAGGGAGAGTTTAGAGGGGAACGCAAAACGTATCTGGCATTGCCTGACACGGTGGATTTGCCCAATGAACGCAAGAACGAACTGGTAGTGACCACCGTAGCCGAAAAGCTAGGCTGGATGATTGACAATTCCAAAGAATACATTGATGCGTTGTTCAGTCAGGAATTGACCAATGCCAGCGGACTGGCCAAAGCCAAACTGGTGGTAGAAGGCAAAGAGTGGGGCGAGTTTACATCACTGGAGTTGCTGCGGTTGAAGTCGTTTCTGGAAAATGGTACGCTGAAAGAATTGTACGAAAACATTCCGGTGCGGAACGACGACGAAATCTGGGAAAATACGACGGAAGAAATGTATTCGGGCCGCGAAATTTTTGAAAGTGCCTTGCTGAAAGGCGACCGGATGACGACCATTAAGGAAACGTATATTCTGGAAGATCCGAATCTGAGCAAAAGCAACGATATTAAGAATTACACGCCGGTAACGGCCACTCGCGATAAGCCTACCAAGCTGGGTGAGTTTACGTACCAGAAGTTTTCGGGCGAATGGTCGCACCGACAACGTGCCGAATTGCTTCGCCGCCGAGGCGTATTGCTCACCGCTGTGATTGAAGCCTTAAAAATCTGCAATGATGTGGAAGCCGTTCCCAGTCAATTGACTGCTGAGAAGATTTTTTCGTACCTGCATGGCGGAAAATAGAAGATAGACCTTGCTCTCAAACGTGAAAATTGGCATCGGTCCATGTAGTACGTTTGCATAGCAGTCTATTCTAAAAATACCAACTTAGCCTTAGCATCAGCCTGAACATGAGCGTTATAGTCCTCTATCGTTTAGTGTTGTGTTGGTAGCTTAAGGTTTAAGTTTATCGGCAGAGATCAGTCAGGTGAATCAAAACAAATGGTCGTCGGTTCAAATCCGACCTCTCACTCTACGTTTCTTTCTTTTTTACGTGAGAGTAGCTCAGGGGCAGAGCAATTTGTTCAGTAAGCATCATAAACCTGAAAACTGAATCTGCATAAAAGGCACTGGGGAAAGGAAATAGAACTCAGTGCCTATCTTTTCACATTGCTTGCCGGGTTAGCCAAACAGGTAAAGGCACTCATTCACAGGGGTGAATGAAGGTTTAGTGGATAGAGGCACTAATGTAGGTTCGAGTCCTTCACCCGACACAAATAATTGAATGCTTGATTTTAAGATGGTTAGATTGATTGGATATTGGTGGGTAAAGTGAACTGCTTATTTTGCCTTAATTCTGACATGTCAAAGAAGGTTTTGCAAAGTCTAATCTTTCTCCAAAAGTAGTTTGTCTTGTTAATCTCAGTTTTTAATGTTTGTGTGATACATAGTGACGAAAAGTGCAAGCTGGTGGGTTTTAAGTTAAGATAAGGGAGGATTCTTGGTCCATTGGAAATCGTATATATTGTATTCCAAAATCTCATCTATACTATCAAATGAATACCAGCCCTGATCGCCATTATTAAAGAACATAAATTGATTTCTGTCTGTTAGAATTTTTATATAATAGATTATACTTTCATTTCCGGTTTCTACTCCATAGAAGATCGTTGATATGCTATTACTTAAAAGCCTTTTCAGTTCAACTCCATCCTGTGCTTTGTAAGTGCCATCCATAGACTTCTCATATAGCTTCTCTACAGTATAGATTTCATCGTTAATATCTGTTGGAAAGAACCATTTTGAGTAGGAGGTAAACGAAATTGTTTCACCATCATCACTTATGCTTAGTTTAAGGCAGCTTTTCTGGTTGTGTCTATCAACATTAAGATACAATTCCAAGAGAATACCTTCCAAATGAACCTGTATGATTTCTCTAATTAGATAATCTTTCATATTTTTCTTTTTTAGCCATTAATAGAGGGGTTGCTCTATCAAAATGCTTATTGCTCATTGCATTTTTTAGAATTGTAATCATCTTGCCATCAGATTGATTAACCAGAAATTAGTTTCAAAAGTGTCTGCATGCACCAAAAATAAATCAATACGATTGTACTATCTTTCCAGTTCCTATTTTGCTTTTTGAAGTGCTTCAACAAAGGCATTCAAATTGACTTTGCAATTTAGAGACTCAGAAAAAAATTCAAGTTTCGTTTTTTCCTTTCCTTCCTCCATTTGTACTAAGGCAATCGCTACATTATCTATCCTAGATATAAGCAACTAGTTGTTCATAGTCAATTGGACTTCCGATTATTATTTGATATTTATTCATAGTAGAAGAAAACTATATTGCTAGGTGAGATTATAACATTTTCTGCTGAAAAGCAGTTTGTACCACACTAGTCAACTCTTCCTTCCGGCTCACATTCACATTGACCAGATTAAAGTTTTTCTCACCACGTAACATTTGCCAGCGCCATTCCCATTGGTCGATGGTGCGGTGCGTGCCATTGTCAAACCACCAGGCTGTATAAATGCGTTCTTTGCCTTTTTGCAGAATGCCTGTGTACACTTCCATTCCGTGAATCTTTTGTTTGGCGACCTGGGTGAAATTGTAGCCACTGCCACGCCAGCAAATCAGCGGACTGTGTTCGGCTACGTAAAAGGCGGCAATGGGTTTGATGTAAATCAATTGGGAGGCACCCGTAAGCTGAACAATGCCATCGGTGGTGACTTGTTTGGTAAAGCCAGGCAATGAATTCACGGCAATGGACGGACTGGGTGTAACCGGTTTGGGCAAAAGCAGGGCTTGTGTAAAAACAATTCCCAGAACCAGAGCCCCCAATCCAACAGCCAAACGATAGGGAGGTTTTTGATTTTGAGAAGATACTATTTGGATGGATCTTCCCTGGGATTGGTACAGCCACCGAATGCCCACCGCCATGGGGACAATCACATACACTACCAGACACGCCAAACCAACGCCATCGTGCATCGGGTTTTCAGGCAGAATGTGAAAAACAATGAGCAGAATGATGCGTAGTAAATTGCTTAATGTATTGAGCAGCAGCGTGCAACCGGCAATGCCCACAAGCCACAGCCAGTGCAGTTGTTTGTGGAAAGTCCGTTCGTAATGAGCCACTAAAAACAACGAAAGCAACAAGGATAACTCGATCATTTGCAGTCCCATACAGGCCACATCAACCGAAAATTCGGTATCGCCCATTTGTATGGCGTTACCCAGCACTTTTACCGGAAATCCACACGCAGAGAGTAGCGAACCTGCCCAACTGCTCAATTGCAAGCGAATGGGAAAACTGAAAACAGTACTCACATACCGAAAAAACGGAGAAAGCACGACCAGCCAAGCCAGTGGCAGCAGTGTTGTTTTGCCCACAAAAGCCTCCACCCAAAAAAGAATGGTAATGGTGAGCAATGCAAACTGAGCCGTTCGGGTAGGAATGCAAAGTGATAAAAGAACTAGAATACCTGCTAGAATGCCATAACGCAAACTAAACACACCTTTGTGGCGCACAATGAGCACATACGGAAACAGAATGATTCCCAGCCAGGTAAGTCCATCCACGGCAAAGTAAGACTGTGCCGCCAGCCACAGAAACAGGCCAACACAACTCACCAGCAATCCTGTGCTTATCAGGCGTTTCCGATCTTTTGCTAGGTTCTGCCAATCAACTGTGGCCATGGAACTGAGGGCGAAAGAAAGCAGAGGTTTTGTCTTCATAAAAGATACTATTTTCTAACGTTTTCAAGTTGTATACTCGGTTCTATTTGTGTATCCGAAAACCTCACCCCAGCCCCTCTCCTTCTGAGAGGGGAGAACCCCACCCTAAATCCCTTCCCGTAAGGGAGGGACTTTCAGATTCGCAACTGTCAAGTCTCTTCTCTGTAGGAGGACATCAAACGAGAGTTTGATGGGCCAGAGTGGTGCGGCTGGGAGTTAGGGATGAGGTTTTTGTAGCTCCGATTGGTAATCGGAGTAGCATCCAAAGGATGCTTAAAACCCGGCACTACCAAAAAAGGCCAGTACTTGTTCTCCTTGATGCTGGCCCTTGCTTATGAGCGAAATTAGTCCCACTGAATTGACTGAATAGTTTATTATTTCATTGCTTTCAGTCGGATTCGGTCGGTTGGGTTCAGGTATTGTTGCGCAATGCGGTTTTCGGGTTTGGTATCAAATGTGTAAAGCACCAGCAGAAACAGCCACTCCAAAGGCTTCATTAGCAGATAGATGCAGTCAGATAGGTATTTGTTTTCAAAGATGCCGTAATGGCGATGAATCAGATTGCCCACCCGGTTGTAATGGCTACGAATAAACTGATGGCTGCGTGGCAATCGCTGCTCCAACAATTCTTCAAACGCATTGGCAATCAGCAATTGTCGGTTGCAAATGATCCGGTGACCGCCTCGTTCGCCGAGTCGTTGCGGTTTTACAACTTGATTATGCCCTTGCGCCGCGACCGAGCACAGAAAATGCCCTCCACAGGTAACATTTTCGCATTGGTAATCGAGCTGCGAAAAGCCGTGTTTATACGTATCGGTAAATGCCCGAATCATCGAATCAGGCTTTTGTCCAAACAAGAGCAGAATGGCCGACAGAATCACCAATACCGGCAGACTCAACACCAACAACAACGGAATGCGAGCCAGTGGCGACAACGAAAGAATTTGCCAGGCCACTCGTTCCCACACATTGGCCGGTTGAAACTCCATATGCGCTGCCTGACTGATAAATAATTGGTGATTTTTGATCAGCGCAAAAACGTACAGGATAACAATCGGTACGTTTCCAAAAGCCCACAACCAGCTACCCGCCTGAATGCCAATAAATACATTGAGCACAATGGCTGTCACCAGTAGTATGTTTACCAGGACTTCCAGTAGCGGTGGTGCCAATGAATCGCGGTAGCTGGCATAGAAATAGGCCATTATGCAAAAGATGATCAGCACATATACTGAAAACCGGTGATCGGGTGAAAAAATAGCACTGTCGGAACAACAGTCGTTTATCTGATCAACATCAAGCATAGCCAGGTACAGACCCGGAAGCCCTAGTATGCTAACTACCTCCAGAATACGGATAAGTGCGTTGTTTAAAAGCCGTCTGCCTGTGATCAGATAGAAGATAAAATCAATAACAGAAATCAGACTAGGTATGCCCAGTATAAAAAGAAACGACATAAAGTGTTGAAATAGACAGGTTTTGAGTTTTGGAAAGATACTATTTTTGGAGTGATCCGATATAGATATCTTTAAACGTTTCCTTGGGCTTTGCGTTTTTGGAACATACTATTTCTGCTTCCAGATAAAGACTCCAATTGCTACAACAGCCGTGAGAATCAGCAGCCACTCGTGCGGCTCGGGTACGGCTCCTGATTTGTTAAGCGCGGCATTTTGCAAGCTGTTTTTGGCTTTGTCGATGCCAAACCGTTCGTAGTCTTCCTTCGTTTCCAGCACCACCAGACTCGACACCGGCGACACCACATAGGCCCGCTGTGCCTGAGCAATGAGCGTATCGGTCAAATAATCTTTCTCAAAATAGTGCGGACCAATCTGTTGCATCAAATGGTTGTAGGCAAACAACCGTAGCAAATGGTCAGGAGCCGTGTGTGTATCCAGAGTAGAGGTCTCGGCTTCCGTTAATTGCATTTCTGCTTGAGGCAACGTAATGGTTTGTTGGGTTTCGACTGATTGGACAAACTGTTTATTACTCAGCAATTGGCGCAAATACGTGATATTTCCTTGGTCGTAGTTCAATATCCGCAATTCGGTGAGGGTTTTGAGGTAAGGAGACAACGTGTGCCCAATATGAAACATGCGAATGGTTTGCCCGGTTTGCAACTGATTGCCCAGGTCTTTGGCGAAAGAACTGTTTTTCAGGTCACTCAAACTGGGTGTGGGTGCATCGCTTTTGGCGATAATCAATGCGCTTTCCGGATGGGAAATCTGATGAATCGGCAACAAGCTGAAGCGGTTTTGCCAGAGTTTTTCGTACATCGGCAGCAGATTGGTTTCGTTGAGTTGCACCCATTGATTATCCCATACCCATACGGTGGCGGGTTTGGCAATATCAAAGGCCGTTTCGTATTCACGCAGGGTCCATGCGTTGTTTATGTCCAGGTATACCGCTTTGGGTGCAAACGGTTCGTATTGCTTTGTATACGAATTGGCACGGTAGCTTTTGCCTTGAAACACAAACGGTTGGGTAGCCAGTGCTGGTGCCAGAAACGAAAATGAACGGTCAGGTTGATAGCCGCTTTCATCGGTAAAAGTCAAGTTGGCTTCCGAATCAAACGATTCCATACCCGCGGCATCCTGCGGAGGCGTTACAAAGTTGATGGAAACGTTTTCGCGGGTGCGATTCGTCGCAGGACCTTCAAAATAAATGTTGTCATAAAACAAACGGTTGCCCCCTTTGCGCAAGGGCGACGTCATGCCCAACTTGAACTTGCGGCTTTCTCGCGAAGTACATGGAAACACTCGCACAGTTACAGTGTTACCTTCCTGCCAGTGCACCACCGACGGGTCGCGCCGTTCCTGACCCACGATTGTCGTATAGGCCGAATCGGCTTTAGCCTTGGTGGTGAGGCGGGCGGCTTCTTCCACACCGTTTACCCAAAGCGAAAGCGAAGTGATGACTGATCCTTCCGGCAAATGAAACGTGTAAATGGCTTCCTGCTGGTTCCAGGTCGAATGACTGTTATTGACAATGGTCAGTATTTTTTCGGTATAAGCCAGGCGGTATTCCGGATAAACCTTTACATTGGTATGAACATGCTGCGTGTGCAGGTGGTCGCCCGACCAGAGGCGTTCCTGCCCCTGATGACGCGCATTGTACAGGGAGCGAATCAATTTTACTTGTTCGTCGGTGGAAAAATCGGCTTTGCCCAGCAAAAGCACGGCGATGGTCACCAACGGATCGTGTTCCTGCACATCTTCAAACGACGTATTGGGAAACCGATTGAAACCATCTTCCCACATCTTGGTGGTATACACCAGATCCGATTTCAGGATGCGTTCCATCACCCAGTCATGGGAGAGTCTTTGCGAAAGCATCACCCAGCGAGGTAATGTAGTATATTGTGTTAACGTCTGATTATCAATGCGGTGAATGGTAGTCAGGTGGCGGTTCCAGTGAATCAGGAAAAAAGTGGTAACTGCCAGGGGCAATGCAATTCCTAAGCCAATGCTTAGGCGCGTCCAGGAATGGGTTCTCGCTTGATTCCAAAGAATAACGCACAACGTAATGCTGAAAATCAGCGGAATAAACGTGTGAGCCCCTACGCCCAGCAAAATACTGCCGACCAATCCTAAAAACGACAACGGCAATAGATAAATCGTTAGGTAGAGCATCAGCGGGAGGGCCGAGGCAAGTACAAAATAAATAACCCGTAGCACTAGCTGAGGAAGCTGTTTGTGCCACACCATGGCTGTAGCCGCTACGCAAGTAACTACCAGATAAATGCACTGCCACAGCGTGCTTTGCTGAAATACCGGGAGGCTGCGGTTTAGCGAATAGCAACTGATCAGGCTTAGTACCAGCCAAAGCAACACTGGCACCGTAAATTCACGGTCGCTTGATTTCCCCTTCCTGAATTTGCTGACTAACTTGGAAATCAGCATGATGCCGTATACAAAAGCGGCTATATAGTTAAGTAAAAAAGGCACCAAGGCATCGCTTTCAGGCTTAGCAAACCAGCTAAATAAACCAAATGTTATGCTGGATAACACGATTAATGTGAGCCCGGTAGCTGTAAAGTCATCTTTCAGCGGTTCGCGAAATTGTTCGTTGAAAGAGCGACGTGCGGGTAATGTACTTTCGTCGGAAAGTGGTATGGAATTGGGTTGAGAAACGGTTTTCATAGAAGGAATGGTTTAAGCATGAGATGTGGCCTCCCCTAAATCCCCTCCCGTGGAGGGGACTTGAGACTATTTACTGGAAAAATACTGATAGGCTTGGTAGTCGGCGTAGTTCCAGGAAAGCCAGGAACGTTTTGGATACTCAGTCTTAAACTCCTCAATGCGGCCTTCCAGATAGGCGCTTTTGGTGGAATTGTTGTAGCGATACGTCCTATCAATCATGCGTTGCGTTTCCAGTTCTTTGGAGATAAGGCTTTTGTTTTGGTCTAAGATTGGAAGTGTTTTGTCGGAGCGAGTTAGTAGAAACTCTAGATCAATGCCGTTTTTCAGATTGGGATGCGCCAAGTTGTAAGAAACAATCCAGCTATCCCAGTTGATGAGAGCCATACCAATAAACATGCAATAGACTGCCCAGCTATTGACACGTAGTAAGTAGAAGAAAGATTTTTTCCTGCTGATTTTCAAATAGAGCGTATACAAACCGATGTAGGTCAGAACCAGAAATATTACCACGCCAATTCGTTTGTAGGCCAGACCGTATTCGTGAATGTAATGGTAGCATCGCAACAAAACAGAAAAAGCCAAGATGCAGTTTTGAAAAATCCATACATACGCCAGTTGAGTCAGTCGTTGGTTTTTGCTGTAAAAATTGAGATTGTTTCGGAAGTAATAAAGAAGTAAGGCCATTGAAAGCAAAATGCTCAGAATCAGCATATAGGTGCCTTCGTGTACCAGCTTAGCCAAGTTTCCGGCGGTGCCATAATCAAAGTTGAACCACAGCCAACGAATATCAATTATATTGACTAACAGCAAAAGTGCATTTACCGACCCAATAAGCATCAAAGCAGTCGTATGCTCGTTTTTGAGGCCGAGGATAGGAATGCGAATGTGAAGTGCATTTTTGACAAACCTACGTTTGCGCGTAAGCCAGTCGCTTTTCTGCGTTTCCCGATTCAGGATATCTTGAAATGGTTTGTAATACAACGCCGAAGCCACCAAATACAATCCGCTCAGAAAGAAGAAGCAGCGAACCACTGAAAACTCGGTGAAAAACCGCTCCAAAACGGTGCCGATGGATTGGAAAAAAGTGTCGCTCAAGTCGCTGAAAACCGGATTGGCTACTTTGAATATGGCGAAGAAAATGCTGAAGAAAACCAGCGGTATAAACGAAAAACGCAGTTGCGCCAGTGACCGTCCGGTTTTGGAAGTGCCTACTTTGGATTGCGAAAGCCAGGTTTGCATGCCGCTGAAATACAGGGGCATTACCTGAAAGAAATTGACCACATAGCCCGCCAGTGCATTGTAAACGGTGCGGTAACGGTACTGGTGCAGCAGCCCCGTCATAATCAGAAGGGAAGTGATGTGCGCCAGTTTGCTGGTGAGCGAATTGTGCCAAACCACAATTACGGCCGATATAAGAGTGAAAGCAATGGATACTTTGACCGGCGTTGCCTGTAGGCTTTCCTTATAAAATACCGCCAGCGTACCAATGAGTAAGCTAGAGAAAATCAGCAGGTTCAATCCCAATTGTTCATTCCAGAAAAAGTAATTGTACAGCAAAGCCAGTATAACTACCAGTGTGAGTTCGAGTGACGAAGGTTTCATAGTGTAGTAGCAAAGTATTTGGAAAATAGTATCAAATAGAAGGACAAAACTGCCCTAGTTTTTACGACTCAAAGTCCTTCCCATTCTTCAGCGAAGGTTTCGGAGGGAGTGGTTATGCGTGAATTGGTGAAAGGATCGGTTTTGGAAAAGGTTGTTCGCGTTTGCCGGTTGTGCCGGTAAAAATTCCAGATGCCCCACAGAAATAGTATCTCGCCAATACCGAAAACCCACCAGGGATAATAGGTTGGTACATAGGCCGCTATCTCAGCAAATAACGCGGCTTGCTTGCCCGGCGACCACAAGGCCGATATGCCGTGATTTTGTTGCACAAACACCAGATAATCATACACAAAGCTGCCAATTACCACGACACAGCCAGCCAGCCAAAGTTTGATTGTTTGTTTTGGAATTTTGAGCGTTAATCCATTATTACTGAGATACACCACCACGCCGGCAAACAGAATCATGGTGAGGGCCACTAGGCACGGAGCCAGCACCGGCCCAACCCATGTTACCGGAATCAGAAACAACACATCCCAGGTAAAAAGCGACTGGGGCCAGCCAAGTAACAGATACAGAAAAACGTAGTAGAAAATATCCCATACGGCAAAGCTGTACAAGAAAAACGCGAACCGTTGGGTGGCGTTTTTGCCGGTGAGCCAGCCTATGCCGATGAGCATGATCATGGTGGCGGCTTCCCGCAGAAATTCGGTGAGGGCAATGTCTGCGGTGATGGGAGCTAATGGAAACTTGAATCCGTCGGGATAATAAATGACGCGCAGGTACACGACCACAGCCGTTTCGAGAAATCCCATGGCAATGCTGAATGCCGTGAGCCAAAAGATGGCCCCCCAGTCCCCAAAGGGGGAGTTTTTGCTTTGGGAGAGAGTCATTGTTTTCATAGTTGCAGTAATGGGGGTTTTTGTATTTTAAGAGATACTATTTCTGTTGCAGTCAATTGAAAGCTAGGCAAGTACCGAAATGGCCGCAGGCGAGAAGATGGATTCCTGCAAGGTGGCCAAATCGGACAGTAACAGGTGTTCGTAGTTCAGCAGCGAAACATTGACCGGCGTGTGATGGCCGCGCCGGAATGCCTGGTAAAATGCCGTCCATTGGTCGGGCATCAATACGGTACCTACAATCATCGTTGCTACTACAGACACAAACCGGTTGCCATTGCCAAACAGAAAAAACTGCATGAGCACTTCTCCTTCGGCCGTCATGGGATAGCTCAGCACCAGGTGCTTGGCGTCGTGTGCTTCGTAGTGAGCAACCAACTGGTAGCCATTCCGGTCAAGGGCCTGAGCCATCTGATGACCCAATGTGTGTGCTGGAAAATGCCGCAAATCTTCCTGTGTGTACTGCCAGATGGGTGGCTTGTAAATCAGGCTGATGATGGGTTTGGTCTTGAAAATGATTTGTTCGAGCAACTGAGACCGAACGTTTTTGTACCAGGTTTTCATAGTTGTAAAAGTACTTTGAAATTCAAAGTTGATGGATAAAAAAATTATAGATTGCCTTTGATCAGGATTTCCAACGCTTTTAAGTGTTCGTTGAATGCCTTCTTGCCTTCTTCGGTTGCCTGGTATGTGGTATTGGGTTTTCGCCCGACAAACTGCTTCTGCACGCCCACATACCCTTGTTCTTCCAGTGCCCGTAAGTGGCTTGCCAGGTTGCCATCGGTAAGGTTAAGGAGTTCTTTCAGGCTGTTGAAATCCATCTGCTCATTCACCATCAATACCGACATAATGCCCAGCCGTGCCTTGCTTTCAAACGCTTTATTTAAATTTTCGAGTAATTCTTTCATGTCAATTGAATGGTTGAACGAGTGGCCAAAGGGCAGGTTTTGCTTTCTGCAAAGATACTATTTTGCCAGCAACCATTTTCCGATAAAGTCAGTTAACCATTTTTCTCGTATTTCTGGTACATCACAATGCCATAAATGATATGCAGTATCCCAAACCCTATAGCCCAGAAGAGTAAACCATAGCCTATGAAAAAAGTTGCAATCAGACCCAGAACAATTTCGCAAATGCCCAGATACCGAATGTCGTGCAGCGTGTACTTGCTACCGTTGATCAATGCCAACCCGTAGAAAACCAGCATGCTAGGCGCAATGATGCCAATGTATCCCTGATACAAAAACGCCAGACAAAACACACCGCCCGTTACCAGCGGAATCAGCATGTTGATGGTGAGTCGCTGCGCCGATTTGCTCCAGATGGCTTGTCCTTTCTTACGAGCCTGACGCATGGTGAGCCACATGGCTACCACAAAAGATACCGTAAGCACGGCAATGGCATCCAGAAACAGAAACAAAAGTACTTGATCGTGGTCCAGCGCTGCCCGGTAATCGGTGTACACAAACGAGTCGGCCTTCAGGATGACAAAAGCGGCGGCAGCTCCAATCAGTGCAAATATACCCGCAAATACACCAGATAGTCCGCTCAGGGAAATGAACCGGGATGATTTTTCCATCATGTCCCGAATTTCGTGCAGTGTGTTTAAAGGATCCTGAGTTTGATTCATGTTTAAAGTACTTTGTGATGCAAAGTAATGCGAAGTAAAATTAATTTCCAAATCCGTGCGGTTTTTTTATTTGAAAATATACTATTTTTCGCCTATCCAGGAAACAAGTACACAGCCTGCAAAAGTATACAGGCCCAGTATTTGTATTTTTTCCAACACTTACAATCTTTCCTATGTCGAAAAAAGAAAAACTGATTATTGCACTTGCCATTGTTGCCTCGGCATTGGCAGGCATACTGCATTATACCCATGCCAACGCTGTGCTGGGCTTTGTGATTACCGCGGCCGCCCTGGCCATTGTCGCCATGGTAGTAGGTGATGCCACTGAACAACTGGGCAAAAGAATGGGGCCCAGTGCCACCGGAATTCTACAGTCGGCCTTGGGCAACCTGCCCGAGTTGTTTGTCTGTATTTTTGCCTTGCGGGCGGGCCTGGCCAATGTGGTCAAAGCAGCTCTGGTAGGCTCTATTTTGGGTAACTCCGTACTGGTGTTTGGTGTAGCCTTGCTGCTGGGCGGGCTCAAAAACGGCAGGCAGACCTTTCATACCGAGCCACCCCGTATGATTTCCCTGCTGATGATACTGGCCTTTGCTGCCCTGGCCATTCCGACATTGACCCACCAGTTCCATACATCTGCCGAGGCGCATCTCAATGCCCTGGATATTTTTGTGTCCGTTATTCTGCTGATCTTATTTGCAGCCAGTATTTATTTTTCGCTGAAAGGCGATAAATCCATCAGCCCGCAGCCGGGCGAAGAAGATTCCCATGAGAGTTGGTCTTTGCCGGTAACCTTAATGACCTTAGCAGGAGCAGGTGTGGCTGCCGCATTCATTTCGGATTGGTTTGTGGAAGCACTGCAACCGGCCATGGATACATTAGGCATTAACGAAACATTTGCCGGGCTGGTTATTGTCGCCATTGCCGGCAATGCCATTGAAAATGTGGTGGGCATTCAGCTGGCCGTCCGCAACCAGGCTGATTACGCCGTGAGTGTGATCCTGAACAGTTCGTTGCAGATTGCCCTGGGCCTGTTCCCGATTCTGGTGTTGTTGTCTTTCGTTTTGGGAGGTGCAATTTTGTCGTTTGTACTTACGCCTATGCTGCTGATCTGCCTGTTTCTGGCTGTGTTGGTGAGCACACTGATTGTGTTTGATGGCGAATCGATCTGGTTGGAAGGCTTGGCTTTGATTGGATTGTATGCACTGATTGCCGCGGCGTTCTGGTGGGGATAACCGTGGTCTTGTATCGGTCATGACCCGCCTGATTTGCAATAAAGCCCAATCTACCTGTAGAAAATAGTATCTCTGGAAAATAGAAAACCCCGACATTGTGAAATGCCGGGGTTTTATCGTAAAAGAGCGTTGTTGTTACGACAATTCGCGCAAATACATCTGAATGGTGTTTTCCAGCCCAAAATACAACGCGTCGCAAATGAGGGCATGACCAATGGAAACCTCCAGCAGATTGGGCAGATGCTGTTTTAAGTACCGCAGGTTGTTCAGGTCCAGGTCGTGACCGGCATTCAGATCCAGGCCCACTTCGGCGGCTACCCGGGCCGCCTGTGCAAAGGGCAGCACGGCTTCTTCCGGATGGCTCGGATAGCCCGTTGCGTAACTTTCGGTATATAGCTCTATGCGGTTGGTGCCTGTGTGCGAAGCACCTTCCACCATTTTTTCGTCGGGGTCCACAAAAATGGATGTGCGAATGCCATAGCTCTGCAGCTCAGCGATGATGTCTTTGAGCAGGCTTTTGTGTTGCAGGGTGTCCCAGCCAAAGCTAGACGTGATGGCATCGGGTGGATCCGGCACCAGCGTGGCCTGGGTAGGGCGCACCCGTTTTACCAGTTCCATAAACCGGGCATCGGGATAGCCTTCAATGTTAAATTCGGTCGTGACAATTTCTTGCAGTTCCAGTACATCCTGGTAGCGAATGTGGCGTTCGTCGGGGCGGGGATGCACGGTAATGCCTTGAGCACCAAATCGTTCGCAATCCTGTGCCACCTGGATCACGTTGGGGTTGCTGCCGCCGCGCGAATTACGCAACGTCGCAATTTTATTTATATTAACAGATAGCTTGGTCATAAATAAATGCTACAAACAAATGAAAAATGCCTTAAATCGAACCCAAAAGTAGGGTTTCGGATTGGCAATCAAAAGCAATCCATCAAAAAGTGGTGTTGGCTAATATAAGTAAAGGTCGGTTCAGAATACTTTGGCGTATAATTCATTCTCAATGGATTCGGAGGTTGGGTTTGCTTCCTTAGGTACAAGAATCTCGAAGACATTGGTCGCTATGGTTTTGGCAATGGTGCCCGTGGGCAAATCGTTGCAATCAAGCCCAAAGGGTTCTTCTATTTCGGCTGCCAGCATTTCCACGCCGATAAACGTAAAAAAGATAAACGTAACCAGTGGAATAGTGAAGTAACCGAAATCCTGAATGAGACCAAAAGGCAGCATAACCGAATATCCCAGGATCAACAGCTTGATATACACACTATACGAAAACGGAATGGGCGTTCTTCTGATGCGTTCACACGCCCCGGCAATGTCGAGCAACGACTGCAGGTGTGGCTTAAAGTTAATCATGTCGGCATCGCTGATGGCGCCACTGCGGTATACCGTCTGTATTTTCTGGTGAATGAGCGTGGTGGCATAATTGGGAAAATGTTTTTTGGTTTTGTAAACCTCAATTTCTTCCGGCGACACCTTTACCAATTCACTCCAAATCACACCTTTACGCAGGTGTTCTTTTAACCCAATGCAAAAATTGGCGATTAAAACTGCCAGCTCCTCGCGGCTGGCCTTGTCGTCGGCAGGGAAGGTTGTCTGAATCATGATTGCCAGGTTGCGGCAGTTGTTTACCAGCGATCCCCATAGTTTGCGGCCTTCCCACCAGCGGTCATAGGCACTGTTGGTACGGAAAACCAACAAAATACTGAGTACAATGCCCAACAACGAAAAGATGGTGGAAGGAATGGTAAACTCTTTGGGCCAGATTTCGATAAAAAGCACGCAGAAAATGGTGGTAGAAACGCTGACACCCAATGATCCGCGGATGATTTTGCGCATGGTCCAGCTGCGCGTCAGGTGAGTGATGTCGCTCCAGAAGTGTTGGTTGGTCTCGTATACGATCATAAGTGTAAGGCTAAATAAGGGAACGGAAAATAGTAGGGTTGAAAAGGCAAAAACCCTCTCTATCGAATCCGGTTGGAAATTTAACTGGTTTTCTTCAATAAGAACATCGCATGGATGGCTCCTCCATCGTCGGGGATGTGTTCTTCTTTTACAACTTCAAAGCCGATAGCGGCGAGCCATTGGGCATAGGTCTGGGCATTGGTATGGCTCCAGTACATAGTGACTTCGGGCAAGATCCAGCCTTCGACCAGGCCGGTCCATTCACTTGAGCCAAGCACGCACAAAAAATATCCTTGCGGCTGCAGCCAGTGGTAAATGGAGTGGAGAAGTTCTTTTTGCTCATCAAGCGGCACATGAATGATGGAGTAAAGGGCAATCACTCCCTGAAAAGAGCCGTCGGGAAAGGGCAGTTCGGTCATATCGGCAGTGAGAAACGTGGCCACGGGCAGGTTTTGTTTGGCTGTCTCTACCTGAACCGACGAAATATCGACGCCGGTGTAATCGTAGTCCTGACACAGAATGTGTGCCACCGGAATGCCGTCGCCGCAGCCCAGTTCCAGAATGCGGGCTCCTTTGGGCACTAGCGCCGCAAATTCGGCAACCCAGACTTTATAGACATTGGCATGCGACCAATCGTAATGATTGCGGTAGTGAACCGAGAGGGTATCGTATCCTTCTCTGACAATTTCTTTGGGACTTTTCATGGGTATGGTTTGTAAGGGGGTACAGAAAGCTAAAAAAATAGTATCGTTGCCGAGGCAAAAACCGACGCTTCGTCTGCTTAGTAGGTTGCAAATACCGAGTCGGCGTAGCACCAGAGCCACTGCTCGCCGGGCTCAGCCGAAATGACTACCGGATGCTGCGTATCCTGAAAATGCCGGGTGGCGTGCTGGTTGGGAGACGAATCGCAGCACAAGGTGATGCCGCAGGTTTGGCAGGTGCGCAGGTGCACCCACGTAGCGCCGGTCTTGATGCACTCTTCG
The DNA here is from genome assembly GCA_963520985.1 of uncultured Sphingobacteriales bacterium. Classification (GTDB taxonomy): domain Bacteria; phylum Bacteroidota; class Bacteroidia; order Cytophagales; family 172606-1; genus Xanthocytophaga. Next base: position 76,086 of record CAUQTA010000016.1, read on the forward strand.
CACACATAGTCGGCGGGAAGACACAATTCGGTGACAGCCAGAATGTGCTGGCAGACTTTAGGTTGAGCAGACATGGATTTTGTATGGTTAGAAGGTATTATTTTTTCAGTATTGGCAGAGCGATTACATCTCTGCCAGGTATTTATGCACAAAGCTGATGGCCATGGCTCCTTCGCCTACCGCTGAGGCAACACGATTCATGGCCGTAGCCCGAACATCGCCAGCGGCAAATACACCCGGAATGCAGGTTTCCAGCGGGAACGGTTCGCGTTCCAGTTTCCAGGATTTCTTGAAGTTGTCAAACAGAAACAGATTGCGGCCTGTTTCAATGAAACCCCGCTTGTCTTTGAATACATTAATCGGCATCCAGTCGGTAAACGGTTTGGCTCCGATAAAGATAAACAGCGAATCGGCTGGCATGATCTGTCTTTCGTCCGTTTTTAAATTATGAACGTCTATCTCCTGCAAATGCCCCTCGCCACGTGCTCCTTCAATTTCGGAGCAAGCTAATAATTGAATGTTAGGCGTGCCGTTAATCTGGTCGATGAGGTACTGCGACATGGTTTCAGACAGGTTGGGACGCCGGATCACAATATAGACGTTGGCCGCATATTGCGACAGGTACATGGCTCCCTGTCCGGCTGAATTCCCTCCGCCCACCACAAACACCTGCCGGTCGCGGCAGGCGTGTGCCTCGGTAGTAGCGGCACCGTAATAAACGCCTGCGCCGGTAAAATCCTCCACGCCTTTGGTTTCGAGTTTTCGGTAATCCACACCGGTGGCAATAATCAGACTTTTGCTGTTTATCTTGGTACCGTCGTCCAGCGTCAGCAGTTTGTAATTATCCTTGATCTCTATGTTAACTACTTCCCGTGGTGACAAAAACTCGACGCCAAACCGGGTGGCTTGGGTGATGGCACGACGGGAAAGGTCGGAGCCGCTCAACCCCGACGGAAAGCCCAGGTAATTTTCGATACGCGAACTGGTTCCGGCTTGTCCGCCCGGAGCCCGCTTTTCAATCAGCAGGGTTTTCAGGCCTTCCGAACCACCGTAAACGGCAGCAGAAAGTCCGGCAGGGCCCGCCCCGATGATGACCACATCGTACAAATCGGCAGATGCTTTGGGTCGGAACCCGATCTTTTCGGCTACCTGTGGCAGTTCGGGTTGTTTCATATAGGAGCCGTCTTCAAAGAAGACGATGGGCATGTCTTTTAGCTCAAGGCTGTGCGTTTCCATTAATTCCTTGGCTTTGTCGTTGGTTTCGACGTCCAGCCACTGATAGGGCAGCAAGTTACCCGAGAGAAAATCCTTGATTTCGTGTGATTTGGGCGAATACTGAAAGCCCAGAATCCGGATGCCATCGTAATCGGGAACAAAGCCGGTTTGCCAGGCATCGAGCAGGTCGTTGAGCACCGGAAACATTTTTTCCTCGGGCGGATCCCACGGTTTCATCAGGTAATAGTCCAGATGCACGTCGTTGATGGCTTTGATAGCCGCATCGGTGTCCGAGTAGGCGGTGAGCAGCACGCGTTTGGCTTCCGGAAACAGTTTTTTGGCTTCCACCAGGTAGTCTACGCCGAGCATTTCGGGCATCCGCTGGTCGGAGATAAACATGGCTACGTTTTCATTTTTCTGCTTCAGTTCTTTTATGGCAGTTAGTGCTTCCTCCGCCGATTCGGTGCTGACAATGCGGTAGTCTTTCCGATAGGCATTGCGTAGGTCGCGGGTCAGGGCACGCAATACCTGGGTATCGTCGTCGACGGCTATAATCAAAGGTTGTTTCATGATTGGTTGTTTCGGTTGTATTGGGGTGTGCTGGTGGTTTTTCCTTTTGAAAAGATACTATTTTACAGGTTAAAAGTTTGATTGTACGCCCACCTGTACGCTGAGTCATCTCACAAATTGCTTGCTTTGGTCATTGGGGTTTTGTTTTGATTGCTAAATAAACGCTTATGGAAACACTAATCAATAGGCAGGCAGATGGTAAATTCGGTTTGGCCGGGTCGGGACTTGACCTGGATCTTGCCATTGTGCTGCTTCACAATCGTCTGTACAATCTCTAATCCCAGGCCGGTGCCTTTGCCCACTTCTTTGGTGGTAAAGAAAGGGTCAAAAATCGAGTCCATGATTTCAGGTGCTATGCCGCCGCCGTTGTCGATGATATGCGTAAGCACAAATCCGTGTTTTCGTTCGGCTTTGATCTGTAACACACCTTTGTCGGGCATGGCATCAATGGCGTTATCGATAACGTTGGTCCACACCTGGTTGATTTCGCCCGGACTGATCATGACTTTCGGCAACTCCTCCGGAATATCCAGCACTACTTCAATGTGTTTGCTTTTGAGCTTATGCTGTAAGATAGTGAGTGTGCTCTGAATGCCCTCCCGCAAGCTGACTTTTTTCTTGTTGGCGCCGCCATCCATGTGCGAATATTCCTTAATGGCATTGATGAGCCGACCAATGCGCTGGGAAGCTTCGGAGATTTCACCGACCATTTTTTCGGTATTCAACACGTTGCATATCCACTTGAGCATCAATAGCAGGTATTTGTCAGATGCTTCTTGGTTTACGCAGTCCAGATCGTCGGTAGTAATGCCGTATTCGACAAACACTTCAGCCATTTCATACGCATTGGGCACCCCGTGGTCGTCAAGCCAGTCGGCGAGTTCGTCCTCGCGGGAGGTTTTCTCCATCATGGGGATACTATTTTGCAGACCTGCGGCCAGCTTATGCGACACCATTTCATTGACGCGGTCTACCTGCTCGGGCGTCAGTTGTATGGAAATGATCTGTTTGAACTTGGTCGGTTCGTGGCTCAGGTGCTTGCTCAACGCATCGGCACTGCGCACAATGGCCGCCGCCGGATTGTTGAGCTCATGGGCCAAACCCGCCGAAAGCTTGCCCAGCGAAATCATTTTTTCGTTTTGCTGCTGAAACTTGGTAAATGTACGCACACGGTTGAGCATCAGATGCACCAGGGCTTCAGTGAGTTCGTGTTGCGTCTGGATCATTTCCGGAAACAAATCCCGGTGCAGCCGCAGCAGCGTGGTTTGCTGTGTGGCAATGCCGTTTGCATTGGCCGTATGCAACCGCGAGTAGGGGAGCAACCCCCCGATGTCGCCTTTCTCGTTGGCGCCATAATCCACTTTCTGGTTGCCTTGCAGCATGTAAATCTGGAAGCCTCCTTCCAGTACTACATACAAATCGTCAACCGGATCTCCTTTGCGAAAGATGTGAGAGCCCTCTTCGTAATCCTGGGTCTGGGCGTGATCAATGAGCCATTGCAGTTGGGCATCGGGTACAGTGCCAAGGCTCTCATTTTGTTTCAGTTCTTGCAATGCGTCTATCTGGATCATGGAAAACGGACCTGCGGGTTAGGGCAAAAAAAATAGCAAAATAGTATGTTTTCAACTGGCAAAACCTGCCAAAAACCATCCAATGTATAAAACCGGGGACTAATTACCTATTGAAAATAATGTTTATCAGTTGACGGAGGGATGCACTGAACGACTTTTGACTGAGAAAGATACAATTTTGTCGGAAAAAATAAAAAAGCGTCAGTTACCAAGATAACTGACGCTGACTGGAAAAGTTCCCCTAAGTAGATTACTTTTTAGGAATGGCGGCTCCCGCCGGTTTTTCGTCCTTTTTGTTGCCGACCATTTTTTTTGCAGCGCCTTCAAAGTCACCCGCTTTCACAATGCTGATCTTGGCAGGGTCAATGTACTTCTTCATGGCCGCATTGATTTGTTCAGGTGTGAGGGCCTTTACCTTGTTTTCCAGTTCTTCTTCCCATTTAAACGTCCGGTTAAAGGTCAGGTGATCTTCCAGCTTGCCAGCCAGAAAACCGTCCTGTGCCCGCTGTACCTGGTTGTTTTGCAGCCATCCTTTTTTGGCTTCTTCCACTTCTTTGGCGGTAAAGCCTTCTTTCAGCATTTTGTCAATTTCTTCACGGAAGGCAGCCTCCAGGCGGGCGGCGTTTTCTGGCGCATAAATGGCATAAGCTCCCCAACCGCCAATTTTGTCCTGCGCATCGGCGTAGGCAAACGAACCAATGCCATAGCTAAGACCTTCTTTTTGCCGGATGCGGGTAGCCAGGCGTGAGTTCAGAAAACCACCTCCCAGAATTTCGTTGCCCAACAGTAAGGCCGGGTAATCCGAATCGTTTTCGCCAAGTGGCAATTTGAGCTGTGCGGTAAATGTGGCATTGGCCTTGTCGGGTGTTTCGATGGCTTTGTCAATGGCCGCAATTTCGGTATAGGTTTTGGTCAGGCGACTGTACGGCTGAAGGCTTTTCCATTCGCTCAGGTCTTGTTTCAGAAGGTTGGTAACTTCTTTTTCGTCAAAATCGCCCGAAATGGCCACATTGGCATTGGAAGCACCATAGAAATCTTTGTAAAATTGTTTGAGTTGGTCGGGGGTAATGGCTTTCAAAGTTGCTACTTGTTCGTCGAAGGTGGCTATGTATCGGGGATCGCTTTTGGAATACGGACTCAAATGACGGTTCATTTCCAGAAATGCCAATGCCTGCGGATCCGATTTTTGCTCCTCGATCTGGGCCAATTGCTCCTGACGAAGCTTCTCCCATTCTTCAGCCGGAAAGACGGGCTCTTTCAGAAACTCGTTCACCAGCTTTATTACGGCAGGCAGGTTTTCCCGTATGGTTTCAATGTTTACCACGCATTGTTCGGCATTTCCGTAGGTATACACCCGCGCCTTAAGCTTATCCAGTTCATCCTGAATCTGTTGGCGACTGTGTTTGGCTGTGCCGCGCATCAGCATGGAAACCACCTGAGAACCTATCGGGCCCTTGTTTTGCAAACTGTTGCTATCGCCAAAACGCAGCACAATCTGGGCATTGACCGACCCGCCGCGGGTTTTTTTCGGAACAAACGCTGTTTTGACGCCGCCAATGGTTTCCCGGTGGGTGCGGCTTTCAATATTCATCGGAGCCGGATCAAAAGCCTCGCCTTGAGCACGAGCCTGACCCCCTTTGTAGTCTTTCAGCATGGCCACCACATCGGGGGCCGCCGGGATCTCGGAGCGGTCAGGTGCCTTGGTCGGAATGAATTCGCCCAAAGTCCGGTTGTCCGATTTCAGGTAAAGCTTGGCTACCCGCTGCACATCGTCTGGTGTTACTTTCATCACCTGGTCGCGTGTGAAGAAAAACAAACGCCAGTCGCCCTGGGCAATGTATTCGCTGAGGTTGATTCCCAGTCGCTCCGGAGAGTTAAGGGAAAGTTCCACATTTTTATTCAGCTTGTTTTTGATGCGATCCACTTCTTCCTGGGTAGGCGTATATTTGGCAAAATCGTCCAGCGTTTTTACAAAAATCTGTTTGGCACTGTCTAATGATGCCTCCATACGCACGCCTGCGTTATAAACGGCCACGCCGGGTTCTCTGAGGGCAAAATTATAGCCATACACGTAACTCGCTTTTTTCGATTCCACCAAAGCTTTGTACAATTTGCCCGAAGGCTCGTCGGTCAGCATCTCGGTCATTACTTCCACTGCCGGAAAATCAGGATGGGTGCCCGACGGAATGTGGTACACGGCGCAAAGTGCCTGCACATCACCGGTGCGGCGCAGGGTAACACTGCGTTCGCCATCCTGTGTAGGCTCGGCTGTATAGGTAGTCTGGATGACTCGTTTGGGTTTGGGGATGGCGCCAAACTTCTGATTGATCAGTTGCAATGTCTTGTCTGCATCGAATTTTCCGGCCACCAGTAACACGGCATTGTCGGGTTGGTAGTAGTTGCGGTAAAACGCCTGTAGCCGGTCAATGGGCACATTCTCAATGTCGGCACGGGCTCCAATAGTTGAGTTTCCATAGTTGTGCCACAGAAACGCCGAAGACAGCGTGCGTTCCATCAGGATCGAGGAAGGGTAGTTCTCACCGGCTTCAAATTCATTACGTACCACCGTCATTTCGCTTTCCAGGTCTTTTTTGGCAATAAAGCTATTGACCATCCGGTCGGCTTCCATGTCCAGCGCCCAGTTCAAATTCTCATCCGTAGCCTGAATCACTTCAAAGTAGTTCGTTCGGTCGAGCCAGGTAGTGCCGTTGGCATTTGAGCCGTGAGCGGTTAGCTCCTGAGCAATATTGGGATGCCTGGGCGTGCCTTTGAATACCAGGTGCTCCAGCAGGTGGGCCATGCCCGTTTCCCCGTAATTCTCGTTCCGCGACCCTACCAGATACGTGATGTTGACGGTAATCGTTTGTTTCGACATATCGGGGAAGAGCAGCACTTTCATTCCGTTGCCAAGTTTGTATTCGGTGATGCCTTCTACCGAAGTGACTTTGACGGGGCTAGAAGACGGCTTTGCGGATGTTGCAGCAGTCGTTTTGGCAGCAGGTTTGGCTTTAGGGGAGGTATTTTGTGCAGTTAGCGACGCGGCACATAGCACAGCCACTACTGCCGACAGACAGTGTTTCCAGTGTTTCATAGGTAAATAAAATTAAAGTGGTATAAAAAAGAATGAAAGCTACATCTAAAAATAGTGATTTTTTAGATTGTAATGCCCTTTTGTTTAAAAAAGATTCGCTGCTGTGTTTAGGTAAACGGTTCATTTATAAAGGAGTATATATGGATAAGGGAGGTTTTTGATTTTTGAAAGATACTATTTTGGCTCGTAGCCGGAGTGAAGTTAGTTGCAAAGTCTTCTGTCATTTATGGAATGAACAGACAGGAATAAATGAAACGAAAAGAAATTCTGAAGTGAGCTCATGTATTGAATGATAGGAAATTAAAAAAAATGGTATTTTTTTTATATACAGTTGATTCTGTCTCTTTGCATGTGTAATTGTCCTGTAGATAGATGTCTATTTAGTGATTTTGTTTGTTTAATATCACTGTTTAGTAAAAATAAACTCTTAATTTTTAAGATTTCATTTGTATTATATTTTGCTTTTTTATTTAATTGCAATATATTTTTCTGTTAAATAGTAAATTAATGTTATTTTGTTAAGTAAAAATGCTTAATTGTAGAATAGCTTGTTTTTGGTAATTTTTTGTTTGTTTTCCACAATAACTCTCCTTGTGTGAGTGATCTTATTTATGTTTTTCTGGGTTCGTAAGCTGAAAAATATTTTGAGTACGGCTTTTTTATTGATGGTATTTTTGGATTTTATAAGTAATAATACTTGCTCTTGGATCTATCGGATCAAAATAGATTAAACCAATCATCAACCAATCAACTAAACCTTAGTTTATGAGAAAACTTTTACTGGTGGGAATCGCCTTCCTGCTGAGTCTTGAGCTATTGCAAGCACAGGACAAAACCATTACGGGGAAAGTAACCGATTCGGGTGACGGTTCTCCACTTCCCGGTGTGAGTGTATCTGTCAAAGGTACGACTCGTGGAACTAGCACGGATGCTAATGGGAACTACAGTTTGTCGGCATCTGCTGATGCCGAAACGCTGGTATTTTCATTCATCGGTTTTAAAATTCAGGAAGCCGCCATCGGAGGGCGTTCTGAAATTAACGTCGGTCTGGAAAGCGATGTGACTGCCTTGCAGGAAATTGTAGTGACCGCCTTGGGCGAAAAACGCGAAAAGAAGGCCTTGGGCTATTCGGTGCAGGAAGTGAAAGGAGATAACCTGACCATTGCCAAAAACGTGGATGTAAACAGTGCTCTGATCGGAAAAGTAGCTGGCGTGCAACTGGCGGGCTCTCCGAGCGGTAGTTTTGACAATGCCAACATCATCATTCGTGGGGTAAATACCATTTCGCCCCAGGTGAGTTCGGCTAACTCGACTCCTAATTCCTCAGGGGCAGCGGGTAATTCTACGTATGGCAGTACTTCTGCAACGCCTCTTTATGTAGTAGATGGTACACCTACCGATCAGCAGAATATCATCATGGATAACGTAGAGAGCATTTCTGTGCTGAAAGGCGCAGCGGCTACGGCTTTGTATGGACAACGTGCCATTTATGGGGTAGTGATGATCACCACCAAAAGAGGAATGCGCCAGGCAAAAGCGCCTCAAGTACAGTTTAACCTGGGCGTTTCCTTTGAGCGGATCAGTGTGATGCCCAAGTATCAGAATCAATATGCGGGTGGGTATTCTTCTTCGTATGCCAATAAAAATGCTTTGGGTGCAGGCTATCTGGACGATGAAGGATTCTATATTTTCAGATACGATCCGGAGATACACCCTGAAAGCTGGGCATCCTTTGAGGGACAACGGATGCTAGAGTACGGTGCTGATGAAAGCTGGGGACCCAAAATAAACGGGCAGGATTACCGGGCTTACTGGTCTTGGTACGATGGAGATGATTTTGGCAAAACAACGCCTCTCACAGCTCAGCCTAACAATGTGAAAAACTTCTTCCAAACCGGAATCAACCTAAACAATAGCGTTGCGCTGAGCGGCGGCGGCCAGACATATGAATACCGAATTACATATGCGAATCAGGATCGGAGCTTGACTATTCCGAATGCGCATCGCAGTCAGAATCAGATTGGTTTTACAGGCGCTTTTGATATCAGCAAAAAACTGACTGTTTCTGCTGACCTGACTCTGACCAGTAACAATACCAAAGGAAAGCCTGCCGAAACCTACCGCAATGATGGATTGAACGTAGCTCAGAACTTTAACCAGTGGTTTCAGCGCCAATTGGATCTGGACCGTTTGAAAAACTACCGAACACCAAGCGGCTCATTGATCTCATGGAATATCGGTGATCCGAATGCAACCGGTGATCTGACTTCTATTCAGACTCCACAGTACTGGGATAGCCCTTACTTTGTAGTGAATGAGAACTACGGAACCGACAAAAAGACAATGTTATCAGGAAACGTAGGATTGAACTACCAAATTAGCAATGTGTTTTCTTTTACCGGTTTTGTTCGTACAAAATCAAATAATGGGAGTGGAGATTACCGCATCGCGACAGGTGGGTTGAACCTGGATAGCTATTCGCTTTATCATTTCTATGACAATGAAATGAACTATGAAGCCAATCTGAAATTTCGGAAAAAGTTTGGTGAATTTACGCTGGATGGACTGGTAGGAGGCAACCTGCGCCAGAATCGGACTCAATACTTCTTTAACGCGACACAGGGTGGCTTGTCTTCTCCCAATTATTTTGACATTGCCGCTTCCATTGCCCGTCCTATTACTGCCAGAGGGGTAACAAAGAAAGATGTACAAAGTATCTACGGCCGGGCTTCATTGGATTACAAAGACTTGATTTATCTGGAAACAAGCTTACGCAACGACTGGTCATCGGTACTGCCTGTTGCTAATAACTCTTTTATTTATCCTTCCATTTCTACCAGTTTCATGTTTTCTGAATTGTTAAACAATTCAAGACTGATTCCTTATGGAAAAATACGTGCTGCCTATGCGCAGGTAGGTTCTGATCTTGACCCATACAATGTAAACATAGCACTATTGAATGGTTCATTGTATGCAGGTAACCCATCCGTAGAAATCGGCAATCAATACAGAAGTGGTAATATTCAGCCTGCCCTTACCAAATCGTGGGAAGTAGGTACCGAACTTCGCCTGTTCAATAAATTAGGTGTCGACTTTACGTATTATGTAGATAATAATACGAAGCAAATTATCAGTGTAAACGTTTCCAATGCTTCTGGATTCAGTTCTACCCAGGTAAATGCTGGTAACCTGCAACGCAAAGGTTGGGAAGCCAGCTTAAATATTGTTCCTTTCAAGAGAGGTGACTTGAGCTGGGACGTAACCCTGAATCTGGCGCGTAACGTCTCTATCCTGAAAGAACTCTACGGCGACCTGGGCGCAATTACTTATGCCACCAGCGGTGATGTGCGAGTAGAAACCAAGGTGGGTGGCAAATGGGGAAATATGTATGGTCGTAACTGGTCTACTACTGAAGATGGTAAAACAAAATTCTCTTCATCCAACGGTACAGTTGCCTATACAACCAATAACTACATTGGCAACATCCAGCCTGACTTGACAGGTGGTTTGCTAAACGTGCTGCGCTACAAAGGATTTGATTTGACTTTCTCAATTGACTTCCAAAAAGGAGGTATGTTCTATTCGCTCACCAAACTGTATAACGTCGGTACCGGTTTGTCTGAGTTCACTACCGGTGTAAATGACAAAGGAGTGGACATTCGTACATTCCCTGCAGATGGAGGTGGTGTGCGTATGGATGGCGTGTACAACGATGCCGACCTGACTGTGTACGTACCTGCGCGTCGGTACTACTATACTAACCTGCAACGCGACAGCCGTAATTTTATCCTGGATGCTTCTTACATCAAGTTGCGTGAAATTAGGGTCGGGTATTCACTGCCTACGGGTTTAGTATCCAGAATTGGTGTAAAAAGTGCCAACCTGGGTATTATGGTAAACAATGTGTGGTTGATTGCTTCTCCGGCTAAGAAATGGGGTATCGATCCTTCGGAAGTCGAGAACTACTGGTACGAAGGAGGACAGCTAAATGCAACAAGAACGACAGGTTTCAACTTGAAAATAACCCTTTAAGCGCAAAACAATGAAAAAGAATATTCTCTCTATACTAACCGGATCGTTTTTACTACTGATGTCGTCTTGCATAGGCGAATTTGGTGACTTGAACGTAGATCCGACACAGGTGTCTTCGGCAACTACCAAGGCTCTGCTTACCAATGCGTTGCAGGATTTTCCCGGTACCGCTTTTGGCAACAATACCGCAAACTTTTACGTGCAATATTTGTCAGAAGGCCCGTATCCGGGATCGTCTTTGTATTCTACTGTGAATTTTGACTGGTCTACCTATTATTATGAGCCGTTGATGAATTTGCAGACCATCATTAATTATAATAATGCAGGTGCTTCACAGGCCAATGAAGGAGTCAATGGCTCTAAGAACAACCAGATTGCGGTAGCTCGTATTTTAAAGGCTTATTTCTTCTGGTGGCTAACCGACCGTTACGGAGATATCCCTTATACGGAAGCCCTGCAGGCACCTGAAGTCTACAATCCGAAGTACGATACGCAACAGGATGTTTATTATGCACTGTTCCAGGAATTGAAAGAAGCGGCCGCTCAGATTGAGACAGAAAAAGGTGCCGTAGTAGGCGACATACTGCTGGGTGGAGATATGGCAATGTGGAAAAAGTTTGCTAATACAACCCGGTTATACATGGCATTGCGCTTGATCAAAAATGATTTTGAGAAAGGCAAAGCTGAGTTCAACGAGGCGTTGGCGGCAGGTGTGCTCGATAGCCAGGATGACAACATCTTTTATAGTTACATTGCTGGTGATCCTAACAATTACAATCCATGGTATGTGAATTATTCGGTAAGCTTGCGTAACGATTTTGCCATCAGCAATACGATGACTAACTACATGCAGCCCTTGAGCGACCCTCGTTTGCCGGTATATGGCGAAGTGCTTGCCAATGGTCAGGTGAGGGGATTGTCTTACGGCTCTTCGGCGGCACGAAACATTCCCAATGCTTACAGCCGGATCGGCGACTACTTTAGAAGTACCGGAGCACCTGCTGCCATTTACACGTATCCGCAAGTATTATTTGTACTGGCCGAAGCAGCTAAAGTTGGGTACCTGGACGGCGGAGATGCGAAAGCGGCAGAATACTACCTGGATGCCATCAAAGAATCATTTGAGATGTATGAAGTGTATACACCTGCCAGCTATGCGGCCTACATTGCCAAGCCTGAGGTTGCCTATACTGCCGGACAAGGTTTGGAGAAAATCATTACTCAGAAGTGGGTGCACCAATACCTGAACGGCTACGAGGCCTGGGCCGACTGGAGACGGACCGGCTATCCTGAATTGGAACCTGCTGAAGACGGTTCCATTGATGAAATTCCCATAAGACAAGGATATCCTACTGCCGAGCAATCCCTGAATGCGACTAATTACCAAGAGGCTATTGGGCGGCAAGGTGCTGATAATCTGATTACTCCTGTCTGGTGGGATAAATAATTCTGTTTCACGCAAAAGCCAAAGGCATCCATACAGGATGCCTTTGGCTTTTGTGCAGGTTCAGATTTTTTGATGATATTTCTCATAGAAACAATTGGGTAGAGAACGTACATTTGGTGCCAACACTTTAACCTTTCCTTTTTATGGCAACTTTAACCAAAACCCCTAAGGTGCATGCTCAGGATTTGCACTTTGATCATAAACTATGGCTCAATCAACTGGATTTCTATAAACAGGAACTGGAAATTTTTCAAAAACGCCTGGATGAAGTGGCAGTTCGCAACAACTCGGAAGAATTCAGAAGAGGAGTAAGTCACCTGCAAAACCAGATTCTGATTCAGAATGAGCAAGCCGATATGCACATACATGATTTCAAGTCGGCGGAACAAAAACTGGAAAAAATAATACTTGAGAACCCCGTGGCTGTAGACCATCGGTTGTTTGATGATCATACATACGAACGTACCCGCATGGAGACTTTTGTGAAAATTTACACCGATTTTAAAGACGAACTGTATCAATTTCTTGCCAAATGGATGTGAGGCAGAGAAAGAAAATAAAAAAGCCGTGATAGGAAGTCACGGCTTTTTTATTTTTTTAATCCAAAAGTTACTTCTGTGACGAGAAACGCGCTAAATACAAGGATTTGCGCATAATAATACGTAAACTCGCATTCTGAGTTATAGGCTCCGCCTTTTCGGGTTGTTTGTTTACGATTATCGTTGCTGTATCAGGGTTTTTATGTTTCAAAAGATACTATTTTTGCTGAGCATTGGATTGGCATGTTGTTTTTGTACGCAGGCACAAGAACGTACAGAACCTCCTCAGACTCAGACTCCCCAGTCGTTGCCGCCAAAGCAAACCTACCAGACCGACGAACCCATGCCGGGTGCAAAAGAACAAGCCGCCCAGCCTAGTGATGCCGCCATCCAGCCTGCACCCAAAACGCAGATTAACCGATTGCTGGAGATTGCAGTGGGTCCTACTGCTTACCGGGGCGATTTGTATGAGCACTACCGCAAGTGGTCTTCGGCAGTACACATTGGGTTGAAGTTTAACAAACACCATCGTTTAAACGGCCACCTGAATGCTGCCATAGGAACCATTGTGGGACAGAATATGGATTATGTATTTACCGGCGAATCGGAAACCGCACCAGCACCCAATCACTATTTCAAGACTTCGTTTGTTTCGGTGAATTATGACTTGCAGGTAAATCTGATCAAAACATCCAGCTGGATTGTGTATGTAAGTCAGGGGATTGGCTTTATGCGGTTCAATCCCAAAGATGAGTATGGCACATCGCTGCAAGGACAACTGACCACTCGCCCAATAGATGAAACTTACGGCAATGTGACCATTATGCTGCCTACGCAGGCGGGCGTTATGTATTTGTTTCCGAATGGCTACGGTGCAGGATTGCAAGGGGGCTGGGCAAACCCACAAACCGATTTTCTGGACAATATCTCCTTGTGGGGAAACCGTGCGAAGAAAGACAATATCTTCTGGCTCAAGTTTCAGTTTGTAGTGCCGCTGACCTTAAGCAGAAAGTAGATAGGTAATCTACATTCCTAGTAAAATTCAATAAACTGCCTTTCGGTTAGTCCAAAATAATTTTTGTCTAAGGAAATTGCCTGGCTGTCAAGTATTAATCTTTCTTCGATTTCTTCTTCGTAGTCGCCGGCCCAGCAGCAATAAAACTCTACGCATTCCTTTTGGGTTAGCATTTGAATCAATGCTACCAGCATTTCTGATGATATTCTGTGATCTTCAAAGCCATTCTTACCTGCGATGTAGTTGAATCCGCATGAACATTGAGAATGAGAACCTACATAATAAATATGAGACTTGGAGAATTTCTCTTTAAGCCCAATCCGTTCCCCTTCTTCTTTTAAATCATTCAAATACAGATAGGTTTTACCTTTCTCAAAAGGACTTGTTTGCTGAGGAAAGTTGGTTCCTAGGTAGACACAATAACACATAAAAGCGAAATTGGACAATAAACGTTTAAAAATAGTATCGCCAAGAAACACAAAACCCCTGATTGGCAAATTCAGGGGTTTTGTGTTTAACTGCTAATCTTGCAGAGCCGATGTTTTAACTCCTGTTTTCGGTATAGCTGAATGCAGCGAACGATGTCTTTTTGCCATTGGTACTCAAATCGCAAATCGGCATCCTGCTGCAGGGCTTCTTCCAACAAATGACGTTGAAAGGTTTCGAGGCGGTTGCAAAGATAGTTGTCTATGAGGTCTTCGTAAGGCATTCCTTCTGGTGGCATTAGTAAAATTGAGTTTTTAGGATTTAGGAGTGGTTGTTTAAGGTTTAATACGCTGGGTTACTAAATGGTAAACATTTGTTTGATGTATAAAAAACAACAGATTCGATCCATGACACCCGAATACAAAATAATATCTTTTCATAATCCCAAACCTGCCAGTTGTTCCCACGCCTCTGCTGGAGTATGCACCGGCAGACGACAGGTCTTATCAAAGCAAACATAAACGGTGGTCTGGCCGTTGAGTGCATAGCGGCCTTCCAGCAGGGGCAGGGCGCTATCTTCTTCGTCTACTGAACTGGTAATCAGTAGTTTGTTGGGATAATACGTTTGCTCAAAAGCGTGTCTGAACTCGTCTGCCTGCGGTCCGATAATGACAATCTCGGCGGTTGGCTGTACACGGTAAGCAAACAAGCAAGCCCAGTTGGAAAGGTATTGCACGTCGGTCAAAATCAGTTTCTTGACCTTTGATAACATTGCCGACGCTATTTTTTCGTAGTTCGGTTCGTTGAAGAGCAAACCGAGGAAATACAAATTCTTAGCCATGGCAGAATTGGACGCTGGAATCACATTGTCGAACAGTTCTTTTTTGCGAACAATGAGTTTTTCGGCGGTGGCATCGGTAAAGTAAAAAAGTTGCTCTTGCGCATCGTAAAAATTCTTGATTACATACGTTGCCAGTGTCTGCGCCTGAGTCAGCCATTCTTCATCGGAAGTTGCCTGATACAGAGCTGTATAGGCATCAATTGCGAAGGCATAATCTTCCAGATAGGCTTGTATGGTTGCTTTTCCATTTTTGTAACTATGCCAAAGATGACTGCCGTTCCACATTTTTTCTTTGAGGAAGCGGGCGTTTTGCAATGCCAACCGTAAAAACGTTTCTTCCCCAAATACCCGGTACGCATCAATGATTCCTTTGAGCATGAGGCCATTCCACGAGCACAGAATTTTGTCATCCAGGCCTGGTCGGATGCGTGTTTTGCGCGCCTCCAATAACTTGATCTTGGCTGTTGTCAGAGCTTTTGTAAATGCGTCTACTGGAATCTGTCGTTGCTGGGCAAACGTTTCAGGCCGAACCGTAGCGTGCAGTATATTCTGGTCATGCTCCCAGTTGCCTTCTTCGGTGATGCCATAGTAGGCGTAAATCCATTCACTCTCCTGACTTTTACCTAAAATGGCGTCCAGTTCGTCTAGCGTCCAGACGTAAAACTTTCCTTCTTCACCTTCGCTGTCTGCATCCAGTGCCGAATAAAATCCTCCATCGGGTGAAGTGA
Organism: uncultured Sphingobacteriales bacterium; assembly: GCA_963520985.1. Taxonomy (GTDB): domain Bacteria; phylum Bacteroidota; class Bacteroidia; order Cytophagales; family 172606-1; genus Xanthocytophaga. Next base: position 91,561 of record CAUQTA010000016.1, read on the forward strand.
GTTCGCGTTCAATGAATTCAATTGTCTGATAGACAACCTGTTTGTAAAGCGGGTCTTTGGTGGCCGCATACGCTTCGCTGTATAGGCTAATCAGTTGACCGTTGTCATAGAGCATTTTCTCAAAATGCGGCGCAAACCATTCGGGGTCAGTAGAATAGCGGGCAAAGCCGCCCCCTGCTTGGTCGTAGATGCCACCCAACGCCATTCGGTCCAATGTATGACGAACTTGTTGCAGTGCCGCTTCGTTCTTGGTGATCTGCCAGTAACGCAACAGAAACAGGTAAATGCTGGGCATCGGAAATTTGTTGCTTTCCTTGCGCATACCGCCGCGTTGGGTATCAAACTGAGCCGCCAGTTTGGTGTAAAGCTGCTCCAGTTCGTCGGTTGTATATTGGGTATCTGCGCTTTGGAGTTGGTATTTATGGCTGTCGGTAATGCCCAGGTGTTCGGTAAACGATTCGGCGGATTCCAGAATTTTGTCGCGCTGCTGATGATACGCAGCCGATATCTGCTTCAAGATGTCAACCCAATGCTGAGGCGGAAAATAAGTGCCTCCATAAAACGGCTTGGCTTCGGAAGTGAGAAAAACGTTGAGAGGCCATCCGCCTTGCAAACCCATGGCATGCAGCGCATCCATGTAAATGGCATCCACATCGGGGCGTTCTTCACGGTCTACCTTGATGCACACATAATGCTCATTCATCACTTTGGCAATGGCCTCTTTCTCAAAGCATTCGCGTTCCATCACGTGGCACCAGTGACAGGCCGAATACCCAATGCTGACAATAATGGGTTTGTCTTCCGTCTGGGCTTTTTGTAACGCTTCCTCTCCCCATGGATACCAGTCTACTGGGTTATAGGCGTGTTGCAGCAGATACGGACTGCTTTCGTGGGCAAGGCGGTTGGGAGTGGAGGTTTTGATATGTGCAGCCATAGTATTTTTCAGAATGTATTTTGAAGTAACCGGCCAAAGTACGGGAAAGTTTCCCAAATAAGGATCGATTATAGTTTCGAATAGGATTGGCTTCGCTGAATTTCCGTAGCGAAATGCTGTGATTTGACTTGGTGACCGCTTAGCCATGTTGTCGCATGGCACTCTGAAACGTAAGTTCGGCGAAGCCTCATTCAGAGCTACTGACCCAACGTTCTGCAAATAAAAGCCGATTGAGTAGTAAGGGTTTTGTGTTTCTGGAGGATACTATTTTGATGCTATTGATTCTGTTGGGACAAACCAAGGACGAAACTTCTTTCTGTTCCTGAGACTTCTTTGCTTTTTTCTAACTAATCGCCCTTTGGAAACAATATATAATCTTTCTTTTTTTAGAAACAGCTTCTCTGGGCAGAGGTAGGGATCTTGATAACCATAATATGCTTCTTGCTTGTTCAGAAATTCGTATTCGGTAAAACGTTTGGAAATAGAATCATTCGATAAAATCAGGCTATCAATAATTGAATTTGATGACATAACAAAACGAACTGTATCATAGATAGGTACAACGCGAAGGTAAAGCGTATCATCTTTAAAGTTCCATTTTCCTTTAATCCAGGTTGATGACATATGTCGTGCCCAGATATAATCAAAAGTACTATCCGAATGAATGGTTAAATAATGTCCAAAATCATCTTGATGCCTTTTTGCTAGTTTGGTTTGTGCACAGACGCCAAATGGAATACTCAACAAGATTACCACAACGAGTATTTTCATAGTTGTGGGTGAGGTTTTCGATTTCGGAAAGATACTATTTTGGGGTTACTATTTGTTTCTCTTATTTTAGTTGTGATTTAAAAAATGGTTCAATAAAATATGCATAAGAAATCCACCATCTTAATTTTTACAGTAATTGTTTTTGTAGCATTTGGCTGCCGACGGATACCCTCTAGCAGACACTTGCTAGATGATATTTACCAAAACCAGAAAGCGTATTATGAACAGTCTATATTGAATAAAAATGACTATACAAACATAATTGAATCCGCCAGAAAGTGGCGTTTCAACTTTTATAGGAAACATTCGATAAATCTGAATGAGCTTGGCAATTTCATTATACTGGAAGGATCCAATCAAGCTACAGGTTATTATTTTGGATGGTTACTCAGTGAGAAGGCAAGCTATTTCTATAACAATTACAAACCCAATGAAGGTATGATCTTAATCCCGATTGATTCGGATAGTGATAGCATAGTCAATAAAACCAAAACTAGCAGGACAATGATTAATCTGGTCATAAGCTGGGATACGGCCACTATCCATGCCAAAAACAACGAGTTAGGAGACTTTAGTGACGCCCCAAGTTACATGGCAACCAGAGTCACCAAAGCTTCGGACGGAAAAGTAAGTATTGAAACCATTGCTTTTGACCAGTTTCCTGAACCATAAATGTGCCACGCCAATCCTTGTCATAGTTTTATTTCTTTATATCTAAATCCTAACAATCAGTGTTAGCATTCTTCTTAATTTCTTGGTCCAAGGGACATAGCCGGATAGCCGAGTGTTTTTCGGATAATGCTCATCTGACCAATGTGAAACGTTTCGTGCAGGACAATGAACGTAAGTGCGTCTTCAACAGTAGTACCGCCTGTAAGTACCTGAAATCCGATTTCATTTCTTAAGGTGTCCTCATCTACTTCTTTGAGTCGATTTAAAAAGTGTATAGAATAGGTGATCCATTGTTCAATGCACTCAGTCAGAGTGGGGTAGCGAATGGCCGGGTCAAATTTAATGCCGTTAGGTGGTGGCATGGTCAGGTTGATAAACTTGTCGAGGTGTGAATAGGGCTCCACCGCGACTCCTACTCGCAACAGATTCCGGTAGCGACCTGTAATCAGGTGACCCGCAATCCATTCGAGACTATTGTTGGTGTCACTGATGACTTTGCTGCCATCCTCTTCACGGATTCCTTCCAACACCGATACATACCAGTCACTCAGCAGTTGGTATTGTTTGACAAAAGCGTTTATTGCTTGCATAGGTTTAAGGGTAAAATCGTATGGTAGATAATGCTGGGTTTTTACTTTCAGATGGATACTATTTTCTCCGGTTCTGAAAATGAGCCTTCACTTCCTCAACCAATAGTGCATTGAACGTCATGGATTTGAGCAAGCCGCCTTTGCGTCCGGAGTGAACGCCGTAGATCATATCGTGAAGACCGGCTTTTTCGTGGGCATCAGGATTGATGCTGAGCATCACGCCTTTTTCCATGCAGTAAGGCACCCAATGCCAGTCTACATCCAGTCGCCACGGATTGGCGTTGATCTCGATCATCACGCCGTTGGCGGTGCAGGCATCAATCACTTTGCGGTGATCAATCGGGTAGCCTTCACGGCGTAGTAGTAGCCGTCCGGTTGGGTGGCCTAACATAGTGGTGTAGGGGTTTTCAATCGCCTTGATGAGGCGTTGCGTGGCTTTGGCTTCGTCCATACGCAGATTGGAATGCACCGAAGCTACAATGAAATCAAACGTTTTCAGCACATCATCGGCATAGTCCAATGAACCATCGTTGAGAATATCCGATTCAATGCCTTTAAAAACCACAAAGGGAGCCAGTTTCTGGTTCAGGGCATCTATTTCCTTGTGCTGCTGGTACACCCGTTCTTCCTGCAAGCCATTGGCATAAAAGGCTGATTTGGAATGATCCGAAATGCCAAAATACTGGTAGCCAAGCGACTGGCAATACGTTGCCATTTCTTCCACGGTATGCTTGCCGTCGCTGTAGGTGCTGTGGTTGTGAAGGATGCCTTTTAGGTCGGCCAGCGATACTATTTCGTCGGCGGTGTGTTGTTGCATCCAGACAAATTCATTCTGCCCTTCGCGCATTTCGGGGATGATGTACGGCAGACCGGCTTTTTCGTAAATCTCTACATCAGAACTGTAAGTGCCTGACAGAGCGGTTTGTAGTAGAGTGTTTCCGGTTGTTGCTGGCTGACGCAAGTGCGCCGTAGTTGCCGAATGCACAAAAGACTGATTTACAAACGTTTCAGGTTTGGTAAACAAAATTTCTACCGGCATCTGACTGGCCTCAAGGTGACCACGCCAGACAAACGGACCGGAATGTCGCGATTTCTGCAATTCGGTTAGTTGATCCAGTTTTTGCTGCAAAGAAGTTGGGTCATTGGTGGCTACTACCAGTTGTATTTCGTCAATTACATCACTTTTGCGCGCCATTTGCCCGGTGACGGTAGCATTCCATTCTTTCAAGTGCTGCAATAGAAAATCGGCGGCAATTTCGGCTTCGGCGTAATGCATTTTGCCTGTATTGGACTGCTGAAAAAGCAACGCCTGTCGGATGCTTTCCTGCGTTTTTTCACCGAACCCTTTCAGCTTGGCAATTTTGTTTTCGTCGCAGGCTTGCAAAAGGGCATCCAGCGTTTCGATGCCAAGTTCCTTCCAGATTGTTTTTACTTTTTTAGGGCCTATTCCTTTGATACCCAGCATGTCTATGACACCTTCGGGAGTTTTGACAATCAGGTTTTGTAACTCTGGAAAGGTACCTTCCGTATTCAGTAGAAAAATTTTATCAGCAATGCTTTTGCCAATGCCTTCGATCTCGGTCATTTGTTCTACCGACAGGCTTGTCAGCGGCTCGGAGACCTTTTCCAGAGCAAATACGGCATTGGTGTACGACCTGATTTTGAACGGATTTTCGTCGTACAGTTCCTGGAGTTTGGTAGTTAGTTCAAACCAGCGAATTATCTCGGTATTTTCCATGTTGTGGTGTAAGTGAACAGGTGGAAGTGTGGAGGCAAAGGTACGTATTGAACCGTAAAAAGGAACAGTTTGCCTTAGAAATAACCCCTGTAAAGTACAGGGTTTCGCATTTGAAAAAGATACTATTTTTCGTAGCATTGTAGCAAACCATCAGCCCGTTAACAGGTTAAATGTCTAATCTTTCTCCATTTGTAATGTGTATGAAACGTATTTTATTGAGTGTTGCATTGGTTCTGTTGATTACGGCCGTACAGGCGCAAACCAAATCCAAGAAACCGCAGGCCAAATCGACCAAGACCACGACTGCAAAAACCACCACTACCAAGACGGCTTCTACCGGAGGTGCGTCGTTGAGTAGCCCGGCTTTGTATCAGAAGTGGATACATTCATTTGAAGACGAAAAAGGGGATGGCATTGAAGTGTATCGCCCCGAAGGGTATAGTTTTCCGCCAGCACGCGGACGCAAAGCGGTCAAGTTTCAGAAAGATGGCTCACTGGTACGGTTTGACATTGGTCCGGCTGATGGCACCAAGTTTCTGATGGGCAAATGGGAACGCACCAAGTTTGGCAATACCATGAAAGTGATTATTGATGGCGGCGAAAGCAGTGTGTATTTCTGGGAAGTGGTGTCGGTGAGCAAAGACATGCTGAAAGTGCGCCGCAAATCGGAGATATAGAAAGCCTCACTTCCAGCCCCTCTCCACGGGAGAGGGGAGAACACTTTTCTTGTTTGGAAATAGTAGGTTTACAAAAGCCAAAACCCTTGCCAGTAACAGCGAGGGTTTTGGCTTTTGTCGGATTTGATCAAGGTTGATTATATTGGATGATAGATTAATAATGAAGAATGAACAGAACGTATACAGTTTTTAGGTTGAGGTATTTTTTACTATTGTTGGTAGCAAGTGTAGGATATGCGCAAGAGAAGGTTTCTTCAACTTTTTATAGAGATTTAAAAGACTTTTCTCTGGAGGGAATACAACCTTTAAAAAAAGGAGAATTAACTCAATATCCTTATTTTGAGTTAGTGCAACTTAGCCCAATGAAAAAACGCATGGTTTTGTGGTTTACTTCAAAGGGGTCTGAAACCAGAGAATTTAAAAAGATAAATGGGTATTGGACTTACTTTAAAAAAGAGGTTGAGAATAACGAAATGGATACTACCTATACCTACCAATATTATTCTGTTGACAAAAAGCTTACTCTTATATATTCAGGAAATCCCGATGGGCAGAATTATGGGTTAGGTACAGTAGTGATTGAAACCAAACAAACTTTAGAAAACTATTCCTTTCCTTTACAAGACATTAAGATAAAGCCGTCTCCAACAATTGACTTAGCACTCAAAAAGATAAAGAAAATCAGTACCATTGGACGATTTACCATTAAGGGTAAAATTTTAATGATAAACAGTACCACTACTGATATGAATGGACAACCTGTACGAAAGTCAGAGCGATGTTTTAATTTGGAAAAGTGGGGGTATATACACTCAATCTTTTGGTGGAGTTTCTTTCAGGGAGAAAATATCTCCTGTCAGTAGAAGCTGATTGCTACATTCTATATCGAGCACCCTATGAAAATCCTTACCATTGATACCAACCAGATTACAGATTCCGATTCGTTTCATGCTTATTTCAAAGAAGCAATGGGCTTTCCCGATTTTTATGGCGGGAACATGGATGCCTGGATAGATTGCATGACCTATGTGGACGAACCCACTGCGGGCATGACGCAAATCACTGTGGAGCCGGGAGAAATGCTGGTGTTACAGCTGACTGATGTGCGTTCTTTCAAAAGCCGATGCCGTGACGTATACGACGACCTGATTGAATGTGCCGCGTTTGTCAATTACCGCCGCATCAACAATCCGTATCAGCAAAGCAAACCGGTTTTGGTGCTGTCTTTCTTTGAGTGAAACACACATACTATTCTAACTACATGGAGAAATTAAAAAACAAAGTAGTTCTTTGGCTTACTATACCTTTATTGTTATTGTCTTGTCATTCTGCTAATAAAGATTCTACCAAACTTGCATTGCCTACTACAGAACTGGTATTTATTAATTTGGAAAATGGCAAAGCAATGCCTGCCGGAAATTTAGTAAATGGACTGAAAGAAGGGCTTTGGTTAGAATATGGTGTAGAAAACAGATATATATTTACGGCAACCAGCTATTTTAAAGGCAAAAAATATGGAAGGGCAATTACCTATTACAAAAAAAATACCATCATGGAGGATAGTTATTATGTAAATGGAATTCTCCATGGCGAATACATAAGTTACTTTGAGAATGGAAATGTGAATAGAAAAGGACAATACAACAACGGAAAAGAGTCTGGAATTTGGGAATATTACATTTCTGATGGCTCTTTAAGTAAAAAAATAGAGTTTCCGAAAGGAGAAGGCAAAAAGGTAATACTAGACAATGGATTGGAGTTACCATTGCCTGATGAAATTCCACTCGAACCAATAGATTCCAACAATTATATAAGGGTAGAGTAAAAAAACATCTGCATCAATAAGTTTTAGTAACCGTTACAGGCTTTTTCATTTGGCTGAGATACTATTTTTGCGGAATATTGCCATGTCTTTTGTCTTTACTCTTTTTTCTTCTTCGTATTGCAATGAACTATTGGCTTGTCAAATCCGAACCGGTAAAATATTCGTGGGATCAGTTTGTAAAAGATGGGCGTGCCGTGTGGGATGGTGTGCGTAACTACCAGGCCCGCAACAACTTACAAGCCATGAAAACCGACGACCTTGTGCTATACTACCACAGCAACGAAGGCAAGGAAATCGTCGGAATAGCCAAAGTAGCCCGTGAAGCCTATCCTGACCCTACAGCCAACGACCCGACGTGGGTGGTAGTCGATCTGGTACCCGAGCAGAAATTGGACAAACCCGTAACCTTGGAGCAAATCAAAACCAACGAAAATCTCAGCCAGATTGGGCTGATCCGGCAGAGTCGCCTTTCGGTCATGTCCATCAAAGCCGAAGAATTTGACGTGATTGTTGGGCTGGGTACCCATTCCAGATAAGCCAGATAAAATTTTTTGGGCGGGTTTTCGTTTCTTAACTGATACTATTTGGGTGGTCGGCCATGCTTGCTTATTACCTCATGTAGAATAGTATTTTTTCATTCATTAATTGTCTACCTTGTTGGGTAGTTACGCAGCAGACTCCTCCCATACATTATATCATTTTTATCACAAGTTTGACACGATTTTTGCTGGAATAATGTTATTACTATACATTTTAAGCTAAAAAATCGCTTCTTTAACCTATTTATGAGAAAAGTCTTAATACTAATGCTTTGCCTGCTCGGAGGACTGAGTGTGTATGCGCAAAGCAACCGACGAATAGAAATTCAGGCGCGTACCAAAGCTGAAAACATGCACATTGTGCCTGTAGAGTCAGAAGGGGTAGTGTTGTTTTCGGAAGTCGATAAAGGCAAGTATGTCTTTACCCGTTACAACACCGATTTGCAGCAAGACTGGTCGGTGGATTGCCAGGTGAATCCGTCGCTGGATCTGACGCGGTACATCTACCGCAACAAGGCGTTGTATCTGCTTTTTAGTCGTTTCAAAACGCCTGTTTATCAGGTAGTTAAGTTAAATGTGCGGGCCGGATTTGCCGCCAAGTACGAATTCCAGTCGGTAGACCGGCTGGACATCATCGACTTCGATGCCATTGACAACAATATCTTTATGGCGGGCAAAACCCGCAACGAACCCATGCTGGTGCGCATCAACCTGCTTGAGCGGCAAACCAAGGTAATGCCAACCGCCTTCCGGGTGCGTACCGATATCCAGTCAATCGAAGCCGACAGCATTCACAATGTGATCAACGCCGTGTTTGTAACCACCAAAGGCAAGGACAAAAGTGTGTTTGTGAAAACCTATGCCCCTACCGGTGAGGTCGTTAATAATGTGACACTTACTGCCGATAAGAAAATAAAATACGATTTGCTCGGTGGCAAAGTGTCTACCCTTGACGACAAGGAGCAACTGGTTATTGGCACCTACGGTACGCAAGGTCCAGTGTATAGTCGTGCCTCTACTTACAATTTCTGGGGATTCGGACAGGGTTCGGTGTATACGGGCACTGCCGACTATTCGCAGGGATTGTACATTACTAAGTTACTCGATGGCAAGGAACAGTTTAACCGGTATTACAGCTTTACCGATTTCAAAAACTTCTTCAGCTTTATGAGTGGCCGCCAGCAGGAACGCATGGCCGCCAAAATCAAGAAACAGAAGGAGAGGGGCAAAGACTTGAAGCTGCAATACCGCCTGCTGGTGCACGACATCATTCAGCGCAACGGCCAGTACATCATGATTGCCGAGGCGTATTATCCCGAATACCGCAACAACAATAACTATTACGGTAGCCCCATGATGGGCGGCTTTGGCATGGGTGGTGGTTTTGGCATCGGGTTTGGTAGTCCCTGGGGATACAGTCCGTATTCCAACTACCGCAGCTATCCGGTGTTTGATGGCTATGTGTACACCCATGCCGTCATTGCCGGGTTTGACATGCAGGGTAACTTGCTGTGGGACAACAGCTTTGAAATCAATGATGTGAAAACCTTCGTGTTGAAAGAAAAAGTGAAAGTAAGTTTTAATAGTGACGATCTAGTCACGCTGGCCTACAACCAGGGCGGAAAACTGCGTACCAAAGTGATTCAGGGCAACAAGGTGGTCGAAGGCAAAGAAGCCGTGCAACTGAGTGCTGAGTTTGAAGGTGACAAAGTGAAAAAATCCTTTACCGATGACATTGAGTACTGGTATGGCAATCATTTTCTGGCTTGGGGCTACCAGCGCATTCGCAACGATGACAATGCCCAGGCCCGTGGCCGCCGCGATGTGTTTTACCTCGAAAAAGTTGATTTTAACCGCTAGACCGTCGTTCTGTTTCCCACTCTCCAAGCCCCGCGAGTATTCGCGGGGTTTTGGCTTTTCAAAAGATACTATTTTTCCGTAGTTTTAGCCTCTGCATTATTACCTTGAAGATATGATACGTGCAATCATTGCGAACAAGACGCTGACAAACGCCAACACAGATACCCAGGTAGAGGGCTTGCCAGAATCACCTGATTTCTGCTGGATGGATATTTCGGAGCCCACCACCGATGAAATAGAACAGATTGCCAGTGATTTCAATCTGTCGCATTACGCCATTAAAGACTGCCTGGAGCCCGACCACCTGCCCAAATACGAAACTTCCGGAGCCTATACCTTTATCATAGTCCGTTTTTTCTCGCCCAGGGAAAACTCCGACATGCACACCATTCAGGATCTGACCTCCAAGATTTCCTTCTTTTTCAACGATCATGTGCTGCTCACCATTCACCGCAAGCCGGTTTCGTTTATGGACGACATCAAGACCAAGTACGTGGATACCGGTTACGTCAGTTCATCGGTGGAGGCCGTCGTTAAAGTCATCTGGTATGTATTGCATACTTATGAAATTAAGGCACAGGCACTGCTAACCCAGGTTGACTTGTTGGAGCAACGCGTTTTTCTGAAAGAACGCATTCCTAACCTGCAACGCCAGTTGTACTTTCTCAAGCGCAAAGCACATTTGTGCCAGCGTATCTTGTTTGTAACCCGCGATGTGCTTTCTAAAATCACTACCCCTCACGACAAGGCGGCCCTGCATGACGTGAAAGATTTGCATACCAAACTGGAGGTAGTCTATGGCCAGCTGGTCGAGGATGTGAACAACCTGCTCAATGCCTATATCTCCCTGTCGGCGCAACGCACCAATGACATTGTACGGGTGTTGACCATCTTTTCGGTCTTTTTTATGCCACTTACCTTTATTGCGGGCATTTACGGGATGAACTTCGAGTTTATGCCGGAGCTGAAAAAGCAGTGGGGCTATCCGGCTTCACTGGCATTGATGGTTCTGATTTCGATTGGCATTTATGTGTGGTTCAAGCGGAAAAAATGGTTGTAGATACCACCAATTCGGATGAACCAAACTCACCTTGGCTATGCCCTGTTGTTTCTGCTGCTTGCCGTGCTGACAACTTCCTGCGCCACTTTTAGAAAATCGCCCAAATACCAGTTTGTCGAAGGCATCTACCAGACACAACTGGGCGATTTGCCCCGCAGGCAATTGTACGTAGACGTCAAAGAGGACTCTGCTTTCAATATCTATTCCTTGAAAAACCGCGTTGCTGACACTGCAACACAGCAGGTAATTCATTTTCCCTTGCAGACCCAATCACCAAAATATACCGAAGCATCTTTCTCAAAATCTTCTTTTGATATTGACTTGCTTACGGTGCTGGTCAAGTTTCGGCCCGCAAAGGCATCCGTGGCATCTCAGCTTAACGCTTCGCTCAATGCCAGTGTTTTTTTAGGGCAGCGCTACGACTATTTTCGAATGAAATACAGCCCGTCACCACTGGGGCTGTTTCATCGGCGCGGTATTCATTACGGACTCAGCTACGGCGTGTTTTCGGGGTTTGGCAATACCTGGGTTACTCCAACCACAACTGCCGGAAAAACCCAGCAAGAGTACGAAGGCATTGTCTGGCAAAATGGCGTAGCCATGATTGTAGGTGTCAATAATTTCACCTTTGGGTTAACTGTCGGCGTGGATCAACTGCTTAATGCCGACCGGCGTATCTGGATTTACCAGCAAAAGCCCTGGGTCGGCATAGGGGTGGGACTTAATCTGAACTGATACAGGGGGTTTGGGGTTTTGAAAAGATACTATTTGGCGTGGCGCTTTCGCCCGGCCCTTCTTCTGTGGATGGATGCATCTGAGCGGAAAAATCAGGCACGAAGTTTTACCATCCAAGATGTAATCTACCTATAATCCGGAAAGCAGAAATGAAAACCTATACTTGCCAGTGCAACAATACGTTGCATTTTGACAATTCGCAGTGTGTATCTTGTTTAAGAGAAGTGGGCTGGTGCCCAAACTGCCAGGGAATCCGGGCGGCAGACTACAACGGGCAGTCATATGTGTGTCTGCACTGCCAGACTCACCTGCAAAAATGCACCAATTATTCGGTGCACCAGGTGTGCAACCGCTGGGTGGTGGACAATGGCCCTCACACCAGTGAATTATGCGATTACTGCCAATTCAATGACACGATTCCGGATACAAGCATTCCTGAAAATAAAAAACGCTGGTACGACATTGAAGTAGCCAAACGGCAAATGTTGTACAACCTCGATATTCTGAATTTGCCTTATGGCACGGCCGCCGAAGGTTTTGAATTGCCGCTTTCCTTTGATTTCATGGCCGATACCCTTAACGAAGCCGGCGAAACGGTGCCCGTGCATACGGGCCATGCCGATGGCAAGATCACCATTAACATCAGGGAAGCCGATCCGGTAGAGCGGGAAAAACTGCGGGTAAATTTCGGGGAGCCGCACCGTACGCTGGTGGGGCACTTCCGGCACGAAATTGCGCATTATTACTGGCAGCTTCTGGTGCAGAACAAATGCGAGCCCGAGTTCAAACGCATTTTTGGCGACCACGAAAACCCGTTGTATTCCGATGCCCTCCATGCGTATTACCAGAACGGTCCCAGACCCGACTGGCAGCACAACTACATCAGTGCGTATGCCACTATGCACCCCTGGGAAGATTTTGCCGAAACGTTTGGCGCGTACCTGGATATGGTGGCCGTGTTGGATACGGCTGAAAACGTGCGTCTTACCATCGGGAAATCGACTGACGACTCGGCCTCCGAACTAGACGGAATGCTGCGCCGATATGAAATGCTGGGAATAAAGATCAACGAAATCAACCGCACCATGGGCCTGCTCGACCTGGTTCCGGAGGTGTTTAATGCATCGGTTGTAGAGAAACTGCGGTTTATTCACTGGCTGGTCAAAAATGCCAATCAACTGGTGCACAGGCCTGTGTTGCAAACGGCTTGATACTTGAGATTTTACAAAGCGCAGCTGAAAAGCAATTTTATGCATCCACTCGGGGTGAAATTGTCTTTTTGTCCGCGCTTTTGTGTTGCTCCTGTCCGTCGTCTTAATCAAAAATAGTATCTTCGCGGAACCAAAAACCTACGTATCTGAAATGGCTTCCCAAATTTCCGCGATTGAACTGCTAACTCCCCAACACTGGACCGAATACGAATTGCTGGATAGCGGTGATTTTGAGAAGCTGGAGCGGTTTGGGGAATACATTCTGTCACGTCCTGAGCCTCAGGCCGTTTGGGACAAATCGCTTCCGGATACCGAATGGGAAAAACGGGCCCACGCTTTTTTTCGAAAAGAAAAAAACAATCCGGAAAAGGGGCAATGGGAACGCAAACGCGGCATGCCCGAGCGGTGGTGGCTGCATTACCAGACCGAGTCGCTGAAACTGACGTTCAAGCTGGCTCTCTCTGCGTTTAAGCATGTGGGCATATTTCCCGAACAAGCCGTAAACTGGGATTACATTGCCGAGAAGACCCGAAAAATGAAGGCTGACGGCAGCCAGCCCTCTGTGCTTAATCTGTTTGCCTACACCGGTGGCGCTTCACTGGCGGCAAAAGCGGCAGGTGCCGATGTGACACACGTCGATTCGGTGAAGCAGGTTGTCGGCTGGTCACGCGAGAACATGGAGGTCAGCAGCCTCGACAACATTCGCTGGATTGTGGAAGATGCCCTCAAATTTGTAAAGCGTGAAGTGCGTCGTGGAAACCGCTACCAGGGCATCATTCTGGACCCGCCCGCCTATGGCCGCGGGGCAGATGGCGAAAAGTGGATTCTGGAAGAACAGATCAACGAAATGCTGAAGCTATGTAGCCAGCTCCTCGATCCGGAAAGGCATTTTTTGATTCTCAATGTGTACTCGCTGGGTTTCTCATCGCTGATTGTCGATAACCTGATCCGGAATTGTTTTGGCCAGGTGCCGAATCCGGAAATGGGCGAACTCTACCTCAATGACCCGTTTCATAAAAAGCTTCCTTTGGGCGTATTTTACCGTTTTCATACCACTTGAGTTTCAGGACAGGTCAATAGCAATTTCCCATAAGGTAGTAGTGATTTGAAGTTAGATTTTTATTTAGAAACACGTTTGAACGAAAGGAACCCAATCCATTGCATAACTCTACTTATCCGGTGCAAAATAGTATCTTTTATAAACTCAAAACCGGCCTCTGGTTGCTGGCTGCCGTATGGATGTGGACTGCCTGCCAATCTGACCGAAACGACGCCACCCTGCAGTTTTTTCAGCGGGGCAATCTGGAAATGAAAAAAGGCAACGATGTAGAAGCCATTCGGCTCTATTCGGAAGCCATCAAAGCCGATAACACCTATCCGGATGCGTATAACAACCGCGGCATTGCCTACATCGAATACGGCGATCTGGAGAAAGCCATTCAGGATTTTAACCGGGCGTTGCAATTGGTGCCTGACTACACCGAAGCCCGCTACAACCGGGCCCAAGCTTATGAGAAAAAAGGCGAACTCGACAACAGCCTCACCGATCTGAACCAGGTGGCCGATGTTTACAAAGACTCGTCCAAAGTCTTTTTCAGTCGGGCTGGCATCCTGGCTGCCAAAAACGATTACGTAAAGGCATTGCCCGATTACGACAAAGCACTGGTGCTCAATCCCAAACTGACCGAAGCGTATGTGAACCGCGGAGTGGTGCAGTACAGTTTGCAGAACTATGAGCAGGCAGAGGCTGATTTCAAAAAAGCATTGGAACTGAACACCAAACAAGACTTTGCTTACAACAACCTGGCGCAGATTTACATTCAGCGGGGCGACTATGCACAGGCATTGGAATTGCTCGAAAAAGCCATTGGCCTCAATCCGCATCAGCCCTATTACCTCAACAACCGGGGCTTTGTGCGCATGCAGCTCGGGCAGTGGGAGGAAGGTTATGCCGATGTGCAGAAATCGCTGAAATCCAATCCGCAAAATGGCTGGGTGTATCGCAATGTGGGCATCTACTTGCTGCATCAGAAACGCCATGCCGAGGCGTTGGCTAACCTTCAAAAAGCCCAGCAACTCGGCAGTGGCATAGAGCAGATTCATTATTACCTGGGGCAGGCCTTTGCTGCACTAGGTCAGAAAGGGGAAGCCTGCAAGGAATGGAAACTGGCTAAAGAACTAAACGAAAAAGATGCCGAAACCGTCCTGAAAGAGAACTGCGGCTAGTCTTTATTCTCCTGAGAATCGGGATGTTAGGAGTCCAGCCGCCGGTTTTCGCTTTCTGAAAGATACTATTTTTTGAGAAGAAAGACGATAGGCAAAAGACTCACACGTGTTCTGGGTGCCACCACGGTATAAATGCCTCATTGCGAGAACGTACAGACTGACAAATCTTAATGGTGTTTGTGCCTGCCGTATTGGTGTGCAATGCAGAGAACCGTCTGAATTGGTAAATCCCACGATTCCTGTTAGCTTAGCCATCTTTTTTGCTGCATCCAACTGTATCCATACTTAGTAGCAGAAGTTCATTGTATCATTTTACCAAGTAACTTTCGCAACTCTAACACCCTAAGTTCCTGTCGCTTTTTTATGGAAAACCTTGCCATTATTGTCTTTTTACTGTTTGGTGTTGCCTTTCTGGCCGTATTGAGTTACCGGTTTCGTTTTCCATTTCCCATTGTACTGGTACTCACCGGGCTAGCCATTAGTTTTATTCCCGGCTTGCCCAGCATTTCCATTGAGCCGGAAGTTGTCTTTTTGCTTTTTCTGCCGCCATTGCTTTACAGTGCGTCTTGGAATACCAGCTGGCACGACTTCAAAGCCAACATCCGGGACATTTCGATGGCTGCCATCGGGCTGGTGTTTTTTACAACCGGTTTGGTGGGAGTGGTAGCGCACTATCTCATTCCGGGCTTCAGTTGGGCTCAGGCGTTTTTGCTGGGTGCCATTGTTTCACCCCCCGATGCTGTCGCTGCCACAGCTATCACCAAAGGCCTGGGCCTGCACCCGCGAGTGGTTGCCATTCTGGAAGGCGAAAGCCTGGTAAACGATGCCAGTGGCCTGATTGCCTACCGCTATGCGCTGAGTGCCATTATTACCGGCAATTTTATCTTTATGGATGCCAGCCTGCAATTTGTCTGGGTAATTGTGGCGGGCATTGGCATTGGTTTGCTTATTGGCTACCTGATGTACCTGGTACACAAGCGTTTTGTGTGCGACCCGGTCATTGAAGTTGCTTTTACGCTGCTTACGCCTTTTGCTTCGTATTTGCTGGCCGAGCACTTTCATGTATCGGGAGTACTGGCAGTAGTAAGCACTGGGTTATATCTTTCGTTTCGTTCGGGTACCATCTTCACCACACAGTCGCGTATGCAGGCTTATGCAGTCTGGGAGGTGATCAGTTTTATTCTCAACGGTCTCATCTTCATTCTGTTGGGCCTGGAACTAAAATATGTCATTCAGGATATTGTTGATGAGTCGCTGGGGCAACTGATGTATTACGGTCTGATTGTGAGCCTGGTAGTAGTGGTGGTTCGGTTTATCTGGGTTTTTCCGGCGGCTACTGTGCCTCGGTTTTTCAGTTCACGCATCCGGCGCGAATTCTTCGATCCCCGGTATCTGGTTATTTTTAGCTGGTCAGGTATGCGGGGCGTAGTTTCCATGGCCGCGGCTTTGTCCATTCCGTTGGTTACGAGCAATCAGGAGGCATTTCCGCATCGGAATCTGATTATCTTTCTTACTTTTTGCGTGGTTATCTTTACCTTGCTGGTACAGGGACTGTCGTTGCCCTGGATAATCCGGAAACTGAAATTGCCCCGGCATTCAGTAATAGAAGAAGAATTTCAGGTGCGTCTGCAACTGGTGTCGGCTTCCATCACTCATATTGAAGAGAACCTGGCACTCACCGAAGAATCGTTGTTGCAGCAAATCAAAAGCAAGTACGAGATCCGGTATAGCCGTTTGCAAACGACTGAACTGCCCGCCCATTTTGGCGAGAAAAACCACAATCCGGTAGAAGACATCTTCAATCGTTTCACCGAACTGGAACTGGAGTTGATCCAGGTGGAACGGGATGTTATCCAGGCCATGCACCGGCAAGGTTCGGCCAGTGAAGAGGTGTTGCGCAAAGTGGAACGCGAACTGGATCTGGAAGAAAGTCGCCTGCAATTGCAACTGTATAAGGACGAATAAACGCGTCTAAGCTTGTGGTAAAGAGCCGGTTTTGAACTTTCGGAATATACTATTTGAAAAAGCCCGATTCAATAGGAATAAGTGATTCATCTCATGACAGTTGGAATGTCAATCCGGTCAGGCAAAAAGGCAATCGCCAGCTGAGAGCCAAGATAAGAGACTGCTTTCGGATGAGAAGAAGCAAAGACAGCAACCGATGGGTTTTTATTACAGAAAATATACTATTTTGGAACAGGAGGAACGGATTTCTGTAACGCAAATTCATCATTTGCGGGGAACTTTTTAGCCTGTTTTTGTATTTTTTTAAGAAAAGACACACACTATGGACTACAAAGATTATTATAAAGTACTGGGAGTGCAGAAGACCGCCACTGCCGACGAAATCAAGAAATCGTACCGAAAACTGGCCGTTAAGTATCACCCGGACAAAAACAAGGATGACAAGCAGGCAGAGGAGAAATTTAAGGAACTGACAGAAGCCTACGAAGTGCTGGGAGATGCCGAAAAACGGAAGAAATACGACGCCTTTGGCGAAAACTGGAAGCATGCCCAGGCAAATGGAAATACAGGCGGCACACAACAACCCGGAAGCGGATTTGGGGGCCACGATTTTGGCGGATTTGATTTTGGCAATTTTGGCAGCGGAAGTGGTGCAGGTTTTAGGGAATACAGCACCGATGAACCTACTTTTTCGGAGTTTTTTGAAATGCTGTTTGGCCGACGGCCCGGCGAACCGAAAACAAGCGGTGGGGCCAAACGCAAAGGCAACGACTACCGCGCCGATCTGACGATCAGCCTCACAGAAGCCTATCAGGGTGCCGAACGGCTGATTGACGTTAACAACCAGAAATTGCGCATCAAATTAAAGCCAGGTATGGAAAGCCAGCAGGTGATCAAACTAAAAGACAAAGGAGCTCCGGGGCACAACGGTGCCCCCAATGGCGATTTATATATCACCATCCATGTGGCAGATGATGAGTATTTTGACCGGCGTGGCAACGACCTCTACACCGACATTGCCATAGACCTTTATACCGCCGTATTGGGAGGCAAAGCAACGGTAGCTACTCCGAAAGGCAACATCAAGATAGACATTCCGGAAGCAACCGACCATGGCAAAGTGCTGCGACTCAAGGGATTGGGAATGCCCGTCTACAACCAGGCCGATGCCTTTGGCGATTTGTATGTGACCATTCAGGTACGAATGCCCAAGAATCTATCCGAACAGGAAAAAAATCTGTTTCGCCAACTGGCCAGCTTAGGCAACAATTCGGAATAAAACGTGTCGAAATACAATCTCAAACGTCTAAGGTGCAGCGCCTTAGACGTTTGTGGTTTTTTAGCTTCTCCTTATTTTTTGTCAGTACAAATAGTATCTTTTCAAACTTAAAAACCTGGTTCTTTGCCAAGGGCACACATTTGGTCGGTTCCAACTCTGACTATTGTCATTTATTGGCTGTGCTTACTGGCATAGCCTGCCTTCAAACCAACAAAACGATTTTTTTATGACCTCTTTTCAGGATTTTCTTGCGTCTTATCATCCGGATGCGTCTTACCAAACCCGTGTCGCATATTTTTCTATGGAATTTGCCGTGCATCAGCCGCTGAAAATTTACTCCGGCGGATTGGGTTTTCTGGCGGGCTCACACATGCGCAGTGCCTACGAACTGCGGCAAAATGTAATAGGCATAGGTATTCTCTGGAAATACGGGTATTACGACCAGGTGCGCAAAAGCGACCAGACCATGGATGTGCTGTTTCAGGAAAAGGTATATGGTTTTCTGGAACCGACCGATATCCGTTTTTCCATTCGCATCAATCATTCAACTGTATGGGTGACAGCCTATTATCTGCCCCCTGAAGTGTTTGGTACCGTGCCTCTGTTCCTGCTTTCTACCGACCTGCCCGAAAACGATTACCTGGCACAGACCACAACTCACCGCCTCTACGATGCCAACCTGGAAGCCCGCATTGCGGCCAGCATTGTACTTGGTGTGGGTGGAGGCAAGCTGCTCGAAATGCTCAACCATGAGCCGCAGATTTACCACCTTAATGAGTCGCATGGCTTGCCATTGGGCTTTTACCTCTATCAGAAATATAAGTCGGTAGAAGAGGTGAAAAAACGCCTGGTATTTACCAATCATACACCCGAAGAAGCGGGAAATCAGAAAACGGACATTCATTTGCTGGAACGCATGGGCTTTTTCGGCGACCTTTCGTTGCCGGAAGTACGGGAGCTTTCCAATACCCACAGTGATATTATGGACCACACGTTGGTCGCCTTTCGGCTGGCGGGTATTGCCAATGGCGTTTCCAAGATGCATACCCAGGTAGTAAAAAAAATGTGGGATGGCTATGCGGGTCTGTGTTCGGTGATTTCCATTACCAATGCCCAAAACCGCAAGTACTGGGCTGACGAACAGCTTTATGATGCCTTGCAGCGCAATGATGACGAAGCATTGCTTGCCCGCAAAAAGTACTTCAAAAGTTTACTGTTTGAAGAAGTCGCTGACCAGACTGGCGAAATCTACCACGAGGATGTGCTTACCATTGTGTGGTCGCGGCGGTTTGCGGGTTACAAACGCGCTGATTTGCTGTTGCATGACATGGACCGGTTTCTGAAAATCATCACCAACCCAAAGCGACCCGTTCAGATCATTTGGGCAGGCAAGCCGTACCCGACTGATTATACCGGCGTATCTGTTTTTGATCGTCTGGCACATTTTGCCAAGAAATACCCGACTTGTTCGATTCTGGTAGGGTACGAAATGCGTTTGTCCAAGATGTTGAAGCGTGGCGCGGATATCTGGCTCAATACGCCGCGCATTACCCGCGAAGCCTCGGGCACCAGCGGCATGACTGCCGCGATGAACGCTGCCCTGAACTGTTCCATTCCCGACGGCTGGATACCTGAGTTTGCCAAGCCCAACGAAAACGGCTTTGTCCTGCCTCCCAACGACCCCACCTTGCCCGAACACGAACAAGACGAGATGGACGCTAACAATTTGTACAATCTACTTGAAAATACCATCATTCCCATGTACTACGAGGCACCCGACCAGTGGCTGAAAATGATCAAACGCAGCATGACCGACATAGTGCCTTACTTTGACTCGGACCGAATGGCGAAAGAATATTATGACTTGTTATATAATGCGCCAAAATAGAAAGGGAATTAACTTGCTTAAATAACAGTATCCCGTAGCTCCATTAAAAATAGTATCTTTTGGGAAGGCAAAACCGGCTTGTGTTTTTCAAAGTTTGCTGTATTTTTGTGTTCCCGGAATGTTAGCTCAGTTGGTTCAGAGCACCGCCTTGACAGGGCGGGGGTCAGGGGTTCGAGTCCCTTACATTCCACAAAATTTAATCGTAAATTATTGATTTTGAGTTGATTGTAAAA
>CAUQTA010000017.1:0-89817 GCA_963520985.1 uncultured Sphingobacteriales bacterium
CCGACAACAATGGGGGTAGCGCCACCTCCAGTCCTGTCAATCTTGCCGTTAGTGCAAAAACACCAACCGCTAACGTTAGTCCTGTGATAAGCCTAACCGCTCCCAGCAACAACGCTTCCTTTACCACAGGTACAGCTGTTACATTGACAGCCAATGCCTCAGACAACGATGGTTCGATTGCCAAGGTGGAGTTCTTTCTGGGTTCTACCAAGATTGGTGAAAAATTAACTGCACCGTATGCAATCAGTTGGAATGCCGCATCTACAGGTACATATGCATTCACTGCCAAAGCTACTGACGACAAAGATGCAACTACCATCTCTAATCAAAACAGCATCACCGTTGTTGCGGCTCCTGCTACTCCGGTAGCAACTTCCGGAAACGGTTTGAAAGGCGAATTCTATGATTATTTTGGAAATACCGTAGCGAAAGCGAGAACGGCCATCAGTGGAAAAACACCGAATTTCACCTTCACTTCCAATGCAGTGGATTATGTATCGGGTAGTGGAACGACAAGTGCCTATACTACTGCCTGGAGCGGATGGTTAGGTTCAGACGGTGCTGGAGCTCCTTCTCAAACACTGGAAACCTCTACCTTAAAAGTCTATGGCTTTGTTCAAATCAAGTCAGAGAACGACGTACAGTCTGGCAACTCGACCATCGAAGTTGATTTTGCACTGGCCTCGCAAGGATTTGCTGCCCTATCTTTAAACGGCAATCAGGTGATAATCAACGAAACCAACTGGACGTTCTCAACCAAATCGGCCCGTGTCAGTTTCCCGGCAGCAGGTTACTATCCTATTGAGATTTTACAAAGTTCAGGATGGGACGCATCGGGCATCGAGCTGTACAGCAGCATTCCGGGTACCACTAATCCTGGACGCGGCACAGCTGCCACACCTAGCCTGCTTCCAAAGAATGTGTTATTCATAGCCAAGCCAAGCTCGGCACGCCAAGGGGTCATTGAAGAAGTAGTGGCACAGGCTCAGACCAATTTGATTGCCTATCCGAATCCGTCAGATGGCCAGAACATAACGTTTGAGGCAGAATCACTGGCAGCCGGCAAATCAGTGACAATTATCTTCTATGACATGACTGGCAAAATTGCTCTGCAACACCAGACAACACCTGTAGGCAACGCCGTTAATGTGCAAGCTTTGTCACTGAAAAAAGGCATGTATACCGTAGTGGTTGCCGGGGAAAAGACTCGGAGCCATGCCAAAGTAATCATTCAGTAATCTTCGCTGAAATAGTATCTTTCAAAAAGTCAAAACCCCGAATACAGTATTCGGGGTTTTGACTTTTTGAAGACACAGTATATTGGCTTACCAATACGCAATGTAGAGTGATGCCACAATGACAAGCACTACGGTTGCACCAATCGCAAAGCCAGACGAAACCCGGAACATACCCGTATCAATCGCCAGTCCTTTCGGATTGTTTTTAGTTTTGGGGTCAGCTAAGCCCAACACAATCATTACGGCCACACAAAGCAGGAATACAAATCCCATCGTATCCAGGAACGGAATTTCGTAAACGCCATTCGCATTTTGAACCGCGAAGCCTAAAGGTGCCAATGGCTCCAGATTTACCATTCCCGGTAGCCAGAACTTAAAGAACAAGGATAATATAAAACCGCCTACAATGGCAAACAATGCCCCAGCCGAATTGGTCCGTTTCCAGAAGAATCCCATAAAGAAGGAAGCAAAAATACCCGGCGAAAGCAATCCAGTCATTTCCTGAATAAAGGAGAAACCGCCTTTTTCAATGCCCAAATGCGGCGAAATCAGAATGGCCATAATCATGGAGATGACAATGGTAGCCCGGCCTACCCATACCAAACGAGCTTCGTCAGCTTCGGTATTGAAGAACTTCTTGTAGATATCCAGCGTAAAGATGGTTGAAATGGAGTTAGCTTTCCCAGCAAGGGAAGCCACTACTGCAGCCGTCAGAGCCGCAAAGGAAAGGCCTTTCAATCCGCTTGGCAACAGGTTTAACAATACTGGATATGCCCGGTCTTGTTGTACAGCTCCATCAACCATCATTTCCTGTTGAAACAAGCCTTCTTTCCATAAAGTATAAGCGGCAATACCTGGCAATACCACAATAATAGGCATCATGATTTTCAGGAAGGCGGCAAATAAGATCCCCGAACGGGCCGTTTTCAGATCGGCCCCCAAGGCACGCTGTGTAATGTATTGGTTACAACCCCAGTAGTTGAGATTTACAATCCACATACCGCCAATCAATACTGTCAGGCCGGGCAATGCCGAGTAATATTTGCTGTTTTTGTCAAAGATCATGTCAAAATGGTCGGTGGCATTTTGCGACATTAATTTGAAACCTTCCATTACGCCTTGTGTTCCAAACTTTTCAGAAACCATGTTCAGTGCCAGATAGGTAGTTGCCAAACCACCCAGTACCAGAAAGAATACCTGAATCACATCGGTAAAGCCGATTACTTTCATACCACCCAAGGTAATGATAATCGCGAAAAACGCCAGCCCCCACATGCACACCGTAAAGTCGATACCCGAAATGGTCGACACGGCTAAAGCCCCTAAGAACAAGATAGAAGTCAGGTTTACCAATACATACAACAACAGCCAGAAAATAGCCATGATGGTGGCCACGGTGCCATTGTACCGTTGCCGCAAAAACTGAGGCATGGTAAATATGTGATTTTTCAGGTAAATAGGCATGAAAAACGTGGCAACAATTACCAGTGTAACCGCCGCCATCCATTCATACGTGGAGATTCCGAGCCCCTTGGAAAACCCATCGCCCGACATGCCAATGAATTGCTCTGCGGAGATGTTGGAAGCGATGAGTGAGGCGCCGATAGCCCACCAGGTCAGGGAGCCTTCAGCAAGGAAAAAGTCGGTAGAGCTGGCTTCTTTGCTCTTCTTTCGTTGATAAATCCAATAGCCATATCCGGCCACTACGCAAAAGTAAACGAGAAATACAACGTAATCCAGGGTGGTAAGCTGTTGCATGAAACAAGGGTTAAATAAGTGTTAAATGTACAATTATTAAAAATCAGCCACGAAAGATAACTATTAGAATCAAATTAATCCAAAAAAACCTGTAAATTGTAAAAGAAATTGGCGGAATAATGGGGCAAAAAGAAGGATTTGTTCTGCTAAATCGACACCCATAGCAGAATAGTCGAAAACGGGTCTGTAGAGCCCAAGAAGGCCAGTATGAAAAATAATATCCTGCCAGTTTAAAAAACCCTTGCTTCTCAGCAAGTTAATAGTGAAAGCAATCTCGTAGGGTTTTATCTGCCAAAAAGATAGTATTTTTGCGTATCCAATTTGTTTTATGTTATACATTGACCGCCCCAATGTGCAGATTTATTACAATCAGGTGTTGAACTGTACGGTTCATACCTGGTCGGGCTATTTTTTAGAGGAAGAATACGAAGCCACCATGACCCGTTGCCTGGAATTGATTCAGCAAACGGGTGCCAAAAGTTTGATTGTCAACCTTCAGGCGGCGGTTCACGAATACTGGTTTGAGAGCAACTGGACAGCCGAACACTGGTTTCCGGAATTAGCCGATACCGAGTTGCAACGATTAGCCATTGTCATTCAAGGTTCGGCAGCTCTAAAGAACGGCTTTTATTTCCATTCCCTCTCGCCGGAACGCTTTGTGGTAAGTCGCTACTTTGACCGCCTGGAAGAAGCTCAAAGCTGGATTGCCAATAAGGGAGCCGAATGAACCTGAAAGCTGCTCTTTGACAGATTTTCTTCCACCCGAATTGTTGTCCGCACACTTGGCCAGGGAGGCTTCTTTCCGATTGTAAATTTGCAAAGTGGCCAAAAACTGCCCGTACATTACAGAAACATTCACCAAACTGTCAGAAGGCATATATGCACGGATCGGGCTTACGCAGGCAGCGGAATTGGCAGCTTTTTCGTCCGATCTGAGTTCAAAAAGTTTCGCATTAGTATGAACAGCGTTTTGCTCTTCATTCTGCATTTGGATGGCAAGGCGCCATTCGGTAAGTCCCCATTTGGTTAGCAAAACTTTGTACGGGATTGCTTGCCTGCAAAACCACAACCATCCCTGAAAATAAGAGTAATCCAATTGCAACCTTTTTCACACGTATTTCATAGTTTATTTAATGGCTTTGTATCTTTCTGCACAGCCCTCTATACAAAAATAAGATAGTTCAAGTTGAGAGGATTGTGAGTTGTTCGTACGCAGCCTGACGGTATATTTTTCGGCTTGGGTGCTGTCATTATTATAAAGTACGATAGTGCTATCCTGTAGTTTTAACGTATAAAATTTGAAGGAACTCTTACCACCCAAAGCTACAAATTGCCCATCGGGGCGGAAATCGATGCTTTCGGAGTAAGGTGCCTTTGACCAGCTTCCACTTCCATCGCCGGGACTTGAATAAAGTTCTGTTAACTGCCACTTGCCCACAAGCCCGTTATTGACAACAATCTCGTCTTTTTTGCACGAAACCAGACCCGATAAAAACAAAAAGCAGAATAAAACCTTTTGCATAGTAGCTTATTTTCTACCATGACCCACGAATCCAGCAAAAGGTTGCATCAGGGGGAGTTACTTTTTCTCAGGACGTGTTACGGTATGCACATATAAATCCTCAACTTTCTGCCGGGCCCAGGGGGTTTTGCGCAGAAAGGTTAGGCTCGATTTCACACTGGGATCGTACATAAAACAACGAATCGGAATCCGATCGCCCAGCTCGTCCCATCCGTAATACTCTACCAGGTAGTTGATTATCGTTTCCAGTGTTTTGCCGTGTAGCGGGTTGTTGGGTTGTTCCTGAGCCATAGAAAGGAGGGTTTTGTAGATTGAGACACACAAAATAAATGCACCTGCTTGGAAAGGTATTGCAAAAATAGTAGGTTTTTGCTCGTAGAAACCTACTATTTTTGCACAAATCAAAAGAAGCGATGAGTACACGAAATTTTGCACGTGACATATTATTTGGCGTAGCCGTCGGCGACGCCTTAGGCGTTCCGGTTGAGTTCAAAGAGCGTTTTATATTGGCTCAAGATCCTGTAACCGATATGATGGGCTATGGCACCCATAATCAGCCACCCGGCACCTGGTCGGATGACAGTTCGCTGACGTTTTGCCTGGCCGAGATGCTCTGCAAAGAATATGACTTGAGTGATCTGGGCCGGCGGTTTATCGACTGGCGAGAACACAATTACTGGACTGCGCACGGATTTGCATTTGACATTGGTTTTGCCACTTCCGATGCCATCAGCGATTTATTGCGAGGCAAAAGTCCGCTGGATACAGGCCGCCTTGATGAAAGAAGCAATGGCAATGGGTCGCTGATGCGAATTTTGCCGCTGGCCTTGTATATCAAAGATATGCCCATTGAACAACGGTACCAGAGAACCAAGGAAGTATCTTCGGTTACGCATGCACACATTCGTTCGGTCATTTCATGCTTCATTTACCTGGAATATGCCTTGTTGCTGATTCAAGGCCAGGAAAAATTTGCAGCATACGAAAACATGAAGGCCATTGTCAATTCCTTTCTGATGGAAAATGCGATTTGCTCACAAACGGAAATTGATAAGTTTCATCGGGTATTGGAAAATCCGTTGGGTATTTACGAAGTAAAGCCCATTTATGAATGCCCCGAAAGCGAAATTTCGGGCTCGGGCTACGTACTGCATAGCCTGGAGGCCAGTTTGTGGTGTTTGCTCAATAGCCAGTCGTACGAAGAAACGGTGCTGAAAGCCGTTAATCTGGGCAAAGATACCGACACCACCGGAGCCATTGCGGGCGGTTTGGCAGGTTTGGTGTACGGCTATGATCACATTCCATCCAAATGGGTTGCTCAGTTGGCCCGCACTGCCGACATCGAAGACCTGGCCCAGCGGTTACATCAGAAGACTTCCGCCTCGTGAAAAAGCCCCTTTCACGGGAAAGGATGTTAAATAATTCAAGTTGCGTACTATCAACATCGAGGCAAATTGCGAAGCAAGAGCCTGTAAAAGCGATGGCTTCTTTGCTTAGCGAGGGGCGGGATGGATTTACGGGCAGAAGCATTAAGCAAAGTGCCTTTTCTTTGTTTCTTTCTTTGGGCATGCAAAGAAAGAAAAGAGGATAAAAATACAGAAAAGTTAAAGTTCTGAAAACAACGTCGCCTAATACACAACTTAAATTAAATAATAGATTCAAAGAAGTCTATTTTTAAGATTACCATTTTACTGCCTTTCAGATTTTTGTCTTTTGTCTATCATCCTTCTTCTTTTCTCTCCTAAAATAGTATCTTTTAAAACTTAAAAACCTCGGTATAAAACGTTTATGATTTCGTACAATCCCAAAGAGTGGTTCACTTTTATTTTTCGCATTCACAAATCGGATACCGTGCGGCAACTGGCCCCTATGCTCGTTGCCATGGTGGTTTATGCATGGGTGGTGGCGTGGCTGGAAATGGATTACTGGCACATCTCAGAAGACACCCACCTGCGCAACCTCACCATTGTCCATAGCTTGCTGGGTTTCGTAATCTCGTTGTTGCTGGTGTTCCGGACCAATACCGCGTATGACCGCTGGTGGGAAGGCCGCAAACTCTGGGGCGCCTTGGTGAACAACAGCCGCAATCTGGCGTTGAAACTGAATGCCATTCTGCCTGCCGATGCTGCTGAACGTCACTTTTTCAAAAGAAGCATTGGGTTGTATGCCTCGGTGTTGGCGGTTCACTTGCAATCCGAAGCAACTCGCTTAGCCCTGGACGAAAAGGAGCATCCCGAATTGGAGAATCTGGATAAGAACAAACATTTACCCAATCAGGTAGCGGCCATGATTTTTGCACGGGTAAACACACTGTACCAGGAAGGCGTAATCAAGGAAGCACAGTTCATTATTTTAGGACCTGAATTACAGTCATTTACGGATGTTTGCGGCGCCTGCGAACGGATTAAGAATACGCCCATTCCGTTTTCGTACAATGTATTTATCAAGAAATTTATTTTCTTCTATGTGATGAGTATGCCCATCGGGTTTGTGTTTTCGCTGGGACATTGGGTGATTCCGGTAGTGGTTTTTGTGTTTTATGTACTGGCAAGCTTGGAATTGCTGGCTGAAGAAATTGAAGATCCCTTTGATGGCGACACCAATGACTTGCCGACAATGAAAATTGCGGCCAACATTAAAAAACACGTAGCTGAATTGTTGTAAATTAGTACGACCATGCGATTTTGGGCAGGGCTTATTCTTTGCTATTTTCTTAGTCATGTCAGTATGGCGCAATTTCCGAGTGAGTATCAGTCGATTCCGGCAGAAATTCGCAATCAGGCAACGGTCACCTTTGTCGGCACTTATTTTATCACCACCAGCTCCCACCAACAACTTCCCGATGGTAGCATGCGTTGGCGGATCATAAGCGGATTTCGGGTAATGGCCGACTATTCGGGTATTATTAAAAGTGAACGAATTGAAATCACTCCCCGCTTCAAAGTTGCGAATCCGTGGATAGAAGAGGAACTGGAAGAAGGCGAATTGTATCTGGTTTTGTTGAAGCCACAACCCGAATCGTTGAAAATCATAAAAGACAAGAACAAATCTTTTTCTCATCTGAATCTGGTGACCGAATCGGACATTCTAGCCATTCGAAAAATCACAAAGTGACAAGCTTGTTTTTGATTCAGCTGCTTAAGCTATTAAAACAGCGGTCTAAAATAGTATCTTTTTAAACTGAAAAACTCCTCATTTAAACGTATGCAAACAGTTTCGGTAATGGGTTGCGGCTGGCTGGGCTTGCCATTGGCAGAGTTCTTACTGAGCCGTGATTTTCTGGTTAAAGGAAGCACTACCTCTGTCGAAAAACTGAATCTGTTGGCGGAGAAAGGCATTCAACCGTATTTGCTTCAATTGTCACCGCAGATTCCTGACCAGCAGCAAACCGAACTCCGCGATTTCTTAGATACTGACATTCTGATTATCAACATTCCACCCCGCACGCACCTACAAGGAGCCGGTTTTCATGTCTCGCAAGTCTCGCAGATTATGTCCATGCTGTATGCGGCCCGCACGAAAGTGATTTACGTTAGTTCCACATCGGTGTATCCGGATGAAAATCAGACCGCTACCGAAGACTCAGCGGTGATTGCCGACAATGCCATGGTGCAAGCTGAAAAAACAGTATCAGCGCAAAGTCAAAAACCCACCCTTCTGCGTTGCGGCGGACTGATGGGTTATGGCCGCATTCCGGGAAAATACGTAGCGGGCAAAACGATCAATACAGGTAACATTCCCGTCAATTTTGTGCATCTCGACGACGTAGTGCAGATTATTTATGAAATCATCCGGCAAGAAAAGTGGGGAGAGATTTACAATGTGGTGGCCCCGCAGCACCCGATTCGGAAGGAAGTGTATGCGCAGAATGTAAAGGAATTGGGTTTTGAACCGCCCATCTATGATGACAGCCAAACGCCGGCTTATAAAATCATTGACGGCAGCAAACTGGTTCGCGAACTCCATTACTCGTTTTTGCATCCTGATCCGGTGCATTTTCCGTATTCGCTGTAACGCCCATGATTCGAGCCAATTCCCACGACAAAGCCCACGTCGTTCACATTTTGGAGCAATCCTTTGCAACCAATCCGAGTGTAAACTACAGCCTTCCGCAGGATACCCGACGAGCCGAACGGCTACGTGGATTGCTGGCCTATTCGTTTGAAGTGTGCCACGAATTTGGCGAAATCTACTTGTCTGATGACCGCCGCGCCTGCGCATTGCTGGTTTGTCCGGAACAGAAACGCACCACCTGGAAGGCCATCAAACGCGATATTTTACTCATTGTTCGTAGCGTAGGCCTGTCAAAAGTGAAAGCGTTACTGGACCGCGAATCCAAAATCAAAACCTTTCACCCGTCCGGCTTGCATTATCATCTGTGGTACATTGGCGTGTTGCCCGAATACCAGCAGCAAGGAATCGGTACCCGATTGTTGCAGGAAATTATGGCCTTAGCCAAACAGAAAAATAGACCCATCTACCTGGAAACCAGCGTTCCAACTAAGCTAACCTGGTATCAGAAAGCCGGCTTTGAGGTCTTCCACCAATTGAATTTTTCGTATACGCTTTATCTGCTTCGCCTGACAAGTAGCTCCGATTGGCAATCGGAGCAGCATCCACAGGATGCTTAAAACCTGCGAAACTGAAAGACAAACTCAACCATAGGCCACAGATTATTGCAAATAAAATCACACCATCGACCTTTTGTATTTTAAAAAGATACTATTTTTGAAGAACCGACATAATTGGTGATTTTAACCCATCTATACCTTCAATGGAGAGCAACGCAATTGTACTTACCAATGGGCAACTTGGTAAAGCCCGCGCCAAAACGGCTCATGGACTGATCAGAGGAACCTCCCGTTACAAAATCATAGGCATCATTGACGAAGAATCGGCCGGCCGCGACGCCGGCGAGGTAATAGATGGACAACACCGCGGCATTCCCGTTTTTGCCACCATCAATGAAGCCGTAAAAGCGCTGCCTACCATTCACTATTGCCTGGTGGGTGTAGCCACCAAAGGCGGCGTGATCCCCAGCGAACTCAAAGACTTGCTCGCCAATGTGATGCAATATGGCATATCGGTAGTGAATGGCTTGCACGAATTCCTGAACGACATGCCCGACATGGTGCAACTAGCCAAAGAAAGCAACGTGCAGATGATAGACGTACGTCGCCCCAAACCGCGCCATGAGTTGCATTTCTGGACCGGACGAATTCGGGAAGTGACCGTCCCACGCGTGGCTGTATTGGGAACGGATTGCAATCTGGGTAAGCGGACCACGGCGCGTTTCCTCACCGAAGCCTGCCGGGAAGCAGGTTGGAAAGCCGAAATGATTTATACCGGACAAACCGGCTGGATGCAAGGCGGCCGCTACGGATTTGTGTTTGATAGCACGCCCAACGATTTTGTGTCGGGCGAGGTGGAACATGCCATTGTCACCTGTTTTGAACGTGAAAAACCGGACGTGATGTTTATCGAAGGGCAGTCGTCTTTGCGCAACCCGAGCGGGCCGTGCGGGGCCGAGTTTCTGCTTTCAGGCGAGGCGCGTTATGTGGTGTTGCAGCATGCTCCTACCCGCAAGTATTTTGATAACGACGACAAGCTGGCCTCGCCCATTCCACCCGTTAGCAACGAGATCGAATTGATTGAGAAATTTTACGGCGCCAAAGTGCTGGCCGTCACCCTCAATACGCAAGGACTAACCCAGGAAGAAGCCCGTGGCTATCAGCAACAATACGAAGCCGAACTGGGAATTCCGGTGGTGTTGCCATTGGAAGAAGGCGTTGACCGAATTGTGGAGTTACTAAAACCCGTTGTGAAGCCGAGTTAAATTTTTATCCGATTTATGGAATTGGACAGTCAAAAGCATCTTCTAACCGAGATGCTTTTTTGTTTACTACAATTTCAATAACACTATGCAAAAGACTTTACCACTGCTGGTTCTACTACTGATTAGCCAAATAGTATCGGCCAGCGAGCCAAAACCTCTGCCCTCCCGCATTGAAAACGTCACCGTCTTTCTGAACGGAGCCCAAGTCACTCGTACTGCCAATGCGTCGCTGGTGGCGGGAACAACTCTTCTGGTATTTGACAATATTTCGGCAGGCATCAACACCCAGAGCATTCAGGTGGGCGGAGCAGGCAATTTTACGGTTCTGTCGGTCAATCACCAGCTTAACTACCTGAAAGTGGAAAAGAAACTGGAGCAAGTAGAAGCTCTGGAAAACAGACGCGAGGCCTTGAATGAACAGATCGAAACCGAGAAGATCATGCGCGAAGTGTATCTGCAAGAAGAAAGCGTGTTGCTGGAAAACAAAAAACTAGGCAGCGAACAGCAAGCCGTAAAAGCAACCGATATCAAAGAAACCGCCGATTTTTTCCGTACGCGACTGGCCGAAATCAAAAAGAAGCAATTGGAGCAGAAACAAGCCATTCACAAGCTCGAACAACAAGTGGCGCAGCTAACGGCACAATTAACGGCCTTACAAAGCAAAACCGAGCAACCTACCAGCGAAATCACCGTTACTGTTTCCTGCAAATCGCCAACTACAGCTAAATTAGTACTTACCTATCTGGTCAATAATGCCCGTTGGCTGCCTACGTATGACATTCGGGTCAAAGACATCAGCAGCCCCATTGCCATGATCTACAAAGCCAATGTATCGCAAAACTCGGGCGAAGACTGGAACAACGTGAAATTGGTAATCTCGACGGGCAACCCATCACAGGGTGGTTCACGTCCGGTGATGAATCCGTGGTATTTGGGTTACAACACCACCTACACCCGCAGTGTATCCAGTGTAAGCGGGCACATTGTCGGTGATGATGGTTCGGTGCTGCCGGGCGTAAACGTTGCTGTCAAAGGCACTACCATCGGTACGGTTACGGATGCTAGTGGTTTTTATTCGCTTCAGTTGCCCGGCAATGCTTCTACGTTGGTGACTTCGTTTATCGGTTATCAAACTCAGGAACTCCCTATCCACAACGCTGTTACGAATGTCACAATGTTGACAGACGTGGCATCATTAAGCGAAGTAGTGGTAACTGGATATGGAACAGATAAAAGGCTCCAAGGCAGAGTTGCGGGTGTGGCGCTTAATAAGAAAGATAAAATACAGTCCGCAGCCGCTGCCACCATCACCCCGATTGTCGCTACGCAGCAAACCCGCCAGACCAATGTCGAGTTCAAGATTGACATTCCGTACACCATTCCGACCGATGGAAAACAATACGCCGTAGACATGCAGGAGTACTCAGCACCGGCGTATTACGAATATTACTGTGCGCCCAAGCTCGACAATGATGCCTTCCTGACGGCTCGTATCACCGATTGGGAACAATACAATCTGCTGGCCGGCGAAGCGAATCTGTTCTTTGAAGGCACCTTTCTGGGAAAATCGATACTGGACGTTGACAATACCGGCGACACGCTGACGCTTTCATTGGGTCGCGACAAGAACATTACCGTGACACGCACCAAAGGCAAAGATTTCAGTAGCAAGCAGTTGCTCGGAGCCAACCGCAAGGAAACCCGTTCGTGGGAAATCAATGTTCGCAATAAGAAAAGCCAGCCAATTAATCTGGTAATTGAAGACCAACTTCCGGTTGCCACCAACAAGGAAATTGAAGTGGAACGGCTCGAAACCTCCCAAGCCGAGATAAACGACGAAACCGGAAAAGTCTCTTGGCGACTTACACTCCCGTCTGCCGAAAACAAAAAGCTGAATTTGAAGTACGCCGTAAAATATCCCAAAACACAACGGGTTATTCTGGAATAGGTGGGTTTTATGATTTTGGAAGATAGTATTTTGTCTGAACCGGGATTCGCAGGATTAATAGATTAACAAGATGACACATTCCTTAATCTGTATATACAGGTTAAGGAATGTGTCATCTTTGAGCTATGTAACTCTTTAAGGCAAGTATTTATTTAGGTCAATTTTAATTATCCCACTACTATTTTCAGTTCTCCGCGGATGGGTCAAAATCAATATGTTTTTCTTAATATAAATCTTATCGAACATATATTCTGGTGTCACAGAATTAAAGTCCTCAGGATTGACTGTGATTCTATATTTTTTATTAGTATCGATGTAATGCAATGTCAAACTAGATTTCGAAGAAAAATAAAGAATAAAGTCATAGAATTGTCCGGTTGAATGATCATAAATCAACTCACCAAATTCCCTAATTTTCTTTCCTGTATTTTTATCTAGCAACACAAAATTGCATGGGCCGTTTGCGGGACAGCCACTTCGAAAAAGTAGAGTGTTTTTGTATTCTTTGGCAAGATGATAGCCTATTCTATAGGTTAGTGAATAATAATCGATAGGGACTGTATTTATAGTTGTTCTACGCCCACTCTTATTCTCAAGTGTCAACCAAATGGATTTACAATTGAACTGCCAATAAAGCTTTGAGCCATTCTTGAGATAGGTTGTATTGCAATCGGTAGTATATTGGTTAATTAATGAGTCAGACTGACAACCACATTCCTTCTTCTGTGCAAAGCAGACTTCAAGTTGACAAATGAAACCAATGAGAAAAAGTATGTTTCTGCAATAGAAATTACCTCTCACAAACAACATGTTTTGTATTATACTTTCCAATTAAAGCTGAAGAATCAAATAAATGGAGAGATCATCTTATAAAATTGATACTAAACTCAATATCTTACCTTTTATTCACGACAATTTTCCTTCGGTGATAAAATCGTTCTCCGTACTCAAATAGAATTTCGCCATCATATAGCCCTTCTGTTTTCTTACTTATCCATTTTCGCACATTTATCAATCTTTTTTCCTCTTCACTTAACTCAATCTTTTCATTATCGCGTGAATTGGAAAATGTATAATAAACGGCTATATAACCACCCTTTGGTTTTAACTCTACTTTTTCAAAACTATTTCTAAGTCTTTTGTCATTCTTAACCAACTTGGCAATATCAATCTTTCTTTCATTGGTCGTTTGTAAATCAGCTTGTATCAAAACTGCCAAAAGAAATACATCTTTGTAGTCCTTATTGATGCTCACTTTCTTTTGATTTAAGGAACTCTTACAGCTTATCAGAAGTAGTATCCCCAGAAGTAATATTCTTGGCATAGGCACATTAGAAGGTTAACAAACAACACTGAGGTTTTTCGTTTTCAAAAGATACTATTTTCTCAGTCTGTTGCACTGGTTATCAAGGAATTACTTTTTCCTTTTCGCCAGTTTTTTTGTAGCAAAATCCTTGAGATAGTCAGAAGCCATAGAGAATATTTCTCTGTGGGCTTCACTCATTTCCATTGTGCTACCAGCCTGAATGCAGTGTGTTCCATAACAAATGGATTCAGACCATCCGTCACGCACAGCAGTCATTTTGGATTTGGACGTAACGCCTTCTATACCAAATGCTTTCAATTTTTTGAGAATTTGAACACGATCTGCTTCCGACAGTTTGAAAACCTGAGGCTTAGATTCATGTTCATATTCACCGGAATCATGCGTAAGTTTCAGTTTACTGGAGCCCCGCATGGCAGAGGAAGAGATTGTAATGGTAAAATCCGGAGACCATACCTCAGGAAGTTTTGCCGAATCTTGTAACATAGGAGTCAGGCTAAGGGAAAGCAAAAAGATGTAAAGAAAATTCATAAAGTAACTGTGAGAAAAGAAGTTGACCAAATCTAACAAAGTTCCACCAATGTCATTTAGAAAGGCAGGTTTTACACTTTCAAAAGGTACTATTTTGCCTGAACTGAATTTACACTATTATCCGATTAGTTATGCAATGGAAAATAATTCTTTCCTCTTTGAAGCCATCAATCACAGTTTAGACATGGGTCAGCACTTCCGTTGCTGCTTCTTCCACTTCCACCAAGCCTTTTTCGTTGATACTTGTCAAACGAACAGTCTTTAACTCGTTGATTAGCACCGGGTCGTATTTGGCCGTGACACGGACGTAGTTTTCGGTGAAGCCGTGCATCTGGTCATTCTCTATATCGTCTTCAAAAAGAACAGTTGCCGTACTACCGATCTGTTGTTCGTAGAAATACCGCCGTTTTTTGTCGGACAAGATGTGCAGCATTTGCGAACGTTTGGCACGGTCGGCCATCGAAACCACATCGGGCAACGTGATGGCGTGCGTATTGGCCCGCTCCGAATACGTAAATACGTGCAGGTACGAAATATCCAGTTCGTTCAGAAACTGATAGGTGTCCAGGAAATCTTCTTCCGTTTCGCCGGGAAAGCCCACAATCACATCCACTCCAATGCAGCAATGCGGCATCAGCGATTTGATTTTGGCAACCCGTTCGGCGTACAATTCGCGTTTGTAACGGCGGCGCATCATGCGCAGCACTTTGTCACTGCCCGACTGCAATGGAATGTGAAAATGCGGAACGAACTTCTGCGAACCGGACACGAATTCAATCACTTCGTCGGTAAGCAGATTGGGCTCAATGGACGAAATCCGGAAACGGTCGATGCCATCAACACTATCCAGCTCTTTCACCAAATCCAGGAAACGTTCGGTACGAATGCCGTTTTGCAAACCGAAATCGCCAATATTTACACCTGTCAGCACCACTTCTTTCACGTCCGTCTGGGCGATCTGGCGGGCAGTGGCTACTACATTGGCAATGCTGTCGCTGCGGCTGTCGCCCCGAGCCAACGGAATGGTACAGAACGAACAGGAATAATTGCAACCATCCTGTACTTTCAAAAAGGTGCGGGTACGGTCATTCTGCGAAAACGAACAGTAATAATCCGTGGCCGCACTGATGGGCGAATGATGCACCACAGCCGCCGGCTTTTTCTCAAATTCATCCAGCAAATCGAGTAACCGAAATTTCTCGGCAGCACCCAACACCGCATCCACTCCGGCAATTTCGGAGATCTCTTTGGGCTTCAACTGGGCGTAACAGCCCACAATGGTCACATAGGAATCAGGGGATACCTTTTTGGCTTCGCGCACTACCTTTTTACACTTCTTGTCCGCATTCTCGGTTACCGAACAGGTATTGATGACAAAAATATCGGGCGAGTCGGTAAACTCTACCCGTTGATAGCCACGCTGTTCGAACAGCCGCGCCAACGTTGAAGTTTCCGAGAAATTGAGCTTGCAACCAAGCGTGTAAAAGGCAACTTTTTTCATATGTGAAATAATGATTCAATTTGAACTGACGCGAAATACAAGAAAGCTTTCTTATCCAAACAATCTTTACTTGTACCACCTGTTCCTTTTTTGCTTGTCCAAAAAAGGAACCAAAAAAAGACACTTTCTTTGAATGCTTCCCCATTCAAAGCTCACCCGCCCCTCGCTAAGCAAAGAGGCCAACCTTATTTTTTAATAGAATAGTATCGCGGACAAAGCCAAAACCCCGATAGATGGTTTTCACTTTCAGAAGATAGTATTTGCAACAACGTTTTTTGAAATCAGGTTGCAAAAATACGGATATTATCGCGTTTTACGAATCAATTTTCGCAGCGATTCGTAATCAATCTTGCTGAAATGCCGCTTGTCGCGCGGAATATCGGGAAGGAAAACTAGCGGCCAACTGGCAGCAGGAGGGAATTTCTCTTGCAAAACCGCCTCTACTTTTTCGTGTGGCAGCTGGCTGGCAATGGCGATGTGCGGTTCGTTGTCAACCCAAACAATAGTTCCGCGTGTGTGAGGCAACCACTGCATCAGGTTGTTTTCGAATACGATAGGAAAATACCGATTCCCCTTCCAGTGAATGATTTCCTTGCAGCGCCCCGCCAGAAACAACTGTCCGTTCAGAAGATACCCCGCATCACCCGTTCGGTGCCAGCTTTCGCCTGTGTCCAATGTATAGCGGTTGGTTTTCATCACTTGGGCGTGGTTCAGGTAGTGTTGTAGCACATGCGGGCCTTTGACGCAGATTTCACCCACGGCACCTACCACACATTGCTGTTGGACAAATTCGGCAGTAGTTAGCTGAGGGGCCAACGGTTTGTCCAATGAAACAATGGCGATTTCGATAGCTGCATCAGGCGTACCAACGCAAAGTCCGTTTTCCAGTAAATCATCCGGATGTTGCTGTATCAATTGCTGTGCGGTGATGTGTGCTATCGGTTCGGCTTCGGTCGATCCGTAGATAAAATGCACTTCCGTATTTGGAAAAGCCTGTTGAATGCCACGAGCCGCTGCCGGAAAAATGGACGACCCGCCGCAAAAGATTTTCCGGATGGATACTGGCAACAGCCTCTGCGTAGAAAGCTGACCGGCAATTTGCTGCACGTAATAGGGTGAAGCCGTAATGGATGTAACCTGATGCTCAGTCAGTTGTCTGATCACATCAGCAGGTTGAAACGTTTGCGGTTTGCGGGGATTAAAGTTAGCCAATACGGATGTCCGCCCAATGGCCAGGTTAATCAGCAGCACAATGGGAAGGAGCGTCATATCGCGTTCATCATCAGCCGGTTTTACCGTTTCTAGCGTGGCACTTCCGTCGTAGATGTAGGGAAGCAGGGCGTTGAGTTGATGCGTAAGAAAGCGATGCGTGCGGTTGGCAGCTTTGGGCAGTCCGGTAATGCCGGTAGTAAAGGTAATCAGGGCTTCATCGTCGTGACCTCGCGAACAAACCGATATGGGTGGCAAGCCCGTTTTCTTCGCCATGCTGTTTACTTTGAGGGGAATGCGGCGAATGGCTCCGCTTAGCAATGCTCCCAGAATCAGCAATTTGCGCGGTGCGACAATGGCTTTGCAGGCCGCTACAGTCAGGTATTCGTTCAGCTTTTGGCGATTGGCCCATTCTTCGGCAAATACGGCTACCGCTCCGCAATGGAAAATAGCCAGTACGGTGCGGTACAAGTCAATGCTGATGGGCACAAACACCAGCACCCGATCATCGGGTCGAATGCCTTTTGCATGCAAGATCGCCGCAAAATCGGCAACTTCCCGAGCTAGTTGTGCAAATGTAATGGTTCGGTCTTTTCCCACAATTGCCACCCGATTGGGATATTGGTTTACCGCGTTGTAAAAATGCAGAATGATATTTTGATGGGAGGTTTCCAGAAAGGGGGTGGTTTTGTGTTTTGTGGAGATACTATTTTTTCAATGATAGAAACGAATTTTTCGGATTGAACAGATTGGTTGGCGTACTACTCGATAAAATGTAAGTTCACAACGTATGAGTACAAAATAACAAAAATTTCTAAATTTCGCCTTGAATGAATACAAACCCGAAAATACCTCATTCGAATAATTGATAAAAGTTGTCAACTGACCGATTACACTACCTAACCTTGCACTGATTCAATCACTCAGATACCCCGTCCATCGCATTCATGAAAACAATCTTAGTACCCATCGATTTTTCGGATAATTCCAAAAACGCCCTGTATTTTGCCATTAAGCTGTCTCAAAAACTACAGGCGCAGCTTATTCTTTTCCATTCCTTTCACACGTTTCACTCCAGTGCGTATATCTCTGCCCAAACCATGGATCAGGGTTCGCTTACGGCCAAACGTCTGGCTGAGCAGGAGTTAGAGGAAACATATAATGGCCTAGCCGTCAGTGCGTTTTCGCAGCCCGAATACGTCTGCAGTAAAAACGAGATGCGGGAAGAAATCCTGAATCTGGTATCCGATAAGCAGGTTGACTTGATCGTGATGGGTACGCAAGGGGCTAGCAATCGGCTGGAAGGACAACTCTTCGGCACCAATACGTCGTGGGTGGTAGAACATGCGCCTTGCCCGGTAATAGCCATACCCGGGGAAATAAAACTGGAAACATTAACGGAAATCGTATATGCCAGTGCTTACCTGCCAAGCGACATTCCCAATCTGGCTATTCTCTCTCAAATCGCGCAGGCGTTTGGAGCAACGGTTACAATCATCCATATTGCCAAAGAAGAATCGGATGAGACGCTAAAAGCGTTGGAGAGCTTTGAGAATCGGGTAAAGGCCGTAACCGGAATGGCTGATGTATACTTTAAACTACTCAAAGGCAGCAATGTAGAAAAACGATTGGAACAATACCTGGACGAAACGTATATTGACTTGCTGGTCATGTCAGCTCAGCGGCGCGACTTGGCCGACAAGCTTTTTGGAAAAAGCATCACCAAGATGATGACGCTGTATTCACGCATTTCCCTGATGATTTTTCATCATGAAGAGGAATAGTACGGCTGCATCAGCATCCAAACAAGTAAACATAAATTCGCTTGTTTGGATGTTAGTGTTCTTCAAATTATTCTTTTTCCCACTAACAATCCCACCAAACTATTTTCTCAATTGACGAAAATTCTTTTGTTGAGCCAGGACGAATTACAATTTCAAAACCCAAATCGCTTTCCAAATTGTAACTTTCCGGATCAAACAATTGCCTGACTGTTAACTCATATATTCCATTATCAAGTTCAATAAATAAATCTGCATGATGACTAGAGGGAAGTTCTTCCTGCTCACATTGTGCTGCCATTGTCAAATCCTCGTAATTGGTCAGAAATAGTTTCCGATCTGTTACTTCCATTGTTTTTGTAAATTCTCTGAAAGAGCTTTTCTCTGAGGGCTGTTCGACAAAACATACTGTCCATGAATTTTCAGATCCTGTTGACCATATAATCAAATGGTCATTATTCATTTCTCTGACAAAATGGTTGAGCAATTGCGAGAAAGTCCAGTTTCTACTAACAAATGATTTGTATGTGTGGGCATTAACTAATGCCAAGAAACCAGAGTCATCCGTAATCTTAAGTATTGTTGGCTTATCCATTTTTAAGACAGGCAGGCTTTTGCTCTTTCGAAAGATACTATTTTCCTCAACTAACTCGCTTTCCAAATAACACGTATTGCTTGAAAGCATGACCGGAAAAATGATTGGACACTTGTATGGACGCATTGCGCTGGTGCATAAAGGCATGAATCACCCGCTGGTAACCTTTTTCCTTTGCTGTTTTCACAAACTGATTGCCTAATGCCGGAATCACTGATTGGTATTTGCCACCTGGCAACCGGCACAAGGTTTTCACAATCACCGTTTTGCCAGAGGTATCCAAATGGTCGGGGATAGCGAACAACAGTCCTGCAACTTCTTGATTTTCATTGCTTACCAGCCAGCACAAATCCGCATCCAGGTACGGCTTTAGGGGCAGGTATTTTTGGACAAAGGCTTCTTCGGTGATGGGCGAATAGAGAAAGTTATCTTGGAAAACCCGGTTGCACAAGGCAAAAATTCGCTTCAATTCTTCTTCAAATCGCTGCATGTCCAATTGGCGAAGCATCAGATTGCTTGCCTGCAAACGCTGGGTTACGGCTTGCAAAATGGATTCGTCATATACAAGTTTCGTATCCAAATGCGATTCATACGTAGCCAGCGTTTCAAATCCGTTCTGTTGCCATTGGCTTGCGTAATAGTCCTGCTGCAACGGTTCTAGAAAGAAAGTGGTAGCGTTGGTCGTAGCCAGCCGGTAATTTTCCCAGGTACTTCCATTCATGGGTCCGATTACATATTTCGCGCCTTTCTGCTGGCAATAACTGGCTGCATTTTCCAGGAGGAATCGGGCTACTGAGTTATCAGCTATGCATTCATAATGTCCCAGGCAAATCGTTTTCAATCCCTGATAACTTAATTCGGGATTCTCATAAACCGAAAACCGGCCTACTGGCTGCCCGTCGCGATACACCACCCACAACGAATCCAGATGCAATGCCGGAATGCTTTCACGAAGTTTTAGCGGCCATACCTCTTTTGGATAAAAATGTTCAACAACTTGCTGAAACACAGCCGTGTCCTGTACTTTTTGTGCAGACAAACCCACTGTTTCTGAAATCATCGGAAGAAAGGAAAAAACAAATATTCAATACCTACCAAGGCAAGAATGACCGCAACGGGAATGGTAAGATTATCGGTTCCTTTTACTCCGACCAGTTCGGCCAAGGTTGCCACCAATGCGATAAAAAAGCAGCTTATAAGGAGGTAATTAGTGAAAGAAGCCGAATGCAATCCGGTTAAATCAGGCAAAAAGCTGACCAGTAAAGCCACTGCAAATGCAGTCAGAAAAAATGCCGCTGACCCAACCCAAGACTTTGAATCGCCCCACAAGGTAAACTTTCGTTTCCCCCAGCGCCGACCCACCAATGCCGCCACCGGATCAGCGATGGCCATAATGCCGACGGGCAAATAAAAGTAAGCCAGATGCCGAAAATGTACATACGCCAGAAACGAGAGATAAACGGCCACCGGATACAGCAAACTGCCCGTTGTAAACCGTTCGACGGCATTGATGGAAGGCAATAAACCGGGAATCCGAAAACTGACCACCAGCAAGGCCAGAAAAGCAATTCCCAAAGCCAACACCCACCAATGGCTCGTAAAATAAAATGGAAACGCAAATCCGATCAGTCCCGAACCAACGTGTACATACTTGCGGGTATACTCGCCTTTTACCTTTCCCAAACGATAAATCAGTTCGGCGGAAGCAAAAAGCAGCAGGTAAACCGTTGAGAATGCGACAAAAATCCAGGCATCCTGACTCATGGAACGATTTGTTTAAATGCCGGAGGTTTTGCGTTTTCAAACGATACTATTTTGCGGGAACGTGTTTCGACCACAAATGCCTGATAGAAAAACCCGTTGTCTCTATCGGTAAGTGATTGTGACAGAGAGGCATGGTAAACAAACTGGCTGGGCAGAATCTGACTGAATCGCCTCGGTACCAGCAAGTTCCAGTAAGCCAGATAGGCTCCTTCCGGAATATGCAAGACCGCTTGGCGCACCAGTTCCTCAAAGTATTCATCCGTCATGTATTCAAAAATGTTAGACAAATTGTAGGCGTCAAACGCCTGGCGACTACACACGTGTTCGGCTGTGTCGTTCACTAGTTCAATGGCCGACAAGCGACTCTTGATGAGGTCAAAATTTTCCGGACGCATGTATGCCGGCAGATGCTCGCCAAAGTGTCCTTTCACAATGTAATGCAGAAACGGATTGGTCTGGCAATGAATGGATGACAGATGCTGCCCCGCTTTGGTATAAATGGATTTGGCTACCGACTGCTCTACCTGATCGAAAAATCGGGGGTCACGGCCCAGCCTTCCCATCACTAACCGACTGAAAAATACCCGAAACAGCGCCTTCCACCGCCAACGATTCCACTTCGATTCGTAAAACCGCTGCTGGTCAGTTTCCAGTTTAGGCCGAATCAGCGCATCCACTTTTGCCGAAGATTGGGTAAGCGGTAAAATGTATTTTCGGAACAGCGCAAAGTATCGTTCAAACTTGCCGGCATGGATAATTCCTTGTTCAATCAAGCCATAATTGACTTCAAAATACGCCGCACATTCAGTCGACAAATGAGGCCGCACTGCCTGAAACATCTGCCAGCGATGATGCGAATCGCGAAAACCCAGGAAAGCCAACGTATCTTGGTAAGACAGTTGCTCGATGGCTTTTATTTTGAGTTCGGTAACGTAAAGCTGCACCGTACTTACGTCAGCTACGACCAACTGACTCGGATTTTTGAGCAGCAACGCTAGAGCATTGTCGCCGCCCGAAGCAATGGAAAAAATGCGCGACTTTTCTGGAACATCCAGCGCCGTCAGTAAGTTATCCGCGTCTTCCCACACATTGGCGTAGCGAATAAAGGAAAAATCAACCGTTTCTAAGTTTTTCATAGTTGTTTGAGCAGACAAAACGTTCTGCTTATGTAAAAAATAATAGGTTTTGAAAAGCAAAACCCCTTCTATTGGTTCATCAGGTATTGGTTAAGAGTCGAGTATTTTTATCTCTCCCGTTGCCCCATTCATGGATATTTCGTCGCCAGTTTTGAGTTGCTGCGTTAGACTGGGAATGCCCACAATGCAGGGAATGCCCATTTCACGGCTCACAATGGCCGCGTGACTGAGCAGGCTGCCCCGCTCCACCAAGATACCTTTGCAGCCCGGAAACAACACGACCCACCCCGGATCGGTGCTAACGGTTACCAGAATAGTTCCGTCCAACGATTCCACCTCGTGCGGATGGTGCACTATTTGCACTTTGCCCTGCACAATGCCCGCACTGGCCGCAATTCCTTTTAAATCGGCTTTCTGTGATTGCGAATTTGTTGCACTCTTATTCTCAAAAACCGGCAATTCATCCCCGAAGGTTGTAAACCGTTCGGGCACGTAAACCGACTCATAGGCTGCATACTGGGTTTTGCGTTTTTGTACGATACTATTTAGGGAATCCTGATTATCAGGATTTTCGATGGAATCAAATAACTCTTGCTGCGTCAGGTAAAATACATCCCGGGCATTGGCTAGTTTGTTTTGCGCGGCTAGCTTTTCGCCCATTGCCAGAAACAACTGCCGCACAACGGCAAAGGCTTTCGTACGTTCATACCGCAGATTCTCCCGATTACTCACAAAATAACGGGCTTTGGCAAGCACATGACCAAACAACGCTTTTTGCGACGGTTTGCCTTTCAAGGCTTTTTCCATGATTAGCTCAGCCGATTCTTTTTGCTGAATGGCGTGCTTTAACCCATCAGTTGGCGTGTTGGCTTTCAGCAAAAGCTGTATCTGCCTGATCCATAAGGAAGGTTGCATGGTGTAGCTAATGGTTTCAAGCTTTAATTCGGCCATGCATCGGTGACCCCACTGCTGCAAATACGCCTGCAAGCGGGCATAAAATGCCGGATGAAAGGCTTTCAGCTTTTCCCAAACCACCTCGGCGGCTTCGGATGAAAACAGGCTGTGCAATTCCAGATCTTTCCGAATGTCTTCAGTAAATCGACGCATCTGAACGGCGGGCTCAATGGTGATTACATTGCGCGAGACACTGAGCAAATCGTTGAGTACATGTACACTGGCTTCAGATCCCAGGTGTTTGGTCACTTGTTTTTGCAGCCAACCAAAATACATCATGCAAAACAGATCATTGACCAGCGGCGCTTTCCATTCTTTAAGCAGTGTGTCTTCAAACTGCTGGTAATCAGCCCGTAGTTGTACTAATGTCCGGTTGGTGTAATCCTGTTTGCTAAACTGATCATATATCTTGTGAAAATGCGTAATAAAGCTGTTGCGTCCTTTTTCTACGGTCAGCAAGCTTTTCAACATCCGCGAAATCGACTTGACGCGCCGCCAGGGAGTATGGTACTGAGCCAGATCGGGCAACACGTCGGCATCAAAGGTTTCCTTGGTGCCCATCATCTTGTCCATGAACTCACGGTTATTGCCATAGCCGGGCAACAGGGACAGGGCCGTATGCCAGCTATTCAGGTTGTAGTACACCCGTCCATACATATGCCCCAGCATATTGGTGTATACGTGGCTGTGCTTATCAATTACGGACTGATCAATGCCCATAACCACGGAAAGCTGACGATACACGGCCTCATATACTTTGCTGATAAAGGAAAACGTCAGCGGCGAAGTAAGCCCCGGATACGACTCCACAATGTTGCTATTGTCCCAGATGATTTTGAATGCAGCGGCCGAGTGGGAGGTTTTGTCTTTTTCAGGGATACTATTTTGCAGGTGCGTCGTCACCGGGCGGGCCTGCAACACATACAACTGTCGGTTGGCATACGCAAATTCAATATCAGGGATAAATTTTAGGGCAGCCTCAATCTGATCTAACACCGCCACAATTTCCCGAATCTGCGTTTCGGTTAGCGAAGCCTCTCTCTGTTTTTCTACAGGTACAGCTACATAATAAAAATTCCCGGCAATATCACGGATCAATTGTTCGTCTTTCAAGGCAAGGGAAACAACGATTTCGGCATCGTTTACTTCAAAGGTATCGGCATTCAAGCGACCACTCACCAAGCCTTCTCCCAATCCATAGACACTGTTAATCACTTTGGTGCTTTTATCGCCTGAAACCGGATTGGCACCAAAGGCGACTCCCGCTACTTCAGCGTCAATCATCTGCTGAATCACAATGGCAATGCCGGCGTCGGCTGTCAAGTTGTGCTGCTGGCGATAAGCCGAAATGCGTTCACTGTGTGCCGATGCCGCTATGGTTTTCAACGCATTCAACAATTCTTCAGGACGCACATACAATAACGTCTGGAACATGCCGGCAAAGGAATGAGCAGTTCCATCT
Source organism: uncultured Sphingobacteriales bacterium (assembly GCA_963520985.1). Classification (GTDB taxonomy): domain Bacteria; phylum Bacteroidota; class Bacteroidia; order Cytophagales; family 172606-1; genus Xanthocytophaga. Next base: position 24,560 of record CAUQTA010000017.1, read on the forward strand.
TCCTGTAACGCCGAAGATCGTACCGCAAACAGCGCATCCGGAACAAAGTGCGACAAAATAGTATCTTTCCACTGAGCAAAACCTCCCTCATCTTCACTGGCAAGTACCTCGACGGTATCAACAGTAACAACCACAAACGAAGGCACTGGCAGACCCAGTCGCTGCAATTGCCAAAGCCCACGTGCCTTGCCTCCTATCCGGTCGGAATCTGCCTCGGTGAGTTGTGTATCCAGAAGAATCATTGAGATGAAAACGACTTCTTAATTGAGTAATAGCCCTTAACGAGCCAATAAGTTGAAAAGCATCGGAATGCCGCCCAGCGTAAGATACATGCCCATTGTCCACAAAGCCGAGGCGTATTCAATCCATTTGGCGTAGGTACGGGAATGTTTTTGAAGGAAAAGGAGAGAAGGAATCAAACACAAGATAAATAAGAAAGTTAGAACTAAAAATTCCCAGATGCCGTGCCCTGCATAGCCAGCAGCCAATGCCGCACAGATACCTGTTATTAATAGCATAAACTGCCAAATGTAAACAGCTCGCCGGGTACCAAGCACATGCGTATAGCTCTGCACGCCAGGTTCTTCGGCTTCAGGCGGTTTTATTTTACGGCCTATTTCCAGCACAACGCCATTGCAATACGAAGTAATGAAAAAGAAAAGCAAGCCTACAGGTGCCGTTGCGCCTTCGAGTAGCCAGTCAAATCCGCTGGCAAACACATCGACTAGCGGAATGATGAGCATATGCGAAACCATATACCAAACCAAGTGCTGCTTGAGCCAGTTGCGCACAAAAAACTCTTGGGTCATTAACCCCAGAAACAGCATTACTATCCCATACAATGACAAAATACGGGGAAAGAACCAGGCATTGATCGCAACCTGCAATACAATGATGACATAGGCCAGGGTTCGCAGTTCGTGAAGGGTAATCAGGCCGCGCGGCACTGGCAAATAGCTGCGGTATTGCAGATCGTCTTCGCGATCCTTGTGTTCATCGGATACCCGCAACAAAAAGAAAAGTGTGAAGGCATTGAATACGCAAACCAGGTATCGCTCCAGCGGAACAAAGTCAACCAATCCGCGGCACAAACGGGAATACGCAATGGCTGAAAAAGTAAAGATAGCAATCAGTAGTCCATGACCAATAACAGGAAACCGTTCCTTCTGGTACTGATAAAAACGGAATGTAAACGGAGACTCAGGTGTGATTAGCATACATTTTATACGCAGATTGCCCAAAAGTAAACTTTTGTTGTTACATACGCATAAAATCCTTGAATCAAACCGGCTAAATCAACAAATGACTGTTAGCATTTGGGGGTTGTTGTTCTTTGAACCCGATTTAGTAAGTTAATAAGTAAATTGTTCATTATCAGCTTCAAAGTTCTGTCACAATCTCTGAATAAGCTAGAAAATACAACGAAACAGGCCTTGAAAAAACGGGGGTTTTGATGTTTTCAAGCCTACTATTTTCCAGTAGAGAAGATTTTACAACCTATTATCAGGAAAAAATGCAAGTATTTCTACCTAATTAAATAAATTCCAAAAAATTTGTCTTTTTTTCGTGATTTTGGTTCGTTTTTGCACAAAAAATTGCCTGACTCACAGCTTTTTTGCAAATTTGCTTAAAAAAAACACCCATTTATTAGATTTTTATTAATCTTTTTAAGATTTTAGCCTCCGATTCTTGACCCATTTAACCCTAACCCTTATCTAATCTGTAATCTAATGGCAAACTTACGTTTCAAGGCTGTTGATTTAGCGCAGAGTCGCATTACACCCGATGTTATTGCGCCGTCTGACAAAGTTTCTGACTATTATGGCAGTAGTGTTTTTAGTCTGGAGACCATGAAACAGCACCTGAGCAGCGATTCGTTTAAAAAAGTATCGCATGCAATCAAAACCGGTGGCAAAATTGACGAAGATTTGGCTGACATCGTGGCTTCTGCGATGAAAACCTGGGCAATGAGCAAAGGTGTTACCCACTATACGCACTGGTTTCAGCCACTAACCGGCTCTACTGCCGAAAAACACGATGCCTTCTTTGACGTTCAAAGCGATGGATCTGTTTTAGAAAAATTCAAAGGAAGTGCATTGGTACAGCAAGAGCCTGACGCATCTTCTTTCCCTAACGGTGGCATTCGCAGCACCTTTGAGGCGCGTGGCTATACCGCCTGGGACCCTACGTCTCCTGCCTTTATCGTTGACAAAACGCTTTGCATCCCTACCGTATTTGTTTCATATACAGGCGAAGCACTTGACTACAAAGCCCCTTTGCTAAAAGCCTTGGCTGCCGTTGATCAAGCTGCGGTAGACGTTTGCCAATATTTTGACCGCGACATCACACGCGTTGTAGCCACCTTGGGGCCTGAGCAGGAATACTTCCTCGTTGACCGTGCGTTATTCATGAACCGTCCTGACTTGATTATGACAGGCCGTACGGTATTTGGTCATGCACCTGCCAAAGGTCAGCAATTGGAAGATCACTACTTCGGTACCATTCCGCAACGGGTTGAAGCCTACATGCGCGATTTTGAAATTGAATGTTACAAACTGGGCATTCCGGTGCGTACCCGCCACAACGAGGTAGCTCCGGGTCAGTTTGAGTGCGCGCCTACGTTTGAAGAAGTGAACCTGGCCGTTGACCACAACTTGCTGGTAATGGACATTATGGACAAAGTTGCCGACAGACACAACTTCAAAGTGTTGTTCCACGAAAAACCATTTGCCGGTATCAACGGTAGTGGTAAACACAATAACTGGTCGCTGGGTACTAACACAGGTGTAAACCTGCTAGGACCAAGCAGCCGTCCGAAAGAAAACCTTCGCTTCCTGACTTTCTTCGTCAACGTGATCAAAGCCGTTCACGATTATTCAGACCTGTTGCGCGCCTCTATCGGATCGTCAGGTAATGAACACCGTTTGGGTGCGAACGAAGCACCGCCGGCTATCATCTCCATCTTCATCGGTTCGCAAATGTCTGCCGTTCTCGACGAACTGGATAAGAAAGGAAACATCAAGCTTGACAAAGGTGAAAACATGTACATGAAGTTGGGTATCGACAAAATCCCGCCAATTTTGTTGGACAACACCGACCGTAACCGTACTTCGCCGTTTGCTTTCACCGGTAACAAGTTTGAGTTCCGTGCCGTAGGTGGTTCTGCAAACTGCTCTAATGCCATGACCGTATTGAACACCATTATGGCCGAAACCTTGACTCAGTTCAAGAAAGAAGTAGATGCGCTGATTGCCAAAGGAGAGAAGAAAGAAGTTGCCATTGTTAACATTTTGCGCAAATACATCAAAGCTACAAAATCGGTTCTGTTTGAAGGCAACGGCTATTCAGACGAATGGAAGAAAGAAGCGACAAAACGCGGCCTGAAAAACATCGCCTCTACACCTGAGGCTCTGGATGCGTATGTGGAGAAAAAAGCCGTACAGTTGTTTGAGAAAAACAATGTGATGAACGAACGTGAAATCCACGCACGTCATGAAATCATGCTGGAAAACTACATCAAGAAGATTCAGATTGAATCGCGTGTGATGGGCGATCTGGTGCTGAATCACATCGTTCCGACAGCCGTTAAATACCAGAACGTACTGGTAGGCAACGTACAAGGTCTGAAATCGGTAGGTATCAAAGGCAAATACACTGAAAACACAGTAGCGGCCATTGAGAAAATTGCTGAATACGTAGATGGCTTGCTGGCTGATGTGGAAAGCATGACCGAAGCACGTAAGAAGGCTAATAACACCGATGACGTTCGCGAAAGAGCGATTCTTTACAACACAGAGGTGAAAGGCTATTTCGACAAGATCCGCTATGCCGTTGACAAACTGGAGTTGCTGGTGGATGACGAAGATTGGCCATTGGTAAAATACCGCGAGTTGCTATTGATCAAATAAAAAATAGTATCTCTGGAAATACAAAAACCCCGGCTCTTGCAGCCGGGGTTTTCTTTTTATATCAATTTGTTTATTTCAATTTTTTAGAAATGATAACCTATGTAAATGGCTCTAATTGGACGAAAAGAAACATTGTGACTATCTCCACTGACTTCGGCTGCATTCATTGATGAGGTTGTATAGTCTTTTGAGTTCCACTTTGAATGATAAAAAGAGTAAGTAAGAGCGGTTTCTACAGAAATGGAAAGTTGAGAAAGAATATTCCACCGCACTCCTACAAATCCACCTGCTGATGCGGAAAAACTTCTATTTTTAGATTCTGTTTTTACTCTGTAATCCGGTTCTACAGGTGTATAAGCGTTGACCCATTGACTTGCACCATATCCCAGGCCTACCTCTGGACCATAATAGAAGACCAGTTTATTCTTAGGCTTCTGCCATTCATACCCGACCGATATATTAGATGAATAGGAAGAATTTTTTGCTTTAGCTCCAGTACTAGGATCAGAAGTGCTTGTTCCAAGTCCCAAACTTGCCCCCAAACGCAATGCCCGGTTATCGGGTTTCTGCAGCCTCAACAGAAGTCCGAAATTGGCAGATCCGGGGTCGCTTAAAAAGGGAAGAATGTTGTAATTAAGGTTGGTTTTGTAAGCCACAGAGTCTGGGCGTGATTGACCGTGAGCTAAGCCGCCACAGAAGAAAACGGCAAGAAAAGTTGTAGTTAGTAAGAGAACACGCATAAAAATGGAATTGGGTTTAGAAGTAAAACAACAACTCCCAACTACCAATTTTTATACCAAAATAAGGCAAAACCTATTCTTTCAAGAAAATATATTTTATACAAGCTATTTTTAAATGAAACCTCTTATCATTATACCGCCACTATTTACTTCTTTTGCCAAGGCCACTTGAAGTCGTTTTTATCCTTGTCTTTCTTGTTCTTGCCTTTCTTATTGTTTTTCTTCCATTTGAACGTATTGTCGATGGGAAAATAGTACCGGAGCGAAACGTAAAACCGGTTGAACTCGGTGAATTCCTTGTCGCCGTTGATGAAGGCATTGTAGCCGGTAGTCAGGTGAAAGCCCAGCAACCGGAAGCCGACTACCGGTGCCACACCTAGCTTGCCTTGCGTAAAATTGGTGGCATAGACCAGATTGGCGCCATACGTAAGTGCAATGCGGCCCCATTTGTACCACACTCCCACTTTGTATTCGGCGGTATTGTCCCAGAAGTTGTACCCAAACGATCCGCCGGCCGAAAACATGCGGGGTTTGGTGAGGCTGATGGTGCGCCAGTGATGCTCAAAGCCCATTTCGAGAAAGTTGTAGGCTCCCCGTTGAAAACCCAATTGAGCTCCATAATTGCGCTGATACAGCTTTCCCAGCAGTGCATTTTCCCGTTTGGGACTGGATACTGTGTAAGAAGCATTCTCAAAGTACTGGCTGTAATTAACCGCCTGGCCCGAGTCGGAAGGCAGCATGGCGTACGTACCAACATTGTCAGACAGGTTTTGCGCCTGTGTACACAAAACCGAGCCTAAACAAAATAACAAAAACAAACGCATGAAGTATGAAGAGTGAGTGAATGAATGAGTCTGATTGAGAACAGTGGTTAGGCTGTAAAAATAGTATCTGCGCAAAAGCAAAAACCCTGCTTGTTTGTTACGTACTCTGAATTAAACGACCGTTTTCGAAGCGTAGTATATTGGAAAACGTTTCGTATTCGTACACCTGATTGGAGCAAAGAATCACCAGCCGGTTGGCAATGGTCTGTTGCACCAGCTGCTGGTACCAGGCAATTCCCGTGGCGTCCAGGTTGGAAGTCGGTTCGTCGAGCAGTAAAAGTGGTGTCTTGGAATAACAGGCAAGCCCTAGCTTTAGCCGCGTTTTCATACCTGACGAAAAATTGCTGATAAACTTATGCCCGGAAGCGCTTAAGCCGATTTGTTCAATAAAAACTGGCGTAGCCATTCCAAGCGGTTTAAATTTCTGATGGAACTCAACCACTTCGGTCAGCGTCATCTCCTCGATCAGTTCCAAGTACGGGGATGCTACGGAAATGTATCGGAAAATGTTATCGTCAGACAAGGGCTTACCCTGTAAGGAATATAGTATTTTCCCTTCCGTTAAGGGCAGATTACCCGCAATGGCTTGCAAAAATGTAGATTTTCCGCTGCCGTTAGGGCCGGTAACTACGTAGACATTGCCCGATTCGAGGGTGTGATTCACATTCCGGAAAATCCAGTCCCGGTTAAATTTCCTGCCTACATTGTCAAGGGTAATCTGCATGAAAAAAGAAACGATTGGTAAATTAGGAAACAGAAGCAACACGCAAGATAAAAAACATCTATCTAACAATCAGCAAATTGACATTTGCCTGTAACTGCTAAAAACCTGAATTGAAAATAGTATCTCTGCAAAAGGCAAAACCCGGCTATTGTTGCGATTGTCCACCCTGCACAAAAGTACGAATATGATCGAGAATCATCGCCATTAGGTGTTCGCGGGTTTCGCGGGCCGCCCAGGCAATGTGAGGGGTCAGCAGCAGCTTGTGGGCCTTCTGGACTTGTAACAAAGGATTATCAGCGGCAAGCGGTTCTTTTTCGAATACATCCAAGCCAGCCGCGGCAATCTGGTCTTCGTCAATGGCTTTTGCCAAGCTTGCTTCATCAATGATGCCCCCGCGGCCGGTATTGAGCAATATTGCACTTGTTTTCATCTTTTGCAGAGCTACGTAATCCACCAGGTTTCGGGTTTGGTCGGTTAGCGGTGCGTGAATGGAAATGACATCGGACGTTTGCAGCAACTCTTCCCAGCTTACCCGTCTGTAATTTTCGGGTCGGGGATTGCCAGAAGCAGAATAATACACGATTGTCATGCCAAATGCCTCAGCAATCTTAGCCACACCCCGGCCGATGTTTCCCAGGCCTATGATGCCTAGTTGTTTGCCTTTCAACAAGAAGAATTCGCGTGCCAGATGGGTAAATGTCCGACTCTGAGCATACTCACCTGACTTTACATACGAGTCGTAATAAGCAAGCTGCTCCACCACTGCCAGCAATAAGGCAAAGGTATGCTGGGCCACACTGTCTACGGCATACCCTACTGCATTGCGTACCAGGATGCCGCGCTGCTTGGCAAAGTCGACATCCACGTTGTTCATGCCGGTGGCCGTCACACAGATAAGTTTCAGGCTGGGGGCGTTTTCCAGCACTTGCCTGTTCAGCACCACTTTGTTGGTAAGCACGATATCCGCATCGTGTACGCGTGAGAGTGTCTGTTCGGGATTGGTAAAATCATGCAAGGTTACCTGGCCCAGTTCTTCTAGTTCGGCCAGCTGAGGGATGTCTCCAATCGTTTCGGCATCTAAAAAGACGATTTTCATAGTGCAAAGAAAATAGGTTTGGTAGTAAGCAACTATTCCTGACCAGGAATTTTACATTCTGGAAGATAGTGTTTTTTTGCCACTGCGTACCAAAACCCATTGCGAAAACATCTACAGCCAGTGAGATCCTACCCACTCCCAAAGTTTTACCGAAAGCCAAATCATACCTACAATCCAGCCAATTATCAGTAAAACAATGGCAATCCATATGCCAATGGCATTGCCTCGATGTTTGCCTTCAAAATGGTATTCGCGCAACAATTGAATATTGCGTTGGTTTGCCTTAAAGCCAAAGTCGATTAGATTGCCAACCAATGGAATACTACCTACAATGGCATCCAGCACGATATTCCAAACCATTCTGAGGATAAGTTTGCCACTGGCTCCATGGCGGCGGAGTGTCCAGACCAGTAAGGCCGACATGCCAAACGTAACCAGTTCGCCTACTACAGGTACAAGCCCTATGATAGGATCAAGTCCAAAACGGAAATTAGTTCCAGGTACTCGAATCGAGTTATCTAGTATATAGCTGGCATGCTCTATCCAACGCAGTTCGCCCTTGGTATGAGTGGACTGTACAGATGAAAACTGAGGTTGGGATGAGTTATGAAGAGAAACAGATTTTTGCATAGTTTTTTCAGACAATCAGTTAGTTATATGACATACTACTGATAGTTCTTTAGAAAATTACGTGCCAGAAAAAAAGAAAGCAGCACATTGCTGTGCTGCTTTTATATAGCTGATCGAAATCCTGGGGATATATTTATCCGAAATGAATAAAATTTAATTTCCGTGAAACGTGTGAAACGTCTATCTTTGTAATTCTGACGAATAAACAAATATCACAGTACCCTGTGCTAAAAACAACGAACAGATAAGCATTTTAGTACATGTGTGAGAATGTGTTTAGAAACAGCAGGAAATAAAGCATATAATTGACAATCGTTTTTAAAACACTGATTATCAACAACATTTAAGGAAAAGACAGTCAAAAACCCAGGTAATAAAGTGTAAGATTGTGATCATTTGTACTAAAAAACGACACTTTTTTTAAGAAAACCACACAATTGCATAACAGATAGTCAGCAGCCACAGGTTACCATCAATTTATTTTATACCTGCTCAAAAGCTAAATCATATATATGGGTAAAATTATAGCTATTGCCAACCAAAAAGGAGGCGTAGGAAAAACAACAACCGCTATCAATCTGGCTGCCAGTATGGCGGCACTCGAATACAAAACGCTGATTGTCGATGCTGATCCGCAGGCCAACTCTACTTCCGGGTTGGGCTTCAATCCCAAAGAAATCGAATACAGTATTTATGAATGCATGGTCGAAGGCATCAACGCCCGCGACGTGATTATTCATACCGACATTTCGTTTCTGGATCTGTTGCCGTCGCACATCGATTTGGTAGGTGCCGAGGTGGAGATGATCAATCTCAAAAACCGGGAAGAGAAGATGAAAGAGTCGCTTCGGGACGTGAAAAACGATTACGACTTTATTATCGTGGATTGTTCACCTTCGCTGGGTCTGATTACGATCAACAGTCTTACCGCTGCCGATTCGGTGATTATTCCGGTACAGTGCGAATATTTTGCCTTGGAAGGCTTGGGCAAATTGCTGAATACAATCAAAATCATTCAATCCCGACTCAATACCAGCCTGGAAATCGAAGGCATTCTGCTTACCATGTACGATTTGCGGGTCCGCTTGTCCAATCAGGTAGTAGACGAGGTCAATGCTCACTTTCAGCAAATGGTTTTCAGCACCATCATTCCAAGAAACATCCGTTTGAGTGAATCGCCAAGCTTTGGGGTACCGGCCATTGCCCATGATGCGGATAGCAAGGGAGCTGTTAGCTATCTGAACCTGGCAAGAGAAATACTGGCTAAGAATGGCCTGATCCAGGCAGAATGAACGTCAAACCGTTTGTAAAATCACATTCGGCCCTTATTACCGCAACCAGAAAATAATTTTAATATGACTAACGAGACAGATCAAATGGAGACGGCAAAAAATAGCAAACGAAGAAATGCACTGGGCCGAGGGCTGGGAGCACTATTGCAACAAAGCGACCCGATTAACACCGTCAATAATGAGAATGAAGGCACTCAGGTACAATCTGTCAATTCTGTTTCGGAAATCGACATTGAATCCGTTGAAACCAACCCGTATCAGCCACGCACCACCTTTGACCGGGAAGCACTGAACGAACTCGCCGAATCCATCCGAGTACAGGGCATTATTCAACCCATTACTGTGCGTCAGCTAGACCGCGACCATTATCAGCTTATTTCGGGCGAACGTCGTTTGCAGGCTTCTAAAATTGCGGGCTTGAAGCACATTCCGGCCTACATCCGTACGGCCAACGACCAGCAAATGCTCGAAATGGCCCTGATCGAGAACATTCAGCGCGAAAACCTTAATTCTATAGAAATTGCTCTCAGCTATCAACGACTGATTTTTGAATGCAGCCTGAAACAAGAGGAATTGGGGGAACGCGTTGGCAAAAACCGGGCAACGGTAAATAACTACCTGCGTTTACTGAAACTCCCACCCGACATTCAGGCTGCTTTGCGTGACAATCGGCTTTCGATGGGTCATGCCCGCGCCATTATCAACGTAGAGAACATTGAATCGCAACTGGCTATCTTCCACAAAATCGTGGAAGATGACCTCTCGGTGAGAGCCGTAGAAACGCTGGTGCGCAACCTGGCTGAAGAAACCGGGCAGAAAAAGAAAAAAGAACGCAAGCCATTGAAAATGGAATTCACGCAGTTGCAGTACAAGCTGTCTTCGCATCTGAGCACCAAAGTTACTTTAAAAAGCAACGATAAAAGCCAGGGAGAAATTCGCATTCCGTTTGCTTCAGAAGAAGACCTGAACCGCATCCTGGAAATACTGAATCTGTGATGGCTCGATTTTTGAGAAACTACAGAAACCCGCATCTGGCGGGTTTTCCCTTTTCAGAACCTACTATTTTGACTGACACATTGGTGATTGTGAAAAGCTCGCCTGCAGGATGTGTCACTTTTCGTAGTACGAATATTGTGCTTAAAAGCATTTTTATGAGAACATCCTTTTTTAAGATTGGCAATCGCAAATCAGCAATTATTCGGTGGTTTTTGCTTTTGGCAGGATACTATTTTATCCTGCCACCGGGCAGGGCCCAAACTGACACCACCACGCTGTCACGCCCATCTATTGATACAGTTCGCGTCGTCAATGCCATTCCGGACACGATATTGATCAAGAAAAAAAAGCCACACTCGCCCCGGCGCGCCACGATGCTGGCAGCGGTATTGCCCGGCACGGGACAGCTTTACAACAAGCGGTACTGGAAAGCGCCGCTGGTGTACATCGGGTTTGGCATCATCGGGTACTTTATTTATGACAATAACCGCAACTACCAAAACTATCTGCAAGCCTTCACAGCGCTGAATGTTGACAATGGGGCCAATAAGCCTTCGGTTGTTTTGGCCCGGTATTTTCCGGAGTACTCATCGGTTGCTCTGGACCGCATCACTGTGGACGCCTTGCGCAGATACAAAAATACCTGGCTCAGGTATCTGGAAATAAGCGTACTTTCAGCGGGTGCCTTTTATGCCTTGCAAATCGTTGATGCTAATGTAGATGCTCATTTGCGTGGCTTCGACTGGAACAATGACAGCCTGAGCCTGCGATTTGAACCGGTGTTCGAAAGCAATTATGCAGGTGTGGGTCTGGTGCTGCGCTGGTAACTTCCTCAAAACTCCTCTCACAGAGGAGTTTTTTATTTGAATAGTTTAACGGATATTTGCCAACACAATCTTCGGACTAGAAGCTCTCTTTAAAATAGTATCTTTTTTACCACCTAAACCCCGCCGTTTTTCGCATACACAGAAAAATGGTTTTTGTCATATATGAATATTATCATTCTGGGTTACGGCAAAATGGGCAAAATCATCGAACGGATTGCTCTGTCGCGTGGCCATCAGGTAACCCATAAAATCAACGCAGACAACCTGCAGGAAATGGCTCAGATTGATCCTAAACAGGTAGACGTAGCCATCGAGTTCAGCGAACCCGGAGCGGTTATCAGCAATCTTTATTATTGCTTTGATCACCACATTCCGGTAGTGTGTGGCACGACGGGCTGGCTCGACCGCCGCTCTGAAGTAGAAACGCACTGCATGCAAAAAAACGGGGCGTTTTTCTATTCTTCCAACTACAGCTTGGGCGTAAATCTGTTTTTTCATCTGAACAAGGTGCTGGCAAAGCTCATGAACCGCTACCCGCAGTACGATGTGGTGATGGAAGAAACCCACCATACCGAAAAGAAAGATGCTCCCAGCGGCACAGCCCTTACCCTGGCTGGCGATGTGCTGGACGAAATTCACCGCAAAAACAACTGGGTAAACAACGCATCGAAAAACGAATCGGAATTAGGCATTTTGTCGCATCGCATACCTAATGTACCGGGTACTCACGTGGTTCGCTACACTTCGGCCATTGATGACATTGAAATCAAACATACCGCCCACAGCCGCGAAGGGTTTGCCCTTGGCGCCGTAATTGCCGCCGAATGGATTGTGGGCAAACACGGTGTTTTCGGAATGGACGATATGCTTGAGTTTTAACAAAAGCGTTGTTCTATCTGACGGGTAATGACGGGTTGTTCATCTTAAACAGGTACTGTTTTTTTATTCGTTAGATAGAGCAGATGCCAACTTTTCAATCTAAACCGCTATGCAATGGGCAAAATATCTTAGTGTACTGGTTGCCAGCATGTTAAAATTTGTAGGAGGCCCGTTGAGTGGAGTAGCTTTAGGCCTACACTGGGTCGAAACATTTGCATTTACTGTACTAGGCATGATGGTGAGTGTTTTTTTATTTACATTTTTAGGCAAAACCCTCAAAACAACCGTTTTTCGCCGATTTTACAAATCAAAAGCCTTGTTTTCGCCCCGCAACCGACGCATTGTGCGCATTTGGCGGCGATATGGCATGGCTGGCGTAGCTTTTCTAACTCCGATACTGCTTACTCCCATTGGTGGCACGATTGTCGCTACTTCCTTTGGCGAATCCAAGTTCAAGATTTTTATCTACATGCTCATTAGTGCGTTGTTCTGGGGCATCACTCTTACTTTACTCTTTGACAAATTGGGACATAAATTGCTGGATTGGTTTTAAAAGTGCTTATTTTTCAGTAATCAGAGGCATTAAACGTGTGGCAACCTGCTTGCGTCCTTCTTTTCTCTTTTTCGGCTAATGATTCATGAAAATTGTCTGTCTGTCTGATACCCACGGCTTTCACCACGAAATAAACGTACCCCAGGGCGATGTCTTGCTTCACGCCGGAGACTTATCCAAGCGAGGGAAAGAACATGAGATTGAAGAGTTTAACGAATGGCTAGGCACCCTGCCTCATACTTACAAAATTGTGGTAGCCGGAAATCACGATTTTTTATTTGAACGGAATGCCAAACGGGCCGAATCCCTAATCACCAATGCCATTTATCTGTGCCACGATTCGGTGGTAGTCAATGGCCTCAAGATTTGGGGCTCGCCAGTGACTCCGTGGTTTTTCGACTGGGCTTTTAACCGGCAGCGTGGAGCCGACATCCGGCGGTATTGGGAACGCATCGAACCGGATACCGACATCGTGATTACACACGGGCCGCCCCGCGGCATACTTGACCAGACTGTGCGTGGCGAACAGGTAGGCTGCGACGATTTGTTGGAGATAGTATGGAACATAAAGCCCAAACTGCACGTGTTTGGGCACATTCATGAAGGCTATGGTCAGATGGAGATAGCTGGCATTCGGTTTGTCAATGCCAGCCTAGTCAATGTCAACTATTTTCCGGTGAATGAACCCGTTATGATAGAGTTGCCTTCGCCTGTTGCGTAGCCAGGGTTTGGTAGTTGAAAACCTACTATTCTGCGGCAAACACATGCACCTTATGCCAATCTACCTTGAGAAATACTTCGGATGAAAATAGTATCTTTTCAAATTGCAAAACCTGCCAGGTAATGGTTTCAGAAATGGCGATTTCCCACAATTCATAAAAACCCATGTAGCGAACCTGTTTTACCGTACCCGTAAAGTCGGCCTCGTATGCCTGGCATAAGTGGATGCATTCGGCCCGGATGCAGAGTAAATCGGCAGGTAAGAACGGCAAGTCGGCATTTTGTAAAAGAGCGGATAACTGACTCATTTTCTGAATATTCACATACCCAAAAAACCGCGCTACGTATGGATTGACGGGATGCTGATACACTTCCCGGCTGGTTCCCGTCTGGATAATCTGTCCCTGGTACATCACCGCCAGCGAGTCGGAGAGGGTAAGGGCTTCAGCTGTATCATGCGTAACAAAAATAGCCGTGGTACCACTGCGCCGGATAATGTCGCGCAGCTGATACTTAAGCTCTTGCCTGCGGATGGCATCGACATTACTGAACGGCTCGTCGAGCAATAGCAGCACTGGCTCATCGGCCAGAGCCCGCGCCAAGGCTACGCGTTGCATTTCGCCACCCGATAATTGCTTAGGCAGCTTGTGTTGCAGCGAAGCCAGTTCGCATAGTTCAATCATGGCCTCCAATCGATTCTTGCTGTAATCAGTCGCGTAAGACCGTAAGCTATAGGCGATGTTTTCGCGAACGGTTACATTAGGCGAAAGCTTGAAATCCTGATGTACCAGGCGAATTTGCGGATGACCCGGAACCAGATGATGAGCCGGACCGGTTACCAATTCTTTTTTTAACCGGATGCTGCCTTCATCGCCATCTTCCAATCCGGCAATGAGCCGTAGCAAGGTGGTTTTTCCGCTGCCGCTTTCGCCCACCAATCCCAGTATTTCGCCAGCCTTCACATTTAAGGTTATATTTCTGACAGCCGGTTCGGATTGTTGCGGGTAGGTCTTGTATAAATGATTGATTTTTAGTAAATTCATCAAAAGTAAATAGAAAATTCACACTCTTTTCCGCACATCACCTTACCAAGAGGTAAACCTAAGCAGCATTTTTGATGTTCAAAAATAGATGATGCTTTTAATGCTCTACTTCTGTCGGCAATAAAAACTCCGGTTTGTTTTAAACACAATCTGTCCAATTTAGTTTATGTGTGTAACAACAAACTTACGCGGTATTTCTTTCAACTGAAACTCTCTTTTATGTTGAATTTGCAAGTGACAATTGATAACAATTCGGGATTCTGTTTTGGAGTGGTCTATGCCATCGAAATGGCCGAGGACATTCTGGACCAGCAAGGGTATTTGTATTGCCTGGGCGATATTGTGCACAACGATGAGGAAGTGAACCGTCTGGAAAAGAAAGGCTTACGCATCATCAATCATGACCAGTTGGCCCAGTTGCAAAACGAGAAGGTACTCATACGAGCTCATGGCGAACCACCAGCCACCTACCAGCTGGCCCTGAAAAACAACATCGAACTCATTGACGCCTCCTGTCCGGTTGTGCTCAAACTGCAGAACCGGATCAAAAACTCGTACGATAAAAAGGACCGGATTTACATTTACGGCAAGCATGGCCATGCCGAAGTAGTGGGCCTGTTGGGGCAAACGGGCAACGATGCAGTGGTTTTTCAGGACCTATCAGAGTTGACGCTGGCCGATTTGCCCAAACGCATTACCTTGTACAGCCAGACCACCAAAAGCACCGACAAATTCTACCAGATCACCCATCAGCTTAAACAGGCCGGCATTGAGGTTGAGTCTAACGATACGATTTGTCGCCAGGTCTCCAACCGTGACAAGGAACTGCGCCTGTTTGCTAATCGGTTTGACAAGATTATCTTTGTTTCCGGTTCCAAATCGTCCAATGGCAAGGTGCTTTACAATGTATGCAAAGAAACCAACTCACATACCTATTTTGTATCCAAAGTCAATGACATTCTGCCTGAGTGGTTTTGCAGCAACGATACCATTGGCATTTGTGGTGCCACTTCTACGCCCATGTGGCTGATGGAAGAAGTTCGCGATTACATTCAGACGTTGTAACCCGTCACTGGCGGTTCTAATTGCTTTTTCTTCTGACTAATTTCTTTTGTAATTGATATGTTTCCTCTTTGGTCAAATATTCTGATTGCCGTAGCTACCTTCTTTTTTATGGAATGGGTGGCGTGGGCTACTCACAAGTACATTATGCACGGCTTCTTGTGGAGCTGGCACAAGTCGCATCACACCCCTTATGCGGGTACGTTTGAGAAAAACGATTTGTTCGGGTTGGTTTTCAGCGTCCCTGCAGCCGCCACTATGATGGCAGGGATAGAATTTGCGCAATTGCGTTTTCTGTTGTGGGTAGGCATTGGCATTACGGCCTATGGCATTTTTTATGTGCTTTTCCATGATGTGCTGGTACATCAGCGAATCAAGCACGGGTTGCGGCCCGAAAATAAATACCTGCGCCGCATGATACGGGCTCATAAGATTCATCACAAGTGCACCACTAAGGAAAATGCCGAAGCTTTTGGTTTTCTATATGCACCTAAAAAATACGAAGCTTCGGTATATAAGCCTAAAGATACGAAAAGCATTTCTACGGTCACCTTAGAAGACTAGTTTCAATCAACCATACAATCAAAGCCTCCGTCTGAAAAGCCGGGGGTTTTTGTTTTTTGGGAGATACTATTTTGAAAATCAGATGGGAATGGATTGCAGGAATAGAACAGACTGACGCTGAGAATTTACTTGCCGCCGCTTTATTTTGAAATCCACATCCTCTCCTATTTGCATGACGCTATCCTTTAAGATCCACAATACAAGCTCCGAAAAAATCACATGTAATAGTGCCTTGTTCAGGTTATCCACACATAGCCTGATGTACCAAAGACGTTAGCCTGTAACTGATTGCAAACAACTATATTAACAGGTTAAAGCTAGTGCTACATCGCAACCCTACCAACAGTACAAAAAGAAACCCCCGGTTTAACAACCGGGGGTTTTGGTATCGCAAAAGATACTATTTTTCGATTATTTCAGAGAGTTTTTGAAACCTTCAGAATCTTTGTAAGTAGTAAACTCAAGATCGTCTACTGCTTTGTCGCGAAGTGAAGATTTGTTCTGAACCGCTTTCTGCAGGTTAGAGAACACATCTGCTTCTCTTTTGGCACGCGCATTGGCTACCGCCATCAGGTAATAGATATCACCGTTAGAAGCATCTTTAGCAGCAGCATCGTTCAAAGTAGCGATAGAAGCATCTGCCTGACCAGCCAGCAATTGGGCTAGAGCTTTGTTGTAAAGCACCATAGCATCGTCACCTGCTTGAGAAAGCGTAGCAGCCGCTTCGCTGTATTGAGCAGCACGGATTTGCTGAACACCTTTAGTAGCGTTGATTGCTTTGGTTACTTCGTCGTTACCAGTTAAGCTTTGGGCTTTGGCAACAGCATCAGCCGCTTTTTGCTTGTCACCTTTGATGGTGTAAGCAGTAGCCAGGTTGCTATAGATTTCAGCAGTTTCTTGTTTTGCTTTCGCCATATCCAAGTGAGTGATGGCATCGTCAGCTAACTGAGATTTCTTAGCAGGATCTGCTGATTTTTTAGCCATTTCCAGGTCAGTAGCAGCGTAATTGTTGTGTGCTTGCCAGCTGTCATAGTTTTTCATGGCAACACCATAGATGGCTTGTTTTTCTTCCAATACCGGAGTCAATGTTGCAGACCAAGCCAGTTCTTGTTCGCTAAGCGCACCGGCTGTATCTTTTCCTTCTACGATGCGTTTTGAGATGGCTGACATTTCAGCATCCGTTTTCTTTTCGATCAGAGTCAGGATTTCAGTATTGGCATTACGCAGTTTAGGATATACCTGACGGAACAACGTTTTCCAGAAACCTAGTTTTTCCAGTTGTTTTTCTTTTTCTTCCCACTCGCCGCTTCCGTCAACAATAGATAATACCTGGTCTTTTTGCTCTTGTTGTAAAACTGTAGAAGAATTAACTGAATCTTTCAGTACAGTCCAGTCTTCAAATACGGGCTTCAACACGAATTCAATTGAATCGGCCTGTGCTTTGTAGTCGTACTGCTTCATTTTCTTGCGGTAGTACTTCTCAATTTGTTTGGCACGGTCGTCAGACAAGAATTTGTTTTTGCGTTCCGTACCTTCTGGAGAGTGTGTACCGGTTACGGTTACCGTTTTGGTTACGTTTTTGTCGGCAATGAAAGCATCCAGGAATTTGCCGCGTTTGCTGCGAACTTCACTGGTTTTCAGGGCCGATTTTCCTTGATCGAAGTAAAAAGCCACATAAGTAGGCTTGTATTCCGGATCAGGGTTGTAGCCAGACTCAGCGTATACCACAGGTACAGCGTCCATCACCAGACGAGAAGTAGTGATGATACCTTGAGCAATAGCCAACTCAGGAGAAGTCTTGGATTTTTTGCCTTTTGCAGCAGTACCAGTGAAAGTAAGTTCACCTTTGCGCATATCATCCTGATACGGGAAGTTGAATTCCTGCGATTTTACAGGAGATTCTTTCTTTGCATTCGGATAATCCGCTGCGTTAAATTCAATGGTTCCTACGTCTGTTTTTTTATCGCCGTATTTGTAAGCGATGTTACCTGTATATGTGGTTTTTTTCTTAAGCATTTTTACAGGTAGCGTAGCTTCAGCATTGAATTTCACCTGATCTGCGTGTACTTCCAACGGATTGGGTGTTACCGTCACTTTCTGTTCTTTAGATTTTTTGACCATCTGGTTGAGTGTACAACTCGAGAAAGCCAAAACACTGCAAACTGTAAGTGTCGCAAGTGTGGTTTTGTTGTTAATCATAATAAAAAAAGTTAATTTAGAAGTTACAAAAAGGTTTAATATAGATAATATTAAATTGGTTTGTGTTTATTTACTTTTGTTCGAACAAATCACGTAGATTTCAGTATAAATACTAACGTTACATGCTTCTACGAATTTTTATTAGTTTTGTTACTGTTAATCACAACAACTTATGAAAAGACTCAAATCATTGGTAGAAAATCAGGCTTTTGGCGTCTGTACACGATTAGGCGAAAAAATGGGCGTTTCTATTAGCAGCATACGTCTGTTTTTTATCTACACCTCTTTCCTCACGTTAGGTTCGCCACTCATTATTTATCTTTCGCTGGCGTTTGTACTCAACATACGTAAACATCTGCGCCGCTCCAATCATCCCACCGTCTGGGATATTTAATGTTTTTCGACCTGGTCGCAAATAAAATACATTCTGGCAACTTTTCTGTAATAAATGTCCTTAAAATTGCAATTCGCTGAATTTCTTTTTTTTGCGGACAAAATACTCCCACACAACACTCTTTGCCAAAACACCTTTCTGAAAGCCCCCCTTCTTACGTACAGTTGCTCGTCTTTGTTTCATCCAAAATGGAATTTTTTGGTAAAATGCAAAGTGGGCTTTTAGGATGGCCCAGCAGTGTGTCGGCTTTTTTTGTAATAAAAATATTGCTCCGGCTATTCCATCCAGAATCAGACGTGCAAAAATGACAAAAAACAGCCGGGAAGTGGGTAAGTTTTTGTACAATGTGCCTAAACTGTTGCGGAAATTGAGAAACGTTTTGCGCGGATTTTCGACATTCAAGGTACCGGCTCCTACGTGGTATACTGTGCTCTCGGCACAGTAAAAAACCTCATATCCGGCATTGTGCATCCGCCAGCACAAGTCAATTTCTTCCATATGCGCAAAGAAGGCGGCATCTAGCCCGCCAAGTTCCCAATAAACGGAGGCCCGCACTACCATACACGCCCCCGATGCCCAGAAAACCGGCTGGGTGTCGTCATATTGGCCCTGATCCGGCTCCATGTCCTGAAACAACCGGCCCCGGCAAAACGGATAGCCCAGAAAATCGATGAAGCCCCCAGCGGCACCCGCGTACTCAAAATAACCCTTGCGATGGTATTCTCTGAGTTTGGGCTGGCAGGCAGCAATTTGCGGCTGGCTGTCCATGAGATCAATAAGGGGAGACAACCAACCAGGTGTCACTTCCACGTCTGAATTGAGCAGCACATAGTACTCGGCCTCAATTTGCTTCAGAGCGCTATTATAACCTCCTGCATAGCCTTCGTTACGGGTATTCCGGATGATTTGAACCTGAGGAAATTGCTCTCTCAAGAAAGCCAATGAGTCATCGGTGGAGAGGTTATCGGCTACTACAATGTGGGCATGGGTATGCGCAATGACTGAAGGTAAAAACTTTTCTAAAAAATGCTTTCCGTTATAATTCAGAATAACAACTGCGGTTTTCAATAGACTGATGTTTTATCGGTTGGTGTTTGTCAGCTTCTCGTTTAGCTTTTTGCAGACCTTTAGAAATAGTATCTTTTCAAACATCAAAAGTAGGCACTATCTATGTTGTTGCAACTGCAAACTCAAAGCCGACAAACACAAAACAGGTTAGGAAAACATGCTCCCCAGGTCCAGGCCCGGGATGTTCGGAATGGTTCCCTGCGTGGCTTTTTTCAATTCTTCACGTGCTTTTTCTTCCACCTCTTCCAAGGCTTTGTTTATAGCAGCCACCACCAGGTCCTGCATCATTTCCTTATCGGCGGGTTTCATCAGGTCGGCATCAATATCGAGCTTGATAATCTGCTTTTTCCCGTTGACGGTGGCTTTCACCATGCCGCCGCCCGACTCACCGGTAGCCTGCACTTGCACTAAATTGTCTTGCGCCTCTTTGAGCTTGGCCTGCATTTCCTTTACTTTGCCAAGCATATTCATCATGTCAAACATATCGATTCGGTTAAAAAGTTAGAAAATTAGTTTCGTCTTCAGAAAAGGTTTCGGTTTTAATTGCAAAGGTAACCAATCGGAGGTTTTTGCATTCAAAAAGATACTATTTTTAAGTTTTTGCCAATACGCACACATTCCGAAAAACAGTAATTCTATTCATACGTACAAGATATCTGACACTCCCATCCCTATTTTACTGCCATGAGCATTCAACTCCAGATTCATTCAGACATACAGCCACAGACCGAAGCACTCATTATTCCCATTGCGCAGGACGACGCACTGCATCTGCGGCTGGGCCACATTGCCGACAAATACGAAGTAGCCTTTCACCAGCTCGAAAATGACTTCAAGGCTGACCCGAAGGAAGTACTGGCCTTTTACCTACCCGCCAGCCAGGGCGCGTTGCAGAAAGTGTACTTGCTGGGGCTTGGCAAAAAGTCGGGCAGCACGGAGACAATCAAGGCCTTCCGTAATTTTTTCTTCCAATATAAAACCAAGCTTCCCCGTTATATAGGCATTGATCTCACGGCCAAAGCACACGAGTTTACGGCTGAGCAACTGGTGGCAGCCGTAAATGGCACGCTGCTGGGTGGCTATGATCTGACGCTTTACAAGACTGACAAATCGACTAAATACAATTTCTTCAAAGAAGATACAACCCTTGATTTGTACGTACCCAAAGATAGCATGCCGGAAGCAGAAAAAGGGTTGGAAAAAGGTCGAGCTACCGCCGAAACCCAGATGCGGATTATGGACTTATGCAACGCCCCGAGCAACTACAAAAATCCGGTTATCCTGGCTAACTGGGCCATGGAATCGAGCAAACGCTGGGGCTACAAAGCCACTGTGTTAGACAAAACGCAGCTGCAGTCGATCCGGGCCGAAGCCTTGCTGGCGGTTAACAAAGGCAGTGTCAATCCGCCGGTGATGATTGTGCTGGAATACAAACCTGAAACCAAGGCCATTGAGCAAACAATTGGGCTGGTGGGCAAAGGTGTCACATTTGATACAGGTGGCATATCGATAAAGGATTCGACCAACATGCATCTGATGAAGAGCGACATGTGCGGAGCCGCTGCCGTGTTAGGCATGATGGAGCTAGCCGCCCGCTTGCAACTGCCTGTGCATCTGGTAGGCGTGATTCCATCAACGGAAAACAGTGTGGACGGGGAATCCATAAAACCCGGCGATGTGATTGGTTCGTATGCGGGTAAAACCATTGAAGTGATCGATACCGATGCCGAAGGCCGCCTCATACTCGCCGATGCGCTGGCTTATATCATAAAAAACTTTCAGCCGGATGTATTGATTGATCTGGCAACCCTAACCGGCAGTGTGATCGGAACGCTGGGATATGCGGCGGCAGGCCTGTTTTCTACCAATGATGAACTGGCCAATGCATTGCTGGAGGTAAGCCAGCAAACCGGCGAAAAACTTTGGCGCCTGCCCATGTGGGACGATTACAAAGACGACCTGAAATCGGATGTAGCGGATGTAAAAAACTACCATGGCAAGCCCTTTGCCGGTGCCATTATGGGAGCTAAGTTTCTGGAAGTATTTACCAGTGGGCATTCGGCGTGGGCACATTTGGACATCGCCGGTACGGCATTTGTGGAGTCGGAATACGGTTCACAAAAAAATGCAACTGCCTATGGCATCCGGCTGCTGATGGCGTACATTGAGTTGCTCACGGAAACGAAAAAAGCAAAATGAGTATCGGCAAACTGCCTGAAAAATAGTATCTTAGAACGATCCAAAACCTGCCATCAACAGGCAACCTGCTGATGCATACCCTACTTCATCTACTTAACCTAAACGGAACATGGCGGCAGCAAATCTGACATTCTTGTGTATTTCAAGTTACTATAAAGGTGCTGACTTTCTGCAAGCCTGCAAACAAGCCGGATGCACGGTATATTTGCTCACTTCCAAACGACTGGAAGGCAAGCCCTGGCCTCGTACTCACATTGACGAGTTTTTTTACATGGAAGACAATGCCGAAGGCCAGTGGAATATGGAACATGTCATTGCAGGAATGGCCCATGTGATGCGTAGCCGACGCATTGACCGCATTGTGGCACTCGATGACTTTGATGTAGAACGAGCCGCTTTGCTCAGGGAACATTTTCGCGTTCCGGGCATGGGGCAGACTACGGCACGTTATTTTCGCGACAAACTGGCTATGCGGATGAAGGCGGCCGAAGTGGGCATTCCGGTACCGCCATTCTGTGCCTTGTTTAACGATAATGTAATTCATCATTACACACAAACTGTTTCTCCGCCTTGGGTAGTAAAGCCACGCTCCGAAGCGTCTACGACGGGCATTAAAAAAGTAAATACTGCCGAACATTTGTGGGAAGTACTCAATAACCTGGGTGATAAGCGGCACTACTATTTGCTGGAGCAGTTTAAGCCAGGCGATGTATACCATGTGGATGCCCTGACCGTGGGAGGCAAAGTAACTTTTGACTGGTGCAGCCGTTACCTGAGCACACCCATGGAAGTAGCACATGGTGGCGGTATTTTCCGGTCGGTTACAGTTCCTTTCCAGTCCAAGACCGAAAAAGCGCTGAAAAAACTCAATGCCCAAGTGATGAATGCATTTGGGATGCGATACAGCGCCTCGCACACCGAAATCATTCATACCAACGAAGACGATCAGTTTTACTTTCTGGAAACAGCCTCGCGGGTGGGTGGTGCCAACATTGCCGAAATGGTAGAGGCAGCGTCGGGCATTAACCTATGGCGCGAATGGGCCAGACTGGAAGTGGCTATGGCACGCAATGAAGAATATGCCCTGCCCGTTGCTCAAAAGCTATATTCAGGCATTATTATTTCGTTGTGCCGCTACGAAAATCCGGATGTAAGCACTTTTACCGATCCCGAGATCAACTGGCAAATTAACGAACCCCATCATGTGGGATTCATTGTCAAATCCGAAAAACGCGACAAAGTGATTGAACTGCTGGAAAACTACGCTGACCGTATCTACCGCGACTACCACGCCTCAGCTCCCGTTCCCGATAAGTCAGCACATTAATCTTTACGCTTTCTTGTTTGCACCAGCTTTTGCTCTTTTGAAAGATACTATTTTATCTTCTTCACAAAAGCGAATTCAAACGTTTGCGGGTTTTTCTCTACCTGGTTGCTATTAAAGAACACATCCGTATATTCAATGGTATTGAAGCATTTGCCGGTACGGGTAATCGAGTAGACGTCCAGTGTATCGGTATCAGACGACGAAATATCCAGATAGACGATTGTCTTGTTTAAAGCGGCATCGGTTACGCCAGGATAGGTCCTGAACTTATAGCTATCGGTTGGCTGGTCATAAAACTTCTCTAGATAAATAACTTCAGTTCCTATCCGTGCCTGAATGGAGTCTGGATGCAGTGGACTGTTCCGATCATTCACCAGATTATTTCCCAGCGAATCGGCAAAATAAAAAGTAACTGGAGAGGGATAAGGTGGGTCATCGCCACATCGGTTACAGCTTTCCAGAAGGCAATTTACAAGCAAAAACAGTATCAAGATTCGCATAACATATCAGCTTGCAGAAAACGCTTAATAAAACAACCACTTCATCGCTTTGGGAAACTCTTCGCCCCAGTGCACTTCGTTGTGGTGGCCCTTGGGGTTAATAGATACTTCAAAATGCAGTTCACCCGAATCAAAGCCACGGCGTTCCAGCGTATCTTTGAAGTGGTTCAGGTTGGGAATCATCCCCGACGATTCCTTGCCGCCCGCATACAGGTAAATTTTGGTTGGTTTGGGATTGAAAAACTCGATGGCGTCAAAGTAGATCTTTTGCGAAACCCACAATGAAGGCGAAAACACCATCAGCTTGCCAAACAAATCTGGATACATTAGCCCGGCGTAAATACTCACCAGTCCTCCCATTGAACTGCCGCCAATACCCGTATTTTCCCGTTGGGGTAAAGTACGAAAATGCGCATCTATATAAGGTTTCAGCGTTTGGGCAATAAAATTAACGTATTGCCGTCCACGTCCTTTGCCCCAGCGCGAAGTTTCATAAGGCGAAAATTCCTGTAAACGCAGCTCTTCGCCATGGTCAATGGCAATGATAATCACATCGGCATGGCCGGTTTCGGATAGCTTGGCAAGCCGTTTGTCTATGGCCCAGTTGCCGTATGGCGCATTTTCATCAAACAGATTCTGGGCGTCATGCAGATATAATACTGGGTAGCGTTTCTCCGAGTCATGATAATTATGCGGCAGCAAGGCTACTACCCGGCGGTTGCGTTTGAGTTGCGGAATGATAAAGTTTTCGGAAATAGTATGGATGCGCGGCAATAAAACCGGGTTGTATTCCAGGTCGGTGCGGCGCCAATTGACCACTTCATCGCGAATCTTACCGAACAATTGTGACGTAGTGCGATTGGGCGTAGCATCACCGTTTTCGTCCAGTTCCACAAATCCCCAGCCGCCTTTGGTATACTTATACTCCAGAGGCTGCGGCAAAGCCATGTCCTCCGGAAAACAGAATGTATACTTCTCGCCTGATATGCGTCGCATCTGAAACCGTTCGTCTTTCGGGTGCCAGTTATTAAAATTCCCGGCAATGTAGACGGGCAAGTCGTCGAGAATGTGCGTTATAACTTCAAAACAAAGCGTAGCCACAATATTTTAAACTTAAAAATTAACCTATTTATTAAATGTCAGCGTATCTGATAAAATAGGCTGAACCGCTTTTCTATAACTTCCAACTTTATTCGGCAAATCTACCGACGTTTCCACATGAAGTATGTCTTTTAGTTTCTCTTTCTGAGGATTATAGACAAAAAAGATTTCATACTTTGGCTTTCTCTTCGGGAAATTCACTTTTGCCAAAGAATCTAACTCATTCAAGAAGTCAAGTTTATAGCTTGTTTTATAAGATGATTTTTTCTTGAGAAAAAGCATCAGTGTACAAGCAAAGAAGGTTCTTCTATCAACAAGCATAGAGTCATTTTCAGATAATGTCTGACTTGCAAATAGTTGAGATTTCAGAGAATCACTTAACTTCTGTATATTCTTATCATGTCTATTATAGCTAGTTGCAGTGTCTCTTATTATTTGTTGGTGGAAAAAAAAGTTCGCAGTGTATATATAGCTCGTATCTGGAAGCTCTAATCTTAAATATAGATTAGAATAGGTTCCTAGATATCCTGGCAGAAAGATGTCGTAATCACTGGTGTTTGTAAGTATTACTTCTAATAGCTTGCGATTCTTTTCATCCTTTTGGCTTAGTGTATCAAGACTAATACTGATTTCTGGTGTTAAGTTCTTTTTTGCCTTTTCGTCTTTAGTTTTGCAACCCAATAATAGGAAAATGATAAAAGTATACATCAATGCAAATTGCACTTTATTTTCACTCATAAAAGACTCCATTCTCATTCACTTCATAAAACAACTCCATATTCATTTCTTCCGTATTAGCAATCTGATATTGAGGCAATTGCCATAACTGACACAGTTTTTTGTCAAGTTGTTGCTGGTGTTCGGGCTTCATGTAGCGGATCAGTTGCCCCTCAATCAAAGCAACGTTGGCTTTTGTCTTGCGAAAAGCATCAATGTCCTCCTGTAAGTGAGTAAGCAATTGTTTTTTCTCATCCAGCGGAAGGCCGGAAAATAGTATCTTTTTTTCGAGCAAAACCGGCTGTTTTAATGTCAGCGAACCCGCCAGAATTTCCTGTGCAAAGGCATAACCGCGTTCCGCATGAAGGTATTTTTTCATAGCCTCGCGGTCAGTAGGTTGCTGCCAGTATTGCTTCAAATCGCGATTGGCAAAGCCCAGATACGATTTCAGGATGGCATAATTGTAAAAATAGTATCGGCTGGAATATAAAAAGTGCAGGGGCGTTTGCAACAAGGCTTCGCTGTGCAAAGCCTCGAAATTTAACGTCGAATCGCCGGAAAGGGTATTCCGAATAAACGAAAACACATCAACAAACAAATAATCGGTTTGTGTATCGGCATCCTTGTATTGAAGCTGATGGTGGGTTTGCACAAAGCTAAACTGCTGATTCTGAAACGGAAAGTAAATACAAAGCAAATCCGTATCACTCTGCTCGTCCTGCAACCCATACAAGGCAGAACCCACCTCCACCTGAGCCAGTGTAACCTGTTTCAGCTTGTCAAACAAGGTTTTGTCTTTGAAATGAATATTCATGGGCAGATCAATAAAGAGAAAAAGGCAGAAATAACACCGGGCTTTTGCCTTTCAAAAAGATACTATTTCAGCCTTCGTCATTGACACGAAAAGGTCGCTCATAGGTTGGCTTTATCAGCTTCCAGATGGCTGACGAATAGTCGCGTTTGTCGAGCATGGAAAACAGGATGCCCGAATATTTCAGCGTCTGAAAATACAGCGCAGTGTCTTTTCGGTTTCCCAAGTCTTTAAAGTTATCCAGGCAGTATTGTTCTATTTTTTGATATTCTGCATGCAGTTCAGCCACCATTTTCTTTACCCAATCATAAAATTCATCGGGTACTTTTTCCAGGATTTGGTCAAACGACTGATTGCTAGACAAATACTCCCAGATAGTAGCCGACGAAACCCGCGTTAGCACACGGTGCAGCCGTACGTATTCCTCAAATTTTACCTTTACCCGGAAACCCGACCGGAACTTAATCACAAACCCTTCCTTGTTTTCTGCTTGCAGCGATTTCAACGCTTTCAAATCCGCAATCCCATCGTAACGGGTCACCACTGGAAATCCGATTTCCTCCAAAGGTTCGTCCCTCCCAGTCTGGTTATCAATCACGGCCAACAATACCAGATCTTCCCTGTTACCATAATCAACCACAATCCGATTTTCAGGGTAGATAATCTCAAAAAGATAGGTTTTGGATTTATCGAGTAAACCAAAGGTGTGCTTGTAACGCTGATAAAGCATTTCGTTGGCTTTGATGGATTGCTCGCTGTTAAATGAGCCGCGGGTTGCCATAAAGGGCTCACCCTTAAGCCAGTATAAAATACCCAGTGAGCCGTCCATCTTTTCATACACTTCAAAATTCTCCGCAGGAATTTCGTCCGCAGCATGCTCTTCCAGATTGAAAAACTTGCGAAAAGGTCGGGCTATAACTTCATACTCAGGCGTCAGAATCAATCCACGAGCCATCAGCGTCCATTCATTCCAAACCCGTTCGTATTGCGCTTTGGCCGTGTAGTTATAAATGTAATACTCTGCCTCCGGATGTTTCTGGGAGCAGATATAGCCATCGGCAATGAGTTGATTTAAAAGTGCAATGTCCATAGTTGAGGTTTTGGCTTTTCGAAAGATACTATTTTGTGCCATGTGTAAAAACAAAAAAGGGCTCATGAGAGCCCTTTTTTTATCGTTAGCAGAAGCCGTTACACTCCTACATTTTTAACGGTTTTGAACGTAAGCGACTCACCTGTACCTTCATAGTCGGCCAGTATGGTATCACCTTCTGCAAAATCGCCTTTCAGGATTTCCTCCGCTACTGGGTCTTCCAAGTATCTTTGGATGGCTCGGTTCAGCGGACGAGCACCGTATTGAGGATCATATCCTCTCTCGGCCAAGAAATCTTTTGCTTTCTCGGTAAGCTCAATTTTGTAACCCAATTGAGTCAAACGAGCAAACAATTTTGCCAATGACAGGTCGATGATGCGGTGGATGTTTTCGCGTTGCAACGAGTTGAATACAATCACATCATCCAAGCGGTTCAAAAACTCCGGTGAGAAAGCTCTACGCAAAGCGTTTTGAATGGTGCTCTTCATCAGGTCATCGTTGGAATCTGTTTTGGAACGGGTACTGAAACCGATCCCTGAACCGAACTCTTTCAGATCGCGTACACCAATGTTTGATGTCATGATGATGATGGTATTTCGGAAGTCAACCCGACGACCCAATCCGTCTGTTAAAATACCGTCGTCCAGTACTTGCAACAACAGGTTAAATACATCCGGGTGAGCTTTCTCAATCTCGTCAAGCAATACAACTGAGTACGGCTTACGACGGATTTTCTCAGTCAGCTGACCACCTTCTTCGTACCCAACGTATCCTGGAGGCGCACCCACCAAACGAGATACCGAGAATTTCTCCATGTACTCACTCATGTCAATCCGCACCAGTGCATCTTCTTTGTCAAACAGATAGGTAGCCAACACTTTGGCAAGTTCGGTTTTACCAACGCCGGTTGGGCCTAAGAAGATAAATGAACCGATTGGTTTTTTAGGATCTTTCAATCCGACACGCGTACGCTGAATCGCTTTTACCAGTTTGTCAATCGCCTCATCCTGACCAATCACACGGTTTTTCAACTCCGTACCCATGCCCAATAGCTTGGTTCCTTCGTTCTGTGCAATCCGATTCACGGGGATTCCCGTCATCATCGCAATTACTTCAGCCACGTTTTCCTCCGTTACTGTATAACGCTTCTGTTTGGTTTCTTCCTCCCACATCTGCTTGGCACGATCCAACTGCTCCAGCAATTTTTTCTCTCTGTCGCGCAGTTGAGCGGCTTCTTCGTAACGCTGGCTTTTTACTACCTGGTTTTTCTCTTTCTTAATGTTCTCAATTGATTCTTCCAGTTTCAGAATGTCTTCCGGAACTGAAATGTTATTGATGTGCACCCGAGCACCGGCTTCATCGAGCACGTCAATGGCTTTGTCAGGCAAGAAACGATCAGATATATACCGGTCTGATAACCGCACACAAGCATCTACAGCCTCAGGACGGTAGTTTACGTGGTGGTGATCTTCGTATTTATCCTTGATGTTGTTCAGGATTTCGATGGTTTCTTCCGGAGAAGTCGCATCCACCATCACGATCTGGAAACGACGGGCCAATGCGCCATCTTTTTCAATATACTGGCGGTATTCGTCCAGGGTGGTGGCACCAATACATTGAATGTCTCCCCGGGCTAATGCAGGCTTGAACATGTTGGAGGCATCGAGTGAGCCAGAGGCTCCACCAGCTCCAACGATGGTATGCAACTCGTCAATGAACAAAATCACTTCCGGAGATTTCTCCAATTCGTTCATTACGGCTTTCATGCGCTCTTCAAACTGACCGCGGTACTTGGTACCCGCTACCAGCGAAGCCAGATCAAGCGTAACAACACGTTTTCCGAAGAGGACGCGTGATACTTTCTTCTGTACAATACGTAAAGCTAAACCTTCCGCAATGGCGGTTTTACCTACGCCAGGTTCACCAATCAGGATCGGGTTGTTTTTCTTACGGCGTGACAGTACTTGGGCTACCCGTTCAATTTCTTTTTCACGACCAACAATAGGGTCCAGTTTGCCGGCTTCGGCCAGTTTGGTCAAATCCCGACCAAAATTGTCAAGCACTGGGGTGCGCGATTTTTCAGCAGATTTGGCAGATTCTCGTCCACCGCCTCCCTGGCTACCGCCTCCAAAGATGCGAGCATTGTCGTCATCCGGATCATCGGCATCGGCAGCAGATGTGGGGTTATGGGTGTGGTATTCTAACATCTCTTTGATAACTTCGTAATTAATGTCATACTTGGATAATATCTGCGTGGCAACGTTGTCTTCGTCACGCAGGATGGAAAGAAGCAAATGCTCTGTTCCAATGAGTTGGCTCTTAAAGATTTTAGCCTCTAAGTAGGTGATTTTTAATACTTTTTCGGATTGGCGGGTCAGCGGAATGTTCGCCAGGTTTTTGACCGTATGCGTAGCCGTACCTTTGGTGGCTTGCTCAATAGTCTGGCGCAGTTCTTCCAGCGACACTCCCAACTTCTTCAATAATCCGATAGCGACTCCTTCGCCTTCCCGAATCATACCTAGTATGAGGTGCTCCGTGCCAATATAGTCGTGTCCCAGTCGCAGGGCCTCTTCACGACTGAGCGAAATCACCTCTTTTACTCGGTTCGAAAACTTAGCTTCCATATATGGTTTCTAAATTAAAACTTATCCGGCGATAAGTTGGTTAAGATTCAAGTCTGAAATTTATTAATAAACCGTTAAAAACAAAAAATAGTTTATCGGTTTACTTTTAGGTATTCATAAATGTTTGTCCTGATGCAATAGTGATAAAAATTCACCAAAATTATGCCAGGTTTTCTGTTTTTTTTAGATACTATTTTGTAGTTCCTTTCTTGTCTAATTATTTTCCAATGTGACTCTTGTTACAGCCGACTGCCGAATGATTTCGGAAGCATAAGTGCCTTCACAAAACAAAACGTCCAATACAGAAAGATTAGGAACGAAATCATTGCCAAAGTTTTGCAGATAAGGCACTGGTTTATATACGTTTGCCCAAAGTTCCGGCTTTTTAGGATGGATGCTATTTCGGAAATCCGTAGATACAGTAGTTTCCTCCAAATATTGTTCCGAAAGCTGCAACTGCTTTTTCCAGCCCAACAACCAAAGACACTTTGTCAGTATTTCCAGATTCAAATCAAACAAAAACCGGTGTTTCCGAAATAAAACTTTTTCAAAGACAGGTGCCAGTTCATCAAAAAAAGGGGCCTTTCCATAAGCAGACGCAATGGTACGCCAATGATCTTTTAGCCAATTTTCCTGGTAATCTATCCGAATGTCTCTTACTGGCTGCTTGGTGTTTCCTTTCACTACGGGTACTGACAAACTGACCACTTTATTGGCAGTGCGGATGCTGCACCGATTGCGATAGGTTTGCTTGATATAATTTTCGTGAGCTTCGATAACGAAAGTGTCATGTGGCCACAAGCAGGCAAAGTACGCCAGACAAGGAAAGTAATGTAACTCTATTTGCGGAGATTCACTGCCAGGCTGATTGCTCACAAGCTCTTGCACGGTATAGTTGAACTAAGTAAAGTAAAAAAACAAAAATTTTCAAGTTTTCAAGTCAAAAATATTGGATTATTCCAAATATCCAGAATTTTTCGACGTAAGATTCCCTTCTTTCCATGAGGCATTTCTATAGCCTGACGAAGTTTCGTTCCATACATACGCCAAAGCCTTGGTTATTGGTTTCTGATCAGCTTTCAAAAAATAGTATCTTTTGAAAAAGCAAAACCCCATTGCCCAACAAAAGAAAAATCCGGAAAAATTCCCGGATTCCAATGTATGTTAGTGCTCTCATGTCTGCTATTTGTCTGCATTGCCCATGGAGGCGTTGTTCTTGTTCTCAATGATGTAGCCATCGGCAAAGAGGCGGTATTTGTCAAAGATAGACCGTACTGCCCGGCGCAGGTAACGATCACTAGTTAGGGTCTGGTCATTGAAAATTCCCGAAGCATATCCTTGCCAAACGGTTTGATGCTTTTTGGCATCGAGCAGTTGCACCACCAGTGTTCCTTGCATCATGCTGTATTTAATGGGGTCGTATTTTACTTCATCGTCTTCCGTTGAAATCCAGTTCTCGATTTCGGGTTGATTGAATCCTTGAAAACGGAGATCGTCTTTGAATATTTTATAGGAAACCAACAGGCTTGGCTTACGTTGCGTAAATCGGTAACCATGCAGCTCCAATTGGCGACGTACCGCATCCTGAATAATAGGATTTGACATGGTAGTATCTTCGTCATCCGCACTTCCATTGTCTACAAAACAGAAGGAGTTGTATTTTTTGAAATTTCCTTTGTAACTGTAATCATACTCCACTAAAAAACGACTTTCGTTCATACATGACCCAAGGAATGCTATTAGAGCAACTGCGATAAAAGAATAGGCTTTTTTCATACAGGGTAAACATTATTTTCAAATACGTATATAATTTTAATGAAACGTTGTATAAGGAGCGGGAGGATAGGGCAATAGTGTTTAAAGCTATTAAACTTATCCATTAAAATCAAATGGAGGGTCATTAATTTTAGGCAAAATCAAAGTTCCACAAGTTTATTTTTTATAACTTTATACATAAGGATTTGTTTAAGAAGTGAGAAAATAATCAAACTATGCGTATTCTTCCGGTTATTATTACCATTGGAGTCAGTTTCTTACTTGTTTTTTGCAGCCAACCCGGCAAACAACTGGTCACTTCGCCCATGCTTGACAGCATTTATCAGAATTCCCCAGCAGCAAATCCCGAAGGCACAGGTCGCATGTACATGGGGCGCGAAATAGCCCAGTCGATGAGTCATTACGGTGCTGCCTGGCTCGACCGTGCCGAACGGATTCAGGAGGAACGCACTGATCTTCTGATCAAAGCACTGTCGGCTCAGGTCAAACCTGGCGATGTGATTGCAGACATCGGTGCCGGGAGCGGTTATATTTCCTTCCGACTGGCGCCTTTGGTGCCGCAGGGAAATGTGTATGCCGTGGATATTCAGCCCGAAATGCTTGCTCTTATTCAGGCCAAGCAGAAAAAGAACCGAATCGAAAATGTGCAAACCGTTTTGGGTACCCTTACTAACCCCAAATTGCCTCAGGAAAGCGTGGATTGGGTGCTACTGGTTGATGCCTACCATGAATTTTCCAATCCTTACGAAATGATGCTCAACATCACGCAGGCTCTCAAACCCACAGGCAAACTCGTGCTGGTAGAATACCGCGCCGAAGATGCCAATGTACCCATTAAACCGTTACACAAAATGACCGACCAGCAAGCCCGCAAGGAAATGGCAGCCATTGGCCTGCACTGGGTCGAAACCCAGACCGGATTGCCCTGGCAGCATTTGATGATTTTTGAGAAACCAGCCAAGCAGTAGGTTTTGCTTCTCAAAAAGATACTATTTTGGTTTTATGAAAGATCTTTTACGTACTTACATTGAGCGGTTTGTAAAGCTTACCGATTCCGAATGGGAAGCCTTAGCATCCCAACTTTACGTGAGGCAAATCCCCAGGAAAGCGGCGTTTACGAAGCAAGGCGAGATGGAAGACGAAATCGGACTGGTGTTACGTGGCAGCTTCCGGCATTATTACACCAAAGACGGCGATGAAAAAACGACGTATTTTTATTTTGAGCAACACCTGATGTCTTCCTACATCAGCATTCTGCAAAAGCAACCCAGCCAGCTTACCATCGAAGCCCTGGAAGATGCCGAGGTTCTGTGTTTTTCGGCAGATACGCTGCAAAACCTTTACCAGCAGCATCCTGTCTATCAGCTCTTCGGACGCAAAATGGCGGAGTACCTGGCTATTGGCTTGGAAGAGCGAATGGTGTCTCTGCTCATGGATAGTCCCGAAGAACGTTACGTGCAGTTGCTGCAAAGCACCAAGAAAAAGATCCTTGAACGCATTCCTCAACACTACATTGCCTCTTACCTGGGTATTACGCCGGTATCACTCAGCCGCATTCGAAACCGCATATTAGCCAACGAAAAACACGCGTAACCGACCAGCAGATGGTTTTTCGCTTTCAAAAGATACTATTTTCAACAACCGTTTTCTTATCTTTTGTTAACGTTTTGGGCCAAAGCGGCGCGCTACTTTTGTAGTGTTCACTGATTGATCACCCAAAATCGTAATCTCATGAAATCGCTTGTTACTTCCATTGTAATTGAAGCTTCCAAAGAAACCATCTGGAATGCACTGACCGACTTTTCTCAATACCGCGCCTGGAATCCATTTATTATTTCGGTAGAAGGAAAACCAGAAGCCGGAACATTGCTTAAAAACACGATGTTGCTCAATGGCAAGACCCAGGTTTTTACGCCTGTAGTGCTACAAGCGATACCGTTTGAGAAACTAGCCTGGCTGGGAAGTTTGTGGTTCAAAGGCATTTTTGACGGGCAGCACGAGTTTATTCTGGAAGAGATTTCGGCCCATCAAGTGCGTTTGGTACAGCGCGAATACTTCAGTGGAATTTTATCAGGCCCGATACTGAAACTTATTGGAAAAGAGACGCTGGCAAATTTTGAAAAAATGAACCAGGCATTGAAGCAACGTGCCGAACAGCTTTCAGTAAAGGCATAAAAAAGCCCCTCTTGGGGAGGGGCTGGTTTTTTTACAATCTGTTTAAGGCATTCAAGTCTTCGAAGGCTGTTTTCAACCGTTTTACCATCGTTTCTTCGCCTTTGCGCAACCATACCCGAGGATCATAGTATTTCTTGTTCGGCGAGTCAGGACCTTCCGGATTGCCCAGTTGAGTCTGCAAGTACGCTTTTTTGTCTTCGTAATAGTTTTTAACGCCTTCCCAGGCAGCCCACTGCATATCAGTATCGATGTTCATCTTGATGGCACCGTATTTGATCGCTTCCCGGATTTCTTCGCGGGTGGAACCTGAACCTCCGTGGAACACGAAGTTTACCGGGTTGGCACCGGTCTTGAATTTATCCTGAATGTAATCCTGTGAGTTTTTCAGTATGATTGGCGACAGCTTCACGTTACCCGGCTTGTATACTCCGTGTACATTACCGAAAGCGGCCGCAATGGTGAAGCGGTGACTCACTTTTGAAAGTTCTTCGTAAGCAAAGGCCACTTCGGAGGGTTGTGTGTATAATTTAGAGCTATCCACGTCAGAGTTATCCACGCCGTCTTCTTCGCCACCGGTTACACCCAGCTCGATTTCCAGGGTCATGCCCATTTTGGCCATCCGCTCAAAATACTTCACACAGATTTCAATGTTTTCGTGGATGGGTTCTTCCGACAAATCAAGCATGTGCGAGCTAAACAAAGGCTTGCCATGCTGGGCAAAATATTTTTCACCGGCATCCAGCAGACCGTCAATCCACGGAAGCAGTTTTTTAGCCGCGTGATCGGTATGCAACACTACCGGAATGCCGTAAAGCTCAGCCATTTGGTGTACGTGCAAAGCACCTGAGATGGCACCGGCAATGGTTGCTTTCTGATTATCGTTAGGTACGCTTTTACCAGCATAAAACTGAGCCCCACCGTTTGAAAACTGAATAATCACAGGCGAATTCACTGCTTTTGCGGTTTCCAAAACGGCATTGATGGAGTTGGTTCCTACTACGTTCACAGCCGGCAGCGCAAAATCATTTTCATTTGCATACCGGAAAAGTTCAGTAACTTGTTCGCCAGTTACAACACCAGGGGCAATGGTTAGTGTGTTAGTCATGGGTTTTGTATATTTTGAAGATATTATTTAACAAATGCAGGAAAACACCTTTCGTCTGCAAATTGGGCTCAAAATATCCGCATTTTTTTGCTAAGTGCCTATTTTTGCGGAACAATTATTGTTAAGCACTTTTACTTATATAAACACATTTTTATCTGAAATCGTTAGCATAAGGCACTTTTTGCTTTTGCTGAGATATTATTTTGACCGGTGCATTCATGTCCTTCAAAAAATTTGTAAAACCGCTCTTTTCTGCAATTGTCTTTGCCGGATTGTTTGCTGCCTGCACCGAACCGGGCTGCGTAACCATAGCCGATCCCGGGCTACGCATGCGATTTATTATCCAATACAACCGAATTGCAACGAGTGGGGTAAGGCAAACGGTTACCAAAGATACATTAATTCGGCTGATATCGGTTCAGGGCATTGGCAACACATCCAATTATGATGTAAGCAACATTCAGGACACCTCAACTGTAAGCAGTGTCCGTGCATATTTGTCACAGGTGCACGATACCACTGGCTTTGTCATCAAATGGGATACGGCTAAGTTGAAAACCAACAGCAACATTAATTCTGTTTTTACAGACACATTGATCGTCAAATACCAGCGGCAGTCTTATTTCGTATCTGAAGGTTGCGGGTTTAATTACCGCTTCCGCGACATAGAGATCGTCAAACAAACATTCGAAAAATCCATTTCCAAACAAATTCAATCGGTCACTGTGACCAATCCCGTTGCTGATGAAGGCTTACAACCCAATATTACGATTCGTTTTAATTTGCGTAAGCCTTAACTTGCTTGCAGGAATCAGTTCGTCGGCATGGGCACAGAAATCGGCTTCGGACACCGTTTTGTCCAACGGTCTCCGGATTGGCTTTGACCTGGGCCGCGTTGCCAACTACTACATCCAGAATCACAAAAACTTTTCGCTCGAAGGCAGTGCAGACATAGGTTACCAACGCTGGCTGGGCGTAGTTGAGCTGGGCTACGGCAATGTCAAAGACGGCCGCACGGATGTTTATTCGTATAACAGCAACGGTGCCTTTGCCCGCATTGGCATAGAACGCAACCTGCTCAAAGGCGGAGACGATGTGGTATTCTGGGGATTGCGGTATGGAATAGGCCGCGTTTCGTATGAGTACAGCTTTTACAACATAACAGACCCCGTATGGGGCAATACCAGTGGCAGTGTGCCCAAGATCGCCGCTATGCAGCACTGGAGCGAACTGGTGGGAGGCATAAAGGCAGAGGTATTGAAAAATATTTACCTGGGCTTCACGTTGCGGTTTCGGGTAAAGCTAAGCGGCAACTACAACACTGATATGGCACCTATCAGTGTGCCCGGTTATGGCAGTGCACTGAAAAACACAGGATTTGGAGCTAACTACTACATTTCTTACCGCATTCCATTTAAAAAACCGGCTACTTTTCCAAAGAAGCCCAAAATAAAGAAATCGTCCAAGAAAGCAGAGCCCAACCCGTTACCCAAAAAGAAATAGGCGGGTTTTTGTTTCTAAAAGATACTATTTGCCATCGCTGACTTATTACGGATTTTATGCTTTCGCACCGCCAGCAACTTTTCCTTGAACACGTTGCCCAAACCTCTGAGTTTCCGCTGATGCTCGAAATCGAACGGGCGGAAGGGGTATATATGTATGCTCCCAATGGCAAACGTTACATCGATCTGATTGCAGGCATTGGCGTAAGCAACGTAGGGCACCGGCATCCGAAGGTGCTGCAAGCCATCCGCGAACAGCTCGACAAGCATCTTCACCTGATGGTGTACGGCGAATACGTACAGTCGCCTCAGGTGTTGCTGGCACAGGCCTTAGCCGAAACATTGCCTGCGCCATTGGAAAGCGTCTATTTTACCAATTCGGGCACTGAGGCAGTAGAAGGCGCCATGAAACTGGCCAAGCGGTATACAGGCCGCTCCGAAATTATCTCTTGTTTTCAGTGTTATCATGGGTCTTCTCAGGGTTCTTTATCCCTTTCCAGTGCCGAGCATTTCAAGCAGGCATATCGGCCACTTCTGCCAGCAGTAAGTCACATTCGCTATGGCGAAACAGATGATCTGAAACAGATTACGAATCAGACGGCGGCTGTTATTATCGAAACCATTCAGGGCGAGGCCGGTGTGCGAATTGCGGACACCCGTTATTTCCAGCAACTGCGCCAGCGCTGCACCCAAGTGGGCTGCCTGCTGATTGTAGACGAAATCCAGGCGGGGTTTGGGCGTACCGGTACATTTTGGGCCTTTGAGCAAATGGGTATTGTGCCCGATGTGGTACTTTGCGCCAAAGGCATGGGTGGCGGCATGCCCATTGGTGCGTTTATTTCCACCAAAGAAATCATGTGGTCGTTTACGCACAATCCCATTCTGGGCCACATTACTACGTTTGGCGGTCATCCGGTGAGTTGTGCGGCGGCATTTGCTACGTTACAGGCCATCCAGGAAGAGGATCTGCTTAGGGCTATTCCGACGAAAGAGGCTTTGTTTCGCAAGCTGCTTGTTCATCCCAAAATCAAAGCAATCCGCAGCCAAGGCCTGATGATGGCCGCCGAGTTTGAATCGTTTGAGGTGCTCAAGCCTATCATCGACCGAGCCATCGAGAATGGTGTCATCACCGACTGGTTTTTGCACTGTGACAATTCCATGCGCATTGCTCCACCGCTGGTCATTACCGAAGAACAAATCCACGAAGCCTGCACACTGATTTTGGAAAGTATCGGATAGAAATCAAGGCATGAGCAACGACGAGTCGCCGTAACTCAAAAAACGATACTTGTTTTTCAACGCTTCCTTGTACACCTGCTTCCAATCCTGACCGATAAAGGCGGCTACCAATAAAATCAATGTACTTCCAGGCTGGTGGTAGTTGGTAATCAGTCCTTTGCAAACACGGAACCTATATCCGGGCACAATCAGAATCTGCGTTTCACCGGCAATCTCATTCAAGTTGTTTTCTTCCATGTGAGCCAGAACAGCCTGAAACGATTCGGAGACCGAAGGCAATGGCTCTGTGGACTGATAAGGATAGAGCTTTTCGATAAAAAAACGATGTGTCTCGTTTTTCCGCAATTTTACGCCATACCAATACAAACTTTCCATACTGCGCATCGAAGTCGTACCTACCACGAAAATAGACTCGGGGGTTTTGAGAAAATTTTGGATACTATTTTTGTTGAAAACAATCTGCTCGATGTGCATGGGATGATTCCACACATTCTGCTCTTTAATGGGCTGAAACGTTCCGGCACCTACATGCAAAGTAATGAATTCGGTGGCGATGTGTTTCTGCCGCAAGCCTTCAAAAACCGCTTCTGTAAAATGCAGTCCGGCAGTAGGTGCGGCCACCGCTCCTTCCTTGCGCGAATAGACGGTCTGATACGTTTCTGTATCTTTGTCAGTTGCTTTGCGGTTCAGGTAGGGCGGCAAGGGAATCTCGCCCAGTTGGGGCAATATTTCTGAAAACGCCAAGCTGGCCGGGTTCCAGGAAAAGTGAACCCAGTTTTGTTCCCGGTCTGAGAGCGTAGCGGATACTTGCATTGCAGCTCCATCTTCTTTCCCACCCGGAATCGAGGCAGTTAGTGTCTCTCCTTCTTTCCAACGTTTTTTGTTGCCAATCATGCATTGCCAGGTGCAGCTACCCGTTTGGCGCATGGTTTCGTGCACGGTCTGGCTCAGGTTTTGAGGTTGCAACAAAAAAATTTCGATCAACGCCCCCGTTTCCCGACGAAAATACAGCCGTGCTGGAATAACCTTGGTATCATTGAAAATGAGCAATGTGTTTTCAGGCAAAAAATCCGTTATATTATAAAATTGCGTATGTGTAAGGCTTTCCGGCCGGTACACCAGTAACCGGGAGTGGTCGCGGGGCTCTACCGGAAAAACCGCAATCTGGTCTTCCGGCAGAGAATACGCATAGTCATTCAGATTGATTTCGGCAGCAAAAGAATGCATCGTGTATGAAAAAGTAATTTTTGTGTTTATTCGTGAAACTTGTAGATTTCGGCGAATGTTCCCAATAAAGTGCTGCAAATTGCGTAATTTTGTCGAACTGCGGTATGGCGGAAATCAGAATTTGCAAATAGTAGGTTTGCAAAAGCCAAAACCTGGCACTCTTAAAAAAAGACTTTTGTTTGAATGACCGCCCTTGGTAAAGAAAAAATTGTAATAACGTTTATCTTAACTAACGTATTGTGACAAACGAGAATAGCTGGGAAGAGAAAACCGCCCCTCAGGCATCGTATTACGATGATGACAACGAGTTGCATCCGGGTGAAAGAGAGATGTCGTTCATCGATCATCTCGAAGAACTACGCTGGCACATTATCCGGTCGGTTGCGTCAATTTTTATTTTTGCCATTGCTGCTATTTATTTCAAGGATTTTGTTTTTCATCAGGTACTTTTAGGGCCAACCCGCACTGACTTCTGGACGTATCGCATGCTCTGTAAGCTTGCTGAAGTGGTGCATACACCTAGTCTCTGTGTCGATAAACTTGATTTTATTTTACAAAGTCGCCAGGTAGGCGGTCAGTTCATGACCTACATTACTACTGCGGCGTTAGCCGGTCTGATTGGGGCTTTTCCTTATGCATTCTGGGAAATCTGGCGTTTTATCAAACCCGGTCTTCGACCAGAAGAACGTAGGGCGGCAAGAGGGGCTGTTTTTTATGTGACACTTTTGTTCCTTTCCGGGGTACTGTTCGGGTATTATATCATTTCTCCATTAACTATCAACTTCCTGGCAAATTTCAAATTGGATGACAGTATTGCCAACGAATTTGATATTGGCTCGTATTTCTCCATTTTAGCTACTCTAACCATTGCCTGTGGAGCCATGTTTCAGATGCCAATGGTGGTATTTTTCTTATCCAAAGCGGGCATAATTACTCCTAGCCTGATGCGTGAATACCGCCGTCATGCATACATTGTCATTCTGATAATTGCAGCCATTATCACACCATCTCCCGATATGATCAGCCAGATTCTGGTAGCTCTGCCGCTGTTTTTCCTTTACGAAATCAGCATCAGTGTCTCGGCCCGTATCGAAAAGCAGAAGCAAAAAGAATGGGAAGCTGGTCGATAAGCCAGTTTTTCAAATAGTATCTTAAAAAAGAGAAAACCCGGCGCATCAAATGTGCAGGGTTTTCTCTTTTTTAACCATTCAGAATTTTTCGTCTTCTCCGTAGAAATGAGTTGTATTCTCTTCTTCCAGATTGTAAAGCGGAATGTCATCCACTACCATCGTATTACCAGCTTTATCGTGCCAACCAATGGGGTTCTCGCTTAGGAAAGAGAAAATTTCTATGGCAAAAATACGGGTCAGGTTTCGTGTAATGATCTCTCCCAGTTCGGGTTTCTCTCCGTCCTGAGTTACTACTTTGGTTCGGGTAATCATTTTACCAATGGTTTTTCCGGTAAAATATTCCAATGGGATGTAATACAGTCCGACACGCAGCGCAAAGGTGACGATCCGGTCAATCCAGGGGTTCATACCATCCAAGCCGGCAAAAAGCGTTTCGCTGACAAAGATTCCCCATACAACTGCCACCACCAGCACTAGTCCGCCCACCAACAGCGAGGAAACAATGTAATCTATAATGAAATTGCCCAGACGTTTGCCCCAGCCGGTTGGGGCAATGATTTGACGGACAAACTCCCGCTTATTGAGCAGTGACACCGATGCAGAATCGTTCATAGAAAGTGATCTAATTAAAACTTTCTATACATTCGCCACGGCCTCAATGGGTAACCAATACCGGAAGGTAATTACAAGTAAGAAATGGATGAAATATGGGGCCTAAACTGCTGGGTTTGCAACAGAAAAACCTTCTATTTATTTTTTAAAGACCAGCTTGAAGCTGAGAATGGTCAATGCCAGCAGGAGAGTGGCCCCGTTAGCGGCTATCACAGGCATGTCTTTCTTATACAGACCGTAAATGAGCCATAAGAATACGCCCAGGCAGAAAATAAGGTACATTCCCAGAGACAACCCTTCGGTGGATTTGGTTTTCCAGGTTTTGATGACTTGCGGTATAAATGCGGCGGTTGTCAGGCTGGCAGCCGCAAAACCAATCATTTCCATTGTAGTATTGTGTTGCGTTTTGTAAGTTCAATTGCTGTAACAAAGATAACATAAGCGATTGATACTAAGGAAGATTGTAAGAAAAACAGAAAGATAAATATTTTCCAGCCAAAACATTGAATTTTTCAAAGATATATCTTTCATTTTCCTATAGACAGACAGCCCGAAACTGATTCTTTTCTGAGCGTGTAGTAAATCTGGACAGAATCATTGACATCAAACCGGTTTTTCGCTTAATTGTCAGATCAATCCCAGCCAGCTGCCAGCTGAAGCAAATCTCTCATTCATACAAATACTATCTTTTTGATTGCTCAAACCGACAACCCTTGAAAAGATAGCCTCAACAAACTTTGACCACTTCTCATTTTGCTCATGAAAATTCTGTACACTCTCCTTTTCTGCTTTTTCTGCGCTGTAGGCTTTGCCCAGAAAACAACCGATGCACAAGCGATTCGCCAAACCATGGACGACCAGGTAGTCGCCTGGAACGCAGGCGATCTAATTAAATTTATGGATGGGTACTGGCAATCCGATTCCATTCAGTTTGTAGGCAGTAAAGGCATTGTGTACGGCTGGAAAAACACGCTGGAACGCTACCAGAAAAGCTATCCTGATGCCGCCGCCCGTGGTAAACTCCGTTTTGACATTCTGAAAGTAGACGTACTAAGCAAAGATGCGGCTTTTGTCATCGGTAAGTTTTACCTTACCCGCCCCGAAGTGGGGGATGCTTCCGGACACTTTACATTGCTTTTCCGCAAAATCAAAGGCCAGTGGAAGATTGTGGTTGATCATACCTGAGAATTTCCAAGCCTTGGCCAATAACCGAGGTTTTTGTTTTTCCAATCCTACTATTTTTATACACTCTACCTAACCTTTCCGTTTATGAAGAAAACGTTTTACACTGCTGCACTATTTTTATGTACTTCGTATGGCTTCGCCCAAAAAACCCTGATTCACTGCGGCACACTCATAGACGGAGTAAGCAATGACGCTAAAACACAAATGACCATCGTAGTGGAGGGCAAAAAGATTTTGCGGGTAGAGAAAGGCTATACCAATCCGGCGGGCGACGACAAAGTAATCGACCTGAAAAGCAAAACCGTGATGCCCGGCTTTACCGACATGCACGTACATCTGGAAGGGGAGACCAGCAAAGATCAGTATGTCAAGCGGATGAGCTACAGCCAGGCCGACGTTGCGTTTGAAGCACAAAAACATGCCCTGACAACACTGATGGCTGGTTTCACGGCCGTGCGCGATTTGGGCGGCAGCGGTGTTAACATTTCGCTCCGAAATGCCATTAATAAGGGAATTGTAGCGGGGCCGCGTATTTTCACATCGGGCAAAACCATTGCGACTACAGGTGGGCACGGTGACCCAACCAACGGCTGGCGTTCGGACATTCAGTTTCCGGCAGGTTTTGATAACGGCGTGGTAGATGGTCCGGATGCGGCCCGGCAGGCAGTACGCCAGCGGTATAAAGATGGCGTGGATTGCATCAAGATAACGGCAACCGGTGGAGTGCTGAGTATTGCCAAAAGCGGAAAAGCACCCCAGTTTATGGAAGATGAGTTGGATGCCATCATCAAAACAGCCAAAGATTATGGCTTCCACGTGGCGGCCCACGCCCACGGAGCCGATGGAATGAAACGCGCCATCAAGGCGGGCGTGACCACCATTGAGCATGGCACATTCATGGATGATGAAACGATTGAATTATTTAAAAAATACGGTACGTATTATGTGCCCACCATCATTGCGGGTCGCACGGTAGCCGACTCGGCCAAGGTTCCCGGATATTACCATCCGTTGGTAGTGCCAAAGGCCATTGAGACGGGCAAGCAGATTCAGGCTACGTTTGGCAAAGCTTACAAAGCGGGCGT
Source organism: uncultured Sphingobacteriales bacterium (assembly GCA_963520985.1). Taxonomy (GTDB): domain Bacteria; phylum Bacteroidota; class Bacteroidia; order Cytophagales; family 172606-1; genus Xanthocytophaga. Next base: position 67,484 of record CAUQTA010000017.1, read on the forward strand.
CAAAGTAGCATTCGGAACCGATGCGGGAGTATTTGTTCATGGCAAAAACGCCAAAGAATTTGAATACATGGTAGAAGCCGGTATGCCACCTATGGCGGCCATTAAGTCGGCAACGATGGTAGCCGCCGAAGTATTGGGCACCAAAGAACAGATGGGTTCGCTAGAGGCTGGGAAGTTTGCCGACATTGTAGCCAGCAACGAAAACCCGTTGCAAAACATCAAGACATTGCAAAACATCACGTTTGTGATGAAAGAAGGGACCATTTACAAAAACCAATAATGCATTTTGAGGTTACGGGTTATCATTGTAACTAGGGGTTTTTCGTTTTAGAAACATACTATTTTAGTTTCATATCGATCGAAAGCCATAATCTGTAACCTCAAAATCAAAATCTCAACTATGAAAATTGACGCGCATCAACACTTTTGGCTATACAACCCCGAAGAATTTGGCTGGATTACCGACGACATGAAAGTCATTCGTCGCAGTTTCATGCCCTACGATCTGGAACCTGAGTTGCAAAAAATGCAATTGGATGGTTGTGTGGCGGTTCAGGCAGTTCAGTCACCGGAAGAGAATTACTTTTTGCTAGGCTTGGCTGAAGAATACGATTTTATCAAAGGCGTAGTGGGTTGGGTTGATTTGCAATCTGAATCGGTTAGTGATTCGTTGACCGAATTTGCTTCTCAATCCAAATTTGCAGGTGTACGCCATGTGGTGCAAGGCGAAACAGACCCGGAATTCATGCTTCGTCCCGCCTTCCTGAATGGAATCAAACAATTATCAGCTCACAATCTGACGTACGACATTCTGATTTACCATCACCAGTTGCCTATGGCCGTCAAGTTTGTGAAGCAGTTTCCCAACCAACCGTTTGTACTTGATCACATTGCCAAACCCGACATTAAAAACGGGCAGGGTTTTGATGCCTGGCGGGATACTATTTTGCAACTGGCCGCCCACGAAAATGTGTGTTGCAAGCTGTCGGGCATGGTCACTGAAGCCAACTGGCAAGGCTGGCAACCAGCCGATTTTCACAAATACCTGGATGTTGTTTTGGAAGGCTTTACTCCGCAGCGCCTCATGATGGGTTCTGACTGGCCGGTTTGTTTAGTGGCATCGCCTTACGAGAAAACCATGAATCTCGTAAATGCGTATGTAACCAAACTTTCAGCTAGCGAACAAGCCCGGATTTCAGGAGAAACCGCCGTCCAGTTTTATAAACTAACCAAGAGCATTTAGAGTTAAAATCAGGTATGGCTTGTATTTCTGTAAATCTTTCGCTGTTCCGAAACATTTACGTAACTTTACCAGTTAGTATATTGATTTTTGTCTGATAAAAGATTGTTTTTAAAAGCAAAATTTTGCGCATCATCAACATCTCTTTCCAATGTTAATTAAGCCCGGTAAACTCCTAGCCCAAATCGAAACGCCCGAAGATTTGCGCAAATTGGACCCTTCAGAACTCTATCAGGTGTGTTCCGAATTGCGTCAGTACATCATCGATACCGTTTCGGTGTATGGCGGGCATTTTGGAGCCAGTTTGGGCGTGGTAGAACTGACTGTTGCGCTGCACTATGTATTTCAGACTCCGTATGACCAGCTGGTTTGGGATGTGGGGCACCAAGCATACGGCCACAAAATATTAACAGATCGCCGCAAAGTTTTCCATACCAACCGCATGTATGGCGGCATCTCCGGTTTTCCGAAACGCAAGGAAAGCACATACGATACCTTTGGGGTAGGGCATTCCTCTACCTCTATATCAGCTGCGCTGGGCATGGCGGTAGCATCTGCTTACAAAGGCGAAAAAGACCGCCAGCACGTAGCCGTGATTGGCGATGGCTCTATGACCGCCGGTATGGCTTTTGAAGCGATGAACCACGCCGGTGTTACCGACACCAACTTGCTGATTGTTCTTAACGACAATTGCATGGCCATTGACCCCAATGTCGGTGCACTGAAAGATTACCTGACGGATATTACGACTTCTCGCCTTTACAACAAAGCCAAAGACGAAGTTTGGAATACACTGGGCAAAATCAGCAAGTTTGGCAAAAACGCGCAGGAAATCGTCTCCAAAATAGAAAATGCCATCAAAGCAGCCTTGCTGCAACAGAGCAACCTGTTCGAATCGCTGAACCTGCGTTACTTCGGTCCTATTGACGGGCACGACATTGATCATTTGGTAAGTGTGATGCGCGACCTACGTGACATTCCGGGACCGAAAATCCTGCACTGTGTTACAGTGAAAGGAAAAGGCTATGCCCCTGCCGAAAAGGAACAGACCAAATGGCACGCCCCCGGTTTGTTTGACAAAGTAACCGGTGAAATCCGCAAGAAAACTTTTGACACGCCGCAACCACCTAAATACCAGGATGTTTTTGGACATACGCTGCTGGAATTAGCCGAGAAAAACGAAAAGATCTTTGGCATTACCCCGGCCATGCCGTCAGGTTCATCGCTGAATATCATGATGAAAGCCATGCCGCACCGGGCCATTGATGTGGGGATTGCCGAGCAGCACGCCGTAACGTTTTCGGCTGGTCTGGCAACACAAGGCTTGATTCCGTTTTGCAATATCTATTCGTCGTTTATGCAGCGCGCCTATGACCAAGTCATTCACGATGCGGCAATCCAGGAACTTCCGGTGATTTTCTGTCTGGACAGAGCTGGTTTTGCGGGTGCCGACGGTCCAACGCATCACGGCGCGTATGATATTGCGTATATGCGGTGCATTCCGAACATGATCGTGTTCTCGCCGATGAACGAGCAGGAGTTGCGCAACATTATGTACACGGTTCAATTGCCTGATTTCAAAGATCTTAAATCGTCCATCAGCATTCGTTATCCGCGTGGTGAAGGTGTAATGGCCGATTGGCGAACTCCGTTTGAAAAAATACAAATTGGCAAAGGCCGAAAAGTGCAAGATGGTGAAGATGTAGCGATTCTGACGATTGGACACATAGGTAATTATGTTCGGAAAGCAACTGAAATACTATCTTCGGAAGGCATAAAACCGGCCCATTTTGACATGCGTTTCGCCAAACCGATTGACGAAGCGTTGTTACACGAAGTTTTTGCTCAATATAACAAAGTGATTACTGTAGAAGACGGATGCCTGATGGGAGGTTTTGGCAGTGCTGTACTCGAATTCATGGCCGATCATGGCTACACAGCGCAACTCAAACGCCTGGGCATTCCTGACCGCGTAGTAGAGCATGGCGAGCAAATTGAGCTGCATCGCGAATGCGGTTTTGATCCGGAAGGAATTGCGAAGGCAGTCAAAAGCATAGTAGCCGTTGCCGTGAAAGTGTAGGTTTTCGCTTTTTCAGGTATAGTATTTTTATAGCTCGAATATATCTTTCCCACAGAATTTTCTGTGGGATTTTTATTTCTAACTTTTTTCTTTTCTTAGCCATGGCAACGCTCACTTACCACACAAAGGGACAAGGATTTCCCGTTCTGTACCTCCACGGATTTTGCGAAAGCAAAGAAATCTGGTCTGAATTCATTCATCCCTTCCAAACTGGCTTTCAGAATGTTACCGTTGACTTGCCCGGTTTTGGCGAAAATGTGGCCAATACGAATTACCAGAGCATTGATGCGATGGCCACTGAGGTATACAAGTTCTTACAGGAACAGAATCTGGAAAAAGTCGTTGTCATAGCTCATTCACTAGGCGGATATGTAGCTCTGGCTCTGGCCGACAAGTACCCGCAGGTAATTGCAGGCTTATGTTTGTTTCATTCCACGGCCTTAGCTGATTCGGAGGACAAAAAACAAGCCCGCAACAAGACCGTTGAAAACATAAAAACCAACGGCTTGGATAAATTTCTGGATTCGTTTATACCCGGACTGTTTTACAAAGAACGCCACGAAGAACTAAAGCCCGTAATAGACCACGTACGCACCCTGGCCGGAAAATCATCTGCCGAAACGGCCGCAACGGTTACCAAAGCCATGCGTGACCGCCCGGATCGCACGCATGTGTTGCAGCAAGCCAGCTATCCCGTCTTTTTTATTGCTGGCAAAGACGACACCGCCATTTCATTTGAAAGCCTGATGGAACTGTTTTTCCTGCCTGATCATGCGTTGGTGCAAGCCTTGTCGCAAACGGGACACATGGGTATGTTTGAGAAGAAAACAGAAACGCAGGTTTCTGTCAAAGGATTTATTGAAATGTGCATCGTCGGCAATTAAGTAGCCGACTGGATTTTCAGAAAATCATTCAACGTCTCCATCGAAATGGCATTGAACACCTTGACTGCTGAGCCTTCGGCAAAAACTTTGTAAGTAGGTGCCATTTCACTAAGAAAACCCCATTTAGAACCATACAGCAAACCAAAATCGACGTTGAGCCGAAAATCCTTGAAAGGATAAACCCGCCAGATGGGATGTTCTACACGGTAACACATGGTTTTACCCGAATGTGCCGTCCCAAATCCCCAGGTGTGTTCTTTAAAATAATGTTCGGTGGAATGAGAGCAAGGAATAAAAGGATCGTCTGCACCGGTCGTTTCTATCTCAAAAGCCTGTTTCTGCTGACGAAACGTGTGTCGTGTAGTGATTTCATTCTCGTCTTTTATCAGTTGGGAAATCATCGGAATCGACTGATAGGGCTCATTGTAAATGCGGTTGGCAACCAAAGCAATGCAATACTTGGGCACAAACTCCCGAATGAATACAACACCTACGTGGCCTTGATACCGTACGTAAAACCGTAAATTGATTTCCGGAAAATTAATATGTCCGGGAATGGCAAAACCCCGCACTTTGGTATTCAGGAAATCAAAGGCCACCAAACTGACGTGCGCTTTTCCATTGAGAGCCGTGTCCAACTCAATTCCTTTGGGCAGGTATTCTTCCAGCAGGTGCGGCTCCACCTCATAGGTCAGATTTACCAGATTGCGCCATTCTGCAGTTAGAAAGACATTCATAGCAGATTTTATGGGATGAGGTTTTCGCTTTTTTGAAGATACTATTTTTATTTTAACCCGATGAGTTCAATTACTTCACAACTAGCAACAGGTTTAGCTCCTTCCATAAAATAACCCAATGTGCCGATCCGTATTTCTTCTCGACGGTAGGCTTTCCAGTCTGGATTAACTATCCACATTCGTGCAGTTCTTTTTCTGTAATAGTTCCAGTTGTAATAAATCGCCGATTTTCATCTTCAAATTCAGGCCAGATGATAAAATTTTGTTTTTTAGGATGTAGATCACTTTCATAGAAAAAGTCGAATTTGACTCCTTGATAAGGAAATTCAATCGGCCACCTTCTTCAGATGAGTAGAATTGGTACCAGACCCGAAAATCAGGAAGTCGATTCAATATTTGTTCGCAAGGTTGATGCATCTCTAATATTTCTCCCAGATGAGCCGCAGCACTTTTTCCATTTCCCGCTTGATATCGCTGGAAGGAATCACATAATTGTTGTGCATAAAGCTGAAAAGCATTACGTTCCGTTTTTTGGTAATCACATAGCCGCTCAGGCAGTGCACATTGCTCAGGCTACCAGTTTTGGCAAACACATAGGGCGTATCGGCCTTATAGAAATTCTTAATCGTTCCGGATTGTCCCCCTGCCGGAAAAATGCTTAAAAGGCGATCTTGCGGAACGGTTGCGTAAATCTTCTGCAACAATCTAACTATGGAACGGGGTGTAAACAAATTGTAGCGCGACAAGCCGGAACCGTCCACCCAAACAGGGGCATCAGGCAAATCGCTGAGCAGGGTTTTGGTTGCGTAAGCGATACTATTCTCCGTAAGCAGCGTATCCGAAAACTGCGAGGCACACAAAAGCATGAGTTGCTCGGCAATAAAATTATCGCTTTCCTGCATCATCTTTTTGTAAAGCGTATCGGCTCTAATGCTGTACAATGTCTGGGCAGGCTTGGCGGGTTTATGGCTTGTCAAACTCACCTTCTTGTGCAGTGTATCGGTCAGAAGCTCGGTCAGTAATTGTTCTGAATACCGAAACGGCATGTCGTGCGTGAGCTCTTTGGTAAACTGTGAGCCGTCAAAGGTGAAGAGATTGCTGGTAGGGTCGCGTTCAAATACCGCGGTGGTAGGCGGCAGCAAATGCTTCATGCGTACCTTTTCGACAAAATAACTTTGAAAATAGTGGGGCTGCACCGTCCATTGGGTGGCATCGTAGGCTTTCAAACGAACCGTATTGCCAAAAATAGGCATGGGAGCCCGTTCGGCAGAGTAGTAATCATTGTAATCGTCCCAACCCCAGCCCGGTCCAAATCCATTCACCTTAACGGGACTGGTCACATAAAACAGCTTTTCAGGGCGGCTACGCAAAAAATCATAGACCCGGCTTTGTTTTACACCTCCAGGTTGTGTAATCAGATCGGGATGCAACAACGACGGGTCGCCCGTTCCCCAGAAGTACAGCGTATCGTTGCTAACAGTGTATTTCAGTGCTGGTATCGAGTCACTCAGAATCTTGAGCGAGGCATAAAAGGTAAAGAGCTTGGTGTTGGAAGCCGGTGTAAAATAGCGGTTGCTGTTGTGCTCATAAACCGTTTTCTGTTTGCTTTGATTGTAGAGCACAAATCCGGTAAAATGCGAATTGAAAACATCGGATTGTTTGACGGCTTTTTTTACCGAAGTAGCCCGACAGCCACCTAACCAGCACATAACCAGCAATAACATAACCGTAAAACCGGCGTGAGTGTATCTTTGTTTCAAGTAACAGGAAATAAAAAGGTGACGCAGTGAATGCATCACCCAAAATACAAAATCTGTTGCTCTGGCAAAATAGTATCTTTGAAAATAGCAAAACCTCCCGTTGTGGATTGGCTTCCGGTTGGCATCAGATCCGGTTAGGGATGACCACGGTGAAGGCCGTTCCGTCACCTTCTTTGGAAGCGACATTGATTTGCCCGTGCATTTTTTCTATCGCCTCTTTCACAATGTAAAGCCCCATTCCTGAGCCTGCGCCGGTTTCGGTGGCCCGGAAAAACATCTTGTAAATGTCCTGGATGTATTCGGTGGCAATGCCAATGCCATTGTCACGAATGTGCACAACGGCCATTCCTTCGGCTGTTTTGACGCTGATGCTTATTTTCTTATTGGGCTCGCGTTTTTTCTGGTATTTGATGGCATTGGAAATCAGGTTGTTAAAAACCACCTGCATCCGAAATTCATCATTAACAAACATACCCGATTGCTGGATGGAAATATCAAAATCAATGTCGGCTACATTCTGGAAATACTGAAAGGAATTGATGGTTTCTTTAATTAATTCGTCAAAATTAATCTCCACCAGTTTTTCCTGGTACCGGATGTTCTTGTAATAGTCAATGATGTTCTGAATAAAGGTTTCGAGTTGTTTCACACTGCGTTCTATCAGAGACAGATAGTGCGCGGTTTCGTGCTCCTCCCCTTCCATGCGGGCCACTTGCACAATGCCCATAATCGAAGCCAATGGTGCCTTCAAATCGTGCGAGGCACTGTATACAAAGCGATTCAGTTCTTCATTGGCCCGCAGCAGATCCGAATTGATTTTGGCCAGTTCTTTATTTTTGTCTTTCAGAGCCTGCCGCGTATGGTAAATCTCGTATGCATTTTCGATGGTCAGCCGCAGGTCGTCCTCTTCCCAGGGTTTTTTGATATACCGAAACACCTGTCCCCGGTTGATGGCATCAATCACTGACTCAATGTTGGTGTAACCCGTCAGCAAAATGCGGATAGGTTCAGGGTTTTCGGAGAGTAGCTGCTCAAAAAATTCAACGCCACTGACCTCGGGCATGCGTTGGTCGGCAATGACAACATGAATGGGTTCTCGCTTGATAATTTCTAGGGCATCTCTGGCCGAAATAGCCGTAAAGATTTCATAATCCAGGCGAAAGCTGGCCTTGAACATGTTCAGGTTGTTCGGCTCATCATCCACATATAATACCCGGATTCTTTCTTTTTCCATGAAACTGGTTTTGTCTGTCTGACAAACGTACATTGTTTTCTATCTTTTAGGCTACAAAAAATACTGACTCTAAGGGAGTTACATTCGCCTAGGCAACAAAGATAATTTTTATTCTTTATCAGGCAACACTTGCTAGCTGGGCTGTTTGTACCAGTGGTATCTGAATAATGAATTCGGTGCCCGTACCTTCCAAGGAATTTACATGAATCTTACCCCGGTGCGCTTCTACAATGCCAAAAGCAATGGACAGGCCCAGTCCGGTGCCTTCGCCTACGTCTTTGGTGGTGAAGAACGGTTCAAATATTTTCTGCTTGGTCACTTCTGACATGCCAATGCCATTGTCTTTGATTTTGATGTAAGCCTGCCCTTCTGCTTGCCAGGTATCTATGGCTAGTATGCCCATATGCCCCGGATTGCGATGTGCCTTAATAGCCTGCACCGCGTTGGTCAGGATATTCATAAACACTTGGTTCAGCTTACCCGGATAGCATTCGATTTCGGGTATGCCGCCGTATTCTTTTTGCACATAGATGTTTTCTTTTAACGAATGGTTGAGTAACAGCAGCGTTGAATCAATTCCTTCATGAATGTTTACCGGACGCAACTCCTCATCATCCAAACGGGAGAAATTGCGCAATCCCAATACGATAGAGGCCGTGCGGCTGGCTCCGTCTTCCACTCCCTTGAGCAGCAACTCAATTTCCTCTTTCAGGAAATCAACATCCAGCCGTTTTTTCAGTGCATCCACTTCCATCTTGTGCAGGCTGTCTTCCATTACGTGCAGCATCCCTTCATACTTATCCATCAGCATCCACAAGTAATTGATATCCCGGCGCAACGGCTTGACGCTGGCACTAACAAAATTAATCGGATTATTGATTTCGTGTGCAATGCCGGCCGTCAGCTGGCCCAGCGAAGCCATCTTTTCGGCTTGCAGCAGTTGTGCCTGAGTGCTTTTGAGATTGGTTACCGTAGCGTTTAACTCTTCAGCGGCATCTTCCAGTTCGCGGGTACGTTCACGCACCTTTGCCTCCAAACGCAGGTTGTCTTCCTGAATCAGTCTTTCGTTGGTTTGCAACGCTTCCAGCATTTTTTTCTGTGAGCGTTCTTTTTCTTTTTTGAGTTTGTTAATCCGGTCGGCCAGGGCAAACGAAAGCAAAATCATTTCGGCGGCCGAGCCAATCAGCATAATGTTGGTAGTAAAGTCATTGTATGGGAGAATGCCAAAATCTTTCAGAACAAATACGCAAATGCCCAGTAAGAAAATGCTCCAGGCAAATAACAAGAATCCGGCCGTACGACTTCCTTTCCGGTAAATCCAGAAGGCAACAAAAAAAGTATAAGCAGCCGATAAGAGTGAAGCCACCTGAGTAATTTGATAGCTCAGGCTTTCAAAACCTAAAATACAAAGCGTGATTAGTGGAATGAACAGATAGATGAATAGCTTAAGTCCCTTATCCAATTTGGGGCTAAACTTATGAACCCGTAAAAATATCCGCACAAAAGACATACTGGTGATGCCCGTAAGCGAAGTCAGAATTACTAATGCGTGTGTAGCAATCCAGGGGAAGCCTGCCCACAAGAAACGATACGTATAGCCTTGAAATGTTGCTTGTGTAAGACCTACCATAAAAATGTTCAAAACATAATACAGGTAACTCTTGCTGCGAATTGTAGAAAATATAAAGAGATTGTAAAAAAACATCGCCAGGATCAACCCCAAGTATAAACCCATGTACAAATCTTCGTGAGCCAGCGAGTTGTACACTGTCCGATACGAACCTAGACTCAGAGGCAATTGCAGCTGCCCTGTGTTCTTTAATTGAAGAAGACAGGTAGCGGTTTCGCCTTTCTTGAGTCGAATATCGAACAGATAATGTTGTGTATCGTACTGCCGCTGGTTGTAGGGATACAAAAGTCCGCTTCTGGTTTCGTGGGTTTTATTACCTATAAACGCATAAAAGGAGATGTCGTCGATATTGGGCTGTGATATTTTTAATAACAAATGTTCACTATTTGTCAGATTCTTTACCCGAAACTTGACCCAGAACGTAGACTGAGATATCCCTAGATTGGGAACTGGCTCTGTATTGAGTATAAAGTCAGATTGCTTTAATACTTGTTGAGCTGAGTATTCACCAAGCGGATCCTCCAGAATCAACAATCCGGTTTGCAGAGGCTGTATGACGCTATCATCCGAATAAACGAATTCTTGTCCAGAGCTGGTAGTAACCTGTAGCAGGCAAGCTACAATCATGAGCTGTTTCAGGTGCTGTAAAAAACCTTTCATCTTTTGAAAATATGTTTTTTAAGAGATGAAAAGTTAATACTTTCCGCATCAGCTTGTATAAGAGGTAACCGACCCACCGCTTATCATAGTGTAATATTTACAGCGAAACAGTAAAGATTTAGATCAATTCTAATGTTTGAGGGCACAAAACGAATAAACGGCTCGTCGGTTTACTTTTTTACTTCTTTGATGGATAGCTGAGGAGATAGATACAATTTATACTGAATTTCAGAAGCCGTCTGTCTGGGATATTTACGCAGGTCTAAGATCTGGCTGCGGTTTTCTTCTTCCGTTTCGCTTAAGGCAATGATGTCTGAGTTGTAATAGAGATAGCTTGAAAACTGCGGATTAGGATAAAAAAGTTGCCCTTTCTCGCCTATTGAGTCTTCTAAGTGAAATCCCATCAGCTTGGCCAGATAAACGGTGTGCCTTCCACAAAAAGTAAATATTGTTGTCATGTCTAATTGCGAAGCAATGGATATCAATGCTCTGACCAATGTTATACTTGTTCCCAAACCGGCTACCTTTCGCGCATTCCACAGACCACACAACTCGCCTGCCAGGCTTAACGGATAGGAATAAATAATGCTGCTCAATGTTGGCACTCGATCACCAATGGCATCTTCGACCGGCAATGGATGAATACCGTCTGTCAGATGCAAACGTACTCCACCGACTACAACGCCCTCTTCATCCTCCGCAATGATGCCATATACGGATGGATTTTCTTTCCAGGTGGCATTGTTGGTAGAAATGTTGGTAATCCCGTAATCAGTCAGCACACGGGCATGGCCTTCCATATACCGCAAACATGTATTTTCTTCGTCTATAGCACGAAAAGCCCTTATTGTTAACATCTTCTTCTATTCTATGTATATATTGCTCAGTATCTCCTGTTTATGAAATAGTTTCATAGGTAACGCCCGCTTTGCCTGTAGTAACATCTATACCAGGGCTATCGGCAAAAATCAACGTATCCCTCACGGGCCGACGTGACGACTGTGTTTTGGTTGTATCTGCTTCGGCCAAACGAAATAAAAACACAGGTTGAGTTTTATCGGTCAGTTTAAAGATTTTTGTAAATCTTGGCAATAATTCTCTCAACTCCTGTTTCATGACAGTAGGGAGACTTGACGGATAGGCAATGTAGCGATTGAGCACGTACAAAGGCGACTGCACCGGTTGCAATACAATACCGGCAGCATTAGCTGCCAGCCAGAGGCGTTGCAAGGCTTGTCCGCTCTGCAGGTAGGCCGCTTTGACATCGCCCTTAGGATTGCCCGGGATCGTCAGTAACCCGACGACCGAGGAATGCTGTATGGCGTATTTGCTCGAAAAGCCTAACCGTTTCCCTTTATTCCATTTTTGCAATAAGTTAGCCACTTCGGGCTTTTTGATAAATTGCAGCAGCAGCCTGTCGGTGGGATGAAAGTTTTCGAATAGCAACCCGTCGCCTTTGGCTTCTGCTTCGGTGCGGTTCCAGCGCAAATGATGCTGAAAAAACTCGCGGTGGCTTTCGGGATGTAAAAAACGCAACCGTTCGGAGGCAGCTGCAATCTCTGCCATTTCCTGTAATTGGTCTGGTTGGCTTACAAAGTGCAGATTTACATTGGGTACAATCTGTAAGGCTTTTTCCAGTTGGGATAGCTTTTCGTCCGGAATGACCGACTTATTCATCTGGGTAGTAGCCAGCCGCACGGAAATCTGCTCAACCAGGCGCGTATCCAGTGCAGAGGATGGCTCTGTGGAAATGGATTCGGCACTTACAAACGAAATGACGGCGGCCAGCTCCGGGTAGTTTGCTTTGGGGAAATGATTTATGACAACATCGCATCCATTCTGGCGTATTTTTAAAATCAGGTTTTCCAAAGCGGCTCCCAATCCTACGTATCCAAAAATATCATCAATGTCCCAGAACGATTGCGAACGGGAACGGTCCAGAAACAGAAACAGTCGGTTTTGCTGATACAGCCATTTCCAGGGCTGGCTATTGGCTAGTGAAGGCGCCAGATTCGCAGCAGTTACCAGTTCCAAAATAGTATCTTCCGAAAGTTCAAAACCTCCGTTTTTGGAAACCGGAAACGAACTGGCAATTTTTTGCATCTGCTCAGCAGACAAAGGATCAGCGGTTGCTTGCGACTTGGTAAAGACCTGTGGAGGGTCAGTATCACCTACAAGTTCTTCCAGGTCTATGTAATACCGACCCGACTGCCGGTATTCATTCAGTAGAATCCGCCGCACGACATCGGCCGTTAAACCACCGCCAAAGGTAACGGCCGAGGCCAGCTGCGGCCAGGTAGTAATGCTTTGCCCCACTTCCAGAGCCGAGGCCTTTAACCGGTTGGATATGGATTCGAAACCGACTACCGGCAACATGTACGGTAGCTTTTCTTCGCTTGTCTTGAGGGTTTTAAGTTTTTCTGTATCCAGATGGTCGATGAGGCCGTGCAGTATCTTGCGGTTAGGCTCCAGGTCAAACCGTTCTACATCGAGCATACCTCGGTCACTGGTTTCCATTACTACTGGAATCTGTAATTCACGGGCTTTGTGTCGACACAAGATTTTTATATTAATTCCATCGCATTCTTCTACCAGCAAATCCAATTTTCCGCCTTTTGTAAAAAAGTCATCCATGTTTTCTTCGGTGAGCCCATCTGTGTAGCAAGTCACTTTCAAAAACGGATCAATTTCCATAATTTCACGTGCCACTGAGATCACTTTGGGCAAACCCAGGTTATGCACACCGGTACGAATGCGATTGAGGTTGGTGAGTTCGAGAAGGTCAAAATCAGCCAGGCGAATCTCTCCAAACAAACGTTCCATAGCCATGGTGACGGCAACTGACTGGCCAACTGACAAGCCGATCACGCCAATGCGTTTTGTGGCCAGTTGGTCGCGTTCTTCAGGAGTGATTTTGTATTGATTGCGGCTGGTGCGTAGAAAAACAAATTCCTGCTCGTCAACCATGTGTACCAGCCGGGCCGACCAAGGGTAATATACCCACACCCCATAATAGGCGGGCACTGTGTTTTTCAGATGCAATTTTATCGCATCCTGTAACGTTTCTTTGGAGAAAACCGTACTGGGATTCAGGGATTTAATCAGTTCTTCCAACTGGCTTTGCAGTTCATCAAATACCTGGATATGCGGGTATTGTGCCAGCAAATGAGCTAACAGTTGTGGATCGTCCGGGTTGGAAAGTCTGAAAAAGTGTGGCTGAAAGTCGGTTTTTAGTGAAACATTTTCTTTAACTCTGCTCTGTAAAAATTCTTGCATACACGGTGGTTACAGTGGTTCGGAATAGAACTAACACATTAAAAATCAGACACCTATAAACACTTTTATAGAAAACCGCACGGAAGATAATATAAAGAATTGTTTTTCCACTCAAAAAAACAGAAAATATTATTGCGAAAACAGCCCTTTTTGTTAATTTTTTACGTTTTTATAGTTATACAACCCCACTTACCTATGAATGCTACTGATATGCGAGCCTGCGTGTTATACATTGAGGACGAATCTCATAACCGCAGTTTGTTTGAGGCCACTTTTGCCGATGATTTTCAGGTGTTTACGGCGAGTTCGGCAGCAGAAGGACTGGAGATTCTGGCTCGCGAACAGATACACGTTCTCCTTACTGACCAAAAGATGCCGCAAACCACCGGAATTGAGTTTCTGGCTTCAATCGTAGACACCTATCCCGAGCCGGTTCGAATTTTGCTTACCGGATACACCGATCAGTCGCTGGTGCTGGAGGCGGTCAATGAAGGGCATATCTTTTACTACGCCACCAAACCCTGGGATGCCGACAAGCTTAAGCGAATCATCGAAAAAGCCTACGAGCATTACCTGCGCCAGCACGAAGACAAAGAACTAGTCAGTAAACTCCTGAAAATCAACGAGGGACTGGAATTTCATCTGCGTCAAAAATTGCTTTCGTAACTCTTTTGCAAAATAGTATCTGCTGGCAGACAAAAACCTCCCCATCTGGAATTTTTGTCTGCCTTTTTTATGTCTCGCCCATTTCCATACTACTGTTTTTTTGTAGTAACTTTCGCCCGAATATTCCTTTCCGATTGATTCCAAAATAGTATCTTTTTAAAAGTCGAAACCCTGCTTTCTTTTTTATGAAAAAGTTTTTATGGTTTGTGTTGCTGGTTCTCGCTGGTGGAGGACTGTTTGCGGCCTATCAGTATTATGTATCCCCGCCCGAAAATTTCCAGGCCATTTACCTGGTGCCCAAAAACGCCATTTACGTCATTGAAACCAGCGAACCCATTAAAAGCTGGCAAAAAGTGAGCAGCAGCAAAGCCTGGAAATTTCTACAAACCCAGCCTTACTTTGGCGAGCTTACTTCAGGTGCCAATGCCTTGGATTCGATGATCAACGACAACAAAGAACTGTTTGACCGGTTTGGATCGCGGCACGTGATGATTTCGGCACACAACTACAAAAAAACGGACTATGATTTTCTGTTTATTGTCGACATTGAAAAAGCGGCCAAGCTGAAATTTTTGCAAGATTACCTGACCAATCTGAACGGTGAAGGGTACCGGGTGTCGCAGCGCCAATACAATGGCATCACCATCAATGAATTGTATGACCAGGAAAGCCGCCAAACGCTTTATGTCTCGTTTATTTCCAACTTGGTGGTCTGCTCCTATACCAACAGCCTCGTCGAAGCTTCCATTGATCAGCGCAGCGAACCCGCCATAGGCAGAGACATCCGTTTTGTGGAGATCAATAAGCAAGTGGACGATGACGGGCTGTTCAAGTTATACATGCAATACGGCTACCTGGACGAATACATGCGCTGCTACATGTCCGAACCCAACGAATACGTCACCAGCCTGAGCAAAATGCTGGCTTATACGGCCCTTACGTTTGAAATGGATGGCGACGACTGGCTTTCGATGACTGGTGCCACCAACATCAACGACTCGGTCGACTCGTACCTGAAGGCCATGCTGGAGTCGGGACACGGGTCGCTGGCGGCGCAGGAAGTGATTCCCCAACGAACGGCTTTTTACATGAGCATGGCCGTCAAGAATTTTGGCGATTTTCATGAACGCTTCGTCAACACCCTCAAACAATCAAATGAGGCGCAGTACAACGAATACCAGAGCAACGTCCAGAAGACCGAAGGCTTTCTGAAAATCAGCCTGAAAGACAATTTTATCAGCTGGATGGGCCAGGAGGTTTGTTTTGTGCAAATGCAGCCGCAAGGCTTGGGTCGGGCCAACGAATTCGCGGCAGTGATTCAGGCCGAAGACATTGAAGAAGCCAAACGACAAATGGAATTCATTGGCAATCAGGTACGCAAACGGACTCCCGTAAAAATCCGCGAGGTTAATTACAAGGGGTATCCCATCCATTACATGGCTGTCAAAGGATTTTTCAAACCCATCCTGGGCAAGCTGTTTCAAAAACTGGATAAGCCTTATTTCACTTACATTGGCGATTACGTGGTTTTCAGCAATCACCCCCAAACCATCAAAAGCTTCATCGACGATTACGAAGCCAAGCATACCCTAGCCCAGTCGGAACAATACAAAGCCTTTGTGGACAAGTTTGCCAGTGCTTCCAACATTTTTGTCTACATCCAAACGCCTGTGTTGCACAATAACCTCAAAGGGTTCGTGTCGGCCGAAACCTGGCAGGATGCGCAGAAGAACAAAAAATACATTGTGACTTTCCCCGAAATCGGCTTTCAGCTGGCCGGCAACGAAACGCTTTTCGATACCCGTTTCATTGTTCGTTACCAGGAAGAAATCCCCGTTGCAGAGCCGGTGTTACTCGCCTCCACCGATTCCACACAGATCGTGATAGACACCACTGCAGTAGCTGATGAGGAAGAAGATGTGTACATTGAAGATCTGAATACCGAGAAATACACCGAAAACTATCCGGATGGCGCCAAAAAGCTGGAAGTGAGCATGCGTGACGGCTTTCGGGATGGCTGGTATCGGGAGTATCACCCCAATGGCGAACTGAAAGTAAAAGGCCGCTACCGTGCCGACCAGAAAGACGGCACCTGGAAGTATTACAACGAATCGGGTAAATTGACGGCCAAGAAGAAATATGAGAATGGGAAAGAGAAAAGCTAGTTGCTCAAAATAGTATCTTCCCAAAAGCCAAAACCCGCTCAGCTATTATCCTGAGCGGGTTTTGTTTTGCCCGATTGATTTCTTACATGCTTACATGGAGCCAATCACTCACAGAAAGGATTGCCATGCTGTAATATTTGCCTCAAAACCTGGCAATTACTTTTGCTTTACAAACTCAGGAATGCTGTTGTTTTTGTACATTCCGGCTTTGGTAGGGCGGTTAGAAGCACAAGCAGTAAAGATGCAAGCTGCTAACAAGATAATAATCAGTCTCATAGCTGTCTATTTTATAAATGAATGATTCTTTTGCATTACCAAATTTACCACAATGGCTGCCCATGCTCAATAGCCTGCAAGATTATAGAGAAGATTGTACTTTTAGGTGTAAGCAAACCCGCCGAATCTGACACTTACTTATCGGGCCACAGAAAATAGTATCTTTCAAAAAGCAAAAACCCCTGCCTCTTCAGACAAGGGTTTTTCAAAAACTGCACAGAATTAACAGTCCTATCGGGTCACGATAAGTTTTTGGGTAAACCGACCTTCTTTTACCTGCACAGTTACCACATATACTCCTTTGCTCAGATTGGATACTGCTAATGGAACGATGTTTTCACCTGCCCGTACTGGTTCCGTTACTGAGAGTACCTGTTGCGCATTGAAGCTGGTAATCGATATCACAGCATCCTGATCTTCGTTTACATTGAACCGCACATTGGTTTGGTCTACAGCAGGGTTAGGGAACAACGTCATGGAACCTGATGCCAGTGCAGGCAGTTCAAACTCCTTTTCGGTAGGCACATACGGTGACAAACGAACTCCAGCAATCGGCATTTCCTGAATGCCTCCTGGCATTTGCCAGCCTACAGCCAGATGGTCGTTGCCGGTGTAAGCCTTGTGAACTGCTTCGATATAGTACTTTTTGCCTTTTTCCAGTTGGATGGTAGCTGATTGCTGCGTGGCCGACTTGCCCCATTCGCGAGGATTGGTGGCTTCACTTACAGAAGCGATTTTGGTTTTGGTGCTTGGGTCTTCGCTCAGGCCTAACCAAAGTTCGGCTTCGGCATCACCCGAGATCCAGAATGTATACGAACCTGTAGCCGGCGGACAAATGTAACCTCTGATGCGGCTGCTGTAGTTGTCACCTACATTGGTAGGAGCTTCAAACAAACTCAACTGGCTGCTGTTATCAGGCTTTTTGTAAGCCGGTATCAGGGTTGACATTTCCGGTGCTACGTTTTCCCAGGTTTCACGCAAAATGTACCCTGTTGCTGAGCAACCTGCTATGGACGCTTGTTGAACAGGCACCTGCCACACTTCAATACCCGATACATGGGCCGTGCCACCGGAAGTCGTAATGTTTATGGTTTTATCTGTAATTGACTGACGGAAAGGCCCCAGACGTTTCCAGGTTCCGGTAGAGCCGCTGTTGTAATTGGCCTGTACCGCTTTTCCCTCCAGGTATACACTATACGTTTGTGCAGAAGCGGCCTCCCATACGTATACGTATACATCGTAGGTAGCATTAGGCACAGATGTCATTGCCACGGTTACGTTACGTCCACTGATGGCAGAGCGAATCATGGTTGTACGGTTTTTATCCGTTTCCGGAGCCACTGCAATGGTTGGTTTACTCATAGATGTACCACTATACGTATAGTTAGCTGCATCGCTGCCACCCCATTTGTTCCCGTCAATTTCCATGGCAGGCCCATTCAGGTTAATTGCCCGGTAGAAGGTCGGTGTGGTTGCTACTGGTGGGGTTACAGGAGCCGTTACCGGCGGCGTAACCGCTTTGGCTTTAACACTGATCGAAACAGCCGTAGAAGTAGTGCTTCCACCTTTGTTATCGGTAGCTTTGGCTGTCAGATTATATGTACCAATACTTGCATTATCCCAGCTGAAACTGTACGGAGATGAAGTAGACTCGCCCAGTTTGGTGTTTCCTGCAAAGAATTCGACTTTATTAATGCTTCCATCTGAATCTGAGGCACTAGCGGTTAAGCTTACTTTGTCGCCTTCAGTGAAAGAGGCATTGTTTGTTGGCGAAGTCAATGCCACCACCGGGTTCTGATTGGCTGCCACCGGTTTGGCCGTCACTGTCAGCGAAACCGCCGTTGAACTGGCTGTTGCGCCTTTGTTGTCGGTTGCCTTAGCGGTCAGCGAATACGTGCCCACTGCCAGATTGGTCCAGTTAAATGAATAGGGACTTGTACTTGATTCACCTAGTTTTGTAGTTCCAGCATAAAACTCGACTTTACTAATATTGCCATCGGCATCCGAAGCACGGGCACTCAGAGTCAGGTTTGATCCTTCCACCATACTGGCATTGTTAGATGGTGCCGTCAGGCTCACAACTGGAGCCTTATTTGGTGCCGGTTGCGGGCTATTTGCTACAGGTTGAGTTACTTTTATGGAAACCGCATTGGAGGTAGCCAACGAACCCTTGTCGTCAGTTGCAACAGCGGTTAGTGAATAAGTCCCTGCTTTTAATGTAGTTGACAATGTCCAGGGTGCACCTGTTTTTTCGCCAATCTTCGACTCATTAACAAAGAATTCCACTTTTGTCACAGCGCCGTCGGCATCTTTCGCATCGGCAATTAAGGGCACGTTTTGTGCCGTAGTATACGTGCCATTGGCAGTAGGCGAAGTCAAGCTAATGGTCGGCACTTTATTCGCAGCAGGAGGTGTCGGGTTTACGACAACAGGAGGTGCCACTACATTAACAGTTACTACTGCCGAAGTTGTCTTTCCTCCTTTGTTATCCGTTGCAATAGCCGTCAATGCATAGTTGCCTTGCGCCACACCTGCCCAGTTGAAAGAGTAAGGAGCACTGTTTGACTCACCCAGTTTGGTAGTGCCGGAATAGAACTCCACTTTAGTGATTGAGCCATCTGCATCCGAAGCGGTAGCCGTCAGAGCAACTGCATTTCCTGCAGTAAATCTGGCATTGTTCGCCGGGCTGGTAACTGCTACCGTTGGTAACTGATTAGGAATTGGTGTAACTGTAATGGTTACAGCCGACGAAATAGTTGATGCACTGGAATTATCTGTCGCTTTGGCTGTAATTGTATGGTTGCCAATGGCCGCTTTCCAAGTAAACGAATACGGAGTCGAGGTTTTCTCTCCTATTTTTATATTATTTGCAAAGAATTCGACTTTACTAATATTGCCATCACTGTCTGACGCATTGGCTGTGATGGTGACATCGTTGCCTTCTATGAAGCTGGCTCCAGTTGCTGGAGATGTAATTACTACACTTGGTGCTTGGTTTGGCTTAGGTGCAACTACTACTGGCTTCGCATCTACTACTATGGAGATGACAGTGGAAGTAGCCGTTGCCCCTTTGTCATCGGTAGCTTTGGCTGTAATAGAGTAGTTGCCAACAGCTAGGTTATTCCATTCAAAAGAATACGGACTTGTAGTTGATTCGCCCAATTTTGTCGATCCAGAGAAGAACTCTACTTTACTAATCGATCCGTCACTATCGGTAGCTGTAGCGGTCAGAGTCGCATTGTTGCCTTCTGTAAATTTCGTATTGTTAGCCGGTGCTGTCAACGCAATTACAGGTGCAGCATTTGGTATTATCACCGGCGGAGTCACTGTTTTAGCTTTAACAACGATGGAGATAGCAGTAGAAGTAGCCATTGCGCCTTTGTTGTCGGTTGCCTTAGCGGTCAGCGAATACGTGCCCACTACCAGATTGGTCCAATCAAATGAATAGGGACTGGTAGTTGACTCACCCAGTTTGGTAGTGCCGGAATAGAATTCTACCTTAGCAATTGTTCCGTCGGCATCTGAGGCATTAGCAGTCAGTGTTGCATTTTCTCCTTCTATAAAAGATGCATTGTTAGCTGGCGAAGTCAATGCCACCACCGGATTCTGATTGGCTGCCACTGGTTTGGCCGTCACTGTCAGCGAAACCGCTGTTGAAGTGGCAGTGGCTCCTTTGTTATCTGTGGCTTTAGCTGTCAGTGAGTAAGTGCCTACTGATACGTTTGCCCAGTTGAAACTGTATGGACTGGTAGTTGACTCACCCAGTTTGGTAGTGCCGGAATAGAACTCCACTTTTGAAATCGAACCATCCGAATCGGAGGCATTGGCAGTCAGCGTCAGATTGGAGCCTTCGGTAACTGTACTGTTGTTTACTGGAGCCGTTAGGCTCACGGTCGGATTCTGATTTTCAACAGCTTTAGCCACAACCGTAACGGTGATGGCACTTGAAGTAGCAACACCACCCTTATTGTCGGTAGCTTTGGCAGTTAACGAATAAGAACCAACGGCTAAGTTTGACCAGTTGAACGAATATGGACTTGCACTTGATTCGCCAATTTTTGTTGAACCTGAAAAGAACTCTACTTTTGAAATACTGCCATCCGCATCGGTTGCGGTAGCAGTTAAAGTCAGATTCGATCCTTCTACCACACTAGCATTGTTGGCCGGAGCCGTTAAGCTAACTACCGGACTTTGGTTGGGTTTAACATTGACTGTTACATTTACAGCAGCTGACACCACTGCCGCACCCTTATCATCTGTAACTTTAGCGGTTATTGAATAGGTACCTACAGCAGCATTTACCCAAGTGATGGCATAAGGCGAAGTTGCAGATTCACCGATTTTAACGTTGTCTGCATAAAATTCCACTTTAGCAACGGAGCCATCGGCATCCGAAGCACTAGCAGTAATGGCAATCGTTTGGCCTTCTGTAATGCTGGCATTGTTTGCGGGGCCAGTTAAGCTTACTACCGGATTTTCATTGGTTGGCGGCGGATTGGTTACAGGCTTCTGGTTAACAACCAATTTTACAAGTGAAGAGGTTGTTACAGCGCCTTTGTCATCCGTTGCTCTGGCAGTCAGGTTATACGTACCTGCCGCTGCACCACTCCAGGCCATATCAAAGGGAGCCGAGGTTTTCTCTCCTATTTTTATACTATTTGCAAAAAACTCGACCTTTGCAACCGAGCCATCATTATCTGAAGCATTGGCAGTCACAGAAATATCATCGCCTTCGGTAACAGTCGCATTGTTAGTAGGAGCGGATAATGAAACAACAGGGGCTTCATTTGGAATAACTTTCGCTTCTACCGTAAGCGCAATAGCAGCAGAACTGGCCGTAGCTCCTTTGTCATCCGTCGCTTTGGCAGTTAAAGAATAAGTACCCACGGCAAGTTCATCCCAAACAAATGAGTAGGGAGCATTTGCTGATTCGCCAAGTTTAGTTGAACCCGAGTAAAATTCGACTTTAGTAATACTTCCATCTGAATCGGCGGCAGTAGCAGTTAGCGTTACCGAAGCTCCTTCCGTAAGCCTACTGTTATTGGCCGGTGCGGTTAAACTCACAGTTGGATTCTGATTTTCAACAGCTTTAGCCACAACCGTAACGGTGATGGCACTTGAAGTAGCAACACCACCCTTATTGTCGGTAGCTTTGGCAGTTAACGAATAAGAACCAACGGCCAAGTTTGACCAGTTGAATGAGTACGGAGATGTAGTTGACTCGCCTAACTTGGTTGAACCTGAGAAGAACTCTACTTTTGAAATACTGCCATCCGAGTCTGAGGCATTGGCAGTCAATGTTGCATTTTCTCCTTCTGTAAAAGAAGCATTGTTGGCTGGAGCTACCAAGCTTACTACTGGATTTTGATTAGGGATTACTTTTACTTCCACCAAGATAGCAATCGCAGATGAGGTAGTAGTTGCACCCTTATCATCAGTAGCCTTAGCAGTCAATGAAAAGCTGCCTACTGCCAGATCAGGCCAGTCAAAAGTAAATGGAGCCGAGGCCTTTTCGCCAATCTTGGTAGTTCCCGAGAAGAATTCCACTTTGGCAATACTGCCGTCACTGTCCGAAGCATTGGCCGTTAGAGTTACTTTATCACCTTCTACAAACTTAGCATTGTTAGTAGGCGCTGTTAAAGAGATAGCAGGTGCTTGATTTACAGGCTTCGCACTAACGGCAAGATTGACAGGACTGGAGGTGGCGCTACCCCCATTGTTGTCGG
>CAUQTA010000018.1:0-72820 GCA_963520985.1 uncultured Sphingobacteriales bacterium
TTGAACCTTGAACCTTGAACCTTGAACCTTGAACCTTGAACCTTGAACCTTGAACTATGAATATACTCGGAATCATTCCCGCCCGTTATGCTTCTACCCGCTTTCCCGGTAAAATGCTAGCCGACATTGCCGGAAAATCGATGGTGCAGCGGGTATATGAACAAGCCAGCAAAGCAACTTCGCTCAAAAAAGTAGTAGTCGCGACAGACAACGAACAGATTTATAAGCATGTACAGGCTTTTGGCGGCGAAGTAGTCATGACCGCCGAAAACCATCCAAGTGGCACAGACCGATGCTACGAAGCTTTGCAACACATCGGGATGCATTATGACTTTGTGGTGAATATTCAAGGGGACGAGCCGTTTATTCAACCCGCTCAGATTGACACACTTACGTCGGTATTGACTCCCGATGCAGAGCTTTCCACCCTGATCAAAACCATTGACGACTACCGTACGTTATCTGATATCGGTGAGGCCCATGTAGTAATAAACACCCGTCAGGAAGCGATTTATTTCAGTCGCAGCATCATTCCGTTTGTGCGCGGCGAAGCAACTGAAAACTGGCTGGATAAACATACATTTTACAAACACGTGGGCCTGTATGCGTATCGCACTGATATTCTGGAGGAAATAACCAAACTGCCCGTATCGGCCTTGGAGAAAGCCGAATCACTGGAGCAATTGCGCTGGATTGAAAATGGATACCGGATCAAAGTAGCATTTACCGATATGGAAAGTGTGTGCATTGAAACGCCGGAAGATTTGCAACGCGTACTGGCAGAGATGCAGTAAGGGAGGTTTTGACATTGGGAGAGATACTATTTTTGGGTCAGATCACCCAAAAATAGACTTCCTTTATTGGTTCATTCGAAGCGCAGATGCTTCACCGATTCACCCGAGTTGGCTAGCTCAACCAAGGCATCAATGCCGATTTCCAGGTGCTTTTTGGCATAACTGGCAGTCACTTTTTTGTCGCTTTCTGAGGTTTTCACACCATCTGGCGTCATTGGATTATCAGATACGAGCAATAAGGCGCCGTGCGGAATGGAATTGGCAAAGCCTACGATGAAAATGGTAGCCGTTTCCATGTCAATGGCCATCGCCCGGATGTCGCGGAGGTATTCTTTGAACTTGTCGTCGTGTTCCCACACGCGGCGGTTTGTGGTGTAAACCGTACCTGTCCAGTAATCCAATTCATGCTTCTTAATCATCGATGAAACAGAGCGTTGCAAACGAAACGAAGGCAGCGCCGGAATTTCGGGAGGCATGTAGTCGTTTCCAGTCCCTTCGCCCCGGATGGCGGCAATGGGTAAAACCAGATCGCCCAATTTGGTCTTTTTCAGACCACCGCATTTGCCCAGAAACAACGCTGCCTTGGGATCAATGGCACTCAGCAAATCCATTACCGTGGCAGCCATGGCACTTCCCATCCCAAAATTGATGATGGTAATGTTATTGGCGGTTGCCGTTTGCATAGGCTTGCCATGACCTTTGGTTTCTACCCCAAATTTTTCGGCAAACATCTCAACATAATTGTGGAAGTTGGTAAGCAAAATGTACTCCCCAAATTCTTCCAAAGCGACTCCCGTATACCTGGGGAGCCAATCTCTCACGATTTGTTCTTTTGTATTCATGCCGCAAAAATAGCGTTTTTATGGCAATTTTAAATGAAGGTTTCATTAATTAAAAACCCCGGCCTATTAACAAGCCGGGGTTTTGTGTTTTCAAATCCTACTATTTTATTTCTGCCTTAAAGATTTCTCTTCTTTAATTCATTGACCGCGTAATCCGCCGCTCGAGCCGTTAGGGCCATGTAAGTCAGCGAGGGATTGACACAGGAGGAGGAAGTCATGCAGGCCCCATCGGTGACAAACACGTTTTCACAGCCCCATACCTGATTGTGCTTGTTCAACACCGAACTCTTGGCATCGTGTCCCATGCGGGCTGTGCCCATTTCATGAATCGACAAGCCCATGCCTCCAATATTGTCAAACGTATAAATATCCTTAAAGCCGGCTAGTTCCAGCATTTCGGCAGCATCATTGATCATATCGACACGCATTTTCTTTTCATTGTCCCCAAACTCGGCCGAAAACTTCAGCACAGGCAACCCCCAAGGATCTTTCTGTTCGTCAGTCAGAATGACTTTATTATCATGATGAGGCAATGTTTCGGCAAATCCACCCAAAGATGCATTCCAAGGGCCAATTTTAGCGTAATTTTCTTTGAGTGACTCTCCGAAACCTTCATTATCAATTGCCCAGGGTCGATTGCTACCGCCTTCGTAGCCAAATCCGCGTACATAGTCGCGTTTGTCTTTGCCTACATTTCGGTAGCGTGCCACATAAAACCCATTCGGACGGCGACCATATTCGTATTTATCGCCAAAGCCTTCGTATGTTCCGCCGGCTCCGGCATTGAAGTGATGATCCATCAGGTTATGCCCCAGTTCGCCGCTGTCATTGCCCAATCCATTAGGAAAACGATTCGATTTGGAGTTCATCAGAATGAAGGTTGACCCCATCGCCGACGCATTTACAAAAATCACCTTAGCGTAAAACTCCATGGTTTCTTTGGTGTTTTCATCCACGATCTGCACCCCTGAGGCTTTGCCCGTTTTTTCGTCATACATAATGGAGCTGACAATCGAATGCGGCCGTATGGTCAGATTACCCGTACGTTTGGCAGCCGGTAACGTGGCTGCCTGCGAACTGAAATAGCCGCCATAGGGACAACCCCGCCAGCACATGTTTCGGGCCTGGCACCCTACCCTGCCCAGTTCCAGTTGCTCTTTGGTGGGTTTGGTAATGTGTGCTTGCCGGGTATGAATCAGGTAACGGTCCGGGTATTTGGTTTTGATGGCATCGCGCAGGTGTTCATCCACGCAGGTCAAATCCATGGGAGGCTGGAACAAGCCGTCGGGCAAATGCGGAATGCCATCCCGATTTCCGGAAATCCCGGCAAAGGTCTCCACATAATCGTACCAGGGAGCAATGTCTTTGTAGCGAATAGGCCAGTCAACGGCAATGCCTTCTTTGGCGTTGGCTTCAAAATCAAGGTCGCTCCAACGCAATGCCACTCTGCCCCATGTTAGTGACTTCCCACCTACCTGCCAGCCACGCACCCAGTCAAAACGCTTTTCTTCCAGGTAGGGATGATCGGTATCTTTGACAAAGAAATGAATGGCTTCTTCATTGGTGGCAAAACCGGTTCGTTTCAGTTTAGGATAATCTTCCAATTGCTTCAAGGATAATTTGCCCCGGTGCGGAAATTCCCAGGGCGCTTTGGTCGCTGTTGGGTAGTCTTTGATGTGTTCCACCGTGCGGCCACGCTCCAACACAATGGTTTTCAACCCTTTCTCGGTTAATTCCTTAGCGGCCCAGCCACCACTAATACCCGAACCGATGACAATGGCATCGTAGGTATTCTGCTCTTTGGCCTTCAGATTTAAATTCATACAGGAAGTGGAGTTAGTAGGAGGTTTTTACTTTTTCAACGATACTATTTCGGAAGGTACAGAGGACAGACTAGTTAACTATTCACTATAAAGATACGCGGAAGCCAGGAAGGTAATCCCTATTCCATGGGTTTTTAATGCTATAGGTTCTGCTTTTTGAGTTCACTGACCGCATAGTCAACTGCCCGAGCCGTTAGGGCCATGTAGGTCAGCGAGGGATTGACACAGGAGGAGGAAGTCATGCAGGCCCCATCGGTGACAAACACGTTTTCACAGCCCCATACCTGATTGTGCTTGTTCAACACCGAACTCTTGGCATCGTGTCCCATGCGGGCTGTGCCCATTTCGTGTTTGCTCTGGCCCGGAACACCACCATTGTCACGCGTATTCACGTTTTTCAGACCGGCAGCTTCGAGCATTTCGGCGGCATCGTTTTTCATGTCCACGCGCATCTTTTTTTCGTTTTCACGGTATTCACAATCAATGGTGATCACTGGCAAGCCATACGGATCTTTTTCGGTAGCAGAAAGAGAAATGTAGTTTTTATGATCTGGCAAATGCTCTCCAAAGCCGGAAATATTCATGGTCCACAGGCCTGGATGGGTAAGGCTTTCTTTGAAATCGGCTCCGAAGCCTTCTTCCGCCACTCCTCGCCCCCAACCTTGCCGATTTCCATTGCCTTGGTAGCCAAACCCTCGCACATAGTCACGTTTGTCTTTGCCCACGTTGCGGTAGCGCGGAATGTAAATGCCATTGGCCCGACGACCGTATTCGTACTTATCCTCAAACCCTTCCAGCGAACCCGAAGCTCCAACACGCGAATGATGATCCATCAGGTTATGTCCCAGTTCGCCGCTGTCATTGCCCAGCCCATTGGGAAAACGATCCGATTTGGAATTTAGCAAGATGAAAGCCGTATTGATGGTAGCCGCATTGACAAAGATGATTTTGGCGTAAAACTCTTTTTCTTCCTTGGTATTGGCATCGACAATACGCACGCCGGTAGCATTGCCTTTCTTCTCGTCGTAGATAATGGAACCCACAATCGAGTCAGGTCGCACAGTGAGTTTCCCGGTTTTCATGGCAGCCGGTAACGTGGCCGCATTGGTGCTGAAATAGGCTCCGTACGGACATCCACGGCTGCACATATTGCGGTATTGGCAAGCCGTCCGACCCAAAGCTAACTGAAAATCAGCCGGGTTGGTCAGATGTGCCACCCGGCCAATGATGAATTTTCGTCCGGCAAATTTGGCCTCGACGTGTTTTTTCACTTCCCGTTCGATGCAACTCATTTCCATGGGAGGCATGAAAATACTATCCGGCAAAATGTCCAAACCCTCCTTTGTACCGGAGATGCCAGCAAACTTTTCGACATAATCGTACCAAGGGGCAATGTCTTTGTAGCGAATGGGCCAGTCGACGGCAATGCCTTCTTTGGCGTTGGCTTCAAAATCCAGGTCGCTCCAGCGGTAACACTGCCGACCCCACGTCAGCGACTTCCCTCCGATCTGATAACCCCGGTACCAGTCAAACCGCTTGGTTTCAATGTACGGATTCTTTAAATCATCAGCCCAGAAATAGGGATTGGTTTCGTTGAAAGGGTAGCTGCCTTCACGGGTTTGTACTGGATGTGCCTTGATTTGCTGGTTGGTTAACCGACCGCGATGCGGAAATTCCCAAGGGTTTTTCATAGCTGTCGGATAATCCTTTACATGTTCCACCATGGGTCCCCGTTCGAGTAACAAGGTCCGCAATCCCTTCTCAGTCAGTTCTTTGGCAGCCCAGCCACCTGAAATACCTGAACCAACGATAATGGCATCGTAGGTGTTCTGCTCTTTGGCTTTCAAATTCAAATTCATTGCAAAAACGATAGCTTGGTAATAAAAAACCTCGCCTTACAGGAAGGTCGAGGTTTTTGTCTTGGAAAAGATACTATTTAGATGAATGCTTGACAAATTCAGATGCAGGTAGGTTGAAACCCAAACAAGAATTTTGTCATTTGCAATCATGCGATTTTAGGTATTTTGTTTTTTCAGTGTTTTCACGGCATGGTCAGCAGCTCGGGCCGTCAGAGCCATGTAGGTCAGGGATGGATTTACGCAAGAAGCGGAAGTCATAGCGGCTCCGTCAGTTACGTACACGTTATCACAACCCCAAACTTGGTTATTGGCATTCAGTACCGATGTTTTCGAATCTCTACCCATGCGAGCAGTACCCATTTCGTGGATACCGATCCCCAAGTGTTTCGATTCGTCATTGTACGGAGTCACATCTTTTGCACCGGCAGCTTCGAGCATTTCGGCCGCATCATTCATCATGTCGACGCGCATTTTCTTTTCATTCTCGCCATAAGCGGCATCAAATACCACCAGAGGCAATCCCCATTTGTCTTTTTCGGTAGCCGACAGTGTCATGCGGTTATCTGAATAAGGCAATACTTCGCCAAAACCGCCCAAATTCACATGCCATTCTCCCGGATGACTCAACGATTCTTTGAAGTCAGCACCGAAACCGTCCATTCCGCCACCACGTCCCCAGCTATCGCGGCTGGCACCACCCTGATAACCAAACCCACGCAGGTAATCGCGTTTGTCGGTACCCCAGTTGCGGTAGCGAGGCACGTAAATGCCATTGGCCCGACGACCATAGTAATATTTGTCTTCAAATCCTTCCCAACGTCCACCAGCACCTACTGCCAAATGGTGGTCCATGATGTTACGGCCTAGTTGGTCGCTGTCATTACCCAATCCGTTCTGGAATCGTTTGGATTTGGAATTCATCATGATAGAGGCAGTAGCAATTGCCGACGCATTCAGGAAGATCACCTTGGCGAAATACTCTTTTACCTCTTTGGTGTTTTGATTAATAGTCCGAACTCCGGTTGCTTTACCAAGCTTGTCATCAAAAATCACTTCCGAAACAATGGTATCAGGTATGAGAGTCAGATTTCCGGTTTTCATGGCAGCGGGCAACGTGGCTGCTTGCGTACTGAAATAAGCACCATAGGGACAACCACGCATACACATATTACGGAACTGGCAATTGGCACGGCCCAGTTCGGTATGCCACGGTTGCGGCTTGGTAAGGTGAGCCGTACGGCCCATGATCACGTGGCGACCTGCAAATTTAGTTTCTACTTGTTTTTTCAATTCGGTTTCCACGCAG
Organism: uncultured Sphingobacteriales bacterium; assembly: GCA_963520985.1. GTDB lineage: Bacteria > Bacteroidota > Bacteroidia > Cytophagales > 172606-1 > Xanthocytophaga. The sequence goes on from CAUQTA010000018.1 coordinate 6,625, forward strand.
GTCATATCCATAGGAGGCAGAAAATTGCCATCCGGCAATACATCCAATCCGTCACGGTTACCCGAAATGCCGGCAAATTTCTCTACGTACTCATACCACGGAGCTAGATCCTTGTAGCGAATAGGCCAGTCAACGGCAATGCCTTCTTTGGCATTGGCTTCAAAGTCTCTCTCGTTCCAGCGGTAGCTTTGACGGCCCCACATCAATGAACGACCACCCACGTGATAGCCCCGAATCCAGTCAAACTTCCGGGTTTCCAGGTACGGATTTTCCTTGTCATTTTCGAAGTGATGGCGCCATTCTTCGTTTGCCGTATAACCGGTACGAACGTTTGCCCAGTATTCTTCTTTCGCCAGATTGGTTAAGCGACCTCTGTGCGGAAATTCCCACGGATTTTTCGTAGCGGTTTCGTAACCGGTCACGTGTTTGATGTCGCGACCCCGCTCCAGCATCACCACTTTCAATCCTTTTTCACACAGTTCTTTGGCAGCCCAGCCACCCGAAATACCCGAGCCAACGACAATGGCATCATAAGTAACTTCTTCTTTGCCTTTTATATTTAAGTTCATTGTTCAATAACAGATGTAAAATGTAGAAACAATTTTATTCAAAAAGAATAGAGTGGAAATAGTAGGGTTGAAAAAGTCAAAACCCCCATTCTTTTTACATGATGGCTAGATAGCCCAAGCCTTTTGGCCCGGCTTAAGGTCTACACATCCTTCGTAACGACCCGGAACCGCCACGTATTCCAAGGCTTGTGTAGCTCCCGGTTCTGAAGTGAAGTAGCCCAGTACAGTCAAATCCTTGATGGTGTAAAAGAAAATTGGCGAAGGCTTTTTGGCGGGCTCGCTTTTCTTGTCATTATTCTCAGGATTTAGTCCCTGCTTCATGGTTTCTTTTTCTTTTTTCGCCTCTTCATCACGACGCGTACGTTCTGTCTTGGCTTCCGATTCTAATTCCTTCAATACAGCAATGCGTTGTTCGGGAGTAATTTCGGCAAAGGATTTGCTATGAGCCTTCTTGCTTTTTTCATTTACATCCTCTAGGCCATCAAAAAAAGCCTGACGGTCATCATCTGTATAGCAATCGGTTAGCATTAGCTTTACAAAATCGGCCACACCTGCTTCTTTGGCACCCGGAGTACTGGTTTTAGGAATAATGGTTTCCGCTACTTCTCCAATCAATGCCATGATATCCGGTGTAAAAGATACAGCTGCGGCTTCTTTGGTGGCTGCCGAGTTACATCCCTCCATTACTGCCAATAAGGTAGGTGCCGAAAGAGTAGTTCCCATCAAAGCGGCTACTCTGGCAATAGCATCTCTTCTATTCAATGTCGTGTATAGTTAAATGATTAGATATGGAATAATGAAAATTATACTGACCAAAATACAAAAAATATATTTTCGCATTCAAGGTGTTTGCCTTATATAGATTCTTTCTAAATAGATTGAAAGAGTTTTATCACTGGTGAAAGTCTGATAATCAACCAGATAACCATTCACAGCAATTGCTTTTAGATTTGATACTGCTCTCATTTTTAAAACGATCAAGTGTTACTTTACAGTATGGCATAAAATTTTTATTTCTGACTTTCCAGATTAGCCGCCTTTATATGAACTTTTAATCATATGCATTGTTCAAAAAGATAGAAATACTTAAACTTATTTACCCTATGAGCTTTCAGGAACTAATCAATGATAATACGCCTGTACTGGTTGATTTCTACGCCACCTGGTGTGGTCCTTGTAAGGTACAAGCGCCTATGTTGGAAGATTTGGCCAAACGAATGGGCGACAACGCGCGTATCATCAAAATTGACGTAGATAAAAACCCTTCAGCGGCCAGCCAATACGGCATACAAGGCGTGCCTACACTGATGATCTTTAAAAACGGGAAGGTGATGTGGCGCCAGTCGGGTGTAATGCAGACGAATCAACTGGAGAGTGTGTTGAAGCAGTTTGTGTAGAAATACCGTACACAACAACCCAGAAGCAAGCATCTTTTGTCAAATGCTTGCTTTTTTATTTACTCTTACCTGAACTTTGTTTTGGTCTTTGCCCAGAAACAACTCCCAACTTTTTATTTTTTGCTTTCCTGCAAAACCCAATTAACTTGCATTTTTGGTCACCAACTATTGCTACACAATGGGATTATTCGATTTTTTCAAGAAGAAAGAAAGCAAACCTACGAATTCAGAAGAAAACAAACCGCTTATGGCTGATTTAGCACAGCAACCGCTACAGATTGGCGATATGGTAGAGGCTCTTCGGTACGATTTAGGAAAATGTCGTATTGTACAAGGCGAAAAAGGCCCCGAATACGAATCCTTGGAAACGGGGATGCGGGTAAGCTGGCTGCGTATGATTGATGCGGCTACGCAACTACAGAAAGTCAAAAGAGTAAATCCCTAAACTTGACCCACCCTTTTTGTGGTAGAAAATACTATCTTTTTCGGAGCCAAAACCCGGCTCTTTTATTATAACTATTTTGTATGCTCACTACCGACCAACCTCTATCCAAAACAACCAATCAGGTTCACGTTTCTTCCGAAATCGGTACACTCAGGCGTGTACTGGTGCATAGTCCGGATAGTGGCTTAGGCAAAGTGGTTCCGTCCAAGGCTCAGGACTGGCTTTTTGAAGACATTGTGCATCTGGACACCATGCGCAAAGAGGAATACGATTTGTACATCAAGATTTTACTGTATTTTCTGGATGCCGATAAAGTCAAAGGCAAACTCAGCCGGATTGACTCACCGGAAAACGAACGTAATTTTTACAAACCCGAACATGCAGCGTATTTCAACTCCGATAAAGTAATTGATCCGCAATACCTGCTATCCTTTATCTTGGATGACGAAAAAGTACGTTTGCGGCTATTGGCGGCCATTTGTGCCGTAGAAAGATGCTCGTATGTCACGCAGGAGTTTCTGGCGACGCTCCCGTCAAAAGAACTGGCCAAAACCTTGATTTCAGGTACATTGCCTGACAAGTCGATGATTTTTGCCCCGATTCCCAATTTTATTTTTACCCGCGACATCGGCATTACCATCAATGACCATATTCTGTTAAATAAACCCGCCAAGATAGCCCGTACCCGGGAAGCATTGCTTACGCAATATATTTTTCACAATCACCCCATATTCAGCCATCTACGCGAAAAAATCATAGAAATACCGGAAAGCGAACATCATTTCTTATTACCGGATGGCGAAAAAGATTACAAAATAGCAACCCTGGAAGGCGGCGATGTAATGATGGTAAGCCCCAATCATGTATTGATTGGTTTAAGCGAACGCACCTCGTCGTATGCCATTAATCAGGTAATCAAGATTTTGTTTGAAAAAGAGATTGTGGATAAGGTGACGGTCATCAAAATTCCTAAAAAGCGGGATTACATGCATATCGACACCATTTTTACACAGGTGAAGAGGAACGTATGGGTTTTGTTGGGTACGCTTTCACGCGAAGGCGACGAACTGGAGAAGAAAGACTTTATGGAAAGCCTGCAGGAGGTGAAACCCTCCGAGAAACTTAAGATCATGCAGTTTTTGCGTGGGTTTGGCGATAAACCTGTACACTATGAATATTTGGAAGATTTGCTGGATGATATCAGTCAGAATGATTTGAACTGCAAAGAAAAAACGGTCTTTGTGTACTCCGGAAACAACGAGTTTCCGTTTGGAGCCCGCGAACAGTGGACCGATTCGTGCAACTTACTGGCAATTAAAGAAGGCGTGGCCATAGCCTATGACCGCAACGACAAAACGATTGAAGCGTTTAAACAGGCTGGTTTTGAGGCCGTTGGTGCAGCAGAGTTATTAGAGAGCTTTGAAAACGGCACCCGCAGCCCAAAAGAAATCGAGAACACCCTTATTCTTTTGCCTTCGGCCGAACTCTCACGGGCCCGCGGCGGCTCACATTGCATGAGTATGCCCCTGCTCAGAGACCGGATTTTTTAAGAAAAAATAAAATAGTATCTTTCAAACAATAAAAACCCCGTATCGGTAGTAAGTAGGGAGGAAAGAAAAAAGACACCAGACAAAAGGAATGTGAACTGTATCAATCGCAACTAGTTAATTTTCAAAGTACTGTCCGGTGTCTTACTACTTTTATCTGATTATTTAACCGTGATTCGCCGTACCTTTTTTGACCTGTTTCTATGATGACTTCTACGCATTCCTTTGCTCAAACGACTTCTCACATCCTGATGATACGGCCCGTACGCTTCGCATTTAACGAGCAGACGGCCGCAAGCAATGCTTTCCAAAATTCAAACGAATCGTCAAAAGCTGCAGAAGTTCAGGAAAAAGCTCTGCGTGAGTTTGACAAGATGGTCGATAACCTGCGCGGATTCGGATTAGACGTTACGGTTGTGGAAGACACGCCTGACCCCTATACGCCGGATGCCATTTTTCCGAACAACTGGATTTCGTTTCACCAGCACGGCAATGGAACGGTCTACTTATATCCCATGATGGCACACAACCGCCGCCTGGAACGTCGGAGCGACATTGTTGAAATGCTCAAACGAAAATTCCATATTTCCAAAATTGTTGATTTTTCGCATTACGAAGATGACAACAAATTTCTGGAAGGCACTGGCAGCATGGTGCTTGACCGCGACTACCGGATTGCATACGCCTGCCTGTCGCCACGCACGCACCTGGATCTGCTCAACGAGTTTGCCCAGCAAATGGACTACAAACTAGTAGCCTTCCACGCGGTAGACGGGCAAAACCAACCTATTTACCATACGAATGTAATCATGTGTGTGGGAGAACGGTTTGCCATTGTTTGCCTGGAATGCATTCCAGACGAAGCAGAACGGGAACATGTACGAAAAACCCTGAAAGAAACCGGCAAAGACATTATTGAAATCAGCATAGAACAGGTGAACCGGTTTGCGGGCAACATGCTGCAACTGCGCACCCGTCGGGGTGATGGGCTGCTGGTGATGTCGCTGCAAGCCTACCGGGCCTTGTTACCCGATCAGATCCGGCGTTTGGAGACGTATACCCAAATCACTTATTCGGATATTTCAACCATCGAGTCCAATGGTGGTGGCAGTGCCCGTTGCATGATAGCCGAAGTGCACTTGCCTGTGCTTTGAAAAAAATAGTATCCGCAAAAGAAGAAAAACCGGCTTACTCAAATAAGCCGGTTTTTCTTTTTATCGCCTTCGCTGCCGGTACATGTAATAGACCATTCCGATGATGATGGCGGTCAATACAATGACAGCCACCTGCATCTTACGCATCGAACCGAGCAGTTCGAATGTGGCGGTTTGTTCATCACGCAGTTCGGTAATCTTGTGTTTGAGCTGATTGTTCAGGCTGGTCACCTGCTGGTCAAGTTCATAGATGCGGTCGACTGAAGCCCGGTTTTCACCAAACAGGCTGTTTTCTTTCTGGTAAGAAGTGCGCCGCACTTCGCGCACAATCTCGTTATCTTTGGCAATGATCCGGTGCAGGGCCAGAATCATGTTCTGCAGATCTTTCTTGGAACGCCCCCCAAACAAGGCATTCTTTTCGCGACCCAGCGAATCATAAGCCTGGTAAAGCTGGTCGCGTTCTTGCAACAATTTACCCAAATCGACCGCCTGTGCCATCGAAACCGATGCACCGAATAGTATCAGAAGAAATGTAAAAACCTGCCTTCTCATAGAAAAAGGATGTATCAAGTAGGATTATAGAGGGAGGAAAACTGCCGATAAAAGTGTCTAAATTTCAACGGTTTCTTTGAAACGCAATCGAATGGGCAGATACGCAATCCAGCCGATCAGCAGGGCAAGTCCGGCAAACAAAATCCAGGTGTAATCGCTGAGAAACACCCGTTGATTGGTATGCAACCGCAAGGTAATGAACAACATAGCCATGATGTAGAAATTCAAAACGGTAGCCAAACTGTTTATCCAGTTACGCAATACAAACAGTAGTTTGTCACGGCTTTCGGCATTGGCAAGCCAGTAATCCCGCTTCGGAATAAACAGCAATTCGTTCGGAAAATTCAATAACATCCTGCCAATCAGCGACAAAAACAAGTTGAGCAAAATGATGAAGGCCGCAACCACATAGAAAAACGTTTCGCGCGAAAGGAAATTGTCTGGCACTCCTTGCGGGTTGTAATGAATGGCAATTTGATCGGGCAGATAATAGTACGTATATAATAAAAAAGCTAGTGCACCTAACCAGGATAAGATTTTGAGTAGTCGGACAACCAAATACAACGGACGCATGAATGCTATTAAGAATTAAAATGGGGATATGTCATTTGCGGTTGCAAAGGTAGGTGCTACAAAAGCGAAATCACAAAAAAATACAATATTTTTAGTGTAATCGTAGCTCTCAGGGTTGCCAAAAGCCATCAATTGGGAACTTGCGGAATGTCGTCCAGAAGCTGCAAGGTCTGCTTACCTAGATCGGCTTGGTAGCAAAACCATTCTAAGCCATTGACCAGCACCACATAAGGCGCTTTGATGATGTGGTTATACTGAGCTGCTTGCTGCAACACAATGTCATCGAGTGGCACCAGGGTATCTTTGCATTCAATCAGCAAGAAAGGATTGCCTTCCCGGTCAAACACCAGCAGATCGGCTCGTTTGGGCAACTGATTGTAAATCAGCGCACTTTCGGCTTTGATTAGTGACTTGGGATAGTGATACTGATTGAGCAGCAGATGCACAAAATGCTGCCGCACCCACTCTTCGGGCGTCAGATACACATATTTTTTGCGTAGAATATCAAATATATAGAGTTTGTCATTTTTGCGAACTACCTGATATTCATACGATGGCAGATTCAGATGCAGCATTTCAACTATAAATAAAAGAGAAATTGAGACAGGATTGCATAAGGGCCCGGGCAGGTTTTGCTTTCTTCAACGATACGAATCGAAGTCCGATTTTACAAGAACCCGCTGTTCAAATCAGCGGGCCATTCTGGCGTTCTTTCAGCTTTGTCCATTCGATGCTTTTGTCCCACAAGGCTTTGGCATTGGCTTCGCTTTGGGCAGCGGGTGCGGGAGTCTTCGGCTTCTTTTTCACAAAATACAATCCGGTAACTCCCTTTAAGTCAGGCGAAGACGCTAGGTAAATACTGTTTTCTGCCCCTTGCTCGGGAGTGAGAAAAAACGGACGGGCCAGATTAAACAATTTGACAAACCAGCCGCTGTCAGAGCCTACGCCAAAGTTGGTTTTGACTACACCCGGATGCAGGCTATTGGAAGTAATTCCCAAAGGCTTCACACGCCGGGCCAACTCACTGGCAAACAGGATATTGGCCAGTTTCGAATTGCCGTATGCATTCAGGCTTTTGAATTCTTTGGGATGGGCCACATCAGTCAGATCCCACTTTCCCCACTTGTGGGCATCTGACGAAACGGTGACCACGCGCGGCTCGGTTCCTTTTTTCAGCAGATCGAGCAGCAGGTTGGTCAGCAAAAACGTTCCCAAGTGATTAATTCCAAAGGTGGCTTCAAATCCTTCGGAGGTTTTCTGGGGTTTGTCTAGTATCAGACCGGCATTATTGATCAGCACATCCAGGTGGTCGTACCGTTCGCGCACTGCTCGCGACAGTTCCACAATGGATTCCTGATTGGCAAGATCGCAGAGCATCAACTCCACTTTTCCTTTGGCAAACGGAAGGATTTCGGCCCGGGCAGCTTCGCCCTTTTTGGCATCGCGGCACACCATGATCACATCCATTCCTTTTTTAGCCAGCTCGCGTGTGGTTATTTTTCCAATGCCGGAGTTAGCCCCTGTAATCAGACAAATTTGTGTAGACATAAACAAATGTATGCTTTTGCTGAAAAAATAAAACTTTGATTAACAACCCATTGGTAGCTTTACTATGACCAAGGCAGGACGTCAGAAATTCGGATGCAAGACCCGTTTCGCTTCAATTCGAAGACGAATAGGTGGGTTTGGGTATTTTAAAAGATACTATTTTTCCGATTCTTTCTCACTGCAATGGTGCTACCAAAACCAATCGCCATGTTTCGCTGGACACCTTACGTTTTCGTTCGTTTTACGCTGTTTCTCATCATGGGCATTCTCATGTACCAATACCTGCCGAATGCACCAGAACAGGGAATGACCGTGATTGCCGGGTTGTGTTTTATTACCTATCTGGTAATCTGGCAATTACAACGGGCCAAGCTGAAAAAAATGCGGCTGCATGTGGTGTATGGAATACTTGCCTTTGCGTTTACCAGTTCGTTTGGTTGGCTGCTGATGCGGTATCACACCCACAGCAACAGAAGCGAGCACATTGCTCACCGGGCAAACATACGGTATTATTCGGGCAAAGTAGCATCGGAAGTACAAACCCGGACCAAAAACTACCGATACGTTTTAGAAGTTGATAAAATAGTATCGGATGGAAAGCCAAAACCTGCCACTGGCAAAGTATTGATTTACAGCACAATAGACGCACCTAAACCCGCATATGGCGATGCAGTCTTGATCTACGGTTCGCCGCAAGCCCTAAAACCACCGGCCAATCCGGGCGAGTTTGACTACCGGCAGTATTTATCCTTGCAGCAAGTTCATCTTCAGCAGTTTATAAAAAAAGGCAAGTTTCTCATCTATGAGCAACAGGCGGGTAATCCGGTCATGGCAGCTTCGTTGCGCGTACGTTCCTGGGCCGACAGTGTATTTCGTTATCACATCACCAACCGACAGGAGTACGCCATTGTGTCGGGTTTGGTGCTAGGCATCCGTGACGGGCTCGACAATGAGTTGAAAGACGCCTATGCCGCCGCCGGAGCCATGCATGTGCTGGCAGTTTCGGGTGCCCATGTCATCATTGTATTTCAGTTGATTGTGGTGTTGCTGGGCAGCTTGAAGCGATTTCGTTATGGCAATGCTTTGTTTGCCATCGCGGCGTTGCTGGTGCTGTGGTTTTATGCTTTCATTACAGGTTTGTCAGCATCGGTATTGCGGGCGGTCATCATGTTTTCATTTGTGGTGATTGGCCAGGCCATTCGCCGGGAAGGAAATCTGTTCAACACGCTGGGCATGTCGGCCTTTTTGCTTCTGTGTTACGACCCATATCTGCTCCAGGATGTGGGGTTTCAGTTGTCTTACCTGGCGGTAGCGGGCATCGTTTACCTCTATCCTAGAATCTATCGTTGGCTTGCGTTCCAAAACTGGTTTTTGGATAAAGTCTGGGAATCTACCTGCATCAGCCTGGCTGCACAGATTGCCGTATTGCCGCTCACGTTGTTTTATTTTCACCAGTTTCCAACCTACTTTCTGCTTGCCAATTTATTCATGATTCCCCTTTCGGGTTGGATTCTGTATGCAGGGTTGGCATTGTTGGGCACTGCCTGGATTCCGTATGTATCCATAGCAGTCAGTTTTGCGGTGCAGTGGCTCACGTGGTTCATGAATAAAATCGCCTTCTGGACCGAGCAGACACCCGGAGCTTTGCTGCAAGGCATCTACCTCAATGCCTGGGAACTGGCCATGCTCTACACATTGCTGCTTGTACTTCTACTGTTCTTCTATTGGCCTCGCCTCCGGGTGTGGGGCCTGGCAACTGTTTTACTAATTTGTGTAGTTGCCAGCCAAAGTTATGGAAAAGTACGGTACCGCAATCAGCGGCTATTTGCCGTATACGCCATTCCCGGTTATGCGACACTCGACTTCATAGATGGAAACCAGCACATTTTCCTGGCCGATTCAAGTTTACTCAACAACGAAAGCCGCATTCTCTTTCATTTGCGCAACCATTGGGGGCAAAGGCAGGTTTTGCCAGTTCAGAAGATACTATTTTCACAATCGGCTACAATCCCGCTGGCCAGCCGTCATGCTTCGGACTATACGCTTTTCAGCTGGCATGGCAAACGGATTTGCGTTTTGCACCACGCTACCGATTTGCGAAAATTCAGCAAGCAAACCTTTGATTACCTGATCGTTCAGAACAACAGTCTATCCAAAATCAAAGCTTTTCCATTCCGTAACTTTGGTCAGGTGATTCTGGACGCATCCAATCGGTACTATGCATCCAAACGCGTGCAGCAACTTTTAGCCAAGCAGCAGATTTCCTGTCATAACATTCAGGCAGAAGGAGCGTTTCTAGTCTCATTGTAATTTTTTTATTCCATCGATTAAACCTTTTTGTAAATTTTATTTCTAAGCTACACAACTAACTTAAAAATGAATACTATGAAAAAACTAATTGTAATGGCTCTGTTTGCCGTCTTGTTTAGCGGAAGTTTGATGGCACAGCGTGGTGACGGCATGAAAACTCCCCGCACACCCGAGCAACGCGCCGAAATGCAAACCAAGCATTTGGCAAAAGACCTGGCTCTCAGTGCCGACCAACAGTCCAAAGTAAAAGCCATATTTCTGAGCCGGGCTGTACAGGTTGATAGCTTACGGGCCAGCCAGTCGATGGATAAGTCGCAACGCATGCAACAACTCAAAGCAGCCAAAACAGCTACTGACGCCGATATGCAGAAAGTATTGTCGGCCGATCAGTACCAGAAATACCTGCAAATCCAGGAAGAGCGAATGGACAAGATGCAGCAACGGCGTCAAAGCCGACAAGGCGAAAAATAGTTTTGCAACCGGTACGGGTTGCAATCCGTAAGGATTTGCTATCCATACCCGTAACATTAGATTTGTTTGGATACCCAGTTCAGGAGCCTTCTGATTTTCGGTCAGAAGGCTCCTTTTTTGTAAAATCCGAATTACAATTCATTGACTGCAAAGCTACAGGAACTACTCCTCTTGTTTAGAGGAGAAAACATACCTCTAGAATCTAAAACAACTGCATGGCGAAATGTGTTTATTTCTCAAAGCAACTTTTATTCAGATTATCCAGTCTAAAACAACCAAACACTTACATACCTCACATTCTATTTAAAATCTTTGCGGCTTTTAGTTGGAAGCGGTTTAATTTGCTGCCGATTCAGGCAGTGTTACTTCAAGCATACGCCTCTTAATCAATACTTATTGGCTACCAATGGCTTATCTGCATCTGAAAGACGGAAAAAGTCCTCTACTTGACATCATCATCAAAGTAGTGGTAGTTATTTTTTTGCTCAGCAGTTTGCCCGACTTGTTTTTTGGAATCTGGCAGACACTCTGGTATCTGGTTCCGGGCCTTGCCTTGTGTTTTACTACCTATGTGCTAAACCAAAGAGGAAGAGGGGTATTGGCGGGCAATCTGTTTGCGGGAATTATCAGTCTGCTCATCTTTTTCATGACCATCACCGAGCCCAAAGAAGCATTGGTGTATCTGTATTACCTTCCCTTTTCGATTGGACTCCCGTTTTTGATTGACTATACCGACAAACGTCAATTGTGGCTACACACTACCCACAGTGCTTTATTCTGGCTGGTGCTTGTCTTCTACGATTTCCCTATCCCTATTTTTGATATATCCCTGAGCCAGGCAACCATTATCGGACAGGTCAATGTTGTGCTTTCGGCATTTTTCTGTCTATTCTTTGCCTTTATGATCATCAACACCAACAAAAAAGTAGAAACGGTCATCCTCTATTCGGAAGAAAGACTGCAAAGCCAGAACGAAATGCTCACAAAAAACAACCAGGAACTGGACCGGTTTGTATATAGCATCAGTCATGACTTGCGGGCTCCAGTGGCCTCAGTGCTGGGTCTGACGGATATTTCCAAAAATGCCGATACACTGGAAGAAAGTCAGGAGTATACGCTTCTGATGGAGCGGAGTCTGCGCCGTTTGGACGGTTACATTCACGATATTCTGGATTATTCGCGCAACACCCGCCTGAAGGTGAGTCAGGACAGCATTGATTTTTCGAAGATGATCGGAGAGATTATCGCTATCAGTCAGGCTGTATCCGAAACACAAGCCATTGAGGTTCAGTTGCAAATACACAACCCCAAACAGGTAAGCTTCTACACCGATTCGCGTCGCCTGCAAATCATTCTTACCAAGATTATTGCCAATGCGTTTTATTATCAGAAACCCTTTGAGTCCCACAAAAAAGTCGAAATTGAGTTGATGCTCACCGAATACAGAGCCACAGTAAGAGTAACCGACAATGGCATTGGCATTGCCGGGGAAGACCAGGAAAAAATCTTTACCATGTTTTACCGTTCCAATGTTACCAAGCCCGGCTCCGGCCTGGGCCTGTACATTGCCAGGGAAACAGCACAATGCATGGGAGGTACCATTACCTGTCAATCCAAAGAAGGAGAAGGCTCTACATTCCTGTTAACCATTCCCAATACAGGAAAACCCAGCTAACTCTTTGTCAGAAATAGTATCATTGAAAAAGGCAAAACCCTGAGCTTTACAGCACTTCCTTGTAATATTTGACTACGTTCCTGCGTTTTACTGGAAATATGTTTTCCATGGAATATCCTCGTTTCGGCTTTAACAAACTTGTTTTTCTATTTATAGCCTGCTTACTGGCTTCGGCAACTCAGGCACAAAACTACTACCAGCTTACCTGGCGCGAATTTTACGCTTTGCCGCAGTCCCAGAAACCCCTTGATTTACGCAATCCGGATTATGAATTGCTGGATGCGGCCTTTTTTCATGCTACCAACGAAGCCCGCGAAAAAGAGAAAAAAACGCCTTTCCAATACGCCGTCATTTTGCATAAAGCATCCACAGAGCATTCGGTTTCTATGATTGCCAAAAACTATTACGCCCACGAAGATCCAACCGATTCCAAGAAACGGCTTCCCGGGCAGCGCATCCGACTGGCAGGCGGTAATTATCAGGCAACCGCCGAAAACATTGCCCAATTTGAAACCATTGCTACCGACGGCCAGTATTGCCCCCGCAAGCAACGCAACGGCGAATACCTGTATTTCAAATGCGATACCGACCAGCCGTATCCGGCACATAGTGCGGTGTCGTATGCCAAGAAAGTAGTAAAAGGCTGGATGAACTCACCCGGTCACCGCCGCAACATTCTCAACACCGACTATCAGTTTATGGCCTGTGCCGCCCGAATGGTTAAAACCCCATACAAAAGCGAAAATACGCCCTTTGCCCGCATTACGCAGAACTTTGGAGGTGGCAGTCTTTCGACACAAGCTTCTACCAGGTAATGTCTTTTTTGTCCAGGAAGGCGGCAATGCCGCGTTGGCAATCTTCGGTAGCTCGGGCCCGGGCATTGCTTTCAGCCGCATAATTCATGGCGTCAGCCAGGGGTTTTGCCGTAATTTCCGATACTATTCTTTTTGTCAATGCCATGGACTGTTCTGAGTTTTGTTCACACAGGTTTTGGGCAAAGGCCGAAACTTTGGTTGCTAATTCTGCATTCTCCACTACAAAATTGATCAGACCGTATTGCTGGGCCTGCGCAGCCGTGATCAGATTGCCCGCCAGCAGCAATTCCCTTGCGCGGCCCTCTCCTATCTTACGTAGCAGGAAATAACTCACAATGGCAGGTATGAAACCAATTTTCACTTCGGTATACCCAAATTTTGCCTCGGGAACAGTAAAGGAGAAATCGCATACGGTAGCCAAACCGCAACCTCCGGCAATGGCATGCCCCTGAATCTGAGCAATGACTACTTTGGGTAAGGTATACAGGGTCTCAAACAAATGGGCCAGTTGTCGGGAATCGGCGACGTTTTCGTCGTAGGTATTTTGCTGCAATTGCTGCAAATATTCCAGATCGGCACCGGCGCAAAACACGGGTCCGTTGGCCTGTAACACTACTACCTTTACCTGAGTCTCTGCAGCGGCTTGTTCAAAAGCGGCTTGCAGGGCTTGTACGACCTGGCTGTTGAGGGCATTGCGTTTGTCGGGTCGGTTTAGCGTAATGCGGGCAATCCGATTTTCCCGCGTGTAGGTCACCACATTCATAAGCAATTATTTAGTCAATTTCTAAATTGATTGTAGTCATTGAAAAAATCGGAAAAACAAACGTACTTTTGCAGTATTCAGGCCATCAGAGCACTATAGATTATCTTTATGAAATCCATCGTTGCACTTTTTCTGGGTTTCGTCTTTTTCCTGGGTAGTATTTTTCCAAATACTGACGTGGAAGAAGTGTATAAAATTCCCAACCTGATCCAACACTATTTTGAGCATAAAAAAGAAGTTGGTACAGAGTTTGGTTTCTGGAATTTTTTGCAATTGCATTACGGGCTAGGTTCCACACACGCCAAAACCCACCAAACCGATGCGAGTTTGCCCATGTTTCAGCATCATTGCAGTGGGTTTACGTTTGTTCTACCGCTTACACTTTCCTTCTCCTACCAATTACCCACGGCTTCGCTTACGCAGCTTCGCCATTCCTTTTATCAGAACACCTACGCCTACCTCTTTTCCCTTACGCATCTTCGCCCACCCAAGGTCGGGTAGTTCCCGAATGAATCCAACGCTGGCGTAATATTTAATTTGTCCGTTCTGGATTATCCGGGAGAATAGTATTCTTTTCCAAAGCCAAACCCCATGCTTTTTCTGTAATCATGGGCAACGGCTGCTTTCCTTCTTTTCATTGTCTAGACAAGCCTTATCATGCTGGATAAGATTATTCATTTTTCCATACATAACAAGCTGGTTATCGGATTATTAACGGCAGTTCTGATTGCCTGGGGCGGGTGGTCACTCACACAACTGCCCATTGATGCCGTGCCCGATATCACCAACAATCAGGTGCAGGTAATCACAGTGACGCCCACGCTGGCGGCCCAGGAGGTAGAACGCCTCATTACCTTTCCGGTAGAACAAACCATGGCTACCATTCCGCAAATTATCGAAATCCGCTCTTTTTCCCGGTTTGGCCTTTCGGTGGTTACGATTGTATTTAATGACAACATTGATGTTTACTGGGCCCGGCAGCAGGTTTTTGAACGGCTGCAACAAGCCAAAAACCAGATTCCGGCGGGAGCAGGTTCGCCGGAACTGGGTCCAGTCACTACCGGCCTGGGGGAAATTTACCAATACATTCTGAAGCCCAAAAAAGGATTTGAGAAAAAATACCCACCCATGGAGTTGCGTACCATTCAGGACTGGATCGTCAGAAGGCAGCTCCTAGGTACGGAAGGCGTGGCAGAAGTATCCAGTTTTGGCGGATACATCAAACAATACGAAATTTCACTCGACCCGGGTCGGCTGCGCAGTTACAACTTGAGCATCAGCGAAGTATTTGCTGCGCTGGAACAAAACAACCAGAACACTGGCGGGGCGTACATCGATAAAAAACCCAACGCCTATTTTATCCGCAGCGAAGGACTGATTGGCGACACAACGGATATTCAGAAAATTGTCATCAAACAGACCGGCAACGGCATTCCGGTTACCGTTGGCACGGTGGGCACCGTCACCTACGGACATGCGATCCGTTACGGTGCCATGACGCGCAACAACGAAGGCGAAGTGGTAGGTGCCATTGTGATGATGCTCAAAGGTGAAAATTCGTCGAAGGTAATAAAAGCGGTAAAGACGCGCATTGACCAGATTCGCAAAAACCTGCCCGAAGGCGTCGAAATAGAAGCGTATCTGGACCGGACCAAGCTGGTCAACAACGCCATCAGCACGGTAGAACGCAACTTGTTGGAAGGTGCCCTGATTGTGATTTTTGTACTTGTGGTTATGCTAGGCAACATCCGGGCAGGATTGGTAGTGGCTTCGGTTATTCCGTTGTCTATGTTGTTTGCCGTTTCGATGATGGGCATTTTTGGGGTTTCGGGCAATCTGATGAGTCTGGGTGCCATTGACTTTGGATTGATCGTGGATGGGGCAGTGATTATTGTGGAAGCCACTTTGCATCACATTGTGGGTCAGCGGTACACACATCGACTAAGCCAGGCCGAAATGGATGCTGAAGTGTATGATGCAGCTATTAAAATCCGGAGTTCGGCCGCATTTGGCGAAATCATTATCCTGATAGTTTACCTGCCCATCCTGACCCTGACCGGCACTGAAGGAAAGATGTTTCGTCCGATGGCTCAGGTGGTTTCGTTTGCCATTCTGGGTGCCTTTATTCTTAGCCTTACGTACGTTCCCATGGTGTCCGCTTTGTTTCTCAGCAAACAAACCGATCCAAACAAAGTAACTCTTGCCGACCGGATTATCCGCTTTGCCCAGCGTATTTATCAACCGGCTCTGCGTTGGGTGATCCATCACAAAGCCATCACGTTAGGTACATCAGTCGGGGTTTTTGCTCTGGCGCTGATACTATTTCTGAACATGGGCGGTGAGTTTATTCCGACACTGGAAGAAGGCGATTTTGCCGTCGAAACTCGGTTGGTAACGGGAAGCTCGGTTTCCCAAACCATAGAAACCGCCCAGAAGGCAGCCACTATTTTACGAAACCGTTTCCCGGAAGTCATGGATGTTATCGGTAAAATCGGTTCGTCTGAAGTGCCTACCGATCCGATGCCGGTTGAATCCTGCGATCTGATTATCCGGTTGAAAGACAGATCGCAGTGGGTTAGCGCTTCATCACGCGAAGAACTAGCCGAAAAAATGCGAAAAGCCTTGGAAGTTCTTCCCGGTGTGTCGTTCGGATT
Organism: uncultured Sphingobacteriales bacterium; assembly: GCA_963520985.1. Lineage (GTDB taxonomy): Bacteria > Bacteroidota > Bacteroidia > Cytophagales > 172606-1 > Xanthocytophaga. The sequence goes on from CAUQTA010000018.1 coordinate 23,098, forward strand.
TCAGCAGCCGATTCAGATGCGTTTTAACGAATTGATGACAGGAGCCCGTCAGGATGTCGTACTGAAAATTTACGGGGAAGACCTGAACCGGCTTGCCGAGCAAGCACGCCTGCTGGGAAAACTGGTTCGTAAAGTGAAAGGCGCCGAAGACTTGTACATTGAGCAAATCACCGGTTTGCCGCAAATTGTTGTTCACTACAACCGGGACAAAATCGCTGAGTTCAATTTGAACATCAGCGACATTAACCGGGCCATCCGCGCGGGCTTTGCCGGAGAATCAGCCGGACTGGTGTACGAAGGAGAACGCCGATTCGATCTGATAGTGCGTTTGGCACAAGGCAACCGACAATCCATTGACGATGTGGCAAATCTGTATATTTCTACACCCAGCGGCAACCAGATTCCGCTGTCACAGGTGGCAAACATTGAATTTCAAACCGGCCCGAATCAGATTCAGCGCGACAACGCTCAACGCCGCGTGGTAGTAGGCTTCAATGTACGCGACCGTGACGTGGAAAGCGTAGTCAAAGAAATTCAAAACCGGATTGACAACGAGATCAAGCTTCCGTCCGGCTATTATGTCACCTATGGCGGCACCTTCGAAAATCTGATCGAAGCCCGGCAACGGCTCAGCATTGCGGTTCCGGTTGCCTTGCTGCTTATTTTCATTTTGTTGTATTTCACCTTTGGGTCTGTGGTGCAAAGCCTGCTTATCTTTACGGCCATTCCGCTATCGGCCATTGGTGGCATTTTCGCGTTGGGATTACGCGGCATGCCGTTCAGCATATCGGCAGGCATCGGTTTTATTGCCTTGTTCGGCGTTGCGGTTTTGAATGGCATTGTCCTAATCGGCGAGTTTAACCGGTTGAAACAAACGGGTTTGAGCAATCTGGAAGAGATTATTTTTCAGGGAACCGATACTCGCCTGCGTCCTGTTTTGATGACTGCACTGGTAGCCTCGCTGGGCTTTTTGCCCATGGCGCTTTCGCACGGAGCCGGTGGTGAAGTCCAGAAACCCTTGGCAACGGTGGTCATTGGAGGGCTGGTTTCCTCTACCCTGCTTACGCTGCTGGTGTTGCCGGTCCTGTACCTGATTTTTGAAAATTCACAGCGCAATCGGAAAGAAAGAAAAGCCGGAGAAAACCCTACCACTCCAGCTACCGGTGATGCAAATCCTGAATCCCCATCCATCCGGAAAATAGTATCTCTCTGGCGGGCAAAACCCAGCCTTTGGTTGGTCACGTTCGTTCTGGTTGCACTTCCTGGTACAGGATTTAGCCAGGCGGAGCAAGCCGTTCGGCTTACGCGGGAACAAGCCGTTTCCACCGCTTTGATTAACAATTTATCCGTCAAATCGGGGATGTATGAAATAGATGCTCAAAAAGCGTTGCAACGTACGGCCAGCGATTTGGGTAAAACCAGTTTCCTGTGGCAAGGAGGCCAGTACAACAGCATCCGATTCGACAATAACTTTAGTGTCAACCAAAGCATTCCTTTTCCCCTTTTCATCAGCCGGCGGGCGGGGTATCTGTCGGCGCAAACCAAAGGAACGGAATTGAAGCTGGAAGTAACGCAAAACGAGTTGGTTCAGCAGGTAAAATCCACGTACGAGCAAGCCGTACTTGCCAAAGCCCGGCATCGGTTGCTGCTGCAACAAGATAGCCTGTTCGGTCAGTTTGTCAAATCGGCCGCCGCCCGGTACCGAACCGGAGAAAGCACACTGCTCGAACAGGCCACCGCCGAAAGCCAATGGCAGGAAACCCGGCTGCTGTTGTCCCAAAACGAATCCGATATTTCCATTATCCAAACGCTGCTGCAAACCTTGCTGAATCAAGCGGAGGCTGTTACTACTACAGACGACAGCCTGCAACGCCGCACCGTAACTCTCTCACTCACTGATACATCAGGCTGGCATCACAATCCGACTTTGAATTATTTCCGGCAGCAAACAACCATCTCGCAGCAGTTCACCCGTTTCGAAAGAGCTCAACTTCTGCCCGACCTGTCCATCGGGTACTTTAACCAATCTCTCATTGGCACACAAACGGTTAACGGGGCTGAACGGTATTTTGATGGCAGGTATCGGTTTCAGGGTGTGCAGGCGGGTATTTCTCTGCCGCTGTGGGCGGGGCCACTGAAAGCTCGTGTCAAAGCGGCTACTTTAAGCGAGCAAATGACGCAAACACAGGAACAATTGTACCGCAATTCGGTACGCCAGCAATGGCACCAGGCCGTACAGGAACATGACAAATACGCCAAAAGTCTGGACTATTACGAAAAAACGGCCCTGCCCACGGCCCGTCTTATTCTCGAAAATGCCCAGAAAGCGTATCGTGCCGGCGAAATTGGTTACCTGGAGTATGCCCAGGGCCTCAACCGCTCCCTTGCCATTCGGATGCAATACCTCGATACGTTGCATCGCTTCAATCAATCGGTCATTTACCTGGAGTTTCTCTCCGGTCAAAAATAGTATCTTCTGTTTATGAAAAACCTCCTGATCTTTATTCCATCCAAATGCGATTTCTCACTTCTTTCATTCGTTAAGGTATGGAAATTCGTGTTCGTCTTAGTTATCCTAGCTTCATGCCAAAAAGAATCCTCTCAAACTATGGCAGAAACAGAATCAGCAGCAACGGATTCAGCACCCAATCGCATCTCGCTGACCCATGAACAATACCAGGTAGCAGACATTCAGTTGGGCAACACCGAAATGCGCAACATCAGCAGTACGCTAAAAGTAAACGGCCTACTCGATGTTCCGCCGCAAAATCTGGTCAGCATTTCGCCGCCAATGGGCGGGTTTCTCAAAAGTACGCCTTTGCTGCAAGGCATGGCCGTTAAAAAAGGACAAACGCTAGCCTTCATCGAAAACATGGAGTTCATCCAGATGCAGCAAGACTACCTGGACAATAAAAGTCAGCTGGCTTTTCTGGAAGCCGAACTGGCACGCCAGTTGGAACTCAACAAAGAAAATGTAAATGCTCTAAAAACGCTGCAACAGGCTAAGGCTCAGTATGAAAGCATGCAAGCCAAAGTGCAGGGACTGGAAGCCAAGCTGCGGTTTATTCACATTAACCCGGCTCAGGTGGGGCAAGGTAAAATCCAGAGCAGCATTCCGCTGATTTCCCCGATCAATGGCTTTGTCACGCAGGTTCATGGCAATCTGGGCGCCTACATAAATGCGACCAGTGTGTTGTTTCAGATCGTGGATGCCCGCCATCTGCACGCCGAACTCACGCTGTTTGAAAAGGACATCACCCGCATCAAAATCGGGCAGAAGGTACGGTTTACGCTGGCCAACGAAACCCGCGAACGTACGGCCACGGTCTATCTGATTCGCAAAGAAATTGAAGCAGATCGCAGCATCGGGGTGCATTGCCATCTGGAGGAAGAAGACGACAATCTGATTCCGGGGACATACCTCACTGCCTGGATCGAAACCGGCGGGGACTCGGTTCCTACCCTTCCCGAAAGTGCCATCATCAATGCGGGTGATAAAAAATACATTTTCATTCAAAAAGAAAAAACCAAAGAAGGTATTGACTTCGAACGAGTGGAAATCCAAACCGGCAACAGCGAAAATGGCTTTATGGAAATAGTATCTTTTGGAAAGCAAAAACCGGCGTCTTCCATTGTTGTCAAAGGTGCTTACGACCTGTGGGCCGCCATGACCAATACCGAAGAAGAGTGAAAAATTTTACTAGCTTATTCAAGTTGCGCGTTATACGATATTGTTTTCACGCTTTAGCTTTTCTGTATTTGTAACTTTGTTTCTTTCTTTGATTGCCCAAAGAAAGAAACAAAGAAAAGACACTTTGCTTAAATCGAAGATTCGACGAAGTCAATGCTGCCCGCCCCTCGCTAGGCAAAGAAGCTATCGCACTTTTTTACTGGCTCTTGCTGCGCAATTTGCATTGATTGTTATATGACACAACTGGAATTAGATAAGGAAAGTTAAAGCATCTGCCTGTGTTACAGATTGACGGCATTTTGCCAGCCCAGTTGAGCAAGCACCTTTGTAAAATCTTCATCCAGAGGTGCTTGTACACACACTGGTTGCTGAGTTACCGGATGAATAAATTCCAGTTGAGCGGCATGCAAGAGCAGGCGGTGGCAATCGAACTGCTGGCGAAAAAAGGCATTGTGCTTGCCGTCTCCGTGCGTTGTATCGCCAATCATGTGGTGGAAGATGTGTTTCATATGCCGCCGGATCTGGCGGTTACGGCCCGTGAGTGGATGTACTTTCAATAATGAATACCGGGTGGTAGCATGTTTGCCAACGGCAAAAGGCAACTCAACCGTTGCCAGACGTTCGTATTCTGTTACGGCGGGCTGCGGAGGCGCATTTTTCACTGCTTGCCGGTCGGTCATTTTATCCCACATCTTCGTGAGCGGATAATCAATCACACTGCTTTCGTCAGTATAGCCGCGCACCACCGCCAGATACGTTTTTTGCGTTTGCTTGTCTTCCAACAGGCGACTCATCTCACGGGCCATGTCACGCGTCAGGGCAAACAACAGCACGCCAGACGTAGGCTTGTCGAGCCGGTGCAGCAGATAGATTTTCTTTTTGAGCTGTTTGCGCAACGCCTGTTGGGCATTCACAAGCTCATATTTATCCATTTCACTCTTATGCACCAGCATTCCGGCAGGTTTGTTGACTGCCACCAGCCATTCGTCCTGATATAAAATTTCTAACAAGGCAATCGGATCAATGTAAACGAAATGAAAGTCGGGGTCTTGCGATTTTGCAGGATACTATTTTTCGCCACAGGCTGACGTCCAACCTATGCCATGTTGGGAATAAAGTTGAGGAAGGAATTGAATTGTTTCTGGTATTTCTCATGGTCCACATGATACAGAAACGCCCCTTTTTTCGAAAATCCTTTTTGCTTTTCTTTTAGTTTGATTAACAGGTTGGTAGAAAGAATTTTACGGCTAAAGTTCCGTTTGTCAAACGACGTATCAAAAATGGCTTCGTAGAGTTTCTGCAACTGCGGAATGGTAAACTTTTCGGGCAATAGTTCAAAACCCACCGGATGTTGCGAAGCTTTGTAACGCAGCTTCTCAATGGCCAAGTGAATCATGGCCTTGTGGTCAAACAGCAAATCCAGTTCGGGAAGTTCGTGCAGCGAAAACCAGTGCGCATCGTAGGTATGCGATATTTTCTGCTCATAATCAGCCACATTGATCAATGCAAAATAGGCCACCGAAACAGTACGTTCCACCGGATCGCGGTGCGGCTCCCCAAAGGCATACAGTTGTTCCAGGTAAATATCGGTCAGGTTGGTCAGTTCAAACAAGATGCGAGCCGCCGACTGCTCCAGGCCTTCTCCGGGCTGCAGCCATCCCCCCATCAGCGACCAGGTTGTTCGGCTTGCTTCCACTCCCCGACGCACCAGCAGCAGTTTGAGTTCGTCTCCATCAAAGCCAAAAATGATCGAATCCAATGCGACCAGGCAGCGCGTTTGGTAGCGGTACTGTTCCAGCATCTTGTTTTTAAGTTCTTCCTGCATGAGAGTGGGTGAATGGGCTTTGGATAAATTACGTGAGCAAGCTACAAAAAAATGGATTTAACACTGAAAAAGCAAAAATCTTTATCGGGGAGCGGAAATGGAGCCTAAGTTGGGCAGTTTTCTCACAGGTGAAACCTAATTTGGATGGAATGGATTTTTATATTAATTTAATGTTAACAAAATAATCCATCAATTAACATTACGGTAATGAACGAAGCAAAATCCTTTCCACTGACAGGCGAACCGAAATCGTTAACTGAGATTGACGGAACAACCTATATCTGGTATAAGAACAACTGGAAAAATTACGAAAAATACCGTCTGAAGCATCGTCGCAAAAAGTTTGTACGATTGGTCAAACGGTCTGTAGCAGGTCCCATTGCAGGTTTGTTTCTGGCAATCGTGGCTTATCAGGCATTTAAAATACATTGGCTGGCCTGTGTGGGTATAGGCCTTGCGGCTACAGCTGTGGGTCTTTATCTGCGTTTCCGGTATGTCAAATATGTTTATCTGGCAGTAGTCAGCATTTTATATCTGTTTTTGCTGGCACTGATGGTTTTAAAATAACAGGTATGTGTGCCTTATCAAAAGGCAGGTTTTGACTTTTCGGAAGATACTATTTTCCTGTCCTCTTTTTTACCTGTCATCCTACGGAATCTTCGTGAATTGCCAGCACTGTTTCCTATTGGAAAAGCCATGAGGCTGTGGGAAGTTCCCTGCCGGAAGACAGACCAGGAGAAAGTCTAACGAATCACCCAATAAAAAAAATCCTTACCGCAAAGCAGTAAGGATTTGTTGCTTACAGAACTATATATGTATGTTATTATTTTGAATAGTGATAGATCATTTCTACCCGGCGGTTTTTCGCACGTCCGGTATCCGTGTCGTTTGTATCTTTCGGACGAGCTTCTCCAAATCCATCCGTTGTAATCCGGTATTCGCTGACGCCTTTTTCCATTAAGAAGCGTTTTACCGATTCGGCCCGGCGGCGCGACAAGTCCAGGTTAAAGTCATCTTCGCCTACGTTATCGGTGTGGCCTTCCAAATGCAACCGTGATTCGGTATTCTGCTTCATGATACCAGCCAGTTCGTTCAGAGCTGAGTAAGAAGAAGTCTTAATCACGTCCTTATTCGTTTCGAACAACAGATTGTCAAAGGCACGTTTCAGGGCTTCTTTCTCTTCTTTTTTGATTTCAGGACATCCGTGATTGGCCACAATACCCGGTACATCCGGACACACATCGTCGGCATCGTAAATGCCATCACCATCCGAATCTTTTTTCACAATCGGGCAACCCATGTTGTAAGGATCTCCTGGCACGTCCGGACATCTGTCGATGTTGTCGGTTACGTGGTCATTGTCACGGTCACCCCAGGGACACCCGTGGTTTTCTTTGGGACCGGGAATGGTATCGCAATTGTCTTCATAATCATAAATGCCATCAAAATCCGTATCGGGAGGGCATCCGAAGGGAGTTACCTTTTCGCCGCGTGGCGTGTTGGGACATTTGTCTCGGTAATTGGGCACGCCGTCTTTGTCATCGTCGTAGGCGTAATAAGGCGAAACATACGGTTTCACCTCTTTCTTATTTTTCTTTGTCTCGGTTTTTTTTTCGGTCATCGCTTCGGCGGCATGTGATCCTGCGGAAGAGGCCACTTCCTGCGCAAATACACCATAACCAGCTATCCAAACCAGACTTGTTGTGAGTAAAGCTGTAAAACGCATCATAAAAATAATTTTTGGTAAATGTTCTTCTGTCACTTCTGTATGCGCCACAAAAAGAAAAAGTAATTCGATAAACACTGGTTTTTCCTTCGACCAAACGAAATTGCAGACAGATAAAACTCAAAAGACGTGCGTTCAGACCAAAATATTCCGCAAACGCACATCTTTTTCCAGACTAGCGAGCCCCTAAACGAATCTTTTTCATTTTTACGGCATTTCCTTCTTTACCAAATATAAATTGCTGGAATCAAGTTATTTGCCAAAGAAAAAAAACCTTTTTTTGACTTAGAGTTTATATTCTTTAATTTTAAAAGCTATCCATCCTTACTAAAAACCTAGCCAAAGATGAAAATTTATTACACGAAAAAGTTAATTCGGAGTTTGTCAGTTCTTTTTCTGGTCGCATTACTGACCAGCTTAACGTATGGGCAAACGAAAAACAAACCCATTTCCAGCACGTACGACACGCTGTTATTCAGTGGCATGCAGTGGCGAGGCATTGGTCCTTACCGCGGAGGTCGTTCCGGGACAGTAACCGGAGTTGCCAGCCAGCCCAACACGTTTTATTTCGGAAGTGTAGGCGGCGGGGTCTATAAATCAACCGATGCGGGACAATCCTGGAAAAACATTTCAGACGGCTATTTTGGCGGTTCTATTGGTGCGGTAGCCGTCAGCGAATCGGATCCGAATGTGATTTATGTGGGACAAGGTGAAAAAACCGTTCGGGGGAATGTCTCTTCCGGCTGGGGAATCTGGAAATCAACCGATGCGGGCAAAAGTTGGAAGTTTACCGGTTTGCGTAATTCCCGGCACATTGGGCGCATCTGCATTCATCCGCAAAACCCCGATATCGTGTATGTGGCAGCCATGGGCGATCTATATAAATCATCCGAAGAACGGGGGGTGTACCGGAGCAAAGACGGGGGTTTGACCTGGCAAAAGATACTATTTTCCAATGCCGACGCGGGAGCCTTTGACCTGACATTTGAACCGGGTAATCCGCGCGTTCTGTATGCCAGCACCTGGCGCATTCGCCGTACGCCCTATAGCCTTGAAAGCGGAGGGGGAGGATCGGCACTGTGGAAATCGACCGATAGCGGCGACAACTGGAGCAAGCTAGCTCCCCTTCCTAAAACCGAAAGCAAAGGCCTGCCTACCGGTACAACCGGTATCATTGGCATCGCGGTATCTCCCGCGCAACCCGACCGGATCTGGGCCCTGGTGGAGGCGCAGGATGGAGGAGTATTCCGCTCTGACGATGGCGGCAAAACCTGGACCAAAACCAACGAAGACCGTAGTCTGCGCCAGAGGGCATGGTATTACAGCTGCATCTTTGCAGACCCCAAGAATCCGGATCTGGTTTACGTGACCAACGTCGATTTCCATCGCAGCAAAGACGGTGGCAAAACCTTTGAAACCATGCCCGAAACCCCGCATGGCGACCACCACGACTTATGGATTAATCCCACTGATCCCTCCCGAATGGTGATTGCCGATGACGGCGGGGCGCAAGTCTCTACCGATGGTGGCCAAAGCTGGAGTACCTATTACAACCAGGCTACCGCCCAGATTTACCGGGTCATTACCGATAATGTCTTCCCCTACCGTATTTACGGAGCCCAGCAGGACAATTCGACCATCCGGATTGCACATCGTACCAATGGCTACACCATCGGCGAACGGGACTGGGAACCATCGGCCGGTGGCGAGAGTGGCTTTCTGGCCATTGACCCACAAGACCCCGACATTGTCTACGGCGGCAGTTACGGCGGATACCTGACACGCATGAACCACAAAACCGGTGAAGAACGCAGCATCAACGTATGGCCCGAAAACCCAATGGGCCACGGGGCTGAAGGCATGAAATATCGATTTCAATGGAACTACCCGATTTTTTATTCACCACACAACCCGAAGAAACTGTATGTAGCATCCAACCATTTGCATGCGACCACCAACGAGGGCCAAAGCTGGGAAACCCTCAGCGGTGACCTGACACGCAACGATACCAATAAACTGAAACCTTCGGGCGGCCCCATTACCAAAGACAACACGGGAGTGGAATATTATTGCACCATTTTTGCCGCCTGCGAATCGCCCTATGAAAAAGATTTGCTCTGGACCGGCTCCGATGACGGCCTGATCCATGTTTCGCGCGATGGGGGCAAAACCTGGGGCAATGTCACTCCGCCTAAGTCTATGATGCCCGAGTGGATCATGATCAACAGCGTAGAGCCGCATCCGTTTGTCAAAGGCGGCTTGTACGTAGCCGCAACGGCTTACAAAATGGGCGACTACCGGCCGTACCTGTACCGCACCCTGGATTACGGCAAAACGTGGACCAAGATCACCAATGGCATTGCCAATGAGCACTTTACGCGGGTGCTTCGGGCCGATCCCAAACGCCAGGGGTTATTGTATGCCGGTACCGAATACGGCATGTACATTTCCTTTAACGACGGAGCCAACTGGCAGCCCTTCCAACTCAATTTGCCGATGGTTCCCATTACGGATCTGGCCCTCAAAAATGACAACCTGATTGCCGCTACCCAGGGCCGCAGTTTCTGGCTGATTGATGATATCACGCCCCTGCACCAGATGTCACCCGAAATGGCTAAAAACGACTGGGCTCTTTACAAACCTACCGCCAGCTATCGGTTTGGCCCGGTGCTGCGTTCAGCAACTCCGCCAAAGAATGCCGGTCAGAACCATCCGGGAGGTGTCATGCTTCATTTCCATCTGAAAGACAAACCCGATACGGCACAGGTAGCCACACTGGAAATCATGGAGAATTCAGGCAAGCTGATTCATGCTTATGCATCCAATGCCAAAGAAAAGAATGACAAACTGGAATTGAAACAAGGTTTCAATCGCTTTGTGTGGAATATGCGCTATGACGAGGCCAGCAAATTTGACGGCTTGATCTTATGGAGCGGCGGTACAAACGGACCATTGGCCGTACCGGGCCTATACAAAGCCAAGCTAACATACAAAGGCAAAACGCAGGAAGTACCTTTTGAAATCAAACCGGACCCACGCAGCAAAACAACACCGGAAGAGCTACAGGCACAGTTTCAGTTTCTGATGGAAGTGCGCAACAAGCTGACCGAAATGCACGATGCCATCAAAAACATCCGGGATGTGCGCAAACAAATGACCGATGTGGCCAGTCATACCAAAAATGAGGCGGACAAAAAGGAAATTCAGGAAGCCGTTAAGAAAATCAACGACAAAATCAGCCGCGTTGAAGAAACGCTTTACCAGACTCAAAACAAAAGTGGACAAGACCCACTCAACTTCCCCATCCGGCTGAACGATAAGCTGGCGGGTGTGGCATCGGGTGCCGCAGGTGGTGATTATGCCCCCACCGAACAGTCGTATGCGGTAAAGAAAGAACTGACCACGCAAATTGACGCCGAACTAGCCAAGCTCAAAAGCATCATGAGCAGCGATGTGCCTGCCTTGAACGAACTGATCAAATCCAAAAATGTTCCGGCAGTAGTCGTTACCGACAAACCCATCACCCCTTAATGCAGGTTCCCCTCTCTCAATCGAATGTTGAGAGAGGGGCATTTAAAAATAGTATCTTTTCAAAACGAAAAACCTAGGGTTTCGCAACAGTCTGTCGCGAAGGAGCCCACGCGTTTTGGTGCAATGATTTCTTCTTTTTCTGATACACATGCCACTGGTTAGGGGTGAGTATCAGTTTGTACCAATCTTCTTTTTCGTCCCGGAGCTTTTCATTCTCTGCGATAATGGCCTGCAATTCGTCCGGATTGGGAATTTGCCGTTGTTGGACAGCCATTTTCTCTTCCTGAACCCGGGCGTAATACAGGTTTACGTCCTGCACCTGCTTGAACTGCTTATCAGAGAGTTTCAGTTTTTTCTTCATCCAGTGGCTCTCCTGGCTGGCTATCGATTCGGCAACCGGAGATCTATTGGCTTGGTAAGTCGAAACGAAGTCATATCTTTCGGCTTGTGCCCATCCAAGCGTTGAATACAATGAACCGGAGAGGAGTAAACACAGACGAAAAACAAGTTTGTATGACATAGGGCAAGGGTTAGTTTCCGAATCTATTGGCTTTCAAGTAAGCTAAAAAATGATAATCTCGCTAAAAATCTAGACCAAGTCCGCAAGAGTTGCGACTTACACTCACTTCGCGTAGATATCCACACTCATGTCTTCGGCAGGCATACAACCAAGCATTCTCCCTCATTTTACCACTTTTGACTATTCCATGCCGGGGTTTTGCCTTTTTAGGAGATACTATTTCCCTCAGCCCGGAGATAGGGTCCATAGCCTGCTTCTTACCTGAAAAGTGAGTAAAAATTTGGGTAAACAATTGCGCAATCAGTGACAAACCCTCACAAGCAGCCGGCACTGTAAGGATCACCTGGAAATAGTCCAAACAGTGTAGACAAACACCAGAATGCCTATGGCGAATATGAGAATCAGGTAAGAGAGTAAATACGAAAAAAAACCTTTCACAAAATGCCAGAATGAATTACCAAATGTGAGCCGGACAACCAACGCATAATACAATATGGACAGTAGCAAACTAGTCATGGTCACCACCATCAGGTATTTGGGAAACCAGTAATAAAACACATACGAGGGAATGGTCACAATGATGGTCTGCGACATCACATACGTGTTGGCAAGCAGGTGTTCGGCATAGGTAAGCCTTTGGCCCCGAAAAAACAGAAAGGTGCAGAAACTCAAAATAGGAATAAGTACCGCATAGACAAATTGCGGATTCTGAAGAACCAGTTTCTGCATTTGATTCATTTCCATCATCAGTTTTTCCACCTTGGCTTTTTTGGCGGCCGATTCGGTATTCACTTTCTTCAACTGCATCTCCTGAGACATCTCCTGCGTAAACCCATCCACATCCAGAAACGAAAAGGCGATAAAAGTGCTCAACCCCAACCAAAGGAACAGGTACTTGACCGGATTGGTGAATACAATTCGCTTGCCTTGCAAATACGCCCGAATCACTTGCTGCGGACGAAGAAACAGCTCTTTCAGCGTAAGGAAAAAACCCCGGTCAAAATCAAAGAATGCTTCATAAGCCAGGTGCATCAATTCTTTCATAGTCAGGCGGTTCTGCGGATATCTCTGTCCGCAAACCGCACAAAACTCCCCGGTGAGTTCATTGCTGCAATTCTGACAATGGGCGGTTTTATTCTTTTCAGTGATACTATTTTCGGTAGAATGAATCTGAGTGTGCATATGGGTTTCTATTTTTTATCCATACCCGGCTGAGCCATCTGGAAGTCGGCTTTTGCCTTGGCGTCGGATACTATTTTGCGTACGTCTTCCAGCAGTTTTTTGGCATCGTAGATCACGCCGTCTTTTATCGTGTACTTCACCCCTCCTACCCGCACTACTTCGTTTTTTTCGTTTAGCTTGATGGCTCCGGTGCCGTACAGCACTTTCAGGTTTTCGAGCGGGTTTTCTTCGACGATGACAAAATCGGCCAGTTTGCCCACTTCCACCGAACCGATTTCCTTGTCCATTCCCAAGGCTTCGGCACCTTTCAACGTAGCCGCCCGGATTACCTCCAGCGGATGAAAACCGGCTTCGCGAAGCAATTCCAGTTCGCGAATGTAGGCAAATCCGTACAATTGATAAATAAATCCTGAATCAGAACCTGTCGTGACGCGGCCTCCTCGGTTTTTGTACTCATTCACGAAGGCCATCCACAAACGGTAATTTTCCTTCCAGGCCACTTCCTGTTCGGTGCCCCAGTAATGCCAGTGCGAGCCGTGTGACAAGCGACTCGGTTCGTAAAACTTCCAGAGTGAGGGCAGCGTGTAGTCATCGTGCCACTCGGCCCGGCGCGCCAGCATCAACTCCCGGTTGGCTTCGTAAATGTTAAATGTCGGATCCAGCGTAAAATCCAGCCTGATAAGCTCGTCCATGACCTGGTTCCACTTTTCAGAGTACGGAGCCGCCGCCTGCTTCCACAACTTGCCCGCTTCTTCAAACCGGTGCATTTCATTCTGGTAATTGTAGTCAAGCGGGTAATTCTGAATGGTTTGGTTGGTAAACAACGCTTCGGGCAATCCGTACCAGTGTTCCATGGAGGTAAGGCCCATTTTGGCGGTTTGCAATACATTGAGCCAGGCAACGTCGGTTTGGGCATGGTGGCACGCAGACCGCATGCCCAGCTTCTTGTGCTCGTCCAGAGCTGCCACCATGATGTCGGGACGGGCCCCGAAAAACTTGATTCCGTCAGCACCTTTTTTCCGGATTTCGCGTACCCATACGCGGGCTTCGTCTGGTGTGGCAATGGGTTCGAAACGGCCTTGCCCGAATACCGAATACGCCAGAATGCGCGGAGCCGTAATTTCATTCGCTACGCTTTTGGCTTTGTGTTCCAGCACCCAGTCCAAGCCATTGCCACACGAAGGGTCGCGGATGGTGGTAATGCCGTGCCCCATCCAGAGCTTAAACACGTATTCGGCAGAAGTACCCTGGGCCGCCCCGCCAATGTGCCCGTGCATGTCGATCAGGCCGGGTAACAGGTACATGCCTTCGGCATTCAGTTCCTTGTCACCCGGATTGGCTTTGGGACGGTTTTCCGGACTGATCGCTACCCCAGGGTAGCCCACCGTTTTGATGGATTTGATGCGGTTTTTCTCGACTACAATATCTACCGGGCCTATTGGCGGGGCTCCGGTGCCATTGATCAGGGTCACGCCCCGGATGATCAGCCGGGGAAAGGGTCCTTCGCCTTCGGCGCGGGCGGGCGATTTGGGGATTATTTTCTGAGCATTCAGCCCCAGGGATGCAAACAAAAAGAAGAAAAGGTAGAGCTTTCGAGACATAGGCAGTGTGGTTTGTAAAGGGGGAGGTTTTTCGTTTGCGGAAGATACTATTTTTTGAAGTAATCCGGTTGGTTGCCTGCTTTAAAATACGAAGAATCCAGGCATCTGTCTAAAATAAAAATACAGATTTCTTCACTCTAAAAATCCATTATTTCCCTCTGCATAATAATCAAATCACATAAAATAAACATTTACATAACTAATAAAAAGAATTAAATATCCGATATTTGCACAAAAATCAGAAAACACGTAGCCTCGCTTCCGTACAATCCTCAACTCTCTCACAACCAATCTGTATGATATTTTTCACAAAGAGAATGCAAACAGGCATGGCTATGCTGGCCGCTACCTTGCTGCTTGCCAACTGCACCCATCAACTTACGCCGGAATCGGTTTCGCCAGAACCAGCGGCTACAACTGCCTCGGCACGGATAGCAACCGTTGTGCTGTCGGAAGGATTTGAATCGGGCACCAAAAGCGCTTACGATGTCTCACCGGCGGGCTCATCGGGCGGCGACAATGTGACGCTCCAAGGCAACTCTTGGAATCTGTACGATGCCCTGATCGGCAATCTGAGTGGCGACAAAAAAGCAGGCTCCTGGTCAGCAAGGGTGCGCAACACCGGCAAAATCACCCTGTTATTTGATGTTACTACGGGCATCAGCACGGTTTCTGTCAAGCATGCCACCTACGGCACCGATGCCGCCAGCCAATGGGGATTGTGGTATTCGACCAACGCCGGTGGCACCTGGACGCAATCGGGATCGTTGGTAACAACTTCTTCCACGCTGCAAACGCAAACCTTTACGCTGAATGCAAGCGGAACGGTTCGCATTGAAATTCGTAAAACTTCGGGTTCGAGCAACCGCATTAATATCGATGACATCGTCATTTCAGATTACGACGGCGGTACCGGCGTTACAGCCAAAAAATTCCTGTTTGATGCGTCTCACTACGAAAACGCCGGCAGCGCCGACTGGCAGATTGATGCCGACGGCACCGAAAATGTCCCTCTTTATACCGGCGGCACAACGGTAGAAACCAAAGCGCAACGCTATCCGACGCCGTCATACACAGGAATTACGTCAACTACGTCCGAGTCGTATTGGAAAGGAGCCATGTCGGCTTGGGCCGTGGAACTGGTAAAACGAGGCCACCTGGTGGAATCGTTACCCGTTGGCATAGCCCTCACGTACGGCAACGCGTCCAATCCACAGGATTTGAGCAACTACGATGTATTCATGGTCATTGAGCCGAACCGTTTGTTTACGGCTGCCGAAAAAACAGCTCTGATGAACTTTGTTGCCAATGGTGGCGGATTGATGATGATTGCAGACCATACTGCTGCCACAACCGCGGGCACCGACGCCAATGGTTACAATCCGTCGGATCGGGACGGCGACGGCATTGATTCGCCCCGTGTCTGGAACGACCTGATGACCAACAACGGAATCAATAACAATAAGCCGTTCGGATTCAATGTGGATTACGTGGACATCAGCGAAAAACCAACGACCAAAGTGTATACCGGCACCAATGCCCATGCCCAGGCTGTATTGAACGGCATTGCAGGAACGGCCTCTAAACTCGCCTTCTACAATGGAACCACGGCCACGTTGTATCCGGCTAACAATGCATCTGTGCAAGGGTTGTTCTGGCGTACAAGCAGCACCGTAGGAAGCAACTCGGGTGTAATGGCGTTGTTGGCAACGTATGGATCGGGACGCGTTGTGTTTGTCGGCGACAGTTCCCCTTCGGATGACGGAACGGGCGACACCGGCGACAGTTTGCACAACGGCTGGTCGGGCGATGTTCCTTCCGGGTACACGTCACATCCGGCCCTGCATCTGAATGCGTCTTTGTGGCTGGCCAAAGTACAATAATGCACTGGTACAGAAATAAAAAACCTGCCTTATTTGATACAAGGCAGGTTTTTTATTTTGAAAAGATACTATTTTGCAGCAGAGTTATTTCTGCTTTTCGGCCCACGCATCCATTTTCCGTTCCAACACATCCAATGGCAGGCAACCGTCTTTCAGAAACTCATCGTGAAAAGCAGCCAGATTAAATTTATCGCCCAGTTGTTTTTCGTACTTTGAACGCAATTCCCTGATTTTCAATGCACCGATTTTGTAAGACAAGGCTTGTCCCGGAATGGCCATGTAACGCTCAATTTCTGCAGTGGCGCCTTGTTCAGAGATGGGCTCGTTGTCCATCATGTATTTGATGGCTTGCTCGCGGGTCCAGCCTTTGGTATGAATGCCCACATCTACCACCAACCGGATAGCCCGGTGAATTTCGTCGCCCAGTGCTCCCATGTATTGGTACGGATCAGTATACAAGCCCAGCTCTTTGCCTAGCGACTCGGTGTACAACGCCCAACCTTCGCCATACGCGCTGTTGAACGAAAAACGCATAAACTTAGGCAAATCGGTATTTTCCTGCTGCAGCGAAACCTGGTAGTGATGCCCGGGAATGGCCTCGTGCAAAAACAGCGACTCCATGCCCGAAGTCACATTAAACGCTTTTGCGTCGGGAATGGGTACGTAAAAAATGCCAGGACGGCTTCCATCAGCCGAGCCGGGATTGTACTCAGCACTGGCCGAAGCCTCGCGAAAAGCTTCGGTACGGCGAATTTCGAAAGCCGTCTTGGGTGTTTTATTAAAGATTCTGGCTACGTTGGGTTTGATCTTATCGTGAATGTTCTGAAATGCCTTCAGCACGTCTTCGGGTGTTTTGTACGGATAGAATTTCGGGTCTTTTTTCAGGTAATCAAAAAAGGCATTCAGGTCGCCTTTGAATCCAACCTGATTTTTAACCGTTTCCATCTCACCCCGAATCCGGGCAACCTCTTTTTCGCCGAGATCAAATATTTCCTCGGGCGTTTTATTAGTCGTTGTCCAGAAACGCACCTGGTATGCATACCAGTCTTTTCCGTTAGGCAATGCGCCGATTCCGGAGGTAGTGCGAGCCTTGGGCAAGTATTCGGTTTTCAGAAAATTACCAAGTTTTTTGTAGGCAGGAACGAGTTCGGTCAGAATGGCTTTTTTGTATGCCTCCGTAAGGCGGGTCTTGTCGGCATCGCTGAAATCCTTGGGAAATTTGGTAATCGGTCCATAAAACAAACTTTTGGTCGGGTCAGTAACCACCAGATCATTCATTTGCGGGATCATCTTGACTACCAGCGACTTGGGCAACACCATGCCCGAGGAAATGCCTTTGCGAAAGTTAACAATGGCTGTATCCACCCATACAGTAAAGCCAGATATGCGTTTTAACCAGTCGTCATAATCTTTTACACTATGAAATGGCTGAGAACCATCCCCACTTCCCAACTGGCCCATTTGCAAGGGCAAGCCCCAAAATTGCTGGAAAGGAATAGCTTCGGCATGGAACGGCATGCCTTCCAGCTGTATCTTCAGTTCACGTTCCAGCACATCGTACGCTATTTTGTCCTGGTCGCTGAGGGCATTGCGGTCTATTTTCTGCAGTTCGCCACGGTATTTCTCATAGAGCTGCTTAAAATCAGACAGATACGCCTGTGATATGTCGTTGGGCAGCACATCATTGTAGCGGTTGTCACCTTGCGAGGTAGCCTCCAGCGGAAACAGCTTCAGCCGATCTTCATAAAAGTTGTCGAAGAGTTTGTGCAGTTGCGGATTGGTGTCGGTCACAGCGGTTTGGGTAGTTTGGTTAGAGTCGGCTGATTTGGAAGTACAGGCAGCCAGAGCCAGTACAATAAGCCCCATCGAACAGAGTTTCTTCATAAGAATGATCGAAGTAAGTGATGAAGTAAAAATTTGAGTATGTGAGGTTTTCAGGTTTGGAAAGATACTATTTTGGTTAAACAATCGGATGCAACTGCATCAAAATTCTTCAACTCTGTGATTCAGGATCATCATTGCTCAGCGTCTGATTGATGTTATACAACACTGAATCGATCTCCTGGGCGCTTTCCTTTATTTTCCGGAGGTATTGCGTCAAATGACTATACTCTGCCGGAATTTCATCCTGGGCCAGCTCAGCCAAGCCTAAAATGCGTGCAAGCGGTCCTCTCACACTGTGCGAATTGAGAAACAAGTATTCCCGCACCTTTTCATTTTTGAGTTGCAATTCGTGAGTGCGCAGTTCAACCACGTCCGACAGTACGTCATTCATTGCCGCAATTTCCTCGTTCTGCGTCAGTATCTCGTTATTCTTTTCGGTGAGGGCATGGTTTTGGGCCACGATGGTTAGTTGCGACCGGTCATATTCTCTTTTTATCACCACTGCAAGGTAGCCGCTCAGCAACACATGGATGAACGTATCCAACACGACGTTGTCGTCATACACATCGGGAATGGACGGGATAAATAGCTGAACGACAAGCAATGACGAGATATTGACCGCATAGACGAGTAAAAACACGATTCGGGTTTTGCCTTTAAACAGAAACACAATGGCAAACCCGATGTTGATAAAGTCTAAAGCCAGCGTGCTGTGAAACCCGTTGAGCAGAAAGAAGATAGCCGTATGGATGATAAGCAAGCCGATGATGACTGGCCTAACCAGCAGGAGGAATTTCTTTTTGAAATAAATGAAGTACCATACCGCCGATCCGGCTACTACCATCAGCAAACTGCTCAGCGACAGCAGCGTATAGGTAGAAAAAACTACATCAAAAACGCAGTAAATGAGATTTCCTACGACAAACGTTACCAGAATTCCCTCTATGATTTTCTCTTCTAAAGTATAACTTCCTGGAAGTAACCGCTCCATTCAACTAAAATTAACAAAGTAAGAAGCACAAGCGAGAAAAAACGTTTTCTTCGCTTACAGTTTTGATGGTACAGTTGCAGGGTTTGTAAACAGCAAATCCGTTTGGCTATCCAAACAGGCACTTTTGCTAGTTTTTTTGATACTATTTTTGCGGCATTTCCCACTTATGGAAAACCCCTACCCGACTCATTTCGCTTTATCCGAAGCCGGAACCAATCGCGCCGAAAGATCGGGATTTTTTAGGATTTTATCCAGCGGAAACATCGGGCGGTTGATGCGTTTGTAAGGCAGCCGTTCCAGGTCCTGGTCTACGCCGCCGGGCGTCAGGGCTAACAACCAGTCGGCACGCATGGCATACAGCTCCGGTTCCAGGTAGCCGATTTTCACCACTACAATATCCGACTTTCTCGGTTCGAGCTTTAAATGAGTAAAATCAGTCTCTTTGTGGTAAGGCTTGCGTTTTTGAGTTACAATCACTGAGACACTTCCCACCCGCACAACCACCTCTACTTCCGCATTTTTGTCACCTTGTTCAATGGCAGTTACCGTTCCGGTTAGCCTGACGGGCGGCGCATAGCGGGCATCCACCTTTGCCCCCACCACTTCATCCACTTTTCCGCCTACGCCAACAGCAAGGGCTTTTTTCACCAATTCCGGCCCCGGAATGGAGGCATAAATCAGTGAAGGTCCGTTCTCGGAGTTGAATTCAGGTCGCTTTAAGATTTCGGTCAGGCTCCAGGTAACATCCCCTGCCCCTCCGGCCGTCGGATTGTCGCCTGAGTCGCTGATAAAGAACGGATGCTTGTCGCTGGCGATGGCTTTGTCCAAGCTTTCTTTCAACGAAGCCGTCGGGGCCACAAACGCAAAGCGTTCCCGGGCATCCCAAAAGCTTCGGGCCAGTTGTTCGGCCGTTTTCGTCACCTTGGTTTTATCATCTCCGGTCACCATTACCACTGCGTGGTTGCGCGGTTCATCGGCCCACGCATAGCCTACCCAAATGGCCGCGTCGATGATGCCTTCCTGTGAGGCGGCCGGTGCTACCGCGGCATAAATGCTTTTTCCGGGTTCGATGCGGGTACTGGTTTTTTCGCCGGGCAATAATACCGGTATGGGAATCCAGGCTTTGTAAGCAGGTTTACCTTTCTTCGTTTCAATGCGAGAAAGCAGATTTTCCACTGCCCGTTGTTTGCTCTCCATGGCGTCTTCGTGTGGAGCCATCCGGTAACAGGTAATCAAATCGATGTTTTCAGCCAGTCGCCACGATACATTGCCGTGCAGGTCCATCGAAGTCGAAATCAACGTTTGCTTCCCAATCACTTTGCGAATACGAGTAATGAAATCGCCTTCCGGATCGTCGAGCCCGACCACGCTCATGGCACCATGAATGTCAAAGAAAAGTCCGTCGTAAGGCCCGTATTTCTTCAACGAATCCAACGTCTTGTTTACCAGCGATTCGTAGGCTTCTCGGGTTACGGCTCCACCTGGCAGTGACTTTCCAATGAGGGTTGGAATCCAGGTAGCCCGCTTGCGTATGGGTGAGTTATCGGCCATAAACGGATAAGAAGTGAATACTTCCTCCCGGTATTTGGCGTGAAACGCGTCTTCGTGGGTCAACGCAGGTGAAAACGTACTCGACTCAATGGCGAGTCCGGCAATGGCAATCCGTGGAAGCGCCTTGAGTTTTACGTCACTGACAGTAGTTTGCGGTGAAGGGCTTTCTTGCAGACTTTTTTGCGAAGCCACTCCGAATAAGGAGAAGCCAGCCAGAAGCCAGCTTAGAAAAGTTACACTGATTGTAGGATTCATGCTAGTACTCTTAAGAATAATCCAATTAGGTTGCCATATGTCGGAGATGACCCACAATATAAGAAGGAAGCGAGAAATTTCTCGTCTTTTTGTAAAAGCATTTATGGATGCTCCTGTGTACGGATGGGGGTTTTGGCTTAGCCAGAGATACTATTTTGACGAGTTATTGGGCGGGCAGTGGGATGACGGATTCGTGTTTTTCTCCCGTTTTATTATTGATGGTTTGCAGAAATACGGTTCGAATTCCTTTTTCCAGAAAATACCCTACGAAGTAGCGAAGTTGCGGATTGTTTTCCTTTGCAGTCACGCTGATTTTATCCAGCAACCGTTTGCCTGATTCATCATAAAGCAAAAGTGTTACGGAAGTGCCTTTGCGGTAAGGCAAAGGAATGTAAATGTAGGCATTGCTCAAATCGCGCTGCGTAACGTTCTGCTGGTATTCACCAATAAGCAGTCGACCGCCATTGGCAGTAAGTCCAATCACTTTGTACGTATACAAACCGGCCTTGGAAAGCGAATCCTGAATCTGGTAGTTTTCTTTGAAATTCCCGGCGGCATTACGCATAAGGTCCAGCGTGCGAATCTGTGTGGACCGGACATCTTTCTGATGCCGCCGAAAGACTTCAAACTGATTGACCTGTGCGGCAACGTCTTCATCCACCGTCCACGAAAGGTTCGCAATACCTTCGGCAAGAGTCGCTTTGGCCCTACCTTGCAGGGCTTTGTTCATGGGCATGCCTTGTGGTTGTCCGCTTACCTGGATTTGAAACCGGCAGTAATCGTGCAAATACCCGTCCACATTAAGTAAATAGGTATGATTAGGCTTGAGCGAATCGAGTTGCACGTAAATATCATCCTGATTGGCCAGTGACACACAGGCCAGTATCTGGTAGGTTGTTGTCTGGCAAGGCGTGCCGTCAATCACCACCAGCTGCACACCCCGTACATCGCGACAGGCTTGCTTGGCAATATTAATGTAAAGGGATGAAACAATAGCCGAAGTCGTAAAGCTAAACCACTGGTCGTTGTGGTAGTCGATGCATTTGCCCGTCAAGGCTTCATCCACACAGTTCCATTGCACGGTGCATCCATCGGTTTGTGAAGCGTGCCACTGATTCAGGCTGAGAGGCAATCGGTTTTCAATGTTATCGTTAGAAACCGATGATTGACAATACCCTTTTGGGCTTAGCAACAAGCCTAGAAGGATAATCAAGCCATATTTGAATGCATGTATACCCAATTCTTTCAACTCAATTAGTTAACGCCTCCGAACAATACACATCGCCTAGCTGGGCACCAACCTTGTAATAATACGTTGACAAAATAGTATCTTTTTTCAAGTCAAAAGTGCCCCTTTGGTAAATATCACCCAGTTGGCGAATGGCAAGAATGTGGTTTTTCTTCGCAGCATATTCATATAACTCAACTGCTTTCAGGGTAGATACTTTTGTTCCTATGCCATACAGGTACATCTCGCCGAGTTGGAAGTAGTATTCGGCATTTCCGGTATTTATTTTGCTGACGAAGTAGTCAAAGGCGTATTTTACGCGTACGGGTTCATCGAAGTATTTTAGCGTTACTTGTTGGTCCTGTTCTTCCTTAAAATCGCTGAAGTAAGCATTCAAATTGGGATTAGTTTCTCTCAGTTCTACTGTATCAACCTTTACTTCCGCCGATCTGACGACCAATGCATTGGCATAATCAGCCACATATTTTACCTGATTGCCAACGATTACCAGTGTATCCGCGCCCTTTCCTCTTAGATCAACCAAATTCGTGTTATACAACTTAATGATATTGTTATCCCCTTTGATAATCAACACATCGTGGTGCTTATCAAAATAAGCAGCGTTTACCCGCACCAATTCAAACAAGTTATTCTTTCCCTCGAAGATTACTTTGTCTCCCCCTTGGGAATGGATACTTGAAACATTCTTTGAATCATTGACAATCACGTTGTTGTCACCAAGTGACTCGGAGGAACGCTTGCTTTCCGATGTTTTTGTTGGAGAGTTTTTAGTGAGTATTTTGGCACATGAAACCAGATGAATGGTTGCTAGCAAAACAATGAAAAATCTCACCTGATTCATAGTGATTGAAAGTAGGGTATAACTATTGACAGCCGTTTTTCTTCTTGGAAAAGATACTATTTTTTGGTTTTTCTTTTTGTAATATGCTGATTGGTTCTGATCAAATACCCATTGACTGTAAGATATTTACTTTTGTATTTCTGAGCAGGCAATGAAAACCGGTAGTTGTATTCACACGTACAAGCACAGACCATTTCTCCATTCGGGCTGTAAGTTAATTTCAACGTATCTCCTGATTTTTCTACATCTCCGCTAAATTCTTGACAACACGCTTCTTTGAATTGTAAATCAATGTATAAGCTATCCCCTATTAATATAGTTTCTACATGCAGTTGCTCATATTCCACTTTTCTCCCTTCGATCTCTATCAATGCACTGCCATCACATTCTTTGGTACAAACAAAACGATACCCTTTTTTCTGCATGTTTCTGGTGAAATCTTCCTCACGTTTCTTTTGCCTGGCTAGCATTGCGTTTTCCTCCTGCACCATTTCCAAAGAATCGCCATTTACCAGTTTATCTTCCTTATTGTTCTGATAATTACAACTAAAAAAGAAGCCTGCTAAGCACAGCAGAACGCAAATTTGCATAGTATCAACTTAGTTTTGAACTATTTTTTTGGATCACAAATAACAAACAGAATTAGTCTCCAACAATTACCTCTTATAAAACTATTGACAACTTAAGGTCAGTCATTTCAGTCAGGATTAAAACATCCTTCTACCGTCTCCATTCATACAAAAACAGGTCTTTACTAAAGGCGGGATTTCTCCTATAGTCTTTGTTATTAAAATGAATGATATCCTGTTTTTCACTTGAAATAATGCAATCTATTTCAGGAATTTCTTGTTGAAACTTTTGACTACCATTATTGACATAGATGTGATGTGAATACTTCTGATTCTGGAATCCGTCTGAAAAAAGAGGGTATTCCCAAGCATACAAATCAATAATCATCCCAACAGAATGATAGGAGTGTTGATTTAGATACGAATAGAGTTTATAATATTCTTCATATGCGTCAGGTCTATTGTTAAAATATTTTCTATATCTATCAAAACTGTCGGATTTAGTAATTATAGAAGGTAATAATGGCAAGAGAGGCCGAGATACATTTATTGCAACTATCCCAAAAGCATAAACCATCAGTACTCCTATAATACTTAGTTTAATCCAATGCAATCTTTTAGAAAACACCACATTGAATTGATAGGCCAACACAGGCATGTAGGCAAAAAACAGGGTTGTATGCAAACGGGTATGCCAGTATTGCCATTTCAGCAAAAAACAAAACAAAATGAATTGTGCTATTACACCCAGTTGAAGATAAAAGACAGGTTTTGTCTGATACGTTTTCCGGATAGTACAAACCATCAACAAACCAATCAGAATTACATGAATCAGATTGCATCCATAGTCTTCGTGATTAAAATTTACGAAAATCTTATATTTATCCGAATTAAAATTGAGAGACGCATCATTCTCATCTTCTCCTATCCTATCCAAAAATTTGTGCACATACTTTTTTGTTTTTCCGCTTAAGACAGGATATCCAAAATGCAAAGAAACATTTCGTATTAGATTAGAAATTAATGCGGTAGGACCATGTCTCTGGTTTTGGTACAATTGACTTTCTTCGTGAGAAGTACCTAAAAATGTACCACTTAGTTGATAATTTCTTGTGTACATTCCTGCTGTTAACAATAAAAAAATCGCCAAACTGATGATCAAAGTTCCTACAATAGAAGAATTCAGCCAGAATTTTTGATACAACAGGCTTATTGCCAATATAATTAAGAAGGGCAATAAGAAAATATAGGCCGTTGCTTTGGTAACAACAGCTAAGGCTACACATATACCTAAAAGAATAAAATTGATATAATTTGCTTGCTTTCTAATCTTAAAAACATAGATAACAGAGCCTATTACAAAGAAAGAAACAACGATATCATTTTGTGTAGAACTTGCTTGGAGTAAGGCTTCGGGAAGAGTTATCGCAAAAAATCCAGCTAGCAATTGTTCCTTTCTGGATAGTCCCAGAGTGGAGCTAAGTTGCATTACACCGATGACAGAAGCAAACAAATACAAGCATTGCACTGAATTACTCAAAACATCGTCTGCTGTAAGAATATTGAGTTGCAGAATTATGTATTCTGCAAAAGGGGGCTGGTAAACCTGTCTCAGAATGTGGGTTGGAAAATTATCAACATTCTTTTGCTGAACCCAATGTATGATTCGACCGAGATGATATACCATCGAATCCCAGTTATTGGGAGGATACAAAATGCCCTGTACGAAAACAATCAACAAAATAAATCCGAGAAAGAGATAAAACCCTATCTCATACCGTCTCAATCCTTTCAGGTGAGTGTAAATAGTAGGAAGAATGCCAAACGGCATTGATTTCTTATTCAACACGATGAGCACAACGATATACGCTGCCCAGGTAATGCCCAAACTTATTCGTGTAATAGCCGAAAAAAGGCTCAGAAACTCTGTCGAAAGTAGAATAAATGCGGAGAGACAAAGCACACTCACAACAAAGCACTCTTTTAGCGACTGTATTTTAAATCGATTATAAAGATAAGAACTCGTTAGTAAAACACTTAAAATGCCAATAAGAATGATAAGAATGTGGATGAAACTCATTTGGGCGTTTGTTTTATTTATAGGTTGGTTTCCTATTCAAATTTTAAATAATTCTTGGTCCCTGCGTATTTATCTGCGACACATGCACATCGCTGTCGATGCCGTATTGCTCACACACTTGTTGCATGGCTCGGGCAACATCTTGTGCCGTGGATTCGGCGTTGCTCAGCGTAAAAATTGACGGACCCGAACCGGAAATGCTGCACCCAAGTGCCCCAGCATTCAAAGCCGCTTTCTTAATCACTTCATAACCGGGAATCAATAGCGAACGGACAGGCTCGACAATTACATCCTGCAACGAGCGGCCAATCAGTTCGTAATCCCCTTTAAACAACCCGGCAATCAGTCCGGCAGTGTTGCCCCACTGCACCACAGCATCTTTCAACCAGATTTGCTTGCGTAGCACCTTGCGCGCATCTTCGGTTTTCAGCTCAATCTGTGGGTGAATCACCGTAGCATACAGATTTTCAGGAACCGGAATCGTCACCAGATCCAGCGGATGGTAACTGCGCACCAATACAAAACCGCCCATCAACGCCGGTGCCACGTTGTCGGCGTGGGCCGAGCCACTGGCCAGCTTTTCACCCTGCATGGCAAACTGCACCAGTTCTTTCCGCTCCAATGGACGACCCAATAACTCGTTGGCACCGAACACGGCAGCTGCGGAACTCGCCGCGCTGCTGCCAATGCCACTGCCGGGTTTTATCTTTCTCAGGAATACGATTTCGAAACCTTGCTCGCTGCCCAAATGCTGCAAATACGCCTGTAATGCTACTCCCGCCGTATTTTTTTCGGCTTGTAGGGGCATGCTGGTAAACTCGGTTTTATTCTGAATGGTGATACCCGGCGCATCGGTTTTCCGGATGGTAATTTCGTCGCCGGGGGCGTTGAGGGCAAAGCCGAGAATGTCAAATCCGGCGGCAACGTTGGCTACGGTGGCCGGAGCAAAAATGTGTAAGCTATCCAATTTAGAAGAAGTGAATGATGGAATCGTGAATAAAATAGTATGTTTTCAAAATGCAAAACCTGCTTACATAGAACCCGTTTCTCCTCGAATGAGAAATCCTTCCGTGTTATAAACCAAAACCTCAATCCAACCCAATGCTTGAGCAGAAGAACCTATGGAATCTAAGAGTTTTTCTGAAACTTCCCTTTTACATCTCACTTCCAGATAGCCAAAATAACATGGTACTTCTTTAACCACTAATACCTTCGCATGAACATGATTGAGAGAATCTATAAAAACTTTCCTCTTACCTTCTGGTTCTCCACAAAACTTTTCAATACCCCAAGTTGTATCACACATAAACAACCCAAAAACAAAAGCGATAATGGCTAGTAAAATTAATTTTCGCTTCATGATTTAGAATCAATTTCATTTCCGATTCTTTCCAAAATTTCGTTAACATCCTTGAGCACATCCTCTTCCCGCAACCGCACCAAACGAATATCCAGCTGCTGCAAATCTACTTCTTTCTGCACCAACGAAAAATACGCATCCGGGTGTGTATGTGCATCCGACTCAATGTCAATAGCCAGCTTTTTCTCCTCGCAAAAGAAAGTGACCACATAGTCGCCAATCGGATGCTGCCAGGTAAACTCCACTCCCAGCTGCTTGTCTTTCAGCTGATTCCAAAGTACAATCTCGGCATTGGAACTAAAATCACGCAGGTACTGCGCCAGCTCGGTCAATGCCGGATTAAACGGAAGTTTGTTGTGTTCATCCATAGAGGGCCTCCCCCAGCCCCTCCCGTGGAGGGGAGTTTTTTAATGTATTTCAAAATAGTATCTTTTCAAAATCGAAAACCTCCTTCAAAGAACCTCTATTCCCAAACATACACACAAGTTAGCCCATCAAACTTTCGTTTGATGTCCTCCCACTAGGAGAAGGAAGCCCTAAATCCCTCCCTAATGGGGAGGGATTTAGGTGGGATTTCTTTTACTCCCCTCCATGAGAGGGGCTGGAGGAGGCATTCTAAAAATTCGCAATCCGAATGATGTCCGCAAAGATACCGGCCGCAGTTACTTCGGCCCCAGCTCCGGCCCCTTTTACAATTAACGGACGCACTTTGTACCGCTCCGTCCAGAACAAGACCAGATTGTCGTTGCCTTCCACCTGGAAAAACGGACTATCCGGACTTACTACCCGCAAACCGGTACGCAAGCTACCATTCTCATACACAGCCACGTACCGCTGACGGTTGCCCGCCGCTTCCACCTCGGCACGCACGTTCTCGAAATGGTCGTCGTATTTGGGCAGAATCTGGAAAAACTCTTCCACTGAAGTTGCCTTTTGGCATTCTTCGGGCAGGAAATTTTCACTCACCACATCTTTGGCTTCTTTTCGAGCACCTGCTTCTCGACTCAAAATCAATATCTTACGGGCTACATCCAAGCCGTTCATGTCAATGCGCGGATCGGGTTCGGAGTAGCCTAGCTCCTTGGCTTTTTTCACCACCGAACTAAACGAAACTCCAGCCTTGTGTTCGTTAAACAGAAAGTTAAGCGTACCAGATAAAATCGCTTCAATCTTCAGGATTTTATCGCCGCTTTGGGTCAGGTCGTTCAGCGTTTTGATGACCGGCAAGCCAGCTCCCACGTTGGTTTCAAACAAGAATTTAGCTCCGCGTTGAGTAGCGGTTTGTTTCAGACGTTTGTACAAATCGTAGTTGCCCGAACAAGCCACTTTATTCGGCGTCACAATCGAAATGCCCCGTTGCAGCGATTCTTCGTAAATGTCCACCAAGTCTTCACTAGCGGTACAGTCGACCAGAATCGAGTTTCGCAGATTCAATTCGTGCATTTTACCCGCAAATCCACCCATCGTCATCGGTTCGCCGTTGTTGTCCAGCACATTTTTCCAGTCGGGCAGATGAATACCGTTTTCATCAAACCACATTTTCTTGCTGTTGGCAATGCCGGTAATGCGCAGTTCCAGATTGTATTCTTTCAGGAAATACTCCTGCTGTTCCCGCATCTGCCGTAGCAGCGTCCCCCCTACCGTTCCCACACCAACCAGAAACACGTTCAGCACACGGGTATCGGACAAGAAAAAGGCTTCGTGAACAATGTTGAGGGCTTTGCGCGAATCGGCGGTTTGGGTCACGAAAGAGATATTATTTTCCGAACTGCCTTGCGCTATAGCCCTCACATTCACCCCATTGCGTCCCAGTGACGAAAACAATTTGCCCGAAACATTGGGAGTGTTGCGCATGTTTTCACCCACAATGGCCAAAATGCTCAGATCCTGCTCAACCACCACGGGTTCCAGCGCATTGTTTTTCAATTCAGCCGCAAATTCCGCTTCGATTAAACTTTTCGCTTTGGTGGCCTCATTGGTGTTGATGGCAACCGTAATGGAATGCTCGGATGAAGCCTGGGTAATCAGAATCACGTTAATTTTGCCCGCCGCCAACGCACTGAATAGCCGCTTGGCAAAGCCTGAAACGCCCACCATGCCGCTGCCGTTCAGTGAAATCAAAGCTACGGTATCAATCGAAGAAATCCCCTTGATAGCCGAGCCGTTGTCCGTGCTTTCGCGGGTCACCAAGGTTCCGGGTGCCGACGGATTGAAAGTATTCTTGATTTTAAGCGGAATGTTTTTAGCCAACACCGGCTGCACCGATGGTGGATACAAAACTTTGGCCCCAAAATGCGACAACTCCAACGCTTCGATGTACGACAATTGCTTCAGTACCATAGTCTTACGCACCTTCCGCGGGTCAGCAGTCATCATGCCGTCCACATCGGTCCAGATTTCGAGGAGTTTGGCTTGCAGTCCGGCCGCTATAATGGAAGCGGTATAATCCGAACCGCCCCGTCCTAATGTGGTGGTTTCGTTGTTACCGGTTGAAGCAATGAAGCCGCCCATCACAATCAGCTTGTCGGTGCGGGAGAAATATTTGCGGATTCGCTTGTCGGTTTCGTCAAACTGCACAACGGCATTGCCAAAATTATCGTCGGTCAAAATCAACTCCCGCGCATCGATCAGTTGGGCATCCAATCCGATGGTTTTGAAATATTCCGTAATGATGGTTGACGACATCCGTTCGCCAAAACTCATGACAAAATCACGGCTTTTGGGCGAGATTTCCTTTATCAAAAACAATCCCTGTAGCACATCTTCCAGCTCGTTGAGCATCATTTTTACGGCGGCCACGGTGCGGGTCTGGTGTTGGGGAGGCAACAATTCCTGGATGCAAACCAGGTGTTTTTTCTCAATTTCTTTCAAGGTGGTGGGGTACGTGTCGTCGCCTTGAGATGCTTGCGTGCTTACATTGATCAGCTGGTCAGTAATGCCCGACATGGCCGAAACCACTACCGCCACCTGCCCTTCGGCACGGGCATCTTTTACAATATCACCTACCTGCTTCATCATTTCCGCCGACTTCACGGAGGTACCCCCAAATTTGAGAACTTTCATATACTTAAAACTGAATAAATTATCGAGTGACTAGATTAAAAGATTATCGTTTCGCTTGTTGATGGGTATGAGTCAAAGGTACCGGGGATTTGTCGAAAAAATAGTATCCTTCCGAAAGCCAAAACCCCTTATACCGAAAAAATCTGCTTCAGGTGATGATTCAGATGCGTCACGTAGTCTTCCATGATAAACTGCAACGTGTAGGGCTGCGAACCGTTCACGGAAATGGTGTGCGACAACACCACCGGACTTACATGGGCGATGATGTGGGCAATGTGTTCGTTGTAAGCCTGCCACAATGCAATCAACTGAAGCCAAGGGGCCTGGTTGTATTGCTGGGCTTCTACCCAAAAATCCTGTTGGTAGCCTGTAAAATCCAGGTGTGACTGCGCCATGGTTCGCACAAACTTCTGCTGGTTGTTGCAAGCGGAATCAATCAAATGTCCTAGAATTTCCTTCTTCGACCATTTTTCAGGATGCGGTTTTTCGGCGGCGAGTTCGTCAGAAATAGCTTGCAGTTGCGGTAGAGCGGTGTACACACTCTGGATCAGCGAGTCGGCAATGTGTTGCATAATAGTTCGGTATAAAGTACAGTTAACCAGGCACCTGTGTAAGATTGTCCAGTAGAGGAATTGATGCTCAAAAAGCAAGAAAACGAAGGGGTGATATGTAGTAGAGTTCCGCCTAGGGGCGGGTCGTAGTTGTGGTAATAGCAATAGCCGTAGCAGGGGTTGTTGCTATAGAAAAAATGCCAGTATGTGCAGAAACGTTGGCAGTATGATTTTTCATGCCGCAAGATTACAAAATGACCTTCTAAAAATCAAACAAATACAGATAGAAAGTTTGGTATCGGTAGTTGGCAAGGTTTCCGTTGGTGTGCTGGGTATAGCATTTTCTTCGTATCTTTAAAAAATTGTTAACTACTACAGTTGCCATGTCGATCCAAAGCTTTCCTGATTCGTTCTTTGCTCCCGGTTATGCATTTCCGGATGTTTGGGTGGATGACTACAAAATGGACAAAGAGGTGATTAAGAGTAAAGTCCAGCTAACCCAGCATGTATTTAGTTTTTTACAGAGCGGGCAAAAGCAGTTGCATTTTGCCAACACTGCCGTGGCAGGTAACGAGCAGCAGTCCATTTTAATCAGAAACGGCAATTGCCTGGTCAGTGAATTGCTCAACGAAGAGGCCGTGTATTTCTGCAAGCTCTTTTTCTTTTCGCAAAAGTGCCTCGAAGATTTTCTGCTCAAGTTCACGATCATCCCCACTCACTACCGGTTATCCACCCAAGAAACTCCTTTTTTCGTTATTGAAAACGATACATACTTGTCCTTATTTATCGATTCGTTATCTTCTCTGATGCGGCTAAAACCGGCTCAGGAAAAAGCGTGGCTGGTGGTCAAGTTTGAAGAAATCATGCTGTACCTATGGAATAAATACGGGGATGATTTTCTGACATACATCTGTTCATTGATTGAAAAAGAAGACAAACTAACGTTTCGAAAAAAAGTAGATACCCACATATGGTCCAATCTGAAACTGGAAGAAATTGCATTTTTATGCAACATGAGCTTGTCATCCTTCAAACGCCATTTTATTTCCGAATTCAACGAACCACCCGGCAAGTGGTTTCAACGCAAACGCCTGCAGAAAGCCAAAGAACTGTTACAAAACGGCCAGATCAAGCCTTCTGATATTTACTTGGAATCCGGCTACAACAACCTGTCTAATTTCAGTACTGCTTTCAAGAACGAATTTGGCGTAAGTCCGGCCCGCATATTGCAGGAACCATCACAGGAACCATCAATGGAAGTAGCTGATAAATAACCTGATTTCATAAGTTTTTGGCCTGAATTCGTAATCACACTCGGCTGCTGCCAGCTTACCTTTGCCTGCTAAAACACTAAACCTGTATTCTCATGACCATAACCCTACAACAAGCCGAAAAGGCTATTACTGCAGCCAAAGAAAAAGCCGTTGCGCTGGATACCAAAATGAACATTTGCATTGTCGATGCAGGAGCCAACATACTGGCTTTTGTGCGCATGGATGGAGCCTGGTTGGGTTCGGCCGATATTTCTCTGAAAAAAGCCAAAACCGCCCGCTTTTTTGACATGCCTACTGGCACAATCGGGAGCCTGTCGCAACCGGGTGGTTCACTGTATAACATTGAGCATTCCAATGGTGGATTGATCTCATTTCCAGGTGGGTTGCCCATCAAAAATGCAGCAGGCGAAGTGATTGGCGCTATTGGTGTAAGTGGCAGTACCGTGGAAAACGACCACGCCGTGGCTGAAGCCGGAGCCGCCGCTGTGTGAAATCCTGTTATTGCCAAAGAATAAAAACGGACCCCTATTTTCAAAATAGGGGTCCGTTTTTGGTTAACAGTATGTGTTTCAACAAGTTTTATCGGTTCGTTTTACGAAAAGAAATCGGACAAAGTTCAGCCTGTAACGCATTTTAAAAATAGTATCTTTCGAAAGACAAAAACCCTACCAATAGTCAAACAAGCTAACTCAAAACAAAAGCCGGAATCGTTAGTTAGTATAGGCATGAAAACGATTGAAACAACGCCTGCCATTCGGATTGAGGCAGGACATATACGCGAAACCGAAGAAAAACTGGTAGAAGAAGCGCCACTACAAATCCGCATCAACCGCCGTCCATATACGATTACCATGCGGACTCCCGGCCAGGATGTGGCCCTAACAGCTGGATTGCTATTTACCGAAGGCATTCTCTCTTCAAAAAACGAACTGCTTGAGATACAGGAAATTGCTGGCACCAAAAGTGCAACACGTGAAATCAGCCTAACACTTCCCGAAAGTCTCCTTCAAGCTAAAAACATATTCAACCGCAGCATCGCTTCCAGTGCATCGTGCGGCATTTGTGGCAAAACGGAGCTGTGCGACATTGCCATTCCTCACATCGTTAATTCTTCGCTGCAACTGGATAGCGAACTCATTCCGGATTTGTTTGCCCAAATGCGGCTTCACCAGCAAACATTTGACCAAACGGGCGGCTCACATGCCGCGGGTTTGTTTGGCATCAACGGCGATTTGCTCTCCATTCAGGAAGACATTGGTCGCCACAATGCCGTGGACAAAACCATTGGTGAACTTCTCTTGGCAGAAACATTGTCTAAAGCCGCTGTTTTGTGCGTCAGCGGGCGGGTTTCGTACGAGATTGTCGCCAAATGCGTACAAGCTCAGATTCCGTTTTTACTATCCGTTTCGGCGCCTTCTTCCATGGCGGTAGAAATGTGCGCGCAGAAAGGAATTACCCTGATTGCCTTTTGCCGTGGCGACCGGGCGACCATTTACACGCATCCCGAATACATAGAACTGCCACAGCCTGTTTTAGCCTAACCCTGCAACCTGAAAAAATACTATGTCTGAAGATACCAAAACCCATCCCTATACGCATCCGGCGGGTAATTTTGCGGCGCTGACCGCCGTCACCAAAATGATTTTCCGCGACAAAGCCCTGCGTCCGGCTACTCCCGTGCTGGTGAAAATGAACAAACCCGGCGGCGTGGATTGCCCCAGTTGCGCCTGGCCCGATCCGGCTAAACCGCACCTGGCGGAGTTCTGTGAAAACGGTGCCAAGGCCGTTGCCCATGAAACAACCACCAAACGCGTGACGCGCGATTTTTTTCAGAAACACAACGTCAAAGAACTGCGGGCCAAAGACGGCTTCTGGCTCGAACAGCAAGGTCGGCTCACTGAACCAATGGCGTACAATGCTGCAATGGGTTATTATGAGCCCATTTCCTGGGAAGCGGCCTTTGCAAAGATTGGTCAGCATCTGCGTGGCTTGAACAATCCCAACGAAGCAGTTTTCTACACATCGGGCCGCACCAGCAACGAAGCGGCGTTTTTGTACCAGTTGTTTGTCCGGGAATTTGGCACCAACAACATGCCCGACTGCTCCAACATGTGCCACGAAGCCACCAGCGTGGCCTTGGCCGAAGCCATTGGTGTAGGCAAAGCGACCATTCAGCTATCGGATTATGATGAAGCCGAGGCTATCTTCATTTTTGGCCAGAATCCGGGTACCAACCATCCCCGCATGATGACCACGCTGATGGAAGCCCGCGAACGGGGTTGTGAGATTGTAGCCATCAATCCGCTGAAAGAAGTCGCGCTGGAAAGCTTCATTCATCCGCAGCACGTGACAGATTTGCTGCTGCAAAAATCCACGAAAGTAGCTACACAATACCTGCAGGTACACATCGGCGGCGACATGGCGCTGATCAAAGGCATGATTAAAGTGGTGCTGGAAGCGGAAAAACAAAAGCCAGGTCAGTTGGATCATGAATTCATAAAAACGCATACCGTTGGATTTGAAGCCTTGCAACAGGATATCGAACAGACTCCCTGGGATGCCATTGTCCAGCAGTCGGGCATTTCGCGGGCAGAGATTACCAAAGCGGCCGAAACGTATTTGCGTTCCAATAAAACCATTTTCTGCTGGTGCATGGGCATTACGCAAAACAAACACGCCGTCATTACCATTCAGTACCTGGTCAATCTGGCGTTGCTGAAAGGCAACATTGGACGATTGGGTGCCGGTTTGGCACCAATCCGCGGGCACAGCAATGTGCAGGGAGACCGCACCATGGGAATTTTTGAGAAGCCACCCGTTGCCCTGCTTGACGCGTTGGAACGAGTTTTTGGCATCAATCCGCCCCGTGAAAACGGTTATGGGACGGTTGAAGCCATTCAGGCCATGGCAGAGGGTAAGGTAAAAGTGTTTATGGGCATGGGCGGCAATTTTGCCTCGGCAACTCCGGATACGAATCTGACCGAAGCGGCTTTGCAAAAATGCGACCTGACGATTCACGTCAGCACCAAACTGAACCGCAGTCACCTGGTTACGGGAAAGGAAGCCTTGATTCTGCCTTGCCTGGGTCGCACCGAAGAAGATCTGCAAAACGGTGTTCCTCAAAAAGTTACGGTTGAAGATTCGACGTGCATGGTGCACGCCAGCGAAGGCAAAAACAAACCCGCGTCGCCGGATCTATTGTCCGAGCCGGCCATTATTGCGGGCATTGCGATGGCAACTTTACCCAACTCAAAAGTCAACTGGAAAGACTTAGTCAGCAATTATGACCGGATTCGGGATAAAATCGAAGCAACCATTGAAGGCTTTACCAACTACAATGCCAAAATCAACCATCCGGGTGGCTTTTACCTGAAACCACCCGCCACTGACCGGGTCTGGAAAACAAAGTCGGGCAAAGCGCAATTTACCGTTGGCCCCCTACCGGATTTGAGCAAGCAAACCGGTCGGCTTACCCTGACCACCATCCGTTCGCACGATCAGTTTAACACAACGGTGTACGGCCTGGATGACCGCTACCGCAACATTCATGGCGAACGCACGGTGCTGCTCATGAGTCCGGCCGATATGGAAGAGCGTGGCCTGAACAACTTTGACCGGATTGACATTACCAGCTACGATGCCGACGGAAACGAACGGAAAGTCACTAACTTCAAGGTGGTGCCGTACGACATTCCGAAGGGTTGCACCGCTGCGTATTACCCCGAAACAAATCCGCTGGTTCCGGTCACTTCCTTTGCCGACAAAAGCAAAACACCTTCGTCCAAGTACGTGGTTATTTCCGTGCAGAAAAGCAAGCAGGCAAAATAGTATGGTAGAAAAGGCAAAACCCAACGACTTGCCCGTCATTGCGAAGCAAGAGCTTGTTAGCCTCTTTGCTTAGCGAAAAACCTCATCCCTAAATCCCTACCGCACGAGGCTGGCTCATCAAACTCTCGTTTGATGCCCTCCTTCTTAGAAGGGACTTTTACAGTCGCGAAACTAACACCCCTCTCTGGAGGAGAAGGGTCGGGGGTGAGGTTTTTTAGTTGACACGGACTGGCTTTTCGGGCAGAAACATTAAGTAAAGTACGTTTTTTTGCTTTTCCAAAAAGGGAGGAGCAGCATGGGGAGAGAAATGTAATAAACTCAAAACCAACCGAATAACCGACTCAAAATAGTATCTTTTGAAAAGCCAAAACCTCCACTTATAACTAGAATCTAAACCGTTGGGAACTGACTCAAATCCTTGGTTGCCAATACCGAACTTTTCTCCGCTTGTTCCACCGCCCACACCGCCATTTCATACAAAACCGGTCGCAACTTCTTTCCAGTTTCGCTTAGTTCATACGTCACATACGGAGGCACCACGGGCCGGGAAGTACGGATGAGCAACCCACTGGTTTCCAATTGCTTCAGTTGCTGAATCAGCACTTTTTCGGTAATCTTTGGTACCGCCTTCCGGATTTCATTGTAACGCTTGGGTCCATCCAGCAAGTTAAAAATGAGGATGGGTTTCCAGTATCCGCCAATTTGCTCCATTACAGCTGTAATCGGACACTCAACATTAGCATTCTTCTTGTTCTCCTGAATGGTCGATGCATCTTTGATCTGGGTCATGATCACCTACTTTAGGGTAAGTACTTGTATAAAAGTAAGCACAAAAATACTTTTGGGGGCACATAAAACCAACGAAAACATGAAACTTGTATTGACCGGTTCGCTGGGAAACATCAGCAAGCCCCTAGCCCAGCAACTCATTGCCCAAGGGCACGCCGTTACCATCATCAGCCATTCGCCGGCTCGGTCAGATGCCATCTTGGCAAAGAATGCTACACCAGTGATAGGCTCGCTGGAAGACGTTGACTTTCTTACTGAAACGTTTCAGGCTGCGGATGCCATTTACACCATGGTTCCGCCTGATTTTAGTGTGCCTGATTACACGCAATTCGCTCAGAAAGTGAGTACTAATTATGCGAAGGCCATTCGACAAGTCGGTGTTCGCTATGTAGTAAACCTGAGTAGCGTAGGCAGCGCCGTAGCCGGACAACCACCTCTGACGGAATATTACAACCTGGAAACTGAACTCAATGCGCTGCCTGATGTGAATGTACTGCACTTACGGCCCGGCATGTTTTACACCAATTTTTACGGTGTGCTTCCCATGATCAAATACCAAAATATCCTAGGCAATAACTTTGATGGTGAGGTCATCATGCCAATGTCGCACCCGGCCGATATTGCAACAGTGGCCGCCAAAGCATTGCATCATCGGAATTTTGAAGGCAAAAGTGCGGTTCACATCGTGAGTGACCAAAAAAGCGGAAACGAAATAGCCCAACTCCTCGGAAAAGCGATTGGAAAGCCTGAACTGCAATGGATTGCCTTTAGTGATTCCCAGTTGCTCAGTGCGCTGCAACAGAACGGTTTTTCAGAGTATATTGCCCAGCATTATTTCGTAGACATGGGCATTGCCATTCGGGAAGGCGTTTTGTCACGTTTTTACCAGATGCACATATCGGAAACAGTTGGCAATATTCCTTTTGAGGAGTTTGTGAAAGACTTTGCTCTTGCTTATGCGCAGAGTTAATGAATCAGTGATTTTTCCAAAATAGTATCCTTTCAAAAGTGAAAACCTCACCCCCAGCCCCTCTCCTCCAGAGAGGGGTGTTAGTTTCGCGACTGTCAAGTCCCTTCTCAGAAGGAGGGCATCAAACGAGAGTTTGATGAGCCAGCCTCGTGCGGTAGGGATTTAGGGATGAGTTTTTTTGCTAGACAAAGAGGCTAATCCCTTTTTTACAAGCTCTTACCTCGCTACTCGTCTTGAATAATTGACGTTAATTTTATTACAAAGCCGCCGCTTTCAAGTTAAGCAGCTTGATGCACAACGGAATGATTGCCAGTGAAATAACAATAAAAAGGCCTACGCGCAAGTAGTTTAGTTTTTTCCAGAGCAAGGCGCGTTTCATCAAATCAGTGGTGGCGGCAGGTGCATCGGCAAAGCGCTGAAACTCCATGATGTGAGGAGCAAAATACAAGATCGTCCACACCCGAACGGCAAAGTGCAAGACAAAAAGAATGAGCAAGCCATTGTGGATGGGTTCGAGCTTCCAGCAAAATACAATTGCCAGAATGAAGGTGATCTCATGAATGGAGTGAAACCCGATCCAGAACGATTTGAGACTCACGCCGTTGGGGTCGTTTAAAAGGTGCAGCGTTTGGGGTGGCGAGGCCGTCCATTTGGGAACAAAAACGGCCGTTTCAAAAATCTGGGCTCCATTCATCAGAAAATACACCAGAGCAGTGATAAACAGCCAGATTTCGGCGCGGGTCAGGTAATTTTCGGTAATCGCGTTCATAGTTGTTAGTCATTTTCATGGTTCAATTTTTCTTTCACTTCATTCATTATGGCTATGGCCGAGACAAAATACCGCTCAATGGATTCAATTTCCTGCTGGCTGAATGAATGAATCAGCTGTGTGGTTTTCTCCTGCAACTCCGTGAATAAGGGCGTCATCAGCTTCATCGTATTGGTAGCATTCGGTACAATCCACACTTTGCGCCGGTCGTTTTTGTCGAATTGCCGGGCTACGAGTTCTTTCTTTTCCAGTCGATCTATAAGGCCCGTTACAGCGCCGGTTGTCAGTCCGGTCATTTTTGCAATTTCTCCGGCTGTCACTTTTTCATGCTGGATAATCAGTCCCAGGTACTTGTGATCGGTGCCGGTAAGGCCAGCCTTTCGGGCAATGGACTCATGCATGAGAATGGATGCATCCGAATAAGCCCGGCTTATGTCTCTGAATTTCTGTAGTTGTTCATCTGTTAGCATTAGAGAAGATTTACCTTATCAAATAAATATCTTATCAACAAAGATATTTACCTAATAAACAAAACACAACTATTTCAGAAGTATTTTTTTGTAGCTCCGAACGGCATTCGGAGTTGACCCGTAGGGGCATTAGTTGCTGTTAAGGCATGCTGTCACATGACACTCCGAATGCCATTCGGAGCTACAAAATGAAAGGTTCAAAATAGTATGGTTCAAAAAGCAAAAACCCCTCATTGATGGATTAATGAAGGGTTTTCCTACAGAATGACAGCCTATGAAAATTAAACTTCAATTTGACTGACTGTATTTGTTTTGGTATCCAAAAGCAACAAACCCTCATCGCTATCATTCAACTGTGCGAGCAATTCTCCCTTTGCATTCCAGACAGCCGATTGTCCGGCACCGATAAAATCATCGTTGGGGCCGAGGCAATTGGACATCAGCACCGTCATGGAATGGGTTTGGGCAATTTCGGCTAGTCGCTGGTGCACTTTCTCTACGCCGCTGGCCGATTTGGCAACGCTTGCCAGATAAATAGTGGCTCCCAAAGCAGCGGATTGCTGAGCATGTTCGGGAATGGAAAGTTCGTAGCAAATCGCCAGGGCCACTGACTGATTTTGTAATTGCAATGGTAGCAAGTTCGGTCCGCTCACAAAGAAAGGCAATTCGTCGGCATGCAGGTAATACTTGGAATACACTTGCCGGGGCTGGTGCGGCAGAAACAAAATCAGGCTGATGCTCTCCCCCTCCGACTGGCTCAACGGCATACCGACGCCAATCCCCATC
Organism: uncultured Sphingobacteriales bacterium; assembly: GCA_963520985.1. GTDB lineage: Bacteria > Bacteroidota > Bacteroidia > Cytophagales > 172606-1 > Xanthocytophaga. The sequence goes on from CAUQTA010000018.1 coordinate 62,337, forward strand.
TGGTGTGCATCGCTCAATTCCTGAAACACATCCAATCGCGAATCGCTGGCCTCTGTAGCCAATTCTTTTGCCAATCCAGGTTCGTAGCCCGTCAGCGACAGTTCCGGAAATACAATCAGATCAGCCTGTTGAGCCGCCGCCAGTTCGATTAAGTGTTTGTGTTGTCCGATGTTTTGGGCGACATCGCCTTTTACTGGTCGGGTTTGGGCTACACAGAGTTTCATGCGTTGGTAAACTGATTAAAGGATTGCCAATACTTGTCTTTGTAAAGATCAAACCGGATTTCCAGTTGGTCGGCATAGTCGGCCTGTAGCTGATAGGCTATTTTGGAAGGCTTGCGAAAATCTTTGCAGGCAAAATAAATTTCCCGTTCGTTATTGGCCGTTTGCCGTCCAATGTTCAAGTACCCTTCATAATCTTTCAGTTCTGCTACTAGTTTATCCTCAATCTCGTTGAGCAAAGCATAGGTTTCTTCATCGGGCAAGCCGTTGGTGTGTTCGCCATCGTACCCAATCTGCACATTCAAGATCCACGGATGCGAAGCAGGGCTATCCCAATTGAGCAGGTCGGTGTTGATCACGGCAAACAGAGGTAAACCGTTTTCAAGTTCGGCTTCGAAGCCTGAGTAATTATCGTTTTCGGTATCGTACCGCACGCCTTCGTATTTTTCAATGAATTCCTTCTGCCGCCAGATCAGAAAATCCTTGAGTTTGGTTATCGGAATCAACTCGTCTTCGGCTTCGTCTTTGCCTACAATTGCCAGGTTGTCAATCGCTTCGATAAAATTCAGCTCGCCCAGGTAATTGTCCAGAAAGATGAACGTACCTTGCCGAATCAGTTCCTCATTCTCCTCCGCCATTTCGTGGTGCACAATCACAATGTCTATTTCATCGGGATATTCCGGGTAATTGTTGGCATAAAAACTAATCGTTTCGGCTGTAAAATCGCATTCATTCATCCGAATGTTGGTCTGGTCGATGTCTGAAGGTGGCTTGAGAGCGATAAAACGCCAGTTGTCCAGCTTGGGTGCGGCGGCTACTAACTCTTCCACAAACACTACGTTTTTGACCACGCCATCCGCCGTCAGAATCAGGTCAGCGGTATTTTCATCGTACATGCCCGTCAGGTAATAAAATCCGTCCCGGATTTGCTGCAATTGGGGTGCTAGCTTTTCAAAAAAGTTTTTGGCCACATCCTCCTGATTTTTCACTATTTGAAAAAACGATTGTTCGTGTTGCGCAAACCAATTCCAGAAATCGGAATACGATTGGATAGCGGGATTGTTTTTTTCACTTAAACTCATTCTCTTGTCAAATTAGGAGGATTGTATGGAATGCAATAAAGAAATTTTGGAGGTTTTCCTTTTTTTGGAGATACTATTTTCTATTCTGAAATGCTCTATAAATTAGAGATTTGCTTCTCAAATTGCTCAGGAAAGCAATATGTGTAGGCTATGTTTGTAGAAGTTGAAATCAGTTTGTGAACCAATATTGCAAAACTCTCTCATTCCAAAAATAATTTTCACCTGTCATGCCTAAATTATTATACAGTAGTTAGGATACAAGCACACATATCCATATAAATAGAAGACTGTACTATTCAAAAAAATCACTTTTTATAAACTCAAAAAGCGTAAAAGATGAAGTCAATAAGGCGATATCTTTTTTATGTTGAGGGTTACTAAGATCATTATCTTTTTCATTCATCCCATAATCAGATACAGACTTTATAGAGAGAAATTGAGGTAATAAACTCTTCTCATAACTTGAAGCAGATTTATACACTCCATAAGTTTCCATATCAATCCCTTTGATATTATGATAATCTCTGATTAATTGATTAACTCTATCCACACTTCTAATCAAAGCACTTCCTGTAACTATTATGCCAAAATGAAAGCTTATTTCTCTTTCTAGACTTGTAATCAAAGGATTATCTGTAGATTTTTTGATTGCAAATTCTTTTATAAATAAACGCAATTTTGATTTTAGATGATTGGAGGCAGCAATAATTGTATTTGAAAACTTAATTCTCTTATTATTATTACTTTCAACTTCAATAATTTCATTGTAATCTAACGATTTTTCACCAATTAGCACATCTCCTATCTTTGTAATAGCTTTTATACCCGCGGCAATACCAACCATAAAAAGATATTTTGGCCTAAAGTTACTGATACATTTTGTTGTAATTACTGCAGCAGAGGCTATACCCATATCTGAAGGAACTGGAACAACTACAGAATATCTTAACTTATAAGATTGAATATAACCTTTATAATAGATTGTTGAATCATTAGCTATTTCTATTCGATGCAAATCGTGTAATAATCTAGCAAATGAATCGTACTCATCTTGTGTAGCAGTAATTACAACTATATCATTTATTTTTGGACTATGAATATTATCAAACTGATTGGTTTTAGATTTCTTTGAGAATTCTATTTCTCTCTCAAAGTTTTTCACCTTTGATAAAATATATTTTAGTTCCTTTATATCCATAGAATTTTAAGATAAAAGATTTCTTTTCATTGCCGAAAAAAACTTTTCATATACCTCTTCATCCGTTGTCTCAGGAACTGTTAATTGAATATTAATATTTATCACTACCTCTTTTTGAATACTATCAATATTGATTTTCTTATCTTTTATTTTAATACCAGCAACTGTATTACCAGAATTTTCGTCTTGCTTAATAATATCATCCTCATCATTGTTAATAACCTTCTCATCTGTTTTTTTAGCTTCAATAGGTTCATCCTCCAATTGAACTATGTTGTCCTTTATTATTCCTAAACTTTCTCCACCTTTAATTATATTATTCGCTACTGTTTTCGATATAGATGGATTAACATCATACTCTCTAATTAATATTTTGTCTAAGACGTCAATGGGAATAGCTTGTCTGTTGAATCTTTCGAATATTTCTTTATAAGTACTTGGAGCAAAAAAGGCTTTTCTTAAACTTATTATCTTTTCGTTATCTGAATATGCCAATTGAATTTCACTGTACAAAGGCGTTACCTTTATGATTTGTTTATCTTTTGTAACCAACTCGTGCTTAATACTTGAATTAACATCATCAGCAAATGAACCACTACTTACCTTCTTACTAAGCTTGTCTGCTAAAGTTTGTTCGTTACATTTTCCACCTAATTTTGCTACGGTAGTAGCAATTTCCAATGCTGTCTCAAATGATTTTCTTGGATAATTTACAATTTTAGCCATAGAGAATGATTCATTTATGTTTTTAAACTAAAAAGCTTTTTTGTTACAAAATACAAATAAACTCTACAGAAAAAACAAAATCTTCTATTTAATCGATAAAAATTAGCATCTTGTTAAGAAAAACTTAGTGAGACAATTCTTAACACAAAAACGGCGGACTTTGGGTCCGCCGAAACAAAATATCTATTTGTAAATTTTGGATGCCTTAGGTCAACATGCCACCGTCTACTTGCAATACTTGGCCGGTCATGTAGCGACTTAAATCGGAACCTAGAAACACCGCACAATCGGCCACTTCTTCGGGTGCACCGCCGCGTTTCAACGGAATGCCTTTGAGCCACTCTTCTTTGTTTTCCAGGTCGTGCGTCATTTCAGTTTCAATGAAACCGGGTGCAATGGCGTTGCTGCGAATGTTGCGCGACCCCAGTTCCAGGGCTACCGATTTGGTAAAGCCGATGATACCTGCTTTGGATGCCGCGTAGTTGGCTTGTCCGGCATTGCCGCGAAGACCAACCACCGAGGTCAGGTTGATGATCGAACCGCTTTTCTGCTTCATAAACGGACGCGTAGCCGCTTTGGTCAGGTTAAACACCGACTTCAGGTTTACCCGAATCACATTGTCCCACTGCTCCTCCGACATACGCATCAGCAGGCCGTCCTGCGTAATGCCTGCATTGTTAACCAAAATATCTAAGGTGCCAAAATCGGCAAGTACAGACGTAATCAATTCTTCCGCCGCTTTGTAGTCTGAGGCATCCGAACGGTAGCCTTTGGCTTTGATGCCCAACGCTTCCAGCTCTTTTTCCAGGGCTTGTCCTTTTTCAACACTTGACAGATAGGTAAAGGCGACATTGGCACCTTCCTGCGCATAACGCAAGGCAATGGCCCGTCCGATTCCTTTGGATGCACCTGTGATCAGTGCCGTTTTTCCTTGAAGTAAGTTCATGAGTTCGTTTAAAAATAAAAAGCGAAACATTCAATTGCGTCGCAAAATAGTATCTTTTTTCGAAACAAAACCCTGCCTTCCTAAAAGAACTCACAGATCACATTGTTTCCAACCCTCGCGTTGGCTCGATGCTCACCCCGATTCTCAGTTACGCTTGCCCCTCACGATCAGGTTCGCAATACAAAGTATTGAGCAATTCTCAAACGCTGGCTTTCAATTATTTTCATTTTGCATGTTACCCGTTCTCGGGTTTTTGTTATTAAAGAAAAAATGCTAAACACGCTAATCTTAATCTATTCCCAAACTCTACACACATCGTATGTATTACCAACCTTCTGGCAAAATTTCCGCTCTTCCCGCTATCGTCGGGATCGTCGGAATCATCCTTACCGGCATTGTACTTGGCTTTGTCTACACCTACGCAGTCTGGTATATCCCGTTTATTTACGTTAACTTTTTCCTTACGCTGGGAGCAGGCCTGGGAGCCGCCTTTGCCATTAAGCAATTGATCCGCCTATTAAAATCCCGCAGCGGCAAATACAACATGGCATTGGGTTTGCTGGCGGGGCTTGTTTTGATTTACACCAACTGGGCGGTATGGGTTGACCTGGTGGTTAATTCACAAAATTCCTATAATTTGGGCAATAACCGCATTGGGATAACGGTTTCCTCCTCCTCTATCGACAACTTGATGATCCTGTTTACCCATCCTTCCCTGATCTGGGACCTGGCGTGGAAAATCAACGATGTAGGCACCTGGGGCATTCGGGGTGCCACCATAAGTGGCGGTTTTCTGACAGTAATCTGGGTCATTGAAGCATTGATGCTGTTGGGTGTGTCTTTCATCTCCGGCTGGGGTGCCGATATGGAACCGTTTGACGAATCGACCAATCAATGGGCCGAGAAACAGGAAGCCCAATCCAACTTTGCTTTTATTGTCAATCCCGAAGAGTTCAAGTCGGAACTGGAGGCCAGGCACTACCAGCTTCTGCAAAACCTGCCTGTAAAATCGCCTGATTCGATTGATTTCTCGGAGATCACAGCGCATTATATTGCAACGGGAGATGTGTTTTACCTAAGCATCGTAAACAAAAAAGGCAAATATGACAAAGAAGGCAAATTGGAACATGATTCGAGTACAGTGGTTCAATTTATAGAAGTACCGCGCCACATTTGCCAGACGCTTCTTTCCAAAGTAGAACAGCCAATCGAAAGCGTACCTGCCGAAGAGCAAAAACCGTAGTAACAACACAGCTTTTGGGGTATGAGCCTGCATCGGATTCACGAATCTTTCAAAGCCAAAGCCACCCGAAACCCCGACAAAATCGGGGTTTTGCCTTTTGGAAGGATACTATTTAACTTGCTTACCATCAAGGATTTTCATACAAAAAAACACTCTTAATCTCCTAGTCTGTCTTGCAAAACAGTCCTATCTTGCACTTATCCTTAACTAAGCAATCCATTCCAATCAACCACTCATGAAAACACACCCAACCACCAACCGAAGAGATTTCTTTAAAAAGAGCCTGGGCCTAACCGCTGGTTTTGCCGGCATGGAAAATTTGTATGCAACCGATTCACTGCCGCTGCCTGCCGATGAAAAAAACCTGCTGGTGATCGGGCCTCGTGAGGGGTACTCGCCACAAATCGGCACGCTGGTTTCGATGCTCAATTACAACCGCGATTCGGTGGTGAACTCCGTAAAAAACCTAACCAAAGCCGAACTGGATCACCTGCACGACAAGCACGCCAATAGCATTGGTGCGTTGATTCTGCATCTGGGTGCCGTTGAGAAGTTTTACCAGATCAATACGTTTGAAAACCGCCAGGACTTTAACGAGCAGGAAAAGAAAATCTGGAATGCCGCCTTGAATCTGGGGGATGTCGGACGAAAGGAAATCAAAGGCAAGGATATAAAATTCTATCTGGACACCATTGCCGAAGTTCGCGGAAAAACGTTGCAGGAGTTTAAAAAGAAAGACGACGAGTGGCTGATGGCCATCGACCCGGTGTGGTCCAAACCCGACGACCAAGTTAACACTTACTGGAAGTGGTTTCATGTGTGCGAACACGAATCAAACCACCGCGGACAAATCCGATTTCTGAAAAGTCGCCTTCCGGGTGCCAAACCTGAGAAAGAATGAATATAGCCGTTTAAAAACAGAAAACCCTGCCATAAGACATGGCAGGGTTTTCTGTTTTTGAGAGATACTATTTTTCAGAACTATATTTTCGTTCATACAGAATCACAGCACTACCCACTAATTCTGAACGTAATGTATCCGCAAACCGATGGGCAAACGCTTCTCTTTCAGAGGCCGGAAGCTGGCTATACGTTTCCCAATCATCGGTATATTGCTCGGAATGCACCCAATGTCCCAGTTCATGTAAAAACGTGCGGTATAGTTGGATATTTCGCGAAGCTTCTCGGGTTAATTCAAATTCATAAGCCCGTTTGGTTTCCACAATCGGATGCCCATCCGCTCGAAGCCGGTCTAACTCTTTCTGATTTTCTACATTCAATTTTCGTTTCCAGCGTAACTTTTCACCAATCTCAACGGATTCCAGAATGATGGCTGGTATATAGTCTTCCTCAAATGCATACGAATAAATCAGTCGCCCCCATACCGAAGAAAGCAATCTTTCTTTGCGTTTGGGCTGCCGCAGAACGATTGTTTTTAGTTTTCCAAAATACTTGGCAGGAGTATGTAAAATCAGAAAATCCAGATCCTCAACGGTACACGGATGGATGTTGTTGACTCCGGGTTGCTCGATAATGAACAAAAAGAAAATGCCATGAATTTCCCTATACACTTTTTGGTAAAGACCAAGTCGTTCATAAAAAGCGAGAAACCGACCATCTATAGTAGGATCTGGAATGACCATGCGATTGTTTTGTCCATATCCTTGTTTATCTGTGCCAATGTTGCGACTTCGTCGGGTGGGGTTTCGCATGAAATAAAACTAGGTTGACTTTCTTCTAGTCTAGTAGGTCTAGACTTATTGGATAATACTATAATGTTATTCTAAACTCTCTAGAATAGGTAACATGTTCCTTTTCTGTATCTTCTCCATAGTCACATCTTATTCGAAACCTATCAGAACTACCTAAAGTGCCTTTATTTATGTACTGAGTCGGGTAATCAAAAGTAACGCTATCCTTGCTTTCAATAAGCATTTTTAATTTTGTCACAGGAATAGCTCTTTCAAGATTAGGTTCCGGAATTAGTAGAGGAATTTCTTTCCATTCATTTCCAGTATACCTTTCCACTGTAGTTTGTACCCATACCCCTTCTTTTGACGAATTAATCAGATTAGCAGAGATTACAGAACCATAATTAAAGGTTTCCTGGCTCACCCTTATCCTTATTTGCGAATCAGAACAACTTTGCAATAACAGAGGCAGCAACAAAACCAGGATGCCACGTCTTATATCCATTCACCTAAATAAATTTAAATATGAAGTCTGCTAAAATATTATCCTTTAAAATATTATCCTTACCAAAGCCAAAACCCACCTATTTCACTCCTCCATTCATTGGCGACAATAAATTGGCAAATAGGCGGTATGCCCCTGAAACGCCGCCCGGAAGTTGGCGAAAGAACGCATAGCCCGTGTAGATAAACCGACCCTTGCCGTAATTAGCAATCAGCAGGCCGCCATCCTGGGCTTTTTCGCCGGGATCGGCAGAAGAAAGTAACGTCTCATAATGGCTGTCCCACTTTTGGGCAAAATACAGGCCGCGTTCCTGAATCCAACCTTCAAAGTCCTTGGCCGTGATCTTGTTGGGGGCATTCAGCAGCGGGTGTTGCGGATTCAGGAATGTAATCGGAGCTTCTTCTACCGTAACCCGGTTGCGCGAAAGTTCAAATGGATATGGACCGATCTGATCGGTTACCACGCCCCGATCCACGGTGTATTGTACCACTACCACGCCTCCGTTTTCCACGTATTCCATCAATTTGGACTGGTAATATTTGAGTCGTTCTTCGGTATTGAATGCCCGCACTCCTATCACAATCGCATCAAAACGCTGCCATTCCGATACATCGGCCCGTAAGTCGTTGCCAGTGAGCATGGTTACGTGATAGCCCATTTGCCGCAACGCCTGCGGTACATCATCACCGGCACCCATCAGGTATGCGATGTTTTTGCCAGCCGTTTTAATGTCAAGTCGCACCAGTTTGGCTTGTGCCAGCGGAAACAACGTTTGGCGCGGAATGTGATTGTAGTCGATGGTTCGTAAACCCAGTGAGATAGCCTGTCCATCCGGGAGTTTGGCAACGGCTTTCACCACTCCTTCCGACGAACCGGCGGGAGGGGTAATCTGAAACACGACTTTTTGTTCGGCTTCGGGTTTTGTCAAATCAAACGGTACTATTTCGGGAGAAGCTTTCCAGCCCTTTGGCAACTCCAAGCTCAACTGGCCTTTGACCGGAGCGGCACCTGCTTTTAAGGATACCGGAAAAGGCTTGGCTTCGGAAGAAGCAAACATCATGATTTTTTCATCCAGATTCAGCATCACCGCCGGCCTAACTTCAAACGGGCGGTATAACTCCCCTTCCACCGGACTGACCCACTTATAGCGAAGCGGTGTGTTTAGTGTAAAATCAACGCCATTGATCTGAAACTGAAACGCGGCTTCCAGTTGCGGCGTGGCTTCGGGTTTGCCAATGAGCAACGGATCGGTAACCGTATACATCCCTTTGCTTTGTTGAGGCTGTGCCAGCCAATAGGGCTGCGTGTATTGAATTTCTTTGGGTAGCGTAAAGGAAACCGGCAAATTAAGGATCTCGTTGTTTTTCAGTTCTTTGCCAATGGTTGAGTCTTTGGGCGTATTCAACACCTGCACCGATTTCCACACCACTGTTACATCCGACCGTTTCACCACCGAAGCCGTAACCCGCAGGGGCTGGTTCGGTGTACCCGAATATGCCGTTGGGTTCGCTTCATACGACAATCCGGCACAAGCTACAATCAATTCGGTCAGGTCTTTTTTCTTCAGTTGCACATAATAGTCGGTTTGTGGCAGTTTTGCCATTGCCTGATACGCTTGCAGCAATACCGGAACACTGGCCTCCGGATGTTCGCCATCAAACAACTGGTAGGCTTTTTCGAGTAACGAAGATACTATTTTGCCATCTTTCACGCGGTTCCAGGTCAAGTCCACGCCATCAAACACGTCGTTTTTGGCGGGTTCTCCTAGTTTGTGTTGTAGGTAGTCGTTGCGTTCTCCTTTGCCTCGCCCCGAGCCAAACCCCTGGCTCTTGTGCATGCTGCGGCTTTCACCCGCAATTTCGGTGTACGATTTTCCGAGCAACGCATTGTAGTTACCCAGCGGAGCCATAACATAATTGCCTCCGGGTGGCGGATTGTTGGTAAAATTAGGGGTGTAGGCATTCCAGACCACCCGTTTTACCTGCCAGGGTTGTACGTATTTCAATTGTTCAGGGAAACGTTTGGGATCGGCAGCCGCGACAAAAGCCTCTTCGGCTAGCACTGCCGAAGCGCTGTGGTGCCCGTGCCCTGCCTGGGCCGTTGGCGGAAAACGGGTGATAATCACATCGGGACGCAGGTTGCGAATCACCCAAACCACATCGGCCAATACTTTCTCACGGTCCCATACCTGCAATGCTTCTTCGGTCGATTTGGAAAAACCGAAATCGTTGGCACGGGTAAAATACTGTTCGGCACCATCTACCCGACGCGCCTGTAACAGCTCCTGTGTCCGAATCAAGCCAATGAGTTCGCTTTGTTCCGACCCGATCAGGTTTTGGCCCCCATCGCCACGCGTAATCGCCAGATACGACGTACGCACCAGACGGTCTTTGGCCAGCCAGGCCAGCATAGCCGTATTTTCGTCGTCAGGGTGAGCCGCCATATACAGGGCACTGCCCAAAACATTGAGTTTTTTCAGGGCCAGCTTCAGTTCGCCAGCCGGGTAGTATTTGTGTTGGGCAACAGCTGGAAAAGTTAGCCAAAGGGCCATCAGCCAGGCAAAGCCTGCGCGGTGTAAAAATGGGATCATTGGTATGCGGTATTTGGACTTACAAGTTTACATAATCAAGGGGTGTACACCAAATTTCGTGGGTGCATGAGTTGCCATTTGTCACAAATCCGGAAAATAGTATCTTTCAATATACCAAAACCCGGCTTATTTTTCTGTAATCCCCAAATGAGTTTTTCCTTCAACACAGAAAATACTTGGGTTTGTTCAATCTATGTGAAAGAAAGAAGACCTACTCCCAGCCCTTCCCCACTAGGGGACGGGAGTTCTTATCACGACTGTGAAAGTCCTTTCCTCAAAGGG
>CAUQTA010000019.1:0-65591 GCA_963520985.1 uncultured Sphingobacteriales bacterium
GAGGCGGCGGCTTTGGCGATGGTCCGGTAGGGTTTGGCCTGCGAGCCGTCGTTGCTGTCATTGCCAGATGTGCTCACATAGTAGTCCGTACCGTAAGTAGAAATGGAGGCAAGACTTGTAATGAGAAATAATGCAAAAAAACTGAGTTTTTTAGATGCATAATTAGTAAATTTTAACATAGCTGATTTTGTTATAACCAAGCTAGATTCGAAAATCTAAAATGGTTTTGTGGATTAGACTAATTTTTATCGGTGGTAGCTCAAAGGAAAAACCAAATGAAAAATTCAGATGGAAGGCTTGCATGCAGGGAGGAATACGGGAGAGTTTCTACCTGGGTTGTAGAGTTTGTCGATACGACGGGGAATGAGAATGTAAGATTTAAAAACGTCTTAGGCACGGATTAAAAACTTATACTCTACTTGATTAACAGTTGATTGGGTTTTTGCATTAGTGAAAAAACTGTAACAATAAAGATGTTCCTCTGCGAGAGTTTGCGGGAAATGATTATGTCATTTTTACACATAGATTGACGCGTTTTGACAAAAAAAATCAGGCACTTATGCATTTTGCTAAGTGCCTGATTTAGAATAAAAGTAGAAATTAGTTGACTGCGAGGTTACTTTCGGAACGGGTTGCCTCGTAAAAACTCTTCTGTTTTCATTCTTTTTTTACCTTCCATTTGCAACTCTTTGACCTCAATCCAGCCGTCGGATGTGCGGAACCGCAGATAACTCTTGGAATCGGTATCCATTGTTCCTATGGCAGGGTTTTGGTTCTGCGCACCATAGTATTTTTCCGATTGATAAACTTTGCAGATTTTGCCGTTTAGCTTCGTCCATGCGCCAGGATACGGCGACAGGCCACGAATAAAGTCGTATACCTGAGAAGTAGTTTGATTGAAATCAATTTCACAAGTCTCCGTAAAAATCTTAGGTGCCAGCTTGACAGGGTGTGATAGGTCTTGTGGAATCTGCGGATAATTACCGGTTTCCACTGCTTTCACTGTTTTCAGCACTAATTCGGCACCTTTATGCATAAGTCGCTCATACAATGTGCCAGCCGTGTCCGTTTCGTAAATGGGTTCTCTTTCCTGAAAGATGATGTTGCCTGTATCAATTTCGTGTTGCAAAAAGAATGTGGAAGCCCCCGTTTCGGTTTCGCCATTGATAATGGCCCAGTTGATAGGTGCCGCTCCCCGGTATTGGGGCAATAGGGAGGCATGCAAATTGAAAGTGCCTTGGGTTGGCATATTCCAGACCACTTCGGGCAGCATACGGAACGCAACTACCACCTGCAAATCAGCATTGTAGCTCTTGAGTTCTTCTAAAAAGTTAGGATTTTTAAGTTTTTCGGGTTGCAGAACGGGAATGTTGTGTTTTACAGCAACCGCCTTCACTGGAGACATCGTTAATTGAAGGCCGCGACCAGCAGGTTTATCGGGTGCAGTAATGACTGCCACAACTTGGCAACCATTTTGTAGCAGCATTTCTAGGCTTGGCACAGCAAATTCAGGTGTGCCCATAAAAATAATTTTCATATGCAATAGGTGTTAGGATCTTTTGATAAAAATCCAAAAGTAGCGTCTCCTCATTGGTTGAACAAACTCTTTTCGCATTAGGTGGGTTTTTGTCTTGAGAAAGCTACTATTTTCAGCATTGTGAAAATGGAATAATCAACTGATAAAAGAGCCAGGAAATGCCTACGTGTAGCCATCACCACAGGAGGAACCGGGCAATTACTAAAATACTTGGACAGAGCCAATAATAAATGATAATTTTCTACGAAGAGTTTTGTTCTGTTCAATCAAAATTCGTATTTTAGCGTTTCAATTACAGACTTCCGCAAGAGTTATCGACTCTTGCGGTTTGTTTTTGTTTAAGCTGATGAAAAACAAAGTAACGCTTCTAGGCATTTTTAACCAGTTTTACTTGTCCGGTTCTGGGTTTAGGTAATGTTCTACAAACCAGTTGTCTCTTGTTTTGTAGAACGGCTTGTAGTTACAGCCGTTTTTTTATTGCCAATCCGGTTGTTCATCAACTAACGAAATAATACAATCTAAACTATTACTAATAAAATGAGTAAAATCTCGTATTACACGCAAGAAGGGTTAACCCGACTGAAAGATGAGTTGGTAGAATTACGCACCAAAGGCCGTGCGGATATTGCCCGTCAGATTGCTGAAGCTCGTGACAAAGGCGATTTGAGTGAAAATGCCGAATACGATGCTGCCAAAGATGCACAAGGGTTGCTGGAATTGAAAATTTCCAAACTGGAAGACTTGGTTGCCAATGCCCGCCTGGTCGATGAATCTTCTATTGATACATCGCAGGTTTCAATTTTGTCAAAAGTGAAAATCAAGAACAAGAAAAACGGTTCTACTGTCACTTACACGCTAGTGTCTGAAGAAGAAGCCGATCTGAAGAGTGGAAAAATATCGGTGCAGTCGCCAATTGGCAAAGGACTGCTGGGCAAGAAAGTAGGCGATACTGCCTCCATTACCGTACCCGCCGGCCAGCTGGAATTTGAAGTTGTTGATATATCCAGATAAATATCCTTCGTTTTACGTTTAGTATTTGCTGCTCCAATGAGTAGGATTTAGAATACGAAAACCCTACCCGGCAGCAATCCTAAACGTAAAACCTAAAATAGCCCATTCCATGCCTTCCATTTTTACTAGAATCATCCATGGCGAAATTCCCTGCCATAAAGTTGCCGAAAACGAGCATTGCTTTGCTTTCCTAGATATTAACCCGGTTGCCGAAGGACACGTGCTGGTTATTCCCAAACAAGAGGTTGACTACATCTTTGATCTGGAGGCCTCTGCTTACACGGCCCTGATGGATTTTTGCAAACAATTAGCTCCGGCCATCCAGAAAGCGGTGCCTTGCTTGCGTGTAGGCGTATCCGTGATTGGATTGGAAGTGCCTCATGCCCACGTGCACCTGATCCCTCTCAACTCCTTGCAGGACATTAATTTCAGCAAGCCCAAACTGAAAATGTCTCAGGATGCTTTGGCCCTTATTGCTTCGCGCATCCAACAGTTTCTTTAAGTCATTTTCAGGCTGTTTTTCCTATTTCTGCCGACAAAATAGTATCTTTTGAAAACCCAAAACCTCCTTATTGCGTAAGCACTCAGAGCGTTTATAGATAGTATTGCTCAAACCAGCTAGTTCATTAAAGTTTTCTTCCATCCAAACCTAAAGGCCTGTCAAATGCAAGACCTCTCTGGGCTAGGAATGGGTTTCTATTTACTTCATCTACCTGGTGCAGACTAACTACTATTTTCATGAAAGGAAATTTTCTTGGCCTTCGAACCACCATTTACAAAGTAACCGATATCGAGAAGGCCAAAGCCTGGTATACGAAAGTATTGGGATACGGACCCTATTTTGACGAACCGTATTATGTGGGGTTCAATGTAGGAGGGTACGAACTAGGGCTGCAACCGGACGACAAGCCTGCTGACAAATCAGAAAACGTAGTTACGTATTGGGGTGTGGATGACATTGAGTTGTCTTTTCATCGGCTCATCGGTGCGGGTGCTACTGTACACGAGCAGCCAGAAGAGGTGGGAGAAGGAATCAAAGTGGCCAGTGTAAAAGATCTGTGGGGCAATGTAGTGGGCATAATCGAAAACGTACACTTTAAATTGCCTCAATAAGTCTGCTTTTGGTTTTACAGGAAACACTGTTTCTTTCCGGTGGGAGAGGCGGGTGGTTTCATTTTCCGCCAAAAAGAAACTCCCGAAAGTCATAAACTTTCGGGAGTCCAATCACAAAACTCCTCTTCACTTCAATCTAATGAAGTTGATTTTACATACATGACCCGCAAAAGGTGGAAAGGGTTGCATGCAGTAAAATTTTTTTTTGTGAAGATGTACTGAATTACTCCTCACACGGAGGGTTTAAGCTCTATCCGTAGAAATATTTGTGGAAAATAGTATCCTTCCAGATGCCAAAACCTGCCTTTGCCTGCAAATGCCTTCACTCAGTGGATAAATTGCTATCTTGCCAAAAAAACGGATTTTATGCTGAAAGTGGAAGCCTTCCAGATTGCCGAACAAATCAACATCAAATCATTTCGGGGCGAGTTTACGGCCGAGCCGCAGTTTGCGACAAACTACGAACTTTTTTATGTGCTGGAACACAACAAATACCTGTATGTGCTTAACTATGGCGTAGTCGTTTTTGTTGATCACTCGGAAGTGGAAAAAAGCGATTTTATCCGTTTTCTGAAAAACTACTGCGAAAAAACGGTTAGCGAAGATTTTAAGGAAGATTTGATGGTAGATGTGAATCCGCAACGAAAGCTGACCTTTGATTACACATCACTGATCGTGCCCGAACTCAATGCCGATGTGGTGCGGGTAATTATGCTGAACACGGCTCAGTCGGTAGCCCTGGAAACATACGAAGCACTGGGAGACAATATTCTGGAAGGAACTAAGCGGTTTGCACAGGAACTGGAACGGGCCGGAAAGGTAAAGATATCACCCAAGAATTTGCTTCGATTTATTGGTCGCACCATTAACGTCAAAAACAGCATCATTGATAACCTATACGTGTTCAATTCGCCGGATGTGGTATGGGAAAGCGAGTATCTGTCCAAACTGGATCACGGTTTACGTGAAATGTTTGACATCAATACTCGCTTTCGGGCCCTGGATTATGAACTGCGGGTAGTACAGGACAACCTGGAATTATTTACCGATTTGCTGCAAAACCGCGAAAGTACTCGCCTGGAGTGGATTGTGATTGGGCTGATTTTTGTGGAAGTGCTGAACCTGATTTTTGGAAAGTTATTTGGCTCGTAATCACTGCAGACTGTGGTGCAAAGCTGGGTTGCAATGCGGGCAGCTCTTCGGCTGCCTTTGTTTCACTAACTACAATGTAACGGTTTCTGGCCCAGCGGCTTACTTTGTCTACAAAGTACAGTTGTATCAGATAACTAACCAACGACAATACAGCCAGACTCAGCAAAAACGAGGCAAACGACGGATCTGGAGCCTGAAAACGCAATTGCAGTAAATTTGCGAATAGTTGTTTGAGATGGCCAAGTTCCTCTCCCGAACGTGTGACCAGAAAACGCACCGCCTGATCTACACGACCCCACCAGCCTAAGATAAAATAGTGGCCGATGAAGATGGTAAGACTGGCATTGCTCAGGCGTACCAGCCACGGTATGGCCAGAAAACGAGTAAGAATATCGTTGCCGGTAGCCAAAGATAAGATCAGGAAAAGTTGTACAGGTAAAAATAGGCCATTGTGTAAAAGCGCATACGGAAACACCTGAGGCAATAGCATATACAGCAGCCCAGAAATAATTAGTATAAACACAGGCGATATTTGTGCTGTCAATTTGATCAGTTCGTTCCGTTTCTGATAAAATAAAAACAACCGGCCAGCTACTATGCCAATCAGAAATTCAGGCAAACGTAGCAATGGATTCCGGTGCAATAAACCCTCATAAAACACACCCTGTCCTTCCAAGCCCAGCAGAACATAGAAGGTAGGAAAGATGAGATAAGCTGCCCAGAGAATGGCCCCAAGAGCAATAAGCTTTGATGCTGAGAACGAACGGATCAGGCGGCAAAAACCCGGAAAAAGCAGATAAAAGAAAAACAAGGCAGAAATGGACCAGGCCGGTCCATTTACCGATAAGAAATAAGGGTTCCAGGCATCGAGCATGAGTAGCTGAGATACAAAAGAGCCAATCAGTATTGTTTTGGTTTCAAACGGCAGGCCTAATGCCTGAATATCTTCGTGTGGCCCTGAGAGAAAGCCGATTGCCATGCCCAGTATAAACAGTAAATGCACTGGGTAAATGCGGACAAATCTCATGAAAAGAAACTTCTTATCAGAAACACGGATGCCTTTCTCTTCGTCAAAGTAAACGTAGGTGAGAATGAAGCCCGAAAGGATAAAAAACATACTGGTGCAGAAATAGTAATTCAGAACAATGGCTTGGGTCCACTCGGGCCAGTAGGTAATGTAAGGCTTGATAAAATGACCGGCGGCGACGCATAGAATAAGAAAAAATCGAATGCCTGAAAGGGCGTTCAGGGTGGGCTTTGATGGTGATTGAGGCATAGCTTGGATAACAAAAAATATACAGAAAAAAGTAAACGCACTCCGGAGGGGAAATAGGAAAAAAATGATGCTAGTTTCTCGGGCGTTTCTTGAATATAGGTCAAAATACGCTTTTATGAGTAAAATTGTTGCATTTTTTTGCGGAAGACAGATGGGATAAGTAACGGCTTTATGTTAAAAATTGGACTTTGTCTATAATAAAATGTACAATATATTTATTTTTTATTTTGTTATAAGTTCTTACTTACGTAATCTGGATTGGAGTTTTTATCGCTAAAGTGTAGAGTATATTGTACATACAAGAAATACTAATCAACTTACAGCAATTTTTGCGGTGCAATGTGGGCAGCCTGAAAAATTGCGCATAAAAAAAGCAGACATCCGCTTGCGAGTGTCTGCTTTGTATGTCAATGAAAAGCGCCCTTCAGTGCCTAGATCATCCAATCCAGTGCTTCTTTTTCCAACTTTACACAGTCGGCCAGCGTAGTGCTGTCCAGTATTTCGGCGGTAGCATCCCGCACTTTGCGCATCGTAATCCGGATCGAACACGTTTCTACGTCGTGACATTCGTCGCAAGGCTGATACCCATTTTGGCGGGCACAGGGCACCCAAGCCAGAGGACCGTCAATGATACGAACCACTTGCCCCATGGTTATCTGTTCAGGACTTTTCAGAAGTCCGTAGCCGCCCGTTTTTCCACGACGACTGTATAAAATGCCATGGTTCTTTAAATCCAATAAAATGGCTTCCAGAAATTTTTTAGGAATTGCTTCTTTTTCGGCAATATCGGCAATCAAAGTAGCTTCGTTTCCGTAATCGCGGGCTAAAACAAACAATGCTTTTAACCCATATTTCGCTTTCTTAGATAACATTTGGTCGTTTTTTGCAAATATACTAAAACTCTATCAAATAAGTATAGATTATCTTGGCCTTCATTTAGACCTGGCAAACGGGAGGGTTTTTGTTATTTAAAAGCTAGTATTTTGCGGGAGTTTAATTGGCAATAGTCTGATAATCAGTGAATAATTGCTGGATTGTTGGAAAGAAACCCTCTTTGATTACCAATTTGTGAATTCTGAACAGGCATAAAATTTATTTTCTAATAGAAACTATTAAATTTGCACCCCTGCAACAAAATACAAACTCATGCTGTTGGACTTTGAGAAACCTATTGCCGAACTAGAAGCTAAGCTTGCTGACATGAAGCAACTTGCCGAAGGTTCTGATCCGGAAATGCAATCAGCCGTAAAAACGCTGGAGCAGAATATTCTGAAACTAAAACGTGAAACCTATCAGAATCTGACTCGCTGGCAGCGGGTTCAGCTCTCCCGCCATCCAGACAGGCCCTATACTCTTGACTATATTTATTCCATTGCCGACCAGTTTATCGAATTGCATGGCGACCGTACCGTTTCAGACGATCAGGCAATGGTAGGCGGTTTTGGCACGCTGAATGGACAAACAGTTATGTTTATTGGTCAGCAAAAGGGGCGAAACACCAAACAGCGCCAGCAGCGCAATTTTGGCATGGCCAACCCGGAAGGATACCGTAAAGCCTTACGCCTGATGAAGATGGCTGAGAAGTTTCGTAAACCCATTGTTACCTTTATTGATACACCGGGTGCGTTTCCGGGACTGGAAGCCGAAGAAAGAGGACAAGGAGAGGCCATTGCCCGCAACCTGAAGGAGATGTTCATGCTGAAAGTGCCCGTTATTTGCATCGTGATTGGTGAAGGGGCATCGGGTGGGGCGTTAGGAATTGCCATTGGTGACAAAGTGCTGATGCTCGAAAACTCGTGGTATTCGGTGATTTCCCCTGAAAACTGCTCGGCTATTTTGTGGCGTACCTGGGCTTACAAAGAGCAAGCGGCTGAAGCCTTAAAGTTAACCGCCGAAGATATGAAGCAGTTTGGTCTGGTAGATGGCATCATTCCTGAGCCGTTGGGCGGTGCCCACACCGATCCGTCAGGCATGGCCCAAACCATCAAGCAAATCATCCTCGATACGCTACAGGAATTGAATGCCCTGAGCCCGCAACAGCGTATCAATCAGCGCATTGAGAAGTTTGGTTCTATGGGTGTAGTAGTAGGATAAAAATAGTATCTGTCCGAAAGTAAAAACCTCGGTTGTACGAATAAGTACTAAAAAGTCGTTGGTAAATAGCCGCCAGTTAGTATAAAAACAATAACTTGCTGCTGTCTATCAACGACTTTTTTTATGCAATTACACGTAATAGATACGGGCTACTTTAAGCTGGACGGTGGGGCCATGTTTGGTGTGGTGCCCAAAACGATCTGGCAAAAGCTGAATCCCGCCGACGATCATAACCTGTGCACCTGGGCGATGCGATGCCTGCTGGTGCAGCACGAAGACCGCCTGATTCTGATAGATACCGGAATGGGCAATAAACAAGACGCCAAGTTTTTTGGTTATTATTTTCCCAGTGGGGATGCAACCCTAATCGGCTCAATTCAAAACGCCGGATTTTCGGCAGATGATGTAACAGATGTGATTCTGACCCATCTGCACTTTGACCACGTAGGTGGCGCAGTCAGTTGCAATGCCGGTAAAACGCAGTTTTTTCCCACCTTCAGGAATGCCCGTTACTGGTCTACGCCCAAACACTGGCAATGGGCCACAGAGCCAAACGCCCGTGAAAGGGCCAGTTTCTTGAAAGAAAACATTCTGCCCTTGCAGCAAAGTGGCCAGTTGCACTGGATTGAAGAAAACAAGCCTTCTCCGTTTTCATGGATTGATTTTATGTTTGTCAACGGGCATACAGAAGCCATGATGCTGCCCAAAATTCAGCTGGGCAATCGGACGTTGTTGTATATGGCCGATTTGATTCCTTCTTCGGGCCACGTGCCTATCCCATATGTAATGGGATATGACGTGCGGCCACTGCTGACTATGGATGAAAAGACATCGGTGCTGAGGCAAGCCGTTGACAATGATTGGCTTTTGTTTTTTGAGCATGACCCCGTAGCAGAATGTGCCACAGTGACTCCCACAGAGAAAGGCATCCGGATTGCGAGCCAGGGTAAGCTTTCAGAGTGGATCGGATAGAAGGGTTTTTGCTTTTCCAAGGATACTGTTTTAAAAATGGGTTGAGAGGTAACGTAGTTAAAACCGATACGAAAAGATGGCTAAAAAGATAGGATTGGTGCTGTCGGGAGGCGGGGCCAGAGGCTTTGCCCATGTGGGTGTATTGCAGGCATTGCTGGAAGCCGACTTCCTGCCCGAACGCCTTTCGGGAGCAAGCTCGGGAGGTATTGTAAGTGCCTTGTATGCAAGCGGTTATATGCCAGCCGAAATCATGGAAATATTTACCAAGGCCAAAGTGCTTTCGGTTTTTAGCTTATCCACACACCTGACCGGCATACTACGACTTGCCAAAGTGGAGAAATTTCTGGAGACCTATTTGCCCGGCAATTCGTTCGAAACACTGCAACTCCCGGTAACAATTAATGCTACCGATATCGAAAAAGGACAGATTGTCTACTTTAGCGAAGGCGAACTGATCCGGCCTCTACTGGCTTCAAGTTGCATTCCAGTCTTGTTTGAACCTTTGAAAGTAAATGACCGACTGCTGGTTGATGGCGGCATTTTAAACAATTTGCCCATAGAACCGCTGATCGGCCAAAGTGATTTCATTGTGGGTGTACACACCAACCCGTGCGGCACTACACTGCCAAAAATAAACATCAAAACGGTGATGGAACGCAGCCTGTTGCTAGCCATTCAGAACAACATCCGGTACCGGGCCACTCAGTGCGATTATTTTGTAGAACCCCCCGACTTATGCCGTTTTACTACCTTGGAGGCTTCGAAAGCACAGGAAATCTATTCCATCGGGTACGAATACATGAAACAGTCCATCGGGCAGCTAAACGAGGCATACGAGGCAAAAATGAAAACAAAAACATATAATCCGTTGTAAGTCAGCTTGTATAAAATAGTATCTTGTCAACACTAAAAACCTGACCGTTTTCGAAACAAAACACCTCTGCAGTTAGTCATTGCAGCAAACCCATAGAAGACAACCGTACAATTGGTTTTATTTTTGACTATTTGCAGAGGTGTTACACTCTGGTCATTTATCTTTATTCAAATGCTTCTTATCGCCCGTTTTTATTTCTGGCTCATTGGATGGAAGGCTGCAAATGAGGTGCCGCCAACCATAAAAAAATACGTCATGATTGGGGCTCCGCATACCAGCAACTGGGATTTTCCGATTGCCATGGCCGCCCTGATTCTGTTGCGATTAAAAACGAATTATCTGGCTAAGAAAGAACTGTTTCGGTTTCCGCTTGGCATCATTATGCGTGCATTTGGAGGCATTGCGGTAGACCGCAGCAAACACACCGGTCTGGTAGATGCCATGATTGCGGAGTTTGACAAACACGATGAACTAATCCTGCTGATACCGCCTGAAGGAACTCGCAAGCTTGTAAAGGATTGGAAAACAGGATTTTATCGGGTGGCTGTAGGAGCTAATGTTCCCATTGTGATAGCGTACCTCGATTACGGCACAAAAACGGCCGGCCTGAAGGCTGTATTCTATCCGACGGGTAATTATGAAGCAGATCTGCCAAAAATTAAAGCTTATTACAAAGGCATGAAGGGCAAACATCCTGAGTATCAGGATGTATAAAGCGGTCGTTTTTTACTCTCGGCAGATACTATTTCTATGAGGCATCTCATCGTTTTCCCTTACTAGGGATAATGCAATGAATAGGCAAAGCAAAAATAAGCCTCGAAATATCTAATAAAATGTAAGAAACAGTCAAAAATACGCAATCCTTTTCCAAGAATAGTGTATACCTTTGTACAGTATATTTTTAGAAGCAGAAATGATAGAAGCCAAAAATATCACAAAATCGTACGGTACATTACAAGTATTGAAGGGCATTGACCTGACTATTCGCCGCAAGGAAGTGGTTTCGATTGTCGGGGCTTCGGGTGCAGGCAAGAGTACACTTCTTCACATCATGGGCACCCTGGACCGTCCCGATACCGGTACGGTAAGCATAAACGGTCAAAACATTGTCGGTTTAAAAGGTTCGTCATTGGCTAATTTCCGTAATCAGAATGTTGGCTTCATTTTTCAGTTTCACAATCTCCTTCCCGAATTTACCGCATTAGAAAATGTGTGCATTCCTGGTTATTTAGGTGGCCTGGACCCAAAGAAAGTACAAACCCGTGCTACGGAATTGCTCATGATGCTGGGCCTGCGCGACCGGCTAGACCATGTGCCGGCCAGGATGTCGGGTGGCGAGCAGCAGCGTACGGCTGTCGCACGGGCTCTGATCAACTCTCCTTTGGTTGTTTTTGCCGATGAGCCAAGCGGCAACCTCGATTCCCGTAATGCACAGGATCTGCATCAGCTTTTCTTCCGCCTGCGCGATGAAATAGGCCAGACCTTTGTGATTGTCACCCACAACGAAGAGCTTGCCAACATGGCCGACCGTAAACTGGAAATGAAAGACGGTAAAATGGTCGTGTCTGAGATTTCGCAGTAACAATGCTTTGTTTGTAGCGAGCTTATTTTTACGAAGCTCCTCCCTTTCTTCTGAAATAGTATCTTTTCTAGTCAAAAACTTCCCTTGCTTTCCTGATGCAAAGCTGCAGATAGCATTTTGTGCCCGGCAATACCCCACAGTGGTAACTTTGAGCAGTGTCATTTTCTTGTAAGAAATTTATATTTTTTACAGATTTTCTGTTTTTTTTCGCTTTTTCAGCCCATTCTCTTATCTGCTTGGTTTTCCTTCAAAATAGACTACCCCTCAGCGTTTACCTTTTGGTGTTACGTCTTACTAATAAGACATTCAGTAACTTAACTCAGACTTGCTATTTTTTGTCTGTAACAAATACACACAAGTTGTGGCTTTCAGCAAGGAGAACTTTTCCAAAAGTGCATGAAATGACTATCTGGCACGCTTTTTTAAAGGATAAATGCTCCATGTAATTTCTATCTGTTCTTGTTTTGAATAGCTTTTTGAAAAGCGCAACCTTTGGTACATAAAACATGTATCCCATGCATCATCTGAATACATCTTACATCACAACCAGCTATAATCAGGAGTTAAATGCTGTAATTGCCATCTGGCACGGATATGTCAATGCCGACGAAGCCAGGGCAGGCTTTCAAAATATTTACGGTTTGCTTCGCTTTTACGAGGCAGAATACGTTTTGGCCGATCTGCGTGAATTTGATGGTGGGTTTGGTGAGATTACCGATTGGTTAGCCGAAGAATACATGCCAAAAATGATTGCTGCTGGATACAAAGCTTGTGCGAATGTTTTGCCAGAAGAATTTCTGGCCTATGTGTCACTTAATGATTTTGAGGATAAGCAAGCCGGTATGGTGCCTTTGCGCGTGTTTGCATTCGTGGAAGAAGCTACCGATTGGCTAAGAGTGATGCAATTATCAAAAGAAACCCGGATTTCATTAAAAGCTGTTGCCTAATAAAGACTTGTTTTACAAAGAAAAAGGGATGCTTTCGAAAGCATCCCTTTTTCTTTTTCTAAGCAGTTTCTTACTTTCCAGCGATAGTATTTTGTATCATATACTTACCCAAGCTGGGGCTTTTCTCATTAGAGAAGACAGAGAAAATAGTATCGTCAAAAAATTCAAAACCCCAGTAATTGATGTCAAACCAACCAACAATTACATATTCGGATCAGCGGGATGGTACGCCTGCATTAGTACTCATCGAAGACCGGTTCCCTCCAAACATCCAGTGCAAGCCTACTTGTAAGCCGACTAATAAATTAGCTCTTTTTCCGAATAAATCACTCACTGCCTGTTTTGCCGATTTGTCTTTTATTTCATTCAGCATGTCTTCATTGCGCATGTCAACAAATCCGTAGTTGCCGCGAATTTGTGTTGAAAGATACAGATTGCTACCCAGATCAATGTCCAGGCCCAGACCCATAGCAATCTGCAAGTCTGCCTTTTTGTATTGTTCTACTGTATTTTTGGCTTCCGTACTAAACAAAGTTTGAGTAGTAGCCGGATAATTGTAGGTGCCTTCTGAACTAACGGCTACTTGCTGGCCGGTGTTAGGGTCAGTCGGCGGGGTAGCGCCGCTGGGCAACTGCAGGGTTCCGGCTTGGTATTGGTCATACACCTCTTTGCCACGGGTAAGCAACGAAAGCTGAGGCCCAAACATAAAGTTAAAGCGTGTACGGGCAGAGCCTGTACCAAACGAACGCAACAAAAGTGGCAAATGCACGTAGTTTAAATCAATGCGCCGCTGCCCTATAACTTGTTTGGCAATATCAATGATTGCGTACATCTGGCCTTGTTTAGATAGGATGGACTCAAGCTGTAAGCCAAATCCGCGTCCAAAATCAACCCCTGCCGTAAACCCAATCGGGGCTGCGTTGTAGGTTGGCTGGGCTGTGTAACGGGGGTCTTTGGATAAACCTTCATCCAATACAAATGTAGCACTGTAAGCACTGGTCACACCTAAATGCAACTTAGTTTGTCCATAACTAGCCGATGCAAAACCTGCCAGCAAGAGACTGACTGAAAATAGTATCTTTTTCATAGCAAAAACTCACCTGTTTTTTTACACATTAATGACAACTCCATTAGGAGCCGAACACAAATGTAAAAGAACCGACTGAGGGAATGCGGGAGAGAATGACCCAAAACCTTACCCATAATAGAAAAGAACAAAAGCTTCAGAATTCCCACAAACCGCTAAAAAGTCTTAAAATCTTCGGGATAGATATTTTCTAAATCAAAAATATCTGTTTACCTTTGCGGTTCTAAATTTTTGGAGGGTGACTTGTGAAAGATCTAAGAGACTTTGACATAGATATTTTCGGCCTCAAAGACAAAACCTATGAGTTTGATTTTGAGGGAGATAGTAGCTTTTTTGCCTTGTTTGAAAATAGCCTGGTAGAAAAAGGCGAGTTTAAAGTGAAGTTGAGGCTTGACAAATCGTCAACCATGCTGCAGTTGCATTTCCGGATCACGGGCAGCATTGAATTAACCTGTGATCGTTCGTTGGAGCCCTTTGATTATCCGTTGGATATTGAAGAGAATCATATTCTGAAGTTTGGCGAGGAGAATCAGGAGCTTACCGATGAGATTGAGATTATCAACCGCAATACGGTAACCATTAACGTAGCCCAGTACGTCTACGAGTTTATTATGCTGGCGGTACCGATGAAGAAGATTCATCCTAAGTTTGCAGACCAGGAATTTGAAGAGAACAGCGAAGGTTTGCTGGTATATAGGTCAAAGACGGAAAGCGAGACAACAGAAGATACCAAAGAAGAAAGTGACGTTGACCCACGTTGGGCGGCACTGCGTAAACTAAACAATAACTAATCTAAGTAAAACAATAATTATAAGTATAAGAAAATGGCACATCCTAAGCGAAAGATTTCCAAGACCCGTCGTGACAAGCGTCGTACACATGATGTAGCAACGCCAAAGGCTATTTCTATTTGCCAGTCAACTGAAACACCTCACGTTCGTCATCGGGCCTACGTTGTCAACGGTGATTTGTACTACAATGGCAAAGTGGTGATTGAAAACTACACAACTATTGCTTAATACATAGAATTGTCGTATTGTTGAGCAAGCAAATTTCAGGCGAGAGGCTATCGGCAACGGGCAGTTGAATAACTCTTATTGCTGATAGCCTCTGTTTGTTGCTTGTTTTTTTATTATCCATCTGCCATTAGAAAACCTGCATGAAAATTGCGATAGATGCAATGGGTGGCGACTTTGCCCCTGACGCTATTGTCGAAGGTACGTTATTAGCTGGCGAAGCTCTGCCTGCAGATGTACAGTTAGTTTTGGTGGGTCAGGAAGATGTGATTCAGCCACTTCTGCATGTACCCGCTTTTTCTACTTCTACAATTGAGATAGTACATGCTCCTGACGTCATTGGGATGGCTGAGCACCCCACTAAGGCACTTACTCAAAAACCCCGTTCCAGTATTTCCATTGGTTTTCACTTGCTCAAGGAGGGCAAGGTGGATGCGTTTTGTAGTGCCGGCAATACGGGAGCCATGATGGTAGGAGCCATGTTTAGTGTCAAACCACTGGAAGGTATTTTAAGACCCACTATTGCTAGTTATTATCCAAAAGAAACTGGCGGACACGGTGTGATTCTGGACGTTGGTGCCAATGCTGATTGTAAACCTGAAGTAATAGAACAGTTTGCAGAGTTAGGTTCCGTATATGCCAAATCGGTCTTGGCCATTGCCAATCCGCGAGTAGGGCTAATTAATATTGGCGAGGAAGAACAGAAAGGAAACCTGCTGGCACAACAGGCTCATCAGTTACTCAAAGAAAATAAGAAGATCAATTTTATCGGCAACATTGAAGGCCGCGATTTGTTTACGGATAAGGCTGACGTCTTGGTTTGTGATGGATTTACAGGAAACATTATCCTGAAAATGTCCGAATCCTTCTATGATATTTTTAATCGTCGCGGCATCAGCGATTCCTTTTTGAGCGAATTTAACTACGAGGCTATTGGCGGAAGCCCGATTCTGGGTGTAAACGGAAATGTGGTCATTGGGCACGGAATCTCCTCGCCACTGGCCGTAAAAAATATGATTGCGCTGGCGGCCAAGATGGTCGAGTCGCGCGTACTGAGCAAAATAAAACAAGCCTTGGAATGACATATCAAAGCTGACTCACCCCATCTGCCGCTTGCCGGTAGGTTCAGAGTCAGCTTTTTTATTTTTAAAAGATACTATTTGATGGAAGGTTAACTAGGCAATGGAATCAGGATTGATTTATTTTTCGTTGCTTTTCTTCCAACTCCTAACCTTCACATTATTAATTTTAACACATTCGAATGACTGCAATCAAAGCTGCAATTACGGGTGTTCATGGCTACGTACCAGAGTATGTGCTCACCAATGCTGAGCTCGAAACCATGGTAGATACGAACGATGAATGGATTACCTCCCGTACGGGCATAAAAGAACGTCGCATTTTAAAAGGCGAAAATCAAGGCAGCTCACACATGGGAGCCAAAGCAGTAGAAGGCCTTTTAAAGAAAACCAATACCAATCCTCTGGATGTTGAACTGATCATCTGCTGCACCACCACTCCTGATTTTGTTTTTCCCGCTACTGCCAACCTGATCAGCGACATGGTGGGGGCCAAAAATGCCTTCAGCTACGATGTGCAGGCGGCCTGTTCGGGTTTTTTGTACTCGATGTCAACGGCGGCGCAGTTTATTGAAACCGGTCGTTATAAGAAAGTAATCGTAGTGGGAGCCGACAAGATGTCGTCGATTGTCGATTATCAGGATCGCAGCACTTGCATTATTTTTGGCGATGGTGCCGGAGCGATTTTATTGGAACCCACTACCGAGTCAGGTTATGGATTACAGGATTTTGTATTAAAATCAGATGGTTCAGGCGTGCAGTATCTGGTGCAGAAGGCGGGAGGAAGCCGCCGCCCACCCAGCATTGAAACAGTGACCAACCGCGAGCATTTTATTCATCAGGAGGGTGCGGCCGTATTCAAGTTTGCGGTAACCAACATGGCCGAAGCCGCTGCCGAGATCATGGAACGCAATCACCTGACTGCCGATGATATCTCTTGGTTGTGTCCACACCAGGCCAATCTGCGTATCATCAGTGCAACTTCACAACGGATGGGCATCGGCGAAGAGAAGGTAATGATTAACATTCATAAATACGGCAACACAACTGATGCAACGTTGCCGCTTGCCCTGTGGGATTACGAATCAAAACTTCGCAAGGGTGATAATATCATTTTTGCGGCATTTGGAGGGGGTTTTACCTGGGGAGCTGCTTATCTGAAGTGGGCCTACGACGGCAAACCTTCAAATTAAGATTTCGGATTCAGAATAATTCTTTCTAGGTTTGCGGGAATGGAATACAGGCGTATGCAATGGTTTCATTCCATTTGCCATAGGTAACTTACCCACGCATTCCTCTGTAAAATCAGGTAACAGCTCGGGTAGAGGTTTTGGGTTGTGAAAAGATACTATTTTCCATCGCCTCCTATCATACAAAGCCTTAGTAAACCGGATCTAACGCTGCTAACCACAAGCAACACACGACAAACGAGACAAAAAATGAAAGCAAAAGAAATCCAGGATCTCATCGACTTCATTGCCAAATCAGGCTTGGATGAAGTGAACATTGAAACAGAAAGTTTTAAACTGAATGTAAAACGCAGCAGCGGTGTCACTACCAAAGTAGTAGAAACCCTTGCTCAGCCAACATTCATTCAGCCAACTTTACCCATTGCACAGGTACAACCTACTGTAACACAGCCTACGCAGCCTGTTACCACTCCGGCTGCCGATACAAGTGCAAAAGGAGCCAATACACTCACTGTTCGTTCGCCAATGATCGGTACTTTCTACCGGTCATCCAATCCGGAAACACCGTCTTTTGTGGAAGTAGGCGATGAGGTGAAAAAAGGACAGGTAGTTTGCATCATCGAAGCGATGAAATTGTTTAACGAAATTGAGAGTGAGGTGTCAGGTCGCATTGTGAAAATTCTGGTAGACAATGCTACTCCGGTGGAATACGACCAGCCGTTGTTCATCGTAGAGCCAAACTAAATCATTCCATTCAGAATTCAGAATCGCTTGTTGAAAGCGGCAATTCAGAAAATAGTATCCTTGCCAGAGGCCAAACCTGAATCTGATCATTCTGAATTCTGAGTTCCTAATTCTGAATTCAGACATCTATGTTTAAGAAAATACTCATTGCCAATCGCGGAGAGATTGCCCTGCGGGTCATTCGTACCTGTCGCGAAATGGGCATCAAAACCGTTGCCGTTTATTCTACAGCCGACAAAGATAGCCTGCACGTGCGATTTGCCGACGAGGCTGTGTGCATCGGGCCTCCGCCTAGCCGCCAATCTTACCTCAATATTCCCAATATCATAGCTGCGGCAGAAATCACCAATGCCGATGCCATTCATCCCGGATATGGGTTCCTTTCCGAAAATGCGGATTTTTCGCGCATCTGCCAGGAATATAATATCAAATTCATTGGGCCCTCGCCAGAAATGATTGAATCCATGGGCGACAAAGCGTCGGCTAAGGCTACCATGAAAATGGCAGGTGTTCCTACCATTCCTGGTTCGGATGGATTGCTGGACTCCATGGAAGAAGGCAAGGAACTCGCCGTGAAGATCAAATATCCCGTAATCATCAAAGCAACTGCCGGTGGTGGTGGCAAAGGAATGCGGATTATTCGGGCGGAAGAAGAATTTGAAAAAGCCTGGAATGATGCCAAAATGGAAGCCAGTGCTTCGTTTGGAAACGACGGCTTGTATATGGAGAAATATGTGGAAGAACCCCGCCATATTGAAATTCAGGTAGTAGGCGACCAATACGGAAAAGTGTGTCACCTGTCAGAGCGGGATTGTTCGATTCAGCGTCGTCACCAGAAGCTGGTAGAGGAAACCCCTTCACCTATTATTACGCCTGCTTTGCGTAAGAAAATGGGTGCTGCGGCCATCAAAGGTGCCAGTGCCATTAACTACGAGGGAGCCGGAACCATCGAATTCTTGGTGGATAAACACGGCGATTTCTACTTCATGGAAATGAATACCCGTATTCAGGTAGAGCATCCGATTACGGAAGAAGTAACTGATTTTGACTTGATTAAGGAACAAATCAAAGTGGCTGCGGGTGTACCTATTTCGGGAAGCAACTACGAACCCAATCTGCACGCCATTGAATGCCGGATCAATGCCGAAGACCCAGCCAACGGTTTCCGTCCTAGTCCGGGTAAGATTGTAAATTTACATCTGCCAGGCGGGCACGGCGTTCGGGTAGATAGCCATGTGTATGCAGGATACACCATTCCGCCGAACTACGATTCGATGATTGCCAAGCTGATTGTGAGTGCACAAACCCGTGAAGAAGCCATTGTACGTATGAAACGTGCCCTTCAGGAATTTGTGATTGAAGGCATCAAAACGACCATTCCGTTCCACATCCGGTTAATGGACGACGAAGGTTTCCGTTCAGGTAATTTCACTACTTCCTACCTGGAAACATTTGATTTTAAAGGTCTTTAAGAAAGCCAGTTATATCTAATTGAAAAACCCCCAGATTGGGGGTTTTTGCTTTTCAGAGGATACTATTTTTAGCTGGTAGCTATTCGCTATTGGTTTTTAGCTGCTTAAGCGACTAGTGACTAGTGTAGTGGATTTTCAAATTTAGGACCTTACGTTATTTTACAGATGCAAGGCTTTATCCGTAGGAATGTCTATTCCCTTCCATATTTTTCGGGCTGTCCAGTCGGTAGCGGCACCTTGCCAGAACTCATCGGTAGGTGGTAGTCCTAATGGGAGAAGAACAGTTGAGCAGAGATACAAACTTCCCGTGGAAATGTAGGCTTCCGCAATGGACGGCTGATGCCCGCTGAACCCGAGCTGCAACCACCCGTTCTTGTCAAAATTATCCGGAGTTTTAAATACCTGCTTCATCATAGCGGTTAGGGCGCTGCGTACTTGTGCCGCGCTTACTCCTTCAGGAAGTTGTTTTTTCAGGGTCATATGTGCCAGATGGTGAAAGGCACCCGTTCGGTAAGCCATCGAACGACCAATGACTGGAAACGTCCCATCAGGCCCGATGAGCCGTTCCTGAATGGCTGCATAGCGAACGGCTATTTTCTGGTGATTTTTGGAATAGGCATCGTACGCATTATCCACAGGACTCAAAATCTGTAGGATTTCGTGCAAAAATGGCTGAATCACAAAACTGTTGTAATAGTCGCAGTGAAACTCGGCTCCGTCGCCGTACATTCCGTCGCCCTTGTACCATTGTTCATGCTGGCGTAAGGCATAATCCAGTCGCATTTTATCGTGTTCTTCGCCCACTTTCAGAAAGAATATTTCAATCATGGCGCTGAACAATAGCCAGTTGCTTGGGTAAGGCTTGATCTGGCGTGTATCCCGAAACGCTTTCAAGATATGTGCACGTGTGGTTGCACTGGCTGACTCCCAAAGTTTTGGGCAGCGAATGAGGGCATGAGCCAGAAATGCCGCGTCCACCAGCGGTTGTCCACCTTCCGAAAAATTCATGTAATCAGGAGCTTGCGGATTCACCGCATTGGCCAATCCGGCCTGGGCCAATGCTTTATAACGCGAAAGCAATTTATTTTCATCCGCATTTGTAACTGTTTCTACTTGTATCCACGCAGAAATTCCGGTTAAAAGACGCGCAAACGCTTCGAGATGTGTATATTTGCGTCTTTCGCTTGGCTGAAAGGCTTCAACGGGCATTTTTAGCTTCAATTCATTGTTAGCAAGAGCAGTTAGCACGGGTTCTGCCAGTTTTTGCAGCAACGATAACCAATAGTGCCGGTCTGATTTGTCTTCAGTTGATTCAAAGTCAAACTCGGCGTTGGGGATCAAACCAAGCAAACTGAGGCCTTTGATAAAATAACGACGATGCATGAGAGAGGTAGGGGACGAATAAAAGTATCACGTATTAGAAAGGCAATTTACAGATTGGCACTTTTTATACACAAAAAGATAGTATTTTCTTTTGGAAGGAATACACATACAATGAAGAGATGGTGTCTCTTGGCAAGTTGGGTCATTTTTCTATTGCCTGTTTCTGTCGCAATAGCACAGGAAAATAGTATCGATTTTGCTGACAAAACCATTGCCCTGGACGAACCTTTTGCGATCATGCTAGTGATTCGTAACAACCAGCAACCCAATGTGTATTCGCCGTTTCCGGACATCAAAGGGATGCACAAGCGGGATGTGGTTTTGGTGACAACCAAAGAAACCGTCGGTGGCAAAACCATTACGGTACAGCGGGTTACTCAAAATTACATGGCCGAGAAAGAAGGAAACTATGTGCTGAATGACTTTATCATGACAGTAAATGGCAAGGAAGAAAAAGCCAAAGGAATAGCAATTACTGTTAATGAACCTATCAATCCTGACTATCGGCTACAACTCGACAGCAGTCTGGCCAAAGAAATCTCGGCGGTAGCCACCGAGTATGCCAATGTAAAAGACAATGCCTTCCTAGCATTGAGCATTGACAAATCGGAGGTGTATGTAGGCGAAGGATTTACCACTTCATTGGCCTTGTACATTGCTGATGCCAATCCGTTTGAGCTGGCTGCTTACAAAACTGGTGAGCAACTGGTGGATATTCTGAAGAAACTAAAGCCTAAGAACTGCTGGGAAGAAGATTTTCACATTCGGGAATTTCAGTCGTTTCCCGTAACGATAAAAAACCGACGCTATACCCAATACAAAATTTATCAGGCCACTTTTTACCCGTTTAATGCAGATACGGTTCAGTTTGGGCAGGTGGGCCTCACCATGCTGGCCACCAAAACAGGCTCTAAGAAAGAAAATTACCAAACCTTCTATTCCTATCCCAAAGAAGTGGTGGTAAAAGGATTGCCCCCTCACCCATTGCGAAATGGCATTGCTGTGGGCACGTTTCAACTGGACGAAGCAGTGAGCCAGAAGCACCCCAAAACCGGCAAGGGCTTTTATTATCAGTTTAATATCAGTGGCGAAGGAAATTTTTCGGCGGTAAACCTGCCGGTTATTTCTTCCAATGCCGCCTTCGATTTTTTCCCGCCCGAAAGCAAACTGAGCCTGAACCTGACCGGACGCCGGGTAACGGGCAACAAAGTGTTTCAGGTGTATGCATTACCCAAAGAACCAGGTATGTACGACTGGCAAAACTATTTTCAATGGGTGTATTTCAATACCGAAAAGCAAAACTACGATACGCTACGTTCGCAACTGACACTCAACGTGGGAGGGGAAAGCCTTCGTAATCTGAGCATTTCGTCCAGTGATCTGGGTGCCGTTTATGACAACATGACCACCGAAGACAATCGGTTGCAACCGTTGGAAGCCAAAGACCGCCTCCGTTGGATTGCAAATAGTTTGGTAGTGGCCATGCTTGTTATAACTTTGGTTTTAATTTTGTGGCAAAAAACTCCGACAGGCAAATCGTAGCCGCATTCTTACATTTTATACTGGCAGGTTTTCTCTTATAAAAACATACTATTTTTTATGGCATTTCATTTGAAATCGATTGCAGTGAGTAATTGCGTGGTATTGGGATTGATCCTTTTGGCTGCTTGCGGCGGCGACCCCGATTATGTTCCCAAGCCCAAAGGCTATAACCGCATCGATTTGCCATCGCATGAATACCAGCCACTTACCGGAAAATATCCGTATGCGTTTGAATATTCCACGCATGCTCTCATCCGTCCGGATACTTTTACTACGGCTGAGCCCTACTGGATTTTTATTTACTATCCGGAGCTGAAGGCAAATGTGCAACTAACCTACAAATCGGTGAACGATAACCCGAAAAAGTTTCAGGAATTGCTCAACGATGCCTATAAGCTGACGAGTAAACACCAGGTGAAAGCCGAAGCCATTGACGAATTTGTGATGAAAACCAAAGACGGCAAAACTGCCAACCTGTTTACATTGCAGGGCGAAGTGCCCAGCCAGTTTCAGTTTTATGTGACAGACTCTACCACGCATTTTTTCAGAGGGGCCCTGTATTTCAAAACAGCCACCAAAAACGATTCGCTGGCACCGGTGATCGACTACATCAAAACTGATGCGGTGCATTTGCTGAATACGCTGAAGTGGCAGAAAGTTACGAAGTAAGTCGAAAATCAAAAGTCGGAAGTTTTTGCTTTTGGAAAGATACTATTTCAAGCCCTTCCAAGGTTTTTAAAAACCTTGGAAGGGCTTGGCATTAATGCCCGCCAGCCATCATAGGCTGAATATTGCCTTCGGATCTTTTTACCTGGATGAAATAAACCGAGATGGCAGCTAATATCAGAAAAATACCCGCCTGCCGAATCGCATTGACCGGATCATTACCCAGCCAGGACTCGTAATAAAGCGGCATGGTCAGGTTTTGCAGCATCATCGGGATGACGATGAACATATTGAAAATGCCCATGTAAACGCCTGTACGCTCAGGTGGAATGCTTCCGGCCAGCATTACGTACGGGTTTCCCATCATGCTTGCCCATGACACGCCCATGCCGATGATGGGAATAAAAACCATCGCCGGGCTATCGACCATCGGAATGGCAAGCAACCCGATTCCTGCCAAGGCCAGACAAAAGCTATGTACCATTTTAGGACCGTATTTGCGTGCCAGCACGGCTAGCCCGAAAGCCGAAACAAAAGCGATGGCATTGTAAAAAGCCCCGATTTGCCCTACCAACAGTTCTGCCTTCCGAAAGCCGGGATTGGCGGCGTCTACGGTATTGAATAAGGATTTTGACAGGCACTTGGGAATGTAAATCCAATAGATAAACATGGCATACCAGCTAAAAAACATCATCGGAATCATCTGCTTCATGGTTGGCGGCATGTCTTTAAACGCTTCTGCAATTTCCCTAAACGTTGCTCCGATGCCTTTCGGCGATTTTTGAATTTCGTTGATTTCTTCTTGACTAAGCGGAATTTCCTTGGTAGTTCGCAGTGTCCATAAAATCGAACTGATCGAAACCACCGAGCCAATGATAAACGCAATGATAGTGGTAATGGGAATGCCGCTTTCATTTTTGGCAACCGCACTTACGCCAAAGAAAATCAGCAAGGTGGGTGTTAGATACGACAGTGTTTGTCCCAGTCCGGTAAAGGCACTTTGGGTCAGGAAGCCAATCGAATGCTGGTCGGGATTTAGTTTGTCGCTGACAAACGCCCGGTAAGGCTCCTGGGTAATGTTGTTGGCCGCATCCAGAATCCACAGAATGCTGGCCGCCATCCAAACCGCACTGCTGTACGGCATGATGAACAAACAAATGCTGCAAAAGATTGCTCCAATCAGGAAGTACGGCGTGCGGCGCCCCCACTTGGTGACGGTCTTGTCACTCATGGCTCCGACAATCGGCTGGATGATGAGGCCCGTTACCGGACCGGCCAGCCACAAAAACGGCAGTTTACTTTCTTCGGCACCGAGATACGAGTAAATCGGGCTCATGTTGGCTTGCTGCAATCCGAAGCTGTATTGCAGCCCGAAAAAGCCAAAATTCATGTTCAAGATTTGCCAAAAAGACAGGGTAGGCTTTGGGAGACGCATCGTGTACAACGGGGACGGGTGGAGTTGTATCAAATCTATTCAATTTAACCTTTAAATAAAACAATTTGTTTGAGAAATGGATGGAATTAAAAAGCATGGAAATGATTGTCTTGGCGAGTTGATTTGAGCATCAAGAAGGCGTCGTCTTGGGAGAAAATACTATCTTTAGAAATCACAAAACCTCTTTATATAAATCTTTGGGTAAGAGCGAAAGAAACAACCAGGAAAAAGAAATGAAATCTTTGCCGAACTAGCGTGAGGCAAAAGTAATTGCCTGAATGAAACTGTACAAAGAGGTTTTTACTCCCAAAAAGATACTATTTTTGTAAAGAGAATCGTATCAGGGATTATTTGTAGACGACGCTATGCAAACCGAACCAACCACCCAGCCACCTGTAAGACGCAGCTTTTTTGATACCAAAATCGAATTTCTGAAAGGTGTGGGGCCGCAAAAAGCCGATCTGTTTAACACCGAATTGCGGATTTTTACCTACGGCGACCTCATTCAGTATTATCCCTTCCGGCACGAAGACCGCACTAAGTTTTACACCATTCGCGATATGTTTGACGGCATGCCTTACGTGCAGGTGCGTGGCAAGGTGGATTACATGGAAGAAACCGGCGAAGGACACAAGAAACGGCTGATTGCCTACTTTGTGGATAGCAGCGGGGAAATAGAATTACTGTGGTTTCAGGGTATTCAGTGGCAGGTTAAAAACCTGAAAGTGAAGCAGGAATACATCGTGTTTGGCAAGCCTCAGTTTTTCAACGGCAAGTTCAGCATTGTGCATCCGGAAATGGAACTATACGACCCAAAAGCCGTGCAACCCACCGGCGGACTGCAACCAGTCTATAACCTGACCGAAAAACTGCGGAAGAAATTTGTCAGCAGCAAGCAAATCGGGCAAATGGTGCGGCAAGTTCTTGATTTGGCGGGCAATCATCTGCGCGAAACACTGCCCGAAGAAATCATTCAGCGTCGCCAACTGGTTTCCAAAATGGAAGCGATGGAAGGCATTCACTTTCCGAAAAACGTGCAGGGGCTGGAACAAGCCAAAAACCGCCTCAAGTTTGAAGAGTTGTTTTATATCCAGCTCAAACTGCTTAAGCAAAAGCTGATTCGTAAAGTTGAATATCCGGGACAGGTTTTTCGCAATTCGCCCGAAGGGGATACGTTTCTGAATGTATTTTACCGCCAGCACATTCCCTTTGAACTCACCGATGCCCAGAAGAAAGTAATCCGCGAGATTTACCGCGACATGAGTTCGGGCAAGCAAATGAACCGCCTGTTGCAGGGCGATGTAGGCAGTGGAAAAACCATTGTGGCGTTTATCTGCATGCTCATGGCGATTGACAACGGTGCCCAAGCCTGTATGATGGCTCCCACCGAAATCCTGGCCGACCAGCATTACACGGGTCTCAAAGTATTTGCCGATATGCTCGGCATTCGCATTGGCATTTTGACGGGCTCTACGCGGGCGGCAGCGCGGCGCGACATTCACCAGCAACTGCAACTGGGTATGATGAAAATATTGGTAGGTACGCATGCCCTGCTCGAAGATGTGGTGCAGTTTAAAAACCTGGGCTTGGCCGTGATTGACGAACAGCACCGCTTTGGCGTGGCGCAACGGGCCCGGCTCTGGCAAAAAAACGAACATACGCCTCCGCACGTGTTGGTTATGACGGCTACGCCTATTCCACGTACGTTGGCCATGACTTTGTACGGTGACTTGGATGTTTCCGTCATTGACCAGCTTCCGGCAGGTCGCAAACCCATCAAAACCGTGCACCGTTACGATGCGCATCGGCTGGCTGTATTCGGGTTTATTCGCGAACAATTGCAGCAAGGCCGACAGGCGTATCTGGTCTACCCGCTGATTGAAGAATCAGAAAAGATGTCGTACAAAAACCTGATGGATGGCTACGAAAGTGTAGCGCGGGCTTTCCCCGAATACCAATTGAGCATTGTGCACGGACAGATGAACTCGGGCGACAAAGATTTTGAAATGCAGCGTTTTCTAAAAAAAGAAACGCAAATCATGGTGGCTACTACCGTGATTGAAGTGGGCGTAAACGTACCCAATGCCAGTGTGATGGTGGTAGAAAGTGCCGAAAAGTTTGGCCTGTCGCAACTGCACCAGCTTCGCGGACGGGTAGGGCGGGGGGCCGACCAAAGTTATTGCATTCTGATCACCGACTACAAGCTTAGCAAGGAAGCCCGTACCCGTATTGAAACAATGGTACGCACTACCGATGGTTTCGAAATTTCGGAAGTGGACTTGCAATTGCGCGGACCCGGAGATTTATCAGGTACCCAGCAAAGTGGTGTGCTCGATTTGCTCATTGCCGACTTGGCCAAAGACCAGTACATCTTGCAAGAGGCCCGTGACGCGGCTACCCAAGTGCTGGAAGCGGATCCGGATTTGTCGTCGTACCAGAACCAACCCATTCGCCGGCACATTGAGTCGCTACGGAAAGAAGAAACCAACTGGAGCCGAATTAGCTAACTGTAATTCTCAATTCTTAAAAGCAGTGCAATGAATGGAAACAACCCTGCAAACTCGCTACACAATCTTGTTAAGAAATGCAAGAGAATCGGATGTACAAGTAAGCAGGAAGAGGTTTGCCTTCATATTTTTCAACAAAATTGGGATAAAGTCAAAAAAGCTACTGTTGAAGAAGTTTTACCATTTCTCACTATTGGGAACCAGATTCTTAGATTAAGAACATTAGCTTGGTTGGAAGAAAAAATATCCAATCCTTTTCTTCAAGCACATTTTATACCTGAACACTCGACAATTTTTATTTTCGGTAGGAGGCACAAGAGTCAGGCTCTCTCAAAGCAAATACAGAGCAATTCTATTCAGGTGATTAATCTGAAAAGAGAAAAAGCTTTAAAAAATGCAGTTAGAAAATTTAATCAGAAACCAGATACGAAAACGCCTATATTATTGCTTTCAGATGAGAGGCTTCCTGAAGGATATGAGGCTTTAGCTCAGAAGATTGCATTGGGGAGTCACTGGGAAGAATATAGAGATAGATTTAAACGAGCATCATCAATAGAAATAGATGATTTGATGCGAACTAATTTAATAAGGCTACTGTGTAGTTTAGATGATTCGAATATTAGCTTGGCTATCACTCTTATAGAAGGTTATGGAAACTTTGATGAGTTTGTTTATGTAATCCTTCTTTTGTCTCTTGTTAACATATCTCTACAAGAAGTAATAGTAAAATATGCACCTGTAGAATTAGTAGAACTTTGTTTAAAACATTTTAACTATCCCTATAATGACTATTGGTCTCTTCGAGAACATATACCTATTTTGATGGATACAGATGAGATTGATCATTTTAAATTGATAGATGCATTTCATCAAATCTTTACTATCGATTCCACTAAAGTACGAATCGAAAAGAAATCCAGAAGATTTAGATCAGAGCGGCCTGTAATATGGCCATTAGATTTCTACAAAAAGTTTGTAAGATCCTGTTTTAGAAGAAATGATCAGGTTGCTTACTATCTGCTAGAAAAGCATATTACAGGAAACATATTGAATTTACAAAAGGTACATACAGGTTCATTGCCTTTGGATTTGGCAAAATATATACTCATAGAAGAAATCTACATTACAATTGAAATATATGTTGTTTTGCCTAAGGCTTTAACTACATTACCAAATCTAAAGAAGATCAGTATATACTGTTATAATCAGGGTAATCCATGTACGGCTAAAAGAGTAAATAGATTCCGACAGCTTTTGCCAAAGGTATCTCTAGAAGTAATAGATCGCCAAGGTAACGGATTAACCATAATAGGATGAAAAAGGAAACGAGTACGTTTCAATCCTGCTGCTATTGAATTGTTAGCAAAATAGTATCTTCCCAAAACACAAAACCCTTACATTTTTTATATTGGAACAGCACATTAAAGTAAAAAAACAACTTCAGGACAAGTGTCTGGAATATGTAGAGCAGCGCATAGCTACGGCACGAGGGGCGATGGAAGCCGCGCAAAATGCCGCTAATGAAGAGGCAAAAAGCAGTGCGGGCGATAAGTATGAAACCACCCGAGCCATGATGCAGATCGAACGTGACCGCCACGCTGCCCAGCTTGCCGAAGCATTGAAGCTACAGAACGATTTGAATCAGCTCAACTGTGAAAAAATCTATGACAAAGCACAGGCGGGCAGTGTGGTCATCACCAATCACAGTCGGTTTTTCCTGGCAATCAGTGTAGGCAAACTGAACCTGGATAGCACCGAATACATGGCCGTCTCATTGGCATCACCGATTGGAGCTTTGCTTAATCAGCGCAGAGTAGGGGATTCTGTTCAGTGGCAGGGAAAAACAATACAGATTATGGATGTCTTTTAGCCAGGAAATAGTATCCCTCCGAAAGCGAAAACCTCATTAAAAAGAAAGACTCAGACTGAACGAAAACAAGTAGCTTTGTTGTTAAATTCTCATGCAAAAAGAATGATACATTTATAAAAGTTTTGCATTTACAAAATTAGTAAACTACATTTGAATAGTATTTCTATAAATTTACTAGAGATTAAATTTTTTGTTATTCACATAATCACAAACGACATGGCAACATTAAGACTAGGAGACGTAGCTCCTAATTTTCAGGCCGAAACCACCCAAGGCCCGATTGATTTCTACGAATGGGCGGGTGATAGCTGGATCGTATTTTTTTCTCATCCCAAAGACTATACGCCAGTTTGTACAACCGAATTAGGTGCGGCTGCCCGAATCTATGATGAGTTTACGAAGCGCAATGCGAAAATAATTGCCTTGAGTGTCGATAGCTTGGAATCGCACAAAGGCTGGGTACCTGATATCAATGAAACACAGAATACAGAGGTAAACTACCCAATCATCGCTGACTCTGACCGTAAAATCGCGGATCTGTACGATATGATTCACCCCAACGCATCCGATAGCTTCACAGTTCGTTCGGTATTCATCATTGGGCCAGACCACAAGGTGAAGCTGATGATCACCTATCCGGCTTCTACCGGACGTAACTTTGCCGAAATTTTGCGTGTGATCGATTCCTTGCAATTAACTGCACAATACAGTGTAGCTACACCTGCTAACTGGGAAAACGGCCAGGATGTAATCATTACAGCTGCCGTTAAAGATGAAGACGCAGATGCGAAATTTCCGAAAGGCTATACAAAAGTGAAACCTTATTTGCGCATTACACCGCAGCCAAACTTGTAATAAATTTTAAAGATTTCGATCTTATTTAGAATCTATGGTACGGGTTTTG
Source organism: uncultured Sphingobacteriales bacterium (assembly GCA_963520985.1). Taxonomy (GTDB): domain Bacteria; phylum Bacteroidota; class Bacteroidia; order Cytophagales; family 172606-1; genus Xanthocytophaga. The sequence goes on from CAUQTA010000019.1 coordinate 29,454, forward strand.
TACCTGTATCATAGATTTTAAGGCTTCAGAAATAGTATCTGATCGCAAACAAAAACCGGCCACATGGAAATGAACTTTTTATGATGGCAAATAGTTGAATAAGTGCATGTTATAAAAAAGACAAAATTAATTGCGTTTCATATTTAATTTTTTATAACCTTTGCGCTGTTTTTTACAAAAACCCAATAACCAATCAATAGTCACGGAAATGCTACAATTCATTGTACATACTACTCCCCGATTTCCGCGACCTAGGGTGCCAGCCCTAGCTTGATACTACTTTGCCTATGTGGCAGAGTTCTTTTAAAAATTTCCTGTTGTTTTGTTCCTGATTCTTCTACACGTTATACGTGTGTCATTTCTAATATTCTTGTGCTATTCGGTTAAATAATTTTACTTTTTCCATACTAGCACAGTATTTGTTCGTTTCACACTTTATTTTCTTTATGCTTTAACTTAAAAGATGAGCCAATACACTATCCAAACAGCTAAATACGAACACCTATCCTTAGCTGAGGAAATATGCCAGCACATGGAAGAAAGTGCAAAAGCCCGTGGTACCGGAATAGCAAAACGTTCGCCTGACTATATAAAAAAGAAAATGGTAGAAGGAAAAGCTGTGGTTGCTACCGACAAACAAGGCAACTTTGTGGGCTTCTGTTACATTGAATCGTGGGGACATGGAAAATTTGTAGCCAACTCCGGCTTGATTGTGCATCCTGACCACCGCAAAAGTGGCATTGCCAAAGAGATCAAAAAAGAGATATTCAAACTGACCCGTCAGAAATATCCTGAATCAAAAATATTTGGTATTACCACTAGTTTGGCGGTAATGAGAATCAACTCGGCGTTAGGCTATGAGCCCGTTCCTTTCAGCGAATTGACTGACGATGATGAGTTCTGGAAAGGCTGTTCTAGTTGTGTGAATTTTGATGTGCTTACCCGTACCAACCGTAAAATGTGCTTGTGTACTGGTATGCTCTATGATCCGGCCGAGGTTGAAAAGAAAGAAGAAGAATCGAAGTGGAACTTTGACGTGAAACCTAAGGTATACCAGCGTTGGTTGCGACTGAAGGAATCGATTCTTTCCAAATTCCGGAATAAAAACAATGGCAACGGCCAGTCGGGCAAACAAGAGGAAGCCAAGCTAGTACCTATGCCTGAATTCAAAAAGCCTGTAGAGAAAGAAAAAGTACTGGTTTATTCGGTGATTGTTGCCGCTGTAGCTGCCATGATTCGTTCTTTCTTTGAATAAATCGGTTTTTAACATACAAAAGATACTATTTTTGCCCTTCCTTTGCTTCGGTGAAGGGGGGCTTTTTTCGTACCCTACTGGAAAACCCGGATTTATAACTTATGGCATTTTGGAAACGACTGACTAGCGAAAAAATACTGGCCGTAATGGCTACAGTAGTCAGTGTGTGCGCCTTGGTGGTATCGGTGTTTCAGGTGCAATCGGAACGGAAACAGCAATATGCCTCGGTTTGGCCTAGTCTGTCAATCAGCATCATTACCAATCTGAAGTCGGATTCTACGGAAAACACTTTGGCCGTATTGGTGTCCAACAAAGGAGTGGGACCGGCCATTGTCAACGAAATACAGCTTTGGTACAAGGAGCAGCCCTGCAAAGATGAAGAAGCGCTGATTGATAAAGTGGTCGGTTCAGCCTATGAGGAAAATGGCGCTATCAATCAAATCTGGAAGGAAAAAGTCATTGCTTCCAATGAAGAATTTGAATGGATGAAAGTAGGCGGATACGCCGCCACCAAAAAATTCAGAGAAGCCATAAAAGCGGGAGAGATACAAGCCGTCATTCGTTATAGCTCTGTATACGGCGAGAAATGGGAAGTAAATTACAACCGGGGTAAACGCCTGGTTCTCAAAATAGACGACTAAAAAAATACAATTATCCATAATCAATCCATCAATTACATGAAAAAAGTAGTTCTTGCCTTTAGTGGCGGCCTTGATACCTCTTACTGTGTCAAATATCTTTCTGAAGAAAAAGGAATGGAAGTGCATTCGGTACTGGTAGATACGGGTGGATTTTCGGATGAAGAAATAAATAGTATCGAAAACCGGGCCAAAACCCTCGGTGTCAAAAGCCACAAAACCGTCAAGGTTGTCGATAAGTATTACCAGGAATGTTTGAAATACCTGGTGTTTGGCAATGTGCTGAAAAACAACACGTATCCGTTATCGGTAAGTGCTGAGCGGATGTTTCAGGCGTTGGCCGTTGCCGAATATGCCAAGAGTGTCAATGCCGATGCAGTGGCCCACGGAAGCACCGGAGCTGGCAATGACCAAGTGCGCTTTGATGTGGTATTCCGCATTCTGATTCCGAACATGGAAGTGATCACCCCAATTCGGGATATGAAACTTTCACGCGAGGCCGAAATCGAATACTTGAAAGCAAAAGGAGTGGAGCAAGACTGGACCAAAGCGGCTTATTCGATCAATAAAGGAATCTGGGGTACGTCGGTAGGTGGCAAAGAAACCTTGACTTCCAACAAATATTTACCCGAATCGGCATTTCCTACACAACTGACCAAGAATGATCCGGAACAAGTAGACCTGTATTTTGAGAAAGGCGAACTGAAAGGCATCAACGGCAAGAAATTCGAAAATCCGGTAAATGCCATCCAGCTATTGCAGCAAATTGCGGGTCCGTTTGCCATTGGCCGCGACATTCACGTGGGCGATACCATCATTGGCATCAAAGGTCGTGTTGGGTTCGAGGCGGCGGCTCCGTTGATTATCATCAAGGCGCACCACACGTTGGAAAAACACGTGCTCACCAAAGGCCAGCTTTATTGGAAAGAGCAACTGGCTAGCTGGTACGGCACGATGGTGCACGAAGGACAGTTCCTAGAGCCTGTAGCTCGCAACATCGAGACCTTCCTGACCGATACGCAGCAAAACGTAACCGGAACCGTGCATGTGCAACTGGCACCCTATCGCTTCTATGTAACGGGTATTGAGTCAGATCACGACCTGATGTCGGCCAAATTTGGAAGCTACGGCGAAATGAACAACGCCTGGAGCGGCGACGATGTGCGTGGGTTCTCCAAAATTATGTCAAACCAGACGATGATTTACCACAAAGTCAATGAAGAGTAATCCTTCGATTCTGGAGGTTTTAACTTTTCAAAAGATACTATTTTAACGTTGGTTCTGTAAAGACAAGTCCTATCTGACTCTTTACAGAATCAATTGCAACAGCCGGTCATTGTGTTTGCAAAAGGAAGAAAATCATATGCAACGCCAACGAATTTTTGGACACGTAAAGGGTGTTTTTCCCGGCGACACGTTTAAAAACCGACAGGAGCTGTCGATGAGTGGTGTGCATAGGCCGTTGCAGTCGGGCATCAGTGGTTCGGAGAAAGAAGGCTGCGATTCCATTGTGTTGTCTGGTCAGTACGAGGACGATGTGGACTTAGGCAAAGTGATTATTTATACTGGCAAAGGCGGACGGGATTTGCAGACCGGCAAACAAGTGACGGATCAGTTGTTGGTAGGGCAAAATCTGGCCTTAGCCAAAAATAAATCAACCGGCTTTCCGGTACGCGTAATTCGCGGTATACGGGATAACGATGAGAAACGCTACCGGTACGATGGCCTTTATCGTGTTGATGAGTATTGGCCAGGAGAAGGAAAGTCAGGTTATAATGTCTGGCGGTTCCAATTGACACAGATTATCACTGTTGCTGACGTATTTGTAGCAGAGCCAACCGCAAATTATGCAAAAGCAGCTCGAAACGAGGTATACATACAACGAATTATCAGGAACACACGGATAGCCAATAGCCTGAAAGAACTATATGATTATAAGTGTCAGGTATGTGGAATGCAATTGAGAACAGACACTGGCTATTACAGTGAGGCGGCCCATATCAAACCTTTAGGCTCGCCCCACAATGGGCCAGACATATTGGAAAATTTGCTGTGCCTTTGTCCAAATCACCATGTTTTGTTTGATTTTGGCAGCTTTGCCATTGATAGCTCTTATAAATTAATTGGAATCAATGGATTCCTGAACAGAAATTCAAGACATTCTATTGATTCTGAGTTTCTCGCATATCACAAAGCACATATTTTTAAAAACAATGCAACCTGATTGATAAATGAGTCAAAAAATTAAAGTTGGTATTATTGGCGGGGCAGGCTATACGGGCGGCGAACTGATTCGGATTCTGTTGAATCACCCCAATGCCGAAATCGCGTATGTGCACAGCAAAAGTTCGGCCGGCAAGCCCCTCTACTCGGCACACAGCGACCTGATTGGCGAAACTGATCTGGTATTTGCCGATAGTTTTGTGCAAGCGGTCGATGTGGTGTTTTTGTGCATTGGGCATGGCGAAGCCAAAGGTTTCCTGGCTGAAAATCCTACTATTTTGCAAAGCAAAGTGATCGACCTGAGTCAGGATTTCAGGGATGAATCCAATGGGTTTGTGTACGGGTTACCCGAACTGAACAAAGAACGCATCCGACAAGCACAGCACATTGCCAATCCGGGTTGTTTTGCTACGGCCATTCAGTTGGCCCTGTTGCCGCTGGCGTCGCAAAATCTGCTCAATCAAGAAGTGCACATCAGTGCCATTACGGGGAGCACCGGAGCCGGACAAAAGCTGACCGACACGGTGCATTTTACCTGGCGAAACAACAACATTTCGGTGTACAAAGCCTTTACCCACCAGCATTTGAAAGAGATAAGGCAAAGCTTGAGGCAACTGCAAACCGGGTTTGAGAAAAAAATCCGGTTTATTCCCTACCGGGGCAATTTTACACGAGGAATTCTGGCAAGTGTATATACGACTTTTGAAGGATCGCTGGAAGAGGCGAAAAAATACTATACCGAGTTTTATCAAAACCACCCGTTTACGCATGTGATTGATAGCGAGGTAGATGTAAAGCTGGTAACAAATACCAACAAATGTCTGTTGCATCTGGAAAAAGAAGACGACCAACTGCTGATTACCAGTGTGATTGATAACCTGACCAAAGGGGCATCAGGCCAGGCCGTTCAGAACATGAACTTGCTGTTTGGCTTTGATGAAAACGCAGGCCTGAATCTGAAACCTGTTGCGTTTTAGTCTGCACTTAGTCTGAACCATGATTAGTAGGATTGAAAGATTGCCTTGATTAGAGAAATCCTATAATCCTACGAATCCCGGTTCAGACAAATAGTATCTTTCAAAATTCAAAAACCTCTGACAATCATGGACTTATTTAATGTATATCCGCTCTACGATATAGAACCCGTTCGGGGACAAGGAAGCTACATCTGGGATTCCAACGGAACCAAATACCTGGACTTGTACGGTGGGCATGCCGTTATTTCCATTGGGCATACCCATCCACATTACGTACAAAAACTGACCGAGCAACTCCATAAACTGAGTTTCTACTCCAATTCGGTACAGATTCCGTTGCAGGAAGAACTAGCCGATAAGTTGGGCAAACTGTCCGGTTATGAAGATTACCATTTGTTTTTGGCAAATTCCGGGGCGGAAGCCAATGAGAATGCGCTGAAACTGGCTTCGTTTTACAACGGTCGCAAAAAAGTAATTGCGTTTCAGAAATCGTTTCATGGACGCACCGCCGGAGCCGTTGCCGTTACCGATAATCCAAGCATTGTCGCCCCTATCAACTACAAGGAACATGTGCAATTCATTCCGTTCAACGATGTAGCCGCACTGGAAAACGCCATGAACGAAGAAATCTGCGCCGTGATCGTAGAAGGAATTCAGGGAGTGGGAGGCATTCATGTAACCAGCGGTGAATTTTTGCAAAAAGCCCGCGAATTGTGCGACAAGTTTGGTGCGGTATTAATTATAGACAGTGTGCAGTGTGGCTACGGTCGGAGCGGCAAATTCTTTTCGCATCAGCACTACAACGTGCAGCCCGATTTGATTACCACCGCCAAAGGCATGGGCAATGGCTTTCCGATTGGTGGCGTGCTCATTCATCCCAAATTCAAGGCAACTCACGGCATGTTGGGAACCACGTTTGGCGGAAACCATCTGGCATGCGTAGCCGGCATTGCCGTGCTGGATGTGATGAAGCAGGAAAACCTGATTGAAAATGCGGCAACGGTTGGTAGTTACCTAACTGAGCATGTAAAAGGCTTGCCCGGAGTGAAAGAAGTGCGCGGCCGTGGCCTGATGATCGGCATTGAAACCGAAGCTCCTATTGATGTCGTTCGCAAAAAACTTCTGTTTGATCATCACATATTTACGGGCTATGCGGGTAAGCATACGCTGCGTTTGTTGCCTTCGCTGGCACTGACAACAAAAGAAGTGGATGAATTTATTGAAGCATTTGCAACCCTGATGAAACCCGAAAAAGCCAGCGTATAAGTTGGCAGGGTTTTGCCCTTTTTAAAGATACTATTTTTCAGAAGCCTCACTTTCGTTAAAGTGAGGCTTTTTTTATTGACTGCCTCTGGCCTGAAAAAAGCTTTTATACTCCAGACCCCTGAGAGGTAACTGTTTATATACCTGATTCATTTTCGGTTAAAGCTGTTGTTTTTCGTACATTTTGCGAGAAAAATAATTTTCAACGTATTTTCTTACATGCGAAAATCAGAATCAAAAAGGTGGCTTTCTGGCGCCTGAATACACTTTTCGACGAATTTTTGTCTTTTCATCGATTTTTCGTTTACATTTGTTACCTATCCCGAATTAATAGACAAAGTAACTTTACAAGCAATACAAATTATTACACGTGTACTTAATCTCAATAAAATAGATACTATGAAACGAATTTTTACTCATTCAACCTTGCTGTGGAGATTTGTAGCCATCATCGTTATTGGCGTTTTCTCATTTGCAGAAGTGCAGGCGCAATCACAATGTGGAAATATCGTAACTTGCCCTTCCTGTGATGTAACAATTGATGTAAGTGAAAGCGGTTTTACCTTAACAAACGCTTCAGTTGTAGATGGTGTGATACGTCCAAGTATTAATCCTACACAATTAAATATATGTATGACAGGTAGTGGAACATTTACTGGCAATGTGGGTTTTTTGAGTAATACCGGAAGCAATAGATCAAATGTAACTTTATGTATTGGGTCTAATATTACATTTAGTGGATCAATAACGGCTGCTGCTGGTTTTGGAGGACATGTGATTAATAATCAAGGTATTTTGAATCTTGGGGCTTTTCATAGCAATACTGGTGTAAACTTTAATAATGGCGCAATTCTAAATAATATTGGTGTTGTAAATTTTAGAGCTGTAAACTTCAACCCTCCACCAGCAGCTAACCCAATTCCTATAGATATTACTAATGGAGGAAGAATTAATAATTTAGGTGGAGGTGTTATTAATGCAAATGGCACTTTAACTGTAGGAAATACAGGAACTTTAGAGAATTGTACTGCTGCGACAATTAACGCTTTTAATTCAACAAGTAGTGATCCTAATCCTCTTAATCGAAGAACTGTTTTTTTGACAAGTAGTGGTGTGATTCTAAATTCAGGTAACTTTAACGTAAATGACTTTGGTGCTGTTCCAGGAAACTTCTTTATACAAGGGCCAGGTTCTACATTAAATGTCAATGGAGGAAATATTAACACAACAAATTTGTCTGTATCTGGAAATAGTACTTATGTGAAAATTACCAATTTTGCAGGCATAGGGGTAAGGGGAAACTATAGTCAAGATGGACAGTCTACAGTTGAAGGAGGAAGTAATGTGGGATCATGTGGGGGAATTAAAGTGTTAGGAAATAGTTCTATAACTGGCCAAGCAACTTATGGTAATGGTACATTTTTGCAAATGTGTGATAATGGAACAGTTTTTATTGATAATACAACTATACCCTCAGGATTTGATTCAAAAGGAAATAATGCAAATCTTCGTATTAATCCTAATCCAGCAGCATATAATCCTTTAACGGGATGTAATATTTGTAATACGATTCCTCTGCCTATTACTCTTGTTTATTTCCGTGCGGCTTATGTAGAAGGGCAAGTAAATTTGAATTGGGCAACTGCTTCTGAAGAGGACAACGATTATTTCACCATTGAAAAATCAAAAGATGGTGTAAGCTTTACTGAAGTAACTCGCATCAAAGGTGCTGGTAATAGCTCAGGACTACTTACTTATCAATCTGTAGATATAGCACCTTATGAAGGTACTTCTTACTATCGTCTGAAGCAGACAGATCTGGATGGCAAATACTCTTACTCACGGATTGTACCAGTAAATGCAGGGGGATCATCAAGCCGTACCGCAACTATTTTCCCAAATCCGGTGGCGAAAGATGGTTTTGTGCAGGTAGCTGTAAATTCGGAACAAACGGGCGATACGTATGTGACGGTTTACGACCAGATTGGCAAGCAGTGTTTCTATGCCAAATATACCGGAGATGCGATTCCGAGTATTGCAGTGAAACAATTCTCTACTCACTCGGGATTGTACATCATTCAGGCCCGCAAAGGCACTACCCTTGTTCGCGAGAAAGTCATTGTGCAATAAGTAATTATCCGTATCCACCTACAATCACAAGCTAATTTGCTCCGTAAGGCAGCAGATTAGCTTTTTTGTTTTCAAAATACTTGTCAAGCTGCTGAGAGGGTCGTAATTTCCGGCTCAAATTGTATACTTTCCACCTTTTCTAGCAACTGTTGAGCCTTGAAACATTTCATTTCTCCTGCCGATGTAACCGATCCGAAAGCGTTGGTACAAGAAGCCATCCAAATCAAGAAAAATCCATTTGCCGACCAGCAGTTAGGCAAAAATAAAACCATCGGATTGCTGTTCTTTAATTCCAGTTTGCGTACCCGCCTAAGCACGCAGAAAGCCGCTCAGAACCTGGGAATGGAAGTGATGGTGATGAATGTGAATCAGGATTCGTGGGGACTGGAAATGATGGATGGAGTGGTGATGAATGGCGATAAGGCCGAGCACGTAAAAGAAGCGGCTGCGGTCATTGGTCAGTATTGCGACATCATCGCTGTGCGTTCCTTTGCCGAACTCAAAGACCGTGACACCGATTACCAGGAAATTGTCATCAACAAGTTTAAGCAATACGCAGGTGTCCCGATTGTCAATCTCGAATCAGCGACACGGCATCCGCTGCAATCCCTGGCCGACTGCATTACGATTGAAGAGTATAAGACCAAGCCCCGACCCAAAGTAGTGCTTACATGGGCCCCTCATTTTAAACCGCTTCCGCAGGCAGTGGCCAACTCGTTTTCCGAATGGATGAATTTCTGGGATGTTGATTTTGTCGTAACGCATCCCGAAGGGTATGAACTCGCGCCTGAATTTGTCGGCAATGCCAAAGTGGTTTACAATCAACGCGAAGCTTTTGAAGGAGCCGATTTTATCTATACCAAAAACTGGTCGTCTTACAAAGAATACGGAAAAGTGCTTACCCAAAACCCCGACTGGATGATTACCATGGATAAAATGCGACTAACCGATAATGGCAAGTTTATGCATTGCCTGCCGGTGCGTCGTAATCTGAAAGTGACCGACGAGGTACTGGACAGTCCACAATCCATTGTCATTCCACAAGCGGCCAATCGGGTGTGGTCGGCACAAGTAGCGTTAAAACAAATTTTGGCGGGTTTGCAATAAGCAAAATAGTATCTTTCGCAAAGTGAAAACCCCTGCGGGTATACAAATGAGTAAAATCCAAGTAATAAAAATAGGTGGCAACATTGTAGATAATCCCACCGCTACACAGCAGTTTCTGGCTAGTTTCTCGGCCATTGCCGATTCAAAAATTTTGGTACACGGCGGGGGGAAAATAGCAACACAAGTAGCTGAAAAGCTGGGTGTTGTAACTCAAATGGTCGATGGCCGCCGCATTACCGATGCTCCCATGCTCGATGTGGTAACCATGGTGTATGGGGGTTTGGTAAACAAGCAATTGGTAGCCCAGTTGCAATCGCGTCAGTGCAATGCCATCGGTCTTACTGGGGCCGATGCCGGTGTGATTGTGGCCCACAAACGCCCTGTCGGAAAAATCGATTATGGCTTTGCCGGTGATATTGATTTTGTGAATGCGCCGCAAATAGTATCTTTTCTAAATCAAAAACTCACCCCGGTGATTGCGCCGCTTACCGCCGATACGCAAGGGCAGATACTCAATACCAATGCCGATACCATGGCATCGGCGATGGCAACCGCACTGGCAAAAGAAGGAGCTGAAGTGGAGCTGATCTATTGCTTTGAGAAAAAAGGCGTTTTGATGAATCCGGATGACGACGATTCGGTAATTGAGGATATTAACCAGGAAAAATACGAACAGCTAAAAGCCGATGGCATTGTATCCAAAGGCATGATTCCGAAGCTCGACAACGCCTTTGCGGCACTGGAACGAGGCGTGGCTGCCGTTTACATCATGCATGCCGATCATGTGCTGAGCAAAACCGGAACTCGCCTTACTTTGTAAAAGTAGATTCGGCATTAGCCGAATACAGTGTCTTTGCGTCATGGGCAAAATTCGGCTAAAGCCGAATCTACCCCTGTTTTTTAAAATAACGAATCATTTCTCCATAACCCAAGCCCATAGCCAGTCCGCGCACCGCTTGGGTTATTCGTTTTACTTTCGTTTCGGATGTCTTGGCATCTTCAATCCATTTGAAAAAATAATTTTGGTGCCCTTTGGCCAGTGTCTGAAAAAACTCCAGTGCTTTGGGCTCGTATTCCAGGCTCTCCAACAAATCAGCCGACTGAGGCATGCGGTCATCGTCTACTTCCAGCGCAACCCGTACCGTAGCTCCTTCCGACTTATGAATTCCTTTGCGCATGGCGGCATTAATGGCTATGATAAAATTGCCGTCACCCATTGGCACCAGCGCAACCAGTTTGATCGGAAAATCGTCCAGCTTGCCTTTGACCCGAAACGATTGTTTCACTCCCGATTTCAATTCGTCGGTTACATCCGGCGGAATCTCGATGTAAGTCCAACCGGTCTTTTCTCCTTTTTGGGCAAATTTGCGTAAAATGGCATTAAATTCAATCATATAGAGTGTTGTTAAACCACGCCTAAAAATAGTATCTTCCCTGATAGGAAAACCTCCACCTATCAATTTTTCCACAAATTCTGATTTTCTTTCCTTATTTTGCACAACTATTTGTCAGGGAAAGACAATTTTTGTTACTAACCAACCCTCTATGATTCAGACAGTTTCCAAAGCCCAAGATGCCATAGCTCTGTTGAAAGACCTGATTGCCATTCCATCCTTTTCGCGTGAAGAAGACCGCACCGGTGACCGGATTGCCGCATTTCTGGAAGAAAAGAAAATACCGTTTCAACGACTACAAAATAACATCTGGGCTACCAACCGGCATTTTGACTCTCAAAAACCTACTATTTTACTCAATTCGCATCACGATACCGTTAAGCCGAATTCGTCTTACACCCTTGATCCGTTTACGCCTGTTGTGGAAGACGGCAAATTGTTTGGCTTAGGAAGCAACGATGCTGGCGGATGCCTGGTGTCGCTGATTACGACTTTTCTGCATTTTTATGATAAGTCTGATCTGAAATACAACTTTGTCATGGCTGCCACCGCCGAAGAAGAAATTTCGGGGCGGGAAGGCCTGGAAATGCTGATTCCTCATTTGCCACCCATTGACTTTGCCATTGTGGGCGAGCCCACCCAGATGCAGATGGCCATTGCGGAAAAAGGATTGATGGTAGTGGATTGCATTGCACATGGCAAGGCGGGGCACGCCGCTCGCAACGAAGGCGAGAATGCGATCTACAAAGCCATGCGCGACATTGACTGGATTCGCAATTATCAGTTTCCGGAAGTATCGGAGTTGTTGGGGCCCATCAAAATGACGGTTACAATCATCCAAGCAGGGTCGCAGCACAATGTAGTGCCAGACAAATGTACTTTTACGGTCGATGTACGCACCACCGACAAATACAGCAACGAAGATGTACTGATGGTCTTGAAAAACGGTCTGCTTGCCGAAGTGCAGCCTCGGTCAGTACGGTTGAAGCCATCGAGCATTCCGGCCAATCATCCGATTGTGGAGGCAGGCAAAACCATGGGACTCACTACATATGGCTCTCCAACGACCTCAGATCAGGCCTTGCTCGACGTTCCTAGCCTGAAAATGGGCCCTGGTGATTCGGCACGTTCGCATTCTGCCGATGAGTACATCTACCTCGAAGAGATTGAGAAAGGAATTGAGATGTACATTGAGATATTGTCTAAGATTGTTTTTGCCTAAGACAGTTGTTAGCTATTGATAGAAGCTATTAGCAAAGAAGGCAACCACACGCTGATGTGTTTTACTAACCAATAGGACTATCTGCAATCCCTAAAAGCTTATTCAAAAAGACAAAAGGCCCGCTATTGGTAGCGGGCCTTTTGCAGTTTAAAACAGGTGTATGAAGATTCAGGTCTATTTATTACCCAGGTTGGCTCCTGGCAACATCACATGATTGATTACATGGATGACGCCATTGGCAGCTACCAGATTGGGTTGTGTTATCTCCGTGCCATTGATCATCACCTTGCCGTTCATGACGGAAACCGCCAATTCCTCACCCGTCAATGAGACAAGTGTCTGACCATCGCGGAGTTCACTGGCCATCAGTTTTCCCTGAACCACATGGTATTTTAAAACGGATGCCAGTTTTTCTTTATTCGCCGGTTCCATCAAATCACTCATAAAGGTGATTTGGGAAAAAGCTTCATCGGTAGGTGCAAAAACGGTAAATGGACCTGCCTGGCTAAGTGCATTGGTAAAATCAGCCGCTTTGATGGACTTTATTAAAGACGCAAACTGGGCATTGACACCCAATGTGTGGACAATATCTTTCGGCGCCTGTATAGTGGCCGGAACCTTTTTACGAGCCGATGCAACCGACTGACCCACTGCATTTAAATTTGCCAGGCAAGCCAGTAATGCCAAACCGAGTAGCGTATTTTTTCGCATAGTTGTAAACTTTTTGGTTGAGGCGCTAATAGTTGTTTTACGAGAGAGTGTAGTGTGAGGTTTCAAAATAAGCTATTGTCTTTCAAATACTTGAATAGTAGGCAAAGAAAAACCCTCTGAATTGTCACCTGATACTCAGAGGGTAAAAATAGTATGCCAGCCCAGGCAAAAACCCGGCTCATCAGCGTAAAATCTGAAGCCAGCCTTTGCAGAAAGCCCCATCCGGAGCAGTCAATTTATAGTAGTAAATGGCGTTCTTGACATCGGCCGCCGTCCAGTCGTTCTGATACGAATCGTTTTCGTAAACGGGTCGGCCCCACTGGTCATAAATTTCCACTTTCCAGCCCGTACGAAATGTTTCAAATCGAGTGTTGGGAGCATTGGAAGTAAGCACATTTACCGGCTTGCGTGCGTCATCAATGGTAATGGTTTTGCTGATGGTTTCGCTGCAATAGCCTCGAAAAGCTTTCAGAATGATTTCATAGTGCGTTTGTTTCCCTTGTGTACCTACCCAGATGGAATCGCTGATGCTGCGTGGCACCCCTGTGCTGTCAATGACCGTCCATTCAGATTGGGTTCCGTCTACTTTATTTACGAGTTTGAGCAAGGTGGGTCCGCCACATTCCGAATGGGTCAATATATCAAAATCAGGTACAAACGTATTGATGCTGACAGTAGTTGATAAGGTTTTGATACAGCCATTGACATCCGTAATCTGAACGGTATAAGTAGTGGTAGCCGTGGGTGTAACCGTAGGAGTAGCCGACTGCGGATTGTTCATACCCGCTGCGGGTGACCATTGATACGACACACCGCCGCCCGCCCTTAGTTGCATGCTTTGACCCGGACACAACGTAGAATCTTTGTTGATGGTAAAGACGTTGCCCACAACGGTAATTTTCTTGCTCAGTGAATCTACCTTTTTACAGGTAACGGGATCGTAGATTTTGAGGGTAATGGCATATTCGCCTGGCTCGCTGAGCGTTAGTTGAGCTTGGTTCGCAGAATTAGATTTTACCTGTCCATTGACTAGCCACTCAAATGTTTTGCCGCCAATACTCTTGTTGGTTACCTGTACAAATACCGGAATTCCACAGGAATCGCTGGTAAGGGCAAAATCAGCCTCCATTTCATCCAGGTTGATTTTAAAGGCTGCACTATTACAGCCAGCATTAACGCCATCAGGGCGAGTACCATTGTTTATCTGTGACCAAGCACCTGGTGTAGTAGGCAATGAGCTATTGTCTTCGCAAGCACAAACGGCATGATAAATGGTGCCATTTGGACTAAATCGGGCAGTTCCCCCGTCTACGTGATTGTTCCGGTTGGGCGATCCAAAAAACGTACCGTAAAGTAATTGGGTGGCATTTACATCGAGGATAGCCAAGTAATACGAATCGCCGTTGGTCGTACGGCTGTATGCATTGGGTGTAGTAGGCATTCCGGATGTGTTATCACTAATAAAACTACGGTTTATGTCGCCACCCCAGCCCGCAATGTAAAGGAACCCACACTCACTACGCATGAATGCCGTAGGAGTAATGTTAGGTCTGCCTCTGCCTGAGCCGATAGTGGTTGAGAATAAAGTGTTGCTAAAGTTCTTATTTAATGCATGAATGAACTGACCGCTGTTGGCATTGTTATAAGTGCCTCGGGTGATGGGGTAATTTCCTAGGGTCAGGCCAAACAGATAGACATTTTCGTCAGGATCAATATCGATTAAATAACATCCATCGGCATTATTAGTGCCAATATAAGAAAGACGAGTTAGCTGCTTGTTTTCAAAGCGTGCCACAAAACCATCTTCGCCACCCGCAAGCGTGCCTCTAAGTACACCAGCAGAAACGGGTAGGTTATTACTGGTAGTGCCACCAGTGACGTATACTGCTCCGGAAGGTGCAACCCGAATGCCACGTGCAGCATCAAAACCACTGCCACCTAAATACGTGCTCCAGATCAGTTGTGAAACCGTAGGGTTAAACTGACAGATTATCGCTTCCTGAAAACCACGAAACTGATTTTGGGAGGCATTTACCAGTGGGAAATTATTAGAGATTGTAGTAGAAGCAATGTAAATGTTGCCCTGTTCATCCAGGTAAACCTCACCTCTGAATTGATCTCCATAATTGAATATGTCCAAATCAGCTATGGCATAATTGAGGCCATCGTTTTGTGAACCACCTAAGTAAGTTGAGCCTATCAATGCACTTCCGCTTGCGCTGAGTTTGGCTACAAATAAATCACTCCCGTTTGTATATCCAACCGCGCTAATAGGTACAATCGAATTTCCGCCATTGAAAACCCGATCATAGGCATCGGCACTTACCGGAAAATTTCGGGAACTGGTAGTACCCAAAATAACAAGATTATTGTCCTTATCTGCTATCATGCTGTGTGGAACATCTGTCTCACTACCTCCCAGATAGGTAGCATATACCAACGATTTTCCATCGGATGAATATTTCAGAATAGCTACATCCACATTTCCTCCAAAGGTGGTTTGGAACGCTCCGGTTGTAACGGGAAACCGATTGCCAAACTCAATGCCGCCCGAATACAGGTTTTTCTCAGAGTCATAGGTGGCTGTAAACCCCCAGTTATCGGTAAAAGAACCTGAATAGGTTGAAAAAACCAGCACTGGATCAATAACCATAGATTCTGAGTTGTTGTAGCCTTTGGGAAACCGAAAGGAAATAATATCTTTTTGCAACACAAAACCGGAGGATACTTCCTGTTTCTGTCCGCTTGCCGTAAGCTGATAACTGTATGGAGGCAGTTCCGTCACTTTATTGACGGAGGTTTCGGTAAATAAAAATCCATTCTCCAATGAAAGGCGGTTCATGCCTTTGTATTGCATTTGAATCACATCGGGATTGGCTTGGGAGGCTACCAAAAATTCGTATTTGAAGATACCGTTTTGCGCATAAAGCCGCAAATCAATGCCCGGATACAGCTCTTTGTATACAATCTCCGTAAAGGCAGGCACATTGCCAGCCCATTGTGTAGGATCATCGCCGAGGAAGTAGTTGCGTACTTCTGAAGTTCGGTTTTTGGCTACCAACTGAGGATTTGCTTGTGCGTTCAGAAACTGAATTTCAACCCCGTGAGCCCGAATCTTATCTTCGGCTGGTGCAACGGAATTGGTTTGGCGAGAGGCCGGATCAGTGGAGTGTCCGTGACCGGGATGTTGGCGGGCCACATCGCCTGTATGGTAAAAAGCGTAGTGCAGCGAATTTTTCTTCAGCGACAAGAATCCGCCCGGAATGGCTGCCCGATATAAAACATCCTTATCCCACTGGCCATCGTTGCGTACAAATCGGGGTGTAGGAGCATTGTCGGCCCAGGCTGCTACTGAAAAAAGGAGGAAAATTGGTAAAAAGAATCGCATAAGTGGTCGGTTTCGGACTTCCAAAATACAAAATTATTGCATTGCAAAATCAACAATCAGAGGCAGAAGAAGAGCAAGAAACAAGCAAATAGAATAAGCATAACTTAATCTCTTAACTATAAGGTACTTGTACTGAGAAGAGGTTTTTGAGTTTTCAAAGATACTATTTTTTGCGTAAAATCAGAATGTGACACGGCTTACCTGCCAACCCGATTTCATTTGAAAATAATATGCATTTAAAACGCAAAACCTTGTACTTTTGCCGCAATCAGTCATCTGGGATTTGATTGACCGTAAATCTGGCGGCCTGATCAATCCCGAATTTTGAATTTAAAATGAAGCTTTGGCAAAAAGAAAATACATCGACTGCGGCGGCGATTGAAAAGTTTACCGTAGGCAAAGACCGCGAAATGGATTTGTACCTGGCGGCAGCCGATGTGCTGGGCTCGCTGGCACATATTCAAATGCTGGAAAGCATTGGATTACTTACCGAAACCGAACTCTCAGCTGTTCAAGGTGAGTTGAAAGACATTTACCAGACCATCGAAAAAGGGAAATTTGTGATCGAAGACGGCATTGAAGACGTGCATTCGCAGATTGAATACCTGCTGACGCAGCGACTGGGCGAAACAGGAAAGAAAATTCACAGCGGGCGGTCACGGAATGATCAGGTGCTGACGGACATCAAGCTGTTTTTGCGTGAGCAAGTGGCCGACATAGCCCAGCAAACCAAGCGATTGTTTGATTTGCTCAATCGCCTCAGCGAACAGTACAAGGACATATTGTTGCCCGGCTATACGCATCTGCAGATTGCCATGCCGTCGTCGTTTGGACTATGGTTTGGCGCCTACGCCGAAAGCTTGGTGGATGACATGCTGGTGGTACAGGCAGCTTACAAAATTGCCAATAAAAATCCGTTGGGTTCGGGTGCTGGCTACGGTTCGTCGTTTCCACTCAATCGTACGCTCACCACTCAATTGCTCGGTTTTGAAACATTGAACTACAACGTAGTGTATGCTCAGATGACGCGCGGCAAAACCGAATATAGCGTAGCCAATGCCATTGCGGCCATTGCCACTACGCTTTCGCGGTTGGCGATGGATGTGTGTTTGTACAATAGCCAGAATTTTGGTTTTTTGACCCTGCCCGACGATGTAACCACCGGATCGAGCATTATGCCGCACAAAAAAAATCCGGATGTGGCCGAATTGCTGCGGGGCAAAACCAACCGCCTGAAAGCACTGCCTCAGGAACTGGCTTTGTTGATGAGCAATTTGCCTTCGGGTTATCACCGGGAAATGCAGCTAACCAAAGAAATCGTGTTTCCGGCCCTAGACGAGATTCGCAACTGCATTGAAATTACCCATTTCATGCTGGAGCACCTGAATGTGAATCCGGATATACTGCTCGATGATCGTTACCATTATTTGTTTAGCGTGGAACGGGTAAACGAACTGGTATTACAGGGCGTTCCGTTTCGCGATGCGTACAAACAGGTAGGCAAGGAAATTGCCGAAGGTACCTTCCGGCCCAACCATCAGCTAAAACATACCCACGAAGGCAGCATCGGGAATTTGTGCAATCCGCAGATTGCCGCCGAAATGCAGAAAGTAATGGAAGGGTTCGGGTTCGAAAAAGCCCAAAAAGCCGTAGCTGCCCTGTTAAACTGAGTTTCTTTGCGATTCCATTTGTTTGCCAGCAAAATTTTTAGAATCTTCGGGACTCAAAAAAAGTACAAAAAATCACTTTTAACTACCATGAATACATTACGTTCCCGCATTACTCTGGGTGGGGTTTTGCTTTCGGCTGCGATACTATTTTCGCAGTGCGGAGGCTCATCCAACCAGAAATCGACCGACGAAAAGAAAGCCTTGCAAATTGCCGTTGTGCCCAAAGGCAGTACCCACACACACTGGAAAAGTGTAAGAGCCGGAGCTGAGCAAGCTGGCAAAGAACTCGGTGTGGAAATCATTTGGCAAGGCCCGCAAAAAGAAGATGACCGCCAAATGCAGATTCAGGTAGTGCAAAACTTTGTGAGTCGCGGCGTGAACGGCATCCTAATCGCTCCTTTGGATGACCGTGCGTTGGTGCCTCCAGTCAAAGCGGCCGTAAGTCGCAAAATTCCGGTTGTTATTTTTGATTCGCGCCTCACTGGTAACGATTTCTCTGCCTATGTAGCCACAGATAATTACGCCGGTGGTAAACTGTGTGCCAAGCAATTAGCCGAAGAGCTAGGCGGCAAAGGCAAAGTGATTCTGTTGCGTTACAACGAAGGATCGGCTTCTACGCAGGAACGCGAAAAAGGTTTTCTGGATGGCATGAAAGAATACGCGCCTCAGGTTACTTTCCTGTCTGAAAATCAATATGCCGGAGCTACCATCGAAAAAGCCTTTCAGTCTTCTCAAAATTTGCTCAATCAGTTTGGTAGCCAAGTGCAGGGCATCTTTGCTTCAAACGAATCGGCTACGCAAGGAATGCTGCGCGCTTTGGAACAAAAAGGATTGGCTGGAAAGGTTAAATTTATCGGCTTTGACGTGAACCAGACGCTGCTCAATGCCATAAAAGACGGAAAGCTACAGGGGGCAGCCGTACAAGACCCCGTTAAAATGGGCTATGAAGGCGTGAAAACACTGGTCGCTGTAGTAAAAGGCGAAAAATACGAAAAAGAAGTAGATACCGGCGTAAAGATGGTCACCAAAGCCAACATGGCCGAGCCCGATATGCAAAAGCTGTTGGAGCCTCACATGAAATAATTTCAGAGAGTAAAACCTGCTCGCACCAATTCGTATGCAAGCAGGTTTTTAGGTATTCACAGATACTATTCTTCTAAATCTGAAATCGCTAATCAATCATTTTTTATCATACAAAATTGCAGTTATGTCACTTTGGGGAATTGATTTGGGCGGAACCAAAATTGAAGGAGTTGTACTCGAATCGGTTGAAAATCCGAAAGTACTCAGTCGCCAGCGAATAGATACGGAAGCATCGGGCGGCTACGAGCACATTCTGAACCGCATTGCGTTGTTGGTTCAACAACTTTCGGACGAAACCAGGCTGAAACCAACCACCATTGGCATTGGCACGCCAGGCGCCATCGACCCAAACACACAATTATTGAAAAACAGCAATACGACGTGTCTCAATGGCATGCCTTTCAAAAAAGACCTGGAGACCAAACTAGGCATTCCGCTGGTGATGGCTAACGATGCCAATTGTTTTGCGCTGGCCGAAGCCAAAATGGGCGTAGTAAAACGTGTAATGCCAGAGGCACAGGTCGTTTTCGGGGTTATCATGGGTACAGGTGTAGGCGGCGGAGTGGTTGTAAACGGACAGGTGATCAACGGACGTCAGGGCATTGGAGGCGAATGGGGCCATAACTTTCTGGATGAGTCGGGTGGTCCGTGTTACTGTGGCAAGGTAGGTTGTGTCGAAAAAGTAATTGCCGGTCCGGCATTGCAGCGCTATTATGAGGCAATCAGTGGCAAACCGCTGAAACTGAAAGAAATCATGGCCAACTACGCCGCCGGCAACGATCCACATGCCCAGGCCACCGTAAAACGCCTTCTGGAAATGTTTGGCAAGGCGATGTCAGTAGTTATCAATATTCTGGATCCGGATGTGATCGTGCTGGGTGGCGGAGTAAGCAACATTGACCTGCTTTATACCGAAGGCCTTGTGGAAGTTCGCAAAAACGTATTCAACAACCGCCTGGATACGGTTTTCCTCAAACCGGAACTCGGCGACAGCGCCGGGGTATTTGGCGCAGCTATGCTGGTAAGCTAAATGAAAAGAGGTACAAACCGAATTTTGTGCCTCTTTTCATAAATAGTATCTGTAAGGAATGCAAAACCCCCGGCACTCCCTTTTTGCTGACTATCCAGCCAGAAAATCGGCCATTTGTTCGGGTTGCGGATACGTGCCCAGGACTCTTCTCAAATGAATTACTTCCCCGATGTGGAAAGAAAGATGGCTGCTTATTGTTTGTATGATCTTGAGTTTTGCTTCTAACTGCACATCTGTTAAAACCAGCTGCCTGAGAATTTGCTTGAGGGTTGCCAGCTGGTATTCAAATTCCTGAACTGTGATGCTAAGTTCTTTGTCCGTTCTGGGGCTTTTCTCCGGAATCCACGAAGATAATTCATCGAACGAAATTTCTTCTGAAAGATGGGCTAACTGATTCAGCTGGTGCTCCTGCCAGATGATCAAGTGATTCAGGATTTGCCAGATGGTTTTCGGGCTATTCGCCAATTGCTGCCCCGCGTGCGTTACCTCCAGGTTGTCAAACGCCTTGAACGTTTCCAGCGATGCGGCAAAAATGGTGTAAAAGTTCATGGGCAGGTTTTGGCGTTTGAAATCCTACTATTTTCAGCTATTCACTTCTTCTTTTTCGGCTTCTATGGGATGCCGATGGTTGTTGAAGGGCGAATTGATGTTGTGCAGCCGGATGGCCCGGATGGAAAGGCCAATACCGATCAGCAGCGATATGATTCCGCCGAGGGCCATGATCGGATAATCTTCCACAAAGAAGAAGAAATCGTAAAACGCATGTAGAAGTGTAGCTCCTAATAAGCCCAGAATCTGATAGACGCTGATGACATGCTGGTGTTTGAACTTGGCTAATCCGACGAAATAGCCCATGGCAACGGCAAAGGTGGCGTGGGCAGGCACCGCGGTGAACATCCGGATCATGGCCACTTCAAAGCCGCCATCCGCTACGTAAAAAATATTTTCCAACGTGGCAAATCCCATGGCAATCATCACCCCGTAGGTAATGCCGTCAAAAGGCTCGTTGAATTCTTTCTTAGGATAGGCAAACAGGATGAGGAAAAGGTATTTGCTCCATTCTTCGGTGAAGGCGACAAAAAGGGCAAACCAAAAAGTAGTGGTAAAATCTTTTACGGGATGCCACTGGGTAAGCGCACTGAAAAAGCCGTACAGAAACTTGCCGCTCTCTTGCAGAATGACAGCCAGGAGCACACTGAGCACGCCCAGAAAAAACGTTTTCACCAGCAAGTGCAGGGGTTCCTTGTCCAGTTTGTCTTTTTCGTAAATGAAAAACGCAATGGCTAACCCTGGCGCAATGGCTAAAGCCAACAGAATAAATGTCATGTAAATTTCAATAAAGTCTGCAAAGATACTCAGGGATTTGTAAAACCGGCAACACTACCTTACACGTTAAAACTTCCCTGAGTTTCGTAAATTACATAAAATTAGTTTACGTTGTGTCACAAACCTACACAGATGGATACTGAATGCAGAAAATAGTATCTTTCGGCTACACTAAAGATCACTTACTGCCTTTGGTGCAACACATTTCTCAAACACCACCCATGACTCAGGAAGAACGAATAGCTCAGTTGCTGGCTCGTCTGGAAAAAGTAAGCCAGGTAGCCACCCAACAACAAATTGAAATTGCGTTGATGCGAAAAGAACTTGCCGGCCTGGTAAGTGAGCAATTGCAGCAAGGCATACAACCTCCTCCCAAACCGGTGGAGAAACCCTGGGTAAAGCCGCCGGAGGTGTTTCAAAATAGTATCTCTGAAGAAAGCAAAACCCCGGTACCTGAGCCCATTCCGCTGATGCAGGTAACGGCTCCGCACGCCAATCAGACCTATAATCCATCCCCAGTAACGAAACAATCCAAACAGAACCTGGAAGCCTATATCGGTGGCAATCTGATCAACAAAATCGGGATTCTGATTCTGGTCATTGGCCTGGGAATCTTTGTGAAATATGCCATCGACAACAACCTGATTGGTCCGTTGGGACGGATCATTGGCGGCTATGTTGCCGGACTGGTACTGATTGGGTTGTCGTACCGACTGAAGAAAGACTATGCCGCTTACAGTGCGGTTTTGCTCAGCGGAGGCGTGTCCACTTTGTATTTCACCACGTATTTCGCCTACGACTTTTACGCGTTGCTGCCTCATATTCTGGCATTTGTGATCATGGTGGCCATCACCTTGTTTACCGTTTACGCGGCTACTCAGTACAACCAGCAGGTAATTGGCGTGATCGGTTTGGTGGGGGCATATGCGGTTCCGCTACTGTTAAGTCAGGGTTCGGGCCGGGTGGCCATTCTGTTCACTTACATGGGCATGATCAACATTGGTGTGGCGGCGGTTTCATATTACAAAAAATGGGCGTGGATGAATATCATTGCCTTTTTTGTAACCTGGATTGTTGTGGTTAGCTGGTTTGCGTTGTCCTATCAGCCAGCACTGCACCTGACAACGGCACTGGGATTCTCGGCGTTGTTTTTCCTGATCTTTTATGCGGTGTTTGTGTTTTATCAATTGTCGTACGAAAAGCTGTTGCAGTACCATTCGGCATTTGTCATTACCAACTCGCTGATTTTCTTCCTAATCGGCCAATCGGCGTTGGAGCAGGCCGGCTATGTCAAGCAAGCCGCCTTTTTCGCGTTGGGCATTGCCGCTGTGCATGGGCTGGTAGCCGCATTGATGAAGCGACGGAAACTGTCAGAGGCTATTTATTACCTGGCCATTGGACTGGCGTTGTTGTTTGTTACGCTATCGGTCCAGTTGTATTTCGACGGATTTTCGGTTGCGTTGCTATGGGCGGCAGAAGCGGTGGTTTTGTGCTGGATTGCCCAACAAACCAAGGCGGGTTTTTATATCTACTCGGCTCTCATTCTGGTGGCATTGAGTACACTGAGCCTCATGCACGTTTGGGAAACGGCCTATGTGGGCAGTGGGCAGTTGTCGTTTTTGCGAAACCGTTATTTTCTGACAGGCCTTGGCGTGGTGGCTTCGCAACTGGCGATTTTGTGGATGCTGCGTCGCAATCGCACCTCTGACCAACCCTTGCTGTCGCCTTCGGCATTGGAGGTGTTTTTCAATGGGTTGGCTATGTGTGTGGTGGTGTTGCTTTACGTGATCATAACTTTGGAAATCAACCAGTATTTTGATCAGAAGATCGTGGCTCAGACTTTGCCCAACGGAAACACCAACTATGCCAGGCTGGATCTGCTGGACGATCAGAAGCAAGCCTGGCTGCTCATTTTTTCAGCCGTGTATGTGAGCGGATTGATCTGGCTGAGCCGACAGCTTTTGAAATCGACGGGCTGGCAGATCGGTAGTCTCATTATCGGACTGGTGTTGATACTGGCTTGGTTCATCGTTCATCTGGATGCCATGGAAAGCATTCAGGCTCAGTTTCTTACCGACCGTTCGCTGGGTGGCCTCTTGGCTTTGCGATACCTCGCGTATGTCGCCGTTGGTCTCTGTTTGTGGCTCATGTATCGGTCTGTGAAGGCATTGCCTGTCCGTGATTCGTTTGCCCGTAAATATTTGCCTGTGCTGATCCATTTCTTTGTGGTAAGCGTGCTGAGTTTTGAACTTCGCAATGTGGTTATGATCACTAGTTCGGATCCGGTGCGTGCCGGAGAACGGATTCTGAAAGCGGGTGTAAGCATCTTGTGGGGCTGCTATGCCTTGGGGCTTGCCATTGCGGGCATCCGTTTCAAAAGCCGCATTACCCGGCTGATCGGCATACTGCTGCTGGCCGTTACGCTGGTGAAGCTGTTTCTGATGGATATTTCGTACATTTCGCAACTGAGCAAAATCATTGCGTTTGTAGGACTAGGCATATTACTGCTGATTATCTCCTTTTTGTATCAGCGCTTCAAAGACGTTATCCTGGCCGAAGACGAATAGGAGGGTTTTGCCTTCGGAAAAGATACTATTTTGTGAAGTACCCAATTTCTAGGGTTGCCGTGTATGGCCCTGGAAATTGGGTGTATTTTACAGTTGTGTTGCAGAAGTTAAAAACATCTGTCGGTTTTGCAAAAACATGCCAGTCCAGAGCAATACCAGGAACGCAACCGACGCAACAGGTTGCTTGCCGGCTATTTCCAGGCAGAGTGCCCCGCCAAAATAACAGCTTGCCAGCAGGAATCCAATTTTGTGCGTTTTCGGATAAAGCAGCAGCGCCGCAATGAGCAGTTCACTGATGCCCAGCGCCAGAATGTACTTGCCAAAGCCGAAGTGAGTTAAGAATTGCATGACCGATTCGGGTTCGGCGCCGATGATTTTCATCGTACCTCCCGCGATGAGTACCAGCACCGGAATGCCCATCAGTAGCAGGGCAAGAATTCGTTGTGTTTTGGATGCCATAAATTAGTTAGTTGAATACCGCACCAAAAGTAATTACCTTTGCTATCCGTTGGATAGTACTTTCCTGTTGGATAGCGCTATCCAACAGGAAAGTATCGTACTCATCGACAATCAAATACACAAACATGCTGAACGGAGAAGGGTGCCCCAAAAACGTGCTGGCTATCAAAGATGCTCTGGAGGCATTGGAAGGCCGCTGGAAATTGCTGATTCTATTTGCTTTGTCCACGGGAAACAAGCGGTTCAAGCAAATCGCAAAGGAAGTAGCCGGAATCACCGACAAAACGCTGTCGAAAGAACTCAAAAGCCTGGAAGCCAATAAATTAATTAACCGTACCGTACATGACACTTTTCCTCCAACCGTTGAATATTCGATTACGTCCCATGGTAAATCGCTTGAAAAAGTAATGGAAGAACTGCACTCCTGGGGGCAGTCGCACCGCAAAGAGATCATTGAGAAGTAGCCTGTTCTGCAAACGGCAGGTTTTGCCTTTCCGAAAGATACTATTTTGAGTCAGGTGAACAGATTGTCCCCTTCACTCAGTTGGCTCCCATAATTCGATTTTATTGCCTTCCACATCCAGGATATGGACAAACTTGCCGTAGTCGTAGGTTTCAATCTGATCAAGAATGGTTACGCCTTCCTTTTTCAGTTCTTCCACCAGGTCTTCCAGGTTAGCAACCCGGTAATTGATCATAAAATCCTTTGCGGAAGGCTCCAGGTATTTGGTTGTTTCCGGAAAAGGCGTCCACTGGGTCTGGCCTTTCTGGGTGTTGTCGTCGCCTTCGTACCACTCAAACGTAGCGCCGTAGGGATTTGTGTTGAGCCCAAGGTGTTTCTGGTACCATTCGGTCACTTGTTTGGGGTCTTTGCATTTAAAGAAAATGCCTCCGATGCCTGTTACTTTTTTCATCATTGTTTTATTTGTGGTTAAGTGATCGTTTTCAGGTTGATTTTACTCTTCTAGTCTCAGCCACAGTGCAGGACGAACCCCTCCGCCGTCTTTGGGCCTGCCATGCACCCCATTGCCACGTACATAGACATTGCCATTGGCGCTGATGCTTGCCGATGTGCGTCCGTAATAGCCTGGTGACCTAAGTCGCCACCAATGGAAATCGTTGCCGTATTTTGCTTGTCGATGGGTGTTATTGCTATCCTCTATCGACCATCTTTGTCCACCTTTTGTTTGCAATAGAGCCTGGCTATCACCAAAGTAAGTACAGGCTTCATCAAGGCTTAACAAAAAGATAGAGTCTTGGGTATCAGTCCCTCCGTTTGTTTTAAACCATGGATTATCCGGATTATGATTTGTTACAGGAATGATTCTTCCTTTTTCCTCGGAACTGAACTGGTTGTAAAATTCACGGTTGAGGTACTTCCGCAAATCACACTCTTCCCAGGTTGTATCTACAAACGCGTTGTGGTACCAGCGCAATGCCAGAATGTTTTCCGTAATAATCAATACTCTGTCGGTTTTAAGATCAAGTACTCGCCAATGATATTTTCCGAAGGATACGATATCGTCTTTGACCATTTTGATGCCATTCTATAAGCGATGCGTACTACTTGTTTGGTAAGTTATTCGTAAAAAAGATTTCGTGACTGGTTACCATTTTCCGGACAAACGGACTCGGAAACTTTCTGATGAAAATGATTCAAGATGAGGCGAAAAAACTGCAGCCAGTTTCGGCTATGATTTTTTCATAAAAATAGAAATGGTTTTTTAGAACTCTGGAGGGTGAATCCGACTTTGTAGGGGAAGATTACGACAAAGAGGAAAGTTTTTTACTGAAATTTGTCAGGTTTACAGAGCTTCAGGCTAGCTTCTGGTCTGATGAAAATTTGTATTGTATAGTTTTCTGTTACCATTCAATATCATCTGTATATTCTTTGTCTTTATACGTGTCAAAGTCTCTTATTTTTCTGCTTTCTCTTGTTTCAATATTTAATTCCCATACGGATGCATTGTTTGCCCAAGGGTCAATGAGAATTTCAACTTTATTAGTGTCGGTTTGCCTGAATTCATAAGCCCAGAATAAGTTTTCATCTTTGATTTCTGATACATCGGTTTCTGTCCAAAGCATAAGTGTTGAACCGCCCACCAGACATCATTGGTTGTCATTGCTTATCAGTCCACAAGTTGGACCGCCATAAAAGACTCTAAGTAAACTTGTTTGTCCAGTAGTCTTGTCTGTGATATAGACGTTTTCATAAATGTATCCAACAACAAGTTTTTCTGTTTCGTGCATTTTAACGTAGTGCCCATCATTTGTCATCGTCGTAGTATTAAACTGATCCGTAACGGAGAAAATACCTGTTTTGCAGCCGTCAAAGCAAATATACGTGACAGTTTAAGATTATGAATCAGGTAGGTTTTGCCTTTTGAGAAGATACTATTTTTGTTCTCTCGCACAGATAGCTTGGCGCATTGGCTGCGATGGTTGCAGTTGAAAAAAACGTATCCAACTACAAATGCCGCGAGTTTGCGTGAAGATCTCTGCGAGAGGACATCTAGGGCGGGGTTTTTATTTTTCGGAACATACTATTTTTTAACCCACTGAAACTGTAAGTTTTTTCAAGGCTTCAAGCAGGCGGTGATTTTCGTCGGCGGTGCCTACCGTAATGCGTAGTGCATTTTCGCTATTTTAGCGCTTTTTGCAACGTTTTGACAAGTAAGCATCTTTTATCGCTTTGTTTGAGGTAGACCAAAAGGTTCATATATTCGCGATTTGTATACCGTTAAGATGCGATCCCTACTAAATATCAACCTTTTTATTGTACTGCTTCTGACCATTTCTTGTTCAAACCGACAGGATGAATTGAGAAATATCATAATAAAGCATCCGTCCTGGCAATATAACTATTACAAGTACAAAGCAAACAAGCCGGACGTTCCTACTGACAAGCTATTTCGGTTGGGTTTTGGGCCAAGTGACACTGCGTTACCTGTAGACAAACTGAAAGGAGTAGAAATCATTGATGCAAATAGCACATCACTTACTTATGTTCCAGAAGAGATCAGGAACCTTGATTCATTAAAATCATTGAACCTGACGTGGACCAAACTGAACTACTTCCCGAGAGTCGTTTTTGAAATGCCGCAATTGGTGAGTTTGGATTTGGCCTTCAGGGACAGTAGTATAGTAGTTGACACTTTAGCTCATAATTTTTCAAAGCTGCCTGACTTGGAATTACTAAGCCTTATTTCCTGCAGGTTGTCGGATATTCCACAACCGGTAACCAAGTTGAAAAGGCTTAAATATTTAAGTCTTTCTCAAAACATCATTACAGTTCCAACAAGCAGCATTGGAAGACTGGATAGCCTGATTGAGCTTGACCTGTCGCAAAACAAAATTGAAAGCCTTCCAAATGAATTAAGCTATCTTCGCCTTTTAGAAGAATTGAACCTTTACGACAATAAACTCACATTGTTTCCTTTAAGCATCTGCCAGCTTACAAGTTTACGGCACCTGGATTTTAGATACAATGATATTAAAACATTACCCGATCAGATTCTGAATATGAAAAGTATTGAGAACCTTGATTTCGGGAATAACATAAACCTGCACATCACGAAGGAATTTGCAGAACAAATTAATAGAAGACTGCCTAATTTGAAGACATTAGTCTTAAATGGCACCAATCATACAGAGAAGGAAATGGGTAAACTAAAAAAGATTTTCAAAGACAAAATAATTTTGTACCTGAAAGATTAACAGCACACAACATGTTTTTTCTGCTGAACAAGAAGTATTGAATAAGTTTAATACTATTCGTCAATTGTGCTAAACCCAAGCTGATGTGACGCGGAATTTGAAATCTAGTTATTGTCGGGCATAGGCTATGCATTAGTTAATCTCTAATTATCAGCCAAAGATTATGACGATAAATAGTTGGACACAGCTGCGAACAACCCTCCTTGCCGATTTGGGTAGGTTTTGCTGTTATCGATTGTTAACAAGGTGATTATCTTAAAAGACTATAAAAATATAGGATAGAATAATCTTATTAGGAAATGCTGAAGCAAACAAGTGACTTATAGATATGTTAATAAATCTACGAAAGTATATCAGTGAAGAGTTAGATGAAGTGGGAGAAGTAGGAATTGCATTTATAATTCCAATGTTCCTACAACTTGAACAAGGCAAGACAGCAATAATTCCTATCCTTGAGAATAAAGAAAACTACACTATTAGCGATCACGACCTTAGTAAGATAGTAGTTGAAGTAACTAGGCTTTTTAATGAGTTTGACTTAGGGTTATATAGGTATAATCCTACAAAGAAAACATATAATGAGAACAAGTGCTGGGAGGACTATTTCGACTTATTATCGGAAGAAGAAACCAAAGTTATTTTTTCAAGAAAAGAACTTTGGTTAGGCAGTAAGGATATACCCGCATTGGTTATAGCCAAAAAATAGTTTTCATGCGAGATATTAGTTTGGCAAACTGATTGGATAAAAGCAACAAGCAGTACAGCAGGGTAATTAATTTCTTTTATGGGGTGTGGCATACCAACCACTAGTGTTAGGCGAAGGCTACTATGACGATGAATAGTTGGAGATAAACATAAACAAACCCATTGCCGATTTGGAACGGGGTTTGTTGTTTTGAAAAGATACTATTTTTTAGCTCACCGAAAAGTTAACTTTTTCAGCGCCTCGATCAGACGTTTGTTTTCCTCGGCGGTGCCAACGGTGATTCGTAGCGCGTTTTCGCAGAGACGTACTTTGGAGCGGTCACGCACAATGATGCGTTGCTCTACCAGATACCGGTACGTATCGCGGGCATCACTGACGCGTACCAACAGAAAATTGGCGTCGGACGGATAGATTTTTTCCACAATGGGCAACTCGGCCAACTGGCGGGTCAGTATCTCGCGCTGGTCCAGTATCTCGCGTACCGACGTTTCTTTCCAGCTTACGTCTTCCAATCCTTTCTGTACCACCTCTTGCGTCAGTCCACTGATGTTGTAGGGCGCCTTTATCTTATTCAGAATCCGAATGATTTCGGGCGAGGCAAAAGCCATTCCAAGGCGCAGGTTAGCCAGGCCCCACACTTTGGAAAACGTTTGCAACACGACCAGATTGGGATATTGGCCGAGCTTGGTGGTAAACGAAGGATAGTCCGCAAAGTCAATATACGCTTCGTCGACTACCACAATGCCCGGAAACAAGCCAATCAGTTGTTCCATATCCGCCGGGTTCAGGGCATTGCCCGTCGGGTTGTTCGGCGAACACAAAAACAGCAGCTTGGCGGTTGGGTTAGTAGCAATCGCCTCTTTGATAGCTGGCATATCCAGTTGAAAATCAGGGGTAAGTGACACTTTCACCAGTGGCGTATCGTTGATAGACGCACTTACTTCGTACATGCCATAGGTGGGAGGCAATAAGATAATGACGTCTTCTTTCGGTGCACACGTTGCCCGAATCAGCAGGTCAATGGCTTCGTCGCTGCCGTTGCCCAGGAAAACCTGGTTGGGTTGCACGCCTTTGATTTCAGCTACCCGTTTTTTCAGATCCGTTTGGTAGGGATCAGGATAACGGTTAAAATACTGCTGGGTAATGGAGCCGAACGGATTTTCGTTGGCATCCAGAAACACATCGGCTGTGCCTTCGTACTCATCGCGAGCCGAAGTGTAGGGAGCCAATGTAAGGATATGCGGACGAATGATTTTCTGTAAGTCAAACATGGGTTTTGTCAGATTTCGGTGTTCAGATGCACGAGGCCGGGGTTTTGCACTTTGCAGCGATACTATTTTATCCAATGAGCGGAATGATGAACCGCTCAGAAATTCTTGTTCTGAAAAAATAGTATCTTTCCGCTTTCAAAAACCTCCCGATTGCCAACACAAAGATAAACAGACTTTATAATTTATTCCCTATGATTCGGACCATCGCTTCTGCCAAACGCATTGCCCTGATTGCCCACGACCACAAAAAACTGGAACTCATCGAATGGTCTACTCTTAACAGGTCCGTTTTAACCAATCATATATTGTATGCAACAGGTACCACAGGCCGTATGTTGGAAGAATCGCTGGGCGTACCGGTCATTAAGTTGTTGAGTGGCCCGTTGGGGGGCGACCAGCAGATCGGTGCCATGATTGCCGAAGAGAAGATTGACTCCATCATTTTCTTTTGGGACCCGATGGAAGCCCTGCCACACGATCCCGATATCAAAGCCTTGTTGCGTTTGGCGGCAGTTTGGAATATTCCGATGGCCTGCAACCGCAGTACCGCCGATTTCCTGCTTTCTTCGCCCCTGATGGCCGTAGATTACAATATACAGATGACCGACTACTCGGCTTACCTGACTCGCAAAGTATGACGCAATTGTCTGACATACAGTGGGTAGTGCAGCGCAATATAACCGATGAGGGTAGTTTCCTTGCTTTGAAAGCCGCGTGCGACAGCTTGCACATTGATTTTGTGGAAGTAGAGGTCATTCCTTTTACTTCCGAGTTGCCGGCTTTTTCTTCTGCAAAACCTAGTATTTTCTACGGCTCCACCACGTTTATGTACCAGGCTTATCAAGCTGGTTACAAGGGCATTTTTTACGATGAACAAACTTTTACCATTAGCAATTACCTGACCCAATGGGGTAACAAGATGCTCAATTATGGTGCGCAGGTCACCACTTTTCGGCAATTGATGCAGATGGATTTTGACAAGAATAAACTTCTGTTTATTCGTCCCGATGCCGATAGCAAATCGTTTGCAGGCGAAACCCGTTTGTTCAAAGACATAGAGCAATGGTGCCAGCAATTGCAAACGATTGAAAACAGCGGACTCACTCTGGATACTCCCATCATTGTAAGTGAGCCCTACAACATCAAAAAAGAGTGGCGTTTGTGGATCGTAGACCAAAAAGTAGTGGCAGCCTCCCAATACCGTGCCTATTTTAAACTTAAAAAATCAGCGGGGTGCCCTCCCGATGTCATTGCCTTTGTCCTGCAATGTTGTACCCAGTATATACCCCACACTATTTTTGTGATGGATATTGGTCTTTGTGGCGAAGATTATTTTATCATTGAATGTGGCTGCATGAACAGTGCGGGCTTTTACCACGCGGATATCCGGGAGATAGTGGAACACGTAAGCAGATCTATGCTTAATAAGCTCTGAATAACCCAATTGCCTTACAAGCTGTTCAAAATAGTATCTTTTACCAAGGCAAAACCCACTTGCTTTCAAGGTACTTCACTGCTGAAGTATTTTGTGTGGCAAAATAGTGTTGTTTTTTGCCTGAAAACTTTTGTTAAACTATTGCTAAATAAACATAATATTAAAAAGTCATTTGTCCTGCTATTTTTGCTAGACAAAGCTTTAGGAAGATAAAATTTTATTATTTAAATTATATTTTAAGTATATTTTTTTATATTTTATCCCAAATAGTACATTTGTATCGCGACAAACCTGATTTACAAATGCAGCCTTCAGAGATTATGAACGATGAAGTTTTGATGCAGCATGTGCAAAAAGGAGACAGCGACTCTCTGGCACAATTGTATAACAGACATGTAAAAGCTCTTTACAATTATGCCTATCGGCTGAGTAGCAGTAAAGATCGTTCTCAGGATGCGGTTCAGGATGCTTTTGTCGAAATCTGGAATCGGCGACATACACTGGGGCAAGTGCGTAATGCAAAAGCCTATTTGCTGAGCTGTACCCGTCGTCAGCTTGCTTCGATTGTCAATGAAAGTCCTTTTTTGCAGAACGAAGTGCATTTAGAGGCTCTGCATCCTGATGCCAGCATTGAGGATTTTATTATTACAGAAGAGAATTTTGAGCAAAGTGTTTCGTACTTACAGGCGTCTTTGCAACTTTTGCCCAGACGGGAATACGAATGTCTGCACCTGCGTTTTTTTGAAGACTTGAGTTATGAAGAAGTAGCTGAAAGTATGCAAATCACTACTCAGTCGGCACGCAACACCGTTGGCAAAGCCTTATCCAAACTGCGGCTTCAGCTACCCAAATCGCTCATTATTTCCTTAGCCGCTCTCATTTTTTTACAGATTTTTTAAAAAGTTGAAAAATAAAGGGTTAAAAATAGATTTTTTCTCTCTATACCTTTGAAAGGAAAACTCTAAGTCTAGCCCCCAATGTCTTTTGAAACGTATAGCCCCCAGGAATTTGCCGAAAATGAACTGTTTCGTCGGTGGGTGCTGTATCCTACCAAAGAAATTTCAGCCTATTGGGAGTTGTTTTTGAGTATCCATCCCGAAAAGCAACACGATGTACTAAAAGCCAAAGCATTAATTCTGGCTATTCACAAATCATCCGAAAATTCACCGGATGAGGGCTTGCAAGAAGACATGTGGGAAAATATTGCAGCGCGCATTCATTTGACAGGAGAAAAGGGCTCAAATCAAATCCAATTTTCCTGGAAATGGTATGGCAGCCTGGTAGCAACATTGGTTTTGATCGCTACGGGTAGCTTTTGGTTCTACCAAAGGTTACACCAGCAAACGAAAAAGCAGCTAACCTATGACTATCTGATTCATAAACAGCCCGAAAAATTAGTGGAAATTCGGAATACAGCCTCTGCCGATTTTATTGTCCATTTACCTGATAGCAGTACAGTGGTTCTGACCAGAGGCAGCCGGATGAGTTACTCGGCAAATTTTACTACTAATCGCATCGTTTTTTTGGAAGGAGATGGATTTTTTGAAGTGCAAAAAAATCCTGCAAGACCTTTCGTTGTTTATGCGGGTCAGCTAGTGACAAAGGTAGTAGGTACCAGTTTCTGGATCAGAAACAGTATACGCAAAGACAGCATCGAAGTGGATGTGAAGTCAGGTTGTGTAGCCGTCGCCGTTGCTAACTCCACCGAAGAAGCATTTTCTGATATTAAGCCTCAGTTTTTATTGGTAGCCAGCCAGCGGGCCATGTATTCTTCGCTTGACAACCGCCTGAAACGGTCGCTAACGGTTAATCCGTTGCCCATTAACCCGCCAAAGGTTTTTACCGAAACCATCTATACCGATAAGCCTGCGATTGAACTATTTGAAGAGATGGAAGCGGCTTATGGATTGGATATTGTGTTTGATCCGGAAGAACTGAAAAAGTGCCGCATTAATACCAGTTTTTCCGATGAGACTTTTTTTCAACGATTGGATATCATTTGCCGTGTGTTGAATGCGCAGTACCAGATTGTAGAAACACAAATCGTGATTAAAGGCAAACCCTGTGAGTAGGGAGTTGCCAATGCGCCGTTATCTGAATTTTTTGGTCAGGGTAAAGTAGCTTAACGTTGTAAGATTAAGGTACTGTAACCTGACTGTATATAATAACCCTTTTAATTAAAATCACTTTCTAACCATCTCACTTTCTTACCCTATGCAAAAACCGATCTCATAAAAATGCAAAGAGCCGATGAGGTTCGAGGCTCATCAGCTCCATTTTGCTATCCTTTTTCCGGTTGGTCAGAACCGGACTGGGATGGTTTTGTCTCCCCTTTCCTAATCAGTTCAACAAAACACCACAAATGTATGCATTTTTCTTTACATCCATCTTTACTGTGGATAATCATGCGCATCACAGTAATCCAACTACTTATTGCCACCTTTTGTGCAAGTGTATCATTTGCCTCGCATTCGGAGGCGCAGTCTGTCCTGGAGAAGAAAGTTTCTCTGCAGGTTAAGAAGCAGACTGTCAGAAGCATCCTTGCCAGGATTGAGAAACAGACCAACATCCGGTTCTCTTATCAATCCAATGTGTTCACTACGGAAGATAAGCTTACACTCTCTGTTACAGATGAGTATCTGTCAAGCTTGTTGCCAAAAATTCTGTTACCCTTAGGCATCTCGTTTGAAGTGATGAACGACAAACAGATCATTCTCTACAAACAGCCCTCCGCTTCTTTCAGTATTGAAGAAGGCATTGTGGATCCAAATGCAATAAGCATTTCAGGCAAGGTAATGGATGAAAACAACAGTCCTTTGGTAGGCGTAACCGTCTTGGAAAAAGGAACCACTAATGGAACCACTTCTGATGCCAATGGACAATACAAGATTACTGTTGCGGATGAGAAATCGGTATTGGTTTTTAGTTTCATTGGCTATAATGCCGAAGAAGTAGCAGTAGGAAGCCGCACTCAGGTAGACCTAACTATGGTGCCTGACATATCGGCTTTGTCCGAAGTAGTGGTTATCGGTTACGGTACAGCCAGAAAATCAGATTTGACAGGTGCTGTTGGATCCGTGAAAGCCGCACAATTACAGGAACGTCCGGCTCCCTCGCTGAATCAGATGCTTTCGGGTAAAGTAGCTGGTGTACAGGTTAATACCAACTCAGGTCGTCCAGGTGGCCGCACTACCATTCGTGTCAGAGGTTTTAGTTCCATTAATGCGTCCAATAACCCACTCTATGTAGTAGATGGTGTAATGTTGCCGCAAGGAAATCAGGCACAGTTCAGCTCTGCAATTGATTACATCAATCCCAACGATATCGTATCCATTGAAATCCTAAAAGATGCCTCATCCACTGCCATATATGGTGCCCGTGGCGCGAATGGTGTTGTTCTTGTTACCACCAAAAAAGGCAAATCAGGAGAAGGGCAAATAACGTATAATGCTGACTTTAGCGTAAATACAATTGGGCCGAATAGGCCAAGAGTATTAAATGCAAAAGAATACCTGGCGGTAGAGGATTTAGCTTATGCGAATATCGCGAAATATGATCCTAAAGGCTGGGCAGATGGTAAATACACGTATCTTGATCCCATTGCCAGAAGAAAAGCATTTAGCCAACAACATCCAGGTGTTTTTGATGAAAACCTGAACCCTCTCTATGACACAGATTGGTTTAAAGAGTCTACCCAAAACAAGCTTTCTCAAAATCATCAGTTAGGTTTCAGTGGTGGCAATGATCGCACTCAGTATTCTTTGTCATTAGGTTATCGTGATGACCAAGGATTGATAAAAACCTCTTACTTAACTCGTTACTCAGGACGGTTTACCATTGATGATCAGGTAAAAAAATGGCTGAAAGTGGGTGGTACTTTGAGTTATAACAATCAGTCGGAACGCTTGGTAGATATCAATGATGCAGTTGCACGTCAGATTGTGGAAGATTTCCCATTCTTACCCGTTAAGTATTCTGATGGAACTTATGCTAACAACCGCGATTATCCCAATGCGGAAGGTACAATGAGTTCTGTCCATCGCCTGATGGGACGTAAATACGTACTAAATACACAAACACTTTTGGGTAGCTTTTATACCAACATTACCTTGGCCAAAGGTTTAGAGATGCGTACTGTAGTAGGAACGAATATCATTACCCAAGAGCAAAATGAATCCAGTACCCGCACTTTGTCTATTGGAGAGCGTGGAACCGCATCAGTACGCAATAGGAGAGAAAATTTCTGGTCGGTAGAGAACTACTTAACCTACAATAAGCAGTTTGCAGATATTCATTCTATTACTGCACTGGCAGGTATATCCTGGCAAAATACCACTTTCTTTCGTATGGCTGCTGGTATACGTAATTTCCCTACCGACTTTTATTACTATAATAACCTTGGTGCAGGTTCTCAATTGCCTTTTGTAGAATCTGAAAGTATTCCTGATCGGGCTTTCAATTCCATCTTTGGTCGAATCAATTATTCATTGAAAGATAAGTATTTGTTAACGGTGACAGGACGTGCGGATGTTACTTCCAGATTAGGCCAACTTCACAAGTTTAAGT
>CAUQTA010000020.1:0-62710 GCA_963520985.1 uncultured Sphingobacteriales bacterium
TGTATATGTGTATGACTGTATATGTGTATGACTGTATATGTGTATGACTGTATATGTGTATGACTGTATATATACGTAGGAACCTGTTAAATGATCACATCCAGAACTCCTCCCGCTTCCATGTACATATCAATGACCTTCTGCGAGGTAAACGAGACATAGATTGATATGGATTCGTCCAACGCATCCGTCAGCACATCCTCCAGTGCATACAGGAAACCTGAAATGGTGAGCTGCTGGTACAGATCCTTTTCCTTCAGCCTCGCCAGATAGTGGAGTCTCCTAGGGGTCCTGTCGGTCAGAAGGACCCGGTCAAGCTTTTCGGCAAAGCGCATCAGACGCTGCCGGACATGCTGCTCGATCAGGATCAGATCCGAGGGGGAAGGCTCTCCGTCGGTTGTGAGAAGAAAGTCCAGTATCGGCGGTGAGACCAGTACGATTGTGGCCGCGATCTGGTTCTGTTCCGGCTGGTAATCCCTGTCGGGGTAGTAACCGCTGATCTGGCTGATTGCTTCATGTATTTCCCTCTCCAGCTCCGGATCATCTTGTTTCAGGGCCGCCACGTATTCAAGCCCGTATTCCGACTTTCTGTTCAGAAACACATTGTGCAGCCTGTGCGAGATGGAGGCAAGGTACCGGTTGATCTGCTGCTCGGTTTCAGTTACGGTTTTCATAAGCGAAAGATACAATGCAATTCCCCGCGTTTTTGTAGGGTTTGAGAAAATGTGCAGACGGTTGAATTTCAGTTGGTTATCTATATCCCTCCTGCAAAAACGTGAAAAATAGCTTTAAGGAGCCACCTTCTACCGTCTTCTGGCAAGTTGCATGTGACCTGCCTCGATTGTTGTCAAAAGGAATGAGAAGAGTCAGAGCCCAACAACGGAATTTCTTTACCAGTGTTTTCGCAAGCGACTGCGTGGTGTAGTAGGTAATGTCCCATACCCAAACACCCCTCACACCCATACAGGGAAAGAGTACACAAATGTATTCATAGTAGTTCGATGCCTGAGTGGCATGTCCTTGTTCAGGCACCCTTACACGCCGCTGGTTTCGAAAATGAAGTTGGCGTCTATATTCAGTTTCCGCTACAATTTAACGGCCAGCCTGAAGGTAAGACATTGCATCTTTCCGTTTAAAAGCTCGGATATGCGACTGGGAGTAACATCGAGTAGTTTAGCCAGTTGCTTTTGATTCAACCCCATCAGGAACATTTTCAATCGGATCATTTCGGGCAATGTCTTCGGTTGTTCAATCGGCTGGAGCTTTATCTTCTTTTCGTACCGGCTGGCCAATAGGGTGAGTCTTTCCAATTCGTTGTCTTCGGCAGAAGACAGGGATGCAAAACCACCCTGATCGGTCGCTTTTTTCAAACAGGCTTCAATCAGGCCCAGCGCATGCGCATATTCTTCATTCGAGGTTAGTTGTTCCATGCCGGCATCCGCTACCGGATTTTCAATTTCAGTTACCATATTCAATTTCGACAAACGGTGAGACTTACTTACAGGGTTGAAATATCGGTGATCCTGTCATATTCAGCATGAGTGAATATGCCGCTGACATATACCGTCCTTTTACTGAAATGAATCAGGGCGACAAGCCGGCAATTGTTCCCCTTGATGTTGAAAGCATGCCGGTCATTGCCAACGTAATCATCCGATCCATAATCATTCTTCAATTCAGCCAACGTGTTCCAATTTGCCTGTTCAACCCCCATTCATTGAGCGGTTCGGTTGCGATGGCATGTTCTTCACTGAACGTTCTTTATGCACTACGGGTTAGGATAACCCTACTTCTGTTTCCAGAAAATTACATAATAGGGAGTATTTTTTCATAAATACTCCCCTTGGGCCGGGAATTATAAAATTTTATAAAACTTGTCCGCCTTTCTGCTGCACATGCAAGGCAAACGTACTACTTGTTTCCGCCATTCTCCTGTTTGGCCCGTTCAGCCAAAAGGGCGGCAAACGGATTGATCCCTTTCTTGAAATTTTCCCGAATTGAAGCAAGCATTTGATCAGCCTTCTCTACACTAACCGCATTTTTGGGTTTTTCCTTAGTTGCCATTTATTGCATTTATTTTGCCTTTTCATCTTTTTTCCACAAGGCTGCAAATGGATTAATTCCATTTTGGATTTGCAGCTTCATATCAGCAATCAACCGTTTGGATTCTTCTGCACTAACTGCGTTTTTGGGTTTCTTTTTTGCCGATTTTGCCATTTTACGGGTCTTAGAATTACACTTGAAGCTAGTAATCATTTTTGAGAAAACAAAGCCATTCCAGGTGGTCTTATAAAAGGGTCCGATCCTAGGCGGGCTTACTGAGCATTGAAACACTTGTAAAACTAAAACGCTTCTTAGATTTAAATTAGCTACTGAAACTAAAGACGAGCTGAGTATTAGAGCTATTGACCTTATTTTGAAACTCGAAATCAAATGCTTTTCCGTGCCTCGAGAACTCTTTTCTGATTACGTTTAATACTTTCGACTTCAAGTTGTCGTCTCTTATCTTGTCATTGCAACCAACACTCTGCTTAAAATCAGAAATGTTTATCGTAAAAACACTTTTTTTCAAATTGTTCTTTTTGATAAACCAAAAAAATCGCAACGAAAATACCGATTTGAGATTCCTCAAAAATTCAGTTTCTTCTTTCGTAAAAATGAAATTACTTATTTCTAGAATTCTTTTAAAAGAAGGATGGATTTCAATATCGAAAACACCATTTTCATCGTCAAAACCAATACAGGGAAACAGATTGAAAGACATCAATGCTTTCTTGTCAAAAATATTTTCGGCCATTTCTTCATTAATTTTATAGTAAGAAAGTAGCATCATTTTTTCTATTTGATCTATTTCTTCTGCATCGTTCTTGTATTCGATTGCATTGTCTTCAGTTGTTGTTGTTAAGTGCTCATACTTAATCGAATATTCGAGTCTATCTGGTTCTTGTTTGTGATCAAAGCGCAAAATCTCAGTGTAGAGTCTCAGCTGATATAAAGTCAAAGATGGAGCTAACTCATAGATGAAATTTTGCTCATCCGGATTTTTTTTGATAGGGAAGTCCATTTTTAGAAAAAAGTTATATTGAAAACTATGTCAATAAGCCTCGAATTAAAAAATCTTCATGACGCAGATGGAAAACCAATGGAACGCAGCACTGTTATCAAAGTATTGTCTTCTGCGGAACTGTGCGTGCAGCGCAGGGTGAGCTAAGGATGATATCCATTGATTCCTCCTGTACTGAGCAAGACTATCAAAAAAACTGTCTCCGATGGAGGTGTGAGAATGATCAAGATGAGGAAAATTCATCAATCAACTGAGACTGGACAGGATGTTCGTGCCGCAAAGGCATAGTGCTCACTTTAATCGTGATGTTTGCTTCAGAATTTCAATTGACTGTTTTTCGCGCACTGCATTGTCATACAAGTCGACTCTATCTAAATGACTTATACGATTTAACAATTCTTGCGTAAGAGTAATAACATCTTCTAGTAAATCCTGATCGTGAGTGAAGTAATCAGGCGTAATATAGTCTAAAATTATTGCTCCAATTTTTGCTGAATCCCGAATTTTAGTTTCGAAAAGTATTTTCTCTCGCTTCAATTCTTCTAGCCCTTCAATTTTAATGTCGTACTCTACATTGTGTTTATTGTGTACAAGTCCTGCCAATTTGCATTTTAAAATCTGTTTTCCTTGAACAATAAAGTCGAGAGAACGACAAAGGCCGCTGGCTGAAAACGGGCCTGCGTAAAATGTAATCAAGTAATAGTCGCTTGCATACAATGCTAAAGCTGAGATCTTTTCGTCGCTGCAAGTGTCAATGATAATGTAATCATAGTTGTGCTTTATGCTTTCAGTAGATTTTTTGAATTTATCTTCTACAAAGCTGATAAATCGCAAGCTTGAATCTGCGTTATCGCATTCAATCATATCAAAATAAATTGACTTGACTATAGCTTGTTTAATATCAAGACTTTCATTCAAAGCTTCGCTTAACAGACAGTTCTCTGATTTTTTACTCGCGTAAGACTGTTCGAGTTTTATTAGCAACACTTTTTTACTTTGTCGTGACATGCAATAAGCCGTAAAAGAAGCTAAAGTTGTTTTGCCCGTACTTGCTTTCAAACTGAAAATAGTAATAACTTTTGCGTTCATATTTTTATAATTTTTTTAATTTTATGCAAAGTGGCATTGTTTTCAGTTGATTTGCAAAGTTTTAAAGAATTTTTCTTGAAAAAACTTTTAATAATCTGATTTATAGTTATTTATATTTTAAATAATTTTAATTCTTACATTCTGAGTGTTTTCTTAATTAAGAAAAATATGTTTTTCTTAATTAAGGAAATTTGCACTTATTTAATTTTCTTAATTAAGAATTTTTACTTTTGGAATATGTCTTTGAGGATTGCATGAAACGGTGTTCAAACGTTAGGGGAACGGGCCTCGATTACCGGGAAAGCAGAGTGTTTATTCACTAAACCTGATGGCTTGGTTTCATTGGATCATGCCTGTCTTCCATAGAGTGAGATGTACCTTGTGGGTAGTGGCTCTAGGCGCTATCTGAGAGGCACGGCGGTCAATGAGGTGATTGGAGGGAGGTATTATGACTGCCATCGTCTGCCGGAGATTGGGTACCGTAAGCACACATCATTCGACGTGTTTTCCTTCTTAATTAAGGAAAATATCCTGTCGCTAGATTTCAAGCTTATTGAGCATTGTTGGAGTTGTAAGGTCCTGCACCTCATGATTCGTTGCCCTGTCTTCTCTTGAATTAGATATGACTACCTGCCGAAGAGAGCGGACTGCCATGTTGCAACGGCATACTTGCCGGAGGATTCGGGCGTCCGGTGTTCGCCCGAATAGCTGAAGCACTGGTTCGGATGTGACTGAAGTCGGTAGGTTCAGGTACTGTACCTTG
The DNA here is from genome assembly GCA_963520985.1 of uncultured Sphingobacteriales bacterium. Classification (GTDB taxonomy): domain Bacteria; phylum Bacteroidota; class Bacteroidia; order Cytophagales; family 172606-1; genus Xanthocytophaga. Next base: position 4,917 of record CAUQTA010000020.1, read on the forward strand.
CAGGCACTAAAGACACTTTGTTTTCCACTTCCCCTCCAATAGGTACTGATTCGTTCAGGCTCCATTTCATTGCCGGTAAGGGCCCAAGTGTCCGGTCAAGAGGAACCCGTACCTTTCCTGAGACCTGCGTATGACGGGAGCGAGACGTCTATTTCGAAGAGTGCCACTGAGCTGCCAGAAAATGGTCCGTGACTGTTTCAAAGGCTTTCAAAACCCCGGTCAGCTTCCGACGAGCCGCTGCCCTACAATCCTTCTTTGCGATGAAGATGACAGTATCGCCCCTGTGACTCAGGGTGCGACATTTCCATCCCGTTACAATGCGGAAACGGATGTTTGCTTACGCTGAAAATCTGTTTCTTTCCGAGAGGAACTGGCGATAAATGGCGGAAGGTTACGGGTCTGATAGCTTCACGCCTTTTTCCAGTGGGAATCAGGAGCATGGAACTAGAAGTATTGAATATCGTCCATACTCAGTTTACGTGCGGGAAATTTTTCTTAATTAAGAATATTTAGATGTGACAAATTTCGGATGGGATAGGTTACGTAACTTTAAGAACTCATGGAAAAACACCGAAGGGTTTCCATGCATGCCCGGCATTTCCTAGAGTGCCTTCCTTGCAGGTAGAATTGTTGCGAGAACAACGGATCCGATGGAATGAACGCGTTCTCCATCTGGGAATAAAAGTCAGGATGAGAACAATCAGCCAGTCCGCTTTCGTAAATCTGGTTGGCAATCTTGAACAAGTCCTCGGCTTTACCCACTTTAAAGGTATAGGTGCCGTAGGAGGATTTTACCATTGAAATCCTGTTTTTTGCCAACTTGAGAATTTGAGACAAAGTAGAATCGGCCTTAGGTTGCAAAACAATTTCACCGGTAAAATAGATAGGTCCGTTCTTTGCCTTGAACACGGGAACTGTGAAATCTGCTTCAAGCAGGCCTTCCGATAGGTTTTTTGGAAGGTTCTTCTTCTTAAGGTTCTTGATTTTCAAAAACCTCCCTGTTCCTATTTCCATCTCTTTGGTCTCATTTTCACTACCTGTCAATGAAAGTATTTTCGATTTGAGCAGTTGAATCTGAGTAGAGTCTCTGAGTCGGAGTAATAGTTCCGTTGAGTCGGCGGTTAACTGTATTTTTTGCTTTTCAGCCAGTAATAATTACTCTGACCATAGGTGATGAACGAAAAGAGTAGAGCAATTAAGGTGAGTAGGTTTTTTCCCATAGGTGTTAATCGTTACAGGTTCAGGTTGTTACAGGTAGGGATGTTTGGTGATTTGAAGCTGATTTTATGAGCCACTTTGCGAACACTTACTTTCCGAACACTTACTTTCCGAATACTTACTTTTCATCGTTGGCAGAACATTTGTCCGCACTGATGTTGGTCACACAGAAGAGTTTTTCGGGAAAGCTTATGTTCATATTATAAGCGCAGGATTCTGAATTGCATGACTCCTGATAGGTGTTTCGCTCTTTAACCAATGTAAAGGAGACTGTTGAATCCTTCTGAATGTTTAATGGGAGATTTACACCGATTGCATTAGGGTAAGTTGTGCCCGCTCCTGTCCAGCTTGTGCCGATACTGGCATTGTGCACCTGAACAACCGCTACCGATTCGCAAATGCGATAGACTACCGTAGCCCGGATGCACCGGTTCAGGTTGATCGACTCATGCTGCTTGTCGCACCCCATGTTCATCAGAAGAAGAGCCAGAAAAGTAAAGGCCACTTTGGTCAGCGCTTTCATGTTATGTTTTATTTTGATTAAAATGCTTACTATTTTAAAGGTTTTTCAGCATGTGTCTTTCCTGATCTAAGACCCATTATAGGCTTAAATGGTTGCATTTGCTGGTATTTTATTTATATTATTTATTAATGAATGTTACCGAGTGAAAGTAAACATTGAAAAAGTCAAGTAATACCTTACCTTGTTTTTCCAAGGGCGGTTTTTTAAAAGACAGTTGTGAAGACTATTTGAAGTTTTAGTGACACGGATCTATTAACCGCATCAACTGCATTTGAAGTTGCAACATTCGTTTTCACCTTGCCCAACCTGAGTTGTCGGTGATGAAGATAACCAATTCGGTTGGTCAGACAGTGAAAGTACTGGTCAATGAATCACTGCCAGCCGGGGATCACACGAAGGTTTTCTCAGATGCATTGCCTGCCGGGGTATATACCTACAGGCTGAAAACGGGCAATCAAATACAAACCAAGCGGTTTGTGTATAAAATAGTTTGTATGAATACAATTTAACTAACACGTCAATCAATACGTTAATCAACTTTATCTATGAAGCCGGTTTTCATTTTGATCGCCCTTTTGATTGGATTAACCTCCTGTAAGAAAGCATCAGACTCCCCTTCTGATATGGAATTATTCTGGTCTGAATTTTAAGGGCAGGCATCGGCTGAACTGAATGGAAAGCGGCCAATCAAAATGGGTATCGTCATTATGTAAGGAGGCATTATGCAACCCTTCCGGCTGGGATACGGCAATGGCGGGTATAAGTATTGTCCGCACCACCGGCGAGCGGGAAATGCGGGAGCATATCGGGATTGGTCCTTTCCCTGCATGCTGCCGATGGCGATGTGTACGTGGGTGCTTATTTTGTGCTTCCGACCGAAGAGAATTACATTCACATCACTTATTCTGACAAGGACCAGATCAAAGGTGAATTTCAGGTTACCTATGTTAAAAGCGGATCTTTCAGCACAGGTGATGATACCATACGGATGACCAAAGGTAGCTTCGATACCCGAATCACTGCAGGCAAGCAATTTTTGGAGCAATAATTCAGCCAGTCATCGTACTAACTAACAGTCATCGTACCAATGATAAGAATGAATCTAAAAGAAAAGACTGATCGCATCCAATCAATAAGCCGCTTTATAGCGGCTTATTGATTTTACTCAGTTTTCCACATGTGCTGCCTCCGGTTTGTCAAATACTGATTGAAATCCTTAAACGGCTTGTAAAGGCTTGATCGGTTGACAACTGATGTTTTTGCACCATGCACTTGTTTGATCCTGTTGCGAAACTCAATGGCTTTTTTCCATCCGGCACGGTCATTATCCAGGAAAAGATTGAAACTGCCGTATTTTTCCACCAACTGATTCTGATACGGCGAGTCAAAAAGCCATAACGAATTCAAGATGATTGAATCATTTCTGAACCGATCGGTTTTATAGTAGGTCAAGGCAGAAAGAAAATCGAAAACGCCTTCAAAGATATTGACCGAACCGCTCTCTGACAGGCCATCAGGTAAATGGCCAGTATCCGGTAAGTATCCAACATACGAATGCTCAATTTGTGACCGATGAGCTTCAGAGTCAGTGCCCATAACAGTAGTCGGAGCCTTGGCAATTGCACACCCTTTGTAAAAAGGATTCCTGAGCTCGTAGCCCTGTTTATCATTTTCAAAAGCGAGCGCAAACAGATTCTTTCCCTGCACCCGAAAATAAGCCTCCTTAAGGTATAATGTCGCCAAATGATCTGATATAACCCCTGCTATGCAGATAATTGATTAGAACCCGGTTAGAAAGCGTTTTAACGGCAAGCAATTCCAATTGGCTTGCCGACTCTATTGCGTGTTGGGCTATATCTTGAGTTTTATGTTCATATTCAGTCGGCTGTTTGGCAGCCGGTTTGAGTTGATTCTCACCTTGGAACCGGTTGCGATCTAAACGGGTGTAGTCAAAGCCATATTCAGATAAGGAAAAATTGCCGATCCGGAAAAGGGCTTGTTGAAACTCAACCTGCTCGAGCTGACGAACCAGCGTGATTATGTCCCCTTTGTGGCCGGAGGAAAAACAGTGGAATACATTTTTCTCCGGATGTACAAAAAATGAGGGTGTCTTTTCCCCGGTTAAGGGAGAAAGATAAACCAACTGACTGCCAATCCGCTTTGCAGGTACAAATCCCTGAGCCGCCAGGTAATCGGGAATGGGAATTTCTTTCAGCCGATCAATGTAGCTTTTGTCAATCATCTTTGCTTTTGTCTTTGATAACATGCGTAAAAAAAGTACGGGCAGCATGCAGCCAAGATTTGTGTAGTCTGTACAGAGAACCGTGTAGCATGCCCTCAGGGGTCAGTAATCTAATCCATACCATTACCGATCCGGAATCTTTTTTTTTAGCGGCTTTATCCTTTCACTCTTGCCCCAATACCTATATGAGCACTTATAAAATATGGTTATTACCATCCCTTTTGGCGCTTTACAGAAACGATTCACCTGGTTTGACTTATAATTTATGGTTTTTGCAGACTTATAAAATATGGTTATTGGATCTGAAAGGTAATTTTCAACCCTGATAATTTGTGTTTTAGCTATCCATTATAGGCTTTTTATACTAACCATTAAATGTGCTGGTAATATTGACCGGATAAGTGACTATTGGCCACCTGCCGGCAAGCAAAACATACGCTTATAAATTATGGTCTTACCCAAATAAAGGATTGAATCTGCTGACGGAAATGACTTATAAAATATGGTTTTACAGAATCCCGATTGTTTTCAGGCAATACCCTGCGGGGTTTTTCATCTTCACCTTATCGAACTTTCCTGTCTTCCAGTCGTAAAACCATTTGGCGAATTTCTTCTTAAGATCCTGGCTTTCGATTATCTTTTTGACCACATCGGCGCGGACGATTCCGACTTCTTTCAGATTGGCCACAATCAGGATCGATCCCGTTTCCAGCTCCCGCTCGGTAAACGGCTGGGTCAGGGTCAGAAAGTCAAAGATATACGGATCTTTCAGGCTCTGCCGCGCCAGGTCCGACTGCCGTTGGGTAAAGTTAGTAGCGGCCGCTCCCTGCCGGGTATGCAACTGGCTTTGAATCATCATCCCCAGTGTATCGCGGCTCCAGCCATTGGCAACCGTCTGGTGCATGCACCACTCCCGCAGTGGCGTATCCTTGATCTTCTGCATCAGAAGAATCAAATGCCCCCAGGGCAGCGAGCTGACCACATCCGGTAAGGGTCGTTTCTCCAATCGGGAAACAGCCTGTTTCCCGATTTCATCATTGACGATTTCATCTTTCCCAATTTCATCAGCCGGATACTGCCTGTCTGGGTAGAGCTTATCTGGGTAGAGCTTGTAAAACTGCACCATGAACTTCAGGTTCCGTTCGGAAAACCCCTTGACCTGTGGCAGCTGGTTATGCAGATCTCTGGCCAGGCGGGCCGTTACTACGGCTCCTCAGCCCTGCTGTTGCTGCCGGCCAATATCCCAGTAAAGGCCGATCAGTTCGGCATTGGCCGCCAGAACAGCCCGTGTCTGCGCCCCCTGAATCCTGGCTTTCACATCTGCCAGTAAGGATTGATAAAACGCAATATCCATAAAAGTAAAAGGAGATTCTTTTAACAGTTGGCCAAAGCCGTACACCACTACAAACTGCCCACTATAGTCAGTTTTATGTTAAGAAACTTTTCAAAGGTTCAGAACGGCCCTGATATAAAGGGGTTGCTTTGGGCATAAACCCAAAAAGTCCAATTTCAAAGCTGAATTCACATTCAGGCAGATTGGTTGGCAGTAACAGCATTGTTATAGTCAGGTATAACTTTCTTTATCAATCTGCGCATAAACAGGTGATGCCTTATCAATGCAATCACCCAGTTACCACCGAATAGCCACATGAAAGCAATCATACCCACAATAGGCATTTGTGATAAGAATCCTATAAACACACTCATTGCCAAAGTAATCAGCAACATCTTTTTTGTTGAGTAACTGTAGGTTAACCGTTGCCTGTCTGTTTCCACCTTAAAGTAGCCCCTGTCTACTGGGTTCATCAAATGACTGCTTTTTATCTCATTAAACATAGCATTCCTGAAACTCAGCCGGTTTTCGTTTATGCTGATGTCGGTTATTTTCAAGCGGTGCAGTTCCGCTTCAATGGCGGACAAAATCACCTGTGCCGATATATGCTGATAAGGAATGTTTGTTCGAATCCTCATATTAATTCTTGTTAGGTGAGCACGACTATTGAAATTGTAGTCTGCTTCATCTTTCATCACCATTTATTGTAACTATATCCTTTAACAAGATGAATAGGGTTTGTGTTGTAAATGTATAAAGTAGCAACCAATTGCCAGTAGTGTTTTTTTCCGCCTCCTGAATAAGCCAACCCCATCACTTGCAGCCAGGGAATTCCACCCTGTGTACCCTGTTTGGTGCGGGTATGCCATCCGCTTGGCAAACAGGAATAAGAACGGAGTGAATACATCAAACCGATCGCCGGTTATGCCTCTAGGTTAAGCGCAAGGGTTGACTATCAGCCGCAAAACCAACGAATTGAAACCTGTTAAAAAAGAAAGACCCACCCATACCTTTGGACACGAAAGACCGTTATTTACAGGATACATTCATATCCCTATGACCGACATTTTCACCACCGAGAAACGAAGCCAGATCATGTCGCGAATCGGCGGCAAGAACACCAAACCCGAACTGATCGTCAGAAGGTACCTGTTCGCTCAGGGCTTCCGCTACCGGCTGCACGGCTCGAGCACCGGAGGAAAGAAACTAGCGGGCAAACCCGACATCGTACCGAGTAAATACCGGGCGGTGGTCTTTGTGCAGGGCTGTTTCTGGCACGGCCATTCGGACTGCCCCTCGTTCAAGCTGCCCAAGAGCCGCGTCGAGTTCTGGACAAACAAGATCAGAACCAATATTGAACGCGATGCAAGTAACCGTTTCAAGCTCGCCCAGGCCGGCTGGCACGTGGTCACTGTCTGGGAGTGCCATCTGAAAAAAGTCGCCGTGCGGGAGACCACGCTGGTTAACCTGGCCGCAGCGATCCGGCAGCGTACCGTTTTGGACGATCCCGAGCAGACTGTCCGGAGAGCAGCCTGACAAAACGCTGTGCCATTCCACTTCGGTTATTCACTGCTTTTGTAATCCGGTTTTCTTATTTTAATGCGCTCGTGATTTGAAAAGGAAACCGAATAGGTGCATTAAAAGCACAATCTATAATAAGAGTAAATATAGTAGAGAATATGTAGGAATATATATGATATTCATCTTGAAGTTTCCTGATTCGGGATTCTGTTACTTCAGCCGGGAATTATACCAAGCGGTGAAGACCCTTATTCGAATGCGTTCTGCCTGAATGGATGAACAAGGGATCAACAGGGATGACCAAATCCTTCCATCCCTACCGGACATACCTTATTGTCGGGCATATCCCGGTATTGAAGACTGTTGGCAGCAAAGACTATAGCCGTCCAAAGTCAGAAGTGGGGTTTGGTTACAAACGTAAATTCAGCGTAGCTAAATGGCCGGATTCTTACCCTGAGCTCGAAAACCGCCTTTCTTGCCACCAGAACCACGTAGTGTTTTTGCCGGCAGGTTCTCCTGCCGTAGCCTGGCCAATACCGCCACTAGCTCCTGTGATTAAAGTGCAGCTCATCTCACCTTTATTATTTATCAGTAAAGGTGAAATGAGCTGCTTGCAGTCAAAATGCCCAGTGCGGGTGATAAATGCCGATCAGTTAGCCGATCAGTTAAACGATGCCCTGAACTCCAAGGGGGATAGTTTGGTCTTGCTCTTGAAGAGCTTGCTGAAACTCTGGCTGTGCTCAAAACCCAACTCATAAGCTATTTCGCTAACGGTAAGCCGGGTGGTCGACAGTTTTTCCTTGGCTTTCTCGATCAGCTTTTCGTGGATATGCGTCTGGGTCGAGTTGCCGGTCAGCGACTTCAACAGGCTACCCAGATAGTTCGGGGACAGGTGCAGCCGGTCTGCCAGATACTGGGCGGTGGGTGTGCCCTTGTCGATCAGGTTGCCATCGTTGAAATAGTTCTCCAGAATGGTTTCCACCTTGTCCAGTATCTGGTGATTGGTTTTGGCTCTGGTGATGAACTGGCGTTGGTAAAACCGTTCGCAGTAACCGAGCAGCTGTTCGATCTGGGCAATGATGATCGTCTGGGTGAACTTGTCGATGGCCGAGTGGTACTCCCTCTGTATGTTTTTCAGGATGTCAGTGATCACCGCTTCCTCTTTCTCGGACATGAACAGAGCTTCGCTTACGTTGTAACCGAAAAACTCGTATTTGCCTATGGTCTTTGCCAGGTTGGTGTTCCAAAGAAAATCGGGATGGACAAACAAGAGGAACCCCGAAGGTTTCACCGTTTGGGTTTTGTCCAAAGTGATGCTCACCACCTGCTTGGGAGCTACGAACGTCATGAGCCCTTCATCGAAATCGTATTGCTGCTGGCCGTACCTGAACTTGCCCTGTATGTTTCTTTTCAACCCGACGGAATAAAAGTCTTGCATCCAGCTGATTTCCGTCTCGTCGGTACGGTAGTCGACCATGCCGTAATCGACCAGACTGACCAGCGGATGCTCGGGCTTTGGCAAACCGCTCATCTTGTGGAATTCGGCAATGGAATTGAAACGATGGATCTGTTTATTGCTCATCGTGGTATGAATTAAGTGTCATGGATTAAATTGTAGCATTAATTGAGTGGTATGGATTGGAAAGACAGAGCTTTAAAACGGGTTAAAGCTCTGTCAAAGGTAAATTAAACATTATTTTACGTAATCTACTTTACGTAATCGGTTGATTTACTCAGGGTTTCATTGGCAGCAAGGGCGTTTTGCAGGATTTCAATCTTGCTGCCAGCCATACCCAGCGAGTCCGAACCCATAAAGAAGTGCAAGGGTGCATTTTCCATTTCCGCCAGATGGATGAACACTTCGGCTGCCTTGTCCGGGTCGCCCGGCTGATTGCCCACCATCTGGGTCTGGTGCCAGGTTTCGGTGTTACGGGCTGCCGTGTAATCGGCAATGGGGTTGGCAGCCAGTTTCATCGAGCCTTCCTTGAGGAAGTTGGTGTTGAAATAACCCGGATAGACAATCGTGGCTTTCACATCAAACTCCTTGGCTTCCACTGAAAGGGCTTCGGTCAGACCGACCACGGCGAATTTGGTAGCAGCATAGATGCCCCAACCCGGGAAGGCACCCAGCAAACCGGCAATGGAAGAGATGTTGATCACATGCCCTGCCTTTCTGGCTCTGAAGTGCGGCATGATGTTTCGGGTCACATTCAAAAGACCGAACACGTTGATGTCAAAATTTTCCCTGGCTTCCACATCACTCATTTCCTCCAACGTACCCAGTTGACCGTAACCGGCATTGTTTACCAGCACATCAATGCCACCGAAGGTGTTGATTGTAGTCTGTACGGCTCGGGCTACGCTGGTTTCATTGAGCAGCTCTACCTGTAGCGGCAAAAAACCGGCATTGCCACCGCCAACGGCCTCGGTTAAGGATTCGGCGTTTCGTGAGGTGGCCGCTACTTTGTAGCCTTCAGAAAGCAGTTTTTTCACAAGGGCCAATCCCAAACCTTTTGAGGCGCCGGTTACAAACCATACTTTTTTCGAGTTGTCCATTTTTGCAGTGTCCATTTTTTTAGATGTTTGTTGTTGTTGAATAATTACACTACAAAGATGCAGTGCTAAAAGAAAACGGATGTAGCCGTATTAACGGTCGTTGTGCCAAAATCAACGATCAGGGTGAAAAAGGATGGAAAAAGCAGATCCAGGTCACACAACCCATTGGGGGCAAGGCCATTGTATCGGATGTGAATCGGGAAGGGTACGAGGCCAATGTGATGCCTTTCATGCTGGAGGGCTGCAAAGCCGGATTCGGTTTTATGGAAGTGATGAAGCCGCGCCGGAGCCAGCGATTCGGATAGTATCTTTCTGAAAGCAAAAAGCCCCGCTAAAGCTGGGTTTGTATTTTAGAGTGGATGTTGTTTTCTTCTTTGTTTCCACACCAGCCAAACCGTTCTAAGCCCTACCGAAAGCCAGATCAGTTTCAACAGAAGAATCGAAAAAAACAAAAATGCCTCCACCATTGTCAGGATCATGCCCACGGATCGACTAATGCCCCATTGGCCAACCCCGCCAAAAAACATTTTCCAGAATGGAATCACCAAAACCAGCAAAGCCAGCGTGATTACGGCCAGAAACACCAGGTTTCGCCTGACCGTCCTCAAACGCCCGAACGCTTCGACGACAAAGTAAACCAGGACCGTTGCCACAATCACCGCATTAAACAGGTACAAAAACAGTACTGGCATTTTTTTGATTGTTTTTATCCATTTCTTTCTTCAGCTGCCCAAAGCCAGTTTAAAAACTATTTCGTTAGCATTGAATTCATTAATCTTTTGAACCAATGCTTCCATTCAGACTGCTTTTTTATTATTTTCTGTTCCTCCAGAATGGATTCAATTCCTTTTTCCGGCTGTTTAACTTCCTTTTTTATTCGATCCTTAACAATATAACCTTCCCGGCCTGCCAGGTTTGAACTTATCATCTCAAATTTCCCGAGCTTGTACATGGTATCAAGAATTCTTTTTCCATCACCGTAATCATCATAAATTTGAATGGGCAAAGGTTGGAATTCAGGAGTTGTTTTTATGAAAGCTGAAAAAAAGTACGGATCCAGCTCTCCAAATTCTTCTCCATAAGTCAATGGAACCTGTATTTCCTGTTTTGTCCTTCTATTTGTGAATGAGCAGTGAAAGCCATGAAAACAGTAATCCCAGTCACCCATACGTCCACGAGTTTCATGGTTTTTGTTACCGATATACCCATTCAGTTTTTTCAATGGAAATCCGTCATGATCAGCGATGTCGTTCCCAACTATGAACTGATTGATTAGTTTTTCCCCTAGCAAGCCATACTCCTTGGCACATCGTTCGAAGAAATCCTGATGCTCGGCAATTTCTTCATCTGTCATCAGTTTCTTTACATTGATTTCTTGACCATTCATATGAATACCAATCGAAAAGCCAGGTAGTGCTTTTCGGAGTTGTTCTCCTCTTTTCTTTTGGTGTTTTTGAGCTGAACCAACGAGGTTTATTTTTAAGCATATTCCTCTTTGAACCTTTCGAATTTGCTCCACACTCGGGAAGTCATCAATGTCAGATATCTCAATGTTGAATTCTTCCAATTCCATTCTTTAATGATGTTTGACAAATATACACCTGAAACGCCTTTACTCGTTTGGGTTATTTCTCTTATTGCGCAACTAGGCTTTGGTTAACCAAGCTCCTTTTTTATTAACAGGTATTGGTGGAAGAGCAAATGTACTCAAGTAAAAGCAAGTCCAAAAAAACCATAAAGGGACAGTTCTGATCAACATTCAAAAACTGCGGATAGCTTTGTCATTAGGCAAACCGGGAAAATCCTGACAATCTGAATTGTTGATTCTGGTATTGAGAGTATATACTTAAAAGCAGATAATAACTCATCAAACAAAGAAAGCCGTGCAGATGTACGGCTTTCTTGTTTTAATTAGGGTCTGCACTAATTCCTTTCCTTGCACAATCATGTATTGTTGGGATGTTTGCATTCCTGCCAGTAACAAAGTATGCGATAAAGGGTCTGCTTAACTTGTTCGTATTGTTCACCTTTCTGGAAGAAACCCTGAATGGCAAATTCCCGATACGCCTCTTTTACGATGAATTTACTGGCTGCTGTCGAGAAAAAGACAAACGGGATGCTTTTTTCACGTAGCAGCGGATTTTGATCAATCTTTCGTTTGAAATCCAGTCCGTTCATCAGTGGCAAATTAATGTCGCTCAGGACGATGAAGGGCTGCAGGCTTTCTTCCACCAGATGAGTAAGTGCCAGGATAGGATTTTCAAAGTAAAGAACCTGCCGAGTCAAGCGTAATTCTTCAAATATTTTCCCTAAAATGAAGCGATCATCGGCGTCATCTTCGACAATGATAATCGGTCCGGTAATCGAAAGCTGGTCATAGTCCATTTATTGAGGCAAGAATTAAGGATGGGAATCCATAGGAAGGGTAAAAAGTCATGCCTTATAGAGTGATATTGGGGTGTGACGCGGAACCGGTTTTGAAGTAATTCCGATCGGAAACAAAATGACGGATTGATTCGTAAACACAACTCAGGCTGTGGAAAGACGAACAATACACACGAACAACTCACAGGCAAAGGAAAAACCAACGAGACCCTGGAATCAGGCTTCTGTCGATGATCCTGTTGATCAAACCCATTTGCCTGACAGTTAATTGTTCGGGCGTAGCGTCTTTTACCTTAACTGCAAACAACTTAAATGGAAAAACCATGACTGAAAGCAACACGGACCATTACAGGAACGCCTATCTGGCGGGCGGCTGTTTCTGGGGAATGGAGGAACTGTTCCGCATCCGCCCCGGGGTCAAGGACACCGAAGTGGGGTATCTGGGCGGGCAGAACCCGAATCCCACTTACCACAATCATCCGGGCCATGCCGAGGGCATCCGCATCACCTATGATCCGGACCAGACATCGTTTGTCCAGCTGCTGGACTACTTTTTCACCGTTCACGATCCGACCACCGTCGACAGGCAGGGCAACGACCGGGGTTCGTCCTACCGGTCGGCGATCTTCTATCAGGACCAGCAGGAAAAGGACATGGCCGGCGATTTTATCAAACTCGTCGACGGTTCGGGCCGCTGGCCGGCCAAGGTGGTTACTACTCTGGAACCTTACCAGAAGTTCTGGCCCGCTGAGGCGTATCATCAGGACTATCTGGTCAAGAACCCCAACGGGTACACCTGCCACTTCGAGCGGTTCGGAACCTATCTGTAGGAACCTATCTGTAGAAACCAATCCGTGAAAGCCAACGGTTCAGAGCAGGCTCGTCCGGCAGCATCCTGCCATTTGAGTTCCGAACCGCCTTGATTTGCGCCATGCGACCAACCCATTGGTTGCATGGCGCTTTGGTTTTTCATGCCCGGTCGCATCCTGCGGCACTGTCCCTGTGCAGCGGCAGGCCTGCCGCACTGTAGATCGAGTCAGACGAGAGCAAAAATACAGGGGAAAAACCGACACTTTCCAGAGTGCACTTTGTCCGGCAGCTTTTTAGCCAGCCCTCAAAATAACCCATCACACCGTAAACCGCTTCCAGCTCCGGAAAGCAAGGGTTGCTCTACGCAAGCCTACCCGGTGACCTGTCGATTTTTTCCTTTGGAAGGAGGCTATCGCCTGACACGAAGTCGGGCCCAACCTTCAACTTTTTACCCTCATGTCACAATTCAATCTTTTCGCCAAAGTGAATGCAAACACGGACCTGAACACGCTTCTCAATGAATTCACCGGCTCGGAATCCTACTACCGGCATGCGCTCACCAAACTGGTCTACACCGAAGGGGTGCAGTTTCTGGCCGACAGGTTCGGTTGCTACTGGCTACTGGACAAGATCCTGATCGAGGCCAGCCTGAACCGAAACCTTTCGAAAGAAGAGTTTCAGGTCTGGACGCTGAGCCGGGAAGTTACCTTGACACGCAAGGAGCTCGGTTTTGCGCTCTCCTGCACCGATGGCAACGGAAGGGTCCTTTTCTGTGAATCGATTGAATACTCTGACTTTGTCGCCGGGAAAGTCACGTTATGGCTGACAGACGGGGTGTTGCTCTTGCCCTCAGAGTATTAGCCAGCGCAATCAGCCCCGGGTAGGAGGGAGCCTACCCCGGGGCTTTTTATTTCAAGGAAAAGGATTGGCAAACGTTCGGGGCATGTGCCCGTAATTAGGATACAACTACAACAACCCATCGAATCCCATCGTGCACTGACCGTGTCTGAAGACAGTATTTGAGGACAGGTCCCTGACGCCGATCATCTCCATCCATCAGGGGGATGATGTGGCGTTGATTGCCAAATGCCTGGTGAACTGTCCGGCCGATCAGGTCAGAACGTAGTTGTATTATCCACTTTCCCTTGTGTTTCGCTTACAATCGGATCTTTGATCTTATTGCATCCGCTCAACCCACACCCGGACCCATCGGAAAAGCTGTTGACCGGACTGCTGACAAGCAAGAAGGGCGGACAGGTCAGGCACCGGCTCTTGGGGGTTTCTTAATCCTTGACCGAGTGCATCTCATAAATCAATACCTGATACGAGCGCAAGTCAAGATCGAATATCAGATCGGAGGCCTTCAGTTTTCCGAACAATTCCGCCAGGCATTCCAGGCTGATATCCGGCGATAAGCTTACCGTTATCCTTGCATCCTTCCTACCGGTTTTGTCCCTCTTTTTCTTTGCAAGCTCTGCCTGCTCTGCAAGCTTGAGCTTACCCAGCAGGTTTTCCAATCGAGCAAGTGAACCGCAGTCCTGCATGTACATGCTTGCCATTTCCCTGGACCCGGCTTTGCGTTCGTTGATCAGGGTGTAGTTGTACTGCACTGCCCCTGGCCGGATGGGATCGTCGTCGTTGGTGGCCAAGATCAGCGTTTGCTGATCCACTATGCTTTTCACCGCGTTTCTTATGCCGGTCGAATCCTGTGGTTTCTGAGCGCAGCTTACTTTGGGACAAAACAAGGCCATGGCAGCCAGGCTTAGAATCAGGAATGCTTTCATGCCGTTAAAGTCCGTAGGTTATCAGGATCTCATTCGAACTCAGGTCGATGTCAACTTTGGGCCTGACAGGCTGCCGGTTCAAGAGGACGATCAGATCCTTGAGCCTGATCGGTGAAGGGTATCTGACGGTGATCCCTATCCACTGCTTTTGATTCGAATCGGGATTAAGCTCTTTTCATCCTTACGGGATTTGTATGCCGATGAAAGTTTTTCAAGCAGAAGCTCCACTTCACCCATTGAGGAACAATCCGGCAGGGTGATCCTGCCGACCTCGATCCGGTCTTCCCTGATCCGGCTGAGACTGTAGCTGAAATCGGAATCACTGGCATCAGCCGAAAGAGTATGTGTGTAATAAGGGTGATCCTGAGGCCATCCGGATAACGGTAAACAGTGTCGCATTGTGCTGACAAACCGCCGGCACTGAAAAACAGTGCACAAACAATGAAAACAAGGCGCAGTGTGTTCATCTGATTCATGTGTTTTTAATTGTATCGGTAATTCAATTGCATCCGTCCAAGCCATCCTGACCCTTGATGCTTCAGCTGATAGGTCTGTGAGTAGTGACGCTACTCGCAGGTCACATTCATTTCCAAACCTACCGTCACCATCACAACCCCCATGCATAGGCTTTGTGACTGGGACGTAGCCGGCCTACGGCAGTATCAGAATTGCCTCCAAGCAGCCGGGATGATCCTGATCATAGGTTGATCCTATCTGTAGACGATCTTCCTCTCCTCGATATTGGTAAACCCTTTGGGCGGGGTTCCGTCCCTGATGATCCAGTTGCCATACTCATCGAAGGTGTAGGTGACCGGGCTGGTGGGAACGCCGTCGAAAAACTGTGTCTGCCGGATGGAGGTGTTCTTTCCGTCGGTGCCAAGCGCATACGCGTAGGTCCTTGTGAATTCAGTCTTGCCGTCGGCCACTACCCGGACCTTAGCCAGAAAGCCGTTGGAATCATACTCGAAAAACCCCTCGCTTGGTCCATCGGCCGACCGGGTGGTCTGTTTGACGCACCGGCCCTTCGGGTCGTATTCGTAAGTGACCGTTCTCTCATATCCACGCTGCTTTTCGGGCACGGTGTGAATCATTACCAGCCTTTTGTGCCTGTCGAATTGTTTTTTTATCCTGGCCATCATCCGACCGGCCGGATCATACCTGGTCTCCTCGGTGAGCAATCCCTTCACATCGCAGGTGGAGGAATATTGCGGACTGCTCATCCTGCTGTAGCTGTCTGCTTTGTACTCTATCCGGGTGATCTTATCTGCTGCGTCTATCCGGATCAGCTTACCGCCCTTGTCATAGGTAAAGCGGGTCGTATCCTGCGAGGAAGTCACCATCTGTGCCAGCCTGCTGTTCGAATCGTACTCCTGGTGCAGAATCAGCTTGTCGCCGGCTATCGTCACAACATCTTCCAGGCGGCTGACGGGGCGTTTCGTGCAATCAAAGCTTGCGTTGACAAAGTCGTCAACGGGCGGTTTGCCGAACCGGTCCAGCGTCTCGGACAGATAGGGGTTGAAAAGCTTTCACGCCTCGCACAAGGTGTTGTGATCCAAAACAGGCTGATCCAAGGTGGACTGATCCAGTCCGCTCAGGACTGACGATTCATCCGACGCTGAAGAAAATGCGACTGAAACTGAAGGGTGAACTGAGGCTGAAGGTTGAACATAGAGCCTGAGAAGTGAAAATGCCAGTGCCAGGCATGCTGCCGTTTTCATAAGGCTGCCGTTTTCATAAGGCTGCCGTTTTCAAGGGTAAGGTTTTGATCCGTATTCGCCGGGTAATCTTGCCACAAGATAAACAGGCGGCTCGGCTTGTGTTTTTCTCTTTGCCTTGCGGCCTTACCTGTGTAAGTTTAACGGGGCAATCCCCAGCAGTGAAGGCGCATCTGGTTTACCTTCACATGTTTATCTTACCTTCACATGTTCCTGGCTTCAAGTGAGTTCCAGGCATTGTGTGGAACCACCTGAAGTTTTTCAGAGGACCGTTTCATCGGAAATCATTTCACTATTCCTCCGACAACACCTGTTTGATCTGTTCAACCACCTTCTGGCATTCAACCACGTACAGGATCAGAGAATACCGGTCCGAATGCTGGTGGAGCGGGATGATCCGGATGCCCAGTTAGTTCAGCCAGGATCTGGTTGCCGGCCCTTGCCAGCAGCTTATCGATATGGGAGACAGGTTTTTTCGACACCCGTGCCCGGGTGGCCTTGATACGGACGGGTTTTGCATGCGCTACCTTCCGCTGGCACTGATAGAACTTTTCAAACGTTTCCGTACCCAGATTGATCTCGAGGGCCACCCGGATGTTTTCCTTCTGACCCGAAAGAATCAGTCGGCGCAGGTTTTCCCGCTCGGGGTCTGCCATCGGAACAAGCCGTAGGATCTGAATCCGTTTTTCGATGTCGGTACTCATAGCATGATGGCAAAGGATAGTGAGAAAAGCCCGGATTCTCCTGCAAGAAGCCAGGATGAATAACCAGCCGGTTCCAGGAAGGTGAAGACACCCTTTTTTCTAACTTCCCGTAAGTCTGAATGATCTTGATAGAACCGCCCGAAAGTGTCCCGTCCCGAAAACGGGACAGGGGACAAACGGATACCCCTATTTGGCAGACGCCGGCAGGGGAAAACAGGTCGGACAGGGAATTGCCTATTTCCATTCCTGTTCCGTGACATCGCAGTCCCGCCCGGCTTCACTGATTGCCTCTTCCAAGGATTGATGATAAGTGTCACCGAGTAGGACTTTATCCTTTGCAAAGTAAAACAGGTAGAAACCCGGGTCGTTCTCATATCAGGCGATCTCCAGATAGGCCACCTTACCTGAGTCAGGGCTTTGATTGTCAGTCTGTTCCAGGTGGAGAGGCGGCTTGAGATGGGCTCGCATCAAAACCTTGCATTCTGCCATAACGTGTCGTGTTAAGGATTCGGATAAGGATTGGGTGCAATCAGTTAACAGACGCTTCAGCCTAAATGTTCAGACAGTATCTGTAGAAGCCCTTGGTTGATCCTTGCCGGATTCTTGACAAATTCAAACTGCATGTGATCCTGATAATAAGCAAGCAGCCGGCACATGCCTTCTGCCAGGCCGGGAATACTTGCCCACACGGGAGCGTTCAGCAGGCACGCCGTCTGATTGAGTGTCAAATCCGGATTGGTATTGGCCACCCGAAAGCTAAGCAGGAGCTGCACCGGTTCAGGCAAGCTGATTCACACTTTACTGTTGGGTGCACCCGGCTTCTTGGAACGGACGTGCCGACGGATCAAATCAATATCGACACCAATGATCTCAAATGACAGTTCTTTTTCATCCAATTGGAAGGTTGCCATCCTTCCCGGATACTCGGGCAAGGAGGTGCTTGACGAAGAGGGCAAAAGGGAGGCTTGCATAAGGGCGAGTTTACCGGTGGGCTTTTGCCAATATAATCAAATAATATGATCAAACCCGCTTAGGAGTCAATTCTGAAGGTCGAAAGAAACGTTTTGTCCGACTGTTGGACGAAAAGCCCACCGTGTTTAGGGGTTTTGCGCTTCATTTAACAGCCAGGACAGGTAAATAAAGCATTACCATGTTAAACATTCTCCCGCCAGCATTGTTTCATGAAAAGGCTGAATATCCCGTATTACCGCAACTACTGTAGCTGTTATATCAAAAAGCAACCTTGAAATGACTGATACCACTGACCTTTCCGCCAGTAATCTCCCTGCCAGGCGCAGGTTGATGATCATTGACGACGACCCGGACGAATCCGATCTGTTTGCCGAGATCCTGACCCGGATTTACAGCTTGTAAGCGCATCAAACGGAAAAACGGCCATTGACCGGATCGAATCGCAAAATGATCATCTGCCCGACATTATTTTTCTGGATCTGAACATGCCCGTCATGGACGGCTTTGAATTTCTGATCCAGATCAAGGCGAAGGAAAGCTACAGGCACATCCCCGTCATCGTGCACACGATGTCCAGCGATCCCGACCACCGGCAAAAGGCGTTGCAATTGGGCGTGGCTGGATTCATCACCAAGTACGATGAGTATTCCCAACTCAGGCAAATGCTGGAAACAGTGGGTGAGAAACTGAATGCCGATCAGATCAATGGCATCGGCCAATCGATAAAACCCGATTCGCAAACCGAATGACATTGTCTTTCAACAGCCTTGAAGCAGACCACACCTGTGTGTTGAGTCCTGACAAGCAGGTAGCCTCATTTGGATAAGCCTACTATTGCTATCGCAGGACTCCGGTCCTGCATACAACCTTGGTGAAAGGGGGCAACCGGTGGTTATGCCTGCACACTTTGCTGATTCATGGTAAATTCGTAAGTCTACGAAACCGGTGAATGCCGATACCGGTACGTTTACCCGTGCATTTGCAACTGCCTCAAAATCAGTATCATCCGAATTCGGATCATCTGCTGTCCATTCCAATGGACAGCAGGTACTACCAATGTCCGATTCTGGGATCATGGCTTTGTGAAATGAGTAAAGCCTTTCTGATAAAAGGAGTGGATAAATAAATGCAGATTACGTGCCGGAAAAACTTATTTATGTTTAATTTTAACAATACGCATTTACGTTCTTCTTCTCTTTTCGAGTTCAATCTCCCAGCTATCAGGATTATTCATTAGTGCCGAGTGAGTATGTTTCACCCTTCATGCCTTACGGGCAGGTTAGATGGATTTTCAATGAATGCCATCCTGAAACGTATCCCAGGCATCCATTTATCCCAGGCATCCATTTCAGATCAGACGCAAAGTACCTTACCTATGTCACCCTTCTACTCAATTCTCGATAAGGGGAAAAATTTTCAAAGCTACATGCTCGTTGTGCTGACCCTTGTCTGGACGCTGGTGACGGTGGCAATAGGCTGCATAGGGTTTTTCTACTTTCCCGACCTGACATTGCGGTGGATCACCATACTGGCCGGCTGCCTGGGCATTGCCGCCTTCAGCCTTGTGATAAACCGTTTGGGCCATACGCGTCTGGCAAGCTGGACATTTTCGGTCATGTTATGGCTACTGGTAACGGTTCCCTGTTACTCTGCCGGGGGATTCTGGCCCCGGGGATCCTGTCGCAGATGAGCGTGATCCTCACGGCCGGGTTTCTGATCGGTTGGCGGGGCGGACTGGCCATTGGCCTGTTGACGATCGGCACCGACCTGGGCTTTGCATACCTTGAAATGAGCGGAAGTTTTGCCGGTTCCCTCCGTAGTGCATGACCCGTTAAGCCGTTGGATCAGCAACACCATTCCCTTCGAAACCATTCTGGCCCTGCAGTACTTTGCCACCAATCACCTGCGAACCAGCCTTCTTACCCTGCAATCGGAAATAGGAAAACGTGAAAAAGCGGAAAAGCTCAAGGATGAAACGCTTCACGACCTCAAAGAGCGGGTAAAGGAACTGACGACACTCTACGAGGTTAGCCGCATCCTGCAGGATGAGCAGCTGACCGCCGACCGGCTTGTCCGGCAGATCGCGCAACTGCTTCCGTCGGGATGGCAGTATCCGGCCATTACGGCCGCCCGTGTAGATGTGACAGGCGCACACTATGCCACCGGTAACTACAAACCCTCCCCGTATTGTCAGTTGGCGGAAATGACAACTTCCAAAGGTACAAAGGTGAGTATCGAAATCGTGTACCTGCAACCGATGCCGCAGGCCGATGAGGGTCCGTTCCTGAAAGAGGAACGCAGTCTGATCAACATGCTGGCCGAGATGCTCAGGATCAGTCTCGAGCATAGGGAGCGAAGTGCGGAACTGACCGATTACAAGTACGCATTGGATGCGGCTGCCATTGTGAGCATTTGCGGAGCGGACGCCGGTTTCACCTTCGTCAATGAGAACTTCTCCAAAGCCACCCATTACAAACCCGAAGAGTTGTTGGGCAAACACCCTGGCTTCATCTGGTCGGATCAGCATATGCCCGGGTATTTTGAGCAGATGCAAGCGGGCATGCGGGACGGCACCCCGTACAGGGGCCAGTTCCAGAACAGGACAAAAGACGGCGGTTTGTTTTGGACCGATACGACCGTCGTTCCGTTTCTGGATGAGAACCAAAGGGTGTATCAGTATCTTTCGATTAACTACGACATAACCGAACGCAAGCAGGCCGAAGAACAGATCAGGCAAAGCGAGCAGCTGATCCGGAAGATCACCAGCCAGGTTCCGGGCAACACCTACATGTTCGAAATACAGGAAAGCGGCGCGTTCAACGTCCTGTTCATGAACCGCGGAACTGACACGTTCAATCACTCGTTTGATTTTGAGGACATCGCTGAGCAGCCCCAAAAGCTGACCGAGGCGCTGCACCCGGAGGATAAGCCGAAGTTTGACGCCGCCCTGAAACAGGCCTACCGGACACAGACATTCATCAGTGTCCAGTACCGGATGATGGTCGGCGGCCAGACAAGATGGCGCTGGCTGCAGGCGATTCCGGAAAAAGTGCCTTGATAGTTATTGCCATCTACTTTGGTGAGTATATAGGTGATTGGACCATTATAATCAACCTCACTGCTTTTGGAAATATCCACAAGTGAGATTGATCCGTTTTCCTTTCGATTATTTTTGCTCTTATCAACCGTTGAACTTCCCACTCCCTTATAGTCATAAACATACAGACTTAGATGTTTGGATGGATTGGTAGATGCATTGTCATAAGCATTGATTCATAAATGTTCGTCTTCCAGGTCAGAGCCAGGCTGAATCTCTACCAGAAAGTTTCTCGCTTCCCACTCTGTTCCGTCAATGGTCATCTTCAGCGTCATTGCATCAGACGGTTTTGGATCGGAAGATTTACACCCATTGAACCATATGATAAACAGTGCTGGTAGGAAATAGTCAATGACCGGACTGACAAATTACCGGAGTGACAAGATACAGGCAAAGACCAAGGCCTGGTTGAACGTGGCAAATGGTTGAAGTGACAAGTCTGACCCTATCGTCGAGTAAGGATACGGACGGCGATATTTTTGTGTTTGAGTCTATCAGGATAAAAGAAGGTGGGCCCACGTACCATTACGAACAGGATGAATCCTGGTATGTATTGAAAGGAGAGTTTCGCTTCAAGGTCGGGGAGCAGGAATTTACCGCCAAAGAATGGGATAGTGTATTTGGGCCCCGCATGGTGTCGCATACGTTTTCAAGGGTGGGTGAAGGCGAAGCCAGGCTACTTATGTTTTTTCAACCGGCCGGGAAAATGGAAGAATTGTTCCGGTTGATCAGCGAGGGGAAAGCGAATACCTGACCGAGGAACGGCAGGCAAAGCTGAATCATGAACACGGTGTGAAAAGTGTTGGCCCGCCGTTGAAATATTTCAAGAAATGGTAGGATCGCAAATAATATCTTTCTAAACCAGAATATCCTCCATTTTCAGGAAAAATCAACCATTTTGAGATTTCGCCTAGAATACAATAAAGGATGCTCCCTGAATACTCGTCTCGCAAATCAGAATCCATTTTGATTTGCGAGACTGGCACAGTGAGACAATCTGATAAGCTAACCGGTTGGCTTGTCTGTCAATTAGCTTCATTTACGCATGGAATCACCAATTGAAGTTCTTACGGATGATTTATACCGATGGTTCCCTCATCTGTTGAAAGTTGAGCTAAATCGGTTTTTTACCAGTTTACGCAGATATGCCGCATGGTATTTGGAAAACTCTTTGCGTAGGGTATTGTTATGCCATAGGTATACAGAGATGTGAAGCTTCACGCTTTCATCTCAATCCGTCTCGAAAAGCAGATTGGCCCATTTGACCCGTTCTGTATCTTCAAAGCTATCCAGGTAATTCTCAGTGGTCTGTATGTTCTGGTGTCCCAAACTTTCTTTTATGAACTCAGTGGAGGCTCCCTTTCGCTTGAGCCGGGTGGCGAAGCTGTGTCTTGCCGTGTAGGTGGTCAGCTCAGACTCGATCCCGAGCTGTTTGCCAATGCGCTTCAGGTACTTGTTGCTCGTTTTGATGAATTGGGAGATGGCTCCCCGTTCGGTTTCGGCATCCATAGCCGGTTTAAGAACTGGGAAAATATAGCTCTCGGCAGCAGTTGGCTTGTTGCATCACTTGTCGATGATCTGTCTGATCCTAGATGTCCTTGTAGCGCCATTGGCAGATGTCCTTGAAGTTGGCCCCGTTGGAAAGATAACTCAGAACGAAAAAGTCCAAAGCCTTGGCCTGTGGGCCATACTCATTTTCTGGCTGGTAGGAGAGAAGCATGCTCAGATCCGATTCGGACAAGGCCCATTTGATGCTGTGACCCACCGGAATCGAATAGCCTCCTTTTCGGGAGTGGAACGGGTAGGCCTCCGGTTTCAACACTCCCTTGGCGATGGCCAGGGTGACAACGGTGCGGATGTTGCGGGCATAGATGCCCACGGTGGTCAAAGTCTTTCCCTGAGAAACCAGCCAGTGCTCGTACTTCTTCAAAAAGTCAACCGTGATCTGGTCGACCTTCAATGTTTTCTTGAACCTTTGCAGCGAATGCATCGTATCTTGGTAGGAGCGGGCGGTGGAGATGCGCTTTTCGGTTTTGAGCAGTTCGATGTACTCTGTAAACAATTGGTAGGCATCGGTCGAAACCGCTGCCTGGTTGAACCAGAGCTTTTCAAAGTCAGAGTAGCTGAACTGTTCCAAGCCGTCCAGGATGGTCTGTGCCTTGTGCCTGAAGGCTTCGATCTTCTGGCGCAAGGATTCAATCTCTTCCTGAGCCCGGGTGAGTTTTCCTTTGGGCCTTGGCTGCTCGAGCAGTTCCCACTGGCCTTTGGTCAGGTCGATGCCAATGCTGTAACGCTTGTAGGCGCGGTCAAAGGTGATGCGAAGCTTTAAAGGGAACAGGCCCGAGTTTTTTTTCCGAGCGGTAATCGAACCAGATGGCCAGGGTGGCTTTTTTCATGGCTGTAGGGAGTGGCTGGATGAACAGATAAAATGAGCTGTAAAACAGGATTGCAAATCGTTTGCACAACAATTTGCACAACAAAGATAGTAGATAAGGTGAAAAAATAGGAATTATTGGGAAATAAATTTCGTGTAAAATGCTGAAAAACAGTTGTTTAGTAAATATATGGATATGTGGATAAATGGCTGGCGTTGACTTGTAATCAGTAGGTCGCTGGTTCGATCCCGGCAGGGGGTTCCTGAAAATCAAGCACTTAGCACAAAAAGCTAAGTGCTTTTTTATTTTTGGTTACACACAGACCCATGGCAACCGACGGTGTAAAAATAATTGACGGAGACTTGGCCCATGACACGTAGTGGGGCTTTATGGATTTGTATGACCAAGGAACGCCTTTGGAAGAGATTAAACAGCAGATTGAGCGAGGTAAAGAAGCCTACAATGCTTTCGAGTACGAAATTTTTAACCTCCTATGCGCTGGCTCTATGGGAAACAGGTGAATTAACCGAGCAGATAAAACCGCAAGTGAGAAAGGCAATCGATCAAGGTGCTTATGCAAAAGTATGGGCATGGCAGTCGGCAGTTGTAGGAAGATGCCAATGCCGGTAAGCGGGAATTGAGCCTTTTTGGAATAAGATCCACACGCCCAAACCTGCTCTCCGCCAGCAGAAGAGTACCGTAACATTGTGACCCTGCTTTTTTCGGAGGACGATCTGCTTGTCTTCCAGCTATTGGGTGGCAGTTGGTGTCTGACGCTTGTATGGCTGGTAAGCCAGCATCTGGGCCAGTGTAGTTACCCGTTTGCGATACTTACCTACAGAGGCCGAGAGAAGCCGGCCCTTACTGATGTAAAAAACTATAATGTCGTGGTCCGGAAAGTGCCTTCCAGAGTACAGATCAACTGGGTGTTCTACTCGGAAAGGCTGACTAAATTATAAAAGTAAAAACCTGCTTGTGAGAAAAAGCAGGTTTTTACTTTTTGCGAATGATTTATTTGCAGCAATTGAATGTACGTCAATTTTTGTTTTTGATGACATACATTTGCTGCAAAAAATAGTATCTCCCAAAAATTCAAAACTCCATTGCTGAAAGGGCTTCAGCGAACCTTATAAAGTTCGTGATGAAGTTGCTTGAGCTGAGCTTCCGGCATTTTTATTATTTTCCGGTCATAGGTCATCAGTCCGTTGGTTTCTACTTCTACATCTGTAGTCTGGGTATACACAGCCGCGGATAATCCCTGGCCGATCAGTTTTTTCATGCTTTCGATAAAAGAACGATACTTGTCAAACAGTTCTTCCTTGTTTTTAAAAGTTTGGTAACCCCAATTGTTCTTTTGCTGCCAGGTATGACCTTCCAGAGGCAGGCCCAGCCCACCAAACTCTCCCAGTACAAGTATTTGTCTGGCACCAAACAAGTCTGGCTGAGGCATGGCAGGTTCAGGATAATTGTGCAGGTCAAGGATATGTCCGGCATCGTAAAAATTACCGCCACTGGCACTGTTGACAAGCCGACTTGGGTCATATTCCATGGTCCATTTGGTGATTTCCACCGTTTTAAATTGTCCCCAGGCTTCGTTGAACGGCACCCAAACCACAATGGAAGGGAAGTTGTAAGTCGCATCCATAATGGCTTTCCATTCAGTCCGATAGATTTTTTCCGACTCGGTGTTGCGGTCTTTTTCAGTTGCCCGGCCTATAATACCCGGTCTGGAATCCCAGGTGTTGCCCATATCTCCGCTGGGCATGTCTTGCCACACCAGCATGCCCAGTTTGTCGCAGTAGTAATACCAGCGGGCGGGTTCTACCTTTACGTGCTTGCGAATCATGTTAAAGCCCATCTCTTTCGTTTTCTCAATGTCAAACCGAAGTGCTTCGTCGGTAGGGGCAGTGTACAATCCGTCGGGCCACCATCCTTGGTCCAGTGGTCCATACTGGAAAACGAACTGGTTGTTGAGCATCATTTTCTGTAGGTTCTCGCCAGACTTTTGCATCGAAATCTTGCGCATGGCAACATAACTTTTCACTTGGTCCACGGCTTTGCCATTCCGCACCAACTCTATGGTCAGGTCATACAAGAAAGGACTATCCGGAGACCAGAGTTTGGGGTTACTTAGTTTTAATATGGCATCCGCAGTGGCAACCACTTCCTGGCGAGCCACGGCTTGTTTCCCATCGTAGGCAATGACACGTAGTTTGTCATTGGGTTGGGCCTTTTGCAATTGAGCCTTAATAGTAATAGTCTGCTGGTCTACGTCAGCGGTGTGCCGGGTAGAAGCAATGTAGGTATTGGGAACCGCCTCCAGCCAGACCGTCTGCCAGATACCCGTTACGGGTGTATACCAGATGCCATGCGGATTCTTGATTTGTTTTCCGCGGGGCTGCGGTCCGTCACTGGTAGGGTCCCATACCCGGATGGTAATCTGTTGCTGACTACCTTTGGTGAGCAGTGGGGTAATATCAAACGAAAAAGGATCGTAGCCGCCTTGGTGAGTACCGGCTTTTTTTCCGTTTACATATACATCCGTTTGCCAGTCTACTCCACCAAAATGCAGCAGTACCGTTCCTTTCCGCATATTGGCCGGCAATGAAAGGGTGCGATGATACCACAGAACGCTGTCTTTGCCTACCGTCTGGCCGACACCCGACAAAGCGGATTCGATGGCGTAAGGCACCAGGATTTTCCCGGCAAAAGAGGTGGGTAAGCTTTCTGATTGCGCTTTAGGCTGTAGTGAGTATTCCCACAAGCCATTCAGATTGAGCCAGTTGTCGCGAACCATCTGGGGGCGAGGGTATTCGGGTAGTGGTGCCGAAGGGTTTACTTTGTCGGCCCAGGGTGTAGTGATTTTTCCGGCTACTGCCTTCCAGCCGCCTGATTGTCCCATGACAGCAAACACCTGAAACATAAGCATGCTGAGAGAAAAAAATAGTCGTTTCATAAGGTTGAAATTGATGAAATAATAAAAAGTACTAGTGAGTTGTGTGATGATTTTGAAAGAAGTTCTGGTTTTACAACGCTGGTGTTTCGGATTGCAGCCTGGAAACAATTTTTCAAATAGGGCAGATCCGCTCCAACTCTAAAGGCTGGAGAAAAGGCAGGTTTGGACATTTGAAAACATACTATTTTCTGTCTTGCCAGAGGGGGAACTGACACAAACTCACCAAGTGCCAGCAAAATGCAAGGATAAAATGAATAAATAAAATCTTTGATGGAAAATCTGACTTTCTGATTTCTCAATTTGTTACAAATAGATTGTTTGGGCTTTTGCCCGTAATGTCTCCTTTGAGGAGAAGCCCGCCAAAATAGTAGGTTTTATAAAGGCAAAACCTACCCGCTTGATAAGCTAAAGCAATCATTTTGGCTTACTCTGCCTCTGTATTCCTATTCTCTGCATTTTCGGCCTAGGGTTTACTTCCGGTTTGCCTGAGCTAACCTTCTTTCCAAAAAAGCGAGCGATAGACAACACTTTCATTCATTTTTAGTCTTAGACAAATATTTTTTAGGATAATTCATAGCTTTTTGCTCAAAAAAATATATATTTGCATTATGTCTTATAAGTGTCACTTTAACATATATTGATTGAAATTCAGGGGCAGGTCACCTCTTTGGTGGATCCTGAACCTGTGGTGCCCGGAGAAAAATAGTATCTCTGCAAAAGCCAAAACCTGCCACGTGTCTGGTAGTCTTAAAACGGAAACTGTTCTTAAATTCTGACAATTGTATGTGTTGCATTGCCAATGTCATAGCTGAAAACATAAAAAAGGCGATAAAAGGGATATGGATTTACGGAGTGATGGTCTTGTTTATGTGGCAAAGTGCTTCCGCCAGACAAGAACCCAGAATCAGTTTCCAATCTCTGCAGGAAGGTTTATCCAATCAGGTCATCACGTGCATTCTCAAAGATTACAAAGGCTACATGTGGTTTGGAACTCACAGCGGTCTGAACCGATACGATGGGACAAACTTTGTCATTTACGAAACCCATTCAGCCGAATCGCGGGACATCAGCCATAATTTGATCGGCGCCATTGCCGAGGATGTAAATCATAACCTATGGGTGGGTACAGCCAGTGGACTCAATCGCTACAACCGGGATACGGATCGGTTTGAAGCCATCACCGTTAGCGGCAAACTGTTAAACATCCGCTCTTTGTTTTGTGATCAACAGGGCTTGGTATGGATCGGTACGGCTGGCGATGGGTTGTTTGTGTACAATCCGTTCAGCAAAAAGCTCACAAACTACCGGCACAATCCGGAGAATCCGCACTCCATTCGGTCTAATTTCGTAAAAGCGATCACCGCCGACAAGCAACAGAATTTGTGGATTGGCACCCGCGATGGTCTTGAGTTGTTGAGCCCAGGAAAAAAAACGTTTACCCACTTTGTTGCCAGCAAAGATAGCACCGGGCTGAGTCACAATGCCATCAATGCGCTGTTGCCAGAAGCTGACGGGTCGTTGTGGATCGGAACCTACGGAGGTGGCCTAAACAGGCTTATCAGAAAAAAAGATGGTTATTACTTCAAACATTTTCAGAAAAGCAAGCACAGCGGCAGCCTTAGCAATGATTTTGTGCTGTCGCTGCTAAAAGATAAGAGGGGAAATCTGTGGATAGGTACTGAAAACGGCGGACTGAATTGTCTTGTGCCACAAGCAGACGACTTTATTCATTACATGAGTCAGGATGGAAACCCGCAAAGCCTGAGCAGCAACTCCATCTGGTCGCTTTATGAAGATGCCAACGGGTTGTTATGGATAGGTACCTATTACAAAGGACTGAACATTTATGACGCCAGCTTTGAGATTTTTCAGTCGTATCAGCGCAACGGTTTTCAAAAACAGACGCTGGTAAGCAATCAGGTGAGAGGCTATGCAGAAGATGAGAGCGGCAATTTATGGATTGCTACCGATGGCGGTGGGATCAATTATTTTGACACACAAACCAAGCAGTTTTCAGAGCCCATCTCCAATGACCGGTTGTTAAGCAAAGCTGTGCTGGCCATTCTATACGATGCTAGTCGTACAGTTTGGGTAGGCACCTGGGGAGGTGGAGTGGAACGATTTGATAAAAAAGGCAATAAGCTGGGAACCTACCAATTTGATGGAAAGAATAAAAACGGCCGCTACAATGTCAACTGCCTGTACGAAGACAAGGCGGGCCGGATCTGGGCCGGAACTTCGGGCAACGGATTGTTTCTGTATAATCCGAAAATGAATTGCTTTGACCAGATTGAAGACCTGAGCGGGCAGTCGCATTTCAGTGTCAATGCCTACGTCAATGCCATTTTAGAAGACAGGGACAATCAACTCTGGATCGGCACAGCTTACGGGTTGCTTTGCCTGAAACCCAACGCTGACGGAAGTTATGCTTTTTTCGAATACCTGTACAACGAAGCAACCAAAGGAAAAGATGTTTTTGCAGTCACTACCCTGTATGTCGATTCCCAGGGCCGCTTGTGGATCGGCACATCCGACAATCTGACCTTATGCAATCCGGTGCAACGCACATTTGCCAGCTACAGCAAACAAGACGGCTTGCCAAGCAGCACCATTAACGGCATTACCGAAGACCGGGCGGGCAATCTCTGGCTGAGTACCAATAAAGGACTGTCGCGCTTTGAGCAGTCGTCCCGGTCATTCAAAAACTTCTCTAAAGAAGACGGACTGACCACAAATGAATTCTATTCCAATGCGTGCATCAAAACGTGCAAAGGAGAACTTTTTTTTGGCGGCAATAATGGAATGATTGCTTTTTGTCCATCTCGCATTGTAACCAATCAGTATATACCTCCGGTGTATATCACGGAATTCAATTTGTTCAATACGCCGGTAAAAATCGGAACGCCGGACTCCCCCCTGAAAAAGAGCATCAGCGAAACCACCGACATTACATTGGATTACCAGCAAACTTCTTTTTCCATTGAATTCGTAGCCCTTAATTTTACACATTCGGCCCGCAACCAGTACGCCTACAAGTTGGAAGGTTTTGATAAGGATTGGAACCAGGTAGGTACCCGACGCATGGCCACCTACACCAACCTCGATGCCGGAACGTATGTGTTTAAGGTAAAAGGGTCAAACAACGAGCTTCTTTGGAACCAAACGCCGACAACCTTACGCATCACCATCCTTCCGCCCTGGTGGGCAACGGGCTGGGCTTATTTGCTCTATGCAGTGGTGGTGTTTACCCTACTGTGGGTGTTTGTTCAGCTGAAACTCAACCAGATCAGACAGGAGCAGAAGCTGAAACTAGAACAACTGCACCGGATCAAAAACGAAGAACTCCATAAGATGAAGGTGCAGTTCTTTACTAATGTCTCGCACGAGTTGAGAACGCCGTTAACGTTAATACTGTCTCCGTTGGAGCAGATTATCACCCATCATTCCCTAAAAGGAGAACTGAAAAATAAGATTAATCTGGTGTACAACAATGCCGAAAGACTGTTTGGGTTGGTAAACGAGCTGATGGATTTTACCAAACTGGAAGAAAGCCAATTGAAACTCCATGTCAGGCAAAGCGATATAGGCAAGTACATTCATGATTTGTACGTTCTGTTTGCCGACCAGGCCCACGAAAGGCAAATCGACTATCAGTTTGTTTGTGAGGCAGAAAATACCGAAGCCTGGTTTGACAAGAGCAAGATGGAGAAAATTGTGCTTAACCTGATTGCAAACGCATTCAAGTTTACACCCGACGGAGGGACCATTCGGGTAAGCCTTGAAGACGCGGATGAACACATAAAGATTGCCGTTACCGACAATGGAAGCGGTATTTCACCGCAATACGTTGACAAAGTGTTTGACCGGTTTTTCCAGAGTCCTGAAGAAGAGACACGTTATAACATGGGTACCGGCATAGGATTAGCTTTGGTCAAAAACTTTGTGGAGCTGCACCACGGGACCATTGCCGTGAACAGCGAGCGGGGCGTCAGAACCTGTTTTGAAGTTTGCCTGCCCCTGGGAAATGCCCATTTTACTCCTGATGAAATCATAACCGATGAACAGGCCGCAAACGCCGGATTGATAAACACCTTGCCCGTGGTAAATTCAGTCAAAACCGCACTGCCGCAGGCACCGCTTGTGCTGGTGGTGGAAGATAATTTTACGCTGCGTGCTTATCTGGCGTCTGTATTATCGGCCAAGTATCGTATTCTGGAAGCTTCGGATGGGGAAATGGGCTTGAAAATGGCACTGGAATACACGCCTGATCTGATCATCAGCGACATTGTGATGCCGCGCTGCAGTGGCACAGAACTATGCAAACTGGTAAAAACGGATACTCGTCTTTCACACATTCCGGTTATTTTATTGACTGCCAAAGCAACCACTGACGACCAGATTGAGGGTGTGCAGACAGGTGCGGATGCATACATTACCAAACCTTTTAATATTCAGTTACTGAGCACCCAAATTGATCAACTGATTCAGGTGAGGAGAGAATTGTGTGCCCATTTTAGCCAGGAGGTGTATCTACGACCTGATAAGCTGGCAGAAGCTACCCACGAAATGGATCAGCAATTTCTGCAACGGATAACCGATTACATTCTGAAAAACCTGGCCGACAACAACCTGACTGTCGAAGCACTGGCCGATACGGTAAACCTGAGCCGGAGCAACATGTACCGGAAAATAAAAGCCCTGACGGGGCAGTCGGCCATTGAATTTATACGTATCATCCGTCTCAAACAGGCGCTGAAACTGATGGAAACGCAGAAGCATTCCCTGGCAGAAGTGGCCTACCTGACGGGTTTTACATCGCCCGCTTACTTTACCAAAACCTTCAAAGATCACTACGGAAAGCCGCCTTCCGAGTACCTCAAAAACTAGCCAGCCGAATCAAATAGTATCTTCCAAAACAGCGAAACCCGCCCGATAGCAGAGGCGGGTTTCGCTGTTTTGGAAGATACTATTCTGTGTGCCGTGTCACCTGTATTTTTACTTTTAACCGATGCCTCCTTTTCCAATAGCCATGTCTCCAGATTGCTTTCCTCCTGAAAATAGCCCTGCCATCCGAAAAGCCGCGAAATCGCTGTTCTGTACGCGTTGAGAAGGGTTTTTACATCATTTGTTATATTATTTGGGCAAATATTTATATTTCATCCGTGCCAAAACAAGGAAGTTTGTAGTAGGGAATTGCACGGATACAGGGCTCAACTCCTCATCTGATGACTTACGAAATTTTGAATAAAAGCTTCACTAGAAATCAAAAAATGCTTCCATAAAAGTCTTCCTTCAACCAGTAAGAACACCAGTATAAGCCGAGTGTGTTCCTTCAGTCACTTAATCATTTTAGTACACTTTACTAACACCTTAACAACTAATCTATGTTCTATCATTTACTCAGACACACCGTGTGGTTCCGAATTGGAAAAGTGACAAGTCTCTGGCTTACCTTTTCGATTGCGGGTAACGGCTTTGCTCATGAGAGTAAAGCGAGCCACTCGCCCAGTTCAGCCACTTACCCGCCTTTTGTGCGGCTGACCGCCGATCCGCAGGAAGTACAAATTACCGGACAGGTTATAGACGACAAAGGCGAAGGATTGCCTGGGGTTACCATTCAGGTAAAGTCTACGACGCGTGGAACCGTCACTGATGAAAAAGGCAACTACAAAATTGCTGTCGAAGACGGGGGTACTGCCATTCTTGTCTTTTCCATGATTGGCTATGTAACCGAAGAGGTTAGTGTGGGTGCCAAACAGGTAATCAACGTCACACTGGTGCCTGATCTGAAAACACTGGATGAAGTAGTGGTGGTCGGTTACGGAACCCAGCGCAAACGCGACGTGACCGGGGCCGTTACTTCGGTAAGTGAAGCAACCCTGAAAGAAGTGCCTGCTCCCAACCTGGTTAACCAGTTAAAAGGCCGGGCGGCTGGTGTATCCATTGTGAGTAACGGGTCTACGCCCGGCTCTCAGGGACAAATCCGGATCCGGGGTAACCGGACACTGACAAACAATCAGGGATCTGCCGATGCCTTGGACGGTCCGCTGGTGGTCGTAGATGGAATCCCTTACGGCGGACTGAATGACATTAACCCCGATGACATTGCCAGCATGGAAATCCTGAAAGATGCTTCGGCTACGGCCATCTACGGTTCGCGGGGTGCAGGTGGTGTGATTCTGATTACCACCAAACGCGGCAAAGTGGGCAAGCCCGTACTCAGTTACGATGGATACCATGGCGTAACCAACATGTATGGCAAATACAACATCATGAATGGCGAAGAATACGCCAGATTCAAGGAAGATGCTGCCAAATACAACCGCACCAATCCGGGTACATCGGGTTACCTGCTCACCCAAGCAGAAAAAGATGCATTGGCCGCTGGCATTTCCACTGACTGGCAGGATCTGATTTACAAGCAGGGCTACATGACCAACCATCAGCTGGGCTTGCAGGGTGGTGTAGAAAATACCCAATACAGTTTGGGTGCAGGATATTTCCGGGAAACGGGGATCATTCCTAACCAGAATTTCGAGCGGTACAACATCCGGGCTACCATCGATCAGAAAATCGGTAAGCATGTCAAAATCGGCTTGAATTCATTGAATACCGTTACCTACCAGAATAATCCGGGCGGTGGGGGCATTCCTTCCGGTCTGGTGCGGTTAACACCACTAGCCCGCGTGTATAAGGAAGATGGAACCTTAAACCTGAATCCGGCAGAAGGCTCCATTGATGCGGCGCAGGTAAACCCTATGACAATCATTACCCGAAGCGATGCCATTCTGGGCCGCAGCCGGAGCCTACGGACTTTTAATAGCTTGTACGGTGAAGTGAACATCATTGACGGATTAAAATACCGGTTCAATGCAGGTCTGAACTTCAGCCAGTCCAATTACAATGGCTATGCTGGCCCGAATACGTATTTTAACAACGCTACAGTACAGTCTTCATCCAGCGCCGAAATCAGCAATACCGAATACTGGGACTTGAACTTCCAGCATCTGTTGTATTACGACAAAACGTTGGCAGGTAAGCATAAAATAGGCTTTACCGCTTTGTACGAAATCACCAAGAACCACTCGCTGGGAAGCCGGTTTACGGTAAGGGGCGTACCTGCTGACTACATCAAAACGGCAAACTTCGCATTGGCTTCCGGGCAGCCCGTGGCCAACTCCGATTTTGGGAATTCATTCTCTGAAGTGGGACTTCTCTCTTACATGGGGCGTTTCAATTACAGCTATAACGATCGTTACCTGCTGACATTGACCTTACGCCGCGATGGTTCTTCTACCTTGTCCAAAGGCAATCAGTACTTTAACTATCCGGCAGTGGGTGTGGGCTGGAACCTGATTGAAGAAAATTTCATGAAAAGCCTTTCGTTCCTTTCTAACCTGAAACTAAGAGGCGGATGGGGCATTTCCGGAAACCGGAACGTTGGTGCCTATGCCACGCTGGGAGCACTATCGACTGGCTATTACAACTTTGGAACCAGTACGCCTGGCCAGCAACTCGCCTATACGGTGACTAGTCTTCCGGCAACGGGATTGGGCTGGCAGTCAACTTCGCAAATAGACATAGGCGTCGAATTTGGTTTCCTGAACAACCGAATTACCGGTTCGGTAGACTGGTATCACCAGAAAACCAAAGACATTCTGCTTTCTGTACCGCTACCACCTAGCAATGGGGCTGGTTCCACCCTGAAAAACCTGGGAAGAACTGAAGGCAAAGGATTGGAAACATCGCTGACCTTCGAAATATTCCGCAATCCGAACGGATTTAACTGGAGTACAGATGTGATCTACTTCTTTAACCGCGAGAAAATCACGCAGCTGACCACACCGCAGGAGCTGTCAAACGTTGGAGCGGGCTGGTTTGTCGGTCAGCCGCTAACAGTGATTTACGATCACAAGAAGATCGGGCTCTGGCAGACCAGCGACGCCGAAGATGGCACACTGGCCAAGCAGACTTCTCCGGTGCAGTTTCCGGGACAGATCCGGGTGGAAGATATAAACGGCGACAATAAAATAGACGCCAACGACCGTCAGATTCTGGGCAATTTCCAACCCAAATGGGAAGGAGGGCTTACCAACCGGTTCTCTTACAAAAACTTCGATGCCTCCATCGTGTTGTTTGCCCGTATGGGAATGAAAGTACTGGTGCCTTACCTGACAGGTAATTCAACGGGTGCAGGTGGATTCGCTTTCTTCAACCAGAGTCGTGTCAATCAGATGAAAGTGGATTACTGGACCGAAGAAAATCCGACCAATGCTTTCCCTGCTCCGGATGCGGCCAATGCCGTTGCCTTTTTCGGCTCTACGCTGGGTTACTACGATGGTTCATTTATCAAGTGCCGGAGCATCAATCTGGGGTATACCTTCTCCAATCAGTTAGTTAAGAAGATCGGCGCCAGTTCGGTTCGGTTTTACCTGAACATGACCAATCCGTTCATTTTGTATTCGCCATTGGTGAGAGACAATCTGGCTTTGGATCCGGAAGGCAACAGTTATGCCGATGGAGCTACTGTCAATGCAACAGGTGCCAGCCAGGCAGGTGTTCCAGGACGTCAGGTGAGTGTGAATATGAACAACCCTCCCGTACGTCAATTCACGCTTGGTTTAAATGTAAAATTCTAATTCGAAATCACTCTGAAAATGAAATACATAAAAGCAATCTTGGTTTGTGCGACAATTCTTGTGTGTAGTCCCGGGTGCGAAAGCATTCTGGAAGAGAAACCTCAGTCGCAGATTGTGCCTTCGTTCTTCAACAGTCCGGCGGGTGTGCTTGGTGGCATTGCCGGTGTATATAACGACATCCGTTCGCAATGGGGTACCGAAGGGTTTACCATGGAAATGATGGCCGGTACCGATGAATTTCTGACTGGTGCCAGCGGAAGCGGGCCTATATTCAACTACAATGGCCTGAACGGCAGTAACTTTGGTTCAGCCTGGGGCATTGCTTTTCAGGATATCAATACAATCAATGGGGTATTGCAATACGGCCAGAGCATAGACTTGCCCGAAGATACTCGTAAGCAGTACCTTGCCCAGGCGAAGTTTCTGAGAGGGTTCTGGTATTTTTATCTGGTACAGACCTTTGGTGATGTGCCCTTGCATACCGAATTCATTACGCAGCCTTCGCAAGCAGCTTCCCGCCAACCAGTAAGTCAGGTGTATGAATTGATCATTAAAGACTTGACCGAAGCCGCTGCTGATTTACCGAATCAACCTACTACACCTTTCTTAGGAAAGGCGGCTACCAAACCGGTGGCGCAACTACTGTTGGCAAAGGCCTACCTAACCCGTGGCTGGCTTACCAACACGCAGGCTGATTTTACACAAGCTGCTACTCTTTGTGATGACATCATTGCCAACAAAGCCACCTATGGATTGGATCTGTGGCAAGATTATGGCGATGCCTTCGTACCGGCCAACGACTACGGAAAGGAAACCATGTTTGTCAGTGACCACATGCTGGACCCCAAATACGGCTACTATACCGTAGGTGGCGCAGCCAGTGGAGGTGCGGCGCAAAACCTGACGCCTTGGTTTACCAACTGGAACTATCCCAATAGCTCAGGCATCAATTCGTATAAAAATGCAACGGGTGGTTTGGTTAACAATGGAACTTCCGGCATGATTCGGGATTCGTATTATGGCCGACCCTATCAACGCCTGCGTCCTAATAGCTATCAATGGCCTACTGGCGGCAATGCAGGTAAAAACTATTTCCTGGATCAGGCTTTTGTGAACCGGGATGTGGATTCCCGCTATGTCAATACGTTTTACAGCGTTTACATTTCCAATACGGCCATTTCCAATTCGGCTACAGCGGCAAACAATACCCGAGGCATAAGCTACAGCATGGTGGTTGGCGTGGATACAGCGGTCTGGTTACCCGATTTTGAAGTCGCCGGTGCACCTCAGTTTGTAGGAACGCGGCCGTTTAAGGGCATTGTGGTACCACCGAGTCTGTGGAAAAGCGATATTTATCCGGCTGTTAAAAAACACATGGACCCTAGCCGTGGCGCTAATTTCAACGATCCCTCCACGCGTCCGTGTGTGTTGTACCGTTTCTCCGATGTTTATTTGACCGGGGCTGAAGCTTATCTCAAAGCCGGTGAGGCGCAAAAAGCGGCTGATCTGATCAACGTGGTGAGGCGCCGCGCCGCTTTCCGCAAAACGAACACTTCTGCTCAGAATCAAGCTGCTGCTACTGCGATGGAAATTTCGGCTGGAACTGTTACTGTCGACTTTATTCTGGACGAAAGAAGCCGCGAATTCTTTGGCGAGTGGCAGCGTTGGCATGACCTGGTGCGGACCCGTTCACTGGTAAGACGCGTACAAGAGTGGAATCCGGAAGCAGGACAGTACATCCAGGACTTCCACATGCTGCGTCCTATTCCGCAAACGCAAATTGACCGGGTAGTCGAAGGACCTGCTTTTACACAAAATACAGGTTACTAAAAGTTTAATGTCGAGGCTCAGCTTTGGTTTTCCTGCGCTGAGCCTCGATTAATCCAAATTTTAGTTTCCTAACCCTATTCTTTACCTTCACTTTGTAAACAATGAGTTACATGGATTTTTTTCCTCGAAAGGTTGAAGACTTCCTGCAGGAAGAGTCTTTTGTAGAATGGGTGCGTAATCCGACGGATTCATCCGATGTCTTTTGGCAACATTGGTGTGATGCTTACCCGCAATGGGCCACGCAAATGAAACAGGCAAAGGAGATCATTTTACACATGGAGTATCAACAGACCCATACACTGACTGAGACGGAGATACAGGATCTTTTTGTTAAAATAAAAACGATTCAGGCTACTCAGGAAAACTCCCAATAAACCAGTTGCCTTCCCATAAGGCAGGTTTTGGGTTCTTAAAAGATACTATTTTTTAACTGATTATGACAGGCGACAATGGCCTGAATGCAGAACATACGTCCGGGTATTTCTACTAATAGCTGACCAAAAACAGCCTGATTTTATGTTTGCATATTATTCTGTTTATGTTTTTTAGGATAATTCATGGTTTTTAATCTGAAAAAAGGCTATGTTTGTACTATCCTTTTTAAATGTCATTGTGACGCGTAAAAATGTGTTTACATGACACGATTTCTTTTGCTGCAACACATTACCTTCTAGCCGATGAAACTGCTTTTGCTTACTTGTTTGCTTGTAACAACTTCATTCGCTTTGGCACAGCAAAAGCAGGGATTAAAGCTATGGTACAGCCAGCCCGCCGGAGAGGTGTGGGAAAATGCCCTTCCGATTGGCAATGGTA
Source organism: uncultured Sphingobacteriales bacterium (assembly GCA_963520985.1). Taxonomy (GTDB): domain Bacteria; phylum Bacteroidota; class Bacteroidia; order Cytophagales; family 172606-1; genus Xanthocytophaga. The sequence continues at coordinate 42,390 of CAUQTA010000020.1, forward strand.
GGTTAGGAGCAATGGTGTATGGCAATGTCGCAACCGAAACCCTCCAGTTGAACGAACATACGGTTTGGAGCGGCAGCCCCAACCGCAACGATAACCCGGATGCCCTGGCGGCATTGCCGCAGGTGCGAAAGCTTATTTTTGAAGGGCACTACAAAGAGGCTGAAAAGCTTGCCAATCAGTCGATCATGACCAAAAAATCGCACGGGCAAAAGTTTCAGCCGGTTGGCAATCTTCTGTTGGATTTTCAAGGCCACGAAAACCCTGCGAATTATCGCCGCGAACTGGATATCGAACGGGCCGTTAGCCAAACTTCTTACAAAGTAGGAGATGTCACTTATACCCGCCAGGCTTTTACTTCCTTTCCTGACAATGTACTGGTAGTGCAACTCACCGCTGATAAACCAAACAAGCTTTCCTTTGCGGCTCGTTTTTCGTCGCCTCACGCCAATGCTGTCAGAAAAGTAGACAACTCCAATGAACTGACCCTGAGTGGGGTAACCAGCGACCACGAAGGCGTGAAGGGAATGGTGCGTTTCAAAGCAATCACCCGGATCAAACTCAATGGCGGCACGCTTTCGGCAACGGACAGTTCGTTGGTAATCAAAGGCGCTACCTCCGCGACGCTATTTGTTTCCATTGCGACCAACTTTAATTCCTACAAAGACCTGAGCGGGGATGAAAACAAACCGGCGGCAGACTTTGTAACCAAAGCTTATCCAAAGACCTTTGCTGCTCTTTTGAAAGCCCATACCGAGGCTTACCAGAAGTACTTCAATCGGGTGAAACTGGATTTGGGTACCAGTGCGGCAGCGCAACTTTCGACGGATGAACGACTGAAAAACTTCCGCAATACAAGTGATCCCAAATTGGTGACACTTTATTACCAATACGGACGGTATTTGCTGATTTCTTCGTCGCAGCCTGGCGGGCAAGCGGCTAACCTACAGGGAATCTGGAATAACAAGATGAACCCGCCCTGGGACAGCAAATACACCATCAACATCAATACCGAGATGAATTACTGGCCCGCCGAGAAAACCAACTTGTCGGAACTGCACGAACCGTTGTTGAAATTGGTGCAGGAACTTGCCCAAACCGGACAGGAAACGGCCAAGGTTATGTACGGAGCCCGCGGCTGGATGGCGCACCACAATACCGATATCTGGCGCATCAACGGCCCGATAGACGGTGCGTTCTGGGGAATCTGGAATGGGGGAGGTGGCTGGTTGAGTCAGCATTTGTGGGAGCATTACCTGTACACAGGCGACAAAGCGTTTCTGGCTTCAGTGTATCCGATCTTGAAAGGCGCCGCTACCTTTTACGTGGATTTTCTGGTCAAGCATCCTAATTATCCTTATCTGGTGGTAGCTCCAGCCAATTCGCCCGAGAATGCACCCAAGGCGCATGAAGATGCATCCATCGCTGCGGGCACCACCATGGATAACCAGATTGTATTTGACGTGTTCAGTTCAACCATTCGTGCCGCGGAGATTTTGCAAAAGGACGCTGCTTTTAAAGATACCCTGAAACAGATGCGTGGTCAGTTGGCCCCAATGCACATTGGCCAGCACAATCAATTGCAGGAGTGGCTCGACGATGTGGACGACCCCAACGACCATCACCGGCACGTTTCGCATTTGTACGGGTTGTTTCCTTCCAACCAGATTTCGCCGTACCGTACGCCCGAATTGTTTGCCGCTTCCCGCAATTCGTTACTTCAACGAGGCGACGTGTCTACTGGGTGGAGCATGGGTTGGAAAATAAACTGGTGGGCTAAACTACTCGACGGCAATCATGCATACCAACTCATTCAGAATCAGTTAACGCCGCTGGGTGTCAATCCCGATGGTGGGGGTACGTACAATAACCTGTTCGATGCCCATCCGCCTTTTCAGATTGACGGTAATTTTGGCTGTACGTCGGGCATTACGGAAATGCTGCTGCAAAGCTCCGACGGATCGGTGCATCTGTTACCCGCCCTTCCGGATGCCTGGCCTTCAGGCAGCATCTCTGGACTGCTGACCCGTGGTGGCTTTGAGATTGTACAGATGCAGTGGAGCAATGCGCGACTAACTAAATTGGTAGTAAAGTCCAGGCTGGGAGGCAATCTGCGGCTACGCATACCCAATGGCATGAAACTAAGCAGTGGCGCAGCGCTGAACGCAGCAACAGGAGCCAATTCCAATTCCTTTTTCTGGGTAGAAGAAACTCCAAAACCCGTTGTATCTGCGCAGGCAATCATCAAACCGATGGCTTTGAAGGAAACGGTGCTGTATGACATGCCTACTCAAAAAGGAACTACCTATACATTGGTGGCTAAATAGTGTAAATAGAAGAGTTTATTAAGTTTAATTCGTTTATAACCAGTATAAAATTATAAGGCGCAGTGCTCAGCACCTGCCAGTTAAAAGTGCGCTGGCCTCTTTGCTTAGCGAGGGGCGGGATGGATTTGCGGGCGGAAGCATTAAGCAAAGTGCCCTTTCTTTGTTTCTTTCTTTGGGCAAGCAAAAAAGTAGGATGCGATACAAACAGAGAAATCTATGAACTTGGCAAAAACCATTTGTAACATAGATCTTGAATGAAAATAGTATCTCTAAAAAAGTGAAAACCCTATGTGGCGATTTGCGTTTCCCGCGAGAAATTTCGGCACGCAGGTTTTCACGGACAAAAAAATAGTATGTTTCAAAAAGGCAAAACTTGCCTCTATTAATAATTACATTACCCTAGGCCTTAATTATCACTTACTTTCATGCGAAGAATATCCTTTACAAAGAAACCATTATTGCTGAGTTTGCTGGCTCTTTTGGTCGGTTATTTCACACAGGCCCAATCGATTACGTTGGTTAATCCCATCCTGAAAGGATTTTATCCCGATCCCAGCATTGTGCAGGTGGGTAGCGACTATTACCTGGTCAACTCGACATTCTCGTATTTTCCCGGCCTTCCGGTATTTCACAGCAAAGACTTGAAAAACTGGAAGCAGATCGGCAATGTGATTGAGCGGCCTTCGCAGATGGATTTCATGGGAGAACGCATGACCCGCGGGTTGTTCGCACCAGGCATCAGTTACCACAACGGCACCTATTACGTCACCTGTACCGACATTGACCACGACGGTAACTTTGTCGTAACCGCGAAAAATCCCGCCGGTCCGTGGAGCAATCCCGTTCGCATACCACAGGTGCGCGGCATCGATCCTTCGATCTATTTTGACGATACCGGCAAAGCCTACATCCTTTACAACAGCGACGCCCCCGACAACAAACCCTTGTATTCAGGCCACCGTACCATCCGCATGTATGAATTTGACCCCGTCAACCTGAAAGTGGTAGGTGAAGAAAAACAACTGGTCAACGGGGGCGTGGACCTGAGCAAAAAGCCCGTGTGGATTGAAGGACCGCACATCATGAAACGCAACGGCTGGTATTACCTTTACGCGGCTGAAGGCGGCACGTCTGTCAATCACTCTGAAGTGATCCTGCGCAGCAAAGACGTCTGGGGCCCGTATGAACCCTATGCCGGCAACCCGATTCTGACGCAGCGTGAATTGCCCGCCGACCGGAAAAACGCCATTACCTCGGCCGGACATGCCCAATTTGTCACTGGTCCCGATGGCAAAGATTACATCATTTTCCTGGCGGTACGGCCTTACGAGGGCGATTATTACAACACTGGTCGCGAAACATTCGTGGCTCCGGTCACCTGGAACGAAGACGGCTGGCCTATGATCGAGCACGGCGAAAAGGAGTTGAAATATTTCTATACCGCAAACTTTAAGGAAACAAAACAGCCCAATGCCTTGCCTCAAAATGGCAACTTCCAATACACCTTGACTTTCGACAAGCAACTGGCCCCCGAGCTGCTCTTTATGCGCACCGTGGACAGCAGTTCGTTTTCACTTTCCAAACAGCAAGGCTTGACGCTAAAACTCAAGCCCGAAACCTGTATGGATTTTGGCAATCCGTCTTTCGTGGGCAAACGCCAGCAACATTTAAACAGCACGGCCGAAACCGAACTTAGCTTTGCGGCAAAGAATCCGAATGAAAAGGCCGGTTTGGTGATTTTCCAGAGTGAGGACCATTTCTACTTTCTGGCCTTGTCGGCCGATGCGGGCCAAAAGCCAGTGGTTGAGTTGTATAAGAGCAAGGCAAAGGAAAAATCTATGGAACTGTTGGCACAATCACCGCTTGCTGCCACGGCCAAAAAAGTCAGGCTTCGCATTGTTTCGGAAGGTGCCTACTACAGTTTTTACCTATCTGCTGATAATAAGAACTGGAAACTGATCAAAGACAAAGTGGATGCCAAGTTTCTAAGCACTAAAGACGCCGGCGGGTTTCTGGGCTGTGTCTACGGCATGTATGCCACTTCATCGGGTGAGAAAACCAGCAACTCGGCTTCGTTTAAATACCTCAAATACAGCGGTAATGATCCGGTGTATATCAAATAACCGTTACTCTTTCCAAGCCTATTCTTACCAGTTTCTTACCATTCGCATTGATTATTATTTATCTACCATGAACCTGTTTCCTACAAACTTGCACACACAGAAAAAGAACCGAATACGGAAACAATTTGCCTGGATTATTCTTGCTCTTTTAATAAGTGGCATCAGTCAGGCTCAATCTGATTTTAGTAGTAAATTAATCGGGGTCGGTGTTGTAGTTGCTGATCTGCAACGTTCGCTGGACTTCTATATGAATGGAATCGGAATGGTAAAAACCGGAAGCTTTACCATTAACGAAGAGTTTTCCAAACGTTCGGGATTAGCCAATGGCGTATCTACAGCTGTGACCATTCTGAAACTGGAAGACAGCCCGCAGGCCAGCGAATGGAAGCTGATGAGTTTTAATAAAAAATCGAAGCACCCTGTCCAGAAATTCATACAGGACGATACGGGTATGCAGTACATAACCATTCAGGTAAAATCACTCAAGCCTGTTCTGGAAAGACTCAAACAGCAAAAGGTCACTTTTCTGGGAAATACCCCCACGCCTTTGGGGCCGGATTCACACTTTGTGCTGGTACAAGATCCTGACGGAAACTTTATTGAATTGATCGGGCCACTTGAGTAAGAAAGCAGCAAGGGAGTATACTGGGGTATGAAAGCTAAGTATTGCTTTTTCCGGTTATTTCCCAGAAGAGAAATAAATACATACATTAGAGATCGATTCTTACCCCCTTTTTGATGAAGCAAACATGGATGAAACACAGGATCATGCAACCAGGCATGATGGCAATTGCATTACTTTTTGCGGTGTTTTTCTCGGAAGCGCAAACGGCTCATAACCCGATCATTTTTGCCGATGTCCCCGATTTGTCCATGATCCGCGTGGGCAACACTTATTACATGAGTAGCACCACTATGCACATGAGTCCGGGATTGCCGCTCATGAGTTCGAAAGACCTGATTAACTGGAAAATGGAAAGCTATGCCTATGATACGTTGGTGAGCAACGATGCCATGAATCTGGAAAATGGGCAAAGTACGTACGGTAGAGGCTCCTGGGCCAGTTGTCTGCGGCATCACAACGGTATGTTTTATGTGAGCACTTTTGCCGCCACCTCGGGTAAAACGCACATTTACAGTGCGACAACAATAAAAGGTCCCTGGAAAGAAATCTCGTTTGCACCGGCTTACCATGACCATACCATTCATTTTGACGATGATGGAAAAGTATATCTAATTTATGGCGCAGGGAAACTGTATATCAAAGAATTGAAAAATGATCTCAGCGGTGTAAAAGAAGACGGCCTGAACCAGGTGCTGATCGAAAATGCTAGTGCACCAGCTGGTGACAATATCATGCTTGGGGCAGAAGGCTCACAGCTTTTCAAAGTCAATGGCAAGTATTATCTATTCAACATTGCCTGGCCCAAAGGCGGCATGCGTACCGTCATCATTCACCGAGCCGACAAGATTACTGGTCCCTGGGAAGGCCGGGTAGGTTTGCAGGATCTGGGTGTGGCGCAAGGCGGACTGATCGATACACCCGATGGCAAGTGGTTTGCGTACTTGTTCCGCGATTTTGGCGGGGTGGGGCGGATTCCCTATCTGGTGCCTGTTCAATGGCAGGACGGCTGGCCCGTGTTGGGCGAAAATGGCAAAGTTCCCGAAACGCTGAATCTACCTTCCAGCAAAGGCCTGGTTCCGGGCATTGTAGCATCGGATGAATTTACACGTACAAAAGGGCGACCCGCCCTTCCACTGGTGTGGCAATGGAATCACAATCCGGATAACCGGCTTTGGTCGGTAACCGAACGAAAAGGATTTTTGCGCCTGAAAACCGGACGGCTAGATACCGCGTTTGTGATGGCCCGCAATACACTGACCCAACGCACCATTGGTCCGGAATGCACTGGCTCAACGGCGCTGGATGTTTCCAACATGAAAGAGGGCGATATTGCCGGGTTGTGCCTGCTTCAGAAAAACTACGGATGGGTGGGCGTGCAAGTGAAAAATGGGAAAAAAACAATTGCAATGGCAAGCGTGGCTGCTGGCAAAACAACCCCCATTCCATTAACTCAGAATACCGTTTACTTCAAGGCCGAATGCAACTTCAAAGACAAAGCTGACATTGCTCATTTTTATTATAGCCTGGATGGGAAATCTTGGAAATCCATTGGTACTCCATTAAAAATGCCCTACACGCTTCCGCATTTCATGGGCTACCGGCTGGGGTTATTTAACTATGCAACCCAGCAAACTGGAGGGTATGTCGATTTCGATTATTTTCGGATCAGCGCGCAAGTAACGGATAGCAAGTAATACTCTACTTCCCAATTCCCTTCCTTTCATACGTGTTTATAGTGTATTGGTAATATTTTTTAGGATAATTTATAGTTTTTCTTGCGAAAAAGCTTAAGTTTGCATTCGTCTTATTTTAAGTGTCATATTAACATGTAAAAATGTGTAAGAAAGACACAATTCGAATAGTTCGAAGCCGACTAGAAAGGGAAATAATGTTTATCAGGAATGTAAAGGAATTTGAAAAATGAGGATTGAGAAAAATAGTAGGCTTTCAAAAGTCAAAACCTCCTGTTTCATGCAGTATCGAATAAGTCGTTATAAAACCCCATTGCTAACATAGCTTTAACCACTAACCATGAGAAAACTCTACCTATTCGCGTTGCTGATTGTGCCACTGCTATTGAATGCTCAAAGTGCAAAGATTAAAATAGATGCCGAACGGATTATCGGTGAAATTGACCCTAAAATCTACGGCGTTTTCATGGAGCCCATCAATTTCAAAGGCAGCCGCATGGGATTGCCCGACTCGGTTACTTATAGCACCTTATACAAAACCCTTTACGACCCTTCTTCGTCGCTGGCTAATAAAGACGGTTTTCAAACCGACTACATCGAAGCCATGAAAGACCTGAAAGTGACCAACATGCGTTGGCCGGGCGGCAATTTTCTGATGGGCTACAGTTGGCTGGACGGCATTGGTCCCAAAGAGCAACGCCCCAAACGGATAAATCTGGCCTGGGGTGGGCTGGAGAGTAATCAGGTAGGAACCGACGAGTGGTTTGCTCTCAATAAATCCATTGGCAGCGAGAACATTGTGTGTGCCAATCTGGGTTTGGGCAACATTCTGGAGGCTGCGTACTGGGTAGAATATTGCAACTATTCCAAAGGAACCTACTACTCCGACCTTCGGATTAAAAACGGTCACGCAGAACCTTACAAAGTGAAAATATGGGATCTGGGAAATGAAGTGGATGGCAAGCCTTGGGAACTGGGCCATAAAAACGTAGAAGATTACGTGGAAATAGCCCGTGAAGCGGCCAAAGCCATGAAAGCCGTCGACCCGGATATTGACCTGGTGGGTTGCGGTTCTTCCTGGTACAGTAGCGGCACCTGGGACGAATGGAATCGCAGAGTGTTGCTGGGCATCGGCGACAAAATCAAGTATTTGTCGGTGCACAGCTACTGGGAAAATTCGCCGGACTATTACACCTACATGGGAGCCAGTGCGAAGACTTTCGAAGATCGCATCACCATACCTGCCGGAGAAATCAAAGCGGTTTCGGCTACACAAGGCTACAAGAATCCGATTTACTTATCGGTAGACGAATGGGGTGCTTTTGGCCGGAATTTCCTAAACATCCTTCCCATTGCCCAGTCGCTTAATTCGTTCATCCGGCATGCGGATGTAGTCAAAATGGCCAACTTTACCATGATGACTTCCCTGCTCGGCAACGATCAGAAAAAAGGCACTTACAAAACCCCGGTGTATCATGTTTTCAAAGCTTTTTCAAATCACTGTTTGGGAAGCGCCATTGACACCTGGGTGCAGTGCGACACCTTTAATGTGCAGAACGTCAAGGGCATTCCGTATCTGGACGTAACGGCTACCTACGACAAAGCCAGCAAAACGGTGACTCTCAATGTGGTGAACCGCCACAAAGACAAAGCCATTCAAACCGATATTATGAATCTGTCGGGACGAGTTTCCGGAAAAGCGGAAGTAAGTGTGCTGAATGCCAATGACTTGAAAGAGGAGTTCAGCTATGAGAAAGAAAAACAGTACGTTCCAGTAAAATCCGAACTGAGTGCCAAGAACAGTCAGTTTGCTTTCTCCTTCCCTGCCCATTCGTTTACGCAGATTCGTTTTAAGCTTAATTGATACCATGAAAAGAATCGTTGCAGTCGCCTTATTTCTGGTTTTGGGCCAACTCGCCTTTGCTCAGAATCCCAACTTTCACATTTACCTGTGTCTGGGGCAGTCGAACATGGAAGGCAACCCGCCGTTTGAACCCCAGGATACCATTGCCAATCCCCGGTTTCAGGTGCTGGAAGCGGTGGATTGCCCCAATTTGGGCAGAGTGAAAGGCCAGTGGTATCCGGCGGTGCCGCCGCTATGCCGCTGCCGTACCGGGCTTAGTCCCGCCGATTATTTTGGTCGGACGATGGTGGAGAATCTGCCCAAAAAGATCAACGTAGGCGTGATCAATGTGGCCGTTGGCGGTTGCAAAATCGAACTTTTCGACACGGATGTGTACCAGGAATACCTGAAAACCGCTCCCGGTTGGATGCTGAACATGGTGAAGGAATACGACGGCAATCCATACCAAAGACTGGTGGAAATGGCCAGGCTGGCCCAGAAAGACGGCGTGATCAAAGGCATTCTGCTTCATCAAGGCGAATCGAATACCAACGATTCGCTATGGACAAAGAAAGTAAAGGTTGTCTATGACCGGCTGATAAAGGATCTGAATTTAGATCCGAAGAAAGTGCCTTTGCTGGCAGGTGAAACCGTGCATGCCGACCAGGGCGGAGTCTGCGCGAGCATGAATAAAATCATTGCAACCCTGCCGCAAACCATTCCCAATTCGTATGTGATTTCTTCCAAAGGCTGTACCGACCGGGAAGACAACCTGCATTTTGATGCCGTCGGTTGCCGGGAATTGGGCAAACGTTACGCCATCCAAATGCTGTCGCTGATGGGCCGAAAGGTGAAAGAAATTAAGTAGAGTTAAGTAATGAGACACAAGGAGGAAAGATAAAAGACAATTTACCGGTTTTGCTTAGCTCACCTTGGTCTGTGTGTCACAGACCAAGGTAAAGTGTATAACAGAAGCAGGTTTTGCCTTTTAAGAAGATACTATTTTCGGCTAATAGCCGCACACTCATTTACACAGCAAAGAAATGACAAAGATGTTTTCCCTTTCACGATTCAAAAGCACTTGGGCCATCCTGACAATCTTATTTTTTGGCTGGCATGTGGCAATTCAGGCACAGGAGATCATCCCGCTGTATTCGGGAGCGGTGCCTAATTCGAAAGCCGCTAAAATGACCGAATCGGGTGCTGATAAGGGAGTTATTCGTGGCGTTACCAAACCTGCGCTGGAAGTCTACTTGCCTGAGAAAGACAAAGCGACGGGCACTGCCGTAGTGATTATTCCGGGTGGGGGATATGGCGTGGTGGTGTATCAGGGTGAAGGCATCAATACCGCCAAAGAACTGGTGAAGCGAGGCGTAGCGGCGTTTGTACTCAAATACCGTCTGCCCAACGACTCGATTATGACAGACAAGAAAATCGGGCCGTTGCAGGATGCCCAGCAAGCCATCAAATTCGTGCGGGAAAACGCCGGAAAGTGGGGCATTGACCCGAAAAAGATCGGAATCATGGGCTTTTCGGCCGGTGGACACCTGGCTTCCACGGCGGCGACGCACTTCGAAAAGTCGCTGATCGAAAATCCGCACCGCACCAGCCTGCGTCCCGATTTTCAGATTCTGGTTTATCCGGTCATCAGCATGCGGGACAGTCTGGCCCACGGCGGTTCGCGCGATAATCTGCTGGGTAAAAAGCCCACTCCGGAAACCATTCGTTTGTTCTCCAACGAACTGCATATTACTCCCAACACACCACCCGCCTGGATCACCCACGCCGCGGACGATAAAGTGGTGGATGTAGACAATAGCATTGCGTATTTCGAAGCGTTGCGGCACAACAAAGTGGAAGTGGAAATGCACATTTTCCCAAAAGGCGGCCACGGATTTATATTCAAATACAAAGGCTGGATCAATCCACTGCTGGATTGGCTAACCGCGCAGGGCTATACAAAATGAGTATAAAGAGCAGATGTGTGATAGGGATAATCGATTGATTGTATATGGATTTTTCGTTTTTAAAAGATACTATTTCAGTCTGTTTGGAAAAATGCCTGCTTGTTACAAAGAGAGCAAAGTCCACTTTAATCGTAGCAGGCAGTGTAGGTGCGTAAGCTTCTTTACCCAGCGGGCCTAGCGTTGGAAATGCGGGCGGAAGCATTGGGCAAAGTGCCCTTTTTTTGGTTACTCTGCGCACAAACCTGGCCCAAAAACTATCGTTTTTGTCCTGGGCAAGCAAAAAAAGTAACATCGCAAGAAGGAAGAGAAACGGCCTGGACTAAAAACCAAAATTGTGAACAAGTACCAAGGCAAAAAGAAGAAAGAAAACCGTCGTTGCAAAAGATAAACTAAAAAGTAACCACTTACTCATAAAATAATGATGACCCTTTCAAATAGTATCTTTTTCGGACTCAAAACCCTGTGCCTGCTAATCATTCCTCTGGTAAGTCTTGCCCAGATTACCGGTCCCGTCAAAGTAAAGGAAGGAATGGTGCAGGGAAGCGTTGAAAACGGTTTGGCCGTATTCAAAGGCATTCCGTTTGCCGCTCCGCCGGTGGGTAACCTGCGCTGGAAAGCCCCGCAACCCGTACAGCCGTGGACTGGGGTAAAGACTGCAACGCAATTTGCGCCGGCACCTTTTCAGGGTGGAAATCCGCCTTCTGGCAAAAGCGAAGACTGCCTGTATCTGAATGTCTGGTCGCCAGCCAAAACCGCCGGGGATAATCTGCCGGTGTTGGTTTGGATTTACGGTGGCGGGTTTAGCTTCGGTTCCACTTCCGAACCGGTGTACAGCGGCGAAAATCTGGCGAAAAAAGGCGTGGTCTTGGTGAGTGTCGCCTATCGGGTGGGACAACTCGGCTTTTTGGCGCATCCTGAACTGAGTGCCGAGAACCCGGCAAAAGTTTCGGGCAATTATGGTCTATTGGACATGATTGCCGGTTTGCAGTGGATCAAAAACAACATCAAAGCCTTTGGCGGTAACCCCGACAAAGTGACTATTTTCGGTGAATCGGCCGGCGGAATTGCGGTGAGCATGTTGTGTGCGTCGCCGCTGGCAAAAGGACTTTTTCACGGAGCCATCTCGCAAAGCGGAGGCTCGTTCGGGCCTGATCGGAGCACAACCTATCCCGGAGAAAACATGAAACGGCTGGCATTTGCCGAAAAACAAGGAATAGAGTTTATGCAAAAAGCCGATGCTGCAAACCTGGCCGAGTTACGCAACATGTCCGCCGAAAAGCTACCGATGGGATTTGGAATGCCGGGAGCCTGGCCTATTGTTGACGGATATGTAATTCCCGACGACCAGCACGTTCTGTACCAGAAAGGACAATACAACCGCACGCCGGTGCTGGTCGGGTACAATTCCGACGAAGGAGCCAGTTTTGCGCCGCCCAAAACATCCGAAGAATACATCACAGGCGTACAAAAACGGTACGGCAAGTTTGCCGATCCACTCCTGAAGGCTTACCCGACGGCCGATGCCCAAGTGCCCAAGACGGCTCGTGATTTGGCTCGTGATGCGGCTTTCGGGTGGCACACCTGGAGCTGGGCGTCGTTGCAGGCCAAAGCAGGGAAATCCAAGGTGTTCTACTATTATTTCGATCAGCACCCGGATTATCCGGCCAACTCGCCGCTGGCGGGATCGGGCTCTCCGCATGGACAAGAGGTGGCCTACGTGTTCGGTCACACCAACCCGGAAAGCAAACAAGCCTCCGCTACGGACCAAGCCGTTTCCGAAGCGATGATGACCTATTGGACCAACTTTGCCAAGCATGGCGATCCCAACGGGCCGGGCGTTTTGGAATGGAAACCGTTTACTACCGCTAATCCGGCCGTTATGCATTTTCGGCAGCAGCCTGTCATGGGCCGTGTTCCCAGCGAAGAATCGATGAAAGTGCTCGACCAATATTTCGAATGGCGCAGATCCGCAGAAGGCAAGGAGTGGGCAAAATGAGTTACGCGAATATTCCTGTGGAATGAGAAAAATGAGAACGGAAAAATAGTATCATGCCTTTGGCTTGACAAGTCTGTGAAAAAGGCAAAACCTGCCGGCTTGATAAGCTAAAGCAATCACAGCGTAATCTTTGGGAAAGAAATCCCAGAGGTTGCGTCAATTCAAATTACGAAAACAGATGAAAAAGATACTTGTCATTCTTGCTTTACTGCTAACAGGTTTCTCCACTTATAGCCAGATTGGGGGCTCAGCGGCCATTTATTCACCGGAAGTGCATAAAGACAATTCCGTCACATTCCGCTACGTGGCACCCCAGGTGCAATCGGTTTCTCTGGAAGGTCAGTTCATGAAGGACAAGCTGGCCATGACCAAAGACGAAAACGGCACCTGGTCGGTAACGGTGCCGTCCGTAAAGCCCGACATGTATCCCTATGCTTTCATCGTAGATGGTGTGAAAGTGGCGGATCCCCGAAATCAGAATCTTTTCCCCAATGAAGGATTTCAAAATAGTCTGCTGGAAGTAACCGGCAGCCAGCCATTGCTGCACACCGTTCAACAAGTGCCGCACGGGACGTTGCACTATGCCTATTACCACTCAGACAAACTGGGCGAAAGACCCGTAGTGATCTATACACCGCCCGGCTATCAGGCCAATTCCAAAGAAAAATACCCGGTATTGTATCTCCTTCACGGCACTACGGATACCGAAGAAACATGGACCAAAGTAGGCCGGGCTCATGTCATTGCCGACAACCTGATTGCCCAGGGCAAGGCCAAACCCATGATCATCGTTATGCCGTACGGACGGGCCTATCCGGTGATTGACAAGTACTCGGGCAGTCTTCGCAACTGGGATAATCTGCAAGCGTTCAAAGAGGATTTCTTTGGCAGTCTTATGCCGTTTGTCGAAAAGAATTACCGCACTCTTAACGATAAAAAGAGCCGGGCCATTGCCGGTTTTTCGGGTGGCGGAGGTACTACTTTGTACTTCGGGCTCAACAACATGGACAAGTTCAGCTACGTGTGTGGGTTTGCTCCTGGCATGCTGGAAAACGAATTTGACCGCAACAACGCAGGGGCGTTTGAAAGCCCCGAAAAGACCAATCGCCAGCTGAAATTATTCTGGATAGGAGTGGGGCAGGAAGACGGCTTGTATGCCGTCAACCAAAAGTACATGGCTCTGCTGACCCAGAAAGGAATCAAGCACGAACCGTTCATTTCTGACGGTGGCCATACCTGGATGAACTGCAAGCTGTATCTGGGAACAATTCTGCCGAAACTTTTCCGATAGTCATTTAACCTAAATCAAATCACTCTGATGCAACTGAAAAAGTTTAGATTTTTACTGATGCTGACTTTGTTGGCTGTAAGCTTTAAGGTACTTGCCCAGCCGCCACGAGGTCCTTTGGTCATTTCGCCGCAGGTAAACAAGGACAAAACCGTCACGTTCCGGTACCTGGCTCCCGGTGCCCGTCAGGTGCTGCTGGACGGCGGCCAGTTTGGCTCATCGGGTGTGCCCATGACGAAAGATACGTCTGGCATCTGGAGTGTAACCGTTGGTCCGATCAAACCCGATATTTATCCGTACGGCTTCAAAGTGGATGGTATAACAGTAATGGACCCGGCCAATGTGAATTTCTTCCCTAACGAACGGTTCAAAGCCAGTTTGGTCGATGTTCCGGGCGATACGCCGCTAACTCATGCATTGCGCGATGTGCCGCACGGAGCCGTTACCTACGAGTATTACCCGTCTGTTTCGGGCACTACCGGAACCGTGGTGATCTATACACCGCCTGGGTATGACAAAAATCCCCAAAAGAAATATCCGGTGTATTACCTGATCAGCGGCACTACCGATACCGAAGAAACCTTTTTCAAAGTAGGCCACCTCAACTTCATCATGGACAACCTGATTGCCGAAGGAAAAGTAGTGCCTATGATCGTAGTGATGCCCTACGGAAACATTGCCGCCCGCGTGGCCGAACAGTCGCCCAACGGCACCAAACCCGCTGATCCTACCATTCGGGATGCACCGGATGCGGTGAGTCGAGCCAAAGCGTTTGAAGATGACTTACTTAAGAACCTGGTGCCGTATGTCGAAAAAAATTACCGCGCCATTGCCAACCGTAACAGCCGGGCCATTGGCGGCTTTTCGCGTGGTGGTGGCCAAACTCTCCGTGCCGGTTTTGGCAATATGGATAAATTTGCCTGGATATGTGCCTATGCTGCTTATCTGTCACCCACCGAAATGGACGGCAGTTTTAGTCAGATTGCCAGCAATGCGACTACAACCAACAGTCAGTTGAAACTGCTTTGGGTAGGCATTGGTACCGAAGATTTTCTTTACAAAGGTACCGTCGAATTTATGGACTACCTCACCGCCAAAAAGGTCAACTACAAAAGCTACTCCACCGATGGTGGTCACACGTGGATGAACGTGAAAAAATACCTCAATGAAACCCTTCCTTTATTATTCAAATAAGATGAAGACAAGACTTATTTTATTCGTTGTTCTGCTACTGACGATACCGGCACTGGCACAGCAACGTCCGCCAGCCATCTCTTCGCCCGATGTCCATACCGACAACCGCGTCACATTCCGCTATTTCTCTCGGCAGGCTCAGAAAGTGACACTCAATGGCGAGTTTCTGACTGCACCAGTTCCAATGACCAAGGATACGTCTGGCATCTGGAGTGTAACGGTTGGTCCGATCAAACCCGATATTTATCCTTACAGTTTCCAGGTAGATAGTGTGTCGCTGGCCGATCCGAACAATACGTACATTTTTGCCAATGAACGCTTCAAACGCAGCATTGTGGACATTCCGGGCAGTACACCGCTAGTGCATTCGCTGCAAAAAGTCCCGCACGGCAAAATCAGTTACCGGTATTACAAATCCGCAACGCTGGGCACCACGCGTACCATGCTGGTGTACACCCCTCCCGGATTTGACCCCAACGGCAAAACCAAATACCCAGTGCTGTACCTGATTCACGGTGGTTCGGACACCGAAGAAACCTGGACCAAAGTAGGCCGGGCCAACTTCATTGCCGATAATCTGATTGCTCAAGGCAAGGCCGTACCGATGATTATCGTGATGCCTTACGGAAACGTGCGTCCGGCACCGATGCCCGACTTTACGAAAGACGTCGTTAACGACATTATTCCGTTTGCCGAAGCCAACTATCCGGTGTATACCGACAGCAGGCACCGAGCCGTGGCTGGTTTCTCAGTAGGTGGCGGCCAGACCCTCAACATCGGCCTAACCAATACCGATAAGTTCGGATACATCTGTTCGTATGCGCCTTACACGGCCACCGAAGAGTTTAAGAAAAACTTCACCGACTGGAAACCCAACGCCGATCAGATCAACAAGCAAGTGAAGCTGTTCACCATTAGCGTAGGTACCGAGGATTTTCTCTACGAAAGCGTACAGCAAAACCTGGCGATGTTTAAAGAAAAGAAAATCAAGGTGGAGCCGCTGATTGTTCCGGGCGGCCATACCTGGATGAATTGCAAATTGTTCTTAGCCAATTCGTTGCAGCAACTGTTCAAATAACGGCAGGTTTTGGTTTCTGAAAGTATACTATTTTTTTGTCTCTGATGAATGAACTGTCTTTTCGAAGAAACCTTCACACAAACTCACGGCCTTTCCTGTTGGATATACCGTCATACTTGCGCGAAGATCCCTGCGGGAAGACAAATAAAAAGATTGGAAGAAAAAGAGTATACAGAAAATAGTATCTCCTGAAAAGGCAAAACCCTGACTCTGAATGATATGCGACAGGCACTCTAAAAAATCACTTTTTAACCCTTATTCAATCGTACAAATGAAAAACAGATTCGTTCAAGCGGCTATGATTACCGCTATGGCATGCGGAATTTGCGTTGCCCAGGCACAGCAAACCACAATCAAAGAAGACTTCAAACCTTCCAGCTTAAACCAACCGGGACAGGAATACCCAATGGTAAATTCGCAAGGCTATGCGCGGTTCAAAATCATAGCTCCGGCCGCCGACAGCGTGCGGGTGAGCCTGGGCCTGGGTGGCCGGGGCGGAACCAAACTCGCCAAGGCCGCAGACGGCTCCTGGATGGGCACCACCGACGGACCCATGGACGAAGGTTTCCACTATTACAACGTCAACATCGACGGAGGTAAATTCAACGACCCCGGCGCATTGAACTTTTACGGTTCGGTGCGGTGGGAGAGTGGCATCGAAATTCCCGCCCAAGACCAGGATTTTTATGCGTTGAAAAACGTGCCACATGGCCATGTGCAGCAGATTCTATTCCCGTCGCCCAGTACGAATACCTCGCGTAGAGCGTTTGTCTACACACCGCCGGGATATGAGAAAGGAAAGGATAAGTATCCGGTGTTGTACCTGCAACACGGCTGGGGTGAAGACGAAACCGCCTGGAGCAACCAGGGCCACGCCAATCTGATCATGGACAATTTGATTGCAGAGGGAAAAATCAAGCCGTTCATCATTGTCATGACTTACGGCATGACTAATGAAATAAAATGGGGAGGGATACGGGATTTTAAGATTGAACCCTTTCAAACCGTACTTGTCGATGAGCTGATTCCGTACGTGGATGCGAACTTCCGCACCCTGGCAACTCGTGAAAAACGGGCCATGGCCGGGCTGTCGATGGGAGGGATGGAAACCAAGCAGATTACACTTAACAAACCCGACGTATTTGGCTACTACGGACTATTGAGCGGCGGTGTGTATGCACCGGCTGACATCAAAGACAAATCAAAAGTAAAGCTCATCTTCATCAGTTGCGGTAGCAAAGAACGTCCGGACGGAGTGAAAAAAGCCGGTGAAGAACTCAAAGCGGCTGGCTTCAACGCGGTTACGTACATTTCCGAGGGCACGGCTCATGAGTTTCAGACCTGGCGCCGCAGTTTGCATCAACTGGCCCCGTTGCTGTTTGACAATCAGGCGCCGCGCAAGTAATTCCTATTTATGGGAGAAAATATTTAAATAAGTTCTAATCGGCTGTGTAAGGCATTTCTTTTTTAACGAACATGAAAAGACTACTAGTTCTATTATTTACAGGGATACTATTGGTGACATCCAACGAGGGATGGGGCCAAGATTTGAAATTGAACGATCTGGAGTATTTCGAAACGCAAGGTGTCAACGTTTTGGTGTATAGTAACCTGTTTACCGGCGGTTTCAACGATGAGAAAAACGCCGGCATCGAATTAATTCACCATGGCGTCAGAACCGGCCAGGGGGGTGCGGTGAGGCTTTCCAACACCCCTGAGCAGTGGGATCTTGTTCCGGAAATCATAAACCGAAAAGTAGACCGCACGGCGAAGTCCATCGAAGCTACCTTACGCTACAAAGAGTATAATTTTGATTCGCGGGTGGTGGTAACTGCAAAGGGGAAAGGCGTGGAGATCGCAGTTTACCTGGATAAACCCCTTCCCAAGGAGTTGGAAGGAAATGCAGGTTTCAATCTTGAGTTTTTACCCTCACAGTATTGGCAAAAGACTTATCTGATGGATGGACGGTATAACCGATTTCCCCGCTACGTGGTAGGAAACACCAGTGCAAGACCCAACAGCGAAAAGGCGAAGCAGTTCAAGGGCTATAAAACTTCCGACGACCGGGGGACCGGCAAATTTATCGATCCGCTTCCCCTCGAAAAAGGACGTACCTTTCTGCTGGCACCCGATGAACCCTCCCGTTTGGTAAAGATCACTTCGCCAGATGCCGATCTGATGCTTTTCGATGGCCGGATGCTGGCCCAAAACGGCTGGTTTGTCGTTCGAAGCGTACTTCCGGCTGGCAAGACCGGCAAGGTGTTGACCTGGACTGTAGAACCCAATGCCGTAAAAGGCTGGGTACGGGAGCCCAACATCGGTTTTTCACAAGTGGGCTATCTGCCATCCCAACCCAAAGTCTCGGTCATTGAACTGGACAAGCAAGACAAACCTCTTGCAAAAGCATCGTTGTATAAAATAGGCCCCGACGGCAATGCGACCGAAGCATTCAGCGGGAAAATCGCACCCTGGGGCAACTATTACAAATACCACTACGTGAAATTCGATTTTACTTCGGTGAAAACTCCGGGTATCTACTATATCCAGTACGGGAATGTTAAAACGAACAATTTCTTAATCGAAACCAGTGTTTACGACAAGATCACCGATGCCACCAGCGATGTATGGATACCCATCCACATGAATCACATGACCGTCAACGAGGGGTACCGGGTATGGCACGGCGAACCATTCAAAGAGGGGTATCGCCAGGCGCCACCCAATACCGACCACTTCGATATTCACAGTCAGGGACCCACCACCGATACCAAGTACAAGGCACTCGAATTGATTCCTGGATTGAACGTGGGTGGTTATTTTGATGCCGGCGATTTTGATATTGAGACCGGCGCGAACATCGGCGTGGTGCAAAACTTCGTTCAGACCTGGGAATATTTCAAACCCTTACGTGATCAGACGTTCGTTGACCAAAAGCAACGGTATGTGGATCTTCACCGACCCGACGGAAAGCCCGACGTATTGCAGTTTATCGAGCACGGTACTCTGAACCTGGTCGCGCAGGCTGAGGTTGTCGGTCACATGACGCAAACGCTGTCCAACTCAGTGCTGGACAATTACCACCACTTGGGTGACGCGGCCTCCTTAACCGACGGCCTCCCGTACAATCCAAACCTGGGTCCTTACGAAGTAGCTCAAGACGGACGGTCGAGCGGGGTGAAGGACGATATGTGGGCCTTTACCAGCCGCAATCCGAGCCTCGACCTCAGCGCCGCTACCACGTTTGCCGCCGCCAGCCGGGCATTGAAGGGGTACAACGATGATCTTTCGGCCAGAGCATTGCAACAGTCCAAAAGATTACTGAAAGAGGCATCGGAATTGCTCGCCAACCAACCAGCGGATACCACCCGTTGGCGCAGGTTTGCCAATGTTGGCTCCAATCTTCAACTGTACATTGCCACCGGGGAACAACAGTACAACACTAAATTTCAGGAACTGTTATGGCCGGCACTGGATCAGAATGTTAATTTTACCCTCCTGACAGCTTTAAATGCGATCCCGCACATGGACGCATCCTTCAAGGAAAAGCTCCGCCCGTATGTGGTGAAATACAATGACTACATTAAAAGCCTCGAAAAGGATAATCCGTACGGGGTACCGATTGGCTTGGGCAACTGGGCAGGCAATGGAGCCATTACGAGTTTTGGTACCACCATCTGTTTTGCCAATAAATATTTCCCGGATGTGATTGACGCCAGCCAGGTGTATAAGGTCACCAACTGGTTGTTTGGCTGCCATCCGTATCACAATTATTCCTTTGTGGCAACGGTGGGTGCTACGCGTCCCAAAGCCGTCTTTTACGGAAACAACCGGGCCGATTTCTCCTTTATTCCGGGCAATGTGGCGCCGGGTGTCTTGTTCAGAAAACCCGACCACTTTGAAAACTACGATGACTGGCCATTTCTGTGGGGACAAAACGAAGGTACCATTGCGGGCAATACCAGTTACCTCATTTTTGGATCGGCTTTTAAGAACTTAGTGAAATAAACCGATGAGCAGATCGAACCGTGTTGAATCCGTAACGCATTCAACACGATTCAAATCGGTACAGACAGCTTTTTTGATCTCTTTTACGACTTCATGTTGTATCTGTTCATCCTGATGTACCTGAGCCTTAAACGCCAGATTGTTACACCTGAAATGTTGTTGATTTATAAAGGATTATATATTTAAG
>CAUQTA010000021.1:0-50292 GCA_963520985.1 uncultured Sphingobacteriales bacterium
CACCGTCTCGACCAGTCCCAGGTAGTTGTAGACAATCGAGGTGATGCCCTTGTTCTTGTCCGAGGTCAGACTGCCGTCGGCATCGTAGGTGTAATCGGCCCCGTTCTTGTTGCCGTCCAAAAAGTCCGCTGCCGCCTCGGTGACACTGCTTGTGCTCACCGCATCGGTCACGGTGGAAAGCTTGTTCGAGTTTGCCGCGTAGGCATAGGCAAGGTTGTCAATGGTGGCAAAGGCCGTGGGCGCAGTCAGACTGCCCGCACTCATGCCACTGCGCACCAGCGAGGTGATGTTGCCGTTCTTGTCGTATACCATGCCGGACAGAGAGTAGTTCTCCCCGCTGTACTTACCGCCCGAGTAGGCGGCACCGGTGATGCGGTTGGCCCTGTCGTAACTGTAGGCGTAACTGCGTGCAGGAGATGTTTTGACATTGTAGCTCAGCCAGCTTTGTTTGGAGATGTTGCCGTTGTAATTGACATTATCCTCCTGGTATTCGAGCTTGAAGCCGAACAGATCGTTTTCGGCTGAGTTCAAGGTAGCACCTTTGTTGACTGCCGTCAACCAGCCGCGGATGTTGTAGTCATAATCAATCGTCTGCAAAGCCGTGGTCGTCCCGTAAGTGAGCGGCTTGGGATCAGCCGTGTACACAGTGCCCCCGCCGGCAATGGTCAAAGGATTGCGAAGGGTGATCTTGCCGTAATTGTCGGTCACCGTGCCTGTTATGGTCTCGTTGGTACGCAGCTTCTCATCACTGGCAGCGGTTCCTTCCAGGGTCGAGTAGGTGCCCGGCTGGATGCGCTTCTGCACCAGCCGCCCGATCTCATCGTAGACGTATTCGGCCACCGGCACCATTAGCGGCGCACTGCCGCCCTGTCCGATGCCATGATTGGCCTGGGTCCTGCGGCCCATGTGATCGTAGCTGTACTCGGTCACGGTCGTATAGGAAGGCTTGCCGTCGGTGTAGGTGTAAACCGCTTTGCGCGAGGTCACTTCGCCCGAAAAGCTCAGGGTCAGGTCCTGGCGAACCTGTCCGCCGAAGGGATTCTGTGAGAAGGACTGCACCATCCGGTTCTTATCATCGTAATAACTGACCGCGTACAGAAGCGTGTTGGCCAGTTCGCTATTCGGGTTGGATTTGGAGGCCAGAACGCGCGTGACCGAGCCGGTAGTCAGTCCTTTGGCCGGCTGCTGGACCAAGCCATTGAAAGAAACGAAGGCCATTCCCGTAGGCACGCCCCAACTGTAATCATCGTAGTAGGAAGCCAGATTCACATCCGCTACCCCTACTGAAGGAAAGGCGTTGTTGGTGTAACCGAACACCGAACCTGTGCGGGATTCAAACTGCACACTCGCCCCATCGGCTGCCGTCTGCAAAGAAGTTCGTGTAGCGGCACTGGCCAGCTGGCCTGAGAGCACCATGCGCCCGAAGGCATCGTACTTGGAAAAGCTCCACTTGCCCTCCAGCTTCTGGCGGGCCGTCTGGGACATAACCAGCTGATCGATCCGGTTGTAGACCATCTGGGTCCAGCCCCCGCCGGGAACAAGTTTCTCGATCACCCGTCCACGCGCGTCGTAATGGTAGGCGAACAGAAGTTCACCATTAGCCGTCTCGCTCACGGTCACCGAGCCGTTAATGGCCAACGTGGCATTCAGCTTGGGGGGGATGACAAAGACCAATTGGCCCAGGTCATTGTAAACATAAGAGGTCACCATCCAGGTCGGAGCCGCCTGGGTTCCCCCGTCCTGGACCTGTTTCTGCACGACCTGCCCCTGCTTGTCCTTGAATTCGACGACCAGGTTTTTGTTCTCATCCCGGGTCTGGTTCTTGAACAGTTCCCCAACGGCATAAAATCCACTGGAAGTGGCACTGGCCGTGTTGATGCCGTTAGCCGCAGTGGCCGTCCACAGCCGTACCTCCGACCCATCGTTGATCAGGTAGTCCATGTTCACCCCATGATTACTTGATTGCCAGGCCTGTCCGGCCCCGTACTGGGCCAGCACACGGTTCAGGGGAGATGCCTCGTAAACAGGCACCGAATAGGGATTGGCATCCGAGTAGAAACTGGAGGCGTTTGCCGGGTGGTTGGCTTCGATCTGCCCCTGGGTGCCCGATGCCGGGGCAGGCAGGTAGGTCTTGTCACTTCGGCCGAAGGCGTCATAGGTCACCTGGGTGACAATGTCGCGAAAGCCGTTAGCGGGCCGGATTGCCGAAGTGCCCGCCGGCGCGGCCCCCTGCTGAATGGATTGGACGGGCCTTCCCAGCCCGTCGAGGTAATCGATCGAGGTGACGGGCAAGGTAGCTCCTGAGCCGCGAAAGACCTGAGTCTGCACGTAGTTCTCACTCGCTGATGGCGTCTGGGCTCGTGTTACCGTCAAAGGAATCAGGATTAACACCCACGCAAACAGTTTTGGCCAGGCTTGTGGGCGTACGTTGAAAAAAACAAAACAGGAAAGGTTTTTCATATCAGATTCTGGTAAGTCCTGTAAGGAAAATAGGAACACAGTCAGTATGACCCTACCCGGTTCAGGGTAGAGCCTGCATATTGTTAAGTTATCTTATTGCTTGTAAAACCTATTGCTTGAAAGGCTATTGCTTGTAATGGTACTGGTAGGACTTGAGCACATTGCCCGCCTGATGGGACGCGTTCTGTTCGCGGACCGCCTTCAGACGCTGAAACCCGTCATACTCATAAAACGTGGTCACCCCGTTGGCATCGGTCGAGGAACTCATGCCCACCAGCGGATCGTAGGTATAGGTGGTGATCATTGCCTGAGGCAACGCGGAGCGCAACTGGGTGATCTGACTGGCGCTCAGGCCGGCCGCCCCCAGATTCACTTCCGTATTGACAGCCACACCCAAAGCGGTTTTGACCTGATTGTAGGTGGCGTTCTTGATCTCGGCTACTGGATACTGTCCATCGTAGCCCCACAGGTAAACCGTACTCACATCAGCGTCTTTAGCCTGTTCAAGCAAATTGCCACTGCCGTCGTAGTGGAAAAAGTGCGCCTTGGCTTCCAACGGGTTGCTTTGCAGACTTTGCTCGATCAAAGAAGGAAGCAGCACCTTGCTATCGCCAAACCAGTCCTGGTAGGTGATGACAGTCCTTGACGTGGGATTGGCATTGAGCGTGGAAGCGGCTTCAACAACCGAAGCGGTCATGTTACGGTCAACCATTTTCTGATACACATTGCCCGCAGCCGCCTTGTCGACCGGATACAGGAATGACTGGACCACCTGTTCGTTCCTGCTGGTAGTGGATTGCATCTGGGTTATATTCAGATGGGATGTGTTGCCGTAGGTGAAGTTCTGGACTATCTTGCTTTCCCTGCCGGCATCATCAACGGTTGTCTTCTCGGTGGAGGTCAGAAATATATGTCCACTGGAAATGGAATATGTGAAAAACACATAATCCAATTGAATCTGAAATGAACCCTGGATTTCGCATCCGCTATGGGAGTATTTGTTCTGGAACTTGGTGTTTTCAAACGATATCTTCCGGTCCTCCAGATAGGTATTTGTTTCCTTGGAGATCAGTTTATAGTCGTTATTGACGTACTTGTAGTTTTCTATCGAAGCTGGTAGGCCCGACTTCCATGTATTGGAAATGAAGAACTGTCCCAGCGAGTTAAACTCGGTAGGTATTGACATTGCATCGTCGGCGCCAATGGTGAAAGTGGAAACCTGTTTGCCATTGGTGACGCCTGAAGGCGAAAGCTGATATCTGGTTACATCCCCGTACACCACCGGGCTTCCGCTAAGCTGCGTGAGCGGGACCACATCCGAGGATTGAAAGGTGCGGGCCAGATCACCTTCATTGTAAACGCAAGTATACATTCCCGAACCTCCAATGCGGTCTGAATAACCATACCTGTAGGTGACATCGTTGTAGTTTCGGTACAAGGCATCCGAATTACTCAGCAAAATGCCCAGGCCATTCTCGTTTATCCCGTACTTGTACAATTCCTGGCCTATCTGTTCGCCGTTTGTATTGTAATTTGTGATGGTCCGAATCCGCAGTCCTCCCTCCGAACGGATGTCTTCCTGATCCGTTTGTGAAACATAACGAATGGTGGCTCTGACATACGCACTGGTCGCTTCCACAGGCGTAGTTCCGTAAGGCTCAGTGGGAACGGAAGCCGAAAGTTTATACGAATGTCCTGCAACCAGGAGAAATGGAATCTGCCCGTTGCTGCTGTAATCCTGGGCGCCGTTGGCATTGCCAATTTTCCGCACATCGCCACTGGTCAGGTCTTCTATCTTAATGTAGGGCCGGTCCACGATCCCCGGATAGTTATAGCGGGAGATGAAATAATCTATGGTTGCATTGTGAGCATAGGGTTCATTGGCCGGTACGGAGAAATCCACCACAACCAGATTCGCCCCCGGATGCACGCCTGAAGTGTACAGTTCATGCAGCCTGACTTCCACCTTGGGCTCTCTCATCTTGAACTTGTGGGGTTCGAATTCAAAGGCCGTTTTCCCACCGGTCGGATATGTTATCTCCTTGAGCATGCAGGCTTTCAGGTAGGCCGCATCGGTGGACCGGTCGGCAGACCCAAAGTGATATAGCCTTCCGTTACGCATGTAGTCGGTGACCGGTATCAGGGTCATGTTACCGAACTTGCCGTTATTGAACCCCCACCGGTCCTGACCGTTGCTGTTGATCGGGGCCATGGGCGTGTTGTCATAGGTCATCGCATAGGTTTGCGGAGGTAGGCTGGCATCGGAACCGAAGACCTGCACCTGGTCCAACCGCAAACGATGATAGATTTTTGAGGAAATGGTATTGCCACTCGGATCAGGATTGTAGTGGAAATACGAATGTGTCAACACTATTTTCTTGATCAGTTCGTATCCCGATGCCACCTTCCTGTAAACCTGCACCTCCTTCAGACGGCTTGCATTCGGAAAATCCAGCCGGTCGCAAGCGTAGATAAAATCGACCTTTCCTGTTTTGAAAGCAATCGAACTCACATTCAATGCTCTGAAATAGTTCAATGTCTGGGAAGAGGTAATATTGGTTCCATCTTCTTCATAGTCTTCTGTAAAGTCAGCTTTGGGCAATATGCCCACCTTGGTTGAATAATTGGTTACGTAATAGGCAGACTCACCACAGTCCGTTGCGTAAGAGAAACTTATTTCATCTATACCTGTTGCAGATGTTATCTTTGATGCATACCAGTTGTTGATATAGGATGAGCCCTGTCTGTCATAACCCGGCGCATAGTTATTCTGGTGCGACTGCTCTCTTTGATCAAAGGTGTATTTTACACCCTGTGTGTTGGTGATGAGAAAATTACCGGAATTGTAGACGATCTTGTTATCACTGAGCGGGATCTGGAAAATGCTCTGGTCTTTCTTGAAAACAAACCCGCCACTCTGTCCCCCCATCGAATAGGAAAACCGGTCGGGTTCAAGGTCGCGGTCCCCACTGTTGGCTTGGTAGTATTTCAGGTAATTCTGACTGATGACCGCTGGATCGTTGGTCAGAGCAGGGCCATCGAAGAAACCGGAACTTCCTTCGTCGGGTAATCCGACCACGTTTCTG
Source organism: uncultured Sphingobacteriales bacterium (assembly GCA_963520985.1). GTDB lineage: Bacteria > Bacteroidota > Bacteroidia > Cytophagales > 172606-1 > Xanthocytophaga. The sequence goes on from CAUQTA010000021.1 coordinate 5,547, forward strand.
GAAACCTGTGGAGCGGCCGAAAGCGCCCAGCCCAGGCCCACGTTGGAAGCCGGTTCGTTAACCCGAAATCCCGAACTGTGATAGTTTAAGGAAATGGGAAGAATTACTCCACCCACATTGATTTCAAAAACAGGGATACTGATGTTGGGAACCCCAGTGGATTGGCTTACGGGAATGGCACCGAACTTTCCCAGCGCGGCGGCATTGGGCGCCTGCGCGGAGATTTTCTGCAGGCCGGTCGGGTATTGAGGCGTTTGAGCCTGCACAAAACCGATACAGGCAAGCAACAGGCTGAAATTAATGAGTATGCGCATAAAATAAGAAACCATTGTCTTTTGTGAATCAGAATTATCTATCAGGATCATATATCAGGAATGACTATATATCAGGCAGCTATCTTTTCTTATTTACCAGTCCAGGAACTGGTAACCCACTCGGGCACCAGGGTTTTGGACAGGTTCAGCTTGAGCTTGTCCAGTTCGGCTTGCGGCAGCCCAGAGGTATCCAGCTTCAAACTCTCCAGCTTGGTCAGGCTGCCCAACCCGTCGGGCAACTTCTGTAGCGGATTGCTTTCCAGTCCGATGCTTCTCAGATCGGTCAGCTTGCCGATCGATTCAGGCAACTGGGTCAGCTGGTTCTTGTCCAGGTTCAGACTCTGCAGCCTGGTCAGACCCGACAGGTCCTGTGGCAGTTCTGTTAAGGAGTTGTCCGTCAGGTTCAACTGCTTCAGTTCGGTGAGCTTGCCCAGAGACTGAGGCAGAGAGCCCAGTTTATTCTCACTACCCAAAAGCGTTTGCAATCCTTTCATCTGACCGAGGCTTTCAGGCAAGGACTCTAACTTATTGGCCGACAGGTTCAGACTCGTCAGTTTGGATAAATTACCCAACTCCTTGGGCAATTGTGTCAGTTTGTTGGATTCGACCGAGAATCCTTTCAGCTCCGTCAGCTTACCCAGTGAAGCGGGTAGGGAAGTCAGCCTGTTGGCTCCCAGGTCCAGAGTCTGCAGCTTGCCGAGTCCTCCGATTGATTCGGGAAGCGTTTCGAGCATGCCGCCATGCAGGTTCAGACTCTTCAGACTACTCAGCTTGCCCATCGATTCAGGCAGTGATTTCAATTGGGTCTGCAAGGCTGACAGGTCGGTCAGCTGATCCAGCTTGCCCATCTGGTCGGGAAGGGATTTCAACGGATTCAGATTCAGGTTCAGGCTTTTCAGGCCACTGAGTTCTGTCACTGATGCAGGCAGGTGTTCAAGCTGATTATTGGACAGATCCAGCGATTGAAGCTGCTTCAAACTGCCCAGGCTTTCAGGCAGGTTTTTCAGGTAGGAGTTGCTCAGTGAAAGCTCCTGGATGTTAGTCAGATTAGGCAGCGCTTTCTGCAAAGCAGGCAGATCCGCTCCACTCAGCCCGCTCAACTCGAGGCGCATGACCTTTGATGGATTTTTCAATGCTTCGGAAAGGGAGGTGTAGACGGGCAGTTTGGCCAGGTCCTCTTTCCGGAGCGGCACGTTGGCCAGAAGGTTGTCCCTGAGTTCGAGCGAGGAAACCGAGTTGAGCCTGTCCAGTGACAAGGGCAGGGACGTGAGTCTGTTGGAAGCCAGGTTGACCTGTTTGAGGTTGGGCAGTAGTAAAGCGGAAGCCGATATGCTTCTGAGCCGGTTGCCCTCTAGGTCCAGCACCGACAGCTTCTTGAGCCGGCCGGTCGAGGCAGGCAGGGTTTGCAGTCCGGTGCCCGTCACATGAAGCTCCTCCAGTTCGGAGAGCTGGCCGATGCTGGCGGGCAGCCCGGTGAGCTTGCCGTTTCGGATATGGAGCTGCTTGAGGTTTTTGAGTTTTGCCAAAGAAGCGGGCAGCGAGTCGATGTTGGAAAGCAAAAGCACTTTCACCTTGGCACTGTGGCGCAAAGCCGTTTTCAGGTCGGTGTAAATCCCCTGTCTTTCCAGCGAATCGGTGTTTGCTTCCGATTGAACAGGAGTCTGTAGTGATGTTTGCTGTAGCGGTGCTTGATTCACCGTCGGGGTTTGGCCAGCTACCGACAGGCTCAAGAGCAAACCTGCTGCAAGTGGAATGGCAAAGTATATAAGAACGCTTTTCATGGTGAAATATCTTTGGCGAATAGTATCTGTTCGTATCTGTTTGTATCTGCGAATTGGGGTAAAAGCCGATGGACAACTGTAATGGACAACCGTTTCGGACCGGCTGTTTTCCGGTATCCTCCCTATGGTATTCTCTACTGGGTCTGCTGGATGATGTCATCGGCACTGGTTGCCATCTGGATGCTGGTACCCGCCGGGGCGTTATTGATGATTCTGACCTTCTTGCTGAATACATTCCCCCCCGGATTGGAGTTGGCCACCGCCCCGGTGGCGGTTCTGGTAATGGTTGTCTCATCGTTGAACACATTGCCTTGCAGCAGCATGTTAGGCGTATTGATATCTGTTTTTCCCAGAAAGGTGGTTGCATACAGGTACAGGTAGGAGCTTGTATTATACGCCGGCCCCGCCGGCAGGGTCAGTACCCGTTTGCTGGCGGTGGCGGCCAGCGTTGCCCGGCAAAGGGTAACCAGCCAACGGGCCGCGCCTGAGAAAGACAACTCCGCATCGGGTTCAAACCGGACCGTACCGGTGGTACAATCCCCGAAGTTGATCGTCGGACTGGGCCAGGTGCCGTTGTTGGTGGCCGTGAAGGTGACCGCCTTGCGGAAAACCTGCTGGTTGCCCGCAGCCGGATTGAACTGCAATTTGGGATGGCCGGTCGTCAGATTGGCCAGATTGACGGTGAAGGGGCCCATGAAATCCATGTTATAACTAAACACCACGTTTCCCGCCAGCGGCCCGGGCATCAGGACCGTGGTTGACTGATGGCATTTGACGTTGTCGAGCGTGATGAGGCTGTTGTCTGATCCGCCGCCGTTGATGACGGTCAGGTTGCCCTTGATTTCGGTGGGTTGACCGCTCGAGAAGCTTATGTTGTTGTAATAGCCCCCGGGGGCGCCGGCCAATTCAAGGACCACATCCGACAGATAGGTGTTCTTGGTGCCGTTGCCGATGTACCAGCGCGTATACTGGGGTATGTAGGAAAGAAGAAAGGTGACCTTGTCATTGAAGGTATTGCCATTGGTGTAACTGCCGGTCAGAATCCCTATTCTGGTTTTATTGATGGTGATCGCGCCGGTGAACTGGCTGTTGTTCAGGTTGGGAAGACTGCCCGCCAGTTTACCGGATGCACTGCTGATCTGAGCCCCGTTGAAGTTCAGTGCATTGGTGATGGCCAGCGTATAGGCTCCGATGTTGAGTTTGCCGTTGGTGTTGACAGTCAGGTTGACCAGGTTCACGTTCGAAGACAGAACCGGGCAGGTGGTGCAGCTGTTGACGGTCACATTGTCATATTGGGTCGGAACGGTTCCCGTGTTCCAGTTGGCAGGGTTGTTCCAGTCGGTATCGACCGGGGCTGAGCTCCACACGCAGGACAGTGAAGCATTCGGATAGGCCCTGAGCATGTCAATCTCCTGGGTGGTGATCACCCGGTCATAGATGCGCACTTCGTCAATCTTGCCGTGAAGGGTTGCCTTCGGGTCCGTGTTGTGACCGATCCGGAACCCGTTCCAGTTGACGGGGGCACTCATGCCTGTTTTGGTTACGGCCAAGTACCCGTCAACATAGAAATTACCCGTTCCATTGGAAAAGGTGAACACGTAATGTTTCCAAACGTTGAGTTCGCTGATACCGCCGAAACTGGTGATGTGGCTGGCCTGGTTGGTCCCCACATGAAAAGCGGCACTCGGATCGGAATGAAAGACAAACCCTCCCCAACCCGACTGGGAGGCCAGCTGATTGGCGTAATCGCTGTTTGAGTAAGGGTTCATCCAGAAGGAAACCGAGAAGGCATAAGCGGGTGCGGCCGGCTGCCAGGCAAGGTTGGTGGCCAGCATCATCCCGTCCGAGCGGGCGGGCATCTCCAGACAGCCACCGGCCTTTCCCGAAGTGCTGATGATGGCGTTGCCCGACAAGGTGCCGTTAAATCCGTTGCCGCTCTGGTCCAAAATGGTTGTGCCGCTGACCGCGTCCATGTTCCAGTAGGCTTTCAGGCCCGAACTGATGTTCTGCGCCTGAAGAGCTGAACCCGGTAAAACCACTATAAATGCCAGGCACAGCAGAGCGAAAACAATCAGTCTCTTTTTTAAAGTCAGGTTTGACGGTTGGTTTTTCCCTTGCATGAGTTTGTAACGGTTTGGGTTAGATCCGGTTTGCAAACCGATTCGGATCATATGCCGGGCCGGTTTGCTTTTATCCTTATTGCTACTGTTGCTGAGTTACTGGGATTGCTGAATGATATCATCGGAAGTGGTGGCCATCTGGATGTTGGAGCCCGCCGGAGCATTGTTGGTGATCGTCACCTTCTTGCGGAAGATGTTGCCCCCTTGACTCGCATCTGTACCTGAGCCGGTCTTGGTCAGCTTCACTTCATCCTTGAACTGGTTGCCTCCCAGGTACAGATGGGGACTGGTGATGTTGGCCTTCCCTTCAAAAGTGGTTCCGTACAGGTACAGTCCCACATACAGGTCATTGCTTGTTGCCGGGCCGGGCGGAATGGTGACTGTTCGGGCAGTTGAACTGCTGAGCAAAGGAGTGAAAGTGCTTTTGCTACTGGTCAGAGACCACCGAACGCTTGACCCGCTAACGGAAAGGGTAGCTTCCGGTTCAAAACGGACTCCCCCCGTCCCGTCCCCGAACTGAACAATGGCATTTGTCCAGAAGTTGTTATTGCTCCCGGCGGTGAGGGTGACCGGTTTGCGGAAGATCTGCTGGTAAGCAGCTCCGTTGGGGACAAATTGCAGATAGCAGTGATACTTTGCCACATTGGCCACGTTGAAACTGACCGGTCCGACAAATTCGCAGTTTTTGTAAAAATACACTTTTCCTCCCTGAGGCCCGTTGTACTGGATATCGGTGGCCTGGTTGACCTTCACACCGTTCACGTACAGGATGCACAGATCCCCGCCCCCGTTTCTGATACTCAGGTTTCCGTTGATTTCGGTGAGCTGATTGCCGTTGCTACCAAAGACAATGTTGTTGTAATATCCTCCCGTTCCGCCCGTCATCTCGATGGCCACATCCGAGTTGAACGTTTCCTTGGCATTGGTGCCGATGAACCAGCGGGTATAGTTGGGAATGTAGGTGAAAAGGAAGGTGATTTTACCGTTATAGGTGTTGCCATCGAAAAAGCTGTTGACAATGCTTCCCGGATTGGTCTTGGCGATGGTGATCTGGCCGGTGTAAACCGTTCCGGTCGAGCCGGGATTGCTGGCAAACAGCCTGCCCGAATTGCTACTGATCTGGGCCGCGTTCAAAAGCAGGTTCTTGCTGGAAGTGAGCACATAGGGGCCGATGTTGAGCTTGCCACCCGTGTTGACGGTCAGGTTGTTCACATTCACATTCTCAGTCAATGCCGGGCAGGTGGTGCAGCTGTTAACGGTCACGTTGTCATACTCTTGCGGCACTGCGCCCCCCGTCCAGTTGGAGGGGTTGTTCCAATCGGTGCTGACCGGGGTTGTGCTCCAAACCCGGCTGGCTGGCAGATTGGGATAGGCCCGCAAAAGCTCGACTTCAGCGGCCGTGACGGCCCGGTCGTAAACCCGGACCTCGTCAATCTTGCCGTGCAGCGAACTGCCGGCACTGGAAGCTCCGATGCGAAGCCCCGTCCAGGCGGTTGAGGCAACCATCCCGGTTCTGGATGTTACCAGTACTCCGTTCCTGTAAAGGCTTCCCGTTCCGCTGGCATAGGTGAAGACAAAGTGCTGCCACTGATTTGTCTGCAGGATGTTGGGCTGAAAATAATCGGGCGTAAAGCGGTTAGTGACATCGGTTCCCGTGTAAATGCCGCCGGTGGCATCGCCGTGAAATACAAACGCTCCCCAGCCCGGGTAAGCCACCACCTGGTTGCTGTAGTTGGTCAACGAATAAGGGTTGATCCAGAAAGAGACTGAGAAAGCATAACCGGGAGCTGCCGGTTGCCAGTTCATGTTGCTGACCAGCATCATCCCGTCTGAGAGGGCGGGCATTTCCAGACAGCCACCGGTTTTGCCCGCTGCGCTGATGATGGCATTGCCCGACAAGGTGCCGTCAAACCCGTTTCCGCTCTGGTCTGCAATGGTTGTGCCGCTGACCGCGTCCATGTTCCAGTAGGCTTTCAGGCCCGAATTGATGTTCTGGGCCTGAAGGCTGGTTTGACTCAAAAGGCCGATTAAACCGGTCAGACAAACCAATAACGCGGCAAGCAGTCTTTTTTCAGGAGTCATTTTCAATGAGTGGCTTTCGAATCGCATAAATGCCAAATCAGAAGGAGATTATATTATATGATCAATTCTACAAAACAAACAGAACCTGCTTCGGCATAGGCAAATCTTAGAGCTATTCAGAAAAGAATAGCCTATCATCTTGCTAAATGAAGCCTTGAAAATTATTGCTGAGAGGAACAGGCAGTTTGGCACCTTATGCGTTTACCAGGAAACCCGTTTTGGTTTTACCACCTGATTGGTCTGACAAAAATCAGGAGAGTAACTCGTATAAAAAAGGGTTTTTCACTACAATGTAAGAAATACACAGATTTCCTTTACATGTACAGATACAGGAAACCCGTTAATTGATTTCTACCTTGAAAAGTAAACAAATCCTTCACCTGTATTTGAAGAAAAAATTGAGAGCTGAAAATTTCATGACAAAAGAGAAAAACAAATTGCTGAGAATGAACAGATTAACAATAATGAAGGAAAGCGGATTTGAGCCACTTTAAGCAGGATATAACTCCAAAATGCTTCAAAATTATTTATTTATGCATGTAATATCTGCACACTATTTTAGTTGCCATAAGTCAAATTCCCATAAGCGAGAATGCATTTGCAGGAATTTGCAACATGCTCTGCAATAAGCAAGGTTACCTTAAGATTCCTTTATACGGGTGTAATTGAGTTCATAACCAACTCTAGGCCTTCACCGCAAACAGTCTGTACCAAACTAGCATATTGACCATCTTATTTACCTGAAAAACTGTCTTTAAGCTTTCACGGGCCAAGTGCCTGTTCAGTACGGCTGCTTACGTACCGGAAGAAGGCAGCCCGGCAGATACGCGGGGATAGTGACGGTTTGATCTGCAGTCCTGTTTTTTGTTCCCACAATGTTCTGGCAACCTGGGCTCTGTCTTGTACTTCTTTGGATAACCCTTTCGGACGTGCTGCTTTTGCGACCTGTGGCGCGAGCGGCCGCCGGTCCTGCCCGGGGCGGCTGGCGAATCACATCCCGCTCAAATTCGGCTAAAGCAGCAAAAAGCGTACATACTAATCTTCCTTGTACCAACCTTCCTTGTGGAGTAGCTGTGCCGAGGGCATCATTCAAACTGACAAAGCCTGTCTTCTTGCTTTCGGGTAGACTCACAAGATCAGTCAGGTCTTCGAGCGATCTGCCCAAAAGGTCCGGTTTCCATACCACCGGTGTCGCAGCCGCTGTGGGAAGGGAGGCAAAAGTTGTTCTCGCTTCATCAATCAAGGCGTTTGGAATCCGAGAGGCTTCGGCTTTCATTTTCTGCTGATGACCGGCGTGGATCCGTTGGGTCCGTAGGGCTCGCTGGTGTAGACGTAGTTGGGCAGGCGGGCCTTGTCCGATCTGGAATCGACCATCATCTGATCGCCCGAAGGGGTCAGAACCCCGAAATAGGGTATTGCCCATCCCCCGTATCCGGGTGCGGGATTGACCTCGCTCCATCCGGAGAAATACACCCTGGCCCCTTTCTGCACGTAGGTAACGCCCAATGCCTTGCTTGTCGGCTGGGCGTCCTCTTGCACGGCTTTGCCGTTGCGTATGTAGTGTGTGACAGGGATTGCCGGATTGGAATCGTCAAACTGGATCGAGCTCAGGTCCGGGTAGGCCAGGCTCCCCTTCCAGGCAGGCCCGCTCCACTGGCCGGCGGCCGGTACCTTTTCGGGAAACACGACCAGCTGAAAAGTCTCCAGGCTGTTATCGGCGTTGGTGGCGGTTATCCTCTCTTTGTCCGAAATGTAGATGTACCTGGTCGCCCCTGTGTTAAAGCCGGTAGTGATCTCGGTGGTGATCCGCAGGGTCATGTCCGGCAGCGTGTCCATCTTCTGGATGGTTCCGCTAAGGCTGTCCTGGCGTGTTTCCACACCGTTGGGGAAGAAAACGAAAATGGCGTAGATGGTGAATGTGTTGTCACTGTTGAATTTGAGGCTGCACGGCGGGCGGTACTGAAAACCGCTGCCGTTCAGGGTGCCCACCCACTCGGTGTTCTTCGGAAAGCCGGCGGCTGCGGGTGTGGTGTCCGAGTCCTTCTTGCAAGCGGAAAAAACCATCGTCAGAACAAGGCAGAGTGCATGGAAGCGAATCACACTTTTTTTGAAACGGGTTTTCATCGGGTCAGTGGTTTTGGGTTAATGATCGTGGTTCTGGGTCAATGATCAAGGACGCGAATTGTAAAACAGCTTTACTGCCTGCCGGTTTTGGACCGCTCTTCCGGGAGTACCTTTCGGGCTACCCATTCGGGTACCCTTTTTAGCTATCGGTGGCTGGAAAGCAACGGTCTCATGCGTGCGGCCTTTGCCTGCTACCGATCGTGCCTTATGTACATCGTGCCTGACATACATCGTCCGTTTCCACCTGCAGGTTTCCACCAGCTCGGGTTTAGCACCTGATTGGAATAGCGGATTGATGGGAAGGGCGCAGGCTCCGGCCCGGTGCCGCCTTCAGTCAACGCTGTGGCCGTTTTTCCGGATTCTGGCAACGGCCTTGCCCGCCGCATTCAAACCATGCCCGGCCAGGATGCCATTGCCGGAACCGTGTCGTTTTCCCTGCGGGAAAGCAGGCAACGGGAAAGCAGGCAACGGGTCCCCAGCTGCAAACCATCGCTTCGATCGGCACTCACCTGTTTATCGGCACTCACCTGTACCGCCGTATTAGTACAAGCCACTAGTTAGTACAAGCCACTAAAAGGGTAAAGACATACAGACGGGTAAAGATAGACTGTTAGCCGCAATTGTGGTATAACCCTTTACACACAAGCCACAGACAAAGTCATTGTTTTTTCAACCTGACCTGTTCGGCCCCTGATGTGGCGCAGGGCACAGGTTTTCCGGCTGTCTGCAATCGGGGGTGACTTGTGGAAGACGCCCGAAATGAAGACGCCCAGAACTATGACCGGATCTGACCACAGGGGTGAGCGCAACGAACCGGAACGCCTGTCTTTCCTTGCCGGCATTGGGACGGGGACGGGCTACTGTCCCTTCCGATAGGCATTGGATAGCGCAGCCGCGTTTCCTCCAGGTTTTGGGTTTCCTCCAACTGTTAGGTTGCTGCCAAATGCAGTCTTGTCGCTGAGCATGTGACCACGGCAATCCTCAGACCCGAAGCTGTAAACCCGAACCGGTAAACATTTTTCCGCGTTTTGCGTTGATAACCAACATCAAGCAAGGGTCCGACCTAAACGCGATCAGGATCAGGGATGCCACTAAGCTGACAGCCGGCAATTCACTCCTTGCCAACCATCCGGTAGCCGTGCAAATCCGGTAGCCGTGCAAACGCTTTAAGGACAGGGTCTGCAGGGTGGATTTGAGGCTTCTCAAAAGTTTTCGGGCATTTTTGCAGATCCTGGCTTTTGGGTGGAAATGCACGCTGTCGCATTCATTTCAGAACACTAGTTTCAGAACACTAGTTTCGTCAATGGCGCTTTGCAATATGGAATCACAAGACAAACCCGTTGGGCTGACCAAGGATGTCGGCTGGGAGTTCGGTCTGAGGAAGACATTTCCCTACCCGCACCAATACGTATGGGACTTTATGTTTTCGGACAGGGGGAATACGCATTTGGCTCGGAGAGCTGCAGCAGGAACTGGAAATCGGGAAAAGCTACCGGACCAGCGAAGGGGTGGAGGGATATGTCAGGGTCTTCACCCCGTATTCCCATATCCGGTTGGATTGGAAAAAGGGCACCTGGCATAACCTGTCCAGAGTTCAACTCCGGGTGACGGGCAATGACGCAAGGGCGACGGTTGGTTTTCTGCAGGAAAAGCTTTCGGACAATGGCCAAAGGGAAGAAATGAGATCGTACTGGAACGGGAAAATGATTGAGATAGAGAAGGCGCTGACCAGCGGAAGTTGAAAACGGACCGCTGACGCCATCCAATCCAACGTTTTCACGCCGCCTTTGCATCGTCATGCGAAACGAGGACCGGGTGCGGGGGATTCCCTTGGGGGAAGTGCCGTTTTTCAACGATTTGAGTGTGAAGGTTTAAATACCTTAGAAACAACCTTGGACCGGTTCTGACACTTCCATGATTTTGAAAGGGTTCATGGGGGAGCCTTATTTCAAGGTCCGGTTCCAGGCTTGGAACAATGGGATTCCAATACCGGTCTGTCCATTCGTTGGTATCACCAGCCCTGTATCTGCCATACTATAACGGAATCAAGACGGAAGGTTTGAAAAAATACCATCTCAGACTCAGAAGGCAGCTTTTGGGCCGCCTTGGTTGCAGGTTGCGCATGGATTTGCAAACAATTGAAAACGAGCAGGTTACCGGATCCGCTTTCTCGGCTCTTCGGCGAATTCTTCGGTCAGGTCAAAGCGGGAGGCCGGTTGCTTGGCGGCCGGAATGCCGCCTTTCAGGAATTTGACAATTGTCCCTGGCTTGCCCTCCGGTTTTCCTTTTTGCTCACCTTCCTTGAAAAGGTAACCGTCTTCTTCCTTGACGTATTTGGTAACCGAGTCCCTAACCTGCTCGGGCAAAGGGTGACTGCTCGGGCAAATTAGCTACCTTCCGGAGTTTGGCTACGCAATGCCCCGATTCGGCTACACCCGGGAGTCGGAGCCTGATTACCTTTGCCCATGTCAAAATTTAAACGCTAATAAATTAAACACTAATAAGATGAAACAGACACCCATCCTTAGCTTCAGTCCGGTTACATTGCCTGTCGCCGGCCGTCACGTAGACCTTGAAATGAAGGTTTCCGCTCCCGCCAGCGGAAACAACCTGCCCGTCATTCTCCTTTCGCACGGGCACGGCCCTTCCAACTTCCTCTCCTCGTACCGGGGATACGGGCCCATGGCGGATTTCTTTGCGGAAAAAGGGTTTGTCGTAATCCAACCCACTCATCAGAATTCCAGAGCGCTCGGGCTTTCCCCATCGCTTCCCGAAGCACCCCTGTTCTGGAGTTCACGGGCAACGGACATCCGGTTCATCCTCGATCATCTGGACCGGATCATTTCCACGGTTCCCGGCTTGAGCGGAAGAGTCGACAAGGCGAAAGTGGCCGCCATCGGCCATTCGATGGGCGGGCAGACCGTAGCCATGCTGGCCGGAATGGAGGTGACCGATCCGGCGACAGGCAGGATAGTCAATGAGGCAGAACCGAGACTGAAGGCCCGGGTGCTGATCGGCGCCTCCGGCGGGCCCGAAGGATTCAACGGCGTGAACAGACAGCACTATCCGGTGCTGGCGGCCGGTAATTTCGCCACCATGACCTTGCCGGCCCTGATCGTGAACGGGGACAAGGACATAAACCTGATGTTCTCCGATGTGGACAACTGGAGAGCGGACGCTTATTATCAGAGCCCCGGCCCGAAGGACCTTTTGACCGTGTTCGGCGCCGAACACATCTTCGGTGGCATATCCGGGTATGACGCCCGCGAGACAAGTGACGAGAACCCGGGGCGCGTCGCCTTTGTTTGTGAAAGCATTCTTGCCTATATTCGGAGCGCGTTCGATCCAAGCGATCCGAGCTGGCAGCAAGCCGGCAAGGCCCTGAACGGCGTACCGGGTGCCTTGGGCAGCATTGAAAGCAAATCATGAACCGACTCTGCAAGCAGACAACAACTCACAAGCAGACAGCAACTCTTAAACTGACAACATGAAGGATCAGATGTCCAACCATCGGTTCGATTCCTTATCAGGCCTGCATAAGGCGCTGGACATGCCGGCGCCCGTGCACCCGATGGTAAGCCTGATGAACAACGCTGAAGGGACCATTCCGCTGGAAAGGCTTCCCAGTCCCCACATTCTGAATTTCTACAAGATATCCTACAAGATCAACTTCAAGGGAAAGTTCAGGTACGGGCAGCATCACTACGATTTCGACGAGGGGGGAATGTTCTTCGTCTCGCCCAATCAGATCACGGGGGGCCACGCGCCCCTGAGCGATCAATCCGGTTACACGTTGCTTTTCCACCCGGATTTTCTGCTCGGTTACGACCTGGCCCGGAAGATCAAAGCCTACGGCTTCTTCTCCTATTCCATTCATGAGGCGCTGCATCTGTCTGAAAAGGAAAAGACCACTGTCATCTCGGTTTTCCAGAGCATTGAGGAAGAGTTAAAAGGCAGGATCGACAGTTTCAGCCAGGACGTGGTCATTTCCCAGATCGAACTGCTGCTCAATCACGCCAACCGGTTCTACAACCGGCAATTCATCACCCGCAAGGCGGTAGGCAGCGATCTGCTTCAAAGGGCGGAAGCGATTCTGCACGCCCATTTCCAGTCCCCGCACGCGCAGGGGCTTCCCACTGTCCAGTCTCTTTCCGAGCAATTGAACGTCAGTGCCAGTTACCTGGGTGACATGCTCCGTTCGCTTACCGGGCAAAACGCACAACAGCACATTCACAGCCACCTGATTGAAAAGGCCAAGGAGCTCCTGTCGACAAGCCGGGCCTCGGTAAGCGAGATCGCCTATGAACTGGGATTCGAACATCCCCAGTCGTTCAGTAAACTCTTCAAGCTCAAGACCAGCGTGTCGCCCCTGGATTTCAGACGTTCCTTCAATTGACCTGGGTTCGTACCGGTTCAGGCTTAACTGTCAGGCCAATACCGCACAGTCAAGGCATTGAGTCCGGACGGCCCGGGTGTGGGTTGGGGGATAATGCCCGACAGGCGCATGGCCGTTCCACGGGTGCTCATTCCACGCACTCGCCGGTGCCTCCCAGGCTGACTCCCCTGCAGGCTTGCCCCGAACGGCAAACCCTGCGGCCAATACAGGGTTTGCCGTTCGGGCGGTTCCGGTTTTTATCCGTGACCGGTCGGCTGTGCATCTTTTCGGCGGGGATCGCAGAAGACATTTACAAAAACGCATCAATCATTCGTCAGGGAGATTGGGCTAACCCTGCTGCGGGTGGATTTGGCGATGCTTTGTTTTTTCCGATGGGACTAATGCGTTAGTTACCCAAGCAGACGGAACAATGATTGCAATTCTAAAAAACGCTATGGGAAATGGACGTTTTGATAAAGCAGTCCCCTCTCCGCTTTCCCGTTCAAATGATTGACCAATTAACAAGTTAAAATGGAAATCGAAATGTCGATATGTGTCTTAATCAAGATTTTTTCGCATTTTCGTTTAGCAATAGCAGATCGTTGACAATTGGAGAGTCTCCAGGTAATCCATCCGTTTTATCACCAGAAAGAAGAAGTGCCGTAATGGACGGGTTCACCTTTTCGGTGACGGGAGCATACAAGAAACACATGGAAGCATTCTTGTGAATCGCATAGGAGATCCACCGCTTGTAGGACTTTGGTTTTTCTGTTAGTACGCCTATGAAAATAAAAATCATATTATTTCTGTCTGCCATCCTGCTTGCTTTCGCAGGGTATGGTCAAACCCGTAAAGCTGCCGACAGGAAAGCGGTTTCCGCTCATCGTCCAATAAAAAAGCCTGATAAAGTTAACACCATTCAGGAAACAGATGTTGAACTTTGCACGATTGATGTTTCATCCTTACCCAGAGTCATGGGTAAGAACCCTGTTTTCCCTGGCGGGGATATGTGTCTGGAAAACTTTATTAAGGAAAATATCCGTATTCCTACCGGCCTGAAAGCAGGTACGGGGTTTATGGAAGTGAACAGGGTTTCGATCCAGTTGGATTTTGATGCAGCTGGCAAAGTTATCAGTTGCAAAATCAGCCATCACGTACCGAATTGTGATTCGTGTGATCTGGAAGCCTTGCGCCTGATTAAAATAATGCCCAAATGGATACCCGCTCAGGATGGTGAGAAAAACAATATATCGGGTCAGGAGTTAATTCGCATTTATTTTGTACCTGAATATTATGCGAATCTACCTGCCTGCAACGCTGAGCATGAAAATGGCCAGGTTAAGTTACATTAATTATCCTATACATTAGTTAGCCTATACATTAGTTAGCTTATCTGGCTCCGATCAACTGGCTTTGCGGGGAATTGTTCTTCATAAAACCCTGAATCAAGAAGCAGCAAATCCCTGTCATTATACTTTATATGTGGGTGCTACCCAGGGAAGAGTCAAAGAAGGTATGGATCCTACTGAACCTGGAGCGGTAATTCCTGAACATGCGATTGTAGATCTTGGTGTAAAGAGAGGGCGATATGATGACATCTGCTGGTTTGAACAAGCATAGGTTCAACCTGTAAAACTACCTGCCCTTACAAAGGATATGCTGAAACCATTCCGTTTTTTCCCGGTACACCTGCTGCTTTCTTACCAGTTGGTGCAGGAAAAGTTTGAATGTATAAGATGCGACAAGGATTGACAATCGCAAGCGGAACAATTTCAGAAGGGGATTTTGGGATGGGCTTTAACGTTTTTTCAATTAACATACATTGAAAAATTATGGTAATTCACAGAGATATTAAATTTGAGACTGATCCACCTGCTGTGGAAACGTTTACCTCGAAAATAAATGAAATAACAGGTATAGAAGTAATTTATGATGAATTTGAGGTATTTAATCCATACCTTCGTAAAGATAGCTTTTATTATTCCTTTGATGGTAACACCATATCTCTTACAATTATGGGGGCATTGCATGTAAATTATTTGTTAGGTGTAGGCTTGTATGCACTTGTACAGTTAGGTGGTGATTTTGGAGATGGTTTTATTCCTGCTTGGGCTTCCTTAAAGTGGGAAGATATCAAAAACAGGGTGGATAGGTTACCAGGCTACCCTATCTAAGGGTCAACTAAAGCAAATTTGCAAGTCATCATTTTGTTGAGTAATTCTGGTCTTATTTCCATCATACTCCTTGGACCACAACCCATTAACTGTTGAACTTTTAACCTGCTGTTTCTTCTGCTTCATCCATTCGTTGGATAAGCTTCTCTCTGAGCAGATCCAGGAATGCAACTCTCCCCGTCTTTCGAATACAGATTTCCGGAAACGTGCGATAGTAACTTTTCAAATCCACCCCAAACGCAGTTTCGAAATAAGAAGCCATCTTCTTTAAGTCCGTCCTACCGAAGGCCCCAACTGAATGCAGCGCCTACAACAATTCAATGCAGGCTGTCTTGGAAAGTTTCCAGTGCAGCATTGGCTGAGAAGCTGATAGCATGGGAGAATCTGACCCTGTAATCAACCGATTCAGGTAAAGGATTAATTTTTCATAAGAGGGTATACGGGCCACCTTGTAGTCGTAACCCGTTGAAAATTGGGGGTCAGAGTCATAGATGCAATTGTCCAAAGCCAGATGAATTTCCTGAGTACCTCTGAGAAAACAAACCTGATCCAGGTATCGAACCTGCAGTTGGGGGTGATCATGAAACCACCGGTTGCCATCAAGGCATCACCGGTCCTGAGATCGCCTTTGGTCGGCTGGGTGAGAATCAGGCGCCTTGATTCACGCCGGCAACGGGCCATTGCACCCCCTTGCCTACAGGCGGGGAAGCCACATGCCCATAGCCGCGCCGAAAATGCCGATGGCCATCAGGACCGCAGACGAAAAAAGGACGGCCGCAGTGAAAACAACCAGGGGCCTTGTCTGCCTGCGTCCTGCGTACAGATACAGCTCAAGCACCGCAAGCGGTACCGGAAAGGCATAGGTAAGCAGCGCCAGGGCTGTCAGGAAAGGCCCGGTGAACGTGTCGGGGTCAAAGCCGACCGGGCCGCCGTTGACTACAAGCCAGAACATAAGCCCTACCCTGAAAAACCACACGCCGCTGACGACCAGGAACAGCCGCAGTGTCCAGGCCCGGTGCCTGCCGAACTGACCGGACCTGGCGTAGTGAACCGAAAGCAGCGCAAAGCAGATGATGTAAACGGCCTGAATGCTGATGCTGACCTGTTGGGTCCGGTCGCCCACCACCTGGCGGGTCCAGGCCATGACCAGGCCGGCCGCACTGACCAGCACGGCAGTAAGGACGTAGGTCCTGCCAAGCAGGCGGTGGAAAACCGGCAGGTGCCGGCGCACGGCCGGCAGCAGCTGCAACGGGCCGCCGAAGACCAGGATGGATGCGGCCAGTATGTGCAAGCCCACAACCAGGTTGCCTTTCCAGTCGCCGTGGACATAACCGTGGGGCAGCACCCTGTTCCATTTCTGGAAATCGTTGGAAACGGCCGACTTTCCGTAAAACAGCAGGATGTAAAGGCCGAACATCCATTGGCCGATCGTGGCCACGGTCAGCCAGCAGGCGGCGGCAAGGTTCAGGATCGGCGATGGGGCCGCTTTTTGCGGCGGTGGAATGGGAGTTGGGCTTGTCATGGCAAAACAGGTGATAGGGTTTGCCCAAAACTACAACCGCCGCCCGGACCGGTGGTTGGACAAATGTCCAATAGGGATGAGTGGTCTTATTTGCGTTTCTGTGAATTCGGGTCGGTCTGCCGGCGGAGCCTGCTCAGGTGCCGCTGGGTGATACCCAGGTAGGAGGCGATGTAGCCCAGGGGCACATGGTGGATGATGGAGGGCCTTTGGCGCAAAAACTTCCGGTACCGGTCCTCGGCGGTCAGGGTGGTCATATCGGTAATGCGCGTCTTTTCCTCCTCGAGGTGTTTTTGCAGGATCAGGATCGTGTAATCCTTCTGGGTTGTGCTCGTGCTGGCTGTCGCATCGACATCGTCCCTGCTGATGCGCAGCAGCTCGCAATCGGTAATGCAGTGAAGGTTCTCGTCCGAGACGGTGCGGTTCATGAAGTGGAAGTAGGAGGTGAAGAAACGCGGGCCGTCGTTGAGGTCTGTGGTGACCTGGTTCTGATCGGAATCAAGGTGGAAGTTCCGCATGTAACCCGAAACGATGAAGTTGTGGTAGAGCGGAACCCGGCCTGCCGGTTCGAGAATGGTATCCGCGGGTACGAAACAGGGCTTGAACGATTGCCTGATCGAGGCCTTGTCCTCTTCGGGCAGGACCAGGACCTGGGCGATGTAGTCAAAAAAACGGGTGTAGTAATGCTCCTTCCGGTGATTGTCCGTGTGGTGATGCTCCATGGGTAGTCGGGTTGTCGGGTGAAAGCAGTGGGAAAAAAGCTGGGCCGGCTTGCTGCCAGGCACCTTACCGTACCAGCTTACCGCATCAGTCCGGTCCTGCTCACAGTCGGTTGGAAGCCTGCGGGTTGACAGCCTGACCGGGAAAAGCCAAATCCATATCCGTATGGAAGGGAATTTACATTGTTTCTCCCACTTGGCCAACGGTTGCGCGGAAATTGTTTTGAGAACCTGCGGGTTCATCCTGACAGTGAACGTCTGGTTGCTATAAATGTGTTGCTATAAATTTGTTGCGATCAGTGCGATCCGGGTATGTCCATTCTTGCCTGTATCCAGAGTGCATTGATCGGATCGGGTTGGTCACTGAACCGGATGGGATCGAGGCTGTTCGGCTCCGGACAGGTTGCCCGGTGACCGGTCCAGACCGGCAGCAACGGAAAGGCTAGTCGGTCCTGACCCGGCGTTCATTTCCTTTTCAGCTTATTTTCCTTTACCGATTATTATTCTTTTCCGTGAAAAGTTACCTGTGGCCCCCCGGACGTATTTAACCAAAAGCATGTATCTACATGCATGTACGTACATGCGATATGAGGGTTAAGGCAGATACGGTTATGACCCAGCCGCAGATGAACCTGTGCATGCTGAGGTCTATGCGCCGGCAGGTTTAGGCGCCGGATGGTATGCCACTGTCCCGGGACTACCCCGGCGGCCAGGCAACCTTATCGCAAAACATTTCACTCCGTCGGGTGTTTATCACTGGATTGTATTTATCACTGATTGTGTTTGTCACTTGATTTTTTCATCAACCTTATCTTTACGCTCGCTTATGTTATCACAGTTAGTTTACGTCTCTACGCGCAAGGCCGGTTGCACCGCCTCGGAGATCGAGAAAATAGTCGACTCGTGCCAGCGCAACAACGCCGGCCTGGACATTACCGGAGTGCTGCTTTATTCGCAGATGCGGTTCATCCAGTACCTGGAAGGGGAGGCCAGGAAGATCGCCGGCCTGTATGACCGGATCAAGACCGACCCGCGCCACGAGCAGGTGCGCATGATCTGCTACGGCCCGATCGCCGAGCGGTCCTTCCCCAGCTGGCACATGGCCACCAAGGCCCTGAGTGAGAACGGGCTTGACAACGGTCTTTTATTCCGTACCGGTATCACAAGCGAAGACAGACTGACCTTCGAGCAGTTGCTGACCGGTCAGCCGCAGGATGATACGCGCGCACTGACCCTTCTGAAAAAGTTTTTCGAACCCGTTACCCCGTAAAACCGGCTGCCCCAGCCAACCGGTGCAGGGTTCAACCAACCGGACGGGAATGCATTGCGCTTCGGGGTCAACAGGTCAGACCGGCCTGTACAATCGGATCGCATCGTTTGCCGGTTATTGGGTACTGTCAACCGGTTGGTCAGTTCAGCTTTCGCAGTGCCTCCAGGATCCGGAATCCGGCGTGGGTGGCAAAAGCCTCCGGATTCAACGGGGAATTGACCAGGATCATCACCCCGGTCCGGCCTGTCAAACCCGATCAAGCTGTTGTGGCTGCCGTTGCCCTCCGAATATTAACCCGATCCGCCAGAGGCTGGCAGACCGCCTGCCCTCTGGTTTTGTGAAAGGAGTGGCGGTGACCCTACTGGCGGTGATCGTACGGCTTTGATCGGAAGCGAAAGTCAACACTGACCGGCCAAGTGTCTTTGAGGAGCTGTTAATCGTTGAGGATCCGTTTTTTGCCTTT
The DNA here is from genome assembly GCA_963520985.1 of uncultured Sphingobacteriales bacterium. Lineage (GTDB taxonomy): Bacteria > Bacteroidota > Bacteroidia > Cytophagales > 172606-1 > Xanthocytophaga. The sequence continues at coordinate 24,488 of CAUQTA010000021.1, forward strand.
GCGCGCCGAAGGGCCAGGCGGGCTTGCCGGCGTCAGGTGGCAAGTCCGCCTGTTTCCCGGATCCGGTTGAACAGCCTGCATACGAACAGCCTGCATACGATCAGCCTCCGTAGCCTTTGCCTTCACTTGCCTCCGGATTCGACGCAGTGGCCTTTTGCTCCGGTGCGGGCTCGGAATCCATGCCGGCACTGGAAGACTGACCGGAAGGCGGGTTGCCGGTCGACTGATTTTCCTCCCAGTACCTGGGTAGCTGATAGGTGTCAAAGACCCGATCAAGAAACACCTTGTCAAGCAGCTGCTCGCTTGGCAAGCCTTGATCAATCTGCAGGTTTCGCTCCTTGACTTTGTCCTGGTCGACGACATAGCCTCCTGCCTGAAGGTCCGCCTCCATCAACGCCCAGGGTATGGCAAAATACGCATCCGCCCCGTTGAACTTGGCAACCACGTAAATTACCCGTCCCTGCTGCACGTCCATAAGCCATTCGATGACTTTTCCGACTTCTTGACCTGAATTGTTTTTCAATGTGACAGCCGTTAGTCTTGCCCCTTGGGCTAATCTGGGAGTGTTCATAACCGGTTAATTTAAAATGAATGAAATGAAAACACGGTCTTGCCAGGTGATACCTTCCGCTGACCGTATGCTGTTAACCCTGCCGGAGTCACTATTGTTATTGAAAAATTGAAATGGCCGTATGTTTTGCATTTCCACCCACCCGAAGGGCATTATCTGTTTTCAAGACCTGTGGCAGGACTTGGCCTCAAAAGAGCTTCAGGAACGGCCGCTCAACGCCGGCAATCACCGGGATAGGGTTGCCGTCCTGATCCGATCCGGCACTTTTCGAAAAAGCCGGATCGGAACGCCGGTAGCCACATTCCTTTCACCCTGGTGTCAGTCAACCCGGAAACGGAACGACGGTCATCCGCGTGCAGGATATGACGCCCTGCCACCGCATGTCGGAAAGGAGCCCGGAACGCAGGTTCGAAGCGTTTACCGGGGTGAGCCCGAAACCGTTTTTACGGGTCAACCGGTTTGAGGGCGCCTCAAGTCGACTCGGATCACAGGGCCGTGCCCAACTGACAGGCAGACAGGGTTATTCAGCAGTAGCCAGCCTTCTTTTAGCCCGGACATGGTACACCTGAATCACTACCCAAGCCGCAACCAATAGGGGTAGGGCCACCAGATTGATTGTTTTCCAGCCCCATTCATTGAGAATCGCGCCTGCCAGAAATGAACACATGCTGGTAATCCCGAACACGAGGAAGTCATGGGTGGCCTGCGTTTTGGATTGTTCTCCGGGCCGGTACGCCTGGGTCAGAAGCGTACTTCCGCCCACGAACATCAGGTTCCAGCCAACGCCCAACAGGACCAATACCGAAACAAAATGCAGAAAGTCGGTGCCTGTCAATGCCAGGCCTACATGAACAGACAGGATCAGTATTCCTGCCAGAATGATGCGGACGACGCCAAAGCGGCGAATCAGGTTTCCCGTAAGGAAAGAGGGGGCGAACATTCCCAGTACGTGCCATTGAATGACGGTGGCCGCATCGCTGGTCGTATGCCCGCACAGTTTCATCGCTATCGGAGTGGCGGTCATGACCATGACCATGACCGCATACCCAATCGTGGAAGCGGTAATTGCAGCCAAAAACAGAGGTTGACGCACAATGGCGCCTAAGGTCCTCTCCGGCATCATCCTCTCCGGCGATATCCCCTTGTCGGAAACCGTTACCCTGGCCACAGGCAGGGGAAGCCTGCCGATCAGAAGTGCGGCGATGACGCTCAACAGGGATATGGAGCCGTACGCGTAGACGAACGGCACCGGCCCCAGGTCCTTTGTAAGCTTGGCAAGCGTTGGCCCTGCAAGTGCGGCCAGCACGCCGGCAGCCATTACCCACGAGATCGCCTGACCCTTGTATTGTGGCGGAACCGAATCGGCCGCAGCAAACCGGTAGTACTGAGCGAATCCCTGATAGGAGCCGATCAGCATGTTGGCCCCTACGAATAGCCAGAAATCAGCCTGCCAGATCGCCAGGCTTGCCACAAGCCCGGCCATGAATCCCATGCCCGTACCGAGCAGGAACCCGGTCTTTCGCCCGTGACGTCTCATCACAAGCGAGGCGGGAATCAATGTGAGCGCTGAGCCGATTGAAATCACGGCGATCGGCAGGGTCGCCATCGACACATCCGGCGCCAGATCCAGACCCACCAGGGAGGACAATGTGGTAACGAGTATGGAGCCGGTCTGATACAGGGCTTGTCCACCCGCCAAAGACAGGACCGTATTCCAGTTGGGTTTGTCCGCCGGATTGAAGGCCATAAGGGTTCATATGCGATAAGTACTCATTCTGAAATCACTTATTCTGAGATCACTCATTCTCAAAAAGGTTCCTGCTGCCCCGAAGGCCGCCGGGTTTGCCGCTAACCCAACCAGGCGATCAGGCCGGATAACAGGCTAAGCAGTCCCGCGGCCTGAATCTCCCAAACGGGTAGATGCCTTGTGAGGTGAAACACCAATCAAACAGACCTTAATCAAACAAGCATCAATGAAAGGTGAAGCTGTAAAGTCAACGTAAAGTTAACACTCAACCCGGGCAATTATCAAAATGACTCTCCAAAGTCACGGAAATCCTTCCGTTTCCCAGATCGGGGAATGACAGCGTTAAAAGGTAGGGTTGAACCTGTGCGGCTGAACATGTAGAGTTGAACATGTACGGCTGATTCTGTTCGGGCGGAGTTCGGTCCCCTGCCTTTCCCTTCGCAGGACGCCTTACGGATGCAACACCGCAAATGCCGTATCATGCCCGCCTGAGCCAGGTCGCCGATTCGGCTCATCCGGGCAACCGGTTGGTTGACGATATACGTCCGACGCGTTCAGGTCCGATAAACTAGGATATCGGCCCTTTCTCCTCCCACTCGAAAGTCCCGACCCTTTTGGCCACCAACCACCGGTTGTCTTCCCTGACATACTCATCCTGATAACAGGCTCCGATCGTCGTCTTGATCTTTTTGCCGTTTTCCATTCCGATCAGGGTAATCAGGCAATAGCATGTCCCCCTGGCCGTATCGGCATTCAAGGTCACTGTTTGCTGACCGTTCAAATGATAAACGGTTTGAGCATCCTTGAGAAACCGTTCAAAGGTTGTCTCCATTTCTTTTCTCCCCTTCAGACTCAAGACGGTTTTACCCCCGCTATTGTTTCCGATATTGCATCCTGGGTGAACAGCTGCACCTGGCTTTTGAAATCCTTCCCGTCTGCCAGATGAGAAATGCTGTCCACCAGATGCCTAAGGGCGATCCTATCCTCTAATTCCTTTAAATCCATACGGTATTGAATTCATGTTGATGTTAAATCGATGTCTACATTGTTTTCAATCAGGGTTCCCGGTGGCAAGAACCCTCCGGTTGCTTCCGTGTTCGGGTCGGCAGTTACCGGCTCACAGCCGGTTGCTAGTCAACGGTCAGAACGATTTTGCCCTGGATGTTTCCTTCTGCAGCTCTTTGGTGGGCTTTCCGGGCATCGGCAAGCGGATAGGTGCTGTCAATCACTACCCGAATGACACCTTCATCCAAAAGTCCGGCAAGCCGTCCGAGCTGAGAACCGTTCGAACGAACCTGTGTGGTCGAAACTTTCACGCCCAGTCTGTCGGCTTGATCATGTCCGTCGAATCCAAGCGGGAAAATCGGGAACAGCGCCCCTGCGGGCTTGAGGGTTTTCAGGAATCTTCCTGTAGCCGGACCGCCAACACAATCGATGACCAGATCAATGTCGCTGACCAGATCAATGTCGCTGACCAGGTCTTCGGCCGCAGACTTGGTATGGTCGATGAACCGATCGGCTCCCAACCCTTTCAGAAGTTGCTCCTGCAGGGTTGAGCCGACGGCTATGACCTTGGCACCTTTCCATTTGGCCAATTGCACCGCAAAATGACCCACGCCGCCTGCAGCGCCGTTGACAAGCACCGTTCTGCCTTCAAGCGCAACAGGCTCATGCCTGCCGGGCTGCAACGGATTCTGGACATCGTGCCCCAGTTCGATCATGAACTGCCATGCGGTAAGCAGCGACATGGGGGCGGCGGCGGCTTGCATGTGACCGATGTTTTGGGGTTTCAAGGCAATTTCCGAAACCGGAACCGTCACATATTCGGCATAGGCCCGGCTTGATCCGAAACTGGGGAAACGAACCATGGCATATACCTGATCCCCGACCGAGAAGCCTGTCACATCATCTGCCATTGCCTGGATGTGCCCCGAAATATCGGTTCCCAGAATGATCGGGAACGGCACTGCCGGCCGCCATTGGGCAGGAAGGGTCTTATAGCCTTCCCGCAAATACCAGTCGGGAGGGTTGACACCCACGGCTTTCACCTTCACGAGAACCTCACCGGCTTTGGGTTCGGGGACCGGGGCATGGTCGTATCTGAGCACCTCAGGTCCGCCGAACCCATCTTGTACGACCGCTTTCATCCAGCGGCTCTGCGCCTTGTCAACTTTTTGCATCATTATCCGGGTTAAAGTGAAGTACAAAACTATCTTATGTGTAACTTTGCGGCAAGTATGTACTTTTAAGTATGCTACTTACCAAAAGGAATGTATTGTTGAATATCAACAGGATAAAATGAATAAAAAAGTAAAAGAATGTCCGCAAATCACCACCTGCTCCGTCGATTACGCCTTTAACCGCATAGGTGGCAAGTACAAAGGCAGAATACTCTGGTACTTGTACGAACAGGAAACGCTGCGTTACGGACAATTGGGTAGGACCATGCCCGACATCACCACCAAGATGCTTACGCAAACGCTGAGGGAGTTGGAGAAGGACAATCTGATCGTAAGGAAAGTCTACCATGAGGTACCGCCGAAAGTGGAGTATTCGCTTACTGAAACGGGTCTGGAGCTGATGCCCTTCATTCAATACCTGAAAGAATGGGGGGATAAGCAGATGGAAAAGGAAAAAGGGGGTAAGGTCAACAAGAGTAAGGTTAACAAGGAAGACAGGTCCTTGCCTCTGCCATGAAAGATGATTCAAGTCCGAGGGATGTAAAGTCAGAGGAAAGTCAAGTCCGAGGGACATGCATTGCATACGTACAATGAGGTGAATTGGAAACGATGTGAATTGGAAACGATGTGAATTGTCGCAAATCACCCTTTCATTGCCGCAAATCCCCTCGCCCCGCCACTCTGTCTTTCCTATCTTTGTCAACCTATTCCGCCTTTGTTCAACCCTAACATAACCACAACCGGAGATGAGCCTTATCCACGATACTGTCGCCAAACTCGAGTTCGCCCAAATCGGCTGGGTGGTCCCCGATCTTTCAGCCGCCGTACAGCTGTTTGCCAACGCGTTAGGCGTCACGGGCTTTCCCCAACCGGAACACGTTCGCGCCCAGGACCTGGGTATGACCCATCATGGTCGGGTCGTGGCCGGCGAATGGCTGACCACCCAGGCCTATAACGGACGCACCTTCATCGAACTGATCCAACCCCTGTCCGGTCAGAGCATGTTCCATGACTACCTTGCCCTGCATCCCAACGGCGGCACCCAGCACCTTGCCTTCCGTCTGCCGATCGGCGATCTGGGCCGCATCACCGGGGATCTTTGCCAGCAAGGGTATCCGCTCATCAGTGAAGTGGACCACCCGATTGCGCGGATGTTTTTTTTCGACACCTATCGAACCCTGGGCGTGGCCACCGAGATCATGGGCATCAAGCCCGAAGGATGGATCGCCATCGAGCAAATGCAGAAAGCCGGATGAGGATCCGCTTGCATGCACAACCCTGATCGGGTGGTTGGGCGAAGCTTAGTGAGGCGAAGCTTAGTGAGGCGAAGCTTAGTGGGGCGAAGTTGCCTGCAGGGCGTTCACGGGGATTGATCCGGCTGACGGTGCGTTTGCCGGTTTCACCCGGCCGTCAAAAAAACCTGCACCCAAAACCCCTGCACTGTAAAGGAAGGGAAGAAGAAAGAAAAAACCGGGTGGTTTTCATGCTCTCATCCGCATGTGAGGCCGGTCACCCCGAGAAAGGCCGGCAGGTGTATCCGGAGGGGCGGATTGGAAAACAGTCCTGCCTGAACAAGGAAGCAGGGGCCAAGGCCGAACTCACCTGCGGATACAAAACCTGGAGTTTGCAGGCAACAGGATAAGCGCTGAGCGGATCGACGCAGATTGGCGCCGGTTAGGTCACTGTTGCCCGGCAGATCGAAAGCCAAAGCCAGCAGAGGGAGAGCTAAAGGAAAAAGGCTTGCTTTCTTTCATCCGGCTCAGCGCCATGTAACTAAAAATTTAGTTACATGGCGCTTTTGCTTATATGTGAAAACCGTATTTGATTTACGGTCTTTCGTGCGGAAGCTTTCATGCGGAAGCGAATGCTTCATTTTTCCCCCCGGCCTTCCTGGCACAAACCGATGTGACGGGGTACTTGCCATCACATCGGGCATTGTTCGGGTTCATCTAGGCAAGTGCCTGGATTTGTTCACGGCTTATCTTCCCCGAAGTGTCACCTTCCGCAATCCTGGTTTCAATGGGGTCAGGGCAAACCCTGGCAAGGTCCCCGAAGGCAGACCGATGATGCAGACGAAAAAGCCTGCCTGCAGGGATCCGGTTGCCAGGACTCAATCGGGCATCAGTCACTTTAGTGCCTGCCCATCCGCTCCCTGTCTGCCGTCAACGCTGTCCTGACTGGCGAACCTGGCGATCGCCTGCCCGGTGGCGGGCGTAAACAGATTGACCAGGTTACCGTCCGGATCGCGAAACAGAAGCGACTTGTTGCCCCACGGCATCAGGGTGGGCGGCTGCACCAGGAAGGGCGACAGGAAACCGGCCAGGCCCCGGTAGTGCCCGTCCACATCCTCGACCTGGAATTCGATGATGGCCGAACGGTTGGCGGCAGTCTGGGCCACCTGCCGGCCGCCGAAAAAGTGCAGGGTGCGCTCGCTGCCGATCGCCAGTGTGGCCGACCGGGTGCGCAGTTCGGCGAAGTCGGGGGTGTGGCGCAACGCGGGCCGGTCCAGTACGTGTGAGTAAAACCGGATCAGTCCCTCGATGTCGGCCGTGATGATGCGAACAGATGCTAGATTCATTTTGCTTTGGGGTTAAGTTGTCCGGCAAAACAAACCGCTCCCGGTGACAACAGTGGGTCAGGGGTGGGTGAAATTCTTTTCCTTTTCGGCCAGGTATTGGGCAAGGGTCATCGTATGGGCGGTGAAGACCGAACCGGTCGGCTCCATGCTCTCGATCCGGTCGAGGTGAAACATCCTGAAATCGTTTCTCAGCCGGCAGTAGGCGATCAGGATCCAGCTTTGCCGCAGGCTGTAGTAGAGCGCGAACGGCTCGATCTCCCTTCGGGTCCGCTGCCCGCCGTGCCTGGAATGGTAACCGATGTGGAGCACCCGGCAGTCGGTCAGCGCGCTTTGCAGCACTGTCAGCCAGTGGCTTGTGGTGGCCTGCGCCAGGGCGGGGCTTACGGCCACCCGGGTAGAAAGCAGTTCGGCCTTCTCCCGGGTGGCATGAACCAGTACGGCCCTTATCTTGCTTACGGCCTGGGCGTAGTGGTCGACCAGCGAGCTGTCCTGGTTTTTCATGACCAGCTGCTCGACGGTGATCAGGGCGTTGGCCTGGCTTTCGGTGAACATGACGGGTGGAATCCGGTAACCCTCCAGGAGCGAATACCCTTTGCCATCCTCGGTCAGCAGCGGTACGCCCGCCTGTTCCAGCACCCGCATGTCCCGGTAGATGGTGCGCACGCTGACTGAAAACCGTTTGGCCAGCGCACTGGCGGTGACGAACCGTTTGGTCTGCAACTGGGTCAGAACGGCGATCAGCCGTGAAACCCGTTTGGTGTAGGTGTCTTGCATGACAGGGGTGTTATTCAAGGTTTCCGGGCCGGTTTGATCCGACTGCAGTTCCAGCCCGGAAGCGGTGGGTAAAGCCGCTTCGCTTGTCCCGATGCCATCCGGCGCGGTCAGCATCGGGACCGGGCTGCCGGTCTGACGGATGATTCGGCAGAATTCAAATCCGCAGAATTCAAAGCCGTTGATAGACGGCAGGTCGGTATCGGGTAGGATCAAATCGGGTAGGATCAATTGGCAGGCATTTGAATCGAACATGGACTTTCCCATTCGCCCCTGATAAGCCGGATCAATCATGCAGCCCTCGTTTTCGAATCCTTTCCGGATAAGGAAGGCCCGTTTGGGTTGGTCTTCCACGGGCAGCGGTCGCATGGCTGAAGATGGCAATGGTCGGGAATCGGAAAAGCAAAAATGGGGATTTTTTCCCTGCTTTCAAAAGCCGTAGTGCGGTTTGACCGCTGCAGGGGTCTGGCAGACAAACCAGGCGGGGGAAATTTAACGGAAACCGCTTTCCGAATAACAGACCCGGACCGGTAGCGGTTCTGCTGAAAGTCCTGTATTCGCTTCCTTGAAAAGGCATGCATCTGCGTAAAACCGCTGTGAATCGGCTTACGGTTGACACTCAGCTTACAACTGACATGGATTGTCCCTGCCAATCGTTCAAAGCAACACCTTTCCGTCCGGGGTGTGTTTCGCAAGGCACTCAACCTGCTGACAACATTGCGGACCAATGTCAGGGGATAAAGCGATTGGCTGCACTTTGATCAGCTGTTGGCCTTGGTTTTCAGCCCCCTATGCAACACATGCGGGCAGGCAGGAAAATGATGGCCCGGCACTGGTGATGGTGTGTGACCGGATTCTGGGTAGCAGGCCTTTTTGCCTCTTGCGACCGGTTTGCAATCGATCCGCTTGCAATCAATGCGCCTGCAATCGGCCGGGCTGTCCTGGCATCAGTTGTCCCGGACCCATGAATGCTTTTTCCACCCTGATCGCTGTGGTTTGACTGGCATTGCCACCGGTGACCTGAAAGTCGGTTAACCGGTCGGATCGAATGCCTGTGAACCGTCCAGCCGAGAACCGTCCAGCTGCGAATGATCCGGGCGCGAACCGTTCAGGTTCAGGAATGGTGAAAGCCGGTTAATCTCCGGCTTTCACCTTTTTCGCTTTTGCATCAGCTTGAGCGCTTTCAGCCTGGCCGTACCCGACCCGATGCGGATACGGATATGCCGCCGGAGGCGGTTTTGTTCAAGGATCTGTTTTTCGAATTCCTTCAGTATGTCCCATTCGCTCACCGTTCCCGGCAGGCGGTTGGTGTCTTTTTCCAAAACCAGCACCGGTCTCTGATCGGAAACCAGCATTTTCCCCAGTGCCGCCTGAAGCGATTCGTGCGGATGACGGTGAGTGGGTTACCTTCCATGACCGAACCGGCTTTCATGCCCTTCTGCCTGATGGTTAACAGCCTGCCGATGTCAAGGGTGCCGACCACCGGGTGGCGCCGGCAGGCAACGATCCAGTCTGACCGCCCCGCGTCAGGGCCCTGGCGGTCGATTTTTTCACGCAGTTCACTGACAGTCTCATCGACATCGGCAACGGGCCTGCGGCACGAACCGATCACCGAGCAGACGCTGGTTAACTCCAGGACATGGGGGCCATAGCTGTCGGGCAGCACAACCCCCCTTGCATATTTTGACAGTGATCCGTTGTGGTGCAGCATTGCCAATTCCGTTGAGGGAAGCGACTGGTCAACGGGAAGGCAGCTGAAACAGAACGGGGACAGATCCATGGCAACGGGACAGGTTATGGTGCAAGGCAGGTTATGGTGCAACCGGTTGGATGCGGCAAGATGACCGGTTTTTGAATAAGTACCTGGCAACGGGCCCGGAAAAGCATCGGCCTGGCTGGCAGCGACGGGCTTTTTCCTGTCGAAGTCGCCTACCGCCAGGCGATTTCAGATGCCCGGGGCGGAAGGATACACGCTTTATGAGTGATACACGCTTTATGAATTTCACAGGGCCACCGCTGGTAACAAACCGCTGGTAACAAGCAGATGGTAACAAGCGGATGGTTTGCCCGGGTGAAAATAACCTGCCTGATGTATTGATAGCTGCAGCTATCCTATCTATCTTGCCTTCAGTCGTTCAAGTTATCTTTAAACTTCTGATTGTCTATGGAAAGAGGAATCCCTTTCAAGGTCCTGGAAACTGCAAGTATATCAAGCCCTACTCTGGATAACCTATCCGAAAAGGTTTCTGCTTTCTTCTCCAGCAACCCGGATAACTTATTTGTCAGTTCTCATTTTGTCCATACTGAGCATTTCTATTCAATGGTTATCGTTTTCCAACGAAGGGAATCGGTTTAACCGGCTTCGGTTGGCGTAGCCTGAAAATCGACCGGGTTGTTGCCATGGCCGCCCGCATCCGGAAACGAACCTGGAACCGGCCTTTGCACTGACTGCGGAAAGACAGTCGGTCCTTTTCTCCCCACGAATGAACAGTGTAACGATCATTAGCAAAGATGCGATGACGGCAGTCGGTATGCCCCCAACCCCGATCGGTGCCCGGAGGCATTTTGCCTCCAGGCCCATGAGCCGCATACGGGAACATGAGCCGCATACGCGAAAGGCGGATGACCCATCGACGGAATCAGTAAGATCCCTGGTACCGTCAAACAGTACTGTCAAATAGGTGCTCACGGTATGAAACGGATTTATTCCCGGACTCTTAACCGACCTGGCAACCGGTACACTGACTGATTTTCCTGAGGGTCCGAATCCGGACCATCATTCCCAAAAGCGGGGAAGCTTCGATTACGGGTGAATCAATCCCATGCTGCGGCTGGCTTGTTACGGCTCGCTTTTTAGGACGCTGCCAATCAGGACGCTGCCAATCTGCCAGGTCAGCGCTCTGGTGTTTGAAGCGTGTCACTTGTTTGCCTGTCAACTGAGGTTCAAATCAACTGAGAGGGAGATAAGCCCGGACTCTCCGGCGAGACTGAAACCGAGGCGGATGTCAAAAAGAAGATGAGCACGGTTAAGGGAAAAAGTGACATTCGTCATTGTTTAAGGAATAAAATACTTTTTTATCTTTTATTTTGCAATTCTGGTTCATCGTCTTCATATTTGCAATCATTGAAGGGGAAAATGGTTCGAAGTGTTTTATTTGCCGGCACTTCCGGCACCCGGTATCATCAGGTCGAACAGGTATGAGGATGAAAAACGGAAAGAATAACTGTAAGCAATCGGTCAAAGAAGAGATCGCCAATGCCATTACCCACGGTGTCGGGGCGTTGTTGAGCCTTGCCGGGCTGGTCATTCTGGTCGTGGTTGCCTGCCTGGAAGGGCAGGTGTGGCATGTAGTGAGTTTCACCGTTTTCGGCTCGTGTCTGCTTGTCTTGTACACCGCTTCCACGCTTTACCACAGTTTTCAATCCGAGAAGGTGAAAAACGCTTTCCGGATCATGGATCATTCGGCCATTTACCTGCTCATTGCCGGGTCGTATACCCCCTTCACGCTGACCCTTTTGCGGGCGGCTGGGGATGGAGCCTGTTTGTCACGGTCTGGGTGCTGGCCACCGGTGGGATTGTATTCAAGCTCTTCTTTGTCAATCGTTTCAACGTCCTGTCCACCTGGGTTTACCTGCTGATGGGTTGGCTGATTGTCATTGCTGCAAAGCCCATGGTGGAATCGGTGCCTGCCAGGGCATTGTACTGGCTACTGGCAGGAGGATTGGCCTATAGTGCGGGCACTGTTTTCTACCTTTGGGAAAAGCTCAGGTTTCATCATGCCATCTGGCATGTGTTTGTGCTGACAGGCAGTGTATGCCATTTTTTCGCAGTCCTGTATTCGATTCGACCCCAGTGACCGATCAGCTTTCGAGATTGGTTCGCTTTCACCCGTTTGAATCCTTCATCCCCTGGTCAAACAGCATCAGCTTGTCAGGCCTTTGACCGAAGCAGTCATATGATCTTGCAGTCATATCCTCTTTGGTTTCTTCGATTAATTGGAAAACCGGATAAACCAACATCCGGACGCTGCCAATGAGTAGTCGATCTGCGGGGCCGGTCGATTTCAATGTCTTGCCGGTCTTTCATTTTACGGGATTTGGCCAAGGAATGCATCGATCAGCTAAACGATCGGACCTGGATTCAGCTTCACATATCAGCTTCACATATCAGCTTCACGTGACAGACCCCTGCTTTCCGTGTTCCTTTTCCTGAACATGAGCTGTTTATCGGCAGCCCGAACCCCTGTTCCGACTACTGATTCGACTGATCAATTCGACTGATCAACAGCTTAAATCACCTCAACCTGTAAGACAACCTTCCGAACTCTGGTTGCACTACCCGGAAAAGGCCGCTTCAGGTGAAAGGGTTGCCAGGCATGCCCTGCAGCGGTTCATCCTGCAGCGGTTCAACCTCGTAAGTGACTGCCGGGAAGGCTTCTTTCTCATTTAGGTTACGAATGTCCTTGATTCGGTTAGCGTGGAAAGATAGGGATTGCCGAGTTTTGCACTGGTGATTCAATCAGTGAGTCACCAGTGCAAATCGCATAACTGTAAATCGAATGGAAAATCAGAGCAAAACATCAAACATCCCCCCGGTGGCCTTGGTAACCGGGGCCAATCAGGGAATAGGCTATCAGATTGCCAAAGCCCTTGCCGAAAACGGATATACGGTATATGTCGGGTCGCGTAACCCCGCCAATGGTCGGAAGGCAGCCGAAGGGATCGGCGCCAATGCACGGGCCATCGAGCTGGACGTGACCCTGCAAGCTACCGTCCAGGCGGCTGCCGCCCGAATTGAGAAAGAACAGGGTCGCCTGGACCTGCTGGTAAACAATGCGGCAATATCCCATGCGGGCAAGCCCGGCCGTACGTTGGAGGATGCAACCGCAGCGGGCCGTGCGACGACTGCCTGTGTGGACGAAGTCCGTACCGTTTGGGAAACCAATGTGTTCGGCGTTATCGCCCTTACGCAGGCCATGCTGCCTTTGCTGCGCAAATCGTCGGCGGCCCGCATTGTCAACGTATCCAGTGGCCTGGGTTCGCTGACCTGGGTCTCGGACCCGGCTTGCTGGGCAAGGGAACATTTCGGCGTTATGTACGCCGCCTCCAAGACGGCCCTCAACGCCGTTACCATGGCTTTTGCCATTGAACTGGAAAAGGAGAACATCCGGGTCAACGCTGTCAGCCCTGGGTTCACGGCCACCGCGCTGAACAATTTCCAGGGCACCGATTCGGTTGAAACAGGCTCACGCGAGCCGGTTCGGGTGGCACTGGAAACCGACGGCCCGACGGCCTGCTTCACCGGTCCCGACGGCCCGCTTCCGTGGTGACAGGCGCCTTAGGTGTTGCAGTGAACCGGAGAGGGGGCATCAGGTTCCCCATGCTGATTCTCCCCATGCTGATTCATGACCGGTGACTGAAGCAGTCGCCGGTCATTGTTGGTGATCATTAGTGATTGTTGGTGACATTATTCGTATCTTTCCACATGAAAAGTGAAACGCCGAAAGTTCCCGTACTTGACTCCATTCCGGAAATACACCGGATGCTGGGCCTGCCCGGTCCGGTTCATCCCCTGATCAGTCTGATCGATTCTACAAACGACCGAATTGACCTGAACCGACTGCCGGCCAGTTACGTCTCGCATTTCTATAAAATCTCTTTCATTACCAAACCGGGTGGCAAATTCAGGTACGGGCAGGGCTATTATGACTTTGACCAGGGCAGTCTGCTGTTCACCGCACCCAACCAGCTTCTGGGCAGCACCCGGAGTTACAAGGACAGTGAAGGGTATTCGCTGATTATCCATCCTGATTTTCTGCAGGCATACCCCTTAGCCAAAAAAATCAAAGGCTTCGGATTCTTCTCTTACTCGAGCAACGAGGCGCTGCATCTGTCCGATCAGGAAAAGGCAACCATGCTGGCTATCTATACCATCATCGGGCAGGAACTGAACAGCCGGATCGATGAGTTCAGCCAGGAGGTGATCCTCTCCCAGATTGAGTTGCTGCTCAGTTATACCAAGCGGTTCTACAAACGTCAGTTCCTGACCCGGCAGGCGGTTAGCAGCGATCTGCTTGAGCGGTTGGAATATCTGCTGGGCAATTATTTCGAGCAACAGATGCCTCTGCGCCATGGCATGCCTACGGTGCAGTACCTGGCAGAGCAATTGAACTATACCCCCAATTACCTGAGCGACATGCTCCGTTCGCTCACCGGACTGAGTGCCCAGCAGCATATCCATCAAAAGATGATCGAACGGTCAAAGGAATTGCTGTCCACCACACCGCTTACCATCAGCCAGGTGGCTTACCAGCTGGGTTTCGAACATCCGCAATCGTTCAGCAGGCTGTTCAAAATCAAAACCCGGATATCACCTGTGCAATTCAGATCGGCTTTCAACTGATACGCACCAGACAAAGGATCATCGCACCAGACAAACGCATATGCGGAAAAGAACCGGAGTTGATCGTATGCCAATGTCTTTCCCTGAATCCGATTCATGCCCCTACCCGGTAGGGCATCGGTTATCACGGTGCCCTACCGGGTACCCTTCCATGCATAATGAGGCGAGTCCATGCATAATGAGGCGAGGTGACTGACAAAGGGGCCTTTGGATGGAATCCGGCAAATTCAACCTTACTGCTTTCCCCGTTTTCCGCTCTGTTCCGATGCGATGTCAAACCCTTACCGGGAGCCTGTTTCCATTGCTGCCGTTAGCTGTTTGATTTATTGTTTCCGATTGCAGTTATCCCGATTCTTTGGCAGTTGCTGCCGGAGAATCCTTGTTTTCAGCCATCGGGCTCTGCTTGGCCGGTTCAACCATGATCCCCTTCCGGTAGGTTTGAAAAGCGGTGGGCTTTGCCCGTGTTCGGGCAATGACCCCCGCTTTTGTCCACGGATGCTCCCGCTGCCCAATCAGAATGCATCAATAAACTCGTCCATATCGGTGATGGCTTCCACGGATGCCTTCGAATCAATGCGCGAAAACAGCCAAACGTGCTTCTGCCCGTCAAACTCCTTGAGTTTTGCGTTTTTCTGGATGGGTTTGATCGCCGCATAGAAGTTTTTGGAATCATCGTTCAACACCTCGTCGGTACCTGTCAGCAAAAGAACCGGAGGGAATTTCTTGAACTTTATTTCACTCGGGTCCGCTTCCTTGATTTTGTTCGGGGCATACAACAAGGCGTGGTCGTAGAGGAAGTTCTTACTCAGGATCGGGTCAACGGCCTGCTTGGTTTGGTAGGATTGATTCGAGCACTTCAAATCGATCCACGGAGAAATCAGAGCCAAAGAAGCTGGCATGGGTAGGTTCGCTTTTATGGCATCCTTTACCAGAGACACTGCCAAACCGCCCCCTGCGCTGTCGCCGATGATTGTAATTTTATGGGTAGGGTATTTCTTCTGAATCGCGCGATATACCCCCAGTATTTCATTGTTAGCTGTAGGAAACGGATGCTCGGGCGAGAGAGAATATTCGATGTACAAAACTGGCGACTGGAATGACTTGGCCAGGTGGCTTACCATGGCCCGATACGCATGGATGTTGCCATAGGTATATACACCACCGTGCAGGTAAATAATCAGGTGCTTTTGATTCAGTAAATTTTGATTGAACCAATAACTCTTGACACCGGCAATTTCTGTGGCATCAACACTGACTGTGCTATCGGGCGGATAGGCTTTGCCCATTGTTTCATAAATAGTCCGGAAACCGTTAATCTTTTGCATGGTGCTATCCGGTATGCTTTGTTGTGCCTGTGCACCTGAAAAAATCGGTACAACTATACTTAGTAAAAAGCAGGCTTTTAGGAATGTGTTCATGTTGGTTTGTTTTTAATAATGAATGGTTTAGTGATGGTGGCAGCATGGAACTGCCGCTTGTTTTTCTTGTGTCTATTCAGCTAAAAAGGGATAGTCGGTATATCCTTGCTCGCCGCCACCAAACATCGTTGCCCGGTCGGGGGTGTTGAGGGACGCATCTTTTTCAAATCTCCTGGGAAGGTCGGGATTGGCTAAGAAGAGTGTTCCAAACGAAATGAGTTGGGCGATGCCTGTTGACAGTTCGGCCTCGGCAGATGGCTTGTCATACCCCGTATTGGCAATGACCGTTTGCTTGATCATTCTACCGAATAATTCGATTTCATCATCAGCCGGATAGTGCGGTACTGCCGGGAACATCGGGCTCCGCTTCATCAACTCGACGAAGGCAAAGTCCAGTTTGTTTAGCTCTGCGATCAGATAGGAATATGTGGCTACCGGGTTGTCAAGAATAATATCTCCGTAAGGATGAAAAGGGGAGATCTTTATGCCGACTTTCTCTCCGCCTACTGCATGGATCAGTTCCCGCATGACTTCCAGCACAAACCGGGCTTTGTTTTCAATGCTTCCGCCGTAGGCATCCGTCCGTTTGTTGGCACTTTCGGCCAGAAACTGGTTAGGCAGATAGCCGTTTGCCGCATGTAGCTCTACGCCATCAAAACCGGCTTCTATTGCATTCTTGGCCGCTTGTCCGTACTCTTTGACGATTTGGTGGATCTGATCAACGGTAAGTTCCTGCGGTGTTTCGTAGTCCTGGATTCCTTGCGAGGTGAAATGTTTCTGACCCGTAATGGCTACCGCGGACGGGGCAAAAGGCCGCACGCCCTTTCGATCAATGGAGTGGCCCACCCGGCCCGTATGCCAAAGCTGGGCAATGATCAGCCCGCCGTGATCGTGAACGGATTTGGTAACTTTTTTCCAGGCATCTATTTGATCATTAGTGAAAATACCCGGTGTAAAAGGACTGCCGATTGCCTGCCGGCTGATGTTTATCGCTTCGGTGATGATCAGACCGGCACTGACTCTTTGGGTGTAATACTCAATCGTTAAATCACCTACCACACCGTTGGCATCGGCCCGGCTTCGGGTCATGGCCGACATCACCATTCGGTTTTTAATCGTCAGGTTACCCAATTGGATTTGCTCGAATAGTTTCATTTTTAGTATTGTATATGTGATGGTTAGTATGGTCTGGTTTATTGCTTATTGTAGGCAGGTGCGTACACCTCGATGGCAAACGCTTCGGCGGTGGTTGGCGTGGTCGTAGATTCATCCCGTTGCTGATAGTTCATGAATCCGGTGTGGATGGCGGTGGCCATGCCGATCAGGTTTTGGGCGAAATCTTCGGAAAAACCATTGCTCAAAAACGCTTGTCTGGCCTGTTCAACCGGGAGTTGAACATAAGGTAAATCCGGATTGCCAACCGCCTTACCCACAATGCCCGTCATCTCTCGGAGGGTATAATCTCTGGGTCCCATCACAGCGTGAATGCTTTTGCCCGTAAAGTCAAGATTGGCCAAGTGACCGGCGGCAACCTGGGCTACATCTTTGGTGGCTACCATCGGAATGGCGTAGTCGCCGTCGGCGGCTGAGCCGTTGATGCCCATTTTCTTGACCAGACCGATGGTCCGCAGGAAGTTTTCCATAAAGTAGGCCGAACGGATGTGCAACACATTTACCCCTTCAAGCTGGTTGAGTCGCACTTCCTGTTCGGCAGTGCCCGCCATCATGCCGTTGCCTTCGTGCATGTGCGAGCCCACACTACTCATGTTCACAATGTAACGGATGCCCGACAGTTCAATGGCTTGGATCAAGGTGCTGGTCACGCTTCGCTGGTAGGCTCTGGTGTTTTCTGCTTTCACATTGTCGGGTACCAACACAAAGGCACTATCGGCATTTTTGAACGCCTGGGTGATGATTTCGACATCGGTCATGTCGCCCGCAACGATCTGGGCACCCAGGCTGCGGTATTTTTCCAGTTTGTCAGTGTGCCGGGCGATCAAAGTGACCTGGTGGCCTTCACTTAAAAGGATTTCTGAAATTTTACTGCCAACTGTGCCTGTGGCGCCGAGTACTACGATTTTCTTTTTCATTTTTTTATGTGTTACGATTGTTTCTGATTGACAATACAAAGGTGGGGCGCAAAACGCGGAGAAACTTGTATCAGATCACTGTTGTATAGCTTCGTTCTGGTTTTGGCACTTGCAATAGGGTGGGGTTTTGCCTTTTGCGGAGATACTATTTTTTGAGACTTTGCTTTAAGTGAGATTCCGCAACTGACGGATAATCAGCCTAGGGACATGCTATTGCAGGTTGCCGCTGTACATGCCGCCATCAAAATGGGCCGCATTGGTTTGGGTGATCAGTAAGACAAGATCGCTTTGCCCGATGGCAGTGACTACCGGGTTTTCCTCTTCTATCAAAACGCTTTCGCCTGCTGTAAGCCGCATGTGGTCATTGACTTGGATTTGCCCACTGAATACATACAGCAGAAAGGCGGTATTTTCGGCAGGTGCTTCGGGTAAAGCAGCTCGTTTGCCTTCTTCCAGCTGCACGTCCATTACCCAGGTGTGGCTTCTGATTTGCAACGGATAGTCGCTGCCGTGGCCCGCTATCTTTCGCCAATCGTTTTTGCTGTACGTTTCGGGCAAGGGATAAAACTGCACCTGGGGTGGCAGGCCAGCGGTTTCGGGCCGGATGAAAATTTGCAAACCTTCCAGCGTACCGCCTTCGTCCAGTACCTGTTCCTGGTGGTAAAATCGGGCACCGGCATTCATCAGCATCAGGTTTTGGTTGGAAACAACGCCGGTGATTCCTTCCGAATCCAGGTGTTGCACCTTGCCGCTTCGCAGATAGGTCAGGATTTCATCGTCCTGATGGGGGTGCATCGGAATCAGCGTGCCGGGTGTAATTCGGGCGTGGTCTATCCGTCCCAGCGTGGCAAAGCCCGAATCATTGCCTTGTTTGCGGACCAGCCCCGGATACAGAATTTCTATCCCGAACCCGCCGCGCTGCTTCCCATATTTCAGAGTTGTGTCAATTTTGGTTAACATCGTTTTTGGATTTATAGGATTAATTCAGTTCAATGGCTACTTTTCCGCTGTATCCGCCCTGTTCGGCGTATTGGTAGGCTTGTTTGGTCTCGGCAAATGCGAATACCTTGTTTACAAGAATTTGCAGTCCGTTTTCAATCGCCTTGGTGAGCAAATCCATGCTCTGGGCGGAAGGATTGGACAAGACTGCAATGTGCTTTTTGCCGGTAAACAGATTCAGAATCAGTGAGGTGGGAATCTCAATGGGTTGGGGTGTTGGGTTTAAAAACAAGGCTTTGGGTTTTAGGATTTGCTTTGCCTTTTTGTAGCCCATTTTGCCTGACAGATCAACCACCACATCATATGTCTTTTTCTGAGTGAGCACATTCTCTTTGGTGTAGTCGATCACCGTATGGGCTCCCCATTTTTGGGCAAGTTCCACGGATTTGGTGCTGGTGACGGCGGTGACGTGAGCCCCTGTTTGTTTGAGCAATTGCAACAGAATCATCCCATAACCGCCGGTTGCGCCATTAATTAAAATCTGGGAATCCGGACGAATGGTACCCATTTTTTGCAAGGTTTCCACCGCTGCCGCGCCAACCACCGGAACCGAGGCGGCCTGGGCAAAATCAATCACTGCCGGTTTTTTCCAAACGGATGCGGCAGGCACGGCGATGTATTCGGCCAGGGCACCGTCTTTCATTGTATTTTTTACAACGCCAAACACTTCATCGCCTTTTTTGAAGGCGGATACGTCGGCTCCGGTTTCTTCAACGATACCGGCAAAGTCAACCCCGGTGTGCTTGGGAAATTTGGACCCGGACATCAGTTTCATCTCGCCCTTTCTGATTTTCCAGTCCAGCGGATTGATCGAAACGGCTTTTACTTTGACCAGAACCTGATTGGCTTGAACAGAAGGAATGGGTTCTTCCACAGTTTGCAAAACATCCCGATTTCCAAACGATTGATAGGCTATTGCTTTCATTGTGCTGTCTTTTTAAATGTTTAAATTGATAGCACAAAGGTGAAGATAGCCTGACTAATAAACTTGTATCAGATCACTGTTGTGTTTTAAGGCTTTGGGTGGCATGCCAAACATTTCGTACATGTACTTGTTCAGTTGGGGCAGATCGTAGAAGCCGGTATCGTAGGCAATGTCGGTCAGACTTCGGTCTTTATCGGTGAGGGCAAGGTAAACCGCCTCGCGCAGCCGTGTCCACAACAGGTATTTCGACAAGCTGCTGCCGGTTTGCTGTTTGAAAAGAGAAGCCAGACGGGAAGGAGAAAGAAACACTAAATCAACAAAGGTCTGCGGTGTGATGTCTTGCTGGAAGTAGTTGGCTTTGATGTATCCGACCATTTTGGTCACCCGTTCATCGTACTGACTGGAAGGAAGTTTGGCCAGTAATCCGTTGATGATCGTGTAACTGTCCAAGGTGTCCCTGCCGGTTTGAAAAAAAGTACTTGTGTCTGTTGGGGATTGAAAAACGATGCGGTCTTCATCTGCAGCAAATCGGCTGGCCAGCTCCAGGCCCACGGTTGAATAAGGCTCAATGTTCAGAACGCTCAGGGTTCCTTTTTCGGCCACGCAAAAATGGTTGACGTGCGGCTTGATCACAAAGCCGTGAATGCGCTCATGCAGCTGACCGCTGATGGTGGAGGTGAAAGGGGTGTCGTTGGAAAAAACAATCTGATAGGCCGAATGGTGGTGAATTTCGACCGTGAGATTGTACGCTTTCAGGGCGAGTATGAAGGGATTGTTGATTTGCTTGGTCATTTGGTTGGCTTGTATGGGAATGTGCTGAAAGTGTGATTGAAAACAGTATCTGTGAAAATCGAAAAACCCCTCCCTTGAAAGATGCCGGCCAACTTCACCCTGCTGTAAGAAAGTCCGCATTGAATCCGAATTGCTGGCTGAGGGCTGTAGCCTGCACGGCGAATTTTAACGGATACCGAGTGTAATAATAGCACAATCAGACAACAAAACAGTCTAATGGGACATGTGATTATTGAACGTGCTTGTCGGATCAGACTGTTTTGTTGTGGTATAAGACTATATTATGTCCTTTAATAATTGCAAATTTGTTTGCCGCATGCATTATATAACCATTTACACCTAACATAACCGTTTACACTTAACAAAAACCCATGGAAAACCCGAAAAAGCGTCCTTTTACCCTGAATCCGGAAGAGGGGTAAAATCTCTCAATCGTGGGTAATACCTATCCGATATTGGTCAGCGGAAAGGATACCGCTGGCGCCTTTGCCATACAGCTCGGGCTGTCGTTCAGGTTCACTTCCGCCGGGTTTCAGGTAACGATTCCGCTTCGGCATTCGCGCCTTCAGAACAAGGGAGGCAACTGCCGGGTTATCAACTCATTTTTAAACGTTGAAGGCTTATCAAATGAAAACCCTTATCCGCAAGGACGGGTTGGTTACCTATTACGGTCGGGTGATCAACCCGGATTATTTCACCCCGTTGGCCGGCCTTGCCTATGCCAATGAGACAGTCACCCTGTTTGGCAAGACACATGTGCTGAAAAGGAAGGTGTATTGGGCCGGGGAGAAAGAGTACGCCTACAGCGGCAGAGTGAAGACGCCGCAGCCTTTCACCCCTGAGCTGCTGGAGATAAAACGGCTCGTCGAGCAGTTGACCGGTGAGTCGTTCAACGCCTGTCTGGTCAATTACTACCCCTCGGGCAACGAGGCCATGGGATGGCATTCGGACGATGAGGCGAGCATCGTCAGGGATTCGGCCATCGCATCGGTCAGCTTTGGCGCCGAACGCAGATTCGGTTTGAAGCATAAGGCATCGGGTGAAAAGGTCGATGTCCTTTTGGAAGATGGCAGCCTGCTTTTGATGGCCGGTCAAACCCAGACGCACTGGTTGCATGGCTTACCCAAATCAGCAAAGGTAACCCAGCCGCGCATAAACTTGACGTTCAGGAAAATGGCATGACGTTTTCAAACGCCAATTCAGGTGCTAACACAGGTATTGGCCCTGACCATCAGCCCGGGGTGGGAGGGAGCCCGCCCCGGTGGGGGTTACTTTCGGTGATGAGCAACTTTCAGCCGCCGCAGTCCGGTCAAGCCGAAGAAAGCCGCCCGGACAAAAAGACCAGTTGGACCGGCTTTGCAAAGGGTTTGTCGACCGGGCTCAACGGTTTGTCTGGCATTTTCGCCATCACCGCATCTGCTCAATCACTAGCCATCACCGCATCTGCTCAATCACTAGCCATCACCGCATCTGCTCAATCACCACCAGGACCACTGCAGCGATTTCAAGGCAGGTTCTCGCCATCGCCTGATCCGAGCGCATCGCCTGATTCCAATTCAGTGTTGATCTGTCTGATGACCGCGTCGATTTCATTGGCCTGATCCACCATTTTCCGGATGAAGAAGTCCGGGTCCGTGTCCGGGTCAAGCTTATAGATCGAGGCCAGTCCAAGCAGCCTGGCTACGGGGCCTCTGAGATGATGGGCATTGGTGTAACTGTACCTGAGCAGTGTTTCGTTCTGAAGCCGGATTGTGGCAGTCCGCTCGTTCACCGCTTTTTCCAGACCCGTATTCAGTGCGTTCAGATTGTGCTGGATTTGAAGCAGCCTTTCATTTTGTGCGGCGATCTGGTCTGATTTTTCGGCAAGTTCGATGTTTCGGTCGCTTAAATGCCGGTGAATCCTGTCATAATTGGTTTTCAACACAGCGGTTGCATAGGCGAGTATGAAATACAGGGTGGAATAGGTTATGGCGGCAGTAACGGCATCGGGCAGGTGGAGCACGAAAACCGTGTTTATGATTGCAAATGCAATGCCGTGCATGACCCACATGATTCTCCCTTTCAGCATGACCGAGAAAATGAATCCGACAATCAGTACGACCGACAAGGTGGTCGTTGTGTTCGGAACGGTCAAACGCTGGTAACTCATGGCTACCAAGGCAACGGATGTCACGATCAGGACCGCAACGGTGGGATGCCTGCCTTTGAGCAGGTAGGAAACGATACAGGCAAACAGAATGGCCGCAGAGAGTGCAATCGACAAGGTGTCTTCGGGAAACAGCAGAACATCCGATACGGTAATCAAAAGCACTCCGGCGGTTGAGATTATCAGCAGGGTGTTCAGGAAAAAACCCTCAATGTTCCTTATTTTCATTTTCATCGTCTGTTCAGGGCTGTCAATTTACTAAAACCTGTGGAAATGCAGAAAACGAGCGGACGGTTTTCCATCTTCCCGGTTGCCATCTCCCCAATCAGTTGCTGACCATGGGCTGTGTGCAGACGGACCCCGGGCGTGTGCCAAACGTTTGGCGGATCGGGATCGGCCGGCCGCAACCACGGGCGGCTGCATGCATCGTTACCCCTGTTCTCAGCTAGCCTCTGCCGGGGAATCTTCGTTTACAGCCCCCCGTGATCCTCTAGAGGGTATCGATCCTGATCGATGCAACAGGCAGGTTTCCGGGTCGGGGTAAGGCTGCCCGTGTGGCATTGTTTTTTTTCGCTTTCACCGGAAAACACCAATTCATATGGCACTTAGCGAACATCTCCGGCAAAAACTGAGCAAGAAATACGCCCCCTCAGCCCTGATGGACATTACCTACAAGGGCAACGATATCTCCTTCAAAACCGATGCGGAGGGAAATCCAATCCTTTTGTTCATCGGTCGGCGCGATCAGAACGGCACCATAAAGGGCGAGCGCTACGCCCGTCGGTTGAAACGCGATGAGCAGGGCGTGCTGATCAAGGATCACTGGGAGCTGAAAGGCAAAGCCACCTAGGCGGGTTTACCGGGCCAGTTGTCCCGAGGGGTTATGCTTCAGGTTGATGTAGCCTTCGAACCGGGAGGAGCCCGGATCGATCCGGACCGCACTGGGTTTGGAATCCCCCTGCGGGTAGATACAGGTGAAATAACATCCGTATCTGGGAGATAGGCCGAAACAGTAAAAAAGGCTCCTGACGCTCAGAAAGGAATAGGTAAACGTGTAAGGTCCGGTTTCCAAGCCATGTAGAGGCTAAATTCACATCGTCCTGATGATGAAGTAGATCTGCCCAGAGCTCTTTGAAGTTATCGTTAACATGCTGGGGGCTCTCTGTCTTTTCAAGGCCGAAGAGGCGTCATATACTAACCGATAACCGCCTTTGAATCACCTCCCGCCAGGGTCTTTCAGATCCAACAGGTAAGCTTCGGTTTGTGGGTATGTTTATCAATTAACCTGGTGAATATAATGCCTGTTACCCAATCCCCGATTGGGGTAATCCAGCTTGACAACACAAGTACAGCTGTTCCAGCCGAATTCGAACCGTTCGCTTCTGTTCAGGTGTTGCTCGAGCTTCCGGAGGGTAAAATCGCCATTGAGCTTTTGTTCGGTCAGGTAATCCCACAGCAGAACCGTGGAGGTAAAAGAATCCTGAATGTAGTCATCCATCGTGAGTATGTAATGCTTCTGGGATATCGTAATTCATTGTGTTATAAATTGGCACTTAACGGGTCATTTCCAGTAAATAACCTACAGGCTGGAATAGGCTTCAGAGATCATTTATGTAGTTTACTTCTCTTCTTATCCAACAAGTAGCCAATTACAAGGCAGTTTGTTTGATTCGTTCGATGGCTGAAAGGATATTTTCTCGCAGTATCCGGTTTGACTGCGCCTGTAATGCTTCTTTTAGAAAAGGGAGTTCGGAGGCTTTCCCGATCCAGTAACTGAGCCGCCTGTCGGAACTGCCGAAGACGATCTCGTTATAAAAAAAATCTGTTGGAATTTTTCCCATAAAGGGATTGCTTTCGGAAAATTTCATGCGCACGTGCCTGTCTAGGCCGGTGGTAAGTTCCCCGCGAGACCCCTTATGCTTATCTTCAAGAGAACCCAGCAAGTGGATCAGCAGGAAAGCAGGCCGCCGCCGCTGGGCGGACTGGTTTTTGTAAATGTAAAGGTTTACATTTACGTCCTGTTTGTAAACATACTTATTGACACATGGGAAAGGTAAGGATTCAGTTTGAGCAGCTTGCAAGGAAGCTGGAGCCGTTTCTGCCGCTGGCAAGGGCCGGCCGGCCGGCAATCGGATGGATTAAGATGATCCGTCTCTCGCTGGGAATGTCCGTTTCCCAGCTCGCCGTTAGGCTCAACCTGTCCAGACAGCGCGTGTATGACATTGAAAAGGCCGAGACAGAGGATTCACTGACTCTCAAAACGCTCAAGGAAGTAGCGCAGGCGATGGACATGAAGCTTGTCTACGGTTTTGTTCCGAAAGATGGCACGCTCGATGAGTTGCTTGACCGCAAGGCAAGGGAACTGGCCACCCGTATCGTCACGCGTACCGATCAGACCATGCGACTGGAAGGCCAGCAGCTCACGCCCCAGCAAATTGAAAAGGCCATTGAAGCCCGTACGGCCCTTGTCAAGGACCCAGATGCCGAAGCAACTGTGGGATTAAACGCTCCTGTTTGCCAAACTCCCACCAAGCCGGGATGTTAACTTTCGCCTTCCCTTTTCCGGAACGGGTTGAACCCGTTTTTAACCTGACGCATCATGTCCTCAAGCATCCGGTCGGCTTGTTCAGGGGTAACAGCGTTCTTGGGATTGGCTAGTTTTTCCAGCATGGCGGCCAGTCGCTCCGGATTGCGGATGATCCTTGATTTGACCTGCTCTTCGAGGAAAATTTCCATCGAGCCGTCCGCCTTCCTGTCCCGGTGATAGTAATGGTACTCGGCCATCAGGAACGGATCGGCATATTCGACTGGCTTCTGATTCAGAGCCTCCAGCTCTTTCAAAAAGGATAGTTCCTCCTGCATGTCCAGTTTGACGGGCCTGACCCACTCGGGGCGGTTGACCAGCAAAAGGATGCTGTCCACCCCATCGAGTAGCCGATGATAGGCTTCGGTGCCGGTGTCAATGTCATCGATCTGGAAAACCTGTTTCAGCTCGTCAACCTGCGGCTGGTTAAGGGTGAGGGGTTGAAAACCCGCGTTCCTGTAAATGATACGTATCTGGGTCTGGATGGAAGCCATCGGCAAGCTTGGTTATGGGGGGTGAAATTACCGTCAGGTAAATATACTTTTTTATGACTGTATATGTGTATGACTGTATATGTGTATGACTGTATATGTGTATGACT
>CAUQTA010000022.1:0-46084 GCA_963520985.1 uncultured Sphingobacteriales bacterium
GTACCACACTGTAAGCTACAATATGCGGAAACTGTGACAGGCTAAAGCCTGTGGTACATACTGGGTTATTCATTCAGATAGATAATCTATCTACCCATCAATAGAAACAGGTCTGGCATTTTTGAAAAAAGTAAAAAAATAATTTCTACTGCGCAGAAAGACTGCGCAGTAGCTTCTCAATTTTGTATCGTTCAATCCAAACAACACAAAAACTACAACTATGAAATTTAACATTGCCTCACGCCAGCCTGCCGCCACTACCAACTACATGGGTGGCAAAGCGTTTCGTTTGAGTGCCGAGATGGAGTTGTACACAGCCGTAGTCAGTTCCATGTTGCAGGATTCGTACTATGAAAAAGCCGATGACCGGTTGGCCCGAATCCAGAAATTGGTGCCACAGGTAGCACCTGAATTTGTGGCAAAGCTGGCAATCTATACCCGTGAACAGATGCATTTGCGGTCAGTGCCGTTGGTACTGATTGGCGAATTGGCAAAAGTGCACCGTGGTGACAATCTGGTGAGCCACACCATTGAGCGGGTAGTTTCCCGCCCGGATGAGATTACAGAACTGCTGGCTTATTACCAGTTAACCAACCAGCGCACTGATACCAAAAAACTGGGAAAACTGTCGAAACAGATTCAGAAAGGATTGGCAATGAGTTTCAACCGGTTCGATGGCTATCAGTTTGCCAAATACAACCGCAATGCATCGGTGACACTGAAAGATGCCTTGTTTCTGGTGCACCCGAAAGCAAAAGATGAAGCACAGCAAGAATTGTTCAATCAGATTGCAAAAGATTCGTTGCCAGTGCCTTATACCTGGGAAACTGAATTGTCGCAACTGGGACAGCGGGCTTTTGCCAGTGAAACCGAAAAACAACAGGCCAAGGCCGCAAAATGGGAAGAACTGGTGTTGAGTGGAAAAGTGGGCTATATGGCCTTGTTGCGTAACCTGCGAAACATTGTAACGCAAGGAACTGATGTGGCTTTGACAGGAGCACTGAAACAGATTGCTGATAAAAACAAAGTGTTGCGTTCCAAGCAATTGCCTTTTCGGTTCTTGTCGGCCTATGCCGAAATTGAAGCACTGACCGAGAAAAATCCGATGTTTGAATCTGAAAAGACTAAAATCAATGCGGCCCTGAAAGCCATTGAACAAGCTGTCGTGTTCGCAACTGACAACATTCCGGTTGCTGCTGGCAAAACATTGATTCTATCGGACAACTCAGGAAGCATGTTTGGCGATATGGGTGGCAAATCGGTGGTTTCGGCCATGAGCCGACGCACCACGGCGGATATTGCCAATCTGTTTGCGGTGCTATACTGGCTCCGTGCCGAAGATACGCTGGTGGGCTTGTTTGGCGACAACCTGGTTATGCCATCGCTGAACCGGAAACATTCGGTGTTTGAAAACTTCAAAACCATCAATGCGGAAGCCAAAAAATGCGGGCCGAGTACGGAACAAGGGATTTTTGATATGATGGAAATGCTGCTTGAAAAGAAGCAGAAGGTTGACCGGATTATCATTTTCTCCGATTGCCAGGTAGGGAGCAAATGCAATTGGTTTGATAAAAAACGCCGCGCAGGCAACGATTTCAATAAGTTGTTTCAGGCCTATCGGCAAATCAATCCATCGGTGGTAACGTACAGCGTCGATCTGAAAGGGTATGGCAATACGCTGTTCGACGAAGGGGTGATGACGGTAGCCGGTTGGAGCGAGAAAATTTTTGATATGATGGTGTCGCTGGAAGAAAAAGAAAGCGTGATAGCCTCTATCAATGATATAGAACTGTAATGCAAGAC
Organism: uncultured Sphingobacteriales bacterium; assembly: GCA_963520985.1. Classification (GTDB taxonomy): domain Bacteria; phylum Bacteroidota; class Bacteroidia; order Cytophagales; family 172606-1; genus Xanthocytophaga. The sequence continues at coordinate 1,804 of CAUQTA010000022.1, forward strand.
CTTGACAGATGCCGTAGATAAGAGATACTTCGTCTTTCCAACGCCAACAGACTCTTACCGCTTGTTGCTCTGTCAATTTAATTGTAAAAATGTATATTTATAAAGATGATCCGTAAGAAAGAATGTTAGATTTATTTGAGAGAGTAATCACTAGAAAGTTGTTTTTAAGATGAAAACTATAGAAGATCAAATCTGTCAAAGGTTAGGACACATCCATGGAACAATAAACCGATGCAATACAGCAATTACAGAATTGCAAATTATTTCGGATGAATACTATTCCGCTAATGAACTTAAAATTGTGAATAGTCATACTTTTAATTTCTACAGAGCAACATTACAGTATTGCTTTATAATGGAGTATACGAAGTTATTAGAATTAGGGGAAAAGAGAACAGAACGACATGTTGCATCATTACAAAAGCTAAATGAAATAATTAATCAAGATAAAACAAGAGAATTTCAGACACGTTTTGACAAGAATGAACAATTAATTGAGGAAATCAGAAGCTCAGACTTTTATGGAAAAGTAAGGAAATTAAGAGATAAGAAATTTGCTCACTCTGATGGTGATGAAATTAATGATCCCTTCAAAATCAAAGGATTTCAAACGCCAGACTTTGATGCCGCATTTAAGCATCTAAGGATGATCATAATTGTTCTCAATAATTTTGGGAGTATTTACAATAGAATCTACGGTATTGAGGTTCCAAACAGAGATGATAGAACTAAAAACTTTATCAAGTTTCATTCAGAATACCAATCATATTATATGAAAAACTATTTCACTGCCAAGAATAGTAAATAGAATTTATAGTCCTCTTTGATGGATTTAGAAAAGTCTTAAAGGTGTCGTAGAACAGAGTTACTTCGTTTGGGACGATGGGGCGCGGGTTCGAATCCCGCTTCTGCTTGCGCAAAATAGCTTAGTGGTAGAGCACATAAAATGTACTTTGTTCGTTTGTTACCCTTTTTATAAAATAATTACAACTAGCAAAAATAGTATGAAAATTTATTGCAAAACCTGCCACGCTGAACTCACTCCGGAGTTAAATCTCTTGCCCGAATCTATAGCTGTCAATGAAACCGATGGCGAAGCCTATCTTCCACAAGGGTATTACATAATCAGCGACGGAAACCATTTTGCAAAAACCGAAGGTCAGATTCTCATTCACATTCACGATCTGCGAAACTCCACGTTTCACACCGATTCCAAACGCCTCAATGGATGCTGCGGATTGGACGGTCAGGATGGTCCCAATCGCGTATGCCTGAATAATCACGCAATCGGCACCGAACATTCCGACTGCTGGATGCCGCATCTGATTGCCTTGGAGGCGGATGAGGTGTATATGAAAGAAAAGATTAACGAGGAGATTTGATGCAACCCGAAGACCTTAAGAGCCTGAAGCATAAGCTTCCGCTGAAGGATTACGTGAGTGTATTGACACAGGCCAGCATGAACAGCAGCGGCTATATGCGCGAAGTAGCTTTGAAAGAGTTGGGTTCCATTCCAACTCCGGAAGCCGTACCTTTCATTCTCAGGCGGCTAGGCGACTGGGTGTGGATAGTCCGTGAGACGGCAGAGCAAAGCATTCGTCACCTTCTCAAACAAGATTCGTTTGAGGCTTTCTTGCAACACCTGCCGTTGGTTCATGCATTGCTCGACAAACGCAGGGCTGACTTAACTGGCATTCACAAAGAAATTGTACAGCACATCACCCGCACTGAACTGACCGAACTCGTATACGCCAGAATCAAAAAACTGCCTGATAAAAACCGGGTTATTTATGTTCAGTATTACTTGAAGGCAGGAAAACTAACCTACCAAACCGCTCAACTGTTGCTTTCGGACAAAAGCCCGTTGGTGCGCAGCCAGTTGTTAAGAAAAACCGCTTCATTGGACGATAAACGAGAGCAACTGGATTTGTTGAAAGCATTTTTGCAGGATGAATCCGCGGAGATACGTAGCAAAGCCGTCACCTTGGCAGCTGATTTCAGGCTGGCTTTGAAGCCCTATATCTGGAATCTGGTAGCCGATGAATCGGCCATGGTACGGATGTTTGCCCGGTACGAACTTCGCGAAGAATGCAAATCTTTTGCTGCGTATTAACGAAAACAAATAGAAAGTGGTCATCAATTAGCGGGAAGCATATTGGGGCTAGCCGAAACCGGAACCCAAGAAGACATTCCTTTGATCGAATCTTATATCACGGATTTGCGGCCTGTGATTCAGTTTGTTAGCTTATATGGGCTATACACCTTGGACGCAGGCAAAGCCCGTCCCTATGCTTTGCAACTGCTCGTGCATCCAACTAAGAAGATTCGGATGAAATGCGTCTATATACTAAAAGGCTATTTGGATGATGAGGTTTTGGCAAAACTGAAGATACTATTTGACTCAGGCACTCCCATCCAAAAAAAGACGCTTTTGCATTTGTATGACAATCAGGGCGGTTGGGAGGTTTTGTCCGAGCTTCTTCGGGCCACCCAGGATGCTGACCTTTCAGTGCAAAATATGGCCTGGCGGTTTTTGCGTAATTGGCAAAGCAACGCCCGACAACTTTACACTCGTCCACCGATGGCAACGATTCAAAAGATAGAAGATGTGTATCAATCCGCCGATTTCAAGAAAATGAACATGGATCAAACCCGAAAGCAGTACTGGAAAGAACTAGAGTCTTTGATAAAATACAAAACAGAATAAAACCACAAACCCCGCTTTATTGAGCGGGGTTTGTGGTTTAGAAAGATACTAGTTGAAGCTTAGCGAGAAGTCGCCATTTTGGTTTCCAGCAACTTAATGTAATAGCCACCCACTACCGACCGAGCCTGGAAGCCTACTTGCTTGCCATCGGTGGTTTCGTGCCAGTCGCTGACAGGCACACGCGTCGACGTTTCGTTCACATACTTATATACAGGCGTAAACAACGCCTGAAAATCGCTGGGATTATTGGCTAAGGTTGCCGTCCACAAAATCCAGTCCGTCTTTGTATACGTACGGCGGCTATCGAGTGGCAACCCGTACTTTTCCTGCTTGGTCAGGTAGTACTTGATTTCCTGCTGAGCCACTTGTTCTGGAAAAATACCCAAGCCGATCAGCTTGTCCCACACCAGGTTATACTTCTGGCTCCAGGTTCCTTTTTTATCAAAGGTCAGGGCATAGTGGTCGCCGTCGGCGGCCATGGTCATCCACTTTTGCGCCAGTGATTTGGCTAAGGTCTGATATTCGCTGGCTGTCTTGGTATCGCCTTGCAAACCAGCCAGGTAGCCATACGAAGCAATACCCATAATGGCCTTTACCGACAGGTTGGCATTGCGTGCCAGGTGACCAGCAAAGTCGTCGGTGCAAAGCTGATTCGCCGGATCAAAACCTTCTTTCTTCAGGTACTCTACCCAGGTAGTCAGGGTTTGCCAGTGTTTTTTGGCGTAGTTGGCATTGCCTTCTATTTTGGCAACGGCAGCGGTCAGGATCAGCATGTTACCCGATTCTTCTACCGGCATGTCTTCGCCATAGGTTTGTCCATTGGCTAGCGGATACGTACCCACGTCATGAGCCGCGAAAGGCTTGGTCCATTTGCTCGATTCACTGTATTCGAAGATGAACGTAAGCATTCCTTTCAGCAGTTCGGGATTGTAGTACAAAAACATCGGAGCCGACGGATAAGTAATGTCTACGGTACCAATGGAACCATTCGAGAAGTTTTCTTTGGAGAAAAACAGCAACTCGCCATCGGGTTTGGTTACCAGTTTATGAGCCGCAATAGCCTGGCGATACGTCAGTTCGCACAGTTGGGCATATTCTTCGCCGCCAGCAGCTTTGGTGTCTTCGTGTAGTTTTTCATCAAAGGCCTGGCACTTTTGCATCAGCGAAGGATAGTATTTTTCGGCATCGGCCAGCATTTTTTCAGCCGTCATGGAGGCATCTTTGCGCCACAGCGAACGCAGATTCTGACCAAAATACTGTACCGAATAAATGTCGTCGTAGGCCAGAATGATGTGATTCTGGTAGTTTTGAGACGGTGTTATCTTCAACGCCGGAAATTTGGCGGTTCCGGCGTCAGCAGTGGTTGTTAATTGCGTTGGAGCCGCTTTGGGTGCGTACAAATACGCGTATCCCCAATCGATTCGCACATTGTCACCTTTGCGACCCAATATTTTTTGTTCATCCGAACCAATTTTAATCGCCTGTCCATCACCGACTTTGGTTTTGGTTACAGCCACTTTCTGGCTGGCATTGTTAACAGCGATCAATCCGGATAGTGTAAAATCAATAGAAGCCGTATGCGATTTGCCGTCGTTGCTCTTAACCTGGAACGTGATGTAACTGGCTGGCCGACTGAGGGTTTCCAGGTCGTCCATAAGTAGGGGAGAGGTGAACGTTAACGACAGATCAACGCCGCCAGCAGTGAATGTATAATACGTCTGCGTGGCTTTTACTTGCATGGACTTCTGTACGGCGCTGGCTAGAGGCGCTTTTTCGGGTACCACATTTACCAGACCCGCGTCAATAAAGGCACCGCCTTGTGGATTTTTACAGGAAATAGACATCCGGTTTTTTCCTTTTTTCAAGGCTTTTTTCGCTTCCGGGTTGATGTCTTTCAATACGTATTCATTCACGTAACAAGGCGCGCAACTATACGCCAGCACCCCGTTCAGGTAAATTTCAACGTCGTCATCGTAAAACGTGTACAGTTTCAAGTCGTTGAAGGTGAGTGTGTTCAATTCAAAGTCGCGAACCAACCACACTTCTTTGGTGGTCCAGGGTGTTTTGGTTGGAAACGCATCGTTGGGAAGTCCAAGCGGTGCACCACCGGTTTTCCAGGACGAAGCGTTGAAATCAGGCTTGTACCAGTTATCAGCTGGTTTTTCAAAGGTGTATTGTACCGTCACATTGGCTTGTGAACCGGTTGGCACTACCGTAACTGGCGGGGTTACGCTTTTGCCCAGAAACTGATAGGGCTTTCCATCCACGGTGATAATGCCTTCTAGCGGTTGATTACGGCCAGTCCAGTGTTTGGTAGGAGAAGCATTGAGTTCATTGGTAAAAGACCAGAGGCTAAAATACGGATCGTGTGTGATCAAAGGAGTAGCCGGCGGACGCAGCGACTGTGCCTTTGCAACACAACTGACCAGCACCAGGCACAATGCCAGGCGTAGAAATAACGTTGGGTTTGTCATCATTGCAAAATATGGGAAAAACAGATAAGGATTCCCTGCAAGTTTTCACTTTTTGTATCGATGACACGCATACAATTTCGTCAAAAGAGGATATAAAATCGCCGATTTGTTCAATTTCTACAACCTATAGCGGTTTTTTACTTTTTATTGATAGTATTTTTTTGCGCAGGTGTATTCCGATAAAATGAGTTAGAAAAATAGTAGGGTAGAAAAAGTAAAAACCGACAGTTCCTTTGTTTTTTAATATAAGGTGAATAATGAGGTTTGTAAATCTTTATCGTTTCTCTAACTAACCACCTGTTCCTTTTTGCTTGTCCAAAAAGGAACCAAAAAGGACACTTTCTTTGAATGCTTCCCTGCTCAAATCCATCCCGCCTCTCACCAAAGAAAGAGGCTTGCGCACTTTTTTTCTCGCTAGAGAGAAATACTAGGCCCTCAACTCATTTTTTGGATATAAGAGCAAAAAAACGTTGTTTCTACTCAGACAACTCTTACAGTACAAAAGTAAACGAGTTGTCTGAGTAGAAATGAATTATTATTCGTTGCGAAGGGATTTGATGGGATTGGCCAACGCCGCTTTGATGGATTCGTAACTAACGGCGAGAATGGTAATGCCACCTACGACCAAGAAAGCCACGACAAACGTTGCCCATCCGGCATCCACCCGGTAGGCAAATCCTTCCAGCCAGTTGTTAACGGCCAGCCAGGCCAACGGTGTGGCTATCAGCATCGCAATCACAAGCAGGCGTGTGAAATTGCTCGATAGTAAAAACAGGATATTTCCGGTTGACGCACCCAGAACACGTCGTACCCCGATTTCCTTGGTCCGTTGCTCTGCAATAAAGGCTGATAACCCATACAAGCCCAAACACGAAATAAAAATGGCTAGCACCGCAAATAGGTTAAACAAATCACCCATTCGGCTTTCACTTTTGTACAAATTAGCCAGGTCCTGATCCACAAAATGGTAGGCAAACGGATAATTGGGATTGAGTTTGCGGTGAATGGCTTCCAGTGCCCGGATCGATGCTTCAGTGGCTCCGGGCGGGGTACGGACGACTACTTTGTCTCCCGAGGTATTGTAGTATAAGATAAGCGGTTCAATGGTTTGCTGAACCGGCTTAAAATTAAAATCCTGCACCACACCTACTATGGTGCCTTTGATATCGCCCAACGTCAAGGCTTTGCCAATGGCGTTGTCAGCGGTCATGCCCATGATTTGAAGGGCCCGCTGGTTGACAATAAAACTGGCCGTGTCAGCCTTGGAATCGGTGTAGAATTTTCGGCCACTAATGATCTTCATCTTGAAAACGTCAATAAAACGGGCATCAGCAGCAATGGTTGGAAAAACAGGCTGACTTTGCGGATCTTTTCCTTCCCAGTGCACATCGGCTGCACCCGTTCCCAAATTGATTGGTAGTTCGAAGGTAGTGGAAAAGGCGCTGGTCAGCGGGTTTCGCTGCAACTCATTCTGAAAAGCTTCTCGCTTGCTCCATAGTTCCCCGGTAATTTGCATGTAGAGAAGATTCTCCCTATCAAAACCCAAGTTACGATTTTTAATGTATTGCAACTGGCTGTAAATCACTCCGGTGCCCACGAGCATCATAATGGAAACCACGAACTGACACACGACCAGACTATTGCGAAACCAGGTATCGCCACCTTTGGCGATGTTTCCTTTCAATACTTTTACCGGTTGAAACTTGGATAAGAAGAAGGCCGGGTAACTGCCTGACAATAAACCTGTAAACAGTGCAATTAACAATACCATTGAAAAAAGCTGGGCATTCAGCAGCGAAAAGGCAATGGTTTTTCCGGTGAGGTTATTGAAGTAAGGAATCAATAACCAGACTACCAGTAGAGCTATTAACAAGGATAAGAAAGCAATAAGTGAGGATTCGGCCATGAACTGCCCGATTAACTGAAACCGATGGGCTCCGACTACTTTGCGCAATCCTACTTCCTTGGCCCGTTTGGCCGAACGGGCAGTAGCCAGATTCATAAAATTGATGCAGGCGACTACCAGAATAAAAACGGCTACTACCAAAAAAATACGCACATACTGACTATTGCCATTTCCTTCCACATCCCGGAGTAAACTGGAGTGCAAGTGAATGCTAAGCACTGGCTGCAATTTGAAATCAACTTTAAAATTAAGGTGTTTTTTGATCAGTCCGCTGATGCGCTGGTCCAGTTTGGCTACCGCTGCTGCATCCGTATTTTTGTCTATCAATACATAACTGTAAAAATTGAAGTTTCCCCAATTGTTCTTTTTCAGGTCATCATTCGTCTGTGCCAGATGCGACATGGGAAGGATAAAGTCAAATTGAAGGTGAGAATTGGAGGGAATATTAGCCAGCACCCCAGTTACAACAAAGTTATCTTTATTGTTTTTTTGAATGATTTTGTCAAGGGCATCTTCGGTACCAAAGTATTTTTGAGCCATGGCCTGCGTAATCAGTATGCCATCGGGGCGGTTGAGAGCCGTTTGGGCATCGCCTTTGAGAAGCGGAAACGAAAACACCTGAAAGAAAGTTGAATCAGCGTAGTAAATGCGCTGTTCCTCAAATTTCCGATTGCCCACGCCCATGATATGGGTATCCTGATGTAGTCGTACTGCATTGACGATTTCGGGCAGTTCATTTGCTATCGCCGCCGCGGAAGGAGCCGGAGTCACTGCCGCATGGATATCAGGTGTATGGCTGGTAAGCCGGTAGAGTTGAGGCGCATTGACATGAAAACGGTCGTAACTGAGTTCGTCCTGTACCCAGAGCACGATAAAAATACTGCAAATAATGCCAACCGAAAGCCCCAGAATATTGATAACCGCAAAGGATTTTTGACGGGTCAGGTTGCGAAATGCAATGGTAAAATAGTTGCGTAGCATAGAAGTAGTAAAAGTGGATGGCGAATGAGTACGTTTGAGGTTGGAAAAGCGGAGATAACTGACCGCGTCTTTTATGTATAGCCACTGAGATTGCGACTCGTTTTGGCGTTTGGCACGTAGCAAGTGCCGTTCGTGCAGATCTCCTTGTATTTCCTCCCACAGATGCGGGGCGATTAACCATTCCAGCCAGCGGTCAATCCAGCGGGGTGGATGGTTCTTGTGTTTCGGTGTTTGAGAAGTTTCGTTCATGGGTGTAGCCGGAAGAAAAACGGTTTTTAAACGGACGGAATACCGGGCAATGCCCCCGGAAGAATGCGTTCCCAAAGTCGGGTGCGCACCGCCTGTACGTCATGCAGCATGCGACTGCCGGCTACGGTAACGGTGAAGAGACGTTTGCGACGTCCGCCCCGTTCGGCAGTGGCTGGTCCCATTTGTGAGTTTACCAAGCCTTTGTCTTCCAGGCGTTGTAACGCTGCATGCACGGCGCCAGTGCTGGTGGTATTTCCGGTTTGGGTTTCCAGTTCTTCGGCAATGGCTACGCTATAGGCATTGGGTGTAAGCACTGCCACGGTAAGCAGAACTACTTCTTCAAATTCACCAAGATCGCTTCGTCGCATATAAGGTTGATCGTTTTATCTGATTAATCAGGGTTTTGCCTTTTGAAAAGATACTATTTCTACTATGAATAGTGAGTTTTTCCAATAGCTATTATTTCTCAGTTTGTAACGCTCTTACTTTCTTTGCTTGTCCAAAGAAAGTAACAAAGAAAAGACACTTTCTTTGAATGCTTCCCCTCGCAAGGCTAGCCCGCACCCCGCCAAAGAAAGAGGCTTACGCACCTTTTTTACAGGTTCTTGCTGTGCAATTCGCCTTAATAATTATATCACGCAACTTGAATTAATTAGGGTTTTATTAATTAGGTTTTCTCTTGTAAAAAGATACTATTTTGAATTTGTATATATCTTCCATTTCTGTATATCAAATGATTTGCCAGAAAATAAAAAAGCCTTAAACCGCTAGATTTAAGGCTTTTTGGATTTTTAATGTGTTGGTCGGTTGTCCGGATGCGGACATTGCCTGCCCGATTTGAGACAATCCAAAGGCAGGTTTTGTTGTTTTAAAAGATACTATTTGGTTTCGGCTTTCTCATTTTTATTGCGTTTTTCGTCCAAATAATCTTTGGGCAGTACGCCAAATTGTTTCTGAAAACACTTGGCAAAGTAAGACGACGAATTAAAGCCTACCATGTAGCAGATTTCGGTAATCCGGTACTCGCCTTCTTCGATGAGTTGAGCGGCTTTTTTGAGACGCACTAATCGAATCAGGTCATTGGGTGTTAGTTCGGAAATGCCCTTGGTTTTTCGCAGTAAACTCGACTGACTCATGTTCAGTTCGTCGGCCAGTTGTTCCACACCAAAATGAACATCGGTCAAATGCTGGTCAATGATATTGTGCAGCCTGGCCAGGAATTGTTCATCGGCTTTGGTCATGGCCATGCTTTCCATCGTCGACAACGGCGAATTAGAAAACACTTGTCGCAATTGCTGGCGATTTTTGAGCAGGTTGTTGATCTGTAACAATAAATAATGCATCGAGAAAGGCTTTTCTACATAGGCATCGGCACCCATTTGCAAGCCTTCTATCTTCGATTCCATGTTGCTTTTGGCCGTCAGCAAAATCACTGGCACGTGGCTGTATTCCAGGCGCGATTTGATTTCCTTGCATAGTTCAAATCCGTTCATGAGTGGCATCATCACATCACTGACCACGCAGTCAACCGGATTCTGATCCAGAATCGACAGGGCTTCTGTACCACTGCTGGCTTTGTATATCCGGTAGTAAGGCTTCAGGTGATCCGCCAGATAGGACTGCAAATCCTTGTTGTCTTCTACAATGAGCAGTGTGTACTTGATTTCCGAGTTGATCGTGGCTTCCGCCATGTCCGTGGCGATGGTCTGCAACGAGTTTTCCAGATCCGTCTGGGTGTTGGTCAAATTGATGACATGTTCCTGATGCAATGGCAGTGACACCACAAAACGGGTTTCTTCAGTGGTATCCAGTAACAGGTTTCCTTTGTGTAACTCGGCTAGTGAACGGGCCAACGGAAGTCCTAAGCCGCTTCCTTTGTGTGCGGTTTGGTTGGGAACCTGAAAAAACGGCTGGAAGATTTTCTCGCGCAACGGCTGCGGAATACTGGGACCGTCGTTGTAAACCGTCACCTGAAACATCCCTTCTTTGCCATTTGCTTCCAACTGTACGTCAATGGTATGAGTGGCGTGTTTTACGGCATTGGAAAACAAATTGCTGAAAAGCTTATTCAGTGCTTCATGATCCACGTCGGCCAGAACGGTTTCGTTAGGCAGATGCAGTTGAAAGTCAATGCCTTTTTGCTGGCACGCAGCTTTGAACCAGGCATGTACTTCCTGAAGCAGTACATTGATGTTGGTTTTGACAAAGTTGAGGTGAATGCCCTGCTGATCCGCCTTTCGGAAGTCGAGCAACTGGTTGGTCAGTTCAATGAGCCGATTGGTGTTCAGGTCCATGATTGACAGATTGTCCTGCAAATGGCTCTTGGAAATGGGCTTTTCCTGGTTGTTCAGGTCAATCAATTGTTCCAGAGGCCATTTGATCAGCGTTAGCGGCGTGCGTATTTCGTGGGCGATAGTGGTAAAGAACTCAATTTTGGCATTGTAGATTTCTTTGTCCTGCTGGTTTTGCAGCAGTTGCAGGCTCTCCTGGTGTTTTTTCTCCAGTCGTTTCTTATATAAGGTAACCAAGTAATATAGAATGCCTATCCCTAGCAAAACGTAAAAGGCGTAAGCCAGCGGTGACCGCCAGAAAGGCGGTGTGATGTGAATCTGCAGATGTACCCCCTCTGTATTCCATCGATTGCCGCCATTGGACGCCTTGACCAGAAACGTATAGTGACCCGGAGGAATCCGCGAATAGGTGATCTTCTGGTGTGAAGGTGGGTAGTTCCAGTCTTTGTCCAGACCTTCCATTTTGTATGCATACCGGTTTGATTCGGCAGAACTAAAACCCAGGGCAGCGAATGAAAATGTCAAGGACGACTGGTCGTAGGGCAAGGTAATGGCTTGCGTTGTTGTAATGGATTGTTTGAGCGGCGAGTTTTCAGTGCCAATCGGAACTTCCTTGTTGAATATTTCAAAGTTGGTAAGCACAACCGACGGCATAAACTGATTGGTGGTAAACCGAGTGGGGTCAAATGCCACAAAACCATTTAGACTACCGAAATAGAGCATACCGGTACTGCTCCGGAATCCCGACTTGTAGTTAAACTGATTCACCATCAGTCCATCGGCTTTGGTGAAGGTCTTCATTTCCTTTTTAGCCGGATTGAACCGCACCAGTCCATTCAATGTGCTGATCCAGAGATTGTGTTCTTTATCCTCAACTATGCGATAGGTGATGTTGCTGGGTAAGCCATTATTAGTGGTATAATGAGTGAAATTTTCTTTCTGCGGATTGTATTGGCAAATGCCGCCTCCTTCGGTAGCGAACCAAAGCCGTTTCTGCGAATCCAGAAAGATGGATATAACCGAATTGTTACTCAGGCTGGCCGAGTCGGCGGGATTGTAACGGAACGATTTGAGCTCCTGGGTTTTGAGGTCGAGTCGCAGCAATCCGGCTTTGTAGGTAGATAACCACAGGTAGCCTTGAGCATCTTCCCGGATGTCGTAGATAAAATAATTGCCGACATCTTTACGGGACGTGAAGCTATCTGTAGCAGGATTGTACGTATACAGTCCACCGATGGTGCCCAGCCACACCTGACCGTTTCGATCTTTATAGATCGAGAATACATCGTTATCGCCCAGGTCACCAGCCTTGCCAGTATTTTCGTAATGCCGGATGTGCCCGGTTCTAGTGTTGAGTATGTCCAACCCGCGGGTATAAATTCCAATCCAGAGATTGTCGCCGTCCATGAGCAGCCCGTGCACGTTGTGGTAGGTAATGTGATGCGTAGGGTCTGAGGGCTTGTAGTTGATAAACCGTTTGGTTTTGGGATTAAACAGATTCAGGCCAGCATCTTCAGTGCCAATCCAGATGTTGCCTTGTGTATCTTCGCAAAACTCCCGGACACGTTTGCCACTCACCGAGTTTTGGTGTGCCAGCGGATAGTATTTTTCAAATGTGGTAAACGGATGCGGGTAATAATTGACTCCGCCAAAATAGGTGCCTACCCACATGCCTCCTTCGCGGTCACGGTACATGGAATAAATGGCATTGTCTGACAGCGAATAGGGATCGTCGTAATGATGCTGGCAGTGCTGGTAGTCGTTGGTTTGGGTATTGTATATGTACAATCCCGTTTCGGTGCCAATCCAGATCTCGTTTTCCGACGACGGAACCAGACTGCGGATAAACATCGGAATGCGGTTTTCATCGTGACTGAACAAGGGCGTGATTTGCTTGGTCGCTTTATTGAATTGTTTGATTCCCCGGTTTTTCGTTCCAATCAGTACCCGGTCTTTGGTATCCAGCACCGTAATAATGAAATCATCGTTGAGTTGCTTGCCTTTATCTGTGTACTCCGCAAATTCGCCGGTTTTCGGATTGATATGCTGAATGCCGCCCCATATCATGCCGGTCCATATGGTGTTGTCTGCGGCAATGGACAACGAAGCCGTGCGGGCCTGCGCCGGAAACTGCGACGGATGCTGGTGGTACGTCAGCGTTTTTTGTTGTTTGGAATAACAGAACACGCCTTGGCCGCCAGCAACTATCCACATATTGCCATGTGCGTCTTTTTTAATATCCATGATTTCACCTTGAATAGTCTTGTTGTCGGCAGTGGCAACTCGGAAAGGCGAAAAACATTCGGTGGTAGGATGATAAAGGAAAATCCCCTCGTCGGTGCCAATCCAGATCTGGTGGTTGTCGTCTTCGTTGATGTCGCGGATGATATTGTCGCCAATGGCATTCGGGTTGCCCGGTTCGTGACGAAAGATCCGGAACGAGTGTCCATCGTAGCGGTTCAGGCCGTCTTTGGTGCCAAACCACATAAATCCCTGGCTATCCTGAAAGATAGCCATGACTGTATTCTGTGACAGCCCATTGTCTACCCCGAAATGCTTGAAATAATGCGTCTGTTTTTGTGTAGCGGGTAGTGGCTGTGCCAGAGACGCTGTTATCGTAATGCAGACTAAGGCCAGAATGCCGTAGAAAATCTTATCCATAGATGATTTTTAAGTATAGGTTGATCCGGTAAAGTGGATTCTTCATAAATTTCCTTCAAAAAAGGATAAAAATCCAGCTTGTGGGTGCTTTATCTTGTAAAATTAGTAACTATTGAAGAAATACTATTACTAATTGGAGGAAAAGTGTTCTTTCCAAACCTCACTTGTTACCGTTATTTGCCCACCAGATAGAACTTATCTGCAAACCATACAGGTAACGCGGACTCTCCCAAACAATCGCTTTTTATTTCTTTCGCTGTAACAGGCCAAAATGAAAGTCTTTTCAGAGAAGGGGTTTTGCCTTTTCAAAAGATACTATTTGGCACAGGCTGCAACGATTCGAAAGCGAACGGAGGGTCGGCAACTCGTAAAAATCATCTCTTACAACACTTTAATTTTCCCCTTAAAATCTCTATGAGGAAATTCTACTTTCTCAGGATGGGTATGCTCATGATTTTGGTTGTGGGTATGCAGCAGGCTGGTTATGCCGGTCGCACCTACCACCGATTCCATCAGCCAGCTTTGACACCCAGTTCCTCTCCGGTTGCAATCCCGATTTCGGGTAAAGTGACCGATGAACACAACCAGCCTTTGCCCGGCGTAAGTGTAAGTGTCAAAGGCACTACAGACGGCGCCATCACCGATTCCAACGGTTCCTATTCTCTGTCCGTTTCCGATGAAAATGCCATCCTGGTATTTTCTTTCATCGGCTATCTGACCGAAGAGGTGGCCGTCAAAGGCAAGTCCACCATCAGCATCTCGCTCGCGCCAGACATCAAATCGTTGGGTGAAGTAGTGGTGGTAGGGTATGGCACCCAGAAAAAAGAAACCCTGACCGGAGCCATCTCGGGTATTACCAACAAGGATATCGACCCGGTACATGCCACAACGGTGAGTGCCACACTGGCCGGTAAAATTGCCGGTGTCTCATTTCGGATGACCGACGGTCGGCCCGGTTCCAGTGCCAGCATTCAGATCCGGAATATGGGGAACCCCCTGTACGTAATCGACGGAATCCAGAAGGATGAAGGTCAGTTTAACAACATTTCGCCCAACGACATCGAAAGCATTACAGTGCTGAAAGACGCCTCCGCGGCAATTTATGGTTCGCGGGCAGCCAATGGGGTAGTCATTGTGACAACCAAGAAAGGCAAGACCGGCAGTGGAAATACGTTCAATGTGGATACGTATGTGGGCTGGCAAAACTGGACGCGTTTCCCGAAAACCGTTAATGCAGGCGAATGGTATACGGCCAAAGTGGAAGCTGACGTAAACGAAGGCAGAGACCCAAGTCAGATCATGAGCCGGGAAGAACTGGCCAAATGGCAGGCAGGAACCGAGAAGAATTACAGAAGTTTTGACTGGTATGACTTTATCGTAAAGAAAAACGCGCCGCAGTCGTCCATTAACCTCAATGCAACGGGTGGGTCTGATAAGATTAATTACTATTTCTCACTGGGCAGAGTAAAGCAATCTTCTATGCTGGGAAGAGAATACACCTTTGAACGTACCAATATTCAAACCAACGTAGGGGCCCAGATTACGCCACGCTTCAAAGTAAGCACGCAGATCAACGGACGGATTGAAACCAGAGACCAACCTGGTATTCCGGGTGGAGACGATTACTGGTTGCCCCGGTTTGCCTTGTTCCGCAACCGTCCGTTTGAACGTCCTTATGCCAATGATAATCCGGCTTATCCCAATCACATCCAGAACGATGAAACCAACTTTGCCTGGCTGAACAAAAAAACTTCCG
The DNA here is from genome assembly GCA_963520985.1 of uncultured Sphingobacteriales bacterium. Taxonomy (GTDB): domain Bacteria; phylum Bacteroidota; class Bacteroidia; order Cytophagales; family 172606-1; genus Xanthocytophaga. The sequence continues at coordinate 16,829 of CAUQTA010000022.1, forward strand.
GATATTGGAGAGAAGACTGGCGTGTATTGCAACTCAACTTTACCGGCGAGTACGAAACACCTATTAAGGGCTTAACAGCCAAAGGCTTGTATTCGTATTACCTGGCAGACCGGCTGATGAACGGGCACGAATACACCTACGACACCTTCACCTACGACGAAGTAACGGATAAATATAACCGAACTGGCGGTAGCACTAACCCTTGGCGCGAACGGGGCACACGCAAAATTATTGAAACGGTAATGCAGGGCCAACTGAACTACAACCATACCTTTGGCAGCAGCCATAATCTGAATGCCACTTTTGTAGTGGAGCGGATCAACAGACGTAACGTGGAGGTTTGGGTACACACTGTTCCGAAAACCAATGAGCTGCCGATCCTGCTTTTTGCCGATATGGACACCTACAACGATGTGGATTACCAGGAGGCTCGCATTGGGTATGTAGGACGCGTTTCTTATGATTACAAAGGCAAATACCTGTTTGAAGTGGCAGCCAGAAGAGATGCATCCTGGAAGTTTGCACCCGACAAACGCTGGGGTTGGTTTCCTTCCGTATCTGCAGGATGGCGCGTGAGTGAAGAACCTTTCTACAAGGACTTAGGCAGTTTATCCAATACACTCAGTGACCTGAAAATCAGGGCTTCGTATGGACTTTTGGGTGATGATAATATTGGTGTCGGAGCATTTGATTATCTGGCGGGTTACCAGTATCCTCGTTCTACAGCTATTTTGGATGTAATCCGTACGGGAGGTCAGGTAATCAACTCATCGACGCTTAAAACAGCCTATGATCTGCAGGGAGATGGCCGCCCGATCACAAACATTTCCTGGTTTGAAAGCCGTATGGCCGATATTGGCCTGGATTACGGCCTTCTGAATGGGAAAATTACGGGGGCTGTGGATTACTTCTACCGCAAACGTACCGGATTGTTTCAGCGTAAAGAAGATGTGCTGGTTCCTAGTGAGTTAGGCTATGATCTGGCTGCAGAGAACCTGAAAAGTGATGCCTACATTGGCGGTGATGCTTCCATCGCTTATTCCGGCAATATCCGCTCGGTTAAAGTTACCATCGGAGGAAATGTTTCTTACTCCCGCTTAAAACAATTGACCTATTACAAACCAGAGCTAAGCTGGGGCAACTCGTGGGATAAGTACAGAAACAATGATGCAGCGACCAACCGATGGGCTGATATCCTGTGGGGATACCATTCCTTAGGACAGTTTAAATCTCAGGAAGAAATCGCCAATTATCCGGTGGACATTGACGGCCAAGGTAATAAAACCTTACTACCAGGTGATATCATCTACGAAGATGTGAATGGTGACCATGTGATCAACGGGTACGATGAACGCCCCATTGGGTATTCCAGAGTGAAAAACCCAACAGTTAGTTATGGCTTATTCTTTACCCTGGGCTGGAAGAACTTTGATTTCCGTGCCGACTTCTCCGGTGGTTCCATGTATTCCAACGTCCGTCGCTGGGAAATGGCTGTTCCATTCCAGAATGGCGGCAACTTGCTCAGAGAACTGTATGATGATCACTGGCGCCGGGCGGATCCGTATGATGCCAACAGCGAATGGATTGCAGGAAAATACCCAACCATGCGCTACAACAGTGGCGGCCATAGCAATTACTGGACTTCCGACTTCTGGGTGACTAACGTACGTTACTTACGCCTGCGTACCATGGAAATCGGTTATTCTCTTCCACAAGCTATGTTGGATAAGGTGAAGATCAAGCGTGCCCGGATATACCTGAATACCTTCAACCTGATATCCTTTGACAATGTGGGCAAATATGGAATGGAGCCGGAAGTTGCTGACGAAAACGGGCTTCAGTACCCACAGCATAAACTGGTCAATGTTGGTGTTAACCTGTCATTCTAACGATTTGATTTATGAAAAAACTATTTATATCCATTTTTACACTGTCGCTGTTGGTATGTGGAGCATGCAATGATGATCATTTTCTCTCCAAAACACCCAATGACATACTAAACGATGAACAGGTTTGGAAAAACCGCGACCTGGTCGTGTTGGTTTTGGCCGATTTGTACAACCGCTATCCCGACTACCAGTCTATTGAAGACTGGGGCAGTTACGCCGATTTTGATGAAGCCTTTGCAACGCGGGATTATGGCCGCCATCAGAACAACGATTACGGGTTGGGTGCCTGGGGATACTGGGACTACAACTACATCCGTGCGTTGAATTCTTTCATTGAGCGTTGCACCAGAGCCGACCAGCTCGCAGAAGAAGATAAACTGGCATTCCTGGCCGAAGCCCGGTTTTTACGTGCCGCCGTTTACTTTGAAGAGGTAAAACGGATGGGTGGTGTTCCGCTTATTCTCGAACCGCTCACGTACGACTACTCCGGTGATCCGACGTATCTGCAACATCCCCGTGCGAAAGAACATGAGATGTATGATTTCATTCTGACCGAACTGGATGAGATCGAAGCAAATCTGTACAATCCGGTTGAGACAGGAAGACTCTATTCGCGTGCCACTAAAGGTCTGGCACTAGCCATGAAAGCCCGTGTGGCTTTGTACGCGGCATCCATTGCCAAATACGGTGCCACTACACCTTCTGCCTCTACTCCCGGTGGCGAGGCAGGCATTCCGGCCAGCATGGCACAGGGATACTACCAGAAATCGTTGGATGCGGCACAGGAATTGATCGGAAAAGGCTGGTACTCTCTTTATCAGAAGAATACGAATCTTCGTGAAAACTTTGCCAACCTGTTTCTGGACAAGTCGAATAACACGGAGGTGATTTTTGCCAAAGATTTCAAACTGAAGGATAAACCGCATGGATTTACGACCAACAACCAGCCTATTGACCAAACCGAAGAACCCGGTGACTCAGGCTTTCTGAATCCAACGCTTAATCTTGCCCAATCCTTTGAAAAGCTGGACAATACCTTTGCTCCATTTGACATTGGCACACCCGGCAACTACAAGTATTACGACAATATCACCGATATATACGAAGACCGGGATGCTCGTTTGTGGGGTACCATTATGCTGCCCGGCACTCAGTTTAAGGGCAGAACCATTGATATCTGGGCGGGGTATGTTCTGGCCGATAATACCGTCATTAGTTCTGGCGAGTTGGGTGGCAGAGCCATTCTTCCCGGAAAGACTGTTGCCGAACAGGTTGTTGGCAAAAACGGTCCGATTGATCAGCTCGAAAAAGCGGCTCAGACGGGGTATTACGTACGCAAATACATGGACCCGGCTATTGGTTCGGGACAACGCGGCGTGGGTAGTGCTGTTTGGTGGATTCGCTACCGCTATGCGGAAGTCTTATTAAACGCAGCGGAAGCGGCTTTTGAATTGGGCCAACCGGGTGTCGCAGCCGATTACATGAATCAGGTGAGGCGCCGGGCCGGATTTACCATAGACCTGGCGGCAGGAGACGTCACTTTTGATCGCATTGTACACGAACGCAAAGTGGAGCTGGCCTTTGAAGGGCATCAACTATGGGATATGAAACGCTGGCGTTTGGCACATAAAGTATGGAACGGACAAAATGCCGGACTAACCAACACTCCCGGCAAAGCCGACAGCCCAAGCACAAAGCCGTATGGATTGTGGCCTTACAAAGTGTACAATCCGGGTAGCCCTAATGATGGGAAATGGATTTTTAAGGTGGTTTTGCCTGGCAGAGCAACTGGCGTGGAAAACTTCAGGCTGCAAAACTATTACTCACAGATCAACAGCGACATCCTGAGTCGTAATCCTAAACTCGTTCAAAACCCTTAGTAGTTATGAAAGCAATCAAAAGTTATATTTTAGTCTTACTTGGGGCTTTTACACTCGGATCGTGTGCGTATGATAACTACGAAGCCCCGGATGCCAAGCTGGAAGGACGCCTGGTGTATCAGGGAGAGCCCCTGAATCTGGATGCGAGAGACGTAAACATGGAGCTATGGGAGCCTGGCTGGAAAAAGAAAAGCAAAATGAATGTGCAGGTAGATCAGACGGGGTCCTTTTCGGCGTTGCTCTTCAACGGAAGTTACCGACTCTACATTCCTCCCAATCCGGTTCCTTTCCGGATTGCGCCAAAGGATCAGATGATTGGCGATTCGGTTGTGGTGGAGATGAATGGCAACAAAACCATGGATATTGAAGTGACACCGTATTACCTGGTCAAAAATGCGTCAATAACCAATGCGGGGAGAACCATCAATGCTTCTTTTGCTATCGAAAAGATCATCACCGATGCCAATGCTAAGAATGTGGACGAAGTATTTCTCTATGTAAGCAGATCAAACATGGTAAGTGCGAGAAATGACATTGGTGGGGTGACATCTATAAAAGGTGCTGATATTACTGATTTGAGTAATCTTACGCTTAGCCGCACTGTACAGGATTTGACGCCAATGCCGCCATATGTATTTGCGCGTATCGGTGTGAAACTGGCCGATGTTCAGTATCTGATATTCTCACCCGTTCAGAAAATTACTCTATAAAACGATGGAAACCGTCTCACGCCAGATGGGACGGTTTCCGTTTTTGAAAAATGGTACGGAACCGGGTTTTCTGTTTCCCGGAGATACTATTTTTTGGCTGGCTGGTACAAATGGGACACCGCTTTAACGGATGCGTTTTGGCATCCTGTTCCGAAAAATCAAAAATGCTGTAGTCTGAACGGCTGTCCGGAAATTACTGGAAATGCTTTGGTAAACTTTTGCTTTGACGCGAACCAGGGTTTTTTGCATTTCAAAAGATACTATTTTTTTACCCTGAAAATTCGTGAATGCAATTTCCGGACAGCTTCTACAGGCTAAAGAATACATAACCGTGACACAGCAGGGAGTGACAAGAAATACGAACGAGCAACAACCATCTATGAATAATTTTTAAACGAGTCATACGTGTTCAAGCATGAAGCCACTTCAGACAAGTAAATTATTGTTTTTTTTCCTTTGTCTTTCACTCTTTAGTGTGGAAACAAAGGCCCAAATAACCTGGCCTGCCAATCAGCTGCTGCCTTCCTTCCCGGCCTCTGCCCCGACGCAGGATCTGATTTATACGCGAAACATTTCTGCAGAGGAGAAATACCTGTTTTCATCGTTGGATGGGCTTGTAAACCTGACACAACCGCGGATATTCGTTTACGATGGCGATGCCTTTGCCGAAGGCCCCTATACTTGGCTGCAATCTCTTGGATTGAACTGGGTTGAACATTCGGACAACTGGGAGTTGCTCACCAAATACCGTAATGAAATATCCGGCCTGATTGTTTACGATCCGGCACAGATACACACCGTGAACCTTGCCACTGCCCTGGCTAAAGATAAGAAGGCGTTGATAGCTTCGCCAGCCTTGCTATCCCGACTGTCTGCCGCACCCTATAATTTACCCGTGTTACTGGATCTGCGAGGCCAGTTTACCAGTAAGTTGCACGTCTATCAAACCTTGTTTGACACCTACTGGCCTACAATGGATCACCGCCTGCTGATCGGCCTGAATCCGGAAGTGCATCAGGGATCATTGCGTGAATATGCCACAGCCGTGGGAACCGCTGTTGTGTGGCTTGATCCACAGATAGCCGGAGAAAGCGAGTTGCTTAATAGTTTCTTGGCTTCTATGTCGGCAGGAGCCAGGTACATGGGTTGGTGGCCTGACGAAGGCCCGGGAATAACCAGGGCCTCCGGTTACGGGATTTCGACCATCGCCAGCGACTTTTGCTCAAATTTAACGGTACACAGCGGTATGCCGCGTACCATACAGATAAAGCCCATTCCTCCCAAACCCAAACTTCAGAATAAAATTTATGTAGCCTTTATTATCAGTGACGGAGATAATCTGCAGTATGTCGAACACCTGATGCGCAAACTCTGGAATAACCCTGACCGGGGATCTGTTCCCATCGGCTGGACATTATCGCCTGCCATGGTCGATGCTATGCCTGGAGCATTGAATTACTACCATCAGTCATCTACTGAAAATGACAATCTTATATCGGGCCCGTCGGGATATGGGTACACCTATCCAAACGAGTGGACGGATCAGGCAATGCTGAGCCAGTTTGTGACTAAGACAGAAGAATACAACCAGCGTGCGGGCTTTCGGGTAATTACCGTGTGGAATGGAATTACGGGCGGCATTAACCAGAATGTTGGCGAAATATACGCCGCTTCGGCACCCTCCCTGCTGGGCGTAACCGCGCAAAATACGGGAGGCCCGCTCAGTATTTATAACAACAGCTTGCCAGGCAAGCCACTTTCGTGCAACTATTGTACTGGCGAGCAAGCCATGAAAGAACACATTGCTTCGGCATCGGTAGGATGGAACGGTGCAGAACCCAGGTTTGTGATTATCCAGGCTCAGCCCTGGACCGATGTGAAGCCAAGCAATTTCAAGAATGTCATGAATTCACTGAATTCAAATTACACCGTGGTTCGTCCCGATCACCTGTTTCAGCTACTTCGCGAATCAAAAGGAATGACAATTGACCCTCTGGGAGAGCCGGTATCTACCGTGTATACCGATTGCGGGTATGCAGGAAATGCCGCAACCCTTCCGGTCGACAATTATACAACGGCCAAACTGCAGGCAAGGGGAATAACGGGCCAGGAAATATCTTCCTTGAAGCTTACGCAAGGGTATGAAATGGAAGTGTTTGACGGGGATAATTTTACAGGCAACTCTGCCCTAGTCAAATCAGACAGCAGCTGCCTCACAACCTGGAATAACCGCATAAAATCTTTAAAGTTACACGCCCTGACAGGAAAAGAAAACGGCCTGGTCGGAAATTATTTTAATGGTCAGGGCTTCGAGACATTTGTCAGCACACGTATTGATCCGCTTATCAGTTTCAATTGGGGTGAAGGTTCGCCCATGAGTGGAATCGGCAATGACGACTATTCCATTCGCTGGACAGGATTCATCCAGCCACGCTATTCTGAAAAATACACGTTCTATTTGACCAGCGATAACGGACGGAGACTCTGGATTAATGATCAACTCGTTATTGATAAATGGATTGACGATTGGGATATTCCCTATTCAGGAGAAATCGAGCTGGAGGCTGGAAAAAAGTATAGCATCCGGATAGAGTATTTCGAGAAAAATGGTGGTGCCAATTGCAAGCTCGAATGGACAAGTGCTTCTCAGTCGCGTGAAATTGTTCCTTCATCACAACTTTTTCCGAGGCTTGAGCCAGTTGTGGATGGTGACGGAGACGGACTGACTGGCAATTATTTTAACGGTGAGAACTTCGAGACATTTGTCAGCACACGTGTTGACCCGCTTATCAGTTTCAATTGGGGTGAAGGTTCGCCCATGAGTGGAATCGGCAATGACGACTATTCCATTCGCTGGACAGGATTCATCCAGCCACGCTATTCTGAAAAATACACGTTCTATTTGACCAGCGACAACGGACGGAGACTCTGGATCAACGATCAACTCGTTATTGATAAATGGATTAGTGACTGGGATATTCCTTATTCGGGAACAATAGAGTTGGAAGCAGGGAAGAAATACACCATCAAGATTGAATACTTTGAACACAACGGCGGTGCTAACTGTAATTTTGAGTGGACAAGTGCCTCACAACCTCGCGAAGTGGTGCCAATAGGCCAACTCTACTCCCAGGCGCGAGGAGTGCCTCCTGTTATTACTCACGGGCAGGTATTTTCTGTGGAGGAAAACGCGGCAACTCACCACGTTATCGGAAAAATTCTGGCTGCTGATCCGGATGCGGACACTCTGTTTCAAAACTGGGAGATCATCGGAGGTACGGGTATCGATGCATTTGAGTTAAACCGAACTACGGGTGAGTTAAGTGTGAAAGATAGCTCGCAACTTGATTTTGAATCTTCTTCCAACGCATTTAGTTTACTGGTAACTGTACAGGACGACTACTACCTTACAAGTGCACCTGATACGATTCTTATTAAGGTTACCAACCAGAATGACTTGTCACCTGTGGTAAAGGATGCGTCCTTTATCGTTAGCGAAAAAGCTATTGATAACCAGTTGGTGGGGACAGCATCAGCAACGGATGCAGATGACATAAGCCAACCCGGATTCACTACTTTTCAGCATTGGACCGTCACAGGGGGAACTGGTGCAAATGTATTTTGGATTGACAGTGTTACAGGCAAGATTTCCGTTCATAATCACACATTGCTCGACTTTGAGACTACCTCCACGTATACGTTGCTGGTTACTGTTAGTGATGGCATGCATATAAGTGCCGCAAAAACCTTGAATGTTGCTTTGAGCAATGCAAACGACAATACTCCTGTTGTTACTGAAGGTCAGCATCTTACCCTCAGTGAAAGCGCCAAAAAAGGAGATTCTGCCGGAAAAATAGTGGCTACCGATGCCGACGATACTAACCAGCCAGGCTTTACTACCTTTCAGAAATGGCAGATTACAGGTGGAAACGGTGCCGGAATGGTCGACATCAATGAAACTACGGGCGAGGTAACCGTGAAAACGACTCACGGACTGGATTTTGAACGGGCGACATCGTACTCGCTAAAAGTCAGAGTCGGGGATGGCACCACACAAAGCAGTAGCAAAGTGGTTACTCTTGCTATCACCAATGACAATGACAATGCCCCTCAGGTGAAGCCATTCCAACATATATACCTGACCACCTGGGCAGCTACGGGTGATAAGATCGGTATGGTGGCAGCAACGGACCCTGATGACAAAAACCAAGCTGGTTTTACCACTTTCCGAAACTGGCAACTGACAGGGATTTACGACAAATGGTTTGCTATCGACTCCGCTACGGGTGAAGTACGGATTGCCGACAGTAAAAAGCTTAATCTTGCAGGCGGCCTTACCTGTATTGTGCAGGTGACGGTAAGTGATGGTAAGTGGACCAGCGAGAAGGGATTTGTTGCCATTCACATTTCACCAAAAGTCAGTATCTGTTATCAGCAGCATACCTTGTCTGTGGATAGGGTTTTTGTACCTTTTTACCTGATGTACGGGGCACAGGCCAATGCCTGCACTGAAAGTAACAATACGGCAAGCTCAAGCCGGGCGGCAACCCTGACAGATACCGAAAACGGGTCCATTGTTTTGTATCCTAATCCGACAAGCAAGGTGCTGTATCTGACGAATCTACCCAAATCATCGGAAATAGAAGTGTATGCCCTTACCGGACAACGAATGATCAAAACTTCAGGTACATCAGTAAATGTAGAAACTCTGGTACCTGGTGTTTATCTGCTAAAAATCAACTCTAAAGAAAAAGTACAAACGTATAGATTTGTGAAGCAATAGCTGAAGTAGGTTTGGTAACGCAGAAATGTGTTTTTCATAACTGGTTGCCTGTTAAAACGTTGATATAAAACATAAAAATGTAAAGAATGTAAAGCCGGAAAATAGTATCGTTTGCGATACCGAAACCCCCGGCTTTTAACGACAATGAATACAGATTTTAGGGGGGTCTTTATTCAGATGTGCATTAAGAGTGGAGAAAATCTGTTATCAGGTTTCTCTACTCTTCATTGCATTAAAAATCAAGCTGGCAAACCTATATTTGCTATCTACTCCTACCGAACCAACCGCAGCCTGCCCATGAAAAAATACGGTACTCTGTTTCTCCTTTTTGGATTTCTCTCCTCTTTTCAATCTGCACACGTTTTTCCTTCACAGAATTCACCCACGGGTGTACAACCACTGGCTTATACCGAATTACCTTTAGGAGCCATCCAACCCAAAGGATGGATGCTGCACCAATTGCAGATCATGCGTGACGGTACTACCGGACACTTGGATGAAGTACACGACAAAATAAAAAAAGACAACGGCTGGCTAGGCGGCAAAGGTGACGGATGGGAGGAAACGCCCTATTGGCTGGATGGCGCGGTACCGTTGGCTTATCTGTTGAAAGACAAAGCGTTGCAACAGAAAGTACTGCAATACATCAACTGGACCATAGACCACCAACGACCTTCGGGCTATTTCGGTCCCATTACACCTGACGAACGGGAAAAACAACAGGAAATCACTGCCGATGAGTGTCAGCGGGGCGAAGACTGGTGGCCCAAAATGGTGATGCTCAAGGTAATACAGCAATATTACACCGCTACCAACGATGCCCGCGTGATTCCGTTCATGTCGCGTTTTTTCAAATACCAACTGGCGTCGCTGAAAAAATGTCCGATTGGCAAATGGACCGATTGGTCGGCATCCCGTGGCATCGACAACGCCATGATGGCGCAGTGGCTGCATGGCATTACCAAAGAACCGTATCTGGTCGAACTGGCGTCCTTGATCGAATCCCAATCATTTGACTGGAATACGTGGCTTACCAACCGCGACTGGGTAATCAATGCGGCGGCCTATCAGAACAATGATACATGGATGCGCCGACATGGAGTAAACGTGGGAATGGCACTCAAATCGCCCGCGATTACTTACCAACGCACCGGAGATGCCAAGTACTTGACCGGACTGAAAACCGGATTTCATGATTTGATGACACTGCATGGGCTGCCCATGGGCATCTTCTCGGCTGATGAAGATTTGCACGGCAACGATCCCACCCAAGGAGCCGAATTGTGCGCCATTGTGGAGTCAATGTTTTCGCTGGAAAAAATCATTGCCATTACAGGCGACATCAGCTACATGGATGCCCTGGAACGCATGACTTACAACGCATTGCCCACCCAAACGACGGACAATTACAATGAAAAGCAGTACTTCCAGATGGCCAATCAGATTCAGGTTTCACGCGGGGTGTTTAACTTCTCCCTACCGTTTGACCGGGAGATGAACAACGTATTTGGAATGCGAAGTGGGTATACCTGCTGCCTGGCTAACATGCACCAGGGCTGGACCAAGTTTGTGCAGCACCTCTGGTACGGCACACCCACCAAAGGAATTGCGGCACTGGAATATGCTCCCTGTGCGATTACGACTAAAGTAGGAGCCGCCCAGACCGAAGTAACCATCGAAGAATCAACTAGTTATCCGTTTGAGGAAATCATTCAGTTTTCCCTGTCTACCAAAAAAGAAGTAGCCTTTCCGTTGCAACTGCGTATTCCTTCGTGGTGCGTGGAAGCAATCATTGCCTTGAACGGACAGCCTTTGCGGAAAGAAAAAGGCGGCCAAATAGTCACCATTGACCGCACCTGGAAAAACAAAGATAAATTAACGCTTGAATTACCGATGCAGCCCACAGTTACTACCTGGGGGCGCAACTCGCGTGCCGTGGAACGTGGCCCCTTGGTGTATGCCCTGAAAATGGGCGAACGGTGGGAAAAAAGTACTCAGAAAGACGAAGGCGATTATTTTAGCATATTCCCGACTACACCCTGGAATTACGGTTTGCTCGAAAAAAATGTGAATGACCCTGTACAAACCTTGACCGTGAAAAAAGTGAAGCCAGTCACTCCCGATTTTATCTGGAACCAAGCCAATGCTCCCATCGAAATCATTGCCGATGCCCGCAAAATTCCGGGCTGGAAACTGGTAGGCGAGGTGGCTGCTCAACCCGTTACCGAACGATCGGGCATTTACAAAGGTGCGGTTTCGGATACGCTGGAAAAAATCACGCTGATTCCGTATGGCTGCACCAAACTGCGCGTGGTTGCCTTTCCGGTGGTGCGGTAGAGGAGGTTTTTCGATTTCAAAAGATACTATTTTCAAAAGAAGTAACTAGTGTTTTGGCACAAGAGTACATTTTCTCAGCAGTGTCGTTAAAAAGGCTTAAAGTGGCTAACTGTCTATATCTGTGAATAAAACGTTGCTGATAGCTTTGGGAATAATTGCCTTGGGCCTATTGCAACAATGCAAGAGCCGAAACAACCGGATTACGGATGCTGACCTGGGCGAGCTGAAGCAAAAGTATTCGGACCGTGCCATTAATTATTTCTATGAAACTGCCTTTTCTCAGGACTATGTTGGTCCAAAAGAGGTTTCAACCAAATGGGAAAACGACATCTGGATCAGTTTGCAAGGAGAGCTATGGGCCAATGATTCGCTGTATGTGGCTAAAGCCATGGAGCAATTAAATGCGTTGAATCTGCCGATCAGGCTTCGTCTCACCGATGATACGATCCTGGCAAATTTACCGGTGTATTTTGGTGACTACTCGTACTTGGAAGAGAAGTTGAACCTTAAAAAGTATGTACCCTTTCTTGGTATTGGCTTTATCAACGAAGGGTCTTCGGAAATCCGATCGGCCAAAATAGGAATAGCCAATAATGCCAGCAGCTATGTCCGGCTTGATTCTTCGGATAGTGCAATACTGAGGCAGAAGTATATTCTGGAAGAGATAACCCAATCATTGGGCATCACTGCCGACAGTTGGGAATATCACAACAGTGTTTTCTTTGAAGGGAAAAACAGAACATCGAAACTTTCTGAGCTGGACAAGCAAGTAGTCAAGTTATTGTACGAACCTGGTATTCCCAATCGCTATTCGAGAAAACAATTTGAAAAAGACTTCCAGGATATTCTTTATCATAAAAACACAAAGGAAAAGTTGATACGCTACGTCAAGGAAAACAATGTCCCGCTCCGTTATCTGGAATACATCAGGGACAATGGTTTCAATGATGGTTTGTTATTTAAGTTTCCCAGACGAGTTTTTGTGAAAATAAAGGGCCATTGCCAACAGCAGGATATCGAATTTTGTAAGAAAGCAGTCAATGAATTGAATACGGTGAGTGATCTGTTGCAATTTGAAATGAGTCCCGATGATGTCTGGCACCAGGCACCTTGCATTACTATCGAGTATAAGGATTCCACACTGCTTGCATCTCCGATAGCAGAAAGGTTTCTTGAACCAGGAGGCATACGATTTACAAGACGTGTCAGAGGTACGATCAGGCTTAGTTATAACAAATCCGGTTTGCCAATGCAGAAGGAAAAGAATAAACTACTCCTTATTTCTCTGTACAAGTTACTAGGTCTGGATCATGCCCGGGATGAAATCGCAGAAATTGACGATGACGGCGAACTTGTCTTCAAACCAGATTACAAGGAAATACTGTCTTTCCTCTATAGTCCTATTTTTCCTGCTGAATTCTCTAGCAAAGAAATGGAATCCGTAATCAATGCACTTCAACGAGAAAAATCCTTTTAAAACTACCAGGTTATTGATACACTTGATTTTGCAACCTATCTATAATAAATAAATGAAGAATAAACTCTCTTTTTCCATTGCCATTTTCCGATACAGTGTGTTGGCTGCAATGTTATGGTTGCAGGTGGCAAACACAAGTTTTGCCCAGACTAGAAAGCCTGCTACCGCAACAGCTACAAAGTCAGATGTCCGCTGGACGGCAGAGAAAGCCAATACCTGGTATGCCAAACAACCGTTTTTGGTGGGAGCCAATTTCATTCCGTCCACAGCCATCAACGAACTGGAAATGTGGCAGGCCGATACCTTTGATGCGGCCACCATCGACAAAGAATTGGCTATGGCCGAAAGCATCGGAATGAACATCATGCGGGTGTTTCTGCACAACATCCCTTACGACACAGACAAAGAAGGGTTTATCAAGCGGATCAATGAGTTTTTGGCCATTGCCGACAAGCACCACATCAAAATCATGTTTGTCTTGTTTGATTCCTGTTGGAACGACAACCCGCAAGCGGGCAAGCAAGCTGATCCCAAACCTGGTGTGCACAATTCGGGCTGGTTGCGGTGCCCCGGAACCAAAATGCTGTTCGATTCCCGCACCTGGCCTCAATTGGAAGCCTATACCAAAGGAATCATCGGCGCCTTTGCCAACGATTCTCGGGTATTGGTTTGGGATCTGTTCAACGAGCCTTCCAACTCGGGTTACATGGATGCGGTGATGCCATTGCTGAAAAAATCGTTTGAATGGGCACGCGCAGCCCGTCCATCACAGCCGATTACGGCCGGTTGGTGGCACGATCATCCGATGAGCAACGAGTTCATGCTCAACAACTCGGATGTGATTACGTTCCACAATTATGCGACTCCCGAAAACCTGGAGGCTAAAATAAAAGAGTTACAGGCTTACAAACGCCCCATCATTTGCACCGAATACATGGCGCGTAAGCACAAAAGCACGTTTGAAGGTTGCCTGCCCGTATTTTCCAAATACAAAGTAGGAGCCATTAACTGGGGATTGGTGAAAGGAAAATCCAACACGATATATGCCTGGGACGAACCGATTCCAAGTGGCGAAGAACCGAAACTTTGGTTCCATGATATTTTCCGGCCCGATGGCACAGCTTACAAAACCGATGAAGTGGAAGCCATTAAGAAATTTACCAGTGCCAAATAGAAGATTTGAGAATTTAAGCCATTGATTAACAGTGATGATTAAGCGAATATGCTTTGGTATTTCCTGAATTGGAATTCTCCAAGCGTATGTATGCAAAACGTTTATGATGGTATCATGCAACAAAACCTGTCTTTTATAAAGGCAGGTTTTATCTTTTTGGAGGATACTATTTTGCAATGGCATAATTTGTCTATTTTCTTTTCTATTTGGGTTAGTGAGAATAAAAACTAATTTTATTGGATTACTACAAAAAAATAACAGTATGAGACAATACTCTAGAGCCCCAATTCTACTTTCACTTGCATTCTTCACATGCTTAAGCTTTTCGGGTGTTGCCCAGCAGGCTACTAAGCGGCTGCCGATCATTGACGTACACGTGCATGCGATGAAGGCCAACCCCAATTTTGCGTCGGATCTGTGCCCGTAGTTTTTGAAAAACATGCCTGGCTCTGATCCGAAAAAGCCTGCTCCGTCGATTATCAACAACGAATGTGCCGACCCGCTGAAAGCCGCCAAATCGGATAAGGAAATGCAGGATGCCCTGCTGGCCGCCGCTGAACGACTCAACGTGACGATGGTGGTAAGCGGCGATGCGTCCATCATTCACAAATGGCACAAAGCGGCTCCTTCCCGAATCATCCCATCGCTGGGTATCAGCAACAGCAAAGAAATGAGCGTTAAAGCATTTGAAGATTCGCTTTCCAAAGGTTTTTACAAAGTGATGGGCGAGGTGGCGCCCCAATACCAGGGCATGTCGCCCAGTGACCCCAGCCTGGACGAATACTTCGGCGTAGCCGAAAAACTAGGAATTCCCGTAGGCATTCACATGGGAACGGGTGGCAATGGCATGGCCAATATTTCCTCTCCCGGTTACCGGGCTTCGATGGGGCGTCCGTTTTTGCTGGAAGACATGCTTGCCAAACATCCTAAGCTGAAAATATGGGTGATGCACGCCGGCTATCCTATGATTGACGAAATGATTGCGTTGATGGGTGCCAATGCCTATGTGTATGTGGACTTGGCGGGTTTTATCTGGAGCTATCCCCTGGAAGAAATCCATGCGTATTTGCAACGGCTGGTGCAGGCCGGATTTGGCAAACGCATCATGTACGGCACCGATCTGATGATATGGCCCAAATTGCTCGAAACGTCTATCCAAGTGATCGAAAGCGCCAATTACTTGTCTGCCGAACAGAAACGCGATATTTTCTTCAACAACGCGGTTCGCTTCTTCAACCTGGACGAATCGAAGTTTAAATAATCCAAACAAAAAGAGCCACTTACAAAGTGGCTCTTTTGCTTTCTGTAACTTCTCACCGAATGTAGTCACTCAGGGCTTCGTTCCAGCGTTTGGTTTTTTCCTGGTAGTCGTACTGGCTTCGTTTGGCGCGTGCTTCGGTCAATAATCCATTGCTAACCAGCCAACCGTATTTGGCGGGATTGCTTCCGTAAATCAGCGACACGATGTTGTAATACCGCTGAATATCCAGCGGGTGTTCGTCGGCATACTGAATCACGTTAGTGCCCGGCTGTTGCTGCTGATTCTGGTAATACATCGAAAAAAACGTGATGGCCGCTACCAAGGCTTTGTCGCCGTGCCCGGTTTGGAGCAACTGCAAGGTGGCAAACTCGTCGGCGGCTTGCTCTTCGTTGCCCAGTGCCGGCAGGCGTAGCAGATCAATGAAGGCATGGCCCATTTCGTGCATGGCGACAAACGTGCTGATGTTTTCGGCCGCTTCGATCAAATCGTCATCGCTGAGATTGCTCAGGTTGTTGAGGGCATTGGCAAAGTAGGCAATGACCCAGTAATCCATGGTGATGTTTTTCTCCTGCGGATTATAATACGCATTGTAAATCTTGAGGTCTTTGAAAACCACCGGCAGGTCCTGGGGCATCTTGATGCGCTGGCTCAAGGCTGCCGACAGTTCTTCCAGGTCGCCGCCCTGTCTGACGATCTGGTGAATGGCATCGCCGGTGGTAGTGGTCGCGTCTTCGTAGCTAATGGCAATCTTGTGTTTGGCGTCCACACCTTCCTGGTTCATCAGGCTACACGCCTGAAATACAAACGCCAGCAACATCCAGCGGGCAGTGGAAAGGATTCGGTTCTTCATAGTTGGAGCGGAGTGTTTGGGTTGAAAAAATAATTGACCTGCAAAATAGTATCCCTGGAAAAGGCAAAACCCCCTTTTATTTCTGTGGGAAATCGGAGCCCAAGATGATTTTGTACAATGCCAGTCCTTGCTGTTTCATTTGATTGGCGGTTTTGCTGTCATTTTCCTTTTTGGCCTGCTCATACACCACGTAATTGACCAGTTGCGGGCCAATCAGCAATTCGTACATCAGTTGTTTCTTTTCATTGGGAACCTGGGCCATCTTGGCATCTTTTCCGATCTTCTGGTTGATTTGCCGTGACAAATTCAACACCTGTTCGTCGGGCATGTGTTTGTCATGCGAAAGGGCGTACGTGGTTTCTACAAGCATAGCCACTGCCAGGCCCAGATCGTACGGATTCATTTTCTGCTGGCGCACATAGGCTTCGTACCGCTTCAGGCTTTCCTGCATCAGCGTGCTGTAGATTTTGTACGACTTCTGTTGCTCTTCGCTGTTGCCTACATTGGCTTTTACCTTTGCCAGAAACAACTGCTTGCCCGTATGCTGAAACGTCACCGGCTTTACTTTTGCTAAGTCAGCCGATTCTTCCGAACTGTATTTATTCAGGTTTTGCAGATTGATTGTGTTGGCATTGATGAACATAGCCATGTTGGTGTAGTTCATCATATCGTTGGCCCATTCGCTGGAGCCATAATATTGAGCTTGCAGAGAAGAAATTCCCAGCAAAAAGAGCAGCACGGTGAACACTGTGTTTTTCATAGAAGTAGAGGTTGTGTGAATAAAAGGATTAAGTTATGTCCTTGCCGGAAATCGGATCTCGCAAGGACATAACGGAAGTGCGCCTACTCATTGACTAAGCCCAGGATCAGACAGATGAGGCCACCCATAAAGAACAGCAACCCTACAATCGGGATGATGAACAGAAAGAGTAGCCCGGCACCCATCAGAATGATCCCGACCAGCGTAAGTGTGCTCAGTGCCTGAGCTGCCAGCGAAGACTGATTTTCGGTACCGTCAAAAACAGTAGCCTGTCGGGCGGCTGCTTTGTGCATCTGCTTTTGCATCTTTTTGGCTATCAGCTTTGCCGTTGCTTTCTGAAGACGGGTAGGTTCGTGTGTTTCTGTGTGTTGTTTGGCTAGTGCTTCATTGGCTTTGGCAATCTGGCGAGCCTGCTTAGGCGATGCATGCGGAGGCACTGCCAGCTGAGGTGTGGAAGTGACTTGGCTGGGTGGCTGGGCTTCTGGCTGGCTTTCTTGTGTGGGCAGTTGGTCTTCCAGAGTCATCTGAGCCGCCTGGGCGGACATCGAAGGTTCGGTTAATTCCTGGGCCATAATTCCCTGCGCTACACATAGCAGTCCGGTTAGGAGAAATCCTTGCACAAATAGGCGTATTGTTTTCATGGTTTTGTAAGTAAGTGGTTGAAAAAATGAAAGAAGTGTATTCAGGTTAAGGGTAAAAGGTTCTGAAATGGGACAGGCACTATCTTTTCAAGATGTAATAGTTGCTGCCTACGCCGAATACGGTTTTGGGACCTTCGCCGGGGTAGAAGTAGAAGAATTTCTTTTCCGTGGTGCCGTTGTTAAACTGCAGTTCAATGGTATAGCCGTTGAGCTTGTAAGTACCTGCTTTGGTTTTGCTGCCGTATGCAGTCGTTTGGCTGTCGGTGCTGCCGCCGAAGGTTTCGTACGTGAATTTATCTCCACTGAACGACAGCGTAGCCGTAGAGATAACCGTGCTGGTACCTCCCAACTGCACATTGCTGATGCCGCTCAGCGAACGGTACGTGCCCGCAATCTGCTCGCCTTCACTGGCGGCAAGGGTGGTGAACCAGGTTTTTTCCTTCCAGGTTTCGGTTTCGTCGGGCCATTGCACCACTATGGCATTGCCTTGCTTTTTCCAGCTGCCCCAGTTTTTAGGCTCTTCCTTTTTCGATTGTTCCACATTCAGGCTTTCCGGACTGGTGTCCATGTTTTTGTACAGTGTACCATCTTTGAAGAGCAGGTAAGGGCGGTAATAAATTTCCACTCCCATTCCGTACCGGTATTCCAGATGCAGGTAAATGCCTTCGGTGCCGGGAAGCCCGGCTACGGGCTCGTTGTTTTTTGTGCACCCTGCTACTGCCAGCAACAGGCTCATATACAAGGCACTTACCAATAGGACTACTTTTGTTTTCATCGTGTTTAGGTGGTTAAGTGGTTAAAAATGGGCAGGTTTTGGCTTTTCAAAAGATACTATTTTCTATTGAGCCACCCTGCTGCCAGCAACGGCACTGTCTTACAGAATGCGCAGTTGTGGCAGGGTGTCGGGCAGTTGTACAAATTTCGCATACGGATGAATGACAAACCATCCCCGGAATCCCGTGTTTTTTTCTACTGGTTTTCCGGTATTTTGCAGAAAGCCGATACGCGGTTAGATAAAATGCACTAACTTGAAATCATGAAAGGACTTGGAATCGTTGTCTTCCTGGCGTTTTTTGCTGCCTTGCCCGGTGTGTGGGCACAGTCGGTGCCTTGCCTGGATGAGGTGGAAAAACTGGCAGCGGCCAGCATCGAAGATCTGAAGGGAGGATTGCCCAAAACCAAAGCCTATTACTGGAGCCACCAAAACGAACTACCCAATGCGTGCGTAGTTCAGCTGGAGTACACCATCGGATTTCTGGAACTACAGAATCTGTATCCCGATTCGGCGCAGGTGTATCTGGACCGGTTTCTGACACATTCGCGCCGCAGCAACAATGATTCCACGGTGGTAGAAGGCTTTTTGTGGTATGCGACGTTTCAGCGCCTGGTAAACCATACGGATCAGGTACTTCCCTGGCTCGACAGTGCGTGGACTTATCTGAAACGCCATAAAATACAGAATACCTATTTGTTACGCCATTATTACAGCAACCGGGGCGATTATTACAACATTGCCATGCACGACCTGGAGCAGGCAGAAACGCACTACCTCAAATCGCTGAGTCTGATGAGTGAGGAGACCTGTGACGACTGCCACGTGACGCTAAACAACATCGGCTACATGTTTATGAATGAGGGCTATCTGGAAAAAGCCGCGCATTATTTCTATCAGTCCATTCTTTCGTGCGAACAGTCGCGCAAGACCGATGCTGAAAAGAAGTTTCTGCTGCCTGCCAAACTGACCAATCTGAGTTTTTGCTACCATATGTTGCAGCGGTCGGCCGAAGCGGAACAGTATGCGCAACGGGCTTTGCAAATAGCCCGCGAAATCAAAGCCACTAATTTTCAGTTGTGGAGCTATCGGCACTTGTCGGCGGCCTACATGGACCAGGGCAAATACCAGGAAGCACTGAAACTGTTGAAAGAAGCCGAAAAAATCTGTCTGCGATTGAAACAAAAAGATGAGATGGCCTACACCTATCGCTACCTGGGTGAATTGTACGCTTTTTATCTGAACAACCGCACCGAAGGCAAATGGTATCTGGACAAAAGCAAGCAACTGATTCTGGAAGCGGGCGACGAAAACGGGTATCACCTGCACGATTATTCGCTGGGGCGTTATTACCTGCTCGAAAAGAACTATCCGGAAGCTGGGCGCTTACTGACGCAGAGCCTGCAACAGGGTCGCAAAATCCGGGACCGGGTGTACGAGCCCATCATTCTCGAACTGCTTTCGCAGGCCTACAAGGAACAAGGCAACTCAGCACAGGCACTGGCTTATTATACGCAATACATCGGCCTGCGCGACAGCATCCGGAACGATGCCGCCCAATTGAAAATCAAAGAACTGGAAGGCAAATACAACGAAACTTCCAATCAGTTGACCATCAATAAGCTGCAAAATACCAATGCGGTACAACAGGCACAGATCAAGAAAAACCGGGAGATCATTCTTTTGCTGGTTGTCGGTGCCTTACTGGTTTCAGCAGTGCTGATTTTACTCTACCAGATGCAGAGCAATAAGAAAAAGCTGGCCCAGCAAAAGCAGCAATTGTACGCACAGCAACTGAAAGAATTGCAGCAGCAACGCCAACTGGAAGTCTATACGGCAGTGCTGGAAGGCCAGGAAACCGAACGGGCCCGCCTGGCGCGCGACTTGCACGATGGGTTGGGAGGCATGCTGGCTGGCACGAAAATGTATCTGTCGCAAATCAACCGGAGTGCAATAAACGGGCAGGCTGTGTACTTGCAAACGGCTGTGAGCCAGATTGATGATTCGATGCAGGAGTTGCGCCGCATTGCCCGCAACATGATGCCCGAAACGCTGCGCAAGTTTGGACTGAATACGGCCCTGAAAGATTTGTGTGAAAGCCTGACCAATCCGCGCCTGCACATTCAGTTTCAGTCGATGGGTTTGTCGGCCGACATGCCTCCGTCGACCCAGCTGACCATTTACCGGATTGTTCAGGAATTGATTGCCAATGCCATCAAGCATGCCGAAGCCACGGAAATACTGGTGCAATGTCTTCAGAATGAAGAGCACATTCACATTACCGTTGAAGACAATGGCAAAGGCTTTGACGTGGCCGCTATCCGGAGCAATGGCATTGGGCTGGCCAATGTTCGCAACCGGGTGGAATACCTGAATGGCAAGCTGGACATTCAGTCGGAACTTAATGTCGGCACCACGCTGACCATTGAAATACCGGCTTGATGGAAAAGCTGTAATCTGCTGGCACTAAGTAATTCAAGTTGCAAGCTATTAGCGTTTAGCATTTGGGCGAATTGCAAAGCAACTGCCAGTGAAAAAATAGGGTTGGCTTCTTTGCTTAGCGAGGGGCGGCGAGCATTAGATTCGCTGAATCTTTGATTTAAGCAAAGTGCCTTTTCTTTGTTTCTTTCTTTGGACAAGCAAAGAAAGAGCGGATGGGGAGAGATAAGATAATTATTGGAAATAAACGTAGTATAACGCGCAACTTGAATTAAATAGTATCTTTTAAAAACGAAAAACCTGCTTGAATGTGAGTGCATTGTCTGTACTGATTGTGGATGACCATCCGATTGTGGTAGAAGGATTGCGGTCATTGCTGCAAAACAAACCCGAAGTGAGCATTGCCCATAGCTTTACCAATGGCGCCGATGTATTGCCTTTTTTGAGTGAAAATGACGTGGATGTGGTCTTGCTCGACATCAGCCTGCCCGACATCAGTGGCATTGATCTGTGCCGGCAAATCAAGAAAGCCCATCCCGATACTAAGGTACTGGCCTTGAGCAATCACAGCGAACACAGCATGATAGCCCAGATGCTGCAAAGCGGAGCCAGCGGCTATCTGCTCAAAAATGCCCCTGCCGACGAACTGCTCAAAGCCATTGAAGGTGTGACCACGCAGAAAGTGTTTCTGAGCAATGAAGTGCAGAAAGTATTGTTGCAAGCCTATTCCAATACCCAGGATGCGGCGCCGCTGCTCACCCGCCGGGAACGGGAAGTGCTCCAGTGGCTGGCCAACGGGCATACGACCAATGCCATTGCGGAGGGTCTGTTTATCAGCCCGCTCACCGTCGAAACACACCGCCGCAACCTGATGCAAAAATTTGAAGTGAGCAATGTGGCGGCTTTGATCAAAAAAGCCGTAGACTACAAATTGCTTTAAACGAAGAGCCGGGGTTTTGGTCTTTGGAAAGATACTATTTTAGACGATGGATTTTAACGAAAGAGCATCTGGCGCAAGCATCCGCTTGTGCCTTTTTTGAAAGAAGCGTCCGCTTCAATTTTTGCCTGACTGCGGTTGTACAGCCTGAGAAATGCCAGTGTCCACTGGCTTGATTATTGGCACAAGCGGATGCTTGCGCCAGCATAATTAGCTTTGGACGCAAATGCAACTTTTGGGAAACAAATTAGTCCTGGCTTATTTCATTCAAATTCTTCAGGTTGTTGATGCGCATGGAAGCCTCTTCTTCTTTCATGACTGACATAATGACCCAGTTTACATCTTCGATTTGGACCGGGGCATAGGCTGTTAAGAGTTGGTCGCCGGAGAGATTGGTTTCGATGCGGGTTCCGGTGCGTTGCTGCAAGGCTTCAGAGACGCTTTCCAGGCGCATTTCTTCGAGTAGAATGCTGGTATTTGACTTTTGGATTTGTCGCACCACCGATTCCGGATATCCGGCTTTTCGTAGCGAAACCAGGTGATTGTCTTCATTCTCAATCAGTTCGCGCACTACCGAACGAAGTTTGTAGTCGCTGCCTACCAGAAAGGTTTCGCCGCTGTTGCCCAGGCCATCGGCTTTCCAGTGATTGTCGCCGGTGATTACCTGGTTGATTTTGTTGATCGGCATCTGAAAAACCAGAATGCCGATTTTTACATCTTGGTCATACACAGGACAGGCAATAAACGACGCCGGTGCGTTATAAGAAGGATCATAGGGCTCAAAGTCGATCAGCCGGACAAAACCAGCCGTGGTGCTTTGGGAGGCTTCCTTGACTACCGTACCAAAATTGGTGTTGTGGTACAGGTCGGTAAACAGGCTGGTTGCAAAGTCCACTTCTTTGAATACGCTGTACAGCATGTGGCCCGTTTCGGGGTCAATCAGGAAAATGTCGTAATAGCCAAATTTCTCCAGAAAGCTCCGCATTACCGGGTGATACTGCGCATGAACACGACTGTAATCACTGCCATCACCGGCATCGTCGAGTATCGACTTCTGACCGGTTGGGTGCGGATTGTTGGAAATGAAGTTGTACTGACTGACTACCGTAATCTTATGCGTAGGCAGATAATGGTCGGGATGGGCTTTCTGGTTGGTGTTTTCGTTGAGGCGTGGTAGAAACTCCTGGACGTAATAGTGGCGCAGGCTTTGTTGCATGTGTTCGAGTTGCTCATCCGAAACGCCTTCGTGCAGCGTGTAAAAAGCCTGCTTAAACTCTTTCACTGCCTGAACAATCATCTTGTTTTCCGCAAACGTGCTTATCTGCTTGCGAATGATGTCAAAATAATATTCGATGTGGCGTTTTTTGGTTGAGTTAATGGATTTCAGCTGATCAAATTTGGATTCATGGTTGAGCTGATGCAACTGATGAAACAACTCCTGATACCGTCGGCTGATTTCTTCCTGCGTAGCCTGCATTTCTTCCTGATTCTGGCGCAGTTCTTCTTCCTGGGCCTGCATCCGTTCGGCTTGCTCCTGCGATTCTCTCAGCAATTGCTTGGTATGGGCGTTGTTCTGAAAGGTGAGAATGCTGTGCGCGATGTTTTCGCTGAGTTTCTCTACAAACTCAATTTCGTGCGGCTCAAATTCCCGAAACGAAGCCAGCTCCAGAATGCCGACGGTGGTTTCGTTCATTTTCAACGGAGTAATAAGCAGATTGCGCGGATTGGCGCTTCCTAAACCAGAAGTGATGTTAACAAAATCGTCAGGTATGGCTTTGAGGTACATTGTTTCCTGTTCCAGAAAGGTCTGCCCGATCAATCCTTGTCCAATGGCAACTTCTTTGGTTAGGTGCTTGGTGCGCTGGTAGGCGTAGCAGCCTTTCAAATCCAGGTAAGTCTTACCGGAATCGTTCCGGTCCAGCAAAAACAGGGCGCCCTGGTTGGCTTTCAGTCTCTGAACCAAGTTTTTAACGATGTCGTTAGACAAATTTCTGAGATTTTCCTGCTGGCGTAATATTTCGACAAATTTTGCCAGCCCCTCCGTGGCCCAGTTGCGGCGTGCATCTTCCGTTTTGGCATTTTTCAGGCTTTCCCGCATTTTTACCAGGGCATTGCCGAGTTCGTCTTCCGCTGCTGGCGTAAAAGGTACATCAATGTTATCCGAACTGATGTGCCGGGCAAATTCCGTTGATTTGTGCAATTCGTCGGCAAGTGAATTGATGATTCTTCCCATTTCGCCAATTTCATCCGGATCAGCAGCGTCCAGCGGTTGGCTGAAATGCCCGGTTTTTAGCTCATGCAGCGCTTTTTGGGTAGCCATCAGTCGGTAAAACAGTCGTTTCCGAATGTAAATAACAGTTCCGAGGCAGTAAGCCAGCAACAAAACCACCGAACCAGCCAGTAGCCATCCCTTGTGCGCCGACAAAACCACGCCATCGGCAAAAAGCAGCACACCCAACAAACCTGTTACCAGCAGTACAGGAATCACAACCACCACAAAGCCAAGCTGAAGCAGAGTGTTTCTTTTAGAGAAGAAGAAAGAGAGGAGGCTCATACAAAGCTAGATAATATTGAGGATGAGAGCATAGCGAACACTAAGCTAAATCTAGCGATTTTGCGGAGCTATAACAGAATGCCCATAAGTGAAGGTAACCCGCAAACCAAAAGTGCGATGTAATGAATAGATACAGACCTTCCTGTAAGCTGGCCCAAATTGCTTATTCCTGATCAGAAGGTATGTGTTTCGGTGGGTAGGTATTGGAGTGGTGCAGAGGCACAGTACCTGGCAAACGGTACTCATGGAAGACAGTGCTTGCTAAATAAAATGTTTCTTCTCTTTGTAATTTTATAAATCTTCGCGATATAGTACAGGAATAGTATCTTTTTCAAAGCGAAAACCACCTGTTCTATGGTGGTGGGGTTTTGATTTTGAAAAAGATACTATTTTTTCAGTCTGCACTTGTAGATGGTAAGCCGATCATGACTGAAGTAAATACAGGAAAGCATAGAACCACTTCATGGATTTTGAGTTTTAATTACTGACCTAAAGAAAAATCAATACTTTTCATTTCGATTCATTGTGTAAATACAAACTTAGGAGGCGAGCCACCGTTGGTATGCAAAAATCTACTTTACTTCTTTTGGCTGTGTTGCTAGGGTATTTATCGTCCATCGCTCAACCAACGCGTTTGTTTAAAAGCTGGTCGGTGCAGCAGGGGCTTTCGCACAATTTTATACGCGAAATACTGCAGGACAAAGACGGCTATGTCTGGATTGCTACTGAAGAAGGACTGAATCAGTGGAATGGCTATGCGTTTACCACGTTTCCCTATATCAATGCCAGGCAAGAACAATCCTTGGGCTACCCGATTATGGCACTGGCCGAAGACGCAGTCGGCAATCTGTGGATGGGCACCTGGGGAGGCGGCGTGTACATTTATAATAAAAAACAGAATCATTTCAGGCAACTTCCCCGCCAGAAAACGGGCCGAAAGGCTGCATCGGCTGTAAGCTCTGACTTTATCTACGATCTGCTGGCCGATGCAGACAACAACATCTGGATCGGAACAGCCGACGCTGGCGTTGATAAATACAATGTGTCTACCGGCAAAACAGCCCACTATGGCACAGAAAGCAAGCCCGGTATGCGGCTTAGCAGCAACAAAGCTATTTCGCTGGCGCAGGATCATCAGAAAAACATCTGGATTGCCACGCTGGGGGGCGGGCTCAATCGCCTGGACTCAAAAACCGGTCAAGTCCGGGTCTACAATCACCTTTCTGGCGACCCCCAATCCCTGGCCGACGATAAACTGTATCATGTATTCGTGGATCAGTCGGACCGGTTGTGGGTAGGCACCTGGGCGTATGGGCTCGAACGGTTTGACCCCAACACCGAAACGTTTACCCACTTTCGCCATCAGCCCGGCAATCCACATAGCTTGCCAAACGATCAGGTGTGGGCTCTGACTCAGGACAGTAGCGGCAATCTTTGGGTAGGCACCGACAATGGACTGGCTTTGTACGAGGTTTCCTCGCAACATTTCATTACCTATCGCAACGATCCGTTCGATGTGAATAGTCTGGCTTCCGGCACCATTAAATGTTTGTATGCAGATACCAGGGGGCGGGTATGGATTGGAACGTACAACAAGGGCCTGAGTTTGTATGATCCCACCTACAATCAGATGGGACACTATTACAAGACGGTACAGTCGAATAAAGTGTTGCACAACGAAATCAGTGCATTTGCGCAGGATGCTCAGGGAAATTTGTTTATCGGTTCGGATGGCGGCGGATTAAGCCTTTATCAAAAGCACAAAGGCATCACCCTGGACCTGACCCGGATTACATCTTTTACCCATGAACCGGCAAAGAGCCAGAGCCTGGCCAGCAATAAAGTAAAAGCGTTGCTGGTAGATCGTCAGAATCGGCTTTGGCTGGGCTATTGGGCGGGTGGTCTGGATTGTTTTGATTGGAAAAAGAATCAGATTATACATTATGATGAGTCTACTTCGGGCATAGCCTCGACACTTGCCCAGGGGCGGTACCTTCGTAGCCGAAATGTTGTTTCGCTGGCGGAAGACAGTTACGGACAAATCTGGATCGGAACTTTTGGGGGCGGCTTGCAGCGGCTTGATCCGGCTACCGGCGAATTTACATTTTACGAGCAGGAACTGGCCGTGGTAGGCGAACACAGCAATGTCTGGTCGGTATTTGCTGATTCGCAATCCAGAGTGTGGGTAGGAGGCAGCGATGGCCATTTGACTTTGTTTGTACCACGGTCGGCCGGTGAGTTTGTGCTCAAAGAGACAAAACAGATGACTCATGCTATTTATGACATTACCGAAGATGCAAAAGGTTACATCTGGATCGCTACCGAAGGGGGAGGAATTCAATACCTGAATCGGGAAGGGAAACCCGTTGGCCGTATTGCCGTTGCACAGGGATTGCCCAGCAATGTGATTCAGGCGTTAGAATTTGATTTGCGGGGAAATCTGTGGGCCAGCACCAACCGGGGCATTGCGCGCATTTCGCCTGAACCCAACAAGATTCGTGTTTTCAATGAGACAGACGGCGTACAGGCGCTTCAGTTTAACCGACAGGCTGCTATGCGGTTGCGTTCGGGTGAGTTGCTCTTTGGCGGAACCAACGGCTTTAACTTGTTTCATCCCGATAGCCTGGCTCACAGCAATGAGATTTTTCCGCTGGTTTTTGAGGACTTTGCATTGTTTCACAAGCAAGTGCCCATTGGTGACAAAGATTCTCCGCTGCAACAACACATCAATTACCAGGATTCGGTTTTGCTTACTCATCAGCAGTCGGTTATCACCATTGGTTTTGCCGCACTTTGTTACAGTAGCCCCGAAAAAATTCACTATCAGTACCGGTTGAAAGGCTTTGTAGATGAGAGCTGGCAACAGGCCGACCAGAGCCGAAATGTGACGTATACTACCCTTGAGCCTGGCGCATACCTCTTTGAAGTTACTTACCAGGCCGAAGGAGTCAAGTCTGCTCCGGTGCGTCGGTTGTTTATCCGCATTCTGCCGCCGGTCTGGAAAACCTGGTGGGCTCAGGTAATCTGGCTGGCTTTGGCTACAGGCCTGCTTTGGGGGTTGTATCTGCTACGCATCCGACAGATCCGGCAACGGAATCGCTTGCTGGAAGAACAGGTAGCTGCTCGCACGGCCGATCTGAAACGAATCAATACGGTGCTGCTCGAAAAAAACCTGGTGATTCAGGAACAGAAAGAAGAGATTGAAACCCAGGCCGAAGAACTCACTGAGTCGAATAACCAGATCAGATCTATCAACTCTACCCTGGAAGAAACCGTTGCCGAACGGACGCAGGATTTGCGGAAAACCAACCAGGAACTGGACAACTTTGTGTACCGCGTTTCGCATGACATCCGGGCTCCGCTGGCCTCCCTGTCGGGCCTGATTTCGCTTATGGAACAGGAGGATAACCCGACGCAACTGCAAGCCTACCAGCAAATGGCCATTCAGAGCATAAACCGGTTAGATGGGTTTGTAAAAGACATTCTGGATTATTCGCGCAATGCCCGGCTGGAAGTAGCCAATCAGTTGGTTGACTTACCGGCCCTGGTTTCAACCATCTGGCAGGAACTTCAGTACATGGAGCAGGCCAATCGCATTGAGCTAATCACAGACTATACCCTGGAAAGTGCATTATGGACCGACCCGGTTCGGTTGCGGATTATGCTGCAAAACCTGTTTTCCAACGCCATCAAGTACCACAATCGGCAGGCAGAAAGTTCGTATTTGAAAATAAATGCGCATATAACCGCTCATAAGGCTGAAATCATACTGGCCGATAATGGCCTGGGCATTGGAAGCGAGCACCTGGATAAAATCTTTGAAATGTTTTACCGGGCCAGTTCGCAGTCGAAAGGGTCAGGGCTGGGACTTTATATTGTGAAAGAAACAGTAGAGAAACTCAAAGGCTCCATTCGTGTCGAATCAGCAAAAGGACAGGGAACGCAGTTTCGCATCGCATTGCCAAATGCTCCGGGTGCTTTTCAAAATAGTAGGATTGAAACCACCTAAACCTGACTTTTTGTTTGGGCATTCATATCGCTGTAGGTATGAAAATTGTGTGAAGTAACTACTTTTAGGAAAATTTTTATCCAAACACTGACTAGTCTGTATGCAAAAGCAAATCTGTGCCTATTTTATTCTTTTACTTACCGCAACCGGCGTTTTTTCCTGTACACAACCTACCCGGTCAGACAGTGACCGTAACAGCGAGTTACTGGAAAAAGAGAATGCGCAACTCCGGAAGGAAAACGACCAGTTGAAACAAGAACAACTCTCGGCCCAGCCTACCGATTCGCCGACACAGCCAACTGGCGGCGCAGGAAGTCTGGCTTTTTTGAATTCTTTGAAAGACAAATACCCACACGACATTAAACTTCTTGATAACGAGGTACTCAAGACACGATTGCAGAAAATGCTGGGCGCCGAATATGATTACATGCGCAGCATCTGGGAAGTGGAAACACCCATTGAAATCGAAAATGGAATGGTGTACACCTGGGCCATGCAGGCGCACAGCGGCGGTGATCCGGGGGCTGTGATCATGGCGGATATTCCGAAAAACGCACTTTATGTTGCTATCAGGAAAGACGGGAAGGCGAAAATCTATTCGGAAAATGGCAGTGCCGCCCCGCAACGCATGCAAGACTGGGCGGATGAATAAGCCGGGTTTTGGCTTTTGGGCAGATACGATTTCTGGAACCACATTTGGGTTTACTAGCGGTTGTGCAGGTTGTTAATCGCTACAGGAAATAGTATGTTTTCAAAACGAAAAACCCGGCAGATACACATAGA
>CAUQTA010000023.1:0-43156 GCA_963520985.1 uncultured Sphingobacteriales bacterium
ATGTTTAAACTGTTTTATTACTGCAACTGGTTCCTGCTGGTTATAGGTTTTATTTTGCTTTTTAATGTGAGCTGGATCTCGGCTTCGCTTATTCCCTTGGGTATCTGCATTTCTGTGCTTTTATACTATGCAGGTTTGCAATGGGGTGTCATTCAAATGCGCAGAAGAAAATCTTCCATAAAAAAACATTTTCTAGCTGGATTCCTTTTTTTAGAATTGCTGCCAGTCGGTTATCTTTTATTTCAAATTGTTTTTTAATCTCATCATATTTCTATGCGTGATATCTCGGCCAAACAAATTTCGCTGCGAACGGCCAAAGCGATAGGCGTAGTCCTGTGCAGTGACGACACCTTGGAGTTGGTTAAAGCCGACAAGCTGCCAAAAGGAAACTTGTTTGATATTGCCAAAGCGGCCGGTTTTCTGGCTGCCAAGAATACCCACAACCTCATTCCGCACTGCCACCCAGTTTCCATTGATGGCATGACCATTACGTATGGCTACCTGGATGAAAATAGTATCCCTGACGAACTCAAAACCCTGAAAGGCCAGAATGGCGTAGTGGTGTATTGCGAGGGCAAATCCATCGGGCGGACGGGCATTGAAATGGAAGTGCTTACGGCAGTTTCGGTGGCGGCACTTACCATTTATGATTTGCTGAAGCCCCTCGACGATACGGCTCTGGAGATTACTTCGGTAAAGCTGCTCAAGAAAACAGGCGGTAAGTCGGACAAGAAGAAGTTTATTCAGAAAAATACGGCCGCCATTCTGGTTTGCTCCGATTCGGTAGCAGATGGGCAGAAGGAAGACGTCTCCGGACTGAAAATTAAAGAAATATTGTTGGGATTTGATGTGGAAACGGTTGATTTCCAGATAGTGCCCGATGATGTGGACGCCATTCGGGAAAAAGTGAAGGATTGGGTAGCCAAGCAGATTCCATTTATCTTTACTACCGGCGGAACCGGTTTTGGTCCCCGAGATTTTACCGTGCAGGCCATTCGCGGCCTAATTGAACGGGAGGCTCCCGGTATTTCGGAAGCCATTCGGGTACACGGACAAATGCGTACGCCAACGGCTATGTTATCCAGTGCAGTAGCGGGTGTAGCCGGCCACTCGTTGATCATTACGTTGCCAGGCAGTGTAAAAGGAGTGCAGGAATCGCTGGAAGCCATTGTGCCACAGGTGTTTCATAGCCGGAACATGATAGCAGGCGAAGGACATTGACAAAAAACAACTTATCGCACACAAATTTGAATATAGATTGGTGTTCTACCAAATGAAAATCTACCTGACAGATCAAAAAAAGAGGCTTGGACACCATCTTGAGCTTTTAAAAAGCAACAGGGTGATGGGGTATGACAAAGCACACCTAATTGAGAAAACAACGGAGATTGCTATCCATACGCCCAAAAAACTGAGCCAACTTAACGTAGATTTTTTATTTGACTATCGGATTTTTCCTGACAATATCCTGACTTTTCTGGCACAATGGACTGTTGAAAAAAGAACCATGCAGCCTGGAGATACCATTGTGCAGCAGGTCTATATCCCTCCTGTAAAAATAGTTTCCCAGAAAATCGTTTTCGGAGTACGGATCAAAGAAATCATAAACGAGGAAAACCGGAAAGGATTTAGCTACGAAACCCTGGAAGGCCATGTTGAAAAGGGAATTTCTACTTTTATCGTCGAGCAGCAAAATACGGAGGTGTTGTTCAAGATACATACCTATTCGGCCCCGGGCAATAGCTTGGCAAAACTACTAGGACCTGTGTTTTCGGTTCCCTATCAAACGTTTTGCACAAATGCAGCAATGAAGAACGTAAAGCGACAATTGGAAGCCTAAACACCGACCATCAGTTTACAGATGAATGCTTGTAGATTGTTTGCAAAAGGTTTCGTGTAACTGCAATACCTGCGTAGTCACCAGTTGTGATTCGTCATTGTGAATCAGGTAGTTGGCCCGGCTGATTTTTTCTTCTTCGGGCATTTGTTTCGCTATGATGGCTCGCGTATCAGCCTCAGACCGGTGGGGGTCGCGCTGCAGAATGCGTTGGATACGCAATACCAACGGAGCGGTGACCACAATGACTGCATGCAAATCATGATACGCATTGGCTTCAAACAACAAGGCTGCTTCGCGTAATGTGTACGGAACGTGGGTATGCTTCAATTGCCAGTTGCGGTAATCTTCACCTACCCGTGGATGTACCAGACTATTCATGATTTTCACTTTTGCCTCATCATGAAAAACGTTTTTGGTAATATACGTTCGGTTCAGGCCGCCTTCAGGCAAATACGAATCCGTTCCGAATGTATTCTGAATTTGCTGTTTTAAGGTCGGGTCGTAGTTCATCAGCCATTTGGCACGCGAGTCGGCATCGTATAGCGGAATGCCCAACACTCCAAAAATGCGACTGACAATGCTTTTGCCACATCCCATGCCGCCTGTAATGCCAATGCGCAGAGGTTGATTCATGTAGGAGGTTTCTATGTTTGAAAGGATACTATTTTACCAATTTAACCGAAGACGTTCGCAGGCTGACATTGCGAGCCAATGGCGATTGTTTGATTAATGTCAATGCTAATGACGAATCCTTTTTATTCCACTGCGCCAAGTCGGCAACTACCTCAAAATCGGCCGCTGTGACCTTATTTATGTTTTCGGGGGCTACCCAATACTCAATCTCCGCATCGCGAATTGGCAATTTCAAGGTTTTGGTAGGCGAAACACGCAACGCCTCAACAGGCACGGCTATCTTCTGAGGAATGAATTCTTCCACTCCGAAGCTGACCCCCACTGTGCTGGCATTTAAGTGAATCAACGGATCCTGGGTATAGTTGATCGGAACTTCGTCTTCGTAGTTTTCGTCAATTTCTTTGCCCGGAACATTGATTACCAATATGTCGGGCAGTTTTTTGATTAACCGGGCCGGTCCTTCAAACGAAATAGAATCGGGTGAGAGCCGGACGGGAGTCGTAAGCAGGTAGTTGTCCCGAAGTTCCAGTTGTGTACTATCCACCTGTAAAGCCACTTTTTTGATCGCCCGTTGGTCGAAAGAAACGGGGATGGTATCGTTTTCAACAAAATTGATTTTGGCTTCTTTTAACTGTTCGGTTACGGAAGGCAGCAAAAGCGTACTTGTCAGAAAATTGGTTTTGAGGGGATTTTCGATGGTGTAAACAACAGGCTTGGCATCAATACCCAAGCTTTTGCGAAGCAGTGTCCAGCCATAGCCAGTAACATTCAGCGTAATTTGTGAAGGCAGATGCGTAGTCGAAACCAGATTTTCTTTGTCGTACTCAAACTCAATCGGGTATTCGAGGCGTGTGGTGTACTCTTTGTTGAGGGCATTCAGAAACCAGAAAGTAGTAGCTGCCAGAAAACACAGCATCACCACCGGAAACTCCGCGCTGCGCGTAATCACCAGTGAACGCAGCACTGTTCGCCAAATCTGTTTCTGATTGTTCACCATAGCCGTTTAAAATGATAGAATGAGTAAATGAGGAGAGCTTGCGAGTTTCCTGTTTTGAAAATAGTATCTTTTAAAACAGGAAAACCCACAATCCGCTTAACTGTCATCTACTCACTCCGGAATGCTATTACTTGGTTTCAGCAACTTGCGTTGACTGTGCTTTTTTGCTGGTTTCCTGCGAAATGGCTGATTTCTCAAACTTAAGACGCGTACCGCGATCCACATCCAGCGTAACTGTGTCGCCGTCAATGTCTACTATTTTGCCATGCATGCCGCCAATGGTAACTACGGCATCACCTTTTTTGAGCGAGTCGCGGAATTTGACTGCATCTTTCTGACGTTTCTGCTGGGGACGAATCATGAAGAAATACATCACCACAAACATAGCACCCATCAGAATGAACATGGAGTAACCACCTCCGCCACCGGCTGCTTGTACTAAAACACTTGTAAGAGTCATGAGATTAAGTGAAAGGTTAACAAATAAACAATGTAATAAAATGAACTAGTCCTATTTTGGTCAGGGATGTGATGCATTCACAATGCCTACCAGGGTGACTACTGATTCCCGAGGTTGCGTATTGGCATTGATGGTAATGGTTTTTTGCTGCGGGCCTGCCTTGCCGCGGCTATTGAATTCGACTTTGATTTCGCTTTTTTCGCCAGGAGCTACCGGCTTACGCGGCCAATCAGGCACCGTGCATCCACAGGATGCAAACGCCCGCTCGATTATCAGGGGCGTTTTGCCGGTATTGGTAAAAGCAAACGTATGTGTAACTACCTCGCCTTCCTGTATAGAGCCAAAATCATAAGAAGTTTCCACGAATTTCATCACAGGTGCCTCTGTTGCTGCTACCACTTCCGGGGCATCAGCCGATGCCGTTTGTTTGGAATCGGTACAGGACTGATGGAACAAGGCTACTAGTAGCAATGTACTCCAAACTATTTTTTTCATAGACAAACAGATGATGGAAAGTGTTAAAAAACCAGAAGAACAGCCAGCCTAACAACTAACGGTTTTGGTTTTTTAGCTGCCCCATCAGGTTTTCTACATCCAGCAACAATCTTTCTGCTTTTTCGCGGGCATCGCTGATTACCCGTTCGCCTTCGTATTTGGCTTCGGTTGGAAACTCATTACCTTCCTGCATCAGTTCGCTGATATACTGGCGCAGTTGGTCGCGGTATTTGCCTAACTGATAACTAAAGATATCGCGTGTGTTTTTGCCTTTGTCGGGAGCATACAAAATGCCTAAGGTTGCGCCTACGGCGGCTCCGGCTAGAAATACTAAAAAGGTTCCTGTAGTACGACTCATTTTGTCTGAATGGTTAATAATGGTTTATTAGTTTATAGCTGCATGTCAAAGGCTGTAACGCCAAAGATTTTCTTATTGCTGGCTTGCTGCAAAATAGTATCTTCCCAACAATCAAAACCCCGCCTTTTACGCTATTCTACAACAAATTATTTATTGTCGATCAGGCCACGTCCCGATTTCTTCAATACACCTTGCGTCGAAAGGTCACCCGCCAGCGCATCCAGAACCCCATTGACAAACTGCTTGCTTTTGGGTGTGCTGTACACTTTTGACAGCTCGATGTATTCATTAATAGAGACCTTGACCGGGATATTCGGATAATTCAATAACTCGGTAATTGCCATTACCAGAATCACCTTGTCTACCTGAGCTACACGTTCAACGTCCCAGTTAGGTGTTTTATTGGCAATCAGGTCTTCATATTCATCAAATTTCTCGACACATAGCCGATACAACTTCACAAAAAACTCTTTGTCCGATTCCCAGTCGGCCGACAGTTTCTGCAAGGCAAAACCCACCGAATCTTCTTTGATAAACTGTAGCGTTTTGTTAAACATATTGCGCACCGTGTCGCTGTTGCTTGCCCAGTTGCTGTCTAATTGCTCCCAGAAACGCGTGGCGGGGTCGCTTTTGAATATCACCGTTTTCACCGTTTCGGTTATCACTTGCCAGTCTTCTTCAAAGCCTGCTTCGTCTAGTTTCTGATAGGTCTGATAGCTTTCTTCCTTCTTGAGTTCTTGTAGTAGCTGCTTAGGCAAGTCAATATCCAGCAACTGATCAACCCCACTCCGGATGCGCTTTTCCTGGTATCCCTGACTATTACGTAAGGCTTCTACCACTTGGTTGCTAGCCAGTTTTAAATATTTTGTAGGCAATGCCGATTCTTTCAGGTTGCGGTTCTTCTTTTCTTCTTCGTCAGGTAGTATCTGGTCGGCAATTTCAGTGACAAGCCACAAGGCCAGCAGGTAATGCTCATAGATACGTTCGGCATCGCGTACCATGGTATGTTCAAAATGCTGGCTGTCGCGTTGCTTCTGCGAATAATAAAATCGAATGGCTTCCACGGCTGCTTTTCTTACATCACTGGGGGCTTCTTCGTCGGGCGAAATGGTTTTTTTTTCGTAATTTTCCTCAAAAAGAAGAGTGGCCCATTGGCGACTGCCTTCCAGTTTTTTCATATCCTGGGGCTCCATCGAGTTGAGGTCAGGCACAAAGGTATCGGCAATGGCATCCAGTGCCAACTGGTAGTCTGACTCCACCGCCTGCCGGTAGGCATAAACGGCTTGCATGGCTTTGGCCCTAAGAATTCGTCGGTTCAGCATCTATCAAAGAACGTTTTAAAGTGTTTTTAGGTTTTACTGCTACACTGGTTAGTTATCTTCTAGTAGTTGCGTATCATACACTCAACAAACCAGTAATTCAGATTCGTTTACTGCAAACGCCGGGTTTTGTGTATTTTGCAGATACTATTTTTTTTAAACTGCTTTTTTGGAATATAATCCGGAAATTGCAGCCGCAAAGGTACGAAAAAATGTCTGAACCACGGACCGAAGTTGACTTTTTTGATGCATTTGCGCATCTTTTTCTGATTCTTAGCGTTGTCTCTTGGCCGGGAAGAAATAGTATCTCTGGAAAATGAAAAACCGGCATGTAAAATAAAGTACTCTTTATAAAAGCATTTTTTTGTGAAACACCTTGCCTACCTGAATAAATACCTCATCAAGTATAAGTGGCATTTGCTGCTAGGTACTTTGTTTACGATCATCTCCAATCTGTTTGCGGTGGTGCCGGCTCAGGTGGTCCGCTATGCGTTTGACCTGGTCAAAGAGACCATTGATCAGTATTTTTTACTGCAGGGCACCCAGGCTCAGCAACACATTCTGGATGTATTTGCCAGAAGCATTCTGATGTATGGCATTGTGATTCTGGTAATGGCCGTTGCCAAAGGGATATTTCTGTTTTTTATGCGACAAACCATCATTGTTATGTCGCGACTGATCGAGTATGACCTGAAAAACGAAATCTACGCGCATTACCAAACCCTGCCGCTGAGTTTTTACCGGCGCAACAACACCGGCGACCTGATGGCGCGTATTTCGGAAGACGTGAGCCGGGTGCGGATGTACCTGGGGCCTGCCATTATGTATTTGCTCAACATGGTCACGCTGGTGATTCTGGTTGTGGGCTACATGCTTTCGGTAAATACCAAATTGACGCTTTTTGTCTTGCTGCCTTTTCCGTTTCTGGTTATCAGCATTTATTTTGTGAATGAGGCCGTAGAACGCCGCTCCGAACGGATTCAGGCGCAGTTGTCACGTTTATCCACTTTTGTGCAGGAAGCCTTCTCGGGCATCCGGGTATTGAAATCGTTTGTCCGCGAGAAACATTCAGCCGAACAGTTTGCTCAGTCGGCCAATGTCTACAAAGAAAAATCGCTCCGCCTTACCCGCATTGACGCCTTCTTTTATCCACTGATCATGGCTCTGGTAGGTCTGAGCAACATTCTGACCATTTACATTGGTGGCCGCGAAGTCATGGCCGGAACGTTGTCGGCGGGTAACATTGCCGAGTTTATCATGTATGTGTATCAGCTTACCTGGCCCATCGCTTCACTGGGCTTTACCACCAGCATGATTGTGCGGGCAGCGGCTTCGCAACAGCGCATCAACGAGTTTCTGAATACGAAAACGGATATTGTTTCGCAGAAGAACCTGACTCAGCCCATCGAAGGCAAAGTGGTGTTTGACCATGTGCGATTTGTGTATCCCGATTCGGGCATTGTAGCGCTGGACGATATTTCGTTTGAAGTCTCTGCTGGTCAGTCCATTGCGTTGCTCGGAACAACCGGATCGGGCAAAAGTACCATTGCCATGCTGCTCTGCCGCATGTACGATACTTCTACGGGGCGCATCACCATAGATGCAACGGACATTCAGGATTACAGCCTGTCTTCATTGCGGGGGCAAATCGGATTTGTTCCGCAGGATGTATTTCTGTTTTCCGATTCCATTCGCAACAACATTCGTTTTGGCTTAGACGAAAGCCAGGTGACCGAAGAGCAGATCATTCAGGCGGCTAAAGATGCGGACTTGTATGACAACATCATTCGTTTTCCCGAAGGCTTCGAAACGCGTGTTGGCGAACGAGGAATAACTCTATCCGGAGGTCAAAAGCAACGCGTTTCCATTGCACGGGCCATTGTGCGAGAACCGCGCATTCTGATTCTGGACGATGCCCTGTCGGCCGTAGACACCAAAACGGAGAATGCCATTCTCAACAGCCTGAGCCGAATCATGCAAGGCCGCACTTCAGTTATTATCTCACACCGGGTTTCTTCGGCAAAACTGGCCGACAAAATCATCGTCCTCGATGAAGGAAAGATTGTGGAGCAAGGCACCCATGATTCGCTGATCCAGCAAAATGGTGTGTACAAAGAACTGTACGAGAAGCAGTTGCAGACCGAAGAGGTGTGATGCGCCAAGACCTTGTAAGGTTTTTTAAATCCTTACAAGGTCTGTGGTTTACAGCCGGGCTGCCATCAGCAGATTCAGATCCTTATGGGGTAAGTTGAATTTTTTGGCAATGTGGTGATTAGTCACACTCCCCTTGTAGGTATAAACCCCTTTCATGAACCATTTATTCCGGAATATCATTTCCTCAACTCCTCCCAGGTTGCCCATTTCCAGTAAGT
Source organism: uncultured Sphingobacteriales bacterium (assembly GCA_963520985.1). Classification (GTDB taxonomy): domain Bacteria; phylum Bacteroidota; class Bacteroidia; order Cytophagales; family 172606-1; genus Xanthocytophaga. The sequence goes on from CAUQTA010000023.1 coordinate 8,475, forward strand.
AAGGCGTAAAAATATGGCTGAGAGCCATGGTAGCGGTGTGCGACACGCGGGAGGCAATGTTAGGCACACAATAATGAATAATGTCGTATTTGCGGAAAACCGGCGAATGATGCGTCGTGATTTCGGAGGTTTCAAAGCAACCACCCTGATCAATGCTGACATCTACAATGACCGAATCAGGCTTCATGGCGGCTACCATTTCATTGGTAACAACAATAGGACTACGGCCTTCTTCGGCACGCAGCGCCCCGATTACGACATCGGCCCGGCTGATGGCTTCGGCCAGCAAGTCCGTTTCCAGCGTAGACGTATGGATTTGTTGGCCCACGGCATATTTCAACCGGCGCAAGCGATAAATGTAACGGTCAAATACCTTTATCTCGGCTCCCATGCCTATGGCAGTACGTGCAGCATATTCGGCCACGGTACCTGAGCCCAAAACCACCACCTTGGTTGGAGGAACACCCGTAATCCCGCCCAGAATGATGCCCCGACCTTTGTTGGCGCTGTTCAAATATTCGGCAGCAATCAGCATAACCGTGTTTCCGGCAATTTCGCTCATGGCGCGTACTACGGGCATGCCGCCTACCTTGTCCTGGATCAGTTCAAATGCCAGTGCCGTAATTTTGCGCTTATTCAACGCTTCCAGGTAGGCCTGAGTGATTTTGGCGGATGGCAATGCGGAAACCAACGTTTTACCCGGTTTCAGGTAGCCTAGCTCTTCATCCGTAGCTGGCTCTACTTTCAATACAATATCGGCTTCAAAGGCTTCCTTGGCTGAGTAGACAATGGAAGCTCCAGCATCGCTGTAAGCCTGATCGCTGAACTTGGCCGCTTCTCCTGCCGTGGTTTCTACACATACCCGATGTCCGTTGCGCGTCAGGATAGACGTTGCCTCGGGCGTAAGCACCAGCCGGTTTTCATCCAGATCATGCTCTTTGGGAAGTCCAATAAACAGTTGTTTTTGCGTAGTTTTAATCGCCAACGGCGATTCTTGGGGAGAAAGTGCCGTTTTAAGCTCTTCTAATCCGGTGGAGGAGATTTGGCTACCCATGTTTGGATATTTCTAAGATTCTGCCGTTTTGAGCATCTAAATTAATACTAATTTTCAGATATTTTGTAGGTAAAAGGTGAGGAATTTTCGCAGACCACTCCACAAAACAATAATTACCCGAATCAAAATATTCTTCCACTCCCATATCCATGGCCTCTGCTTCATTTTTGATGCGGTAAAAGTCAAAATGATAGCACGGCTCATTTTTATGGGTTTGGTATTCGTTTACTAAGGCAAAAGTAGGACTGTGTACGGTATCGGTTACACCCAGCCGTTCGCAAACGGCTTTGATGAGTGTGGTTTTGCCTGCTCCCATTTCTCCTTCCAGCAACCATACCCGGTAGTCGTCAGCTAGCTTTATTAAAAAGCCAGCGATGAAAGGTAATTCCTTTAGTGAACTGTATTTAAGTGTAAACAAGGGCTTGTCGAATTGGTAATACTATCCAAAAATAGCACCCCGTTTTGGGGCAGACAAATTTTTCTGCGAATTCACACCTCATTTTGTTCGTTACGCTTCTGCATTTTCAGAAGTTAACCGCAGCTTTTCAAAATAGTATCCTGCGAAAAGTAAAAACCGGCCCGCATTGCTTGCCAGACCACTCAAAGCAATGTTACATCCGTTTATCCTTATTGTATTGCCTTTAAAGATTTAAAATAATATTATTATGATATCATTTTAATCGCTACTTCTATGCTACAGGAAAAACCTATTCGTCCCATGTCTGGCTACCTTATGATTGTGGTGGCTATTGTATGCTTCATTCTGTCAGGTAGTTTGTTTATTCGGGTTGCCCAGGATGGCGCATTATCCATTCAGTTCTGGTTTGCTCTGCTTCTTGTCTTTGCTTTTTTGTTAATATTGCCCGGATTTTTTATCAATAATCCCAATGAATCGAAAGTGGCATTATTGTTTGGCGAATACAAAGGAACCATGCGCCAGGAAGGATTTTTGTGGGCCAATCCCTTTTTTACTAAAAATCATGTTTCGTTGCGTGCCCGGAACCACAACGGCAATGTGCTGAAAGTAAATGACAACCTAGGTAATCCAATCGAGATTGGCGCTGTACTGGTGTGGCAGGTAAAAGACACCGCCAAAGCCTTGCTCGAAGTAGAAAACTATCAGCAATACATTGTGATTCAGAGCGAAGCCGCAGTTCGGCATCTGGCTAATACGTTTCCTTACGATGACATTGATGAGCATACCGATGGCATTACCCTGCGCGCCAGTACCGATCAGGTAAATGCGCTGCTGGAGCAAGAACTCAACGAACGGCTGGCTCGGGCGGGCATCGTGATCATTGAAGCACGCATCAGCCATTTGGCCTATGCACAGGAAATTGCCGGAGCCATGTTGCAGCGCCAGCAAGCCACGGCCGTTGTTGCAGCGCGCCGCCAGATTGTGGAAGGTGCCGTCGGCATGGTGGAAATGGCACTGGCCAAGCTTTCGGAAAAAGACATAGTGGTGCTGGACGAAGAACGCAAAGCGGCTATGGTAAGTAATTTATTGGTAGTACTTTGCGGCGAAAAAGGCACTCAGCCCGTTGTAAATACGGGTACACTGTATCACTAATGGTAAATAGCGGTGTGAAAAATAGTATCTTTTTAAATCCAAAAAGCTCGATTAACGGCTACTGCCTAATTTCTTTTTACAATGGCCGAGAAAACAGATAAGAAAGCATTTGCATTGCGGGTTCGGGCAGATGTAATGAACGCCCTGGAGCGATGGGCCGAAGATGAATTTCGGAGCCTGAACGGACAGATTGAGTATCTGCTGGTAAAAGCCCTGCGCGAGAACGGTCGGCTGGATGACAAGCGAAATACCGATGCACCGCCCGAAAAATAGTATGGCACAAAAACACAAAACCCCGCTTTATTGTAAAGCGGGGTTTTGTGTTTATCAAAGATAGTATTTTTGCTCAATGTTTTCTGGCTGATTCCGCTTTGACAGGATACGCTTCAAGTACCAATGCCTGTAGATCATCATCACTGACTAGTTTTTTGCGGTCAGCCAATTGGATGAATTTTTCATACATCAGGTTAAGCTCTTCTCTTTCAAACAAATAGCCAAGCATTTCCAAACGATAACGCAAGGCATGGCGGCCGCTACGGGCTGTCAATACGATAGAGGAAGCGGGTACGCCTACATCTTCCGGATTGATGATTTCGTAGGTTTCGGCGTGTTTCAGGAAGCCATCCTGGTGAATGCCTGAGGAGTGAGCAAAGGCGTTTTTACCGACAATGGCTTTGTTGGCCTGCACCGGCATACGCATCAAGTCCGAAACCAGACGGCTGATGCCATACAAGCTTTTGGTGTTGATGTTGGTTTCAAAACCCAGGTCCTTGTGGGTTTTCATCACCATCACCACTTCTTCAAGCGACGTGTTTCCGGCCCGTTCTCCCACACCATTGATGGTACACTCGATCTGGCGCACACCGTTCATAATGCCGGTAATGCTGTTGGCGGTAGCCAAGCCCAGGTCGTTGTGGCAGTGTGCCGAAATGATAGCCTTGTGTATATTGGGTACGTTTTCAAACAGATACTTTATTTTTTCGCCATAGTGTTGAGGTAAGCAATACCCTGTCGTATCCGGAATGTTTACCACATTGGCACCGGCTGCAATAACCGCTTCAACCAGTTTGGCCAGGAATTCCAAATCGGCACGACCGGCATCTTCAGCATAGAACTCCACTTCGTCTACTTTCTTGCTTTTGGCGTATTTTACACACCAAACGGCACGTTCCAGAATTTCTTCACGCGTAGAGTTGAATTTATACTTAATGTGCATATCGGATGCACCAATGCCGGTGTGAATGCGGCTACGCTTGGCAAATCGCAGCGCATCGGCAGCGGCATCAATGTCTTTTTCTACCGCACGAGCCAAACCGCAGATTACGGGTTCAGAAACGGCTTTGGAAATCTCAATCACCGAATTAAAATCGCCGGGACTGGAAATCGGAAATCCAGCTTCAATAATATCTACGCCTAGTAGTTCGAGTTCTTTCGCAACTTCAATTTTTTCAGGAGTGGTCAATTGACAGCCGGGAACTTGTTCGCCATCACGCAAGGTAGTGTCGAAGATATGAACTTTTTCAGCCATGGTATACGGGGTTGGAGTGAATGAACCAGAAACTAATTGTATTCAGAACGTTTGCAGGATTTTCCTGATAAACAAATTTCAAGTTAGAATTTTTTACCCGAAATGGAAAACAATTTTAAGAGAAAAGTGAGAGGCTTTTTGGTAAATTCCTGTAAGTCAAATAGTTGTATTTGTTATGCAAGCATACTTTTTTGACTTACAGGAAATGGTATTTTTAATTAAGGGCAATTGGCGGTTAAATGTATTCCAGCACTTTGTTGCCCATTGCTTCGGTATTCAGCAATTTGTCGGCAGGCGTTTGGGCATCGGCAATGTCGCGGGTACGGAAACCGGCTTTCAGGGTTTGGTCTACGGCATTAATCACTGCATCGGCTTCAGCCTTTAGCCCAAACGAGATATCCAATAGCAACGCTACCGACAGAATAGACGCCAGCGGATTGGCAACGCCTTTTCCGGTAATGTCGTGAGCCGAACCGTGAATGGGTTCGTACAAGCCGACAGTGTCACCCACAGAAGCGGAAGCCAGCATACCCATTGATCCGGCAATCTGGGAAGCTTCGTCGGTAAGGATATCGCCAAACAAGTTGCCGGTAACCACCACGTCAAATGCTTTCGGGTTTTTGATAAGCAACATGGCAGCCGCATCAATAAACTGGTGTTCCAGGGTAATATCCGGGTATTGCTTGGCTACTTCGTTGACTACCTCACGCCATAAACGGCTGCTTTCGAGTACGTTAGCTTTGTCGACAGACATTACTTTTCTCTTGCGGGTTTGGGCCGCTTTGAACGCTTTGTGGGCAATGCGTTCGATTTCGTAGCGGCTATAAATCATGGTATCATAAGCGGTGCTGCCTTCGTCTTTGCGACCCCGTTCGCCGAAGTACACATCACCGGTCAGTTCGCGGAAAAATAGTATGTCTGAACCTTGCAAAACCTCTGGTTTGATGCTGGATGCACTCAGCAATTCGTCAAACAATTTGATGGGGCGCAGGTTGGCGTATAGTCCCAGTTCCTTCCGCATTTTCAAAAGTCCTTGTTCCGGACGAACTTTGGCTGTAGGGTCGTTATCGTATTTGGGATGGCCTACCGCACCGAACAAAATAGCATCAGAAGCTTTCATTTTAGCCAGACTTTCGTCGGGCAGAGGGTTGCCGGTGGCTTCAATGGCTTCATGGCCGATGGTTGCTTCATCGTACGAAAAAGTGTGGCCGAATTTTTGCGCAATTTTTTCTAATACTTTTTTGCCTTCGCGGGTAACTTCCTGACCAATGCCGTCGCCAGGAACAATGAGGATATTCTTATGCATATGTTGGGTTGGAACTACGGAATGCTCTGAAGCCAGAAGCATTTCAGTTGTAAAAAAGATAGTTGGTAAACTGATTTAACGGCTTGGTATTTAGCTTTGTTGAAACGAGGACGCAAAAATAGTATCTTTTTTCCAAACAAAACCTTCCTAAGTATATTTCTATTTGTTTCGCTTTTAAAATGTTTACAAACCCGGTTCATTCGTAATCAAAGTATATACTCGCCAAACTCCTTTCCTGCACCCAACTATTTACGCTACACTTTACCACATGCTATTTATGAAAAAAGTTTTATTTCTGCTTTTGGGTTGTTTGACAATACTTGCCTGCCGTTCGGGAAAGATAGCCCCCCAACCACTTTCTACCCAGCCTTTCACTGCTGGGGCGGTTGTAGCTAATCTGCCGGATGAAGGAATGACCGCCTCAACGGATACGCTTCTGCCAACAGCGAATGCCGCCCAGATTTCGGACTGGCAGCCTGTAGCAGCAAATGTTTCTAAAATTCAAAAACCGACCAGGTCGGCGTTACGCAAAAACATCAAGGCTGCCCGCCAGTGGATAAAATCTGCCCCGGCCGACAGTACTGAATTGTACAAACGCCGCAGAATGCCCGACATTCGGCCCGTATACAAGGTTGCTAATGTGTCGATGTGGCTGGGTATTGGATCCTTTGCACTTTTGTTCCTTTCAAGTTTGGGCGGTATTTTCGGATTACTAGCCGTATTGGCAGCCATTGGGGCATTGGTTACAGGCATTGTCGCCTTATCCGATTTGCAACGTCTGTCTGATCAATACCGGGGGAAGGGTAGGGCCATTGCTGGCATTGTGCTGGGGTCCACATTTTTATTTTTGCTGATTGCTGCAATCGTATTGATCGCCATTATATTCGCCAATTGGTGAGTATAAACGGCAGACCAACTTAGGATTTCTTCAAAAAGTCAATGTTTCGCTTAAGACCTGCCAGCTTGGTGCGTTTTACTGGGGAATCTTTGAATAAAACCCGGAATACTTCTTCGGTAATTTCTTCCCAGTCGGTGCGGCTCATGGTTTGCAACGCTTCGGACGGTTGGAATTGCGGCTCGTGGTGCGGCTTGGCAAAGCGGTTCCACGGGCATACGTCCTGGCAAATGTCGCAGCCAAACATCCAGTTTTCAAACTTGCCTTTCACCTCCACTGGAATCTGCTCGCGGAGCTCAATGGTAAAGTACGAAATGCACTTGCTGCCATCAACCACATACGGCTCCGAAATGGCATCGGTCGGGCAGGCATCCATGCAGCGGGTGCAGGTGCCGCAGTAGTCTTTTACCGGGCTGTCAGGTTCCAGTTCCAGGTCCAGAATCAGTTCGCCGATGAAAAAGAAGCTGCCCATTTGCCGGTTGAGCAAGTTGGAATGCTTGCCGACCCAACCCAAGCCCGATTTTTTGGCCCAAGCCTTGTCCATCACCGGTGCCGAATCGACAAAAGCCCGCCCCGCCACTTCGCCAATTTCCTGCTGAATAAATTCGATCAGTTCTTTTAGCTTGTCTTTCAGCACGTAGTGATAATCGCGGCCATAGGCGTATTTGGAAATTTTCAGGTCGTCAGATTCTGTAAAAAGTTCTTTTTCAGGAAAGTAGTTATACAAAACCGAAACCACCGACTTTGCTCCCTCTACCAATAATCGGGGATCAAGCCGTTTGTCAAAGTGATTGGCCATATAGCTCATCTGGCCATGCTTGTTCTGGTTGAGCCAGTGCTCTAGTCGGGGAGCTTCTTCTTCCAAGAATTCCGCTTTGGACACGCCACAAAACGCAAAGCCTAGTTCGGCGGCTTTTTGCTTAATAAGCTGTGTGTGTCGGGATTTCGCAGAAAAAGGAAGCATGGAACTAAAGGTTGATAGAATAGCAAAGGTACTCGTTTACAACGATAAAGTTTGAACAAAGTGAGATGTATAGCTACCTGCTTCACAAAACTTATGCAGCACAGATAATCAACAATATATGCTAGTAGACTAGCTCAGAACTAACTGGCAGCTTTTCAAACTTATCTTGGATCAAGCCTTTGTGTTGCATTCTGACTTTTTATTCAGGGTAATCAACTTTTTTCATCGCACAACTTTATTAATCCAAACTATTTTTTTGTGGGTGTGCAACTTTTTCTCTACCCTGTGTTACTTACTGTCAAATTAAATGGATGCTATGCCCGATTCAGATTACATAAAAGACAGACAACAGGCTTTCCTGGCACTTTATGAACCGGTACACAGTCAGTTCGCCCGGTTCTGCCAAGCCCGAGCCTATAATACTTGCGACGCCAAAGATCTTATCAGCGAAACGGTACTCCGGGCTTATGAGAACTTTGACAAGATTGATGATTCGAATGCGTTCCTGTATTTTCTGATTGGTACAGCTACCAACATCTTACGAAACCAATGGCGACGGCAGAAGTTCAGGGGATTGTTTTCCTGGCAGGCGGTTAGCCAGAAATACACTGACCAGCAAAATCCCGAACTTTCCGTGGATGTGAAACTGTTGTACGAGGCATTGCAAAAGCTACCCAATGTGCAACGCGAAGCGATTATCCTCTTCGAGATTTCGGGTTTTACATTGAAGCAAGTACAGGAAATTCAAAAAACAAGCCTTTCGGCGGTCAAATCCAGGATTGCACGCGGCAGAGAAAAACTGGCCCGATTGCTTTCCGACACTGAAAGCAGGCATTACGCAAACAATCAATCCGTTAAGGCAAAACCGGATATACCGATTCCTCTCTGATAAATCCTCTGATAGAGGTTGTTCAATAGTGAATAAACAACCCATTTCCTTTCCCATAACTCATTTATAAAGATCTCAGTCCCTAAACATACCCTCGCCATGTCAATCGATTCCTATAAACTGGACAACTATTTCGATGCTGCCAAGAGGCAAAAACTGCCTCTTGAGCTTGAGGACATTAGAAGTCAACTCGCCGACTCATCTCACCGGCCAACTTCCTCTCAAAGTCCTGCGCAAATGCAACGGTTGGCTGCCTTTACCGCCTACTTACCCGAACTGGCTGGTGCCCTTGGCGTTTTAGCTGTTATGGCACTTTCATTAACAGGGCAGGAGGAGATGGTTCTTTCACCGGAAAAAAACAAACAAAGCCAGACAAGCATTACCTCGCAACTACAATTACAACAACCTCTATCCAGTCTATCAAAACCGATTACCAAAGAATCAGTTATAGAAGATAAGCAGTTTTCAGATCATCCCAGCCCGGTTCATACGGACCATCGAACTGAACCGACTGGGCCAAAAAACAACAGCAAGGAAAAACGCGTTTTTCTGCTTGCTGATGGTTATGCGCCTCCGATCCGTTTCGTGCAGCTGCCGGTTCCGATATTGGAAAAACTTGGTTTCCATCTCGCAGCAGACGGAATTGCGTACCATACTGTATTTTCCTCGGAAGAGACAAACAGCAAGCCTACACGCATATGGGTAAAAGTGGCCACTGGCAAGACCGAACTGGGAGTCGACCTTCCCGACTCAACACTGGTAGAGCCAACTCCCATTCCCAAGCCGCTTTTCATAACCGACCTGACCGGACGGCAGCATCTGGTCAAATACCGCACTCCTATGGAAGACCCCGAAAAGATGGAACCCGGCTATTTCAATCAGGTGGCTAACCTGCTTGTTCCGGTGCTGATCAGCGTACCGGGTGAAACGGGTAAACACGAGGCGGTGTTTTGGTTCAAGCCTACCGACGAATTCCTAAGCGAATTACCGGCACGGATGGCTAAGGAAATAAAATCGGAATATGAACGCATCAAAACCCTGAACGAAGCAGGCAGATTTGCTCAAAAGGGCAAGGAATCTGTCGTGCAGAAATCCTTTAAGTATTTTGAGTCGGCGGGGGCGGCTACTTCGGCCTACCCGATTAGCCTGTTCCCCAACCCGGCCCGTGAAAGGGTTAGCTTGTCTTTCACATTGGAGAACCCCCAACAATTGCGTGTGGCATTGGTTGATTTAAACGGACGGGTTTTGAAGGTATTTGCTCCGCTCCATACTGTTCCGGCGGGTCCGTTTTCAGAGGAATATTCACTAGCTGGTGTGACAACGGGGATCTATGTAGTCGTCATTGAAACAGCTACGGGTCAGAAACAAACACAGCGATTGGTCATCGAATGATCGATGGATTTGCTGTCTATTTTGAATGGTTGGGGGTTTCATGAATTGAAAAGATACTATTTTGCACAGAAGAATGTTGTACTTTATTCATTAGCAACATAAAGTGACGGCACCATAAACATGACTGACGTTGCAGTCAGAGCGTTACTTACTTTGCGCTTTCCGGACGCATTTTGCAAACGAATAAATGTCAGATAGTGTTGATACGTTGTATTGCTGCGTTATCCATGCTACGTTACATCTGCGCAGGATTCCAAACAAAATAGTATCTTTCCAACTTGCAAAACCTGCCAATGCATATTGGCTAACTACTAATTGCTAACAGCTAACTACCAATAGATTATGTTTGAAAACCTTTCTCCCCGCCGACAAGAACAGTTGCAAGCCTTTGATCGATTGCTTACCATTATGGACGAACTGCGTGCTGGCTGCCCCTGGGACCGCAAGCAAACGATGGATAGCCTGCGCCACCTGACCATTGAAGAAACCTACGAGTTGTCGGATTCGATTCTGGAAAACGACTTGCCCGAAATCAAGAAAGAGCTTGGCGACATTGCGTTACACATTGTGTTTTACGCCAAGATTGCTTCTGAAACCGATCAGTTTGACATTGCCGATGTGCTCAATTCGGTTTGTGAAAAACTGATTTCGCGGCATCCGCATATTTACGGCGATGTAAAAGCCGACGATGCCGAGCAGGTGAAGCAGAATTGGGAGCAACTCAAACTCAAAGAAGGCAACAAAACGGTGCTGGGTGGTGTGCCTAATTCATTGCCGGCATTGGTAAAGGCGATGCGCGTACAGGAAAAAGCCCGCAGCGCCGGATTTGACTGGGAAGAGAAAGAACAGGTTTGGGAGAAAGTGGAAGAGGAAATGCAGGAGTTCAAAGCCGAATTCAACGAAAAGGCCAACTTCTCGCCCGAAGCTGCCGAGAAAGAATTCGGAGATTTGCTGTTTTCGCTGGTCAACTATGCGCGGTTTATCGACCTCAATCCGGAAACGGCTTTGGAACGCACCAACAAGAAATTCATCAAGAGATTTAATTATCTGGAAGCCGAAGCCAAAAAGCTGGGCAAAAGCCTGCAAGACATGACCCTAGCCGAAATGGACGTGTATTGGGAAGAAGCCAAAAAGCTGGAATAAACCGTCTTAACTACAGATTGAAACGGATTTTAGGGATTAGCCAGAATGGAACATGAAGGTCTGACACTATATGTCTGACCGGAAACCACAGGCTCGGTTTTCATTTTGATCAAAGCCGTACCGAACTTCTGAACAAGCGAAATTAAGTTGTACAATTTCAGCTGGTTAATCCATAAAATCCACTTCAATCTGTGGTCAAGAATAGTATCTTTTGAAAATGCAAAACCCCATGTTTGAAGAAATAAAAATAAATCTGGATTTGCCTCCGGCGGAACGCTGGAATTTTTTACAATCGTATCCGAGAGAAGCGGATGTTCTGATTGGTTATTACTTGAAAGATTTGGGCGATGTTAGCTTTTTTCGGGATGCGATAGACTATTACAAATCTACGTTTGTGCCGAACGAATACCTGGAAGAAATCCGCTCCATTTCCGCATTTTCTCACTATTCAGAAAACGATATTCTGATTACCAATCTGTATTACGATGCGTTGAAATTCGTATTTGGCTGCACCGCTTTTAGTGTGCAAACTGGCCGCCAGAAATTCCATGCACGCAACCTGGATTGGTGGACCGAAAATGACGCGTTGAAGAAGCACACCAAGATCTTTCATTTTACCCGAAACGGGCAAACTGTCTATTCGGCCGTTAGCTGGATTGGCTTTGTCGGAATTTTATCGGGCATGAAACCCGGCAAATTCTCCATTACACTCAACGCCGTTTCGAGCACTGAAAAGCCCAACCTGGCACCGCCTGTTACACTTCTGATCCGGGAAGTGCTGGAAAAAGCCGAATCTTTTGAGCAAGCTTTGCAAATGCTGAGTCAAACGGAAATCGCTTCGGATTGCCTGCTGATGCTGGTAGGAGCCAATCCCGATGAACAGGTGGTGATCGAACGGACACCGCGAAAATTTGCGTTGCGCTATTCCAAAGAGAATTTTCTGGTTGTCACCAATGACTACCGGCAGTTTAGCAATGATGTGAAAATGGGCGATGTCATTCAGGAAACTTCGTGCGGGCGATTTGATCGCACCACGGCATTACTTACCTCGCAACTACCTGCCAACACGCAGGAATGCCTGGCCATTCTGAGTGATGCCAACGTGAAAATGGGTATTACCGTGCAACAGATGGTATTTGACTTATCCAGTCAGACAATTACCATTCAATAAATAGTATCTTTGCCAAGTTAAAAACCTACTTACTTTTTATCTATACTATGAAATACGACTTGAACTGGGTAATTGAAAAATTTGAAACCGGCCAACGACTTAAGTACTTGTTTTTCTGGGGACACCAACCAAGCAAAGACGGCAGCGTAAGCGACAGTTGCTTTAGCCAATGGTGGCAGTCGGCCTTTGAAGTGGAGGGGATTTCGTATCCAACCGCCGAACACTGGATGATGGCCCAGAAAGCCCGCTTGTTTGGGGATGAAGAAAATCTGGCGAAAATCCTGAAAGCCGCTACACCCGGCGAAGCGAAGAAATTAGGTCGCGCCGTTCGGAACTTTGACCCTGTATCTTGGGACAACCACAAATACGAATACGTCAAAACAGGCAATGCGTACAAGTTTTCACAACACAACGACTTGAAACAATACCTGCTGCAAACGGGTGACCGCATTATTGTGGAAGCCAGTCCGGTGGATAAAATCTGGGGCATCGGCATGGCGAAAGACAACCCGGACGTTGAAAATCCGAACAAGTGGAAGGGTGAAAACCTGCTGGGCTTTGCCTTGATGGAAGTGCGCGACGGGTTAGGGAAATAACTGTCTCCCAAAAATAGTATCTTTTCCAAGACCAAAACCGGCTATCATTCAGCAGCTTACTGAGGATAGCCGGTTTTGTTTTTTTAATCTCATTCATTATTTCTGGCACTGATACTCAAACGTATGGGTTTCTTCGCCATTTAACGTTTCTTTTATCGGATATCCTTTTGCGTTGTATTCATACACATGGGAAATGGATTTCGCTATTGGATTGGGGTCAATAACACTGTAGAAATTGTGGAGCGTGACATTGTGTACGCCATAGGCAAATTGATTCTGATTGCCTTGCAACAGTCCGGTGGCCGCCAGCCAGCGCAAAAGCCGGTGTGCATACCAAGGCGAACGTTTGGTATCGTAGGTAAGTGGCTCCAGGTGCAACTGCTCCGGATGAATGGGACTACGTCTGGAAAATACCTTGCTTACATTGCCAGCAGCGTTGTATTCAAATCGCCAGTAGGCATCGCCAAAAATGGTGCGGCTCTCATAGGTTAACAGTCGGTTTTGGGCGTCATACGTGCTGGTGCTGTTGCCACGTTGCTGGTAGGTATTGCCATCCAACTGGTACAAGGTGGTCGCGATGATGTTTTCACGGCTATCCAGTACCACATCAAAATAGGCCTGCTGTGCATCAATCTTTATCTTAGACAGTGCGCCTTTGCTGTATTCAAAGGTCAGGGTTCCGGCCCGCTTCAGTTGCCCATTGTGGGCATACTCAATGGCAATGCCGTCTTTTTGCACCAGCAAGCACCCGTTTTTCTTCAATACTTTCCAATCCAGTTCTTCAAAATACTGACAGCCGGTAACAAACACCAGCAAAAACGCGAAAACAACAAATGGTTTCATAAAAATAGAATGTTAGTAGGTGAAAGATTCTTTTTAAGAAAGCAAAGCTGACATTGGGAGTTGGTTCAAATAAACCAATTATAGAATAGATATTGAATGATCTGCGTCATATCAGGAGATGATGTGTGAATGCACTTTTTTGTAAAATAAATCGTTGTTAGATAGCAACTTAAACTATCTAATCACGAGGAGTTTACATGAACAAACATTTGAAATTTTCTCCCTTCCGTTGTCTTTCTTATTTCGCATTTGTTTTCAGTCTGTTCGCGTTGTCATCCTGTAGCAAGGCAACCCCTCTGCGAGACGTTTTCAAAAAGCTATCCCCTTACGAAAAATACCAGCAAAGCCTCAAAGAGACTCGCTTAGACCAAACGGCTCTGGGGCAAGATTGGCTGCTGGCCGGGCAGCGCGCCTTGCGCGATTCGCTTCTGATTGCCATTCCTTTTCGTGAAACCGGGTATTTTGCTGCCGACAAGCCCACAGCCTACGGTTTTCGGTTCAATGCGCGCCGCGGCGAACGAATTACTGTTCAGGTAGCCGTTCAGTCTATGCAACCCGCCAAAGTATTTGTCGATGTATTCGAATGGGATGGCAACCCGAAAGTTATCGCCTCTGCCGATACCAATACCGCTTCGGTTACATTTGAAGTGGAAAATGACCGCATGCACAGCATTCGCATTCAGCCTGAATTGCTCCGTAGCGGGCGATATACCTTATCCATTACCAATGGACCGACGTTAGGTTTTCCGGTGCAAGGGCGCAACAGCAAGAACGTAGGCAGTTTCTGGGGAGCCGATAGAGACGGTGGTGTCCGTCGTCACGAGGGGATTGACATTTTTGCGCCGAGAGGCACCCCGGCTATTGCGGCAACCAATGGCATTGTCAGAGGCGTAAATACAAACAACCTGGGTGGAAAAGTGGTGTGGCTTTGGGATGGAGATCGTAATCAGACGCTATACTATGCACACCTGGACAGTCAGTTGGTACAAGCCGGGCAGCGCGTACAGATTGGTGATACGTTGGGACTGGTAGGAACCACTGGAAATGCCCGTTTTACCGATCCGCATCTGCACTTTGGCATTTATCGCTGGCCATCCGGTGCCATTGATCCGTTTCCGTTCGTCAAATCCTCTTCCGGGTTGCCCGCCGAGGTTAAAGTTCCGGTAGAAAACCTGGGCAAATGGCATCGGGTTTCCGTTAAAAAAGCCAATTTACAATTGGCTCCGGGCAAAACTACGGCACTGTGGCAGGAAGTGGCGCGTCATACTCCGCTATTGGTAGTAGGAGGTACTGACCAGTGGTATCATGTCCAGCTCCCTTCTGGTGAAAAAGGATACATTGCCGCCAAACAGATAGAACTAGCCCGCATTCCCATACAACGGGTAAAATCCAAAGAAGCAACCGCCATAACTGATTTTCCAGACCCAGCGGCTGCCGTGATGGAGACTCTACCCAAAGGAGAAGCCATTTCAGCACTGGCAAAGTTTGGTTCGTATTGGCTGGTAGAGACTGCCCGAAATGGACTGGGATGGATTACACTTTAAGACAATACGAGAAAATAGTATCTTTTGAAAGGCAAAAACCTCGGTTAACGGAAAGCCGACAGATCAGCAGTTATTGAGCCTTGTCGCCGCCGAGAGTGAAAAGCAAACCTACAGAAGCAAAATTAAGCCAGGTAGAAGTATAGGCTTCATCGCCGTTGGTACCTCCCTGAATTACCCGGTAACCTGCTTTGATAGCCAGTTCTGGCCGAAACTGGTAGCCAAGACCGGCAAACACGTCAAATGCCTGACCAAATTTGGAATAGCTTCCATCCGCTTCTGATAGAATAAGCAAGCGGCGCGTTGGGTTCCACCAGAAATTGTAATGCAATAGCGGTACAACGCCTACATTATCAAAAGTAGCCGACTGCGATTCGGTTTTCAGGCGTACCGTGGCATCACGTAGCAATCCGGTTAGTCCCGCGCCTAGCCGAAACCGGTTGGTGTTCACTATGCCATACCGATAGGTGAGCCGGTAGGTGTTGAAAGTGAAAAAGCCTTCGGTAGGTTGGTTACTTGGAAAGACCTGTCCGTCATAGGTTACATTTCTAGGCAAGCTGCCTGTGGATTTGACTGTAAGCGGAGCTGCCAATACGGATACCGTGTGGCGTTTGGCAAACGTATAACTGGCCCGTACCCGGTAAAAGAAAGCAGGTTTTGTTTGTAAATCCTTCGCCAGGTCAAACGTAGTTCCGCTGTTGCCGGGTACACGTATCTCATTGTATGGACTGGACACCACTAGCCCCGATTCCAGATCCAGCGCAAATTGTCCATAACTGGTCCTTGTCGTTCCAAAAAGCACAACAGAGAAGAAGAGCAAAAAGTAAAACGTATTGATTTTCATGGTATTGTCAATTGTTTGTACAACACACACAAAATACATGCCTTCCGGTGTATAATTGCAAACCAGAGACTCTACGGCTTTACAGATACGTAGCCTGGAAAGTATTTCGGAAGAAGACGTCGTTTGATCTTATCCGGAATCGGTCTTCCATTCACATAATCTTTCAGAATAACCAGTAGTTTTTGACGAGAAAATGTGGACAAACGCACAATAACATACGTCAATGCGCCTCCCATTCCAATCAAGACAACTGGAGTTGTCCATGGTTCGTATACTCTTCTCTTTTCGGCAAGGCACGAGCCGAGTTGCGGTTTGGTAACACATACTTCTTCTACCTTAGAACCTGCCAAAGAAATCGCCAACAAACCGCCATCTATGCCTATAAATCCCCAGTAGGTATTCCGACGTTTGCTGAAAAACAGGTTTACCAGAGCCGCAGAAGTATCGTCAAAAGCATAATTTACAAAGAATCCTTCGTAGGGTAACTTATAATGAGCAGGCTGAATTTGCTGCAATTCTTTCAAAAACGTCTGATTTTGACTATTATAAAAGGGCTTTGTTTGGGTAGAATCCTGCCCCATTGCCGTGATACTGATAAGCATCACAAGAGCGAAAAGAATTTTTTTCATTAACGTACAGGCTTACCGGACGGTGTGTTCTTAGATTTTAAATAGGCCTTCTCTACTTCTGCTACATGGTAGCGAAGAAAGCGATCAAACGCCTCGGTATGCTTAATGAGTTGTTTTTCAGGACTTCTCAA
Source organism: uncultured Sphingobacteriales bacterium (assembly GCA_963520985.1). Taxonomy (GTDB): domain Bacteria; phylum Bacteroidota; class Bacteroidia; order Cytophagales; family 172606-1; genus Xanthocytophaga. Next base: position 24,971 of record CAUQTA010000023.1, read on the forward strand.
GAATCCGGAATTGCTCACATAGCCGAGCGACTTAGGGGTGAGACCCGCCCGAATATCCGGTGAAAGGGAGTTCTCTACGGCAGAGTTATCTTTGGGGAAATACCAGAATGCAAAAAGAATGGGCGATCCGGCACTGGCTAATAGAAAAGGCATGGAGAATCCTGCCAAACTAACCAAAACGCCTGCTGCCTGCTTGCCAGACGACACCATTTTGGTTTCATAAACCGTAAACCGCAATGACATTTCTTCCGGGTTCTGGCAGGTTTTTAACTTAAATGTGTGATTTTCCGTATTGTATTTCTCTATAAATCGGGCAAGTGCCAAGTCGAAGTTGTCGCGTACCGCTTGCGGAACAGTAGTTTCTGACTGGTAATTTACACATATACCTAATTCCTGAATGGTTGCTTCTCTTTGTACATAATAAATAGGAGGCGTTTTGCAGCTAGAGAAACTAAATAGTGTGATAAAAGGTAAAAGAAGAAGTAATAGTTTTTTCATAGATAAGTAAGTAACAGTAAAACAATGCAAATAACAGATTTTTAGTCTCACTGACACTCTGTCATATCAGTGAAAACTGGCAAAAAAATTGCCTCGTACCAAAACGGCAGGTTTTATATTCTTGCGGGATACTATTTTCTGCCGGGAAAAATGCATTTACTCATTAAAACCATTGATATATCATGACAGTGACAGAAGAAAAGGGGACCATCTCGATCCATACCGAGAATATTTTTCCGATCATTAAGAAGTTTCTTTACTCTGACCACGAGATTTTTCTGCGCGAGTTGGTTTCTAATGCCGTTGATGCCATTCAAAAGCTGAAACGCCTCTCATCCTTAGGCGAATACGGCGGTGAGCTTGGCGACTTGAAAGTGACTGTGGCCTTTGACGAAGCAGCCAAAACCATTACCATTACCGACAACGGCATCGGTATGACGGCCGATGAAATCAAGAAATACATCAACCAGATTGCGTTTTCGGGTGCCAAAGAGTTTTTGGAAAAATACAAAGATGCGGGCGAAGGCAACCAGATAATCGGTAATTTCGGTTTGGGCTTCTATTCTGCCTTTATGGTGGCCGAGAAGGTGGAAATCAATACGTTATCTTTTCGTGAGGGAGCCGAAGCGGCTCGCTGGACAAGTGAAGGGAATACCGAATTTGAAATCTCTAGATCGGATAAAGCAGAACGTGGAACCGCGATTACATTACACATTGCCGACGATTCCAAGGAGTTCCTGGATAAGTTCCGTTTGGAAAACATCCTGAAAAAATACAGTCGGTTTATGCCAGTAGCCATTGAGTTCGACGGCAAAACCATCAACAACGTAGCTCCCATCTGGACCAAATCGCCCAGCGAACTGAAAGACGAAGATTACCTGAGTTTCTACAAAGAACTGTATCCGTTCAGCGAAGACCCATTGTTCTGGATCCATCTTAATGTGGATTATCCGTTCAATCTGACCGGCGTTCTGTATTTCCCCAAACTGAAAAACGATCTGTCGCTGCACCGCGAAAAAATTCAGTTGTACTCGCGTCAGGTTTTCATTACCGACGAGGTGAAAGACATTGTTCCCGAATTTTTAATGCTTTTGCACGGCGTGATCGATTCGCCGGATATTCCGCTGAACGTATCGCGCAGCTACTTGCAGTCAGACGGTAATGTGAAGAAAATCAACTCGCACATTACCAAAAAAGTAGCTGACAAGTTGCAGGAGTTATTCAAAAACGACCGCAAGGGATTTGAAGAGAAGTTTGACAACATTGGTCTGTTTATCAAGTACGGTACCATTGCCGATGACAAATTCTACGAAAAAGCCAAAGATTTTGTCTTGTTGAAAAACACAGACAATCAGTACTTTACCATTGATGAATACCGCCAGAAAGTTGAACCTACCCAAACCGACAAAGACGGATCTGTCGTGTTCCTTTACACAAGTGATCCCGGCAAGCAGGATACCTTTATCCAATCAGCCAAAAAACGCAGCTACGACGTACTTTTGCTGGACGGCGTGTTGGACAGCCATTTCATTAACACCCTGGAAAGCAAGTTTGAGAAAACCAGCCTGAAACGCGTCGATGCCGATACCGCTGATAAGCTGATCACCAAAGATGAAACGCTGAGTGGTGTGTTGAACGATGATGAAAAGAAAAACCTGAAAGAATGGTTTGAACAGACACTGAACGATAAAAACCTGAGCATCAGTGTAGAGCCGTTGCCAACCGACGAAATGCCAGTAACCATTACCTTGCCTGAATTCATGCGCCGCATGCAGGATATGGCCAAAACCGGCGGTAACCCGATGTTCGGCTCGTTCCCGACTACCTATCAGGTAACGATCAACGAAAACCACACATTGACTCAGGAAATTTTGAAAGCCGATGACACCAAACGAGCCCAACTGATTCGCCATGTGTATGACTTGGCGTTGCTTTCACAGAATCTGTTGACAGGCAGTCACTTGACCTCGTTCATTCAACGCACATTGAACCTGACGAAATAAAAATAGTATCTTTTTAAAATCAAAAAGCCCGCCTGTGTCGCGGGCTTTTTGATTTTAGCTCGTTGCATTTCCATTCATAAAGATTCCGTTTTCCAGCAACTTTCCTATTTTTGACACTAAATTTCATACATGTGAAGCCATCCCTTGCACCCATCATTCTGTTTGTTTACAACCGGCCCGAGCATACACGCCGGACTCTAAGGTCATTGCAAACTTGCGAGTTGGCTGCCGATAGTGAGTTATTTATATTTTCCGATGCCGCCAAAAACGCCGACTCTGAAAAGGCAGTGGCCGAAGTGCGGAAAATGATTCATTCCCTTAAAGGATTTAAGCAGCTATCGATTCAAGAAAGAGCAACAAATCTGGGTCTGGCCAATTCGGTGATTGATGGGGTAAGTCAAGTAATTACTCACTATGGAAAGGCAATTGTGCTGGAAGATGACATGATTTTTGCCAACGATTTTCTCGTGTTTTTGAACGAAGCATTAGTGGCTTACCAAAGCCACCCCAAAATCTTTTCCATTTCCGGATACAGCTATCCCATCCGTATTCCCGACAATTACACCAAAGATGTCTATTTGTTGCCCAGGGCATCTTCGTGGGGGTGGGCCACTTGGGCCAACCGTTGGGAAAAAGCGGATTGGCAAATGAAGGACTATTCCCAATTTCGAAAAGACGGGCAACTTCAAAACGGTTTTGCACAAGGAGGAAAAGACTTGGTTTACATGCTTATCAAACAGCAAAAAGGCATGGTCAACTCATGGGCTGTTCGCTGGAGTTATACACATTTCAAGCACCACGCCTATTGTTTGTTTCCTCGTATTTCTAAATTGCAAAATATCGGCAACGATAAATCGGGAACCCATTCTCCAAAAACTTCGCGTTTTGAAACAGAAATGGATAATAGCTCACTGCACTTGGATGCTAATCCAGAAGCCAATCCAACGATTATTCAAAACTTGCAGCGTTTCTTTCGCCCAAGTATAATACGAAGGGTGATTAATTATTTTCTACTAAATTGATCTGTTTTGCTAAAATAAAGCTTGGTTTTGAGTCTTTTTGGTTCTCTTCTCGCCAAAGAAAATGGTTTTTTTTATTCCTTCAGATTTGGCTTGTTGGTGTAACACAAACGGTTTATTCACAAACGCTAAGTTATGTTCATTACGATATCGATGATGGACTGGCAGGATCTACTGTGTATCAAATGTGCCAGGATCAGCAAGGGTTTATGTGGTTTTCTACCGAAACCGGAGTAAGCCGCTTCGATGGCAGGCAGTTTGTCAATTACACCGTGCAGGATGGATTGCCTGATAATGATGTTCTGGTTATGTATTGCGACTTACAAAACCGGATTTGGTTTGGGCCTTTCAAAAATGCTCTTGCCTATTACCATGAAGGAAAAATACATAATGAAGATAACGATGCATTGCTTAAAAATCTTCAGCTAAAAGGATTTGTACGTAACATCATAGAAGATAAAGAAGGAAATCTGTTCTTTCATGACTATCCAACGGTGCATCTACTTAAGAATGAAAAAAATGCGAGAATTGAGAGTTTCCTGGATACAATAAGTTTCAGAGAATGTTTCAGTATTGGCAGAGATGACAAGCAAAATTTATTGCTTAATCTGTATCAGTACAGTGACACTCACACAGGTTTGTATAGATGGGAACAAAACAGCTTTTACAAAATAAGAAACGGACTCTACTATGCCCCTAGTAAGACAAAATATCAACTTTTATCAGATAAGTTTCATATTGAGTGGGTGTTAGGCAAAGACCACATTGTGAGTGTCTACTCTCATACAACAAAGAAAAAAAAGCTCATCAAAGTGCCCTCTAACGTCACTTCTTATTCGGTAATCAGTAGTGATAGTGTGTTTATCAACACACGGGACGGGGCATTCTGTTATCAGTTCTCAACGAATACACTAAGTGAGCCTTTCTTAAAAGGGAAGAAGATTGGCCAGGTTTTTAAGGATGACGAAAAAAACTTGTGGTTTAGTACGCTGGGGGAAGGCGTATACCGGTTAACGGCCAGCGAAACCCGAAGCTATACATTTAATGCTATTTATTCTAATGAAACCAGTGTCTATGCTCTGGAAAAAGACGGACCTACCTTGCATATAGGCTTGGAAATGGATTATCTGACTACATTCGATGAGCAGAAAAAGAAAATATCCTCCATACGGCTATACTCTCCCAAAAACAATCCTTACAAGATAGAGCATAAGATAAGCTTTATCAAAAAGGTAAATGCTGATGAAATTGTGTATGGTGCCAACTATGAATTTTTTAAAGTTAACAGTAAAACAAGAGCCATAAGTCGTATCTACAGTACAGCGAAAGCATTTGCCATCAAAAATGACAAAGAATGGTTGCTAGGTGAATATAATAGATTACAACTGTTAAATACAGAAAATCTAAAAACCAAGAAAATTCTCTTGGAAAAACGCGTCACGGCTCTTTATTATCGAAACGATTCTACCTTTATCGGTACCCTGGAAGGCCTATATCTGTTACAAAACGATACAAGTGTTCAGTATCTGGGTTCGCTGCATCCTTCGCTAAAAAGGCGGATATCAGCTATCGTTCCATCGGCGGATGGCGCTTTGTGGATTGCGACTTATGATAGCGGCATTTTACGGTGGCAGGCAAATGCGAATACTTTTACTTCTTTCGCAACACGTCAAGGATTAGTAAGTAATATTTGTCGCACACTATTTATTGATCAGAATGTGGTTTGGGTAGGGACAGATAAAGGTATAAATCGGATATCGAGTAAGAATGAGATAGATTTATACACGACTTCTGATGGCTTGGTTTCTAATAGTGTAAATGCTATCTGGGCAAACGATAGTGTATTATATGTCGGCACTACCAAAGGACTGACAATCATCAAGCCTCATACTCTGACTCAACATTCTAAATCCCGAATTGCTTTTCTAAACGCCTCTACGGGAAATAAAGTATTTCCGGTTCGCTCCAAGTATGTGTTTAACTATCCTTTTACCAAAAACATAAAATTCGCCTTTGCAGGTATTTCATTTAAAGCAGGTAAAAAAATGACCTATCGGTATTTGCTGGATGGTTTTGAAAATCAATGGCATCTTACGCAACAAAACCAGATCGAGTATCAATCGTTGCCTGCTGGAGAATACCGCCTTACCATTGTGGCCGTTAATCAGGTTGGGCAGCAGAGTTTGCCTTTGCAGATCTCTTTTGAAGTGGTTCCGCCATTTTGGCAAACCTTGTGGTTTTATGCATTAGAAGTATGTATTGGAGTGTGTGCGATTGGCTGTCTTGTAGGGTGGAGACTGAAGCATATTAAGCGACAGGCTTATGAAAAACAGCAATTGCATGAACAAATCGTAGAACTGGAACAGCGGGCATTGAAGTCGCAGATGAACCCGCACTTTATCTTTAACTGCCTGAATTCCATACAGAAATACATCCTGGAAAAAGACACACTGCAAGCCAATCGGTATCTGCATCTATTCTCAAAACTAATTCGCCAAACGCTTGACATCTCTTCCCAGATCAGTATTCCAATCCAGGAGGAAATCAATTACTTAAACAATTATTTATCCTTGGAACAAATGCGGTTTGCTGGGTCTTTTCATTTCAGGATTCACGCTGATCCACAAAGTAATAATCTCCGCATTCCCGGCATGATTTTACAGCCATTTGTTGAGAATAGCATACGTCATGGAATCCGCTACAAAAAAGACAATGACGGTTTGATTACCGTGGAGATGAAAATTGTCTCAAAAGAACTGTTGTGTGTAATAGAAGACAATGGGGTAGGCCGCAAGCAAGCCGAGAACTATAAAAGTTTGCAACACATTGAATATCAATCAAGAGGAATGGCACTTACCACCGAAAGAATAGAAGCAATTAATCGTTCCCATGCCGATAAACCTGAAAAGATACGCATTGAAATCCTGGATTTGGCAGATGAGATGAAAGAATCAACGGGTACGCGTGTTTGTATCTCTTTTCCATTGTCTATTATAGCGTCTTTTCGGTAAATTTGATAAGCTTTATAACAAACTGGAAAAGAGGCCACTGATTCAGGGTGATGGTTTACAGTGATAAGCGGGGAGGTTTTGGCTTTTTGGAATATACTAGCTCACAATTAGATACTAAAACAACCCTATTGAATTCTATGCAACTACAAACTGTCCTTATTGATGATGAACCTAACAGCATTGATGTTTTAAAAAATCTCCTGACAAACTATTGCCCACAAATAGACATAGTCGCTACTACTGATAACGCAACTTATGGAATTGCACTCATTCGAAAATTAAGCCCCGACTTGTTGTTTCTGGACATTGAAATGCCTTACTACAACGGCTTTAGCTTGCTGGAACAGGTTTCGCCTCTTGCCTCTGAAGTGATTTTCGTTACGGCTTTTGAGCAATATGCCCTTAAAGCGTTTCGATACAATGCCCTTGATTATCTGCTGAAGCCTATTGGAATTGATGAACTGCAGATGTCAGTTCAAAAGGCAGAGCGTCGTATTGAGGACAAGAAAGTTCAGCCTATTTCTGCCCTCTCGCTAAAGAAACTTTGCCTACCCATTCAGGAAGGTTTCTTGTTCATTGCAATGGATGACATTGTTCGGTGCCAGGCAGAAGGCAGCTATACCCGTTTCTTTATCAAGGACCAGGAGCCAATTCTGGTATGCCGGAACATAAAAGAGTATGAGATGCTACTGCCAGATGATACATTTTGCCGGGTCCACCATTCGCATTTGGTAAATATGAATTATGTAACCAAATACATTCGAAATAAAAATGCCAGCATTCAAATGGCAGACGGATCCATTGTTGATCTTTCGGTTCGTAAAAAAGCCAATTTTTTCGCTTATTTCAACTTGAATAAAAAATAACCGGTTATACCCTGCCACCTACTACCACCTCGGTCAGCGTATCTCCATCCAGGTATTGCTCGGCCAGTTCGACTAATGCTTCGGCCCGGGTTTGGGTAATGGCCTCAACGTACTGATCGAAGAAACCGTAATCCAGATTATCAAAATAAATGGTCTTGTAATGGTCGGCCAGTGAGAACGGTGTGTTGACCGAACCGGCAAATGAACCCAGTAAATAATTTTTCACTATCTCCAATTCCTCTTCGGGTACCAGTTCCGTTTGAAGCAAACGCATTTCCTTGCGAATTTCGTCCAGGGTTTGGTTGGTGAATTCTTTCTTCACATCCGTGCCAATGACCAGAAAGCCTTCGTGGTGAAACGTAGCCAGCGAAGAATGAATGCCGTACGTAAATCCTTTGTCTTCCCGGATGTTTTTCATCAGGCGCGAACCGAAATAGCCACCCAGGATTTCGTTCAAAACGGTAAAGTGGAAATAAGCCGGGCTGTGTCGTGTAAACGCAGAGCCATCCGTGTTCAGTAGCCTTTTGCCCACCCGTATGGACGACTGTACACTTTCTTTCTTCTCAATCAGCTCCACGGTTTTGCTCTGTGCAGGTACGGAGATTACCGGTTTGGAAATAGTATCTTTTGAAATGACAAAACCCTCCAGGTGGGTTTGAAGCAATTTTAACGTAACGTCGGTCACTTGCCCTGCAAGGATGACATCAAACGGACAGCTTACCAAGGTCTGCTGGTAATAATTCGTCAAGGCGTCGCGATGGGATTGCACGATGTCAGCTTCTTTCAGGTATTTGGCGTACGGATGATTTTCGCCAAAGAGCATTTCCCGAAAACGATGCTGAGCCAGAAAGGATGTCTTCTGAAGATTGACTTGCAAGCTTTGTAGGGCAATAGTTTTCAGGTTTTCCAGTTCTTTTTCCGGAAACGTAGGCTCAGTCAGAATTTCCTTTAACAGAGGCAGCAGGGCGGGCAGGTGTTTATCGAGTGTATAGACGGTCAGAATAATCCGTTCGGCATTCTGGCTGGTCTCGATGAAAGAGCCAAACTGATCAATGTATTCGTAAATTTCAGTAGCCGAGCGGCGCTGGGTGCCTTCGGTAAGCATTTTGGCTGTAAAATGCGAAACACCACGCTGAGGCTCGTACCAGGTACCTGCCCGGAACAGATATTCCAACCGGATAACCGGCTGCTCACCGGCATGGAGCCAGTGCAAGTCGATGCCATTGGCAAGGGTAAGGCGTTGGGCCTGGGTAACCAGTACTTTTTGGATAGGCTGAAATTCAGGAGCTTGGGTTCTGTCGAGCATATAAAACAAAAAGACCTTGCACGCTTTCTGGGCCATACAAGGTCTGTCGTTAAGGTTAATTATTTGCTTGTGTCATTGTCACTTTCACCCAGATTCAGGTGCATGGTGAAGCGGAGTGTTTCAGCCAGCGGACTCTGGCGGCCGCGAGTTGGAGCCAGATAGGCAAAGTCGAGACCAAAGGCATTAAACCGAACTCCTACCCCAAAGGTTAAATATTGGCGGTATCCTTTTTCTTTGCTTTCGTGAAAATACCCGGCACGGGCCGCAAACAAATCGCTGTACCAGTATTCGGCACCCAATGACCAGATGTATTCTTTGAGTTCCTCACTCATCCCGCCGGGAGCATCGCCAAATGATTTGAATATGCCCTGGATTAATGGATCGTCAGGACGACTGTAGGGATCGGTAGCCGTCGGAACCATTAATTTATTGATGTCGGCAGATACCGTAAATTTATTATAGGGGTCAATATTATACGTCAGAGCAGAGCCAAACTTGAGGTTGGTGGAGATAAACTCCCGTGAATCATTGGTTGAGTAGGAGATTTTTGGTCCTAAGTTTGACAAATTGACGCCCCAGGCCCAGTTCAGATCGCGTCCACCCACATTCAAATCTTTATGGTAAAACAAAGCAATGTCGCCAGCTACCGTTACCCCCGGCTTGCCCTGAATGCTGCTAGTGGACAGGTTGCCTACCAAATTGGAATAAATCAGCCGTAAGGTTACGCTGCCACTGAAGTTATCCGAAAATTTCTGTGCAAAGGAAGGTGCCAGGGCAAACTCACGTGGTGTGAAATTGAAAAAGGTTCCACCACTTTCGTCTGTAAAGCTAATGTCACCCATGTTGGAATATTGCATTCCAAAGCCAATGGCTTGGGTTTTATTGATCTGATAATAGCCACTTAAATAACTCAAAAACATGTCGTTGAGGCCTAACGCTTTGAACCAGGGCGTATAGCTGAGGGAAGTACCAAATTTCTTTTGGGCAAAGACCAATTTAGCCGGGTTCCAGTAGGTGGCATTGGCATCGGGACTGGTGGCTACGCCTACATCACCCATACCGGCAGCACGGGCATCAGGTGTAATCAGTAAGAAGGGTACGGCGGATGAAACCGGGTGTTCAACCGTTTGGCTTTGTACCTCAATCATACTTGTCAACCCTAAGGTTACGGCCGTTATTAGTATCTTTTTGAAGGAATTCTGCATCATAAATAATTGATTCATACTAGCGTGCGTAAATATAAGTATAAAAGCTATGGTTCAAATAAAAGATTTTTCATAAAACGGATGTAACACCTGATTGGAGGGCTACGAGGCTGCCTTTTTCCAAAACGTCGGTTTTGAATGATCGGCAGATACTATTTTCAGAGGAATGCCCGTTGCTTGCGTTCACAGGTGATTGGTTACCGCGCAATAATCATCTTTTGCGCCAAAGTGGTCGAATCTGCTATAGAACGCACCTGTACCCGGTAAAAGTATATCCCGGGGGCTAATTTATTGAATCCCGTAGATGTAAGTTCCCAGCCAATAGTGTCAATCACGGCTGAGGCAAAAGGTAGTGTTTGTTGCAAGGTGCTCACCATCTGTCCGTTGGTATTGTAAATGTGTATTTCTACTTCCAGATTTTCGCCCGGACGATTGTGTTCAAACGCAAAAAACGTATTCTGGGTTACGGGATTGGGGTAGTTATGTACGTTCCAGATTTTGAATGGAGTATCTACCACCACAAATTCCATGGAGGCTACGGCGGTGTTGTTGTGCGTATCCCAAGCCTGTAGTCGAATCCGATGCTTTCCGGGTGTAAGGTTTTGGAAAGAATAACTCACTTTTCCCTCCTGATAGGTATCGGTCGAAGCGACGAAGAAGTCGTTAAGGATAATGGAAACGGAATCGTCCAGTATGGCTTGCAACTCATGGCCGATGCCCGCATTGCTGATGCTGATGCCGCTTTCGTCGCGAATTTTGGCTATGAAAACAGAATTGGGAGTGGTTGTGCCGCCCGAAACAAACGTGGTATCGTCCATAAACAATTGGATTACGGGTGGGGAATTGTCGGATGAAGGAGTGGGGTTACTGCCTCCAACCAAAATGCGGGCGGCTCCGGCAGCATCCAACTGATTGTCGTTTTGCTGCGCATACAGGCTTATTTTTCCTTCGCCAATGGCATAATGAATGTCTTTGGGCACCACAAACTTTACCTGGAATCGACCGTTCCGAACGGAGGTTTTGCCTTTGAAAAGGATAGTATTTTGCTGCGAATACGTCATGCGGGCACTTTCGCTACCGAGTGTAGTGGCGGCATTGGGTTTGTCGAACAAGGTTGTTTGCAGCTTTCCATTGAAACTGGTTTGTAAGCTGCCGCTGGTATTCTGGATTTCCCCTTCCAGCGTCACTTCACTCAGCGCTTTCAGCGTATCTTGTCTATTGACATAGGGTTTCTGATTCACCTTGGTCACAATAGCCTGCTGACTCGGATAAGCAAGCTGCAGCGACGGATCGCCGAGTAAAGCGAAATTACGGTTAATGCTGCCACTCAGGCTGTTGTTTTTGGTGTATTTCATCACATCGCCCAGGCGAGGCATTTTTCCATTAATCGGTTGAAAAACACTGCTGTAAAAGGCAGAGTTCACCGCATAGTTGGAACTTGAAAATACGGGTCGTGTGGTAGTGAGCAGCCCAATGGAACCACCACCTGCCTTCAAAAGGGTAAGCTCAGCTCCCGAAACTTGCTCCGGATTGTCGTAACGGCCAAATTCACAGGTTGCCGTTACGAACAGTGGCATTCGGTTGGCGTTTTTCCATTGGTTTATCTGCTCAATGGTAAGGATTTGCTCCTGAGCCCAACCCAATTCGCTGCCGTGCCCGGTATAATTGACAATCAATGCGCCTTTATCCACTGCTTCCTGTATGGCATTAATCGCAGCCGGAGATTTCTGCCCATTGGCATAGGAAACTTGCGGATATGCATCGAGAAAGATTTTGCGTGGCGTATAGGTTTTGTAGTTGGTTTCGATACCGGTTGCCAGTCGGTCAGCGTCCAACTGGTGCGTGTTGCCGTCACCGTCATCAGCGACAAAGGCGATGTTTTGTCGCCAGTCGCCCAGAGCTTCCGGATTTTGAGCATAATGTATCAGCTTGTCTACCAGAATTTTAGCGTCGGATAGGTTGCGAATGGGCAAACGGCCAATGGCTATTTCCAACGTGTGATCTCCGGCGTTGGTTTCGCTCCAATCGCCTTCGTGCGGTTCCATAAAACCCAGAAAATCGTCAGAGGAATAGCTGAAGATCGGATGCAACGACTGATACGACTCGTAAACGGGAATGAAATTGGTGTTGTCGGGAAGTCGGTTCTTGTAGTCGTACGAAGCATCGCCGAAGAGCAGGACGTACTGCAATTGGGTACTTTGCTGATACAAATGGCGAATAAAATCACGAATGGCAACCAGGTCTTGCCTGCCTGAAGAGAACTCGTTGTAAATCTGTTCGGGTGTAACTATCGTGACGGTTAATCCATCATTTGTACTGCGAAATTGTGCAAGGCGCTGGGCTTCTTTTAAGAAAGATGTTGGTGAAACAATGAGTAGATTAGGCGTTGCAAGGCTGTGCAAATCCTGATTGGGGAGGGCGCGGTACGAGACCGGTTTCAGTAAAGTCGCTTCCGGATTGAAAACCACAAACTCTTTCCATTTGCCTGCGACTACTTCAAATGCCAACGTTGAATTTTGCAACTGAGATTCCTGAGTGACGGGAAATAATACCTGCGAAATGTCCCAAACCCTGGCTTTGGCTGTTGCATTGCCAATAACATACCGGAGCGAAGAATGGGTAAAACTTGCCAGACTGCGAAACGTCGTCTGCTCGCCATACAATTTCAGTTCGCGTTGTGCCTGAATGGCTACCCAATTCAGAAAGCCAACACCGGTACTCCGCTCAAATGTAAAGGTGACCGGAACCGATGCCGCAGTCGGAGTGAAGCTGAAATTTCGGGATTGAGTGGTTCCTTTCAGATCATACGTGCCTGACGAAACAGGCGTCATGGCTAACGAGCCTAGGCTCTGGTTGGCTGCTTTGACCAAAAACTGACTGCTGGCCGTTGACTGCGCCATGACGGAAACCGCCAGCCGAGCCGGCTGACTGGTGATAATGCCAGGGACGTCAAACAAGACAGTTTGTTCGGTAAGAGCATCAAACCGCTCGCCCCACCACTCGCGTCCCGACTCAAGCACATTGTACTGTTCCTTCTCATGAAAAACATACTCGTCAAACGTGCGGATTTCTTGAACGGCGCTGCCAATAGAAGGCTGGTTCTCAATGCGTTTTCCGGGTGCGGTATCCAGCTTGAGGAAATAATAAGCAGTATCGGAGTAGATATTGGTTTGATGCGAGAATTGCCGGGTTACCGAATCATACCGAATCGCATGCGGACCTTGCCCATAAAAGAGAATGTAATCCGGGGCGTCAAATTTGCCGTCGGTTTCGCCTTCCACAAAGATACTATTTTCGGTGAGGTCGGTGGGGCGAAAAGCCGAGTTCAGTTGAGGCAGCATGCCTCCTCCATTGCCATACAGACGAATGTGGCGCGGGTTAATGGAAGCAATCGGAATGCCCATTTTTTGCAGATCGGTGGCCGTGAGCTTGTACACACCCGACTGCACAATGCCCAGCTTGTACCAGTTGCCCGTGGCCAATACTGAACTTTGGGCAAACGAAATCTGGGCTAAAAGAAAGAGGCCCCCCAACCCCCAAAGGGGGAGTTTTTGTGTTTTTTGAGATACTATTTTTAGGAGCCAACCAATCATTCTGGTAATTGGAGGCCTGTTTGCTAACCTAGCAAAAACTCCCCCTTCGGGGGTTGGGGGGCTTTTTCTCATGCCATAGCGTGAATGGAATACGTATAGCTTTCCATAATCAGATTGGCGAGTAGTTTTTTGCATGCATTCTCTACGATTTGTTCGGCGGCAGCTTCGTTGTCAGCTTCAAACTCCAGGGAAATATGCCGACCAATCCGCACATCGCCCACGCCGTGTACTCCCAGGTTTTTCAAGCCCAGCAATACGGCTTTTCCTTGAGGATCTAATATTTCTTTTTGGGGCATTACATCAATCTGTGCTGTAAAACGCATGGCTTAGTGAATTAAAAATGAAGATTATAAATGAAAAATGACTCTTTGGCGATACACAAATAAGCGAAAAGGATTATAATTGGCGTTCAAAGATAAAAAACTTCGTTTTGTCTTACGAAAATAATATCTTAAAAACATCAAAAACCTGGTCAAGTACCCAATGCCAGGCCGTTGCCAGTTTCATTTGTTCATTTTTAAGTCACATTCCTATCTGATGCCAGCCTTTCTTCGAAAAATTCATTTAGTCCTTTTGTTAGCAATCATTTCCTGTGCCCAAACATCCGAAACGGCCCAGTCGGAAGCCGGTATGCCCGATAAAACGTCCCTGGATGAACTAAAGGCGGCCATCATGGAATTGGACGCCGACTCAGCAATGCGTTACGGCCATTTGGGAATTTCGGTTCGGTCGGTACGTACCGGAGAAGTTTTGCTAGAACAAAACGCCCGAAAGGCCATGGTCATTGCATCGAACCTGAAATTAGTGACTACGCTGACTGCTTTGGAAATGCTGGGGCAGGATTTTCGGTTTCAGACCACACTGGAACACGACGGCACCTTACAGGCTGACGGCACCTTGGCCGGAAACCTGTACATCAGGGGCGGCGGAGACCCGACACTGGGCAGCGACCGGGTAATGGGTTCGCTGGACCTGGATGCCTTGATGGCTCTGTGGACGCAGAAAATCCAGGCGGCGGGCATTCGGCGTATTAAAGGAAGCGTCGTTGCGGAAGATGATATTTTCAATGAAAACGTGATTCCAAACGGCTGGACCTGGGGCGACATCGGCAACTATTATGGTGCAGCGGCTTTTGGGCTGAACATCAATGACAATTTGTACAAAGTTTACCTGGAAACGGGGAAGAAAGTAGATGACCCCACCCGCCTCATTCGCACCGATCCTGTCATGCGGGATATTCTATTTGTCAACGAAGTGACTACCGGACCGCTGGGTTCCGGTGACCAGTCGTATATCTACGGGGCGCCTTATACCTATCACCGGGTGATGCAGGGAACCGTGCCCTTGGGAAAGTCGTCGTTTGTGGTACGGGGTTCGTTGCCCGACCCACCGTTGTTTGTGGCCCAGCAATTGCGTGAGGCATTGCAGAAAAAGGCGATCACGCTGAGCGAGTCGGCTACGTCAAGCCGTATCCGGAGGCAGCAAAAAGGCAAACCTATTACGGTGCCTACCCGCAAAGTGATATACACCCATGCCTCACCGGTTTTGTCAGAAATCGTAAAACAGACCAATCTCCGTAGCATGAATCTGTATGCCGAAGCCATGCTGAAAATGATGGGCGTGAAGCAGTTGAATAAAAGCACCACCTGGGAAAGCACAGATGCGGTAAAGGATTTTTGGACGCAGAAAGGGCTGGACATGACCGGATTCTTCATGCGTGACGGCAGCGGACTGTCGCGTTCCAATGCATTGCCTCCCGATTTTCTGTCCAATATCCTGGTCTTTGCTACCAAGCAACCTTACTTCAATGATTTCTATAACTCTTTGCCGGTTGCAGGCGTGTCCGGAACCATGAAGTCGATAGGGGAGAAAACTACTGCTGCCGGAAACCTACGCGCCAAAACCGGCACCCTTGACCGGATGAGCAGCTATTCGGGCTATTTTAAGACACAGTCGGGCGAGTTGATGGCTTTTACGCTGATAGCCAATGATTATGCCGGAAAAGAAAAAGAGTTTCGGAAGAAAGCCGAGAAAGTGCTGGTGAAACTAACCACTCTGCCTTGAAAGTCTTAGATAAAGTTATGAATCGGATGGGAAAGGGGCAACCACCAGGGTTGCCCCTACATACATTTACAAATACAATGAACAGGCGAAAACATGTTTTACATTTTCATCCTGTCAATCAATTTAATCCCATCAATCACAGTTCAGACAAATTTCGCAATCCGCCCTCCCCATTCCGAATTCAAAAAATAGTATCTTTTAAAAACGAAAAACCCCTCTTTGGAAGAGGGGCTGGTTTTTAGGAGAAATACCGGAAGTCATGCCCGGCTTTTAGCTGAACCAAGACTTCGTACATCAGCCGAATGACATTTTCTACATCGTCTTTATGAACCGTTTCTACGGTAGTGTGCATGTATTTCAACGGCAGGGAAATCAGTACCGACGCTACCCCTTCGGACGAATAGGCAAACGAATCGGTATCGGTGCCTGTGGAGCGGGAAACCGCCGCCAATTGTACGGGTACTTCTTTCAGCTTGGCTACATCACGCACCATGCGGAGCAAATTGTTTTGTACTGCCGGGCCAAAGGTCAGCACCGGACCTTTTCCGCAGGACACATCACCTTGCTCCAGTTTTTTATAGGCCGGAGATTGCGTATCATGTGTCACATCGGTTACAATGGCTACATCAGGCTTAATGCGACGCGAAATCATTTCGGCGCCACGCAGACCGATCTCTTCCTGTACGGCATTGACAATGTATAAACCGTAGTCGAGTTGCACGTTATTTTCGCGAATCATCCGGGCTACTTGCGCAATCATATAGCCACCAATGCGGTTATCCAGGGCCCGCCCCACATAAAACCGATCGTTGAGGGTCATGAACTGATCGGCAAACGTAACCACACTGCCTACGTGTACTCCCATCTCAAATAGTTCTTCCTTGTTTTTAGCACCGCAATCAATAAAAATGGTTTTCAGGTTTGGCGCTTCATCTTTGCCGGTATCGCGTACGTGAATGGCTGGATAGCCAAAGATTCCATTCACAATGCCTTTGTCAGTATGAATATGCACGCGCATTGAAGGAGCAATCATAACGTCCGAGCCGCCATTGCGACGCACATAAATGTAGCCGTCCTCGGTAATATAATTGACAAACCAGGAAATTTCGTCGGCGTGAGCTTCAATGACTACTTTGTACGGTGCATCCGGATTGATGATGCCCACTACAGAGCCATAGGTATCTACCATATGCGTATCTACATAAGGCTTAATGTAGTCAAGCCACACTTTTTGCCCGGTCCATTCAAAGCCCGTAGGCGAGGGAGTATTAAGGTAATTTGAAAGAAACTCTAGGTTTTCCATATCTAGCGGGTATTATTTTTTTGCTGGCAAGATATACATTAATAAAATAGTACGAATACATTTGACGTTTAAAAAGAAAAGAATCTTTCTTAACTGGAAACGCTGTTTTTTGCGCAAAATCTACAAATACTGCGTAAACTCGCACGATTTATTCACTTTTTTTGTGTAAATAGAATATAGTTTAATAAGAACAATGCTAACGCCACAATCGTTATACTGACAAACTTTTACAACATGCCACTTTTTCGTTATTTAATCATACTATTTTTTTTAGTATGTGTTATTCAGTCGGTGCAGGCAACTCACTTGCGTGCCGGTCAGATCACTGCCGTGCGCGATGCGAGCAATCCCAGTACGCTGACGTATATTTTTACATTAACACTTTACAGGGATACACAAGGAGTTGACCAACCGGATGCGGAACTGGTATTTGTACCCATCATTAACGGACAGCGAAGACCTGACATTGGACGAGTCAAAGCCAACGCCAACTCACCGCGCCGTGTAGTGGGTCCGAACATCGAGGAGATCACCTACACGTTTTCGTTCACCTTTCCCGGCGCGGGCCAGTACGTGATCTATTTCCAGGAGGAGAACCGCAACGCCGAGATCGTCAACATGAACAACTCGGTCAACACCCCCTTTTACATCGAGACCACGCTTCTGATCAACCAGAGCATCGGGATCAACAACACGCCCATCCTGCGCAACCCGCCCATCGACGGGGCCGAGGTGGGCCAGAAGTTCTGCCACAATCCGGCCGCCTTCGATCCGGACGGCGATTCGCTGGCCTACCGAATGGTCGTCCCACGCCAGAACGTGAACCTGGAGGTCAACGGCTACCGCTCGCCCGAAACGGTGGGACCGCCCCAGGGGATATCTGAAGCCAACGGGGCTCCCACCTTCGTGATCAACCCGCTCACGGGCGAGATCTGCTGGGATGCACCCGGACCGTTCGGGGTGGGCAGCAAGGGCTACGCCGAATACAACATCGCCTTTGTGGTCGAGGAGTACCGCAAAACATCGGCCGGTTTCATCAAGGTCGGCGAAGTGGTTCGCGACATGCAGATCACCGTGCGCGAGCAGCCCAACAAACGGCCCGAGCTGATCATCCCCCGCGACACGTGCATCGTGGCCGGAACCCTGCTGCGGGCCACCATCCGGGCCACCGACCCGGACGCGAACCAGCAGATCCGCATCAGCAGCGAATCGGCCGTCTTCTCTTTGCTCACTTCGGTGTTCCCCAACCAGCCCCCGGCCAGCCTTTCGCCCGACAACCATCCGCCCAAGGTGCGCGAGAACTACGTCTACCAGGGCA
>CAUQTA010000024.1:0-35770 GCA_963520985.1 uncultured Sphingobacteriales bacterium
TGCCCTGGTAGACGTAGTTCTCGCGCACCTTGGGCGGATGGTTGTCGGGCGAAAGAGTGGCCGGTGGCTGGTTGGGGAACACCGAAGTGAGCAAAGAGAAGATGGCCGATTCGCTGCTGATGCGGATCTGCTGGTTTTTGTCCGGGTCGGTCGCTTTGATGGTGGCTCTGAGCAGGGTTCCGGCCACCACGCACGTGTCGCGGGGGATGATCAGCTCGGGCCGCTTGTTGGGCTGATCGCGCACGGTGATCTGCATGTCGCGGACCACTTCGCCGACCTTGATGAAGCCGGCCGATGTTTTGCGGTACTCCTCGACCACAAAGGCGATGTTGTATTCGGCGTAGCCCTTGCTGCCCACCCCGAACGGTCCGGGTGCATCCCAGCAGATCTCGCCCGTGAGCGGGTTGATCACGAAGGTGGGAGCCCCGTTGGCTTCAGATATCCCCTGGGGCGGTCCCACCGTTTCGGGCGAGCGGTAGCCGTTGACCTCCAGGTTCACGTTCTGGCGTGGGACGACCATTCGGTAGGCCAGCGAATCGCCGTCCGGATCGAAGGCGGCCGGATTGTGGCAGAACTTCTGGCCCACCTCGGCCCCGTCGATGGGCGGGTTGCGCAGGATGGGCGTGTTGTTGATCCCGATGCTCTGGTTGATCAGAAGCGTGGTCTCGATGTAAAAGGGGGTGTTGACCGAGTTGTTCATGTTGACGATCTCGGCGTTGCGGTTCTCCTCCTGGAAATAGATCACGTACTGGCCCGCTCCCGGAAAAGTGAACGAAAACGTGTAGGTGATCTCCTCAACACATTCTCCAACACGTCTTGGAGGATTTTTAGGTGACTTCAGAACTGCTATTGGTGATTTTCTCTGTCCACCCACAATAGGAACAAAAACTAACTCTGCATTATCTTGAGGCTGTGCTCCTTCACATGTTTTTCTATATAATGTCAGGGTAAAGATATAGGTTAGGGTATTGGGGCTGTTGGCATCGCGCACGGCGGTAATCTGGCCGGCACGCAGGTGAGTCGCCTGAACGGGGGCTATACTTAAAAAAAATAGTATCCCAAAAAGGAGTAGTAAAATATGCTTCATACTGTAGTTTGTAAATGTGTTACTTAGTAACGCTGACAATTCAAAAAAATTACTTGAAAACAGCACAAACAATGTCAAAAAAATGTTGTTATAATTAGACGCTACTGGCAATTATTTAGATTGAGTCAAAATAATTGGATTATTTTGGTTGCTATTGATTCCGAATGTACTTTTGGGCACAAGTCAATTTGACCAAATAATATCTGTTTCAAGTCAAAAACCTCACGTCAAAATACTTATGAATTGGTTAGTAAATGCCTTAACCAGTACCATTGGCCGTAAGATTCTTATGGCACTTACTGGAATCTTTCTGATACTCTTTTTGGTAGTGCACTTAGCAGGTAATCTACAACTTCTGAAAGATGATGGTGGCGTTGCATTTAATAAATACTCTGAATTTATGGGGCATAATCTCCTGATTCAGACAATTTCTAAAGTTAACTTTGCTTTAATTCTTATTCATATCATTGTAAGTGTTTTGCTTACTATCCGTAACCGTAAAGCTCGTGGTGTGGTCGGTTATTATACTGTTAATAACAGCAGTACATGGTCTTCTCGTAATATGGGAATATTAGGATCTGTTATTCTTATATTCTTGGCTATTCACCTGCAAGCTTTTTATTTTAGAGCTAAGTTTGGTTATATGGATGTTGTATCTTATGATGGAGTAGAATATGAGGATATGTATAAGGCAGTTAAGGAGGCGTTTGCTCAATTGTGGATTGTGATAATTTATGTCGTTTCAATGATTGGCCTGGCATTTCACTTGTCACATGGGTTTCAGAGTGCCTTCCGTACCATTGGTGTGAATCACCCCAAATACACACCGTTTATCAAAGGCTTGGGTCTTGCTTTTTCCATCATTGTACCGGCTGCGTTTGCGTTGATTCCCGTGTATATGTTTCTGAATGGATAGGCTGCAGAAATAGTATCTTTTCCAAATGAAAAACCTCCTTTAGGTGTTATATAAGGAGGCCACCGAGACAAATAATCTGAACAAACTTAATTGTTTCACTATATGAAATTGGAGTCTAAAGTTCCAGAAGGTCCCTTAGCCGAAAAGTGGACAAAACACAAATTCAATCTGAAGCTCGTTAATCCTGCTAACAAACGTAAATACGATATTATTGTGGTGGGAACGGGTCTGGCTGGTGCGTCTGCGGCAGCTTCACTGGCTGAGCTAGGTTATAATGTAAAAGCATTTTCTTTCCACGATAGTCCACGCCGAGCCCACTCCATTGCAGCGCAAGGCGGGATTAATGCCGCTAAGAACTATCAGAATGACGGAGATAGCATTTACCGGTTGTTTTACGATACCATCAAAGGTGGCGACTACCGGGCACGAGAAGGCAATGTGTATCGTTTGGCTGAAGTGAGTGTCAATATCATCGATCAGGCTGTGGCGCAAGGGGTACCGTTGGCCCGCGAATATGGCGGATTGCTGGCAAACCGTTCGTTTGGTGGGGCTCAGGTATCACGTACATTTTATGCCCGGGGACAAACCGGCCAACAATTGCTTCTGGGTGCTTATAGTGCCTTGAATCGCCAGATTGCCAACGGAAAAGTGACGATGTACAATCGTACCGAAATGCTGGATTTGGTAGTGGTAGATGGCAAAGCGCGTGGCATTATTACCCGCAATCTGATTACAGGAAAAATAGAGTCTCACTCGGCCCATGCCGTGCTTTTGTGTACAGGCGGATACGGAAACGTATTCTACTTATCGACCAATGCCATGAACAGCAACGTAACGGCTGCGTGGCGGGCACACAAACGAGGCGCTTTGTTTGCCAACCCTTGTTTTACACAAATTCACCCTACCTGTATTCCGGTTTCGGGCGATTACCAGTCAAAGCTAACGCTGATGTCTGAGTCGCTGCGGAACGACGGCCGGGTATGGGTTCCGAAAAAAGCAGGCGACAATCGTGCGCCAAGCCAAATTCCGGAAGAAGAACGGGATTATTTCCTGGAACGCCGGTATCCGTCTTTTGGTAACCTGGTTCCTCGTGATGTGGCTTCGCGTAATGCCAAAATGGTGTGTGACGAAGGTCGTGGTGTGGGTGCTACCAAACTGGCTGTCTATCTGGATTTTGCCGATGCCATCAAACGAGAAGGTGAGCAGAAAATCTCTGAGAAATACGGCAACCTGTTTGATATGTACGAGAAGATCACAGGCGAGAATCCGTATAAATCTCCTATGCGTATTTATCCTGCAGTGCATTATACCATGGGTGGTTTGTGGGTCGATTATAACCTGATGACCAACATTCCGGGATTGTATGCCCTGGGTGAAGCGAACTTCTCCGATCACGGAGCTAACCGCTTAGGTGCCAGTGCATTAATGCAAGGTTTAGCGGATGGATATTTTGTAATTCCGTATACCATTGGCGATTACTTGGCTGATATGCCTGCCGATAAATTATCGGTTGACCATCAAGAGTTTAGGAAGGCTGAACAAAAAGTGATGGAGGTTACCAAAAAGCTGCTTTCTATTAATGGTACCAAAACCGTAGACGACATCCACAAGGAACTAGGTAAAATCATGTGGGATTACTGCGGCATGGCCCGTAATGCGGAAGGTCTGAAATTTGCCAAACAGAGAATCAGAGAAATACGCGAAGATTTCTGGAAAAATGTGAAAGTGCTGGGCGCCAACGAAGAAATGAATCAGAGCTTGGAGAAAGCACATCGGGTGGCCGATTTTCTGGAACTTGGCGAACTGATGGTAGATGACGCGTTGGCCCGTAATGAATCGTGCGGTGGTCACTTCCGGGAAGAATTCCAGACATCCGGAGGCGAAGCGCAACGCGACGACGAAAACTATCGCTATGTATCTTGCTGGGAGTACAAAGACGGCCAGCCCGAAGAATTGCACAAAGAAGAGCTTGTGTTTGAAAACGTGAAACTGACACAGCGTAGTTACAAATAACCGTATGTTCTGGACTAGGTTGCATCCCGGTTCAAAATGCGAAAAATAGTATCTTTAGGAAATCTAAAACCCCCTCTCTCAGAAGGGTTTAATTAAAATAGATATGAAGCTCAATCTGAAAATATGGCGTCAGAAAAATGCCAACGCACAAGGCAAGATGGTGGATTATCAGGTAGATATCAATCCTGAGATGTCGTTCCTGGAAATGTTGGATGTATTGAACGAGGATTTGGTGCGCAAAGGGGAGGACCCGGTTACATTTGACCACGACTGTCGTGAAGGCATTTGTGGGGCATGTAGCTTGTACATCAATGGCCGTCCACATGGCCCTATGCAAACGACCACCTGTCAGTTGCACATGCGGTATTTCACCGATGGTCAAACCATCGTGATTGAACCCTGGCGGGCTGCTGCATTCCCGATTGTAAAAGACCTCATGGTTGACCGTTCATCTTTTGACCGCATCAATCAGGCAGGTGGGTTTGTTTCAGTAAATACAGGTTCTGCTCGGGACGCCAATGAAATTCCAATTCCAAAAGAAATCGCTGACGAAGCGTTCAATGCGGCTACTTGCATTGGGTGTGGAGCTTGTGTAGCAGCTTGTAAGAATGCTTCGGCCATGTTATTCGTAGGTGCAAAAATTTCGCACTTGGCCATGCTGCCTCAAGGGCATCAGGAACACAAACGCCGTGCTGAGAAAATGATTGCTCAAATGGATGCCGAAGGATTTGGTGCCTGTACCAACACCGGCGCTTGTTCTGCTGAGTGTCCCAAAGGCATTTCCATGACAAACATTGCCATGATGAACCGCGAATATGTAAACGCAACGCTGACTTCCAAACCAGAAGTACAGATCGCCGATGGTGCCTGATAAAATAGTATATTCCAAAAATGCAAAACCTGCCAGCCAATCTTTTATTGGTTTGCAGGTTTTTTTATTGCTTGTCTTTGAGGCTTTGCGTTTTCAAAAACTATTATTTCTATGCTAAAAGCTTGTTGCTAATTACTATCTGCTCACTACTTAGCTAAAAATAGTATCTCTGAAAAACGCTAAACCCCTCGTTTACTTACCAATTTTTCAAGCCTATTTATCTGATTATATCTTATGGAATATGCCATTATTGTTGCCGGCGGTTCGGGAAGCCGCATGGGACGCGATACGCCTAAGCAATTTCTGGAAGTGGCAGGCTTACCTATCTTGATGCATACCATCAAGCAATTTTACAGGTACTCTCCGCAGATACAGATTCTGCTGGTACTTCCTGATGATCAGCTAAATACATGGGAGCAATTATGTAATACTCACCAATTCCAGATTCCTGTAAAAACAGTGCCGGGCGGGAAAAGCCGTTTTCAGTCGGTACGAAATGGCCTCGATGCCATTGCTACTGCCGATGGGTTGGTTGCTATCCATGACGGTGTAAGGCCGTTTGTTCCGGTTTCGGTAATACGAAAAAGTTTTGAGGTGGCCAGAGAAAAAGGAAATGCCATTGCAGCAGTAGCCTTAAAAGATTCTATTCGACAGGTGAATGTAAAAGGTCTTACTCAGAGTGCCGACCGGAGCCAGTTTCGTCTGATTCAGACACCACAAACGTTCCAGTTACATCTGATCAAACAAGCCTTTTTGCAACCCGAATCCATGGCATTTACCGATGATGCCACCGTTGCCGAAGCCAATGGCAATGTCATCCATCTGATAGAAGGCGATTACCGAAATATAAAAATAACCACCCCCGATGACCTCTACTATGCCGAATCACTCGTGATGTTTGTGCAAAAAGAAGAAATGGTAAAAAAATAACCGAAGACAATTTGGTAATTTACATAACTTACATTTGTTTTGGTTCGAATTTAGATTTTTTTCGTAATGTGTTGATTTTCAGTGTCTAATATTTCTGTTAGATGAGTCAATGGCTCTCATTTCTTACATTTATCAGGAAGTGGTATACAAAAAGATTTTTGTTAAGTTTAACTGAATAATGTAGTATTGCTTACACTAACTTGCTAATAATTAGCAGGTTTTGTAGTAATGAATAGAAAAAACGCTTTAAGTTTACCACAAAATCTAAAAATACAATCTTACATAGTGGTATTATACCGAGTTTATAGCATTTCATTTTTTACAAAAGACATTAATAACAGTTCAAATAGCTGTTACTATTTTGGTGAATATTCAAGACCCATCTAAAATGAAGAAAATATTTACGTTAGGAAGTCTTCTTATACTTTTTGTCTTCTTCTTGCTTCCGGCACAGGCACAGGAACCTATATTGACCGTTACCAAACGGGTGGAAACCATTGGTCCGATCACCCAGGGTACTGCACGAAGTGTTTATTACATTGTGAGTGTGGTAAACAGTGGTACGGCTACGGCTACTGGTGTCGAGGTCAGGGATGATCTGAGCTTTGTAGGAGCAGGCATAACCTTTACCGGAAGTTCCTACGCCAATTTTGACGGGCCTGCCGGTGGATCTGCCGCAAATAAGAATGCCTCTTCGACTAATCTTGCCTTCGGTGATTTTACACTGAACCCTAATAGTGGCATTGAGCTCTATTTTCAAGTAAATTTTTCAAATGCAGTACCCGTAGGCACTTACAATAACTCGGCATCTGTTTACTTTGACGATCCGTCAGGAATAGGGCCAAAAGTAACACCCGGTGGCACGTATAATAATTCAAATCCCGTAGGTGGCTCAAACTACATAGGTACTAGCACCACACTGGAAGATGTTACTGTAAATGCAACGAACAACCCGCCGGTTGCCACTAATAACACTTATTCTGCAAGGCAAAGTTTATTGATGTATGGCAATGTCATTACGGATGGCCCCGCTGATTCGGACCCTGATGCGGGTAACTTGATCTCTGTTCGGACGGGAAGTGTCACATTTAATGCCGCTCAGGGAAATCTGGTGTTAGCTGACAACGGACAGTTTAGCTTTGTTTCCAAGCCTGGCTTTACAGGAGCCTTTACATTTACTTATCAGTTAACAGACAATGCTTCGCCAGCGGCTACTTCCAATACTGCAACAGTTACAATCAATGTAACAGGTCTTCCAGATAACGATGGTGACGGTGTTGCTGATATTGCCGACTTAGACGATGACAATGATGGTATCTTAGATATAGTTGAGGCGGGATGTCCAAATAATGGTGTGATCAATACGGGTACTAACCTGATAGTGAATGGTGATTTTAGCCAGGGTGTTCCTACAGATCCTACGCCTGTGCAACAATTTGTGCCGGCTGGCTCACCTTGGGGTGGCGGAACCTGGACGAGTGGCGTTACTTACAGTGGTTACAATGTATATCCGGTAGATACGCGTATTGCTATTGAAAGGGGTGTAGTAACCTTTGCCCCGCTTTTTCCAACTGACCCTGCTGTTCCTCAATATTCGGTGCCTGCTGGGTATCGCGTAGTGCAAGGGCCATTTCTTGGAGATGCACCTTTTGGGGTAGCAGCTTCTGATACCTATTTATATTCAAATGGCAACAGCCTTGGCACGGGATATGTGATTTGCCGACAAACCGTTTCCGGGCTGGTACCAGGAAGAGATTACATTCTGGTTTCCTATACTTCCAATTCGGTTAATCCACTTCTGGATAATCCCAATGCTCCCGATGATGCGGTTATGCAGTTCTATGTAGATGGCAACCCGGTAGGTCAGGGATATGTGGTATACAAAGATGGCGATCCAAGATCGGGACACGGAGGACAAGATTTGTGGGATCGTCGTCAGGTAGTTTTCAGAGCCACTACAACCAGTGCTGTTTTTGAACTGCGTGATGCACAGCTAGGTATCAATGGCGATGACTTTGTAATTACCTATGCGGGTGTATTTCCTTATAACGACTACTCCTGTGCTAGTCTGCCAGCTGACCCATCAGGGGATGAAGACAACGACGGTATTCCTAACTGGCAGGATGATCAGTTTGGTACATTGAATGCCAATGGCATTGCCGCTCAATATGTAGTGCTTGACCCAGATGGTGATGGACTTATTAATCAGTTTGATTTGGATTCGGATGGAGATGGTTGTTTGGATGCCAGAGAAGCAGAACAGACTCTTGTTGCTGTTAATGCCAATGGAACTGTAGGACCAGGTGGCGTAAATGTAGCTTATGGTGACAATGGGTATATTGATGCATTGGAATTGCTTTCAACTACCGGAGGAAGACCAGTAGAAACGGGAACTATGAATTACACACCGGTTAAAACAGGTGCCACTTTTAACTTTTTGAACAATACTATTTTCACTGCCTGTAGCCCAACTGCTCCGGTTGCTCAAAACATAACACGCTACATCAAGCGCAACACAACCGCTAATCCTACCAGCTATACCTTTACGACTGCCGAATTCCAGGCTGTATACAACGATCCAGATCCTGCACCAGGCAATGCAATGCAAAGCATTATCATTACATCTATGCCAACTGCAGGTACCTGGACTTACAACGGAACTCCTGTCACAAGCATTCCTCCGGGTGGTTTGGAAATTCCAGCAGCTAATATTGGTCAATTGGTATTTACACCAGTAGCGGATGCTGTAGCTTCGTATCCTAACCCATACGCTACGTTTGGATTCAAAGTACGTGACAATACAGGAGTCTACAGCACAACTACTTATACATATACCTTTATTACCCAGGATATTCTGGCAATTGACGATTTGCCCGCTAGTGCTCCGATTACTTCTATTATTACAGGAGCTACTACTCCAATCGATGTATTAGCCAATGATATCCGGACGGCTACCAACAATACCACATTGACACTGGTTAGTCAGTCAAACCCTTGTTTCGCAGTTACGATTAATAACAACGGAACGGCTAATCCGACATTCTCTGTAGCGGCCAATATTTGTGCAACGGGAACATATACGTTTGTTTATAATTTCAGAGACAACACAACAGGACTTATTTCCAACAATGCGATAGTCACTTTTGATATTGTAAACACACCGGTAATACCAACTGCCAAAACCATCATCACAGCCGTAAACACTGCCTATACTTTCAGCCAGACTGCCGGACAAAGTGGAACAGCTGATTTCGGTCTGACGGGTGGTTCAGGTACGTTGCAAAGCATTATTGTTTCGTCGCTAGAAACAGCTGGTTCATTGACATTAAGTGGGGCTGCAGTTACATTGAATCAAGAGATTGCCGTTGCCCAGATTCCGAATCTGGTATTTACGCCAGCGGCTAATGCCTTTGGTGTAGTACCACCATATGCTACTTTCCAGTATCAGGCAAAAGATGGCGCTGGCAATGTAAGTACAGTTCCGGCAACTATTACCATTCTGGTGATCAAAGCCCAAGATGATACGGGCATAGATCCTGCCTTGCCAATTGCCGTATTGACCAACGACATCTATCCGGTGGGCTCAACTATTGCTGTATCGGTTGCGACACAGCCGGGTTGTGGAACAGTAGCCGTAGATCCGCTGACTAATATCATTACCTATACGCCGCCGGTAGCTGGCTGTCCTCCGGGTGCCGATTCGTTTACGTATACTTTTACCATTACCCTTCCTGGCGGACAAACCATTGTATCCAATGTGGCTACGGTGACGTTTAATCACATTGCTCCGGTATTGGTAGATGTTACCAATCAGCCTTATATAATCACAACAGCTAAAAATGTGAACCGTCCGTTTACCCTTGCTGATTTTCCAGTAGCTGCGGGTAGTGCCTCGGTAACTGAGGTGAACATTGAATCTTTGCCAACTAATGGCACACTCTGGTTTAATGGAATACCTATTACCACGTTGCTGCCAACAGGTCTGCCAATACCAGTGTTGTTGTTGAATCAATTGGAGTTCAGACCTGATTTGGATGAAAGTGGCACTCCGTATGGTACCTTTGAATTTACGCTAGGTCATGCTGGTACCCGTAGCCCGAAAGCTACTATGAATGTAAATGTGATTGAAGCCAAGGATGACCCAACGCCAGGCTCTCCATCTGATCCGATTTTAGCAGTACAAGGAACAACTATTAGCATTCCTGTGCTGGCTAACGATATACTGGTAACAGGTGCAAATGCGACCTTGAATGTTGGTTCGTCATCAGATCCTTGTTTTACAGCAACCGTAGTGAATAACGGTACCGCGAACCCAACCATTGATTTTGGTACTGCCACTTGTGCACCTGGAGTCTATACATTTACCTATACGTTAACACAAAATGGAGCTACCACTGCACCTGCTACCGTAACTGTAACCGTAGTTCCAGAGAAACCAGTGCTAAATCCGGGAGCAACTGTAACCGTTATCTTCCCGGAAGACAATAAAGTAGGAACCACGCCGACTCCCGAAAACTTTGCGGATCTGTCTGATACGTTCATTGCTCAACTAGAAACAGCATTTAATTATCCGCCAAGTGCAGGATTGTTGACGCAAATAAAAATTGCCACATTGCCAAGCAAAGGCGTCTTGAAATACAATGGCATTGCGGTAACACAAGACCAGATTATCACATTGGCAAACATCAACCTGTTGGTTTATGAACCTGTGCCAAATGAAAGCAGTCTACCTGATGCTAATTCACCTTATACACAGTTCTCTGTGTATGCGGCTGGAGCTGTAGGAGATTTCAGTGACGATGCCGTACCTGTGATTATCAAAATTACACCAGTACAAGATCCGCCATTGGCGCAGAATGATTTCAATGTAACGGAGAAGAATAAGCCAGTAGTTGGCAACGCACTATCCAACGACAGTGATCCGGATACTCCTTACACTGGAGATACGATCTCTGCTACCCCGGAAACCAAGCCTACTGCACAAGGCGGACAGATTGCGATTGAAGCCGACGGAAAGTATACCTATACACCACCAACCGACTTTGTAGGCATTGACAGCGTGCGGTATACCGTTTGTGATAACGCGAGTCCGCAAAATTGCTCCAGCGGATTGATTACCATCATTGTGAATCCGGCTATTGTTGACGGAGACACCAGCCGAGCTCCGATAGCCCGTAATGACAATTACACGACCATTCAGAACCAACCCATTGTAGGCACTGCTGCCAATAGTGTGTTAGTAAATGATGAAGACCCGAATGGTGATCCTTTAACCGTGACGGCTGTTACTAACGTGGCTACTGCACAGGGAGGAACGATTACCATTGGAGCCGATGGTGTCTTTACTTATACGCCTAAAGCAGACTTCGTGGGCATCGATACGTATACCTATATTGTGTGTGACAACAAAGGCTTCTGTGCTACAGCTAACATTACCATTCTGGTGAATCCACCATTGACAAACGGAAACAGACCGCCAGTAGCAAACAATGATTTCAATCGGACTAACATTGATGTACCTATCAATATAACCGCGGCCAAACCTGACACGAAGAACCTGCTGACCAATGATAGTGACCCGGATAACAACCCTATTGCAATTCTGCAAGTTATCAATGTACCGACTACCCAGGATGGACGCATAACGGTGAATCCTGATGGTACCTATACCTATACTCCAAGAACCGGATTCCTGGGAACCGATACCTATACCTATACCGTTTGTGATGATCGTGATCCGAAAGGTTGTGCTACGGCAACGCTGTTCATTACCATCAACATTCCTCCAGTAGCACTGGCTGTTAGTGATACATTAGTGAATCCCAATCGCCCGTCGCCGCCAGAGCCAAGTGGTAAGCCGATGATTGCGGTAGTGTTGGATAAAAAACTGAGTGGAACAGACGAAGATGGCACCGTAGACAACTTTACCATTAGCCGGCTTCCATTGCATGGCACGTTGTACTACACCAAAAATGGTGCAAAAACGGAGATTACTTCTAGCGGAACCATAATGACAGTTGCCGAGGCAAATACACTTGCTTATGAGCCGGATACCGAATATTCCGGGTTGGATTCCTTGCAATACCAGGCGATTGATAATGAAGGCGCTATTTCGCCAGCAGTTACTTATAAACTGTTGATTATCAATCGACCAATTGCGTTGGATGATGCTATCAAGGTGGTGCCTAACACACCAAACGTGCCAATCTATGTGGCGTCAAATGATTACGATCCAGATGATTTAGTGGATGTAAGCAAATTCTCCTCCATGGATTCGACAACCATCCGAATCATTACGCCGCCAACCAGCGGAACTGCAACGGTCAGGGATGGGGTGATCTATTATACATCGACTACTAGCAAAGAAGTACAGGATTCGATTGTGTATGTCATTTGTGACCGGACTACTCCTAATGCTGGATTAGGCGTTACCCCGCTATGTGATACGGCCGTAGTGCGAATTGAAGTAGCCAAGCCGTTTATTCCGGATGGATTTACGCCGAATGGTGATGGACAGCACGATTACTTTGTCATAGAGAATCCGAACAACGATCAGATTTCGCTCAAAATCTTTAACCGTTGGGGCAATCTGGTGTACGAATCCAATGATTTCAAGAGTTCTTACCGAGGCGTGAAAGATAACTTCCCGACTGAAACCAGCGACTGGAATGGACGTGCTAATAGAGGGGCAAAAGTGGGAGACGAATTACCCGACGGTACTTATTTCTATGTGATTAAGTTTAAGAATAGTGGTTTCAACGTGTCACGGTACATGACCATTGTCCGATAAGTGAATGGTTCTGCCAGTCTTATTTCTGGCTGGCAGAATAACATGACTAGGTTTTTCGATTTCAAAAGATACTATTTTCCATACCGCAATTATTTATCTGCAATGAGAAAAAATATACTGTTAATCCTGGCCGCTTTTATGACTGTCATGACTGGCTTTGCGCAACAGGATGCTCAATACAGCCAGTATATGTTTAACATGATGGCTGTAAACCCTGCCTATGCGGGTAGTCGCGATGTGTTAAGTATTACCGGACTATACCGCAACCAGTGGGTTGGGCTAGAAGGCGCACCTATTACTCAGACCCTTACTGCTGATATGCCCGTGCGAAAAGAAAAGATTGGCTTGGGAATTTCCTTGTTCAACGATCAGATTGGACTGGTGGCTACGCGTGGCATCACCGGAACCTATTCGTATCGCATCCGCATGAATAAAAAAGGCATGCTGGCTTTTGGCGTCCAGGGTGGAGTGGTGTATTTCAACGGAGAATATTCCAAAATGATCCTCAACCCAAATAATACACCAGACCCTTCGGTCCCTAGCGATTATGTAAAGTATGCTCCTGTTGTAGGAGCGGGCATTTATTACTCTACCGACCGGTTTTATCTGGGATTGTCTATGCCTAATCTGATTAAATATGCATTGGTAGATCAAAGCATTGCATCATCTGCATCCATGGACAAACGTGCCATGAAATACCGTCACGTGTTTTTCATGACAGGTTATGTGGTGCCACTAAGCCCAACGGTAGTGTGGAAACCTTCGTTGCTGACCAAGTTTGTATACGGAGCTCCGGTTTCATTTGACATCAATACCAACTTTTGGTTCTACGACCGGTTTGCCATTGGAGCTTCGTACCGGACTGGATCAGCTATTTTGGGCATGGCCGAATTTCAGGTTACTCCGCAATTCCGGATTGGGTACGCCTACGATTATGGGCTAAACGCCTTGCAACGCTACAATGCCGGAACGCACGAAATAATGTTGCGTTACGAGTTTTCGTTTGACAAATCGAAAGTACTGTCGCCACGCTATTTCTAATGATAAAAACCCATACCGAGTGTCCGGAGCCAGCTTTGACACTCAGATACTGATTGGGAAAAATAATATCTTTCAATTACGAAAAACCACGGGAGGCAACACAGAGCAACGCCTTCACTTGTTCATAACTGCTATTTGAAATGACGAAAAAAATTACTTTTTGGACATTGCTGTTTACGCTTCTCTGGTGCTGTGAGGCTTTCTCGCAAGGGTTAAAGGCACAGGCCGACAAAGCCTATTCGCGTCTGAAATATGCCACGGCTATCGAGCTGTACGAAGAATACATGAAACGTGATAGTTCGGATATGCAGGTAAAGAAAAACCTGGCCGATTCGTACCGTAAAGTGGGGGATAGCAAAAATGCCGAACGGCTCTACCGTTCCGTTGTGAGCAAAGAATCTAACGACGCCAAAGCGGCTTTGGCCTATGCAGAGATGCTGGCTCAAAACGGCAAATATGAAGAAGCAAAAGTCTGGTATAGCAAATACCAGCAACTGAACTCTGGCGACCCTCGTGGAGGTGCTTTCTCCGATACGTACAACAACCTGGGGCAACTGTATGCCGATTCGACCGAATACAAGGTTTTTAAAACCAATATCAATTCGCCCCAGGCCGACTTCAGCCCTACGTATTACGACAAAGGTTTCGTGTTTGTGTCGGGGCGCCGTCCTGACAAAGGTTCGAGCCGGGTATTTTCCTGGAACAACTCTGCCTATTTGGATTTGTACTACGCCGATACGTCGGGCATCCGGGCATTGCCATACGATACCGATACCGGAGTTGACAGATATACCAATGCCGATTCCTATAAAAGCAAACAAGAAAAACTACATCCCGACGAAACCAAACAAACCAGTAATGACAACAATACGCTGGGCTATTATGGAGTCAACTTCCCACGCGACACCAGTGGCGTGAATCAGGATAAACGCGTCATCTCCTTCGATAAAAAGATAAACAGCAAGTTTCACGAAGGACCTGCTTCTTTTACCAAAGACGGAAATACGATTTACTTTACCCGAAACAACTACCTCGGCTCTGCACAAAAAGGCGATGATGGTATAATCAAACTGAAAATCTATACCAGTGAGAAAAAGAATGGCCAGTGGGCCAAGCCCAAAGAATTGCCGTTTAATAATAAAAACTATTCGGTAGGACACCCAGCACTAAGCCCTGATGAAAGCACGCTTTACTTTGTTTCGGACATGCCGGGCGGTTTTGGCGGAACGGATATTTACAAAGTAACCAAAAGCGGAGATGGTAGCTGGAGCACTCCCGTAAACATGGGCAAAATCATCAATACCGAAGGCAATGAAATGTTTCCGTATGTAGATAGCCACAATGTACTGTTTTTTGCTTCCAACGGTCATGCCGGTTTAGGTGGGCTCGACATTTTTCAGACGGATTTAAATAATTTAAGCTCCGTAGAAAACATAGGTTTCCCGATAAACTCCAAGAAAGATGACTTTGGAATGATCGTCGATTCGACGGAATTACACGGTTATTTCAGTTCCAATCGCGACAAAGGCAGTGGTGATGACGATATTTACCTGTTCCGGCGTACGCCTAAACCCATTGATCTGGTAGTGTTTGCCTATGAAAATGATAATTACAAAGACACGTTGCGCAACATTCCGATTATTCTGCACGAAAAAGACAAACCCGAAAAACTGATTGCGGGCAAGAATAACAACGGAGTGTATACGTTTCCATTGCAGCCTGAAAAAGAATATGTAGTCTTGGGTACATACGTCACCGTAACAGGTGGATATATGGTGACCGGACAAGAGGATACGTTGAAAGCGACCAAAAATGTCTCTACCATAGGCAAACGCTGGGCCACCGCCCTGAAAGATTCACTCCAGTTCAAGATCGATCCGGATGTGCTGGCAAAGCTGAAAGCTGACAAAGAAGTCATGGATAAAAAAGGCAAACTACCTGCCGACTGTGACGAAAACCGCAGGTTGTATGCCTTAGACAATATCTACTATGATTTCGACAAATCTGCTATCCGCTCTGATGCCAAACCAGTTCTGGCCTCAGTCGTTAAGTTGATGAAAAAGCATACTGACATTGAGATCATCGTGTCATCTTATACCGATGCCCGCGGAACCAACAATCCCTACAATACCACTTTGTCGGCTAAGCGGTCTGATGCCACATTCAGTTACCTGGTGAAAAACGGTGCTCCCAAAGGCCGTTTGAAAAAAGAAAGCTACAGTGAGAACGCTCCCGCCAATGAATGTAAAGATGGCATTGCCTGTACCGAGCCACAGCATCAGCTAAATCGACGCACCGAGTTTTATGTAATCAAAAATGGCCGCAACATTACCAAAGAGTGCGAACTGATTACCTATAAGTTACCCGGCCGCATTGACCCGGCAGATGTTCGTCTGATTTACTTTGATCTGGACAAATCGGATGTGCGGACAGACGCCGTTCCGGTACTGGACGAAATCATCGAGACACTGAAGGCACACCCGACATACAAAGTTTCCGTTGCTTCTTTTGCCGATTCGCGTGCTTCCAAGTCTTATAACTACGCCTTGTCTCGTCGTCGGTTACAAGCATCCGTCGATTACCTGATAAGCAAAGGGGTTAGTCCGGCTAAGATTAAAATGAAGGAATTTTATGGCGAAACGCACCTGGCAAACGACTGCCGCGACGATGTCAATTGCAACGAAGAGCAGCATCAGGCCAACCGCCGCACTGAGTTTCGCCTGATTAAATAATCATGCAATGCACTGAAACAAAAAAACCTGCTTCTGAAAAGAGGCAGGTTTTTTTGTTTTTAACTATACTATTTTTAAAGCAATCTACTAAGGCGTAACAATAATATACTACTTAGAACAGTTCAGTTAATATTCGTCTTCGTTAAAGAAGAAATCATCTTTCGTCGGATAATCAGGCCATATTTCTTCAATGCTTTCATAAGGCTGACCATCATCTTCAAGCTCCTGAAGGTTTTCGACTACTTCGGTGGGAGCACCTGAACGGATGGCAAAGTCAATTAATTCATCTTTGGTTGCAGGCCAGGGAGCATCTTCTAAGTAAGAAGCTAATTCTAATGTCCAATACATAGGCATTCTCCTTTATCAATAAGTAATAAGTGTGTGAATATTTACTAAAACCGACATTTCTGTAACGGAAAAAGTGTTACAAGATCCAATACTGAAAAGTTCAAAAAATGTTTCAAATAGTAAAATAAAATAGTATAATTTTTTTAACAAAAACCTTGCCCGTTGCTATCAACGATACGGGCGGTTGGTCCGTAGTTCGGCAAGTTCGTTCTTAAACTGAGTCAGTAAACTCTCTTTTACCTGTATCTTGCGTTTCTGGACATTGATATTGCTCGGTGGGCGTTTGTTGTCCTGGTTTTGGTCGCTATTGTTATAGCTAGGTCGGTTGTAGCTATTGGTTGTGTTGCCGGCAGCTTCACTTTCCTGCATTTCCATTTGCTGTTTGTCCTTGCGAATCAGATCGCTCATGGTGGCCACTTTGATGGTCAGCTGCTCTTCACTTGATTTCTTTTCGAAGAAGAAATGCTTGCGCTTGATCACACGCATCAGGTAATTCAGCTCAAATACCCGGTCGCAGGCTAGGCGGAATCGTTCTCCCAAGGCTCGGTCTTGTTTAAAAGAAGGCACATTCAGGTTTTTCCATTCCATCAGCAGGGCTTTGGCCCGGTCCGATGCGGCGTTGATATCCGGACTGTTAAACAGGTTCTCTGCCTCAGCAGCCATTTTCTCCTGTGCGGCTTGTTTCGGATCCACACGTTTGGTAAAGCGGGGCGGCAAGCCTTTGGCCTGATTGTATCTTTCAAAAAAGGTATCGGTAGACCGGCGAAAGCGTTTCCAGAGTTTGGTCACTTTGTCCGGGGGTAGTTTTCCTACATTTCTCCAGCGTTCTTGCAGGGCTTTGAATGCAATCACCGTATTGTCCCAATCTTGAGAGTAACGTAAACGTTCGGCTTGCTGGATAATCTCCATGTATTGATCCATGCGGATGCGTTGCTCTTCCTGGCGCTGATTAAAAAAGTCTTTGCGACGAGCAAAAAAATCGTCCAGCGTTTGACGGAAGGCACCTTCGATTTCTTCCTCGTGCTCTTTGTCAACGGCTCCGGTCTTAATCCATTTCTCTTTGATTTCGTGGAGTTTGTCACTGGCTTCTTTCCATTCTTCACTTAGCCGATACGGTTCTGCTTCAGCCAGTAAAGCTTGTTTGATTTCCAGGTTGCGGTCCCGATTGACAGCTATATTTTTACGAAGGTCTTCTTCCAGAATATCCAGGTTCTTATAAAGGGCCGGGAAATCGCCCAGGGCATCGTAGTCGGCAAAATAGTTGCGCAGATGGACAAGTTTCATCAGATAGGAACCCTTGTTCTGGGCACTTTCTACCAATGTATACAGTTCGGCAACTTTTTGCTGGGCTACTTCGTAGCGTTTGCGGAAATACTCAACACTTGCTTCGATGCTTTGGCGCACTTCGCCAATTTCTCGATCAGGAAAATCAAAATAGCCCTTTAAGTAGACTTTTCCTTCACTGACGTATCCGTATTCGTCAGACCAGTCAACGTGGTTCATAGTTTAGGTTTATTAAAAATGTGCTATACTGTTTAGGAAGCATTACTTCGTTCAGTATCGAAAGTCTTGACGGACAGACGATTTGAGTTTGAAAAATAATGGAAATACCAAAGAATCACAACAAGGCAATTCTAATTTATCTGAATTATACCTTATTTTTTTCTTTCTGCAAAATAATGTTTTTTTAAAAATAGTATCCAATACTTGATTACAGTATTTTTTAGATATTTGCCGATGGGTATCAGGTAACGGATAATGCAGCTAATTATCAGATTTTTATCTTAACCCAGCTAGATACGATGCTTTGGCAGAAGGCGGCGGGTAAAACCTTGAAATCTTCGAAAATAGTATCTTTTGAAAAGCAAAAACCCTGATACCGCAGGCCGGTAACTGATACAATAGACGACCTAATTGTTTGTTTTATTTTAAAAAATCACTCATGAGTAACGAAAAAATCATATTTTCGATGAACCGGGTAAGCAAAGTTTACCCCTCTACGAATAAACAGGTTCTGAAAGACATCTACCTTTCGTTTTTCTACGGAGCCAAAATTGGCGTACTGGGCTTGAACGGCTCCGGTAAGTCTACCTTACTGAAAATCATTGCTGGCATAGACAAGAACTATCTGGGAGAAGTGGTATTTTCGCCGGGCTATACGGTAGGCATGCTGGAACAGGAACCACAACTGGACCCTGAAAAAACGGTGATTGATGTGGTAAAGGAAGGCACCAAAGAAGTAGTGGACCTGCTGAAGGAATTTGACGAGATCAACGAAAAATTTGCCGATCCGGATGCCGATTACGACAAACTGCTGGCTCGCCAGGCCGAAGTGCAAGAAAAACTGGACGCAGCAGATGCCTGGAATTTGGATAACAAGCTGGAGAAAGCCATGGATGCGTTGCGTTGCCCTCCTCCGGAAGCGTTGATCAAAAACCTATCGGGTGGAGAGAAACGCCGGGTGGCGCTGTGCCGGTTGTTGTTGCAAGAACCCGATGTATTACTGCTCGATGAGCCTACCAACCACCTGGATGCCGAATCGGTATTGTGGCTGGAGCAGCATTTGCAGCAATATGCAGGCACCGTGATTGCAGTAACCCACGACCGATATTTCCTGGATAACGTAGCCGGTTGGATTTTGGAATTGGATCGTGGCGAAGGCATCCCATGGAAAGGAAATTACTCGTCTTGGCTGGAGCAGAAAAAAGACCGTCTGGCAAAAGAGGAAAAATCAGAATCAAAACGGCAGAAGACGCTGGAACGCGAGTTGGATTGGGTGCGGATGGCTCCCAAGGCACGTCAGGCAAAATCCAAAGCCCGTCTGCAGGCTTACGACAAACTCTTGAGTGAGGAAACCAAGCAGAAAGAAGATAAGCTGGAGTTATTCATTCCGCCAGGACCGCGCCTGGGTACCAAAGTAATTGAAGTGCAGAATGTAGCCAAATCGTTTGGCGACAAGCTGTTGTTCGAAAACCTGAGCTTTTCCTTGCCGCAAGCTGGGATTGTGGGTATCATCGGACCTAACGGTGCCGGAAAAACTACGTTGTTTAAACTTATTACGCATCAGGAAAATCCGGATGCCGGAACATTTGAAGTAGGGGATACCGTGAAAATCGCGTATGTGGACCAGCAACACGACAACCTGGATTCTGGAAAATCGGTATTTGAAACCATTACCGGCGGTACCGAGCAAATGATGCTGGGCGGCCGAATGGTAAACTCACGGGCTTACGTAAGTCGATTTAACTTTACGGGCAACGATCAGGAGAAAAAAGTGGGAACGTTATCGGGCGGGGAACGCAATCGGGTGCACCTGGCCATGACCCTGAAAGACGGTGGTAACCTGCTACTACTCGACGAACCGACCAACGACCTGGATGTCAATACGATGAGGGCTCTGGAAGAAGGCCTGGAAAACTTTGCTGGTTGCGCGGTTATCATTTCCCACGACCGTTGGTTCCTTGACCGCATCTGCACGCACATCCTGGCTTTTGAAGGCGACTCTCAGGTGTATTGGTTTGAAGGCAACTTCTCCGAATACGAAGAAAATAAGAAAAAACGC
This sequence comes from uncultured Sphingobacteriales bacterium, assembly GCA_963520985.1. GTDB lineage: Bacteria > Bacteroidota > Bacteroidia > Cytophagales > 172606-1 > Xanthocytophaga. The sequence goes on from CAUQTA010000024.1 coordinate 20,291, forward strand.
CTAGGCGATATTACTCCTCACCGGATCCGTTACAAAAAACTGGTTTAACGCAAAAGGCTCAAACATACAGGTTTGAGCCTTTTTTATTTGTATCCGAAATAGTATCTTTTCAAACCGAAAAACCTCCTAGTTATACACAGGACTCTCCAGGGAGTGCATCACTTCATTGGTGACATCTTTGCCACCTGATAAGTTGGTAATCAGTGCCATTGGCGTGTAAATAATGCCCCAGGGAAATCCCCACCAGCCCAACAGCAACGTCAGAAATGTATAAGGAAGGCTTTTGCTCCAGTGACTTTCGCCGCTGCGAATAAAGTAGATACTCGTTGGGTTTTTGAAAGTCATGAAGATCACTGAAATCGTAAACTCGAAAATGACGAATTTGCCGCCAAATTCGATCTCGCGCCGAATGTCCTGAACCGTCAGTCCTTCCACATTTTTGATTTGAGCCATGAAATAATGTATGATGTAGTGAAGTAATAGTTAATCATACATCAGTTTGCTAGGCGAAAGGTAACTCGTAAAATTGCCGACTTATTGTACTATTTGAATTTGAAATCCACTTGTTTTGAAAGACGGTATTCGTATATAAATAGTATCTGTCAGAGATGCAAAACCTCCCCATCTGAATTCCCTCAGATTTTTGTAACTTTGCAAAAAATCTAATTGTTGTTTCTTTCCACAGACTTTCATGCTTTCTATAAATAACCTTTCTTTTTATTTTGGTGGCCGGGCTTTGTACTACGAAGCCAATTTGCACATTAAGCCCAAAGACCGGATAGGGTTAATTGGCTTAAATGGAACCGGAAAATCAACATTGTTGCGACTGATTGATGGCGAATACCAACCTGATGAAGGTTCCATTTCAAAGGCGGGAGGTTGCACCATCGGTTTTCTAAACCAGGATTTGTTGTCTTATCAAACCGAAGACAGCATTTTGTCGGTAGCCATGCAGGCATTTGAGCAGGAAAACAAACTGCAGCAACAGATCAATGAAATTCTGCAGCAACTCGAAATTACCTATCACGATAACCTGATTGATCGACTGACCCGTTTGCAGGAGCAATTCGATACGCTGGGAGGCTATACCATTCAGTCGAGGGCCGAGGAAATTCTGGAAGGGCTAGGTTTCCGAACCGAAGAACTGTCACGGCCTCTCCGCGAATTTTCGGGAGGATGGCGTATGCGTGTCATGCTGGCCAAAATGCTGCTTTCTCGCCCATCCCTGCTCATGCTCGATGAGCCTACCAACCACCTGGATTTGCCTTCTATCCAATGGCTGGAAAATTACCTGAGCAGTTACGAAGGGGCGTATATTCTCGTTTCGCACGACCGTGAATTTTTGGATAACGCCGTAGAGACCACCGTTGAGGTTTCCAATCAGAAGCTGAACGTCTATCCGGGTAACTACAGCTTTTACCTGGAAGAAAAAGCCTTGCGAAATGAGATTCAGAAAGGGGCGTACGAAAACCAGCAGGCTAAAATTCGCCAGACCGAACGTTTCATTGAACGGTTTAAAGCCAAGGCTACCAAGGCCCGCCAAGTACAGTCGCGGGTAAAGGCCCTGGACCGGATGGATATGATTGATGCCGTAGTGGACGAAAATGTAAAAGTGCATTTTCGCTTCAATTTCAAGCAGCAAAGTGGCCGCAACGTACTGGCCGTTGAGAATGTCAATAAATCGTATCCGGGCAAGCCCATTCTGAAACACGCCACCGCTCGCATTGAACGGGGCGATAAAATCGCTCTGATCGGAGCCAACGGAAAAGGGAAATCAACCCTGCTCCGCATCATTGCCGGTTCTGAGGTTATCGACGGCAAGCGCGAAATAGGTCATAACGTGAATTTTGCCTTTTTTGCCCAGCACCAATTGGAAGCTCTGAACGTCGAAAATACCATTCTGGATGAATTGAAACAGGCCGGAACCAACAAAACCGAAGTGGAATTGCGAACGGTTCTCGGATGTTTTCTCTTTAGCAACGAGGATGTCTTTAAAAAAATAAAAGTGCTTTCAGGTGGTGAGAAATCGCGGGTGGCATTAGCCAAGACCCTCATTTCGGAAGCTAATTTTCTGCTGCTCGACGAACCGACCAATCACTTGGATATGCAGTCGGTGAGCATTCTGATTCAGGCACTTGATCAATACGAAGGCACGTACATTGTCATCAGCCACGACCGGCATTTTGTAAGCCATGTGGCCAATAAAATATGGTTTCTGGAAGATTATCAAATCAAGGAATATCCGGGCACTTACGATGAGTTCGAGTTTTGGTATGCCGAACGTCAAAAGAATGCCGTTTCTGCTCCTAAAGTCGAAACGAAATTGCCAGAAACGAAACCGGTAGCACCCAAACCTGTCAATACTAACTCAGAGGCGTTCCGGAATCATAAAAAAGCCCTGCAGCGTGTAGAAGAGGTGGAGAAGAAAATTGCAGAACTGGAAGCGCAAAAAGCGAAACTGGAACAAAAGATGGCAGAGTTGGCCCAGGGAAATAGTACCGACGAAATGACCAAAACCTCGGCTCTTTATCAGCAAGTGACCAGCTCGCTTGATGCTGCCATGACCGACTGGGAAATGGCTACCCTGGAAGTAGAGGAGTGGGAGAAGAAACTGGCCTAACCAACGGGCTAGCTTTTAATGGGGTGATTCTATTTGCAGTTGCTTTTGGGCTTCCGGATATTTCTTTATCATGCTTTTTTCCAGAGTAACTATATCAGACCAGGCATTTAGCAAGCTGAGGGCTTCCCAGGTGGTAGTCTTGCCATCTATGGTGGTGATGCGGTCAAAAATAAGGGTTCGCGTCCACAGCTTGTATTCCTCCTGATTGTTGTAAATCTGCGCAATTGCATGGATGTCGTCAAATTCAAGCCCACGCAACGTATTGCTAATCAAACCTGACTGATAAACGGAATTTTCCAGGGTAGGAATAACTACTCCTTTCCAGCCCGGAATGAGCTGGAAGCCTCCTTTTGACCAAAACGGAGCCTGTAATGTATCTTTGCCTAGCTTTTGAAACAAACCGTTACTGGTTTTCAAAATGTGTTCCCGATAGGCCAAAGCAGACTGTAATTTTTTCTGATTGGACTCCAGTTCTTTGGAGAGTTTTTGTAAAAAATCTTTTTGCTGAATGCGTTCATTGCGTTGTTCATTCCAATTGCTGGCAATGGTACCCAGGTACACACCTGCCGCCACCAATATCAACTCTCCAATAAACTGCAAAGCACCTTTGCTGACTGCATTCTTGATTCGCCCGAACATAGGGAAATAGCTGTGAAGTTAAAACGCCCAAAGCATTTTTGATTTGCTAAAGATTAAAACTGTTTAAGAATTTAACAAGGCCGGGTTTTATGTTTTTGAAAGATATTATTTTTCCGGATGCCAGCTTGGTCTGCCTGCAAAGCCAACAGGCATGTGAAATCGTAAGCCTGGCCTGAAATCATTCAAAGCCAGTAATTTAAGATCTTGACTCTATTTATTGTGTCTCATGACTATGGATATTGAAAATGTAGAAACAGTGTGGCACATCATTCTGGACATAGACGGAGTGCTTATTACTACACCCATGTGGAAACCAGACAAAATGCATGCAGACGGCTATTCTGATTTCTGTGAAAAGTGCGTCCAGAACCTAAACAAACTGACAGAAGGACGTAATACGGAAATCATCGTCAGTTCATCCCGAAGGAAAGGCAAGACATTGGATCAATTAAAAACCATCTTCCTTAATCGAGGAATTGCCGCTCCTGTTACCGGTATGCTTCCTCAGAATGAAATCTCAGGCCATAGGAATAGGAGAGAAGAGATACTCTACTATGTAGAAAGCAACTCGTTGGATCATTCTATTATCATAGACGATGACTTATCATTGCATGAATTGCCGATGTCACTGAAACACAGGTGTGTGCTTACTACTTATGCCGTTGGCTTTGACGAAAAAGCACTGGACACCGCCATGCTAATGCTTGCCACTGGTTAGGGGCACTGCGAATAGACATCATTTCGATTCGTTTTTTTTGCATTCCCGATTTACTTCACTACCTTTGCAACCTTTTGAAGTAAATGGGGGTTTTATCTGAAAAACTAATATTTTTAAACCAACATTGCGCACTGCAAATGTTTGTAATTCCTACCTATGAAGCTCTCTGAGTTTAAGTTTGACCTTCCTGCAAGTTTAATTGCCAACTACCCAGCCGAAAACCGGGACGAAGCCCGTCTCATGGTTGTCAATCGCCAGACCAAATCCATCGAGCACCGCATGTTTAAAGACATCATCGAGTATTTCGGTGACGGCGATGTGATGGTGGTGAACAATACCAAAGTATTTCCGGCACGGCTTTATGGCAATAAGGAAAAGACTGGTGCTAAGATTGAAGTGTTTTTGTTGCGTGAGTTAAACCGCGAGGCTCATTTGTGGGATGTTTTGGTTGATCCGGCCCGTAAAATCCGGGTAGGCAATAAACTCTATTTTGGAGATGGTGATCTGGTAGCCGAAGTTATTGACAATACCACGTCACGGGGGCGCACCATTCGGTTTTTGTATGATGGAACTCCGGAAGAATTTTATCAAACCATTGATTCTCTGGGCGAAACACCGCTGCCTAAAATCATTAAACGCAAGGTGGAGCCTGAGGATCGTGACCGGTATCAGACCATCTTTGCCGAACACAAAGGCGCCGTTGCCGCTCCTACGGCAGGTCTGCACTTTACCAAGCAGGTAGTACGCCGCCTCGAAATCAAAGGAATCCAGATTACACCCATTACTTTGCATGTGGGCTTGGGCACTTTCCGTCCCGTAGATGTAGAAGATCTGACCAAGCACAAAATGGATTCGGAAAACTTCAATGTTCCGGAAGGTACCGCCCAGCAAGTCAATAATGCCCTGGACAGTAAGCACAAAGTATGCGCCATTGGCACTACCACCATGCGAACACTGGAATCATCGGTATCGGCTAATGGTCGTCTGAAACCCAATCAGGGCTGGACGGATAAATTTATTTTTCCGCCCTACGATTTTAAAATTACCAATGCATTGGTAACCAACTTCCATTTGCCCGAGTCGACTTTGTTTATGATGACTTGTGCCTTTGGCGGGTTCGATTTCATACATCATTGCTATCAGGTTGCCATCAAAGAAAAATACCAATTCTTCACCTACGGTGACGCCATGTTGATACTATAATCGTGAACGGTTCGTTTTTTATCTGATTATCAGACTAAGACGAACCGTAATTGATGCCTCAAAATAGTATCTTTCGAAAATGAAAAACCTCGCCCTTTCTGTCCTGGCTTTATTTATCGCTTTATTCTGCTCGTCCTCTAAGCCTGCAATACCACCCGCCATTGATTATTGCCGTGTGTATGGCACCATTTTCATTGAGACAGACAGGGCTTTTGCCGATGTACGCGTGTATATAGAAGAAAGCGAAGGGCTTGCCAAGATGCAGGTTTTTCGCGAAGACAATGCCTTATATGCCGACAAGCCGGGCATCTGGTACATCACTACCAACCGGAATGAAGCCGATTACCGCGTTTACATTGAAAAAAGCCGGTCTTTTGCCCAGTTCTCCATCTTCTATATTGACAATCCTTCTTTTGCTGGGTGCCGCTAGTACTCATCGCTTTGCTTTCCAGTTGATAGCCAGTCGCTAATAGTTTTTTAGCATGAGTGCTGCGTTTTGTTTCCTACAGATACGGCTCACAAGAACATACAGATTCCGTTGCCCTTCCAAAAACGCACTTATGTAAGTTTGTTATTCCGAACGTATTGGATACTGTCTGATAAATTTTAATTTTTGTAACTGGCATAAAGTTTAGTTACAAACCCTTACCACATTGGATTTCATTGAGTTAAAAGTTTTCGTTTCGCCCGATTGGGCTGATATTTTCATCGCCGAACTAGGCGAAATTGGCTATGAATCCTTCACTGAGTTCGACGAAGGTATTTTGGCGTATGTACAAAAGAAGGAGTTTAGTGAAGAATCCTGGTTGAGTATTGTCGAAAAATACCGCGATTTCACTGATGTCTCTTATGAGTTTACGGAACTGGAACGAAAAAACTGGAACGAAGAATGGGAGAAAAACTACGAACCCATCATTATTGACGGCAAGGCCATTGTGCGAGCCTCTTTTCACCAGATTCCAGAGTCGTTTCCGTATGAGATCGTGATAAACCCGCAAATGTCGTTTGGAACGGGTCATCACGAAACAACCACACTCATGCTCGAAAACCAGTTGCAACTCAATCAGGAAGGATTGAAAGTGCTGGATGCAGGCAGTGGAACCGGCATTCTGGCAATTATGGCCTGCAAACGCGGCGCCAGTTTGGTGGATGCATTTGACATTGACGAGTGGGCCGTGACCAATGCCATTGAAAACTGCGAGTTAAATGCCTGTACTCAGGTGCGGGTACAACAGGGAACCATTGCTACCGTACAATTGGAAAATGTTTACGATGTAGTGCTTGCAAACATTAATCGTAATATTTTATTGGATGAAATGCCCCTGTATGCCAACAAATTAACTTCAGGAGGCACTTTGTTGCTCAGTGGCTTCTATGAGCAGGACATTCCTGAACTCGAAAAAAGAGCGTCAGAGCTAAAACTGAACAAAAAAAAGCATACTACCCGGCACCAGTGGGCTTCATTGTGGCTTGAGAAAGAATAAAAGCAGGCTTGTCTCAGCTAGTGTGAGGTTTTGCCAAATGAAAAGATACTATTTCTGGAAATCCAAATATCAAGTATCAGATATACCAGCTATTGCAAAAAAACGTTTACTAAAGAAACGCATTTTCGATGAAAAAGAAATTTTACATTCTTCTCGTATTCAGCGTATTAGCAACTTTACTAGTGCAGGCCCAATCGTTTAAGCTATCTGATAAACCAGAAGAGTTTGTAGGGGATGTGGCTAAAATGATGGCGAGCACCAAAAGTGAGAAGCTTACCCAGATCAATTCTGACTTTGGTACGGCCTGGAATGGCATGAACGAAGCACAGCGAACCAAAATCATAGCCATTACGCAGAAGATGAATGCGAAAAAGTATCGGCTTACACCCCAATACGAGTATTTCTTTGGCACGTTGGCTTCCGCTATAAACAAGAAGAGCCTGCCTTCTGAAGAGTTTTTCAAGCTGTTAATAGTCATCGAAAAGTCTGTTAATCAATACGATGCCAAAACCCTGACAGAAGTACTCAGAAGTACATATACATTTTTCGAGAATGACGCCTTGTATCTTACCAATTACAACAGCCTGTCAGTCACTGGCGGAAGTTATACATTTGAATTTCTAGGCGAACCGGCTCCTGTTCCTGTAGAGGAGCCCATAGTGGAAGTGCCCAAAGAAGAACCTAAGAAGGAAGAAGTCGCCAATACTCCCAAAAAGGATGACAAAAGCAAGGCTCCGGCTTCCAAAAATAAGCCCAAGCAAAACGATGATCCGTGGGCCTCATTTGACGAGAAGCCTGCCCAAAAAAATACATCTAAGAAAGAAGCTGATCCTTGGGGTGATTTTGACAATAAAGCAGACACCAAAAAAACGGCTGCCAATGATGATCCTTGGGCCACATTTGATGAAAAACCTAAAAATACTAGCAAAAACAAAGGCAAAACCCAGCCTGTAGCTCAAGCCAAGCAAAATGATGGCTGGGGCGATGTTCCTGCAGAAACACCAAAAGTAGAAGAACAGCCTGCCGATGCCAAAGCCGATGAATGGGGATCCTCATTCAACGAAACGGCAAGTGACACATTCTTTCCATCGGCATTGCCTGCTGTGAGTGGTCCGGTACTGGTTTTTACCAAGTCAGATTTTACCTTTCTGAGCAAACACGACACTGCTACTCTGAAAGAGGCCAGTGGCTCTGTAATGTTGCAAAACGGAACATTTGTAGGAAACGGCGGCAAGTTTGACTGGAGCATTGCGGGCAAGCCCGAGATCTATGTGGAATTAAAAGAATACACATTTAATATAAAGAAAACGCAGCTTTCGGCGGAGAATGTAACCCTGCACTATCCGGAAAAGATTGAAAAGCCGGTACAGGGCATTTTTCAGTTTGCCAGTAAAAAGCATGTTACACCCGCAAAAGCAGAGTATCCCCGCTTTACGTCCTTGTACAACAACATTGTTATTAAAGACCTTGGCCCTAACTTAGTTTACAAGGGTGGTGTATCGCTGGTAGGTCGTAAGATTTACAGCACCTCTTTGTATGGAAAAATGTGCAGCCTGGATTATGTGAAGAATGGCCAGACTAAATTTAAGACACGCGGCAAGCAATACGAATTTTTGGACTCAACTATCACCGCGCAGCAAGTGAGTGTTACCATTCCCATGCGGCGGGATTCTATCTACCATCCTGCGGCTAAGTTTACGTACAATCCACACACCCAGCAATTACGACTAAACCAACGCGGCGAAGGATACCAGAATACACCTTACATCAACTCGTTCCACAAAGTGGATATTGTAATGGATGGATTACAATGGAATCCTGATAGCAGCGAAATAAATTTTTACACGCTGAATGCACGTATGGAGGTGCCGGGTATTCTGGAATCGCATGATTTCTACGATTCTACCCGTTACTTCAATTTGAGAGGAATGTATTCCTTTCATCCTTTGCAGATAATCGCCTCACAAGCCAAAAAGTCGAAAAAAACATCTTTCACGATTGGAGAACTAGCCAGCATCTACAGGATCAATCCGGCCATTATCCGCAATGCAATGATCCGCATGATGCAGGGTGGTTTTGTGGATTACAATACCGATACCGACGAAGTGCGAATGACCCGCAAAGGGGACCATAACGTATTGGCAGGAAACAAAAAGCGCGACTACGACAGTTTTGTTATCAACTCCTACATCAAAGACAAACCCAACGCCACCCTCGACTTGCAAACCAATACATTGACGGTGCGCGGCGTGGAGAAGTTTCCGTTGAGTGAGAAACTGGAGGTATATGTATTGCCACGCAGCAGGGAAATTCAGTTGCTCAAAGACCGTAACTTCCTGCTGGAAGGAGAAGTGCAGGCGGGCAACTTCCGTTTCAAAGGCTCAGGGTTCTCGTTCCTGTATGATGAGTTCACGGTAGAGATGAACCAGATCGATACCATTCTCTTTACGCCAAAAGAAGCCAAAGGAAAATCGGACAGTGTGCAGTTGGGTTCTGAGATCCGGTATTCAGCGGGAACATTGTACATCAATAAGCCAGACAACAAGGCGGGTTTGCGTGATTATCCGGAATATCCTCGTTTGAATGTGCAATCGGGTGCCGCCATTTATTTTGACCAGAAAGATCGGTTGAGTGGCACCTACAACCGAAATGTACGCTTTGAGATTCCCAGTATCACTATTGATAGTTTGAACTCCAAGAACCCCGAGTACCGTGGCACTTTCTACTCAGATGGCATCTTTCCGGAATTTCAGGAAGACTTGGTAGCCATGCCAGATAACTCACTGGGATTCAAGCATAAGGTTCCTTCCGGAACGTATCAGTTGTTTGGCAGTGATGACAGTCGGATGATTTTTGCCGGTGACCTGATTATGGATCGTCGCGGATTGCGTGCCTCCGGACGGATCGATCACCTGAACACAACGCTGACCGCCAAAGACATTTTATTTACCCCTGATTCGGTGGTGGCAATGGGGCCTCAAGCTGATATTCGGGAAGCTACGTTGGGAAAAACTACCGTGCCCAAAGCAACGGTGAAGGATTTCAAACTGAACTGGAGTGCAAAAACCGATAGCATGCGGATTACCAGCACCAAATCTCCTTTTGAGATTTACAAAGAAAGTGGAGCATCCTTTTCGGGAACTATGGTAGTGCGGCACAACGGATTGTTTGGCGATGGGCAATTTGACCGCCCGGATGCGGATATTAACTCGCCATCGTTCTCGTTTGAGAAGACAAAGTTTAGCGCAGGCGATGCCGAATTCCGGATCAAGTCCAAGACGGTGACCAAACCCTCGCTTCTGGCCAACTTCGTAAACGTTAATTTTGACATGGGCAAGGGGGTCGTCGACATTAAAACCAGTTCTAATCCTGATCTGATAGGTTTTGCCAGTCTGGAGTTTCCTTTTTGCGAATACAAGACTTCCATTCAGGAAGCCACATGGTTGTTGGATAAAAAACTGGTATTCATGAAAGGCGATGTAAAAACATCAACTTTTACATCTAATAACCCTACACACGAAGGTCTAACGTTTAATGGAAGTGTAGCGGGTTACAACATTGACAAAATGACGCTGAGCATTTCAGGCATTCCGTACATTGTATCAGCGGATGCGAAGATTTTTCCTAACAAAGGGACCGTTATGATTACCGAGAAGGCGAACATGCAGCCTCTTTCCAAAGCAGTATTGACATTGGATACGGTTACGGCCTACCACAAACTCGTTGATGGCGAAATACAGATCTTATCGCGCAAGAAATTTACAGGAAATGCGACTTACGCCTATACCAACTTTGAAGGAAAAACCTTTAACGTGAAAATGCGTGATTTTGAAACGCGCACCGAAGAAGCCAAACGCCGGAAAGATACCACCTTGGTGTATACAGCAGCAACGGGTATTGTAGACGAAGCCGATAAGTTTTACCTGACATCACGGATGCTGTTCAAAGGAGCGATTACCATGAAGTCGCCGCGAAAATACCTGGACCTGGATGGATTTGTGAAACTGGATTTGAAATCGACCAGTAGTCTGGCCGACTGGATTTCGTACAAAAGTAAGCCGGAAGATGAAGGGGTGACCATCACCGTAGATGAAAACCTGAAAAGTGGTTCGACTCAGATGACGGTAGGGGTACATACAGATAAAGAAACCCAGACCGTTTATACAACCTTCATTTCTGCCAAAAGCCATTTTGATGACAAAAACATCTTCATGGTAATGGGGCAACTGACCAGCAATGATGAAGGAAATGAATTCAAGGTAGCTGATGTGGAAAAAGCAAAAGGGAATTTATATGCGGGTAACCAACTGATTCTGGACGATAACACAGGCAAGATTCGCCTGGAAGGAAAACTGAATTTGTTTGAGGGTGTAGAAAATTACCTGCCTATCTCCACAGGTTCGGGTGAGATAGACCTGAAAACCAATCAGTATACATTCAATACCTTATTGGGATGGAACATTCCGGCAGCTATGCAGATTTACGATGCGCTGGCAGCAGGCATTCTGGAAGCAAAAGACAACGGGGCTGGTCAAAATGCTGCCGAACCCGAAAAAGAACGCTTCCTGAGTAAAATATCGCAGGTGATCGGTGAAAAAGAGGCTCTGTATTGGAAGGACAAAATCACCATCGAGTATGTGGCGCTACCGCAAATTTCCAAACGCTTTGCCCTGCCACTGGTATTGTCAAATGTGGACCTGCACTGGAATGAAGAATCGAAGAGTTTTGGCAGCGTAGGCAAAATCGGCGTTTCGAACATTGGCAACAGTGATATCAATTCGGAATTGGATGGCATGGTGGAAATCCGCAAAACCACCCAGGGGGATCAGGCAACCATTTACCTGGAAGTTTCTTCAGACAAGTGGTATTACCTTAACTATCAGCAAGGCAAGTATTCATTGCTGTCGTCCGATGAAAACTTCAACTCAGTGGTGGCTTCCAAAGGCAAATCGGGTAAGTCGCTTAGTGTCGCAGCCGCCACCCAAGACGAGGTAGAAGGGTTTAAAGACCATTTCAGTGAAGTGCATAAGCGACAAAAAGCAGAGCCTAAGAAAGAAAAATCGGTAGCCAAGAAAGAAGAGCCGAAAGCAAATGATACTAAGAAAGAAGTGAAGAAAGACGTGAAGACGGACGAAAAAGTGGCTGACAATAACCTAAATGACAGCAGCACACCGGAAGGTGAAGAAAAAGCCGCCGACAAAACTGGCAAGAAAGAGAAGAAAAAGAAAGGCGATAAAAAAGCCGATACGAAAGTAGTAACTGAGAAGAAAAAGAAAGAGGCAAAACCTGCCGAGGAAGAAGAGGAAGATGGATTCTGATGAGTACCTTTCAATTTGACAAATGCCCCCATCTGTATCAACAGCGGGGGTTTTTCATTTTCAAAAGATACTATTTTGGCTGCATGAAGGCATGCTTTTTTATCTATATCGGTTTTACCTATTAACACTAACAATAAACGCTATGCAAACTCAAGCCCTGCCTTTTTCAGATTTTGAAAAGTTGAAAGATAAAATCAAAGATATTCGCATTGCCATGCTTACCACCATCGACCGGGAAGGCGATATGCACAGCCGTCCTATGGCTACTCAGGAAATGGATGAAGTGGGCAATCTGTGGTTTTTCACCAGCGATGAATCCAGCAAAATATCCGAGTTGCAGCGCGACAACAAAGTGCAGCTAAGCTATTCAAGCGAAAGTTCGGATACCTACGTTTCGGTATCGGGCGTGGCCGAACTGGTGAAAGACCGCCAGAAAATCGACGAATTATGGTCCGATAAACTAAAAGCGTGGTTTCCGAATGGGAAAAACGATCCGCAAATTGCACTTTTGAAAATTGTGCCCGAAAAGGCCGAATACTGGGACCGCCCCGGTGGCAAAATGGTCACCTTGTTCGAAATGCTGAAAGGCGCCCTCACCGGCTCACCTGACAAATCAATGGAGCACGGAAAATTAGGCTCTTAATACTCTGAAATCAACCATAGAAACAAAGACCACTGCGATTAATTCCGTAGCGGTCTTTATTTTTACTGACCTTTGTTCGCCTTTTTTCGGCAAAATAGTATCTTTCCCAAACGAAAAACCTAAGTAGCTACCTACCACCATTATTTCGTACTAATCTCAGACTATGACTACTGCCGATTTGCTGAAAAAAGTCCAGAAACTGGCATTCCGCGCCCGATATGTGTCGGAGCATTTGCTGGCTGGGCAGTATCATAGCCATTTTCGTGGAAAAGGCATGACTTTCAGTGAGTTGCGCAAGTATGAGTTTGGTGACGACGTACGAGCCATCGATTGGAACGTAACCGCCCGGTATCAGGAGCCATACCTGAAAATATTTCAGGAAGAACGAGCCCTGAATCTGTTGCTGCTGGTCGATGTAAGTGCATCGATGGATTTTGGCACTACCACGCAAACCAAACGCGATCTGGCACACGAACTGGCGGCCGTGCTGGCATTGGCCGCCCACCAGAACAATGATCAGGTTGGGTTGGTGTTGTTCAGCGATCAGATTGAGCATGTGGTACAGCCCCAAAAAGGGTATCAGCATATATTGCGCTTGATTCGCGATATGCTTGACTGCACGCCTGTACAAAAGCAAACCCATGTGACAACCGCCTTGCAGGTTGCTATGAGCCTGGTGCGCCAAAAAAGCATTGTATGCATCATTTCCGATTTTGCAGATACCAACTACCAGACTTTATTGCGGTTAGCGGCTGCCCGCCACGAAGTGATCGGCATGCATGTGTCGGATGTCAGGGAAGCCGAGCTACCCAATGTAGGATGGTTGCCTGTACGCGAAAGTGAATCTGGGAAACGTGCCTGGATGCCTACCTTTCTGACTAGTATTCGCAAAATTTACAAAACCTCTGGCATGCAACAACAGACCGATACCAAGACGATCTTCAAAAACAGCAACGCCAATTTGTTGTCTATATACACCGGGGAAGATTATGTAGACAAACTGCGCAAATTTTTTGTAACCCGATGACTTATCTTTCTGTTATAGCGGCCTGGATTGCATGGGTGAGATTTGTTTTCGCCGGCTTGGCTTTCCTTTGCTTGCCCCCTACATCCATGATTGTGCATGCGCAGGCGCAGATACAGGTACAGGTTTCGAAGAAGCAAGTGGCAGTAGGCGAGCCTTTTGAAATCCGATTTCTGGTAAAGAATGTTAAAAGCAACGAGGTCCGCTTCCCAGTATTGAAACAGAAGGAAGTCATTCGACAGTGGCAGACAGATTCTGTTGATAATCAGGGGAATGGTTTGGCAGTAGGCATTTATCAGCTTATGATTTTGCAACCAGGTACCTTTCGGTTGCCCGCACAGGAAATTCTCATTCCCAAAAATAGTATCTCTCAAAACATAAAAACCCTACCTGTAGAAGTTTATATTGAATTATTGCCTGTTGCACAACCCGACTTGCGAGCCGAACCGCTGGCCGCAATCACGTATACTACTCAGGAGTGGCTGCCGTACGCACTTGCAGTAGTGGCAATGCTGATGCTGGTACTAGGATACGGAATGTATCGCAAGCGAACGGTTTTTTTGCGACCACAAAAGTCCAATCCCAGAAAACAAGCCTTAGTTCGGCTGGAAGAGGTGAAAAACAATGGCATTTCGCCCTTGGATAAGCAGTATGCCTTGCAGCTAAACCATATTCTGAAAGACTACCTGACAGCACGGTTTGGCGTTTCTGCTTTTCATATGACCGTTGCGCAGATCAAAGAAGTTTTTGTGCAACGTGGAATGGACAATGAATTGCTGTCAGATCTGGAAAACATACTCGAACAGCTTCAGTATCTGATGTTTCATCCGGCTACCGATGCCAAATCCAGGCCCAATACCTTAGTGACAGAAATGCGGCAACTGATTGAGCTAGTAGACAAAAAATCGTTTCTTTATTCAAATACCTGATTGTTGAACCCGTTTGTATTTCCCGATTTCGACCGTTTTGCTAATCCCGAGTGGTTTGCCGTGCTGGTGTTGGTGCCAATACTCTGGTTATTCACGGCCTGGTGGCAACGCAACCTCCGACCAGCCCTGATGCTTTCGGGAGTGCCTGAAGTCGGGCACCTAAACCGATGGACGGGCCGGTTGTTGCAGGGGATACCTGGAGTTTTGCGTTTGGTAGGGATACTATTTTTGGTGACGGCCCTGGCAAGACCGCAACTGCAAGAACAAAGCCGGGAGAAATTGCCGGTAGAAGGAGTGGATATTGTGATTTCCATGGATGTTTCGCGGAGTATGGAAGCCGAAGACCTGAAGCCCAACCGACTGGAAGCCGCCAAAAAAGCCGCCCAGGATTTTGTATCGGCCCGCAAAACGGACCGCATTGGTTTGGTCATTTATTCGGGAGAGAGCATTACGGCTTGTCCGCCTACGACGCAGCACGCATTGCTGCAAAATGTGATTCAGCAGGTGAGCTACGAAAACTTGCAGGATGGCACTGCCATTGGGCTGGGCTTAGCCACTGCCGTCAACCGGCTCAAAGACAGCAAAGCCAAAAGCAAAGTGATTGTATTGCTTACCGACGGCGAGAACAATGCCGGATTCATCGCTCCCCAAACGGCCGCCGAAATGGCCCGCCAGCAGAAAATAAAAGTATATACCATTGGTGTAGGTCGCAACGGACTGGCCCCCTTTCCCATGCATCGCTTTGACGGTTCCACCACCTATCAGCAATTGCCCTTTAGCATCAATGAAGAGTTGCTGCGCACCATTGCCCGGCAAACAGGAGGCAATTTTTACCGGGCCGACAGCCAGGAATCACTCCAGTCTATTTACAGGCAAATTGATGCGCTGGAGAAAAGTAAAGT
>CAUQTA010000025.1:0-25202 GCA_963520985.1 uncultured Sphingobacteriales bacterium
TCAATTATTCATTGAAAGATAAGTATTTGTTAACGGTGACAGGACGTGCGGATGGTTCTTCCAGATTTGGCGAACTTCACAAGTTTTCGTTTTTCCCTTCGGCAGCGTTAGCTTGGAAAGTTTCAGAAGAAAGCTTCCTGAAAAGTAGTTCGCTGATTTCTAATCTAAAACTGCGTACTAGTTTTGGTTTGACTGGTAATTCTGATATTCCAGCTTACCAATCGTTAGCACTATTATCATCAGGGTATGCTACCATATACGGTGACGTGCGTAATGGAGGTACTGGTATTTCACGTTTGGCGAATCCGGAACTACGCTGGGAAAAAACGGCACAGAGCGATGTAGGTGTTGAACTGGGCTTATTTAAAGGACGTGTTAATATCGAGCTTGACCTGTATTATCGCAAGACTACCGATATGTTGCTGGATGCTCCGGTGCCTCGTACCAGCGGCTATCCTACCATTCGCCGTAACGTAGGTTCTATGGAAAACAAAGGGCTAGAGTTTGCTATCAACACGGTTAATATAGAAAAAGGTGATTTCTCATGGAATACTTCATTCAATGTTTCATTTAACCGGAACAAAGTACTTTCATTAGCTACTCCATCTGATATATTTAACGTAGGTGGACCTAACTTTACCAATCCAACCAATATCATCCGAGTTGGCGAACCTGTAGGTTCGTTCTGGGGGCTTACTCGCTTGGGTACCTGGAGCGAAGCGGAAAGAGCAGAAGCAGCTGAATATACCAGCTATCGAAATGGGTTGACCATCCTACCGGGTGATATTAAATACAAGGATGTAAATGGTGACAAAGCCATTACCGACGCTGACCGCAGCATTATTGGAAATGGTAGTCCTAAATCTTGGGGTGCTATGACCAACACATGGCGCTATAAAAACCTGGATTTGACGCTGGAACTACAATATTCTTATGGTAACGATGTAATGCTGATGAACCTGCACCCAAGTGAAGACCGCCAGGCCATAGCGAACAGCTATACCACTGTTTTGAACGCATGGACGCCGCAAAATCAGAATACACCGATTGCTGAAATCAGAGAAACAAGAGCTGGTTATGTGACCAATGTAGATAGTCACTGGATCAAAGATGGTTCTTTCTTACGTGGACGTAACGTGTTGATTGGCTATAATTTCCCTTCGGACTTAACTAGTAAAATGAAGCTAAGCCGCCTGAGACTGTATGCCTCTGTTCAAAACTTCTTCTTGTTGGTGACGGATAAAGTAATTGGCGATCCGGAAGTAACTCCAACCAATCAGGGAGATGGCAACAGTGCATTCTCTCAAGGGATGATATGGCACAATTATCCAAAGCCTACCACCTTCATGGCTGGTGTACAAGTTGTTCTATAACAAAACAGACCTAAAAGACAATAACAATGAAACTTTATATACGCACACTTTTAAGCAAAGTAGCACTTGCAAGTGCTATCTTGATCTTGCCGACAAGTTGCTCTGATTTTCTTGACGAAAACCCAGAGTCAAGTCTAACACCTGATAACTTTTATACCATACCTGATCATGCCGAAGCAGCTTTGGCCGCTACCTACGCAGATTTGCGGTTTATTGGTGATGGAGCAGGTATTTTCTCATCCAACTGGCAATTACTAGAGGCACTAACTGGTACCTCTACTACAGAAACTGCTCAGAACTCGGACTTGAACAATCTACTAGGGCTGGTTCATGATGGCAATACCGCTCACGTGGTCAATTACTGGAACGGGTTGTATAAAGTAATTGCCCAAGCGAATCAATTGTTGGACAAAGTTCCTTTGATCAATCCAATGCCTGAAGACCAGCGGACCAAGATAATGGGCGAGGCTCGGTTTTTACGTGCCTGGGCGTATTTCAATGCGGTTCGCTTGTGGGGTGATATCCCTTTAATTACCAAGCCTCAATCCGTAACATCGGAAGATTTTTTCCCTACGCGTAAGCCGCAGGAAGAAGTCTATGCATTGATTCTGGAAGATTTGACAGCGGCTGAATCCGCTGGTTTACCCTGGATGGATGTAAGTGGCAGAGTGAATCTGGCAGCTGTAAAAACGCAAATGGCACGTGTCTACCTGACTATGGCCGGTTTCCCTCTCAACAAAGGAGCTTCACATTATAAGTTGGCCGCAGACAAAGCTTTTGAGGTAATTACTTATGCCAATGCCAATCCGACATCAATCAACCTGTTTGCTACGTATAAAGAAGTACACCAGGAAAGCTTGAAAAACCGGACCGAACATTTGTTCATGCTTCAATACAATACCTTGGTGGCGGGTAATCCGATGGATAATTTCTATCCTAACTTTAAGCCGGTTACCTACAATGGTCCTTCAGGAACCGGAAGCTCAGTGCCTACTCGCCAGTTTTACAATTCATATGAAGACGGAGATTTGCGTGCCAAGAACCAGGATGGGTATTTTTACACTACCTATTATACAAATGGCACGGGTGATGAATTTGATTTGGGAGCTCCATATGTATTCAAACACTTTAATATAACTGCTAATGGTGCTCCAGGATCACCTGGTACGCGAAACAATAACCTAAATGTGCCACAAATACGGTTTGCTGAAACCTTGCTGCTGTATGCGGAAGCTCAAAACGAAGTAGGTGGTCCTACGCAAGATGCGTATGATGCTTTCAAGCGTATTCGGGATAGAGCACAGCTAACCACGCCTTCTCTGGGAAGCTATACACAAACAACGTTCAGAGAAGCCGTTTGGCGTGAACGCTGGCATGAACTCTGCTACGAAGGCATTACCTGGTTTGATATGGTACGCCTGCGTAAGGTGTATAACGAAACTACCAATGGCTTCGATGACTTTGTGGGACACATTAATTTGAGTTCTAACAAGCCACTGCAGGCAAAGCACTTGTTACTACCATTAGGAAAGCAGGAAATGATCAATAACCCCAACTTGAGACCGCAAAATCCAGGTTATCCGGAATAAAAGGTTTTGATTGGGTTTTAATAATAAAACAAAAGGCTATCTCAGATGAGATAGCCTTTTGTTTTGAAATAGTATCTTTTGAAAACTCAAAACCTCCGCTTACTTCAGCATTTCGAGCAGCGTGGTGAGGCGGCTCTTTAGTTCTTTGCGACTGACAATGAAATCCAGAAACCCGTGTTCCAGTACGAATTCGGCACTCTGAAATCCTTTGGGCAGGTCTTTGCCGATGGTTTCGCGAATAACGCGTGGGCCCGCAAAGCCGATCATTGCGCCGGGCTCGGCAATGTTGAAATCGCCCAGCATGGCAAATGATGCGGTAACACCTCCCGTAGTGGGATCGGTAAGCAAGGAAATGTAGGGAACACCCGCCTGTTCGAGCAAGGCAAGCTTGGCAGATGTTTTCGCCATTTGCATTAGCGAATAACCGGCTTCCATCATGCGGGCACCTCCCGAACGGGAAATCATCAGGAACGGTACTTTGTGGGTGAGCGAATAGTCAATGGCACGGGCAATTTTTTCACCCACTACCGAACCCATCGAGCCGCCGATGAAGTCAAAATCCATACAAGCCACCACCATATCCAGATTATTCATTTTGCCGTGTGCCGACCGAACGGCATCTCTGAGTCCGGTTTTTTTCTGGGCGGCAACGATCCGGTCCGGGTATTTCTTGGAGTCAGTAAACTGAAGCGGGTCGCCCGAACTTAAACTTACATCCAGTTCCGTAAACTCATTGTTGTCAAACAAAAGCTCAAAGTATTCCTCAGACCCTACTTTTTCGTGGTAATTGCAGTGAATGCAAGTGTATGCATTGTTTTTTAACTCTCGGGTATGCATTACCTTCTTGCAATTGGGACATTTGTACCAAATGCCATCGGGTGTTTCTTTTTTTAGCTCGGTAGGCGTATTGATGCCTTTTTCTTTTCGGATAAACCAGGACATATTTCTAAAAGAAGAAAGAGGACAAACAACAAAAAAAAGTAAGGTTTTAGCTTTTGGAGATATACTATTTTTCTGTTATCATTTTTGCGCCTCTGTGTGTTACATTAATTTAAGTTATAGAAGTTCATGCTACAAGTCATGTAATCAGGCTTGTATAAATACGATGGATTCGTAATGGAAACGAGAGGTGTCGTTTTCGGATTGCAAAAAATACGATTTACTTAAAAAACGCTTGTTTATTGCTATAAGAACCTGGAAGTTTATCGCAAAAACAAAAAAAGGTGCAAAGATGCACCTTTTCTATGCTAATGATAGACATTAATTTCCGGTTTCGGCCTGACCCGCATTGCCAAAGAATTTCTCGCGAATTTCGTTTGCCTTCTTATCCTGCTCAGGATCAGCTTCGTACTTATTGCTGAGTTGTTTAGGAGGGCCATCTACATTGCCATATACGTAATCACTTCCTCCGTGAGGATCTGCCTGATTAATGGTATTGTAGGGAGAACCGCACTGCGTTGCTCGGAAGGCCATGAAAAGAAATACGATGACACCAACAAAAACTTTTAAGTCGCGCATAAAAATGAGTAAATTATAAATTAGAGAAGCCTCTGACAATCAGCGTTTTCTATAACCTTTTGACAGATAATTCTTGTATTCTTTTTTTGAGCACCGCAAATTTAATAGACAAATTGGATTTTTATCCAAAATTTCGGGTTAATTTTTTCAATATCTGACGGGGGTAGGTTTTGTACATTTCTGACATACTATTTCAACGCAAAAGAGTACGTGGTTCTTACCTTCCTTCCTTTTTTCGATAAATTACTCGTTTGGATTCTGTAACTTTGGCGCAACTTTACAATGATATGGCTCTGGCAGCCGATGATGCCCCTTGGGCAACTTACCTCATACAACCTTTTTGGAACCTCGGTTTTTACTTATTTGCACATAATTATTTCCTTGTTGAAGCGCAATGTGGACCAAGATTGCAACATTTATTATTAAAAACCGGATTGCTCTGATCTCCTTTCTAGTAGTTACGACGGCGTTTATGGGGTATCAGATTCGCAATCTGGAAATGAGCTATGACTATACGGCCGTGGTGCCCGTCAATGACCCGGAAATGGTATATTTCCGGCAATTCAAACAGACATTCGGGGAAGATGCCAACATCATAGCTGTAGGACTTCAAGACAGTGCCGTATACAAGCTGGAAAATTTCCGCTACTTACAGGAATACACACAAAAGCTGACCGACCTTGAGGGGGTAACCAACATAACCGCGCTGCCCAGGTTGCAATACCTGGCCAAAGATACCGCCCAGAAACGCCTGTATCCCGAAAAGGTTTTTCAGCAAACTCTCTCTTCTCAGAGCCAGCTCGACAGCCTGCTCCGCTTTGTAAATACACTCCAGTTTTACAAAGACCAGTTGATCAACACCAGGAACGGGGCCACCGTTGTGTTGATATCTATTGAGAGATCCGTCTTGAACTCACCCAAACGGGTAGGGTTGACAAAAGATATCATAGCCCTGGGCGAAGCCTTTACCCAAAACACCAACATTAAGCTGCATTACGCGGGTGTTCCTTTTGTGCGGTCTGTCATGTCGACGGAAGTAAAAGGCGAGTTGCGGCTGTTTCTGATTTTGTCAGTGGTAGTGACAATCATTACCATCTATGCTTTTTTCAAAGCCTGGGATGCGGTATTTGGCTGTACGCTGGCCATTGTGGTAGTTGTGCTATGGACGGTAGGCACCATGGGCTTGTTTCATTATAAGATCAATCTGCTGACAGCCCTTCTGCCTGCCATCATCATCGTGATGACGGTGCCCACCTGCATTTACCTGCTCAACAAATATCACCAGGAATATGTGAAACATAACAACAAAGCCAGAGCCCTGATCCGGACCATTGCCAAACTGGGCTTAGCCGCGTTTCTGATCAATGCGACAACGGCCGCAGGTTTTGTCGGGCTTATTTTCACAGATGTGGCTATTCTCGAAGAGTTTGGCCTGGTGGCAGGCATCAATGTATTTGTAGCATTTTTTATTTGCCTGATTATCATTCCGATATTCTTCTCCTACATGCCAGCCCCTACCGAGAAGAAACTGAAATACCTGTATTCGAAGCCGGTTAATACTACCCTGGAGTGGATAGACCGACGCATCAATTCGCATCCTAATTGGATTTATGGTATTAGCATTGTGGCAGTAGCGCTGTCATTCTGGGGCATTTCGCGCATCAAAGCCGTTAGTTACATGGTCGATGACCTACCCGAATCGAGTACGGTGGTCCAGGATCTGCGGTTTTTTGAACGCAACTTTCAAGGAATCATGCCACTGGAAGTAGTCATTGACACGGGCGAAAAACGAGGCGTATTGAAACTAAAGAATCTGGAGAAGATCGAACAGTTTGAAAACATCTTGTCAGGGCACCAAAGCATCACCAAGCCGGTGTCTCTGGTGGAATTTATCAAAGCGGCCCGGCAGGCATTTTACAACAACAATGCTGAGTTTTACGATTTGCCTACCAAGCTCGATCGTAATTTTGTGTTGCTCTATCTGAAAAACATGATGGGCAATAATACCCGCAAAGATACGGCCAATATCAGCAATAAGTTACTGAACTCATTTGTCGATTCGACTGGACGCTACGTGCGCATTTCGATGAAGATTGCCGACCTGGGTTCTTATTCCATGGACACCACCCTGCATAATCTAATTGAACCGGCAATAAAAACGGCTTTCGCTGATAGCAAACTGAAGGCAAACGTCACCGGCACTACGGTTCTCTTTTCCAAAGGCAATCATTACCTGAGCGACAGCCTAACGTCCAGTCTGGTAACGGCCTTCATTGTGATCGTACTCATGATTGGGGCATTGTTTCTGAATCTAAGGGTGGTGGTCATTTCACTGATTCCCAATTTTGTGGCGTTGTTAATAACAGGTGGGCTCATGGGCTTTCTGGATATTGCTTTGAAACCAAGTACCTCTCTGATTTTTAGTATCTCATTCGGGATCATTGTAGACAGTTCCATTCATTACCTAGCCCACTACCGGCAGGAAATCTTTTACAAAAAGCTGGCCATACGCCAGGCTGTAACCGATACGCTGATGGAAACGGGCCCGAGCATTATCTATACCTCGATTATTCTGTTTGTCGGGTTCGTGATTTTCGTCTGGTCCAACTTTGGCGGCACCAAGTCGCTAGGCATATTGATGTCGCTTTCCATGCTCATTTCCATGATCACCAACCTTACGCTGTTGCCGACCCTCCTGAACAGCTTTGATACGGGCAAGGTTCCCTCAGGTGAGACGTATGTACTGGAAGATTTTGACAATTTTCACCTGGAACACGATGACGAAGAAATAGATTTGAAACGGTTGGCTGTGAAGCGGACCGACGCAGAAGAATAAATGCAGAGTATCAGGCGTTTATTGTCAGGAACCTTACATTTATCTTACAAGAAATAGATAAAGACGGTAGGTTACTTCTTAGCCTGTTTTGCCATAAATAGTTGTAAAAGCGCTACAACTATGACAAGAATCGTATTCAATCTGTGCAAACTAGGTGTTCTTCTCCTCATTGGACTTACCATCTGGTAATAAACAAAGCAGCACTTCGTAAAAAATTACTTCGGGACTTGGTACATAACCTTGTCCCGTTTTTGTTTTTTAACTTTCTTTGATGCTATCCGTTTGTATTGCAGGGTTTTACCTTCTTGAAGCATACTATTTTTCTCCGATCTTATCCAATGCCACCCACAATGAAAATAAAACAGATTTACATCAGCCGACCCAATCTGGATTTGACGCGTCCCTATTCCATCGCCTATAAAACAGTCACCTCTGTCGAAAACTGTATTATAGAAATTGTTACCGAAACGGGCGAATACGGATTGGGTGCTGCCAATCCGAGTGCTTATGTTGTAGGTGAGTCACTGGACGATACCTGGAAAGCCATTCAAGCACCGCATCTCGATTGGCTGATCGGCCGCGACATCCGTCATCTGGGTATTCTGTGCCGCGAAGTGCAGGAAAAATATCCAAAAAATCCAGGTGTACGGATTGCTTTGGAAACAGCCCTGCATGATTTGTTCGCCAAGCACTTGGGCGTTCCGCTTGCCGATTTTCTGGGGAGGAAAATGATGACATTGCCAACTTCTATTACCATCGGAATCAAAGACGTGGCCGAAACCCTGGCAGAAGCCACTGAATACATTGGCCGTGGTTTTCGGGTATTAAAGGTGAAGTTGGGCAAATCGCTGGAGGAAGACGTGGAGCGTTTGGAAAAGTTGCGGGCAAAATACGGAAATACTATTACTATTCGCATTGACGCCAATCAAGGCTATACGGTTCAGGAACTGGGGCGCTTTTACGTGAAAACAGCCAATCTGGGCATAGAACTGATCGAGCAGCCGCTACCGGCTCATGCCATCGCCGAAATGAAAAACCTGCCCGATCGAATGAAACTGCCGATTGCCGCTGACGAATCATTGGTTACTACACACGACGCCTTTATGCTAGCCGAACCACCCGCGGCGTGCGGGATTTTCAATATCAAACTGATGAAATGCGGTGGCATTACGCAGGCCATGGAAATCGCGCAGATTGCCCGCCAAGCCAAAATTGACCTGATGTGGGGCTGCAACGATGAAAGCATCATCAGCATTACGGCCGCCCTCCACACGGCACTGGCTTGTCCCAACACCAAATACCTCGACCTGGACGGTAGCCTCGACCTGGCAAAAGATGTGGTTTCGGGTGGTTTTATTCTCAAAGATGGCATGATGTCTATTAACGGACAACCTGGGTTGGGCGTACGGAAACTTTAAAATAGTATCTTTTCAAAGAGAAAAACCCTGTCTTCAGCTATGGGAGAGCATCTTAATTTAAATTCGACATGCACATTATAAGTTCTGAAATTGAGAACCAAATTTCGTTAGACAAAAACATACTTGTCGTTTTGCTTGATACAAAAGACAGAGATTCTGAACTCACATACTTAATTGAGAATTTCTGCGGAAAGGTGGTAGAAAAGCTCCCTGACGCTAATACTCTGCTAGGTAGTAATAAAAAAGTATATGTATGTGGCGATCTGAGCCGGGTTAGCTTTACTGCCTATCCTGTATTTATCATTAGGGAGTATTCGAGCAATTATGACAACGGAGATAATGGTGATGTTTCTGTAATTACACTAGGCCAGGTTCCTGTTGTTATTCATGGTGCTGGCGTCTACTTCAGAAATTTGTTTGATGCGGATGACTATTTTACTAAAATCAAATCCGAACATGCTTTACAGGAACTGACCGAATCCGTAAAAGAAACCAAAGCATTGCGAAAGGGCATTTATCTGACCGAGATTACCAAGGATGATACCAGTGATAAGATAGAACGCTTACACTATCATCTTCTGCGATGTTCCAGTAATTTGACCGGTCCAACCGATAATTTCCGCGCCACCGATCATAAAATCATCCGCTGCTTAAACAGGGAGATAAAATACGTTTTTGAAAAAGAAACAAGACTGAACCATGTGCTGGCTCAGATTTATGAAAACAAAAAAGGGGATAACCAGAAAGAAGTAAAATCAAAGATCAAGGCTCATTCGGACAAGACGAAAGATATGCCAAAAGAAGGCCTGATTGCCTTCTGTACTTTTTATGATCGGCTTGACATAGCAGGACTTAATCCTTCTGTTACAGACAGATATGATGTCGGTTACAAACAGATAAGTGCTTTGACAAAGCTTCACTTCAAACTGAAAAGCACCATCAACGATGACTCTCTGGCAAAAGAGTTCAGTGTCACATTGTATCCTAATTCTGTTTTTATAATTCCGCTTTCAACAAACAGACTGTATACTCACGAAATCAGACCTTCGGCGTTAAATATCGACAAGATTCCCACCCGGATGGGATATGTGGTTCGTTGCTCTAATATAGAAGCCGTACATATGAATAATGCGACATACATTAAGGAAGGCAATAAGTTAATACCACTCGAACCCATGACACCAGAAATGCTGGAAAATCTGCGTAACTCGTATTACGAGGAGAATACAACGGAAAATAGGGTTGAGTACGGCAAGATACATTTCAGTATGAATCTAGGTGATTATGAAAAACCCATTTATTAACAGCAGGCCTTTTAATGATGATTGATTCGGAATTTCATACGATTACTCTTCCGCCGACAAAAGATTTATTTGAAAAATTGACCGATTCTGTTGCATTCGAAACCATCGCCAGTGGTAGAATAGGTAATCATTTGGTACATGTAGGTGATAACGGTATCCCCATAGTGAGGACAACCACTAGCTACACAATACCTGCGCAAAACTTTGCTGATATTCATAATCAGATAGTTACATCCATAAATGATGCAATTAGAGACAATGGATTGGTCAATGTACCAGAAATGAATTTCAACAATGCCCTGATAGAGGTGTATGATCGCAATTATGCTAAAATGGGCTATCATTCGGACCAGTGTTTGGATTTAGCTTCAGATTCATTTATCGGACTTTTCTCCTGTTATGAAAATCCTGATGATTTGCCTGATCAAAACATGAGAAAACTAATTGTCAAGGATAAAGCAACGAATCATGAATATGAGATTTCTTTGGGGCATAATTCGGTTGTTCTGTTTTCATTGAGTACCAATACCCGATTTCTGCATAAAATTGTATTGGATCCCTTACCCGGTTTGCAAGCTGATAATAGGTGGCTGGGAATTACATTCCGCCAATCAAAGACATTTATTCATTTTAAAGATGGTCTGCCTTATTTTCCGGATGGGGAATTGCTAAAGCTGGCTACAGAGGAGCAAAAATCGGAATTTTACAAACTACGCGGGCAAGAGAACAAAAACTTGGATTTTGCATATCCCAAACTTAGCTACACCATAAGTTTAGCTGATACACTGACACCGAATGGTTGATACTATATCCATTGCAAAACTGGCGTGATTCAAAATAGTATCTTTTTGAAGGGCAAAACCCTGATTTGGCCACAGTTTGGAGTTGAACTTTCAGTGAAACTTACTGCCTATGAGGCAAAACTTTAGACGCTTGCAGAAGTATGAGAAAAACAGTTTTTTTGATGCTATTCATTGGCACCTCTTGTGGGCAGGCCAATCATAGCTCTGACAGTCAGAAAACACACTTGCAAACAGAGGTTGCTGCCGATACGCCAATCCAACCAGTACAGAAAATTGCAAAACTTGACAGTATTGAGATCGAAAACAACGAAAGCATTATTGCCTGGGATGAGGAGAATATCACCAAAGCGTATGTCTTTCTGAAAGACGGTGACAGCACTATAAACCTGACAGCTAACATCCGGAAAGACCATCGGATTTTTGGCTATGCCAGGCCCGACACCCGGTCAGAAAGACTTTTGCTTTTATCCGTATTCACCAATGATGTGGAAAACAATCCTTTTAACTGCAAGCTGGGTGCGTATTACGAAACATCAGGCATGAGCGGATTGACCCTAAAGTATGTCTCAACCAATGGCGAATTTGTGAAAGCAATCGCAATGGACACTACGGATACGGCAGTCCCTATTTATTTTGAGAAAAAATGGATAGAGTTTCTGTAGGCGATAATTCAAAAAGCCACTAAGGATAGCTTTTACAAACCTGACTGGTACCAATACCCGTTCCCAGCCAGCGTAAGGAGCCGCTTTATGCCGAACCGCCTTTATTTTTACTTCCTGCAAATCCTGTGTATCTTGGTCTGCCAATTATCCAACGACCAAACCAATTTACATTTTGAAAAAACTTGCCATTTCCCTCTTTGCATTTCTCTTACTGTTTCAAAATAGTATCTTTTCCAATGCCCAAACCCCCGTGCCGTATTCAGGCTACAACCAACGCTGGGTAGATTCGGTTTTTGCCAAACTGACTCCGGATGAACGGATTGCGCAGTTGATTATGGTGGCAGCGTATTCCAATCGCGATGCGGCGCACGTGCAGGAAATTACCAAACTGATCCAGCAGCAAAAAGTAGGCGGATTGGTCTTCTTTCAAGGCGGACCCGTCCGGCAGGCACAGCAAACCAACTACTACCAATCCATTTCCAAAGTTCCGTTGTTCATTGCCATTGATGGCGAGTGGGGGCTGGGCATGCGGCTCGACAGCACCATCAGTTTTCCTTATCAAATGACGCTGGGAGCCATTCAGAATGATAGCCTTTTGTACAAGATGGGCGTTGAAGTAGCCCGCCAGTGCCAGCGAATGGGCATTCACATCAACTTTGCCCCTGTAGTTGATGTGAATAACAATCCCAACAATCCGGTGATTAACTTCCGTTCGTTTGGGGAAAACAAGGAAAACGTAGCCCGCAAGTCAATCATGTACATGCGTGGCATGCAAGACAATCGTGTATTGACTACTGCCAAGCATTTTCCGGGTCACGGCGACACCGATGTCGACTCTCATTACGATTTGCCATTGATCAAGAAGTCACGTCAATCATTGGATTCGCTGGAATTATATCCGTTTCGGGAAATTCTGGCAGCCGGCGCCGGCGGTATGATGGTGTCTCACTTGAGCATTCCGTCGCTGGATACGGCGAGAAACGTTCCTTCCACGCTTTCCAAACCTACCGTAACCGGAGTATTGCGTAACGATTTGAAATTCGATGGCTTGATTTTCACAGATGCCATGAACATGAAAGGCGTCACCAAATATTACAAACCCGGTGTGGCCGATGCCAAAGCCATTGTAGCCGGAAACGATGTACTCGAATTTACGGAGGATGTACCCAAAGCCATTGAGGAAATCAAAAAAGCCATTCGGGAAAAGAAAATTACCCAGGCCGAGATAGACGCACGGTGTAAAAAAGTGTTGGCGGCCAAAGCATGGGCAGGTTTAGACCATCTGAAACCTATTAATTTGACCAACCTGAACAAAGACCTGAACACGCCTCAGGCTAAATTGCTCAATCGGCAATTGTCCGAAGCGGCGTTGACTTTGCTTGCCAATAAAAACACATTGATTCCCTTGCAAAAACTGGATACGCTGCGCATTGCTTCGATTTCGGTAGGAGTAGAGAAAACCAGTGCATTTCAGCGTACGTTAGGCAAATATACCGCAGTTCAGCATTTTACAATTTCCAAGCAAGCTACTGCCGACGAAATCAAGAAAGTGAAGGCGGCTCTGGCTAAATACAACCTGGTGATTGTGGGCGTGCATGTACCCAGTGTGCGGCCCGGCAAAAACTACGGCATTACCGAAAACATGCAAAATGCGGTAAAAGAAATAGTATCTCTGCCCAATGCAAAACCCCTCATTTGCCATTTTGGCAATGCGTATACGCTGTCCAAATTTGCCACCACCGACGCATCGGTTATTCTGCTTACGTATCAGGACAATTGGAATACGCAGGATTTGGCGGCGCAGGCGTTGTTTGGGGCTGTTACTGCTTCGGGTAAGTTGCCCGTTTCCATTTCATCGGAGTTTAAAGCCAACAATGGCTTAGGCATGAAAGGACTGAACCGGCTGAAGTATTCGCAACCCGAAGCGGTTGGAATCAACTCCGAATTTCTGGAACGCAAGATTGATTCCATTGCCAACTTGGCTCTTACCCAGAAAGCCACACCGGGTTGTCAGATTCTGGTTGCCAAAAACGGAACCGTTATCTTTCACAAAACCTACGGCTACCTGACGTACGAAAACCTGCGTCCCACCCAAGAAGACGATTTGTATGATTTGGCTTCGGTGACAAAAGTGACAACTTCGGCCCCTGCACTGATGCGCCTGAGCGATGAAGGAAAGTTTGGGCTGGACAAAACCCTGGCCGACTACCTACCCGAGTACAAAAATTCCAACAAGAAAGACATCCAATTTCGGGATATTCTGACTCACCAGGCCCGGCTCACTGCCTGGATTGCCTTCTGGAAAGAAACCGTAAAAGAGGGCAAACGCAATCCTAAAGTCTACAGCACCGATTCTTCCCGCAAGTATCCCGTGAAAATTGTGGACAATCTGTGGCTGAGTCGGAAATATTGCCAGAAAGTTTACAAGGAAATTGACAAGTCACCCCTGCTGCCTGAAAAAAAATATGTGTACAGCGATTTGTCGTATTATCTGTATCCCGCCCTTGTGCAGCGCCAAACCGGCAAGCCTTTCGAAACCTATCTGAAAGAAACGTTTTACCGGCCCATTGGAGCTACCAACCTCACCTACAAGCCCTTGCGGTATTATCCCATCGGGCAGATTGTGCCCACCGAATACGATTCGTTGTTTCGCCAAACGTTGGTTCATGGCACTGTTCATGATGAAGGCGCCGCCATGCTGAATGGATTATCGGGCCATGCCGGTTTGTTTGGAACCGCCAACGACGTGGCAAAGATGATGCAGATGTACCTGCAAATGGGCGAGTACGGCGGGCAGCGATTTATCAACGAGGCCACGCTTCGCGAATGGACTCGCTACAACGATGTGAATTTTAGTCGGCGGGGCATTGCCTTTGACAAGCCTGATCCTAAAAGTCCCGGCCTCAGCGCCGCTCCTGATTCTAGCCCCGAAAGTTTTGGCCACTCCGGGTTTACGGGTACGTTTGTCTGGATTGATCCCAAGTATCAACTGGTGTATGTTTTCCTTTCCAACCGGGTGTATCCCACTCGCAACAACAACAAGATCAGTTCGCTGAACATCCGCACCAATGCCTTGCAGATGATTTATGAATCGATCAAGAAAGGAAGTTAGTCTCCGGGAAATAGTATGCACGCATCCTTTTTATTACATTTCCGTTCAACCGGTCTAAGGGCCGGTTTTCTTATTTTTATTGATACTATTTGTGAAAATGGTTACCTTGGGAAGTTGTTTCACAATTATACATCTGCATGAAGCACGTTGCTTCTTTCTTTTTAATTCTACTGGGTGTTTGTTTGATTGGTTTCTCAGCTCATAGTGAGATTACTAACACGTCATATGATGTCACACAAGCCGATCAGCTATACGAATTAACTCAAACCAGTCAACTCTTCATTGACTCAACAGCTACATTGTCATTTGAGCAGGTGAAGCAGTTACCCTTTCAGGCATTTTCGACGCAATTGCTCAAAAAGGCACATTGGCAACAGGTACTCTGGATCAAGATTTCCATCAACAATCGTATGACTACCGCTAGCCAGTGGTTATTGCATACCGGGAAGGCTAGTTTCGCCGATGTATACATTCGACAGCCTGATGGGTCGTTTGTGCAAAAAAAGTCAGGGTATTACCGCAAGAATTCCGAACGTGACGAAGTACGGGGAAAAGAAAACTCGGTACACATACAGCTGTTGCCTGGCATTACCGAAGTATATGTTCGTTATCAGAATGCGCTTAAAATTGCCGTTGCACCGCGGTTGCTGCTACAGCCTACCGACAGCTGGAACGAATACATCATTGAACGCAACCTGTACGAAGGCATTGCCCAGGGGGTGTTGCTGATTCTATTTCTATATAACATCCTGTTGTATTTTATCCTCAAGCGGAACACCTACCTATATTACAGCTTTTACATTCTGGCTCTAGCCATCTTTTACCTGAATGTGTATAACTTGGGTAAAGAAACTTTTCTGGGCGAAGTGCCCCGAGTACTCGATTATAATTGGGTCGCCTTGCAACTGGTCGTTATTTTTCTGTTGCTCTTCATTGCCAATTTTCTGGATACGCCCAAGCGTTTTCCCAATAAACACAAAAACATACGGATACTCATTGTCGCCAACCTAATTTGGGGCGTTATCGGCGTTCTGTACCTGACTTTTTCAAAAGATCTGGGTACTATATTTATCATTCACAAGTACTTTAACCTGGTTCAGTTTTCCAACATTCTTTTGTTGCTGGTTCTGTTCTGGACGAGCAAGATTAAAATAGCCCGTTTGCTGGTAATCGGCACCATGCCCATGTTTTTGGGTGGAGTATGGGATGTCCTTTTCCGGAATGCCAGCGATGTGACCCGGGTGCATATAAATTATTTTCAGGTAGGGGCTATTGTTCAGTTGGTTCTTTTTTCGCTCAGCATCGGCTATAAAATGAAAGTAGAAGAACGCAAACGCCGCAAAGCACAGGAAAAGCTGATTGAGCAATTGCAGGAAAACCAGCAACTGAAAGATAAAATTACGGTGGCTCTGGAGAAGAAAGTGCGCGAAAGAACCCATGCACTGGTAAAAGCAAACGAAGACCTTTCACTCTTGAACCGCGAAAAAACCCGCCTCATTTCCATCATCGCCCATGACCTTAACTCGCCTTTGAATGCACTGAAAGGCTTGCTGAATATTTTTGAAAATGATTTGCTAGGAGAGGAGGAGCTAAAGAAACTAGTGCCCGAAGTGACCAAAGACGTCAATTACATCGCCAATCTGTTTAACAACCTGCTGGTGTGGGCACGCAGCCAGATGGAAGGCACTGTGTTGCAGCCCAAGCAGATAAACCTGAAAGCCATTACCGAAGAAACCATACAAGTGCTCAGTTCGCAATCCCGCAAGAAGAATCTGGACGTGCAAAACTTGGTTCCCGGCACGGCTGTAGCCTTTGCCGATGAAGAAATGATCAAACTGGTGATTCGGAATCTGATTTCCAACGCCATTAAATTTACGCCGGAAAATGGGAAAATTACAGTAGACACCGCAAAAGATGAGACAGCCGTAACTATACGGGTAACAGACACCGGCAAAGGAATCTCAAACGAAAATCTGCAAAAGCTGTTTAACAACGAACTGTTTACGCTGCGTGGAACACACAACGAAAAAGGCAGCGGCTTGGGGCTTATTCTCTGCAAAGATTTTGTAGAACAGAACAGTGGCAAAATCTGGGTAGAAACACAGCCTGGCAGTGGGAGCCGGTTCATATTCTCGTTGCCAGTACCTGTTTTGGCACAAGCCAAAGCGCAACCTACTGAAAAAGTATCTTGAGGTTTTTGGTTTTCCGGAGATACTTTTTCGCTAATCCCTTTAAATTTTCGGCATAAATAGAAACATTTATGCGACAAAACGCATTCTATCCTAAACAGCTGGGAAAACGATGCGCGAATCAATTAAAAACAGTCAATTTTTTTCAGCAGATCTGCTTGACGCAATGCGCCACGTAGCCGATCCGCTTGCCGATGAAACAGTAAGCAATCTCATGGCTTCTGGCCAGCGAGAAGCTCTACACACTTGGTGGGATGTGGTTTCGAGTAACGAAGCACCCGTTCCTGCCGATTTACCAGAACCAATTAAATACTATCTTTCGGAAACGCAAAACCTGCCTGCCTGGGCCGATACAAAACGGATGCAACGGGGGCAGCGTTTTTTCGCCAAGCATGCCCGCCCTGTTCTTTCCATTTTGGGTTGTCTTTCGTTACCCTATTGCTATGCCGCTGCCAATGGGGCACAGGTGCTTTGGCTATCGCAACGGATACGCCAGGATACCCGCCAGCGGCTTACCGAAACAGCTCAGTTTCTGCTAGATGTACTGGCACCACAAGCGTTTTTGCCACAAGGCAAAGGAATGCGCAGCATTCAGCAGGTGCGGCTTATCCATGCAGTGGCGCGTTATTACGCAAAAAGCAGCCATGCATGGAATAAAGCATGGGGAATGCCAGTCAACCAAGAAGATATGGCAGGCACCAATCTGGCGTTTTCATACATTGTGTTGCAAGGATTGCAAAAGTTGGGTTTCCAGTGGACAAAAACAGAAGCCGAAGACTTTCTCCATACCTGGAATGTGATTGGCGCCATGCTCGGGCTCACCGGAGAATTGTTGCCACAGAGTTTGCAGGAAGCATATTGGCTGGACAGAAAAATCTCAGAGCGGCATTTCCGAAAATCAGAAGCCGGAGTTGGGCTTACACAAGCCTTATTGAATTGCCTGCACGAAGTCAACGCTGAAAACAAAGTCAGTCCTGCATTTACACATGCCTACATGCGTTACTTGTTAGGTGATGCAGTGGCTGATCTATTGGAAATTCCAGCGGCTGAAGCCGGTCGCCTATTGGTTCCTGCTTTCAAATCGGTCAATATGCTAGGAAGCCTTATCAATAGCTCTGACCCGGATCGCATTGCCATCACACTCCAGCACGAACTACAGAAAGATACTACCACTCATTTTCGTGTACCGGTTGCATTCTGAAAGCAGGCAGGTTTTTATATTTTCAGAGAGACTATTTTAGTAACTATGTTCATCCAGACGTACTTTGCCTCGAAACGTCCAGAATACAAACGTGGTATAGGTCGCAACCAAAGGAACGCCTATAACGGCAAATAACAACATAATACCCAGTGACTTATCTGATGCGGCCGCATTGTGAATGGTGAGGTTGTAACTGGGCGAAAGAGTGGAAATGACAATGTTTGGATACAGACCAATGGCTACCAGAACCAGCAACAGACTTACGGTCAGGGCCGAAGAGGCAAATGCAAACCGGTAACGGCGTTTGGTGATTTGCCGGGTTATGTTGGCAACACACACAACCGTCAGAATCGGGATGATAAACAGTGCCGGATTTCGCTTGAAATCCTCTGATAAATGGGGCACGTAAAGCAATGTAGCGAGGGTTGTGGTAGCATAGCACAAAACAAAAAAGATAGTGGTATTTTTGACCAGTATCGTCAGCTTAGCATACAGGCGATTTTCCGTTTTCATGGTCAGGTAAATGGCTCCATGCATCATAAACAGCGCCACCGTAGTAACGGCAATCAGAATGGCATACGGATTGACAAACGACAGCCAGCTGCCGTGAAAATCGCCGTTTTTATCGATAGGAATGCCTTGGATTACATTCCCCAACACCAATCCCAACAAAAAGGCAATCAGAATGCTGGCGATGCTATAGCTGATGTCCCAGGTTTTGCGCCACCAGGCCATGGGTTCTTTGCTACGAAATTCAATGGAAATAGCCCGGAAAATCAGTACCACCAGAAAGAGCATGAACGGAATGTAAAATGCCGAAAATACCGAGGCATACACCATCGGAAAGCCGGCAAACAACGCACCGCCCCCAATCACGATCCAGACTTCGTTGCCATCCCAAACCGGGCCTACGGCATTCAACGCAATGCGCCTGCTTTCTTCTTTCTTGAAAAACAAATGCAAGGCACCTGCGCCCAGATCAAAACCATCCAGAATGGCGTAGCCGCTAAACAGCCCGCCCACCACCAGAAACCACCAGGTTGACAGGCTTAATCCTAAAATTGTTTCCATGAGACAATGACTATTTTTTCTAACAAAGCAAAATTCATTTGTATAATAAAAATACTATGTTTCAAAACACGAAAACCCGGCCTATTCTCAATGTTCCATGATGGGGTTGTCGCGTTTGCTCGCATCCGGAATGTCTTCCGTCTGATGTTCATCGTAAGGTCCGTGCTGAATTTTTTTGTTCAGCAGGTAAATAAACAGCACAAACAGCAATGCATACACCACCGTGAATAAGATGAGGGAAAATAACACCTGATTGGCAGTAACCGCCTTGGACAAAGCGTCTGACGTACGCAACAATCCATACACTACCCATGGTTGCCGACCTACCTCTGCCGAATACCAGCCCACCTGATTGGCAATTTGAGGCAACAGAACCGAAAACGCAAATAAAGTCATGAGCCAGCGTTGCTCAAACAGTTTGCCGCGCCACCACAGAAAACCTGCCAGCAGCGTGAGTCCAATCAACGCCATGCCAATCATCACCATCAGGTGGTAAGTTTGGAAAACGAAATTGACGGCACTGGGCCGGTCTTCCGGTTTAAAATGCCGGAGACCTTTGACAGGCGTTGTAAAATCCTGGTGAATCAGAAACGTCAATCCCTTTGGAATACTGATTCCATTGACAGTCTGCGTCTGCTGATCGACCCATCCGGCCAGATACATATCCGCTACAGCCAGGCTATCGTAATGGCCTTCAAATGCGGCTAGTTTGGCGGGTTGGTTTTTCGCAACGCCATCCGCTGAGCGGTGACCTGTAAACAACTGGAGCAATGCGGCGATTCCGGCTACGATCAGACCAATTTTGAACGAGGCCTTTGACAAGTCTGCATAACGGTTGCGCAAAATATAAAAGGCACTCACACTAAGCACCAAAAAAGAACCCGCCAGAAAAGACCCACTAATGACATGCGAAAGCCGGTCGACAGATGAAGGATTGAAGACCATGGCCCAGAAATCGGTAATTTCGGCACGTGCTTCCAATCCTTGCCCCACAATGTGATAGCCCGCCGGAGTTTGTTGCCACGAATTGGCAACCACAATCCAGATGGCCGAAAACATGGAACCCAGTGCAACCATAATGGTGGCAAAAAAGTGCGTACGCGGGCCGACCCGGTTCCAGCCGAAGATAAGAATACCCAGAAATCCCGATTCCAGGGCAAAGGCAAAAATACCCTCAGCGGCCAGCGCACTGCCAAAAATGTCGCCAACATACCGCGAATAGGTAGCCCAGTTGGTGCCAAACTCAAATTCCATTACAATGCCGGTGGCAACCCCAATGCCAAAAATCAGTGCAAAAATCTTAATCCAGAAGCGAGTCATGTGCTCGTACATCGGATTTTTGGTTTTCAGATACAGTCCCTCCATGATCACCAGGCATACGCCGAGTCCAATACTCAGTGGGGGATAGATATAGTGAAATGCGATGGTAAACGCAAACTGAAGGCGGGAAAGAAACTCGACATTCATGGCCGAAACAGGTTGTATAATGGATATTTACCTTTTAAAAACGGCATCAGAGAAGTGCGCGAAAGTTAGATGCCACAGCCGACGAATCCCAATAAAATCTTATTTTTCTTTCAGGTCACAAAGACGTTTACTTGTACCGGTAAGGCAGGTTTTATACAAAAAGAAGATACTGTTTTTTCCTTCAAAGGGAGAGTCTGAACGTTTCATTTTGAAGAGACTTGCGCTTTGGTTGTAGTGCACTGCTACAGACCGGGAAAATAGTATCAGAGCCAAAGCAAAAACCCCATACTTTGAATGGTGGACGATCACTTTGGAACACGCAGGCTTTAGCCTGTAAACTATGCTGGTTGGAATACCATGTATTCGCCGATGGAAGTCTGGCATTTTTACAGGCTTTACTTTGTTTGATTGTACTGGTTCGGTTTCTAATCACAACCAACGAACAGGATTGCCTCATTTCGGGCCGTTTTCTTACCTGAAAAAGGAATGCCTGAAAATGAAACAAAAAAGCATTCATTTTCAAGTACCTTGCATTCGGTAAAATAGGAAACTTGGACCTGGTGCGGTTTTTGATTCAGATGGATTGCCCTTTCTTTGTAAGAAACCGGATCAATAATCAATAACTACACAAAAACGACGTTGTACAGTCAGAGAAAATACTTACTTTTATCTCTTCGACTTTCAAAATTACACTTTGATTATGAAGCTTTTACCTATTCAGAAATACGGGGTGCCGCTATTGATGCTGGCATTGGTAATGAGCCCGATGCTGATGTCGTGCAGCAAGCGGAGCCAGTGCCCGGTGTATTGGGAAGGTTCCAATAGCAGTGGCGGAGGTGGAGCTACAGCCGGAGGAGCCGACAAAACGGATTGGAAAGTAGAAACCAATGCCACCAAACCCGCTGAGGGAAGCGGCGGTGACGATGGTAAATCGGCGGGTTCGGGTGATCCCGAAACCACTTCCGAGTTTCCGATGGTCCGGGTAAAGCGCGATAAGAATGGAATCGTTACCAAAAAGCCCATGGCACGGAATAAAGTGAAACGTACCGACCCAAGGAAAGCCTACAAAGGGACATAGATCAATAGAAAGTAATCAATCGTATAAGAAAATTGTGAGCCGATTTTGGTGTTTGTATGTAGCACGGCCTGCATAGCGATTCGCTCAATCCTGTATTCATCCATGAAGCATTTGTTTGCCAATAGTCTTGATAAACGAAAAATCAATCGCAGCCTGTGGATAGGTTTGGGGTTGATTTTTTATACTATTTTTTTCGGTGTAGAGTCGTATGCGCAGCTTGTACGCGTGCCTACCAAATCGGAAACCCGTCAGAAGCAGAAAGAATATTCAGGAAAAAAAGGCGAGAAAGCAGCTCCCTCTGCCGCTCCCAGCAACAACGCCATGGGTAAGCGTATGTCGGGTCAGGCATTGCGCCGCAATTCAGATTCTAAGTCGATGCTGGTGCCTGTACGCGACTACCGCAAAGCGACCGACATCAACAATCCGCGTACGCTGAACATGAACAAGAACCCGACCGAGCAGCCCTTGAAAAGCAATAATCCGTTGGGAAAAGCCATGGCTCGGCAATCATTTAAAGCCAACTCAAAGGCCAAAGGTGTGCTAGTGCCCGGCCCGGCGTATCGGGAAAAGATGATGCGCAAACGCGATGCGAAATTTGCCGACTTCAGAAGTGAAGAACACACACTGGCAATGCCTTACCGGAAGAAAATGTATAAAAAACGGGCAGAAGAAATGTCTTCGGCACGAAAAGGAAATACATTGGCAATGCCTTACCGTAAAAAGATGTACAAGAAGCGGTCTGAGCAAATGTCGTCTTTCCGTGGAGGCAATACGCTGGCACCCGAATACCGCAAGAAAATGTATAAGAAGAAGTCCAAAGAACTCTCTTCATACAAAGGCGATATGCTGATGCGCAAACGTCCGAAAGGCGCTTATCCGAACCTGAAATATCGGGGTGGCTACAAAAACAGCTCGTTTGAGAAGAAAGAGAAATACCGCAAACGGATACTCAAACGGATGGGCAAAAAGCAGTACGTACCTGGTCACATGAAACAAAAAGACGAAAAACCACGGTACGATAGCCGAGAGTCCGAAATATGGGATAAGCCAAGGTAACAGCAGGCACGTAATTTTAGCAATGAGTAAATAAGCAACGGACTGGGAAAATAGGTGTTTAGGGAATTCTATTTGAAAATAGTATGTTTCTGAATGCAAAAACCCAGAAATGCTTATTTACTCATTTTGCTTTTGTAAACCATGAATTGGATTCCCTTAACAGAAGAAGCACAACTCCAGCAAATCGAACAAGCCTCGCACGAACAGCCGGTGATCGTATTCAAACACAGTACTCGCTGTTCCATCAGTGCAACGGCTCTAAGCCGCCTGGAGCGTAACTGGAATGACGCAGAGATGACGCATGTTTCGGCTTACTACCTTGACCTGATCGCCTATCGGCTGGTTTCTACGCGCATTGCCCATGCGTTTGATGTGGAACATCAGTCGCCACAGGTGCTGGTCATCAAAAATGGCGAATGCGTATACCACGCATCTCACTGGTCGATTGCCTACAACGAAATAAAAAGCCAGGTGGACAAAGTACTGAGCTGACAAACGAATAGAATTTTCTCACGGAAAACCCTTGCTTGCAGAAGTAGGGGTTTTGTTTTTGAAAAAGATACTATTTTTGTCATTCATTACAGAATAGTCATACAACCTATCTTTTATGCTGGAAGTAAACCACACCTACACCCACGATTTCTCTTTTACACAAGCCGATGTGGAAGCATTTGCCAAAGTTTCTGGCGATACCAATCCGCTGCACCTGGATGCGGAATTTGCCGCTAAGACCATTTTTCGCAAACCCATCATTCACGGGTTTTTGGGCGGGAGCGTATTTTCCAAAATACTGGGCACGCAGTTTCCTGGTGAAGGAAGCATTTATCTGAAACAATCAATGGAATTTTTGCATCCTATGTTTGTAGACACGGCTTACCAAGCCATTTTTACCGTTTTGGAAATACTGCCCAAATCATCGGCACGCATTGAAACCAAGATTATCGACAAGGAAACACAAAAAGTGGTGACCGTAGGCGAGGCAACCGTGATGAACCGGCAGTTAATCCCTAAAATCTGAGGCAAGAGGTTTGGTGTTTGGAAAGGTTTCAATTGGTTTTGCTGTTCTTTGGGTTTCTTCTTAATGGCTGTATATTTATAGAGTTCTCTTCAATCATTTGACAACCTTCATTTAACAAGAATTGGCACACACATTTTCTTATATTGTGGAATTTAGAGGTGGAACCTATTGTTCGCAAGTGCAGGCAGAAGACTTAAATGGTTCACTTCAGAATTGGCTGGCAAGAATTGGTGATGAACAAGCCGAAATTAGGCACCTTGACGAAAAAACGTTGGAAGAGGTAGCAAATATTGTCAAAAACGAAGATGAGATACCCATAATGCTTAGGGGATTAAAAAATATTTGGTTTATGTATATTCCGACAAGCAAAGGAGCATTTAACATAAACATTGTGCAAACCGACTTGTCCTAACTTATAACAAAAGTTTTAAAGCAAGATTTAGGCTATCCGCCAATGGCTAGCATGGAAAGGGGGCTGCCCGAAAAACGCGTTTTTTTCTGGGCCAGGGCTTGCTGCAATTTCTGATTCAGCAAAACTGGATTTTGCAGACAATCGCCAATAAAAACAGGGGTATTGTCGCTGAGACAGCCGTAAATATTGCCGTAGCTGTCAAGCCGGAGGCGGTTGCAATCGTTGCAAAACGGATCAGATTCGTTGGAAATGATGCCAAACTGGTAGCCATCTGTGAGCTGGTAATACTTGGCCGTAGCCGCCGAATCGCGCGAAAGTGCTGAAAAGCTGGTATACGACCGGATGGTTTGCAGGATGTCTTGCTCCGAAAAGAAATGGTCTTCAAAGTTACCGAACAA
Source organism: uncultured Sphingobacteriales bacterium (assembly GCA_963520985.1). GTDB lineage: Bacteria > Bacteroidota > Bacteroidia > Cytophagales > 172606-1 > Xanthocytophaga. The sequence goes on from CAUQTA010000025.1 coordinate 24,506, forward strand.
ATGGCCCATCTGCATCAGCTCCAGAAACCGGATTCGGATGTTGTGTTTGTGCGCAAATTCCAGCAGCGGCACAATCTGCGTTTCGTTCATGCCGCGCATCACCACGCAGTTGATTTTTACCTCCAAACCCAGCTCAATGGCTTGCTCTATTCCATGCAGAATCTTTTGTAAGTTACGGCGGCGGCTGATCTGGTAAAATGGCTCAGGTTCCAGGGCATCCAGCGAAATGTTGAGTGAAGTTAGGCCTGCCTGAGCATACGCTTTTATTTTGGGAGCCAACAGATAGCCATTGGTCGTCATCTTGATCGCCGGAATTCCCAATGGGTTAATTCCCTGCATCAGAGGCAACAACTCGCGGTAGAGCGTAGGCTCGCCACCGGTAAGGCGAATGGTTTCCAGTTCCAGTGTTTGGTGCAGCGCAGAAATGACATCGACAAATTCCTGAACCGACAATGGTTTTTGAGCAGATACAGCCGAACTAGTTTGAACAAACCGGTTGTCGTGCGATTCGTCTACACAATACACGCAACTCAGGTTGCAGGTGTTGGTCAAGCTCACCCGCAGCGTTTTAAATTCGCGTCCGTACGTGTCTATAATCTCAGCCATAATGTATTTTTGCAAAGCATCCGGTTTCATCAACTAACGAAATTACGCTTTTTTTGCCTTTCTTTATAATCTTTGTGATGCAAAGCATTAT
>CAUQTA010000026.1:0-23736 GCA_963520985.1 uncultured Sphingobacteriales bacterium
CCCGCTTGTCGATGGAGCCCGCACTGGCAGTCAAGGAGGAAGCTTCTTTCCAGAAGGTGAGTACCACCCGTACGGCCGGACCGGCGCACTCTGGCCGTTATGCGGCACGGCTTCTGGCCCAGAGTGGGCCGAGCAAGACGGTCAAACTCCAGGCGGGTGAACTACTCTCGGCCAGCGTGTTCGGCTATGTCGAGTCCAAGGGCAAGGCCAAACGAAATTGGGTGCCACTACCCATCCTGGGCGATGAGCCCCAGACGGTCGATGGCAAGCTCAAGCGCAGGCTGGTGATACGGGGGGGAATGGCTGTGCCCGTGCGCTTTGGCAAACGGGAGTCCGAATTGCCTGATGCGTACCTGGAAGTGATTGCCCGCGACAGCTCAGGAAAAATACTGTCTTTGCAGACACAAAAACTGACCAGTGAATCGTTGAATAACTGGCAGGAGCTCAAGATTCAGTACAAAGCGACAGAAGAGCAGACCGTGCAGGTTAGTGTCGTGAATGCCAGTGCGAAAGTATCAGCCTTGTTTGACGATCTGGAACTGGTTCAGGAGCCGCCTTTGATTGTACAGGAGAACCATTATGATCCGTGGGGGTTAAATTTGACAGGCATTGAAGTGCAGGGTACGCCCAATCACAAGTTCCAGTACAACGGCAAGGAGAAACAAGAGGAGTTTGGATTGAATTGGTCTGATTATGGAGCCAGGATGTATGACAGCCAGATTGGTAGATGGCATGTGATTGATCCAAGATTAGAGAAATATTCTTCTTGGTCTCCCTACCATTATGTTTATGATAATCCGATTGCTTTTATTGATCCCAATGGTATGGAAATTGAGAAGGGTAGTAAAGAAGAGTGGAAGAAACAGAAGCAGATAGTAAAAGATAAGAAAGATAACCTACAAGTAGCTATTAATGAGTTAAAAGGCTTTAAGTTTGGGGGAGTAGAAAAATTAATAAAATCTTTAGAAGGAAGAGTGGCTGGCCTAAATACAAGTATAAAAAAATTAGATGACTTAGAGAAAAGTAAGCAAGTTTACAGTTTGAATCATGGTGCTGATGAAGTTGGAGGCACTACATATGATGATAAAACAGGAAATATAGTTATCTCATTTGGTAATACTGCAAACTTTCTTCATGAAACTGATCATGCTGCTCAATATGAAAAAGGTGAACTCGCCTTCAATAAAGACAATGGTTTACCCTACGCTCAAGATGTTTTTGATGAAGTAAATGCCTACAAAACCCAATATAACTTCTCTCCTGCATCTGTATCGGGACTTACTTCAACTTCTATAGCTAAAAAACCTTCGGAGATAACTGTTGAGTGGTTACAAGGAATTACAACTTCAAATGGGAAAAGAATTTATGCTGTAGGAGGTGAGGCAAATACTGGTATAGCTCCTTTAAATATAAATTCAACTAAAGCAGATATTATTAAAGCTTATCCGGGGATCCCAGGCTTAAAAGATGCTGTTCCTGATGATTTTACTTTTAAATCTTTACCTAATATCATTTACAAGAAATAATGCAAACTATAATTTTCTTTATTCTTTTAATTCTATCAACGTGTTATAGTAATATCGCTCAAGATAATAATATAACAGGCGTATATTATAAGAAAGGGGTTGATTACGAATATAATCTTATTTTAAAAAAAGACCATAGCTTTTACTTAAAGAAAAGATACCAAGATGCAAAACCTACTTGTGAAGGAGAGTGGGAATTATCCAAGTTAAATTTAATTTTACTAAAGTGTAATAAATCTGATAAACTCCATGAAATTCTTTCTAGTGGTTATATGAAGGATAGGGAGTTGACAATTGAAATAATCGCTAAGGATAAATTAAAAATGGACAATGTTATTTTGGAAAAAGTAAAATAAATTAAAAAGGCTTAGATTCTGATTTTCAGGGGTTTGAAACTTATCTTTAGGTATTTTGCCAATTGTATACATGTATGTGATGCGATTTTAGGTTACATCACTAGGATTTGCTTATACTTTTAAAATAGACTTGCTGAGAAAGCTCTTTTTGGGTTCCCAGTTTGTCGGTAGTTGGATTGCCCATTACTTGGCTGCCAGGAAAATGAAATATATCTTCTGGGTTTTGTTAGGTTATAGTAAATGCCATCACTCTCTACGTCTGGTATCGAAAATGAGCCGATGTCGATCATCATAGCGGTCTGTAAAGTGAAAGCAATCAGAGGCAAGAAACTGAAATCTGAATTGAGGGTAATTATTTGATTGCCTTTGTGTAGGCAGATATGAGATTACAAAGAATTCCTTGTAGTTGGTTTGTTTTGGAAGAGATATTATTTTGGTGTCTTAGTAAAGATCTAAATGTTTTTTCTTACTATGATTTACCTCCTTACAAGAAAAGTTATTTCATAGTATTATCTAACTGTAAATTTTGTTACTATTTGTTACTTAATAATGATAAATAATTGATTCTCAAGTGATAAATCTTGCATGGGGTGCAAGGGGTCGCAAGTTCGAATCTTGTCATCCCGACTTAAAAAGTCGATAAAAACCGCTTAAAAGCTAATTTTAAGCGGTTTTTTATTTTTCGCTTTTCAAGTTTGCTTTGATCTTTCCTGCGTGTATCTTGTTGGTATCATACAGATTAAATACATGCTCTCATGGTTTACTTACGTTACAAACCGCTCAAAAATGGGAAATATTCGGTTTACATGGATTTGTATTTTCAGGATGGCACCGGAAAAATGAAGCGGAAATACGAGTTTCTGAACATTCATGTTTCGGAAAACTACAGTGTGAAGAGGCGTATTAAAGACGCGGACAAGAATTTAGTGGCCTATGCAGAAGGGATTAAAGCGAAGCGGGAACTGGAAATCATCAATGGAAAATACGGCATTGTCGAAAAGAAGCTTGATTTACAGGCCGATTTTTTGTCTTTTTTGGAGAAAGAGGTAAAGCGAAAAATAACCAATGCTGACTATAATCTTGCTTTACTTAAACATACCAAAAACTTTTTAGAAGATACCCGCCCCCCATTTGTCGAAATTACCCGTGAATGGTGCGAAGATTTTAAAGCGTATCTACTCAAGCAAGTAAGCCAGAACACAACGCGAGCTTACTTGCAAACACTGACAATTATTCTTGGAGATAGCCATAGACAAAGGATTTCTGGCCGTAAATCCGATGCAGAAGATTGTCCTCCCCAGATTGCAAGAAGTGAAACGCACTACGCTTGATATCGAAGAGCTACAGTTGCTTATTCAGACTCCTACCCGGTTTAGTCATCATATTCGGGAAGCCTTTTTATTTTCCTGTTTTACTGGCTTGCGTATTTCCGACATTCGTTCGTTAAAATGGTCAGACATTCGGGAAAACCGGATTTACCTACGTCCAGCGAAAACATCTGAAAAAATAGCAGTTCTTCCCTTGACCGAGAGTGCAATACACGTGTTAGAGATGCTCGATAAAAGTAGTAGTGAAGAGAAGGTTTTTTATAAGCTGACTATTGGCAAGACTGCACTCAGTAAATACCTGGCCGAGTGGGGGCAAGAGGCGGATCTCAAGCAACACCTTCATTTTCATGCGGGAAGGCATACCTTTGCCACCATTGGTATCAGCAACGGCATGGATCTGTATACGATGAAAGAGATGTTGGTGCATTCTAAGATTGACATGACCATGGTTTACGCCAAGATTGTCGATAAGAAGAAGGTGGAAGAGATTGCCAAATTTCCCAAGCTTATGATTGGCTGAATTTCATAAAACCGAAGTTTTGTACTTAAAAAAGATACTATTTTTTCAGTAATTCCATTCCGTAGGGGTACATCGACATTATTTTGTCGCACAGAGCTTTTGAAGGTAAAAAATAGTATCTTTTACTGCGATAAAAATCCGACTATGAAATTTTATTGCATTCTTATATTGTCAGTTGTCCTTGCTATTTATCAGGCAAGTGCCTGTGAGTGCGACCCAGGATTTGACAAATCCAAGCTAACACAGGCAGATCTTGCTCAATATACAAACGTTGCTCATGTGCAAATTCTCACTTTTGAACATTTTGTTCCACCCAATCTAACGGATGAAGAAAAAGAATATGATTCTTTTGCCCGCTTTACTGTAAGATACTTGGACAATTTTAAAGGTGACGGAAGAACGGAGTTCTTATTGGAAGCCTATGGTTCTTCCTGTGATATTGGGCTTAGAGAAGGAGAAGAATGGATTATCTTTGCTTCCGGTTTTCATGGTTATGCTACCGTGTTTCCCTGTGATCGCTCTGCTTCTTACCGAGACTCAAAAGGTCAACGAAATTGGAGATATAGTCCTGCTGGCTCCTTAATTCAGGATTTGAAAGAAATCTATAAGCGACCCATGAATCGACTGGATGGTAAAATAGAAACGTTTTATTCGAACCAACAGAAAGAGGAAACTACTTTTTACAAACGAGGAAAACGTCAAGGAGAACGACTGATCTGGTGGGCTAACGGCCAGTTACAAGCCAGACAGTATTTCAAAAACGGAAAACGAGAGGGGAAAGAATGCTGGTGGTATGAGAATGGAGACCGCCAATCGGAAGATTATTACCGGGATGGACACAATATAGATACCAGCCGCTCTTGGTATGAGCCCGATGTAAACGATTGGAATGAGTCATTCTATAAGTCAGAAGCGGAAGAATATCAAATATCCATTGACTCAGCCATCAAGATGCATGCAGCCAATGGATTGCAACAATACATGGTGTATGACTCAAAAGGTGATCAAGTAGAAAGCAAGTGGTATTATCGAAATGGACAACTGAGAGCAGAAGAATTCTTCTATCCTGATCATAAGATGGGTTACCGGATTGAATACAATTCTAGGACCGGCCAGATACACACCCTAGCTATAAAAACTCCAGGTGAAGGATTCATTGGAACCCGAACAGAAATTGAGTTTTCTGAGGATAATTCACGTCGAACCTTTTACTATGACAAACAAGGTAATCGCATAAAAATTGTCGATGTGAAAGAGGGAAAAGAAACCGTCGTTGAACAAATCAAAAAATAGTATCTTTCAGAAAGTCAAAACCCTGTCATCTACTTTGTCCCAATATGTCGCTTTTTACCAAACGCCAATTTCTGAAAACGATAACGGGGGCATCGGCTTTCCTGTTTGCCGATCTGAAGAATGCATTGGCGCAGGTTTCCCATTTGACAGCCGCAGAACTCGCTCAGAAAGAAGACTTCTGGCTGACAATCCGGAAAAGCTATACCATTACCAAAGATTTTACTCACCTGGAAAATGGCTACTTTTCTCTGGCTGCCGATCCGGTTTTACAGAAATACCTAAATCATATCCGGCAAGTCAATCGGGTTTCGTCTTATTACATGCGTACCCGCATGACCGAAGACAAGCAAATGGCCGGTAAAGCCCTGGCTCAATTGCTAAAATGCTTGCCCGACGAACTGATCATTACCCGCAATACAACAGAAGCGTTGGATACCGTTATCGGCGGGTTTCCTTGGAAAACGGGTGATGAAGCTATTATGGCCGAACAGGATTATGGAGCCATGCTGGACATGTTTGCTTTGCAGGCCCGGCGTTACGGCATCGTCAATCGGCAGGTGTCATTGCCTAATCATCCGGCTTCCGATGAGGAAATTGTGCAGTTGTATGAAAAAGCGATTACGCCGCAAACTCGTTTGTTGTTGGTGTCTCATGTAGTGAACATTACCGGTCAGGTGCTGCCTGTTCAGAAAATTGTTGAAATGGCTCATCGTTATGGAGTAGAAGTATTGGTAGATGGAGCTCATGCCTTTGGGCAGCTAGACTTTGCCATTTCGCAACTAGGCTGTGATTATTACGGAAGTAGCTTGCACAAGTGGCTGGGCAATCCGCTGGGAGCAGGTATACTGTATGTGCGTAAAGATAAGATTGCCAAAATCTGGCCCATGTTTGCTGATGCAGGTTTCGCAGATGATGACATTCGCAAGTTGAATCACACAGGTACACATCCGGTTGCCACTGATCTGGCCATTGTCGATGCCATTGCGTTTCATCAGCTTATTGGTATCCAACGAAAGCAAGCCCGACTGCGCTATCTGCAGCAGTATTGGACCAGCCAGGTTCGTAAGCATCCTGGCATAGTTCTGAACACGCCACATGAAGAAAAACGTACCTGCGCCATTGCTAATGTAGGTGTAAACGGTATTTCGCCTACTGATCTGGCCAAACGGTTGCTGGAGCAATACAAAATCTTTACAGTTGCCATTGATCGGCCGGGTGTGGCAGGAGTAAGGGTTACGCCACATTTGTATACCACTACGCAGGAACTGGATGCGTTGGTAAAGGCGCTGCTCGAAATTGCAGGCTAAAGTAGCCTTTGGAAAATCGCTTGAAAAGCCATGCACCTGTTACTAGTGTAACAGATGCATGGAGAATGGAAAGGGCTTTCGTCAACCCAAAAAAATAGTAGGATTGAAAAGTGTAAAACCCCGGTCAAATCCCAGTCCGTTTTCTTACTGTTAAGAACGAATGAAGGCCAGCAGGTCGGCATTGATGGTTGCAGCTTCGGTAGTTGGCATGCCGTGTGGAAAACCCGGATACGAAATGTATTTGCCGTTTTTCAGAAGTTTTATGGCTTTTGCCGCCGTAATTTCAATAGGGACAATCTGATCGTCCTCGCCGTGCATAACCAGTACCGGAATGTCTACTTGCTTGAGGTCTTCGGTAAAATCCGTTTCTGAAAATACTTTGACGCAATCATAATGCGCCTTTATAGCTCCCATCATTCCCTGGCGCCACCAATTGTCGCGGATACCCTGCGATACTTTGGCGCCTTCCCGGTTGTAGCCATAGAAAGCAATGGTAAAATCCTGAAAGTACTGAGGACGCTTGGTTGCAGTTCCTTCCCGTATTTCATCAAATACCGACAAGGGAATGCCATCCGGGTTGTTTTCGGTTTTTATCATAATCGGCGTAACTGCGCTGATCAGAACGGCTTTGGCAACCCGGCTTTTTCCATGCTTTGCTACGTAGCGGATAACCTCGCCGCCACCTGTCGAATGCCCCACATGGATGGCGTCTTTCAGATCAAGAAATTGGGCGAGTTCGGCCACGTCGGCTGCGTAGGTGTCCATGTCGTGCCCGTTCGGGGTTTGCGAGGATCGGCCGTGTCCTCTTCGGTCATGCGCTATGACGCGAAACCCGTGGTTGAGAAAAAACATCATTTGGGCATCCCAATCGTCGCCCGACAGCGGCCATCCGTGATGAAAAACGATGGGTTGTCCGGTGCCCCAGTCTTTGTAATAAATTTCGGTGCCGTCGCTTACTGTGATCTTGCTCATGGTTTGTGGTTTGGTTTAGAAGGTAAAAAAGATTTTTAAATATAGGAGATTCGCGATGAATCGGAAAAGAATAGGCAAACAATCTGTTTGTTGTACAGGGCTTGTGTCAGCGTATGATTGGATAGCTTTTTACAAAAGGTGAATTTATCGAGTGTCGCTTTGTGCCAGAAAGCCGTCTCGCAAGTGATAGCCATGAAGGTACTTTAAGTCCCAAAATCTAAATTCACAATAGTATCTCCGCAGAATCTAAAACCTGCCTTTGTGAAATTACCAGATAAAGTAGGTGTTCTGAACCGCCAAAATTGTACAGGCAATTATTTTCCCGGTTTTCTCTTCTCAAACACCCATTCTTCATCTTTCCGCACACATACCAGATCGGCAATAGCAGCTGGCAATTGGTTTAGTGCCATTCGTAATGTACGTGTGCGAGGCCGTTCGATTGTATCGCGCCGGGAGGGTAGAGCCGTCTTGTTTAATCGCAACAGGCTGTCGATAAGCTGGTTTTCATTGGCAATGTTTTGTTTGAGAATGCTGTGAATATCTTCCAGATCGGTCCGTCCATGGTGAAGCAAATCAACCAGAACCATGCATACTTTGATGGGTCTTCCACTTACATTTAAACTTTGATAATTGGGTTGTTTGCTCTTTTCCTGAATGCGCGTTAAGATTTGCTGAGCCCAGCGAATGCCTAGTTCTACCTGTAAGTTGCGGAACGTAGTATCCGAATCGACAAGATAAATGAACTTGGCAGCATTCAGAACCTCTTTTTCGTCGATCTGTGCCGAATCGGCATTAAGGTATTGCCGCAAAGGACGCGGACGGCCTTCGCCCGGTTTGGGATGCAATTCGGATGTTTTATAGATGCGGTCAGTGCCTACATCCAGAAACTGACCGGCAGGCTGCGTGGTAATTCGAAGATTCGGAAACAAAGCATGTCCCTGCGGTGTAGCCAGCAATCGACGAAAATAGTGGGCAAAGGCACTGTCGCGTCCATCGCCGTTGGCGCCTAGCTGCAAAAAACCAAACGAAAATCCGACTTGGTCGTACGTGTTAATACCTCGGAACAAGCCTCCTTCACTTTCGCTCATCGGTTGCAGAAAGTACTTCCAGTAGTTGGCTTGTGATACGGTAGGCAGGTAATAGAGCGTTTGTGCCGAAAAACGTTGGTTCTGATTTTCCAACGTGTCGATAACGCTCTTAAAAATGGATCGTTGCACCATATTTGGCAAATTGCCAATGCCCTTGAGGGGCTTACCCTGGAAGGAAAAGCTGGCATCAACGCCAATAAGTCGCTGCCGAGCCGATTGCGGCGCGGAATAGGTACAGAGCCAATCGGTTTGGACTTCTTTCTTTTGCTTGCTTTTGTTGAATACCGTATCTGTTTTTTCGTACCAATACAAGGTAAGCTGGCTAGTCGAATCATACAGTGTTTTGAATGGCTTCAGTTGGGCGAATGCCTTCATTGGGCAGACAAGCCATAGGCATAGTAACAACTGAATTATCGAAAAGTGGCGCATATAACTATTTTTGAGCAGCACTATTTTTAAATAAATAGTGCTGCTTTTATTGAGATTTTTATACAAATTTAAGAACTGAAATCGCTGACTGATTGCCTGCGCAAGAAAGATTTGTCTGTTACCGGATTGTTACTTATAATAAATAAAGCGTTGATTATCAAGCTTAAAAACTTGCATAGAAGGCAAGTATTTAAGCTTGTTTTCAGAACAGAGTTCTTGTGTAAAAATAGTATCTTTTAAAAGGCAAAAGCCCCATTCTGTTACAGATGGGGCTTTTGCCTAAGTGGGTTTCGATAATTACGCTTTGATTTTTTCGCGTTCAGAAACTTCGGTTTGAATACGAATCGATTCAGTATGAATTAGTTTGAACATCTCAGCTACAAAATCTTTATTTACTTTCATCTTCTCTGCCCATTCAGGACGGGTTTTGAAGATTTCGCTCCAGCGATCTTGTTGGAATACGGTTACATTGTGCTCACGTTTGTATTCGCCGGCTTTTTCTACCAAGTTCATGCGTTGTGCAAGGATTTCGAGCAACTCCCGGTCGATGTCGTCAATTTGATGGCGCATGTCTTCCAGGTGATTGATAAACATGGCATCATCTGATTTTGCCTGACGGGTTTTCAGTGCGGAAAGAATCTGTTCCAAAGCAGCCGGAGTTACCTGCTGTGCGGCGTCGCTCCATGCGTTGTCAGGATCCAGGTGCGACTCGATCATCAAGCCGTCATAGTTCAGGTCCAGTGCTTTTTGCGATGCTTCGTAAATGGCGGTACGCTTGCCAGTGATGTGGCTAGGGTCTCCGATGATCGGCAGATCAGGGAAAATAGTTTTAAGCTCAATGGCAATTCCCCAAAGCGGTTCATTGCGGTATTTCGTTTTGCGGTGTGTTGAGAATCCGCGGTGAATAGCACCAATATTACGAATGCCGGCATTGTAAATGCGTTCAATAGCCCCAATCCACAGAGCCAGTTCCGGGTTAATTGGGTTTTTGATCAGAACAGGAATGTCAACACCTTTCAGGGCGTCGGCCATGTCCTGTACCGTAAACGGATTTACCGTAGAGCGGGCTCCAATCCAGAGAATGTCGGCACCGTATTTAAGGGCTTCTTCAATGTGTTGCGGTGTAGCTACCTCAGTGGCAAATGGCAGACCTGTGGCTTCTTTCACCGATTTGATCCAAGGCAATGCTACTGCTCCGTTGCCTTCAAATGTGCCCGGCTTGGTGCGTGGCTTCCAGATGCCTGCGCGAATGGCGTTTACATTGAGTTTCTTAAGAGCCACAGCCGTATTGACTAGTTGTTCTTCAGTTTCGGCACTGCACGGGCCCGAAATGATGAGAGGCTTCTTCTCATCCTTATTAATCCACGCCGAAAGTGGATTGAACGTTAGTTTTTGTTTTGACATTGTATTTCCGGATTGCTTAATGAGCGGGTTATGGGCTATCTGCTGATAGTATTTTTTACAAAGTTACATACGAGATGGTTTTCTAGACAGATATAAGTAGCAATTTAGCATATATGAATCGAATAACAAATAACTAATTGATAAAAAGTTTGTATAAATGCACCATTTTGTACATTCCAAAGCACAGATTGTATCTTTTGTATGAGCAAAAATACTTAAAATAAAATTTGCCTGGATAAACTGTCTGCAAAATTATTTTACACTTTGCATGGCAATGTCTATGTTCTGTTATTTACCTTTTTGTGTATGCATTCTCCTTTTCATATTTTCGGCTCGCACAGTTCACACGATTACGACATTGTTTTGTTTGTGAACCAGTTAGAAACTACCCAGCAAAATCATGCATTTTGTGACGCTCAGGCCTTAACCTTTAACGCTTTCTTTGCTCAAAAAGGTTTGCCGCAGAAGAAGATAAATTTGAACTTAGCTATTCTGGTCGATGGGATAATTGACAAAGTGTACAAGGGAACACCTGATGAGCTAAACAATGCCGTTTTGCGAACCTATGCATTGCATGCACAATATCATCCGCTTTTGGTTCGGCGAGCCGTAGAGCGAAACTGGCAATTGAAAATGATTCGGGTATGCCGTACGGTGCTTTCTTTTTACACGCGAACGTATCTGCGGGCCGATGTAAAACGTGCCTTGCAGGGTAACCTGGACCTGAAACTGGAAGTTTTAGAGAACCTAAGTCTGGCTGCGTTTGCAACATTTGAGAAAAACGAACCGCAAGACTGTTGGAAAACCATTGCGTTTCAACTGGGGCAGGGCATGGGGTTGCTGCAAGAACAGGAATTGTATACCAAAGAGGAAATTGCGTCGGCGTTTCCGCAACTGGAAATCTTTCTGCAACGAAAAACTGCTCACGCCGACTTAGAAACGCTGGAAACTCAAAAGCGGAAATTCTTGGCGATGCTGATACAGGTGCGGCCCCAATTCTGCAAACTAACCGAACAGGAATGGGGCTAAAATAATGTAAAATTGTAGGGTTTGTTAGACTAAAGCTGTCATAATCAATAATAAAGGCGCAGTGCGTAGCACCAGCCTGTAAAAAAGCGTGAGCCTCTTTCTTTGGCGAGGAGCGGGATGGGTTTTGCGGGCGGGAGCATTCAAAGAAAGTGTCTTTTTCTTTTGTTCCTTTTCTTTTGGACAAGCAAAAGAAAAGGAAGATCACAGGGAAGAGCAATTTTAGGGCTTGGCAATCCCTTACTGTTGTTGAAACAGTATTTTTCAAAAACTCCAAACCCCCTTATCTTTGTTTGGCTAGAAACAATACTTTACTTTTTTAATGGATACAACCTATGACTAAAATCGCTTTTATTACCGGGGCTACCTCGGGTATTGGAAAAGCCACCGCATTGCGACTGGCACAAGAAGGAATGAACCTGATCATTTGTGGGCGCCGTGCCGACCGACTGGAAGAACTAAAATTGGAGTTGGAGAAAACGACAAAGGTATATACGCTTTTGTTTGACGTTCGGAATCTGGTTGAAACAGAAAATGCATTTAATGGCATTCCAGACGAATGGCGGAGCATCGATTATCTGATTAACAATGCAGGCAATGCCCATGGTATGGAGCCCATTCAGGATGGCAACCCGGCCGACTGGGATGCGATGATTGATAGCAATGTGAAAGGGCTTTTGTACGTGTCTAAAGTAGTCATGCCGGGGATGGTGATGCGTAAAAGCGGACACATTGTAAACATGGGATCAATTGCCGGAAAGGCGGCCTATCCAAATGGCAGTGTGTATTGTGCGTCAAAAGCGGCCGTGCAGGCGATTACTGACGGCATGCGGCTGGATTTGAATCCTTATGGCATCAAGGTGACAGCCATTCATCCGGGAATGGTGGAGACAGAATTTTCAGTTGTTCGCTTTAAAGGAGATGAAGAACGTGCCAAAAAAGTGTATCAGGGCGTTACACCCCTGACTGCCGATGACATTGCCGATACCATTGCCTTCGTGTTGACCCGGCCTCCACATGTGGTACTAGCGGATATTGTGATGTACCCAACGGCGCAGGCATCGGCTACCGTTGTGAACAGAGTACAGTAAGGCTTTTGAAAATAGTATCTTTTCACCTGACAAAACCTGCCATCAGCAGGCTTTGTCAGGTGAAATAAAAAAGGTTGATGCAACCTTTCAGTCAGATGATGTGTCTTCGTTGAGGCAGGTAAGCGATCCTTCCGATTCAAATTTGCCTAGATGAAGTCCTTATCCATTCTTGTTTCAACTAAGATGAAAAACTGCCTGTTTCTATTTGCAATATGGGTTCTTTTGAGTGCCTGCTAAGATAAGAAAGAGCAAACAAACCTTCTGGTGGGCAAATGGCAATTGGTTGCTGTGCAGGATACATCAAACAGTTGGCGAGATGTAACGTCCGAATCGAACATAATGTACGTCCATCCTAATGGAGCTATTACATTTACTACAACTGAAGGAAAAGAGATTCCGGCTTTTGGTTGTTGCGGTCCAGCACCTTACCAAGCCAAAGGAGATGAGGCTATCCTTCTAAAATACTTTCCTGCGAATTGCGCAAGTGTTCAATGTCTGGCCCGTTCTCCTTCCGACCCTCCGCCAAGTCTTTCCTGGAAGGTTAAGAATGTCGACGCGCAACTTTTGGAGATAGAAATAGGGAGCACGTTTCTTCGGCAGTTGCGTTATCGAAAGTTGAATTAATGAATAAGAGAGGCTTGTCTAAAATAGTATCATTCCAGAAGGCAAAACCCACTAGTCGCTAGTGGGTTTTGCCTTTGAATATTCAATCAATAAACTTGAAATCCACATTAGGACTTAGCATTGGAAGACGTAAATTTTTTCAGCAGCATCATATCTGTGTCAGTCGCACAGCCATTTACCTCATAATGATCCGCTATTTCTTCCAGAATGTCTTTTAGTTGTTCCAGTCGCTTGCTGCCAATAATGTCTTTAAACGTCTCATCCACATACTCGGTGCAGCGTTGCCAGGCCAGCAGAAAACGGGCTCCCTTGTCGGTGAGGCGCGTGAGTGACGCCCGTGCATCGGTCGGATGTTTTTCGGCAACTACATAGCCTTCTTCGGCCAGTTCCTTAATTACTTTGCTGATGGCTTGCTTGGTAATGCCTACCTGCTGAGCCAGATCATTGATCATAAGCCCTTTGTCCTTATCTACATGCAACAAGATGACTACATGAGCCACCCGAAAGTTGTCGTATCCTTCCTGCTTTAGAAATTCTGCCGAAAGGGCGGTAATGTACGCATACGACCGTTTCAAAAGTCTGCCCAAAATGCGCTTCTTTGTGCTTTTAAATTCTTCGACTGCCTGTATTAAGCTCTGATCCATGGTGCAACTAAACTTGAACGCCCTAAAATTACAAAATTGTTTTCATATAGTCAATATTGTTGTCTATATAGTCGCATTATTTTATAATAAACTTTAAAAAATGATATAAAATATAAGTTTTACATCAATAAAAAACAATTTTTTAAAATATTTAGTAAACACTATTGACTTTTTAGTCAACCTGGTTTACATTTGTTGCGTCTTTTGGATTATAAAATGCTAGCCTCACCTATGAATTCCCTTTTACAATCAAAACCTACCTTTAACTATTACTACTTTTAACTTTTATGGAAACGCAAGCAAAACAAGAAAACCCGGCCCGGAAGATCATTCTGCGTGTGGTGCTGGTAACCGCTCTGGGGCTAGGTCTCTGGTATGGTATTTCTTCCTTCAATTATTCCCGTCATCACGAAACCACCGACAATGCTCAACTGGAAACCAACATGGTATCCGTGTTGCCTCGGCTGTCAGGTTATGTGAAATCAGTGTATGTAAAAGATTACGATATGGTGAAAAAAGGCCAATTGTTGGTAGAAATCGACGACGCCGAATACCAACTGGCACTGAGCGAGTTGGAAGCGGCTCAGGCGCAGATTGCCGCCGATATTGCTAATGCCAAAGCCAACGTGGTCAATGCCCAACTAACTGTGAAATCGGCTAATACCAATGCCGAATTGGCTCGTATTCGCCGCGACAAAGCCAAGAGTGACCTGGACCGCGATACTCGGTTGTTTGAAGACAAAGCCATTACCCACAAACAAATTGACGATACCCGCAATACATACACTACATTGGAAACCCAGCTTCGGGCAGCACAAAACGAAGTAGCTGTGGCTCAGTCTCGTATTGCCATTCTGAAAGCTGCATTGCAAAAAGCCGAAGCCCAGACCAACATTCAGAAGTCGCGCATCGATCAGCAGAAACTCAAGTTGACTTACGCCAAAATCTATGCGCCGGAGAGTGGCCGCATTGGCAAGAAAAACGTGCAACCCGGACAGTTTATCCAGCCGGGCCAGCCGATGTTTACCATCGTGAATGACAGTACGTTCTGGGTGATAGCCAATTTCAAAGAAAATCAGATTGAAAACATGAACGTGGGCGATGAGGTGGAGATCGTGCTGGACAGCTACAAAGACCTGCCGATGCAGGGCAAGATAGCGTCTTTCTCAGAAGCCACTGGAGCCCGCTTTTCGCTGCTTCCTCCCGACAATGCGTCTGGCAACTTCGTGAAAGTGACCCAACGCGTTCCGGTCAAAATCGAAATCCAGGACGTTGCCAAATACCGTGGCAAGCTCAAGGCCGGTCTCAGCGCCGATGTTGCCGTTACCATCCGTAAAAAATAATCCGATTTTTAGTGGCAGGTTTTTGCTTTGGCCGGGATACTATTTTCCGGATAAGCGGAAATCCAATCAAACCATACAAAACAAATGGCAGCAAAAGGATTCGGTAAATTCATTGTCGTGCTGACGACCATCACAGCGGCCATCATGGAACTGCTCGATGTGACCATTGTAAACGTAGCCCTGACCGAGATGTCAGGAGCCCTGGGAGCTACCATTGAAGACATTGCCTGGGTAGTAACTTCATATGCCATTGCCAACGTAATTGTAATTCCGATGACGGGCTTTCTGGCCGAATATTTCGGACGAAAAAATTATTACCTTTTTTCCATCATTCTCTTTACCGTTGCCTCTTATTTCTGCGGTGCTTCGAGTACACTAAGCGAAATCGTATTCTGGCGGTTTTTGCAGGGTATCGGTGGCGGGGCGTTGCTTTCGACTTCACAAAGCATCCTGTTTGACGCCTTCGAACCCAAAGACCGAGGCATTGCTTCCGGTTTGTTTGGAATGGGTATTGTGTTGGGCCCCACATTAGGACCGTTCCTGGGAGGGGTTATCATTGATAATCTTTCATGGGAAGATATTTTCTATGTAAACATTCCGATCGGTATTGCGGCATCCATTCTGACGGTTCTCTTCATTGATCGCAAAGAAGGCGAAGGAAAAAACAAAAGCAGCATTGTCATTGACTACATCGGCATTTTGCTACTGGCGGTAGGAGTAGGCTCGCTGCAATTTGTACTGGAAAAAGGCGAGTCGGAAGATTGGTTTGAATCAAGCATGATCGTCACCTTTACTCTTGCGGCTTTTGTTGGGCTGGTAGGATTTGTTGTATGGGAACTGTTTGGTACGCGGCATCCGGTAGTCAATCTGCGGGTAATGAAGCACCGAACCTTGTCGCTGACGCTGCTCTTTACGTTTGTGTCGGGTATCGGCTTGTTTACATCGGTATTTGTCTATCCCGTCATGGTACAGCGTATCAACGGCTTTACACCCACCATGACTGGTCTTTCGTTGTTGTTTCCGACATTGGTAGCGATACCGCTGTTCCCGATCATTGGTAAACGCATGTCATCCGGCGCCTCTCCGATTCCTTTTATCATCGCGGGCTTTGCCATCTTCATTATTTTCGGCTTCTGGGGCGGCGCCATGAACGGCGAAGCCAACATGTGGGATTTCTTTCCGTCGCAATTGATGCGGGTAGCCGGGGTCTCCATGTTGCAGTTGCCCTTGATCAACCAGGCCGTGGCTGGGTTGAAACCCCAGGAGTTTCCGGCGGGCATTTCGCTCAATAACATGATGCGGCAACTGGGTGGAGCATTTGGAATTGCCATTGCCAACAATTACGTAACCACCCGGGTGGCCCAGCACCGCTCCGATCTGATGTCGAATATGACCACTGAAAACCCGCTGTTTATGGAGCGGCTAACCACCCTTAGTAGTGGAATTGCATCGCGTACGGGAGAGTTTTTCAACTCTACTCAAATGGCGTACAAGCAAATGGAACTCATGGTCATGAAGCAAGCCTATCTGCTGGCCTATTTGGATACGTTTCGTATTGTGGCGGTGTTTTTCATCATCATTTTTCCGCTGATCTTCTTATTGCCACGCAAAAAAACATCGGCAGCCGATGCCGCTAAAGCCGCTGCCGAAGCCCATTAATTCTAAGAACACTCAAAACGCTATCTTACCAAAATAGTATGAAAAATTTTAACAAAACCTGCCTCCTGATTTTGTCTCTGCTGAGTGTGAGTACCAGCAGTTGGGCGCAGGAAAAATCGCCAGAAACGTTGGTTTCGCTGGTTCGGCAGTCATTGGATTATTATCCCAAAGTAAAAGAACAACAAAAAATGGCCGAAATCAGTGGGTATCGCACCAAACTGGCCGAAAGCCATCATTTGCCAACGGTAGGTTTCAATGCCAGCTATACCCGCATTGACCCCGTAGGCGTGATTACGATTCCATTGCCTGACAATCCGATTCAGGCCCGGTTCTTTCCTAACGACAATTACAATACGGCTCTGAGTGTCAATCAGGTATTATGGGATTTTGGCAAAACGTCTTCCAGTGTACAAAAGTCACGCGCCGAAGAAGTGCTTGCCAAAGATGGCGTCGAAAGCCTGAAAACAACATTGGCCTATCAGGTTGCCACATTTTACTATTCCATTGTTTTTCTGCAAAAGGCAATTGAGGTACAAAAAGCACAGATTAACTTATTGAAGGAAAACGAAAAAGTGATCTCCGATAAAATCAAAAACGGCGATGAAATAGACTACAACCTGATTACCACTCAGGTGCGCTACAAAAATGCAGAAACCCGGCTGGTTGATTTGCAAACCCAACTTGACAAGCAATATATCTTGCTGAGTACCGTTACCGGCAAAGATGTACGCAACAGCATTCCTGCCGAGACTGATTTTACGTGGGGCGCTGCGGCGGGAGCCGGTGGCCAAAGTAACTGGGAGCTGCAAATGTCCAAAGACCGTGAACAGATTGCGTTGCAAGACCTGACAATTGCCAGTAGCAATGCCCGCCCTACCTTGGCGTTTAGCGGTTCGGCTGGGTTTAAGAACGGTATTGTACCTGAAATTCAGCGGTTTCGGTTCAACACCCAGGCAACGGTAGCTTTATCCATTCCCCTTTACGATGGCCACCGCATTAAGCAACAGCAGGAAATCGCCAAACTGAATCATTCAATGGCTCAATATGCAACAGAGGCACAGCAACTGACTGTGAAAAGCGACGTGGAACAAGCGCAGAATGATGTGAAGGCGGCTCAGCAGAAACTGGAGATGTACGGCCAGCAAGTGGAACAAGCTCAGTATGCTATGAAACTAGCTACTAGTCGTTATCAGAATGGTGTAATTACCAATCTGGATTTGCTCAGTTCGCAAACTGCACTGGAAGAGGCTCAGCTGGGTAAAATACAATACCAGTACCAGTTGGTTTTGGCCCAGTTGCAGCTCAATCGCTTGAATGGAAATCAATTCTGGCAGTAATATGAGTTATGTTCTTTAAGTCAGGGCTACAGCTCTGACTTAAAATTAATTTGAAGAGTGAGCCAAAAAATAAGGCCATTGGGTACAATTTTTTATACTCTTATTCGTACTGCAATAAAAATACAGTCTGTCGCAAATAAGAAAATATCTTTCTTTTCTTGTGATAGTAATACCTGTGAAGTTAATGGTCTATTAGAAAACAAACAGCGGACCATTTATTTAATGCACTTTTCAAGTGATTTCATACAAATTACTTACTAGCTATATTAATAAAAGACTCTTCTTGCAACCTTTTGGGGGCTTTTGGTGTCTTATATCCAGAAATATCAACCATACATTTTTATGAGTATCATTCTTCAGCAGGTAAAAGAAATTCTGAATACCCACTTTCTGATTCAGCCATCCGCTGTGCAACCTTCCAAATCATTCTGGCACGACTTCGGAATGAGTTCATTGGAATTTACCGAATTAGTCGTTTATCTGGAAGACCAGTATGGCATTCAGCTTTCCGACTCCGACTTGTCCAGAGTGCGCAATGTGCGTGACCTCGTGCTATGCGTAGAACGCAACATGAACTAATCGCCAAGAGGTATGCAAAACCATCACCACAAAACCCCGGTACTCTTCATAAGAACCGGGGTTTTGTGGTTTTAAAGGATACTATTTTTGCTGGCGGCGCCAAGCCCAGAGCAGTCCCTCATCGGGGTCGTGCACCGGCCCGGCCAGTTCAAAACCGGCTTTCTGCAATACCTTGGCAGAAGCATTGGTAGCCTCGTAGGTATGGGCTTTTACTTTTGACACACCTGCCGCAAATGCAAGCTTTACCAAGGCTTGTGCGGCTTCGGTGGCAAACCCCCGCCCCTGAAAATCAGGATGGATTTCGTACCCGATTTCCACACAATCCTGTGCATCGGGTTTTCCTTTGAACCCACAGTTGCCCGCCAGTTGGTGATGGTGCACGATAAAAAAAGAACCCCAACGCCAATCGCCTTCCAGTTCCTTGAAAAACTGATACAAAACCGGCAACGCTTCCCTCGCATCCGCGTATTCGGTCCAGCTTTCGGGAGTTTGGCAGCCAAGCAAGTACCCCAATCTGTTAGTGTCATTGGCAAAAATAGCCTGGTAATGCTCATCCGCAAACGCAATCAACTTTAGGTTGGGTGTAACCAATGTACTCATATATAGTTAGTTTGAAGCAGGCTTTTACATGGGAAAAGATACTATTTGCTGACTTACAAGTTAAACCAATAGGACAGCTTCATAACCAGTGCACGACTTTTAGGCGCAAAGGTTTGCGAAAAATAATTGTCGGTGTACACGACAAAAAAATCGGAAACCGGTTTGAAACGCCATTGCAGACGCGCATTCAGATTGGTGTTGTTGGCCTGCTGATTGTACTGCATAAACGCGGTCAGAAACAATTTGCGCGAAAACGATACATCTACCCGCGGGCCCAGCAGCCAGAAGTCGGCATTGCCATAGCCTTCGGCCAAGTCAATGTGGTTGTATTCCACATTCAGACTAAGCGCCCCATACGGTTGAAATCGGTAGCTAAACTGAGTGGCTGTACTCAGCGCCCTGCCATTAAAATAACTACCCGTAAACCCATTGGTTGACAGTGTGAAAAGCTTACGGGTATCGGAAGTGAACTCCCACCAAACGCCACGTTGGTGATAGCCAGTAAACGAAGGAAGCTCGGTGGCTCCTGAATTCGTTGGGTCAAAGCTCTGGAACAGATAGGTATAGTAGTAGTACACGCCGGTGGCAAGTTGCATGGTATTCTGAAACTGAAACCCGTAAAACACATCCAGATTGCGGTCAAGTGTGCGTCCATTCAAATCCATGTACCACTTCATTTCTGTGCCCGGTCCGTGCGATACCAATACCTTCGAATTATCAGGGTACCATTGGTAATTGATGCCCGGATAAAATTGCCAGTAGGAGTTGCGTTCCACGTAGCCAATGTCGTTGATGTTGTAATTCTTACCAACATATTCATGCAGCCATTGCATAGTCAAGCGTTGGGTTTGGTATACCAGGCTGGAACCATGTGTATAACTTCCCTTGGGGTTGTTGGGCTGGAACGCCTGATGGTAGAAAACCTTTCCCGTCCATTTGTTATCGGCTGAGAGCAAGTTGTATTCCAGGCCGGCCATTCGGGTGTATTGTTCCATGGGATTGCCGCCAAACCGATTGCGATTAATGAAGATGGCTCCCACATTGGATCGGGCAAACACCTGCCGCTGCACAGCAGCTACGGTATAATTTTGCGCATCAATGCCTTTGTGGGCATTGCGGGCGGTCTGCATATTGAGCAATCCGATGCGCCAGTTTTTGTCCAGTTTTCCACTGAGTCGAGCTCCGTATAAAATGGGGTTCTGGACAATTTGTCTGGTAATGGTATCGCGGCCAATGCCGATGCGCCTTGAGAAAAACGGTCGATTCTGCTCGGAACCGAAACTGCTGAACAAGTCGGCGTTTTCGAGGAAAAACTGCCTGCGTTCAGGAAAGAAAATTTCAAAACGACTCAGGTTGGTAACCTGTTGGTCTACTTCTACTTGCGAGAAATCCGGATTGACCGTCAAATCCAGATTGAGCGAAGGCGTTACGGCTACCTTGGCGTCAAAGCCAGCATTGCCTAACCAGCGAGTGTCTTCGTTTACGGGTACAATATTACCATCCTCATCTTCTGAGACAAAGCTCCGTTCCATGCGGCCGTTCAGATACGGAATAAACGACACATTCACTCCCGGATGGGGAAGTGGCTCTTCAAAATAGACCGTTCCTGTATACGCCAGCGACGAAATCCAGTAGGCAATAGGCACGCGGCTCCACGAGGACCGTTGGTTGTTTTTGAGGTCGTGCCGGGCAAAATTCATCTTGAACTGTTGCGCATTGCCCCGGTACCGGATGCTCTTAAACGGAATCACCATTTCAGCCGTCCAGCGGTCACCGTGCATCTTCACGGCCGACTGCCATTTGTTGTCCCATTGGTTGGCCACTTCCTGTCCATTGAAAATCAGGCCTTCACGTTCCACACCTAGCGGCGTCACATTAAACGTAAATCCATTCTGCCCATCGCCAAAAGGGTCGAGGTACACGGTAAAGTTATCGTTCAAATCCCACTCAAAGTCGCGCCGCAACGAGCTGGCAATAAACCGTTTGCTGCGGTCCTGGTCGTAACAAACCACGCCTACGTACAAAAAATGCGCATCAAAGGCCATTCGTACTTCGGTCTGGTTGCGGGCCAGAGCCGTATCGTTGGGGTAATTGAGTATGAAATTATTGGCGACATCGGCCCGCTTCCAAATACTTTCCGACAGCAAACCATCCAGTTGAAGAATGGTGTCCATCTTAGCGACTGTAAGCGACACCTCTTTCTTCTGGGCAGATACCGCCAGACAGCTAAAGAGAATTAAAAAAATAGTATATGTTTTCACGGCAAAAGTGCTTCTTTTGTCTGTATAAATGATTAGATAAGGGTACTGGAATAACAGGTAAGCAAAAATTTGTCTGAGGAAAGACAAAAGCAATCTACACAGCTCAGAATGTAGTAAAAGCTGTCTGCGAATGCACGAAGTAGAAAACCGACCCGATGGTCAATGCGGAAAGATCATAAAAGACTTTGCTAATTGGCTGATGACGAAGCAGCTACAAAATAAGGCTAAGGCAATGGGAAATACAAATACTTCTTCCGCAAAGATTGCCGTTGGTACACTATTTTCAACTCCTATGTTTTCAAACCGGAAAACCCGGCCTTACTCTATAACCTAACCGCTTTTGACCTATGTGGAAAGAAGAAGATAACAAACTCAAAAAAACGTTTCAGTTCAAAACCTTTGTGGAAGCGTTTGGCTTTATGACCAAAGTAGCCATGGAAGCCGAAAAAATGAATCACCATCCGTGGTGGGCCAACGTGTACAACCGCGTTGAGATTGAGCTCAATACCCACGACGCGGGCAACACTGTGACCGAAAAAGACCGCAAGCTGGCGGCGATTATTGACAAATTATCGGGTGAATGATTGATTGTTTCATGGCTTTGTTGTTGTATTGTTGAGGTTTTGCCTTTTTGAGAGATATTATTTTTGAAACACAACAATAAAGCCCTTTTTCAATGAACCTTGTTCTCGTTCCTACACCCATCGGAAACCTGGAAGATATCACGCTGCGCGCCATCCGAATGCTGAAAGAAGTGGATGTAGTGTTGGCCGAAGATACCCGTGTAACTGGTCAGTTGCTCAAGCATTTGCAGATACAAAAGCCGTTGCAAAGTCATCATGCGTTTAATGAGCACCAAACCGTGACCAAGCTGATTGAACGGATGCGGAAAGGCGAAAAAATGGCGCTGGTGACCGATGCGGGCACGCCGGGTATCAGCGATCCGGGCTTTTTGTTGGTGCGGGCTTGTTTGCAGAACGAACTGGTGGTAGAATGCCTGCCTGGTCCCA
Source organism: uncultured Sphingobacteriales bacterium (assembly GCA_963520985.1). GTDB lineage: Bacteria > Bacteroidota > Bacteroidia > Cytophagales > 172606-1 > Xanthocytophaga. The sequence continues at coordinate 22,398 of CAUQTA010000026.1, forward strand.
CAGCATTTGTACCGGCCTTAGTGAAGTCCGGGTTGCCTACCGAACGGTTTGTGTTTGAAGGTTTTTTGCCTCAAAAGAAAGGACGCCAAACGCGGCTCAAGCAACTGGCTGAAGAAGAACGCACGATGATCTTTTACGAGTCGCCCCACCGGTTAATCAAAACATTGGAGCAGTTTGCCGAATACTTTGGGCCTGACCGCCAGGCGTCGGTGTCGCGTGAACTTACAAAGCTATTTGAGGAAACCGTAAACGGGTCTCTGACAGAAATAGTATCTTTTTATCAGCAAAAACCTCCCAAAGGCGAAATCGTAATGGTGGTAGCCGGAAAGAAAGAATAAGCATAGGAGTGGACTGACAAACAGCAGTTTGGCGTGACTACAACCTTTGAAATCCTGTTTTTTGCAGTACATGGGCCTGATTGCCAGAAAAATTGCCTATCACGGGGATTGTGGATGCAAAAACCGTAAATTTCCTATATTTGCGAACAACTACACTCGGAATACATGCGGAAAATACTTTATCGGAGCTTTCTGGCTGGGCTGCTTCTTTTGATGCAAGCGTCTTACGCACAGTCGATTCGCCTTTCACCACAGGCCACGGTCACGTTGCTTACCATTGCGCCAGGGCACGATTTGTACTCCACGTTTGGGCATACTGCCCTTTGGATACAAGATCCGCAACTAGGCATTGATTACGTTTATAACTATGGTACGTTTTCGTTTGGCGAAAACACATTGAGCAATCAACTTGCCTTCGGGATCAAGTTTGCCCGAGGTAAATTGCCCTATATGCTTTCGGTGCATGGAATGGATGCGTTGGTTTATTCTTCACAAGCCGACAACCGGTCCATCATCGCGCAAAAACTGAACTTGACTGACGCACAGAAATCGCAGTTAGTCGCCTTGCTTCAGGAAAATTATAAGCCTGAAAACCGATTTTACCGCTACGATTTTTTCTACGACAACTGCACCACTCGCGTGCGCGATATACTCCAGAAAGTGTGTGGCAGCAATCTGAAATACGGCGATAAGATCGAAACCCGCACGTTTCGGGGATGGATTGACGTCTATGCCGACCAACTGCCCTGGGCCGATTTTGGGATGGATTTGGGCATCGGTGCCACTACCGACAAGCCCGCCACGGCTTACGAAAGCATGTTTCTTCCCGATAACCTCATGAAATTGGTTTCGCAGGCAACAATCACCAAGGATGGTAAAACCGAAAAGTTTGAACTGACCAACCAAGTACTGTTCCAGGCTACGCCCGTTCCGGCAGAAAACACAACCTTTACACCAGCTCTCTTGTTCTGGATTCTGCTGGTGGTTGGGTTGGGCATTAC
>CAUQTA010000027.1:0-21520 GCA_963520985.1 uncultured Sphingobacteriales bacterium
GCATCACCGGGTTGCCCGGAAAATGGCCCATAAAGAACGGCTCGTTCATGGTTACATTCTTTACACCCGTTACCGAACTTTCATCCAGATGAATGATTTTGTCAATCAGCTGGAACGGATAGCGGTGTGGTAAAATATTGCTGATGGCTTGTGAGTCAAGCACGGGAGGCAATTTGGGGTCGTAGACGGGGATATTGCTATTGGCAGACTCCTGCATTTTCTTTTTGATTTTTTTAGCGAAGGCAACATTGGCCGCATGGCCGGGGCGCGCTGCCAGAATCTGGGCTTTCAACGGACGGCCTGCCAGTGCCAGGTCACCCATCAGATCCAACAATTTATGGCGGGCAGGTTCATTCTTATAACGCAGTTCCACGTTGTTCAGAATGCCTTCTTTCCGCACTTCCACTTTGGGTTTATTGAACAGGCTTGCCAGGTAATCCAGTTCTTCATCCTGAATCACACGGTCCACAATCACAATGGCATTGTTCAGGTCACCCCCTTTGACAAGTCCCGCTTTGTGCAGCATTTCCAGCTCGTGCAGGAAACAAAACGTGCGGCAGTTGGCTATTTCGCTTGAAAACTGAGTAATATCGGTCAGGGAAGCATGCTGGCTACCCAATACCGGTGAGTTGTAGTCAACCATTACCGTCATTCGGTAATCATTGAGTGGCAATGCGGCAATTTCCACATCGCGTTCACGGTCACGGTAGCGAATCTCTTCGGTAATTTCGTAAAAATTACGAAGCGCATTCTGTTCTTCCAGTCCGGCGGCAGCTAGCATCTCTACAAACTGAATCGAACTTCCATCCATAATAGGCGGCTCCGGGCCATCCAGCTGGATCAGAACGTTGTCAATCTCCAGGCCCACCAGCGCCGCCAGCGTATGTTCCACCGTATTGATACGGGCTCCGCTTTGCTCAATGGTAGTGCCCCTCGACAGATCCACGACATTGTCCACGTCCGCATCTACGATGGGTTGTCCTTCTAAGTCAATCCGCTGAAATTTATATCCATGGTGAGGCTTGGCAGGCAGAAATGTCATGTTAGCCGGAACCCCTGTATGTAAGCCTACTCCTGAGACCGTTACAGCTTTCTTAATGGTGTGTTGTTTAAGATGCATTAGTTATGGATGAGTTCTCTATTCAGTGTCGTGGTTCTATGCTTCAAGTGTCCTGTGCCAATGAACCATGAACGCCAAACCCCTATACTACTTTTCATTAATCGACAAATTTAGTATTTTTTCTTCCAATTCATCAAGTCGCTTTTGAAGTTGTGGCAAGTTTCGGAAAACAGCCAGCGAACGAAGGTTGTCTTTGTAGTCAAAAGCCGGTGATCCTTGCAGTTTCAACCCCTCCTTCTGAATGGACTTGGAGATGCCCGACTGCGCGCCAATGCTGGTCTTATTGGCAATTTGCAGGTGACCTACAATGCCCACCTGCCCGGCTACCACGCAATAATCCCCCACTTTGGTTGAGCCCGAAATGCCCGCCTGTGCAGCGATAACCGTATGTTTGCCAATTTCCACATTGTGTGCAATCTGAATCAGATTGTCGAGCTTGGTACCTTTCCGTATCACGGTAGAACCCATGGTGGCACAGTCAATAACCGTGTTGGCACCAATGCAAACGTCGTCTTCCAGCACCACATTGCCTACTTGCGGAATGGGACGGTAACTTCCGTCCGGTTGGGGAGCAAACCCAAACCCGTCACTGCCTAACACCGCACCGGCATGAATGACACATCGCTTGCCAAGTATGCTGTCGCTGTAAATCTTGGCTCCGGCATATATCACCGTATTGTCGCCAATCTTCACATTGTCGCCAATGTATACGTGCGGGTAAATCTTGACATTGACACCAATCTCGCATTTTTTACCGACATACGAAAAAGCACCCCGGTAGGCATTTTCACCAATCGTACTGTTTGCCCCAAAAAAAGCAGGTTCTTCCACGCCTACACGGGCATTGATCATCAGTTGCTGGTATTGCTCCAATAACGCAGTAAATGCCAGATACGGATTTTCTACCCGAATCAGCGTAGCTGTATGCTCTTTTTTAGGCTCAAAATCATTCCCCACAATCACTGCCGACGCCTCGGTGGTGTATAAAAACGGCTCATACTTCTGATTCGACAAAAAGGCCAGCGTACCAGCCGTGCCTTCTTCTATCTTTGCCAACTGGCTCACCACCCGCGAGCCATCACCGTCTACACTGCCATTAAGCATTTTAGCAATTTGTTCTATGGTAAACTCCATTATCGAATGAAACTAGGTTTGGTTAGAATCTATTCCAATATTAATAAGACTAAAAATGCTTCCAGAAGTTTATTGGTAATCCGCCAGTTCTTTGGCCCAACACGCATAGTACTTGCGTACAATTTTACTCATCGCCTTAATATTCGGCAAATCCGACGCCAGCGCAATATCCATCAATTTGCCTTTTTTGGTCAGAATGTTAATCCCCGTACCCTCCGATAGATAGGCGGCATTGCTTGTAGAGCCTTCCACATAGAGATAGTGCATATTTTTGGCAGGTATACGGTAATACTTGCTCAATTGATTCTTTATTTTCTTGCTAAATCCTTTTTCGGGCTTTTCGGCCGAAAGTACAATGCGGAACAGTTTGCGTTCCAGCAACATACGACTTAGAGCCGACAATATGAAATCGGAATGCTCTGTCCATATTTTGACTGCTCCCCAAATATCATAATCATCCAGGCATTGAAATGTTTGCAAATACTGCGGGTTTTCCAGGAAGTTATTCATCGTCACATCTTCGCGTAGAAACAAACCCAGTGGTGGGGAAGCGAAAACTGATTCGCCCTGCTGGGTAAGTTCACGAGCCCGCTTTACCACTTGGATCAACATGGTTTCGGCACTAATGGCCGTTTTGTGCAAGTACACCTGCCAGTACATCAGCCGGCGTGCATTCAAGAAATTCTCAATGCTGTAAATGCCTTTTTCCTCCACCACAAGTTCTTCGTTGCGGATGTCGAGCATTTTGATGATGCGTTCTGAACCGATGGTCCCTTCCGATACTCCCGTAAAAAAGCTATCCCGATTCAGGTAATCAAGGCGGTCTATGTCTAACTGCCCGGCAATGAGTTGGTTAAAAAACTTGCGGGGATAGGTGCCGTTAAACATTTGAAGGGCCATATCCAAGGCACCATTGAATTTCTGGTTGAGTTTTTGCATGATCAGCAGCGACAACGATTCGTGCTTGACTCCACTCAAGATGCTGTATTCCAGAGCGTGCGAACAGGGCCCGTGCCCTACATCGTGCAGCAGAATGCCAATCAAAGCCGCTTCCCACTCCTGATCCGAAATGTCGTGGCCTTTGGAACAAAGCGACTCCAGGGTGGCTTCCATCAGGTGCATGGCACCCAGTGCGTGATGAAAGCGGGTGTGGTGTGCACCCAGGTATACATAGTCGGCAAGCCCCATCTGGCGTATGCGCCGCAGGCGCTGAAAAACGGGCTGCTCGATGATGTCAAAAATCAGGTCGCTGTGTATGCTGATGAATCCGTAAACCGGATCATTAAAAATTTTGCGTTTATTCAATTTCCAGGTTGATTTTAAAATTTGATTTTGAAAGGTAGGTTTTACGATTTTCGGAGATAGTATTTTTCGAAAAGCCCTTATTTTCCAACCTTTGCCAGTCTGATACGTTCAATACCGGATGGAGCTGGCATGAAATTAGAACAAATCATTTTGGTAGTTGTTACAAAAGTAATTGTCTTTTGTGAAATGCCGATTGCCTAAACAAACTTGCACTCCAGAGGTGTTTACAAGTTGCTGGGTTTCAACACTAAATTTTATACTATTTTTTAACCTTCTTTTCAACATGCAAAGATATTCTATTTTATGGGCTGATGATGAAATTGATCTGCTCAAACCACATATTTTATTTTTAGAGAACAAAGGATACGATGTAACTCCTGTCAACAGTGGGACCGATGCATTGGACAAATGTGCGGAACAAAACTATGATCTGGTGTTTCTAGACGAGAACATGCCGGGCATGACCGGACTGGAAACATTGACGCAAATCAAAACCACCAAGCCCAATTTGCCCGTGGTTATGATTACCAAAAGCGAAGAAGAACACATTATGGAGGAAGCCATCGGTTCTAAAATCGCCGATTATCTGATCAAACCCCTGAATCCCAATCAGATTTTGCTTTCGGTTAAGAAAATTCTGGATAACAAACGGTTGGTCAGCGAAAAGACCAATCAAGGCTATTTGCAGGATTTCCGCAACATCTCCATGGCTTACATGGACCGGATTGACCATGCCGAGTGGGCCGAGATTTACAAAAAGCTGATTTACTGGGAACTGGAAATGGACAACTCGGAAAATAAGAGCATGGCCGAAGTGCTTGACAATCAGAAGAGTGAAGCCAACAACAACTTTGTGCGCTTTGTAGAGGATAATTATGAAGATTGGCTCAACGACCCAAAGGTGGAGCGGCCACTGATGTCGCATCAGTTAATGAAAAAGAAAGTGTTTCCATTGCTGGGCCAAGAACCGGTATTCTTCTTTCTGATCGACAACCTGCGTTATGACCAATGGAAAGTGATTGAACCCATTCTGTCAGAGTACTTTAACGTGGAAGAGGAAAGCAACTACTATTCGATATTGCCAACGACCACGGCATTTGCCCGAAATTCCATTTTCTCAGGTATGTTGCCTGCCGAGATGGAAAAATACCATCCGGATTTGTGGGTGAACGACGATGACGATGAAGGAAAAAACAACCACGAAGAGGAATTCCTGAAACGCCAGCTGCAGAAAAACCGCATTGATGGCAAGCTAAGCTACAACAAAATCATCACGGTTTCGCAAGGCAAAAACCTCGACGACAACCTGCACAACCTGCTGAACAATCAGTTGAATGTGATTGTATATAACTTTGTGGATATGCTATCGCATGCCCGCACGGACATGGCGATGATCCGCGAACTGGCTCCCGATGAGTCGGCGTATCGGTCTATTACCCGTTCGTGGCTGCTGCATTCGCCTTTGATGGATATTTTCCGCAAACTGGCCGAGAAGAAAGTAAAAGTAATTGTAACGACTGATCATGGCACGGTGCGGGTAAAACGCCCGTTCAAAATTGTGGGTGACCGCAACGTGAATACCAACTTACGCTACAAACAAGGTAAAAACCTGGGTTTTGATGAGAAAGATGTATTTACGGTTCGCAAACCGGAACGTTTCTTCCTGCCCAAACTCAACGTTTCGACTGCGTATGTTTTTGCCGTTGAGGATTATTTCTTTGCCTATCCGAACAATTACAATTACTACGTAAACTATTACAAAGACACGTTCCAGCACGGAGGTGTCTCGCTGGAAGAGATGATTATTCCATATGTGCAACTGTCGCCCAAGTCATAAAAACCTCACCCCCAGCCCCTCTCCTTCTGAGAGGGGAATTTTGGTTCGTGAATCTAAAAGTCCCTTCTCTTTCTGAGAAGGGATTTAGGGATGAGGTTCAAAAGCAAAACCCTGGATTATGTAAAACCCGGGGTTTTGTGTTTTTGGAAGATACTATTTTGACTTACTGCACTTCCAGTCTGGAGACGGCCTTTTGCCGGTTGCGCCATAGCAATAGCCCAACCAGCAGCAAAATCAGGAACAAGGCAATTCCACCAATCCAATACCAGCGATACGAAGCGTAAATCGGTTCGTCATCACCTACCAGCACTACGTTAGCCCAGTAATACGGATCGCGGCGGGCGGCGGGAGCTTCCTTCAGATAGTCTTGCTTGGATTTGGCTAAAGCTTCGTCTTTGTCATAGCCCTGCTTGAGGTATTCGTACATACGCGTTGTAATCTGGGCTGTTGCCTGATCTTCCGCTCGCCACAGCGTCATGGCAATGTTGGGGCAGCCGGCGTAGGCAAATGCCCGGGCCAGACTCATTACGCCTTCGCCACGCACCAGCTGACCACCACCGGTTTCGCAGGCACTCAGCACAACCAGTTTTACACTGTCGAGCTGCAGATTGTACAACTCAGAAGTATACAGACGGTAACCCGAAACCGAATCGGCATCTTTGGGATAGAACGTAATATACGAGTTAAGCGGATCGTCGCTGTCAGCTTTGGCGTGTGTTGCCAGGTGAACAATGCCGTAACGGGAAGCAATTTTGAGGAAAAGCTCTTTGGTAGCCGCCGATTCCAGAAAAATCCGTCCGCCGATTTGTTCTACTTCTGTACGTGAAGCGGGCAATGGGGCAATCTGCATGCTGCGAAACGCCGTACCCGACTTGCCAGCAAAAGGTGCCATCGCCATTACTTCTTTCACTTCCAGGCTGTTGTGTTTCTGTTCGGCAAATTCGAGCAGCGTTCCGGAATACGCATACCGGATCACATAATCATCAAGCAAGTAACTCAGGTGATTCGGATCTGTGATCAAGGACTCAAAAGGCACGTAACTCAGTTCACCATCCGGCACGATAATGAGTTTGTCGTACGACGCAATTTCGGGTTGAATAGGCGCAACCAAAGTTTGATAAAGTGCATTTGCCCACACAGGTTGTTGGGGTGAATTGTGGTGCTCAAACAATGAATTCTTGTATTGGCGCAATGCCTGATGAAAATTAGTATCCCCGGAAAGTCGAAAACCCCGGAATCCCTCTTGGGTGATCACGAAAGTATACAGTGAATGATCCCCGTAAAAGTATTCGACCAAAGCCGTATTGCTTGCCAATACGCGTTTTTGCAGTTGCACAATGCTAACGGGCTGGTTATTGTATTTCAGCTGATAGTATTTCTCGTTGGCATCCAGCTTTTTAACCAATTGCGACAACGCTATTTCATTGTCCCGGATCTGGTCTTTCAAGGTTACCATTTGTGCCGAATCTTTGGTTTCAATGCTAGCAACGGTCAGTTTGGTAATTTTGCGGCGCAGGTCTTTCTCTTGCTGTAACAATTCGGTAGGTACACCCTTTTGCTTGCTGATTTGCAAGCCGCGCAGGGTTTCGGCCAACACGGCAGCCTTGCTTTTTTCCGACAGGATAAACGCCTGCTCGGCATAGGTTGGCTTTTGCGTTTTGTCAAACAACGTAAATGCCGCGTCAACAGCTTCTTCGTACACCGGAAACACCTGCTGATTGAAAAACAACTTGGCCTCGTCCGAATCGTAACTCAGGCGCAACTGCTCTGCCAGCCGAATGGCCAGTTGGTAGGTTTGCAAGGCCGCTTCGATGTCGGGGTTTTGGCGTGTCTGCGCATAGTATTTTCGCAATACCGATGCTTTGCCCCGCAACACCTTGTAAAAATCGAGCCGGGAAATGACATTGTCAAAGTCAGCCGGATTTTTGCGCACGTCTTTGTCTGTAAACGAGAAATGCAGCAACTGCAAGGCTTGCTGGTAGGTTTCCAATGCTTTGCCAAACTGTTTCTGTGCCTCATACACCTGTGCAATGCCTACATACGAAGTAGCCAGTTTGGTATTCTTGTTGCCTAACTGCTTGCGATTCAATGCAATGGATTGGTTGTAGTAATTCAGCGCCTGTGCATAATCGCCGCGTTGGGTATACAAATTGCCTAAATGATTCCAAACCACAATCCGGTTTTCGGGATTTTCGGGAACTACTGCCAATCGCCAGTAAGACAACGCACTGTCGGGTTTATTCAGCGTTAGATAAGTTTCACCCATCTTTCGATAAACTACTTCGGGAATAAAATTATACCGGAGTGCATTGCGGTACGATTGAATTGCCTTGGCATACATGCCTAGTTTCTGAGCAGTGGAAGCTATATTTAATTGAAAACTGCTCAGTTCAGAGGGGTGTGTACCTTTGGTGACGGCAGCCATCTGAAATGTCTTTTCCATATACAACAGGCTCTGATGATAATTGCCGTTTTTGTAATGGATAGCCCCGGTTGCATTGTACAGATTCAGCAGGTATTCGGGTTGTCTGATTTTTGTCAGCATGGATTCTCCTAGCTGACAGTAGTGCAAAGCCGAGTCGTAACGTTCTGTTTTATAATAGGCCTGACCCAGCAAGGTGTAGGTATTAAACAAAAGCATGTTTACCGTCGAATCGGCTGGCAAACTGGCGCTGGCTGTAATTACCTGCTTGTAGTCCCCAATGGCTCCTGTCAAATTGCCGCTTTCTTCCTGGATAGTCGCAAGTCGGAATACCGTTTCCAAATAGCGTTGCGTACGTACTCCGCTCAATTCAAACGATTTGCGCAAGGCCTGAAATTTGACCTGGGCTTTTGCCAGTTCTAACTTTTTGTACAATGCATTGGCCTCTTGGTAAAGCCTTTCCTGCTCAGGGCTCTGTGCTTGCAACGATACTAAACCCAGTACAAAATAGAATAAGAGAATGCTCTTTCTCATTTGACTTTTGGTTTTAACAAGACTGTAAATTGAATAGGAGAAGACGTAAATGGATGGTTTTTCAGAAAAACCATCCATTTACGCTACTTGGAAAACAGTATGATTATTTTCACAAAAATCGCGACCTGGCCGAGCCAATTTTCTAGATTAGAAGATCTACTTTGGCTGATCCGAAAACAACCTTAATTTTCGCTTACCACGATTTGAGAAGGCGGAACTGTTTTTGTCCGTCCACCGCGCGGATATTCCTTGTCAACGTTTAGTTCATCAAGCAGTTCTTTCGGAATATCCTCCCGTTTGGCGTAATAGATAAAGGTAACGGTAGTCCGGTTGGCCGCACCGCCACTGTCATCTTGCAAATTGTAGTCAATAGTCACTTCGCGGGTAGTTCCGTTGGCAATCGGTCCAGAGCCAAACAGGCCATTATCAACACTTTGTCTCAGGTCGATGATATTTTCTCCATTCGTATTGTTTCCGCGTACCAGAGATACAGCGGAATTTGTTGAATAGTTGCCAGATGGAAATTCAACCCTGTCGGCAGGCAACGTATTGTACAATGGATTCAGTAACCGCCCTTCCTGGCTGTTGATATTGTAGATTCCACTTCGATAGGCAATGCCGCTAATGGTCACGTAGGTTTCACACAGCTGGCCGTTGTCAAGCGATATATACTTTACCAGGTATTTCTGCCCTGAACCGCTGTATTTGTTGCCAAACACGGTTTGAGTGACATCAATTACACCTTTTTGTACATCTATGACAAGGCCCGCGGGATCGGCTACATAAATACCTCTTCCAGAGGTACTTATACGAGGTGCGGCGGTTACATTGCCACTAGTGCTCAAGTACAGTTCGGTCTCTTCATATGAGAGATTACATTTGTCGACAATTATCTTGTCTTTACAGCCGCCAATGACGAGCCAAAGCAACGCAAAGCATACACCTGTTTTAAGTATTCTCATTTTTTATGTAAGTGATTGATAGTGAAATTATAACTTCTGTCGAAAATAGGTTTGTACTGTTAGTTGGCAAACCCGCAAATTCGTAAACATAGCAAATTCCAAGTTTTCGCCAAGGCAATTCTGCTTTCCATTTACAGATTTCCTATATATGGCTCCTTGCAAGGTCTGCGGCACGGTGCGGCAGTTGGCGACTATGTATGCTGCAAACCTCTTTTCAGAAGGAAAATCCGGTTGTGGTGCCGCTTGTCCAGAAAAAGGTTGACTTTCCTGCCAAAACTTCCAAACTTGGGCTACACTTCTTTTTAAGAAAGCAAGGAGGTTTTGACCTCCGAAAAGATACTATTTTTTCAGACACTTACTTTGCCTTCTAATCTTAGTTAACTATGCGCATTTACATGCAATTGATGTTCGAAAGTTTCCGGTTTGCCTGGGAGGCGTTGCGTTCCAACCTGCTGCGAACCATTCTTTCGCTATTGGGAGTAACCGTCGGGATTTTTGCCATCATTGCCGTTTTTGTGCTGGTCGATTCGATGGAAAAAAACGTGAAAGACAACCTGGCTTTTCTCGGTGACCGCACCACCTACGTCCAGAAATGGCCCTTTGGGTTTGGGGGCAATTATCCTTGGTGGAAATACATGAACCGTCCTTCGGTTACGTATGACGAATACGAGTTTCTGGCCAAACGCCTCACCATGGCCGAAGCCGTGGCCGTTTTTGACCAGAAAGGCAACATCACCATGAAAAACGGCAGCAACAGCCTAGGCAATATTGAAGTGTTGGGGGCAACGGAAAGCTACCAGAACATTGTTGAAATTCCGCTGGGTGAAGGACGCTACTTCAACGAACTCGAATCAGGAGCCTCGCGCCAGGTGGCAGTTATCGGAGCCGATATTGTGGACGCCTTGTTTTCGGGCATGGACCCTATTGGCAAAACGTTCAAAATGGACGGGCTCAATTTTGTAGTGATTGGCACCATGAAAAAACAGGGCGAGTCACTCTTGGGCGGCCCCGACTTTGACGTGGCCTGCTTTATTCCGTACAATACCTTTGACAAGCTGTATCACACCAAGTATTCGGATCCGGCCATCTGCATTCGCGGACTGGAAACCGACCCGAATATGCAAGAACTGGAAGCGGAAATAACAGGCCTGATGCGGTCACACAGGAGCCAGAAACCCACCGAAGACGATAGCTTCTCGATTAACCGCTCCGACCAGGTAGTCTCTGCCGTAGAAGGCATCTTCGGTGCCTTGTCGCTGGGGGGCTGGGTGATCGGTAGTTTTGCCTTGCTGGTGGGTGGTTTTGGCATTGCCAACATTATGTTTGTGTCGGTGCGTGAACGTACCAATGTCATTGGCATTCAAAAATCATTGGGAGCCAAGAATGCCTTCATATTGTATCAGTTTTTATTTGAGGCTGTGTTTCTGAGTTTATTAGGAGGGCTTGCCGGCCTGACGTTTGTGTACTTGCTCACCTTTATCCCATTGGGAAGCCTCGATCTGGTTCTTCGCATTAAAAATATTCTACTAGGCATCAGTGTGTCAGCTATCATTGGCATTCTGGCGGGTATTATTCCGGCAGCCTTAGCGGCTCGTATGGATCCTGTAATTGCCATTCGGGCTAAGTAGAGGCCCCTAACCCCCGAAGGGGGAATTCAAACACAAAACCTCACCCGATATCGGGTGAGGTTTTGTGTTTTCGGGAGATACTATTTTGCGCAGTTATTTTTTAAGTGTCAATTTTAAATTCCCCCCTTCGGGGTTAGGGGCCACCCATTTGCAAATCGGTATTGTTTTTTGTATTCTTGAGCTGTAAACCCATAGTTCAACCTTTCGCTACTTATGAACTTTATCAAATGGCTTGGCATTGGCATAGGCCTGCTTGTACTGATAATCCTGGCTTATTTTCTGTTTGGCAGCAACAGTGATGGTACCCGCGCCGGAACCATCGTCAAACTTAGCCACAAAGGGGTGATGATTAAAACCATTGAAGGGCAGCTCAACCTCGGTGGGTTTGCTTACGATAGTGGCAGCCCAACGTCTTCTCTGTGGGATTTCTCGGTAGACTCGGACCAGAAGGAAGTCATTAAGGCACTGGAAGAAGCCAATCTCAATGGGCACCGGGTAATGCTCTATTACAAAGAGAAATTTTACACGCTTCCCTGGCGGGGCGATACCAAGTATTTTGTGTACAAAGTTGAAAAAGCTAAGCCCTAGCTTTAAAAGTAAAAACCCTGTCACGAGCAGGGTTTTTACTTTTCTATTGGTACTATTTGCCAGGCATGCTATAGTGTTTTGATCTTGATATTCCGGAAGGCAACGCCCTTTGACCAATCCTGCAAGGCAATATGCCCTTGAACCGATTTTCCATAGCCTGGAAAAACACTGAAACCTGTACTGGCTGCCACCTTTTTCTGCCAATCCGCACTTTTAAAATCCTCTTCAGCTGTTTGCACGCCATTGAGCCAAAACGTGACTTTCCCATTTTCCTGACGGATACGCGACTCGTTCCATTGTCCGGCTGGCTTTACCGTTACCGGATTCTGATTGCGCTGAAAACCGTACAAGCAACCGGCCCAGTGGGTGGAGTCGTGCAGATATTCTTTGTGAATGCCTCCATTGTCGAGTAACTGGTATTCGGGGCCCGTCGACCAGGTTTTGGGGTATTCGGGTGCTTCCTGCACGTTAATGAAAACGCCGCTGTTGCCAGCCGTAGATATTTTCCATTCAAATTTCAAATCAAAGTTTGAGAACGTTTTGTCGGTTACCAGGTCGCCGTGCTCCACTTCGAAGGTGTCTGGTTTGCAATAGAGCTCATCATTTTCCACCATCCAGGCCGAAGGTGTGTTGCCCATGTTGTACAAATGCCATCCTTGGGTAGTTTTTCCATCAAACAACAATGTCCACCCTTCTTCTTTTTCATCGTTGCTGAGGGTATTGGGGAGACTGGGTTCTTTTGAACAACTGGAAAGTGTGAAGGCACATACGCTGGCAATACCGAAGAATGCAGCTCGCAAAGAGGTAAAAAACGTCATTTTCATAAAAAGGATGTAAACGGGTTATCTACTCGTATCAGAGTCCGAGGTTTTTAGGTCGGGAAAGATACTATTTTTTACAACTGTACAAAATAACCCTTTTACAAAAGACGAATCAATTCGCTACTTTAGTTCAAACACAACTTTGACACGAACAACAACAGGCAGGGTTTGAAGAAAATCAATCAAATCTGCATTTTGTAATTTCGCCCTTGCATGTAAAACTGGAGATGGCATCCGATAGGATCGATAATCAAAAACAGGATCCTCTTCTTCTGTATCTGCGATTTTTACCACTCGTTTAATGTGCCTTCCGGCTGCAGTTGCCAGAATGGTTGCTTTTTCAGTAGCTGCTTTTACAGCTTGTTCTAATAGCGGCTTTTCCAATGTGTTTTGTTTGGATGACGTTAATTCGCTGCTTATTCCCGAAAAACCAGCCTGGATCAGTCGGGTCTGGATAAATGTATATTGCGTTAATGAGTCAATATGAAACGAAATGCGCTGGCTGGATGAAATAGCCCATTCTCTGGTTTCATAGTCTTGCTCTTTGCTTACCGACATCAATGTGTAGGATATGTTCTTAGGCGGAATCTTAAGGTCTTTGAGCAATTGTACTAGTTTGGCTTCCAACTCTTTGTGCTGCTGATACACCACATTGACATCCGAAGGATGAGAAGCTTCGAGTTCAACCTTAAATATGGCTTGATCGGCAAGAAGTTCCATGCGGGCTTCTCCCAAAACCACAATTCGATTGTCAGGCGATATGGTTTGGGCAGTTGCCAAAAACGGACTGGCAATAAAACAACAGATTAGTAAACTGAAAAAGAGGGCCTTTAGATGGAATAAATAATGCATAGAGGAAAGCATGTTTGAGAATATACGTTAGGAGGTATAATATCTCCGTTTTCTATAATTTCTTTTGATTACTATTCCTATGGGAAAGTAAACGTTGGCTGAGGTTTTTTCTTTTCAAAAGATACTATTTCAGAAAAGAAAAAGCTCACCAACCCGAAAGGTTGGTGAGCTTTTCATCAAAGCAAAATTGCGTTAATTACTTTTTCTTCCGAATCATGTAATTGGAACTGCGGGTAGCTTTCTGGCTGTACTTCAACTCCTCGTTCGACATCGTTTTGGCGTTTTCCACTTGCTTCTCATATTCCAGCACGGCATCGTATTGGCGCTTCAGTTCCGGGCTGGCTGGCAGGTTTTGCATCTGCACTTCCATTTCCGATTTAATGACGAGAATGGTCTTTTTGGCCTTCTCAAAATCGTGGTGGTCCACATCGACCATCGCATCTTCCAAGCGGCTGTTGTTTTCAAACAAGACGATGTTTTGCAACACGTCTTTGTCAAACGAACGGTCAAACAGCGCCTTGTCAGAAGTGACCACTACTTTCGATGTCTGCGTTTCTTCAATGCGTTTAAACGTAGCGGCATCGTCGTAGGTTAACGTGGACTCAAAAGTTGCCTCATCGCGGATGGGTTCTTTTACCGAAAACTTAATCAGAACGGCCTTTTGCTCTTCCGAAAACACGTCTTTCAGGTCAAACACCAGTTCGTCGCCTTTTACTTGTCCCTGATAGCCAAACATCTGATTGACCGACAGATTCTTTGCTGGAAATTTGATACGCAACGTCGTATTCTGCGCCACCACCGACAACAATCCTTTCAGTTCCTGGGCGAAGATGGACGGAATTTTATCGGGCGAATCAATGAAATAGTAATTGCCGCTGCCAAATTCGGCCAGATTGGTCATGAGCAACTCGTTAAAGTCGGCGCCAACACCAAATGTTGAAAGCGTCATATTGTCTTCGTTATTTTTCTGACGGGCCAGTTGCTGCAATACTTTTTCATCGGTAATGCCTTGATTCGCCAAACCGTCGGAAAGCAGAAGTACTCTATTCACAAAGTTTTTCTGATGCGTTTTCTTCACCTGCGCAAATCCTTCGAGCATGCCGCCACTCAGGTTGGTAGAGCCCCGGTCGTGCACACTTTCAATCAATTTCTTCAGGGCTGCCTTGTCTTTTACCGGAGCCGATGCGCTGAGCACGTCAACCTGGTCATCATAAATAACAATCGAGAGGTTATCGTTGGGCTCCAGGTTATCTACCACAAACTTACAGGCTTCGCGGGCATATTTAATTTTGTCACCACCCATCGATCCGCTGCGGTCAAGCACCAGCGACAGGTTTAGCGGGGTACGGTCATTCTTCTTGGGTGCTTTTTGGGCTTTCAGGTCTACATACAAGTACAATTCTTTGCGGTCATTTACAAAATACACGTTGTCTAAAGCTACTTTCCACTGCAATGCATTTTCTGCGTTCATAGATGTTTGTTGTTGTTTTGGGTGATGATGAGGTGATTTTACTTGAAATGAACTGGCCATAAAGCCAATCCCAGCCGCGAACAAAAAGAGAAAAAAGTACTGGCGAAACGTCAGCCAGCCTGATACGCGAGTAAGGTGCCGCATACGAAGAAACGGTTTACATTAGGTTAATGGAAGAAAGTAGAAATGGTAAACCTAAAACGATAAACTATTTTTTGAAGTGTGCTGTAATTGTTAAAGTATGTTAAATGGTTACAGATTTTCCTGACAGCCCTGCTTTTGCCAGTTTGCAGGATACTATTTTTAAAAATCTTGTCTAAGGCAAAAAGGTCTACATCGTAGAATAATTTAATTTGGTCTAATCTATCTGTTTGTTGTTCAATAACACTTGGGGAAAATAGTCAAATTCGTTACCTTTCTTCTCTTCCACTTACCAAACTAAAAACCTGTATATGAAGAAACGCTACCAATCTGTACTGTTGGGGGTTTTGGCATTTGCATCGATACTATTTTTATTGACTACTTGCCAACCCACCAGCAACGAAAGCCCTTATTTTTCCATCACCTTTAGCGATGCTCTCAGCAAAGAAGCCTTTGATGGCCGACTGCTGCTTATACTCGCCAAAGACACTACGCATGGCCAGCCTCGCGACCAGGTAGGCGACAACCCCGGTACGGCTCAAATTTTTGGAATCGATGTGGAAGGCTGGAAATCGGGCGAAGCCAAAACGATTGATGCGTCGGTGTTTGGCTATCCCGAAAAAAGTCTGGCCGAACTAGCCACTGGAGACTACTTTGTGCAGGCTGTTTTGAATAAATACGAA
The DNA here is from genome assembly GCA_963520985.1 of uncultured Sphingobacteriales bacterium. Lineage (GTDB taxonomy): Bacteria > Bacteroidota > Bacteroidia > Cytophagales > 172606-1 > Xanthocytophaga. The sequence goes on from CAUQTA010000027.1 coordinate 15,499, forward strand.
ACCTTCAAGCTCAAAGATGGCCGTGTGCTCAAACTTCCCGTTGACAATGGTGGCGGCCAAAACTGGCGAACCACACCCGGCAATTTTTATAGCGTACCCACCAAAATAACCGTTGGAAAAAGTGGCGAAATAGCGCTATCGCTCACCAAAGAAAACCCACCGATTGAACCGCCTAAAGACACCAAATACATCAAGCACATCCGTATCCAGAGCAAACTGCTCAGTGAGTTTTGGGGGCGACAAATTTATCTGGGTGCACACGTTTTGCTGCCCGAAGGCTTTGACGAGCATCCGGAAGCCCGCTATCCATTATGCATTAATCATGGCCATTTTCCTACTGATTTTGATGGATTCAGCCCCGAGCCACCCGATCCCAAGATGGATACAACGGATTACAACGGTCGTTTCCGGATTTACGGATACAACAAGATTGTAAAGCAGGAAGCCCACAATTTTTACAAAACCTGGACAGGCAAAGGGTTTCCCCGCATGTTGATCATCGAGATTCAGCACGCCAACCAATATTATGACGATTCATATGCCGTAAACTCAGCCAACCTTGGTCCTTACGGCGATGCCATTACTTACGAACTCATTCCATACATCGAGAAACAATTTCGGGGCATAGGGCAAGGTTGGGCTCGCTTTCTGTACGGCGGCTCAACTGGCGGTTGGGAAGCCCTGGCGGCGCAGGTATTTTATCCGGATGAGTATGGCGGCTGTTTTGCGGCGTGTCCCGACCCGATTGATTTTCGCGCTTATACGCAGATTGATCTCTACAAAGACAAAAACGCCTATTACGACGAAGGCCCTTTCAAAAAAGTAGCCAAACCCGGCTACCGCGATTACCTGGGCCATATTACCACAACCATTGCCGACATGAATCATTTGGAACTGGTGCTTGGCGACAAAACCCGTTCGGGAGGGCAATGGGACATTTGGGAAGCGGTTTTTTCACCAGTTGGGCCTGATGGCTATCCCAAGCGTATTTTCAATAAGATGACCGGTGAGATTGATTCTACCACGGCGGCCTATTGGCGCGACCACTTCGATCTCACGTATATCATGAAGCGCGACTGGGCAAAGCTGGGTCCGAAACTGGAAGGTAAGATTAACATCTATTGTGGCGATATGGACAGCTATTACCTCAATAATGCCGTTTACCTGACAGAGGATTTCCTGAAAACCACAAAAAACTTTGAAAAAGGCGGCGAACTTGCCTATGGCGACCGTGCCGAACATTGCTGGAACGGGGATCCTACCTTGCCCAACTACCTGTCACGCTTGCATTACAATACGTTATATGTGCCCAAAATCATGAAGCTAATTGAAAGGAACGCTCCCAAGGGTGCAGATGTAAAAAGCTGGCGGTACTAAACCAGTAGGGGGTTTTACCTTTCGGAAAGATACTATTTTTCTTTTCAGAGCTTGCAAGGTTTTGAAAACCTTGCAAGCTCTTGTCGGTCAGATCCGACTGAGCACTTCCACTCGGTGCGAATCCAATTTGAGGAATATCCAAAGCAGGATGGTAAATGACCACAACGAAGACCCCCCATAGCTAAAGAAGGGCAGCGGAATCCCAATTACCGGCAGCAAGCCAATGGCCATGCCTAGATTGACCGCAAAGTGAATGAAAATGATGCAAGCCACTGAATAGCCGTATACCCGTGAAAACCGGTCGCGCTGCCGTTCGGCCAGGTACACAATGCGGCAAAGCAGCCCAATGATCAGAATAAATACCACCAGACCGCCTATCCAGCCGTGTTCTTCGCCAATGGTGGCAAAAATAAAGTCAGTGCTTTGTTCAGGCACATAATCCAGCTTGGTTTGCGTTCCCTGCAAAAAGCCTTTGCCCCACATCCCACCCGAACCGATGGCAATCTTGGATTGCATTACCTGCCAACCGTACTTTTTCTGATCCACCGTAGGGTCAAGCAATACCATGATCCGGTTGCGTTGGTGCGGCTGTAACACACTGAACATAAAGAAGTTAACCGTACTAATAAGTGTACTTACCACCACACCGCCACCTGCTGCAAATAAAATGTTGCGCAAATTTTTTCGTCTTAAATTTAAAATAGCCAGCCCCACAATTGCCCACGTAGCAATGTGCAGGTACAATGGATTGATAATGAGGGCAAGCACCAGAATAACCGCCGCAATCACAGGCAGAATCAAGATCCAGGGAGTCAACCCTTCGCGATAGAGCACCAGCACAAACGCCGCGAACACCATGGCCGAACCTGTATCGTTTTGTTTCAGAATCAGCAAAGCGGGCAAGGCAATGATGGCCGCACAAATCAACTGTGTACGGGTATCGTCAAACTGCTTTTCATTGTCGGCCAGGTACTTAGCCAGTGTCAGGGCAGTGATGAATTTAGCAAACTCTGAAGGTTGAATGCGTATGCTCCCAATTTCGAACCATGCTTTGGCTCCATGCACGTCTTTTGCCAAAAACATAACTGCGACCAAGGCCACCAGAATAATTCCATAAAGAATGTAGGCAAAGGCTTCAAAAAACTTAAAGTCGATCACCATAATCAATGTAATCCACACCAATGCCGAGCCAATCCAGATCAGCTGCTTACCCGCATTGATATTAAAGTCAAAGATGCTCTGATGCAACTCGGGGTCATACACTGCTGCGAAAATGTTGAACCAACCAGCAATAACACACGCCACATACAAGGCTACGGTAAACCAGTCGATCTTACCGGTAGAAATTTCTTGTCCGGGTCGGGATTGGGAGTAATACATACTAACTAAACAAAGAATGAAGAAAGGATTGGATACTGAAACACAAAGCCGGTTTTGGCCTTTTCAACGATACTATTTTAGTGGCCTGTTCAGTGGCCCGCTAGTTTTTGGCATCGCCGGTCTTGGCCTTTGTGCTTACAATGATTGTTTTCGGTTGAGTTGTATCGGTGCGCTGCGGTTTGGAAGGTACGGGTAGTTTCTTGGTGTTTGTAGTGTCTTTTTTGACATTTTTCGTTTCTTCCACTTTTGGCTTCGGCATAAAATTCCGCAGTTTGAAGTCTTTTTCCAGTAACGTACGGTCTACATGGCCTTTCAGGTACTTTTCAATAATCAAGCTGGCAATAGGTGCCGCCGCAAATCCACCAAATCCGGCATTTTCTACGTATACAGCCATCGCAATTTTAGGATTGTCTTTGGGAGCAAATGCCACAAAGACCGAATGGTCTTTTTCGCCTTTCTTATTCTGCGAAGTACCGGTTTTTCCGCACATTACAATGTCCGGAATACGGGCCTTTGACCATACCGTTCCGCGTCGCACCGCATCTTCCATTCCGTCAACCACATATTGAAAATGGGCCGGGTCAATGCTGGTCTGGTGCTTTTCCTGGTACTGCGGCAATGGCTCTCCGTTTTTACCAACGCTTTTGATCAAATGTGGCGTGTAGAAATAACCCCGATTTGCCATAATTGCCGCCAGATTGGCCATTTGCACAGGCACTACGTTCAACTCACCTTCTCCAATGCTCACTGAGTAGAAATTGGAAAATTGCCAACGTCCTTTGCCATACGAACGATTGTAAATGGCAGTATCAGGTATGAAGCCCCGTTTCACGTTAGGCAGGTCAATGTCAAGCCGGGTGCCGAATCCGAAGGTTTTCACATGTTTGTTCCACTCCATCAATCCGACTGGCGAGTCACGCCAGTTGTTACCCGTGCTTTTTGAATAGATGATTCGGCGATACACATTGTAAAAATACGGATTGCATGACCATTCCACGGCATTGTGCAAGTCGTTATGGCCATTGGGATGGCTGTGGCACTTCATCGGAACTTTGATACAGGCAAATTGCGATTCGGGAGTAATAACTCCTTCCTGCAAAGCTACCAGTGACTGCACCAGCTTGAAAATAGATCCCGGACGGTACACCGCCTGTATGGGGCGGTTGTACATGGGCAGGTAGGGATTTTTTTGTAGCTCTACAAAGTTTTTTCCAAACATACGGCCTACCAGCAGGTTAGGATCGTAGCTGGGTGCCGACACCATGGTTAGGATTTCACCGGTAGACGGCTCAATGGCAACAATGCTTCCAATCTTGTTTTGCATCAGGCTGTCGGCATACCGTTGCAGGTCCAGGTCAATGGATGAAATCAGGTTTTCTCCCGCTACGGCGGCGGTATCAAACGAGCCCTCTCTGAACGACCCTTTTTCCACACCGTTTACATTAACCATCACATACCGTACCCCGCGCTTTCCACGGAGCGGCTCTTCGTAATACGATTCCAATCCCGAAATCCCTACATAATCGCCCTGACGGTAGTAGGTCTGGTCTTTGAGACGTTTTTCACTGATTTCACCGATATAGCCCAATGCGTTGGCCATGGTGGGTGAGGGATATTTGCGCACTGCCCGTGAGGTATAATAAAAACCCGGATAATTGATGAGCCGGTCCTGGATGTGGGCAAACTCTTCGACAGAGAGTTGTTTGAGAAAAATGGAAGGCTTTACTTTTGAATATTCCTTGGCCACAGCCATCACAGAATCGAAGTAACGCCGGGTAACGCCCATAGTCTGGCAAAAAGCCAGCGTGTCTTCTACTTTTGCTTTTTTGGGAATCACCGAAATATCATAGACCGATTCGTTAATGACGATCAGCTTGCCGTTTCGGTCCATAATCTGGCCCCGATGCGGATAGGTCACAATCCGGCGGATTGCATTATCTTCGGCCTGTTCTTTGTAAACATCTTCAACAACCTGTAAATAGAAAAGACGTACTAAATAAACGATACCTACCAAAATAAATACACTTTGGATAACATATTTCCTGGAATCTTTCATGAATGTATTTTACCGCACTGCTCAGTTAGAAGGGACTTACTATAAAACCGAATCGTTTGCTATTCAATGCTCTGATTCTGAGTTTATAATTTAAGGAAAATCGAATTTTCGGATTGCGAACGTTACTCTTACAAAATTAGAAAATTCTAACGTAGCAATGCAATAGTTTGTTTCACAAATAACGTTTAGGCAGGCTAAAAAGATATTTATTTCATGACAGTGTAAGATTTTCTCAAAAAAACAATCCAAACTAGCTCTATCCGGATTTATAACCAGAAAATAGTATCTCTTTTCAAAAGAAAACCCCGTATTCAGTCATGAATCTGCTTTTGTGCATCCGCATCGGACCAAAACTTCCCATTTCTTACTATAATCCAATCGAGAGTTATGTAAAGGCTCGGTTACCTTCTACTTTATCCTTTGACTGTGACAATCATTCTGACAATACCATTATCCGTTATGTGTTGGATTTGCTGAAAGAAGCCGCAAAATCGATGGTAGTCATTCAAGCGGAACCCAATGCACACACAGAGGTGTTGGGTAATTTGCGTCTACTGATTGAGCATCTGATCAAAACAGACGATGCGGTTCAAATTGCCTGTGTGGGCACACATCCTACTACGGAACGTATGCTTGGCTTTTTGTCCGAAAACAAGGTATGGAAAAACTTGAACGAAACAGAACTCTGCCAAAGGATAGAAGCGTTTTTACACACATCTGAAAATAAGCAGTCGAAAAAGGAAAAGTGATGGTGAAGATTCAATACTAGACAATCAATTTTTAAGTTGGAATCGCAATCTTCTCAAAATAGTATCTTTTAAAACAACAAAACCTCCCTGTCAGGAGGTTTTGTTGTTAGTCAGTCGGATTGCAGTCGCGCTACTTTAATACCTGAACCCAGCCTTTGATTACAATTCGTTCGTCACTTCGGTGCAATCGCATGGTTTTGAGTTCGGCTGCGTAATAATATACTCCAGACGTAACACTATTTTCCAGTTCGGCGTTGGTATTCAAACCACCTGCCCATTTGATCTGAATATCAGTGGTTTCGAATACCTTCCGCCCCCAGCGATTCACAATCGTAATCTTTCCTGATTCAATAAACCGGGGACATGGATATGGTTTAAATGTCTGATTCAAAGTATCCCCATTATCAGGAGTGATGACATTGGGCAGTTTGTAATAAGGGCAGTTGTCCTTCTGGACAAT
>CAUQTA010000028.1:0-18179 GCA_963520985.1 uncultured Sphingobacteriales bacterium
TTTGAGCTAAGGCGAGGCAACGCCGTACTGGTTTAAAGTTAATCCACTATATTTTGAAAATAGCATGACACAACGCGAAGATTATAACAAACAACAAACTGCAAATAAATTGTAAAGTAAGACACTAAAATAATAAAAAATGTTCCACAAATACTTCTTTATCATACAAATATTACTTTAGTTATTCTTTTAATAAGGAAAAAAATATATTAATACATAAACCAAAATTATGGTAAAGTATATATACAGTGGCTATCGCGGACATAACTCATAGCCAAGCATAATCGATACCTTAAGTAACTTTATCATTTGTTAATTTTACATTATGTGATTGTTATTTATGCAGCAAAGCGAAATCTACTTTTTCGGAAAACTAAATCAGTCTCGTGATTTTATTGTTTCTGAAAATCTCCAATCTAATGATAAAAACTTTTGGGATGGATGGTTTGATCGTTGCAACAACCAAGACAAACTCATTCCGTTTACCCGAAAGACGCTTTCTGTATCGCGGATTTGGCTGTTTTGCATTAAACTGTCTGATAGCATTACCTATATTGGGCTAACGGCACTCAGTTCAGACCAAACAGGTCGACAATATCCTTTTGTACTATTCCAAAAACCTTGCCCCCTTCTAGAACAGTTAAAATCTATTAATTTCTTCTCTCAAAACATAGATTTTTTTAACCAAACATTAATAAATGGTAAATGTATTATAACAAATTGTTTAGGTACACTTTATAAGTCTGACCATCCGTTACCCGAACCTTTCCTTAATTTTTTATCTAAATCAGATAACATTGGCAGCTTTTGGCTGGACTGCGAAAGCGGTTACCATATAGAAAGAGACGGAGAGCCCACCTGCTCTCTGTTCAATAAAATATTTGGATTATAAATAGATGAATACATTTCCCTTATGGGCAGAACCTATTTCCGCCGATACCCCTGAAGGGGTAAATATTGAATACGACAGCCGCTTTTTAGAGCTTCAAAGCGCTGCCGAAGGGAAACCGGAAAGACAATATGGCGACACCATCATCCCTGCTGAAGAGCCTGATTGGGCAACAGTAGAGAAGCTGTGCAATCAATTGCTGGCTGAATCGAAAGACCTTCATGTTTTGTCCTATTACACACAGGCGCTCACTGCAAAACATGGCCTGGTTGGCTTTTGCGCCGGTTGTGAAGCCATCAAAACCAATGTGGATTTGTATTGGAAATCCCTATATCCCAAGCTCGAAGATGAAGACGGCGAACCCGACCCGTTTTATCGAATCAATGCGCTAAGTGCATTCACTACGCATGACGGCATCGCCAAAGAAGTATTTTCAGCCAAATTATTAGTAAACGGGCTGACCCAACAGCCTATTACCGTTAAAGAAGCAGTTTCTGTCTTGCAAGGCAATGACCCGCAAAGTTATCCGGGCGGCAAAGAGCGATTGATGCTCGATATCAGAGTAAGTGCTGATACCGGCAAACCGGAATTGATTGCCTTAATCCAGGCATTAGACCATCTGAAAGATATTCAAAATACTTTCTCGACCCAGCTGCACGACGAACACTCACTCAATTTTGAAGTGATTCAAAAACCGCTTACCCTGATCCACAAAGCCATCAATTACAACGATGGAAGTACCCCGCAGCTGCAACAGGCGGAACAAACAGAACAACCCACTGAAACGCCCGTTTCGACTGTTGCTCAAGAGCAATCGACCCTTCAAGAAGCGGATGCATGGCGTCGTCTGAATATCAAAAATCGGGCTGATGTCGATTTGGCTTTGGAAAAAATCTGCATTTACTTTGAAACGCTAGAACCCAGCCACCCTGCCCCGTTATTTATCCGCAGGGTACAGCGGCAAATGAATATGAACTTCTACGACATCATGAAAGATATCAGTCCTGAAAGTATTGCCAATCTGGAAGTTTTGATCGGGAAGCAGGACGAAGAAACGGGAACTTCCAACGAATAAGCTAGTCTATCCGCAATATTTAAAGTTCGTTTAAATAAACAACTTTTATCATTTAAAGGTCATTGAATATGTCACGAAACAAATCATCCGGACAAAAATTTATTGCCCGCAACCGGGCGCCTCGCGTACAGATTGAGTACGATGTAGAACTTTACGGTTCTGAGAAAAAAATTGAGCTTCCATTCGTTATGGGTGTGATGGCAGATTTGGTCGGGAAACCCGTAGAGCCGCTACCTGAATTGGCCGAACGTAAATTTTTGGAAATTGATGTAGATAATTTCGATGAACGCATGAAAGCCCTCAAACCGCGTGTCGCATTTAATGTCAAAAACACGCTTACCGGGGAAGGCAACTTGAATGTAGAGCTTGAATTGGAAAGCATGGATGATTTCTCTCCGGCAGCAATAGCCAAAAAAGTAGGTCCTTTAAACGAACTCCTACAAGCGCGTACAGAGCTTGCCAACCTGCTTTCATATATGGATGGTAAGAGCGGTGCTGAAGAATTAATCGGAAAAGTCTTGGGAGACAGTGAGCTGCTGAAAAGCCTTGCAGCCGCACCTAAAGCAACAACCAAAGACGAGCAGTAATTTCAGATGAAATCAATAAAGTGAGCGTGAATCATGACTGAAAAGCAATTAGACATCCAAGGGGACAGCGGCGCGAAAAGTGTGTTTGCTGCAAATGAATTTGAACAGCTGCTGCAAAAAGAATTCAAACCCAAAACTGAAGAAGCCAAAAGTGCTGTCAATAATGCCGTAGCGACACTGGCACAGCAAGCTTTGCAAAACGCCATTACTATTTCAGACGACACTTATCAAACCATAGAAGCGATTATTGCAGAGATCGACAGAAAACTTTCCGAACAGATCAATTTGATTCTGCATCATGAAGATTTCCAAAAGCTGGAAGGCGAATGGCGCGGCCTACATCATTTGGTTACCAATACCGAAACCGATACTTTGTTGAAAATCAAAGTATTGCCTATCTCCAAAAAAGAAGTTGCCCGCAACTTAAAACGCTTCAAAGGCACCGCTTGGGATCAAAGCCCCCTATTCAAACGTATTTATGAAGAAGAATACGGCCAGTTTGGTGGCGAGCCTTTCGGCTGTTTGATTGGCGACTACTATTTTGATCACTCTGCACCCGATGTGGAAATGCTCAATAGTCTTGAAAAAATTGCCGCCGCTGCACACTGTCCGTTCATCGCCGGCGCATCCCCCAAACTGATGCAGATGGAATCTTGGCAAGAGTTGGCCAATCCTCGTGATTTGAGCAAAATTTTCCAAAATGCCGAATATGCCCCATGGCGCAGCCTGCGTGATTCCGAAGATTCGCGTTATATCGGTTTGGCTCTGCCACGTTTCTTATCCCGTCTGCCTTACGGTGCCACAACGAACCCTGTCGATGAGTTTGACTTTGAAGAAGAAACTGAAGGCGCGGATCACAACAAATACACATGGGCCAATGCGGCTTATGCAATGGCGGTAAATATTAACCGTTCATTCAAATATTATGGTTGGTGTACCTCAATCCGCGGCGTGGAATCCGGCGGTATCGTTGAAAACCTTCCCTGCCACACATTCCCGACGGATGACGGAGGCGTGGATATGAAATGCCCAACCGAAATCGCCATCAGCGACCGCCGCGAGGCCGAATTGGCAGCATTGGGATTTATGCCGTTGATTCACCGTAAAAATACCGACTTGGCCGCGTTTATTGGTGCTCAATCGCTGCATAAACCGTCTGAATATTATGATCCGGATGCTACCGCTAACGCCCGTTTGTCTGCGCGTCTGCCTTACCTGTTTGCGTGCTGTCGTTTCGCGCACTATCTGAAATGTATCGTACGCGACAAAGTCGGTTCGTTCCGCGAGCGTGAAGACATGGAACGTTGGCTAAACGAATGGATTATGAATTATGTAGATGGAGACCCGATTAACTCCACTCAAGAAACAAAAGCCCGTAAACCGTTGGCCGCTGCTGAAGTGGTTGTGGAAGAAGTTGAAGATAATCCCGGATATTACACTTCCAAATTCTTCCTGCGTCCGCACTACCAACTCGAAGGCCTTACCGTTTCATTGCGCTTAGTTTCCAAACTGCCTTCGGCTAAACAGGAATAGTCGGGTTTGGTTTATTTAGGTGGGCATGCTCATGCCCTGTTGTTAAATCCCTTTATTTTTTTAACCTTTTAACAAGGAGAGTAAAAACATGGCTATTGATATGTTCATGAAAGTTGAAGGTGTTAACGGCGAATCAAAAGATTCCAACCACAAAGACTGGACCAACATCGAAAGTTTTGACTGGGGTGCCGAGCAACCCGGTTCGATGACCAGCGGTGGTGGCGGTGGTGCCGGTAAAGTCAATTTCAATGACTTGACCGTAGTTGCCGCTATTGATAAAGCCGCTCCGACCATTCTGAAAAACTGTGCTACCGGCCAACACTTGAGCAAAGTAGAAATTTCTGTATGCAAAGCCGGTGGCGAACAGATCGAATATTCGCGCACTACTTTGGAAGATGTCTTGGTAACCGGCGTGAAATTCATCGGTGTACAAGACAACGATGCGCTGAAAATGCGTTATTCCTTCCAAGCTGCCAAAGTGAAAAACCAATATTGGGAACAAACCGATAAAGGTTCTAAAGGCGCTGAAGTTCAAATGGCCTTCAACATCAAAGAAAACAAATCCGCATAACTACTATGCGCATTTAACTGCAAAAGCCTGGCTTAAAAGGCGTTTTAAGTCAGGCTTTATTACAATAAATTTACTTTTCAGACGACCTCTGTCTTCCTGAAAAGTTAATCGGGTTTCAACTATTACACACTTTATACAAATAAATAAGGAGTTGCTGGGATGGATTTGAAGACTAAATTAACGGACATGATTGAGCTTGTACGTTCAAATCCTGACAATCAGGAACACCGTTTGGCATTGATTCAATACCTCTGTCTGAGTGCCAAATGGGAACAGGCTTTAAAGCAAATCGGGCAATACCAAAAACTGTTTTCCGATACTCAAAAGCCTCTGATGCTCTACCTTATTGAAAACATTTCTGCCGAAATGCGTCTTCAAGCAGTCTTGGAAACACAGAAAAAACCCAAAACTCTGGAACAGCACGCAAGCAAACTCGATATTCTTCAAAAACAACTCTCTTTAGTTGCTCATGTTGCAGAGAAAAAAAGCTCTGCCCTCACTGCCGACTACGAAGCCTTATCCGACTATATCGACGGTACACCAGCGCACATCACTTATCTTCTGGCAGATAAATCGGTTGCCGAAACCGACAGCAACTGGATTATGGACGGCGACGTACGTACTGCTTTTGTTTATGAATTCTTCTATCAAGGCCACTACTATTGGCAAACTTGGGACTCTATTGAAAGTATAGCTTTCAAAGCACCAAGCTCGTTGCTTGACATCATCTGGAGGTCGTCTGAAATCAAATTTACCGACGGCGAATGTATCCAATGTACCAGTCCTGCCCGCTATGCTGTTTTGCCGGATGCAGAAACCGAATGGTCGGATATGTTGATGAACTGTTCGCAAACAGACTGGATAGAAGTAGCCGAACAGCTCTTTACAGGCATGGGTCAAAAAACCCTGTATACCGACAGCCATGATTTTGGTCTCTTGGATATTCGCAATATTAAATTCGGACAACAGCGTTAAACCTTATCCATCCTCCGACTACCGCAATCAATCATGTCGCAATTCAGAAACCAACTGCTGCCTTCTTTGTTTGACAGACTGACAGATGAAGAGCCGCGCAAAAAAAAAGAGGCACGCCCCGATCAGGTCATCAATCTTGACCAATATCGGCAGGCAGTGCTGCGCGATATTCTTTACCTGCTGAATACCTGCAACATGCAAGCGGAGACCATGGAGAAAGATCTGCCTGTTAACGTGCGCTCGTCCACACTCAATTACGGCATTCCGCCCCTGTCGGGAGTGAATTTCTCCGACATAGAATGGCAGGATGTAGAACAAAATATCAAACAGGCCATCATCGATTTCGAACCACGCCTTGAAAGCAAAACCCTACAAGTTATCGTGAATACCGTAGACGATGATGACGATGCTTTACACAACAAACTTATTATTGAAGTCAAAGGTTACCTGAAACTCAATCCTTATCCCAAAGAGTTCCTGCTACGAACCAGTATGGATGTTGAGACCGGGTTGTTTGACTTGTTAGATGGGGGAAATAGGTCTTGAATAACAAATTATTGTCTTACTACAATAAAGAACTGACCTTCCTGAAGGAAATGGGCAGGGAATTTGCACAGCAATATCCCAAAATCGCCTCCCGATTGGCACTGGATACAACCGACATCCCCGACCCTTATGTTGAAAGGTTATTGGAAGGCGTAAGCTTTCTCACTGCCCGCACCCAACTCAAGCTGGATGCGGAATACCCCCGTTTCGTACAAAGAATCTTGGAAGTCGTTTACCCCGACTTCATCAATCAGAAACCGGCAGCAGCGATTGTCAATTTGGAACCTACCGGTCAATACAACGCCGACGTGATCAATCTACTGGAACGTGGCAGAGTATTGCGCTCATTACCCATCGACGAATTCAAAGTAAGTTGCCCGTTTTCCGTAACCAAAACCACTGAAATCCTACCTTTACGCATAGAAAAAGCCAAATATACCGATTCGCTCGGCTATTTACCAAGTACGCTTCCCGCGCTCAAGGTATCTGCCGGGAAAAAAGTGCAATCTGCCTTGCGTTTAGACTTCTCACTCAGCGTACCTGGCGCATGTTCGGAAATGTTGCCGGATGAATTGTCTGTGTTTTTAGGTACGGAACTTTCTAAGTCATCTGCACTGCTGTTTTTACTGGCCTCCGAATGCGTGGGCGTCGTTTGCCACAGTTATGAGAACCCCAAACAATGGTATTACCCGTTGTCCTCCAAACCGGAACATCGGGGATTTCGGGAAGATGAAGCCTTATCGTTTAATTTGGACAAATCCGTCAGTGCATTCCGGATTATGCAGGAATACGCGCGTCTGCCGGAAAAATTCCTGTTTGTCGCTCAAAAAGATATCAAACAGGCTGTCCGTCAGGCTGAGAATGACGGACATTTGCCCAAAGTACCCGAACATTTGGAAGAAATCGTAAACGATAAGGGTGTCAATAAAAAAATCATTACCTATCGCAAACGTTATTTCAGTCTTTCATTTTTATTCAGCAACAAAATACCTGAATTGACAGAATTGATTGGCGTAGAGGATTTTTCCGTCAATGCGGTGCCTGTGGTAAACCTTTTCAGAAAAAAAAGCTCCCGCTTCCCTGTAAATATCCAAGACCAGGAACACCACGTCATCATCGACCGTACACAACCTTTAAATTATGAAATCTACACCATCGAACAAGTAAAAGGTTTTGACACCAACAACCGTCAAACCGTTGCATTTTCACCGATGTACAAAGCGCCGGATATGGGGCTCTTCCCCGAAGCCCAAACTCAGCATGCTTATTTTTCAGCACGGCGTGCAGACAGAGTCCCATCGGAAAATTCTGTCAAAAATGGCTTCCGTTCTTCCTACTTGGGCAGCGAAGTGTTTTTGTCTCTGGCCGACAATCGGGATTACGCTTTCAATTCCGGCATACAGCATCTTTCCGTAGATGCCTGGTGTACCAGTAGGGATTTACCGCTGATGATGCCGCGTGACGGAGAGTCCGATTTCCTGATTGAAGGTTTCCTGCCGGTTAACTCTATTAAGCTGATTTCTAAATTGACACGTCCTCAAGCGGCTGTGAGTGAGGATCGAACGCTTTGGTCGTTTTTAAACCAATTAAGCTTGAACTATCTGTCATTATTAAATATTGATCAGGAAGATGCGCCCGTCACCTTAAAAGAGCTTTTAATGGTGTTTGTTTCTTCTGAAAATGATTTGCTGAAAAAACAGATTGAGTCGATTACACGTGTTGAGACCTCCACCGTGAACAAGGTGGTCCGTCATTATGGAGTTGCAGCGCCTGTTCGAGGCATCAAAATCATGGTTACACTGGATGAAGCGCAATTGGGCGGTATCCATCCCTTCCTGTTCGGCTCGGTTTTGAACCATTACTTCCAACGTTTGGTGTCGATTAACTCATTCATACAGCTTCAAATTGACACACTCCAACAAGGACATATGGCTACTTGGCCGACTGCTGTTGGAGAGAGGGTAATCGTATGAGTCCGGTTAACGCTCAAACAGATTTTGGCGACGCATTGGACGATACATGGGATGAAAAACTGACGGGCTTTTTAAACAAAGTTGCCTCCCAGCCCTATAAATATGATTATTTTTCACTCTTGCGCCAGCTTGAGTCCGTCAAATTTGTTACCGGCGGGAAATTATTGGGCAAAGCCGTCAGCCCGAAAATGGAAAAAATAAGGATTCGCCAAGAGCCATCGCTTATTTTTGCTCCCCGCAACATCCAATCGGTTGCCTTATCGCCGCGTTATGTGGAAATTTCCATTAATGGATTCGGTTTGTTTGGCCCATCCGGCCCCCTGCCCCTGCATTTGACCGAATATGCCTATGAGCGTCAACACCAACACGGCGACCGGACATGGACCGGTTTTGCCAATATGTTGCAACACCGTCTGGCTGTCTTGTTCTATCGGGCATGGGCCAACGCTCAGAGCATTATTTCTTTAGATAAAAATGCTGAAGACCGTTTCGGGAAATATATCGCCAGCTTTAATGGGCTGGATACACCGGCCATACATAACAAAGGCTTAATCCACGAATTTGCCAAGCGTTATTTTGCCGGCCTGCTGATGAAGCAAAGCCGTTCGGCAGCCAATCTTCAGCAATTACTCAACCGTTATTTCAAAGTCCCCGTTACCATTCAAACCAATGTTGGGTATTGGGTTGAGGTTGCGGAAGAAAAAACACAAATCGGCATCATGGGTAACTATACGCTGGGAGATGGCCTGCTGCTGGGCGACAAGCTTTACGATGTTCAAAGCAAATTCCGCATTATTATCGGTCCGCTTACCCTACCCGCTTACCGATCATTCTTCAAAGACGGTATCAATACCGCCCGCCTACGGGAGTGGGTAAGGTTGTTTGCCGCAGATGAATATGAATGGGATATACAGCCTGTTTTAATGCAAAAAGAAGTACCGCTCATGGACTTAGGCGGACAAACACAACTCGGCTTAACAACTTGGCTGGGGAATGTTTCCCGTGACGCCGAAGACTTGATCGTCAGCAACCATTAAACAGCTTTTTCAGACGACCCCTTTGTTGAGAAAAGCTTCTTTCAAATTGTTTTTAGACATACTTGGAATAACTTAATTAAGGACACATCATGTCAAACATCAGTCGCAGCGTATTATTTGGCAAGTTGAATACCACCTTGTATAAAACTCTGGAAAATGCCTACACCTTCTGCCGTCTTCGTGAAAACAGCTACGTTGAGTTGGTTCACTGGCTTCATTCTCTGCTGCAAACCGAAAAAACCGATATCTTCTGCCTGATCAACAGTTTTAATTTAGACGAATCCAGAGTCCGTAAAGATGTATTGACAGCGGTTGAAAAACTTCCTGCCGGTTCTACTGCCGTTATCGATTTTTCCGAACATATCCAAACCCTTGTCGAACAAACTTGGACATACAGCTCGCTCAAATTCGGTACCGACAAAATCCGTACTGCTCATATTTTCTACACCATGCTTGAAAATAAGACGTTGCAGAGCATTTTGGCCAATATTTCATCTGAGTTCCTCAAAATCAAACCTGAAACATTGGCGAACAATATCATCGCTATTACTGCAAACTCTGAAGAAAATCTTGAAGTTACCCAAAATGCCTTATCTTCTGAGCCTAACGCTACCCACAAAGAAAGTGCCTTGGCCAAATATGGCAGCAATCTCACTGAAAAAGCCAAAAATGGCGAAATAGATCCCTTGACAGGTCGCGATGCTGAAATCAGGCAAATGATTGACATCCTGATGCGCCGCCGTCAAAACAATCCGATTCTCACAGGTGAGGCCGGTGTCGGTAAGACAGCCGTCGTCGAAGCATTGGCATTGCGTCTGGCGGCCGGAGATGTTCCGCCCGGATTGAAAGACGTTCAATTAATTCTGTTGGATATCGGTTTGCTCAAGGCCGGTGCCAGCGTCAGCGGAGAATTTGAATCACGACTTAGAGCGGTTATGGACGAAGTGGAATCCAGCCCGACCCCCATTGTGCTCTTTATCGACGAAATCCATACCTTGATTGGTGCAGGTGGGGCAGCCGGTACGGGCGATGCAGCCAACCTGCTCAAACCTGCGCTCGCCCGAGGCAAACTGCGTACCATCGGCGCGACAACATGGGCAGAGTACAAAAAATACTTTGAGAAAGACCCTGCCCTGACCCGCCGTTTCCAAGTGGTGCAAGTGGATGAGCCCGACGAAAACAAAGCCATCAACATGCTTAGGGCATTAAACGCTTCTTTGGAAAAACACCATAACGTGATTATTCTCGATGAAGCAATTCAGGCAGCCGTAAAACTTTCCCATCGCTACATCCCTGCACGCCAACTTCCCGATAAAGCTGTCGGTTTGATTGATACCGCTTGCGCGCGTGTTGCTGTCAGCCAGCATGCTGTTCCCGGCAGTATTGAATTTTTGCGGAAGAAATCCGAGGCATTAAAACTTGAACAAGCAAATTTGGAACGTGAGAAAAAACTCAGTTTCGATTCTGAAACACGGATAACCAATATTGGCAAAGAATTAACTGAAGTCGAAGGTCGTCTGAAAAAATTAGAAGACAGATGGAAATCTGAAGCAGACTTGGTTACTGAACTGTTAGAAGTACGTGAACAAATCATGCAAGCGGAAGAAGGAACGGCTGAGAAAGAAACCAAGCAGCTGCATACCCGCCAAAAAGAGTTGGTTAACAAACTGAAAAAACTGCAAGGCATCCAACCACTGGTTATGCCCTTAGTGGACAGCCGTACCGTTGCCGACGTTGTAGCTGACTGGACAGGTATTCCCGTCGGAAAAATGATGAAAGACGAAGTTGAAGCGGTCTTGCAACTTGCCGATACTTTAAACAAACGCATCATTGGCCAACGTCACGGCTTGGATGCAATCGCCCGTCGTATCCAAACATCACGCGCGAATCTAGATAACCCCAACAAACCTATCGGTGTTTTCATGTTGGCAGGCCCTTCAGGCGTAGGTAAAACCGAAACAGCATTGGCTCTGGCCGATACATTGTACGGCGGTGAACAAAACGTAATTACCATCAATATGAGTGAATATCAGGAAGCTCATACCGTATCCACCCTAAAAGGCGCGCCTCCGGGCTATGTCGGTTATGGTGAAGGCGGTGTACTGACCGAAGCCGTTCGACGCAAACCTTATAGCGTCATCTTGCTTGATGAAGTGGAGAAAGCACATCCGGATGTGCATGAAATCTTTTTCCAAGTATTCGACAAAGGCTGGATGGAAGATGGTGAAGGCCGTTATATCGATTTCAAAAATACCATCATTATCCTAACTACTAATGTAGGTACGGATTTGATTATGGATATGTGTGATGACCCTGAAATGCTGCCTACTCCGGAAGGTTTAACCAAAGCCTTGCGTCCCCCCATGTTGAAAACTTTCCCTGCCGCACTACTAGGCCGCATGCAGGTAATTCCCTACTATCCGTTATCCGACGATATGCTCTCAAAAATTGTGGAATTGCAATTAGGTCGTATCGTAGACCGAATTAAAGATAACCACGGTATCGACCTTCACTACACGCCAGAAGTGCTCAAGCTGATTACTTCGCGCTGCACAGAAGTTGAGTCAGGTGGCCGCATGATTGATGCGATTCTGACCAATACAGTTTTACCGCAAATCAGTCGTGAACTGCTTACTTGTGCAACTCAAGGCAAACAAGTTTTAAGTGTAAATATTGATGCAAGTAACCATGACTTTACTTATCAATATAAATATAAACCTCGCAAGAAAAATACTTTATAATTTTAGAAAATATTAAAAAAATTTAGTCTTTCTAATTAATTATAACGAACCTATTTATTTCTCCAGTAGTCATATATTGCATGACTGATTGAAGTATTTGTTGTCAGACGTAATCAATACTGATGGACTTGAAGGCTATTTAAGATGCATAAACAACTAATAAAATATATATCATTCTTAATGATATCTTTAATGGTAAGCTCATGTGCTTCCGATCATAAACCGCCTAAAGAATCTGATGAGAGCGGAGAAAAAATTGATGTACAAATCATAGTTTCCCCTGATGCGAATCCCAATATAGTTGGCCAACCTTCTCCCATCAGATTGGATTTATATCAGTTGTCTTCTGACGGAGAGTTCAAAAAATCAAACTATTTTGAACTTACCAACAACGCCAAAGAAAATTTAGGTGATAAATTAATTCAGCAAAACCAATTCATGCTGCATCCTGATACGGTTACCATATTGCCGATCAAAATGGATTCCCACCTGAAATATCTGGGTGTAGTCGCAAGTTATCGAGATTTGGATAACAGTCAATGGCAATTGGTATTATTGAAGCAGAAGAAAAAATGGTATCAGTTTGGCAAACATTATTTCTATGTAAATGTCGGCAAAAATAAATTAACCCAGTTATCAAAGTCAGAAATGAAGGACTTGTTGAAAGAATATAAAGAACGGCACCCTGACGATAAAAAAATTAAAGAAAATGGAAAAACTCGTAAATACGGCAATGACCTTAGCAAAGGCGTTTTCCGTGAAGAAAAATAATAACTAAAAGATTAAGGATAAAAGGCATGGCAATAGAAGCAAAAGTAGTTTGGTCGGAGGGTATCTTTATTACCCCTCAACATTTCCAACAATTTGAACGTTACCTTGAATCCGGTCTACGCCAATTAGCCGTTTCTCAAGAGGGTCATTTTTGGGGATTCTCTTCGCTGGTATTAAATTCAGACGGCCTCAAACGGGGGGTAATCGGTATTAATGAAGCAGAAGGTGTTTTTCCTGATGGTTCTGTATTTTTATTCTCTCAAAAACAGCTTGAGAATTTGAGTTTAAAAGTTCCTGCAAATATTAAAGACACCAAAATCTGCCTTGCCGTTACCCTGCCTTCTTCTGTAAATAATGAAATTTATTTCCCAGATCAGGACTCTTCAGACTCATGTCGCTACAAAGCTTTTAATAAAACTCTAGCAGACACTACAAATACTGAATTAGATGGTCGCCAAGTAACACTGGCAGATCTTAATCCGATGTTGGTTTTAGAAAACGACTTAACCAGCGGACAAACTGCCCTGCCCATTGCGCTTATCCGATCCAGCTCTGCAGACTTTGAAATTATTTTAGATGAATCATATATCCCGCCTTGCCTCGGAAGCCAAAAACAACCACACCTGAAAGCTTATATTTCAGAAATTTATGGTTTATTGATGCAAAAAAGCAATAGTCTGGCCAATGCAGTGAACGATCCTAATACCGGCGGCTCTGTTGAAGTTATGGATTTCATGATGCTTCAAACCATTAATCGTTATTTGGCATATTTGCATCATGAAAATGAGGGGGCACGACAAACGCACCCTGAACAATTATTCATTAATTTATCCAAACTATGTGCTGATTTAATGACCTTCCTGCCTTCTCGCAAAGTAGGCGATATCCCTGTCTATGAGCATAATGACCTAGCCTCATGCTTTGGCAAATTATTTTTCAATCTGCGTAAATCATTATCCATCGTTCTTGAACAACGCGCGATTAGGATTCCGCTGGATATGCGTGATGAAGCCACTCGCGTTGCTCAAACACCAGATCAAAGCCTATTGGATAAAGCCTCATTTGTCCTTGCTATCAAAGCCGATATGCCGAACGAAGCATTGCGCCAAAAAATTCCGAGCGTAGTAAAAATAGGTACTGTGGAGAAAGTAAAAGAATTGGTTGCTTACCACCTACCTGGAATCAGGGTTCATGCTTTGTCTGTAGCACCCCGAGAATTGCCATACCATAGCGGTTATGTCTATTTTGAATTGGACAAAAAGCACGAGCTGTGGGACATGTTTGACACTTCATCAGGCATGGCCTTCCATTTAGCCGGTAATTTTCCGAATTTAGATGTTGAATTTTGGGCAATCAAGTCTTTAAGTTAATTTGGTTCAATTTGGAATTTCATTATGGATAACCAGAATAATGCTGCTCACAGCACCGCAAATATTTATAACCCGTTGATTGAGGCGGCCAAACCGGTTTTTATCTTAGTCAATGCGATGCAGCAGACTACCAGTCAATTGTCTACGGACAGTTTGATCAACAAATTTTCTCTCTTAATCAATAATTTTGAAGAAAATGCTGAAAAAAATGGAGCAAGATACGACTCTATCCAAGCTGCAAAATACTGTCTATGTACATTCGTAGATGAATTGGCTGTTCGTGCAGGCTGGGCAGATGAAACCTGGTCAAAAAACAGTCTGTTGGTATCTTTTTATGACGAAACATGGGGCGGGGAACGTTTTTTTGAGATTATTCAAAATTTGAAACAGGATCCGGATAAGAATATTGATTTATTAGAGTTTATGTACTTGTGTTTGCAGTTTGGCTACAAAGGCAAATATCAAGTGTTAAATAGCGGCGAACTCGAAATCGACAAAATCAAAAGAGATTTGCTCGCCTTAATTCATAGTAAACGACCGGATCAAACTGCCGATCTTTTCAAACACAATCCAATTATCACAAATACCATCCAACGAAAACAAAGGCTTTCTATTCCTTTATGGGTTGTAGGTGTTTTAGGGGCAGTCATCTTGGGGGTGGGCTATTTTGCAATGCAATGGTCTTTAGGCGATGACTTTGATGTCGCCAGCACAAAAGTTAACAATCTCAAACTCCCTTCTGTTACGGCTAAACAGAAAGAAACACAAAGTACTGTTCGACTACGTCCTTTATTGGAAAATGAAATTGCTAGAAAGCTAGTCTCTGTAGAAGACTTTCAAGATAGAAGTACAGTCACTATTTTGGGTGACGGTCTCTTTGAGTCTGGTTCTGCACAAATTCAAGACCAATATTACCCTGTATTGGCAAGAGTCAGCCAAGCTTTGGATAGCGTAGAAGGGCAAATCGTAGTGACCGGATATACTGACAATCAGCCCATTCAGAGCTTGAACTTCCCATCTAACTGGCATCTCTCTCAAGCTCGTGCAGATGCAGTAAAAGAAATTTTATTGAATTACATCAAAAATGGCGGAGCTCGTATTCGTTCAGAGGGACGTGGTTCGACCGATCCTGTTGCTCCAAATGATACTTTGGAAAATAGAGCCAAAAACCGAAGGGTTGAAATTACCCTATTCACAACTGGAACCGGCCCCAAACTGGGTAGTGAAGTAGAAGTAAAAACCAATACTTCCACTACTCAGCCAAGCAGTGATGTAAGTACACATCAATAATCTGAAATTGGATTGATACGGAAAAACAAATATGAAAAAAATTCTTTATTTTCTAGGCTCCCGTTCTTTATGGGTAATGCTGGGTATCGCCGGTCTGATTATATTGGTATGGTTTATCGGCCCACTGATTTCCATAGGTGAAATCCGTCCTTTAGCAAACAAGACTATTCGCCTTGCCGTGTGTGCAGCCATTATCGGCATTTGGTTGGCTAAAGCCATATTTCGCCAATATCGTGAATCACGTCGAAACGCTGCCTTACTGAAGGAAATTCGTGCAGCACAAGAACCCATTTTAAAAAATGCAAGCGATGTCAGCTCAATGAGCCGTCAGTTTGCCGAAATGGATAAAGTACTGAAAAACGCAAAATTTTCCAGATCTAAAAATAGTTTATTGGCAAGATTGGAAGAGGGGCAATATCTTTATCAAATGCCGTGGTACGTTGTTTTAGGTGCTGCCGGTTCTGGTAAAACAACAGCATTAAAACGCTCTGGTCTCAACTTCCCTCTAGAAAGCACTTTAGGAACATCTGTAAGCGGCTTGGCAGGGACGCGCGATTGCGATTGGTTTTTATCCGATGAAATCGTACTTCTCGATACTGCAGGCAGATTGTCTTTACATGACAACCACAGCAATAAGGACTCCAGCGACTGGGAAGAATTTGTATCCCTGCTGAAGCGCTACCGCCCCAAACAACCTATCAACGGTGTGGTAGTTACCGTAGGCGTGGACGACCTTTTAGGCGGTAAAACCAATATTACCGAAATTTCTGCAGAACTTCGCAAAAGAATCCACGAAATGCATACCAAATTAGGTATACATTTCCCTGTTTATCTTATGATAACCAAACTGGATTTGCTGCATGGTTTTGACAAATTCTTCGATCATCTGACGGAAGAACAAAGAAACCAATATTTGGGTATTTCTCTTTCTGATACCGAAGGAATGGAAACTCCAATTGCCACTGCTTCCAATGCTTTATCGGAAGTTGTTGATAAATTGCGCTCTTCTATGTTGGGCACCATCCATCAATTGGAATCCTCTGAAGATAAAGCAGCGGCTTTTGCTTTCCCTGAAGAATTTGAACGTCTTAATCAGGCGGTACTTTCTCTATTTAAAGAGTTATCTAAATCTTCAAAATTTGAGCAACCTATCTCGTGGAGAGGTGTTTATTTCTCAAGCGGTACCCAAACGGGACAACATTTCAATCCCATATTGGATGGCTTGCAAAACGATTTCCAATTATCGAAAAAATACTTGGATTCGGATCGAACCAAAACTCAAAACAACGAGCGAAGTTTTTTCCTGCACAGACTGTTCTCTGATGTCATCCTTAGTGAAGCAAACCTGGCGGGAGAAAATAAATCTTGGTTTGTCAAAAAACAAATGCTCTATTGGTTAGGCATTGGAGCTATTGTCACCATAGTCGCCGCCTGCTTAGCCATGATGCTGAACAGTTATTCGAATAATCGCTCATATCTTGAGCAGGTTGGCGATAAAGCAACCAAACTGGGTCAAGAGGCGAAGAAATACACTGAAGCTCCTGACCTGCTTAAAGCAGTAACATTTGCAGAACATGTCAAAGATACAACCAGCAGTAGAGAGATTCCCGATCTGTCTTCCCCTCCCCTCAGCTATCGTATGGGTCTTTATCAAGGCGGGCAAATGGAAGACGTTGGTGAATCTGCCTACCGAAGAATCCTTCAAGACAATGTGATGCCGTTAATCAGTTTCAAATTAGATGAACTTCTGCGTACAACCAGCGGCTCAGACGGCATCAATGGTTACAATGCTTTAAAAGCTTATCTGATGATGTACGACAAAGAGCATTTTGATGCCGCTTTTATGCAAAACTGGCTGATGACTAATTTGTCTAAAGCAGAATCTTCAGGCATGAGTGAGCAACAGAAAAAATCTCTTGAGAAAGCTTTAAACCAAATACTTTCCAAACAAAGCATTACTCCCAGCGTACCCTATGATGAAGAATTGGTAGAACGCCGCAGGCAGGAAATTGCACAAAGAGATATTGCCACTATGGTACTGGAAGATACCATCAACACAGTCGCCCTCTCAGGCAAAGAAGGAATCACACCTGTTTCTTTTTCAAGCATGGGCGGCGTACAAAGCCACTTATTGTTTCGTCGCAAAACCGGCGGAGCTTTAAAAGAACCGATTAACTTCATTTATACCAAAGAGGCTTACATTACCAAAGTCTTACCTACTATGGTCAAGTCGGCAGAACAGTTTTTTAATGAAGACAACTGGGTATTGGGTAGTTATGCATCACAAAGCCAAAGCAAAGCTTCTGTTCTTTCAGATGCTCAAAGGCTTTATTTCGGCAATTACATCAAGGCATGGAATAACTATTTGTCTGATTTGTCATTGGTTACGCCCAAGTCATCTCGAGAAAGTATTCAGATTGCCAAGCTTCTATCAGAGAAAAATTCTCCTTTAGTCAATATCATCAAAGGTATCAGCGATAATACGACGCTTACCATTGATAAAAAGATAACGGATAAAGCAGACAGTAAAATTGCCGACTGGTTAAATAGAGCAGGACTATCAAAGCTCCTAGATGCTGAAGGAGAGGCTAATGTAAAAAATGAATTGTCTGCTTTAAAACTGGCCACTCCTGTTGATGATGCTTTTGCGGATTTCCATAGTTTAACTGAAACCACAAATGATCAACCTCCGGCAATTAACAGCGTTACTGAAGCCATTAATGATTTGTACGTTTATTTGGTTGCCGTTAATGTCGCAGTCGAAAAAGGGGTAGATTTGCCTCCTGATGATCCGTTTGTGAAATACAAAGCTGAAGTAAAC
>CAUQTA010000029.1:0-5017 GCA_963520985.1 uncultured Sphingobacteriales bacterium
ACCTTCTTGGGTCAGTTTGCCCCAGCCGCTATAGTCACCGCTCTAAACAATATTGCCTTCTTCATCGGTCATCTCGCATGGGATGCCGGGTTCTCTTGTCTGACCTAAAGTTTTATAGGAAGTAATCTGGACATTTCGTTACCTCTTTAATCTTCGGTGCCGATGCAGCTTGGGCTTCTTTGCGGTATTTTTGTGACAGGGACAGCCATCTTGTAGAGACTAACTTTTGTTATCGCCTGACAAGGATGTATTTTAGGTCGTCTGAAAACTTTTCAGACGACCTTTGTGTATATATTATGTTTTCAACTCAGCCTGTACTTACTATTCAAGAAAGTTAATCGGTTACTTCTTCTAATGACCATTTTTCGTTAATTTTTTTAATTAGAAACTCTCGTTTGTGATATTCCCCATTCAGTTCAGTATTTTCATTTATTCTTATGTATCTAACACTGTTGTCCTCCTTATTAAATTGAATACCTATGCGGGTTTGAGGATTCGGAGTGCCATTATCAATGCCAATTGCACTCAATCCATTTTCAGTTCTGAGCATTTCTATATAAGAATTGCTCTGTTTGTTTTCAATTACTATATGGGCGTGCTTATCTGTGGGTCCTTCTTCTTCATGCTGACTCCAATTAGTAAATTGGTTTTTTCCTGAATGGCAAGCCGAGAGAAAAAGTACAAATAGCAACATTAGTCTATTATTTTTCATGTGATTTCCTTTGAATTTGATTGATAAATCATTTTTTTCCTTTAATTCGATTCAATTCTGCCCAAGCATCTCTAGGACAATCGTTGTACATTTTTTTTAACGTTAGATATTGATCTTCACTACACTTGCCAATATTATGACATTTTGTCACTTCGATATGAAAAGTTGCATTTACCCCACTTTCTGCTATTACAGGATCTGCAAGAGCTGTTTCTAATCCAAATATAGTACCGAAAAATCTACTCACAGTACCCCATCCCCCGGTTATACGAGCCGTCCCAGGAGCATGTTTAACAGTTTGGGTAATGCCTCCGGCAGCTGAAATAGCATTACCAGACTGTCCCACAGCATAACCAGCCGCGGTTGGAACCCCTTTACTAGTTACGGGTTGGCAAGCCAAACCTAAGTGATCGAACCATTCCTGAATATTAAATCCAAATGCATATAAATTTAATCCTCCCAGTAACCCAATAGGATCCTGCTGTGTAAACCGCCCAATCTCCGGATCATAATAGCGGAAGAAGTTGTAATGCAGCCCCGTTTCTTCATCATAATGCTGATTCTGTAGGCGGAAGGGTTGATGTATATCCAGTTTCAGACGACCTTCTTGGGTCAGTTTGCCCCAGCCGCTATAGTCGCCGCTCCAAACAATATTGCCTTCCTCATCGGTCATCTCTCGCGGGATGCCGATTTGATCGTTGTGGTAATACAGGATTTCTCTTGCCTTGTCTGAGCCATTGTAGGTGGTGATTTGGGCAAGGGGTTCATAGTTTCGGTCTTCGGTATAAACATAGGTATAGGTGCGGTCTTTATGATATTCCTGTAGCAGGCGGCTGCCGTCCCATAGGTATTGGATTTCGTTGCCGTCTGGATGGACTTTGGCTATGCGGCGGCCCATTGGGTCGTAGCGGTAGCGGTATAAGACGGCGTTTTGTCCGGGGCGATAGATTTCGGCTTCGGTCGGTTGATTATCCGCATTGTAGCGGTAATGTTGGATTTCGCCATCATGCTGCTGTTTTTCGATCAGGTTGCCCAACGGGTCGTAGCGGTAACTGATGCCTTTGTATTGGGTAAGGCGGTTGCCACTGATTCTGCTTCCGTCGGTAAGGTTGTGGGCAGGGTCATAGCGATAGTGCTCGTCCGCGCTTTGGCTAATTCTGCCCAGTGCGTCATAGGTGTAATCCCTGCTGCCGTTGGTTTGGTCGTCGGTACGGACGAGGTTGCCGGTAGTGTCGTATTGGTAACGGCGACCGATAAGGACGGCAGGGTCTGCTTTGTTGTGGCTGTTCGGTTGGGCGATTTGTTGTTTCAGACGACCTAATGGGTCAAGTTGAAATTGGGTATTCAACTTGCCGATAGTCCGCTCGATCGGGCGATGCAGGGCATCACGCTCGATGTCGGCAAGGGTGGTGCCGTCTAGGTTAATATGGTGCAGGTGTCCGCTGCCGTAATACAGGCGGTTTAAAACTTCACCTGTCGGCAGGATGGTTTGGGTGCGGTTACCCAGTACGTCGTAACGGTGTTCGGTAATCTGTGCAGCAACATCTTTGGATTGTGAACGGCTGGTACTGGACGTAATAGGTTCATCCAAGTGAATGAGCTGTTCTTTAACCAGTCCGTTGTGATCATAGCCGAAGCGAAGCTCACTATGGGCGTTGTGTGCTTGGATCAGACGGTTAAGTTTGTCATAGCAGTAGTGGGTGCTCAGGATTTCTCCGCCGTCCAGATGACTGTCTTTCTGACGGATACGGCCGATACGGTCGCGGTGGTAGGTGATCGTCCGTAGCGGGCGAGTACGCACGTCAATGTTCCCAGATGCGTATTCTTCTTCGCGTATGAGTTCGCCGGCAGGGTTGTAGGTGTAACGTGTCATTTTGCCGTCAAAGCCGGTCTCGCGGATCAGGCGGTCGCGCTCATCGTATTCGAAGGTATAGCTGTCGCCGTTTTCGTTGACGAGGGTTTTCAGACGACCTACGGAATCGTAACGGTATTGGAATGCACCACCCAGCGCGTTGTAGCGGATGGTTGGTTTGTTGTCATTGTCGTAATCGTAGGCGGTACGGTTACCTTCGGCATCTGTCAGAACACTCAGTCGACCAGCGTGATCGTAGCTGAAGTGTTCGCTACTGCCATCCGGATAGTCGGTACGCAATGGTTTCCTATTTTGGTAATGGTAGCGCGTGGTGTGACCGGCTGCATCGGTAATACTTTCGAGTTTGCCCTCATCGTTATAGGTATAGCGGGTTTGCTGACCGGAACAGTCGGTTTGAGTGCTCAGGCGGTGGTGCTGGTCATATTCGAAAGTATAAGTATTGTTTTTTGCATCGGTAATTTGGGTAATTTGCCCATTTTCGTTGTAACGGTAACGGGTTGTATTGCCTTTGCTATCACTTTGGGTTGCAGGTAATCCTTGTTCGTTGTACTCAATCAGGGTCTTTTGATTGTGCGGGAGGGTAATCTCTACCGGTCGGCGTTCTTGGTCGTAACGGATGTGCTGGTTTTGTCCGCCTTCTCCACCAACAAAGGTCAGCAGCCCGCATTCGTTATAACGGTAGCGGGTTTCACGTCCCATTTCATCAGTAATTTTAATGGGTCGGCCTAAAGCATCGCGTTCTGTCAAAACACTACTACCATCCGCAAATACTTTTTTGACGACTTCACCGTGATGGTCGTAATAAAGGTGTTCACTACGCCCTAATGCGTCAGTGATTTGGGTATGCCCGTCGGCATAGGCAAAACGCCACTCTTCACCGTTGTCGGTATGGCTGCGCAATACCCGGCCTTGGGGGGTGTAATGGTCGTATTGATAGTAGGTATTTAATCCGGCTGTAGTTTGGTGACGAATCATCATGTGGCGGCGGTAGCCGAAACGTCGGTGAACGAAACCTTCGGCATCTTCTACCGCGACAAGATCGCCGTTGTCGTCATAACGGTAACGGACAAGAAGTTCCCGACCTTCAGGTAGATTATCGTTATAGCTACCCATACTGGTAAGGCGGTAAACGGGGATCTGCGTTAAAGGGCTGAGATTGTCAAACTCAAACCATATCTCACGTCCCAGTTCGTCAATAACGGTATGAGGCAAGCCGGTATCTTCATTGTAAACAATGCGATAGCCGTTGCCATGGCGGTCGCTTACCTGTGTCAGGGCGTAAGTGCCATTACCGCTGCCACTACGATCGGTGTCATTCAAGTGTAGGGGTGAAAATCTATGTCTGCTGCTACCGTCCAGATTACTGATTTGATAGCTGCCATTATCGATTCGTTCAAAGATGATTTGTTCTGCTTCAAACAGAACCTGTCCTTCATCTTCCTCCAGTTCTGGCAGATCAAATGTACGTCCCTGATTATCGGTATAGGTAAAACGACCGTCTTTGCGCTCTAGCTTGGCACTCAATGTGGTGCGCCAGCCACTACCCAGCCAACTTTCTTCCAAATCAGAAAAATAGCTGCGGCTCCATATAAACGGCACCAATCCATCAAAAGCAAAATCAGTTTCATCCGGTAAAACTTTTATGCCTGAAATAGGATTGACAGGACGACCAATTAATTCGGCAATCTTGCAAGGGATACAGGTTTTATCAGTTTTTGCAAAACCATTAAAGAAAAAGCTATCAGAACCGCCCACCGGCATTGCTGGCGCTTTGACGCGAACGATTTTAGGCGATGCAAGAATGATTTCACCGTTTTTCAATTTAATGTAGCTGCCTCCACCACCGCTAATCATCACTTCGTCCTTGCCGACGATCATTACTTTGGCAGTACTGCTGGTCAGCTCAAGGTCTTTTTTTGCATCAATTTGCATCTTGTTATTTTTTGCCTGTATTTCAATCTTGCCTTGGGCTGCATGGATTTTAACGGCTTTATTTTGTGCAAATAGGTTGATGCTTTTCAGTGCATGCGCAGTAAAATTCTTGCCTGCACTGACATTGCTGTCCTGCATGCTGACCCAGTGGATATGTCCTTGCGCTGTATTCAATATGCTTTGTTTGGTACTGGCGGCCAGACCGTCGGGAGCGGAAATGACTACTCCCGATTTTTTCAATTTCTTTAAGTTGCTGTTGATGTGGTTTGCTTGGGCAATGCTTTCTGTTGCGGTATTGCCCGCACGTTTGGCAGCAGTATCCAGTAATTTGGCAGCGACCAATGCTTTTCGCATGCGTCGTATCGCCTTGCCCATCTCTAGAACTTCGCCTTTTGCACCTCCCTGAGCATCCGAGCTGACGAGTATGCCTTTCCCCGCCCGTACTGCGCCCCAACCGTCGGTTCTGAGTTCGAAGCCTTCGCCGTTCTCTCCGCGTTTTT